>NZ_CP020468.1:0-2359360 GCF_002076915.1 Actinomyces gaoshouyii
GTGCTCGAGGACGCGGTCACCAAGTGGCATTCGGCTCTCGAGGTCCTCGCGGCCTCGGGCGAGCTCGGCCAGGGCAAGGTGTCCATCATCCGCATGACCCGGGTCATCGACGTCGATGGCACCCTGGTCCTCGTCGCGGGCTCCTCGTTCGCCAAGGACATCATCGACAAGTCCCGCGACCCCATCGGCCGTGCCCTCATGACCGCCTGGGGCAAGGAGGTCCCCTTCGAGGTCATGATCGACACCTCCGGGGACCCTGTGCCCCCGCCGGCGCCGCCCATCGCGCCACCGGTGGTCCACCCCACTGCCATGGCCGATGCCGGATCAGCGCCGTCGACCCTCTCCCCACCATCGGTGCCGTCGGGCGTCCCCCTTGCCCAGCAGATGCCGTCGGCCCTCATGGCGGGGCGCACCGACTTCGCGATGGGTGAGAACGGATCCTCGACGGGGAGCACCGGGTCCAATCCCTTCGCCGCCACGGCGCCCGCGGGCTCTGACGGCTCGACCCTCAACCCGCGCTACACCTTCGACGCCTACGTCACCGGCTCCTCCAACCGATTCGCGCACGCGGCGTCGATCGCCGTCGCCGAGGCTCCGGCGCGCGCCTACAATCCCCTGTTCATCTACGGGGGCTCCGGGCTGGGCAAGACCCACCTCCTCCACGCCATCGGCCACTACGCGCGCACGCTCGACCCCACGATGCGAATCAAGTACGTCAACTCCGAGGAGTTCACGGCCGATTTCATCGCCGCCGTGCGCGACAACCGCGACAACGGCAGCCTCGACTCCTTCAAGCGCCGCTACCGCGACGTCGACATCCTGCTCGTTGACGACATCCAGTTCCTGGCGGACAAGGAGCAGACCCTCGAGGAGTTCTTCCACACCTTCAACGCCCTCCACTCCGCGGGCAAGCAGGTGGTCCTCACCGCGGACCAGCCGCCCAAGGCCATGAACAACCTTGACGAGCGCCTGCGCTCGCGCTTCGAGTGGGGCCTGCTCGCCGACGTCCAACCGCCGGATCTCGAGACCCGCATGGCGATCCTCTCGCTCAAGGCTCGGGCCGAGGGACTCGACCTGCCCATGGACGTCCTGGAGTACATCGCCTCCCGGGTGACCACCAATATCCGCGAGCTCGAGGGCGCCCTTATCCGGGTGACCGCCTTCGCCTCGCTCAATCAGCAGACGATCGACCAGACCCTGGCCGAAATGGTCCTGCGGGACATCATCTCCGACCCCGCCAGCGAGGAGATCACCACCCCCCTCATCATGGCGCAGACGGCGGACTACTTCGGCATCACCGTGGACGACCTGTGCAGCGCCAACCGCTCGCGCCTCATCGTCCACGCGCGCCACATCGCCATGTACCTGTGCCGCGAGCTCACCGATCTCTCCCTGCCCAAGATCGGCCGGGAGTTCGGCGGACGCGACCACACCACCGTCATGAGCGCGGACAAGAAGATCCGCCAGCAGATGGCCGAGCGCCGCTCCACCTTCAATCAGGTCACCGAGATGACCAGCCGCATCAAGCAGGCGGCCCTGGAGCAGAACTGATCTCTCGTCGAGACCGGTCGAAAATAGGAGCGAGACCGGTCCTCCATCCACAGACCCGCATGTGAAACGGAGCGCTGGCGCCGTCACCGCACCCTCCGAACCGGTTTCGATCATCATTTCGACCGGTCTCGGATATAGGGGGTATGCCAACGATCATGAGGCCTATGTGACTCATGTGATTCGTGGGATGTTTGATCATTGATCCACGCCTGTGGACAGACCTGTGGACAACATCACCGACGCGGTGGACGCCGAGCCCCGGTCTGTGGCGCTCATCGGGTCTCGCTGTGACTCGGCCCTGATCGCTGCTGCGCCCCTCCACCCCTGCCATGCCCCAGGGCACCGAACCACTCCTTTGTCATTCCACACCCCCACCGGCGCCCAGCCAGCGCGGAAGTGCGTTTCCCACAGGATCCACACCTCCTACAACACCTACCAACTCACTACACCGACCCGAATCGCATGACCGGCCAACGAGGTGCCCGGCCCCCCAGCCCGAGCGCCTCCGGCCATGCGACGTGCGACCGACGCAGCAGGCGCCTCGTGCGCCAGGCGCAAACCGTCTACACTCGCCGATGTTGTTTGTCCGCACTCTCCTCAGGGGGCCACAGTGAAGCTCAGGGTCGACCGCGATGTCCTCGCGGAGGCTGTCACCTGGACAGCCCGCTCCGTTCCCGCCCGCCCGCCCGTGCCCGTCCTGGCCGGCGTGCGGCTGGAAGCCTCCGGATCGACACTCGTCCTGGCCTCCTTCGACTATGAGGTCTCCGCCCACTGCGAGGTGCCGGCCGACATCGAGACCGAGGGCGTCGTCCTCGTCTCCGGGCGCCTACTGGCGGACATCGCCAAGGCCCTGCCCGCCAAGCCGGTCGACCTCGAACTCGAGGGCACCAAGGTGATGGTCACCTGCGGCTCCTCGCATTTCTCCCTAGCCGCCATGGCCGCCGATGACTACCCGGCACTGCCCCCCATGCCCCAGGCCGCCGGCACGATCGACGCTCACGACCTCGCCCAGGCGGTCGCCCAGGTCTCCATCGCCGCCTCCCGCGACGAGACCCTGCCGCTGCTGACCTCCATCCAGGTCGATGTCCAGGGCGATGCCCTCACCCTTATGGCCACTGACCGCTACCGGCTCGCCGTGCGCGAGATGACCTGGACGCCGTCGGACTCCTCCTTGGAGACCACCGCCCTGCTCAAGGCGCGCACACTGTCCGACGTGGCCAAGTCGCTCACCTCCTCCGGAGACGTCACCCTCGCCCTGTCCGACGGCGGCGGGACCTCCTCGGGCCTTATCGGCTTCGAGGCCGGCGGGCGCCGCACCACGTCCCTGCTCACCGACGGCGACTACCCCCCGGTGCTGCGCCTCTTCCCCGAGCAGACCCTCATCCACGCCACCGTCGGGCGTGAGGAGCTCATGGCCGCGGTGCGGCGCGTCAGCCTCGTCGCCGAGCGCTCCACCCCGATCCACATGTCGTTCACCCAAGGGACCCTTACGCTCGAGGCCGGTCAGAGCGATGACGCCCAGGCCTCCGAGAGCATCGTGGCGCACCTGGAGGGCGAGGACATCGCCACCGCCTTCAACCCCGGCTACCTCCTCGACGGCCTCGGGGCCATCTCCGATCCCTACGTGCGCCTCGACTTCACCCACGCCTCGAAGCCCGCGGTCCTGACCGGCATGAGCGCGATCGGCGGCGAGGAGGACTCCTCCTTCCGCTACCTCATCATGCCGATCCGTTTCGGCGCCTGACCCGGCGCGAGGCCCCAACAACGTTCTCGCGCCGTCCTCGCGCACCGCTGTGTACGTCTCCGACCTGGCACTCGACGACTTCAGGTCCTATCGGCACCTCGTGGTGGGCCTGGAACCGGGCATCAGCGCGTTCATCGGCCCCAACGGGCAGGGCAAGACCAACCTCGTCGAGGCGATCGCCTACCTGTCCACGCTGAGCAGCCATCGCGTGGGCGCTGATCGGGCCCTCGTGCGGCGCGCGGATGACGGCGAGCAGCCCGGTGGCGCCGTCGTGCGGGCCAAGGTGGTCCACGGCGAGCGCCCCAGCGTCATCGAGATCGAGATCATCGCGGGCAGGGCCAACCGCGCCCGCCTCAATCGCGGTGCCTGCCGGCCGCGGGACCTCGCCGGGATACTGCGCACCGTCGTCTTCGCGCCCGAGGACCTCGCCCTCGTGCGCGACGAGCCCGGGGTGCGACGCCGCTTCCTCGACGATCTCGCCGTCATGCTGCGCCCCGCCCTCGCCGGGGTGCGCCTCGAGCACGACAAGATCCTCGCCCAGCGCGCGAGCCTCCTGCGCTCGGCGCGCGCCCACCGGGGCCGGGGCGCCTCCTCCTCCATCGAATCGATGATGTCCACCCTGGAGGTCTGGGACGCCCAGCTCGCCGCCGCTGCTTCACGGCTCATCGCCGCGCGCATCGAGGTGGTCCAGCGCCTGCGTCCCTGGGTCGAGTCCTGTTATGAGGCCGTCTCCGACAATCAGTCCGAGGCGCGCCTCGCGTACCGCTCCAGCCTCCTGGCCCATGAGGGCGCCATCGACCCCGAGCCCGGACCGGCGTGGGAGGAGGCGCTGACCGCCGAGAGCGGACTCGCCGATGCCGCGGCGGTGTCCGCCCGTCTGGAGTCGGCGATGGGCGGGCTCCACGCCCGTGAGATCGAGCGCGGCGCCAACCTCGTGGGCGCCCACCGCGACGACCTCTCCCTCTTCTTGGGCTCCCTGCCCGCCAAGGGCTTCGCCTCCCACGGCGAGCAATGGTCGCTGGCGCTGGCACTGCGCCTGGCTTCCTACGAGATGCTCCGGCACGACGTCGATGCCTACGGGGGCGACGGCGAGCCGGTCCTCATCCTCGACGATGTGTTCGCCTCACTCGATGACGGGCGCCGCGCCGCCCTGGCCGCCATGGTGGCCGGCGCTCAGCAGGTGCTGGTCACGGCCGCCGTCGACGCCGACGTGCCGGAGGGCCTGGCCGGAGTGCGATTCCGCGTGGCTGGATCGGAGGTGACCCGTGACTGAGCCCGCACGGGAGGCCGGAAACCAGGACGGACACCACCTCGGGGGAAGCGGGACCGGCTCCGCCGGGGACGGCGCGAGCCTCGCCTCGCGAGCCCTGTCCCGCGTGCGGGCCTCCGCATTCGAGCGCGGCCAGATGCGCGCCCCTGCGCGCTCCAGCGGGCGCGCGGGGGCGGATGATCCTGCGCCGTGGGACGCTCCCCGGCACCGCGTCGGCATCGACGGTGGCCGGGGCGGTGATCCCGGGAGCGAGGACTGGACGAATCGCGCGCCCGGGTTGGCCGCCGATCGCGGCCGTCCCGGCCCCAGCCGTTTCGACCCGCGAACCGCGAAGAAAGACCTCGCCCGCATGGTCGAACGCAAGGGGTGGGCGGGGATGCTCGCAGTGGCCGGCATCGCCGCCCGCTGGGAGGAGATCGTCGGCCGGTCCATCGCCGAGCACTCGCGCGTGGAGTCCTTCGAACCCGGCAGGATCACCATCAGGGCCTCATCCTCCAGCTGGGCGCAGCAGTTGCGGCTCATGATGCCCACGATTGCGCGGCGCATCAGTGAGGAGGCGGGTGGCGCTGCCGTCGATGTCCACGTGCTGGGGCCGGCCGGACCCACCTGGCGCCATGGCCGCTTCCCCGTGCGGGGCGGGCGCGGTCCCCGTGATACCTACGGCTGAGCGCCGCAGGGGCTGCCACGATCGCGCCCCGAGGCCCTTGCCCCAGGGCCACTCGGCACGCCCCATCTCCGAGGGTGACGCCCGGCACGCTCCGCTAGGCCCCCTGAGGTCGGGCTCAGGAACGGTTTCGCGATAAGATCGCCTCGGACAAGCCCATGTCGCGTCGAAGGCGTTGATGGCGCTGACACGTACCCCTCCCCACGGAGGGACCCCGCCTCCCAGGAGAGCCCTGTGAGAGCGGAATGCCGACGACCGTCCCGGCGACGCGGCGGGGCCACCGCCGCGCACCGCCCGGCCCGCCCGCACTGCGGGCGCGAGAACTGAGGAGCAGCAAACACGTGCCCGACCAGGACGCCTCTGAGAACTCTGTGCCCGAATCCAGCTCCGCCGGTGTGGCATCGCCCCAGGTGGAAACCCACCCGGCGACGCCCGCCTCGCCCGCGACTGCGGGATCCGCGGACTACGGCGCTTCCGACATCACGGTCCTGGAGGGACTGGAGGCCGTGCGCAAGCGTCCGGGCATGTACATCGGCTCCACCGGCGAGCGGGGCCTGCACCACCTCGTCTACGAGGTCGTCGACAACTCCGTCGACGAGGCCCTGGCCGGCTACTGCGATCACATCGAGGTCACGATCCTCGCCGATGGCGGGGTGCGCGTCGTCGACAACGGCCGCGGCATCCCCGTGGACATCCACCCCACCGAGGGCAGGCCCACCGTCGAGGTCGTCATGACGATCCTCCACGCCGGCGGCAAGTTCGGCGGCGGCGGCTATGCCGTCTCCGGCGGCCTGCACGGCGTGGGTATCAGCGTCGTCAACGCCCTGTCGACCCGTGTGGATACCGAGATCCGCCGTCAGGGATACGTATGGCGCATGTCCTTCGCCGACGGCGGCCGTCCCATCACCGAGCTCGTCAGGGGTGAGGAGACCGACGCCACCGGCACAACGCAGACCTTCTACCCCGACCCCGAGATCTTCGAGACGGTCGACTTCGACTACGAGACGCTGCGCCGACGCTTCCAGCAGATGGCCTTCCTCAACAGGGGGCTGCGGATCACGCTGAGGGACGAGCGCCCCAGTGCCGTCGAGGAGGGTGACGAGATCGCCGGGGACGAGGTCAAACCGAGCGATGAGGCTCCGGTGCCCGTCAAGGGGCACCGCTCCGACACCTTCTGCTACGAGAACGGGCTGCGCGATTACGTCGCCTTCCTCAACAAGTCCAAGAAGGTTGAGCTCGTCCATCCCGAGATCATCGACTTCGAGGCCGAGACCGTCCTCGAGGGCGCCCGGGCCATCAGCCTCGAGATCGCCATGCAGTGGACGAGCGCCTACTCCGAGTCCGTCCACACCTACGCCAACACCATCAACACTACCGAGGGCGGTACTCATGAGGAGGGCTTCCGCACCGCGCTGACCACCCTGGTCAACAAGTACGCCCGGGACAAGGGCCTGCTCAAGGACAAGGATGACAACCTCACCGGTGATGACATCCGCGAGGGCCTCACCGCCGTCATCTCCGTCAAGCTCTCCGAGCCGCAGTTCGAGGGCCAGACGAAGACCAAGCTCGGCAACACCGAGGCGCGCACCTTCGTCCTGCAGACCGTCAACGCCAAGCTCGGCGACTGGCTCGACTCCCACCCCGCGGACGCCAAGTCCGTCATCTCCAAGGCCCTCCAGGCGGCGGCCGCCCGGGTGGCCGCCCGCAAGGCCCGTGAGGCCACGCGCCGCAAGGGCGTCCTGGAATCCGCCTCCATGCCCGGCAAACTGCGCGACTGCTCGAGCCGCGACGCCGCCGACTGCGAGATCTTCATCGTCGAGGGGGACTCCGCGGGAGGCTCCGCCGTGGGCGGGCGCGATCCCGAGCACCAGGCCATCATGCCGATCCGCGGCAAGATCCTGAACGTGGAGAAGGCCCGCCTGGACCGCGCGCTGTCATCCGACACGATCCGCAGCCTCATCACTGCCTTCGGCACCGGTATCGGCGAGGACTTCGATCTTGCCAAGCTGCGCTACGGCAAGATCGTCATCATGGCCGACGCCGATGTCGACGGCCAGCACATCGCCACCCTCCTGCTCACACTCCTGTTCCGCTACATGCGTCCCCTCATCGAGCATGGGCACACCTATATCGCGATGCCGCCCTTGTACCGCCTCAAGTGGTCCAACGCGGACCACGAGTTCGCCTACTCCGACGCCGAGCGCGACAAGCTCCTCGCCGCGGGCGCTGACGCCGGTCACCGCCTGCCCAAGGAAGGAGGCATCCAGCGCTACAAGGGACTGGGCGAGATGAACGATCACGAGCTGTGGGAGACCACCATGGACCCCTCCTCCCGCATCCTCAAGCAGGTCACCCTCGATGAGGCCGCGAACGCCGATGAGACCTTCGCGATCCTCATGGGTGACGACGTCGAGCAGCGCCGCTCCTTCATCCAGCGCAACGCGACCGACGTCCGCTTCCTCGATATCTGATCGCCGCGGCCGGCGCCCCGCGCGCCGCCGTCGGCCCCACGCCACCGCCCGGCAGGGCACTCAAGGCACTGAAGGACACTGAAGGATCCACGTGAGCGACGAGACCACCACCCCCACCGACGTCCGCGGGCACGACCGCATCCAGCCGGTCGACCTCCAGATGGAGATGCAGCGCTCCTACCTGGACTATGCGATGAGCGTCATCGTCGGGCGCGCCCTGCCGGATGTGCGCGACGGCCTCAAGCCCGTCCACCGCCGCGTCCTGTACGCCATGTACGACGGCGGCTACCGACCTAACTCCTCCTTCTCCAAGTCCTCCCGCGTGGTGGGCGAGGTGATGGGGAACTACCACCCCCACGGTGACGCCGCCATCTACGACGCCCTCGCGCGCCTCGTGCAGTGGTGGTCCCTGCGCTACCCGCTCGTGGCCGGGCAGGGCAACTTCGGCACCCCCGGCAACCTGGGGCCGGCAGCTCCCAGGTACACCGAGTGCAAGATGGCCCCGCTGGCCATGGAGATGGTCCGGGACATCGACGAGGAGAGCGTCGACTTCCAGGACAACTACGACGGTAGGAACCAGGAGCCGGTCATCCTGCCGGCCCGCTTCCCCAACCTGCTCGTCAATGGCTCCGAGGGCATCGCGGTGGGCATGGCCACCCGCATCCCCCCGCACAACCTGCGCGAGGTCGCCCGCGGCGTCCAGTGGTTCCTCGACCACCCCGACGCCACTCGCGAGGAGCTCCTCGAGGCTCTTCTCGAGATCATCCCCGGTCCCGACTTCCCCACGGGCGCCACCATCCTGGGCCGGCGCGGCATCGAGGACGCCTACCGCACCGGGCGCGGCTCCATCACCCAGCGGGCCGTCGTCAACGTCGAGGAGATCCAGGGCCGCCAGTGCCTCGTCGTCACCGAGCTGCCCTACCAGGTCAACCCCGACAACCTCGCTGACAAGATCGCCCAGCTCGTGCGCGACGGGCAGGTCGGCGGGATCGCCGACATCCGCGACGAGACCTCCGGACGCACCGGTCAGCGCCTCGTCATCGTCCTCAAGCGCGACGCCGTCGCCAAAGTGGTCCTCAACAACCTCTACAAGCGCACCCCGCTGCAGGACAACTTCCCCGCCAACATGCTCGCCCTGGTGGACGGGGTGCCCCGCACGCTCAGCATCGACGGCTTTGTGCGCCACTGGGTGGACCACCAGATCGACGTCATCGTTCGACGCTCCCGCTACCGCCTGCGCAAGGCCGAGGAGCGCCTCCACATCCTGGAGGGCCTGCTCAAGGCCATCGACGCCCTCGACGCCGTCATCGCCCTCATCCGGCGCTCGCCGACAACCGAGGAGGCCCGCACCGGCCTCATGGGGCTGCTCGGCGTCGACGAGGCCCAGGCCGAGGCGATCCTGTCCCTCCAGTTGCGCCGCCTGGCCGCCCTGGAGCGCCTCAAGATCCAGACCGAGGCCGAGGACCTGCAGGCCAAGGTCGCCGATCTGCGCGACATCATCGCCTCCCCGCAGCGCCAGCGCGACATCGTCTCCAACGAGCTCGCGGAGATCGTCGACAAGTTCGGCGACGAGCGCCGCACGAGGATCGTCCCCTTCGACGGCGAGATGAGCATGGAGGATCTCATCCCCGAGGAGGATGTCGTCGTCATCATCACCCGCTCCGGCTACGCCAAGCGCACCCGCACCGACGCCTACCGCTCCCAGCACCGCGGCGGCAAGGGCGTGCGCGGCGCCGCCCTGCGCGAGGACGACGTCGTCCAGCACTTCGGGGTGACCACCACGCACCGCTGGCTGCTGTTCTTCACCAACCTCGGCCGGGTCTACCGCGCCAAGGCCTACGAGCTGCCCGAGGGCGGGCGCGACTCCAAGGGCCAGCACGTGGCCAACCTGCTCGCCTTCCAGCCGGGCGAGGAGATCGCCCAGGTCATGGAGCTCGGCGCCTACGACCAGGCCGACTACCTCGTGCTGGCCACGCGCCGCGGCCTGGTGAAGAAGACCCGCCTGTCCGAGTACGACTCCAACCGCTCGGGCGGCATCATCGCCATCAACCTGCGCGATGACGAGGACGGCAACCCCGATGAGCTCATCTCCGCCTCGCTCCTGTCGGCCGGCCAGGACCTACTGCTCGTCTCCCGCCACGGCCAGTCCCTGCGCTTCCACGCCGATGACTCCACCCTGCGCCCCACTGGGCGCGCCACGAGCGGCGTAACAGGGATGCGCTTCCGGGAGGGGGACTGCCTGCTCGCCATGGGCGTCATCGACCCCTCCTGGGAGAACGCCGACCTGTTCGTCGTCACCGAGGGCGGCTTCGCCAAGCGCACGAACGTGCGCGAATACCCGGTCAAGGGGCGCGGCGGTCTGGGTGTCAAGGTCGCCAATCTCGTCGAGGAGCGCGGCGACCTCGTGGGCGCGCTCGTCACCGTTCCCACCGATGAGGTGATGTGCATCATGGCCTCTGGCAAGGTGGTTCGCTCCGCCATCGCCGAGGTCTCCGTGACCGGCCGTGCCACACAGGGCGTGACCTTCGCGAAGCCGGACGACGGCGATCGCATTATCGCGGTGGCCCGCAATGCCGAGCACGACCTCGATGCCGATGACTCTGCACAGGCCCCCGCCGACGCGGTAGCGTTGAGCGAGGACGAGAGTGAGGACCAATGAGCCAGCCCGACGCCGCCCAGCCCATGAACGCATCCATCACAACGAACCCGCCCGCGGCCGGCGCGGCTGGCACCGGCAAGGGCGCCAAGCAGCCCGCGCTCGGCAGCCCCCGCCGCGTGCGGCTCGTGATCAATCGAGTCGACCCCTGGTCCGTTCTCAAGGTGTCCCTGCTGCTCAACGTGGCGATCGGCATCATGATGGTGGTCGGCGCGGCCATCGTGTGGTTCATGCTCGACTCGCTGCACGTGTTCTCCCAGATCCAGGACCTCGTGGGCTCCGTCGTCGAGACGCAGTCCAATGCCTTCACCGGCGTCGTGGAGTACATGAAGTTCTCCCGGGCCATTTCGATGTCCACGATCATCGCGGTCGTCAACCTCATCCTGAGCACCGCCCTGTGCACGCTTGCGGCCCTCATCTATAACGTCATCGCCTCTCTCGTGGGAGGGATTCATCTCACACTGGCGGATGACTGACCGATTTGGTCCTCCCAGACCCGATGAGATAATCTCGTCTGGTCTCAAGGGCCTATAGCTCAGTTGGTTAGAGCGCATCCCTGATAAGGATGAGGTCGCTGGTTCGAGTCCAGCTAGGCCCACGGCACCGCAGCGCGACGGCGAGGAGGCTCCACATGAGGAACCGGACGGCCCTGACCGCTGCGGTTTTCTCGTGCATGGGCGCGATCGCCTACGCGGCCTGGCTCACGTACGAGGCCGCTCGCAAGGAGCAGACCGCCTGGGTCGAGGTCACGGACCCGGTCGAGGAGATCTGACCCTTCCCCGAGGGGCCATGGCGCAATTGGTAGCGCACCTGCTTTGCAAGCAGGGGGTTACGGGTTCGAGTCCCGTTGGCTCCACTCCTGTCGTCCGCGATGGCGCGGCGCGCCGGGTCCTCCAGCAGGCGATGGCTGGTTCAGCGACTCCCGCCGGGACTCCGATGGCCCCGCCGCCCCACCGCGCCCGGAATCCCGCTGACGAATGGGACGTCATGGCATGGGAGGCGACTTCGCTGGACCTGTTGGAGACGGCGTTGATCGCCCCGTCCCGCAGAGGCGCGATGGCCCGCTGCCGATAGGACACGGCGGCCTCGGGGCGCGCCAGCAGCTCGTGGGCGATCCGGATGATGACCGGCCGAGGGCGCTTGCCCACAGGCTGCGAAGAGACTCGGCCGCTAGCCCTGTGGAGACCTGTGGACAGTCAAGCGACTGCAATTCCGGGCTTTCCCCACTTGGGGACAGCTCTGTGGAAAACCACAGCGCTGTTCTTCCACATGGTTATCCCCAGCTGTGGATGAACCACACTGATGTGATTCGTTGGCGAGAAGTTCCTCAGAGGCTCGCCAGGCGCAGCGCCACGAGGCTCACCAGTGCCAGCGCCACGGCGACGGTGCCAGCCGCCGAGAGTGCTCCCCGGCGCTCGCGGGGCGCCCAGGCGTAGACCGCGGCGACAACGCCTCCGGTAATGAGCCCTCCCAGGTGCCCCTGCCAGGAGATCCCAGCGGCGGTGAAGGAGAAGACCAGGTTGAGCACGAGGATCCCTACGATGCCCGTGGTGTCCCGTCCGAAGCGCCGCTGGATGACGAACATGGCGGCGAACAGGCCGAAGACCGCACCGGAGGCTCCCACCGTCGCGGTGCGCCAGTCCGGTGACCCCGGCGAGGACAGCCAGTACACCGCCGTCGATCCGCCCAGGGCGCTCAGCGCCATGAGCGCGCTGTAGCGCCAGCGGCCGAGCAGGGGCTCAAGGGCCTCGCCCAGCACCCACAGGGCCCACATGTTGAAGGCCAGGTGCATGATCGAGCCGTGCAGGAGAGCGCTGGTCAGCAGGCGCCACGGCTCAGCGCCCACGAAAGCCGGCACGAGTGCGAGCTCCCTGATCACGTTCAGCCCCATCCCCGTCGAGGCGGGGAGCTTCTGGGCGATGAAGACAGCGGCGCACACGGCGATGAGCGCCTTGGTGATGAGCGTGGAGCCGTCGGAGAGCCGCCCGCCGAGCGCCGTCGTCGGGACCCGGCGCCCGGCGCTGGCGCGAGCGGTGCAGTCCACGCAGTGCACGCCGACGGCGCTGGGCACCTGGCAGGTGGGACACACCGGGCGGCCGCAGCGCTGGCAGCGCACATAGGCCACCCGATCGGGGTGGCGCGGGCAGACCGGTGCGCCTGGGGTACCCGGGCCGCCCGCCGCCGTCACTGGACGACGCTCACCGAGGTGATGGTGACGTCCTTGAGGGGACGGTCCGTGCTGTCCGTCGGCGTCGCCGAGATCGCGTCCACCACGGCCTTCGACTCGTCGTCGGCGACGGCTCCGAAGATCGTGTGCTTGCCGTTCAGCCAGGCCGTGGGAGCGGTGGTGATGAAGAACTGCGAGCCGTTGGTGCCCTTGCCCATGTGACGGCCGGCATTGGCCATGGCCAGGACGTAGGGGGCGTCGAAGGTGAGACTCGGGTCGATCTCGTCGTCGAAGGTGTAGCCGGGGCCGCCGCGGCCGGTGCCCAGTGGGTCACCGCCCTGGATCATGAAGTTCGGGATGACCCGGTGGAAGACGACGTTCTCATACAGGGGCGCGTTGGAGCCCTCACCAGTGCGCGGATCCGTCCAGGTCCGCGACCCGGTGGCGAGCCCGACGAAGTTCTCAACGGTCACGGGCGCCTGCTCCGGGAAGAGGGACAGGCGGATATCTCCGAGGGTGGTGTGAAGAGTCGCTTCCATGGACTCATCGTCCCATGGGCGGGCGGTCGGGGCTCTCTCCGCTCACGGGTGGCGGGGCGTGTTCACCCCAGGCAAAACGCTGCCATCAAGAGCACCCGCCCGGGCGAGATACAGTGCCACCATGGGTCCCAGTTCGCCTCACGCCGCCCTGGCATCCCGCGACACGACCATTTGAACGCCCCCAGGAGGAGAGCGCCATGCCTTGCAAGACCGCCGACAAGAGGATCGACTCCGACCACCTCCGTCAGGAGGCCGCCAACCTCGCCGAGGCCATCGCCGAGCGGGCCGAGCGCGCCGCCGAGTGGGCCGCCCCGCGCGTCGCGCGCGCCGGGGAGAATGTCTCGCGCGCGGCCAAGGAGGCGCAGACGCGCATCGAGCCCGCTTACAGCGAGGCCCGCGCCCGCGTCGTCGACGACTACCTGCCGCGCGCCCAGCGCGCCGCCGAGGCCGCCCGCGCCGCGATCGCCGAGGCCCCGGCGCCCGTCGTCGCCCCCAAGAAGCGCCGCTGCCGCCGCGGCCTCAAGGTTCTCACCTGGACCACCGTGGTCGCCGCCGCCGCCGGTGCCGCCTACATCGCCTGGCGCCGCAGCCAGCCCGTCGAGGACCCGTGGGCCGAGGAGTACTGGGCCGACTCCGCCGAGGAGGGCGCCGAGGCCATTGAAGAGCCCACCGGGGCCTGAGCCCACCGGCTGATCGCGCCCGTGACCGCATGACGACGGCGCCCCCGACCTGACATGGTGGGGGCGCCGTCATCGATCATCGCCCGGGTGCGGTGCTGGCCGCAGGGTCGGCGAGGCCCTCGCGGGGGTCTACTTCCAGCGCAGCAGGCCGAGGAAGCCGACCATCATGATGATGAAGCCGATGTAGAGGTTCCCATTGGACAGCCAGTCGGCGGCGTGGTGGCTGAGGAAGTACGGCAGTGGGTACTTCCCCTTGAACAGGTAGGTCACCACGACCCACAGGAGCCCGATGACCATGAGCGCGACCATCGACGGCGCGTACCAGCTGGGGCTGCCGGTGCGCACTACCTTCTGGGGCACGCGGGACACGCGATTGGCCGCTGCGCGCGACTCCTCCTCGGCGGCCTTCGCCGCCTTGGCCGGGTTGCCGGAGCGCTTGACGCTGCGCTTCGCGTCATCATCAGATTTCTTGAGCTTGTTCAGCAGGGCCACGCGGGCCTCCTCCTAGCATGACGAGCCTGGGGAAGGGCTCGTGTGCGGGTACTAAAACGCTCCTAGCCTAGGGCATGGGCGGCGGCGAGCGAGAGATGGGACTGTGATCACGCTTGCCCCTACAGGCAGGGACGACGCCCTAGACTGGCGGCCGAGCGGCGGGCAGGCTACCAGTCCCGCCACAACCCTGGGGAAAGTCCTGCGGAAGACGGAGTGCGGATGACCACCATGAGGCACGGCGGCGCGGCGGCGCGCAAGAAGCACTCGGCACTCGACATCATGATCACCGGTGTCGGCGAGATCCTCATCACCGTGGGCCTCGTCATCGTCCTCTTCCTCACCTGGCAGCTGTGGTGGACGAGCCTGGACGCCCAGGAGGAGGCCGCCGCCACGCGCTACGCCTTCGAGAGCCAGCAGGTCGACTCCCCCAAGACCGAGGGCATCAAGCACTATGACGCCCCGCCCGCCTTCACCCCCGTCGGCAACGGGGAGACCATCGGCATGCTCATCGTCCCCAAGTGGTACGGCAAGACGAACAACAACATGCCCATCCTGGAGGGCACCGCCGCGGACATCCTCGACTCCGCCGTCGCCGGCCACTATCCCGAGACCCAGCAGGTGGGCGATATCGGCAACTTCGCCCTCGCCGGCCACCGGCGCACCTCCGGCAACTCCTTCCGGCGCATCGATCTCCTCGAGTCCGGCGACGAGGTGGTGGTGGCCACTAAGGACACCTGGTACGTCTACACCGTCACCGAGCACGAGATCGTGGCCCCGAGCGTCGTCGAGGTCATCGCGCCGGTGCCCCACCACCCCGAGATCGCGGCCACCGATCGCATGCTCACCCTGACCACCTGCCACTCGCTGACAGTCGGCGAGTGGGGCAATGACCACCGGTGGATCACCTACGCGAAGTTCTCCTACTGGATGCCCCGCTCCGAGGGCCGCCCGGCCTCGGTCCTCAACGACCCGGAGGTCAACTGATGTACGGATTGATCTGGCGCCGCCTGCCCGGACCGGTGTGGCTGCGCCTCATTGAGGCACTCGTCCTCGCTGCACTCGTGGTCCTCGGGTTGTTCGAGTTCGTCTTCCCGTGGGCCAACGAGACCTTCCACCTCTCTGGCGAGGCCACCGTATGACCGAGCATCCGCCCTCGGCCTCGCGCCCCGCCGCCCTATAGCCCCTCCTTACATGCGAGACCGGTCGATATCAGGATCGAGACCGGTTCGGAAGGAGTGGGTGGTAGCGCTGTCGGGGCGCGTGTTCAGCAAGGATGGCGGCGTTATCCACCGGAGTCGCACTTTCAACGTACCCTTCGGTGCTCACGGCACCGGTGCGCGCAGCACCCGTCGACGAGGACGATGCTCGGCGGGAGGGCGGCCGGTTCGCAATCTCGCCGTACTGATCGACCGGTCTCGGCGATAAGGAGGGGGTCAGCCGCCGGTTGGGGACGTGGTTTGGGTCGATGAAGGCTTCCCGCTCGGCTTCGGGGCGGGCGTTGTTGGCGCGGGCTGGTAGTCGAACTTCTTGTAGTCGATGGTGATCTGGGAACCGGCCTCCACCGAGCTGCCCGGCGCGGGCGAGGTCCCCGTGACCTCGCTGCTGTCCTTCTTGGCCTGGTCGGAGGTCTTCTCCGTGGTCGGACTGTTGACATTGTAGGTCAGGCCCGCGTCCTGAAGGGCCGACTGCGCCTGCTCCAGCGTCATGCCCTTGACATCGGGAACGGTGACCCGGCCGGTGGACAGCACGAGCGAGACAGTGGTGCCGCGCTGCACGGAGGTCCGTGCCACCGGATCAGTGCGGATAACCTTGTCCTTGCCCACTTCCGCGGAGTCCTCCGAGGTGGAGGTTCCCACCTTCAGACCCGCCTTCTCCAGGGCCTCGCGCGCCTCCTCCTGGGTCTTGCCGGAGACATCGGGGACATCCACCATGGCCGTGCCGAGCGAGTACTGAACTGTCACCGTGGAGCCGGGAGCCGCATCCGTGCCCGCAGCGGGGTCGGTGGATGCCGCGCGGCCCGAGGGAATCGTGTCAGAGGCGACGTCGTCGCCTTTGGCGTAGACCAGGCCGACGGACTCGATCGCCGCCTTGGCCTCCTGCTCCGATTTGCCCGTGACATCCGGGACGGCGACGGTGGTCGGCGTCGGCGAGGCGGTCGGCTTGGGATCGGCCCCGCCGAGGATCCCCGAGCTGACCGCCCATACGCCCAACCCGGCCGCGACGAGGAGCGCCGCGATGAGCAGCCATAGGCCGAGACGGTTCTTGGACTCGCGCTGGTCATCCTCCTCGACGGGCATGGGCAGGGGCTGGCGGGCCGCAGGGGGCGGCGGGGCGGGCGTCTCGGGGTGAGCGGGGCTGAAGGCGTCGGCCTGCTGCGGGAGCGTTGTCGTCGGAGCGGCGGCCCAGGCGGAGGCCGCGGGCGCGGACACGGCACTGCCCCGCTGCGCGGCCAGGAGGTCGGTGCGCATGTGGGCGGCATCCCCGTAGCGGTCATCGCGACGCTTGGCCAACGCCTTGAGGACCACCCGGTCGATCGCCTCCGGGATATCGGCGGCAATCGACGACGGCGGCTTGGGCACCTCCCGCACATGCTGGTAGGCGATGGCCACAGCGGAGTCGCCTGTGAACGGCGGTTGGCCGGTGAGGAGCTCGTAGAGGAGGCAGCCGGTGGAGTAGAGGTCCGAGCGGGCGTCCACGACCTCCCCGCGGGCCTGCTCGGGGGACAGGTACTGGGCGGTCCCGACGACGGCGTGCTGCTGGGTGACGGTCGCCGCGGAGTCCTCGATGGCGCGGGCGATGCCGAAATCCATGACCTTCACCGCGCCGGTGGAGGTGATCATGATGTTCCCGGGCTTGATGTCCCGGTGGACGATGCCGGCGTGGTGGGAGTACTCCAGGGCGTCGAGCACGCCGGTGACGATCTCGACCGCTTCGGGGATCGGGACGGCCTCGCCGTCGCCCAGGAGCTCGCGGACCGTATGGCCCTCCACGTACTCCATGACGATATACGGGACGGTGCGGCTCGTCCCGTCCGGCTGGACGAGGGCCTCCTCGCCGGAGTCGTAGACGGCGACGATCGAGGGATGGTTGAGCGCGGCGGCGGATTGGGCCTCGCGCTGGAAGCGGGTCTGGAACGTGGAGTCGCTGGCCAGGTCCGAGCGCAGGAGCTTGATGGCGATGACGCGGTTGAGGCGCCGGTCGTACCCGAGGTGCACCTCCGCCATGCCACCACGGCCGATGAGGTCACGGATCTCGTAGCGTCCGGCCAGGATCGCGGGGAACGTGTCGGTCACGGTGCCTCCTTGACTGAGGTGACGGGCACTGGGGCGGGGAAGCCGGAGGCCTGCGCGATCAACTCTGAGCCTGCTTCGCTCAGGGCTCCGGCGGTGGTGGGCGGTTGAGGGGCGGCGTCCGTCGTGCCCGGTTGCGCTGAGGCTAGGGTACTCATGAGCGCCACGACGGCGGCAATGAGGATGAGCACTGCTCCGGCGAGCATGAGCAGAGCTGAGACGGACAGGCTGCTCAGGAGCGGCAGGCCGAGGCGGCCCCGACCCGAGCTGCGGCGGGGGCGACGAGCATCACGCGCACGGTGGGACACCGGCAGGGCCCGCATGCGCGAGCCGTGCGTGCTCCGGCGGGCGCTGTGGATCTCGGGTCGGCGCTCGGGCCAGCGTTCGGGCGCTGTCTCGACGATCGCGGCGGCCCACTCCGCGGCACTTGCCGACGCTCGCGGGCGCTCGGCAGCCTTCGATGGCTTCGAGGACGTCGGCACGGCGCTCTGCTCGTCAGTGGCGGCACTGGCCGGAGAGGAGCTGGAGGACGCGGAAGCCCGGCCTCTGCCCGCTGCGCCGGTGCCGATGGCGCCACCGGCAGTGGGGGCGGCGCCCGACCCCCGGGCCGACCTGCCTGTTGAGGCCCAGGCGAGGCTGTCCTCGGGATCCCAGTGCTCCTCCGGCAGGTGGATGACGATCCGATCGAGGCGCCGGGCGAGCTCGCGAGCCGAGGCAGGCCGATCGGCGGGC
Organism: Actinomyces gaoshouyii; assembly: GCF_002076915.1. Taxonomy (NCBI): domain Bacteria; kingdom Bacillati; phylum Actinomycetota; class Actinomycetes; order Actinomycetales; family Actinomycetaceae; genus Actinomyces; species Actinomyces gaoshouyii. The sequence continues at coordinate 18,257 of NZ_CP020468.1, forward strand.
TTCTTGGCCAGGAGTTCCATGACGACCTGGCGGACCTCGGGGGGCACGCTCTTGGGCATCGGCGGCACGGGCTCGTTGACATGCGCGAAGGCGATGTCCACCTGAGTGGACCCGGTGAAGGGGCGGCGGCCCACGAGAGCCTCGTAGGCGATGATCCCCAGGGCGTAGAGGTCGCCGGAGGGCTGGGCGGCATTGCCCATGGCCTGCTCGGGCGCCAGGTACTGGGCGGTGCCCATGACCATGCCGGTGGCGGTCATGGGCCGCTGGTGGGGGCCGGTGGAGATCCCGAAGTCGGTGAGCTTGGCCAGGCCCTCCCGGTTGATGAGGATGTTGGAGGGCTTGACATCGCGGTGGACGACGCCGGAGTCGTGGACCACCTGGAGGGCGCGGGCCACCTGTGCGAGGATCGGCAGGATCTCCGCGGGCGCCATCGTGCCCTTCTCCTCCAGGATGTCGGACAGGGCGCGGCCCTGCACGAGCTCCATGATGATCCAGCCCGAGCCCTTGCGCTCCCCGAAGTCCAGGACGACGGCGAGGTTGGGGTGGCGCAGTCCCCGGGAGTTGGCGGCCTCCGCCCTCAGGCGGGACAGAAAGATCTCATCCCCGGTGAGCTCGGGGCGGAGGATCTTGGCGGCGACGATCCGACCTGAGTTGAGATCGGTGGCGCGCCAGACCTCCCCCATGCCGCCCAGGGCGATGCGCTCCAGGAGCTGATAGCGGCCCTGGAGCTCGAGCCCCACCTGTGGGATCACTGGTTCACCGCCGCGTCGATGACGGCGGCCGCGATCGGCCCCGCCTCCGAACCACCGGTGGCGGTGGGTGAGGTCTGCTGGCCGCCGTCGATCACCACGGCCAGGGCGATGGACGGTTTGTTGATGTCCGTGCCGGCGAAGCCGACGAACCAGGTGACAGGGCCGCCCTCGTCGGAGCCGGTCTCCGCGGTGCCGGTCTTGCCGGCGACCTGCACGCCGGCGACCTGCGCGGTGGTCCCGGTGCCGGAGGAGACGGCGTCCTGCATGAGGCCGGCGAGGGTCTTGGCGGTCTTGGCGTCGATCGGGGTGCGGGCGACCTCGGGGCCCGTCGTCGAGACAACGGACAGATCGGCGTCCAGGGTGCGGGAGACCAGGTACGGCTTCATCTGCTTGCCGTCATTGGCGACCGTGGCGGCCACCTGCGCCATCTGGAGGGGGGTGACGCGCACGGACTGCTGGCCGATCCCCGCCATGGCGGTCTCCGCGGCGGAGGAATTGGCCGGGTAGGTGGAGGCCGTCACCGGCAGGGGGAAGTCGTCCTTCGTGCCGAAGCCCCAGGCCTCGGCCTCCTTGGCCAGGGAGTCATCGCCCACGTCCATGGCGAGCTGGGCGAAGGGCGTGTTGCAGGACTGCGCGAAGGCCGTGGACAGGGTCGCGGTGCCGTTGCCGCAGGACTCGCCCCGGTAGTTGGACAGCGAGTGGTTCGTGCCGGGCAGCGTGATCGAGTCCGGGGCGTCGAGGGAGGTGGAGGTGGTGACCTTGCCGGCGCGCAGCGCGGCCGAGGTGGTGAGGATCTTGAAGGTCGAGCCCGGGGGGTAGAGATCGCCGCCGGTCGCCCGGTTGACCAGTGGCTTGCCGGGGTCGGCGGAGTACTGGTCCCAGGCGGCGGATACGGTGGCGGCGTCGTGGGAGGCCAGTACATTGGGGTCGAAGGACGGGGAGGAGACGAGCGCCAGGACCGCCCCGGTGGACGGATCGAGCGCGACGACCGCGCCGCGCCTGCCCCCCAGCGCGTTCGAGGCGGCCTGCTGGGCCTGGGCGTTGATGGTCAGGTCCACCGACCCCCCTTCCTGGGAGGTGCCGGTGATGAGGGCCTTCACCCGCGAGGAGAACAGGGAGGGGTCATCCCCGTTGAGCACCTCGTTCTCGGACTTCTCCATGCCGGTCAGTTCGGAGCGGATCGGCGAGGAGTAGCCGGTCACCTGCGCGTAGAGCGAGCCGGAGGAGTAGACGCGCTGGTAGGAGTAGACGTCGTCGGAGGGCTGCGAGGAGGCCACGGGGGAACCGGCCACGAGGATCTGGCCGCGATGGGCCCCGAAGGCGGCGAAGGCCGCGCGCTGGTTGCGCCGGTCGGTGGTCAGACTGCCCTCGGAGGACTCCGATTCCCACAGCGCGGGGCGCGCGAAGCCCTGCACGCTGGTCACGGACACGGCCAGTGCGAGGAACATGATGGTCACGAGCATGGCGACCTGGTGGATCTGGCGGTTCATGGCTGGAGTCCCTCCACTCTCGGCGTCCTCTGGGGAGCCGTACCGGTCGGGGCGCTGCCCTGCTGCTTGCTCACGCCGTCGGGCGGAGTGTCGATGGTGATGTCCGGATCCTCGTCGAAGGAGCGGCCTGTGCCCGACGGCGTGCCGGCCGGGCCGTCCGCACCGTGCATCTCATCGAAGTCGAAATCGGGGTCGAGGACGAGCTTGCGCAGGCCCACCGGCAACTCGGCGGTGTCGATGATGCGCGGCGCCGTCGATGGCGGTCGGCGGGCGGCATCGGATAGGCGCATGAGGAGCGCGAGGATCACCCAGTTCGCCACCAGGGAGGAACCGCCGTAGGCCAGGAACGGCATCGTCAGCCCCGTCAGCGGTATGAGGCGGGTGACGCCGCCGACGACGACGAAGACCTGCAGCGCGATCGTGAAGGACAGGCCGGTGGCCAGGAGCTTGCCGAAGCCATCGCGCAGGCTCATGGCGGTGCGCAGGCCGCGCTCGACGAGCACGATGTACAGCACGAGGATCGCCAGGATGCCGGTCAGGCCCAACTCCTCGCCGATGGAGGAGACGATGAAGTCGGAGTTCGCGAAGGGCACGAGCGTGGGGTAGCCCTTGCCCCAGCCCGAGCCCGTCAGCCCGCCCGAGGCCATCCCGAACAGGGCGTCGGGCAACTGGCGCGACGAGTGCTCGTAGACGTCCCGGTCCATGGCGTGCAGCCAGTTCTGGATGCGCGCCTGCACGTGGGACAGGTGCGTGGCGGCGAACCAGGCGGCGGGCACGAACAGGCCGGCACCGATGAGCAGCCAGGAGGGCCGGTCCGTGGCCACGTACAGGGTGACGACGAACAGCCCGAACAGGAGCAGGGAGGTGCCCAGGTCGCTCTGGGCGACGAGCACCATGATGCTCACCCCCCACACGATGAGCAGCGGCACGAGGTGGCGGGCCCGGGGCAGATTGATCCCCATGACCCGGCGCCCCGCCAGGGCGAGGTTGTCGCGGTTGGCCACGAGGAAGGAGGCAAAGAAGACCGCGAGGAGCACCTTGGTGAGCTCGGCCGGCTGGAAGGACATGGGGCCGAGCCGGATCCAGATCCTCGCGCCGTTGATCTGCACGCCCAGGAATGGGATGAACGGCAGGATGAGGAAGACCAGGCCCGCGACCATCGCCGACCAGTCCCACCGGCGCAGGACGCGGTAGTCGGGGATCATGAGCACCGCGCAGAACAGGGCGATGCCCAGGCCCGTCCAGATCGCCTGGCGCGGCCCGACGTAGTACTGCCAGGCCTCGAGGATCTTGTAGGACATGTCGAGACGGGAGATCATCGCCAGGCCGATGCCGTTGAGCGCGATGGCGGTGGGCAGGATGACGGGGTCGGCCCAAGGGGCCTTCCACCGCACCCACAGGTGCACGATGATGCCGATGAGCACGAGGGCCCCGCCGAGCAGGAGGGCCTGGGCCGGGGAGGCGCCGGTGCGGTTGAGGGCGGTGAGGACGAAGCCACTCAGGCCGATGATGACGGCGACGACGATGAGCGCGGCCTCCGCCCAGCGTCCCGTGGTGCGTCGCGCGCCCAGGGGGCTGGCGGGGGGCGCGCTCATCGGTTGGCTCTCGGGCCCGCGGGATCGGAAGCGCACGTGATCACCCCTGCGTGGTCGCCGATGGTGTGGGCGGGGCGGGGAGCGTGGCGCTGGGCGCGGGCGTCGCTGAGCCGCTGGCGGTGGGTGTCGCCGGGAGGACGGTCGCGGCGGTTACCGTCTGGGAGACGTAGGCGCGGGCCTCCTCCAGCGAGTCCTTGGCAACCGTGCCGGCGAGCCGGGACCGCATCTCCGCGGTGAGGGTGTCCACCGGTGGAACGTCATAGGTCTCGACGACGTGGCTCAGGTGGATGGGACCCACAGACTGCGGGATCCCCTGGTAGATGGCGATCTGCTCCTGACCGTTGGCCGGGGCGGTGGTCACGTAGTACTGCCGCTGCGTCCACATGTACCCCAGGTCGAGGGCCGCGGCCAGGGCGATGAACAGGATGAGGGAGGCGACCAGTGAGCGGCGGCCGCGACGGCGCTGGGCCTCGGCGCGCTCGGCCTGCTTGGCGGCCTCCTCGGCGACGAGCTCGCGCTCGGAACGGCTGGCCTCCTTACCGGCCTTCGGATCGAGGCCCGCCACGAGGGCGGCGGCCTTGGCGGCCGGGGTGTCGGCGGAGCCCGGCGCGGGGCGCGCCGCGCTATCGGCGCCCTCGTCCTCCTCGCCCTCCTCCCCGGGCTCGGCGTCGGCCGGGGTTCCGGCGCTCTTGGCGCGGGCCGCGGCGGCCAGGGCGCGTCGGTTGGCGGCCGAGCCGACGACCTGGGTGTCGGACTGGGGCGACTCGTCGTCGTCGACGATATCGACGACGACGACGGTGACATTGTCCGGGCCGCCGGCGCGCAGTGCCAGATCGATGAGCTGGTCGGCGGCCATCCCCGGCTCGGGGATCGAGGTGAGGACCTCGCCGATAGTCTCAGCGGTGACCGGGCCGCACAGTCCGTCGGAGCACAGGAGCCAGCGGTCCCCGGGGACCGCCTCGCGGATCGACTCGTCGAGCTGGACGTCGCCCTCGGCGTCGCCCAGAACGCGCAGCAGGACGGAGCGCTGGGGGTGCCGGCGCGCCTGCTCGCGGGTGAGGCGGCCGGACTCCACGAGGTACTCCACGAAGGTGTGGTCGGTGGTGACCTGGGTGAACTCGCCGTCGCGCAGGAGGTAGGCGCGCGAGTCCCCGACGTGGACCATGGCGAGCTTGTTGCCGGAGCGCATGAGACCCACGCAGGTGGTGCCCAGTCCTGACAGCTCGGGGTCGGAGGCGGAGCGGTCGATGAGTTCGGCATGGGCGTCCTGAACCGCTGAGCGCAGGAGGCTGAGGAGCTCGCCGGCCTGGTGGGAGTCGGCGTCGAGGGGCGCCAGGTGCTCGATGGCGACCGCCGAGGCGATGTCCCCGCCGGCCGGGCCGCCCATGCCGTCGCACAGGACGCACAGGTGGGGGCCCGCGTAGGCGGAGTCCTGGTTGGACTGCCTCACGAGTCCGATATCGCTCCGGGCGGCGTAGCGCAGGGAGATCGTCATGGGCGCAGCTCCAAGGTGGTCTGACCGATCTTCACGGGCACGCCGATCGGCAGCTCGACGGCCCCGTGCACCGAGCGCCCGCCCAGCATGGTGCCGTTCGTGGAGCCCAAGTCCTCCAGCCACCAGGACCCGTCCTTGGGGAAGACGCGGGCGTGGCGGCTGGAGGCGTAGGAGTCATCGAGCACGAGGGTTGATGACGGCGATCGGCCGATGATGATCGACGAGGGGGAGAGGGGAACGGTGGAGCCGGCGAGCGGCCCCTCGGTGATGATGAGGCGGCGGGCGTCGTTGCGCCTGGGCGGCGCGGGCGGGGCCTGAGGGGCGAGCTGGCCCTGCCCCCGCTGCGCGCGGGGAGCGGAGGGGAGCGCGCGCCCGGGGCGCCCGATCGGGATATCGGCCATGTCGCGCTTCAGGACGCGGATGACGAGATATACGAAAACCCACAGCAGGACGATGAACCCCAGTCGCAGAGCAGTGAAGGCCAACTGGCTCAAGTGGCCGCTCCTACGGGTGACGGCGCCTGGTCGGCGCTCTGCGACCCGTCCCAGAACATGATCCGGGTGCGGCCGATCGTCAGCGTGTTGCCGTCCAGGAGGGTGGCGGCGTCGACCCTGTGGCCCTCGACGAAGGTGCCGTTGGTCGAGCCGAGATCGGTGGCGATGGCGTGACCCTGGGTCAGGCGGATCTCCAGGTGGCGGCGGGAGACGCCGGAGTCATCGACGATGATGTCCGCTTCGCTGCCGCGGCCGATGACCGTGACCTGTCCGGTGAGCAGGTAGCGCTGGCCGTCGATATCGAGGATCGGTTGGGTCGGCGACGGCGTGGCGACCGGGGTGGAGGCGCCGCGGCGCGTGGAGGAGTCGATCTCGATGGCCGAGGCCGTGAGGGCGGAGTCGGAGGCGAACACGACCTCCACGGGCCCGACGAAGGAGTAGCCCTGCTCGGCGGCGTGGGACGTGGCGACGTCGATGAGCTGGTGGGCCATCTCCTCCTCGCCCCAGGCGCGGACTTGCTCGATGGCGGTGGCGGGGAGCCGGACGCGGAAGTGGTTGGGAACCACGGAGCGGTCGCGCGCGAATGAGGCGGCCCGCTTGTCCATCGTCTCGCGGATCTTGGAGGCGATCTCGATCGGCTCGATGTCGTCCCCCAGCCGTGACATGGCACGGCTGGTGACGCTCCCTACGCCCTTCTCGAGCTTGTCCAGGAAACCCATGGACTCAACCTCCCTGTGTGGGGACCGTGCCCGGCCGCATGAGACCGGGTTCTCTCCGCGTCCATCGTAACCGCTGATCCGGTGCGAGCCGAGTGGGGTGCGTTGCAAGACGGTCGACATTCGCGGAGCGGTGCTCCCTGTGGAGGAGCCGGGTGACTGGTGTCACTTCCGAGGGGGAGGTCCTCAATTGGACTCCGGGGGCGCCCAGCGGCTATCGTCTCTCTCGCTTCTCGCGCGAGTGGCGGAATTGGTAGACGCGCACGGTTCAGGTCCGTGTGATCTCACGATCATGGGGGTTCGAGTCCCCCCTCGCGCACCGAATGCGGTGCGGGCCCGGTCCAGATGGACCGGGCCTTCGTCGTCGTAGTGGTGATCCCGGTTGTCCCGGCCGCTGGCTGCCCCGCGGTTCGGCGGGGTGGGGGACGGCGGCCACGTGCGGCTCAGGCGCGGCGTCGGCGCTCACCGAGGCGGGCGACCATGAGGCCGACGGCTGCTCCGCACCAGGAGCCGACGGCGTTCTGGGCGACGTTGGCCAGGCTCGGCCTGCGCTCCAGGGCGGGGATGAGCGCCTGGGCGAGCTCCGCGCCCGCTCCGATGAGGCAGCCCAGCAGTGCCCACGCCCACCAGGGCACCCTCGGCCAGGCCAGCGTGAGGATCGCCGTCAAGGGCGCCAGCATGACGAGGTTGAGAACGACGTCCTTGCCCGCCTCGCTCAGGAAGAACGGGCCGAGGAGGTCCTTCGTGGAGGCGATATCCCCTCCCGAGGGCCAGAGCACCGCCATGAGCACCGCGATCCCGTATAGCACCGCCAGAGCTCTCGCCGTCCTCCGGCGGGGGCCGGGGCGGTGGGCGTGCCCGGGCGTGGTGAGCTGATCAGGCCCGAGGAGGGGGAGCCCCTCGGCGGAGTCCGGATCGATGGTGCTGGGCGCTCTGACACGGGAGGAGTGCGAGGTCATGGGGGCGGGCACGCCTCTCAGCGTAGGTGCGGGACGGGACGGGTGTTGAGACCGCAGCGGCTCGAAATGATCACGAGGCCGGGTGATCGGCGCGAGACCGGTCGATACCAGGAGCGAGACCGGTCCTCCATCCACAGGCCCTCCCCGCCCCCGCAAGGGCTAGGAGGGCCTGTGGAGGACCGACCGGTCTCGATGCTGTTTTCGACCGGTCTCGGCGTGGTGGGGCCCGGGGATCAGCAGCAGCCGGTCTCGATGCTCTGCTCGGCGAGCTCGCGGCGGGCGCGCCAGTACTCCCTCTCGCTCATCGGTTCGTGATCCGGATGCTCGCGCCGGTGACGGGCGATGTAGCGCTCGTACCCGGATTCGCCGGTGAAGTCCCGCCACATGGCGCGCGCCTGGCGCAAGCCGTTGGGGAGCCCCGTCAGGGCGCGAGTCATCCGAGTCATCTCCTTCTCCAGCCGGTTGTCAGTGGGCGCCGTGGGGCGCCTGGCCTGGGATGAGCGCCGGGTCGCCCACGGTCTCGTACTCCTTGACGAGCTTCTTCTGCAACGGCGATGCGAACATCGTGCTCGGTGCGTAGAAGTTGGACTCCTGGTACGGGTCCTCGGAGTTCGAGGTGTTGCCCGTGCGGATCGACTTGACGACCCGCAGGAGTGCCATGACCATGACGAAGGCCACCATGACCACGAAGACGACGGACAGTGTGCCCTGGATCATCGTGTTGCGCACCACGGCCTGGGTGTCGGCGATCGCCGCGGCGTCGGTGAGCGTGGGCAGGAGCTTCTTGGCGTCGCGCCACTGCTGGAAGTAGCCCACACTCCGATCGGTGGAGAAGATCTTGTGCCACGACGCCGTGAAGGTGACCACCGTGTCGAAAACCAGCGGGATCATCGGGATCCACACGTACTTCGTGTAGCCCTTGCGCACCACCATGACCGTGCACACCAGCAGCGCGACGGCCGCGATGAGCTGGTTGGCGATGCCGAAGAGCGGGTAGAGGGTCTGAATCCCTCCTCGTGGATCGGTCACGCCCATGAGAAGCAGCGATCCCCAGGCCGCCACGACGACGGCGGTGGTCGCCCAGGCGCCCACGTGCCAGGAGGGGTCGCGGAACCTGGGCCAGATGTTGCCCAGGGCGTCGGAGAGCTGGAAGCGCGCCACACGGGTGACGGCGTCGACGGCCGAGAGGATGAACAGGGCCTCGAACATGATGGCGAAGTGGTACCAGAAGCCCATCATGGCCCTTCCGCCGCCGATCTGGTGGAGGATGTGCGACATCCCGACGCTGAGGGTCGGCGCCCCGCCGGTGCGCGAGACGATGCTGGGCTCGCCGACATCGGAGGCCACCTGCTTGAGCGCATCGGCGCCGGTATAGGTCGTGGGGGTGCCCGCCTCGTCCCAGGAGTCCCAGGTGGGCTCCATCCGGTTGCCGTGGGCGTCGGTGACGTTCAGGTTCTCGACGGCGGCATCGGCGATCTCGGCGCGCGCGGCGGCCTTGTCGTCGCCGTGGCGGGCGGCGGCCGTGGCGACGACGCCGGGGCCGGCGAGCTTGTTCATCGTAGCCTCGGAGGTGTTCATCGAGAAGTAGATGCCGGGGCTGAGCGAGACGGCCGCCGCCAGGGCCATGATCGCCACGAAGGACTCCATGAGCATGCCGGCGTAGCCGATCATGCGGACCTGCGACTCCTTCTGGATCATCTTGGGGCTGGTGCCCGAGGAGACCATGGCGTGCATGCCGGACAGGGCGCCGCAGGCGATGGTGATGAACAGGAACGGGAAGATCCCGCCGGCGAAAACCGGTCCCTCGGTGTTGAGGGCGAACTCGGAGACGGCGGCCATCTTGACGACGGGGTGCACGATGATGATCCCGATGGCCAGGACCGCGATGGTGCCGACCTTCATGAAGGTCGAGAGGTAGTCGCGCGGGGTGAGCAGCACCCATACCGGCAGGACGGCGGCGAGGAAGCCGTAGATGACCATGGCCCACACGAGTGTCGTGGGGGACAGGTGCAGGAACCTGCCGAAGGAGGACTCGGCCACCCATCGCCCGCCGATGATGACGCCGATGAGGATGGCGAAGCCGACGATGGAGACCTGTGTGATCCTGCCGGGCTGGACGTAGCGCAGCCAGAGGCCCATGCCGATGGCGATCGGGATGGTCATGCCGACGCTGAAGACGCCCCAGGGGGACTCGGCGAGGGCGTTGACGCAGACCATCGCGAGGACTGCGAGGACGATCATGAGCATGACGAAGACGACGATCGTGGCGACCGTGCCACCGATCTTGCCGATCTCATCGGTGGCCATTTGGCCCAGTGACCGCCCGCCGCGTCGCATGGAGAAGAACAGGACGAGCATGTCCTGCACGGCCCCGGCGACGACGACGCCCAGGATGATCCACAGTGTTCCGGGCAGGTACCCCATCTGGGCGGCCAGGACCGGACCGACCAGTGGTCCGGCGCCGGCGATGGCGGCGAAGTGGTGGCCGTAGAGGACCACGCGGTGGGTCGGGTCGAAGTCGCGGCCGTTGTTGATGCGCTCGGCCGGGGTCGCGTTGGTGTCATCGGGGCGCATGATCGTGCGCTGGATGAACAGGCCGTAGAAGCGGTAGCCGATGGCGTAGGTGCAGATGGCGGTCACCACGAACCAGATCGTGTTGACCCTCTCCCCGCGCGCCACCGCCAGCATCCACCAGCCCAGCACGCCCAGGGCGGTGATGACCACCCAGGTCGCGATGCGCTTGGGGGTCCAGGTGGTGTCCATCCTGGTGCCGACGGGCACGCCGGCCTTGTTCCTGATGATGAGGCGCTCCTCCTGGGGAGTGTAGGAGGGGATATCTCTTTGGTCTTGGGAGTCCATGGCTTCCCTTCTCGGCGCTGAGAGAGCGTTGTGCGGTGGGGATCAGAGGCGCGCTTGGGACAACGGCCTGGCACAGGCTACTCATTGCCCCGAGATTTGGCCATGTTGCGCACACCCGTGTCATCAAGAGAACGGCGCGCTGCCCGCCCCGGGGCGTATGGGCGGGCGCTGGCGACCGTCCACCGCTCGCGCGAAATGGGCCAGGAGCCTCTCCACCCCCGGGCGTCGTCGCCGTGCCCGGGGCAGCACCAGCAGGAGGCGGCGGCGCAGATCCAGTCCCACTGGCACGGTGCGGAGCTCACCGCTGCCCACGAAGCCCTCAGCGGCCGCATGGGGAACGACGGCGTGCGCCCCGGAATGGCGCACGGCTGTGAGGATCGCCGAGGTCGAGCCCAGTACGGGCGCGTCTGCGGGCACCGTGAGGCCCAGGCCGCCCAGCGCCTCCTCCAGCACCTTACGGGCGCCTGAGCCGGGCTCCCGCAGGACCAGGGTGCCGCAGCTGGTGGGATGCAGCAGCTCCTCGGCGCCCACGGGCGGCTCCCGCCGCGCCCAGGGGTGCCCCGGGCCGACTACCAGCACAAGCTCGTCCCTGCCCATGAGCCGCGACTCCAGCTGCTCACTGGCCCCGGCCCCCTCGATGAACCCGACCTCGGCACGGCCGCTGAGGACCCGATCCTGGACCGCCTGGGAGTTGCATACCTCCACTTGCGTGCCCACCTCCGCACCCGTGAGCCACACCGGCAGCAGCTGCTCCGCCACCGTGTAGGAGGCTGCGATCCGCACCGGTGCGGGGGCGGCGCGGAGTCCCTCCAGGGCGGCCCCCACCTCATCGAGCGCGGTGAGGGCCTCCTGGGCCAGGGCGAGGATCATCTCGCCCTCAGTAGTCAGCCGGGTGCCCGAGGTGGTGCGGTGCAGCAGCGCGGTGCCGGCGCTGCGCTCCAGACGGGCCAGAGTCGCCGAGACCGTTGGCTGGGCCAGCCCCAGTACCTGTGCGGCGGTCGAGATGGAGCCGGTCTCGGTCACGGTGATGAGTGCCTCCAGCTGCGCGGTGGTCGGACGCATAGCCACGCACTATAGCGCTCCAGGGATCCTGCTCTTGCCGGCGGTCGGCCTTGAACCCAGCATGGTCGGCGTGAAGAACCGTCCCACCGATCTGCTGCCGGGCCTGGCCCTGTGCGGCGCCGTCGCCATCGCCTCCATCCTCATCAACAGGCAGGTGCCACTGCTCTCCAGCATGCTCCTGGCCGTCCTGACGGGCCTGGTCCTGCGCAATATCGGCCTCATCCCCGGCAGCGCCGAGGCCGGGATCGCCTTGAGCGGCAGGACGCTCCTGCGCCTGGGCGTCGTCCTGCTCGGCCTACGGCTGTCGATCAGCGCCGTCCTGGCCCTGGGCTGGGGGGCCGTGGCGGTCATCGTCATGACTGTCACCACGGTCTTCCTGGGGACCCTGGGGCTGGGGCGCCTCCTGGGGCTGGGGCGCGCCACCTGCCTGCTCACCGCCACCGGCACCGCTATCTGCGGGGCGGCCGCGGTGGCCGGGGTGAGCGCCGTCGTGCGCCCCGGCCCGGGGGCGCGGCAGGACGAGGTCGAGGAGGCGGCGGCAACAGCGGTGGCCACTGTCACCCTCTACGGCACGCTCGCCGTCCTCCTCATGCCCCTGGCGGTCGGAGCCCTGGGCCTACCGGCGGTGCCCGCCGGGGTGTGGGTGGGCGCGTCGGTCCACGAGGTGGGTCAGGTCACGGCGACCGCCGGCGTCATCGGCGGGGAGGTGCTCGACGCCGCCGTGGTGGCCAAGCTCGGCCGGGTCGCCCTCCTGGCTCCCCTGGTGGCACTCGTCGGCGTGGCAGAGGGGCGTCGGGCCCGGCGCGAGCAGCAGCACAGTATCGAGCGCAGCGAGGTCAGCGCCGTTCTGGCCGGAGCGCCCGTCCCGCACCCCTCGCGCGTGACCCCGGTGGTGCCCCTGTTCGTGCTGGGATTCCTTGCCGCAGTGGCCCTGCGCTCCGTGGCCGGTGGAATCCTGCCGTCCTGGCTGCTGGCCGGGGCGGAGACCACCTCCGGCCTGCTGCTGACCATGGCCATGTGCTCCATGGGGGCGGGGGTCAACCTGCGCCGACTGGCGAGTGCCGGGCTACCGGCGCTGGGGCTGGGGGCCGGGGCCACCGCTATCGCCGTGCTGGTCTCACTGGCCGGCGTGCTGATGACGGTCGGCTGAGCGGCACTGGCGCGCGATGAGGGGATCCGGGCCCGATCGGGTCCACGCGCCCCTCAGGAGGGCCCGTCGTCCAGGTGCGCCACCAGGGATGCCGCCAGGCCCGTATAGGTCGCGGGCGTGAGTGCCAGGAGGCGCTCCTCCACGTCGGCGGGCATCCCCAGGTCCGTGATGAAGGCCCGCATCCCCGCGGCGCTCACCGCGCGACCGCGGGTCAGATCCTTGAGCCGCTCGTAGGGGTCGGCCATGCCCTCGGCGCCGGCCACCGACGCCGCCCGCATCGCCTGCTGCACCGGCTCCCCCAGCACCTCCCACGTGTCGTCCAGGTCCTGCGCGAGGCGGCTCGCATCGACGTCGAGACCGGCCAGACCCCGGCGGATGTTGTCGATGGCCAGTAGGGAGTGGCCCAGGCCGACGCCGATATTGCGCTGCGTCGTCGAATCGGTGAGATCGCGCTGGAGGCGGGAGGTCACCAGCGTGGCGGCGAGTGTGTCCAGCAGCGCCCCCGAGATCTCCAGGTTCGCCTCGGCGTTCTCGAAGCGGATCGGGTTGACCTTGTGCGGCATCGTCGACGAACCGGTGGAGCCCTGCGCGCTCAGGCGCTGGCGGAAGTAGCCCAGGGAGATGTAGGACCAGGCGTCCGTGGCCAGGTTGTGGGCGATCCGGCCGAAGCGCGCCACATCGGCGTAGAGCTCGGCCTGCCAGTCGTGGGACTCGATCTGCGTGGTCAGCGGGTTCCAGGTCAGGCCCAGGTGCTCCACGAAGGCGCGGGACACCGCCTCCCAGTCGGCCCCCGGCACGGCGACGACGTGCGCCCCGTAGGTGCCGGTGGCGCCGTTGATCTTGCCCAGGTACTCGGCGGCCTCGACACGGCGCGCCTGGCGGCCCAGCCGGTGGGCGAGCACGGCGATCTCCTTGCCGAGCGTGGTGGGCGTGGCGGGCTGGCCGTGCGTGCGCGCCAACATCGCGACATCGGCGTGCTCGCGAGCCATGGCGGTCAGGTCGGCCACGAGCCCGTGGGCCGCCGGGAGCCAGGCCTCGGTGATGGCCGAGCGGATCGTCAGGGCGTAGGCGAGGTTGTTGATGTCTTCGGAGGTGCAGAAGATGTGGACGATCTCGCCCACCTCCGGCAGGACGGAGGCCCCGCCGTCGGCGCCCGTGACCCCGGGGGCCTGGGCCGCGGCGGCGAGGCGGCGCTTGAGCAGGTACTCCACGGCCTTGACGTCGTGGCGGGTCTCGGCCTCGATGGCGGCGAGCTCGGCGATCTCGTTCGGCCCGAAGGTCTCCACGAGCCCGCGCAGGTAGGCGGTCTCGGTGTCGGTCAGGACGGGTGCCCCGGGGAGCACGCGGGTGGCAGTGAGGTGGATGAGCCACTCGATCTCGACGTGCAGGCGCGCCCGGTTGAGCGCGGCCTCGGAGAGGTGGTTGGTCAGCGGGGCGACGACGGCGCGGTAGCGGCCGTCGAGCGGGCCCAGGGCGATGGGGGGAGTCACGGTGGCGAGGTCGACCATGCGCTCATTGTGGCAGGTGCCGGGCGCCCCGCGCGGGGCGCCCGGCGGGAGGGCGGTCAATCGCGCTCGCGGTGGAGGGCGGCGACGACGACCGTCGAGACGACCGAGGCGATGAGCGCGGCCGGGATCGCCCCGGACCAGCCGTCCACCGTCAGCCCCACAGTCAGGCGGTCGCCAGCGGCGCCGCTGAGGAACTCCTCTGTGATCCAGCCCGTCAACCGCAGCATCGCCCCGTTGATCACGAGGGCGAACAGCCCGAGGGTGAGGAGGCGCAGGGGGAGGGTCAGCACCTTGACCACCGGCTTGACCACCGAGTTCACGGCGGCGAGCACCGCGCCGATGATGAGGAGGTTGGTGATCGTCGGCAGCGTCGTCGCGTTGGCGGGCAGGGACAGCGAAGCGGGCAGGAGGAGCGAGGCCAACCACAGCCCGGCGGCGTTCCCAACGATCCGGATGGCGAGTTCCATGCCCCTTATCCTGCCAGCCCCCGCGCGGGCCGCGCTGTGACAGGGACGTGAGGGGGCGTGGAGGCGCCCAGGAGGATGGCTGGACTTCGGTCCCGCTCTCGCTACGCTCAGCCCATGACGCATGACGACTCGCGCTCCACCGCTTCGCGGCGTGCCGCCCGCAGTCCCATCACCACCCGCCAGAATGAGTGGGAGGCCCGGTACTGCGGCGTTCACCGTCCGGGGACGGCATGAGCGAGCCGCTGGGCGGCGAGGGGACCGAGCCTCCCGAGCTTCCCGCCTGGATCGCCGAGTTCGTGCCCGTGGCCGATCGCGCCAGAGAGCCCCTGATCACCGCTCTTCCCTGGATCGGCGCCGGCGCCCTCCTCATGGCGGGCGCCGGCGCCTGGGCGGCCCGCCTCTCCTTGCGCGACCTGTCCGTGGTGCCCTGGCCCACAGCCCTGCTCCTCCTGGCCGTCGGCACCGTCCTCGCCCTCGACCGCGATCGGCCCGCGGACCACCGCCTGCCCGCGGGCGTGGTCACCGCCACCCGCGTCCTCCTCGTCGACCTCACCGTGAGCGCCCTGTCCCTCGGGCTGTGGATCGGGTTGCGTCTCGCCGGCGCCCCGCATGCGCTCCTGACCGCCACGACCTGCGCGGGCGGGGCCATGGCGATCGGCAACCTCGGGGCCTGGTTGCGCGCGGGCCTCGGCGCCCGGGCGCGCCGGACAGCGACAGCGCCGGCCGTGGTGGGTGCGCTGGCCGTCGTCGCGGCGGGACTCGCGGCGGGCATGGCCGGGGGGCCGCGACTGCCGGGCCCCTCCTGGTGGTGGGTGGGTGCGCTGGCCGTCGTCGCCGATATTGAGGCGGCGCTCGCCGTGCGCCGCGAGCGCGGGGCGCGTCGCCGGGGCGCGGCCGCCTGAGGCTCCCCCGCTCCTTGCGCGGGACGACCGCGGCGCGCTGGCCGTGCTCGGTCCCCGCCCCTTCCCCGTGAACCACAGGCCTCCTCATGTACGACCCAGGACGGCCCCTGGGGACTGCCCGTCCAGGGCACTGCGGGGCCGACCTACCGTCGAGCCATGGCACAGCTCGACATCGCGTCGGCCGGCACCGCAGTCGACGCCGCATCCGTTCCCTCCGCCGTCCCCGCCAGTTGGACAGGGCTGGCCGCCAGCCAGTGCCAGAGCGCCCTGGACTCGGCCGTCCTGCTCATCCCGGCCCTCAACCTGCTCCTCGACGCCGCCGCCAAAGCCGCCAAGGACTTCGACGCGATGCGAGGAGGCGCGTCATGACGCCCATGGCCGCCAGTCCGCTGAGCGCGGGCCCCGTCCTGCCGCCCAGCCCCCCGTCGACGCCGATGGGCCGGGCCCACCATGCCGAGCTCTCGGCGGATCCCCATCCCTCGCCGTCGGCGGATCCCCATCCCTCGCCGCCGCCCACCCAGGCGCCGAGGCCCGTGCCGACCGCCCAGGCGAGACCCGCTCCCACCCCGATGGAGCCGTCCTCAGCGACGCCAGTGACCATGGGTCACAGCTGGGCGATGACCCAGGGCCGCCCGCTCGTCCTCGTGGCCGGGGGGTCATCCATCTCAGTGAGCACGGCGGACCTGGATGCCCTCGCGGCCTCGCTCACCGCCGCCGCCGGCCAGCTCGACACCGCGGCGGCGCATGTGCGCAGTGCCAAGACCGACGCCGAGGGCGCGCCCGTCCCGGCGGACATCATCGCCCAGGACCCCAGTAACAACACGGCCATCATCGCTCAGACCGGCAGCTCCCTCCTTCCCGACGCCGATTCATCATTCGTCGCGGGCCTCGTCGAGCTGCCCGTGGCCGCCTTCGAGCGCAAGCGCGACGCCCTCATCTCCGCTTGCGACGACCTGCTCACGGGCGCCGGCTCGCTCAGCGCCGCCTCGAGCGTCCTCACCTCGCTGGCGGCGGACGTGTCAGCCTGCTCGCTCATGTACACCGACGCCGAGAACGGCGCCACGGTGCGCGCGGATGCCGACGTCGGCGCCCGCGCCCACGGCCCGTCCCAGGAGGCTCTCGCGGCCGGCGCGGTCATTGGGAGCGGGCTGCTGCTCACCGCCGGCGTCTGGCTGCCCACCGTCGTCCTCGTCGACATCCTCACCGCATACGGCCTCATGCCCGATGACGCCCAGGTGGTCCTGGAGAACCTGCAGCTCCTGCTCAAGAGCGACATCACCTCGGAGTGGGCCATGAGCAACCTCATCGGGCTGGCCTGTCTCGGCGCCTGGGCGAGGAAGGGGGAGACCGGCAGGGAGGGAGCTACCATCCAGGAGTTCCTGAGGGCCTCAGCGAGCCAGCTCGACGCCAGGGCGACGGCGGAGCTCCCCCCTGAGGTGCAGGTGGGCAGTCGAAAGGTGCCCACCTCCTCCCTCACGCCCATGCAGCGCGTCGCCTACGCCCTGGCGCTCGAATCGGAGAAGGCCGGGGCCACCCGCCACGGCGAGCCGACCGCCCTGCTCATCGCTCCGCACAATAGGAGGGGCGCCACGGGAACGGCCGTCCGCGTCCCGCCCGGCCCCCAGGACCCCTTCGGCCTGGGCAGCGACATCGCCGCTCAGGACCTCACGGGCAGTCGGATCGACTCGCCCCCATCGACCGCCTCCGAGCTCCTCGACCACGCCCGGACCATCAAGGGTCAAGCCCGGGCCGACGGCGCCGGCGCCATCTCGATCCTGCGCACGGACCACGCTGACGGCACGCGCAGCTGGGTGGTCGTCGTCCCCGGAACCACGGAGTGGACCAGCGGGGATACCAACCCCCAGGACCTCCAGACCAACCTCCAGGCCGTCTCCGGTCGCCCCACGGACATGGAGGCCGCCGTCGTCACGGCGATGAGGCAGTCAGGGATCCAGCCGGGCGAGGAGGTCGGGATCTACGGGCACTCCCAGGGCGCGATGACGGCGGTCAACATCGCCTCCGACCCCGCCGTCACCGAGAACTACACGATCACCAGCGTCCTCACCGCGGGCGGCCCCACCTCCGGGGTGGCCCTGCCGGACGGCACCCGCGCCCTCCACCTGGAGTCCACTAGCGATGTCGTGCCCGGGCTGGACGCCTCGACCAATCCGGTCACCCCCAACCGGGCCACCGCCTACGTCGACACCCGCGGGGGAGGCGCTCACAGCGAGTCGGTCTACGCCGACGCCGTGCGCGGCGTCGAGAGCAACGAGCAGGCCTTCGCCGACTACTCGCGCGACCTCTCCGGGCTCACCGGGGCGGGGGAGCAGGGGGCCACCACCACCGAGGTGGTCTTCGACGTCACCCGCGAGTACTGACGGAAGCCGGGAGAGCCGGGGCTCGGGCAGCCGGAATCGGGTGTCGGCGGCCGGGTGCGAGCGCGGAAGGCGGGGGTGCAGAAGTCCCCTTGGTGGGAGGATACGGGCATGAGCAGCACGAGCACCTCCGCCATGGGCGCCGCAGCGCCTGCTCCCGCCACCCCGGCCGTCCCGCTGCGCCGCGATATCGCCGCCCTGCCCGCCTACGTGCCCGGCGCCCGCCCCCAGGGCGAGGGCATTGCCAAGCTCTCCTCCAACGAGCTTCCCTACCCGGTCCAGGACTCCGTGCTCGCCGCCCTCACCGACGCCGCCGCGGGCGTCAACCGCTACCCGGAGATGACCGGGCAGCGGCTGGCCGAGGCCCTGGCCTCCCGGCACGCCGAGCACGGGATCGACCCCTGCCAGATCGTGCTCGGCAATGGCTCCGTGGCCCTCATCCAGCACCTGCTCGACACGGTCTGCGAACCGGGCGACGAGGTCGTCATCCCCTGGAGGTCCTTCGAGGCCTACCCGATCTGCATCGCTGTGGCCGGAGCGCGGGCCGTGCGCGTCCCCGTCACCGCCGAGGGCCGCCACGATGTGCCCGCCATGCTCGCCGCCTGCGGGCCGGCCACCCGGGTCATCATGGCCTGCACCCCGAACAACCCGACCGGTCCCGCTCTCACCGCCGCCGAGTTGGAGGCACTGGTGGATGGCGCCCCCGACGGCGTGCTCGTGCTCGTCGACGAGGCCTACCTCGACTTCGTCACCGATCCGGCGGTCGGCAACGCCCTCGATCTCCTGGCCGACCACCCCGGTCTCGTGGTCTCCCGAACCTTCTCCAAGGCTCACGCTCTGGCCGGCATGAGGGTGGGCTACCTCATGGCCGAGCCGGCGCTCGCTGCGGCGATCTGCTCCGTGACCACGCCCTTCGGGGTGAGCCTTCCCGCGCAGGCCGCTGCTGCCGCCGCCATCGCCCCACCGGCCTTGGCCGAGACGGCCGGGCGTGCGCGCGCCGTCGCCGCCGAGCGGGACCGGGTCCTCGCCGCACTGCGCGATCAGGGCTGGACGGTTCCGGATGCCCAGGGCAACTTCTATTGGCTCGAGGCGGGTGAGGAGGCCGCCCGCCTGGCTGCGCACTTCGAGGCGGCCGGCATCCTCGTGCGGCCCTTCGTCGGGGAGGGCGTGCGCGTCAGCGTGGGCACGCCCGAGGACAACGAGCGCGTTCTCGCCGCGACGGCCGCCTGGCCGGGCAAGCGCGCCTGACTGACCCGCTTCGCCTGCGCCCTCATCCCGCCCTTGCGCCCTCGCCTTCCACATACCGTCTCATCCCCGCGTTGCGCCCTCAAACTGCGAGGATGAGGGCGCAACGCCGGGCCGAGACGGTTTCTGCGGGCTGAGGGCGTTTCTGCTTAGGCGATCGTGACGAGGAGTAGGACGCAGAAGACCATCTCCACGATCCCCATCGTCCCCGGCCGCAGGGGCCGGTGCTTGAGGCGCACCTGGCGCCACTGGAGTCTCGGCATGACCCAGGCGCGGATCGCCAGCACGACCCACAGGATCGCGTGCGCCCAGGGGAGCCACCCACCAACGGCCAGCCATAGGGCGCCAGCCGCGACGACGGCGTGGGCGCCCACCGTCCATGCCAGCAACCGGTAGTTGAAGCGCTCGCGGATCATCGACTTGATGTACGGCACCGTGCCGCAGAAATAGGCCGCGGTCGACGCCGTCACCAACCACATCCAGGGCCAGCCCACCAGCCGGCCGTTCGGGCTGGATCCGGGCAGACCGGCGCCGTCGGCCCCGCCGGTGCCCAGGAATCCGCCTGCGCCGTGGACCGCCAGGCAGTAGGTGATGCCGGCCATGAGGCTGGCGGCCGCCGTCGTCGACAGACCGGAGGGCAGTGAGCGCTCACGGCCGCGCCACACCTCATGAGCGGCGATGCCCAGAAGTGGCAGCATCGGGACGGCCCACTGCAGCAGGTAGGGGGCCAGGAGGATCGTCAGCAGCCCCAGTCCCGCAGTGAGCCCCGTGTAGGTGACCATCGGGGGGATGAGGAGGGCGCGCTTGCGGGCTGAGCGCGTGCGCAGCCACTGGGACCAGGCCCAGTAGGTGAGGTAGCCGTTCCACCAGGCGGGCAGGAGCAGGAGGTTGAGCCAGCTCCAGCCGCCGACCACCCAGCCGACCATCGGCGGGACGATGAGCATCGCCCACGCTCCGTGCTGGTTCGGCACCCAGGCTCGGCGGCCCGGCTGGCGGCGGATCTGCTCCTGCGTGAGGCGGGGCTCGCGGCCCGGCCGACGGGGAGTCCGCTTCGACGGCGCGGAGGGACGGGTCTGCGTCATGCGGATCAGCCTACGGGCTCCGCCCACCAGCGTGTCAGCTCTGTCAGCTCCCGGGCGCCGCACCGTCGGGCTGCGCGATCGGGCGAAGATCGGGGTGGTGGTGCGGCCCCGCGGACCGGCACCACCACCCCTGAGGAGAGTCCGTCAGCTCCCGAGGGCCGCGGCGACGACCTTCTTGGCCTCCTCCTGAACGAGGGCGAGGTGCTCGGCGCCCTTGAAGGACTCGGCGTAGATCTTGTAGACGTCCTCCGTGCCGGATGGTCGGGCCGCGAACCAGGCGCTCTCGGTGGTCACCTTGAGGCCGCCGATGGGCTGGCCGTTGCCGGGGGCCTTGACGAGGCGCGCGGTGATGGGCTCACCGGCGAGCTCGGTGGCCGTGACGTCCTCAGGGGCCAGGGCGGCGAGCTTGGCCTTCTCCTCCTTGGAGGTGGCGGCGTCGATGCGCGCGTAGGCGGAGGCGCCGAAGCGCTCGACCTGCTCGTTGTGGAGCTGGGAGGGGGACTTGCCGGTGACGGCGATGATCTCGCTGGCCAGGAGCGCCAGGATGATGCCGTCCTTGTCCGTGGACCATACGGTGCCGTCCTTGCGCAGGAAGGAGGCGCCGGCGCTCTCCTCGCCGCCGAAGCCGACCGAGCCGTTGAGCAGGCCGGGCACGAAGTGCTTGAAGCCGACGGGCACCTCGATGAGTTCGCGCCCCATCGCGGCCACGACCCGGTCGATGAGGGAGGAGGAGACGAGGGTCTTGCCGACCTTCGCGTCGGCTCGCCAGCCGGGGCGGTGCGTGAAGAGGTACTCGATGGCGACGGCCAGGTAGTGGTTCGGATTCATGAGCCCGTCGGGGGTCACGATGCCGTGGCGATCTGAGTCGGCGTCGTTCCCGGTGGCGATGTCGTAGGGGGTGGCGCCGTCGGCGTCGGGGGTCATGGCGGTGCGCAGGGAGGCCATGGCGTTGGGTGAGGAGCAGTCCATGCGGATCTTGCCGTCCCAGTCCAGCGTCATGAAGGACCAGGCGGGGTCCACATTCGGGTTGACGACCGTGAGATCAAGGCCGTAGCGCTCGCCGATGGCGCCCCAGTAGTCCACGGAGGCCCCGCCCAGCGGGTCGGCGCCGATGCGCACGCCGGCGGCGCGGATGGCCTCCATGTCGATGACGCTCTCGAGGTCGGAGACATAGGTCTCGAGGTAGTCGTGCTTGACGACGTGGGGCCCCTGGAGGGCCTCGGCGATGGGCGTGCGCGGCACGTCCCGCCAGCCGGAGGCGAGCAGCTCGTTGGCCCGGGCGGCGATCCAGCTCGTGGCGTCGGAGTCGGCGGGGCCGCCGTGCGGCGGGTTGTACTTGAAGCCGCCGTCGCGCGGCGGGTTGTGGGAGGGGGTGACGACGATGCCGTCGGCCAGGCCGGGGCCGCTGGTGCGCGGGCCGGCCTCGGTGCCGGCGCCGTTGGCCAGGAGGATGGAGTGCGAGACGGCGGGGGTGGGCGTGTAGGAGCCGCGGGCGTCGACGGCGGTGGTGACGCCCGCGCCGACGAGCACCTCGATGGCGGTGCGCCAGGCGGGCTCGGACAGGGCGTGCGTGTCGCGGCCGATGTAGAGGACACCGTCGGTGCCCTGGGAGCGGCGGTACTCGACGATCGCCGCAGTGGTGGCCACGATGTGGGCCTCGTTGAAGGCGGTGTCGAGGGAGGAGCCGCGGTGCCCGGAGGTGCCGAAGACAACCTTCTGGGCGGGGTTGGCGGGGTCGGGGACGAGGTCGTAGTAGGCGGATGTGACCTCGTCGACGTTGATGAGGTCCTCGGGCTGGGCAATTGTTCCTGCGCGTGGGTGCATAAGAGCAGTGTGTCATGCGCCACCGCTGAGGCCGAGCGTATCCGCCAAATGGACGGAGGATCCACGTCCAGCGAGATGGAATGGAGGAGGGCCGCGTGGGCCGGATCCAGCCATGGTGGGAGGGGCGCGCTGCGCCGGCTCTGCGCATCCGCCAGTGCTCAGGGACGATGCCCGCCCTGACAGTGGCCGGGCGCCGGGCCGGCGCAGCGCTCATTGCGGCCGTCTCATCTATGGTGGCTGTTGTCCAGGCAACCCCGATCGAGAATCGCAGGAAACCCATGCCCACCCGTATCGCCACCACCCAGGCCCCGGCCGCCGTCGGCCCATACTCCCAGGCCGTGAGCGCCTCCGACGCGCCCGGCTCCCTCGTGTTCATCTCCGGCCAGGTGCCGCTCGACCCCGTCACCGGTGCGCTCGTCGACGGCGGCATCACCGCCCAGGCCGAGCAGTCCCTGAAGAACATCGGCGCGATCCTCGCCGAGGCCGGCCTGGGCTACGAGCACGTCGTCAAAACTACGGTCCTGCTGGCCGACATCGCCGATTTCGCCGCCGTCAACGAGGTCTACGCCCGCCGCTTCACCGGCGAGCCCCTGCCCGCCCGGGCCGCCTTCGCCGTCGCAGCCCTCCCGCTGGGGGCGCGCGTGGAGATCGAGGCCATTGCCGTTCGCCCCTGAGGGGGCTGAGTCGCGGTCGCCCCTTGGAGCCCCTGAAACGTTGGGATTCCTGGCTTGCTAGGCTGCCGTTATGACTTCCCCGCCCCCGCGACCCTCCGGGGGTCGCGTCCCTCCCGCGCTCATCACCAACGGCGTCATCGCAGCGATCTTCTTCGCCATCCCCCTGGCCCTCATCATCATGCTGGACCTCGATCCGGAAGGCTGGTTCATCGTCGCCGTGCTGGCGGCCCTCGGCGTTCTGATCGTGGAGCACGAGATCGTCGCCCCACCGCGGCGCGGCCGCCGGATGCTCCTCAAGGCGCAGGAGTCCTACGCGCGGGCCGAGGCCGGTGCCGGGGCCGCGAGCGCCGCCGCCGCCCGCATCCCCACCGGTGATGCCCATGGCGCCCAGGTCCTCAAGCGCCTGCGCTGGTACGAGGGGAGGCGGCGCGAGACCGGCGAGGTCCTCGCGGGCCTTGGGCGGATGCGCTGGATCGACTGGCACGACCCCGCCCTGAGCGAGGCCGCCGCCAAGCTGAGCGACGACGTCTCCGGCCTGAGCGCCATCAACGACGCCGTCCGCAACGCCGCCGCCCTCCTCACCCGGGCCCCGGGCTGGGAGGACGCCTGGGAGAACGAGTGCGGGCCGTTGCGCGAGGACCTGGACATCTTCCGCGAGCTCTGCCAGGAGGTGGGCGACGAGGCCCCGGCCGCGCCCCCCATCGCCGACTCCGAGCTCGGCTGGGCCCGCGCCTGCGGCGCCCGGCTCACCGCCCTGCGCGCCCAGCTCGCCTCCGGGGCCCTGCCCCCGGGCGCCGCCCTCGACGAGCTCGATGCGATGGCGGCGGAGATCCGCGCCCGCGCCGACGCCCTGGCCCGCCGCGCCCTCGCCGCCGAGGCCCCGCCCGGAGAGGAGGCGGGGCTCGCGCACTACCGCGAGTACATCGGCACCTGGAAGCTTCCCGATGATGATGACCGCTACGCGTACTCCGGAACCTGGCAGGACGACGACGAGACCGGTGCCAGCCCGGCCGCCGGCGAGAACGGGGAGCGGGCGGCGGTCTCCTACAATCCCGCAGCGACCATTCGCCTTCACGACTACTCCCCGGGCATTCGGGTCGCGGGCATCCGCTGGCGGGGCCTGGCGACGGCGTCGCAGTACTCCAGCCCGATCGAGCGCATCCTGGACGTGTACCTTCAATCGAGGAGCACGGGTAAGGAGTAGCTGCCGTAGCTGCCGGGGAGCCGCACCATGGGTCGAGCCGCGCGGCCGCGCCGTCGCCGCCCCCGACGGCGCCCGGGCCTGCGGGCAACCGCACGGGCTCCCGGTAGTCTTGCCCCCATGTCGAAGAAGAAGCGCCAGCGCCGTCAGTCCGACGCCGCCAAGGCCCCCAAGAAGCAGCAGGTACCCTTCGTCGCCCGCCCCTTCGAGGGCCTGGCGGACGAGGAGGACCTCGTCGCCATGATGCAGCTCATCCCGGCCGCCACCCTCACCGCCCGCCTCACCGAGGAGCACGGCGGCACCGAGATCACCTTCGTGAGCCTCCTGCCCGAGCTCGCCCAGGGCCTCAAGCGCGCCGACGGCGCGGTCCTCATCGCCCTGCAGACCTCCCTCCACTCCGGGGATGCCTCCCGCGACGTCGCCGCCGCCCTCCAGACCACCCTCGGCCTCGAGCCGGGCACGGGTCTGACCGCGAACGCCCTGCCCGAGCCCGGCCTGCGCCTGCAGGACATGCTCGACCCCTCCTTCGCATCCGAGTTCACCGTCCACGAGTCCTTCGGCTTCTGGCTCACCGACGAGCAGCGCGAGGACCCGGACACGGTGCGCGTCATCGAGGAGGCCAAGGACGACATCGCGCCCACCGAGCCCGTGCCGGGGGTGCCGCACGCCTACTGGTGCCGCATGAACGGCAAGGAGTTCGTGCGCTGGGTGCGCGGGGAGGATGAGGACGCGTTCTTCAACGCTTTCGCCCGCGTCCATGCCTCCCGCCAGTCCGACCTCGCCGAGGGCGTCCGCTTCATCGGCGCCTTCCGCGCCTGCGGCCTGGCGATCCCCGTGTGGGAGCTCCTCCCCGGCACGACGGCGGCCGACCTCACCGAGCCCATGCGGGCCATGGCCGAGCGCCTCGACGCCGCGCTCGCGGACGACTCGCCGCTCGACGCCGACGCCCGCCGCGCCAAGGCCGGCATCATCTCTCGCCAGGTGAACCTCTGACCCGCTGACCGGTGCCTCCAGCACTGAGAGGCGCCGTCCGCCCCGACGGGTGCGCTCAGCGCCAAGAGGTGCGGGGACACGCACCCCTCGGCGCCGGCGGCACCTGTCAGGGCGGGGCCCGCATCGGGCCGCCGCCTATTCGCCGTCGGCGGTCTCCTCGGGGAGCACCCAGGCGCGGGAGGCCTCGATACCGATCATGACGTCGTCGCCCTCGGCGTGGACGGAGGCGGGCTCAGGATCGGATTCCACGCACAGGATCGTGCCGGCCTCCGTCTCAACCTCGTACTCGACGTGATCGCCGTAGAACACGGAGGACAGCACCCGGCCGTGCGCGCCGACGAGCTCGCTGCCGCCTGCGCCGCCCGCGCCCTCACCCGTGCTCGGGCTCAGGCGCACCGACTCGGGCCGCACGATCACCGTGGCGCCGCTGCCGGAGGAGACCCCCTCGTGGCAGGGCGCCTGGATGGTCGCGCCGAGCACCCGCGCCGAGCAGCGCCCGCCATCGACGTCCCGGGCGGTGGCCGCCAGGAAGTTGGCCCGGCCGATGAAGTCGGCGACGAACACGCTGGCCGGCCTCCGGTAGATCTCCTCGGGAGTGGCCACCTGCTCGATCCGGCCGGCGTTCATCACCACGATCCGATCCGACATCGTCATGGCCTCGGCCTGGTCGTGCGTGACATAGATCGAGGTGATGCCCATGCGCTGCTGGAGGCGGCGGATCTCCAGGCGCATCCGCACGCGCAGCTTCGCATCCAGGTTGGACAGCGGCTCGTCGAAGAGCAGCACCTTGGGGCGCGTGACCATAGCGCGGGCCAGGGCCACGCGCTGCTGCTGCCCGCCGGAGAGCTCATTCGGCGCGCGATCCGCCAGGGAGTTCAGGTTCATTGAGGTCAGCGCCACCTCCACCTGCTCACGGATCTCCTCGGGCCCGGTACGGCGCAGCTTGAGCCCGTAGGCGATGTTCTCGCGCACGCTCAGGTGGGGGAACAGGGCGTAGGACTGGAAGACCATGGACATGGGACGCTTGTTGGGCGGCAGGGACACCATATTCCGGCCATCGAGGACCACCCGGCCGGAGGTGGCGTCCTCGAATCCGGCGATCATGCGCAGCGTCGTCGTCTTGCCGCAGCCCGAGGGCCCCAGGAGGGTGACGAACTCGCCGGGGGCGATGTCGAGGCTGACGCCGTGGACGGCGTGGACATCCTTGCCCCGGTTGGAGAAGACCTTGACGACATCGCGCAGCTCAAGGCGGCCGGTGGCGGTCGGGCCCGCCTCGGGGCCGGGCGCGGTGGGTGCGGACGGTGCGGGCATGGGGAGCCTCCTTGGCTCGGTGTGCTCGTAGGGGATTCGGGTGCTGGTACTCGGTCAGTGGGCAGGTCAGGTCCGGTCAGGGCTGGATGAGCGCCGACGGCGCCGGTGGGCGGTTCTAGCCGGCGTCGCTGCGGGCGCGGCCGGCGCGGCCCCGCATGAGGAGGTTGAGGCCGCCGATGACGGTCATGACGATGACGATGAGGATCGTGCAGAAGGCGAAGGCGTTGCCGAAGCGTCCGGCGTCGACCTCCGCGAGGATCTGGGAGGTCATGATCTTCGTGTGCGGCGTCGTGATGAAGATGATCGGGGACAGTGTCGTCATCGAGCGCGCGAAGGCGTAGACCAGGCCAGTGAGGAACGCCGGCCGGATGAGCGGCAGGGTGATGCGCCGGAAGGTCTGCGCCCCCGAGGCGCCCAGAGATGTCGAGGCCTCGTCGATCGCCTTGTCGATCTGGTGGAGGGAGGCGATGCCGGAGCGCTGGCCCGCGGGCATGGATCGCGCCGTGTACACCATGACGATCGCCAGGACACCGCCCATGACGGCCCCGCCCCCGGCCAGCGGCGGGATGATGTTGGCGCCGAGCATCGCCACCGGCTTGTTGAAGGTGACGAGGTAGCCGATGCCGATGACCGTGCCCGGAACGGCCAGTCCCAGCATCCCGAGGAAGTCGACGATCCCGGCGCCGCGCCTCATGCGCACGACGACCAGCCAGGCCACCAGCATCCCCAGCAGGCCCGCCACCGGGGTGGCCAGGAGCGCGAGGACCGTGGTGCCGACGATGGCGGCATTGCCGATGCCCGAGAGCACGTAGTCGAAGTGCCGCATGGTGAAGGCGTTGTTGACCCCCAGGATCTCCACGAGGCCTCCGACGACGACCGCGGCGTAGACGGCCACCACGAGCGCCAGGATCACCCCGCTCACCGCCAGCAGCGGCACGCGGGACGCTCCGCGCAGGAGCTTGAAGGAGCCGGCCGGCTTGCCGGTCACCGTGACCGTGGAGGCGCGCCCGGACCAGTACCGCTGCGCGAGGAAGACGAGCAGCGAGGGCACGAGCAGCACGAGGGAGTAGGCGGCGCCCGCGGCGGTGTTGTACTCGCCGGTGATGGCGATGTAGGCCCGCGAGGCCAGAACCGTGAAATCCCCGCCGATGACCAGGGGGTTGGCCAGGTCCGCGATCGCCTCGGTGAACAGCAGGAGGAAGGAGGCGCCCAGGCCCGGCACGAGCATCGGCAGGGTGACCGTGTGGAACACCGTCCAGCGCGAGGCGCCGAGGGAGGCGGCCGCCTCCTCCATGGCCGGGTCGAGGCTGCGCAGCATCCCCACCAGGTTCATGTAGGCCACCGGGAAGAAGGACAGCACGAGCACGAGCGTCAGGCCGCGCAGGCCGTAGATGTTCCAGTTCTGGCCGAGCATCTGGGTGGAGATGATGCCGTTGCGCCCGAACAGGGTGATGGCCGCCGTCGCCACCGCGAAGGGCGGGGAGACCACGGGCAGCAGGCAGATGAGGTGGAAGAGCCGTTTACCGCGGAAGCGCACCCGCACCTGTACATAGGCCAGGAGGAAGCCCACGAGTGTCCCGATGGCGCCTACGACGACTCCCAGCAGGAGCGTGTTGAGCACCGTGGTGCGATTCGTCGACGAGCTGATGATGCTGCGCAGGACGGCCATGCCCTTGCCGGACACGGCCTCGCCGAGGACGCGGGTCAGCGGTAGGAGGACCAGGGCGATGAGGGCGGCCAGGACGACGACGAGGATCGCGATCGACACCGGGTCCCGCTTGACGCGGGTGCGGGACCGACGCCCCGCCGGTGCCTGGCCGCGGGAGGCAGGGGCGACGGGGCCAGCGGGAGCGGTGCCCCCGGAGGAGGGGAGGGGGAAGGCAGTCATGGTGATGTCCTTACGCAGACGCCGACCGCGCCGTCACTGCTTGGGGGCGGCGGCGATCTCCTCGTCGAAGCGGGCGGTGAGCTCCGACTTCGCCTTGGCGGCCGCTGCGAAGTCGTAGTCGACCAGGGCGAGGGTGGACAGATCGACGCTCTTATCGCTCGGGGTGGCCTCCGGGTTGGTCAGCGCCTGGTAGGAGCCCACGGTCCGCCCGACGTTCTGCGCCTTGGCGGAGATGGCCCAGTCGATGTACTTCTGCGCCGAACTCTTGTGCTCCGAGCCCGCCACCAGGGCGATACCGCCGACCTCATAGCCCGTGCCCTCCTTGGGGAAGGAGACGACGAGGTCGCTCATGCCCTCCTCCTGGTACTTCACGCAGTCGTGGGAGAAGACCAGCCCGACGGCGACCTCCCCGCGCCCGGCGATCTGCCCGGGGGCGGTTCCCGACTTGGAGTACTGGAGGACGTTGTTGTGCATCTTCTTCATATAGTCCAGGCCGGCGTCCTCGCCGCCCAGGCGGGTGACCTGCGTCCACAGGGTGGTGAACGCGGTGCCGGAGGTCGAGGGGTGGGCGGTGGAGACCTGGCCTTTGAGGGCGGGGTCGAGGAGGTCGCCCCAGGAGTCGGGGACCTCCACCCCGAGCTTGTCGAGTTGGGCCTTGTTGGAGCAGAAGCCGAGCGCGCCGATGTACACGCCGGTCCAGTTGCCGTCGGCGTCCTTGTACTGGGCGGGGATCTTCTCGGCCTCGGGTGACGCGTAGGCCTCGATGAGCCCCTGGTTGGCGGCCTCCCCGTAGCCGTCGACGGGGCCGCCGTGCCATACGTCGAACTCGGGGCTGTCCTTGGCCGAGGCCAGACGGGCCACCGTCTCACCGGAAGACAGGCGCACATAGGTGGACTGGATGCCGGTGTCGGCGGTGAAGGCACTGGTCCAGGCCTGGCACAGGTCCTCCATGGCGCCGCAGGCGATGGTGATGGGGCCATCCCCGTCGCCGCCGGAGGATGAGCCGGTGGTGCCCGTGCATCCGGCGAGGCTGAGGCTCGCGGTCAGCAGAGCAGCGGCGGTGGTGCGGCGGAGAGGGGAGCGCATGGGGGTGCCTTTCTGTCGTCAGCGGCGCCTCATTGCGCCGATCGGATCCATCGTGTTCCGTGGGCGTGGTCATGATCCATGCCTCGACGGTCACGGATCGTGACAGTGCTGTTATGCGTGCCGCCATGCTTCACGCGTCGTCGAGCCGAGGCATGAGGTAGCCGCGCCCGCGCGCGGAGATGACGATCTGCGGGCCGATGCCCCGGGCCTGGAGGTGACGGCGCAGGCGGTAGACGGTGGTGCGCACCATCTCCCTGCCCCCGGAGTCGTCGCTCGTGCCCCAGACCTCGCCGAGCAACTCCTGCCAGGTGACGACCGTGTCATGGCGGCGGGCCAGCGCCGCCAGCAGTCTGGCCTCGGTATCCGGCAGCGGGATCGAGCGCCCCGCCCAGGAGACCCGCCCGGTGAGCGTGGAGACCCGCAGGGGCCCGTTCTCGATCGCCTCCGGGCCCGCCCCGGTGCGCCGGGTGACCGCGCGGGCCCGGAGGGCGAGCTCCCGGGGCGAGAAGGGCTTGGCCACGTAGTCATCGGCTCCGGCCTCGAGTCCGGCGATCCGGTCGAGCTCGTCGCCCAGCGCCGTCAGGAGGATGACGGGCGCTCCGATCCCCGCTGCCCGGATGCGGCGGCACAGGTCCACGCCGTTGGCGCCGGGGAGCATGACGTCGAGGATGACGAGGTCGATGGCCTGACCGGACAGGATCGTCCAGGCCTCCTCGGCGCTGGAGGCGCTCAGGCAGCTGAAGCCCTGGGTCTCGAGTGCGAAGGTGATGATGTAGACCATCTGCGGCTCGTCGTCGACGACGAGCGCGGACAGCGATGGCGGGGTTGGGGGCGCGATCACGACGGTTGGCCCTCCTTCGGTGGTGTGCCGCGGCGCAGGGGGAGCGAGAGGTAGACGGCGGTGCCCTTGGCCATGATCGTGTCGATGAGGACGCTGCCCGCGTGCGCCTCCATGATGCGCTGCGTGACGAGCATGCCCAGGCCCGCGCCCCGGCTCGCCGGGGCCGCCAGGGGGTTGGTTGTTGCGTACGGCTCGAAGGCCTGGCTGCGCTCGTGGGGGGTCATGCCCGGGCCGTCGTCCATGACGGTGATGAGTGCGTCCTCGGCCTCGGCGCTGACGCGCACCGTCACGGCGCTGCCTTCGGGGGAGTGGCGCAGGGCGTTGGTGACTGTGTTGGCGATGGCTTGGCGCAGGAGGCGGTGGTCGGCGTGCGCGCGGATGGGGCGGCCCCGCTCCTCCAGTCGGATCGGATTGCTCGCCGTGCGGCGCATCTCCTGGATGAGCTCGCGCACGAGGCCGCGCAGTTCCACGTGCGCCAGCCGCAGGGAGAACAGCTCGTGGCCCAGGCGGGCCTCGGTGAGGAAGTCCTCGGCCATCTGCTGGGCCTGGCGGGCGTTGTCCTGGATTGTGTGGACGAAGCGCCGCTGCACCTCGTTGAGCTCCCCGGGGGTTTCCTCGGCGAGGAGCTCGGCGGAGGCGCCTATGAGGGCTAGCGGCGTGCGGATCTCGTGCGCCAGGACGTCGCGCGGGGTCGCTCGGTCCTGGGCAGTGGCGCGCAGGCGCGCGTTGTCCAGGCGCACCAGGCGCAGGAGGTGGCGCTGCCGGGCGGCGATGCCGCAGGCCGCGGCAAGGACGAGGCACAGGGCGGCCAGAAGCGCGGGGGTCCAGGCGCTGGGCATGGGGTCATTGTGCCGCCTCGCCCGGGAGCACCCGCGCCGAGGGGCGCGTCCTGCGCCGAGAGGTGCCAAGAACACCGACCGGTGCGCTCTGCCCGCTCCTCTCGGTGCCGGCGGCACCCGTCAGGGGAGCGCATCCGGTCAGGGCAGAGCGCATCCGTCGGCGCGCGCGGGCCGGGAGTAAGGGGGCGGTGGAGCTGGGTGCGGTGCGGATGCGGGCGAGCTGGTCGGGGTTGGGCGTGATTCCTCCTCGCAGGGGATCGGGTCGGATACGTGACATCTCATCCGAGAATCGTTATCATTAATGTGTCGGCTCCAGTGGTGCGGAGCTCCAGGTGGCCGCCGCCGGAAGGCTCGCAAGCCCCGGCGGCGGCCACCTACCCTCCCGCGAGACCGGTCGAAAACAGCAACGAGACCGGTCGGAGCCGCCCGTCGCCCCCGCCGCGCCACTGCCCTGTGCTGATGCCGACGGCGCCCGGCCGCCCTGAGCTCCGGTCCTGGAGGGGCAATGCCCGTAACCGACGGCGCTGTCGGCGGGTGCTCACGCGACACGCGGGCGGCCCGCTGAGAAGAGATGGGGGGAGGACGGGGAGCCCGTCGCCGTTGACGGGACCCTGCGTCCAGGCTTCCACGCTCCGGCGGCGGTTTCCACCGCCCGCGGAAGCCACCTAGGCGAATGCATGGAATCCGCAAGCTTTCAGCAACAGAGCCGCTGCCCGTTGCCGAGCTGAGACCCGAGGAGGTGGTCGTCTGATCCCACACGGGAGCCCCGATCATGACTAGGCTTGCCCCGTGAGTTCGTCCTCCGCACCACGAGCCGATCAACGAGTCGCCGTGGTCATCCCCGCCAAGGACGAGGCCGACCGTATTGCGGCCACGGTCCGCGCCTGTCGCGCCATCCCGCGAGTCGACCTCGTCGTCGTCGTCGATGATGGATCCAGCGACTCCACTCAGAGCGCGGCGCGGTGCGCCGGCGCCGTCACCGTCCGTCACTCGGTGAGCCGGGGCAAGGCCTCCGCCATGGAGACCGGCGCGGGCGTCGTCGCCATGCGCGACTACGAGGACGGCCCCACCCGCCTCCTGCTCTTCCTCGACGGCGACCTCGGGGACTCCGCTGCCGCCTGCGCCGACCTGGTTCCACCGGTCCTCGACGGCGCAGCGGACATGTCCATCGCCGTCCTGCCCAAGCCGGCGGGCGCCGGCGGGCGGGGCCGCGTCGTGCGCGCCGCTCGCCGCGCCATCGCCGCCACCACCGGCTGGGCGCCGATCGCCCCTCTGTCCGGCCAGCGCTGCCTGACCCGGGCCGCCTACGACGCCGCCCAGCCCTTCGCCGAGGGCTGGGGCGTGGAGGTCGGCATGACCATCGACGTGCTCGTCGCGGGCCTGACCGTCATCGAGGTCCCCTGCGACATCCAGCACCGCGCCTCCGGGAATGACATGGCGGGCAAGCTGCACCGCGCCGCCCAGTACCGCGCCGTCATCCACGCCATCGCCCGGCGCAAGCTCCGCGGCCAGCGCGTGCCGATTCATGCGCGGGACGAGGGCGCGATCCGCGCGCAGGCGCCCTTCATGGCGTTCCGGGCCGTCAAGCCCGCCACCGATGACTCGCCGGCGGATGGGGCAGTCGATGAGCAGGGCGCCGGCGGCCAGGCGCCCGCCGAGGCGCGCCCCGCCTCCCGGGATTGAAGGGCCCGAGACACCCGTCGGGTGCGGGCCGGGCGCATCGCGAAGGCCCCGGGCTATCGCTCAGGCCGCTGCCCCGGGGACTCCGCCAGCAGCCCCCGAAGGATGAGGGGCGCCGCCGCCGCCGCTGAGATCACGGCCATGGACAGCCCCGAGTCGTTGAGCAGCGTTTCGACGACGACGAGCACCCCCAGCCCCACCAGTGATGCTCCGACCCAGCGCGGAGCGGCGGAACCCGTGACGAGCCACTGGTAGGCGGACTGCCCCTCGCGCCACGCCCGGTGCTCCCGGGCCCCCCACCAGGCCGCGCCGACGACGGCGACCAGCCCGGCCATCAGCGTCGCCAGGGCGAGTGCGTTGCTGAGGAAAGGGGCGATGAGCGCCCCGGCCTTGCGCCCCAGCGTGCCCCATGCCGAGCCGTCGGCGAGGCCCGCCGCGAAGCGCCCCAGGTGGGTGCGCCGATCAGCCGGGCGCACGAGGTCGAGGGCCGCCAGGATCGCCCCGACCACCAGCATGCCCGCGCCGGCGCCCAGGCCGGCGCGCAGTCGGCCGCGTCGGTCCAGCCGTGGAGCGGCGAGGGCGACGGCCAGCACCACGAGCACGGGCGCGAGCGTGAGCGCTCCTCCGAGGTCGGCGCCGAGCCAGGGAGCGCCGTCAAGCGCGAGGGCCCCACCGCCCATGAGCGCCACCAGCCCCAGGGCCCAGCCGCGGCCGGGGGGCGCGAGGACTCGGAGCGCGGCGATTGCGATGACGAGCGCGGCGGAGGCGATCGCGAACCCGGTGTTGGACATGCCGTAGAAGCGGCCCGCGACGACGGCGTCCATGCCCAGGGTCCCGTTGAAGGCCAGCGGCGCCCCGAGGGCGGCGTCGAGCAGCCAAGCCAGCGACGTGAGCCCCGCGACGAGCGCCACGGGATGCCCCACGGCCCGGGCGATGAGGGCGACGAGGGCGACGAGGGCGACGCCGATGACCAGGATCGAGGCGACGGCAGCGGCCACGGCGGCCGATGAGGGCTCGCCCGCCGACGCCCCGGCGCGCCACCAGGGAATGGCTCCGGACAAGAGCGCGGCGAGCGGCAGGCACGAGGTCGTCAGCGCGGCTCCGCGCAGAGCGATCAGTGCGCGCGGCGGGCGCGCGCGCCGCAGGGCGAGGGCTGCCGTGAGCGCGAGCATCCCGGAGGCGGCGATGAGGAGCAGAGCGGACGGGATCGTGGTCAGGTGGGAGGCGCGGGCGCGCAGGGCGTCGTCGGCGAGCGCCTCCACGGCGCTGGGGTCCGCGGAATCGGTAGCCCCCGGCTCCGCGCTCGCGGCCGAGGGAGGGGAATCGGGCAGGGCGAGGGCGCTGCCGGTCATCCGCGCGGAGGCGCCGCCCGGGTGGGGGCTCCCGGTGAGCGCGGCGAGGATCGTGGGGGCGAGGTCGGTGAGTTGGATGAGTCCTGCCTGGTGGGTGGACTCGCCGACGAGCAGCCCGCCGTCACGGCCCCGCGGGGAGGTGGTGCCCGCGGGCAGGATGCCGATCTGCGGGCTGGGACCCTCGGCGTCGGCAACGGAGACGATGACGACCCTCGCCTGCGGCATCGCGGCCAGGACCGCCTCGTGGGCCCGCGCCAGGGTCGTCACCCGCTGCTCGGCGGTGGCGGCCCCGGCGGCGGTGTCGACGAGGGCCAGCCCGCTGGGGCTGGAGGCCAGGAGGTCCTCGAGGCTGTCGCCGGTCGTTGCGGCCCCGCCCTCGGCGGCCAGTGCGAGGGAGGCGGTATCCCCGATGGCGGTGGCGGGCACGCCGGCCTCCGCCAGGGCAATGGCCAGCGCCCCGGGGCGGGCCTCGTAGCCGGAGTCTCTGGAGGTGGCCAGGGCGGATGCCGCGTCAGGGGCGTCCAGGCAGGCGGGGGTGGTCGGGGCGGATGCGGCGCCGGGGGGCAGGGCGCGGGCGCGGGACCCGGCGCCGAGGGTCATCCAGCCGTCGGCCGGGCAGGTGGCCGGGTTCGCCGAGCGCACGACGACATTGACGGGCTCGCCGCTGCTCGCGGCGTCGAGGAGGGAGCCGGCATCGCCGGCGGCGGGGGAAGAGGAGCCCGCGATCTCGCGAAGGCCTCCCCAGCTCAGATCGCGGGTCCCCAGTACCACGATGGGGGCGGGCGCAGCGGTTCCCCCGTCCTGCCGGGCGGCGGGGGGCGCCGTCGCCGGGGCCTGGGCGAAGGCGGTGGTGGCCATGCCGACCATCGTCAGGATCATCCCGAGGATGGTGAGCAGGATGATGCCGTAGACCACTGCGCGCGCGAAGCGCTGCTGGGGGTTCCGCCGTCGTCTGCTCACTCGAGAAGCCTACGGCCCCCGCGCGAGACCGGTCGAAACCAGTATCGAGACCGGTCGAAATGAGGGTCGAGACCGGTTCGGGGGCGGTGGGGCGGAGTCAGAAGACGTAGGAGTGGGCCGCCCTGGTGACGGCCACCTCCGGGTCGCCGCTCCCCGACAGTTCGACCGTCCCGGAGAAGGCGTACTTCACCGTCTGGTCCTTCGGGTTCTTGTTCCACGTGGAGGGCTTCTTCCGGTAGGTGAAGACGATCGTCCCGCTCTTGAAGATGGAGGTGTTGTCCATGGTCACCGTGCTCGCCGGAGTTGTCACTGAGAGCGACGCCAGATCCGTGGCCCGCAGCTCGTAGGGGCAGAAGCTGTCGGTATTGGTCGGCGGCGTCACGCAGCTCGCGGCCTTCTCGTTGATCTTGGTCAGGACGTACTGCTTGAGCTCCTCGGTCGGCTTGCCCTCGACGGCGAGAAGGATCCCTGAGGCGCCGCCGTCGCCGGGCAGGACCGTGACCGAGGATTCGTCAGTGGTGACATAGGCGGAGGTCGCCGACGTGCTGGTGATGGGGTAGATGCCGGGGTACATGTACTGGGTGGCGGTTCCGCCGGTGCGCTCCGAGGACGTCAGTCCCTTCGAGCCCTTGCCCGGGTTCTCCAGAGTGACCTCGGTGCCGCCCACGCTGAGGCCTCCCAATGACTCGGAGGACAGCTGGACGGGCATGGCCAGCGAGGTCTCCACCTTCCAGTTGTTGAGCAGGCCGAAGGACTTGTCCTCGGAGGACACGGTGAAGATCTGGGTGATCTGCTTGCCATTGAGGGACAGGGTGGCCTCGACCCGCTTCTTGTCGTTTCCCCTTCCTTTCTCCTCGACGTCGACCACGGTGATCCGCGATGTCGTCGCGGACATGGCCGAGTCCGTCAGGAGCGCGCGCTGATCGTTCGGCACTCCTGGGTCCACCATGGCCGTCGCCTCGGAGGCCTTCCCGGCGGCCACGAGATCGAGGTACTTCTCGACCTCCTTCTTGGGCGTGCGCTGGGAGTTGAGCACCTCGACGGCGATGAAGACGCCCATGAGGAGCGCGAGGCAGGCGACGACGGCGGCCGTGGCCAGTTTGAGGTGGCGGCGCGCCTGGGGGCTCATGAGGGGCGGGATGGCCGACGCGGATGCCGTGCCGCCCGCGGCGAGAGTCGCGCCTGCGGGGAATGATCCTGTGGCCGGGGCAGCGAGCGGGAGGGCGCCGGTGCCGGGCGCGCTGAGCGGGAAAGCCCCTGTACCGGGACTGACCGCGGGCACCTCCGGCGGTGGAGGCGTTGCCGCGGTGGGATCAGCGGAGGCGATCGGACTGGTCGAGATGGCCGGCGCTGGCGCGAACTGGTCGGATGCCATCGGGAGCGCTCCGGTGGTCGGCAGGCCCGTAATCCAGCGGTCGACAGCGGTGCCGCCACCGATGAGGCGCAGCAGCGGGCCCGCATGAGCGTGGAGCAGGCCGGGGATGTACTCGGCGAGCAAGGAGATCACCAGCAGGATGAGCGCGAGTGCGAGGGAGGACCACCACGATGCGCCGAGGGAGAAACCCGCGCTGCTGGACGCCAACCGTGCCACGGAGATGCCGATATGAACCCTCAGAGGAACCAGCAGGTGGAGCGCCACGACGGCGAGGACGAGAGCCGCGACCGGCATCTGCCAGACGCGCTCGAAGGAGGGTGCGGCCAGGCGCTGGCGGCGCGTGCCGATGCGCGCCGCGGCCACCACCAGGAGCACCAGGATCGCCAGGAACAGCAGGGCCGACCAGCCCCCCAGCGCATCCCAGGCCAGGATCGTCGTCCCGGCGTCGACCGGCATGTCCTCGAATATGTCCAAGGCGTTGCGCAAGTCCGTCGAGAGCGACACTCCGCCGAGCGTGCCCAGGCTGAGCGCGTAGACGAGCAGGTTGCCGAGGTAGACGGGGATGACGAGGATCGCAGGGGCGGCGTCCTTGAGCGCGGCGCCCACGATGGCGCCCAGTACGACGACGGGGCCGAGGACGACGCCGACAGCCCAGGCGAGCCCGCCGAGCTCGCGGACCAGCTGCTGGATGGCCTCGGGGGCGCGCGCCAGCAAGGCGCTACCAGCGCGCGCGGCCGTCAGTGCGCCGAAGACGAGGACCCAGACGCTGAGGAGGATCCACACCGGCGAGGCATGGATCTCGCCCTTCTCCAGGCCGCGGCTCATGCCGTCGCCGGACAGGGAGACGATGCCGGTCAGGAGGCAGGCGACGATGGCGGTGGCTAGTGCTTCCAGGGCCGCGCGCAGGGCGACGGCGCCGAACGGCCCCCAGGATTCGTCCTGGCGCGCGCGGCGGCGCGCGAGGAAGTAGACCGTCGTCGCCGCCGCTGCGAGTGTGCCCAGGGGGAGCATGGACGCCCCGATGGATACCGATCCGTGCGAGCCCTCGTCGATGCCGCCGGTCAGATGGCCGCCCAGGCTGTAGCCCATGGCGACGAGGAGCAGCGGGATTCCCGATGGCGCCTTGTCCGTGGAGGATGTGATGGCCACGAGGATGAGGATCGCGGAGATGAGCGCTGTGCCGAGCACCGCCGCGAGGGTCAGCAGGAAGGAGATCTGCGCGGGCGCACGGCCCAGCGGCGATAGCGCCTGCGACACGATGCTCGGCGGCGCCTGAAAGGCCGGCTGGCCGGGGAGCCCCTGGGCCGCGACCGGCTGGCCCGCGTAGGCGGTGCCGGAAGTGGGGCGGGGCTGCTCGGCGAGTGGCCGGAGCTCGGGGGCGGGCTGGGGCGGTGCTGTTGAATCCGGGGGCTGCGCCTCGGCCGCGGTGGGGCCGGAGGGGGGCTGATCATCTGGAACCGTGGATTCATCACTCATGATGCGCCTTTGAGATCGAGGGTGAGGTAGATCGCATCCTTGCATGAGTCCGCCCCTGACGTACGGTGAGTCCGCATTCTGGGGTTGCTCCCACCCTCTTGGCGAGACCGGTCGAAAATAGGAGCGAGACCGGTCCACGGACCGGTCTCGCTCCTATTTTCGACCGGTCTCGCGGACGGCTGCGGCGTGTCGCGACGGGCGCGGATACCCTCGGGCCCATGAGCGCTCCTGTCTGGTCCTTCCTCGGTCCCGCCGGCACCTTCAGTGAGATGGCCCTGCGCGCCGTCGCGCCCGCGGCCGTCGACGTCGAGCCCTGCCCCGATGTGCCCACCGCCCTGGACCGGGTGCGCGAGCGCGAGGCCGCCTCCGCCGTCGTCCCCATCGAGAACTCGGTCGAGGGCGGAGTCAACGCCACGATCGACAACCTCATCGCCTCCTCCCCGCTGGTCATCACCGCCGAGGTGGCCATCCCCATCACCTTCGTGCTCGCCGGTCGCGCCGGTACCCGCCTGGAGGACGTGCGCGCCGTCTCCACCCACCCCCACGCCTGGGCGCAGTGCCGCGGCTGGGCCCACGCCAACCTCCCCGACGCCGTCTACGTGGCCTCCACCTCCACCTCCGCCCCCGCCAAGGCGCTCGCCGAGGGCTCCGAGACCGGCTTCCAGGCGGTCCTGTGCAACCCGCTGGCCGCCCAGCAGTACGGCCTGGATGTGATCGCCGGCGGTGTGGCGGACAACCCCGATGCCGTCACCCGCTTCGTCGTGATCTCCCGGCCCGGGCGGGTCTGCGAGCCGACCGGCGCGGACAAGACGACGCTCATGGTCCAGCTCCCGCACGACCGCGCCGGCGCCCTGCTCGACATGCTCGAGCAGTTCAGCGCCCGCGGGGTCAACCTCTCGCGCATCGAGTCCCGCCCCGTGGGCGACTCCCTGGGCCGCTACCGCTTCAGCATCGATATCGAGGGGCATATCCGCGAGGAGCGCGTCCAGGCCGCCTTCATCGGCCTGCACCGGACCTGCCCCATGGTCCGCTTCCTCGGCTCCTACCCCCGGCTCGACGGCCGTCCGGTGGTGGTCAGCGCCGGCACGAGCGACAAGGACTTCACCGTGGCGCGCGCCTGGGTGGCCGACGTCCTCGCCGGCCGCACGCTCTAGCCGGACCCGCGCTCACCCCGTCCGCGGCACCCGGACGGCGACGGCGCCGGACTCGACGCGCACGCGCGCCCACCTGGCCGGGGCGAGGATCTCGCCGTCGATCTCCAGCGGGGCGGGCTCGACCAGGTTCACCACCGCCTCGCGCCCGCGGGCCAACCGCACGTCCGCTGCTCCCCGTCCGGGCGGCGAGTAGCGGGCGGGCGCGGGCGGCAGGACCTGGCGGGCGAGTGAGGCCCAGCCGACCAGGCCGTGCCTGACGTCGATCGCGGCCACGTCGAGCACGCCGTCGTCCATGCGGGCGCCCGGCAGCAGACGGATCCCGGCGGGCAGTCGACCTGAGTTCGCGATGAGCAGGCAGCGGGCGCGAGCCTCCTCCGGGGTCCCGCCGTCGACGGCTATGCGCATTGGCAGGCGCGGCGACCTCAGGCTCCGCGCGGCGGCGATCGCGTAGGCCCCCCAGCCGGTGCGGCGCTTGAGCCCGGCGCGGGTGGCGGCCACGAGCCGGGCGTCGAATCCGATCCCGGTGACCACCAGGCAGGGCTCAGGAGGCGCCCCGGCGGCCTCGAGCGCCTCCGTGCTCACCCGCAGAAGGTCGATCGGCGCTAACCGGTGCGCCGCCGTGCCCGCCGCCAGGCGCAGTGCGGGCCAGCGGCGCAACGGCAGGCCGAGGCCGCGGGCCGCGAGGTTCGCCGTGCCGAGTGGGATGATGCCGAGCTCCACCCCGCTGCGAGGGCCGCCGGCCCGGGCGATGCCGTCGGCCACGGCGCGTGCGGTCCCATCCCCGCCGACGGCGATGACCAGCCCCGCGCCGGCCTCCACGGCTCTGGCGGCTTGGCGCGCCCCGTGCTGTTCGGGGGCTGTGTCCGCCCAGTCGACGCGCGCCCACCCCGCGGCGCGCAGCTCGGCGGCGAGGGCGGCGCGCAGGCGCGGCGTCGCCCTCCGCTTGGAGGGGTTGATGACGACGCAGGCCAGCCCGCCCATTCGGCCGCGATCTGCTCAGGAGGCCGGCTCAGGCGGCCTCGGCGATCGGAGTCGGCTCCAGGACCGGCAGCCCGGTGGACCGCATGAGATCGGTGCCGATTGCGGCGAGCTGGGCGAAATCCTCGGTGCGCGAGGATGAGGCCCGGTGGACCAGGGCGAT
This sequence comes from Actinomyces gaoshouyii, assembly GCF_002076915.1. Lineage (NCBI taxonomy): Bacteria > Bacillati > Actinomycetota > Actinomycetes > Actinomycetales > Actinomycetaceae > Actinomyces > Actinomyces gaoshouyii. The sequence continues at coordinate 58,203 of NZ_CP020468.1, forward strand.
ATGGCGCACCGGCGTGGGAGCGGCGAAGTGGGCCACGCCGTGGGCGTCCGCACTGCTGAGCATGCTCAGCGCGCCCTCGGGGATGACGGTGATGCCCACCCCGTGCGCCACCATCCGCATGACCGTCGACAGCGTCGTGGCCACCGCGATCGGGGGACGGTTGCCGTAGCGCTGGCACAGGGCGAGCGTCTGGTCGCGCAGGCAGTTGCCCTCGTCGAGGAGGAGGAGGTTCTCGTCATCGAGATTCTCGGGGGTGATGTCCTCGCGGCCCGCCCAGGGGTGGTCGGCGGCGGTGAGGATGATGAGCGGCTCATCGAACATCGGCACTGCGGTGATGCGGGGGGTGTCGGAGTCGACGGCGATGATGGCGGCATCGAGGCGGCCCTGGCCCAGCATGTCCAGGATGTCCCCGGTGACCATTTCGCGCATATCGGGCTGGAGCCGCGGGCGGTTCTCGCGCAGGCCGTCGAGCAGGACGGGCGCGGCATAGGGGGCGAGGGTCGGGATGATCCCCAGCCGTAGCGCCCCGGTCAGGGCCTCTCCCTGGTTCATGACGGCGTCGGAGAAGGCCTCCGCCGCGAGGACCGCCTCACGGGCGTAGGACAGCAGGGTCTCGCCGAGAGGGGTGACGAGCACGCGCCGCGTGGTGCGCTCGACGAGCTCCCCGCCCACACGCTTCTCCAGGGCGGTGATCGCCTGCGAGAGGCTGGGCTGGGAGACACCGAGGGTGGCAGCGGCCTCACCGAAGTGCTGGTGGTCGCACAGCGCGACGAAGGCGCGCAACTGCGAGAAGGAGGGCAGCGAGGAGGAGGGCATAGCGATTCCTGGGGTGAGGATGGGGGTGTGTATCGGGTCGGGAGGATGGAGGGATGCGGGATGCGCTCGTCCGCGCAGGGACGGGCCGCGTGAGGAGTCGGGCGGCCCAGGGCAGCCGCATTGGTCAGGTGAGCTCGCAGGTGGAGCCGCTATTGGCCTCACTATAGGCGCTTATCCAATGAATGCAGAAGTTTTCTAAGGAGCTCCGGAGTGTCTGCGTGATCAATGGTCATTGCGCGGGTGACCGCCACCGCTGCCGGCCCTCCGCCGCGCGCGGCCTCGACGGCGCGCCCCGGCCCGGCCGCTGGCTACACTCGGCCTCATGATCGATCTGCGCGAGCTCCGTGAGAACCCAGAGCCGTACCGCGCCAGCCAGCGCGCCCGCGGCGCCGACGTCGGCCTCGTCGAGCGCATCATCGCCGCTGACGAGTCCCGCCGTTGCCTCCTGGGCGCCTTCGAGGCCCTGCGGGCCGAGCAGAGGAGCGTGTCCAAGTCGATCGGCAAGGCCTCCCCGGGGGCCGAGCGCGATGCCGCTCTGGCCAGCGCCAAGGAGCTCGCCGAGCGGGTCAGGGCCGCCGAGGCCGCCGCGAATGGCGCCGCCGCCGAGCTCGACGATCTCGCCCGCCAGTTCCCTAACCTCATCGCCGGCGCCCCCACCGGGGGCGAGGAGGACTACGTCCTCCTGCGCCACGGGGGCGGCGAACCGCGCGACTTTGCTGCCGAGGGCTTCACCCCCGCCGACCATCTCGCCCTGGGCGAGGGCCTGGGCATCATCGACACGCGCCGCGGCGCGAAGGTCTCCGGCGCCCGCTTCTACTACCTCAAGGGCGCCGGCATGCGCCTGGAGCTCGCGCTCATGACCGCCGCCCTCGACCTGGCCGATCGCCACGGCTTCACCCCCATGACGACGCCGACCCTCGTATCTCCCGCCATCATGGGCGGTACCGGGTTCCTCGGCGCCCATAGCGACGAGATCTACTACCTCCCGGCGGATGACCTCTACCTGACCGGCACCTCCGAGGTGGCCCTGGCCGGCTACCACACCGATGAGATCCTCGACCTGACCGCCGGCCCCAAGCGCTACCTCGGCTGGTCCACCTGTTACCGGCGCGAGGCCGGCGCCGCCGGCAAGGACACCCGCGGCATCATCCGCGTCCACCAGTTCAACAAGGCCGAGATGTTCTCCTACTGCCGCCCCGAGGACGCCGAGGCGGAGCACGCCCGCCTCCTGGCCATGGAGGAGGAGATGTTGGCACTGGTCGGCCTGCCCTACCGGGTCATCGATACCGCCGCCGGGGACCTGGGCAGCTCGGCCGCCCGGAAGTTCGACTGCGAGGCCTGGCTGCCCACCCAGGAGCGCTGGATGGAGGTCACCTCCACCTCCAACTGCACCACCTTCCAGGCCCGGCGCCTGGGCATCCGCGAGCGGCGCGAGGGCGGCACCGCGCCGGTGGCCACGCTCAACGGCACCCTGGCCACCACCCGCTGGATGGTGGCGATCCTGGAGAACCAGCAGCGCGCCGACGGTGCCGTCGTCGTCCCCGAGGGCCTGCGCCCCTACATGGGCGGCCTCGAGGTCATCGAGCCCGTCGAGCGATGAGCCTGGACCGGTCGCGTCGCCCCGAGGCGGGGGCGGCAGAGGTGCCCGGCCCGGGTGAACGGTGGGGGGCGGCCGATGAGGTGCGCCCCTCGGGCGCGCCGCTGACGGACTTCGACCCCGACTCCGCCCCGGCCCTCAGCCTCGGCGGAGCCACCCATTACCCGGGACCCGCCGGGGCCCGCCCCCTGGATGACGACGCCTACGCCCGCCTCGTCGCCAACCGGGCCGAGGCCATCGCCCCGATCCTCGACGCCGCGGGCCCGGCCGCCCAGGCCGGACCGGCTGGGACCGCCGCCCCGGGCGCCCCGGGCTTTTGCCCGGCCCTGGGACCCGGGCTCATCGTCGCCCTCGACGTCGATGGCACCATCCTCGACCGCGACGGGCGCGTCTCCGATCGCGTCCACGCCGCGCTGTCCCGTCTGGACGCCGCCGGCGCCCGGATCGTCGTGTCCACGGGGCGCAGCGTCAGCGCTTCGCTGCCGGTGGCCCGCCATATCGGCGTCCGCCACGGCTGGATGGTCTGCGCCAACGGCGCTCTCACGCTGCGCCTGGACCCCGGCCTGGAGCGCGGGCACGAGGTCGTCGACTCGGTGACCTTCGATCCCGCGCACGTCATCTCCACGTTGCGCCGGGCCATCCCGGAGGGCATCTTCGCCGTTGAGGTCCCCGATGAGGGCTTCCTCGTCACCCGGCTCTTCCCCGACGGCGAGCTCATCGAGGACCAGCGCGTCGTCAGCTACGAGGAGATTGTCTCCCGGCCGGTCAACCGCGTGGTGCTGCGCGCACCGGCCATGAGCCTGGAGGAGTTCAGCGGTCTCGTGCGCTCCACGGGCTCCTCGACCGTCGAGGAGTACTCGATCGGCTGGACCTCCTGGCTCGACGTCGCCCCCGAGGGAGTCTCGAAGGCGACGGCGCTCGCGGGCCTGGCCGCTCGTCTGGGCACCGACGCCTCCCAGGTGGTGGCCGTGGGGGACGGCACCAATGACATCGAGATGCTCCGCTGGGCGGGCCTCGGCGTGGCCATGGGCTCGGCTCCCGACTCCGTCAAGGCCAGCGCCGACATCATCACCGAGTCGGTCTGGCATGATGGATGTGCTGCGGTCCTCGATGCCCTCGTCGATCTTCTGACCACTTGATCCCTGCGGGCCGCCGAGAGAGAAGAGCCCTGATGAGCCCCGTCATCCGCCGTCCCAATCCCGTCCGGCGCGCCAGAGGCGCCGGCATCGTGACCGGCGCCGCCGGCTCCGGCGGTGGCCCGGTGCTTCCCCGCCCCTCGCGCCGAGCCATGGGGGCGGTGACGGCGCGCGCCCTGGTCGGCGCCGCTCTGGCCGGCTGCGCGCCCAAGGGCGTCAGCGGTGCTCAGGCCGGCGGTGCGCCCGGCTGCAAGGCGGATCCTGCGCTGCGGGGCACCTCCCTCACGCTCACCTCCCCGCTGACGGGCGTCGAGGCGCAGCGCCTGGAGGCCTCCCTGGAGGCCTTCACCACCTGCACCGGCATCAGCGTCGTCCACACCGGCTCCGACATGCTCGAGGAGGACCTGTGCGCCGGGCGCCACGGTGATCTCGCGATCGTCCCCCAGGCGAGTATCGTCTCCGAGCTCGTCTCCGATGGTCGGCTGGTGGCCCTGTCCAACCAGGTCGGGGCGAACGTGGAGCGCGGATGGGAGCGCACCTGGGGCGATGCCGGGACCTACAACGGCACGCTCTACGCCGCGCCCCTCATGGCCGCCGTGAAGTCCTTCATCTGGTACTCGCCGGCGGCCTTCTTCAGGGCCGGTTACAAGGTGCCCACCACCTGGGCAGAATTGGAGTCCCTCACGAAGAAGATGGCTGCGGGCCCGGGCGCCACGGCCAGAGCGACGGCGAGCGCGAGCGCCCTTCCGAGTGGTGAGGCCGCCGCGCAGGCCTCCCCGAGCGCCAGTCCCGGGGCCAGCGCCGAGCATCCGGTGCCCTGGTGCCTGCCGGTGGCCGACGGCCCCACGAGTGGCTGGACGGTCACGGACTGGCTGGAGGATGCGATCCTGGCCACCCAGGGCCCGGGCGCCTATGACGCCTGGGGGGCGCACAGGGTGCCGCTCAACGACTCCGCCGTCGTGCGCGCCCTGGACTCGGTGGCCTCCCTCGTCCTCGCCGACGGGCATGTGCTCGGCGGACGGGCGGGCGCCTCGGCCATGACCCTGGAGGATGCCGCCACCGCTCTGGCCGAGGGCCGCTGCTACATGGTCCACGCCTCGAGTTCCTTCGAGACCCTCCTGCCCGACGGCGGCGCCGACCTCGACGCCTTCCTCGTGCCCAGCGCCTCGGATGATGAGACTCCCGTCCTCGTGGGCGGCGACTACCTCGTCTCCTTCTCCGACGGCCCGGGTGCGCAGGCGCTGGCCGAGTACATGACCAGCGCCGAGTGGGCGCAGACGAGGGCCGCGCTCGGCGGGGTGGCCACCGCCAACCAGCGTGTGGACGCCTCTTCCATCAGTTCGCGCGTGGGGCGGCGGGCCACCGAGATGCTCCAGTCGCGTTACTCCCTCATCCGCATGGATGCCTCTGACGGCATGCCCCCCGAGGTCGGCGTGCACGCGCTGTGGAGGGCACTGGCCTCCTGGGCCGCGGGATCCTTGGACTCCGAGGCTGCCCTCGCCCAGGCGGAGAGGGCCTGGCCCACCAGGTGAGCCCATCGGGTGGGCTGGCCCCGCCGACTGGTAGCCTGCGCTGCATCAGGCATGGGCGGCGAGGGCGCTCCGCCGCGTCCGCTCCCGCCCATGCGCACTGGGGCGAGGAGGGCTCATGGGACTGGGATGGTTCGGCGCGCCGGAGCACAACCGTTGGCTCGCCGAGGAGATGCAGGCGCTCCTGCGCCACGGGCGGGCCGCGCGGGTGCCTGCGGGCTTCGGCTGGATCGGGCCCGACGGCGCCGTGGACGCCTCGCGCCCCGTCGAGCTGTGGATCGCCGGCCGTATGACCTTCGCCTTCTCCCTGGGAACACTCCTGGGGGTCCCAGGCTGCCGCCGCTACGCCGATCATGGTGTGCGGGCCCTGTCCCGCGCGCTGCGCGACCGCACCCACGGGGGCTGGTACTCCGCCGTCGGCCATGAGTTGGACGCCGAGGGTCATGGCGTTCCCACTCGGGAGGCGGCTCGCAAGGAGTGCTACCAGCACGCCTTCGTCATGCTCGCCGCCGCTGCGGCGACGGCCGCGAACCGCCCCGGCGCCCATGAACTGCTCGCCGAGGCCTGCCGCGTCGTCGAGGCGCACTGGTGGGACGAGTCCTACGGGATGCCGATCGAGTCCTACGCCGTGGACTGGAGCGATCCTGAGGATTACCGCGGGCTCAATGCGGCGATGCACACGGTCGAGGCCTTCCTGGCCACCGCCGATGTCACCGGGGATCCGGTGTGGCTGGAGCGCGCCGTCCAGATCATCGACTCTGCCGTCAATGTCCACGCCCGCGACCATGACTGGCGCCTCCCCGAGCACTACGACACCGCTTGGCGCCCGCGCCTGGACTATAACGAGGACGCCCCCGACCACCCCTTCCGCCCCTACGGGGCCACGCCCGGGCACGGCCTGGAATGGGCGCGCCTGACGGTCCAGGCCCGCGCCGCGCTCGTGGGCCGCCGCCTGTCCGCGCCCGACTGGATGCTCGACGCCGCCGAGTCGCTTTTCGACCGTGCCCGCGTGGATGCCTGGAGGATCGACGGCGGGCCGGGCTTCGTCTACACCACGGACTTCGACGGTCGGCCCATCGTCCATGAGCGCATGCACTGGGTCGTTTGCGAGGGCATCTCCGCCGCCGCCGCGATCCGCCAAGCCCTGCTCGACGACGGCCGCGGCGAGATCGAGGTCGAGCTTTACGAGCACTGCTACCGCACGTGGCTGGACTACGCCGAGGAGTTCCTCATCGCCTCGCCCGGTGTGTGGTGGCACGAGCTCGACAGCTCCAATGCGCCGTCCGCGCGGACCTGGGACGGCCATCCGGATATCTACCACGCTCTCCAGGCGGTGCTCATGCCCCGGCTGCCGGTGTGGCCCTCGATGGCTCAGGCCATCGCCGAGGGCCGCCTCGACCGGCCCTCTTCGGCGCCGCCCGTCGAAGAGCATGGGAGGGGTTCGCGCCGTCGTGGGCTCTTCGGCCGTGGGTGAGGCGAGCCGGCGAGTGCCGTGAGCGCGGCGCCCTCCACGCAGTGACCGGCGTCCGACTGGCAACCGGCAGGGCACGATGCTGTAAGGTCGATCCTGCCCGGCGGTCGCGCCGGGCCAGGGAGGAATGACAGAGCGGCCGAATGTGGCGGTCTTGAAAACCGCTGTGCGCCTCGCGCACCGGGGGTTCGAATCCCTCTTCCTCCGCTGCGGCTGTCCGGCGCTCGCGCCTCGCTTTGCGGGGCCGGGACGCCCTGGGGTAGTCTCGCAGCGCGCTTCGCATCTGGAGACGTCGCATAGTGGCCTAGTGCGCCTCCCTGCTAAGGAGGTTGGGGTGGAAGCCCCTCGGGGGTTCGAATCCCCCCGTCTCCGCCGGACTAGCCCCGGGATCGCTCTCCCGGGGCTTCTCTGCGCTTGGTGGAGGGTGAGGGGCTTTCGCCCGGATGGAGCGTCAGGCCCGCCGCGCGGTGGCAACCCTGCCGCGCGTCCACAAGCGCAGTGCGCGGCGGCAACCGGGGGAGGACGGGCCCGGCCCACCCTCTCGCCTCATCCGGGCGGCCCATCCGAATGGCCTGGGATGGAGGATCATGGAGGATCGAGGTGTCTTGAGCGCCGATGGGCCGTTGAGGCACCGCCTGGCCGTCAGGAGCATCGCGGGGAGCGCTGCCCTGGACGGCTGCCTTGAGCGCCACGGCGTCGGGCTTCGAGCGCCTGCTGGATTTCCCAGGCGGTTCACAGTGAAGTCGAGGGTGTGCTCCCAGGTCCGCGGAGTTATATGGATGTTACCGCCGGGCGGAACGGATCGGGAGGGTTGGGGAGCCCGTTGATCGGTTCGGGCCGAGGCTGGTGCAGGTCTTAGGGAGCCTGCTCCAAGCGCTCCGGTGAAGGAGGCCGGCTCCTCCCTTGTCATGGGAACCGGGGGAGTTGAGCGGCCTCACGAACGAAGGGCCCGTGGGCCCGGGTGACACCCGGGCCCACGGGCCCTGATCGTTCCCGGAATACTTCTGACCGGCCGTGATGCTGACGAAGATCAACGACGGGGAGTCGCTTGGGGCGCATAGCCTGCTTCATGACCGTCGGGAGCAAGGGAGCGCCGGCACCACGGGCAGGAATGGAGAGGAAGGGCGGAGCGGATGCTGGACCGCGGGAGCGCTCTGAAGGCGGCCCTGATCGCCGGCTCCCATCCAGAGGATCAGGCGCACCCGGTCGGAGAGCTCTGCGCGGATGGGGAGCATCGCCATCGGGCTCTGGCGGGCCTACCGTGAGCCCAGCCCTGTGCCGCGCCTCACGGTCGGGCGATTTGGCGAGCCCAGGGGCTCGGCGTAAAGTCCTGCCTGTCGAAAACGACATGCGCCAGTAGCTCAACGGATAGAGCAGCTGACTACGGATCAGCAGGTTGGGGGTTCGAATCCCTTCTGGCGCACCAGCACCCCGTCATCGGCTGGATCGACAGTCGGAGTCGGGGTGTTTTCAATGCTCGGGAGGCCGAGTCCGGCCGACAGGCGCGGTCATGAACAACCCGAATCATGTTCTGACGAGACTCACTGCCCAGTCGCGGTGTCGGCGGGGCAGGTGGTGCCCTCGGTCGGGAGGCTGCCGTCCAGGAGGGTTTCGTTGACCGCCTTCGTCGCGCAGGAATTCCTGCCGACTGCCCCGTGGATGGCCTCGTCGACGCTGATGAGGCGGCTGCCGGTGAGCTCGCGGCCCAGGGACTCCGACCAGGCGTACGGCGTCGTCGGGTCGTTCTTGTTGCCGATCACGAGGACCGGGCCGGTGGTCGGCGAGGAGAAGGCCTGGTGCTGTGGGGCGGAGGCGGAGCGGCCCCAGCCGTGGCAGATCGCGTCCATGTAGGCCTTCCGCCCGCTGTAGGCCAGTGGTGCGGCCTTCTTGGCGTTGGCGGCCTGGGCGTCCCAGCCCGTCGCGTCGCCGAGGTTGGGGTAATCGGCGCAGTGCACCGCGTAGGAGACGTACGTGGTGTTCCACAGCTTGGTGAGCCGCTGGTCCGCCGTCAGGGGCGGCCATGTCCGGTTGCCCTTGCGGCTGGAGGCCTGCAGGGCGGCGCGGTACGTGCTGTAGAGCTTCGTGGCGTTGCGCGAGCTCATCGCCTCGCTCAGGCCGGGGAGAGACTGCGCCCAGTAGATGTCGGAGTGCTTGGCGATGTAGAGGATCATCGAGCGGAGCTCGGCGGAGCGCAGGGTCGTCGTGGTCGTGTCCAGTGCGAGGGGCTGGGCGTCGGCGCTCTCGATGAAGCCGAGCAGTTGCGCCCGCCCCTCCTCCGGGGTGCCGGTCAGGGGGCAGCCGGGGGCTGACTGGCAGGCGGTGATGTACTCGAGTGCCCGCCTCTCCGTGGAGGCCATGTCCTCGGAGTGGACCTGGGCGCGGGTGAGCGACGGATCGAGGGCGGAGTCCAGGATCATCGTCCCGGTGCGCTGGGGGAAGGCCCGGATGTAGGCGGCGCCGAGATAGGTGCCGTAGGAGGCGCCCAGGAAGCTCAGCTTCTCGTCGCCGAGGACGGAGCGAATGACGTCCATGTCCCGGATGACCGTTTGGGAGTCCATGTGGTCGAGGAGCTCGGGGACCTGGGAGTTCTGAGCGCAGGCTTTGGCGAGAGCGGCGCCTTGGGCCTGGGCCTCGGCGGCCGTCGTCGGGTCGGTGGAGGTCTCGGCCGCTCCACCGGCGGCCGCGTCCAGATCTGGGGACTCGGCCCCGCCACCGGCCGCGCCTCCCACCTGGGCGGCTTCGTCCGGGACAGTCGTCTCTTCGCTCTCGGGGGTGGCCTCCTGTCCCTCGGAGACCTGCTCAGAGGCCTGATCGGAGGCGGTGGCGAGGTCGGCGGCGGTCCAGCAGGTCAGCGGCGTGGACTTCCCGACGCCGCGCGGGTCGAAGCCGACGATGTCATAGGCGTTGCGAACCCGCGGCGACAGGGAGTCGGAGATGATGGGGACGTAGTCGAGCCCGGAGGCCCCGGGGCCACCGGGGTTGATGACGAGGCTGCCCTTCTCGCCCTTGCCGTCGGCGGCGATCATCTTGCGCAGCGCAAGTGTGATCGTCTGCCCGCCGGGCTGCGAGTAGTCCAGCGGGACCGCGATCGTCGCGCACGTGGACGCGTCGCCCAGGTCGCAGTTCTCCCATGCGACCGACTGGGACAGGAATGCGCTCAGGTCCGCAGCCCCGGGGGCGGCGCTGGGCGCGGTGGCCGCGGTGGCCGACGGCGATGCGGAGGCGGTCGGGCTGGCCGCAGCGGTGGTGCTGGTAGCGGGATCCGTCGCGGGTGCGACCGCTGCGCTCGATGCGGGTGCTACTGCGGCGGAGCTGGAGGAGGCCGCCGGTGCTGCCGGGCCGGGGGCACCGGGACCAGTGGCCCCCGGGCCGCCGGGGAGGCAGGCGGTGAGACCGAGCGACAGGGAAGCCGCTGAGAGAATGGCCAGGAGCGTGCGGTGACGTGCGCGAACCAGGGATCCCATAGGGGAAGCCTCAATCTCCTCTCATGCTTCGTGCATCCTCCTTAAGGATGAGGGTAAGGGTCTCTCATCTCGATGTTTGGGGTTCCTAGGGACGCTGGAGCGATGCATCGGCCGATTCGCCGCAGGACGACGGTCGTCCCCGCCGCGACTCGGTTAAGCTCTGGAGGTGAAGTTCCTCAACGGGCTGGACCCGTCCTTCGACCTGACCTACGACGACGTCTTCATGGTGCCCTCGCGGTCCTCCGTGGGCTCGCGCATGGGTGTGGACCTCACCACTGACGACGGCACCGGCACGACGATCCCGCTCGTCGTGGCCAATATGACAGCCGTCGCCGGCAAGCGCATGGCCGAGACCGTGGCCCGTCGCGGCGGGCTGACGATCATTCCGCAGGACATCCCCGTCGACGTCGTCATGGACACGATCGCCCAGGTCAAGGCCTCCCACCTGGTCTACGACACCCCCGTCACCGTCAAGCCCCACCACACCTGCGGCTACGCCATGGGCCTCATCCCCAAGCGCTCCCACGGCGCCGCCGTCGTCGTCGACCCGGAGACCGATCGGCCCGTGGGCATCGTGGATCTCTCCGACGCCTCCGACGTCGACCGCTTCACCCAGGTGCGCGCCGTCATGTCCACCGAGCTCGTCACCCTTCCCGAGGGCATCGACGCCCGCGAGGCCTTCAACCGCCTCAAGGCCGCCCGACGCCGCATGGCGCCCGTGGTCGACGCCGAGGGCCGCCTCGTCGGCGTCCTCACCCGCGCCGGGGCCGTGCGCTCCACGATCTACCGCCCCGCCGTCGATGTCGCGGGCCGCCTGCGCATCGGCGCCGCCATCGGCATGAACGGGGATCCCGCCGGGCGCGCCGCCGAGCTCGTCGAGGCCGGGGTGGATGTCATCGTCGTCGACACCGCCCACGGCCACCAGGACCGGATGCTCGACGCCGTCGCCTCCGTGCGCGCGGCCCTGCCCGAGGGGGCGCCGATCGCCGCCGGGAACGTCGTGACCGCTGCCGGCGTGCGCGACCTCGCCGCCGCCGGCGCCTCCATCATCAAGGTCGGGGTCGGCCCGGGCGCCATGTGCACCACCCGCATGCAGACCGGCGTGGGCCGGCCCCAGTTCTCCGCCGTCCTGGAGTGCTCGCAGGCCGCCCGCGACCTCGGGGCCTCCGTCTGGGCCGACGGCGGCGTGCGCCACCCCCGCGACGTCGCCCTCGCGCTCGCCGCCGGGGCCTCCAACGTCATGATCGGCTCCTGGTTCGCCGGCACCCACGAGTCTCCGGGCGACGCCCAGATCGACGCCGACGGGCGCGCCTACAAGGAGTCCTTCGGCATGGCCTCCACACGCGCGGTCCTCGGGCGCACCGAGGGGGAGAACGCCTTCGACCGGGCCCGCAAGGCCCTGTTCGAGGAGGGCATCAGCGGCGGACGCATGTACATCGACCCGGCCCGCCCCGGCGTCGAGGACCTCATCGACCAGATCATCTCTGGCGTGCGCTCCTCCTTCACCTACGCGGGTGCCGCCTCCATCGCCGAGTTCCGCGAGCGGGCGATCGTCGGCCTGCAGTCCGCCTCCGGCTACCGCGAGGGCGCCCCCGTCCCCGTCTCATGGTGAACATGCGGGTCAAGCCGCCATACTCCGAGTAACCGAGTAACCGAGTAACCGAGTAACTCAGTTACTCATGCACAGGCGGGCAGCCCGCATGAGTATGGGAGGGACGAGCGCGCGGACGATTCTCGGAGCAGAGCCGCGAGGCGGCCGGCGCGAGGCGCCGTGAATGCTCAGAACGCTCACCTGGACCCGGCCTCGAGGGCCTGGAGGAGGTCCGCGGTGAGATCCGCGGCGTCCTCGATGCCCACGCTCAGGCGCAGGAGGCGGTCGGACAGCCCGTAGGCGGCCCGCCGCTCCGGCGGGACATCGGCGTGGGTTTGCGCACTCGGGTTGGTCACGAGGGACTCCACGCCCCCGAGGGACTCGGCGAAGGTGAAGACCCTCAGGGCGGCGAGCATCGCCGCGATATCCACGCTCTCGGCCACCTCGAAGGACACCATCCCGCTGCGTCCCGGGTAGAGCACCCGATCCACCAGCGGGCTCGGATCGAGGGCCGCGGCGACGGCGCGCGCGTTGGCCTCATGCCGGTCCATGCGCACCCCCAGCGTCTTCAGGCCCCGCAGCAGCAGGAAGCAGTCGAAGGGGGACAGCGTCGCGCCGGTCGTGTTGAGCCGGTACTGGATGCGCTCGCCCGCCGTCTCGTCGGCGACGACGATCGCTCCGGCCATGACGTCGTTGTGCCCGCTCAAATACTTCGTTGCCGAGTACAGGACGATGTCGGCGCCGAGTTCCAGCGGTCGGCACAGGTACGGGGTGAGGAAGGTGTTGTCGACGGCGAACAGCGCCCCCGCGCTATGGGCCAGCCGGGCTGCGGTGGCCAGGTCGATGAGCGCCATCATCGGATTGGTCGGCGATTCTACGAGGACGAGCGAGGCGGGCCGGTCCGGCCCCAGGGCCTCGCGCAGGCCCTCGTCTCCCAGGACGAAGTCGACCTCGTAGGCGCCCTCTGAGGCGAGTACCTCCAGGAGCCGGTAGCTGCCGCCGTAGAGGTCCTCCAGCGCCACGATCCTCGAGCCGGCCGGGACCAGCGCGCGGATCGCCAACTCGATCGCCGCCATCCCCGAGGATAGGGCGAATCCGGCCGCTCCGCCGTCGAGCCTGGCCAGGGCGTCTTGGACGACGTCGCGGGTGGGGGAGGCGGTGCGCGTGTAGTCGTAACCGGTGGACTCGCCCAGGCCCGGGTGCCCGAAGGCCGTGGACAGGTGTATCGGCGTCGTGATCGCGCCGGTGAGCGGGTCGGTGCGGGTGCCTGCCTGTGCGAGCAGCGTGCTGATCCGCAGGGAGGGGCCGGTCCCGCGGGGACAGGCGGTGTCGACGTCCCACGTGGGATGGCGGTGGACCGGCGAGGTGCGGGCGGGGGAATGGGACGCGTCGGGGGTCCTGGTGCGGTCGGTGGTCGGAGTACTGGTCATGGTGGATCCTGGGTGCGCTGGTGGGGGCGGGGATGAACGCGTCCCGCCTAGGCCGACGGGAGCGGAGTCGGCGGGCGCCGCGAGCAGCGACGACCTCGGACTCTGACCGTGATTGGGGGACAGTGACGGCTGGCGCTGTCAGCGCATCCGCATTCGGCGCATGCCGTGGGCGCGCAGACGCTGGGCGCGGGGCATGCTCATCGAGGCCGTCATGGGACGGACGGTAATGCCACCACCGGCCGCTCGGTCAAGTGCCGCCCGGCATCTGGGCCGGACCTGATCCGCGGCGATGCCGTGCGATCTGTCTCATCCTTCACATAGTGCTCACACAGCGCGGTACTCTTGCCCTGGTCACGGTCGCTCAGGCGTGTCTCGGGCCGGCTTCCCCACTCCCGCTCATAGCCGAATCCCCTCGCTCCCCGAAGGAGAAGCCTGTGCGATTCCCGTCCTTCGCGCGCCTGCACACCGCCATGGGAGCCGCCGCGCTCTCGCTGCTGCTCGTCGTCCCCCAGGCGCTCTTGGCTCGGGCCGCCGCAGCGCCCCCGGCTCCCCCGATCCTCCAGCGGGCCGTCGGTGAGGCCGTCGGCCAGGCGCAGGCCGGTACCGCGGAGCGGGTCCGGGTCGTCGTCATGCTCAAGGACCAGCCCTCCTCGCCGTCGTCGGCAGCGGAGTCGGTCAATCTCGCCGCGCAGGACTCGCTCATCGCCGCCTGGAGTAGTGCCTACGGCCTGCAGGTCGATGACCGATTCGGCTACCTCGTCAACGGCATGACCGCCACCATGCCCGCGGATAGGGTCACCGCGCTCGCCCTCGACCCCGCCGTGGCATCGGTGCGCAAGGAGCGCGTCTACTACCCGAGCGAGTACTCGGCGCGCAATGAGGAGGGCGTCCCCGCGGCCCTGGCCGGCTATGGCGCCGACGGCACCGGCACGGTCATCTCCATCATCGACTACGGCATCGACCCCTCCCACCCCGACCTGCGCCTCGATGACTGCGGCGCCGCCAAGATCAAGGAAGTCAACCCCTCCGGAGGGCACTTCACCTGCAAAGTCCCCAACGGGTACAACTACGCCGACGAGTCCTTCGAGATCCGCGACCTCACCGGCTCCCAACACGGCCAGCACGTGGCCGGCATCGCCGCCGCCAATGGCTCCCAGGGCAGCGAGCCGGACTTCGCGGCCTCGGGGCGCATCGACGGCGTCGCCCCCAACGCCCAGCTGCTGGCCATGAAGGTCTTCTCCAATGACCCGGCCAAGGCGGGCCAGGCCCGCGACGGGGACATCATCGCCGCGATCGAGGACTCGGTGAAGATGGGCGCCGATGTCATCAACCTCTCCCTGGGCGGCCCCAATGGCGTGCCGGACTCCTCCGACGGCGCCAGGGCGGCCATCGAGCAGGCCCGCCGGGCGGGGGTCCTGACCGTCGCCGCCGCCGGTAACGATGGCCTCAACTTCTCCATCGCACAGGGCCCGGATGACGCGCTGGGCCGCTTCGACGACGGGACCGTGGCCAGCCCCGGCGTCCAGGGATCGGCGCTCACCGTCGCCTCCCTGAACAACTCCCAGTTCACGATTCCCAGCGGGTCTCTTGGCGAGGGCGAGAACGCCATCCCCTTCGACTACGCGCGGCTCGGCGGTGCCGCGCCGAGCACGGCATCGCGGGTGGTCGATGCGGGGCTCGGGCGCGCCCAGGACTACGCGGACGGGGCCGACCTCTCCGGAGCGATCGTGCTGGTCGAGCACGGGGAGAACCCCTTCACGGACAAGCTCGCCAACGCGCAGGCCCGCGGGGCCGCGGGCGTGCTCCTCTTCAACCCCCAGGCGGGTCAGGGCCGGCCCATCAACCCGGCCGGCGCCGAAGCCTACCCCCTGTTCTCCGCGATCATCCCACCCGACCGGGCGCAGGCGATCCGCCAGGCCCTCGCCGAGGACCCGGGCCGGAGGATCCGCTTCGACGGGCCGCCGACGTCGGCCCCCTACCCGGGAGGCACGGCCCCCTCGCCCTTCTCCTCCTGGGGCGCCACCCAGAACCTCGATTTCGAGCCGGAGATCGCTGGCATTGGCGGCGACGTCTACTCCACGGTCGGCTCCGCCGGCTACGCCACCATGGAGGGCAGCTCGATGGCGGCGCCGAACGTCTCGGCCATGGGGGCGCTCCTGCTCCACGACCTGGCCGCGCGCTACCCGCAGATCCAGGGCGCCGAGAGAATCGACCTGGTCAGGACCCTGCTCATGAACACGGCCCGCGTCCCCTCGGCGGCCGACGGCTCCCCAGCCGCTCCGCGCCAGGTGGGCGCCGGGCTGGCGCAGATCGACAAGGCCCTGGCCTCGCCCGTCAGCGCCACCGTCGACGGCGCTCCGTCGGTGGCGCTGCGCGAGGTGAACGCGCCCAGGGCCTTCACCATCACCCTGAAGAACCGTTCCGGCGCCGATGCCTCCTACACACTGCCCGCCCAGGAGGTGCTCACGGAGAGCAACGCCGCCGGTGCGCTGACCACCGTGTTCGTGTCCGCCACCGAGAGCCTGACGCCGTCGAGCACCGAGGTGACCGTGCCCGCGGGCGGCACAGCCACCGTGGATCTCACCCTCGCCCCGGACACTGCCTCCTCCCACTTCATCGAGGGCTGGGTCCGCCTCGTCTCCACCACGGGCGCGCCCGACCTCGTTGTCCCCTACATGGGATTCGTGGGCGACTGGAACGCCGAGTCCATCATCCAGCCCGAGGGCCGGACCTGGGGCATCGCCGGCGGCGCCACGGACACCACCGGTCTCATCGGGAGGGTTGACGCCTACACGGTCCCCGTCGCGGGGGCCGACGGCCAGCGCCGAGCGCTGTCGCCCAACGGCGACGGCAAGATGGACGCCGCCCTGCCCTCGCTCGTCATGATGCGCAACGCGCGGGACATCCACTACGAGGTCCTCGACACGGCGGGCAACCGGGTCGTCGATCTGGGCGATGAGCAGAACGTTCAACGCTTGACGGGCCGGATCTTCGCCAATCCCGCCTACAGCGGCAGCCTCGGCCACGCGGGAGCGGCCTTCGACGGCACCGCTTGGAACGCTCAGGCGGGCGCCTTCCGGGCGCTGCCCGACGGGCAGTACACATACCGGGTCTCCGCGCGCCTCAGCGAGGACTACGGCTGGCAGAACGTCGACCTCCCCCTGACGATCGACACCACCGCGCCCACCGTCACGATCCTGGGCAAGAGCGAATCCTCGGTGCGCTTCACCGTGGAGGACTCCGGCTCCGGGATTATGGGCGAGCCCATGGTGGTCCTGGCCGACGGCACGACCGCGCCCGTGGCAGAGCAGGCGGACGGCTCCTGGACGGCCACGCTCGCTGGCACCACGCCGTACGCGACGATCAGCGCGATCGACGCCGGCTTCAACGTCACCGAGAAGCATGTGATCTACGCCTCCTCCGGGATGTTCGTCGCCGTCGATGGCCACCTGGGCTCCGCCAGCGTCATCCTCGGCGCCGACCAGACCCGCGACATCCCCATCACCGGCTTCGTCACCCCCGACATCACGCGGGTGACCGTCGATGGCGCCGACGCCCCCCTCACGGGCGGTGAGTTCGCCGCCACCCTGGCCGGCAACCACCCCGCCGGCACGGTCATGGTGCGCGGCTACGGCGCCGACGGGGCCCTCATCGACGAGTTCGCCGTCGCCGTCATCCGCGACACGACCCCGCCCACCGTCACCCTCACCGGGGGCGTCGATGAGGCCGGACAGGTGATCGCCGGCGCCGACGGCGCGATCAGCCTGACCGGCGCCGTCTCCGACGACCGCGCCGAGCCGGCGGATATGACCCTGACCATCAATGGTCAGGGCGTGACGATCAAGGAGGACGGCACCTTCAGCCTCGCCACGACCCTCGACCCCTCCACGACCTCCCTCGGCATCGCGCTCAACGATGGGGCCAACACCTCCGCACTCACCGTCCCGGTCGCCGGCCGGGCGCAGGCGCCCGAGGTCGCCGCCATCAGCCTGACCAACGGCGAGTGCTACCGGAACATGATCTGCGAGGTCTCCTCCGGCTCGCCCGATCGCGGCGCCGACGGCGCCTTCACCCTGCGCGGCACCACCAGCGGGGGCGTGGCGAGCCTCGAGCTCACACCCGGCTCGCGCGCGGGGGATGACGGCGTGATCGGCGAGAACGCGCCCATCGCAGCGACCGTGGCGGCGGACGGTTCCTTCACCGCGCCCGTGCCTGCGCCGTCGGGTCTCACCCAGTACCGGGTGGTGGCCCGCGATGCGGCGGGAATGATCCTCACCGAGGGCGTCGTCAGCCTGTACGTGGATGTGATGCCCCCGTCAGCCGACTTCACCGAGCCGCCCCTCCACGGTGGCGAGCTCTACACCAACCAGGACTCGGTGGCCTTCACGGGCACCGTCTCCGACGACCAGTGGGGCTACAGCCTGCGCCTCAACAACGAGGTCGCGGCGGACTTCTTCCGCCGGACCAACCCCGGAGCGAACGTGAATGCGCAGGACTTCTCCGAGTCCCTCGCCGTCAAGGACGGTGACACGCTGTACGTCGGGGCGGTGGACAGTCTGGGCAACTCGCTTGAGGCCCGCATCCCCGTTCATGTGGACAAGGAGGCCCCCGGCGCCGCCCTCGACGCCAAGGATGGCGAGGTCATCCGCGACAAGCACGAGCTGACCGCCACCGCTACCGACCCCAATATGGCCGGCCTGTCGGTGAGTGTGGACGGCAAGGAGGTGGACTCGGTGTCCACATCCCGCGCCAAGCGGCGCACCGACGTCGAGGACGTCCTCGCACCGGCGGGCCGGGCGGCGGGCGGCGATGATGGCGGTGCGGCCCCTGGGGGGCCGGGCGGGCTCTTCGCCGAGCAGACCGGCTCGGTGGACGCGGGTGCCCTCAATATCGCCGTGCCCACGGCCGACATGGCGGCCGGGACCCACGTCATCACCATGACGGCCACGGATCTCGCCGGCAATACGACCACGCTGTCCAGGGCTGTGGTCGTTGATGCCGACGCCGTCATCAACGGGCCGGACTCGGCCACGGTGACCGTCGAGCCCGGAGGCCTCGCCGATCAGTCCGCCGTGGCAGCGAAGGTCCTCGCGCTCTACTCCGTGACTGACGACGGCTCGGCCACGGCCGCCGGTGACACCGCGCTGTCGCTGGCGCCGAGCACCGTGCTCGTGCCGGGGGAGAACACCGTGACCCTCGTGGCCACGGACGCCGCCGGCCGGATCGTGACCCGTCAGGTCACCATCACGATCTCCTCCCCGGAGCAGCCCTCGCCCGGGGGCGACGGTGGCAGCGGCGGCTCCGCTGGGACGGATGGTGCGACTGACGGCTCCGGGAGCACTGGCGCGCAAGGGACTGCGGATGGGCCGACCATCCGGCCCAGCCAGCCCGGTGAGCTGCCCGCCGTGCCTGTCCGGCCGGGCCAGGCTGTCGATGCCGGAGGCCGGTCCTCCGGGCGCCCCCCGATGAACGCGGGGGCCATGGCCAGCACCGGTGCCGACGCGGCGGCCGCACTGGGAATGGCGGCCGTGGCGCTCCTCGCCGGAGGGGCTGTTATCTGGCGCCGCCGTCGGAGCATGGAGCTGTCGAGCACTGCCGCTGAGTGAGACCCGGGCGCGCTGGGCGCTCACTGAGCAGGCGTCGCGAGTGGTTGGGGCCGCCGTCCTCTCAAGGGCGGCGGCCCCAACCGTGCGCTCAGTCCCGACGAAGTGCTGCTATCGTGCAATTTCCGAAAAAATTTTCCCCATTGACACCTGTCGTAGTAGCATGTGTGCGTGCTGCTGACATTCTCTGTCACCAACTTCCGATGCTTCACGGACGAGGCCGTCCTCGATCTCGTCCGTCCGTCCCTGAAGACTCTCATGCCCGGGCGCGACTCCTCCTGGATCCAGGAGACCCAGCGAGCGGCCGTGATCTACGGCGCCAACGCCTCTGGTAAGTCCACGCTGCTCGACGCCCTCGAGGCGCTGCACCGGGCCATCGGCGGTGCGCGCGGAATCCTCTACCAGCCGGACAGGTTCAGGCCGGGCGCCTCGGAGCCCACCACCTACCGGCTCGAGTTCACCGCCGAGGGCGGGCGCTTCGCCTACACGGTGACAGCCGAGGTCTGGGGTATCTCGAGCGAGGAGCTGTGGGAGGTCGGCAGGCGGTGGAAGAAGGTCTTCGCCCGGCGTCAGCCGAGCGCGACTGCTCCTTTGGAGATCTTGGCGGGTCCATCCCTTCGCGGAGCCAATCGCGAGGTCAAGAACCTGACGAGTGCGGATGACCTCTTCCTGGGCGTGGCCTTCCACTACCGCCACGAGACGCTCTTCCCCCTGGTCAAGGAGCTGCGCACCACGTCCTTCGTCCACCATTCGGACGATGGGAGGCTCGCGCGGATCCGCTGGCTCACGATCCGGCTCGCAGATGATCCCCAGGCGTGGGGCGAGATCAGCGCCGCCCTCTCCCAGATGGCGGACTTGGGCATTCTCCGCATCGAGCTTGAGGAGCAGGAGATCCCCCCGAAAGTACTCGAGGAGATCCGCTCCCTCGCCGAGCGCCTTCAGGGTGAGGACGTCGGGCTTCCTGATGAGTTGCTTCGCCAGCTCCGTCATTCCCTGGTCTTCATCCATCGCGGCCCCGACGGCGCCGAATGCCGTCTAGGACTCGGCGCTCAGAGTGAGGGCGCTCTCACCTGGCTCGCCACCGCCGGTCCGGCCATCCAGACCCTGCGTCAGGGCGGTGTGCTCGTCGTCGATGAGCTCGATGCGAGCCTCCACCCCCATCTCGCCTCCGCGCTCATTGAGATGTTCCAGGATCCGGATCTCAATACGACCGGCGCCCAGATCATCGCCACCACGCATGACGCGTCGCTGCTGGGCAACACGCCGACCCCCAGGCTCGAGGCCGCTGAGACGTGGTTCTGCGAGAAGGATGCTGACGGCTCCTCAAGCATTTACTCGCTCGCTGATTTCACGGATCTTCGCCGGGCCAGCAACAAGCAGAAGCGCTACCTCGTGGGCGCTCTCGGCGGTGTTCCCAGGGTCGATCCCTCAGGCCTGCGCCGCCTCCTCGCAGTTACGGGGGACTGAGATGGGTCGAGGAGGGCCGTCTCGGAGGCGCGCGCCCCGCCAGCAGCGCCGAGCGATCATGACGGCGAGAATCGATCTGACTTCCTGCGAGCTTGCGGGAAGCTGAGCAAGAAGAGCCGCCCGGTCCACGGCGTCGTCTCAGTGCCCTGCTTCGAGGTGTGGCTCGCCGCGCACTACTGCCAGGTCCGCAACTACCAGGACCAACATGACGCTCGGCGCCACTGCGCGCAGATCGCTCATGTGCGCGAGGGGGAGAAGTTCCTTCCCAAGGACTTCCCGTGGGATGCCGTTGCGGAGGCCGCCCAACGATGCCGGCTCGCGGGCGTCCCCGAGCCGGAGCTGGGCACGCAGGGTCCCTGCCCATCAACGACCATGCCCCACCTCATGCGCGGCCTCGGCCTCCTCTGAGGAGAACCGGTCTCGCTCCTATTTTCGACCGGTCTCGGCGAATGGGTTGGATCGGCAGGGGCGGGTCATGGGAGGGTGGGCCCATGAAGGACGCGAAGGGGCGTCGGCACACCGCGCCCAGTGCCCACCACGAGGCGCCGGTCAAGCACGGGGCCCCCGGGGCGGGGGAGTCCCGTGCCTACTGGCTCGATACCACCACCCTCGCCTGGCCCGCGAGCCTCCTGCCCACCGGCGTGCTCCCATCCGAGTTGGGCTCGACCGCTCGCCCGCCGGTCTCCTTCGACCTCATCGCCAGCCCGCGCGGCGGCACCGCGGTCGCGGATGGCCTGCTCAGCCTCGGCGACGGCGCCCTCGTCGTTCCTCTCGTCGTCGCCGGGATCATCGACGAGGTCCGTCCCGGGGCGCTCGCCACGCACCCGCCACTCGCCGGATACCTGGCTCTGAGCACGCAGGACGCCATCGCCGGGCCCCGATTGCCCGATGACGCCGTGGAGGCGGCGCTCACCGGTCAGCTGGTGATCGTGCAGCGCACGGTGGACTCCGACGCCGTCGGCCACTGGATCACCGCCTGCACCGGCGTTCAGATCTGGCCGATCCTCGACCTCCTCTACAGCGGCGCGGCCAGCCGCGACGGCTCCGCTCCCCTCGGTCCCACGTGGAGCAGCGGCGGCCGTCGCCAGGATGGGGAGGGCCCCGCCTTCGCGCTCTGGGCGCCCACCGCCGTCGAGGTCGCCCTCCTGAGCTGGGCCGCCGATGACCCCACCGGTTCCGTGCCCCTCATCGATGGCGAGCCCCTGCGCTCCCCCGCCCAGCGCCTGTCGGACGGTCGCTGGGAGGTGCCCGCGAGCCCTCGTATCAGCACGGGGGATCAGTACCTGTGGGAGGTCCGGGTCTACGTCCCCGCCACCGGGCGCATCGAGACGAACCTCGTCACCGACCCGTACTCCACCGCCCTGACGACGGACTCGCGCCGCAGCGTCGCCGTCGACCTCTCCGATCCGGCGCTCGCCCCCGCCGCCTGGGCGAACCAGGCCGCCCCCGTCGCGGGAAGCGAGCTCGGAGGAGACGCCGCCCGGGCCATCTACGAGCTCCACGTGCGTGACTTCTCCGCCGCGGACCCCACCTGCCCGGCCGAGTCGCGCGGGACCTACGCCGCCTTCAGCGCTGACAGCGCGGGAACCCGCAGCCTGCGCGAGCTCTCCGAGGCCGGCATCGACACGCTCCACCTCATGCCGACCTTCGATATCGCCTCCATCCCGGAGGACCGAGCCGCCCAGGCCGTCCCCGATATCCCCGACGGCGTCCACCCAGCCTCGCGCCGCCCCCAGGCGGCGATCGCCGCCGTTGCCGACGACGACGCCTATAACTGGGGCTACGACCCCTACCACTGGGGTGTCCCCGAGGGCTCCTACGCGCGCGCCGGGCACCAGGATGGCGGAGCCCGGATCATCGAGATGCGAGAGATGATCGGCGCCCTGCACGCCATGGGCCTCCAGGTGGTGCTCGACCAGGTGTACAACCACACCGCGGCCAGCGGGCAGGACCCGCGCTCCGTGCTGGACCGAATCGTGCCCGGCTATTACCACCGCCTCGATGCCGCCGGCGCCATCGAGGACTCCACGTGCGCGAACAACATCGCGACCGAGCGGTCCATGGCGGAGCGCCTCATGATCGACATGTGCGTGCGGTGGGCGCGTGACTACCGGGCGGACGGCTTCCGATTCGACCTCATGGGGCACCACTCCGCGGCCACGATGCGCGGCGTGCGCGAGGCCCTGCGTGCGGAGGCGGCTGAGGTGAACGGCCACGACCCCTTCCTCTACGGGGAGGGCTGGAACTTCGGGGAGGTGCGGGACAACAGGCTCTTCGTCCAGGCCGTGCAGGGCCAGTTGACGGGGACCGGCATCGGCTGCTTCAACGACCGCCTGCGCGATGCCCTGCGCGGCGGGAGCGTCGCGGATTCCGACCCGAGGGAGATCCAGGGGCTCGGGACGGGCCTGGCGCAGGCGCCCTCGCCCTTCGACACTCGTCCCGCGGATATCCGGCGGGCGGATCTCGTCTGGCGCGGCGATCTCATCCGCATCGCCCTGGCGGGCAACCTGCGCGACGTGGCGCTGCACTCCGGCCATGGCCACTGGGCGCGGGGCGATGAGCTGCGCTACGGCACGGATCCGGCCGCATTCGCCTCAGAGCCGGTGGAGTCCATCAATTATGTGGACGCCCATGACGACGAGACCCTCTTCGACGTCCTCGCCTACAAGCTCGCCCCGGACGAGCCGATGGAGGCCCGCGCGCGCATGGCGGCGCTGTGCCTGGGCGTGGTCGCGCTCGGGCAGTCGCCGGCGTTCTGGGCGGCCGGCGCGGAGATGCTGCGCTCGAAGTCCCTGGATCGCGATTCCTACAACTCCGGGGATCACTTCAACGCCCTCGACTGGTTATGCGCGGACAACGGTTGGGGACGGGGCCTGCCCCCTGCCGAGCGCAACTTCGACCGGTGGCTCATGCAGGCCGGGCTGCTCACTCGCCCCGGGCTGCGGCCCACCGCCGAGCGCATCGCCGCGACCCGCGCCCAGTGCCTCGACTTCCTGCGGCTGCGGCGATCCACCCCGTTGCTGGCGCTGGGCAGCGCCGAGCTCATCCGGGAACGGGTCTCCTTCCCGGTCACCGGCGATCCTGGCGTCATCGTCATGGTGATCGACGACGGCGCCGGGCCCGCTGATCTCGACCCGACCCTCGACGGCCTCGCCGTGGTCATCAACGCGGGAGCCCGGGAATCAGTGGTGCGCCCGGGCTCCATGATGGGGCGCGGATTCATCCTCAGCCCGATCCAGGCCGCGGGTGCGGATGGCGTCGTCAAGGGCACGGCCTTCAATCCGACCACGGGCGAGCTGTGCGTCCCCGCGCGCACGGTGGCGGTGCTCATCGAGCCCTGAGCGAGTGGGACGTCACTATCCTCCCGCCGGGGCGTCACCGCGTCACCGGTGGACGCCGGTGAGGCGCGCGCAAGGCATGGAGGAGCGGGGGAGCACAGGAAATAGCCCGGGCCCGTCTCGAGGAGACGGGCCCGGGCTCCGCACAGGAAGGTGAACGATATGGGGTGCGCCAGCTCAGCAGAGCCAGCCCATGAAGTAGGCGCAGCGGATGTGCCAGTAGGCCGGGGCGACGGCGTTGCCGGACCGGTCGAACTGGGAAGCGGCCTGAGGGGCCTTGGGGCTGGCCTCGGCGGCCGAGGCGGCCGGGGCGACAGCGGTGAGAAGAGAAGCGGCGAGGAGGGCGCCTGCCAGGGTGCGACGACGGGTCACGGTGATCTCCTATGTTGGGGTCAGGGAGCTCTGTAGTGGCTCCAGTCTTACGGGTTCATGGGACACCGCCATCGCCCCTAGGGTCAAGGGCTCTCATTCTTTTGTAGGACTGATTTGTCTCGGGAAGGTCCCGGAAGGATCCGCGCCGGGACCGAGTGGGAGGGTGAGTGTGAGGGTCCAGTGGTGGTCGGTGGTGGTGTGGGTGAGGGTTCCGTCGAGGGCTTGGGCGCGTTCGTGCAGTCCGATGAGTCCGAGTCCTGAGGTTAGGGCGGGGTCGGTGGGTCGGTGGTGGTCGGCGATGGGGTTGGTGGCCAGGAGGGTGGCTTGGTGGGGGGTGGCGCCGATGATGATGGTGCAGTGGGCGTCTTTGGCGGCGTATTTGGTCATGTTGGCGACGGTTTCGTCGAGGGCGCGGGTCAGGGTGGTGGTGATGGTGGGGGGTAGGTGGGTGAGTTCGCCGTCGGTGGTGATGGTGGCGTGTAGGCCGGCGTTGGTCAGGGTGGTGCGGGCGTTGGTGATGGCTTGGGTGAGGCTGGGGGTGGGTGCTGTGGGGGTGGGGGTGTCTTGGCGCAGGAGGCGCAGCATGGTGCGCAGGTCGGTTACCGACCGATGACCCATCGCCATGACGTCCTCCAGGGCGCTCGCCACGCACCGACTGCGCGGGTGCTGGCCCAGCGCCTGCTGGGCCAGGAGCACCATCTGGGTGTTGGCGCGGGCGAGGGTGTCGTGCAGGTCCCTCGCGATCGCGGTCCGCTGCGCGGCCAGGGCGGCGAGGCGCTCCGCCTCCATCCGCTCCATCTGCGCGCGGAAGTAGAGCAGGGCCATCCCCGCGCTCGCCGAGCCGCAGAGGAGGACCGGTGCCTGGAGGATCACGTAGGCGCCGGCGCCACCGGCCTGCGCGCGGAGGGTGACGTTGACGCAGGAGGACGCCAGGATGAGGCCCGCCTGTCGGAAGCGTCTGACGGGGATGAGGAGCGCGGGGCTGAGGAATCCTGCTGTCTCGAGTGGGGCCGCGAGGAGCAGGTGGGGCGCGGCGGCGATGCCCGTGGCCAGGGTGATCGGGACTGCCCAGGGGAAGCGGTCGATGAGCAGTAGGCAGGCAACCGCGAGAATGCTCGTGGTAAGTGTGAGATCCTGGAAGTATGTGACGAGCGCGGTCGCTTGGAAGACGACGAACGCTAATATGACGGCCAGGCGCAGGGCGTTCCGGGTCTGATACCGGTGCGGATCGAGCACGCCCAGGAATCTCATGAGAGGCCGCTCGAGAGGCCCCTGCGGTGCGCCTCGACGACGATCTCCAGCCTGCTCGCGACATTCATCTTCCGCATGATCGCGGAGACGTGGGTCTTCACCGTGGTCTCGGCGACGTTGAGGCGGCGGGCGATCTGGTGGTTGGAGCGCGCCTGGCACAGGAGCTCGAGGACCTCCTTCTCCCGCTCGGAGAGGTCGAGCTCCTCGGCGGCATTCGTCTTCGGGGGCTGGCCGGAGATGTAGCGGTCGAGGATCCTGCTCGTGGGGCCCGGCGAGAGAACCTTGTCGCCCTCGTGGATCGTGCGGATCGCGGCGATGAGCTCGGCCGGGGGCGTCGTCTTGAGGAGGAAGCCGGAGGCTCCCGCGGCCAGCCCTCCGTCGAGGAAGGTGTCGTCGTCGAAGGTCGTCAGGATGAGCACGCTCGTGGCCGGCGAGATCTCCCGCACGCGCCGGGTGGCCGTTACCCCGTCGAGGATGGGCATCTGCACATCCATGAGGACCACGTCGACGGTGCGCTCGTGGACGATGCTCACCGCGTCGGCGCCGTTCTCCGCCGTCGCCACCACCTCGATGCCGGGCGCGTCCCGCAGGGTGCTGGCGATGGTATTGCGCACGATCGGGTCGTCGTCGACGACGATGATGCGGATGTCGCGGTCAGTGGCTGAGGGGGGCATGGCTCGTCTCCAGGGAGAGTGGGAGGGTGAGTGTGAGGGTCCAGTGGTGGTCGGTGGTGGTGTGGGTGAGGGTTCCGTCGAGGGCTTGGGCGCGTTCGTGCAGTCCGATGAGTCCGAGTCCTGAGGTTAGGGCGGGGTCGGTGGGTCGGTGGTGGTCGGCGATGGGGTTGGTGGCCAGGAGGGTGGCTTGGTGGGGGGTGGCGCCGATGATGATGGTGCAGTGGGCGTCTTTGGCGGCGTATTTGGTCATGTTGGCGACGGTTTCGTCGAGGGCGCGGGTCAGGGTGGTGGTGATGGTGGGGGGTAGGTGGGTGAGTTCGCCGTCGGTGGTGATGGTGGCGTGTAGGCCGGCGTTGGTCAGGGTGGTGCGGGCGTTGGTGATGGCTTGGGTGAGGCTGGGGGTGGGTGCTGTGGGGGTGGGGGTGTCTTGGCGCAGGAGGCGCAGCATGGTGCGCAGGTCGGTTACCGACCGATGACCCATCGCCGCGATCTCGTCGAGGAGCGCGGCGACGCGCGGCTCCTCCTCCGCCAGGGGGCGCGCGGCCTGGACCCGCATGACCATCTGGGTGTTGGCGCGGGCGAGGGTGTCGTGCAGGTCCCTCGCGATCGCGGCCCGCTGCGTGCTCAGAGCCGCCTCCCGGAGCCTCCTCTCCCGCGCCACCATCTCGTGGGAGTAGCGCAGGACGAAGCCGATATTGGCGCCCGAGGCGAGCAGGAACACCTCAACCAGCGGCACATCCGTCAGGGGATAGCCGAGGATGAGCGCCGCCAGCCAGCCGGTGGGGAAGCAGAGGAAGAGCGAGGCCGCCTGGCGAACCCTGCCGTCGACGATGAGCAGGGGGATGATGGTGATGCTCGCCAGGAGCGCCGCGGTCAGGAATGACCTGGCCACGAGTGGGACGGTGACCACCATGAGGACGCAGGTGACCGTCCAGGGGAATCGGCGGCACAGCACTGGCGCGGGCACGGACAGCAGGGAGGCCGTCGTGTACAGGTCAGTGCCATTCGCGCTGAGGTCGGCTCCGGCCAGGAGCAGGAGGAGAGCGGTGAGAACGCCGCGGACCGTCCACTGGATACGGGGTGCGTGAGGCCGTTTCCGCCACGGGGTGCGGGGAGCGGGGAGCGTCCCCAGGGGTGCGGATGCCGGGCTCATATAGCGAGGCTAGCCCACCTTCCTGGACGGAAGGTGGGTCAGTCGGCGACGGTGGTGTTGCATCCGCCACGGGGTCGACGGCTCCGCGTCCATGGCGGCAAGCGGTCATCGCCGTCGACCTCAGGGCGAGCGATCCGCCTTTGGGAGGAGCGGCGTCGCGCGGAAGGCAGGATTCCGCCCCGGCGGCTGAGAGGCGATGCTGAATTGAGTCCGACGGCAGCCGGCGACCCGCCTCCTGCCGACCGGTGTCCGGGATCGCATCCATCGCGGTCGCGGATGTAATGAACCCTGATACTGCGACCGACTGCTGAGCGCCTGACGGCAACTGCCACGACGCGCTCCGGCACGGGAGGATTGAGCCCATGACCGCTGCCCTCGGCGCCTTCGCGACGCGCGATGGCCACGCCGCCGCGGTGAGCGCTCGGGGCGTCAAGCAGTCCTTCCGTGGGCGGGAGATCCTCCACGACGTCGACCTCGTGGTGGAGCCCGGGTCTTTCCACGGGCTGATCGGTCCGAGCGGAGCGGGCAAGACCGCGCTGCTGAAGGTCCTCTACGGCGCGCGGCGGGCTCAGGCCGGCGAGGTCTCCCTTCTCGGCCGCGCCCCCGACGGCCGCGACTGCGCGCTCCTGGCGCGGGTCGGCGTGCAGGGCGCGGTATCAGCCTTCTTCTCGCATGCCACCGTGTGGGAGCACCTGAGCACGGTGGCCTCCCTCATGGGGGCATCTCAGGCCCGCGCCCACCAGTTCCTCGACCAGATGGGCCTGGGCAGGCTGCGTGACTGGCGCGTGGAGTTGATCCCGGTGGGCGCCCGTCGAATGCTGGTCCTCGCCTCCGCGATGGTGCACCACCCGGAGGTCCTCTTCCTCGACGAGCCCATGGCCGATCTGGACACCTCGGAGCGAGCCGATCTCCTGGACGCGCTCGATGAGGCGCGTGACGAGGGGACTACCGTGGTCTGCGCCGCCCGCCTCCTCGGCGAGCTGGGGACCCTGTGCGATGCCGTCTCCGTTCTCGATGAGGGCCGAGTGGTCGCCGTCGGGCCGGCCTCCTCCTTCGTCGCCGACTCGAATCGGTGCCTGACCCCGCAGCTCGGTCGGACCGCTTTGCACCGGCCTCGGGGCCGCATCGGCGCGCTCGATCCCATGCCCGGCGTCCTGGGTTCCAGGGGGGTGCTGGCATGAGCCCCTACAAGGCGCTGACCCGCTCACTGGCCCGGACCTACCTGCGCGATCCCGTTGCTCTCGTCTTCTCCCTCGTGCTGTCGCCCGTGCTGCTCGTCGGCCTCACGTTTGCCACGGGCGGGCGGACCGTCGCGGCCTCGGGCCCGGTGCTCGACGTCATCGGTCCCGGCGTCATGACCTTCGCCGCGGCCTGCACCGGGGTGCTCGCCGGCGCTCGCGGTGTGGCCGATTGGCGGGACTCGGGCCTGGGAGCGCTTCTGCGCTGCGCGCCGGTGCGGGTGCCCACGCTCCTGTCCGCCGTGCTCAGCGTGGCGATCGTCGTCGCGCTCGTGCAGGCGCTCGTCCTCGCCGCCATCGGACTCGGCATGGGCGCCGGGATGACCGCTACGGCATGGATCCCCCTCGCTTTGGTCCCGACCGTCCTGGGGACGTTCCTGTTCTGCTCGGTCGGCGTCCTCGTGGGGGTCGTGGCACCGTCAGCCGCGGTGGCCACCGCCGTCGTCCTGGCGATCGTGGCTCCCATGGTCATTCTCTCGTCCGCTGCCGCGATGACTGGCTCCCTCCCCGGGGTCCAGGCCCTTTCCTCATTCCTTCCCACCACATACCTGCTGGATGGGCTGCGTTGGCCGCTGACGAGTGTCGGCGATGCCGCCCACGCCCTGTTCGGCTGGTCCATACTCGCCGCTGGCGGCGCTTCTCTCTTCGGGGCCGCCACGTGGTGCATGCGCTGGGAGTAAGCGGATTTGTGCGAGGGCCAAGCGCCCCGCCGAAACCACGCGCATGGTGAAAGCGCCTCTGCCCATCTCGGGCGGGGGCGCTTTCGCCTGTTCGAGCGGGCGGTGGCCGCCGCCCACCGGTCACCAAGGGCTGATCTTCCGATTACCGGCTTCTCAGTTACCTGCCGCCGGTCACTGGTTACCTGCTGCGAGCCGCTGGCTGTCGGTCGCCAAGGATCAGTCCCCGCCCGCCAGCCACCGCTCCTCGGGTCTTCCCCGCGCTGCGCCTTCGCCCCTGAGATACCGTTTCACCTCGAAGAAACCGTCTCGCCCCGGTGTTGCGCCCTCAAACTGCGAGAATGAGGGCGCAACACCGGGGCGAGACGGTATGTGCGGGCTGAGACCGTATCTGTGGGGTGAGGCGGTATCTGTAGGCCTAGGGCGTGTGAGTGCTCAGCGCAGGGGGACGATGCCGCCATTGGCGAGGATTTTCAGAAACCTCTCGGGTCGCATGAGGTCATCCCATGTCCATCGGATCACTTTGAGACCGGTAACGACCTCAATGCGGTTCTCCCTCTGACGCTCGTCGAGCAGGGCCCGCTCGGGAGCTATGCCGCTGACCTCGCGCCGGTATTTGCCCGCGCCGTCGAACTCTCCGACGCGCCGCAGCTCCGGCCAGGAAAAATCCACGCGGGCGACGAATCTCCCATCGCGGTCGTAGTAGGAGACCTGCAGGTCGGGAGTGGGCAGGTGCTGCTCGATGAGAACGGCACGGGACAGGCTCTCGCCCACGGATTCTGAGCGCGCGTCACCGTGCTTGAGACAGAGGCGCGCCCGTGAGTTGCCTTGGCGCCCTGGCTGGGTCGCGATGATGTCGAGCAGTTCCTCGGGCGTGGCGAGCCTCTCGCGGAGAACATGGTCGAGAGTGACGAGCCCGGATTGGAAGGAACGGTGGCGCATGAGGTCAACCGCGGTATGCGCTGGATCGGTCACCGGCAGGCCGTGCGCCATGACGATGGGGGTGTCCTCCGGGGCAGTGGCGACATGCGCCAGTGGCGTGGTGTCTCCGTGGCGGCCGCCAGGGAGCACGAACTGCAGACGACTCGGCAGGGGGCCGATCATGGGGATGCCTAGGACGACAGCGGCGGATTCGCGAGCGAGGACTCCGGTGCGCCGTCCGCGTGGCGCGTGCGCGTTGGCGAGGATCCTCACCAGGTGTCGTTTGGTGTAGGGCAGGGAGTCCCATTCCTTCCGCGGCGCGTAGACGCCGGGCCGTAGGCGGTAGAGCTCCGCGCGCGGTCCCTGGCTGCGCCGGAAGAGGGTGGAATGGGGGCCGCCCGCCGGGTCCTCGTCCGCGAGGAGCAGGTGGACCGGGCTGCTCAGTGGTGCTTGCCGGCCTGTGGTATTGGAGAGGAGCGCGCTCATGGGTACGACGGTCCCAGGAGGATTGCGCTCCTACCGAGCTCTCTCCACAGGGGTGACTGAGGGAGATGCCTCGGAGGCGGTGTGGTTCTCAGGATAGAGATACCGTCTCGCCCCCGAGATACCGTTTCACCTCGAAGAAACCGTCTCGCCCCGGTGTTGCGCCCTCAAACTGCGAGAATGAGGGCGCAACACCGGGGCGAGACGGTATGTGCGGGCTGAGACCGTATCTGCGGGGTGAGGCGGTATGCATTGCGGGCCGTGTTCCAGTTGGGGGCGCGGCCCGTCCGCGGTCCACTCCCGCTCAGGCCTGCTGGCCCCGGTGGACGGCTTCGAGCATGAGGGTGGCGACGTCGGCGACGCGCACATCCGCCCCCTCGCCGGCGACGCCGTCGGAGAGCATCGTGGTGCAGAAGGGGCAGGCGGTGGCGATGACTCGCGCGCCCGTGCCAATGGCCTCGCGTGAGCGCTCGACGGCGATGCGCGTCCCGATGGACTCCTCCATGAATGCCCTCGCCCCGCCGCCGCCGCAGCAGAAGGCCTCCTCGTGGTGGCGGGGCATCTCGACGGCGGTCGCGCCCGTGGCCTCCAGGAGCTCGCGCGGCGGGGAGTAGACGCGGTTGTGCCGCCCCAGGTAGCAGGCGTCGTGATAGGTGACAGCGGGGATGGTGCTGGGGACGGTACTGGCGGCGGTGGGTGAGGCGGCGCCGTCCCCCGGGGCGCTGCCGGCGCTGTCCGCGGCTCCGCTCCCAGACTCGGGCGGGGCCGGCCTCAGGCGCCCTTCGCGCACGAGGCGGTTGAGCAGCTGCGTGTGGTGCAGGACCTCGTACTGGCCGCCGACCTGCGGGTATTCGCGGGCCAGGGTGTTGAAGCAGTGCGCGCAGGTGACCACGATGCGCGTCGCCCCGGCCTCGTCGAG
Source organism: Actinomyces gaoshouyii (assembly GCF_002076915.1). NCBI lineage: Bacteria > Bacillati > Actinomycetota > Actinomycetes > Actinomycetales > Actinomycetaceae > Actinomyces > Actinomyces gaoshouyii. The sequence continues at coordinate 89,333 of NZ_CP020468.1, forward strand.
GGTTTCGATGTTCTGGGCGGCGAGCATCTGGAAAAGGATCTCGTTGCCGGCGCGGCGGGCCGGGTCGCCGGTGCAGGACTCGGCGTCGCCGAGCACCGCGAAGCTCACCCCCGCGGTGTGCAGGAGCTCGGCGACGGCGCGGGTGGTCTTCTTCGCGCGGTCCTCGAAGGCCCCGGCGCAGCCCACCCAGAAGAGGTAGTCGACGTCGGCTGCGGACTCCACGTCGTCCCCGATGACGGGCACGTCGAAGTCGAGTCCCTTGGCCCAGTCCATGCGCTTGCGGGCCGCCAGGCCCCAGGGGTTGCCCTTGGACTCGAGCTTGCGGAACATGCCGCCGAGCTCCTTGGGGAAGGCGGACTCCATGAGGACCTGCTGGCGGCGCACGTCCACCACGTGGTCGACGTGCTCGATGTCCACGGGGCACTGCTCCACGCAGGCGCCGCAGGTGGTGCAGGCCCACAGGACATCGGCGGGGATGACATCGCCCGCCAGGGGGGCGGGCCGGGCGGCGACGCCGGTCTCGGTGGGCGCGGCCTTGGCGGCCAGCAGCGCGCCGAGGATGTCGCCGGTGTGGGCCGAGCCTGGGGCGAGCCCGGCGCTGCCGGTGGGGCTGGAGATGCCCCGGGTGGGCAGGGCGTCGTCGTCAACCTCCTCAGGGGCGACCCCGAGCTCGGCGGCGGCGCGCAGGTAGGGCGCGGCGGCGGCCGCGTGGTCGCGCAGGGCCAGGGTGAAGAGCTTGGGGGACAGGGGCTTGCCGGTGTTCCAGGCGGGGCAGAGGTCCTGGCAGCGGCCGCACTCGGTGCAGGTGTTGAAGTCGAGCAGGCCCTTCCAGGTGAACTCCTCGATGCGCCCCACGCCCAGGCGCACCTCGGGGCCAGTGCCCTCGTCGGCGGCCTCCATGGCGGCGTCGAGGTCGTCCATCGTCTGGGCGGTGAGGGGGCTGCCGTTGGGCAGCGTGATGGGGGCGAGCGGTCCGAGGGCCTTGGAGCCGTCGAGCTCGCGGCGCGCGTAGATGTTGATGAAGGCGAGGAAGCGGTGCCAGGCCACGCCCATGGACGGCTGGCGGCCGACGACGACGAACCACGCCATGGATACCACCACCTTGATGGTGGCCACGATGGTGATCGCGGCGGCCAGGCCCGTGTATCCCAGGGGCTCGAGCGCGGCGCCGACCCAGGCGGTGAGCGGGAATCGCGTCCAGGTGGCCAGGGCGCGCTCCGCGGCGTCGGGGGAGGCGGCCAGGTGAGCGTGCTCCAGCATCCGCAGCGCGAGGACGCAGGCGACGACGGCGGCGATGATCCCCTCCACGAAATGCGCCTGGCGGGCGGTGGAGCCGGCGAAGCGGGAGGTGCGGGGGCGCGCGCCCCCCTCGGAGTCGGCGGCGTAGGGCGGTTCGGCCGCGCCCCGGCGGGTGAGGCGCCGGCGCACGGCCACGAGGTGGATGATGCCGGCCAGGCTCAGCCAGGCGATGATGTCGACGACCCACCCCCACCAGGCGGCGTGCCCGAGAAGCGGCAGGGTGAAGGCCGCGCCGCCGAGCACCTGCCCGTACCCGGTGACCAGGGTGAGGAAGAGCAGCGGGAAGCTGATCATGACCAGCCAGTGGGCGGCCCGGATCCAGGGGCGTCTCCGGAAGGCCCGGTGGTTGAGCGCGGCGGAGAGGGAGAGCCAGGCGCGGCGGCCGACGGGGCGCAGGCGCTCGCGGGGCACGGAGCGGCCGACCCGCAGTCTCCGGGCGATCGTCAGGCTGGCGCGGCCGAAGACGGTCACGCCGACGATGGTCGACACGAGCACGATGGCGGCGCAGACGGCCTGGAGAACCTCGAGCGATGTCACGGGCCCCAGCCTACGTGCGCGGCGGCGCCCCGCCCGTCATCAGGGCCGGCTGGTGAGCGCGTATGGGAGGGTGCGGGGCCCGGGGCGGTCGGGGCTGAGGGGCGCGTTGCGCAGGAGGCGGTCGGTCCGGTCCGGGTCGATGATCAGAGACCATCAGGCTCGGGGCCAACGGTTCCACGGCCCGCGACGTTCGGGAATGGGGAGTTCTCTCAGGAGGTGAGGGGGTTGTGGCCACGACCGCCGTACCAGGCGGCCGCCTTGCGGAGGGCGAGCTCGCGGGTCACGGCCAGCGCGGCTCCGGAGAGGGCGGCGAAGGCGACGACCTCCATGAGCCGGTAGTCCAGGAGCTGGGACTCGTCGTTGGGGGCCGGCTTGCCGGTGACGGTCTTCCAGACGGTGCCCAGCGCCCTGTCGGCGACGAAGCCGGCGGCCAGGGTGGCGACGGCAGCAGTCGCCTTCCAGGCGAAGTCAACGGTGGTCTTGCCGGGCATGGCGGGGCTCCTTCGGTCGGCGGGCGATGCGATGGGACGATCATGCCCCATCTTTGCGCCCTCACCCCCGAGATACCGTCTCATCCCAGCGTTGCGCCCTCAAACTGCAAGGATGAGGGCGCAACAGCGGGCCGAGACGGTATCTGCGGGCCGAGGGCGCAAGAAGAGGAAGGGGAAGAGATCCGGGGCGCGCAGTGGGACCGCATGACCCGCGCCCGGCTATGCTGGGGCCACTACGACAGGGGAGCGCCGAATCCCGCCGCCGATGGTGGGGCGGGCGCTGAGAGTGCGGGGAACCGCAGACCCTCGAACCTGCTCCGGCTCGCACCGGCGAAGGAAGTCGAGTTCTCCCCGCGCGCCGCCCGGGCGCGGGCCCTCCAGGCACCCGACCAGGAGGCATCATGACCGCTACGACCACCCCGACCAGCCCCAATGCCCCGCGCCGCACGGCTCCCGCGCCGATCCTCACCCGTCGCGCCCTGCTCGCCGGCTCGGCGGCCGTCACCGCTGCCACCGCCCTGACGGCCTGCGGCAAGAAGGGCGGCGACGACGCCAATACGATCACCGTCCTCACCCACGACGACTTCAACCTCCCCGAGGACCTCCTCGCCGCCTTCCAGAAGGACTCCGGCCTGACGGTGTCCATCTCGAAGTCCGGCAGCGGCGGCGAGCTCGCCAACCAGCTCGTCCTCACCAAGGACGCGCCACTGGGCGATGCCTTCTTCGGCGTCGACAACTCATTCATCTCCCGCTTGGCCGCGAGCGGCGTGGTCGATCCCGCCTCCACCATCACCCTGCCCGCCGGCGCCGAGGACTACCTCGTGGACGGCGCCGCCGCCATCGCCCCCATCGATTTCGGCGAGGTCGCCCTCAACTACGACGTCGCCTACCTCACCGATCACGGCCTCACGCCACCAGCCTCCTTCGAGGATCTCACCAAGCCCGAGAACAAGGGGCTCGCCGTCCTCATCAACCCCTCCACCTCCACCACCGGCCTGTGCTTCCTGCTGGCCACCATCGCGCATTTCGGGGAGGACGGCTTCGCCGACTACTGGAAGCGGCTCGTGGCCAACGGCGCCAAGATCGTCGAGGGCTGGACCGCCGCTTACAGCGTCGACTTCTCCGCGGGCGAGGGCAGGGGCGCCTATCCGATCGTCCTGTCCTACTCCTCCTCGCCCGCCGCCACCGTCAGCGCCGATGGGACGACGTCGACCACCGCCTCCGTCCCGGCCACCGCCTTCCGGCAGATCGAGTATGCGGGCGTCCTGGCCGGCGCCAAGAACCCCTCCGGCGCCAAGGCCTTCATCGAATGGCTCCTCAACAAGGACGTCCAGACGGCGATCCCCGACTCGATGTACATGTACCCCGTCAGCGCCGAGGCGACGCTCAGCCCCGCCATGACGACCTTCGGCGCCCTCTCGGCCTCCCCGCTCGCCCTCGATCCCGCCGCCATCGCCGACAAGCGCGAGACCTGGCTCGCCGCCTGGACCGAGGCCGTCGGGCAGTGAGGCCGGGGCCGGGTGCGGGGCGGCTCTCGCCTGTGGCGATGTCTCCACGCCAGGCAGGGGTGGGGGCGGCCCTCCGCGGGCGTGGCGGGGCCGGCGGGAGCGCCCCGAGGAACGAGGAGCGCGGATGGTAGTCCAGGAGGGCCGCCCTCGGCCCGGGCCTCATCGTTCGGGCCCCTCGCGCACCCCGGGGGAGGCGATCGGTTGGGCGGCGGCGGTCGCGGTGCCGCTCGCCTTCCTCGCGGTGCTGTTCTTCTGGCCGGTCGCCACGCTCATGGGTCGCGGCCTCGCCCCCGACGGCGCCCTCGACCTCACCGGCTTCGCCGAGGTCCTCACGGCCCCGCGCACCTGGCGGATCCTTGCCCAGACCCTCACTCAGGCGACGGCGGCCACCGTGATCTGCGTCGTTCTCGGCGTGCCCGGAGCGCTCGTTCTCTACCGGCGCTCCTTCCCGGGGCGCGACCTCCTGTGCGGGATCGTTATCGTGCCCTTCGTACTGCCCAGCGTCGTCGTCGGCGTCGCCTTCCACGCACTGGTCACGAAGGGCGGGCCGCTGGGAGGCCTCGGCCTGGACGGGACGCTCACCGCCGTCGTCGCCGCGCTGGTCTTCTTCAACTACGGGCTCGTCGTGCGCACCGTGGGCACCATGTGGTCCCGGCTCGACCCCCGCGCCGTCGAGGCCGCCCGCGCGCTCGGCGCCTCGCCGTGGCGGGCCTGGCGCACCGTCACCCTGCCGAGTCTCGCCCCCGCGATCGCGTCGGCCGCCTCGCTCACGTTCCTGTTCTGCGCCACCGCCTACGGGGTCGTGCTGGTCCTGGGCGGGGTGGGGATCGGCACCATCGAGACCGAGATCTACGTCCAGACCGCCCAGTACCTGAACCTGCGCGCGGCCGCCGTGCTGTCCGTCGTCCAGCTCTTCGTCATCGCCGCGGCCCTCTGGGGGGCCGAGCGCGCCCGCGCCGCCTCCACCGCCCGGCTCCGCCTGCGCCTCGACGTGCCCGCCACCCCGCTGCGCCGTGCCGACGTCCCCGCGCTCGCGCTCACCGCCGTCACCATCGGGGGGCTCCTGGCCGCCCCCGTGCTCGTGCTCGTGGTCCGCTCCCTGCGCCGGGGCGGGCGGTGGACTCTGGCGAACTACACGGACCTGGGCACGCGCGGCCAGGGGGGCGCCCTGCTCGTCACCGTCTGGGAGGCCGCCGCCACCTCCCTGCGCGCGGCCGTCGTGGCGGCCGCGATCGCGCTCGCGGTGGGCAGCGCGGTGAGCCTCGTGGTCTCGCGCAGCCCCCGCAGCCGCGCCCTGGCCCGTGCCGTCTCGCTCCTCGACGCCGCCTTCATGCTGCCGCTGGGCGTGTCCGCCGTGACGGTCGGCTTCGGCTTCCTCATCACCCTCGCCCCCACGGGCCTGACGGCGTCATGGTGGATCCTGCCGCTCGCCCAGGCCGTCGTGGCCGTGCCGCTCGTGGTGCGCACCCTCCTGCCGGCCCTGCGAGCCATCGATCCCCAGCAGCGCGAGGCCGCTGCCGCCCTCGGTGCCGGTCCGGGGCGCGTCCTGCTCACCGTCGATGGCCCGCACCTGGCGCGCGCCGGGGGCCTCGCCGCCGGATTCGCCCTGGCCACGAGCCTGGGGGAGTTCGGGGCGACCTCGTTCCTCGCTCGCCCCACCGAGCCGACCCTTCCCGTGGTGCTCTACCGCCTCATCGGCCGTCCCGGCGCGCAGAACCAGGGGATGGGCTTGGCCGCCGGTGTCATCCTGGCCGTCGGCACCGCCGTCCTCATGCTCGGCTGCGAGTGGTTGCAGAACCGCTGGGCGCGCCGCGAAGGCGCGCGTCCCGGCGAGCCCGGTACCCCTACGACCAGCAGGGAGGCCCTATGGCAGACGGACTGAGCATCGACGGGCTGCGGGTGGTCTACTCCGCAGGCCGGGGCGCTGGGCCGGTGGTGGCCGTCGACGGCGTCGGCCTGGAGATCCCCTCCGGGCGGATCACCGCGCTCCTGGGGGCCTCCGGGTCGGGCAAGTCCTCGTTGCTGCGTGCCGTGGCAGGCCTGGAGCCCGTTGCGGCCGGCGCCATCCGCTGGGACGGGCGCGACGTCGTCGCCACCCCGGTGCACAAGCGCGGATTCGGGCTCATGTTCCAGGAGGGCCAGCTCTTCCCCTTCCGGGACGTCGCCGGGAACGTCGGCTACGGGTTGACGGGCATGACCCGGGCCCAGCGGGCGCGCCGCGTCGCCGAGATGCTCGATCTCGTCGGTCTGCCCGGCTACGCGGCGCGGCCCATCACCACCCTGTCCGGCGGGCAGGCGCAGCGCGTCGCCCTGGCTCGAGCTCTCGCGCCCCGGCCCCGGCTCCTGCTGCTCGACGAGCCCCTGTCCGCGCTCGACCGCGCTCTGCGCGAGCAGCTCGCCGGCGACCTGCGCGCCATCCTCACCGAGCATGGCGCCACCGCCCTCTACGTCACCCACGACCAGGACGAGGCGATGACCGTCGCGGATGAGGTTGGTGTCATGGAGGCCGGACGGCTCTCGCGCCTGGCCGCCCCCGAGGCGCTGTGGGCCGATCCGGGCAGCGCGGGCGTCGCGGCCTTCCTCGGCTTCGCCCCGATCCTCGCCCGCGAGCAGGCCGAGGCCCTGGGCTGGGGGAGTCTGCTCGCGGGCGACCGGCCGGGCGCACGGGGGTCGCGGCTAGACGGAGCCGGCGTCGGGCTGGCGCTCGCCCCAGGGGCGCTTAGCATCGTCGGCCCGCAGGAGGGCGGACCGGGAGCCGATGGCGCTGGGACGCGCGGCTCCGCGGAGCTTCCGGGGGCGAGCGGGACGGTGCTCGCCAGGCGGATGCGCCGAGGCGGGGTCGAGGTGGATGTCTCCCTCGATGTCCCTGGTGGGCCGGCCGTCGTCGCTGCTGGGGCGGGCGGGGGCAACGGGTTGGCGAACGGGGTCGGCACGAGGGTCCGCCTGGGACTGGATCCGTCCCGCACCGCCATCATCGAGTTCTGATCGTGTCCTGCCGGCCGGGGTGTCGACTTGACGCGAGCGAATGCCCGACTAATCACATCCCGGCCTGAACGGCGGTATTCCCCGATACCCTCCCTACGAGGGGTCTGATGACGCGCGATCCCGGGCGAGACCCCGTCGTCGAGCAGCAGCATGATTCGCGCAGGAGGGAGGGGCTCATGGCGGCGTTATCCCTGGTAGGCGCGCATGCCCCCTCGCCAGTGATGGGCCGCCGCGTCGGGCCTCTCACTCCGTGGCGCACTCTGCGACGCGGATCACAGAACGGGTGTCGAGGCCGGTCGCCTGTGATCAAAACGCAACCAGAGTATCCTCTGCCCCATACGTCACGGGAATATCACGAAGGAGGGCTGATCGGCGCCCCCGGGCCCGGTCTTTCGGCGTATCGTCAGATGCCCGAGGGCCCTCCGATCCTCTCGTCTCGGCCCGGGCGTCCCGGCGGGTTCCCGTCCTCTCTGGCCTTCCGGGCTTCCCGGGCGCATCCCGCGCCGCCCCCGGTGCCGGGATAACGGGGCCGGATCCCCTCCCGCCATGACCTCCCGTCGGCTTCCTGAGCCGCCCTGACCGCCATCGGAAGGACCATCATGACAACCCGCGAGGACATCACTGCCAGGCTCGCACATACGGCCGGCCTGGAGCACACGCCGGCCGTGTCAGCGCTGACGGCCGAGGCCGTCACCTGGGCGGATGCCCTTGGCGCCGAGGTCCTCCAGGTCTCCTCCCGGGTCGCCCTCACCCGCGAGTACTTCCTGGGCAACGAGCAGTGGCGGGCGCTGGACCCGCTCAACTGGAGCCTCGCCCGGTTCTCCCAGCGGCCCGAGCTGTTCAGCTCCGAGGCGTTGCGCACTCTGACCTGGGACTGCACGTGGGCGGTGGCGGTCGCCGCGAGCAATCCCGCGGTCTCGGTGGAGCAGCTGCGGTTCCTCACGCGCAAGGTCGAGGCCTTCCACTCCTCCCAGGGCGGTGCGATGCGGGGCATCTACGGGCAGCGCTCCAAGGTCGCCTCCCTCCTGGGCCGCGAGGATGAGGCCGCCAAGGCCCTCGCGCAGTGGCGGCGCGCTGAGCCCGAGGAGGACCCGGCCCGCGACATCTACCAGCCCCTCCTCGAGATCGATTGGGCCACTCGCAACGAGGAGTGGGACCTCGCGGTGTCCACCGCCGCCCCGATCCTCAGCGGCGACGTGGGCGTGGGGCCGATGCGCGAGACCGTCCGCGCCGCCTCCCTCCTCGCCCTCCTGGCCTCGGGCCGCCCGGCAGCGGCCTGGAACGCCCACCTGCACGCCTACCGGGCCCAGGAGTCCAGCCCGGGCAGCCTGCGCTCGATAGCCCTGCACTGGCAGTACCTCGCCCTGTCCGGCAAGCCCGACCGCGCGCTCACCCTCCTGCGCCGCCACCTCGGCTGGCTCCCGACGGCGGAGTCCGGCGAGGTCCTCCTGACGGCCCTGCGCGGAGCGGCCCTCGTGCTGCGCGAGGCCGAGGCCGCGGGATGGGGCAACGAGATCCTCGGCGCCGACGCTCCCGTCCAGGCCACCTGGTGCCCCGATCCGGGCATCCCGGCGGTCGTGCGCATCGCCCAGGCGCGCGTCGACATGGAGGCCTGGGCCCGCCGCCTGGCCGGCCTCTACGACCGCCGCAACGGCAACCGCACCATCTCCGAACAGCTCGATCGCGACCTGGCCCGTCCCGTCATCGGCGACGGCGGGATCGTCCTGCCCTCGGCCGACTCCGAGCATCCCGGCACGGAGCCCCTCGACGAGAATCCGCCCCACAGCGCCCACGTCTCGCGCCTCGCCGGCCTGCTCGACCCCGACGACCAGCGCAGCCGTCGTGAGAACGACGCCTGGGCCGCCACCTTCGGCAGCCAGTCCGGCGAGGTCGGCATTGACGCGGCCTCCCTCAAGGGGGAAGCGCGGGCCGCCGCGATGTCCCCCGCCACCCCGGCCGGTGGGCAGGCGAGCATCGGCGCGAAGGAGACCGGGGGCATCACGGGCTCGGCCGGAAAGGCGGGCGCCGCCGGTTCCGAGGGCGCCGTCGGCGCGCTCTCCGCTGCCTCCGCCCAGGCGGCGCCCTCGTCCGCGCCGTCGGCCGTCTCAGCGCAGATGGCCCGGACGGCGCCACCGCCCCAGCCGGGCCAGGAGAGCATCGCCGGGCCGACGGACATGACTCCCGCCACCCCCGCCAGAGGCCACGCCCGCGTCCCCGCGCTCGGACCGGGCGGCCGCGGCGGCGTCCTTATGCCCGACTCCGTGCCGACCGCGCCCAGCAGCGGCGATGAGCGCCCTCCCTCCACGACCGCTCACGAATTGGTCGAGGATGTTCCGACGGCGCCGCACCAGCCAGTGACCGTTTCGGCGAGCCCGGCTGCTCCCGCCGGCCCCGTGGCCCCCTCCCCTGAGGTGGCGCGCCCGGACGGCATCGCCGCCCAGGCCTTCAGCGGTCCGGTCCGCCGCTCGATCGTGCAGCGGGTCGCCAATGAGTTCTCCGCCGAGGAGATCACCCCCGTCGAGGGGGCCGCCGATCGTGCCGGCGCTCCGTCCCGACCAGCCGCCTCGCCCGTCGCATACGGGTACGTGGCATCGCCGTCCCCGGCCTCCTCGAAGAGGGGCACCGTCCCCAATTGGGTCAGGGTGGCGCGGGCGGCCGAGGCCGCCCAGGCTGCCCGCTTGGCCCAGTCCGCTCAGGCCGCCCCGGCGGGCGAGGCCCCCGCGCCGCCGCCGGGCCCCGTCCCGCCCCCGCCACCACTGGTCTCCCCGGCGCCCGCCCCGGCCCTGACCGCTCCCGCCATCCTGGCCGATGTCGCCGATTTCGCCGATTTCGCCGATTTGAGGACCCCGACCACCCCGCCGGATGCCACGAGCTCCGATCCCCTGGCCGCCAGTAGCGCCGGGACTCCGTCAGTTCCGAGGAGCGTCTGCGCGCCCGCGACCCAGTCCGCGCCGCCCGCCCCGGTGGTGCCGTCGGGCCCCTCGGCTCCCTTGACCACCGCCTCCCCCGCGCTGCCCGCAGATACGCTGGTGACTGGCCCGATCCTGGCGCCCGCCTCCCCAGCGTCCCCGGCGCATGCCCCGCTGCCCGCGCCGATCGCGGAGCCCGGCTCCGACGCGGGCAGTGCCGGCAGCGCGCCCCACGCGCCGAGCGTTCCCGGCTCCCCGGAGGCCGTCAGCGCCCAGAGCGCCCCCGGCGCTGCCGTGGCCCCGACCGTCCTGCCCGAGCAGCTCGTGCCCGCCACCCCCTCCGGTGTGGGGAGCCGCTGCAAGCCCGAGCCGATCATGGAGGACACCTTGGCCCCCGACCTCGAGGGCCCCTACCCCGAGCTCGAGATCAAGCCCGTCATGCCCGTCTACGGCCCCAAGGATGCCGTCCTGCGCTACTCGCGCTCGCTGGCCAGGCTCGGCGCGGACCTGGATGGATTCGTCGTCGTCGACCGCGTGGCCGCCGGCGGGATCCTCGAGGCGGACTGGCCGGGCCCCGCCAACTTGCAGATCGAGACCGCCTTCCTGCGCGCCGACGCCAAGCGCCTCCTGCGCGACCACCAGGGCGCCATCCGTGAGCGCCACCGCATGCGCTCCTCCATCGGGGCGCGCGACGGCGAGCTCGGCTTCCTGCGCCTGGACATCCTCAGCCTGCGCGACGAGTTCGCGGCCGACGCCGCGGACGTCCCCGAGGGCGAGGGCCTCGACGCCGTCCGCGCCGCCGCCCTGTCCGAACGCGCCCATCACTACCTGGAGGCCCTGTGGGGGCTCGTCCAGGACTCCCTGGAGCGCCTCGGCGCGCTGGAGCGCGCCGGCAAGCGCGACAGCGCCGTCCAGGGCACCGAGTACCGCCGCCTCGTCCAGATGGGCAACACCGCCGCCGATCTCGCCCAGGTCCTCTCGGCGCTGTCCGACCCCGATGGCGCCGATGCCGCCATCGCGCTCTTCGAGTGGATCCTCGACGCCGTCCCCGAGGGGTTCCACGGCGACCATCCCGCCGACGACCTCGACCTCCTGCGGGCCCGGCGCCTCAACGAGGCCGGCTTCCCGCATCGCGCCAGCGACCTGGCTGACGGCGTCCTGCGCCGTCACGATCGCACTCCCGTGCTCGCCGCCGTGACCGCCCGCACTCTCCTCGCCGAGACCACCGCCGCCGATCACGCCACCAGCGTCTCGCTGGAGCAGCGGCGCGGGGCGGCCGACGCGCTCACCGCTCTCAAGGCCCCCGTGAGCGGCCCACTGGCCACGGTCTCACTGGGCCGCGCCCTGGCGCAGGACGGCCGTCCCGCCGAGGCCGTCGAGGCCTTCTCCGCAGCCCTGTCCGAACTGGGCGCCATCGACGCCCCCGGCGTCGAGCTCTACGTCCGGGGCCTGCTCGCCTCCGCGCAGTCCGACATGGGGGAGAGCCGGGGCGCCGTTGACAACGCCACCGCCGCTGCCCGGATCCTTGTGCGCGACGGCCACGTGGACAGGGCCATCGAACAGCTGACCACCGCGGTAACGGCCGCCGCCGACCTCGGCGACAACGCCACCGCCGCCGACCTGCACCGCCAGATCGCAGACCTCCATGGCACAGGCACTGAGGGCGGCAAGCGCCACCGCTCTCGCTCCCTTCGCGAGGCCGCCCGCGCCATCGTCGACGCGCCCGGCCGGGACGAGGCCGCCGAGCATCTTGACGAGGCGCGCATCCTCATGGAGGAGTCGCGCGAGCTGCTCGTGGAGTCCTTCTCCGGGAAGGACCGGGCCTGGGAGCGCGGCGCCTGGCACGACGCCTATGCGTTCATCCTGGGGCGCGTCGGCCATGACTCGGAGGTCGTCCCGTACTGCGAGGCCGCTGTCGAGGGATTCATGGCCAAGGACGACCGCCAGGCCGCAGCGGAGTCGCTGACCCGCATGATCCGCGCGCTCATGGAGCTCGATGAGCGTGATCAGGCGCGCCGCGCCTGCGAGCGCGTCCGCGAGCTCCTGGCCGATCCGGCATGGGAGGGCAGCGATGCGCTGGCCTTCGTCGACGAGGTGGCCCCGGCCCTGGCCTAGTGGGCGACGCGGTTGTCGTCCGGCGGGGGATCGTGGGCAGGGCCACCGATGAGCGCCGCAAACACTGCGCGGACCGCATGACAGGGCTCGCGAACTGGGGGACCATGTCCCTGTGGGGGTGACGTCGCCCTCCGCCGCGCACCGAGCACAGGGAGTTCTCATGGCCATCGCCACCTCGCACCGCTTCTCCGCCGACGATCTGCCCGTCGAGGCGGGCCGCTACCGGCTCGTCGCCTCGCCATCATGCCCCTGGTCGCGCAGGGTCCTCATCGCCCGGCGCGTGCTGGGCCTGACCCAGGCCATCGCGCTGTCCATGTGCTACGACCGGGGGGAGGACGGTTTCTGGGAGTTCACCGGCCCCGATGGCGAGCCCGGTACCGATGCCGTCCTGGGCGCCCGCTCCCTGGCCGAGGTCTACGCCACCACCCCCGGCTACGCCCCGCCCCCCACCGTCCCGGCCCTCGTGGACACCACCACCGGGCAGGTCGTGTCCGACGACTCCGGCACGCTTCTGTTCGACCTCGCCACAGCCTGGTGGGACCTGCACCGCGAGGGGGCCCCGGACCTCTACCCCTTGAACCGCCGCAACTCCACTGATGCCTGGGACGAGTGGATCGGTGAGCACATCAACCGCGGCCACGCCGTCGCCACCCACTGCGAGGACGAGGCCGAGGCGGCCGTGGCCGCGCAGGGCGTGCTCGTGGCCTTCGACGTCGTCGACACGATGCTCGCGCGCGCCACCCGCATGCACCCCTCTCGCGAGGGCGGCATGACACTGGTGGATCTACCACCGCTGTCCTCGCTCGTGTCCATCGGCCAGTTCCTGTGCGGCACCGAGCCCACCGGCTCCGACATCCGCCTGTTCACCACCGTCCAGGCCTACGAGTACGGCGGCCGCCAGTCCTACCCGGGCGGCGAGGCGCCCCAGATCAGCTTCTGGCCGGCCCTGTCGCGCTGGTTCCGCGCCCTGGAGCAGCGCCCCGGCTGGGTCAGCTCCGACGAGCGCGGCGCCCTGGGGCTGTGAGGCGAGGGACGACAACTCTCCGGCAGCAGCGCTCATCGGGCGGATCCTCACGCACTGGTGCGACCGCGGGACGGCGCACTGGGGGGCTCCATCGCGCGGAAAGCGCGCCGTCCGATTCCCTCCGGGAAAAGGACCGCACGCTCATCTGCTCAGGACGGGGTTGTAGAGGAGGCGGTTGGGGGTGGTCGGGCACTCCTCGCCCACCGACATGGGTGCGATGAGGCGGTCCGCCCGCAGATCCTCCAGCCGCGCCACCACGCGCTCGCGCAGGTTCCACGGGTCGATCGTGTTGAGGTAGATCTTCGTGCCGCCCTCGAAGCCCGCCAGCGTGGAGACCCTCCACTTCAGCGTCACATGCCACGGCATGGGCTGATCGACGTCGATCGGCTTGTGGTGCCACTCCTCATTGCTCGGCACGTCGGCACCCGTGGCGGCGTGCAGGGCGTGCAGGAGATCGGCGACGGCATCGACCTCCTCCCGGCTCATCCGCCACGGCTCGCAGATCGCCGATGTCGAATACACCTCCAGCGTGGGGTAGCGGTGCCCGAATCCCGCGAAGGCCACCGCGTGCTCATTCGACGCCACGAGCAGTCCCTGGTAGGCGGCGTAATCCACCGCCATCTCGTTGTACAGGTTCGGATTGGCCCGCACCTTCTCCAGCTCCAGCTGGGCGGAGACCCCGCGCTCGTCGATCGCCACGAGCTGCTTATGCAGATGGTCGAAGGACGCGCCGGCAGGCCGCAGCCAGTTCTGGAAGACCACCACATAGCGCACCCACCGGTTCGCCTCGTAGAGGTCGTGCATCGCGGACACGGCCAGGCGGATGTAGGCGCGGTGCTCAGTCGCGCTGAGCGTTCCCGAGCCCGCCAGGCCGGCCGAGTCGATCGCGTCGTCGGTGAAGTGGCGCCGGCTCACGATGACGTCGTGCCCGCCGGCGAAGAACGAGGCCAGGTAGGCGCGCCGCTCCGCGGCCCCCCAGGTCTCCCACATCGCAGGGTCGGTCCCGGAGGCGCGCAGCTTGGCCCGGGCGATGGATGCCGCGTGCTCGGCGCCGGCCGGATCGGCGAGATAGGCCTCCATGCGCTCGCGGGCGGCGTCGGGGATCTCGAAGCCGTGGTTGGCGCGCCAATAGTCGAAGGAGACGATCTCGAAGAGGTTGGGGATGCGTCGGAACTCCGCCGTTGTCGCGGCCAGCTCGGAGGCGGGGACGCCATCGATCCGCTCGAAGCCCCCGCCCGCTCCGACGACGACGCGCGACTTCTCCGGCGGGGTCTCGAAGTAGCGGCCCGAGCAGAACGCGCAGGCCCGCTCGCGCTCCCCGGGCGCCAGCGGGTGGCGCTCGACGACGGGATGGGCGATGGGCCGATTCCCGCGCCCGGGCACGGTCCACACCTCCGTGCCGGTGAAGGGGCTGATCTGCTTGATGGTCCCGTCGGCCAAGCGGGTGAGCGGCTCGGCGGTGGGGGAGTACGGCATGAGCATGCCCCCATTCTGGCCCGTCCATCCGTCCCCGGAGTGGGAACGAGGAGGGGAAGCGGCCTACCCGGCGGCGGCTCCGACGGCGGAGGATGCGCCGATGGCCGCGATCACCGCGGCGCTCACCGCGTTGGCGGCGGCCCTGACAGCGGTGCTGGCGGGGTCGGCCTCCGAGATGATCCTGATCCGGCGCTTCACCTCGCGCGTGCTCAGCCCGATGCGCTCCTTGGGCAGGGCGATGCGCGTCGCGTTCATCGCCTCCAGGATGCCGAGGAGCACGCCATCGGCCTCCTCGGCCGGGGCCTCGCCCCTGATGACGGCCTCGAGATGGGCGCGCAGCGCGGCCTCCGGGGCGGGGTTGAGCGCGGGGTAGCGGGTGAACCAGTTGAAGATCCCGCCCTTGGTCTCACCGAGGATCCCGGCGCTCTTCAGCGAGTCGGCGGTGAGCTCCAGTGCCCGCAGGCCGCCCCACCGCGCGATCGTGCCGATGCGCTTGCCGTCCTTCGGGGCCAGGGCGGCGAGCGCGGCGTCGAGGACGGGGTCGCCCGTGAGGGAGCGGTCGATGATGCGGATGGTCTTCTTCTTGTCCTCACTGATGCGGATCCGGCCGGCCTGAGCGAGGTCGATGAGCACTGCGGCGCGCAGCGCCACCGGCGCCATCGAACTGGCGCGGGACTCGCGAGAACCGGAGTCCGTGAGCAGGAGGAGGAGCAGTTTCTCGGCGATCAGCATGCTTCGGGTATAGGCGCGGGTTATGGGCCGCTTCCCATCCCGGAACCATCGCACAGGCGGATCGGCGGCCCCGGATGCTCAGCGGTTGTCGTCGACCGTGGCCACGATGATCGTCAGGGCCGCGAGGGTGTCCGTCATGGTGCGCAGGGGCTCGCCCGGGGCGTTCGTATCGGTGATCTCCTTGATCCGCCGGTACAACCCGCTCCAGCCCAGGCCCGTGCGCTCGCTGGGAAGCACCGCCCTGCCCAGGCCCAGCCCCTTGAGGATCGACAGCAGCACCTGATCAGCCGCGGTGGCGGGCCGCTTCCCGGCGAGAACCGCGATGAGGCGGTCCACGATCCCGGCCCCCGGCTCCGGGGCGGGGTCGGCGTCCTCGGGAGCGCCGTCGTCATCGGGCTCGGGGAGCCCGACTGCCCCATGCTCGGCGATGATGTCCTCCAAGGAGCACTCCCCGCGTCCGATGACCGAGGAGATCCGAATGCCCTCCCCGGTGGGGAGTTGGGAAAGGACATAGTCGAGGATGGGGTTGTTGGTCGGTGTGTCGTCGATGACGCGCATCATGGGATCCCGACCCGGGGTGAGGTCGAGTCTGCCAGCGAGGAGGAGGTCGGCGAGCACTGCGCCGCGCAGCCCGTAGATGCTGCGCAGGGCCCAGTCCCCGCTGCCTTCGCTGCTCCCGCTCAGGATCGGGAACAGCTGTTCAGAGATCAGCATGCCCACACGGTATGACGAATTCGCCGGGGTCTCCTCATTCTCTCGGCGGAATCTCAGGGTTCGTACTCACCGCGCTCCACGCGCATCACTCAAGTCGCGACGGCGGTCGCCCTCCGAGCGCGGGCACTGATGACGCCGACGGCGCTGCTGATCGAGGCGATCGCCTCCTTGATCGCGCCGGTGACCGGGGCCTGCTCCGCGATCTCCTTGATGCGCTGGGCGAGACCGGAGCGGCGCAGGCCCGTGCGCTCAGCCCTCAGGATCCTCCAGGCCGCACCGGTGGACTGCAGCAGCGCCAGGAGAGCGCTGTCGGCGGCGTCCGGGGCCCGGGTCCCCGCGATCTCGCCGTAGAGCCGCTCCCGCAGCTCGGCCTCCGGGCGGGGGTCGCGGGTGGGGAAGGCGGGAACGAGCGCGGTGGCGGTGCTCTCGGTCAGGACGCCGGCTTTGACGAGGGAGGCCCCGGCGGCGTCGTGGGCGCGCAGGTCGTCCCAGGTGACGGCGGAGGCGATGCGCCTGCCGTTCTTGGCCGACAGGGCGGCCAGGGCGTCGTCGAGCACGGGATGGCCCGTGGGCGTGGTGTCGACGATGCGCATCCGTGGGCGGCGCGCGGTGCGGGCGGTATCGGCCTCGATCCGGCCGGCCAGCATGAGATCGGACAGGAGGGCCCCGCGCAGCATGAGGTCGTTGTCGCTCGACCAGCCCTCGGGCCTCCCCGAGTCCTCGGTGAGCAGTAGGAGCAGCGACTCAACGATCAGCACGGCCTCAGGATAGGGGCGCGCCATCGCGGGGTGCTTCGGTCGATCAGCCGATCCGTCCTCCTACCAGCGGATGACACGGGGCGACGAGGGCGGGGAGCCGGCCTCCGCACCGGGAGCCCAACTGACCGGGCCGGCGGGCGGGAGCGCCGTCGTCGTAGCCGCAGGATCCGGGAACCACAGGCGGCGAGGTGCCCGTGCGCGGTCCGATTCTGTGGAGGAGCGTGCCCGAGGGGTCCCCGATGGGCTCACTCTCGGGGAGCGGGCATGGTGCCCGCGGGGCCGAGCGCCCCCGATCCCGAGGAGATCCCCATGAAGAACGCCCTGCTCACCCTCCACCGCGCCTGGGGCCTGGCCCATCCCGGCGCCGAGTACGCCCTGCTGACCGGGCCCATCGCCGCTGCCCTGGAGCGCGCCGAGGCAGCATCGCATACCGCCCCCGACGGCGGGGCGGACCCGGCGGGGGAGGCCGGCATGGCCACCGCCGAGTACGCCATCGGCACTCTCGCGGCGGCCGCCTTCGCCGGGTTGTTGCTGGCGATCATGCGCTCAGGGAGCCTGAGGGGCACGCTGCAGTCCCTCATCGAGTCGGCGCTGTCGGTCGGATGAGCGCCGCGCAGCCGCTCCCGCGCGCCCGCAGGCCGCCCGCGCCCCGGGGCGAGTCCGGCATGGCGACGGCGGAGCTCGCGGTCGCCATGCCCGCTGTCGTCATCGTCCTCCTCCTGGCCCTCTCCGCCCTCGCGGCCGGCGCCACCCAGATGCGCATCACCGACGCCGCCCGCGTGGGCGCGCGCCAGGCGGCCATCGGCGCAGATCCGCTGGCCGCCGCGAGCGCCGTCGTCCCCGCCGGCTCCTCCATCGCGGTGGGGGCCGAGGGGGATCTCACCTGCGTGAGCATCAGCCGAGGCGCGCCCGGGCCGCTCGGGCGCGCGGGGCTCGTGCTGCGGGCGCGGGCCTGCGCCTACACCGAGCCGGGCGGTGACGGGCGGTGAGGCGCGGTAGTGTGCGGAGGCCCGGGGAGGGGCTGCCGGCTCGGCCGGGCCGGGCGGGGCGTTGGGGGAGGCGCCTGGCGGGCGAGCGGGGTGAGGGGACGGTCCTCATGGTCGGCGTCATCGGGGTGCTCCTCGCGATCACCCTGGGCCTGAGCGGGCTCATGGGCGCGGAGGGTGCGGCCGGCCGGGCGCGGACCGCCGCCGATATGGCCGCGTTGGCCGGGGCGACCGCCCTGAACTCGATCGTCGCACCGGGTGATCCCTGTGCCGCGGCGCAGCGCCTCGCCTCCGCCAATGGCGCGACTCTCGACTCCTGCCGGGTCGAGGGCGGGGACGTCGTCGTCGGAGCCTCGGTGGATGCGATCATCCTCGGGGTGCCCCGTCAGGCGCGCGCCCGCGCCCGGGCCGGCCCCGCCGATGCCTCCCTCGCCCCATAGCCCCTCCCTATAACCGAGACCGGTCGAAAATAGGAGCGAGACCGGTCCGCGAGCCGGAGGAACGGCGCACGGGTCGGACTACGGGCCGCGGCGTGAAGAATCCGCAGGTAGCGCTATCATCACTCGCCATACCGCTGCGCTGCGGCCCGCCCCGATCCCCCATCCCCCCCATTCGAGATGAATCCCAATAACCAAACGCTCGTCCTGCGCGGTCTTCTCGACCTTCTTCCCCTGCATTTGCAACCGTTCACCCGTCGTGCGCTCGAAGACCTCGGGCCCGCGAAGGCGCGCATGGCACTCGAGGGCGCGCACGAGCGCCAGGGCCCCCTCGATCTCGCCGATCTCTCGGCGCAGATCCGCGTGCTCACGATGCGCGACGACGCCGGGCACTACCTCATCCCCCTGCCGATGGGCCTGGGCGCCAAGCTCCACGAGGTCCGCCGATGGCGCAATGACGTCGTTCATGGCGAGCGCCTCGACCCCGAGCGGAGCCTGGCCGCGCTGGTCGCCGTCAGCGAGGCGCTCCGGCTCATCGACGCCCCGGTCGCGGCACGTCACGAGGTGCATGGGCTCATCGAGAGGATCGACGGCGATTGGGTGTCCTCCGGGAGCCCCTTGGACGCCGTCGCGGTCGAGGCCTCCTGCGAGCCGGTGCTGAGCCGTGCCCACGCCATGGCGGGCATGAGCCTCCGGGTACGGCTGGCCATGAGCCCCACTGCGGCGCAGGTGCAGCACCTGCCCGTGGGGGAGGGTGAGGCCCGGCTATCCGCCGTCGGCCGACCGGGCGCCCCGACGGAGGGACTCGGCGCGATCGATGTCCGTGTGAGCGTCGTCGAGCGCGGCGGTGCCACCGAAATCACCGCGCCATGGACATTCCACTGGGATACCGCTGTGGGGCGCATGACGGCCACCGCTGATCTCGCGATGCTCGATGCCGCCCTGAGGGATGTCGAGCAGGACGGCCCGGCAGCGGTGAGGGTCGAGATGACCGCGGGGGACGGACGGTCGCAGGTGCGCTTTCTCGACGGACTCACGGTGCTGCCGCCGCGCCGCTGGACGCTGATCGGGTCGGGGCGCTGGGCGGGCTCGGCCCTGGCGGCGCTGGTGCGGCCGGATCAGGAATCGGATCGGGAGGTGGTGGGGGATATCGCTCATGCGGCTCGGAGGCAGGCCCGGCGGAGCGCGCCTGACGTCTTGGTGGACAAGGCCATCGCCGTCGTGCGCCAACGCGGGCTCGCCATCGAGCGCGCGCCGGGCGGATGGGCGGCAGGCGCGCATTCTGTGCGAACCGCCAGTGACATCCTCGACACCCGCTCGGCCTCGCCGTTGGAGGCCGCGGTCCTCCTCGCCGGGGTCCTGCGGGCGCTTCGTGTCCCGCCGACCCTCCTGCTCACGGATAACGGCGTGGTGCTGGCATACTCCCGGCACTCGGATCGCCCGGAGGCCGGTGATGCCGCAACCGATCGATTCGTCGAACTCGCGCGGTGCGGCGACATCGGGATTCTGGACCCGGCTCTCGCCATGAGCTCATCCGCGGCGCTTCTGCATCGTCTGAGGCGCCCTGCTCGTGAGCGCGCCCTCGACGCCATGCGCCAGGTCATCCTCGCGGTGGCCCTTGCCGAACCGCGCGAGGCGGAGGGCGAGCCCTTCCCAGAGCCGGAGGGGACTGCTGAGGAGGCGGGGCATGTCGTTGGGGGCCCGGCGAGCCCCTCCGACGCGGCCGATGACGCTCCAGCGTCCAACGATGAGGGGCCCGACGCCGAGCCGCCGTCCTCTGGCCCCCTGCCGGCGATGTCCGAGGTCGAGGCGTGGAAGCGGTCCTTGCTCGATGTCACCCGTCGCAACCCCCTCATCAATCGCGACTCGCGAATGGCCATCGAACTGCGCGTCCCCGAGGAGTTGCTCGCGCGCCTCGAGGACCTCGTCAACCAGCGCGACCGGGTAATGCTGCGCAGCGCCGATACCGGGTCGGGGAGCGCGCCCGAGGCCGGTGCGCGGGCTCCGGGGGAACTGCTCGGGCGCAGGATCGTCACCACCGCCCTCGAGGGTGAGGAGCATCAGCGGCGCCTGGCGTCGATGGCCGCCCAGGCGCGCACAGTGATCGAGGAGACCGGCGCCAACAATCTCTACCTGGCGCTGGGAACCCTCACCTGGAAATCAGCGGGGCGCATGCTGCGCTCCCCACT
The DNA here is from genome assembly GCF_002076915.1 of Actinomyces gaoshouyii. Lineage (NCBI taxonomy): Bacteria > Bacillati > Actinomycetota > Actinomycetes > Actinomycetales > Actinomycetaceae > Actinomyces > Actinomyces gaoshouyii. The sequence goes on from NZ_CP020468.1 coordinate 109,493, forward strand.
CATCCTGGTGCCGGTTCGCATCGAGCAGGACGAGGAGGAGTTCGGGATCGTCCTCGATGAGGCTGAGACCTCCACGCCCAACTACTCCCTGATCGAGCGCTTCATCGCCGACACGGGTATCGACCTGGCCGAATTGCGCGAGCCGATCCGAGATGGTCGGGGAATCGACGTCGAGGCGACGCTCCAGGCGGTTCAAGCGCGGCTCGCCGACTATCACCAGTACGCCGGGATCAGTCGCACGGCCCACCTGGGGCTCTTCCGCTTCTCCACCTACCGCATGTGGAAGGACCTGGAGGAATCCTGGCCCCAGCTGGCCCATAGCCCCGTGGTTCGCCGACTGGCCAGCGCTGAAGAGCGCGCCCCCGTTCCCGACGAGTCGGACGGTGGCACTGCGCGCGCGACCGCGCCCCTGTCCGCGCCCCATTCCCCGGAGCCGATGGAGGATCTCGACGCGCTGATCGAGAACCTGCCGCTCGATGCGGACTCCAGTCAGGCCCACGTCATCGCCGATGCTGTTACGGGCAGGAGCCTCGTCGTCGAGGGCCCGCCCGGAACCGGTAAATCACAGACGATCGCCAATCTCATCTTCCGCGCGGTACGCGAGGGCCTGTCCGTGATGTTCGTCGCGGAGAAGGCCTCCGCCCTGGAGGTGGTGGCCCGGCGACTGCGCGACGAGGCCGGTATGGGCTCCCTCCTCCTCAACCTCCACGACAACGGGATGCGGCCCACACAGGTGAGGCAGGCTCTGCGCGGCGCGCTCGAGACCAGTGCCGTCGGGTCCGGGAGCCGCGAGGCCGATGACCTGCGGTCCCGCATGGCCGAGCTGCGCCTCCACCTGCGCGCCTACCGGGCATCCCTGCACGGCGAGGACCCCGGGGACGGCGGCTTCTACGCCGCCCACCTCCCACGCGACGGCGGGGACTCCGATGCGGCCGGCGCGCCTGATGGACGCGGGGTCGCCGAGGATGCTCCCGACGCGGCGAGTTACTCCGCCGCCCTTGAGGAGTACCGCCGTGCTCGGGAGGCGTTGCGCGCCCTGCTGCCCGCCGAGCTCATGCACCTGGTTGCCGGACGTCGTGACCGAGTGCTCGCCGAGGCGGGGGCGCGGGGCGAGGAGCTGCGCCGTGAACTCGGGCGCCGTCGCTCCTCGAGCAGCGTGCGCGAGCTCATGGACCGCTACGGGGACCTCGTGGCGGCGATCACCCCTTGCATCCTCGTCTCCCCGGACTCCGTGGCGCGATTCCTCCCCGCCCATCGCACGCGCGTTGATCTCGTCGTCATCGATGAGGCATCCCAGATCACGACCGCTGGGGCCATTGGCGCGCTGGGGCGGGGGCGGACGGCGATCGTCGTCGGCGACCGCAGGCAGATGCCCCCGCCGAACGGCGCGACAGCGTCAGGTCGAGGTCAGGGCGCGTCCATCCTCGAGCGCTGCCTGGGCGCCGGGGTCCCTGAACGGGAGCTGACGTGGCACTACCGCAGCAGGGTGGAGTCACTCATCGCCTTCTCCAATAAGCGCTACTACGGTGGGAGGCTCCTGACCTTCCCGAGCCCTCTCGCCCTGCGTCCCGACGCCGATGCGGGCCCCGGGGGATACGGCGTCGTCCTGCGCAGGGTCAATGGCGAGTACTACGGGGCGGAGGATCGACGACGGCGCCGGGGAATCCGTCCCCATACGAACCCGGTGGAGGCCCGGCAGGTCGTCGAGGAGGTGCTGCGCCGATTCGAGGCCAGTCCGGAGGCGACGCCCTCCATCGGTGTCATCACCCTCAACGCGCATCAGCGCGACCTCATCGAGGAGCAGCTGCGCAAATGCGGATCGGCGCGCGTGCGCCGCGCCCTCCAGGAGCGCGACGGGCTGCTGGTGCGCAACCTGGACAACGTCCAGGGCGAGGAGCGGGACGTCATCCTGCTGTCCCTGACCTTCTCCAGCAAGAAAGGAGTGGGCGTCCCCCTCACCTTCGGCTCCCTGAGCCATGAGGGGGGCGAGCGCCGACTGAATGTCGCCCTGACTCGCGCCAGGCGCCAGATGATCGTCCTGTCCAGTTTCGATCCCGAGGACCTGCGCGCCGAGTTCTCCACCCACCAGGGGGTCAAGGACGTGAGGATGCTCCTGGAGACACTCCGCACGGACCGGCGTCCACGCGCGCTCCCCCGCACGAAGGACTCCGTGGACCCGTATCGGGTGGAGATCGCCGAGCGCCTGCGCGCGGCCGGAGTGGGGGCCACCACCGGGGTCGGCCATTCGAGCTTCGATATCGACCTGGTCCTCTCCCATCCCGGGCGTCCGCATGATCCCGCGGTGGCGGTGATGCTGGATGGTCCTGGCTGGAACCGGCGTGAGAGCGTGATGGACCGAGATCTCCTGCCCGTCGACGTCCTGAAGACGATGGGATGGCGGCGGGTCGAGCGCGTCTGCATCCCTCAGTGGGTGGCCGACCCCGACGGCGAGCTCGCCCGCCTCGCCGAGATGGCGGGCGGGGGAATCGCCATGACGGCGCTTGACGGCGCGGCGGCCGCGCCCGAGGCGCCCGACGATCCCGAGGCGCAGGAGTTCGTCGGCACCGGGACCCGGGCGGAGGGGGCCGCCTCCGGCGGGAGTGGGGCCGCTCGGCCCGCGCCCATCGCGGAGCGCCCGACCTCGAGGGACTACCAGGAGTGGAGGCCGGAGGGGGTCAGACCGCGCAGCATTCTCGACGCGGCCATTGAGGACGAGGAGGCCGCGTCGCAGGTCAAGGAGGTCGCCAAGGCGATTTGCGCTCAGGAGGGGCCCATCAGCTGGCATCGCCTCATCGTCGCGGTCTGCCGGGCCTTCGGTCTGTCGCGCACGACCGCCGGCCGCGAGGAGAAGGTCCGCCAGGTGCTGGGCGAGAGCTTCGCCTACCCTGATGGGGAGGGCTTCGTATGGCGCTCACTGGAGGCGTACAGGCTCCCGACCGGTTACCGGCGCAACGCCCTGGATCACGTGGGATCGATCGAGGAGATCCACCCGCGCGAGCTCGATGCGCTCATGCGCGACGTGCGTGGAGGAATACCGGAATGGTCCTCGTCGGAGGAGGTGTGCCGCGTCGCGCTGAGGAAGTTGAGCGTCAAGAAGCGCAGCCTGAATGCCCGAGGTGTGATGGAGGCGCTCCTGGCGGCGCTTCGCAGGGTCGAGGCCGAGGCCGACGCGCCCCGGGAGGCGTAGGCCGGGTGCCCCGGGCCCGCGCCCGGGGCATCGACCTGCTGCCGCCCCACCGGACCCCCTGCGCCGCGCCCTCACCCGCACCACGCGCGTCGCGCCCAGGCGCCGTCCCGCTCCTGGGCCGCCCCGGCCGGTAGGATCCCACCCGGTTCTCGCCCGAGGGCCGACGATGGGAGGAGAAGGAGAATATGGCCCACGCGTTTGTCTCACTGCTGTGGATCGTCGCCGTCGCTTTCCTCGCGCCGCTGATCTCCCTCAACATCCCGCACCGCATCGTCCCCGAGACCGTGCTGCTCATCCTGGGGGGCCTGCTCATCGGCCCGAGCGCTCTGGCGATCGCCGATAAGGGCGAGCCCATCACGTTCCTCTCCGAGCTCGGCCTGGGGTTCCTCTTCCTCATGGCGGGCTACGAGATCGACGTCAACGAGCTGCGCGGCAGCGGCGGCCGCCATGCCACCATCGCCTGGTTCGGCTCGCTCGCGCTCGCCTTCGCCACGGTCACCGCGGTGGGCGTGACCGGCGGGCCCCTGTCCGCCAACGGCATCGCCATCGCCATCGCCATGACCTCCACCGCGATCGGCACCATCCTGCCGATCCTGCGTGAGCGCGGCCTCCTGCCCACTGCCGTGGGCGCCGCGATCCTCAACCACGGCGCCGTCGGGGAGGTCGGCCCCGTCATCCTCATGGCCCTCCTGCTCGGAAGCCGCTCCACCTGGCAATCCGCCGCAGTGCTCGCCCTCTTCCTGGCCATCGCCCTGCTCATCGTGCGCTTCACCGACCGCGTCAAGGCCGCCGGGCAGCGCCTCGTCGCCCTCATCCACCTCGGAGGCTCCACGACCGCGCAGACCACCATCCGCGTCACCGTGCTGCTCCTGGTGGGCCTGTGCGCGCTCGCCGAGGTCTTCGACCTCGACGTCGTCCTGGGCGCTTTCGCCGCCGGCTTCATCCTGCGCTACGCCGTGCCCGACGGCAACCGCGAGCTGGAGGAGAAACTCGACGGCCTCGCCTACGGCTTCTTCGTGCCGATCTTCTTCGTCACCTCCGGCATGGCCATCGAGCTGGAGATCACCACCGACTCGATGACCTACCTGGGCGCCTTCCTCGTGCTCCTGGTCCTCACCCGCGGCCTGCCGGTCTGGCTCTCCGCCCGCCTCGAGCGCCGACGCGACGGCCTGCGCGCCTACTCCATGCGCCAGTGCCTGCAGATTGCCACGTACTCCACGACCGCCCTTCCGATCATCGTGGCCGTCACGCAGGTCGCGGTGACCGCGGGCGCCATGAGCCCGTCCATCGCCTCCACGCTCGTGCTCGCCGGCGCCGTGAGCGTCCTCCTCATGCCGCTGCTGGGCCTGGCCCTGGGCGCCGATGCCGACCACGTCCCGGCCGTCGAGGCCCTCGCCATCGTCCAGGGCCCGGTGGACTCGGTGGGCAGCGAGGTCAAGGGCGCCTCCACCTCAGCGATCACCGAGGAGGACGGGGAGATCCGCGTGGCCTCCAAGCCCCGCCAGCCCGCGTACCCGTCGACGGTGGAGCATGATCCGAACGACGGTGCCGCCCGGGCCGCGACTGCTGCCGGCCGGCTCGACGGCGGAACCGACCCGCAGCGCGCGGGCGGCACGGCCCGCCACGTCCTCCCCTCACTGCCCAAGCCTCTGCCCGGGTTGCGCCGCGGCGAGTCGCGCGTCACCCGACTGGGCCTGAGCGAGGAGGAGGCCGCCGCCTTGGTCGAGCGGCTGCGCCGGGTGGAGGAGGAGCGGACTCGCTGGCGCGAGCAGATGCGCCGCCAGATTCACCTCGATCGCGAGGAGTCCCAGCAGCGGCGCGCGGTCATGCGGGCGCAGCACCGAGCCCAGGTCCGCAAGGAATGGGACGAGCTGCGCGACATCAAGCGCCAGGTCCGCCGGGCGCGGCGCAACCGCGACTCCTGACTCCCCCTGCCGTGCCGGCCCGCCCCACCGCTCTCATGCGGGTCCTCAGTCCGAGTCCGGCTCCCGGCCGGCGAACTGGGCGGCGTGCAGCCGGGCATAGGCCCCACCGCGTTCCAGCAGCTCGGCGTGACGGCCCTGCTCCACGACGTCGCCGTGCTCCATGACGAGGATCGTGTCGGCGTCGCGGATCGTGGACAGTCGGTGCGCGATGACGAAGCTCGTCCGGCCCTCGCGCAGCCGGTTCATCGCCCGTTGGACCAGCAGCTCCGTGCGGGTGTCCACCGAGCTCGTCGCCTCATCGAGGATGAGGACGGCGGGGTTGGCGATGAAGGCGCGCGCGATCGTCAGCAGCTGGCGCTCACCGGTGGAGATATTCGCGCCGTCCTCCTCCAGGAGCGTGTCGTAGCCCTGTGGGAGGGCCTTGATGATGTGGTCGACGAAGCACGCCTCGGCGGCCGCCTCCACGTCCTCATCCGATGCCCTGGGCCGCCCGTAGCGGATGTTCTCGCGGATCGTCCCCTCGAACAGCCATGGCTCCTGCAGCACCATCCCCGTCCGACGGCGCACCTCATGGCGCGTCATCGACGCGATGTCCCGGCCGTCCAGGGTGATGCGGCCCCCGTCGAGCTCGTAGAAGCGCATGAGCAGGTTGACCAGGGTGGTCTTGCCCGCACCCGTCGGCCCGACGATCGCCACGGTGCGGCCGGGCTCCACGCGCAGGCAGAGGTCCCGGATGAGCTCGGTGCCGGGCGAGTAGGAGAAGCGGGCGTGCTCCACCTCGAGGACGCCGGCGCCGGCCGCGCCGTCGGGGCCCCGGTCCTCACCGGCGGCCAGGGCGCCCCCGGCCTGCTCGGCCAGGGCGCCCCCGGCGTCCGGGCTCTCCTCCTGGGCGTCGAGCAGCTCGAAGATGCGCTCGGCCGAGGCCGTGCCGGACTGCACCGAGGTGGCCATCGCGCCGAGCTGGCCCAGCGGCTGGGAGAACTGCTGGGAGTACTGGATGAAGGCCTGCACGCCGCCCAGGCTCAGCGACCCCGAGGCCACCATGATCCCGCCGACCACCGCGATCGCCACGTAGGAGACGTTCGAGATGACCAGCATGAGCGGCATCATGATGCCGGAAAGGAACTGCGCGCGCAGCGCCGATCGGTAGAGCTCGTCGTTCTCCGCGGCGAAAGCGTCCCGCACCGCTTGCGTGCGCCCGTACACCCGCACGAGGGCGTGCCCGGAGAAGGACTCCTCCACTCGCGTGTTGATGCGGCCCGTGCGCGCCCACTGGTGGGTGAAGGCCTTCTGGGAGCGCGGCCCGATGACCCCGAACACCCCGCCCATGAGCGGGATGATGGCGAGCGCCACCAGCGCCAGCCTCCAGGAGATCGACAGCATCATCCCCATGACGCCGATGACCGTGAGGATCGAGGTCAGCGCCCCGGACAGCGACTGCTGGAGCGTGTTGGTGACGTTGTCGACGTCGTTGGTCACGCGCGAGAGCATCTCGCCGCGCTGCATCTGATCGAAGTAGGACAGCGGCAGGCGGTGGATCTTGGCCTCCACCTGCTCGCGCAGCCGGTACATGGCGGTCACGGTGATGCGGTTGAGCAGGAAGCCCTGCAACCACATGAGGAGCGCGGAGGTCACGTACAGCACGAGGACGGTGGCGAGGATCGTGCCGAGGCGCTCGAAGTCGATGCCCCGGCCCGGATGCAGATCCATCGCGGCGGCCACATTAGCCATATCGGTCTCGCCCGCCGCGCGCAGGCCCTCGACCACCTCGGCCTTCGTGGCGCCCTCGGGCAGGCGCGAGGAGATGACGCCCTCGAAGATGACGTTCGTGGCGTTGCCCAGCACCTTGGGGGCGGCCACGGACAGGATGACCCCGATGACACTGGCCACCGTGATGATCACCAGCGTCCCCTTGAAGGGCGTCAGCAGGCCGATCATGCGGCGGAAGGAGGGCCAGAAGGCCTGAGCCCTGCCCGGGGGCGGGCCGGAGTGCCAGTCGTCGGAGGCGGCCCGCGCCGAGGCGGCGAGCCTGAGGTCCTCCTCGCTCAGCTCGGCGGCGCCGTCCGCGCGCTCGGCGCCCTTCGCGATCTTCGCGCGCGTGCCGCGCTCGTCGCTCTTGTCGCGGCTCATGCGGCCACCTCCTGTCCGAGCTGGGAGGAGACGATCTCCCGGTACACCTCGCAGGTGCCCAGCAGCTCCTCATGCGTGCCGGTGCCGACGAGCCGTCCGCCGTCGAGCACGAGGATCTGATCGGCGTCGGTGACGGTGGTGATCCTCTGGGCGACGACGATCTTCGTCACCCCGGCCGTGGCAGGCGCGAGGGCCGCGCGCAGGCGGGTGTCCGTGGACACGTCGAGCGCGGAGAAGGAGTCGTCGAAGATGAGGACGTCCGGGCGGCGCACGAGGGCGCGGGCGATGGCCAGACGCTGGCGCTGCCCGCCTGAGACGTTCGTGCCTCCCTGGGCGATGACCGCCTCCAGACCGCCGTCCATCTCCTCCACGAAGTCGCGGGCCTGGGCGACCTCCAGGGCTGCCCACAGCTCGTCGTCGGTGGCCTCCTCGCGGCCGAGCCGCAGGTTCGTGGCGACCGTGCCGGCGAAGAGGAAGGGCTTCTGGGGGACGAGGCCGAGGGTGGCCCACAGGGCCTCGGGCTCAGCGCGGCGCACATCCAGGCCGCCCATGAGCACCTCGCCGTCGGTGGCGTCGACGAGCCGGGCCAGCAGGGACACGAGCGTGGACTTGCCCGAGCCGGTGGAGCCGACGATCGCCGTCGTCGACCCGGGGGCGACGCGGAAGGAGACGCCGGCCAGAACGGCCGCCTCGGCGCCGGGGTAGGAGAAGGCGACGTCGCGCATCTCCACGCTGCCGGGCTCCGGGAAAGCGGTGACGGCGTCCTCCGCGACGGTCAGCGACGAGTCGATGGCCAGGACCTCACCGATGCGCTCGGCGCACACGGCCGCGCGCGGGATCATCATCGTCATGAAGGAGGCCATGACGATGCCCATGAGGATCTGCATGAGGTAGGCCATGAAGGCGATGAGGGTGCCGACCTCCACGTCACCCGAGCCCACACGGTGGCCGCCGTACCAGAGGACGCCGACGATCGTGACATCCAGGATGAGCATGACCAGCGGGAACAGGACGACGAAGAGGCGGCCCACGCGCTCGCCCACCCATGCCATGTCGTGGTTGACGACGGCGAAGCGCTCGGTCTCGGCCTGCTCGCGCACGAAGGCGCGCACCACGCGGATACCGGTGAGCTGCTCGCGCAGGACCCGGTTGATGGCGTCGAGCCGGTCCTGGTAGGAGCGGAAGAGCGGCACCATGCGCCATACGATGAGGCCGACGATCAACAGCAGCACCGGCACGCTCACGGCGATGAGCCAGGCGAGGCCCGGGGCTCGCGTGACCGCCATGATGATGCCGCCCACCGCCATGATCGGCGCCATGACGAGCATGGTGCAGCCCATGAGGACGAGCATCTGGACCTGCTGGACGTCGTTGGTGTTGCGGGTGATGAGGGAGCCGGCGCCGAAGGAGGAGACCTCCCGCTCGGAGAAGGAGCCGACCCGGTGGAAAATCTTGGCCCGCAGGTCCCGCCCCAGGCCCATGGCCGATCGCGCCGCCAGGTAGGTGGCGAGCACGGTGCAGGCGCCCTGGGCGGCGCTCACGGTGAGCATGAGTCCGCCGGTGCGCCAGATGTAGCCGGTGTCGCCGGTGGCCACGCCGCGGTTGATGATGTCCGCGTTGAGAGTCGGCAGGTAGAGCGAGGCTATGACCTGTGCGAACTCGAGAACGAGCACGCAGGCCAGCAGGCCGTAGTAAGGGCGCAGGTGCGTCCTCAGCAGTTGTAGCAGCACGCGAGTGAGCCTAGACCCCTCACGCCGTGTCAGGACAAGGGGACCGCCGCCTGCGCGGCCTGGGCGAGCAGTCGCAGCAGGGCGATGGCGCCGGCCTTGTCCAGGGGCTCGTTGTTGTTGCCGCATTTGGGGGACTGGATGCAGCTGGGGCAGCCGTCGGCGCAGCGGCACTGGGTGACGACATCGAGCGTGGCCTCCAGCCAACGCGCCCCGGCGCGGTGCCCGCGCTCCGCGAATCCTGCGCCCCCGGCGGCGCCATCGTGGACGAACACGGTGGGGCGCATGGTCTGGGGGTGCAGCGCGGTGGACAGCCCGCCGATGTCCCAGCGATCGCAGGTGGCCAGGAGGGGGAGGATGCCGATGGAGGCGTGCTCGGCGGCGTGCAGGGCGCCGGGCAGCCGGGCCGGGGTGACGCCGACGGCCTCGCAGGCCTCGAGAGGGATCGTCCACCAGACGGCGGCGGTGGGCAGGACGCGCTCGGGCATGTCCAGCGGGTGCTGGGAGACCACCTCCATACGGGGCAGGGCGAGCTTGTTGTAGCCGGTGACCTGGCTGGTGACCTCCACGCTGCCGAGGTTCCAGGTGAGGCCATCGCCCCAGGTCTCGGCGCTCCGCTCGGCGAGGATGCGCACGCTGGAGCGCTCGCGGGCCCGGGTCCGGTAACCCACGGCCAGACGCGGGGTGACGATGGCGGCCTCCTGGGTGAGCTCCTCGACGACGTAGGCGCGCCCCTGGTGCATGTAGACGGCGCCGGCATGGAGGGAGGAGTCGGCGCTGGCGCCGGGCGCGGTGCCGATGACGGTGCCGGAGAGGGACTCGACGATGGGGACCTCGGGCGAGCCGTCCCCGCGCAGAGTGGTGAGGTCCTGGGGGCGCCCGGGCAGGGCGGCGTTCCAGAACCAGCCGGTGGGGCGCCGCCGCAGGGCCCCGCGCTCGGCGAGGTCGGCCAGGAGGCTCTCATCGGGGAGGCCGAAGAGGTCGAGGTCGGCCTCGCGAAGGGGCGCCTCGGAGGCGGCCGCGCACAGGTGCGGGGCGAGGACGTAGGGGTTGGCGGGGTCGAAGACGGTGGCTTCGGGGGCGGTGAGGACGTCCTCGGGGTGATGGACGAGGTAGGCGTCGAGGGGGTTGTCGGAGGCGATGAGGACGGCGACGCCGGGGCTGCCCGCGCGCCCGGCGCGCCCGGCCTGCTGGCCCAGCGAGACGCGGGTGCCGGGCCATCCGGCGATGAGGACGGCGTCCAGGCCGGTCACGTCGATGCCCAGCTCGAGGGCGTTCGTGGTGGACAGGGCGCGCAAGCGGCCCTGGCGCAGGTCCGTTTCCAGGTCTCGGCGCTCCTCGGGCAGGTAGCCGCCCCGATAGGCGGCGACGGCGTCGGCCAAGTCGGCCAGTGGCGGGCCGGAGCGGGTGAGGATGCGGCGTGCGTGCTCGGCGACGATCTCCGCGGAGCGGCGCGAGCGCACGAAGACGAGGGCCCGGGCTCCGGCGCTGAGAAGGTCGACGAGCACCTCGGAGGCCTCGGCGGTCGCCGAGCGGCGCGGCGAGGGCAGGTCCGGGGCGTTGGGGGTGTCGGCGGGGCCCGAGCCGGGATCGGCCGTGGAGACGGCGGGGTCGGCACCCCACGGATCGATGAGGGCTGGCTGCCAGAGGGCCAGCGCGCGCTCCCCGGCGGGGGCGCCGTCGTCCGTGATGGCGACGACATCGGCGGGCGGGGCCCCGATGAGGCGCGCGGCGGTGAGGGCGGGCTCGGCGGCGGTGGCCGAGGCGGCGAGGACCGTGGGCCCCGGGGAGTCCGGGTTCAGGCGGCGGGCGAGGCGCAGGAGGCGGCGCAGGACGAGGGCGACATGCGCCCCGAGGACTCCCCGGTAGGCGTGGCACTCGTCGACGATGACGTAGCGCAGTGAGCGCAGGAGGCGGGCCCAGCGCTCATGGCCGGGCAGGAGGGAGAAATGGAGGAAGTCGGGGTTGGTCAGGACGATGTCGGCGTGGGCGCGGGCCCAGTCGCGCTCGGGCAGGGGAGTGTCCCCGTCGCAGGTGCCGGAGCGCAGGGTGAGGCGCGGCGCGCCTGCGGTGCCTGCCTGGACGGCCTCGATGCGGGCGGAGAGGCGGTCGAGGGCGGCGGCCTGATCGGCGGCGAGGGCCTTGGTGGGTGCGAGGTAGAGGGCGGTGGGGCGATGGCCGTGGGCGGAGATGCGGTGCCCGGTGCCGCTGGCGTGAGCGGCGCGCTGGGCGCCGAGGACGTCGGAGACGGCGGGGAGCCAGGCGGCCAGTGACTTCCCGGAGCCAGTGCCGGTGGCGATGACGGTGTGGTGGCCGGCGTGGAGGGAGTCGGCGGCTCGGGCCTGGTGGATCCAGGGCCGAGGGATGCCGGAGGCGACCAGGGCGGCGACGAGGGCCGGGTCGGCCCAGGACGGCCAGTCGGCCGGGCGGGCCGGTCGGGCGGGTGTGCGCTCGAGGTGGACCAGCCTGCCGTCGCGCGCGCCGATGGTCTCCAGCAGTGCGGTGAGATCTCGCGCGGGAAGAGGCGCAGCCGAGATGGGCGCTGCGGGGGCCGGTTCGATGGGCTCCGCGGGTGGCTCAGGACTCACCGCCCCAGTCTGCCCCAGCCCGGCGGCCCTTCCGCCTGCCGAGATCGTCCCTTCGATGCCGGCCTCGGTCTCTATCGGCTGATGGCGTCATCGAGGGCGCGATGTCGGCGATGAGGGTGGCCGCCATCTGAGGAGCGCCGTGTCCAGCGCCTCGCGGATCCGTTCCTCCTGACCGCTGTCATTCGTTCTGAGGCGCAAGAGCGGGATATTGCAAGAGGTGAGAATTGAGTCCTTGGTCCGATCGCGCCGGATCCGCTCCTCTGAGCATTCGTGCTGGGAACCATCGACCTCGATCACTAGAACGAGCCGCTTGGACACTTGTCCTGGACGCCCACGATCCGTGGATCCCCCAGCTCGCCGACACGAGCTCGACCTCCATACGGAGGGCCACGTTCTGACGGTGAGCGGTCTGCGCGGCGACGGGGAGGGGCCCGACGCGGATACGACCGCGGACCTGCTGGAGGAGGCGCGCCGGTGATCGGCTCAGCCGACGTCGTCTCGTATGGCGGGCCCGAATCGCGGCACATGCGCACAGCGCGGGCGACAGCTGCGGACAGCGAATCGGGGTCGTCGGTGGTGGACGGGGACACGGAGAAAGCCACAAGCATGATGCCAGCGTGGGCCGTTGCTCAGCGGGCGGGACCGGTTTCGATTGCGATATCGACCGGTTTCGATGCTGTTTTCTACCGGTTTCGGTGGGAGGACGGGGCGCAGGTCCAGAGCTCGTCGCACCGGGGGGCGCTGGCCTCCACCAGTGCGGCATTGGGAAGATCGACGACGCGCACCCAGTGGGCCGCAGCCACGCGGTCCCGCCCGAAGCTCATATGCCGCGCCACGAGCCGGGCGGCCAGCTCCTCGCGCCCCACCACCAGCATGATGAGCAGGTCGATGCGCTCACGCGCAGCCTGCCAGCCGCCCTCGCCCAGTGCCAGGTAATTCCCCTCCGTGACGACGACTCCGCCCCCGGACACCCGCGTGCCCGCGGCCACCGGCTCATGCAAGTCGCGCCGGTAGACCGGCGCCAGCACCTCCTCGCCGCGCCGCACTCGGTCCAGGGTCACGAGGTAGCCGCCCACATCGAAGGTGTCCGGAGCGCCCTTGCGCCCATGGCGCCCCAGCTCGTCGAGCACCGCGTTGGACATGTGGAAGCCATCCATCGGCACCTCGCCCGCCAGCGCCCCCGCCTCGGCCAGGAGCCCCGTCAGCTCGCGCGCCGCCGTCGACTTCCCGGATCCCGGCGCCCCCGTGAGCCCTACGATCACGCGCCCACCCGGATCGCGCCCGATCTGCCGCGTCAGGCGCTCGGCTAGGTCGGCGGCGAGATCGGCGGCGGTGCCGCTGCGGGTGATCGGCGGGGCAGTGGACGCGTCGGCCTTGGGCAGCATGACTCGATTGTGCTCACACCGAGGGTGCGCACGCACGCCCCTGCCGGGTCTGCCCCTCGCCCGCACGCGCGCTCGGGGGCGCCGTCGAGCCCCGTAGGACGAGTTCGGTGGGGATGATGATGCTCCTCGAGCCGTCCACCACTCCAGAGGCCACCTGCTCCAGGACGAGGCGCACCATCTCCCGCCCATGGCGCTTGAAGTCCTGGTGGACCGTCGTCAGCGGCGGGAAGCTGAACTCGCCCAGGTCCAGTCCGTCGAAGCCGACGACGGACACATCGGCCGGCACGGCGCGCCCCTGCTCGTGCATGGCGCGGATGAGGCCGAGCGCCGTTTCGTCATTCGCGCACAGCACGGCCGTCACCTCGGGGTCGGCGGCCAGGCGCAGGCCCGCCCGGTACCCGGAGGCCGCGCTCCAGTCCCCGGGCAGCGGCTCGGGCGTTGGCGCGCCGGCCTCCCGCAGGCTCGCCGCCCATGCGGCGCGGCGGATGAGCGCGGATTGCGAGCCCTCGGGGCCGGCCACGTGGTGGACGGTCCGGTGTCCCAGGGCGAGCAGGTGACTGATGGCCTCGCGTACCCCGCCGGCCTGATCCGCGCTGACCGAGGGGTAGTAGCCCATGAGCGCGGAGTCGGAGACGGCCACGGGCATGGTCGGCGGCAGGGCGAGGTGCTCGCGCCCCGCCCGTCCCGCCTGGACGACGACGAGCCCGTCGATGGCCTGGTGGGCGAGCCGGACCGCCGCCGTGCGCATGTCATCGGACTCGGGCCGTTCCACCTGCACGAGGCTCACCGCGTAGCCCGCGTTCGTCGCCTCCTCGACGACGCCCGCCGTGGTCAGGGCCTCACCGGTGCGCTGGATCTGCTGGGTGAGGACGCCGATCGCCTTGAAGGAGCCGCGGCGCAGCGCCTGAGCCGCGCGGTTGGGGGAGTAGCCGAGCTGGCTCATGGCCCGTAGCACGCGCTCGCGGGTGGCCGGGCGAACATTGCCGGCGCCCATGGAGACGCGTGAGGCCGTCTGTGTGGAGACGCCGGCCAGGCGGGCGACATCGCCGAGCGACGGCGCCCCCGAACTCCTGCTCCCACCGGCCATGGCGCGAGGCTATCAGGGGTGGATATCGGCATTCTGCCGCCATTTCGTGGTGACGTTCCCATGGTTGGGGCCAGGTGAGGTCCGATGCGCGGGTGCGAACGAGCCATTCTCTTGCCCATGTTGCGGATCACCTTTATGATAACGTCAACATTAAGGAGCTCGAACGGGCCGCATCGGAGCGGGCCGCCCCCAACGCCGCCAGTCGCAGGAGACCGCAAGCGATGATCATCCCCCGACACTACGAGGACCTCGGCGTCCTCCACGAGAACACCCTTCCTGCCCGCGCCTACTACGTCCCCGCCTCCACCCCGCCCGACCCCAGCCCCTGGAAGCGCCAGGACTCCGACCGCTTCCAACTCCTGTCGGGCACCTGGCGCTTCGCCTACCTGCCGTCGGTCCGCGACCTCTCCATTCCCTTCTGGGAGGGCGAGGCCGCCCCCGGCCCAGCGGCCTGGGCCGTCCTCGACTTCGCCGAGGTGCCCGTGCCCAGCACCTGGCAGCACACCGGCTACGACCACCACCAGTACACGAACGTCCGCTACCCCATCCCCTTCGACCCGCCCCGCGTCCCCCAGGACAACCCCTGCGGCGCCTACCTGCGCGAATTCGACTACACCCCCATTGCCGAGGCCCCCTGCGCGCATCTCGTCTTCGAGGGCGTCGACTCCTGCTTCTACGTCTGGCTCAACGGCGCCTACGTCGGCTACAGCCAGGTCTCCCACGCCACGAGCGAGTTCGACGTCACCGAGCACATCCGCCCCGGCGCCAACCGCCTCGCCGTCCTCGTCCTCAAGTGGTGCGACGGCACCTACATGGAGGATCAGGACAAGTTCCGCACCAGTGGCATCTTCCGCGACGTCTACCTCCTGGCCCGCCCGCGCGCCTCCCTCCTCGACTACGCCGTCACCACCACCCTCGGCGATGGGGGCGCTGCCGACGCCCCCGCCGCCGTCGAGATCCGGGCCTCCTACCGGGGCGGGGCCGTCCCCACCAGGGCAGTGCTGACGGACCGCGACGGCCTCACGGTGGCCTCGGGCGCCCTCGAGCCCGACGCCGCCCCGGCAGCGGGCGCCGCTGGCACGGAGGCGGCCGACGACCGGGCCGACGCCCCCTACACCCACCGGCTGCGACTGGAGGTTCCCCATCCGCACCCCTGGACCGCGGAGGACCCCTACCTCTATACCGTCACCCTCATCACTCCCGGCGAGTCCATCGCCGACCGCGTTGGCCTGAGGGAGGTCAGCGCCGACGGCGCCGTCGTGCGCCTCAACGGCCGGCCCATCACCCTGCGCGGCGTCAACCGCCATGACTCCGATCCCGTCACCGGGCCCGCCATCGACCTCGCCCATATGCGGCGCGACCTGCGGCTCATGAAGGAGCACAACATCAACGCGGTGCGCTCCTCCCATTACCCGAACGACCCTCGCTTCTACCAGCTCTGCGATGAATACGGCCTCTACGTCATGTCCGAGGCGGACAACGAGAGCCATGGCGCCCAGACCCGCTTCCTCGCCGACCCCTCCTGGGATAACCGGGCCGAGCACTGGAACGAGCCCATCGCCGACAATCCCGAGTGGACCGGGGCCACTATCGACCGCATGCGCCTGTGCGTCCACCGGGAGAAGAACCGCCCCAGCGTCATCGCCTGGTCCGCCGGAAACGAGTGCGCCTACGGATGCACTTTCGAAGCGGCGCTGGCCTGGGTCAAGGGCTTCGACCCCACGCGCCTGACCCACTACGAGAGCGCCTTCCACCGCAGTTCCAGGCGCGCCTACGACTACTCCGATCTCGACCTCTACTCGCGGATGTACCCCGGCCTCGATGAGATCCGCGCCTACCTCGACTCCGATCCGGACAAGCCCTTCCTCCTCGTGGAGTACTGCCACGCCATGGGCAATGGCCCCGGCGACCTCGAGGACTACTGGGAGATCATCCGGGCCGATGAGCGCATGTGCGGCGGATTCGTCTGGGAGTGGTGCGATCACGCCGTCGCCGCCGGCACCGACCCGGATGGGCGCGTCATCTACCTCTACGGCGGGGACAGCGGCGAGCAGATCCATGACGGCAACTTCTGCGTCGACGGCCTCGTCTCACCGGATCGCGCGCCCCACTCCGGGCTCGCCGAGCTCAAGAACGTCCAGCGCCCCGCGCGCGTGGTCTCCTACGACGCCGAGGCCGGCATCCTCACCCTACGCAACGAGCTCGACCACACCGACCTGGCCTCCTACGCCCGCGCGACCTACGAGCTCACCCGCGACGGCGAGAGCCTGGCCAGCGGGGACATTCCCTTGACGGCGCCCATCCCGCCCCACAGCGAGGCCTGCCTCCCGCTGCCCCTGAGCATCCCGGACACCGGGCGCTGCCACCTTCTCATCACCTACCGCCTCGCCCGCGACGAGCCCCTTCTCCGCGCCGGCCACGAGCTCGGATTCGATGAGGTCGCCCTGCCCGGTGCGGATCGCCGCCACCGGGCGGTGGCCGCCCTGGATGAGCGCCCCGCCCCCCGGGGCCCCGTGACCGCCATGCGGAGCGGAGGGCGGATCGACGTCGTCGCCCCCGGGCTCACCTGCTCCTTCGATACGCGTACCGCCCTGCCCACGAGCATCCGCGCCGGCTCCGCCGAGCTCCTGGACCGCCCGGCCGAGCTCATCATCTGGCGCGCTCCCACGGACAACGACTGCCATATCCGCGCCGAATGGGAGCGCGCCGGCTACCACTGGGCGACGGCGCGCGCCGAGGGCCTGCGGGTCGTGGAGCCCTCCGAGGAGGGCCGCGTGGTCCTGAGCGCTGGGATAGCCATGGTCGCTCCCGCCCTCCAGCCCGCCCTGCGCGGCACCATCACCTGGACCGTCCGGGCCGACGGCGATATCGACCTCGCGCTCGACATGAGCCGCACCGAGGGCTTCCCCGCCCTGCCGCGCCTGGGCCTGCGGCTCTTCCTCCCCGAGAGGATGGACCGGGTGTCCTACTACGGGCTGGGCCCCGGCGGCGCTTACATCGACAAGCGCCGCGCCAGCCGCCACGGCGAGTTCGCCGCCGCCCTGCGCGAGCTGCACGAGGACCACATCAAGCCCCAGGAGAACGGCAGTCACACCGACTGCGACTACGTCGCCGTCGTCAGCGGCGATGGGGCGGGAGGAGCGGCGCCCGGTGGGCCGCGCCCCGGCCTGACCGCCATCGGCCGCAGCCCCTTCTCCTTCAACGCCTCCCCCTACACCGCGGAGGAGCTGGCGGCCCGCCGCCACAACACCGAGCTCGTCGAGTGCGGCTCCACGGTCCTCACCCTCGACGCCGCCATGGCGGGCATCGGGTCGAACAGCTGCGGGCCCGTCCTCGCCGAGCGCTACCGGGTGGCCGAGCGCGATCTCGCCCTGACCCTCACCCTCCGTCCGAGCTGCGAGGAGAACCGGTGAGGAGCGCGCAGAGCCCTCAGGACCCATCGAGCGCCGAGGAGCGCGGATGCCTCACGTGGCGCAGCAAGGTGGGATACGGCTCCGGGGGCGTGGCGGGCGACGTCGTCGTCCGCATCATCGCCGTCGTCGGGCGCTGTCGTTAGCATGGGCCCACCGCGGCCGGCCGCGGTGGGCCCATCCCTTTCGGAGGAAGAACATGCACGATCCCATCAAGCTCATCGACCGCGTTCAGGCGATCAACTGGAACCGCCTCGTCGACGACAAGGACCTCGAGGTCTGGGACCGCCTCACCGGGAACTTCTGGCTGCCCGAGAAGGTGCCGCTGTCCAACGACATCCAGTCCTGGGCCACCCTGACCGAGGCCGAGAAGAACATGACCACCCGCGTGTTCACCGGCCTGACCCTCCTGGACACCATCCAGGGCACCGTCGGTGCCGTCTCCCTCATCCCGGACGCCCGCACCACCCATGAGGAGGCGGTCTACACCAACATCGCCTTCATGGAGTCCGTGCACGCCCGCTCCTACTCCTCGATCTTCTCCACCCTCATCTCAACGGCGGAGATCGACGAGGCCTTCCGATGGAGCGAGGAGAACCAGAACCTCCAGCGCAAGGCCCAGATCATCCTCGACTACTACCGGGGCGACGACCCGGAGAAGCGCAAGGTCGCCTCCACCATGCTGGAGTCCTTCCTCTTCTACTCCGGCTTCTACGCCCCCATGTACTGGTCCAGCCACGCCAAGCTCACCAACACCGCCGACCTCATCCGCCTCATCATCCGCGACGAGGCCGTGCACGGCTACTACATCGGCTACAAGTACCAGCTGGCGGTGCGCGAGTCCTCCCCGGAGCGCCAGGCGGAGCTGCGCGAGTACACCCTCGACCTGCTCATGGAGCTGTACGACAACGAGGAGCAGTACACCGAGGACCTCTACGACGAGCTGGGCCTGACGGAGGACGTCAAGAAGTTCCTGCGCTACAACGCCAACAAGGCCCTCATGAACCTGGGCTACGAGGCCGTCTTCCCCGCCGAGACCGTCGATGTCAACCCCGCGATCATCGCCTCCCTGTCCCCCAACGCGGATGAGAACCACGACTTCTTCTCCGGCTCCGGATCCTCCTACGTGATGGGCACCGCCGAGGCCACCGAAGATGATGACTGGGACTTCTGATGTGACCGAGGGGGCGGATGCGCCCATGAGGCCCCGGCCGACGGTCCCGCCCGTCTACCGGGGATCCAGCAAGGTGACGCAGGCCCGCGCCCGCAACTGGGGGCTCGACGACGTCATCGACGCCGCCTTCTTCGCCTTCGCCGCGGGCGCCGCCCTCTGGCTGGCCTGGCTCGTCATCGGCGCCGGATGGCACCCGACCCCCTGGGCCCTCCTCGCAGGAATAGCCTTCTGGGGCCTGCTCGCCTACCTCGCGATCCCCCGTATCCACCAGGTCCTCACCTGGCTCTATGTCCCCGACTACTTCATCGGGCGCACCCGCACGCCCGACGGCCTCCTCGGCGACCCCGTCAACCTCGCCCTCCTGGGCGACGAGGAGGACCTCCACGAGGCCATGCGCAGCGCCGGCTGGGTGCGGGCCGACCCGATCACGCCGCGCTCGAGCTGGCGCATCATCATCTCCTCCCTCCTGCGCCGCTCCTACCCCGGCGCGCCGGTGTCCACCCTCCAGCTCTTCGGCCGCGCCCAGGACGTCGCCTACCAGAAGGAGGTTGAGGGCAACCCCTCCCAGCGCCACCACGTGCGCCTGTGGCACACCCCCGCGAACTGGGTGCTTCCCGGCGGACGCGCCGTTGACTGGCTGGCCGCCGCCACCTACGACCGCGCCGTCGGCCTGTCCACCCTCACCCTCCAGGTGACCCACAAGATCGATGCGGATATCGACGTCGAGCGCGACTACGTCGTCGACGACATCCGATGGGCCTCCCCAGCCGCCACCCTCCAGATCTGGCCCGACTTCTTCACTGCTTACCACGACAAGAACGGCGGGGGCGACCAGGTCATCACCGACGGCGACCTCTACGTCCTCGACCTCCACGACGTCGTGCCCGATTCCCAGCACTCCGTGGAGCTGGCCCGCGCCAGGGCTGCCGATAAGCGCGCCTCGCGGCACAGGCCGGGCCAGCTCGTCATCGCGCTCGGCCTCATCGCGCTGCTCGTCGCCGCCAGGATCGGCTCGACGATCGCCTCAGCCGCCCTGTCCACGACGATCGACCTCCTCTGGTCCAGCGGGGTCAGCGATGCGCGGACCGTCGTCTACGCGGCGGTGGGCACCATCTCGGTCATCCTCACGCTCGTGGTCCTCGGCCTGGGGTGGGCGGCCTGGAACGGTCACCCGCGAAGTCGGATCGGCCTGCTCATCGTGCTCGCCCTGAGCGTGAGCATTGACATGTCCCAGGTGGCGGCCCTGGGCGTGCGCCACGCGCCCGCCTGGATCCTCACCACCTCCGCGCTCGCCGTCCTCGCCCTCCTGGCACTCACCGCGCGCCCCGTCCACCGCTGGGAGCGGGCGCGCAAGGCCGAGCGACGCGCCGCCCGCCGGCCCGAGCGCGTCCAGCGGCCCTAGGCGCGCCGCGAGCCCGCCGATCCGGTCCGGGGCCCGGGCGCTGAAGGGGGACGGCGCCCGGGCCGCCCTCCCGTTCGGGCCCGTTCCAACCCCATCCACCGGGCCCGGTCGGCGAGCCCCGCTACCCTGGCCCCATGAGCGACTACCTCGTGGGCCCCGCCGGCGAGCCCGCCCCAGCGCCGACGATCCCGCCGCTGCCGGCGCATGTGCGCTTCGGCATCCCCTTCAACGGGGTCGTCCCCCTGTGGTTCGACGGCGACCAGATCGCCTGGTACCGGCCCGCCGATGGCACTGATCTCGCCGATGTCCTGGGGCTGGGGCACGTGGAGACCGAGCCCGGGCCCTCCTGCGTGCCCGAGGGGTGGGCTGAGC
The DNA here is from genome assembly GCF_002076915.1 of Actinomyces gaoshouyii. NCBI lineage: Bacteria > Bacillati > Actinomycetota > Actinomycetes > Actinomycetales > Actinomycetaceae > Actinomyces > Actinomyces gaoshouyii. The sequence goes on from NZ_CP020468.1 coordinate 129,880, forward strand.
GCGTCGAGGTCGGGACGCTGGAGGAGGGCGGCCTGCGCCTGCGCGCCGAGGGCCCCACCGGGCGGCGCGCCATCAACGACGCCGGCACGGGCGTCCTCATCCCCCTCGACGGGCCGTTGAGCGTGCCCGAGGCGATGAGCGGGGGCTTCGACACGGCATCCTTCGCCGTCCACATCGCCCGGCTCATGCTGAGGGCGGCTCGCGACGGCGCCATCCTCGTCTTCACCCTGCGCGCTCCTCGCGACCCCGAGGCCCACCACATCCTCTCCGTGCCCTCCGAGGTGGACTCCCAGCGCGTCATGCGCTTCCACTTGGGAACGCTCATGGAGATGGAGGGGGGCGCATGGGACAAGGCGGATCGGCGGGGCGGCATGTCGCTGCTCGACCTGTCCATCCCCTACGAGTCCCTCCTGGCCGGCGCCGGTCCCGAGGCCGAGCGGGGCCTGGACGCCGGCCTGCTCATCGAGCTCGCCGAGCCCGTCGTCGCCTGCCTGCTCAAGCCCGGCTTCCCCTTCGCCCTGGGCTGCTCCTACGTGATGCCCCAGCAAGGCTGACCGCCTCCGCGCCGGTGAGGCGGGCGCCGGCCCTCGCGCCCTGTCGACCCCGCGCCCCTCACAGGCTCCTCGCGCAGCAGGCCTGGAAATGAGCAGTGCTTCCGACTCCGACTCCCGGGCCGCGCCGCTCAGCGGGTCCGCGCCAGGGCGGTGACGCGGGACATGAACTCGGTGAGGAACCTCTCGGCGTCGACGGCCACGGCCGCCCGGCTCGTCCTCGGGGCGCTCAGGCGCTCCACATCCCCGATGGTGCGCCCCCGGGTCGGGCCCTCCAGATCCACCGCGAGGTTGATGGGCAGCATCGTCACCAAGGAGGGGTCCACGGCGACGCCGACCGCCAGCGGATCGTGCAGGCCGCAGCCGCCGAGCCCGGGCGCCGTCGTCTCATAGGCCCGGATGTAGTAGTCCGTCATATCCGCCAGGAAATCTCCCGCGGCCGTCCCCAGCTCGCGCCAGCGGCGCGTGTGCTCATAGGTGAGCAGGGTCCGGAGGGTGACGTCGAGGCCGACCATCGTGGCGCTCACCCCCGAGCGCAGGACGGCGTCGGCGGCCTCCGGGTCCTGGCTGATATTCGCCTCCGACCACGGGCTGACATTCCCGCTCACCGTGAGCGCCCCGCCCATGAGCACCACGGTCAGCCGCTCAGCCAGGCCCGGGTCCTTCTTCAGGGAGGCTGCCAGGTTGGTCAGCGGACCAGTGGGCACGTACACGAGATCCTCCCCGTGGGCGCGGGAGGCCTCGATGATGAAGTCGACGGCGCTCGTCCCCTCCACGGCGCGGGGCGAGGGAGTCAGTGCCGCATCGCCCAGGCCGTTGCGGCCGTGGATGAAGGCGGAGATCTCCAGAACCTCGAAGCCGTCGCGGGCCAGGGCGTGGGGCAGGCCGGGGTAGACGGGCACATGCGGCGCTCCGAGCAGGTCGAGCACCGCCAGGCAGTTGCGCGCCGAGTCCTCCACGAGGACATTGCCGTAGGTGGTGGTGATGCCGATGAGCTCGGCCTCCGGGCTGCCCAGGGCGTAGGCGATCGCCAGGGCGTCGTCGATGCCGGTGTCCAGATCCAGAATGAGCTTACGGGTCATGATTCGCTCCTCCCTCACCAGACGAACAGACCGACCATTCCGGCCGATAGCAGCGAGACGAGGATCCCGGACAGGAGCATCCGGCCCACGTTCTTGGAGATGAGGTCATTGCGCTCCTTGTCCACCAGGCCCTTGAAGCAGCCGATGATCATGCCGAGCGTCCCGAAGTTCGCGAAGGATGTCAGGAAGACGGTGAGTACCGCCTGGTAGTGGCGCGCGTAGTCGCCGATGTGGGGCTGCACCTGCCCCATGGCCACGAACTCGTTGGTGACCAGCTTGAGGCCCATGATCCGGGACATGTCCCAGGCGGTGGAGGTGTCCAGGCCCAGCAGGAGCGCGGGTCCGTACATGACGACGCCGAGCGCCGACTCCAGGGAGAGCGGCTCCCAGATCGCTCCGAGGATCTTGTTGATGAGGGCCGCCAGGGCCACGAAGGTGATGACGTTGGCGGTGATGATGAGGATGAGCTTGCCGGCGCCCAGGATCGAGTCGCCCAGGAAGGAGAAGAACGGTTCCTTCGCCGCTCTGCTCTGCGCGCCGTCGGCGTCCTCGGAGTCGTCGACACCCTCGTAGGTGACGATGATGTCCTCCTCGGGCGGCACGTGGACGGGGTAGAGCATGGAGGTGACGATGAGCGCGTTGAGGCAGTTGAGGGGCACCGCTGTCAGTACGAACTCCGCCGGAACGATCTGGATGTAGGCCGCCAGGATCGATGCCGTCACGCAGCTCATCGACATCATGGCGATGACGACGTTGCGCGCCGGGCTCATCCGCTGCACCTGCAGCTTGGAGACCGCCAGGGCCTCCGTGTTGCCCAGGAACATCATCTCGATGGAGTAGAAGGCCTCGAACTTGGGCTGGCGGGTGACCGCGCTGAGTCCCCAGCCGATCCACTTGATGAGCCAGGGCAGGAAGCCGATATAGGTGAGGATGTCGAAGACGGGCACCACCAGCAGGATCGGCAGCAGGGCGCTGACCACGAAGTTCACGGGCGTCGGGTCCACTCCCTCGGCCCCCACCCAGTTCGCCAGGGCGAAGTTGATGCCCTTCCAGGCCACGGAGACGAGCTCGTTGAAGCCCGCGGCCGCGCCCTCGATGGCCGCGCGCCCCCAGGTGAAGCTCGTGAGGACCCAGGCGATCACGAGGTTGAGGGCGGTCAGGATCGCCACGGACTGCCAAGGGATCCTCTTGCGGTCATGGGAGAGCAGCCAGCCCGCCGCCAGGAAGACGGCGATGCCCAGGACGTTGATGGCCAAGTACATGATCGGTTCCTTCGAGAGACGCTCGGGGGCGGGGAGGGGATGAGTCAACCGAGGCGCGCGAGCGCGTCGGCCACGAGCTCCCAGAAGCGCTCGGCGTCCAGTCCCGTCCCCACCCGGGTGGTGCAGGCGGGGTCGGAGTCGTCGACGAGCGCGCGCATGTCGGTCACGGTCATCCCGTAGGTCAGCGTCCCGCGCAGCTCGACGTCGATCGGGCAGCGCCTGGTGGGAATGAGGCTCGGGTCGATGACGCGGGCGACGGCGCAGGGGTCGTGCGTGGGCGGATCCGGGAAGGCCTCCTGATCCCGGTAGGTGGAGCGGAAGAAGTCCATCAGCCCGCCGACGGCATCGGCCAGGCGCGGGTTCGCCTCGCACAGATCCGCCTGGACCTCGGGAGTGCACAGCGCCCGGTGGGTGACGTCCAGCCCGATCATGGTCACGGGCCAGGACTCGTTGAATACGATCTGGGCGGCCTCGGGATCGCACAGGATGTTGAACTCGGCCACCGGCGTCGCGTTGCCGACCCCGTAGGCGCCGCCCATGAGGACGATCTCCTTGACCCGCGCGACGATGCGCGGCTCCAGGCGGGCCGCCATCGCGATATTCGTCAGCGGACCCGTGGGGACGATCGTGATCGTCCCGGGCTCACGGCCCATGATCGTCTCGATGAGCCAGTCGACGGCGTGCTGGGCGGCGAGCGGTCGGGACGGTTCGGGCAGGTCGACGCCGTCGAGACCGGTCTCGCCGTGGATGTAGGCGGCGTCAATGGGCCGGCGGATGAGGGGGCGCCGGCAGCCGGCGTGGATGGGCGTCTCCGGGCGGCCCGCGAGTTCGCAGACGGCGCGGGCGTTATGGGTGACCTTGTCCAGGCCGTGGTTGCCGCCGATCGTCGTGATGCCGATCAGGTCGACCTCGGGGCTGCCCAGCGCGAGGAGGATCGCGATGGCGTCATCATGACCCGGGTCGCAGTCGAGAATCATCGTGGTGGCCACATTCGACTCCTTCGTCAGCGTGACTGCCAGGGAGGGCGCGCCGGACAAGGGGCGAGTGGGCCGGCGCCCCTGATCGGCGACTCCCATTCTAGGCCATCGATCATCGGAAAAGGCGGGGATGGCAGGGGAACGGGCGGTACCCTGATAGCCCGTCCGCCCAAGCGAAGGAGCTCATGCCATGGGGCGCGTCATCGTCGTCGGATCGGTCAACCAGGACATCACCGTCACCGTCGAGCGCTTCCCCGCGCCGGGGGAGACCCTGGCGGGGACATCCACGAGCTACAGGCTCGGCGGCAAGGGAGCCAACCAGGCCGCGGCCGCCGCTCACGGGGGCGCCGAGGCCCTGCTCGTCGGCCGTGTGGGCGGGGATGCCGCAGGCATCACCCTGCGCGAGGAGCTGCGCGGCCACGGCGTGGACGTGAGCGCGCTGCGCACGGATGAGGAGAACACCACCGGTATCGCGTTCATCACCGTCAGCGCCACCGGGGAGAACACGATCATCCTCGACGCCGGCGCCAACGCCCGCGTCACCGGCGCGCAGGCCGCCGAGGCGATCGACGTGGGCGTCGACGACGTCGTCGTCCTCCAGGGGGAGGTCCCGGCAGTGACCAATGAGGAGGTCATCGAATGGGCCCACCGGGCCGGGGCCCGTGTGGTCCTCAACCTCGCGCCCGTCTACTCGATCGCGCCGGAGACCCTGGCCGGCGTCGATGTGCTCGTGGTCAACGAGACCGAGTGCGGGCTCGTACTGGGCTCGCCCGCGCCCGGTAGTCCGGAGGAGGCGCTCGCGGCGGCGGCCGCCCTGCGCGAGCGGGGGATCGCGGGCGTGCTCGTCACGCTCGGCGCCGCCGGGGCGGTGTGGGCCTGCGCCGAGGGCAGCGGGCATATGCCGGCCATTGATCTGGGGCCCGTGGTGGATACGACGGGCGCCGGGGATGCGAGCGTCGGCGTGCTCGCCGCTGCGCTCGCCGCGGGGCACGGCTTCGCCTCGGCCGTGGCCGAGGGCATGCGCGCCGGCTCGACGGCGGTCCTCGCCGCCGGCGCCGCCGCCTCCTACGTGGCTATCGCCCCCGTCTCCTGAGCGAGACCGGTCGAAATCACGATCGAAACCGGTCACAGTTCTCGGGGGCCACTGCCGTACCAGCCGCGCGGGACTGAGGGTCGCCCGCGGGCTCCCGGCCGGCCTCAGGCGGCCAGTGCCTCGCGCATGACGTCCAGACCCACGCTGCCCAGGCGCAGCGCCCTGGCGTGGAATGCCTTGAGGGAGTCATCGGCCCCTGCCGCGCGCGCCGCCGCCAACGAGGCGTCCCGCGCCTCCTCCCATAGGCGCTGCCCGACGGCGTAGGACGGCGCCTGCCCCGGCCAGCCCAGGTAACGGTCCAGCTCGAAGCGCAGGAAGGACTCGCCCATCGCGGCATTGGCCCGCAGGAAGGCCCATGCCGAGCCCGCGTCCCAGTGCCCCTCGCCCACGCCCGGCAGGGCGGCGAGCTCAGCGGGCCGCTCCTTGCGCAGGTGCACGCCGATGTCGAGCACGACGCGCGCCGCCCGCAGCCGCTGGGAATCCAGCATCCCCATGCGGTCGGCCGGGTCTTCCTGGAAGCCGAGGTCCGCCATGAGCCGCTCGGCGTACAGGGCCCAGCCCTCGCCGTGCCCACTGACCCAGCAGCCGTGGCGTCGCCAGGAATTGAGCTCATCGCGCAGAAGAGTTTGCATGCCGATCTGAAGGTGATGCCCCGGCGCCCCCTCGTGGAACACCGTGGTGCGCTCCTGCCAGGTCGCGAAGTCCTCCGTCCCGGCCGGAACGGACCACCACATGCGGCCCGGGCGGGAGAAGTCGTCGCTCGGCGCGGTGTAGTAGATGCCGCCGGTGGACGACGGCGCGATCCGGCACTCCAGGGCGCGCAGGGGGGCGGGGATGTCGAACTGGGTGCCGTCGAGCGCCGAGATCGCCGCGTCCGAGGTCTCCTGCATCCAGGCCCGCAGCGCCTCCGTGCCGCGCACCTGCCGTGAGGCGTCGGCGCCCAACCGCTCCAGGGCCTCGGCCACGGTGGTGCCCGGCCCGTAGAGCGAGGCTGCGATGTCCTGCTGTTCGGCGTCGATGGCCGCCAGGCGCTCCCTGCCCCACTCGTAGGTCTCGTCCAGGTCGATGCGCGTGCCCAGGAATTCCCGGCTGAATCTCTCGTAGCGCTCGCGGTCCACGGCGTCGTCGCCGGTGGCGAGCGGAGAGATATCGGTGGCCAGCCAGCGGGCCGCCTCGGCGTATGCGGCACGGGCCTCGCGCGCGGCCGCCCGCAGGTCCGTTGTGAGGGCGGCTGGCAGGGCGCCGCCGTCGGCGAGGCGCGCCCCCTCGATCAGTGCCGTGAAGGATGACGACGCCCTCCCGGCCTGGTCCTGGGCCTGCTTGATGCAGGCGCGCACCTGCCGAGCGGCGGGGGCGAGCCCGCGCGCGGCCGCCACCCGCAGCGACTCGCGGTGCCCTGCGAGAGCCCCGGGCACCGCCCGCAGGGCGGAGGCGAAGCTCTCCCAGTCGCCCGCGGTGGCCATGGGGTGGTTGTCGAAGGTATCGCGAATCGTCTGGATCGGAGAGGCGATGTTGTTCAGCGCCCGCAGGTCCTCGCCGGCCTCATGCAACTCGTCCTCGACGCCGAAGCGCTCGCGCATGGCTGCGATCGTCACACGGTCGACGTCGTCGACGGGGGCGGCGGTATCGAGCGCGGCCAGGGTCTGGGCGCGCAGATCGGCTAGAGCCGAGAAGCCGGCGGGGGAGTAGTCGTCCAGGGCGCCGAGTCGGCCGGGCAGGCCGGAGTAGAGGGCGAATTCGGGGGACAGTGCTGCCAGGCGCTCCGCATAGCGCTCGGCGACGGCGTCGACCGCGGTGGGCGTGCGAGGGGACGCGGGATGTGCGGGGGTCCCGTAGGACGCGCGGGGATCAGTCATGGGGGCGAGCCTAAGGGCGGACCTGGCACGATCGGGTCATGATCTCGAATCCCACCGGCTCCGTCCCCGGCGAGCCCCGCGTCCTGCCCGTCCCGCGCGACCCCGACGGTCCCTACCGGGTCATAATGGTGTGCACGGGCAACATCTGCCGCTCCGCGATGGCGGAGGTTGTCCTCCTCGATCGGCTCGGCGCGGCGGGCCTGGCCGGGCGCGTGGAGGTGGCCTCCTCCGGGGTCTCCGGCGAGGAGCGCGGCAACCCGATGGACTCGCGGGCCAGGCGTCTTCTGCTCGCCAGCGGCTACGGCGAGGGCTGCGACGGCGGGGGAGCGGTGGCGGCGCGCATCGCCTCGCACCGGGCCCACCGCATCACGGATGCCGAAATCGCGGGCTCCGATCTCATCCTGGCGATGACCGCCTCGCATGAGCGCGAGCTGATGCGCCGCGCGCAGCGGGCGGGCGTCATCATCGACGAGCCGGAGGGGCCCCGGAGCGCGGGGCGGCGCATCCGCATGTTCCGCGAGTTCGACCCCAAGAGCGCGGCGGATCTGGCGGCGATCGCGCAGGGGCTGGTCTCCCGGTCGCGGCTCGACGCGCCCGACCCCTGGTACGGCGGGATGGAGGACTTCGAGGACACCCTGGCGATGGTCGAGCGCGTCGTCGATGAGCTCGCCCCCGCCCTGTCCGTCCTCATGCGAGACCGGTTGATATAGCGATCGAGACCGGCCGGTTCTCCACAGGCTCTCCCCGCCGCGAGAGTGGAGGAGGGCCTGTGGGTGGCGAACCGGTCTCGGTGCTGTTTTCGACCGGTCTCGCACGGATTGATCAGTGGGAGGGGCGGGGGAGGCGGGCGCTCAGCCAGCCGGTGAGGGTCGCCAGGTACTCGCCGCGGGCGGGCTCGGGGGAGAGCGCGAGGTCGTGCACCCCGCCGGGGATCTGCCGCACGGTGACATCCTCGCCGAGGAACGGCGCGCGCTCCACCATCTGCGTGACGTCGAGCACCGCGTCCGCCCGCAGCACCGCCTCGCGACCGGCGCCGGGGGCCGCCGACGCCGTCGAGCAGCACAGGAGCACCGGCGCCTCGATCCCCAGGCCATGGCGCACCCGCCGCTGCATGCGGCGCACGCTCGTGAGGAAGCCCGCTCGCGCCGGCCAACCGGGCGAGGGCTTGAGTGCGAGGTCCCAGTCCCACTCCCCGCCCCATCTGGCGTGCAGGGAGCGGGTGTAGGGGTCGGCCTCGAAGGCGTCCTCGTCATCCGCCTCCGGCGCTGCCGGGTTCGTGATGACCCGCCCCGGCATCCACCGCGACATGAGGTCCACCGCCGCAGTGCCGTAGGAGCGCATGAAGCCCGAGGCGTTGAGATCCAGCCACGGCGAGTTCAGTGTGATGGCCGCGACCCGTCCCGGGTGGTCCGCCGCCCACAGCACCGCGGACAGCCCGCCCGTGGAGTGCGCGTTGAGGACGACGGCGTCGTGCCCCTTCTCCTCGCGCAGGATCCGCACCGCCTCGGTGATCTCCTCGTCGTAGACGAGCAGGTCCGTGGTGTCGTGCGGGAAGGAGCCCTCGGGAAGGTCGGCGCTCGCCCGCCCGCAGCCGCGCATCTCCAGGGCGTAGAACTCGTAGCCCGCTCCACCGAGCGCGGCCGACAGGTGCGTCTGGAAGAAGTAGTCGGTCCGGCCGTGGATGTACAGCACCGCCCGCGCGTGCCGGGCGGCCCCGGCGCCGCGTTGGTGGACGAGGATCGCGTGATCCGCCCCGGGCGCGGCTTCGGAAGGGGTGACGGGGATATGGCGTGCCACCCAGGGCCCGCCCAGGAGGTCCGGGAAGATCATGGTCATGCAGGCATCGTAGATCCGGGTGGCCCCTCCCGTGCCGCGTCGCCATTCCGTGACCTTGGTCCCGGAATCGCCGCCCGGCTTGCGCGCCGGCGACTCGGCTTTATACCGTTCTCCTGACCATCCAGAGCAGTTGAGAGACCTGGCTCGACGACGCTGCAGCAACCCCCTGAGAGGGTGAGGGTGCTTCCGCCAGGACCGATGGAGGACTCATGAGCGATCCGAACCCGGGTACCGAGCCGATCAAGGCTGGCGCCGTCGGCGCTGACGCGCTCGCCGACGCCGGATCGGCGGAGGGCTCGATGATCTCCCTGCGCGACGTCGTCAAGGTCTACACCCTGCGCGACGGCACGCAGGTCCGCGCCCTCGACGGTCTCACCCTCAATGTGCCCGCGGGCTCGATCCATGGGATCGTGGGGACCTCCGGCGCCGGCAAATCCACGCTCATCCGCTGCCTGACCGCCCTCGAGCCCGTCACCCACGGCGAGGTGCGCGTCGCCGGCCAGGACATGACCGCCCTGCGGCCCCGCGAGCTGCGCGAGGCCCGCCGCAGGATCGGCATGGTCTTCCAGCACGCCAACCTGCTCGACTCGCGCACGACGGCGCAGAACATCGCTTACCCGCTCGCCCTGGCCGGCGTTGCCAAGGGGGAGCGCCACGAGACGGTCGCCCAGATGCTCGACCTCGTGGGCCTCGCCGATCGCGGCGGCTCCTACCCCAGCCAGCTCTCCGGTGGCCAGAAGCAGCGCGTCGGCATCGCCCGTGCGCTGGCGGATCAGCCCGCCGTGCTCCTGTGCGACGAGCCCACCAGCGCTCTCGATCCCGAGACCACCCGCTCGATCCTCGACCTCATCAAGGATGTGCGCGACCGCCTCGGCGTCACCGTCGTCATCATCACCCACGAGATGAGCGTCGTGCGCCAGGTCTGCGACTCCGTGAGCCTCCTGGAGGCCGGCCGCATCGTGGAGTCCGGGCCGATCGAGGAGGTCGTCTCCGACGTCGACTCGCGCCTGTCCCACGAGCTCGTGCCCGTCCCCGCGATCCCGGATGGCTCGCCGGCCGAGGGCGACGCCGTCATCGACGTCGCGCTCACCGCCCACCCGGGCCAGCCGGCAGCCGCGCACGTGCTCGCCATCGCCTCCGAGCACGGCGCGGACGTGGTCGGGGGAGTCTTCGAGACCCTGGGGCGGGCCCAGGTCGGCCGCCTCGCCCTGACCGTCCCCGCCGAGAGGGCCCCCGGCGTCGTCGACGCCCTGGCCGCCGTCGGCGCCACTGCGGAGGTGCGCTCATGATCGCCCTGAAAGTCGCTGCCCACCTGGAGCCCCTCGGCGTCCTGCCCACGGGCGCGCGGGACAGGAGATGGCTGGACAACCCCGCCATCACGGACAAGCTCTGGCCCGCCACCGTGGAGACCTTCGAGATGACCCTCATCTCCGGGGCACTTGCGGTGCTGCTCGGCCTCCTGCTGGGGCTGGCCCTGGTGACCACGGGCAAGCGCGGTCAGCACTCCAACCGCGTCGTCTACGAGGTCCTCTCCCAGGTCGTCAACATCGGCCGCTCGCTGCCCTTCATCATCCTCATGGTGGCGATCCTGCCGCTGACCCGCATCATCGCCGGTTCCTCGCTCGGCTGGCAGGCGGCCTGCGTCCCCCTGACCGTGGGGGCCATCCCCTTCTACGCGCGCCTGGTGGAGACCGCCGTCAACAACGTGGAGGCCGGGAAGGTCGAGGCGGCCCTCATGATGGGCGCCTCCGGCAATCAGATCACCTGGGGCGTGCTCGTGCGCGAGGCCCTGCCCACCCTCATCCAGTCGGCCACGGTCACGCTCATCACGCTGCTGGGCTACTCGGCGATGGCGGGCGCCGTCGGTGGCGGCGGGCTGGGCGACCTGGCCGTGCAGTACGGCTTCCAGCGCAACCAGATCGACGTCATGATCGTCACCGTCGTCCTCATCGTCCTCATCGTCGGCATCATCCAGCTCGCGGGCGACATGCTCAGCCGGCTGGTGGACCACCGCTGAGGCCCCGCCAGTCGGCACCGAGCGCTTTGACGACGGCGCGCATCGCTGGAACACGATCGAACCCGCCCCAGCACCACAGCCCCTCCATCGAAAGGAAACCCCATGATCACGCTCCTGCCCTCCCCGATCTCCCGGCGCGCCTTCGCCACCGGTGCCCTGACCGCCGCCGTCGCCGCCACCCTGGCCGCCTGCGGCTCAGACTCCGGCAACCAGCTCAAGGGCGCGAAGAAGGACGGTGACACCGTCGTCATCTCCATCGGGGCCACCCCTCAGCCCCACGTCACGATGCTCACCCATATCAAGGACAACCTCCTGTCCGGCACCGGCATCGACCTGGACATCAAGGAGATCAACGACTACACGACGCCGAACATCAGCCTCAACGACGGCTCCATCGCCGCCAACTTCTTCCAGACGCCCAACTACCTCAAGCAGCAGATCGAGGAGCACGGCTACGACTTCGTGTCCATCGCGGACGTTCACGTGGAGCCCATGGGCATCTACTCCAAGAAGGCCACCACGATCGAGGAGATCCCCGAGGGCGGGCAGATCGTCCTCAACAACGACCCGGCCAACACCGCCCGCGGCTTCAAGCTGCTCGAGGCCGCAGGCCTCCTCACCCTCGACCCCGCCGCCAAGCTTCCCACCGACTCCGATGTGACTGACAACCCGCACAACTTCAGCTTCACGACGGTCGACGGCGCCCAGGTCGCCAATACGATGCAGGACGCCGCCGCCGTGGTCCTCAATGGGAACTACGCCCTCGACGCCGGGCTCACGCCCGCTGTCGACGCCCTGAAGCTCGAGTCCGTCGACGCCGCCCCGGCGAACCAGCTCGTGGTGCGCTCGGAGGACAAGGACAACGCGTCCCTCAAGAAGCTCGCCGAGATCATGAACTCCGCGGGCTTCAAGTCCTACATCGAGAGCACCTGGGCCGACGGCTCCGTTCGCCCGGCCTTCTGATCGCCTTGCCCGGGTCCTCGGCCTCACCGGGTCCGCGGTTCCCCGGCCCCGGCCTTCACTGACTGGTCCGGTCGCGCGCTCGCGCGACCGGACCAGTCAGTTCGCTGTGGAAGTGCTCTGGTCACTGCCCCAGGGGCGGCGACCATCGTGCATGGCCACGAGAATAGCAACCGAACCGTGATGATCCGGCGATGGCCTCCCCGACATGGTCGTTGCGGGGTGTGAGGCTGCGGATGCCGAGGCGGGTATCACCGTCGCCGCGATCCGTTCACGGGATCGGCGAATGGGGCGACGAGCCCACTATCAGAGGTGCGATGTGCGGATCCGCGCCCTGTCCGGTGGTTTCAATCCACGATGCCGTAGAGGCGGTCCCCGGCGTCGCCCAGGCCCGGCACGATGTAGCCCAGCTCGTTGAGGCGGTCATCCACCGCGGCCGTCACCACCGTGACATTCGCGCGGTCCCCGATGGTCTCCTCCAGGTATGTCAGGCCCTCCGGCGCCGCCAGCAGGCACAGGGCCGTCACATCCCGCGCGCCCCGGTCCAGCAGGTAGTTCGTGGCGTCCGTGAGTGTGTGGCCGGTGGCGAGCATCGGGTCGACGATGAAGCACTGGCGCCCCGAGAGATCATCCGGCAGGCGGTTGGCGTAGGTGTCCACCTCCAGGGTCTGCTCATCGCGCTTCATCCCCAGGAACCCCACCTCGGCCGTGGGCAGGAGGCGCGTCATGCCCTCCAGCATTCCCAGGCCCGCCCGAAGGATCGGCACGACGATCGGCCGCGGCGCCGCGATCCGGTGGCACTGCGCCATTGCCACCGGTGTGGCGATCTCCACCGGCTCGGTGCGCACATGGCGCGTCGCCTCATAGGCCAGCAGAGTGACGAGCTCGTCCACGAGCTGGCGGAACACCGCCGAGTTCGTCGTCCGGTCCCGCAGGACCGCCAGCTTGTGATCGATGAGGGGGTGGTCGACGTCGATGAGATGCATGGGATCAGCCTACGGCGCTCGGGGCGCCGGCGCGGCTGCTGCGGGGCCCGGTTCAGGCGTTGCCCAGATAGTCCAGCCAGCTCTCGTAGTGGTCCAGCACGTCGTGGGCCACCTGGTCCGCGGTCCAATCCATGACGTCGTAGCCCTGGCCGCCGCCGCGCGGGCGCACTTCCAGTCGCACCGTGAGGTCATCCGCCTCATGGACGACGACGCCGAAGGCCGCCACCGGGGCCTGCACCATCCGAACCACGTAGCGGAAGGAGTCGAGCCCGCTGGAGCGCTCAACCGCGGGCGCCACTGTTCCACCCTCCGCCGCGCCCTCGGAGGTCGGGGTCACGGCCAGCTCGGCGGCATTCTCGCCATAGCCGGCCTCGGGCCCCGCTGTGACCAGGAGGGTGGCGCGGCCCAGGAAGTTGCGCTCGTCGTCGGGGTCCTGCGCCTCCGGACCCTCCACGTACACCTCGGCTACCAGGTCCTCCTTGCGCAGCTCAGCGGCCACCGCCTCCAGGGCCGGCACGATCCTGGTGCCCAGGGCGCGCTGGGCCTGGGCGGGGGAGACCGACTCGAAGGTGTGCGACAGCCGATCCCGCCACGAGATGCGCTTGAGGCCCGCGGCCGTGCCCGTCAGGCCCAGCGCGCGGTTCCGGAAGACGTGCGAGCGGGCATCGCGGTGGCTCGCCTCCGTGTACAGCGCCTTCCACAGCCCGTACATGACCAGCAGTAGAACAGCGCTGAAGGGCAGTGCCATGACGATCGTCGCCTGCTGGAGGATCGGGATGCCGCCCGCCAGCAGCATGGCGATCGTCAGCACGCCCACGAGCACCGCCCAGAAGATCCGCAGCCACGGCCGGGCGTCGCCCTCATCCCCGGTGTGCGTGCGCGTGGACAGATTCGCCATCACCAGGGCGCCCGAGTCCGCCGAGGTCACGTAGAACAGGATCCCGATGAACAGCGAGAGCGCCACCAGGGCGGGGCCCCCGGGAAGGGCCTTGAGCAGCGCGTAGAAGCCCTGCTCCGGGGCGGAGGCCGTGAGCTCGGTGAAGGCCCGGTCGCCGCCCCGCACAATGGACAGGGCGTGATTGCCGAAGATCGACACCCACATGATGACGTAGGTCAGCGGCAGCGCCAGCGAGCCGAGCACGAACTGGCGGATCGTGCGGCCGCGCGAGATGCGCGCCAGGAACACCCCCACGAAGGCGGCCCACGTGATCCACCACGCCCAGAAGAACAGGGTCCAGCCGTTGAGCCACTCGGCGGGGCGGTTCCAGGCGTAGGTCTCCAGGGTCAGGCCCGGGAACGAGGTGACATAGTCGCCGATCGAGCCCACCAGCGCATCCAGCAGGAATGCCGTGTCCCCCGTGATCAGCACCCACAGCGCCAGGGCGATCGCCAGCAGGACGTTGATGTTCGAGAGCATGCGCACCCCCCGGTCCACTCCCGAGACCGCCGACGCCGTCGCCATGAGGACTGACAGCGCCACGAGCCCGATCTGGGCCGCTGTGCCCTGCGGGATGCCGAACAGGATCGTCAGCGCGACATTCAGCTGGACGATCCCCACACCGAGGGAGGCCGCGATCCCGATCGCACCGCCGATGAGTGCGGCCGCGTCCACGACGTCGCCGAGGATCCCATCCGTGCGGTGGCCCAGGATCGGGCGCAGCGTGGCGCGAACCGCGAGCGGCTGGCGGCGCCGGTAGGCGAAGTAGGCCAGTGACATCCCCAACAGGGAGTACAGGCCCCAGCCCGACACCCCGTAGTGGAGGAGGGTCAGGACGATCGCGTTGCGGGCGGCCTCCTCGGTCTCGGGAGCCCCCGTGGGCGGCGCGAGGTACTGGGAGACGGGCTCGGCGACGGCGAAGAACATGATCCCCGTGCCCACGCCCGCCGCGAAGAGCATCGCCGCCCAGGAGAACGTGGAGAACTCCGGGGTGGAGTTGGAGGGCCCCAGCCGCGTGGTGCCGTAGCGCGACAGCGCCAGGAAGACGACGAACACGAGGACCGCCGTGATCTCCAGGATGTAGAACGAGCCGAACCAGCGCGACGCCCAGGCGACGGCGGTGTCGAAGATGCCCTGGATGGTGCGCGGGACGAGGATCGCCGTGAGAGCGAGGGCGCCGATGACTCCTCCCGAGATCACGAACACAGTGGTGTTGAGGCTCTTGTCAGGGGCCCCTTCGGAGTCGTTGGCCCCGGGGGAGTCCTGGGGTGTGAGAGGGGGTCGATCCGTCTGAGTGCTCACTTGCTGTCTCCTTCTCCCCGAGTCCCAAAGGCGTCACGTCTGTAGGTCATTCACCCTCCCGATGCTGGGAGGATCCTGGGAATGGCAGATCGGAGCGATGACGGTCCGAGGTGGCGGCGATGGGAGCACCGCCGTCGAGGGGGCGGGGCGGCGCGGGCAGCGCGAGCGGCGATCGCGCGCCGGCGGGTCCTGCGGCTTGTGGGAGGCTTGGGGCGTGACCGATCCATCCTCGCCCACGCCCCGCGCCCTCGCCGGGGCCGCTTCGGGCGCCCGGTGCCCGGCGCTCCTGGAGGAGCGCTACGGCGCCGCGATGGACCGCGCACTCGCCCTGGCGGAGGGGGCCGCGCGGGCCGGGGAGGTGCCCGTGGGCGCCGTCGTCCTGGATGCCGGCGGCGAGGTCCTCGCCGGGGCGGCCAACGCCCGCCGAACCGAGTGCGACCCGACCGCCCACGCCGAGATCCGGGCCCTGCGCGCCGCCGGGAAGGTACTGGGCGACTCCCACCTGGACGGCTGCTCGCTGGTTGTGACGTTGGAGCCCTGCACCATGTGCGCCGGCGCGATCCAACTGGCGAGGCTCGCCCGCGTGGTGCTGGCCGCCTGGGAGTCGCGCACCGGGGCCTGCGGCTCGATCCGCGACGTGCTGCGCGACCCCCGGGCGAACCATCGGGTAGAGGTCGTCGCCGGGCTGCGTGCCGAGGCCTCTGCCGCCCTCCTCCAGGACTTCTTCGCCCCCCGCCGCTGAACCTCTCTCATTTCGTCGAGACCGGTCGAAAACAGCATCGAAACCGGGCGGTTCTCCACAGGCGGGCGCGTAGCATTAGCGTGTGCGCCTTGGTGGATAAGGGCAGGGCGGTCGGCGAGCGGCAGAGGAGAGTTCAATGAGCGGCGAGATGACCCTCCAGGCCTTCCTGGACCATGTCGACGCCGGCAGGCCGGTGTGCCCTGGAACTCCCGAGGGCGCCTTCCAGGGCGCCTTCGCCATCGAGACGCAGCGCCTCACGGCCGAGCTCAACTCCGTTTTCCACGATCCCGACGGGATCCGCGATCTGCTGTCCCGGATCGCCCACCGCCCGGTGCCCGAAACACTGCGGCTCTTCCCGCCCTTCACCACCGACTTCGGCGCCAACACCCACTTCGGCGACGACGTGTTCATCAACTCCGGGTGCCGCTTCCAGGATCAGGGCGGCATTTGGATCGGCGATCGCTGCTTCATCGGGCACGACGTCGTCATGGCGACCCTCGATCACGGCCTCGCCGTCGTCGACCGCGCCACCACCTACCCCGCCCCCATCCGGCTCGGAGACGATGTCTGGGTCGGCGCCAAGGCCGTCATCACCAAGGGCGTGACCGTGGGTGACGGGTCGGTCGTCGCCGCGGGCGCCGTCGTCACGCGGGATGTGCCCGTGGGCGTCATCGTCGGCGGAGTCCCCGCCGTGGTTCTGCGCGAGATCCCGGCCTCCTGAGGCCGCCCGCCGCCCATCGAGACCGGTCGAAAATAGGAGCGAGACCGGTCCGCCGACCGGTCTCGCTCCTATTTTCGACCGGTCTCGCGCAGGGGAGGGTGAGGGAGGTCGCAGGGGCGGTCGGTTGGGCCGGAAGCTCACGTGCGTGTACCCTCGACGCCTGAGGTAGCGTGTCCGAGCGGCCGAAGGTGCAGATCTCGAAAGTCTGTGTGGTTCATAGCCACCCTGGGTTCGAATCCCAGCGCTACCGCCAGTAAGTGAGGGCTCCGATCCGCGTGATCGGGGCCCTCATTCGTGGCTCGTCGGGCGCTTTGCGCTGGTCGTGCTCCGCACCCAGTGGTGCCGTCTGCGCCCAGAGCGGCGCCAGCGGCTCACACGTACTGGCGCGCCTGGTTGACCGCCTCCATCCCGTAGCCGCCGCCGAAGAGGAACACGTGGATCATGAGCATGTGCAGGCGGTGCAGTCCCACCCGCTCGCGCCACCCGGCGGCCAGCGGTGAGACCTCGTTGTAGGCCCCGATGATCCGCGTGAGATGCGACTGCCCGAACATCCCCAGCGCTGCCAGATCTGTCTCCGCATGCGCGCCCTGCGCCATCGGGTCGATGAGGACGCCGACATCGCCCGGCAGGCCGCCGCTCGAACCCGAGCCGGCTGCCGCCGCTCGCGCCGTGCCCCCGGTCAGCCGCGGCCCGAGCCCCGTGCCCGACGGCGCCCAGTCGGTCTCCCCGACCGGCACCCACAGCACGTTGCCGCACCACAGGTCCCCATGCGTGCGGGAGACCGCGCGCGCCTGCCCCCGCGCCGCTGCCCCCGCCTCGACGAGCGCCGGCTGCGGGGAGTCGAAGACGCCGTCGGCAAGCCGCGAGCAGACCCTGTCCAGCACCCGCGCGCCCCTCTCGCTCAGCGCTCCGGAGTCCCGGCAGTCGGCGATGTAGGCGCCAATGCGGTCCTCGGCGTAGAAGGCTCCCCACGGTCGGCTGATGACCGCCGGATCGGAGGAATCATGGGGACGCAGCCGGATGCGCGAGCGCCCCATTTGCCCGATGCCGTCCCATCCCGGGGGAGATGCCCCGAAGAACGGGGCGCCCGCTGCGTGGGTGACCGCCAAGGCGCGGCCGAAGGCCTCCGCGGCCTCGGCCGTGGTGCCCCCGTGGCTGAGCCGCGGCTCCTCGATCCATCCCTCGCCCTGCGTCACCGGGACGACGTGCGCGCCGCCGTCGGGCATCGCCTCGGCGAGCCAGTTCAGGCCCTGCGCCTCCACCGCCGTGGAGACCGGCCCCTCATCAACCTTGCGGAACACGCTCGCGCTCATGGGGCCAGCCTGGCACGCCCGGGCACCGACGCGCAGCAGGCCGGCGCGAGGCGGGCAGTCCCCGCTCAAGCCCCGGCGCCGCGCCCTGCAGGCTGCGAGCGCGGCGGAGTCGCGAGTCGGGGCGCTCCGTCCTCAGGCCCGGGAGCGGCGCCGCCCCGTCCCTCGAGTCGCCGGGGCGGACCACGGGTCCTCCGGCCAGGCGTGCTTCGGGTAGCGCCCGCGCAGCTCGGCGCGCACCTGGGGGTACCCCTGGGCCCAGAAGGAGGCGAGGTCATCCGTCACCGCGACGGGCCTGCGCGCCGGGGAGAGCAGGTGGATGAGCACCGGGACCCGCCCACCCGCCACGCGCGGCGTGCTCGCCCAGCCGAAGCACTCCTGCACCCGCACCGCCAGCACCGGGCGGGGCAGTGACTCGCCGTCGTCGCCCGTATAGGCCAGACGGACATGCGAGCCGGACGGCACCTCCAGGCGCTCCGGGGCGAGCTCATCGAGCCGCGCCGCCTCGGGCCACGGAAGGAGCGACCGCAGCGCGGCCAGCGTGTCCAGTCTCCGCAGAACGAAGCGCCCGCCGCCCGCCATGAGCGCCTGGACGGCCGGTCCCAGCCACGTCTCGGCAGCGTCCACCAGCGATTCGTCGTCCATCGCCGGCCAGGGCTCGCCGATCTCGGTGCTCAGCAGCGCCAGGCGGCCGCGCAGTTCACGCGCCCCGTCGCTCCAGGGCAGGATTCCCAGGCCCTCCTCCCGTACTGCCCGGGCGACGGCGCTCGCGGCCTCGTCCGGGCTCGGCGGCGGGCCGGGAGCGGTGGCCAGGACGATCGCACCGAGGCAGCGGGCGCGCTCCGTGCGCAGGCGGACATCAGCCCACACGGTCCGGGCCTCCTCGCTGAGCCGATCCGCGGCGACGGCGAGGGCCACCTCCTCGTCAAGAGGGGCCGCCGCCCGGATGAGGGCATCGCCGCAGCCCGGGGAGCGGTCGACGTCGGCCACCGCCAGCCAGCGCGAGGAGGCGAGTGGGGAATCCGCCGGCAGACGCAGGCCCGTGCCACCCACGCTCGCGTAGGCGCCCTCCGCCCGCGCCCGCCCGGGGATGGGGCCGACGGGACGCGAAGAGCCACCGGGCGCGGCCTGACCGGTCGAGCCCGCTGGACCGGCTGAGCCCGTCGAGTCGCGGCGACGCGCGATCCACTCGGGGTGGGCCAGCGCCGCCACCAGCGCAACCGATTCCTCTGCGCCGCCCAGTCCGCCCAGTCCGCTGAGCCTGTCGAGGCCGCCAAGAGCCCGGGCGCCGTCGGTCCCCGGAGTGCTCAGGGCACTGAAGTGGCCCGGGGCGCGCAGCGCCTCCTGGGCACCCGCCGCCGCGCCCGAGCCCCTCGCGGCCCCCGCGTCGGCGAGCGCGCGCATGACCGATCGCTCAAGACGCGCGGCCTCCTGGCTCCACTGCCAGGCGTTCCGCGCGCCCGTCCGGCGCTCGCGGACCGACCTCGCCAGCGCCGTCAGATCCGCTCCCGGCGCCCGCAGGTCAGAGGTGAGGAGCGCCGCGGCGCGAGCGGCTGGCCGAGCCCCGATCATGCCCGCCGCCACGAGAAGAGCCCGGGCCTGACGCGCCGGCGCCGGGATCGCCGCGACAGCCCGGCCCAGCGGGGTGATCGCGCCCATGCCCGGTGCCCGGCCTCCATCGGTGTCGATGTGGTCGTCTCCCACGTCGCCGCCCCTCCCACTGGGCTCAAGCAGCCCGAGTGAGACCAGTGCCTCCTCGGCGGCCCGCATCGCCGCCGCCGGCGGTGGATCGATCCAGGCCGGCGAGTGCAGCCCCACCCCGCCGGGGGCGCCCCAGGCCGCCAGCTCCAGGGCGAGCCCGGTGAGGTCGGCGGACAGGATCTCCGGGGTGGGGGAGGCCGCTGCGCGCGCCCAGTCCGAGGCCGTGCAGCACCGGTAGACCGCGCCCGGCCCCTCGCGGCCGGCGCGCCCCGCCCGCTGAGCCCCCGCCGACCGCGACTCTCCCACCGTGGTCAGCCAGCTCATCGAGCGGGCGACGTCGAGGCGCGGCTCGCGCGCGAGCGTCGAGTCGACGACGATCCGCACCCCCGGCACGGTCAGCGAGGACTCGGCGACATTCGTCGACACGATCACCCGACGCCGCCCCGGCGGGCTCGGTGCCAGTGCCGCGTCCTGCGCCGCCGCGGGAAGCCGCCCGTGCAACGGCAGCACATCCGCTCCTCCCGCGCTGCCCCCGGCCCCCGGCGGGCTCTGGCGCAGGCGGGTGACGACGTCGTCGACCTCCCGCGCGCCGGGGAGGAAGACGAGAACATCGCCGTCGTGCTCCGCCAGCGCCCGCACCGTGGTCGCGGCGATATGCGCGAGAAAGTCCCTCGGCACCCCGCGCGGGCCCAGCCGCGCCGTGGTCGTGGGCGGCGGCGCCCAGTGCTCGGTGATGGGGTGGAGCGCGCCGGGCACATCGAGCAGCGGGGCGAGCGCTCCGGCCTCCCCCGCTCCGCCGCCGGCGCTCTCGACGCCCGTGCCCCCAGTCGCCCCGCCGAGCAGCTCGCGCAGACGATCCGCGTCCAGCGTCGCCGACATCGCGATGAGGGTGAGGTCCTCACGCAGCCCCGCGCGCGTATCGAGCAGCAGTGCGAGGAGGAGATCGGCGTCGAGCGCCCGCTCATGGACCTCGTCGAGGATGACGGCGCCCACGCCCGGCAGGTCCGGCTCGGTCTGGAGGCGGCGCAGGAGGAGGCCCGCCGTGACGACCTCGATGCGGGTGTCCGGCCCGGTGCGGCGCTCTCCGCGCACCGCGTAGCCGACGGTTCCTCCGGCCTCCTCGCCCAGCAGGTCGGCCAGGCGCCGCGCGGTGGCCCTGGCGGCCACGCGGCGCGGCTGGGTGACGATGACGCGCCCGACGGCCCCGCCCTCCCCGGCCTCGAAGAGCGCCCGCGCCACGAGCGGCGGCACGAGCGTGGTCTTGCCCGTTCCGGGAGGGGCCGTGACGACGAGGGCCGGCGCCCCGCCGTCGGGAGCGGGGGAGGCCAGCATGGAGCGCAGCCGCGACAACCCGGCGACGACGGGGAGGGCGGGCGGCGAGGCCAGGAGCGCCTCGAGGGCGGCCTGCCCGGGTGCGCCCGGACTCGTGCGATTGGCCGGTGTCATGGGGGCATTGTCCCCCAGGGCGCCCCGCGGACTCGGCCGCAGCCTCGCGCCGCTCCGCGCGCTCGCGTGCCCCGCCAGTCGGTCAACTCGATCGAGAAGGGGAAATGCGATCCCTCCCTGCCGCCGGCTTTGATCAGCGGTCCGCCCGGCGGCACGGCGGCGACGGGTCTCATAGGGTCCTGACAGCGTGAACGGGTAGGCTGGACCCGGAGCACTCGGAGACAACCGGAGGGAGACCCCGTGGCAACGTCCCCCGCCGCCGGAACATGGGACGAGGACCCCGCAGGCGCCTCCATCGTTCTCGCCACGGGCCGTGCCCGCCACGACCTGCTCGTCATCGCCGAGCCCGCGCTCCTGACCGACCTCGACGACGCCTGGGGGCGCCCGTCCTCCCGCGTCCGCCTCTCCTTCCTCCCCGGTGTCTCCGCGCCCGGCTCCTCGGGTCAGGAGGACTCCCTCATGTCCTACGACCGCGGGGGTCTCGGCGTGCTCGTCGCCCGCGGCCGCACCTGCCTGTTCGAGGGCCGCGCCGCCCGCCGCACCACCGCCTTCGCCCGCATCGCCGCGGGCGCCGGCGTTCGCGCCGCCCTCCTCGTCGGTCGCGCCTCCTCACTGGGATCCCAGCAGCTCGGGGACCTCCTCGCCATGGGCGACCACCTCAACCTCTCCGGCACCCCTCTCTTCCCCGCCACCGGCCCCGTCGAGGCCACCTGGGATGAGCCCCTCACGGAGGTCGTCGCCGGTGTCGACGGCGTCAGCGGCAGCGCCGTCGCCGCACTCGTCCCCGGGCCGGTGCGCCCCGGCCGCGCCGAGGCCGCGGTCCTCGGGGGGCTCGGCGCCGACGTCGTTGTCATGGATACGGTCGCCGAGGCCATGGCCCTGGCGGTGCGGGGGGTCAAGGTAGCGGGCCTGCTCTACGTCGATTCGATCGCGGGCGCGCCCCCGCGCCCGGGCTCGGGCCGTCGTAGCGCCGCCCGGGCGGCGGGCCGCCGCGCCGCCGTCACCCCGCCGGTCGGGATGCCCGTGGCTCACAGGCCCGCGCCGGTCGTGATCTGCGACGTCATCGAGGCCGCTCTGGCCACTCTGGGCTGATCCGCGGGCTTAGCGCAGGGGGCGCCTCCGGCCCGTGGGCGGCCGCCAGTCAGTCCCGGGCGAAGTGCTCGAAGAAGCGGGCGATGATCCGGCCCGCCACGTGCTCCCCGCCGCGCACGACGCGCAGGAGCTCGTCGACCTGCCCGGGATGCCCGTAGCCGGCGTCGGTGTAGATGCTTATGCGCTGGGCGAAGCGGTCGGCATCGAGCTCGGGATTGAACTGGGTGCCGTAGACCGAGGAGCCCACCCGGAGCATCTGCACGGGGCAGTCTGGGGAGGAGGCGAGCAGCACGGCGTGCTCGGGCACGCCCACGGCGCCCTCATGGTGCCCCACGAGCACGGTGAAGGAGGGCGGCATCCCCTCCAGGAGCGGGTCGTGGCGCCCCTCCTCGGTGAGGAACACCTCCGCTGTGCCCAGGGTCTGACCGAACTCGGCCGACGTGGCCGTGCCGAGGTGGGCGGCCAGGACTTCCAGGCCGAACCCGGTGGCCAGGACGGGAACCCCCTTGGTCAGGGCGACGGCGATCAACTCGCTCACCTGCTCCTCGATGCGCAGCTGGGAGCGGCTCTTGGAGGCCTCGGGCGTGGAGACGTTGTAGGGGCTTCCGCCGATGAGGACGCCGGAGACGTCCTCGGCGTTGAAGGAGCCGAGGAAGTCGACCTCCTCGAGCAGCACATGGGTCAGGTCCGCGCGATCGATCCGGCCCAGGGACAGGAAGGACTCGTACTCGTCCTCGGCGGCGCTGATCTCGGGACGCGTCGATACCATGATGAAGGGCTTCATGCGATCCACCCTAGGCCAGGCCTCGCTACGGGCAGATGTCATGGCCGCTGCCCGAACGGGCGGGGCCCGTGCTCGGGCGCGCTCATCCTGCGGTCGCCACGATGGCCACGAGGATCCACAGCTGGAGGACGGACGCCGTTGCCCCCACGACGATGGCCAGGCGCGCAAGCGTCCGGCCGGTGCCGTAGGAGCGCCGCAGCCGCCGGAGCGCCCAGATGCCCAGGCCCGCGGCGGCCAGCCCCACCAGGGGGATGAAGGAGAGGATCGCGCACAGGAGCGCCGCCGTGGCGACGCCGTCGGTGCGCACCGGGGGCGCCTGGTAGCCGGGTCCGGAGAGGATCTGCGTCGGATCGAGGGACTCGGTTCCCGGGAACGGGGCGCGCGGCGAGGCCATGGCAGTATCCTCACCCCGGCGGGCCGCCGCCCGCATCCTCTTGGCGGAGGAACCCGCGAGCGCCCCCGAACCCACGGGAGGCGACGCCGCTAGTCCTTCCCCAACCCGCGACAGGAGAAGCGCAGTGCCCTCATCGCCCCTATCGTCCTCATCCCCGCTCTTCCGGGGCTGGTCCCTCCATGGGGACGGACGATCCATCAGGCCCGGCGCCGTCGTCACCGCCTCGGAGCGCCTCTCATGGCCGCGCACCGTCGGCATCGGCATGCAGCACATCGTCGCCATGTTCGGCGCGACCTTCCTCGTGCCCCTCCTGACCGGCTTCGACCCGGCGACGACGCTGTTCTTCACCGGACTGGGCACTCTGCTGTTCCTCGTGGTGACCTCCGGGCGCCTGCCCTCCTACCTGGGATCCTCCTTCGCCCTCATCGCGCCGATCGCCGCCGTCACCGGCTTCGACGCCAAGAGCGGGGCGCCCCTCGACCAGGCCAGGGCCTCGCTCGCACAGGGCGGCATCATCATGGCGGGCGTCTCGCTGCTGCTCATCGGCGCCATCGTCCATGTCGCGGGCGTGACCTGGATCGATCGTCTCATGCCGCCGATCGTCACCGGCGCCATCGTCTCCCTCATCGGATTCAACCTGGCTCCCGCTGCCTGGAGCAATGTCAGGACCGCGCCGGTGACCGCCGTCGTCACCATCGTGGCGATCCTGCTCATCACCGTCCTGTTCAAGGGCATCATGGGGCGACTGGCGATCCTGCTGGGCGTGCTCGTGGGCTACGCCACCGCGATGGTCCGCGGCGAGGTGGACTACTCCGCCATCGACGCCGCTGGCTGGGTGGGCGCCCCGCACTTGCGCGCCCCGTCCTTCGACCTCAGCCTCATGGGCCTGTTCGTGCCGGTCGTGCTCGTCCTCATCGCTGAGAACATCGGCCACGTGAAGTCCGTCTCCGCGATGACCGGGGAGAACCTGGACGGCCTCACCGGTCGCGCCCTCATCTCCGACGGCCTGTCCACGATCCTGGCCGGGGCCGGCGGCGGCTCGGGAACCACCACCTACGCCGAGAACATCGGTGTCATGGCCGCCACCCGCGTCTACTCCACCGCCGCCTACGTCGTCGCCGCCATCGGCGCGCTGGGCCTGTCGATGCTGCCGAAGTTCGGCGCCCTCATCAACACGATTCCCGCAGGCGTGCTCGGCGGCGCTGCCACGATCCTCTACGGCATGATCGGCATGCTCGGCGTGCGCATCTGGGTGCAGAACCGCGTGGACTTCTCCGACCCGGTCAACCTCAACACCGCCGCCGTCGCGATGGTCGTGGCGATCGCCGACTACACTTGGGTCATCGGCGATATGACCTTCTCCGGGATCGCGCTGGGCTCCGGCGCCGCGATCGTCGTCTACCACTCCATGCGAGCCATCTCGAAGGCGCGGGGCACGAGCCTCGAGGAGGTCTCGCCCGCCTCCGCGCCCGCGGGCACCGAGTTGGAGGGCCCCGCCTACTCCCGGCGCAGCGTCAAGAAGCAGGCCACGATCCGCGCTGCCGGTCCGGGCCCCGAATAAGAGCTCCCCGGCCCCGTGCCATCAACGACTTCGCGCCGTCGTCCGCAGTAGTCCTGCGAGCGACGGCGCGAATCCGCTGGGGGCTGCTCGCGTGCGTGCGGAGCGGCTCAGTGGACGGTGGCCACCGGCTCCTCGGGGGCCACGGATGTGCAGGATGATGGCGCCTTGATCGACTCCCCGGCGGTGAGCTCGCCTATGGCATTGGGGGACATGAGGCCGGAGGTGTAGTCGGTGCCGATGATCACGGAGACCGAGGTGTCGGTGGGGTCCCGATTGGTGTCGAGCAGGACGATGACGATGCCGTTGAAGGCGCGCGCCAGGGAGTAGGCGTTGGTGAGCCCCGCGCGGGATGTGGAGATAGCGACATCGCCGTTGTAGTCGCCGTTGGGCCAGTCGGAGCGCTCGAGGATCGTCATGCCCGCCCGCTCCAGGGAGTCGCCGACGACGCCGGCCAGCCCCGCGTTCTGGGTGCCGTTGTAGACCCTGACCTGGATGGTGGTGAGGTCCACCGTGGTCGCCCCGGCGGGTGGGCAGGGCTGGGCGACGGAGGTCGCGGAGGCCTTGGGATCGGCTGAGAAGCCCGGGTCGTAGGAGGGGAGCAGCCCCGTGTGCACGCCGATGCTGGTCACGAGGACGATGGCGAGGGCAACCAGCACCGAGCCGATGACGACCTTCTGCCGGTGCTGAAGGTGTCGACGGTACTCAGATCGAGGGTCCGAAGCGCTCATGCTCCCCAGACTAATGGACCGGTGCCAGGAGCGAGGGCTGTGGCCCATGATAGTGGGTGGTCCGCTACGTGGCGCGGGGAGTCGATCAGGCCGGCGGGGGCGGTGCCAGGAGCGGGCGCCCTGAATCGTCGAGTTCCAGGATCCTGCCGTGGATGATGGTGCGCCCGTGGAGGGCCGCGCGCAGGGCACGGTGCAGGCCCGTCTCCAGGTAGAGGCCGCCGCGCCAGGACACGATATGTGCGAACAGATCCCCGTAGAAGGTGGAGTCCTCATCGAGCAGATCGCGCAGGTCGAGGGTGGCGCGAGTGGTGATGAGCTGGTCGAGCCGCACTTGGCGGGGGGCGATCGTCGCCCACACGCGTTGCTCCCTCGCCCCGTGATCGGGGTAGGGCGCGGACTCCCCCACGGCCTTGAAGATCACGGCCTCATGCTAGCGGTTGATCCGGGGGCGCGTTCGGCATGACAGGAGCCCGCGGCCCCGAGTGGCGATTCCCGGGGCCGCGGGCCCTTCGTTCATGAGGCTGATCGACTTCCCCCGGTTCCCATGACAGGGGAGGAGGCAGCCTCCTTCGTCGAAACGACCGGCACGGGCTCCCTAGGACCCTTGCCGGCCTCGATGCCTCTCGGGTCAACGGGTTCCCCAACCCTCGCGTCGCGCATCGTCCGACGGTGAGGCCATTGAACCCATGTCACCTGAAAGAAACCTGAAGGCATGCCTGGGCGCGCCCGGGGTGTGGCGCGGCCCCGGCTCCATGGAGTGGCGGGCATCACTGGGGGGTGGGAATGCCTTGAGGTGCTCAGGGGTTGAGTCAGTCGGGCTCAAGACAAGCGGTTGGGAAGTTGACAATGACTGACTCAATCACAATCCTTGAGCGCATACGACTCAATCAGGGGCCCATGCCCCGCAAGCCCACGAGCATCAAGGAGCGCCACATGGCACGCGCCGTCGGAATCGACCTCGGAACCACCAACTCCGCCATCGCCGTCCTCGAGGGCGGCGAGCCCACCATCATCCCCAACGCCGAGGGCGGCCGCACCACGCCCTCCGTCGTCGCCTTCTCCAAGTCCGGTGAAGTCCTCGTCGGCGAGGTGGCCAAGCGCCAGGCGGTCACCAACGTCGACCGCACTATCTCCTCCGTCAAGCGCCACATGGGCACTGACTGGACCGTCGACATCGATGACAAGAAGTACACCGCCCAGGAGATCAGCGCCCGCATCCTGGCCAAGCTCAAGGCCGACGCCGAGGCCTACCTCGGTGAGAGCGTCACCAACGCCGTCATCACCGTCCCGGCCTACTTCAACGACGCCGAGCGCCAGGCCACCAAGGAGGCCGGCACCATCGCGGGCCTGACCGTCGACCGCATCGTCAACGAGCCCACCGCCGCGGCTCTCGCCTACGGCCTGGACAAGGGCAAGGAGGATGAGCTCATCCTCGTCTTCGACCTGGGCGGCGGCACCTTCGACGTCTCCCTGCTGGAGGTCGGCAAGGACGAGGATGGCTTCTCCACCATCCAGGTGCGCGCCACCAACGGTGACAACCGCCTGGGCGGCGACGACTGGGACGCCCGCATCGTCGACTGGCTCGTCAAGCGCGTCAAGGACTCCTCGGGGGTCGATCTGTCCAAGGACAAGATCGCCATGCAGCGCCTCAAGGACGCCGCCGAGCAGGCCAAGAAGGAGCTCTCCAGTGCGATGAGCACCAACATCAACCTGCAGTACCTGTCCATGAGCGAGGCCGGCCCGATCCACCTCGACGAGCGCCTCACCCGCGCCCAGTTCCAGGACATGACCGCGGACCTGCTTGAGCGCACCAAGATCCCCTTCCACAACGTCATCAAGGACGCCGGCGTCTCCCTGTCGGAGATCGACCACGTCGTCCTCGTCGGCGGCTCCACCCGCATGCCGGCCGTCTCCGACGTCGTGCGCGAGCTCACCGGAGGCAAGGAGCCCAACAAGGGCGTCAACCCGGACGAGGTCGTGGCGCTGGGCGCCTCCCTGCAGGCCGGTGTCATCCAGGGTGACCGCAAGGACGTCCTGCTCATCGACGTCACCCCCCTGAGCTTGGGCATCGAGACCAAGGGCGGCGTCATGACCAAGCTCATCGAGCGCAACACGGCCATCCCCACCAAGCGCTCGGAGACCTTCTCCACCGCCGAGGACAACCAGCCCTCCGTGCTCATCCAGGTCTACCAGGGCGAGCGTGAGTTCGCCCGCGACAACAAGCCGCTGGGCACCTTCGAGCTCACCGGCATCGCCCCGGCCCCCCGCAGCATCCCGCAGATCGAGGTCACCTTCGACATCGACGCCAACGGCATCGTCCACGTCTCCGCCAAGGACCGCGGCACCGGCAAGGAGCAGTCGATGACGATCTCCGGCGGCTCCGCGCTGCCCAAGGAGGACATCGACCGCATGGTCAAGGAGGCTGAGGCGCACGCCGCCGAGGACAAGAAGCGCCGCGAGGAGACTGAGACCCGCAACCTCGCTGAGCAGCAGGCCTACTCCATCGAGAAGCTCCTGAACGAGAACAAGGACAAGCTGCCGGCCGAGGTCCACGACGAGGTCAAGACCGCTGTCGACGATCTCAAGAAGGCCCTGGAGGGCACTGACGCCGAGGCGATCAAGACCGCCCAGGAGAAGCTGTCCAGCGTCTCCCAGAAGATCGGCGAGGCCCTCTACGCCTCCGAGCAGGCGGCCCAGGCCGACTCCGGCGCGGCGGGCGCTTCCGCCGGTGCCGCCGGTGCCTCGGCCGGCGATGAGGACATCGTCGACGCCGAGATCGTCGACGAGGAGTCCAAGTGAGTGCGGGCCCCAGCGCTTCCGAGGGCGACGGCGCGGACTGCGAGCCCATCGACCCGAGCCTCGCCGAGGCGGTCGAGTCCGCCTTCGACGGCGTCGACCTCGACACCGCCCCGAGTGGCACCGCCCGGGCGGCGGGTGATGACGAGGGCGCCGGGCGCCTCGAGCAGGAGGCGCAGGACCAGCCCGATCCCTTGGCCGAGGCCAGGGCCGAGAGTGCCCGCCTGACCGACGAGCTCGCCCGCGCCCGCGCGGACCTGTACAACCTCCAGCAGGAGTACCAGGGGTTCGTGCGCCGCTCTCGCGAATCGGTGGCGGCCTACCAGGAGGCCGGCGCCGCCGGCGTCGTCGAGGCCCTCATCCCGGTCCTCGACGAGGCCGAGCTCGCCCGCCAGCACGGCGACCTCACCGGTCCCTTCGAGACCACGGTCACCAAGCTCGAGACGATCCTGGGGGACAAGTTCGCCCTGGAGCGCTTCGGCGCCGTGGGCGAGACCTTCGACCCCACCATCCAC
The DNA here is from genome assembly GCF_002076915.1 of Actinomyces gaoshouyii. Classification (NCBI taxonomy): domain Bacteria; kingdom Bacillati; phylum Actinomycetota; class Actinomycetes; order Actinomycetales; family Actinomycetaceae; genus Actinomyces; species Actinomyces gaoshouyii. The sequence goes on from NZ_CP020468.1 coordinate 158,529, forward strand.
GAGGCCCTCATGGCGGTGGAGTCCACCGAGGTCGACGAGCCGACGATCGCCCTCGTCCTCCAGCCCGGCTACCGTCTCGGCGAGCGGGTCGTGCGGCCCGCCCGCGTGCAGGTCTCCAACCCGGCCTGACCCAGCAGCGCCGGGCGGGACTGGTGGCGTGGGTCCGGCCCGAACGGGCACGCGCCACCAGCCGGGCCCCGCTCGCCCCGCCCGGCGGGGCGAGCGAGAACAAGTGCACAGCCGCAAGGAACGAACTAACGACCACCCCAGTGAGGAGGAGGTGACCCATGGCCAGCCAGGACTGGATGACCAAGGACTTCTACGCGGTCCTCGGCGTCGCCAAGGACGCCGACTCCGCGGCCATCAAGAAGGCCTACCGCAAGCTCGCCAAGCACTACCACCCCGATCGCAATCCCGACGACGCCGTCGCCGCAGAGCGCTTCAAGGAGGTCGGCGAGGCCTACGCGGTCCTGTCCGACGCCAAGGAGCGTGAGCAGTACGACGCTATCCGCAACATGACCGGCGGCGGTGCCCGGTTCACCGCCGGGGGCACCGGCGGCGGGGGCGGCTTCGAGGACATCCTTTCCTCCATGTTCGGCGGGGGCGGCAATGTCCGCTTCTCCACCGGCGGCACCGAGCCCGACCTCGACGAGCTTCTGCGCATGTTCGGCGGTACGCCCAGCCCTACCCGGCGCAATGGCCGCCCTGGCGCCTTCAACTTCGGGGGCTTCGGCGGTGCGCCAGAGGCCACCAAGGGCTCCGACGTCATCACCAGCGCGACGCTGTCCCTGCGCGATGCCGTGGCCGGCGCCACTGTCGAGCTCACCGCGGACAAGCGCACCATGACCGTGCGCATCCCCGCCGGTGTCCATGACGGCCAGAGGATCCGCCTGGCCGGCAAGGGCCGCCCCGGCAACCACGGGGGGCCCAACGGGGACATGATCGTCACGATCTCCGTGGCCAAGCACCCCGTCTACTCCATCGATGGCGCCAACCTGCGCATGGACCTGCCCGTCTCGCTGGCCGAGGCCGCGCTCGGCGCCGACGTCGAGGTCCCGCTCCTCAACGGGTCCCACAAGAGGGTCCGCATCAAGCCGGGGACGCCCTCGGGGACCGTCCTGCGGATCCCCGGCGCGGGCATCGCCACTGCCAAGCACACGGGCGACCTGCTCGTCACCGTCGAGGTCGCCGTGCCGAAGAAGCTTTCGAAGAGCGCCAAGAAGGCCCTTCAGGACTTCGACGCCGCTATGGAGGGCACCGATCCGCGCGCCACGCTGAGGGCTGAGGCCGCAAGATGAACGCCCGGCGAGCCTCGCGCGCCACCGGCCAGAGCCTTGACTTTCTCGCCGAGGACGCGGCCGACCGCGCCGTCTACGTCATCTCCGTGGCTGCCGAGCTCGCCGGCATGCACCCCCAGACCCTGCGCCAGTACGATCGCCTCGGACTCGTTCGCCCTGCTCGGACCCCCGGGCGGGGGAGGCGCTACTCCCACCACGACGTCGAGCGGCTGCGCCGCATCCAGGCTCTCAGTCGGGAGGGCGTCAACCTGGAGGGCATCGCCCGCATCCTCGCCCTCGAGTCCCGCGTGGAGGGCCTGGAGGACGAGAATCGGCTCCTGCGCCTCCGGCAAGCCGCCTTCGAGAGGGTCTTCGCCGCGGCCGCCGACGGAGAGGTCCAGGTAGTCCCCTCCAGGGGAGGGCGCCCCATCCGGGTCGAGCGGCAGGTGCCGGGCGCTCTGGGCCGATGAGGCGCCGCCCTCGGGAGACGATCGTCCGCCCGGGAGGATTCCCGCCTCAGGAGAGGAGCCTCGTGCCCGTGTTCACAGGCGCTCCTCCCGGTGCTTTGCGGACCGTCATGCCCCGTCCTGCCGACGATCTTGTAGTCTGATGCGGTCCCCCATATCAAGGAGATCCCACGATGTCTCAGCCGATGACCCCCGGCCCGCCCTATCACCGGCAGTCAGCGCCCTCCGCCCCCGGTGCCCCCGGCGGCTATCAGGCCCAGTACCAGCATCCCCAGCCGGCGCAGTACGCTCCGGGCCAGCAGATGCCCGGTCAGCCGGCCCCGGCCAGGCCCGCGGGCGACTCGATGCTCAGCGCCCTGTTCAACGGCTCCGTCGGTTTCGCGGGCAAGCACGCCCACCAGATCTTCCTTGTCGCGGCCCTGTGCTACGGGGGTGGCTGGCTGCTCGACGTCATCACCGGGCTGGCCATCACTGCGGGAATCGAATACGGGGCATCCGCGGCCTGGATGCGCTTCCTGTTCTCCACGCTCCTGGGCGACGGTGCCCGCGTCCTCGCCCAGCTCCTCCTGTTCCGCCTGATCCTGGAGATCGCGCGTCACCTATCCCTCAGGGGCCCACAGGATTGATCTGAGCGGGAGCTGACCATCGGGATCCCCTATGAGTGAGGGTGCCCCGTCTGCAACCCAGCGGTTGAGCGTTTCCTGAAGCGGTTCCTCCTCGTGGACGAGATGTCCGCTCCCCTCCTGAGAGAAGAATGCCCCCATGCCCTCCCATTTCCACCCCGCTCCCTCAGGAGGTAACGCCGTGACCAACCGCCCCGCTTTGGCCGTGCGTTTCCTGTCCCGCTACCTCTTCGCCGCCGGTGCGATCTCCCTGCTCTACAGCACGCCGCTGTTCTCCGTGCCGGTGGTCGGTGAGGCCATAGGCTTCATCCTCACGTGGCTCATCCCCCTGCCGATCGTCGACTGGGTCTCAGGAGTGCTCCTGCTCCTGCTGGGCTCGGGCATCGCCCGGCGCAAGCGCGCGGCGTGGATCATTATGGTCATCGGCCTGGGCTTCAGCCTGCTCGTCTTCTCCGGTCTGATCGCCTCCGTCTTCCTGGCCCCGGCCGAAGTCGTCGCCGAGGAGTCGGCTGATGTCGTCCTCGAGGGGGCTCCGGCTGATGTCGTCCTCGCCGAGGAGTCCCCCTGGATGCTCGTCGTCAACGTGCTCATCCTCGTGGCACTGCTCATCATCCTGTTGCTCCGACGGCGGGATTTCACGGTGCGCTCGCCGCGCGGCAATGGGGGGCGCGCCGTCCTGGTCCTGGTCGTGAGCTCCGTCATCGTCCTCCAGCTCGGTATCCTCGGCTCCTTCCTATACGGGGGATTCGGCATCAGGCAGGCCAAGAGATTCATTATCGAACTCCTCAGTGATCCCGATGCCTCATCGCCCGTGCCGGACTGGCTCTTCGCTCTTGTCGGCCTGGGGCTCGCTCTCAGCCTCCTCGCCGCCGTCGCGGTCATGCTGCGCTCCCAGCGCAGCGAGGCGCGCCTGAGCGTCGACGAGGAAATGCGGGTGCGCGAGCTCCTGGCCGCCAGCCCGAACGACTCTCTCGGCTACTTCGCCACCCGGCGGGACAAGTCGGTCTTCCTGCGCGAGCACGGCGGTGTCGTCTACCGAGTCGGCCTGGGTGTGGCTCTCGCCTCCGGCGATCCCCTTGGTGACCCCGCCGGCTGGTCTGCTTCCGCCCTGGCCTTCAAGCGCCATGCTGAGTCCTACGGCTGGGTGCCCGCCGTGATCGGCGCCTCCGAGGCCGGCGCCCGGGCCTACACCGAGGCTGGGCTGCACGCTCTGCGGCTGGGCGATGAGGCCGTGCTGTCCACCGCGAGTTTCGGCATCAACAACCTGCCGGAGGTGCGCCGTGCCGTGGTCAAGCTCACCGGGCTCGGATACACCACCCGCATCCGGCGCCACCGCTCCATCCCCGACTCCGAGCTGGAGCACTTATTCCGCCTGGCCGGGCACTGGCTCGACGGCGAGCCCGAGCGCGGCTTCTCCATGGCGTTGGGCCGCTTCGCCGACCCCTCCGACGGCGAGTGCCTCATGGTGGAGGCGCTCTTCCCCGAGGGCGATGAGCGTGGGGAGATCGCCGGCCTGCTGTCCTTCGCCCCCTGGGGCGCCGATGGCGTCAGCCTCGATCTCATGCGCCGCCATCCCCGGGTGGATAACGGCATCACCGAGCTCATGGTCGCCGCGCTCATGAACGACGGCCGCGAGCTCGGCATCCATCGCGTCTCCCTCAATTTCGCCGTGTTCCGCTCGGCTTTCACCGAGGGCTCCCGGATCGGTGCAGGCCCCATCCAGCGGCTGTGGCGGCGCGTCCTCCTGTTCGCCTCGAGATGGTGGCAGCTCGAGGCCCTCTACCGCTCCAACGCCAAGTACGACCCCGAATGGGTGCCGCGCCTCATCTGCTACCCCGAGCCCAGTGATTTCACCCGGGTCGCCGCGGCCATGGCCGTCGCGGAGGGCTTTGTCAACGTGCCCCGATGGCTCTGCCCCGTCCCCGATCAGGATCAGCGCAGTGCGGAGGAGTCCGCCCTCCTCCTCGCCACCACCGCCGGTTCGACCGTCGCTCGTCCGGCGCCCAAGCCCTCCGACCAGATCGTGGGCCGTGCTGCCGCGCGCGCGGCCATGCTTGCGGACGGCATCGATCCCTACCCCGCGTCGGTGACGGTTGACGCCGCCTGCGCCACCGCCGAGGGAACCTGCTCCGTGGCCGGGCGAGTGCTGACGATCCGCGATCACGGCGGTGTCATCTTCGCCACCCTGCGCGACGCCAGTGGCGACATTCAGATCCTCCTGGAGACCGAGCGCGTCGGCGACGAGGCCCTCGCCTCCTTCCGGCGCCTGGTGCGCGGCGGTGATCAGATCGCCGTCACCGGCACCATCGGGATGTCGCGCACGGGAACGCGCAGCCTGCTCGCCGTCTCCTGGATGATGACCTCCAAGGCGCTGCGCCCCCTGCCGGACAAGCGCCGGGGCATCCAGAACCCCGAGGCCAGGGTCCGCCTGCGCCATGTGGACCTCATCGTCAATCCGCGTCAGCGCGCCATGGTGCGGTCCCGCTCGGCCGCCATTCAGGCCGTGCGCTCCACACTGCTGGGGCGCGATTACCTGGAGGTCGAGACTCCGATCCTCCAACCCGTCCACGGCGGTGCCAACGCTCGCCCCTTCCGCACTCATATCAATGCCTATGACCTTGGGCTCTACCTGCGCATCGCCCCCGAGCTCTACCTCAAACGTCTCATGGTGGGCGGTCTGGAGAGGGTCTTCGAGATCGGGCGCAACTTCCGCAACGAGGGCGCGGATAGCACCCACAACCCCGAGTTCACGATGCTGGAGGCCTACCAGGCGCACGCCGACTACAACGTCATGAAGGACGTCATGCGGGACATGATCATCGCTGCCTCCCGGGCCGCCACCGGATCGACGATTGTGCGCGGCAGCGTCGACGGCGTCGAGCACGAGATCGATCTCGCCTCGCCCTGGCGAACCGTCACCATCGCCGAGGCCGTCTCCGCCGGGCTCGGCGAGGAGGTCGGTACTCAGACCTCGGTGGCCGAGCTGCGCCGCCACGCGCAGGGCGTCGGCATGCCATACGACCCCAAGTGGGGGTGGGGGATGCTGATGCAGGAGCTCTACGAGCACCTGGCCGAGGGCACGACGGTGGAACCGACCTTCTTCTCCGACTTCCCGGCCGATACTTCGCCGCTGACCCGCCAGCATCGGCGCGACGCGAGGCTGGCCGAGCGCTGGGACCTCATCATCTTCGGCTCGGAGGTTGGCACCGCTTACTCCGAGCTCGTCGACCCCGTCATCCAGCGCGAGCGGCTTACTGCGCAGTCCCTGGCCGCCGCAGGGGGGGACTTGGAGGCAATGGAGCTCGATGAGTCGTTCCTCGCAGCCCTGGAGCAGGGCATGCCTCCCTCGGGCGGCCTGGGCATGGGCCTGGACCGGCTCGTCATGATGCTCACAGGCGCCTCTATCCGCGAGACTATCGCCTTCCCGCTGGTCAGGCCCGGACGATGAGCGGGCGGATCCTGGCGATCCTCGCCGTCGTCCTCTACAACACGTGGCTGGCCTGGCCCCTCAACGGCAGCCCCGACGCCCTCCTGGGATACGTCTCCGAGCTCGCCGCCGCCGACCAGCCCTTCCACGACTTCTTCCGCGCCGCCGACATCGCCGCCGCCGCCGTGTTCGCGGCGATCGCCCTCCTCGGCCGACGAGACTGGGCGGGGTGGATCGGCGCCCGCTGGAGTCAGCGTCTCTGCCTCGCCCTGCTCGGGGTGGCGGTCGGCACGGCCCTCGATGCGATCTTCAACCTGCCCTGCGCCGAGAGCAGGGACCAGGCCTGCGCCGCCGTGCCGAGCATGGGACGGCGGCTGCACGAGGCGGCCTCCGTTTTCACCTCGACGGCGCAGGTCGCCATGATCGTCATCGTCGCCCTGGCGCTCGCTGCCTGCAGGGGGTGGAACCGGCGGGTCCGGCAGGTGGTCTGGCTGGCCGCGGTGGTGACCGTGCTGCTGCTCATCAGCGTGGCGGCTCCCTACGTGCTCCCAGGCGCGCAGGGACCCGTCCAGATCGTGCAGATCCTCCTGTGCTCGCTCTGGATCGCCCACCTGGCGTGGCGCCTGCCTCGGGAGCAGCATGACTGATGCGCAGCGCCGCTGGGAGGGCCGGATCGCCGAGCACGCCGTCCACCGCCGCCCGGGATCCGGACCTGCCGTGCTCTTCCTCAACGGGTGCGGCATGGCCTCGGTGGCATGGGAGACCGTGGTCAAGGCCCTGCCGGGGCGCGCCATCATCGCCGTCGACCGTCCCGGACGATGCGGCGGCTCCGTCAATGAGGGTGCTCCCGACCTCCTCAGCGGGACACGGATCCTGGCCCGGATCATCGATGGTGATGAGCCGGTGATCATCGTGGCCCACTCCATGTCCTCCTTCCAGGCCGAGGCCCTGGCGCGTCTGCGCCCGGATGCGGTGGCGGGGATCGTGCTCGCCGACCCGGCAGTGGAGGTGGGTGTCCGCATCGGCCATCTGCGCCGCGCAGCGGCAAAGGCGCTGGCCGGCGCGGTGGGCGCCGCCCTCCGCCTCGACCCGCTGCGCGGCGCGGCAGCCGCCGTGGTCCGGTTCGGGATGCGGCGGGAGACCTCGCACCCGGAAGCGGTAGACGACCCGCTGTGGCGCGCCTGCCATGAAACTCGCGAGGCCTTGTCCGCCGCTGCCGCCGAGCTCGCGTCCTACAGCGCTCAGGCAGCCGATCTGACCGCGCTGCGCGATGAGCGGGGCGGGCCCGTGGCGGCCCCTGTGATCGTCCTGGAGGGCAGGCCCTTCCATTCCGACTACCAGGAGCAGGCTCTCGATACGGTCTTCTCCCGCTTGGAGATCCGGCGACTGCCGCAATCGCGGCACCTGATGATGCTCGACGCCCCCGAGGCGATCGTCCGTGCCATCAACGACTTGAGCGAGGGCGCCGTCCCCGCGCCGTGACGCGACGGCACGCGGCGAGCCTCTCGCACTACCGCACTGCACGTGTGGGGCCCCACGCGCATGGCGTGGGGCCCCACACGACGGCGGCCGGGATGCCGGGCTCGTCGGAGCGAGCGCGGCGCAGCAGCGCTGCGCCGCTGATGGTCACTCGTTGCCGAGCTTGGAGTCGACGGTCTCGACGGCGGAATCGATCCTCTCGTCGAACTTGCCGCCGGTGACCTTCTTGGCGGCGCCGGCCGCGGCGCCGAGGACCTTGTCGCTGATGGTCTCGGCCTTGTCGCTCTTGAGGGCCTCGCTGGCCTTGTCCCTGAGGTCGTCGATCCCCATGGTGCTCTCCCTTCCGTGAGGGGACGCCGCGCCGGACGGCGCGTGCCCGGCATGATGAAATCAGATACAGTCCCGCAGGGCAAATTGATGATCCCCACAACAGGGTGCGGCAAGCGCGAACAGATGCCTGAGGCCGGGCCCTGCCCCGCCTCGGCCAGGACTCCCGGATCACCACTGCCAGGTGGGGCGCGACGCCTCCGCGGTAGTGGCGGCCAGGCGCAGGGCCTGCTGGACAGCGCGGGGGAGCAGCGAGTGGACGAGTCTGTAGGAGTCCTCGACGAGCTCGTGGGCGGTATCGGCATCGTACCCGGGTGCGGTGAGGTCGATGCTCACCCAGTGCCTCTTGGACTGGTGGAAGCCGGGTTCGGTCCAGGGGATGGAGTGTCGCACGGCGATGGCATCCTCCGGGTCGAGCTTCACGTTGACGATGAGCCTGCCGTCGGTGTGGGTCAGGAGCAGCGCGAAGAGCCGGGGGCCGATGCTCGCCACGCTCGTGCCCCACTCGGGCTTGTGTCCCACCCAGGCCCCGGGAAGCGTGGCCGCGTAGTCGAGGAGCTCCGAGGCGCGCTCCAGGGCGGATCCGGTGGATACCATGTCCGAAGGGTACGTCCGTGGAGCCGGGTCGGATCGTCGCCGTCGGCCAACTGCTGATCATGCCTGTCGCCACGGCGGTGACGGGAGGGCTACTCATCCTCCTGGCACGGCGCCGACGGCAGCTCCAGGGCGGCGACCAGCCCTCCGCCCGGTCGTGGTGCCAGGCTCAGCTTGCCTGAGTGGGCAACCGCTACGGCTGAGACGATCGCCAGGCCGAGTCCATGACCGCTGCCGCGTGTGCGACCTCGGCCCGCGCCGCGCACGAAGGGCTCGCACAGGGTCTCCAGGTCCTCCTCGGATACGAGCGGGCCGGTGTTGGCCACTGAGACCTCGACCGTCCCGCCCTGCCCCGGTGAGCTTGCTCGAGGCTCGGCGCCGCTGATGGTCGTGGACACGCTGCCGCCCGGCCGGTTGTGGCGCACTGCGTTGCGCACGAGGTTGGACACGGCCTGACGCAGCAGTACCGGGTCGCCCTCGACCACGGCGCTCGCGCGCGGCGGGCGGGGCAGGCTCACCTGGTGGCAGCGGGCCTCCTCGGCCGCGTCCGCCAGCACCGAGCGCAGGATCCCCGCCAGGTCCACGCGCTCGTGGGCCAGGGTGCCGGACTGCGCCTGGGCCAGGTCCAGCAGGGCGTCTACCGTCTCCACGTTGGCGCGGTTGGTCTCGCGCACCCGCTCGGCCATGGTCCGCAGCTGCTCGACCGAGGCCTCGGGGTCCGCCAGTGTCACGTCGATCATCGCCTGGGTCGTGGCCAGGGGCGTGCGCAGCTCGTGGGAGGCGTTGGAGGCGAAGCGCCGGTGCGCGGTGAACGAGGCCTCCAGCGATGCCAGCATGTGGTCGAAGGTGTCCGCCAGGTCGCGGATCTCGTCGTGGGGGCCGTGCAGGTCCAGCCTCTGGCCGAGGTCACCGTGCGCCGCACGCCTGGAGGCCTCGCTCATGGCTGACAGCGGCGCCAGCATGCGCCCGGCTACGACCCACCCGATCACGGCGGACAGCAGCGACAGCAGCAGGAGGGCGCCGAGGGAGATGACGAGCATCGTCCTGAAGAACTCGGACATCATGAGCGCCAGGTACAGCTGGATCTCGACGGCGTCGTCCCCCTCCTCGGGCAGGATCGGCTCGAAGCTGACCGGTACGAGCCGCATGTACAGGTAGACGACGGCGGCCAGGACCGTGCCGGAGGCCGTCACCAGGCCCGCGTAACTCAGGGTCAGGCGGGTGCGCAGCGTCAGACGGCGACGGCGCCACGTGCTGGTCCTCCGCACCGCTCCTCAGCTCCCGAAGCGGTAGCCGGCACCTGGGACCGTCTGGATCACCCACGGCTGCCCCAGGCGCTTGCGCAGGTGGGAGATCGTCACCCGGATCGAGCTGGTGAAGGGGTCGGCGTTCGCGTCCCACGCCTTCTCCAGGAGGGTCTCGGCGGATAGTACGCCGCCGTCGGCTTCCATGAGGACCCGCAGGACCGCGAACTCCTTGGGGCTGAGCTGTACCTGTTGCCCGTCACGAGCCACCTCCCTGCGGAAGGGATCCAGGCGCACGCCGTTGGCCTGGAGCACCGGGGTGCGGGCCGGCTGGCTGCGCCGGCCCAGGGCCAGTAGGCGCGCCACGAGCTCGGGGAACTCGAAGGGCTTGGTGAGGTAGTCGTCCGCGCCGATCGACAGGCCCCTGACGCGCTCGTCCAGGGACCTGGCGGCCGTGAGCATGAGGACCCTGGTGCGCGGGAAGTCCGTGACCAGGCGTGCGCAGAGCTGATCGCCGTGCATCCCCGGCAGGTCCCGGTCCAGGACGACGACGTCATAGTCGGTCGTGCTGATCGCCTCCAGGGCCTCCAGCCCGTCGCCGATCACGTCCACGGCCATCGACTCGCGGCGCAGGCCCCGGGCGATCGCCTCTGCCAGGTAGGACTCGTCCTCAACCACCAGGACACGCATGAGATCCCTTCAGCCTTCCTCATCATCCCTCCCAAATCTTACGCGGTGGCCTGGCATCCTCCCGGGATGGGGCCGGGCCCTGCCGCTCACGCGTCCTGCGACTGCTCGAAGGGGCCTTGCCGCTCACGCCGGCGCCGGGAGTGGTGTTATCCCGTCTGCGCCCGGCTTTTACGCTACGACAACAAAGAGGCTCATATTGTCGCAGCCATGTCAGTATCGCCAACAACGTCATCGGCAGCGCCTGCTGCATCCCGCGCCGCGCGTATCGTCGGGCTCGACATCGCTCGCGCGATCGCCCTGATCGGGATGATCATCGCGCACATCATGATGCCGCAGGGAGAGGCAGGGGTGCTCTTCATCGGCTTCCCCTCCGCGCTGTTCGCCGTGCTCGCGGGCGTTTCCCTGTCGATCATGTCCACCCGCGGCGTCCGTGAGGGCGGGACGGCCCTGGCCTCCTCCCGGCACGCACTCATGGTCCGCGGCGCCCTGCTCATCGTCATCCACCAGCTCATCGATCCCTTCTCAGGGGACATCTCCGTCGTGCTGCAGGCTTTCGGCATCTGCTACATCGCCCTCGCCTGTGTCCCGCGGTGGACCAACCGCGCCCTGGCCGTGCTGCTGCTGTGGCTTGCCATCGCCTCCGCCGTCGTGCACGCCGTGTCCTTTATGACCGTCCTGCCTCCCTTCCTCGTCGCCCCCTACCCGGCGGTGACCTGGGCCGCCTACATGGTGGTGGGCGTGCTGGTGCACCGTCTGCTGGTCGCCGCGTCGGTGCCTGCCCAGGCGATGGTCGCCGTGGCCGGTCTCCTGGCCGCCGTGACCGGTACCTACCTGAGCGACGTCGTGAACATCGACTCCGCCTTCCAGGGAAGCCGCGACCGGCTGCTCCTCCTGGCGCTGATCAACCCGGAGACCCACACCGGTAGCTTTGTCGACCTCGTCTCGGCCACCGGCGGCGCTCTGGTGGTCATCAGCCTGAGCCTCATCGCCGGCAGGGCAGGACGGTGGCTGTACCCGCTGCAGGCTATGGGGTCGATGTCCCTGACCGTGTACGTCGTCCACGTGCTGACTGCGGGCGCCGTCCTGACTGCCTCCGGCCCGACGTACTTCCCGATGCTGGCGGTGGGAACGGTCCTGGGGAGCATGGCAGTGGCCATGATCATCCGCACACGCTTCAACCACGGCCCCCTGGAGTGGGCGGTGCGCCGCATCGTGCAGACCGTCTCCTGCACGACCCTGCCGCCCCGGCCCGCCCTCGGGCGCTCCGGAGCCCTCCGCTCCCCGTCCACCGCACAGCACACTGCCACCGACCTGAACTGAAAGGAACACCATGAAAATCCTGCGCCCCATTCGCGCCGTCGTGGCCACCTCGGCCATCGCCCTGACGATCCTGCTCCCGGCGACAGCCGCCCAGGCGCTGGAGTCCAGCACCTTCGCCGAGGAGAATGACGAGTCCAATGCCGTCGTCTCCGAGGAGCTCGGCACGGGTAGTGAGGCGGGTGGCTGCACCGGCGCCGCGATCGCCCCCCACTGGGTGCTCACCGCCCGCCACTGCGTCGACACGTACCCCAACCCCGCCGGGTCGGTGCGCCTCGGCCAGGGAAGCAACCAGCGCACGGTGGCCATCGACCGGTGGGAGGTCGCTCCCGCTGGTGACTTCGCCCTTCTGCACACCGTGGAGGACATGGGCCTGTCCAGCTACCCCACGCTCGCCTCCAAGACCCCTGACTCCGGTGAGGGCACCATGTACGGCTGGTCCGAGGACGGCTCCGGCGGCCAGACCCGCCTGCCCACAGCGCGCGGCAAGATCGAGGGCTTCAGCGAGATCTCCCTCTACGAGGGCGCCCCCTCCATCCAGGTCACGGCGCAGGACGGCGCCAAGACCCAGGCCGGCGACTCCGGGGCTCCCCTGTTCGTCAACGGCGAGCTCGTCGGAGTGCTCTCCGCGAGCCTTGACACCGAGGGCGATGACACGCGCTCCAGTAACGCCGCTTACGCCCAGGTGGCGGAGCAGCGTGAGTGGATCATGGGAGTGGTCGACGGCAGCAACAAGGGCTCGGGCGGGGCCAGGAGCGACGACGCCGTGTCGGGCTCCGACGGGCTGAGTCCGCTGTGGATCGGTGGTGGGGCTGTCGCCCTGGTGGCTGCCGGTGCCGGCACCTACTTTGTCATGCGCCGCCGTCCGGACGCCCAGGAGTCCGAGGGCGGGGACCGCGGCGAGCAGTGAGGCGCGGCTGAGCGGGCCGTTCCGGTCGACCGCTCGAAGCCGGTGGTCCCCACCGCCCCGAATACCGGGGCGGTGGGGACCACCTCGTGGTGCGGGACCGCTCACGGCTCTCCTTCGGCGGGATCCGGCGCCTGCGGGGGAGGACGGGCGAGGATCGCGCAGAGTTGAGTGGAATAGACTCACCCTTGCGGGGGTTGCTCCCGTCGAAGATGCCCGGACCGTCCGGCGGCGTCGCACTCAGGTCCTCAAGGAGGCCCGCATATGGACACCAACTACACCACCCGTGCCCAGGAGGCGATCGGCGGGGCTGCGCAGGCCGCTGCTGCGAGCGGCAACCCGCAGGTGGAGACGAGCCATCTCCTCAGCGAGCTCCTCTCCCAGGCGGATGGCGTCGCACCGGCGCTGCTGGTAGCGGCCGTCGGCGCTGAGCAGCGCACGGCCGTCGGCGCTGCCGCGCGGCGCGCCCTCCTCGCCCTGCCCACGTCCTCCGGCGCCACCACTGGCCGCCCCCAGGCCTCCCGGGCCCTGCTCGCCGCCCTGGAGAGGGCCGCCACCCGGGCCGGGGCCCTCGGCGACGACTACGTCTCCACCGAGCACCTTCTCATCGCCCTCGCCGAGGGAGACCCCGCCGATCCCGCTGCCGGCGCGCTGAGGGAGGCGGGCGCTACCGCGGAGGCCCTGGCCGCCGCGCTTCCCGAGGTCCGCGGCTCCGGGCGAGTGACCTCCGCCAACCCCGAGGGCACCTACAACACCCTCGATAAGTACGGCACCGACCTCACCGGGGCTGCCCGCGAGGGCAGACTCGATCCCGTCATCGGCCGCGATTCCGAGATCCGTCGTGTCATCCAGGTCCTCAGCCGCAGGACCAAGAACAACCCTGTCCTCATCGGTGAGCCCGGTGTCGGCAAGACCGCCGTCGTCGAGGGCCTCGCTCAGCGCATCGTCGCCGGCGACGTTCCCGACTCCCTGCGCGGCAAGCGCCTGATCTCTCTCGACCTGGCCGGCATGGTCGCAGGGGCCAAGTATCGCGGAGAGTTCGAGGAGAGGCTCAAGGCCGTTCTGAAGGAGATCAAGGACTCCGACGGCGAGGTCGTCACTTTCATCGACGAGCTGCACACCGTCGTGGGCGCGGGCGGTGGGAGCGGGGGCGCCATGGACGCCGGCAACATGCTCAAGCCCATGCTCGCCCGTGGCGAGCTGCGCCTGGTCGGTGCCACCACGCTCGATGAGTACCGCGAGCGCATTGAGAAGGACCCCGCCCTGGAGCGGCGCTTCCAGCAGGTCCTCGTCGGTGAGCCCAGTGTGGAGGACACAGTCGCGATCCTGCGCGGCATCGCCCCCAAGTATGAGGCCCACCACCACGTGACGATCTCCGACGGCGCCCTGGTCGCTGCCGCCTCCCTGTCGGACCGCTACATCTCTGGCCGCCAACTGCCCGATAAGGCCATCGACCTGGTGGACGAGGCCGCCTCGCGGCTGCGCATGGAGCTCGACTCCAGCCCGGTCGAGATCGATGAGCTGCGCCGCCGCGTGGACCGCATGCGCATGGAGGAGGCCTACCTCGCCGAGTCCCTCGGGGCCGACGGCCGGGAGGGACCTTCCGCGGGCGGCGCCGACTCCATCGAGACCGCCGCCGACGTGGAGCGCCTCGAGCGCCTTCGCGCTGAGCTCGCTGATGCTTCTGAGGAGCTGGCCGCGCTGATCACCCGCTGGGAGGCCGAGAAGGCCGGTCACAACCGCATCGGCGAGTTGCGAGCCGCCCTCGACGAGCTGTCCACCAAGGCCGACCTCGCTGAGCGCGAGGGCCGCTTCGAGGAGGCCGGGCGCCTGCGCTACGGGGAGATGCCCTCCCTCGAGACCCAGATCCGGCAGGCCGAGGCCGCTGAGACCGCTTCCGCCGTCGCCGGCCCCGACGGCCTCGCGCGCGAGGGCACCGAGCCGATGATCGCCGAGAAGGTCGGCGCCGCGGAGATCGCCGAGGTTGTCGCCGCCTGGACCGGCATCCCCGTGGGGCGCCTGCTCCAGGGCGAGTCCGCCAAACTGCTCCGTATGGAGGGGGTCATCGGTGAGCGCCTCATCGGTCAGAGGGCCGCCGTCGCCGCCGTGTGCGATGCCGTACGGCGCTCGCGGGCCGGCGTGTCAGACCCGGACCGCCCCACTGCGTCCTTCCTCTTCCTCGGCCCCACGGGCGTGGGCAAGACCGAGCTGGCGAAGTCGCTCGCGGACTTCCTCTTCGATGACGAGCGCGCCATCGTGCGACTCGACATGTCGGAATACTCCGAGAAGCACTCGGTGGCCCGGCTTGTGGGCGCGCCTCCCGGGTACGTCGGCTACGAGGAGGGCGGTCACCTCACTGAGGCCGTGCGTCGCCGCCCCTACTCGGTGGTGCTGCTCGATGAGGTGGAGAAGGCCCACCCGGAGGTCTTCGACCTGCTCCTCCAGGTGCTCGACGACGGTCGGCTCACCGACGGCCAGGGGCGCACCGTGGACTTCCGCAACACGATCCTCGTGCTCACCTCCAACCTCGGTTCGCACTTCCTCATCGATCCGCTGCTCAGCCCCGACGAGAAGCGCAGTGAGGTCATGGCGCGGGTCCGCGCCCACTTCAAGCCCGAGTTCCTCAACCGGCTCGACGACACTCTTGTCTTCGACCCGCTGACCAAGGAGGAGCTGGGCCGGATTGTCGAGATCCAGCTCGCCCGGATGGCTGAGCGACTGGCGGACCGGCGCCTCACGCTCATCGTCACCGACGCCGCCCGCCAGTGGCTGGCAGATGAGGGTTACGACCCTGCCTTCGGGGCGCGGCCCCTGCGCCGCCTCGTCCAGCGGGAGATCGGGGACCGCCTGGCCAGGCTCATCTTGGCCGGGGAGGTCCTGGATGGCCAGGAGATCGTCGCAGACCTCAGCGAGGACGGGCCTGCTGCCGGTCTCGCCCTGCGGGCCGTGGGCGCGGGGCGCGCCCCAAGCGCGTCAAGCGCGCCAGCGGGGCCGCCCGCATAGAGCGACGCATCGCGATGGCGCGCCCGGCCAGGAAAAGGTCGGGCGCGCCATCGCGCATAGCGCTCGTGGTGCCGCTCCCCGCGCCCCGCAAAGAGGGCGGGTGGACGAGCATCGGGTACCTGCAGGGGTATGGGTTGCGGGTGATCCTGAATGCCAACCATGTATGTCGGATGACCGTAGGGATGGCGATATCCCACTAAGAGCGGCTCCTATTTCAGGATGTTATTTTTCTGTTACTATTTATGTGAGAAGCGATCCTGAAGGACGTGGGTATAGTATGCCCGATTTCACATGTGTCGTCCGTGAGGAACGAAAAAGGGGCCCCGCACCTCAGTGCGGGGCCCCGGTCGGGTACGGGGGCGCGGTCCCTGAAACGCGCGAGTCCCGAGCGCCGCGGCATGTCATCGGAGTCCCTGATCTCCTCGTGCCGGGGCGTTTCCCGACGGCGTCATCATATGCGACTTGATCGCCGCGAAGCACATTCGTCGCTCAGAAGTTGTCGTGGAATGGGATCTCGCCGAGTCCCGATCCGTTCGAAACGGCGGAGAATCGCCAGATCGGAGCCCCGGCGCCCGCGGGATCACATTTCCGTAACGAGATGTCGGAGCTCATGGATCGGTCCGTGAATATGCCTGACGATCCTCATGAGAAGACCTTCACAGCGCGCTCGCGAATTGGCGGTCCGGATTGACCCCGTGGCCCAGGGCGCGGATCTCCTCGACCAGTCCCCTCTCCAGGCCCTCCCGGGACAGGGAGCAACAGGGGGAGGGGGTTCAACGGTGTTTATCGTGCCCCCCGGTGCTGATCCGGAGACGGCGCGGTGCCGGCAGTGGCGGCACCGCCTGTGGGGGCATCCCGCCGGTCCTCTCGCAGGAGGGCATGGGGCGTCACCGAGGTCAGGTCGGGCACGACGACGAGCCCGGGATCGGCGGGGAACACCTTGGTCGCGCCGATCTGGACCACATGGATCCCATTGGCACGGGCCGAGGCCACGCCCGTCGCCGAGTCCTCCACGACGACGCATTCCGCAGGGGTCAGGCCGAGTCGCTCGACCGCCGTGGCGTAGGGGAGGGGGTCGGGCTTGGCACCCGCGCCGTCGTCCCCCGTGATGGTCACGGCGAACACGTCCCCCAGGGCGCGCGCCACGCTCTCGACGATCCGGCGGGGGGAAGCGGACACGATCGCCTGCGCGACTCCGCGCTGCGCCAAGGCCGAGGTGATCCGCTCCGCGCCGGGGAGCAAGGGAGGGGAGGCCGCCACGCGTGCCCCGACGTCGTCGGCGATCGCGGTGAAGAGATCCCCGGCGGCCGGGTCCGTCCAGTCGGAGACGGCGCCCGTCTCCGCGATGAGTCGCCGCGCCGTCTCGATGGACGCTCCGGTGAGGCGTTCCACGATCCCCCGGGTGGGAGCGCCCCCGGCCTCGCGGGTGCGGGTGACGAAGGCCTCATCCCAGAACGGTTGGGAGTCCATGAGAGTGCCATCCATGTCCCACAGGACTGCTCGGATCGTGAAGCCCGGATGGGAGGGAAGAACTGTGACCGCCATCCCATGAGCGTAGCGCGCGGCGCGTGCCCACGGGGCCTCCCTGTGGCATCGTGGGCACGGAGCATCGATCCGGGAGGAGGCCCGCCCGTGAGCCGTATGGAGCGCCGGGCGACGATGGCGGATATCGCGAGCGCCGCCGGAGTGTCGCGGACCACCGTCTCCTTCGTCCTCAACGACCGCCCGGACTCGCGCATCCCCCAGGCCACGCGGGCGAGGGTCCTCCGGGCCGCGAAGGAGCTCGACTACCGGCCGCAGGGGACGGCGCGCCTCGCCCACCCCCGGTCGAGCAGCGCCCTAGGCGTGGTCACCGACATCCTCACCGGCCCGCAGGCCTCCTCCATCATCCGCGGCATGCAGGACGCCGCCCTGCGCGAGGGCATGCCCTTACTCCTCATCCCCACCACGGGGCGCGCGGAGGACGACCGCCGCGCCGTCGCCTCGCTCCTGGAGCACCGGGTGGGCGCCGTCCTCCAGGCGCGCGCCAGTGGCGCCCAGGTCACCTTGCCGGCCGAGGCCCGTGACATCCCCACGATCCTCGTCAACTGCCAGTCATCGGACAGCGGGCGTCCCAGCGTCCGACCCGATGAGGAGCGCATCGCCCGTCTCGAGGCCGATGCGCTCCTCACCGGGGAGCACCGGGACATCGGCGTCATCGAGATCTCCGGGGCCGACGTCGGTGCCCGGCCCCGGCGTGACGGCTACCGGGCCAGCTTCACGCGCGCCGGGATCGACTGGGATGGCGTTGCCACCGCCGTCGGGTACGGCACCATCCAGGGCGGCTACCGGGCCGCGGGCCAGCTCCTCGACGCCAACCCGTGGACGACCGCCCTCCTGTGCGGCAACAACAGGATGGCGATCGGCGCCTACGACGCTGTGCGCGAGCGCGGCCTGCGCGTGCGCGACGATGTCGCCATCATCGGCATCGAC
The DNA here is from genome assembly GCF_002076915.1 of Actinomyces gaoshouyii. Taxonomy (NCBI): domain Bacteria; kingdom Bacillati; phylum Actinomycetota; class Actinomycetes; order Actinomycetales; family Actinomycetaceae; genus Actinomyces; species Actinomyces gaoshouyii. Next base: position 176,356 of record NZ_CP020468.1, read on the forward strand.
GACGAGGACCTCGCCCCCGTGCAGCTCCGCCCCGGCCTGACCTGCGTGGCGCTTCCCTTCGAGGAGATGGGCAGGGTCGGCGTCGAGCGCCTGGCGGCCATGCTGAGGGGTGAGAGCGTGCCGGCCCGGACCCTGCTGCCAGGGCGGCTGGTGCGCCGCGCCTCCATCTGAGCGCCGGTCCGGGGCGACGTGGGCCGGGCCGGGCCCGAGCCGGCTTGGATCATGGCAGGATCATGGCATGGCAACCCAGGACACCCAGCACTGGGCGGACCCGCAGGACGAGGCCGCGGGCCGCCCGAGCATCGTCTTCCGCTCCGCCTACGACCAGGGATTCGCTCGCGTCGCCGCCGTCACCCTGCCTGTCGTGCCCGGCGACCCGGATAAGAACGCCGCCGCCATCATCGACCAGGCCCGGGCGCTCGGGGAGGACGGCGTCTGCCTCGCCGCCTTCCCCGAGCTGTGCCTAACCGGTTACGCCATCGACGACCTCCTCCACGCCGATGTCCTCCTCGATGCGGCGCTGGCCGCCATCGAGACCATCCGGGCCGCGAGCGAGGACTTCCTTCCAGCGATCGTCATCGGGGCCCCGATCCGCGTGGGCGATCGCCTGTTCAACTGCGCCGTCGTCATCGCCGGAGGGGCCGTGCGCGGCGTCGCCCCCAAGTCCTACCTGCCCACCTACCGCGAGTTCTACGAGGCCCGGCACTTCGCCGCCGGCGACGCTCCTGAGGTCGACCAGCGCCGCGCGCGCCTGCGGGGGGTGCGGGGGCCCGGGGGGCCGGGAGTCACGGGAACCGCTGACGCGACCGTGCCCTTCGGTCCCCACCTGCTCTTCGACGTCGCCGACGTCCCTGGCCTCGTTTTCCACGTGGAGGTCTGCGAGGACATGTGGGTGCCCGTCCCGCCGTCGTCCGTGGCCGCGCTCGCGGGAGCCACGGTGCTGCTCAACATCTCCTCCTCGCCGATCACCGTCGGCCGTGCCGAGGACCGTCACCTCCTGGCGCGCTCCTCCTCGGCCCGGGGCCTGGCCGCCTATGTCTACGCGGCCGCTGGGCAGGGCGAGTCGAGTACGGATCTGGCCTGGGACGGCCAGACCATGATCTACGAGAACGGCGAGTTGCTCGCCTCTTCCGAGCGCTTCCCGGACGGGCCGCGCGCCACCATTGCCGACGTCGATATCGAGGGGATGCGCGCCGAGCGACTGCGTCAGGGGACCTTCGAGGACAACGCCCGCACCTTGGCGCGCGCCGCCGGTGCTGCGCCCGCACCGGGTCCCGCCTCCTTCGCCAACCCCCGGGCCTTCGAGCGCATCGAGATCCCTGCTGCTGATCTGCGCGCGCCTCGGACGGATATTGGGCTGCGGCGGCGCGTGGACCGCTTCCCCTTCGTGCCGGACGATCCGGCGCGCCTGGCCCAGGACTGTTACGAGGCCTATTCCATCCAGGTCGAGGCGCTCGTCCAGCGCCTGCGCGCCATCGGCAACCCCAAGATCGTTATCGGCGTTTCAGGGGGGCTCGACTCCACCCAGGCTCTCATCGTGGCCGCCCGCGCCATGGACCGCCTGGGCCGCCCCCGCTCCGACATCCTGGCCTACACGATGCCCGGCTTCGCCACGAGCGCCACCACCCGCCGCAACGCCGAGGACCTCGCCGTCGGGCTCGGCTGCGCCTTCTCTGAACTCGACATCCGCCCCACCGCCACGCAGATGCTCACGGAGATGGGGCACCCCTACGGGCGCGGCGAGCGCGGTCCCGAGGTCTACGACGTCACTTTCGAGAACGTCCAGGCAGGACTGCGCACCGACTTCCTGTTCCGTATCGCCAACGCCCGTGGCGGGATCGTGCTGGGCACGGGGGACCTCTCCGAGCTGGCGCTGGGTTGGTGCACCTTCGGCGTGGGCGACCACATGGCCCACTACGGGGTGAACGCGGGGATCCCCAAGACCCTCATCCAGCACCTCATCCGCTGGGTGGTGGCCGAGCGGATCTTCGACGAGGCCGTCGGGCGCACGCTGCTGTCCATCCTCGACACCGAGATCAGCCCCGAGCTGGTGCCCGGTAGTCAGGACGAGCCCATGCAGTCCACTCAATCGCGGATCGGCCCCTACGCCCTCCAGGACTTCACCCTGTGGCACGTGCTGCGCAGGGGCTCGCGGCCCAGCCGGATCGCCTTCCTGGCGGAGAAGGCCTGGTCCAACGCCTCCGAGGGCGATTGGCCGCAGGGCCTGCCCGAGGCGGACCGGGTCGCCTACGCGCTTCCGGAGATCCGGCGTTGGGAACTGCTGTTCCTCAAGCGCTTCTTCGCCAACCAGTTCAAGCGCTCGACCCTGCCCAACGGCCCGAAGGTCGTTGCCGGGGGATCGCTGTCCCCCCGCGGGGACTGGCGCATGCCCTCCGATGTGAGTGGCACCGCCTGGATCGCCGAGCTCGAGCGCAACGTCCCCCAGTCCTAGTCCTCCTCCGTCCCGCCCGCCTTCCCCTCGCCGAGACCGGTCGATATCAAGAGCGAGACCGGTCCGCCATCCACAGGGATGATGGCCGGCGTCCACGCACCAGCCCTGTCTGTGGATATTGGGCCGGTCTCGCTCCCATTTTCGACCGGTCTCGGCGAGAGGGCTAGGGGGTCAGGCGGCCGGTGACGGGATCCAGGTAGTACCAGGCACCGTCGATCCACTGCCAGCCTGCGGTCATCGCCCCGTCGGGGGCCAGGTAGTACCAGTGGCCGGCCACGGCGATCCAGCCGGTCAGCATGTGACCCCAGGCCGGCTCGAGGAAGTACCAGTGACCGTTGACGGCCTGCCATCCCGTGGCCATGGTGCCGTCGGGGCGCAGGTAGTACCACAGGTTGCCGACCCTCGCCCATCCGGTGGCCATGGCCCCGGTGGCGGGGTCGAGGTAGTACCAGGAGCCGTCGTCCTTGAGCCAGCCCTTCACCGCCTGGCCCGTGGCCGGGTCGATGTAGGTCCACGCGCTACCGGTCCACACCCACCCCGTTGACGGAGCCGGGTCCGGGTCGGGACTGGGCGCCGGGGAGCGGTAGTCGGCCAGCGCCTGCGAGGTGAGGCCTGTGGCCACCGCCACGCCGCCCTCGGAGAACAGGCTCACGCCCGTGGCGTCCTGCGAGGGGTAGACGGCGGAGGTGATGACCGCCTCGCCGTCGTTTGCGAAGACCTCCACGCTGGAGCGGTCCACCACGAGGCGCAGACGCAGCAGACCATCGGCGCCCAGGCTCACCGGAGCGCGCGAGATCGAGGGGAAGGCGGGGCTGAATCCGACCTCCCCGGAATGGGTGCGATCGACGTAGACCTGCCCGATCTGCGCGTCGTAGCCGACGATCGTCTCCTGGCTGTCGCCCACGAGGACCTTGACCCCCGCGCGCGCCGAGGAACCAGGATCGAGCGTGAGGCTGAGGTCATAGGACGAGCCCGCTGCGGAGGGGAGATCGACGGCGCCGTCCACGGTGAGCCCCGATGCCGTCACCGGCTGGCCCGAGTGGAGGGTGGCCAGCGCCTCCACCGGGGTGGACACCACGCGGAGCTGCCCGCCCACGGTGCGCAGCTTGTACGTCCGGGGCAGGGTCATCGCGGTGCGCCATGTGCTCGTGGGGGTGCCGTTGACGTACGACCAGTTCGACATCCACCCGATTCCGTAGCGCTTGCCGTTGGGGGCGCCGTTCCAGGTGACCGCCGCGTAGTTGTCCCGGCCCTGGTCGAGGATCGGCATGACATCGCGCTGGGAGAAGCCAGCCGTGCTCGACGCGGTGATCGAGTCGACGAGGATGTGCCCGTACTCGGAGGTCGCGTTATTGTCCTCGATGACGAGCGTCGCCTGCTTGCCCTGCCAGGAGCGCAGGTCAAGGCTCGTCCAGTCCAATGACTCGCTCTGACTTCCCGTGGCGGAGGCGACGACGGTGCCGTCCACCACGACGTTGACCGAGGTGTTCGAGGCCGACGGCGTGGCGGCCCGATCCGACAACCGCACCTCGTCGAGAAGGATGTGGCCCCAGCCGCCGGTCGCTGTGTCGGTCACGACGATCGTTGCCTGGCTGCCCCGCAGGTCGGAGACGTCCCAGCTCTGCCAGTTGAGCTCTTCGAGGTCGCGGCCCGAGGCGCTCCTGACCACCTGCCCGTTGACGACGAGGTCCACCGTGGTCTGCCCGGCGCCCGAGGCGGCCGTGGCGGAGCCGCCGCCGATATGCAGGTTGATGTGGTCGGCGTCGATCGTGAAGGCAGGTGAGGTCGCAGTGCCGGTGGTCTCATCTGTGCCCCGTCCACTGGCCGAGTCGTAGTACGAGTTGAGCAGGCCCGGGCCGCGCTGGTTGATCACCGCTTGCTGAGGCGGGTTGGCGCCGGTGGACGGGGCGGTGCCGAAGGCGTTGCCGGTCACGGTCCAGCCGTCCCAGGTGCCGGAGTCGAAGCCGGTCAGGAGCGTGCCGCCCCCGTCGTCGCCGGTGGCCGCGGCGTCGTAGGGGTGCTTGCCGCCGCCCACGAGCATGTTGAGGTAGGGGGCGGAGATGGTGAACGGAGCGGAGGTGGCCGAGCCGGTCGCGGCATCGGAGCCCTGGCCGGTGGACGCGTCGTAGAAGGTGTTGACCAGGCCGGGGCCCTGCTGCCCGGTGAACGGCTGCTGGCCGGGCGTGGCGCCGGTGGACGGGGCGGTGCCGAAGGCGTTGCCGGTCACGCTCCAGCCGTCCCAGGCGCCCGAGTCGAAACCGGCCAGGACCGTGCCCTCGCTGCCGTCGTAGGAGGGCAGGGGGTCGGCGGTGAAGGCGGAGCCGTTCCAATCACCGACGAAGTACTTGGTCTGCCCGACCTGTCCCGCTACGGACAGGGAGAGCACCCACTTGACCTCGGTGGGGTCGTCGTCGACGGCGAGGGGGAAGAAGTCGGGGCACTCCCAGACGGCGGTCGTGTCGCCCACGCCGCCGAACTCGGATTCGAAGCTCCAGTCGATGAGGTTGGGCGAGGAGTAGAAGCGCACCTTGTGCTCTGTGGCGACGACGGCCACGAGCACCCAGCGCTGGGACACCGTGTCCCAGAAGACCTTGGGGTCGCGGAACTCCTTGGAGCCGATGTCGAGCACAGGGGCGGCGTTATTGAGATTGGTCCAGGTCATCCCGTGGTCCGTGGAGTAGGACAGGGACTGGGCCTGGATGCCCGTGGCATTGTCGGCGCGGGTCCACAGTGCCACCAGCGGCGGCGCCTCGGGGGTGCCGAGGCCCGAGGTGTTGGTCGCGTCGTAGACGGCCGAGCCGGAGAAGACTCCGTAGGCATCCGTCGCGGGGATGGCGACTGGCTGCTCGGTCCAGTGGATGAGGTCGAGCGAGGTCGCATGGCCCCATGACATGTTGCCCCAGGCGAGGCCGTAGGGGTTGTACTGGTAGAAGAGGTGATAGGTGCCGTTCTCATAGACGAGGCCGTTGGGGTCGTTCATCCAGTTCGCGGCGGGGGTGTAGTGGGCCCGGGGCCGCCAGGCCTCGCTCCGGGAGGCGTCGGCGGCCGTTGCCGGGGATGGGGTGGTGCCGAGCAGAACCCCGGAGAGCATCAGGGCGAGCGCAGCGGTGAGGGCGACGACAAGGGGCGATCGTCTCATGGCATCTCCTTCGATGGCAGGGCTGGGTTGTGCATGCGCCCAGCTCAGACCCATTCTGGCGAAGTGGGGCGCGCGGGGGTGCCGATCGCATCGCCGGAGGGCTCCTGTTATCAAGCCGTGATCTTCATGGGGCGGTTGAGCGGTGGGCTGCGAGGCGCAGGGGCCGGTGCTGCCTGGTGCTGGACCGCTCGCGCCAGCACTTGCGACCGGTTTCGGTGCTGTTTTCGACCGGTCTCGGCGAGGAGGGGGCGGACGGCGGTCGGATCGACATAAATGTGACAAAGATTACATCTAGCGCTCATGTTAGCGGCGGCCTCATGTGAGCCATGCAATATCGATGGCGTGGCGGGCGTCTCATTGCTAACACTTGGGCTCGCGCGTTGCTAACGCAAGTTATCTCCGGTGATACCGGGGCCCAACGAGCCCTATCGGCCGGTGAGAGCGCCTATTGTCCCTGTCGCCACATCGTTTGCCGACGTCGGGCCCGCTCGCCGTCGGCCCGACTGGAAGGCGGTTATCCGTGGTATCCGTGATCATCGCTGCTCATGGGCGTATGGCGGAGGGGCTGCTCGGCTCCTCCGCCATGATCGTCGGCCCGAGCGACGACGTCGTCGCCATCACCTTCGAGCAATCGGAGGGGCCTGACAACCTCCTCGCCAAGTACGCCGCGGCCGTTGAGGCCTCGCCGTCCGAGCAGCACCTCATCCTGTGCGACCTCTTCGGCGGGAGCCCCTACAACGCCGCGGCGCGCTTCGCAGCGGAGCGCCCCGACGCCGACGTCGTCTCCGGCGCCAATCTGCCCATGCTCGTCGAGGTCCTCGCCCGCCGCATGGCCGGCGCGAGCCTGCCCGAACTCGTCGAGGTCGCCCGCACCGCCGGCAGGGCCGGCATCAAGATCCTCTCCGAGGAGTACACCCCCACCACCCCCACCATCTCTGACGACGAAGGAGACGAGCTCTGATGGACATCAAGCTCCTGCGTATCGATTCCCGCCTGGTTCACGGACAGGTCGCCAACAACTGGGCGGGCTCCCTGGGCGCCGAGGCGATCCTCGCGGTCTCGGACAGCGCCGCCAACGACGAGCTGCGCAAGTCCCTCCTCCTTCAAACCGGTGGTGGCAAGGTGAAGGTCCACGTCCTGGGCGTGGAGAAGGCGGCCAGGGTCTACAAGAACCCCAAGTACGCCGCCCTCAAGGCCATCATCGTCGTCGAGACGCCCGGGGACATCGTCCGCCTCCTCGACCTCGGGCTCGAGGCCGGCGAGGTCAATGTGGGCGGCATGACCTTCAAGCAGGGGACCTCGCAGGTATCCCAGGCCGTCTACGCCTCCCCCGAGGATGTCGCCGCCTTCGCCGAGATCGACTCGCGCGGCATCCTCCAGTACATCCAGCAGGTCCCCTCCACGGGTCGCTCCGACCTCATGCCCACCCTCAAGTCGAAGGGGCTGCTATGAGGCCGGCCTCGCGCTGAGCCCATGCGAAAGGTTCTCCCATGCATGACATCTCCACAATCCAGATCATCCTGGTCACCATCGTCGCCTTCGTCGCGGGGCTGGGAAGCGTCCTCGACGAGCGCCAGTTCCACCGTCCCCTCGTCGCCTGCACCCTGACGGGACTCGCCCTGGGCCAGCCCACCGTCGGCATCGTCGTCGGGGGCACCCTGGAGCTGATCGCGCTGGGCTGGCTGAACGTCGGCGCCGCCATGGCCCCCGACGCGGCCCTGGCCTCGACCGTCTCCACCGTCATCGCCGTCGCCTCCATGGGCGGCGATGGCGGTACGAAGGCGGCCATCGACGCCGCCATCAGTGTCGCCGTCCCACTCGCCGTCGCTGGTCAGGCCCTGACGATCTTCGTGCGAACAATCGCAGTGTTCTTCGCCCACCAAGCCGATCGATACGCCAAGCAGGCCAACTACCGGGGCATCGTGGTCATGCACTTCGCCGCCCTGGGCCTCCAGGGCCTGCGCGTGGCCATCCCCACCGCGATCGTCGCGGCGCTGGCCTCCGGCGACGCCGTCCACAAGGCGCTGGACGCCATCCCCGAGGTCATTACCAAGGGCCTGGGAATCGCCGGCGGGTTCATCGTCGTCGTCGGATACGCGATGGTCATCAACATGATGAAGGCGCGCAAGCTCATGCCCTTCTTCTTCCTGGGCTTCGTCTTCGCCACCTTCGCCACGACGATTGCCGGCAGGGGCTCCGTCTCCGACCCCCAGGGCGCCGGAGACATGGCGAACTGGGTCCTCCAGGTCATGCCGACAGGAGTGACGCTAGTGGGCCTGGGCATCGTGGGCGCCTGCCTCGCCGTCATCTACACCCAGCTCAACCCCGAGTTCGCCAAGCCGGCCCCCGCACCCCAGCCGGCTCCCACACCCGCCGGTGGTGCCTGGGCGGACGATGACCTCGACGACGAGCTCGACTGAGTGAATGGAGAACGTGATCATGACTTCCACCACGACCGCCGCCCCTGAGCGCGCCCTGACCAACAGGGACTTGCAGTCCATGTACTGGCGCTCGACGACGCTCCTGGGCTCCTTCAACTTCGAGCGCATGCAGGCGATGGGCTTCTGCTTCACCCTCATGCCCGCGATCAAGAAGGTCTACAAGGGCGACAAGGCCGCCCAGGCCGCCGCCCTCGAGCGCCACCTGGAGTTCTACAACACCCACCCGTGGGTGTCCTCCGTCGTCTTCGGCATCACCGCCGCCATGGAGGAGCAGCGCGCCAAGGGCGAGCCCATCGGCGACGACACCATCACCAACGTCAAGATCGGCCTCATGGGGCCGCTCGCCGGAGTCGGTGACCCCATCTTCTGGGGAACCGCCCGGCCCGTCCTCGCGGCCCTGGGCGCCTCGCTGGCGCTCGACGGCTCCATCGTGGGGCCGCTGCTGTTCTTCCTGGGCATCAACGTCCTGCGCGTGGCCACGCGCTGGTACGGGCTCAAGCTCGGCTATGAGCGGGGCACCGCGATGGTCACCGAGGTCGGCGGCGGCCAGCTCAAGAAGATCACCCAGATGGCCGCCGTCATGGGGCTCTTCGTCATGGGCGCCTTGGTCTCGAAGTGGACGACGATCAACTTCCCGGCCGTGGTCGCGTCGGTCGAGGACAGGGACACCGGCGTCGTGGCCGACACGACGCTGCAGATGATCCTCGATCAGCTGCTGCCGGGACTGGCCGCGCTGGGCCTGACCTTCCTGTGCATGTGGCTGCTCAACAAGAAGGTCAACGCGCTGTGGATCATCCTGGGCATGTTCGTCGTCGGCATCCTCGGCGCCTGGACGGGCCTCCTCGGCTGAGCCGAACCGGGCCCCATGCCCTAGGCTGCGAGGGGCGCGCGGAGCACCGCTCCCGCGCCCCTCGCGCGTACAGGCGCCGTGCCCGCGCCAGGCCCGAGCAAGCCCGGAGATCCGCCAGTCCAGCCAGAAGCCCAACGGAGGGCCCATGCGACGCCTCATCGTCACCGACCTCGACTCCACCATCATCTTCAACCGCGGCGTCTCCCGGGCGGACCGCGAGGCCATGACGCGCTGGCGGGCCGCCGGCAACCTGCTCGCCATCGACACCGGCAAATCCATCTTCGCCGCGCGCGGCGTCCTGGAGCCCGAAGGCGTGCGCTTCGACTACGGCATCGTCTTCACCGGTGCCGTCCTCATCGACAGCGACTACCGGGTCCTCGCGGCCCGTTATCTCCCCGATGGAGTCGCCCGCGCCATTGTCGAGGACACCGCCGAACTGCCGGGTGTGACCACCTACGCCACCACGATTGCACAGGACTACATCCTGGCTGACAACAACGGTGACGCATCCCCCATCCTCCAGGTCTTCGAACCCATGAGTGCCGCGCAGATGGGCGAGCATCGCTTCATCGGAGTGCCGCTGCGCGTCACCGACGACTTCCTGCGCGAGCGCATCGAGATCGAGGCCGCCGAGCGCTGGGGGACGGGGATCGAGTGCCATCGCAACCTCGAGTTCCTCGACATCGTGCCGACCGGATCCTCCAAGGGGCACGGGCTCGCCGAGCTCCTCGCCGGTCCCCTGGCGGACACCCGCGCCTCGGAGGGTCTCGAGGTATGGACCATCGGGGACTCCTACAACGATGTCTCCATGCACGCCCTCGCGGACCACCCCATCACCCTGCCTTGGGCCCCGCCCGAGGTGAGCCGGGCCTGCGAGCGCGTGGTCGGCTCCATGGCCGAGCTCATCGACGGCCTCCTCGGTCAGGCTCCGCCGCTTCCCTGAGATGTGATGGCCGTCATCGCCCTGGTATCAGGGTTGCATGCCGCGCCGCCTCCACGCCCGCCGCCGCTCCTCCCAGCGCGTCCCCATCAACTACGCCATCTACTGCTTCGGCGCCGAGGGCTACATGCGCACCGGCTGCTGGAAGGACGACGTCGGCTGGCACTACTACACCCCTCCACCGGGTGGCTCGGCCTGGACGAGTGGTACTACACGGACCCCTCCAGCGGCATCATGGCCACCGGCAGCCGGAGCACCGGCGGCAGGACCCACTGGTTCTACGACTGGAGCGGGATCCGAATGCCGCGGGTGCTTCAGAGGGGCTCAGCTCTTGGAGGCGCTGTGGCGGTACACGTTCGTCTCGCGCAGCTCGAAGCCGCAGCGCTGGTAGAGGCGGTTGGCCGCCTCGCGGGATGGGCGCGAGGTGAGGTCGACGGTGCGGGCCCCGAGCTCCTGGGCGTGGGCGACCGCTGCCTCGACGAGCTGCCTGCCGGCGCCCTGTCCGCGCGTCTCGGCGTCGACGACGACGTCCTCCACCCAGGCCCGCAGGCCCGTGGGGATCGTGAAGGTCGCCAGGGTCAGCATGCCCAGGATCGGGGCGGGGCCCTCCCCGGCGGGGGAATCGGGGCGGAAGGCGAAGAGGTAGACGCCGTCCTGAGCCAGAAGGGCCTCGCACTGCTCGGCGGTGAGCGCGGGGGCGCTTCGGGAGAGCTGGGGGATGAGGCGCTCCATCGCCTCGACGAGCTCGGGTCCGGCCTGGGTGACGATCTCGGTGGACATCGTGATGCCTCTCTGCGTGACTGCCGTGGGATGCGCGCCGCGTGAGGGCCGGCGCGAATGCCCTGAGCCTAGCGGCGATGGCCCGGGGCGCGGGCAGGCCGGGCACACGGCGTCAGCATCGGGAGTAGTCTCGGGGGACCCAGCGCGGCACCGTTGGGACGAGCATCCAGCCGGAGGAGGCCCCGCCATGACCGAGCGCACCGAGCCGACCCAGGCGACTGGGCTGAGCGATCCTGCCGGGGGCGGCGCGCCGCCCGCCCCGGAGCGCGCCTTCGAGGCCCATGAGATCTTCTTCTCCACCACCGACGCGGCCGGTCGCATCCGCCGTGCCAACTCGATCTTCATGAGGTTGTCCGGCTACCCGCGCGGGGCGCTCGTGGGCCGGGCCCACAACGTGGTGCGCCACGCCGTCATGCCCGCCGGACTCTTCCGTGGGGTGTGGGAGGACATCGAGGCCGGCCACGCGGCAAGCGCCTACATCACCAATCGGGCCTCCGACGGCGGGCAATACCGGGTCTTCGCCACCATCGTCCCCTCGGGCAGCGGCTACCTGTCCATCCGCACCCTCCCCCAGCTCACCGAGCAGCGTGACGCCTTCGAGAGGGCCTACGGCCGCGTGAGGGAGGTCGAGGCGGCCTCGGCCGCGCTCGGCTCCACCCGCCGGGAGGTCGCGGCCGCGGGACAGGCGGCGCTGGGTCGCGAGTTGGAGGCGCTGGGGTACGAGTCCACCGTGGACTTCACCCGGCGGGCAGTGGCCTCCGAGGTGGCCGCGCTCGTGGCCGCCGGGGTCGGCATCCCGAGCGCGGAGGGCGCCGAGGGGCCAGTGGCCCGCGTGCTGGCGGAGATGCACGCGATCGAGGAGGCCACCAGCGACCATCTCGCCCTGCTCGACGAGCTCGCCCGCCTCGTGCGCCTCCTGGAGCGCCGCGCCACCGAGATCCGGGCGCTCTCGGCGAGGCTGGCCGAGCTGCGCGCCGCCCTGCGCGCCACGCGGGATGAGGTCGCGCGCCTCGGCGCGGCGCGGGCCGGGGAGGGCGCGGGTGCGGACGGCGGGGCTCAGGGCTTCGAGGAGCATTACCGGAGGGTGGACGCCCTCGTCCTGGAATGCGCCGAGGAGCTCCGGCCGCTGGCCGGGCAGGTCTCCGAGCTGCGCGGCGACGCCTATTCCGTGCGCTTCGCCATCGCCCTCATGCGCCTGCACAACCTCGCCTCGGGGTTCTTCGCCGCCCAGATCCTCGCCGGGGATGATGACGTGGCCGAGAACGATGCCGTCGGCTCCCTCGAGGAGCTGACGAGCGCCCTGAACGAGGGCATCTCGCGACTCACCGACCACCGGGCCCTGCTGGAGGCCAGGCGCGCACTCGTCGGCGGGGAGCTCGACGCCGTCGCCGAGGAGCTCGCAGCCACGCGGGGGCCGCTCACCGAGCTCCTGACCGAGGCCGCTGCGGTGGATGCGGGGCAGAGCGAGGCGGCGCGGAGGGCCGCTGCCCTCATCGGGGATGGCTTCCCCGAGGCGCGCGACCTGGCGGACTTGGCGGGGGCCATCCGCGATCTGGAGATCCCCGCGCTGGCCGCTGAGATCCAGGAGCGCATCACCGCCGTGCGACGCGCCCTGGCCGAGTTGCGCTGAGTTGTGCTGAGCGTCGACTAGCACTTTTCGCGCTGACGGGTGCGCGAATCACCGATCGGTGCGAGCAGGACGCGCCGCTGGGGACAGGCGGCACCGCTCAGGGCGGGTGGCGCCGCCTCAGCGCGCGAGCTCGACGAGCACCTCGGCGTGCGAGGTGTGTGGGAACATGTCGAACAGGCGCGCGCGGCGCACGCGCAGCGATGGCATCCTCGCCAGATCGATGGCGAGCGTCGCCGGATTGCACGAGGAGTACAGCACTCGCGCCACCCCCGAGGCCTCGATCCGCCCCGCCAGCTCCTCCCCGATCCCGCGCCTCGGCGGGTTGACGACGAGAAGATCCGGAAGCCCGCCGAGCTCTCGCGCTGCCGAGGGATCGAGCACGCGGGCATCGCCGGTCTCGAACCGAACCCGATCAGCGGGCAGTCCCGCCAGCGCCGCCGAGGCCCGCGCGCCGTCGACCGCCGCGGACGAGATCTCCACCCCGAGCACGCTCGGTCCGCGATCCCCGCCCTGACCCGTCGCTCCCGCGAGCGCCAGCGCGAAACCGCCCACTCCGCAGAACAGGTCCCACATTCGCCGCGCCGGTCCCGCGCCATCGGGGGAGTCGGCCGCCCAGTCGCGGGCGGTCGCGTACAACGCCTCAGCCACGGCGGTATTCGTCTGGAAGAAGGAGCGCGTCGGCAGATGGAGCGCCAGCTCGCGCGGAGCGGATGCCGTTGGCCCTCCCGATGCCGCCCGCGTCCCACCCGGCAGTGACAGGCGCATGAGCAGGCTGTCCTCCTCGGTGAGCACGATCTCCTCGTCCCCCTCCAGGATGGCCTGGTGGATGGGCTGGATATTCGCGCTGGCCACGGCGAGCGTTGGCAGGAGTCCCCGTAGGTGTGCCAGCCCGTCGCGCAGTCGCCCCACCAGGCGCCGGCTGCGCAGGACGAAGCGGACCATGAGGTCACCGTCAGGGGAGGCGGTGACAAGGAGGTGCTTGAGCTCGCCGCGACGACTCGGGATGGAGTAGGGCTCCAGCCCCGCCCGGCCGATGAACCCGGCGAGCACCGGCAGGGCTTCCTCGATCGCCGGCACATGGAGAGGGCAGGAGCGCAGGTCGACGGCGCCGCCCCAACGATCCGCCAGGCCCAGGACCGGCGTGCCCGCCATCCCGCTGACCGCCATCTTCGCCTTGTTGCGGAAGTGCAGAGGCTCGCTCATGGCCGGGGGCTCCCAGACGGCGTCGGGAACATGCGCGCCCAGTCGCTGGGCGACGGCGCCCTGCTTCGCCGTCAGTTGATCGGGAAGCGCCATGCCCATTCGCGGGCAGGAGCGGCAGGCGCCCGAGTCGTGCAGTGCGCACGAGGTTCCCGACGGCATTGCCGGCGCGGGCGGCGCATCCGGGCCGGGGGCGCCGGCAATACGGTCGGCAATACGGTCAATGGGCACGCCCGAGGATATCCCGGTCGCCGGCATCAGAGTCGACATCAATGCCGAATCAATGCCGACCCCGCTGGCCTCGCCCGCCTCGCCCGCGCACGGCACACTGCTCTCATGAGCCCATCCGACGCCACCCCCAGTGCCCCGCCCGCCACCGCTGTCCCCGCCGCAGCCCTCCTCGTGCTCCCGCGCACCGGGATCGGCACTGACGTCCACGCGTTCGCCGCCGCCGACTCCGGCACGCCCTTGCGCCTGGCCTGCCTGGACTGGCCCGGTGAGATCGGGCTGGCGGGACACTCCGACGGCGACGTCGTCGCCCACGCCTGCTGCGACGCCCTCTTCTCCGCCGCCGCCCTGGGCGATCTCGGCTCCAACTTCGGCACCGCCGAGCCGCAGTGGAAGGGCGCCGCGGGCAGCGCGCTCCTGGCCGAGGCGGCGCGGCGCGTGCGGGCCGCCGGCTTCGAGATCGGCAATATCGCCGTCCAGCTCGTCGGCGAGCGCCCCCGAATCGCCCCCCGCATGGCCGAGGCCACCGCCGCGCTCAGCCGGGCCGCTGCCGCGCCCGTCCATTTCTCCGCCACCACCACCGACCATCTCGGCTTCCTCGGACGGGCCGAGGGGCTGCTCGCCATCGCCACCGCCCTCGTCCACCCCGTCGACCCGCCCGCGCGCCCCTGACCCGGGCCACCGATCCGGGTCGCCCCGCTCCTCGACGGGCCCACCGGATAGGCTGCCCCCGTGAGCACCGAGACCACCGACGCCCCGGCACTGGCCCTGCGCCTGTACGACTCCGCCGCGCGCGACGTCGTCCCCCTGGCCCCCACCGTCACCCCCGGGGTGGTCGGAATTTATCTGTGCGGCGCCACCGTCCAGGGTTCCCCGCATATCGGTCACATGCGCTCCGGCATCGCCTTCGATGTGCTTCGCCGCTGGCTGGAGCGCTGCGGGCAGAGGGTCATCCTCATCCGCAACGTGACCGACATCGACGACAAGATCCTGGCCAAGTCCGCCGCCGCCGAGCCGCCGGTTCAGTGGTGGGCCTGGGCGCAGCGCTTCGAGCGCGAGTTCGACGCCGCCTACCGCGCCCTGGGAATCGCGCCCCCCACCTACGAGCCGCGCGCTACCGGCCATATCCCCGAGATGATCGATCTCATCTCCCGTCTCATCGACGCCGGGCACGCCTATGTCGGCTCGCCCGGCAACGTCTACTTCGACGTCACCTCCCTGCCCGACTACGGCTCCCTCACCAACCAGCGCCCTGAGGACCTGTCCACCACGGAGGACGAGGCCCAGATCGACGCCGACGTCGAGGCGGACAAGCGCTCCCCGCGCGACTTCGCCCTGTGGAAGGCCGCCAAGCCCGGCGAGCCCGACGACGCCGCCTGGGACGCCCCCTGGGGGCGCGGCCGCCCCGGCTGGCACCTGGAATGCTCCGCCATGAGCCGGCGCTACCTGGGTGACGAGTTCGACATTCACGGCGGTGGCATCGACCTGCGATTCCCCCACCATGAGAATGAGCAGGCCCAGTCCCACGGCGCCGGCTGGGGCTTCGCCCGTCACTGGGTCCACAACGCCTGGGTGACCGTCAAGGGCGAGAAGATGAGCAAGTCCCTGGGCAACTCACTGGTCGTGGCCGAGCTGCTCAAGGCCTACCCCGCCCCCGTGCTGCGCCTGGCGCTGGGCACTGTTCACCACCGCTCCACGGTCGAGTTCTCCGAGGAGACCCTCGCAGACGCCGCCGCCCTCTGGGAGCGCCTGGCTGGCGCGATCACTCGTGCGCTCGAGCTTCTCCCCGGTGAGGCGGACGGCCCGGCCGGCCCCGTGGACGCCCCCGCCCGCGAGTTGCGCTCGCGGTCCCTGCCGGGCGAGTTCACCGCGGCCATGGATGAGGACCTCAACCTCGCCGGGGCCATGGCCTGCGTCCACGCCACCCTCAAGGCCCTCAATGCCATGCTCGCCGCGCCGTCCCCCGAGCCGACGGCGGTCGCCGCCGCGGCCCTCGACCTGCGCGCCATGCTCGACGTCCTCGGCCTCGACCCCCTCTCCGAGCCCTGGAGGGCGGGCGTGCTCGGCGGCGCCGGGTCCGACGGCCCCGACGCCGCCATGGGCGCCCTCGACCACCTCGTGACCGCGCTCCTCGACGAGCGCTCGGCCGCGCGCGCCGCCAAGGACTGGGCTCGCGCCGACTCCCTGCGCGACCAGCTCGCCGCGGCGGGCGTCGTTGTCGAGGACTCCGCGGGCGGCGCCCGCTGGCACCTCGCGTGATCACCGCCTGACCCAATCCCGGCTCGGGGGCGGATCGCTGCCCGCGCCGCAACCCCACGAAACGTAGACAGGAGGGCATGCGATGCCCGGCAACGAGCAGTACCCCGGTCCCCGGCGCCGCCCCGGATCCAAGAAGGGCCCCACGAAGGGCTCGGGCGGCAATCGCCGCCAGCGCCTGGAGGGCAAGGGCCCCACGCCCAAGGCCGAGAACCGTGTCGGCCACCCCAAGGCGCTCGCCAAGGCCCGAGCTGAGGCCCGCGCCTCCGGGGCCAATCAGCGGGTCAACCAGATGGAGCGCCTCAAGAGGGGCTTCCGCGTGCCCGAGGGATTCGAGATCGTCTGCGGTCGCAACGCCGTGGCCGAGGCCGCCCGCGCGGGCGTGCCCATCAGCCGCGTCTTCATGGCCGTCTCGGCCGCCTCCGATGACCGGCTCGGTGTCGTCGTGCGTCGCGCGGCCCTGCTGGGCGCCCCCGTCCTGGAGACCACCCGGCTCGACCTCGACGCCCTCACCGACCGTGCCGCCCACCAGGGGGTGGCCATCGAGGTCCCCGCCTACGAGTACACCGCCGCCGCCGACCTCCTCGACCGCGCTCGCTCGCTCGGTCGCACGCCCCTGCTCGTCGCCCTCGACCAGGTCACCGATCCTCACAACCTGGGGGCAGTCCTGCGCTCTGCCGGGGCTTTCGGGGCCGACGGCGTGATCATCCCCGAGCGCCGCAGCGCCGGGGTCACCGCCACTGCCTGGAAGGTGTCCGCCGGCGCGGCCGCCCGCGTGCGCGTGGCCCGCGAGACCAACCTGGTGCGGGCCCTGCGGCAGCTGAAGAAGGAGGGGTGCTTCGTCGTCGGGCTCGACGGCGGGGGCGATACACCGGTGGGGGGGCTCCCCCTGGCCGATGCCCCCCTCGTCGTCGTCACTGGCGCCGAGGGCGCGGGGCTGTCCAGACTCGTGCGCGAGACCTGCGACGTCATCGCCTCGATCCCGATCTCCGCGAGCGTGGAGTCCCTCAACGCCGCCGTGGCCACGGGTATCACCCTGTACGAGGTGGACCGCCTGCGCCGCGCGGTGGCCCAGGGCTGAGCGGGCGGGTCGGGTCTCGCCATCCCGGGCTGATCGCGCCCCCGGCGGCCGCAACCGCGCTCGGGCTCTGCGCTCTGCGCTCTGCGCCCCGGCGCGGGGCCTGGAGCCGCCCTCATTCACACGCGGACCATATTGCTGCCACAATGGGCTGCAGCCAACCCCGAGGAGACCGCCATGGCACAGGACGCATCGCAGCGCTGGAACCGCACGGAGGGCGTCGTCATCGCCCCCGGCACGGCGCCCCAGGAGGTGGCCGAGCGCCTGGACTCCGAGCGCGTCGTCGCGCGCCTCGAGTGGTACCCGAGCACACCCCACCTGCTGTCCATCACCCTGCTCGCCGACGCCGAGGCGCGGGTCGCCGTCACTCCGCCCACTCGCGGCGGCGTCGTTCCCGGCATGGGGGTCAGCGAGCTGGCCGAGTCCCTGGCGCGCGCCTTCGACGCCTCGGCGACGATCGGCCCCGCCTCCTTCGACGCGCTCCCCGCTGACACCGAGCTGCCCGGGCTCGCCCGCCATGGCACGCCGACGGCCCGCACCGTCATCGTCTCCCCGATCAGCGCTTACATGGTGCCTCTGCAGGCCACGCTTCTCGAGCGGCCGCTGGCGGTGGCCACTGTCCCGCAGATCGATCGGCGCATCGTCCTGCACTCCGGTGAGGGCCTGTCGCTCGGGATGTTCGGCTGGGACGAGGAGTCCTTGCCCGCGCTCGTCCTGACGGTCGACGAGGGCGACATGACCGTTCGCGCCGTGACCACCGGGGACTCCGAGGACGACGCCGTCTTCTCCTGGGGCATGACCTCCCAGTACGTGTGGGGCGGGGTCGCCGAGCCCGGGCCCGCGCTGAGCGCCGTGGTGGACGGCCTCCTCACCGACGTCATGGACGCGTCGGCGATCGCCGCCGCCGTCCCGGGAGCCGATGCCGAGGCCGTTGCCAGGGCCCTGGCAACTCCGGGCGCCGCGGGCCTGACCGCGATGATCAATGCCCTGGGATTGCCGGGCTGGGTGGACAGAGTGCTCTCCGGGGCGCTGGCGCCCGTGGAGGTTCCGGGCGTCGTCGTCCACGAGCCCCGTGGTCTGGCCAATGCAGTCACCCGTTCCGTCGGCCTCATGGTGAGCGACCCGGGCACACCCGGCCAGGCGATCCGGCAGGCCTACGTGGAGACCGTCACGGAGAAGCCGTGGACGGTGCGCGCCGCGCTCGTGCTCGAGGGCGGGATCGGCGGGGCGCTGCTCGGAGCGGCGCTGCGCCGTCGCGGTGGGACCCACAAGGGGGTGGCGGCAGTGGGCGCGATGGTGCTCGTCGACGCGGTCCTCCAGGCCTCGCTGGCCTCCGTTGTGCGTCATCGTGAGCTGCGCCGCCGCGCGGACGAGGAGACGCGCCTCGTCGAGACCCAGCTCGTCTCTGACTGATCCACCGAGACCGGTCTCGCATATTGGGGGAAGTGATCACTCGCCCTTGAACTTCATGTCGGCGGTGAAACCGAAGGGGTTGGCGCTGTAGGCCTCGGCCGTCTCTTCATCGCGGGCCGCGAACTCGGCGTCATCCTCGATGGGCGGCTCGTCGTCATCGGTGAAGATCGCCTCCATCTCCTGGCTGTCCCCGAGCGACAGGTAGGACTCCTCGTCCCAGTGCTGGGGGAGCACATGGGCGATGTAGTCCTGAGCGGCCTCATCGATGGAGATATCCCGGCGCTGCGCCTCGGACATGTACCAACGGTGCTCCAGCACCTCGTGGAAGATCTCCGCGCTCTGGAGCTTGCGGCGCAGCTCGATCGGCACGGACTGGATGGTCGGCTCGAAGACCTCGGCGAGCCAGATATGCGCCACTTGCTCGAGCGGCCGATCCCGCATCCCGTGTGTGACCCGGTAGGCCTCCAGATCGTTGAGCATGCGGCGGCCCTGGCGCTCCTGGACATCCAGTCCCGTCAGGCGCAGCAGGCGGCGATGGTAGTAGCCGGCATCGACCACCTTGGGCTGGATGACCAGGTGCTCCCCGGTCTCATCCGTGCGCATGGTCAGCTCTCCGACGTCGAATCCCTGATCGTTGAGCTGCTCGATACGACGGCGCACCCGCCAGCGCTCGCTCATGGAGAAGGACTCCTCACCAGTGAGGATCTCCCACAGATCGTGGTATCGCTCGACGATCCGGTCCCCGACCCCGATCGTGTCCACGCTCGGCTCCAAGAGTGCCCCGGCCTGCAGGTCCATGAGTTCACCGATGATATTCGTGCGGGCGACGTCGATGTCGTACAGGCGCTTGCCCTCCGTCAGACCCCCCTCGGGGTAGAGCTCTCCCGTCTCGGCGTCCACGAGGTAGGCGGCGAAGGATCCCGCGTCCCTGCGGAACAGCGTGTTCGACAGGGAGACGTCCCCCCAGTAGAAGCCCAGCAGATGGAGGCGCACGAGCAGCACCGCGAGGGCATCGATGAGGCGCGTGGCCGTGTCGGCGCTCATGTATCGGCTGAACAGGGCCCGGTAGGGCAGGGAGTAGGACAGGTGCTCAGTGACGAGGGCGGAGTTCAGGCGCTCGCCGTCGGCGCTCATGCGGCCGGTGATGACTGCGGTCGGGGTGACGCAGGGGGCGCCCAGTCGCACGAGGTCGCGCAGTAGCTCGTACTCGCGGTGCGCCGCCGCCTCGCCGATCTCCTTGACCGCGATGACGCGCTCGGAGAGGTTGACGAAGCGCACGACGTGGCGTGACAGCCCGCGCGGCAGGGCGGCGAGAACATCCGGGGGCCATTCCTCCAGGGGGATCTCCCAGGGCAGGTCGAGGAGGGCCGGATCGATCGTCGCGGCCGAGATCTGCATGGACATGAGCATGCGACGATTCTTGCAGGAATCCCGTGCCGCCGGGCACCCAGGTGCATGAGATCATGACGCCGGCCGGGCGGTGAGTCGGGCGGCTGGTCGCGGCGTCTGCAACCTCATGACTCGCAACAACTAGTGTTTTCGCGCCCACTGGGGCGGAAATCCCCGACTGGTGCGGGTGGGACGCCACTGGGCGCAGCTAGCACCGCTCGGGGTGGGCGGCACTTATGAAGAGGCGCTCGCCGCTGCGCGGGAGCCGGCTCTGCGCCGTCCGGCGCCGCCCCACCGGCAATCGCGCCGGCGCTCTCCGCTCCACTACGGCGGAGCCCCGCCCCCGCCGTGGCGGGAACGGGGCTCAGACGATGACCCGCGAGAGGGTCGTGGGGCTCGCGATCAAGCGGGCAGGCGCTCGCCGGTGGCCGCGGAGAAGATGTGCTCCTGGCCGGGCTTGATGCGCACGTGGACCGTCTCGCCAGCACCCGGAGCGGTGCGCGGGGGAACACGGACGATGATCTGGCTGGAGTCCTCGCCGCTGCCGAGCTTGTCCTCCGAACCCTCGGCGCCCACGAGCTCGCCGTAGATGTAGGCGTCGCTTCCGAGCTCCTCGACGAAAGACACGCGCACTGGGATCGAGTGCTCATCGGAGGCGGAGACCACCTCGAGGGACTCGGGGCGGAACCCGATGGTGATCTTGCCGCCGTCCTCGGGCTTGATGGCGTCGAGGGTGGCGCGGCTCAACTGGATCCTGGCGGAGCCGATGGAGGCGACATCGCCGTTGACGGTGAAGTGCCCCAGGTTCATCGCGGGGGAGCCGATGAAGCCGGCCACGAACTCATTGGCGGGCTTGTCGTACATCTCACGAGGGGTGCCGACCTGCTGAAGGAGGCCATCCTTGAGGACGGCGATGCGGTCTCCCATGGTGAGGGCCTCGGTCTGGTCGTGGGTGACGTAGACCGTGGTGACGCCCAGCGAGCGCTGGAGGGAGGCGATCTGCGTGCGGGTCTGGACGCGGAGCTTGGCGTCCAGGTTGGACAGGGGCTCGTCCATGAGGAAGACCTTGGGCTTGCGCACGATGGCGCGGCCCATGGCCACGCGCTGGCGCTGGCCACCGGACAGGGCCTTGGGCTTGCGGTCGAGGTACTCGGTCAGGCCCAGGATCTTGGCGGCCTCGCGGACGCGCTTGTCGATTTCCTCCTTGGGGGTGCCGGCGATCTTCAGGGCGAAGCCCATGTTGTCGTGCACGCTCATGTGCGGGTACAGGGCGTAGTTCTGGAAGACCATGGCGATGTCGCGGTCCTTGGGCTGGACATCGGTGACGTCCCGGTCGCCGATGAGGATGCGGCCGGAGTTGACGTCCTCCAGGCCGGCGAGCATGCGGAGCGATGTTGACTTCCCGCAGCCGGACGGGCCGACGAGGACGAGGAACTCGCCGTCGGCGATCTCGAGGTTGAGCTGGTCTACCGAGGGGCGGTCATTGCCCGGGTAGATGCGGGTGGCGTGATCAAAGGTCACGGTAGCCATGGAGTTATTCCCTTCACCGGCAGGTACGTGCCGGACGATCCGTGGTGGAGAGGTGCCGGGATGTCAGCGTTGACGGAGGTTGACGGAGTTCGGTCGAGCCGGGCAGCGCGTGGCGTCCTTGGTGCGGTGCCGGGGCGGAAGCCCCCGACAGAAGACATAGTGTCATGGCGCACTCCCGAGCGCGACACCTGTCAGGACGAGACCTGGCAAACATTGTGTGAACTGCCTCACATGCTTGGTCTATCCGGCTCGGCCGGTACCCTGGCCGCATGACGCAGCCCTCTGCCCCTCGTTCTCCGTTGATCGGCGGACTGCGGGCGGGCGCTACCGTCGGCGGCTACCGGCTCCTGCGGCGCCTCGGCGCCGGGGGCATGGGCGCGGTCTGGGAGGCGGTCGATGGAGCCGGCGGCCGCGTCGCCATGAAGATCCTCCATCCGCAGATCGCCGTCGACCCCATGGCGCGGCGCCGTCTCGACCGGGAGGCCCAGGTCCTGGCCAGGGTGCGCGACGCCGGTGTTGCTCGCATCCTCGATATCGAGACCGGCGACTCCGAGTCCGCCCACGGCATGACCTTCGTCATCACCGAGCTCGTCGAGGGCCCCACCCTCCAGTGCGAGGTCGACCGCGAGGGCGCCTACGACCTCGCCACCGACGCCCGCGACCTGTCCGACCTCGCTCATGGCCTGGTCGACGCCCTGCGCGCCGTCCACGACGCCGGTGTCATCCACCGCGACCTCAAGCCCTCCAACGTCATGCTGGGCGCGCAGGGCCCCGTCCTCATCGACTTCGGCATCGCCCAGGTCGCCGACGACGTCCGCCTCACCCAGACCGGCCAGGTCACCGGGACCCCGGGATTCATCCCGCCCGAGATGCTCGACGGCGGCGAGCCCGGCCCCGGCGTCGACTGGTACGCCTGCGCGGGTGTGCTCCTCTTCGCGGTCACCGGGCGTGCGCCCTTCGGTTCCGGCCCCTGGCAGGTGGTCTTCCGCCGCGTCTACGCCGGCACGCCCGAGCTCGGTGATCTTCCCGAGGAGTGCCCCGCCCTGGCGCGGGCCTTCCGCGCCGCCCTGGAGCCCAAGGCGGCGGACCGCCTCTCGATCGATGGGCTTCTGTCCGTCCTCGATGAGATCGCCGACGGCGGGGATGGCTCCCGGGCGCTCGCCGTGGTCCTGCCCGGGGCCGGCAGCGCTGGGCCGCTGCCGTCCTCGGGAGCGTCGGACGGCGCCTATGGGATGCCGACGGCGAACGGGCCGAGCCCGACATCGGTCCAGCGTCCGGGGGGCAGTCCCACGATGGCCCCTGCGGCCTCCGGTGACGGCGCCACCCCGGGATCCTATGGGAGCGGCCCCGCGCTGACTCCTTTCGAGGGTGCTGCTGTCGATGCGCGGGCCGGCGGGATGGTGCTGCCCGTCTTCTACGCCCCGGGCTCCGGCGGCGCGATCGGCGGGGCAGCCGTCGGCCGCGCCGCAGCCCAGGCCGCCCGGCTGATGCCGGCCGCGATCTTTCCCCAGGCCCAGGGGGTGGGGGCCCCCGTCCCCGGCCCGACCGCATCGGGCCGGCCGACTGGTCCCGTCAACACCGGACTGATGGGCGTGCGGACTGATTCCGCCGGGGCGCTCGGCCCCGCCGGCCCCGATGCCCGTCCCATCCCGGTCGGGACGTCCGGAGGCGCGGATGCCCCGACCGCCGTGCTCCCCGACTGGACTCGCGAGCCCCGGCGCCGTCGCACGATGATCCTGTGCGTCGGCTTCCTCCTCGTCATGCTCGCCATGTGGGTGCCTGTCTGGGTGACATTGGTCGCATCCATTCTCGTAGTGCTCGCGGGCGCCGCGGGCCGTGGGGATGACGACCGGCGTTGGCGCAGGCTCCAGAAGGGGAGCGCGACGGCGGCGGACACCGCCCGCATGTGGGCCTCGAGCCCGCTCTACCTGCTGCGCTCCGCCGGGGCGGCGCTGCCCGCGATCCTGCTCGCCGGCGTCGTCGCTGCTGGCCTCTACTTCTTGCTCCGGGATCCGATGGGCGTGGAGGTCGGTATGGACCCGTCGATCCTCACGGGCATGCATCTGCGCCATCGCAGGGCCCTTCTTCTGGCGGGCTGCGAGCTCGTCTTCCTGCTCATCCTGTGGTTCGTCCCCTGGGGTGCGTCCACTCGGCGCGGAGGCGCCAAGATCGTGTCCGCCTTCATGCCCGGTCGGCCGATCCGCGTGCTGTGGGCCGTCGTGCTCCTGTCCCTCGGCGTCGGGTGTCTCGTGCTGGAGATGCTCATGCGCCTCCCGCCGGCGACGCTCAGCCCTCTCCCGTGAGGGGGCGGCGGCGTCGGCGATCGTCGGGGGATCCGGCGCGGGACGGGGGCGGGTCTCACTGACGGGGACGCGGCCCCGGCGCCCCGGGGCAGCGGCAATTCGCCGCCCCTTCCCGAAGAGTGAATATTCAATTATCATCGGTGTGAACTATCGTGCAACGATACTCGTAACGATATCCATGCAGAGTCGGAGGAGTCGATCATGGCCTCGAATGATCCCCGCCCAACTAAGGCCGAGCGCCGCGAGAACGCCCGCGCCAAGGCTCAGGCCCTGCGCGAGGAGCAGGTCCGCAAGGCACGCCGTGCCGCTCTCACGCGCCGCGCCCTCATCGGGGCCGGAGCCGTCGCCGTCGTCGGCGGAGTCGGCGGGACCATCTGGTACTCGAAGTCCGCTGAGGAGGCCAAGAAGAACAGCAAACTGCCCTCCGCCGTCCGTGACGACGGCTCCTGGACCTACGGGTCCGATCTCGCGGTGGGCTCCTCCAACGCCGACGCCCCCGTCCTGGACGTCTACTTCGACTACTCCTGCCACTTCTGCGCCGTCTTC
This sequence comes from Actinomyces gaoshouyii, assembly GCF_002076915.1. Taxonomy (NCBI): domain Bacteria; kingdom Bacillati; phylum Actinomycetota; class Actinomycetes; order Actinomycetales; family Actinomycetaceae; genus Actinomyces; species Actinomyces gaoshouyii. Next base: position 200,531 of record NZ_CP020468.1, read on the forward strand.
GAGACGACGCACGCCGAGGAGATGAGAACACTCGTCTCCGACGGAAAGATCACCCTCGCCATCCACCCGGCGCAGACCCTCGGCCAGGACTGGACCAACATGGCCTACAACGCCATGGGCGCCGTCCTCGACAACGAGCCCGCCAAGGCCCTCGACTACCACAACGCCCTGCTCTCCCGCCTCAAGACCGCTTTCTCCCAGCAGGACGCGAGCATGCTCACCGGGAGTGCCATCGACGACGTCGCCTCTCAGGCCGGACTGTCCTCGGATACCCGCAGCGCCATCAAGGAGGCGGTGAAATCCTCCGGTTACCAGAAGTGGATCGACACCTCCACCCAGGCCTTCAGAGATGGCGGCTTCCAGGGCACCCCGACGATCGTGTACAACGGGCAGCAGGTCGACCTGGGGCTGCTCCAGGCCGAGAACAGCCTGGCCGACTACGTCAACAGCCAGCAGGGCGCAGCGCCGACCGCGCCCGCCGCGACACCCGGCTCCTGAGAGCGTCCCGCGATCCTCGGCGTATGTGCCACACTTGCGCCCGGGCCTCGTACCGAGGCCCGCGCTGCCGCGTTAGCTCAGCTGGTAGAGCAGCTGTCTTGTAAACAGCAGGTCGCCGGTTCGAACCCGGCACGCGGCTCCACGCCCATCGTCCCTGAGCGGCACGCAGATCGGGACGCGCGGCGCGCCCCTCCCGCGTCGATGCGCGGGAGGGGCGCGACTCCGCGGGGCCGGCCGGTGCTGCGGGTCATGCCTCCGTGCGCCGTTTGCCGATGATGTCGACGGCGACGGCGAGCAGGAGGACCAGCCCCTTGATGGTCTGCTGCCATGCGGAGTCGACCGCCATGATCGACAGTCCCATGTTGAGCACGCCCATGATGAGCGCTCCGATGATCGCCCCGGACACCCTGCCGATACCCCCTGAGACCGCGGTGCCCCCGATGTAGGCGGCCGCGATCGCATCCATCTCATACAGGTTGCCGGCCGTGGAGACCGCGGCCCCCGCGCGGGAGGTCGTCACGATGGCCGCCAGTGAGGCGAGGAAGCCCATGTTGACGAACAGCAGGAAATCGACTTTGCGCACATCGACGCCCGACAGGCGCGCGGCCCGCGCCCTGGGCGTGGGCCTGGGAGCGGCCATCAATATCCTCGACATCCCCGTCGTCGTGCTCGGCGGCCATCTCTCCCCGCTGACCGAGGTGCTGCGCCCCGAGCTGGAGGAGGAGCTGCGCGCGCGTCCTGGCCTCGGCGTGGTTCCCCCGCAGGTGCTCAGGGCCGACAATGACCAGATGTCCGGGGCCACGGGCGCGGCCTGGGCGCTATTGGAGGGGGTCGTCGCGGATCCCAGCGCCTGGATGTAGGGCGCCGCCTGCGGGCCTCACCCACTCGGGTCCCCTCGACTCCGGCGCCGGATGCCGGGCATGAGGCGGTGACGCGGGAGGATGGGCCCATGAGCTCCCACGACTCGCTCCTCTCCTCCGCCCTGGGCGGGCAGGCCACGCCGCCCGACCCCGCATCCCCAGCACGGTCGGCATCCCCTCCCGCTCCCGTTCTCACCGCGCGCCAGGCCGCCGAGCTGCGAGCGGATCTGGAGGAGTCCGGATGGGATATCGACGCCGTCACTGGCCTCATCGGAAGCGTCGCCGAGGCCGCCCTGCGCCGGGAGATCCGCCTGCCCGCCCTGCGCGCCGCACGGGCCGCCCTGGAGGCGGGGCGCTCGGCGGATGCCGGGCCCGGCCCGGTCGCCGTTCTGACCGCGCTGTTCATGCTCGGCGAGCCCGTGAGGGTGGGAGAGCTCGATAGGGCCCTCCCGCGCACCGGGGCGCTCGGCGCTGCCCGGATCGGCCTCGTCGCGCTGGAGGGGCGCGAGGGGGCCGAGGGCCGCGGGGACTGCCCGGGACGGGCCGCGCTCGCGCGCGCCCTGGTGGACCTGCGCCCTCACGAGGCGCGCGACGACACTGGAGAGGCGCGCTGGTGGGTGGCCTCCGACGTCGGGGAGCTCGTCTCGGGGCGGGCCCTGGCCCCCGATCACGTGCTCGGCATCGGCGGCGCCGGCCTCACCCTGGCCGGGCTCGCACCGCGGCGGCCGGTGGGCGACGCGCTCGACCTGGGGTGCGGCTGCGGCATCCAGACCCTCTACCTCGCCCGACACGCCGAGCGCATCACCGCCACCGACATCTCCGAGCGCGCCCTGGCCTTCACCGCCTTCAACGCCGCGCTCGCCGGCATCGTCCCCGAGCGCCTCGAGCTCCTCGCGGGCTCCTTCCTGGAGCCGCTCGGTCGACGCCGGTACGACCTCATCGTCTCCAACCCGCCCTTCGTCCTCACCCCGCCCGCCGTGCGGGAGGCCGGTCTGCCGCTCATGGAGTACCGCGACGCCGGTGGGCCCGTTCTGCCGCGCCTCGTGCCGGGCCTCGCCGGGAGGCTGGCCGACGGCGGCACCCTGGTCATGCTCGGCAACTGGGAGCACGGGGCCGGTGCCGACTGGCGGGCGAGCGTGGGGGAGTGGTTCCCCGACGACGTCGACGCCTGGGTCATCGAGCGCGACGCCCAGGACCCGGTCGAGTACGCCACCATGTGGCTGCGCGACGGCGGCCTGGCCCCTGAGCGCGAGCGGGATGCCTTTGAGGCCGCCCTGGGCGCCTGGATCGGTGATTTCGAGGCGCGCGGCGTCGAGGCGATCGGCTTCGGCTACCTCCTCGCGCATCGTCCCGAGGCCGTGGACGCCGCGGGTCCCCATCGCAGACCCTGGCGCGTCCTGGAGGAGGTGAGCACGAGCCCGTCCGGGGCCCTGGGGGCGCATGTTGCGGCGTCGATCGCCGTCCGCGGACGTCTGGCCCTCCTGGATGACGACGACGTCGCCGCCCTGAGGCCGATCGTCGCCGCCGACGTGACTGAGGAGCGCTACCTCGTGCCCGGGCGCGCCGACCCCAGCGTCATCCTCCTGCGCCAGGGCGGCGGACTGGGGCGCTCCGTCCAGGCGGGTACCGCCCTGGCCGCGCTCATCGGCGTGGCCGACGGCGAATTGTCCATCGCTCAGATCGCGGGCGCCGTCGCCGCGCTCCTGGACGCCGACGCCGAGGCGCTCACCGGTGAGCTCGTGGCCCAGTGCCGGGATCTCGCCGCCTGGGGAATGCTCGAGCTTCCCTCCGCCCCCTGATCAGGCGCCGAGACCGGTCGAAAACAGGAGCGAGACCGGTTCGGGGCCGGGCGGCGGGAGCGATCGAAGTGCCGGGCGGTTGCGGCACCGCATCGGATGGTGACGCGGTGATCCCGCAAGGCGGTCGGCCTCGTGCCCGGCACGAGCCTGTCGATATGGTGAGGTTCACCTGATAATCGGCCGACCGGTGGAGAGAGCCCGCATGACCAACCCCTGGGAGATTTACGACGCGCTCATCGACGACCTCCCCGATGACGCTCGCGTGACTGCCGTCCACCGCGGCCCGCAGTGGACGCGCGTCTTCAACGACGGCGGCGGCTGCGGCGCGGGTTATACCATCGACGCCCACTCGCGCCCGGCGCTCAGCGCAGGCTCCCCAGCGGAGGGCCGCTTGCTCCGTGACGTCGCCTCGCTGGTGAAGTCCTGGAACCTGGCCGAGGCGAGCGTGGGCCTCGCCGCGATCAACTCCTGGTACTCCCGCCAGGAGACCGCCGTCGCCAATGGCTTCGCGCCGACGGGGGAAGGAGTGGGGTGGAGAGAGGTCTTCGACCCCTACAACGAGCGCTTCGCCGGAGGCCGCATCGGCATCATCGGGCACTTCCCCTTCGCCCGGGGAGCGCTGACCCGCGCCGCGGAGGTCCTCATCCTGGAGCGCGACCCGCGTCCCGGTGACTACCCCGATACCGCTTGCGAGTACTTGCTCGCGGATTGCGACGCCGTCCTCGTCTCGTCGTCGAGCCTCGTCAACAAGACGATGCCCCGGCTCATCGAGCTCGCCGTCGGCGGGGGAGCGCACACGGTCCTCGTGGGGCCGTCGACGCCGATGCACCCCCTCTTCCTCGATCTCGGCGTCGACACGATCACCGGCTGGGTAGCGGACCGCGGCCTGGAGGCAGGCATGCTCGATGTCCTGCCCGGCATCGGCCCCGGCCGCCGCATGCATCTGCACCGCGTTCCGTCCTGACCGCGATGGGCGGGATGCGGGGCGCCATGGGCGGACCGGTCTCGCTCCTGATATCGACCGGTCTCGTCGCCGTTTTCGACCGGTCTCGATGATTAGGGGAGGCGCCAGTCGACGGGGGCGGCGCCCTGCTCGACCAGCAGCGCGTTGGCGCGCGAGAACGGCCGCGAGCCGAAGAACCCCCGGGAGGCGCTCAACGGCGAGGGATGCGGCGAGGCGATGATCGGCGTCGATCCCAGCATCGGGGTCAGCGACTGCGCGGGCCGACCCCACAGGATCGCCACCAGCGGGCCGCCGCGCTCCACCAGCGCCTCGATCGCCCGCTGTGTCACCTGCTCCCAGCCCCATCCCTTGTGCGAGGCCGGCGAGCCCGGCCGGACCGTCAGCACCCTGTTGAGCAGCATGACCCCCTGGCAGGACCACGGGGTGAGGTCGCCGGAGGTCGGCCGCGGCACGCCGAGATCGCTCACGAGCTCGGTGAAGATGTTCTCCAGGCTCCGGGGCGGGCGCACGCCCGGCGCCACGGAGAAGCTGAGCCCCATGGGGTGGCCCGGCGTCGGGTACGGGTCCTGCCCCACGATGAGGACGCGCACATCGTCGAGCGGATAGGTGAAGGCGCGAAGCACATCCGTGCCCGCCGGCAAGTAGCCGCGCCCCTCGGCGATCTCCTGGCGCAGGCGCGCGCCGATCCCATGGATCGTCGGCTCCACGGGCGCCAGGGCGCGCGCCCACGAGGGGTCGATGATCCGGTCGAGTGGCTGGGGCTCACGGGACTCGCTCATGCCCCGAGCGTAGAGCGTTATCGCCGTCGAGTCTGCATGAGCGAGATCCGGCATGGACGCTTCGGCCAACCCGCTCCGGAGCCCGCCGGGCCGCTCGCGCCCATGGATCAGCGGGCAGATATAACCACGCCCTCGTCGTGTCCGCTGCGCCGGGGGCGGCGGGCCGGTATTCTGCCCGCGTGAGCCACTACGACTACCCCGACGACGAGTTCGACGACGGCAGGGGCGCTGGACCCGCGCCGATCGGCGTTCACCGTGCCGAGCTCCCCGCCTGGCGGAGCTGGGTATCCCTTCTCGCTGTGCTCATCCTGGTCCCGATCCTGGCCTGGGGGGCCGTCAAGCTCCTGGGCCACTCCAGCAACAACTCCGCGAGCACGGCGGGAACGACGACGGCGACCCCCGCCGACACCGGCGCACCCGCCCCGGGGGGCTCCGCCACCCCCAGCGACGGCGCGGGTGACGCCTCCGCCTCCGCCGCGCCGACGGGCGAGGCCGACATGTCCACCGGCATCACGCTCTACAACGGCACCTCCATCCAGGGCCTGGCGGGCCGCACTGGCGAGAGGCTGACCGCCGCCGGATACACGCAGGTCAATGTCTCGCCGGGCGCCTACACCGTCGAGCAGCCCACGAAGACCACCGTGTACTACAACTCGGCCGAGCAGGCCGCCACGGCCCAGGCGGTCGTCGCCGCCCTCGGAGGCGGCGAGGCCGTGGAGGACCCGGGGCAGGCTCAGTCCAACCCGATCGTCATCATCCTGCGCGAGGACTACCCGGGCGCCTCCGAGGGCGGCGCCGCCACCACCTCAGAGAATGGCCCCAACGGCGCCACTCCCGAGGCGCACAACGGCGGCATCGATAACGGCAGGGGCAACAACCGCTGATGAGCGCCTGATGGGCGACGGACGCGCGCCCGACCCCGCCGCCCCGATTGAGGCGCCGTCGCGCGGCACGGGCACGGGGGCCCTGCGCCGCCGGACCGCCATCTCCCTGCCCCTCCTCGTCGGGGGCGCGCTCGCGGCCATCCCCGCGATCACGCGCCTGACCGCGCGCCCCGAGCCAACCCTGCTCAGCGAGGGGCTCGCCGTCGGGGCCGGCGGCCTCGTCCTCCCGCTCGCCCCCGGGACCTCCATCGACTACCTCCCCGGCACTCGCGTGCCCTCCTCGGCCGCCGATCCCCTGGCCCTCGACGACGCCGCACGCGCCGCGGCCCGTACCTCCTTCCAGCGGCGCGCCTCCGGCGCCCGCCTTCCGCAGGGCCGGTGGCAGGGCCTCGCCGCGGACGCTCTGGTCGACCTCCTCGCCCTCACGAGCCCCACCCTCGCCGTTGAGCCCGCGCCCGCCACGGATGCGGCAGTCCCATCCGCCCGGGCCGAGGGCTTCCCGGTGGGTGCCGTCGTCGCCGGTCCCGTGAGCGCATGGCGTTACGTGTGGCCGCGCGACGCCTCCTTCTCGGCCGTCGCCCTCGACGCCGTGGGCCTGAGGGCGGAGGCCCTATCCATCCTCCGCAGGCTCGCCGCGCTGCAGCTCCCCGACGGCGGATTCGAGGCCCGCTACAACGCCGTCGGCCAGGTGCCGGATGGCCGTCCCCGCCAAGAGGATGGAGCGGGCTGGTTCCTCTGGGCGCTCGGTCGGATCATCGCGGGGCGATGGGGCGACCCGACCGGTGGAGCCGGCCCGGTCAACCCGGCCGACCTGGAAGACCTGGCCGATCCCGCCGGCCGGGCCGCCGACCGACTGATGACCCTCACGTCCACGCCCTCACATCTGCCCCCGGCCGGCCCCGACTACTGGGAGGTGCCCGAGAGGCGGACCACCCTCGGCCTGGCCGCGCCCGTCCTCCTGGGACTGGAGGGGGCGCTCGCGCTCGCGGACTCGCTCCTGGCTGAACGCGTCGGCCCGGTGGAGGGCGCGCCGACGGGCGCACCCGCCACCGGCCCGTCCCCCGTCATCTCGAGCCGTGAGGCGCTTGTCCGGCGGGTGGAGGAGGTGCGGGCCGCCATCGAGTTCTCCTTCCACCCCGGCTGGGGCCGCCACGTGCGCGACGACGACGTCGACGCCGCGATCGCGCTCGTCGGCCCGCCCTTCACCCGGGCTCTTGCCGGCAGCGCGCGAGTTCGCGTCGGCGCCCGAGCGCGGATGACCCGCGCGGCGGGCGGCCTCGCCCCGGGCTCGGGCTGGCGCGACGACGGCGTCTCCTGGACTCCGGAGACAGCCCTCCTGGCCTGGTCGGCAGCGGCACTGGGAGAGCGGACCGAGGCCGAGGAGCTCATGACCTGGCTGGAATCGCACCGCACAGCGGCGGGCGCCCTGGCGGAGAAAGTCCTGTCGGATGGGCGGCCCGCCGGCCCCGCGCCCCTGGCATGGACCTGTGCGCTCGTGCTGCTGGCGGCCGGCGAGCTCGCCGGCTGACAGACTCGGGGCCGTCGGGATGCCCGTCCGGCGCATCCACTGGAGGGGCTGGTTCGCCGTCGGGGGAAGCCGGGCGCGTGGCGCGGCGGGCGTCTTGCACTCGGGCACCGAGAGTGCCAGCATTGCCGTTAGCACTCGGAGCCTTCGAGTGACAATCGACCCGGCTGGGACGTGAGGACCGGCGCTGGGCGTGACGTGAACGCCCGGAGTCGATCCGTCCGTCGCGGGCGCGGACCAGCCACCCACCACGCAGTGGAGGAACACAATGCCCAAGATCATCGCTTTCGAGGAGGAGGCCCGCCGCGGCATGGAGCGCGGCCTCAACGTCCTCGCCGACACCGTCAAGGTCACCCTCGGCCCCAAGGGCCGCAACGTCGTGCTCGACAAGAAGTGGGGCGCCCCCACGATCACCAATGACGGCGTGACCATCGCCAAGGAGATCGAGCTCGAGGACCCCTACGAGAAGATCGGCGCTGAGCTCGTCAAGGAGGTCGCCAAGAAGACCGACGATGTCGCCGGCGACGGCACCACCACCGCCACCGTGCTCGCCCAGGCGCTCGTGCGCGAGGGCCTGCGCAACGTCGCGGCCGGTGCCAACCCGATCGCCCTGCGCCGCGGCATCGACAAGGCCGTGGCCGCCGTCGTCGAGCGCCTCCTCGCCGACGCCAAGGACGTCGAGACCCAGGACGAGATCGCGGCCACCGCCTCCATCTCCGCCGCCGACCCCCAGATCGGCGAGTTCATCGCCGAGGCCCTGGAGAAGGTCGGCCACGAGGGCGTCATCACCGTCGAGGAGTCCAACACCTTCGGCCTCGAGCTCGAGGTCACCGAGGGCATGCGCTTCGACAAGGGCTTCATCTCCCCTTACTTCGTCACCGACGCCGACCGCCAGGAGGCCGTCCTCGAGGACGCCTACGTCCTGCTCGTGGAGTCCAAGATCTCCAACGTCAAGGACCTCCTGCCGCTGCTGGAGAAGGTCATGCAGGCCGGCAAGCCGCTGGCGATCGTCGCCGAGGACGTCGAGGCCGAGGCCCTGGCCACCCTCGTCGTCAACCGCATTCGCGGCACCTTCAAGTCCGTGGCCGTCAAGGCCCCCGGCTTCGGTGACCGCCGCAAGGCGATGCTGCAGGACATGGCGATCCTCACCGGAGGCACCGTCATCTCCGAGACCGTCGGCCTCAAGCTGGAGAACGCCACCATCGAGGACCTGGGCCAGGCCCGCAAGGTCGTCGTCACCAAGGACGAGACCACGATCGTCGAGGGCGCCGGTGACAAGGAGGCCATCGAGGCCCGTGTCGCCCAGATCCGCGGCGAGATCGAGAAGTCCGACTCCGACTACGACCGCGAGAAGCTCTCCGAGCGCCTCGCCAAGCTGGCCGGCGGCGTCGCCGTCCTCAAGTCCGGTGCTGCCACCGAGGTGGAGCTCAAGGAGCGCAAGCACCGCATCGAGGACGCCGTGCGCAATGCCAAGGCCGCCGTGGAGGAGGGCATCGTTGCTGGTGGTGGGGTGGCCCTCATTCAGGCCTCCGCCGCCCTGGAGGGCCTCGAGCTCTCCGACGACGAGGCCACCGGCGCCGCGATCGTCAAGGTCGCCCTGGAGGCCCCGCTCAAGCAGATCGCCGTCAACGCCGGCTACGAGGGCGGCGTCGTGGTGGATCGCGTGCGCAACCTGCCCACCGGTGAGGGCCTCAACGCTGCCACCGGCGAGTACGTGAACCTGCTCGGGGCCGGCATCGCCGACCCGGTCAAGGTCACTCGCTCCGCCCTGCAGAACGCTGCCTCCATCGCGGGTCTCTTCCTCACCACCGAGGCCGTCGTGGCGGACAAGCCGGAGCCCCCGGCCGCCCCGGCCGCCGGCGGCGACGAGATGGGCGGCATGTACTGATCCGCTCCTCCCCTCAAGGGGACTTCTCAGGGGCGTTTGTCCCTGGGCCCATCGACGGCGGGCCGTTCCACTGGGTTTTCAGTGGGGCGGCCCACCGTCGTGCGGAGCGGCTCACTCGGGGACGAAGAGAGCCTGGTTGCCGGACTCGGCGCGGGAGTAGGAGTCGGCCGACAGGCCGAGGGCGGCGCGGAGCATGTCGAGGCTGTCCTGGACCCGCAACTGGGTGAGGTGCCAGGCTGCCGCCGCCGCGCTCATGGACATGGACGCAGTGCCCGACCAGGTGGTCTCCAGCGCGGCGATGTCGCTGTTCATGGCGTCGACCTCGGCCTGGATGGTGGAGATGCGGGTGGCGGTCCGGCTGGCGGTATCGGAGACCGCCTGGGTGTCGACGGAGAAGACGGGCATGATGGGGGCCTTTCCTGCGTGGGGGGGGGGTAGCGCCGGGCGGCGCCGTCGATTCCACGGTAGGCGCCCGCCGAAGACCCCTCAGTCGTTCGCGCACAGGCCTGCCCGAGCGCTGCGCGCAGCGGTGCCTGTGGTGCGGGGCCCGGGGTCGCAGCAGTAGAGGGCCGACGATAGAAGGGTGCGGTGGCTCAGAGGTCCCCGGCCCCGTCGTCGACGACCTCATCGAGAATCGGCATGAACTCACCGGTACGGGCCTCGCGGGCGATCTTGGCCTCCTCGGTCTTGAGGCGCAGGCGCTCGGCCATGCGCTCGCGCTCCGCCTGGACCATCGCCTGGCGGTCGCGTGGCTCAGGCCCCTCCGCGGCACGGGGAGACGACAGGAGGCGGTCGATGTCCTCGGCGCAGGTCTCCATCGAGGTGGCGTGCTCGTCATGCTCGCGCTGCCTCTCATGGGCGCGCGGGATCCCCCGCGCGGGCGTCTGCGGCGAGGGCGTGGACGGCGCCGATGGGATGGAGCCCGATTCCGCTGGGGGCGTCGGCGGGATCGAGGGGGGCAGGACCTCGGGGCGCGTCTGCGCGGCGGGCCGGGTGGGGGACGGAGGCGCCGGGGCCTCCATCGGCTCGGTGGGCTGGATGCGCTCCGGGGCCGCCGTCGAGGGCACCGGAGCGCTCGGAGTCGTGGACGCGGGGGCCGCCTCGGTGGGAGCCGGGACGGCCCTCATCCCACGCGCGGCGCCGTCGGCGGTCCCGGGGGAGCGGAGGTCGTTGCTCGGCGGAGCCCCTCCAGCGGCCATCTTCGCCAGAGCGCACTCGATCCTGCTCTTCTCGGCGGCCAGGTTCTGCCGGGCGGGCAGCTCCCAGCGCTCACCGAGAGGCGAGGAGAAGAGGCGGTCGCGATCCAGGAGCCGGGTGATGATCGCCAGGCGCGCCTCGTAGTAGCGCTCGTCGGGGATATGGGCGTACTCCTCGCGCACTGCCATCCGGTACTTCTTGTACAGCTGCGGCTCGACGGCGAGAGTTCCCAGGTCCGCGTCATTGAGGGCGCTGGCGTCCATGTCGTTGGCCGGGAGCGTATGACTCTTGAGGTTGAGGATGAGGGCGCAGACCCGATCCACCGTGGCGCCCGGGACACCCAGGGCGGCGAGCTCCTTGGCGGCCAGGGCGGCCGAGGCGACCTCGTCCTCACCGCCGTTGCGCTGGTAGGTCTCCTTGGTCTCCGCGGAGAACACGCAGCCGTGGTACCAGGCCGCGATGCGCATGACATCGGGGTAGTGGGACTCGTCCGCGAGCTCGTCCACGCGGGCGAGCATGTCGATGACGTGCTTGAGGTTGTGGAAGCGGCGGTCCGATGTGGACCAGCGCTCGATCAGTGCCTGACCGGCAGCGCGGAGCCGCTCCGGATCGGCCGTCGTGCCCAGGGCCTTGAGGCTGCGCACGAAGGCGGGGAGCAGCCACTGCGGCGCGTCGCTGACGGCCATGCCATGCCTCCGATGCCTCACAGGAGATAACAGAACAGTTGCCATCGTAGGACTGCGGGGCGGCAAAGTCGAAGCGCGATCGTGTTCCACCCGCCACCCCGGGCAGTGCTCCCCATCGGGGCCCGCGCTGGAGCCTCCGACCTGCTGCGGCGCCCCGTGCCTCGTTCCGCGCCTGCCCTCACGCGGTCCAGGGCCCGTCGCCCGCCGACGCGGGGGCCTGCTCGGGGTGGGCCAGAGGGAGCTCGATGCGCACGGTGGCGCCGCCGCCCGGGGTGGGGGTGATGCCGATCGTCCCGTGGTGGCGCTGGACGATCGCGGCGACGATCGACAGGCCGAGGCCCGATCCGCCGGTCTCCCGGTTACGGGAGGTGTCCGCCCGGTAGAAGCGCTGGAACACCTTGCTCGCGTCCGCAGGGGCGATCCCCGGGCCATGATCGCGCACCTCGATGATGGCCGAGCGGCCGCCGATCGGCCCCAGCGCGATCTCCACCGGGGTCCCCGCGGGCGTGTGACGCACTACGTTTCCCAGGAGGTTGGTGACGACCTGGGCGAGCCGGTCGCGGTCCCCCATGACCGTCAGCGGCTGGGGGTCCGCGGGGGCACCGTCGAGCCTCAGCAGCGCGCAGTCGCGCTCGGGGGCCAGGACCACCATGTCCGTGAGCGCTCCGGCGCACACGGCGGTGAGATCGACGGGGGCAGTGTCCATCTTGCGGCCCTCATCCATGCGGGCCAGCTGGAGGAGGTCCTCGACGAGGCGGCCCATCCGGGTGGCCTCGGACTCGATGCGCCCCATGACCTCGCTCGTGCGCTCCACGGGCACGCCGCCCATGCGGTAGAGCTCGCCGTAGCCCTGGATCGCCGACAGCGGTGTGCGCAACTCGTGGGAGGCATCGGAGACGAAGCGGGTCATGCGCTCCTGCGCGGTGACCTGTACGGAGAAGGCATGCTCGTTCTGCTGGAGCATCGTGTTGAGGGCCTGCTGCAACGAGCCGACCTCCGTCATCGGCGGTTCGGTCACCGGCACGCGCGCGGAGAGGTCGCCCCGGGAGATGCGGCCCGCCACGCCCTCGATCTGCCGCAGCGGGCCGAAGGAGCGGTGGACGAGGTAGGTGGCCAGTCCTGCGCCGACGAGGACGACGACGACGTCCGCCACAGCGACGACGAGCCTGGTCTGCTCCACGGTCTCCTGGACATTGCGCAGCGGCAGAGCGATGGCCACGACGCCGGTGTAGTTCCCGTCCTGATCCTTGATCTCCAGGGGCAGGACGCGCCAGTAGTGGCCCGGCAGCGAGGAGGCGACGGTGAAGGGGTTGCCGTCGCCCAGCGAGAGCGTGCCCAGGGATGGGATCCCGTATTCCGCCGTTGTCTTCTCATTGACCATCCGGCCGATCTTGCCGCCCGCGTACTGCGCCTCCATGTAGTAGGTGGTGGGGGCCTGCGAGCTCCTGCCGTCCTGCCGGAGGTACTCCAGGCCCCGGTCTCCGATCGTCCGGGAGGTCACCTTGAGCTGGTCATCGACCTGCCCCATGAGATGGGTCTGCAGCAGCTGGGTGGTGACCAGGGAGGTGGCCAGGAGTCCGACGGTGAGCAGGCCCGTGGTGATGAGCGCCAGTCGCGTGCGCAGCGGCTGGGAGTGCCAGTAGCGCCTGGAGTCGACGATGGGGCGGAAGCGGTCCCGCCTCCGGGATGGCGGCATCACTCGCCCTTGGGCTCGCGCAGCATGTAGCCCACGCCGCGACGGGTCTGGATGAGAGGCACCACTGTGGTGCCGTCGAGCGCCTCGATCTGGTCCACCTTCCGGCGCAGGTAGGAGATATAGGACTCCACGATCGCGGCGTCCCCGCTCCAGTCGTACTCCCAGACGTGGTCGAGGATCTGGGTCTTGGAGACCACGCGCCCCGCGTTGATCATGAGGTAGCGCAGCAGCTTGAACTCGGTGGGCGACAGCTCCACCTCGACGCCGGCGCGGTGGACCTCGTGCGCGTCCTCGTCGAGGATGAGGTCGGCCACGCGCAGCGTGCCGTCGTCCCCTTCGTCGACGGCGTGGGTGCGGCGCAGGATGGCGCGGATTCGGGCGACGACCTCCTCCAGGCCGAAGGGCTTGGTGACGTAGTCGTCCCCGCCCACCGTCAGGCCCTGGATCTTGTCATCCATGTCGTCTCGGGCGGTGAGGAACAGGATTGGCGTGGCGTTGTCCCTCTCCCGCACGCGCCTGGCTACCGTGAATCCATCCATGTCCGGGAGCATGACGTCCAGGACGATGAGGTCGGGATCGTCGGACTCGATGGTGCGCAGTGCCTGATTCCCATCGGTGGCGGTGACGACCTCGAACCCCGCGAAGCGCAGGGAGGAGGCGAGCAGGTCGCGGATGTTCGGCTCGTCGTCGACAACGAGGAGCTTGGCCTCGGTCGATGCCTGAGGCGTGCCGGTGCGCGTGTCGAGATCCATGCGCCCATTGTCGCAAGATTCCTGGAAGTTGCCTGAACGGGCGCTGGGAATCCTGGATGGCGGGGCGGGAGCGCCTCGGGACGCCGGGCCCGCCGCTCAGATGAACTGCAGCGGGTCGAACTCCTGCAGTGGGATGATCCGGATGCGCGGCAGCACGGAGGTGAAGGCGTCGACGTCGTACTCCAGGTCGTGGATCCTCAGGCCCCTGGTCTCCAGGGCGGCCAGATGGGAGTTGAGGAACTCCCGGAAGCACAGGACGCCGACCTGAGCGCCGCCGTCGAGGAGCCGCTCGACCTGGGGGATGTAGTCGCCGTCGTGACTGCCCAGGAGCACTTGGAGGCGGGCGGAGGCATCCTCCTCGCGCTGGGCGGCGAGACGCTCGGCCAAGGCATCGAGGGTCCGCTGGATACCGGTGTCCACCACCTTCTCATCGACGGAGCCGGAGCCGGACAGCGGGATCGGGCGGTAGTCCATCGCCATAAGCGCCTGGATGAAGCCCATCGGCATGTGACCGCTCGTGGCGTTGAGGAAGAACAGACCGTGGGCGTCCTCGCCCTGGCCGTCCGACGATGTCGTGTCCGACAAGGAGTCGCAGAAGGACAGGACGCGGTCCCACCTGGGGCGCTCATCGGGCTCGGGGCGACGTCCGAGCACGCTCATGCCGAGGGTGGCGTCGATGTTCTCACCATCAATGAGGAGATAGGTAGGGGCGCTCATGCGCTTATCGTAGCCGGGCGGCGCGGGGGTAAGCGCAGTGCGAGGCGGGTGGGGCGGCGGGATTCGATCCGCGGGCCGGTCGCCCGGGCCATCGGGCGCTGGGCGCCCTCAGGCGCTTCCGCCGGGCCCGATGCCGGCCCTGCGGATCGAATCCTGCCGCATCCTGCGCTGCGCCGGGCGCGTCAGTACGAGGAGGCGTCCTCGTCGGTGACGCGCTGGGCGGCGGGCCTGCTCTGGGCCTTGAGGGCCTCGAAGGCGGCGTTGATGGCCTCGTCCCCGTCGGTGATCTGGGCGGGGGCGGCGGACGCGGAGGGCAGCGCCCCCTTGCCGCCGGACTTGAGCGCGGCCAGGCGGGCCTCGGCCTCGATCTGGGTGTCGGAGGCCTCCAACTCGGCGAACTGGGACTCCAGGGAGGATCCCGCCAGCTCCATCTGCCCGGCGGCCTGCGCCTCGACGCGGCGCACCTGCTCCTCGTAGCGGGAGAGCTCGGAAGTGGGGTCCATGACGTTGATCGAGCTGATCGCCCCCTGGACCTTGACCTGCGCCTCGGCGGTCCTCTGGCGGGCGATGAGCTGGTCGCGACGGGACTTCAGCTCGCCGAGCTTGACCTCCATCTGGTTCAGCCCCGTCTTGAGCTGCTCGACCACCTGGCGCTGGGAGGCGATCATCGGCTCGGCCTCCTTGGCCTCCTTCTCCGCCGTGATCTGCTTGGTGATGGCCACCTTGGCCAGGGAGTCCCACTTATCGGCGCCCGCGATGTCACCGGCGGCGCGCATCTCGTCGGCCTTGCGGGAGGCGGCCAGGGCCTTGGCCCCCCAGTCCCTGGCCTCGGCGACGTCGGCCTCGTAGTCCTTCTCCGTCAGGCGCAGATTGCCGATGGTCTGGGCGACCGCCTGCTTGGCCTCGGCGATGGAGTTCGTGTAGTCGCGCACGAGCTGGTTGAGCATCTTCTCCGGGTCCTCAGCGCGATCGAGGAGGGCGTTGATGTTCGCGCGGGTCAGTTGGGCGATACGGCCCAGGATCGACTGCTTCTCAGCCATGTTGGAGTTCCCTTCGGGTGGTGGTTGAGGTGATGGGGTTGAACAGTGGTGAGGGGCTCAGAAGTCCCCGCCGGAGCCGCCGAAGTCGCCGCCGCCGAAGTCTCCACCGAAACCTCCGAAGTCGCCGCCGCCCCAGCCGCCGATGTGGTGGGGACGGTCGTCGTCGAATAGCCCGCCCATGAGGATCCCCCCGAGCACGAGCGAGCCGAGGTCCAGGCCGCCGCCGCGGTGGCCGTACCCCCCGGAGTAGTTGGAATAGGAGCCCCAGGCGTCACCGGCATCGCGCACATCGGCCTCCGCCAGGGCCTGCGCTTGCGCCACCAGCGGCTCGCCGGCGGCTACCTCGGCCAGGGCCGCCTGTGGGTCCGTGGACTGCATGGCAGTGGCCGCCGAGGCGTGGCGGGCCGCCTCGGACAGGGCGGTGCGGGCCGACGAGCCGACAGCGCCGCGGTGCGTGGTGATGTAGGCGGTCACGGACTGCACCTGCGAGTTGAGGCGCGACAGGCGCGAACCCAACTGGCTGCGGGCTCGCGAGTCGTTCTCCTCCCTCGCCCGTGCCGGGGCGAGGGCGGCATCGATCGCGGTCTCGGCGCGGCTGAGGTGGTCCAGCGCGGCCAGGGGGTCGCCGACCACATGATCGCCGCTGACCGGGGCGGACGGGTCGGTGCTGGCCCTCCCGGAGGCGGCGCGGCCCTCGGCGATGGCGGCCTCGGCGTCGGCCACGAGCGGGGCGAGGGTGGCACTGGGCACCTGGTCGGCCAGGCGCTTGGCGTCCACGAGATCGGAGGACAGGGAGGCGATCGCCGCCGCGAGGTCGGTCGAGGCCGTGCTCAAGCGCTCATTGGCGCTGGCCACCTGGGCCGCCAGGGCGCCGGCCTGGGCGATCGATCCCTGGGCGATGCGCACCTGCTCGACGGCGGTGGACTGCTGCCCGGCGTCGGCGCTGGCCCCGGCCTGCTTCAGGGCGGTGCGGCCCGCGGCCAGCAGCCTTTCGGCGCGCACGGGCGCCTCGGAGACCGAGGTGAGGGCTGAGGCGGGGTAGGTGGCGCGCAGCGTCACCAGGAGCGTCTTGGCCATGGTGATGGCCTGCTCGGTTTCGTCAGCGCGCTGGGCGGTCTCGGACATGGAGGTCGGCAGGGCGGACTCGATGCCGCGCCGCTCCTCGAAGAGCTGCTTCTGCGCCTGGATCGCGCCCATGGCCCGCTGGCAGCGGTCGAGGATCTCCCCGTACATCTGGCGCTGCTGGGGCTCGGTCTCGGGGATATCGTCGTCGAGGATCTTGCGCAGCTCGAAGCAGCGGCTCAGGTGGGCCTTGGCCTGGCCCAGCGCCTCGGTGAAGGAGTCGGTCGCGGACAGGCCGAACTGCGCCTGGGCGTAGGACAGCTCCTCGTCAGCGGCGCGCATCGCGTCATCAGCGGTTACGAGGGCGGCGCCCGCCTGGGCGATGAGCTGGTCCAGGGGCACCGGGCCGGCCTGCTCAGGCGCCTTCTTCTTGCGATTCCAGAACACGGTGTCCTCCTGGGTGGATGAGGGGTCCGACTTACGGCGGCGCGAGATGGCGTAGGCGGCCGCCCCCGCAGCGGCCGCGCCCCCACCCGCCAGCAGCACGAGGCCCGTGGCCGACATACCCGATGAGCCCTCGTCCCCGCTCCTGCTGCCGCCCTTGGCCTCGGCCAGGAGCCTCGGAAGAGCGGCGACGGCGCCGTCGAAGTCGTGGGAGCGCATGTAGGAGCCGATGGCGCTGCCCAGCTCGCTGCGCTTGGAGGCCGGGATGTCGCTGCCGGTGGCCAGGTAGTAGGAGTTTGATCCCGAGGCCGGCATGTTGATGACGAGCAGGGCGTCCGAGGCGCCCATGCCCTTGGCGCTCCACTCCTTCTTGGCCAGGGCCTCGGCCCTGCTCGTCTCATCGGTGGCCGTGAGGATCGACAGGGTGATGCCATCCTTCGCGGCCCTCTCGACGGCGGAGGCGGCTGCGGCGTTGTCCAGGATGCTCGCGCCGTCGACGACGCGAGCGGCCGCCCCCGTGGCCGGAGAGCCCGATGTCGGTGCCCCGGCCGTCATCGCGGCGGGATCGCCGATGGCAGTGGATGCCGGTGCCGATGACCGGGCATCGGCGGTGGGTGCGACGAGGGTTCCCGCGCCCGAGATGAGCAAGACGAGGAGGAGCGGGATGGTCGGGCGCCGGGCGTCGCAGGGATGGCGCGCGGGGCGGGGTGTCGATAGCATCGCGGCCCATCGTCGCCGTTGCGGAGCGCCTGAGGCAACTCGTTTCGCCCACGCCTGAGCGATCTGCTCATGGGCTCAAGGGCTCGGCCGCTGCCGAGCCCCGAGACCCACCGGACCCGGGACCATCATCGAGTGCATCTGGACGAAGAACCCCGATGCCGGTCATCATCCTGCGCGCCCCGACCGGCCCTTCTCTCACAGGTCGTCGACTTCGATGATCTCGTAGGCATATCCCTGCTCGGCGAGGAAGCGCTGGCGGTGGGCGGCGAACTCCTGTTCCTTCGTATCGCGCGCGACGACCGTGTAGAAGTGGGCCTGGCGGCCGTCGGACTTGGGGCGCACGATGCGCCCCAGGCGCTGCGCCTCCTCCTGGCGCGAGCCGAAGGAGCCGCTGACCTGCACGGCCACCGAGGCGCCGGGCAGATCGATGGAGAAGTTGGCGACCTTGGACACGACGAGCGTGGTGACCTGACCGGCGCGGAAGGCGTCGTAGAGGCGTTGGCGCTCGCGCACCGTCGTCGCCCCCGTGATGAGCGGAGCCCCCAGGTGCTCGGCGATCTCCTCGAGCTGGTCGACGTACTGGCCGATGACGAGCGCGCTCTCACCGCGGTGGCGCGCCAGGAGCGCCTCGACGACGCCGACCTTGGCGGGCGCGGTCGCGGCCAGCCGGTAGCGGTCGGGCGCCTCCGCCGTCGCGTAGACCATCCTCTCGCCGGCGTCGAGGCTCAGGCGCACCTCGGTGCACACGGCCGGCGCGATCCACCCCTGGTTCTCCAGGTCCTTCCAGGGCGCGTCGTAGCGCTTGGGGCCGATGAGGCTGAACACCTCGTCCTCACGCCCGTCCTCGCGCACGAGCGTCGCCGTCAGCCCGAGACGACGGCGCGCCTGGAGGTCCGCTGTCATGCGGAAGACCGGGGCGGGCAGCAGGTGCACCTCGTCGTAGACGATGAGGCCCCAGTCGTGCGCGTCGAGCAGGTCGAGGTGCGGGTAGACGCCCTTGCGGCGGGTGGTGAGCACCTGGTAGGTGGCGATGGTGACCGGGCGGATCTCCTTGCGCGAGCCCGAGTACTCGCCGATCTCATCGGCGGTGAGGGAGGTGAAGCGGATGAGCTCCTCCTTCCACTGGCGCGCCGAGACCGCGTTGGTGACGAGCACGAGCGTCGTCGTCGAGCTGCGCGCCATGCAGGCGGCGCCCACGAGGGTCTTACCCGCTCCGCAGGGCAGGACGACGACGCCGCTGCCGCCCGCCCAGAAGGCGTCCACCGCCTGCGCCTGGTAGGGGCGCAGGGCGAAGGCGCCGGGGGCGTGCGCGGCGGCCGCGGCCGGGTCGTCCGCCAGGGTGATGGGGTGCTTCTCGCCGTCGACGTAGCCGGCGAGGTCCTCGGCGGGCCAGCCCAGCTTGATGAGCGCCTGCTTGAGGCTGCCGCGCTCGGAGGGGTGGACGATGACGTCCTCGGGGGACAGGCGCTCGCCGAGCATGCCCGCGGTGCGCTTGGAGCGCATGACCTCCTCGAGCACGGGCACGTCCATGGCGTGCAGCACGAGCCCGTGCACCGGGTCGGACAGCAGCTGGAGGCGGCCGTAGCGGCCCATCGTCTCAGCGACCTCGGTGAGCAGGGAGTGGGGGACCGGGAAGCGCGAGTAGCTGATGAGGACGTGGACGACCGTCTCGGGGTCCAGCCCGGCGGCGCGGGCGTTCCACAGCGCCAGTGGCGTGATGCGGTAGGTGTGGACGTGCTCGGGGGCACGCTCGAGCTCGGCGAAGGGGGCGATCGCGCGGCGGGCCTCGTCGGCGGCCGGGTGGGCGACCTCCAGCAGGACGGTCTTGTCGCTCTGGACGATGAGGGGTCCGTCGGGCAGGTCGGGTGTGGCGGGCATGGGGGGAGTATCGCCCTGCCGGCGCCGTAGAGGGGACGAGTGCTCACCGACGGCGGCGGTGCCGGCCGCTACTCCCCGTGCTGGCGGGAGATGAATCCGGCCATGCCCGGGACGGTGAAGGCGATGACGCCGTGGTCGGGCGCGTACACGATGCCCTTGCGGATGAGGGAGTTGCGGACCCCGCTCTGGCTCTGGATGGTCCGGTCCAGCCGGCTGGCGACCTCGCCGCTGCCGATGCCGTCCTCGCCCTCGGGGCACATGGCCCGCAGGTAGCGCTTCTCCGCCTGGGTCGTGCGGTCCCAGCGGGCGCGGAAGAACCCGTTGTCGAGCTGGGTCAGACCCGAGGCGACGCCGAGCTCGGCCGCTCGGCGGTCGATGCGCCTGTCGGATGCGGCGTCCCACGCCTCCTGCCCGAACTGCTGGATGAAGTACGGGTAGCGCCCGGAGCGGTCCACGACGTGCGACAAGGCGTCGTCGTCCCACGTCACGCCCTCCGCCTTGGCGGGATCGGCGAGCGCTGCGGCAGCGCCATCCGGGTCGAGGCGCTCAACCTTGACGAACCGGAACCGCTCAGAGTAGGACCGCGCCTCTGAGAGCGTCTGCGGGAGGCTGGGAAGACCCGCGAGCGCGAAGAGCACCGGCCAGTCGTCCTGGGCCGCGGCGTGGGAGACGGCCGCCACCGTGGTGAGGTCCTCGGCTGAGAGGTCCTGCGCCTCATCGATGAGGAGCGCGAGCCCGCCGCCCTCTTCCGCGGCCGCGAGCGAGACGTCCTTGAGGATCTTCTTGAGATCGGTCTCAAGCACTCCCGAGTCGGCGCCGCCGCCGCTCTGCCCGCTCAGGTCGATGCCGAAGGACCATGAGCCCGTCTGGTCGTAGGAGGCCTTGAAGGACAGGGCGGTCTTGAGGGCGCGCAGCAGGCGCGTGCCGGCGGCGGGGCGCGCGAGGTCGCTCAGGGGGCCGTACAGCCCCTCGCCGACGATCTCGCGAAGGCCCCTGCTGGTTCCGGCCTCGACCTGGACCGTGATCCACTCGCGCTTGTCCGCATCGTGGCGCAGGCGGGTGAGGAGGACGGTCTTGCCGACTCCTCGCAGCCCGTAGAGCACGAGCGGTTGGTCCGTCGTCCCGCGCTCGGCGCGGCGCAGCATGACGTCCCAGACGCCGATGACGTCATCGCGTCCCACGAGCGCGGCGGGACGACGGCCTGCTCCGGGAACGTAGGGGTTGAGCACGGGGTCCATGACGCCCTCCGAATCTGTAGGCCTACTAGGTGAGTGTAGTGTGTTCAGATACGCGTATATACGGGTACATACACGTGTATACGTGTCAATATTCCTGTAGACGTCGGGGACGCGGGGTGGGGTGGCGCGGGGCTGTACCGTTGGTGGGATGAGCAGTGAGGAGACGCGGCGGCGCGCGGCGAGCGCACCAGTCCCGGCGACGGTGGAGGACCTGGCCGCGCGCCTGACCGCCCTGCCCGACCGCGAGATCGCCGACCTCCTCCTGGCCCGCCCGGACCTGCTGTCCCCGCCGTCCTCCTCCTTCACCGCGCTCGCGGCCCGCGCCGCCGGGCGAACCAGCACCGATCTCGCCCTCGCCCAGCTCGACGCGGCCGCCATCGTCGTCGCCGAGGGCCTCGTCATCCCCGTCCTCGGGCAAGCAGGGCCCGTCGGCACTGCCGGCTCCGACGACCTCGCCGCACTCCTCGCCGATCGACTGTCCCTGCCCCTCGAGACCGTCGCCGACCGGCTCTCCCAGCTCTCCCGCCTCGCCCTGACGATCTCGAACCGGCCCGCCCCCGGCCTCGCCGAGGCCCTCGCGCCCGGCACCGCCTCCTGGCCCCCGCCCGCCGAAGACCTCACCGGCCCCAGCCCCGACTCGCTGACCATCATCGAGCCCCGGACCATCGCCGCCGAGTCCGCCCAGCACGCCGAGGAGGCCGTCCGCCTCGTCACCGCGCTCCTGCGCGAGTGGTTGCGCGAGCCGGGCCCCCTCCTGCGCACCGGCGGCGTCGGCGTGCGCCCCCTGGCCCGCACAGCCGGGGCCCTCGGCCTGGCCCCTGCCCAGGTCGCCACCATTGTCGAGATCGCCGCCGCCGCGGGCCTCCTCGGCCTCGACGACGACGGGGCTGCCTGGCTCCCCGCAGCCCCCGCCCTGGTCTGGCTCTCCCATGGCGACGCCCCGCCCCTGCCCGAGCGCTGGGCCGCCCTCGCCACCGCATGGGCCTCCAGCGCCCGCACTCCGTGGCTGGTCGGCAGCCGCAGTGAGGATGGCGTCCTGAGAGCAGTGCTCGGCGACGCCGCCGAGGCCCCCTGGGCCCGCTCCCTGCGGCACCGCATCCTGCACCTCCTGGCCACGCTGCCCGACGGCGCCTCCGCCACTCCCGGCTTCGTGCGCGCGGCCCTCACCGCGGCCCGCCCCCGCCGCCCCATCCCCGAGGGTGCCATCACCGCGATCCTCGCTGAGGCCGAGCTCCTGGGGATCACAGGTGCCGGAGCGCTCTCGCGCGCGGGCCGCGCCCTGGCCGAGCACGCGTTCCCGGGCGCCGATGCGGATCCGGCCTCCCTGGGCGTCCTGGAGGACGCGCTTGCCGCCGACCTGCCCGAGCCGGTGCCCATGCTGCTGCTCCAGTCCGACCTCACCGCGATCGTTCCGGGCCGTCCCGTCGCGCCGCTCGCCGCCCTGCTCGAACGCAGCGCCGTTGTCGAATCGCGCGGCGGCGCCCTCACCCTCCGATTCACCCCCGACTCCGTGCGCGGCGCCCTCGACGCGGGTTTGAGCGCCACCGAGCTCCTCGACGCGCTCGGCGCCTACAGTCCCGTCCCCCTGCCGGGGGCGCTGGAGGCCCTTGTTGAGGACGCCGCCCGCCGCCACGGGGCGATCCGCGTGCGGCCCATCGCCTCGATCCTGCGCGTCCCCGACCCGGCCACTGCTGCGGGCCTCCTCACCGAGTCCCGGCTGGCCGGCCTCGGCCTGAACGAGGCCGCCCCCGGGATCATCACCGCGACCGCCAGTGCCGGGCAGGTCCTGCGCGAGCTGCGGGCCACGGGGCTCGCGCCCGTCATGGAGGACGGGCAGGGCCGCCTCGTCATCGACGGCGCCGCTCTCGCCCCGGGCGGTGCCGATGGTGCGCGCGGCCGGGGCGCCGCGCCCGAGCCCACCCGGCCGGGCCACGTCATCGCCTCCCGACGCCGCGCCCCCACCAACCGGGAGCTCGCCGTCATGGTTGGCAGGATGCGCGCCGGCCAGGAGGCCCTCGCCGCCGCCGGGCCGACCGTTGTCGCGAGTGACCCCGTCCACGCCCTGGCCGTCCTGCGGCAGGGGCAGGCCAACCGCTCCCTGCTGCGCCTGCGTCTGGCGGGACCCGACGGTGAGGTCCAGGAGAGGACGGTGCGGGTGCGCGCCGTCGAGCCCGGGCGGGTCAGGCTCGCCGACGTCGTGCGCGAGACCGAGGTGACCGTCGCCATCCACCGCATCGTCTCCGTGGAGCCGATCAGCCGGGACTGACCGGCGCCCACGTCCCTGGGAGGGCGCCCCGCGACGGGCCCGCCGGCGGGCGGGGCGTGGACACCCCCTCTACACTGGGGCGCGTGACTGGAACCGAGAGCGCCGTGGCCGGTGCGACCTCCCCCGAGATGAGCGCGACTCCGCAGAGCCCCGAGGCCCCCGAGGTCCCCCGGGGAAGCATCGGGACCGCCAGCGACCCCGCCACCGCGGCCCTGGTCCGCGGGGGCTCGCTGCCCACGGCGTCCCAGGCCGCTCTCGCCGCCAAGGACCGCACGCTGACCAGTGCGACCGCCGTCGAACTCGCGCGGGCCGCCCTTATGGAGATCACGATCCCCGAGACCATCGGGGCCCACACGGCCGCCCGCGCGGACGCCGAGCGCCTCGTCACCCATCTCTTCGAGTGCACCCTGGCCGGCTACCGCGGCTGGCGCTGGGCCGTCACGATGAGCCGCTCGCCGCGCTCGCGGACGGCCACCGTGGTCGAGCTCGAGCTGCTGCCCGGCGAGGACGCGCTCCTCGCCCCCGTGTGGGTGCCCTGGGCGGACCGCCTGGCCCCCGGGGATGTCGGCCGCTCCGACCGGCTCCCCCTGCGAGAGACCGACGAGCGTCTCGAGCCCGGCTGGGAGGCCACCGGCGACGAGGAGGGGGACAGGGTCGCTCTCGATGAGCTGGACCTCGGGCGCGCGCGGGTCCTCAGCCCCGAGGGCGTCCAGCGCGCCGCCCAGCGCTGGTACGACGGCGACCACGGCCCCCACGCCGACGGCGTCCGCAAGGCCCACGCCACGTGCTCCACATGCGGCTTCTTCATCCCCATGACGGGGCCCTTCCGGCAGGCCTTCGGGATCTGCGCCAATGAGTGGGCCCCCGACGACGGCGCCGTCGTCTCCCTCGACCACGGCTGCGGCGCCCACTCCGAGACCGATGTGCCCGACCAGGGGCCGGAGTGGCCGGTGGCGCCCTCCCGCGTCGACGAGGGCCGCATGGAGGTCGTCGCCTCCGACGGCCGGGACCTGCGCGGTGGTGTCTCATTGGATGAGGTGGCCGAGGAGGGCCCTCCGGCTGGGGGAACGGCGGGGCCCGTCGCCGAGCGATCCGCCGAGGAGGCGGCCGGGCCCGCCGCCGACGAGGCCCCGCAAGCCCCGGGCCCCGTCGGCGTCGCACCCGGGGCCGAGACCCGGGCGCCCGTGGGCGATGATGAGCCGGGGCCCGCCGGCACCGGCGAGGATCGCGCCGTCTCCGCGCGCGACGCCGTCGCGGGTCTGGCCGCCGAGCTCGGCGCGGAGCGCTCCACCGGGCCCTCGGGCGGGCCCGATGCCGAGGATGAGGCGGCTGACTCAGTGACCCCCCTGACCAGCCTTGCCGACCTCGAGGCCCTCATGCCCACCCGCGCCTGAGCCCCCGCCGACCCCGCTCATGAGCGCGGCGACGTCGTCGGGGAAGGGGAAGCTGCCGGGGCGGTAGTTGCAGGAGGCGTCCTCCGCATGGAGATCGCCGGTCATGTTGTAGGCGCGCGCCCGACTGCCGCCGCACACGGCCTTGTACTCGCAGGCCCCGCAGCGGCCCTTCAGCAGACCCGGGTCGCGCACGCCGGTGAACACCTCGGAGCGGCGGTAGATCTCAGTCAGCGAGGAGTCGCGCACGTTCCCTGCGCTCTTCTCCAGGAAGCCCGAGGGCGTCACCTCCCCGGTGTGGGAGACGAACACGAAGCCGCTGCCCGAGCTCACGGTGATCGGCGGGCGCCGCCGCCGGGGCCCCGAGTCGAGCCCGAGCTCGGCGATGCGCTCACGCAACTGGCGGTACAGGGGCCCGTACCCCATGATCCGCATCATCTCCTCGTCGGTGACGCCCCGATCGGCGAGGACCTGGCGCTGGAGGCACACGCGCCGGAAGTGGTGCCCCTCGGTGGTGCGCACGGGGACGGCCTCGCCCATGTCGTAGAAGGCGCCGAGCACGTCCTCCACCTCATCGGCGTCCAGAGCGCCCAAGTCGATGCCGCGCCCCGTGGGCACCAGGAGGAATCCGGACCAGGTCATCGCCCCGTGCTCGCGCACCAGGGCGGCGATATCCGGCAGCTCATGGACGTTGTGGCGCGCCACCACGGAGTTGATCTGCACCTTCATCCCCAGCTCGCGGGCGGCCTCCCAGCCGGCGATCGTGCGGTCGAAGGTGCGCTCCAATCCCCGGAAGGCGTCGTGCGTGGCGGCCGTGGCGCCGTCGATGGACAGGGAGATGGCGCCGACACCTGCCTCCTGCAGCTCGGAGAGCGCCTCCTTGGTGAGCTTGTCCGTCCCCGACGGCGAGAGCGCCACATGCAGTCCCAGTTCCGTCCCGTAGGCGGCCAGCTCGGCCAGGTCCGGCCGCTCGAAGCAGTCGCCCCCGGTGATGATGAAGATGACGGCGGGCCTGCCGAAGGCGGCCGCCTCGTCCATGAGCGCCTTCGCCTCATCCAGGCCCAGTTCGAGGGGGCTGCGCAGTGGGATGGCCTCGGCTCGGCAGTGGCGGCAGGCCAGGGCGCAGGCGCGAGTGGCCTCCCAGGTGACGAGCATCGGGCGCTGGGCGGGGTCATGGCGCTGGACGCGCACCGGCCGGGCGGAGGGGCGCCGGGCGGGGGCCGCGGGCGACGGCGTCATGCCAGCCCCTCGATCGGCTCGCCCGCGGGTGAGGCGGCCACGATTCCGGCGTTGCGCACGATCCGCTCCATCGCGCCCACGGGTCGTCCGCCCGCGCCATGCGGGGTGAGGATGAGGTTCGGGGCGTCCCAGAGCGGGGAATCGGCCGGGAGCGGCTCCGGATCGGTGACGTCCAGGCCGGCGGCGGCGATCCTCCCCTCGTGCAGCGCGGCGTTCAGGGCCGATGCGTCCACCGTGGATCCCCGTCCCGTGTTGACCACGATAGCGCGCCGCGGCAGCAGGGCCAGCCGCCGGGCATCGAGGGCCCCGGCCGTGGACGGCGTGGCGGGCAGGATCATGACGAGCAGGTCAGTGGTGGGCAGGGCGGCGTCGATGTCGTCCACGGCGATCACCTTGTAGCCCGCCCGCGTTCCCGCGCTGCGGGCCACCCCGCGCACGTGGGCGCCGACGGCACTCAGCAGCCGCGCGGTGGCCTGGCCGATCGCGCCGAAGCCCCAGATGAGCGCGCGGGCGCCGATGAGGGTGGTCAGGCGGTCGGGATCGTGCAAGGGCTTCGCCCCGCCGAGCTCATGGGCCCACCGGTGCTCGTGCTGCGCCGCCAGCGCCCGGGGCAGGGATCGCGCGCAGGCCAGGGCGAGGGCCAGCGTGTGCTCGGCCACCGTCGCGTCGTGGAAGTGCCGCCCCGTGGTGATCGCGACGGAGTCGGGCAAGCCCGCGGCGAGGATGGCGTCCGGCCCGGCGGCGAGGGTCTGGATCCAGCGCAGGCTCGTCATGTAACCGGCCATCTCCCGCAGAGTCGCGAAGGCCCGAGCGCCGCCCATTCCCCACAGGATCATCGCCTCCGCATCGCGGTGCTCGGGAGGGACCGGAGCGGTCTCATCGAAGACGACCACCTCGTGGCCGTCGGCGCTCAGAGGCGATGGATCGAGGTGGGAGGTGGCCGTGAGCAGGATCTTCATGGGTCCATTATGGTTCGCCCGCGCCGCCGTCGGCTCCTGACACGGTGTCGTGGCCGCCTCCGGGGTCTGCGACAATGGGGCAGCGTGAGCACCACTTCGCCCGGGCGCACCGCGCCCTCCCGCCCCGCCCCCTCCGCCTTCCTGCCGGCTCTCGACCGCTTCTTCCGCATCACCGAGCGCGGCTCGACCGTCGCCCGCGAGCTCCGCGGCGGCGTCGTCACCTTCTTCACGATGAGCTACATCCTCGTGCTGAACCCGCTCATCCTCGGCAGCGCTCTCGCGGGCGACGGCGATGTGACCAGCGCCAAGGCGAAGATCGCCGCCGGCACCGCGCTCATCGCCGGGGTCATGACGATCCTCATGGGCGTCGTCGCCAACTACCCGCTGGCCATGGCCGCCGGGCTCGGCATCAACGCGATGGTCGCCTACACGATCGTCGGCAATCACGGCATGACCTTCGCCGACGCCATGGGCATCGTCGTCATCGAGGGCGTCATCATCCTCATCCTCGTCCTCACCGGCTTCCGCGAGGCCGTCTTCCGGGCCGTCCCGCCCTTCCTGCGCACCGCCATCAGCGTGGGCATCGGCCTGTTCATCGCCCTCATCGGGCTGGTGGACGCCAAGGTCGTGCGCGCCGGCGGCACGCCCCTCGAGCTCGGCCTGGGCGGCTCCCTCAAGGGCTGGCCCGTCATCGTCTTCCTGCTCGGCCTGTTCCTGACCGTCATCCTGCACATTCGCAAGGTCCGCGGCGCCATCCTCATCGGCATCGTCAGCGCCACGCTCCTGGCCGTCATCATCGAGGCCGTCCAGGGCCTGGGCGCCTTCGAGGAGGGCTCCAACCCCACGGGCTGGGCGCTGAGCGTCCCCTCGTTGAGCGGCAGCCCCGTCTCCGTGCCGGACCTGTCGGGCCTGGGCCACTTCTCCCTGCTGGGCTCCTTCGAGAAGGCCGGCGCCGTGTCGATCGTCCTGCTCGTCTTCTCCATGATGCTCGCCGACTTCTTCGACACGATGGGCACGATGGTGGCCATCGGCGCCGAGGGGGGCCTCCTCGACGAGGACGGCAACCCTCCGCGCACCCGCGAGATCCTCGTGGTGGACTCCGTGGGCGCCATCGTCGGCGGCCTCGGCGCGGTGTCCTCCAACACCTCTTACGTGGAGTCCGCGGCGGGCGTCGGAGAGGGTGCGCGCACGGGCCTGGCGAACGTCGTCACCGGGGCCCTGTTCCTCACCTCGGTCTTCCTGTCGCCGCTCGTCGCGATGGTCCCCTACGAGGCGGCCACCCCCGCGCTCGTCGTCGTCGGCTTCCTCATGATGACCCAGGTGGCAGACATCGATTGGAAGCGGCCCGAGCTGGGCATCCCCGCCTTCGTGACCATCATCATGATGCCGTTCTCCTACTCGATCACCAATGGCATCGGGGCGGGCTTCCTGACCTACGCGCTCGTCGAGATCGCCGTCGGCCGTGCGCGCCGGGTCCACCCGCTCATGTGGTTGACCGCGGCGCTGTTCGCGGTCTACTTCACGATGGCGCCCATCAAGGAGATCCTCGGCCTTGCCTGAGCCGGCCAGCACTGCCAGCACGACCCCGGGGTCCTCCGCGCTCGCGGAGGACCCCGCCTGGTCCGAGCAGGGCCGTACCTTCGCCTCCCTGCGATTCCACAACTACCGGATCTGGTTCTTCGCCGCCCTCGTGGCCAACACGGGCACCTGGATGCAGCGGGTCGCCCAGGACTGGCTCGTCCTGCGCATCCTCACCGACGACTCGGCCACCGCCACCGGCATCACCACCGCGCTTCAGTTCCTCCCCGCCCTCCTCCTGTCCGCCCACGCCGGGCTCGTCGCGGATCGCGTCGATCAGCGGCGCTTCCTCATCGCCACCCAGTCGGCGATGGGGCTGGTCTCCCTCGTCCTGGGGCTGGCGGTCATCTCCGGCCATGCCCGGCTCTGGCACGTCTACCTCGCGGCCCTGGCCTCTGGCGCCGCGGCCGCCTACGACGCCCCGGCCCGCCAGAGCTTCGTGGCGCAGCTGGTCCCGGCCGGCTCGCGGGCCAACGCGATGGGCCTCAACGCCGCCTCCTTCAACGCTGCCCGACTCCTGGGCCCGGCGTCGGCGG
Source organism: Actinomyces gaoshouyii (assembly GCF_002076915.1). Classification (NCBI taxonomy): domain Bacteria; kingdom Bacillati; phylum Actinomycetota; class Actinomycetes; order Actinomycetales; family Actinomycetaceae; genus Actinomyces; species Actinomyces gaoshouyii. The sequence continues at coordinate 229,127 of NZ_CP020468.1, forward strand.
GCGTCGTCATCGCCTGGGTCGGAGCGGGCGTCGTCTTCGAGATCAACGCCGCTAGCTTCCTGTTCCCCGCGCTCGCCCTCATCCTCATGCGCGGTGACGAGCTCCGGCCCGTCGCCAGGGTCCCTCGCTCCAAGGGCCAGTTGCGCGAGGGCCTGGCCTGCGTCCGGCACCGCACCGACATCCTCGTCATCATCGGCGTCGTCACGGTCGTGTCGACCTTCTCCCTCAACTTCCAGCTCACGATGGCCGCCATGGTGCGCAGTGTCTTCCACCTGGAGTCCGACGCCTACGGCACGGTCTCCTCGGTCTTCGCAATCGGATCGCTCGCGGGCGCCCTGTGGGCGGCCAGGCGTCGCTCCCCCCGCGTGCGCACCGTGGTGACGGGCTCCTTCTTCCTCGGGCTGTTCACCATCGTGATGGCGCTCATGCCCACCTATATCGCCTTCGCCGTGGCGACCATCCCGGTGGGCCTGTGCGTGCTCACCGTTCTGACCGGCGCGAACCAGGCAATCCAGCTCTCCGTGCCCGATGAGGTGCGCGGCAGGGTCATCAGCATCTACATCATCGCCCAGCTGGGGACGACCCCGATCGGCGCCCCCATCATGGGAGGCCTCGCCGACGCCTGGGGCCCTCGGGCCTCCCTGCTCGTCGGGGGAGCGGCAGCCGTCCTGGTCTCGGTGGCGGCGCTGGTGTGGACGCGCCGCCGCTGGCGCCTGGAGCTGGCCCACTCATCGACACGCCCCTACCTGCGCATGACGGGTCCGCGCGAGCGCTCCGCCGCCGGGGGCGTCCCCGAGCAGCCCCCGGCGGGCGGCGCTCCGGGGTCCGCGCGCGAGTGACCGATATCCTTCTCCCAGTCCCCGCGCCCGACGAGAGGGGCGGCGCGAGGGCCTGGCCGCCCGTGTGGGCGGGAAACCGTCGTCGCAGGAGGCGCGAGCGCATATGAGCGAGCTCATCGACACCACCGAGATGTACCTCAAGACCGTCTACGAGTTGGAAGAGGACGGCGTCACCCCTCTTCGCGCGCGGATTGTCGATCGTCTCGACCACTCGGGCCCCACGGTCTCCCAGACGGTGGCGCGCATGGAGCGCGATGGGCTCATCAGGGTCACGGAGGACCGCTCGCTGGAGCTCACCGAGGAGGGTCGGCGCCGGGCCACGGAGGTGATCCGCAAGCACCGCCTTGCTGAAAGGCTGCTGCTCGACGTCGTCGGCGTCGATCGGCGCTACATCCACGACGAGGCCTGCCGCTGGGAGCACGTCATGAGCGAGAGGGTCGAGGACCGGCTCGCCGAGATCCTCGGGGACGTGGCCTCCGATCCCTTCGGCAATCCCATCCCCGGCAGGCGGGCCGACCACCCCGCGCCGGGGGAGGACGAGGCGAGCGCCGACCGCGTGGCCCGCGACGGCGTCGGATCCGCCGTCGTGCGCCGGATCGGCGAGCCGATCCAGGCCGACGCCGAGCTCCTGGGCCTGATGGAGGACGCGGAGATCCGCGCGGGCGCCCGCGTGGAGCTGCGCGGATCGGCCGGGGGCGTGCGCATCGTGGGGCCCACGGGCATGCCGATCGTGCTGCCGGCCGATGTCGCCCGCCACCTCTTCCTGGAGCAGGGCGCTCCCGCGCGCTGAGCCCGGGCCATTGATCGCCCCCGGCCGTCGTCGATCGGGCCATCAGTGGGCCCGACCGGGGTGAATGCGCCTATGAGACCCCTAGGAGAGGGATGCCACACGGGGCTGCGGCCCTCAAGGCTTCACTCTTGCGCGGAACTTCGACTAGTGTCGGCGGTGCAGCCGATGCCCCGGTTGCGGAGAGATGGGCGGAGCCAAACCCTGTCGGCGCCTCTCACTCCTGATTCCCACCCAGATCACCGGCAGGGACGGGGGAACCATTTCCCGGATGAGACGAGCATCGCTCAACTCAATCCTCGGGGTGAATCCCGCCTCGGCGGGTAGGGCGTCTCCAGCCCGAACCCGACAGCTAACCTCGACGGCTTCCAGGAGAAATACCAGTGACTTCCAGCGTCAAGGCACGCCACCGCAAGGCCACTCGACCGATCACCCCGTTGTCGAGCACCGGTCCGGCCGCACGTCGCGGCCTCGCCGTCGTCGCGACCTCCGGTCTGGCCCTCACCATGATCGCCTCCGGCGCCAACGCCGCGAGCGACTCCGCCCAGCTCGACGAGTCCGCCGGCTCCCTCGGTGAGAATGTCGGTACCGCCGCTCTCGCTGCTCCCGCGCAGGAGGCCGTTATCGCCAACGCGGCCGTCGAGGTCGCCAGCGACGTCCAGGTCGACGGCTTCAACCACGCCGCCGAGGCCGTCGCCGCCGAGGCCCCGGCCCCGGCTCCGACCCCGACCGCTGAGGCGGCTTCGGAGGCCACCAAGGCCCCCGCCGCTGAAGAGACCGCCACCGCCGAGGCCACCCCGGCCGCGACCGCTAAGGCCACTGCCGCCGAGGCCGCCGCCCCGGCCGCCCCCACCTCCGGTAACTCCATCGTGGGTCTGGCGATGGCCCAGGTCGGCAAGGCCTACGTCTACGGCGCCGGGGGCCCCAGCGCCTTCGACTGCTCGGGTCTCGTCTCCTACGTCTACGCCAACGTCGCGGGCGTCAGCCTTCCGCACTCCTCCGGCGCTCTCCGGTCGGCCGGTACCGTCATCTCGGCCTCCGAGGCTCAGCCCGGTGATGTCCTCTGGTGGCCCGGCCACGTCGCGATCTACGCCGGTGGCGGCATGATGGTCTCGGCCGAGTCCGAGAGCGTCGGCGTGCAGTACTTGGCCGTCCGCGGTGGCGCCACGTACCTCCGCTTCTGAGCGGTCCTGCTGCCGGGCCATCCCGGCTCACATCCTCCGTCTCGGCCCCGCTCCTCCCGTGGGAGTGGGGCCGAGACGTCTCATGCGGCGACGCTCTCACAGCGAAGCAGGTCATGCCGGAGTGCCTGAATGTGCCCCTGAGCTGGTCAGAATCCCTTGGAATGGTAGGGAAAGAGGGGTGTTCCTGTGCGGCAGGTCACGATCATGTTGTTGATCTTCCCGTGACTCGCCCGTCAGCGCTCCGGTAGCCTCTCAGGTGTCGCGGGGCTTCCCCCTCGCGGCGCCCGAGCCGGGGCCCAGTCCCATCGTCCGGCCCGGGCTGGCGAACAACCAGCGATGGGGACGGGGGAACCGTTTCATGGGTCGCGACCCTGATCGCGGCCCTCGGGGTGAGTCCCGCTCGGCGCGGGTAGGGCGTCTCCAGCCCGAACCCGACAGCTAACCTCGGCGGCCATAGGAGAGGAATATGACTACCCATTCCCAGGCGCGCCACCGCGCCGCCACGCGTCCCGCGACTCCCCTGGCCGAGGTCGCGCCCGCCACCCGCCGCGGTCTCGCGCTGGCCGCCTCCTCCGGCCTGGCCCTGACCATGGTCGCCTCCAGTGCCGCCACCGCCTCGGTCGCAGAGCCCGCCCAGGCCTCCGCGGGATCCCTCGACCCCTCCGGTCTCAACTACCTCGCCCTTGACGCTCACGCCGCCGTGACGACCAACGCTGCGATCGTCGTGGGGACCGATGTCCAGGCCGACACCTTCAACCGCGCCTCCGAGGCCGCTGAGGCCGTCGCCACTGAGGCCCCCAAGCCCGTCGTCGAGGCTCCCTCCCCCGAAGCCGACCAGGCGCCGGCCGCCCAGCCGGAGCGAGGTGCGGCCCGGGAGGCCTCCCCGGCCCAGCAGTCCACCGCTCAGGCGGCCCCGGCCGTCCAGGCACGGCCCGCTGCTCCCGCCGCATCCGCCTCCGGCTCCAGCATCGTCTCCATCGCCATGCAGTACGTGGGCACTCCCTACGTCTACGGCGGCTCCTCGCCCTCGGGCTTCGACTGCTCCGGCCTCGTCCAGTACGTCTACGCCCGGGCCGGCATCAGCCTGCCCCGCACCTCCGGCGCTCAGGCCGCTGCGGGCACCGCCGTCTCCATGGCCGAGGCCCGGCCCGGTGACATCGTCTACTACGGCTACCACGTCGGCATCTACGCCGGCAACGGCATGATGATCGACGCCGGCAACGAGTCCACCGGCGTCGTGTACCGCGAGATCTGGGGCAGCCCGACCTCGTTCATCCGGATCGGCTGACGCCGGCTCGGATCTCGGCCACCACTTCGAGGGGGGCGACCGCCACGGCGGTCGCCCCCCTCGGCGCGCCTGGCGTGCCACGGCTGCTGAACCTCCCCGTCGTGTGCTGCGCCACAGGTATGCTGGGGGCACCTGGTTCGCCGGACCCCGGAGGACCGGGACGTCCGATGGAAAAGGCAGGGAACCATGGCTGAAGACAAAGTCGTCCTCGTTGGCGTCGACGGATCGCCCGAGTCTCTCGGCGCTGTCGACTGGGCGGTCGCCCGCGCGGCGCGCGAGGGATGGAGGGTCCACATCCTGTGCGCCTACTCTCTTCCGTCCTTCACCGCCGCCTCGCTCGACGGCGGCTATGCGGCCTTGGATGACAGAGCGATACGCGCCGGCGCCCAGGCGGTCGTCGACGAGGCCGTCGCCCGCGCCCAACAGGCCGGCGTCGCGGTGACCAGCTCGCTCGAGACGGGCGACCCCGCCGGTGTGCTCGTGGACCTCTCCGCCGATGCCGCCCTGGCCGTCGTCGGCACCCGTGGTGGCGGCGGTTTCGCCGACCGCCTGCTCGGAACCGTCTCCTCCGCCCTCCCCGCGCATGCCAAGTGCCCCACCGTTATCGTTCCCCGCCACACCACCGGCGCAGCCTTCACCCCGGTCAAGAGGATCGTCGTCGGCGTGGACGGCTCCGGCTCCGCCCACAAGGCCGTGCGCCGGGCCGTGCGCGAGGCCGAGGCCTGGGACGCCGAGCTCACCGCAGTGGCCGCCGTGCCCATGAGCACCGGCAGCGGGGCGCTCGCATGGCTGCCGGCCGCCGTGGACCGCCAGCAAGTCCTCGCCGACGTGCGAGCCGGCCTCGACCACGCCGTCGCCGAGGCCCTCGAGGGCCACTCCGGGGTGGCGGTCAGCCGCCACGCGCTGGACGGCAATGCCGCTGAGCTCCTCGCCGAGTTCTCCACGGCCGTCGACCTCGTTGTCGTCGGCTCGCGCGGCCGCGGTGGCTTCGCGGGACTCCTCCTGGGCTCGACGAGCCAGGCGGTGCTCTCGCACGCGGCCTGCCCGGTGATGGTGGTGCCCGCCCGCGCCAAGGACGACGACTCGGCGGTCACCCGCTCGAACGTCCCCTGGGAGCGCGCCTGAGCGAGCAGGGCACGCCGGTCCCCGGTTGGCACGGCACGCTGGTAGGCTTGCCGCGCCCCGCCCTCGTAGCTCAGGGGATAGAGCACCGCTCTCCTAAAGCGGGTGTCGCGCGTTCGAATCGCGCCGGGGGCACGTGAAACCCTGCTCTACCAGGGGTAACGGATCGGGGTCTCGAGTCGCGGAAGCGCTCGCGGCCTCGATCCGTGCTTTTCCGCATCTCCTTGGCTCAAAGCCTGCCTTCCGCCGCAGGACTTGCCGACGTGCTCCGGGGCGCGTCCGCAACCACGAGCCGCGTCCGCATTCCGCCATCGCCATCGCCGAGCACCTGCTCGTGCGCTGACGCGGCGCCACCCCGGGGCGCCTCGGGCAGGAGCGCGCCGGGCGCGGATATTGTCGGAGCATGGCGCCTTCACTCTTCTCCTTCGGCCGCGCTCGGCACCGCGCGGGCCACGCAACAGGCGATCGTGTGGGCACCGCCGAGGGGCGCGCCAACGGGGACGGGCGCGAGTCGCGCATCCCCAGCACCATCACCCCCCAGCCAGCGCCGATGACGCCGGAGGCTCCCGTCCCCGCGTCCCCCACGGACCTCGACGACGCCAGTCGGGCCCGCGTGGAAGCCGCGCTCGCGGGCTGGAGAGAGGAGCTCGTCGGCCTCGGGGGAGTGGCCAGTCTCGACGACGTCTCCCTGCTCGACGGCGCCGTCGACCTCACCGCCGCCCACCCCTCGGGACTCGCCCAGCTCTACGCCGGGCGCCCCACCCCCCTGTCCAGCCTCATCCGGGAGCCCACCGCCCTGGCCGCCGCCCGCACGTCCGTGCGCAAGGTCGCCGGGCGCACCGACGTCCTGGCCAGGCAGTTCGGCGTCGCCCCCGTGTACCTCGCCATCGGGGTCGCGACCTGGACTGAGACCATCCGGGACGAGTCCCGGCGCACCGGTGCCGCGGCGGCCGACGGCGCTGGGAGCGCCGAGAGCGGTGCTCCAGGCGGGGCCGGCGACTTGGACGTCGACCGTGATGCCGAGACGCCCCGCCATGAGATCTCCGACCCCGTCCTCGCCTCGGCCCTGGAGAGCGCGCTCTCCTCACGGCCGGCGGGCCCCCCGGGAACCGTCCGCACTGTCAACGCCCCCGTGCTCATGCGACCGGTCCGCCTGTCCAGCGCCTCCGCGGACGCGACCATCGCCGTCGACCCCTCCATCGAGGTCAACCCGATTCTCTCACGCGCCCTGCGACGCTACGGATCGACAGCCGACATCCAGGCCCTGGCCCGCGGCGCCCTGACCGCGGAGGGATTCACGCCGCGCGCCGCCCTGACCCGCATCGCCGCCGCCTGCCGCGACTACCTGCCCGGCTTCGAACTGCACGAGCGGCTCGTCGTCGGCGCCTTCGTCCACCCGGGCCAGGCGCTCGTCGAGGACTTCGACGCCGTCGTCGACCGCGCGCGCCTCTCCGCGATCGTGGCCGCGCTGGCCGGCGTCGAGCCCGCTCGGCGGGCCCTCGCCGTCGACCTTCCCGCCCCCTGGCGCGATGACCGCGCCCCCGACGCCGAGCGCGGCGTGGGCGATCTCGACCCCGGTCAGCTCGACGTCGTCGAATCCGTCAGCCTGGGCGCCTCCCTCCTCCTCGACGCGCCCCCCGGATCGGATGTGGCCGCCACGCTGGCCGCCGTCCTCGCTGATGCCGCTGCCACCGGCCGCACCGCCATCCACGTCCCGGCCACGAGCGGGGACGGCCACGCCGTCGCCCGGGCCCTGGAGGACCTCGGCCTGGGGGACCTCGTCGTCGATCTCACTGAGGACGCCAGCTGGCGCCGTCATGCCGCCGAGGCCGTCCAATCCGGGCTCGGCTCCCAGCCGCCCCAGCTCGACGTCCCCGAGATCCTGCGGGTCCGCCAGCGCCTCACCGCCGTGCGCAAGCGCCTGTCCCGCTATGTGACGGCGCTGCACGCGCAGCGCGCGCCCTGGAACGTCTCAGCCTACGAGGCCCTTCAGACACTCGCCGAGCTCACCTCGTCGCGCTCGAGGGCCCGCACCACCGCGAAGATCGTCCCCGGACGACTCGAGCGCCTCGACGACGCCGGGCGCGAGCGCGCCTCCCGCATCCTCCACCGCGCCCACTCCCTCGGGATGCTCAACCCGGTCCAGGCGCCCTCGCCCTGGAGCGGCCTGGCGCTGACCGATCTCGACGAGGTCACAGACGCCCTGGGGCGCCTGGGGCGCCTCGCCGACGACATGCTGCCCGCCGTCGAGACCCACAGCCGCGAGGTCTCCTCCTGCACCGGGCTGCGGCGCGCCACGACGCTGGCCATGTGGTCCGAGCAGCTCGACATGCTCGACGGCGTGCGCGACTCCCTCGACGTCTTCCTCCCCGAGGTCTTCGAGCGCTCCGCCGCCGATCTCGTCATCGCCACGGCCACCAAGCGGTGGCGCGAGGAGCGCAGCATCGTCATGAGCGGCTCCGCGCGCCGTCGCTTCACCCGGCAGGCCAAGGACCTCGTGCGCCCCGGCCGCGTCGTCGAGGACCTGCACGCCGAGCTCGTCAAGGTGCAGCGACGTCGCGAGGAGTGGCGCCGCCACGATCCCGACGGCGGCTGGCCCACCCTTCCGCAGGGCTTGGACGAGATGCGCCGTACCTGTGAGCGCGCCATGAACGCCCTCACCGAGCTCCAGCCCCTCCTCGACCGCCATGACGGCTCCCCGGCGCTCGTGGACACGCCTCTCGCGGACCTGACCGCCCGTGTGCGGGCCCTCGCCGATGATCCGGAAACCGCGCAGGCCCAGCCCGAGCGCAACCGGACGACCATCGCCATCGACGAGCTGGGCATGGGCCCGCTCGTTGCGGACCTGCGCGCCCGCCAGGTGAGCGATGACGAGCTCGATGACGAGCTCACCTACTGCTGGTGGTCCTCCGTCCTCGCCCAGGCTCTCCGGGAGGACCCGGATATGGGAGGGCTGGACGCCAAGGCCCTCGATGAGCTCTCCAAGAGCCTGCGCCGGCTCGACGCCGCCCAGTCCGCCTCCCTGTCCGGCCCCGTCGCGCAGGCCTGCGCCCACCGGGTGCGCGCCGCCGTCGAGGCCGACAAGCAGCAGGCCCGCTCCCTGTACATCGCCCTGTCCAAGGACGACGGCGTCCCTCTGCGCGACATCCTCGACGCCCATCCGGTGGCCTGGCTGGCTCGCCCCATCTGGATCGTCCCGCCGACCCTCGTGCCGCAGGTGCTCGCTCCCAGCGCCGTCGTGGACTTGGCGATCCTCGACGCCTCCGCGAGCATGCCGGTCGCCCAGGCCCTGCCGGCCCTCGTGCGCGCCGAGCAGGTCCTCGTCATCGGGGATCCGCGCCGCGCGGAGAGGGGACTCGCTGCTGAGCTCGGGCCGCTCCTGCCCTCGGTGACCCTCCCCACGGGCCGCAACCAGCTCGATGCCGGGATCGCCTCCTTCCTCACCTCCAACGGTTATGAGGGCATCGTCGAGGTGATCCCGGGGCCGCCGGGCGAGCCCACCCTGTCCCTCATCCGCGTCGATGGTCGCGGCATGCCAGCGCCCGGCAAGAGTGCTGTGGAGACCGTGCCTGACGAGGTGGATCAGGTGGTCGACGTCGTTGTCGAGCACGCGCTCACCCGCCCCGGCGAGAGCCTGGGAGTCATCGCCCTCAACACCCGCCACTCCGACGAGATCCGCCGCGCGGTGGCCGTGGCGGCTTCCGAGTACCCAGCCCTGGACGACTTCTTCTCCGCCGGCGTCAAGGAGCCCTTCACGGTCATCGACCTGCGTGAGGCCCGATCCCTGCGCCGCGACCGTGTCATCCTCTCCGTCGGCTTCGCGAAGACCCCGCACGGGCGCACCATTCACACCTTCGGTGAGCTTGGCGAGCAGGGCGGCATGGTCGCTCTCGTTGAGGCCCTGTGCGCCTCCCGGGGCGCTACGACCGTCATCTCCTCCATCGGGGCCGAGGACCTCGATCCCGATCGGCTGCGGGCGCCCGGCGCCAAACTGCTGCGCGAGGTGCTCGCCCGCGCCGCCGGGGGAGGGACCCCCGTGGGCCCGGCGGAGAACGGCGAGCCCGATCGCCTCCTGGTGGATCTCGCCTGGCACCTGTGGCGCAAGGGGCTCGTGGTGGTCCCCCAGTGGGGCGCCGACGGCGGCCCCCGCATCCCCTTGGCCATCGGCCACCCCGACTACCCCGAGGAGCTGTTCGTCGCCGTCCTGACCGATGACGACGACTACGTGGCCGAGCCGAGCCTGCGCCGCCGCGACCGGCACTGGGTGGAGCGCCTCGAGCACCGCGGCTGGCGGGTCCACCGCTCCTTCTCCGCCGGGGTCTTCGTCGACCCGGAGGCCGAGGCCCGCACCATCGAGATCATGATCGCTGAGATCCTCGATGAGCGCTCCGCCGCCCAGGCCCGCCCGGAGGACCCCGAGCTTCCCGAGCTCCCCGAGCGCATCGATGATGCCGGAGGCCAGGGCGCCGCCGTGGCCGGCGAGGCGGAGGCGGCGCCCGCTCCCCGGCAGGCCTCGCCCGCCAGCGCCATTGTCCCAGGCGCGCCCGCGGGGGCCGCCCGGGCGCAGGGCCGCACGGCTCGCCCTCCGATCGCGCAAGGGCTGCCCCTCCAGGCTTATTCCGACGATGAGCTCGATGACCTCGTCGCCTGGATCCGCTCCGATGGGCTGGCGCGCAGCGAGGAGGAGGAGCTCGTAGAGCTCCGCGATGCGCTCGCCCTCACCCGCCGGGGGACCGGTGTGGACGCCGTTCTCGGCAACGCCGTGCGGCGGGGGCGATGAGCGCCTCCGCGGCCGGCCGGCCTCGCAGGCGCCGAGTGGTCCTGCTCTCCCCTCAGGACGCCGCGCGGGTGGCGCGTGGCGAGATGACTGAGGAGGATGCCGAGAATGCGCGGCGCCGTGGAATCGATGCCCTCAGCGAGGCCCGCGCCCGCAGGGAGGACGTGTCGGGCGGCGGCAGCGCCAACGATGCGCGCCTGCGCGCCGAGGTTCCGCCCCACTGGTCCTAACCTCCGTCCCTCGCTTCTCTTCTCCTTTCCCTCCCGCCGAGACCGGTCGAAAATAGGAGCGAGACCGGTCCGCGGACCGGTCTCGCTCCTATTTTCGACCGGTCTCGCGAGAAAGGGGAGCGGATGGCGCTGAGCCCCGCCGACCGGGTGGTCGACGGGGCTCAGCCTCCGTTGGGAATGCGCGGCGCTGGGCGACGGCGGCTATTCCCCTCAGTGGTTGCGGGCGGCGAGCAGGTCGCGGATCTCGCCCAGCAGCTGGACGTCGGTCGGCTCGGCGGGCTTCTCGTCGTCCTGCTTCTTCTGCAGGGCCTTCATCCTGTTCATCGGGACGACGATGCAGAAGTAGACGGCGAGGGCGACCAGGAGGAAGTTGATGAGCGCGGTGAGGATCGTGCCGGGCTGGATGTAGGTGTCCGAGCCGCTGTCGATCTTGAACTGAAGAATGGAGTCGAAGTTCGGGGAGCCGACGATCTGGCCAACCATGTCCAGGATGACCTTGGTGATCGAGTCGACGATGGGCTTGAAGGCGCCGCCGATGATGACGGCGACGGCGAGCTCCAGGGCGTTGCCCTGAGCAATGAACTCCTTGAATCCCTTGATCATGAGGGGAGAACCTTTCGGTGAGTGCGCGCCCCGCAGGGGCGACAGGCGCGAGGCCGGGACGATGATCGACAGCCGGTTGGCTGCATCGGGCAGTCGGCGCCGGATGAATATACCGACGGATCACTGATCATCTCGACTGTGATGAGGTCGTCAGGGGCTCAGCGCGAGACCGAGGGCGCCCTGCGTTGCCGCACCGACGACAAGGGTAGCGGTGTCCGCCGGAACGGCAAGTTCCACTACTGTGACCTTATTCCCTGAAAGAAACCTTGGAGTATCGCCTTCCGCTGTGGTACCGATGACCCGTGCGCCGGGGCAGAGAACCCGGGTTCTCTCGCCCGTTGAAGTCTGCGACGGTGCGGAATCGCCCGCCTGATCGCGAGGAGCGGCGGGGATCGCGGGCGCGCTTGTGGTGGCGGCTGGGCTCTCGCCGATGATGTCGACGATCGCGCCCGGTTCCGCCAGCGAACCCCCCACCTCGATGGGGACCTGGACGATCCGCTCGCCGTCGCCGATCCCCCGGGCGCGCGCCGAGCTCGTCATCGATTCCGTGAGGACGGTGCCCTCCTCCAGGCGGATCGCCGCCCTGCTCCCGATAATGCTCTCGTCCGCCTTCCCCCGGGTCGGCAGCGCCGCCCCTGGGATCGAGCGCCGCTCCACGTCGTCGGCCTCGATTCGCTCCCCGGCGCCGATGGCCCGGGCGACGACCAGCGCGCTGCCGTCCGCCTGTGGCGAGGGACGGAGCACGGAGAGAGCGAGCAGCACGGCTGCCCCCACGCATGCGGCGACGACGAGGTGGCGCGCCCTCCACAGGAGCAACGATGGGCGAGCGGCGGGGGAGCGGTCGAGGCGCGGGTGAGGGCTCATGGCCCCAGGGTGGGCCGTTCATCCCAGTGGCGGTTCCCCTCGTCCACAGGGCGCGGCGGCGGCTAGGCGCACGCCCGCCCGTGGTTCACGGGCTCCGGGACGGCCGCGCGAACCGCCTCCCCCGCAGGCCCGTCAGGACCCGGAGGCGAAAACGGAGCGCTTCAGGAGGAACCATTGCTCGGGTGTGATGACGGCGTCCACTCGCTGGTCGTGCGGCTCAGTGGGGAGCGGGGATGGGGTGAGCTCATCGTCGTAGACCATGGCGAGCACGAGCGCCCCCTCGCGCCTCAGCGGCAGGACACGGTCGTACCAGCCGCCGCCCTGACCGAGGCGGTTGCCGGCGCGGTCAATGGCGAGCGCGGGGATGAGGAGGGCATCGACGTCGGCGACCGCCTCCGCAGGCAGGGGATCGCCCCCTGGCTCGGGAGGGCGCCCCGGCGCGCGCTCGGCCAGGTCGGCGGTACCCGTGAAGCGCCCCCAGCAGCGGGACAGGTGCGGTCCCAGGACGGGCAGGAGGACAACGCGGTCCTCGACCTCCAAGTGCTCCAGGAGCAGGCGCGTGCATGGCTCGTTGCCCACTGAGACGTAAGCGGCGATGGTCCCCATGCCCTCGACGGCCTGGAGGGCGTGCTCCATGAGGGCCTCGCAGGCGGGGCTGTGCCCCGCGTCGGGGTGGGGGTGCTGCCCGCAGCGCTGCTGACGCAGGATATGGCGCCATCGGTCCTTGTCATGACTGCTCTCCAGTCCTGCGGGGGCAGGGAGTGCGCGCGCCTGGGAACTCACTCCTCGATTCTCTCAGGTTCTCCTCCATTCCGGGCGCGCCGGGCCGTCCCTGGGATGGCGGGGCCGTCCCATGAGGGTAGCCTGGCCGCCTGGAGCCGCAGGCCTCACCCCGGTGCCGCCCCGAGATCCCGGGACCTGCGGGCAGGGAGGAACCCATGAGAACCGTCGCCGAGCACCTCGCATCGTGCCTCGAGATCGCGCAGGCGGCGCCGCCGCTCGACGTCGTCCTTCTCGACGCCGTCGGCTGCGTCCTGGCGGAGGACGTCGTCGCGGAGTTCGACCTTCCCGGTGCGGACCTGGCCAGCCTCGACGGCTACGCGGTGCGCGCCGCTGATATCCGGGGCGCGACGGCGAGCGAGCCCGCCCGCCTCGACGTCATCGACGCCGTGCGCGCCGGCGACACCAGCAGCGCCCGGCTCGTCCCCGGCACCGCCATGCTCATCGATTCCGGCGCCCCCCTGCCCGTCGGTGCCGACGCCGTCGTCCCCTGGATCGAGACCGACCGCGGGACCCAGCGGGTCGAGGTCCGCTCTGTCGTCGTCGAGGGGGAGAACGTGAGGCGCCGCGCCGAGGATGTGGTCGCCGGGACGACGGTCCTGCCGCAGGGCTCGCGCGTGTCCGCCCGGCAGATCGCGCTCCTGGCCGGGGTGGGGCGGCTGCGCGTCAAGGTGCATCCCGCGCCGCGCGTCGTCATCGTGTCCATCGGCGACGAGCTCGTCGAGCCCGGCTCGCCGGGCCGGGACGGCAGCGTCTACGACGCCAACGGGCACGCCCTGGCCACCGCCGTCACCGATGCCGGCGGGCGGGCCTTCCGCGTTGCGGCCGTCCCCGACGAGCTCGGCGCCCTGACCGAGACCCTCGAGGATCAGCTCGTGCGCGCCGACGTGCTCATCACCACCGGGGGCCTGTCCGTGGGACAGGGGGACACCGTCAAGGAGGCCCTCGCTCCCCTGGGCTCGGTGCGCTTCGACGCCGTCGCCATGAGCCCCGGGCGCCAGCTCGGCGTCGGTACCGTGGAGGGCACGCCGATCTTCTGCCTCCCCGGGGATCCCGTCAGCGCTCAGATCGCCTTCGAGACCTTCGTGCGGCCCGTGTTGCGAGAGATCGCCGGCTGGCAGGGGCTCCATCGCTCGAGTCTGCCGGCCGAGATGACGCGGGGGTGGGCCTCGCCCGCCGGCAGGAGGGAGTTCGTTCCCGTGCATCTGACCGGCTCGCCCTCCAGCGGCTACCGCGCCGAGCCGACGGCGGAGCCCGGCACCACTCGCCTCATGGGCCTGGCGCGGGCCAATGCCATCGCCGTTGTCCCCGAGGAGGCGCGCAGCGTCTCGGCCGGGGACACACTCCACTGCCTCCTCCTCGACGCCTGATGTCCGTCCGCTGAGACTGGGGCGACGGTTGCCGTGGGGGCGCGATTGCCCGGAGGGGTGAGGGGCTCGACACGCGCTCGGCGAGTGGTACATGCGCTTCGAGTGACTGTTGTGAATAGCGAGGCTATCGTGGCTGGATTGGCGTCATTCCAAGTCACAACACGCCGACGATTCTCTCCTGGCCGGGGCTCGGCGGCCCGTACGGTGGCTCTGTGGGAATTGAAGTCTGGGCGCTCCTCGCCCTCGTCGTCGTTCTCACCGCGTACCTCCTGCCCTTTCTGGTTGGGCGCCGCGAGGTCATGAGTCTGTCCCGTTCCGATGATCGCTATTCCGCCGAGTTGCGGATCCTGGCGACCGGCGAGGCGGCCGTGGTCTCCGACGAGGCTTGCGAGCAGGGCGGGCACGCGAGGATCTTCCGACGGCTCCCGGAGGTGAGGGCGATGAACAGGCCAGCTGTGAGGAACGTCCGCGCGCTGCGCGTCGAGCGCGAGCTCGTGCAGGCCCAACGCGCGCACGATGCCGCTCGCGCTCGCCGCCAGGAAGCCGCCACCAACCGCGCGCGCGTCGCCGCCGGCCTGCTCGGTGTGGGCCTGGGGCTGTGGCTGGTGGGATTCGTGACCGTCATGCCGTGGTGGCCCGCGCTGCTGCCGACGGCGCTGCTCGGGGGGTCGATGGTCGCCGGGCACAAGGCGGCTGAGGCCTCCCGTGCCGCTGACCGCGCTGAGTGGCGCCGCATCGTCGCATTGCGGCGCGAGCTCGACACCCTCACCGGCGCTCGCCCCAAGACCAGGATCGAGTCCGCAGCCCACGGTCCCGCGGGCGCACCCGCTGCCGAATCTCCCCTCGGATCGAGCGGGCGGGGATGGGCCGCCTCCGTCGGGGAGGAGGCGGCCCATGGGACCGCCGGCGATTCGAGCGCCTCCACGCTCAGCGCCGTGAGCGGTGCTGAGCCGGTCGCTCGCGAAGAGGCGGAGGAGCCGGCGAGCGCCACCGAGGACTCCTTGACGTCCGCCGCGGCAGTGCGGGTTGAGGCTGATGCGGCCAAGCCCATGGAATGGGTGATGGAACCGCGCCCACTGAAGTCGGCCGACATCGATCGCGCTGACTCCGGCGAGGCCGAGTCCGATGAGAAGGCTGAACTCGATCGCCGGCGCGTCGCGGCTGCCTCGGCGAGCGAGGGCATCGACTCGGAGAGAGTCTCCCCAGCGGCGAGGCGCCGAGGGGACGATGCCGCGAGCCTCGAGCCGGCGGTTCTACGATCGGCGGCAACCCTGCCGGTCCGCCGCGACGCGACGTCGACCCCTCCTCAGGGCTGGCGTCCCGTGGCGGTGCCCGCTCCGACGTACACGCTCGCCGCGCGGGCCCGCCGCCGCGCGGTGCCGGACTTGGACCTGCCGGAGGCGGAATCGGTGTCATCCCCGGTGCGGCCGCGTAACGCGCGCGCCTATGTACCTGCACCGGTCCTCGACGAGGAGCAGGCCTTCAAGCCCATCGACCTCGATGAGGTCCTGGAGCGGCGCCGCGCCGCGGGGGCGTGATGGTCCGCTGAAACCGCGCGGTGGCGCGGCTCACGGTGCGTCAGGTTGCGGCGTACCGGACTGCTGGTGCTAGTATCATTCGGCACCTGGGGCTATGGCGCAGTTGGTAGCGCGTCTCGTTCGCAATGAGAAGGTCGGGGGTTCGAATCCCCCTAGCTCCACCGGTGGAGGACCGGGCTGAAAGGTTCGGGTCTCCTATCGCCCAGGCTCGTTAGATGAACGATCTGGGGTCGAGATCGGGATCACAGAACCTGAGATTGACAATTACTGCGATCATCTGGTTAAGTTGGTCGAGTCGCCTTGAGAGCGGCGCAACGAGCGAGAAGTTCGGTGCAACGTTCTCCTGGGTGTGTTGTTTGAGAACTCGATAGTGTGTCATGCTTGTTTATGTCATTTTTTGGCCTGTCTGGGTGCTTGATTTTTTTGGTTGGGTGTCTTGGGTGGGTTGTGCTGTGGTGGTTGGCTTGTGCTGTTGCCTGTTTTGGGTGGTGGTGTGGGTTGGTTGCTGTGGCTTTTTTTGTTTGGCCTGTGCTGTTGCCTGTTTTTGGGTGGTGGTGTGGGTTGGGCCTGGTTTGTTTTTTCTGGGCTTGGCTTATGGGATGGATGCGCTTGGTCTGCCTTGTGTTTGGGGTGGGTTGGGTGTGTTTGTTTTGTGGGTTTTGTTTGGAGAGTTTGATCCTGGCTCAGGACGAACGCTGGCGGCGTGCTTAACACATGCAAGTCGAACGGTGAAGCCCTGGCTTTTGTTGGGGTGGATGAGTGGCGAACGGGTGAGTAACACGTGAGTAACCTGCCCCCTTCTTCTGGATACCGCCACGAAAGTGGTGTTAATACGGGATATTCTGGCTCTGTCGCATGGTGGGGTTGGGAAAGGTCTTTTGTCTGGTGGGGGATGGGCTCGCGGCCTATCAGCTTGTTGGTGGGGTGATGGCCTACCAAGGCTTTGACGGGTAGCCGGCCTGAGAGGGTGGACGGCCACACTGGGACTGAGACACGGCCCAGACTCCTACGGGAGGCAGCAGTGGGGGATATTGCACAATGGGCGGAAGCCTGATGCAGCGACGCCGCGTGAGGGATGGAGGCCTTCGGGTTGTGAACCTCTTTCGCTAGTGAAGAAGGCCTGCTTTTTTGGGTGGGTTGACGGTAGCTGGATAAGAAGCGCCGGCTAACTACGTGCCAGCAGCCGCGGTAATACGTAGGGCGCGAGCGTTGTCCGGAATTATTGGGCGTAAAGGGCTTGTAGGCGGTTGGTCGCGTCTGCCGTGAAATCCTCTGGCTTAACTGGGGGCGTGCGGTGGGTACGGGCCGGCTTGAGTGCGGTAGGGGAGACTGGAATTCCTGGTGTAGCGGTGGAATGCGCAGATATCAGGAGGAACACCGGTGGCGAAGGCGGGTCTCTGGGCCGTTACTGACGCTGAGGAGCGAAAGCGTGGGGAGCGAACAGGATTAGATACCCTGGTAGTCCATGCTGTAAACGTTGGGCACTAGGTGTGGGGGGCCTTTCCGGGTTTTCCGCGCCGTAGCTAACGCATTAAGTGCCCCGCCTGGGGAGTACGGCCGCAAGGCTAAAACTCAAAGGAATTGACGGGGGCCCGCACAAGCGGCGGAGCATGCGGATTAATTCGATGCAACGCGAAGAACCTTACCAAGGCTTGACATGTCGGTGTTGGTCGCGGAGACGTGGCTTCCCTGCTTTTGTGGGGCGCCGTCACAGGTGGTGCATGGTTGTCGTCAGCTCGTGTCGTGAGATGTTGGGTTAAGTCCCGCAACGAGCGCAACCCCTGTCCCGTGTTGCCAGCGCGTTATGGCGGGGACTCGCGGGAGACTGCCGGGGTCAACTCGGAGGAGGGTGGGGATGACGTCAAATCATCATGCCCCTTATGTCTTGGGCTTCACGCATGCTACAATGGCCGGTACAGAGGGTTGCGATGCCGTGAGGCGGGGCGAATCCCTTAAAGCCGGTCTCAGTTCGGATCGGTGTCTGCAACTCGACACCGTGAAGTTGGAGTCGCTAGTAATCGCGGATCAGCAACGCCGCGGTGAATACGTTCTCGGGCCTTGTACACACCGCCCGTCACGTCATGAAAGTCGGCAACACCCGAAGCCCGTGGCCTTATGGGGAGCGGTCGAAGGTGGGGCTGGTGATTGGGACGAAGTCGTAACAAGGTAGCCGTACCGGAAGGTGCGGCTGGATCACCTCCTTTCTAAGGAGTTTTTGGCCTCTCGTTTGTTATTGCCTGGTCGTGGTTGGCTGGGTTCGGGGGGTTGGGTGATGTGGGTGAGTGTGGCGCGCTATCGGGGTTCTGGGGCGGCATGCCGTTCCCTTTTGTGGGCCTGATGCTGGCTTGTCTCCCTTTGGTTGGGGGGTGGGTTGGTGTGTGGGTGGGTTGGTTGTGAACTGTATAGTGGGCGCGAGCATCTGCATGGTTCCGTGTTTGCTGTTTTCTTGGTGGGTTCTGGCCTGGTTTGGGTTGGGGTTTGCTGAGGGGGTGGTGTGCGGGGCTGTGTGTGATTTCGTTTGTTTTTGCTCTGTGTGTTTTGTGTGTTGTTTGTTTTTATGGGCGTTCGGTGGATGCCTTGGCATCAGGGGCCGATGAAGGACGTGGTGGCCTGCGATAAGCCTCGGGGAGCCGGCTAGCGGGCTGTGATCCGAGGGTTTCCGAATGGGGGGACCCGGCCGGGGTCATGCCCGGTCACCTGCGCTTGAATTTCATAGGGCGTGGGGGGTGACGCGGGGAAGTGAAACATCTCAGTACCCGCAGGAGAGGATATTCCGTGAGTAGTGGCGAGCGAAAGCGGATGATGGTTAAACCGTGGTCGTGTGATTACCCGGCAGGGGTTGCGGTTGCGGGGTTGTGGGGCATCGCCGTTCTCGTTTCTGCCGGAGCGGGGCGCAGTGAGAAAGCTTGTCTGGTAGCCGAACCTCCTGGGAAGGGGGGCCGTAGTGGGTGATAGCCCCGTAGGCGGAACTGGTGGGCCTGTGTGTGTGGTGTTCCCGAGTAGCACGGGGCCCGTGGAATCCTGTGTGAATCTGCCGAGACCACTCGGTTGCCTGAATACTTCCTGATGACCGATAGCGGATGAGTACCGTGAGGGAATGGTGAAAAGTACCCCGGGAGGGGAGTGAAAGAGTACCTGAAACCGGGCGCCTACGAGCCGTCAGGGCCCTTTTTTGGGGTGATGGCGTGCCTATTGAAGAATGAGCCTGCGAGTCAGTGGCGTGTCGCGAGGCTAACCCGTGTGGGGGAGTCGTAGCGAGAGCGAGTCCGAATTGAGGGCGTTTTAGTGGCGCGTCCTGGACCCGAAGCGGGGTGATCTACCCATGGCCAGGTTGAAGCACGTGTAAGAGCGTGTGGAGGACCGAACCCACCTCAGTTGAAAATGGGGGGGATGAGCTGTGGGTAGGGGTGAAAGGCCAATCAAACTCCGTGATAGCTGGTTCTCCCCGAAATGCATTTAGGTGCAGCGTCTCGTGTTGCCCGGCGGAGGTAGAGCTACTGGGTGGCTGATGGGCCCCACAGGGTTACTGACGTCAGCCAAACTCCGAATGCCGTTCGGGTGTGAGCGGGGCAGTGAGACGGCGGGGGATAAGCTCCGTCGTCGAGAGGGAAACAGCCCAGATCGCCGGCTAAGGCCCCTAAGCGCGTGCTAAGTGGGAAAGGATGTGCGGTCGCGCAGACAACCAGGAGGTTGGCTTAGAAGCAGCCATCCTTGAAAGAGTGCGTAATAGCTCACTGGTCAAGTGATCGTGCGCCGACAATGTAGCGGGGCTCAAGCACGCCGCCGAAGCCGCGGACCCGTCGCGTTTGTTCCTTTCCTTCCTTGTCCCTTTTTGGGCGGGTTGGGCAGGGGTGGCGGGTGGTAGGGGAGCGTCCTGCGCCGGGTGAAGCCTCGGGGTGACCCAGGGGTGGATGGCGTGGGAGTGAGAATGCAGGCATGAGTAGCGATACTAGGGTGAGAAGCCCTAGCGCCGAATGACCAAGGGTTCCAGGGCCAGGCTAGTCCGCCCTGGGTGAGTCGGGACCTAAGGCGAGGCCGACAGGCGTAGTCGATGGATGACGGGTTGATATTCCCGTACCGGTGTAGCACCGTCCATGCTGACGTGCGGGTGCTGACCCACGCCGCTGCTCACGTTGACTTGTGCTGGGGGCTTTCGGGTTCCTGGTGTGGGTTGTGGGTGGTGGTCTGGGGACCCTCCGTGCTGGTAGGCAAGCGCATTAACAGGGGTGACGCGCAGTGGTAGCCTCGCGGGCCTGATGGCTTGGCCCGTTCAAGCGTGCGGCCCGGTCCCTAGGTAAATCCGGGGGCTGCCTGCCCTGTGGGGTGGGAGGGTGAGGCGTGATGGTGACCCCGCTTTTTGGTGGGGGATAGTAGGGTGATCCTGTGGCGCCGAGAAAAGCCCCGGCGCGAGGTGCGAGCCGCCCGTACCCTAAACCGACACAGGTGGTCGGGCAGAGTATGCCTAGGCGCACGAGTGAATCATGGTGAAGGAACTCGGCAAAATGCCCCCGTAACTTCGGGAGAAGGGGGGCCTGAACCCTGAGACGGCTTGCCCGTTGGGGGGGAGGGTCGCAGAGACCAGGGGGGAGCGACTGTTTACTAAAAACACAGGTCCGTGCGAAGCCGCAAGGCGATGTATACGGACTGACGCCTGCCCGGTGCTGGAAGGTTAAGAGGATCTGTCAGCCCCTTTTTTTGGGGTGAAGCGGTGAATTCAAGCCCCAGTAAACGGCGGTGGTAACTATAACCATCCTAAGGTAGCGAAATTCCTTGTCGGGTAAGTTCCGACCTGCACGAATGGCGTAACGACTTCCCCGCTGTCTCCACCATGAGCTCGGCGAAATTGCAGTACGAGTAAAGATGCTCGTTTCGCGCAGAAGGACGGAAAGACCCCGGGACCTTTACTATAGCTTGGTATTGGCGTCCGCTATGGCTTGTGCAGGATAGGTGGGAGACTGTGAGGCCGTCACGCTAGTGGTGGTGGAGTCGTTGTTGAAATACCACTCTGGCCATGGCGTGCGCCTGAACCTGGGCCCGTGATCCGGGTCAGGGACAGTGCCTGGTGGGTAGTTTAACTGGGGCGGTTGCCTCCTAAAGTGTAACGGAGGCGCTCAAAGGTTCCCTCAGCCTGGTCGGCAACCAGGTGTTGAGTGCAAGTGCACAAGGGAGCTTGACTGTGAGACCGACGGGTCGAGCAGGTGCGAAAGCAGGAACTAGTGATCCGGCGATCCCGTGTGGGTGGGTCGTCGCTCAACGGATAAAAGGTACCCCGGGGATAACAGGCTGATCCTGCCCAAGAGTCCATATCGACGGCATGGTTTGGCACCTCGATGTCGGCTCGTCGCATCCTGGGGCTGGAGCAGGTCCCAAGGGTTGGGCTGTTCGCCCATTAAAGCGGTACGCGAGCTGGGTTTAGAACGTCGTGAGACAGTTCGGTCCCTATCCTCTGCGCGCGCAGGATACTTGAGAAGGCCTGTCCCTAGTACGAGAGGACCGGGACGGACGAACCTCTGGTGTGCCAGTTGTCCCGCCAGGGGCACGGCTGGTTGGCTACGTTCGGGACGGGTAACCGCTGAAAGCATCTAAGCGGGAAACCATCTTCAAGATGAGGTATCCATGCCCCTTTTTTTGGGGGGTGGGAGGTCCCCAGTGGATTACTGGGTTGATAGGCCAGGGGTGGAAAGCCTGTAAGGGCTATTGAGCTGACTGGTACTAATCGGCCGATACAATCAACATATTTAGCGCGCTGGCTTGTTCTTGCTTGTTTCCTTGTTGTGGGGCGGGTAGGGATGGTTGGTGCGTGTGCGGAGTTGTTTAGAATACGGCGGCGCGCCCACTATGCGGTTCATGACCAGCCCACAGCCCCCTCTTGTGTTTGTCCTCATGTTTTGTGTGGGGGTTGGGGGGTGGGTGATGTGAGCCTGTCTGCCATGGTGACTTGGTGGGTGGGTGGTGTATAGAGACGTCCCGGTGGTCATAGCGGGGGAGCCACGCCCGGTTTTCCTTTCCGAACCCGGAAGCTAAGACCCCCAGCGCCGATGGTACTGTCCTTGTTAAGGGGCGGGAGAGTAGGACACTGCCGGGTACTTGCTTGGAAGAGAGCAGGGAGACCCCCTGCGCGCCCGTAAGGGTGTGTTGGTGGGGTCTCTCTGTTCTCTTTCTTGTTTTTTGTGTTGTTGTTTTGTTCTCCCACACCCACCCACCCACACACGCACACACGCACACACGCACACACGCACACGCGCCCTTCGCGGCATCACCCCACCCGCCCGCCCGGGGGGTGGCTCAACGACCACCCACCCACACACGCACGCGCGGGTGGGGGGGGTTGGTTCACCATGATGGGCGAGGGCGCGTCTTGTGGTCGCTGTGGGGCGCCGGCCCGTCACGACCGGATCCGGGTGCTGGTCCGACCAAGCGCACCACAACCGGATCCTGGCAGTGATCTCGTCGGGCGCCAAGCAGGTCTTATGCCGTGGCTCTTCAGGTGGCCGGAGAGTCGCCGGGGAGTGTACTGGCCCGCCCCGTCGGAGCTCATCGGCCCCTGGGCGGTGGCCGCCGCCCTCATCGCCTGGACGGTCGCCCTGTTCGCTGCGGCCATTGTGCTGTTCCGGGGCCGTGACATCTGAGGCGCGGCGGCAGGCACTGACGACATCGTCCACGTCAAGCGGCGGCCTGACACAGGCGTCGACAATCCACCCAGGGCCCAGGACCTCACGAGACCCTGCACGGGCGGTCCAGGGCCCTCCTCGCGCCTTGCCGGATCAGATCCAGCTCTGGAACCACATATGCCAGTACCAGAAGTCGTAACTGATTGTCTGGCCGGTCCACAGGGGCCACCACAGCAGCCCGAAGGCAACGGCGAGGAGCACGACGACGCCCATCGCGGCAAGCCCCTCGTACCGCAGCCGCCATCCTGAGACTCCGATCCATTCCTCAGTCAGGAAACTGGGGTTTGCGATACCTCGCCACCTGCCGAAGCCCAGGAATCGGGCGATTACGCCCCGGGGCGCCGGCAGGCCGGGGCCCGTCGTCCCCGCGATAACGGCGTACTCCTCATCTCGCGCGGCCGCCGAGCCCGGCAGTGGCGGGATCATCCCGGACAGCGAGCCCAGCGCGAGAGCGAGCACCATGACGACGCACGGCACGAAGGCCACGGTGTAGAAGGAGAAGATCGTGCGATCGGGGTACTGGAACCACGGAAGGTAGAGGCCCACGTAGCCGATAAGCGGCACCCACATCCTCCAGTCACGGCGAGCCACCGCTACCGTGATGACGACGGCGAGTGCGCCGATACCGAACCACCACACCGGGATGTTCCCGATCGCGGAGATCGCCTCCACGCAGTGGTCGGAGCCGCAGGACGAGCCCAACTGCTCTTTGGGGGGGTAGTAGAAGAGCGTCGGGCGCATCTGCACCAACCAGGAGAGCGGCTTCGACATGTACGGGTGACTGCTGTCCAGGCCCACGTGGAAGCGGTACATCCGGATGTGGTAATCGAGAAGGCTGTTGAGAGAGTCCGGCATCCAGGACCGAGGCAACATCTGGCCGGTCTCGCGCCGCTGCGCGGCCCAATCGCGGTTGAAGGCCTCCGAGTGGGCGAACCAGGAGAACCAGCCGGCCACGTACACGACGAGTGCCGTGGGAACCAGGTAGAGGAAGTCCTGCAACCCCCTGCCGAGGAAGCCCGCCGTGTGCCACGAGCGCGCTCTCACCGCGCGCAGCGCGCAGACATCCCAGACCACCACCAGGACCCCCACTGCGGCGAGCAGATAGAGGCCCGACCACTTGATCGAGCAGGTCAGGCCCAGGCTGATCGCCGTCGCCAGCAGCCACGGCCGCCATAGGAGCAGGGGAGCGGTGCTGCCCGCGGGACGATCGGCGAGCCCCCGGGCGAGCCGCTCGCGCATCCACTGGCGGTCGCGCACGAGGCAATACAGGGCGCAGGTCGCGAACAGGCCGATGAAGTTGTCGAGGAGGGCGATCCGGGACTCAGTGATCCCGATCCCGTCGATGGCCAGGAAGAAGCCCGCCAGACCGGCCAGGAGAGGCGAGTGGGTGAGCCGCATCATGATCCGCGTGACGAGGAGAACGGTGAGCACGCCGGCCAGCGCCGGCATGAACCGCCAGCCGAAGGAATTGACGCCGAAGATCTCCATGCCGGAGCCGATGAGCCACTTCCCGAGCTCGGGGTGGACGACGTAGGAGGGCTTCGTGGTCAGGGCGTGGGCGACGTCGCCCGTGGCGAAGAGGGCGTCGGCCCCCTCCTTCCATTCGGCCTCGTAGCCCACGTGCCAGAGCGCGTAGCCCTCCTTGACGTAATAGATCTCGTCGAACATGAGGCCCCGCGGGTGCGACAGGCCCACGAAGCGCGTGACCGCGGCCAGCAGGGTGACGATCGCGGTGACTGCCCAGCCATTGATGCGCAGGGAGGCGGCGAGCGCCCAGGAGGTGGGGCGCAGCCCGAGGCGCGCCCGAAGGACGTCCCCCGAGCGGTTGTCCATGAGGGGAGTAGCCGTGGGTGCCGTGGGCGCCGTGGGTGCAGGCCGCTTGCCGGCCGCCCAGCGCGCCAACTCCTCGCGAGGCGAGACGCTCTCGGCCCCAGGGGCGCTCGCGGCCGGGACTGCCGCCTCGACGGCGCCCGGCGACGGCAGGGGCCCGACCTCAGGGGTGTCGGGAAGGTCATGCCTGTTATCAGTCACCGGGCGAGTCTAAAGGGGGAGCGCCATACTGGGCCCATGAGCGACGTCACCGCGCCCCCGGGTGCCCATGAGACCGAGCACGAGGCCCATCCGCGCGATGCTGCCGGCGGAGTCGGTGAGGCGGGCGCGACCGGCCCCGCCGAGCCGGGGGCCGATGCCCCACGGCGCGGTGAGATCCTCCTGGCCGCTACCCCCATCGGGAACGCCGGCGATGCTTCCGCCCGACTGCGCCGGGCCCTGGAGGAGGCGGACATCGTCGCGGCCGAGGACACCCGGCGGGTCAAGGCTCTCGCCCAACGGCTCGGCTTGCGCATCGGCGGCAGGACAGTGGCGTACCACGAGCACAATGAGGCCCAGCGGACCGGCGAGCTCATCGAGGCCGCCCAGTCCGGGCGGAGCGTCGTCATGGTCTCCGACGCCGGAATGCCGTCCGTCTCCGACCCCGGCTACCGGCTCGTCGTGGCCGCCGCCGAGGCGGGCGTGCCCGTGAGCGCCGCCCCCGGGCCCTCGGCCGTCCTCACCGCTCTGGCTGTCTCGGGCCTGGCCTCCGATCGCTTCTGCTTCGAGGGCTTCCTGCCCCGCAAGCAGGGGGAGCGGGGCCGGGCCCTGGCCGAGCTCGCCGATGAGCGGCGCACCATGGTTCTCTTCGAGTCCCCACGCCGTGTCCACGCGACCCTCGAGGCGATGGTCGGGGCCTTCGGCCCCGAGCGTCCCGCCGCGCTGTGCCGCGAGCTCACCAAGACCCACGAGGAGGTGCGCCGGGCCACGCTCGCCGAGCTCGCCGCCTCCACGGCCAGTGAGGTGCTCGGGGAGATCGTGCTCGTCGTCGCCGGGGCCCCGCAGCGTGCCGCCGATCCCGAGCAGGCCGCTGCGGAGGCGCTGGCACTGGCCGACGGGGGCATGCGCCTGAAAGAAGCAGCCGCCAAGGCGGCGCGCGGCAGCGGGCTGCGGCCCAACGCGGTCTACCAGCGCGCCCTGGCGCTCCGGCGGTGACAAGCCTCGCGCCCGGCCGGTGACACGGCCGGTTGACGGCCGCCGAGGGCCCGGATTGCCCGAGAGCCCCGGGTGCCCCGGGAGGCCCTCAGGCGGTTGCGCCGCCGGACGGCTCGGCGGCTGGGCCGAGAAGCGCCCGGGCCCTCCGATTCGACGCACCGCGCGTCGCCACCCAGACGATCCCGATGATGAAGACGATCAATCCCGCGCCGCCCAGGAAGAGGGCCCCGAGGAAGCCTCCGACTCCTCAGAACATGCCCGAGACCGTCGCCGCGTCGCCCAACGCGAGGGATTGAGCGCTCCCACTGCACTCGAAGGTGTACATGCCCGAGGCGCTGGGCGTCAGGATCAGCAGCTCGGACTTGTCATTGACGGTCACGGAGCCCGTCACGGAGCCCGTCACGGAGCGCTCCTCAACGGCGCCCGGGCCAGTGATGTCGCAACTCGCGTAGCCGTCGCCGAACAGGCCGTAGTCCTTCCCGCCCTCCAGGGCGGCAGCGGTGGTTCCGTCCGGGTCCAGCGGTTCCAGCGACACCGTTCTCGCGAAGGCGCCGAGACTGAGGATGATGCCGACGATCGCCACGACGATCATGATCACCCCGGAGGCCAGGAGAACCCAGGGCGCCGTCATGCTCTTGACCGCCGGGGGCCGCCAGGGCATGCCGTACCCCGGCGCCACTCCTGGGTAGCCGCCCGGATGGGCGGCCTGGTAGCCCCCGTAGGGTTCCGGCGGCGCGACGGGTGCCCCGGGCCCGGACGACCAGGAACCTCCCGTCGGGCCGAAAGGCGTCGAGGATGGAGCGGGGGACTGGGACATGACTGCTTCTCATCGTCGTGGGACCGCCCTGCGGATGCCCGTTGGACTGTGGCGCCGGTGATGTTGGCGGTGCCAGTGGGCGCAGTGGAGGGCCAGGCGCTCCTAGCGCCCCGATACCACCATACGGCGCCGCGCGCACGAGCGGATAGGCTTGGCCCATGAGCCACATCCTGTCCGCCGTCGCCTGGCCCTACGCCAACGGCCCCCGCCACATCGGCCACGTCGCCGGTTTCGGTGTCCCCTCCGACGTCTTCTCCCGCTACATGCGCATGGCCGGGCACGACGTCCTCATGGTCTCGGGCACTGATGAGCACGGCACCCCCATCCTCGTGGCCGCGGATGCCGAGGGCGTGAGCGCCCGTGAGCTCGCCGACCGCAACAACCGGCTCATCGTCGAGGACCTCGTCGCCCTCGGCCTGTCCTACGACCTCTTCACCCGCACGACGGCGGGCAACCACTACCGGGTGGTCCAGGAGATGTTCCGTACTGTGCGGGACAACGGCTACATGGTCGAGCAGGTCACCCGCTCCGCCATCAGCCCCTCGACCGGCCGTACTCTGCCCGACCGCTACATCGAGGGCACCTGCCCGATCTGCGGCGCCGACGGCGCCCGCGGCGACCAGTGCGACACCTGCGGCAACCAGCTCGACCCCACCGACCTGATCAACCCGCACTCGCGGATCAACGGCGAGACCCCCGAGTTCATCGACTCCACCCACTACTTCCTCGACCTGCCCGCCCTGGCCGACGCCCTGGGCGACTGGCTCGACGAGCGCGAGGCCTCGGGCACGTGGCGCCCCAACGTCATCCGCTTCTCCAAGAACATCCTGGCCGAGATCCGCCCCCGCGCCATGACGCGCGACATCGACTGGGGCATCCCCGTTCCCGGCTGGGAGGACCAGCCCTCCAAGCGCCTCTACGTCTGGTTCGACGCCGTCATCGGCTACCTGTCCGCCTCCATCGAATGGGCGCGCCGCACCGGCGACGCCGAGGCATGGAAGCGGTGGTGGGCCGACCCCAATGCCCTGTCCTACTACTTCATGGGCAAGGACAACATCGTCTTCCACTCCCAGATCTGGCCCGCCGAGCTGCTCGGCTACAACGGTCAGGGCAGCCGCGCAGGCCTGCCCGGCGTCGGTCCCGGCGCGCTTGGCGCGCTCAACCTGCCCACCGAGGTGGTCTCCAGCGAATTCCTCACCATGGAGGGCAAGAAGTTCTCCTCCTCCCACGGCATCGTCATCTACGTGCGCGACTTCCTGGAGCGCTACCAGGCCGACGCCCTGCGCTACTTCATCTGCGCCGCAGGTCCTGAGACCGCCGACGCCGACTTCACCTGGGCCGAGTTCGTGCGCCGCACCAATTCCGAGCTCGTCGCCGGCTGGGGCAACCTCGTCAACCGCACCGCCACCATGATCCACAAGCGCTTCGGCGCCATCCCCGCCCCCGGCGAGTGGGCCGAAGAGGACACTGCGCTCCTGGACGCCATCGAGGCCGGGTTCGACGCCGTCGGCGACCTCATCCGCGCCCACCGGCAGAAGGCCGCCCTCGCCGAGGCGATGCGCCTGGTGGGGGAGGTGAACAAGTACATCGCCGACACCCAGCCCTTCAAGCTCAAGGGCGAGGACGAGGCCACCCAGGCGCGGCTCGCGACCATCCTGCACACCCTCGCCCAGGCGGTCGCCGATCTCAACCTCATGCTCTCGCCCTTCCTGCCGCACGCCGCCAACGACGTCGACCGCGTCCTGGGCGGCGCAGGTCGGATCGCCCCCATGCCGCGCATCGAGGAGGCTGACGAGCTCGACCCCGAGGTCCTGCCCGCCGACTTCGACGGGCGCACCGGCTACCCCATCATCACCGGCGACTACACTGGGGCGCCGACCTGGGGGAGGCACAAGGTCGCCGTCGGCATCCCGATCGCCAAGCCCGCCCCCGTATTCGCCAAGCTCGACGAGTCCATCGTTGAGCAGGAGCTGGCCCGCTACGCCGACTCCGCCCCCGATGACGTCACCGGGGCATGAGCCGCTCTCACCGCGGCCCTGGGGAGCGGTCCTGGCCGCCCGCCGACGCAGTCGCGCCCCTGGCGGCGCCCGTCACCGACAACCACACGCACCTGCCCGTGCCCGGGTTGGCGCCCAGTGGTCCCGGGGCTGATGCGCCGCTGAGCGCGGCCGAGCTCGTCGAGCGGGCCGCGGAGCGCGGCATCACCCGCATCATCACCTCCGCCTGCGAGACGCCCACCTGGGAGGGCTCGCTGGGCCTGGCCCGCGATCTGCCCGGGGTGCGCGTGGCGCTGGCCATCCACCCCAACGAGGCCGTTCTGCACGCGGGGGTGCGCGAAACGGGGCCCGACGGCCTGGAGCCGCGAGTCGAGAAGCACCACGCCGAGCCCCTCGACGAGGCCATGAGCCGCCTCGAGGCGCTCATCCGAGGAGCGGGGGCCGCCGTCGTCGCCGTGGGGGAGACCGGCATGGACCTCTTCCGCACCGGTGAGCGCGGTGCCGCCGTCCAGCGCGAGGCCTTCCGAGCCCACATCGCCCTGGCCAAGGAGCTCGACCTGCCCCTGCAGATCCACGACCGCGACGCCCACGAGGACTGCGTCGGGATCCTCCTGGCCGACGGCGCCCCCGAGCGCACGGTGCTCCACTGCTTCAGCGGCGGGGCGGCACTCGCCCGGGCCTGCGTGGAGAACCACTGGTACGCCTCCATCGCCGGCCCCCTCACCTACCCCTCCAACGGCGCGCTGCGCGACGCCGTCGCCGCCCTGCCCGACGACCTCCTCCTCGTGGAGACCGACGCCCCTTACCTGCCGCCCAAGGCATGGCGCGGCCGTCCCAACGCCGGCTACCTCATGGGGGACACCGTCCGCTTCCTCGCCGAGCAGCGGGGCCTGGACGAGCGCGCCATGTGCGAGCGCCTCGAGAGCACGACCATCGAGGTCTACGGGCACTGGCCCAGCGCGGCGCCGGCCTCGCGCTGAGGGTGCCGCTGGTCCCGGGCCTGTCAAGGCGCATGCGCCCAAGGACCGATGACCCTCATTGAACGATCAGGTCGCGGCGGGGGCGATGTGATGAGGAGCATTGCCCACAAGACGGGGTGTCGGCTAGCGTGGCACCTGTCCCCGAATGATAGGAAGTCGATACCGTGGGTCGCCACTCCGACAGTAGTTCCCTGAGCACCACTTTCACCGAACTCGGAGCGCTCGCAGCCCGGTCCCTGGCCTCGGATCGCAGCGCGGGCCACGGCCGCAGGCGAGCCGAGGGCCCCGCGCGCACCTCGATGGCCCCCGTCATGATGAGGGCCGGTGGCGTCGCCACCGCACTGTCGATCGCCGTCTCCGGGAGCGCCTGGGCCGCCGTCAATGCCCACGAGGACACCGCCGACGACTCCGGATCTCCCGCGATGGCCGCGCTCGGATCCACTGTCAGCGAGGAGGCATCCTCTCAGGACGCCTCCGCCGGCGCGTCCTCCAGTGATCCGAGCGGCGCCGTCACCACCACGGGCACCGAGACTGTCTCCACCCTCACCGAGGACGTTGCCGACCCGCACACATCCTCGCAGAAGGAGAGCGTCGGCCTCGCCGCCGGAGAGAAGAAGATCGAGACCGCCGGCGTCGACGGTGTCACCCGCGTCACCTACCGTGTCGTCAGCGTCGACGGCCAGGAGATCTCCCGCGAGATGGTCTCGAGCGTCGCCGTCACCAAGCGCGTCGACGAGGTCGTCGTCGTCGGCAAGGGCACCCCCCAGGACGTTGCCATCGCCCAGGCGGGCGACGGCAAGACGAAGGCCTCCGCCCAGGCGATTGGAAAGGCCCTGCTGTCCTCCTATGGCTGGGGCGAGGACCAGTACGCCTGCCTCGACAACCTGTGGACCCGCGAGTCCCAGTGGGACTACCAGGCCGTCAACCCTTCATCCGGGGCCTATGGGATCCCGCAGTCCCTGCCCGGTGAGAAGATGGGCTCGGTGTCCAGTGACTGGGCCTCCAACCCCACTACCCAGATCAAGTGGGGTCTGGGCTACATCAAGGAGCGCTACGGCAACCCCTGCGCCGCTTGGGCCCACTCCGAGGCCACCAACTGGTACTGAGCCGACCGACGCCGGGCCGCGGCTGATGCGGCCCCACCCGGGTCGGCGCGGTCGGCAGTCTGAATCTGCTGCGCTGTGATCGCGCCCTCGCGCATGTGACTGGCCTCAATGGAAACGGTCGGCGCGCGTCCGTTAGCGTGAGGGCAGTCAAGCCCATGGAAGGAGGAGTCACGTGACTCCCGCCCCCCGCAAGCACATCCTCGTCCGCTCCGGCGCGCTCGCCGCAGCCGTCGCCGCGAGCGTCTCCGGAGGTGCCTACGCCGCCGTCGAGTCCACCGGCAACGAATCCCTGCCGCTGCCCTCCCCCACCGGCGGTGACATCGCGCAGGCCGCCGAGGCCCCCGCCCCCGAGCCCGACTCGACCTCCGCGATCGGCGGCGAGGTCCCCGAGGCGGAGGGCGCCGCCACCAGCGCGGAGAACGTCGTCGTTGAGGACGTCACCGACGCCCACGGCTCCACCGAGGAGGAGACCGACCAGCTCCCCAAGGGGGAGAAGAAGGTCAAGACGGCCGGCGTCGACGGCGTCACCCGCACCGTTTCCCGCGTGGTCACCGCCGCTGACGGCACGGAGCTCTCCCGTGAGGTCGTCTCCACCGTCACCGTGACCGCCAAGGTCGATGAGGTCGTCCTCGTGGGCACCAAGGAGGAGGCCTCCCAGGCCGCGCCGACGGCCGGCGCCGCGAGCGGCAAAGCCGGCGGTGCGGCGTCGGCGCCCCCGGCGGCCTCCGGGACCGACGCGGCCAGCGCGCAGGCGACCGCCCGCTCCATGATGGGCGCCTACGGCTGGGGTGACAGCGAGTTCTCCTGCCTCGTGAGCCTGTGGAATCGCGAATCCGGTTGGAACTACCAGGCGCAGAACGCCTCTTCGGGCGCCTACGGCATCCCGCAGGCCCTGCCCGGCAGCAAGATGGCCTCGGCCGGCTCGGACTGGCAGACCAACCCCGCCACCCAGATCAACTGGGGCCTGGGCTACATTCAGGGCCGCTACGGCAGCCCCTGCGCCGCCTGGTCCCACTCCGAGAGGACTGGCTGGTACTGACCCTCCCCCTTCCCCTCGCCGAGACCGGTCGAAAATAGGAGCGAAACCGGTTCCCTCTTCGCAGGCGGCGCCGTCGGCCCGTCGTGAGCCGGTCTGTGGTTCCTCGGCTGCCTCAGCGAGACGGCGCTTGGGCGTGACCGGCTCAATAGTGCGGCGCACGGCTCCTCGGGTAGCGTCACCACCACATCCCACCCCGAGGAGCGAATCCCATGACTTCGCGAAACCCTGACGGCCGAGCCTCCGCCCTGAGGGCCGGCGCCATCGCCGTCGCCGTCGGCCTGCTCGTCCCCGGCGGCGCCTATGCCGCTGTGGCCACCACGAGCGCCTCAGCGCAGAACGCCGATCAGGCCAGTGCCGTTGAGGACGACCCCGGCATCGCCTCGCTCGGCAGTGCTTATGAGGCCGCCAGCACCTCCGCGACCGAGGAATCGCTCGTCGTCGAGGACACCACTGAGGCGCACGGCTCCACCGAGGAGGAGACCGACCAGCTCCCCAAGGGGGAGAAGAAGGCCAAGACGGCGGGCGTCGACGGCGTCACCCGCGTCACCTACCGCGTCATCAGCACCGGCGGCGTGGAGGTGTCCCGCGAGGTCGTGTCGTCCGTGGTCGTGACCGCGAAAGTCGATGAGGTCGTCCTCGTGGGCACCAAGGAGGCCGCGGCCACTCCGAGCAGCGCCGACTCCTCCCCGGGATCATCGCAGAGCGCGGCCGCGCCCGCCGATGACGGCAGTCTTGACGACGACTTCCAGCGGCTCGCCCAATGCGAGTCCGGTGGCGACCCGCGTGCCGTCAACCCCGCCGGGTACTACGGGCTCTACCAGTTCTCCCTGGACACTTGGGCCTCTGTGGGCGGCACCGGCAACCCCATCGACGCCAGTCCCGAGGAGCAGACCATGCGCGCCAAGATCCTCCAGCGGCGCTCCGGATGGAGCCAGTGGGGATGCGGGCACTGATGCGCTGAGGCGCGCGGAGCGCTTGCCTCGCGCTCAGGGCGCGGTGGTGCCGCCCATGGCGCACTGGGCCGGTCTCGCTCCTATTTTCGACCGGTCTCGCTCCTGATTTCGACCGGTCTCGGCGAGGGGGTGGGGCGGGGCGCCGGTAGGCTTGGGCTCATGCCCGATACGACACCCCAGGCCGGCGCTGGACTGCTCGGCCCCGCCGAGATCCGGGGACTGGCCGCCACCCTCGGCGTCCGCCCCACTAAGACCCTCGGGCAGAACTTCGTCCACGACGCGGGGACCGTGCACCGCATCGTGCGCTCCGCGGGCGTCGAGCCGGGCGAGTCCGTCCTCGAGATCGGCCCGGGCCTCGGCTCCCTCACCCTGGCGCTCCTGGAGGCCGGGGCTCGCGTCGTCGCCGTCGAGATCGACCCCCTGCTCGCCCGCGCCCTGCCGGCGACCATCGCCGACCGGATGCCCGGCGCCGCCGAGCGCCTGAGCGTCATCAACGCCGACGCCCTGGCCATCACCGGCCTCGAATCGCTGGGGCTCGCCCGGCCCGACGACGGCGCGGCGCCAGACCCCGCCGCCCCCACCCGGCTCGTGGCCAACCTGCCCTACAACGTCGCCGTCCCCGTGCTCCTCTCCGTGCTCGCCGCTCTGCCGTCGATCCGCTCGGCCACCGTCATGGTCCAGGCCGAGGTCGCCGACCGGCTCGCCGCCGCCCCCGGCAGCCGCACCTACGGCGTCCCCTCGGCCAAGACCGCCTGGTACGCCGCCGCCCGCCGCACCATCACCATCGGGCGCACCGTCTTCTGGCCCGTCCCCGGGGTCGACTCCGCGCTCGTCGAGCTCACCCGCCGCGAGCCCCCCGCCACGGCCTCCAGCCGGGAGGAGGTCTTCGCCGTCGTCGACGCCGCCTTCGCCCAGCGCCGCAAGACCCTCCGCCAGGCCCTCGCCACGCTGGTCGGGAGCCCCGGTGCCGCCGAGGCCGCCTGCCGGCGCGCCGGCATCGACCCCGCGCTGCGCGGCGAGCGCCTCGACATCGCCGCCTTCGCGGCCCTCGCCGAGGCCCTCGCCGCCCCTGAGGCGCCGGCCGCCGCCCCGACGGCCCCCACCAGCAGCACCGCCCCTGAGGAGAAGCGATGAACCACCTGCGCGCCGTCCCCGACCCGGACGCCACCGGCCCCCGCGCGGGCTCCGCGACCTCCGTGCGCGTCGAGGCCCCCGGCAAGGTCAACCTGTTCCTATCCGTCGGCGCCCCCCGCCCCGACGGCTACCATCCCCTGACCACCGTCTTCCAAGCCGTGCGCCTCATCGAGACCGTCACCGCGCGCCGCCAGGCCCTCGACGCGCGCGGCCGCATCACCCTCACCCTCGCCGATCCCGATGACGCCGTCCCCACCGACGAGCGCAACCTCGTCGTGCGTGCCGCCCGCCTCCTCGCCGAGGCCACCGGCGTGACCGAGGGCGTCGACCTCCTCCTGCGCAAGCGGGTGCCCGTGGCGGGGGGCATGGCCGGGGGCAGTGCCGACGCCGCCGCAGCACTGCTCGCCTGCAACCACCTGTGGGGCACCGGCCTGGGACTGGGCGATCTTCTCGACCTGGCGGCCCGGCTCGGCGCCGACGTCCCCTTCCCCCTCATGGGCGCCACGGCGCTCGGCCACGGCGTCGGCGAGCGCCTCACCCCCCTCATGGGGCGCGGCACCTACCAGTGGGTGTTCGCCCTGGCCCGCGAGGGCCTGTCCACCCCGGCCGTCTTCGCCCGCTTCGACGAGCTCAGCGCCGCCAGGGCCGGAAGAGCCGGGGCCCCGGCCGTCCCCGCCGAGGTCCCCGAGGCCCTCACAGCCGCCCTGCGCGTCGGCGACGCCGCGGCCCTCGCCGACTGTCTGGCCAACGATCTTCAGGAGGCCGCCCTCGACCTGCGCCCCGAGCTCGCCGAAGTCATCGAGACCGCCGAGCGGGCCGGGGCCCTGCGCGCCATCGTCTCCGGCTCCGGGCCCACCATCGCCGCACTCGCCCCCGACTCGGCCACCGCCCAGCGCGTCGCCCGGGCTCTTTCCGCCTCGGGCGCCTGCGCCGACGTCGTACGCGCCGACGCCCCCGTCGCCGGGGCCCGGGTGGTGGGCTGATGGCGCACCTGCTGGGCATCGAGGACCTGCGCATCATCGTCGGGTCGCGCACCCTCCTCGACGGCGTCCGCCTCGGCATCGAGGATGGCACCCGCGTGGGTGTCCTGGGCCCCAACGGCGCCGGCAAATCCACCCTCCTCGCGGCCCTGGCCGACAGGCGCGAGCCCGACGGCGGCCGCATCACACGCGCCGGGGACCTCAGCGTCGCTCTGCTGGCCCAGTCCGACGACTTCACCCCCGGCACCACGGTCACCCGTGCCGTCCACGGCGACGCCCCCGAGCACGAATGGGCCTCCGATCCCGCCATCCGCGACATCCACACGGGCCTGCTCGCCGACGTCGCCCCCTCCGCCGACGTCACCGCCCTGTCCGGCGGGCAGCGGCGCCGCGTCGCCCTGGCCGCAGTCCTCACCGCCGACGCCCAGGTCGTGCTCCTTGACGAGCCCACCAACCACCTCGATGTCGAAGGCGTCGACTGGCTCGCCCGGCATCTCAGTGCTCGCTTCTCCGGGCGGCGCGCCGGGGTCGGGGCGCTCGTCGTCGTCACCCACGACCGCTGGTTCCTCGACGCCATCTGCACCAACGTGTGGGAGGTCGTCCCCGGCATCGACCCCGGCGGCGACCGCCCCCAGATCCCCGGGCGCATCGAGACCTACGACGGCGGCTACGCGGCCTACGTCCTGGCCCGCGCCGAGCGCGCCCGCCAGGCCGCGGTCACCGCCGCCAAGCGCGACAACCTCCTGCGCAAGGAGCTCGCCTGGCTGCGGCGGGGCGCTCCTGCCCGCACCTCCAAGCCCCGCTTCCGCATCGAGGCCGCCGAGGCGCTCATCGCCGACGTGCCCCCGCCGCGCGACACCGTCCAACTCGCCGCCATGGCCACCGCCCGCCTGGGCAAGAAGGTCATCGACCTGGAGGACGTGAGCCTCAGCTACCCGGGGAGTGGCGGCGGGGCCGTGCCGGGCGAGCTCGGAGCGGCCCCGGCCGGCGCCGCTCCCGCAGAGGTCCTGCGCCATGTCACCTGGCGCCTGGCCCCCGGCGAGCGCGTCGGCATCGTCGGCGTCAACGGCGCGGGCAAGACCACCCTCCTCAGGCTCCTCGAGGGTGGCCTCGAGCCCACCTCCGGGCGGGTGGCCCGCGGCAAGACGGTCGCCGTCGCGACCCTGTCCCAGTCCACTCACGAGCTCGACGCCCTGGCCGACCTGCGCGTCGTCGAGGCCGTCGCCCAGGTGGGGGAGCGCGTCGCAGTCGGCGGCAAGGAGCTCACCGCCTCCCAGCTCGTCGAGCGCCTCGGCTTCACCCGCCAGCGCGCCTGGACGCGCGTCGGCGAGATATCCGGAGGGGAGCGGCGCCGCCTCCAACTGCTGCGCCTGCTCATGACCGAGCCCAATGTCCTCCTCCTGGACGAGCCCACCAACGACCTCGACACCGATACCCTCGCCGCTGTCGAGGACATCCTCGATACCTTCCCGGGCACGCTTGTCGTCGTCTCCCACGACCGCTACCTCCTCGAGCGCGTCACCGACCACCAGGTCGCCGTCCTCGGGGACGGGCAGGTGCGCGACCTGCCCGGTGGGGTCGAGGAGTATCTCGAGCTGCGCCGAGTCGCGGCCGACGGCGCTGGGCGGGGCGTCGTCGTCGGGGCGCGCGATCGCTCCGGCTCCGACCATCCCGGCGACGACGGACGACCCGGCCGATCCGCACAGCCCGCGCTCACCGGCGCCCAGCGCCGCGAGGCCACCAAGGCCCTCGGGCGGATCGAGCGCAGGATGGAGCGCGCCGCCCGCCGCATCGAGGATCTCCATGCCCGCCTCGAGGAGGTCTCGGCCGACCCCGCGCGCCTGGGCGAGTTGGCCGGCCTGGGACGCGAGCTCGCCCAGGCCCAGGTCGAGCACGCGGCCCTGGAAGAGGCGTGGATAGATGCTGCCGAATCGTTGGAGTCCTGACTCGGCTCCTCGCCCGACTTGCCCTTACGATGGTCGGGACGCAACGGCCCGGTGCCGAGCCTGAGGGTCAGGCCGGCTGGCCCAAGAGGAGGTCCTGTGCGCGAGGCTGCAGGCACGATCGGCGAGGCCCGCTGGGGCGCTGGCGACTGGCACGGAATCATCACACCGCGCGCCGCCCTCATCCTGCCCCCGGTCATCCCCATGCCGATCGTCGAGCGGCTCTGGCGGGACCTCCACGGGGACGGTCTGACGACGGCAGCCGTCCTGTGGGATGTCATTTCCAGCGTCGTCGCCCGTACGGGTGACCGGCCCGATTTCGCCTTCGTCCTCTTCGAGCCCGACGGGAACCGACACGTGGCTGTGCGGGGGCGCGGGGTCGTGCGCACCTCCCACGGGGACGTCGCCTCGGGCCCCACCTCCACGTGGACCGAGACCATCGTCCAGCCCTCCGACACCCTGGTCCTGCTCACTCCGGACACCGGCGACGGCATCATGCGGCCCCTGGCCGATGGCATCGCGCCGGTCAGCGTCGTGGCGCTGCCCGCGCTCGCGGAGGAGGAGCGGCCCGAGGGCGCGGCCATCGTCCACGACGCGGCCAGCCTCCCCCGCCGGGCTGAGGCCTCCGGCCCCTCCCCCGCCACGAGCCGCCCCACCGCCGATGTCCTCACCGGTGCCCCTGTCTCCGCCCCATCAGCGGCGCCGGTCGCCGCATCGGCCGGGCCGGCTCCGTCCACCGCGCCGCCGGTGCAGGCGGGCCGGCCGGAGACTCTGCCCGAGCCCGCCGTGGAATCCACGCTCGCGGTTCCCTTCGACCCCGCCGCAATCCTCGCCGGCGTCGACCAGCAGGGCGTCCCCGTGATCGACGGCGTCCCCGCGACTCTGCCCGAGCCCGCCGTGGAATCTACGCTCGCGGTTCCCTTCGACCCCGCCGCAATCCTCGCCGGTATGAATCAGGGCTCGACCCCCGCCGAGGCAGGGGGCTGGACAGCCTCCGGGCCGGCGGTGACGGCCGGCACCGCGCCAGCCCCGTCCGCAGGCTCCGCGCCCCTCCACTCGGCATCAGCGACTTCGGCGCCCGCCGTGCCCTCGGCCCCGATCGCCGCCTCGGGCCCCGCGGCCCTCTCCGCGGATATGCCCGCCCAGACCGGCCCGGGCATCGCGGCGCCCCCCGGCCTCGCCGTCGGCCCCGAGTCCACCGGTGAGTCCTCCCTCACCAGACCCGCGCCCCTCAAGCGCGGGGACCACGATGGCTCCACAGTGGCGGAGCTCCCGGGCGATCTCCTCGAGGAGATCCACGCGGCTCGCTCCGAGCTGGCCGAGCTCCCCACGCCGGACCGCAGTGGCCCCATCCCATCCCATGGCGCGCGCGTTCTGTCCGCCTTCTGCGCGAACTCGCACCCCAACCCCACTCACCTCGTGGCCTGCCGCGTCTGCGGGGCGCCCCTGGAGGGGCCCGTTCGGCTCGCGCCGCGGCCCGTGCTCGGCAGCCTCGTCCTGTCCGACGGGCGCGTCCTGTCACTCGGCGGGCCCATCGTGCTGGGGCGGCGGCCCTCGGCCGACCGCGTCGCCACCTTCGATGCCGGCTTCCCCACCTGCATCAAGGTATCCAGTCCGGATCGGCAGATCTCCCGCAACCATCTCCTCATCGACATTGACGAGTGGTCGGTCCTCGCCCGCGACCTGTCCAACACCAACGGCACGGTCCTGCTGCGGGAGGGCTCCGCCCCGGTCCACCTGTCCCGTGTGGAGACCACCATCCTGCGCAGTGGGGACGTGCTCGAGCTCGGTGAGGGAGTCACTGCGCGCTTCGAGGCCGCCTGATGGCCTCCCAGATCGACTCGCCCCCGCATATCGCCGGACTCAAGCACCTCCGCGTCCTCGGTTCGGGCGGATACTCCACCGTCCATCTCTACGAGCAGCAGGTGCCCCGCCGCGAGATCGCGGTCAAGGTCATGCGCGGCCCCTCCTCGGATCTCTTCCAGTCCGAGGCCGAGCTCATGGCCCGCGTCTCCAGCCACCCGGCGATCCTGTCGCTCTTCGGCGCCGGCGTCACCGAGGACGGGTTCGCCTACATCGTCATGGAGTACTGCCCGCCGCCCCAGTTGTGGACCGTGGCGCGCCGTCGGCCCCTGAGCATCGCCGATGCCCTGCGCACCATCATCCAGATCTCCGGCGCCGTCGAGACCGCCCATCGGGCCGGCATCATCCACCGCGATATCAAGCCCGCGAACATCCTGCTGACCGCCTACCGCCGGCCCGTCCTGGCCGACTTCGGCATCTCTTCCGTGGCCGGTGACGCCAACCAGGCCACTCGGGGGCTCTCCGTGCCCTGGGCTCCGCCCGAGCAGCTCATCGACGCCGCCAACCCGCATCCCTCGGCCGACGTCTACTCCTTGGCGGCCACCTGCTACTCCCTCCTTTCCGGGCGAAGCCCCTTCGGCTCGGTCGGCCAGAAGGACGACATCTTCCAGCTCTCCCGGAAGATCATCTCCGACCCCGTGCCGCCCCTCCAGCGCCCCGATGCCCCCGAGGCCCTCAAGAGGGTCCTCGAGGTCGCCATGGACAAGAGTCCCATGCAGCGCTACCCCAGCGCCCTGGCCTTGGGCCGTGCTCTGCAGGAGATCGAGTCGTCCCTCAACCTCCCGCCCACCACTATCGATCTTCTTCAAGACTCCCTCGACGGGTCCGAGGACGTCGGCGACGACGATGATTCCGGTACCCGCATCGCCGTCTTCTCCCGCGTGACCACTCCGACCCAGGCGCCCCCCGCCGCTCCGGAGGAGGACGACTCCGAGGAGACCGAGGAGGAGGCGCCCAGGAGGTCCTTCGTCGTCCCCGGCCTCATCGGGGCGGCCGCGATCGCGGTGGCTTCCGTGGGCGGCTACGTCGTGTGGAGCACTCCCGGCGAGGAGAGGCCTCCGGGCAGTTTCGCGACCATCCAGGCCGACCAGGCCGCTCCGCTGAAGGAGACCGCTCCCGCGCCTCAGGGCCTCGCCGGCGAGCTCACCGCTGATGGGACCGTCCGCTTCACCTGGTCGGCTCCGGCGGCCGACTGGGCGGGGGAGTACCAGTACCGTCAGTGGCGGGGCGCGGTCCCCACCTGGGAGACGACCGCTGACACCTCCGCCGTGCTGCCCGCGGGCCAGACCTGCATCGAGGTCGTGGCCGTGCGTGACGACCGCCGGGCCTCCAACCCCGTCCATGCCTGCGTCGACGCCCCGACCCCCTGAGCCTTCCTCCCCCTTTCTCCCCTTTCATCGAGACCGGTCGAAAATAGGAGCGAGACCGGTCCGCGGACCGGTCTCGCTCCTATTTTCGACCGGTCTCGCGAGGGGGCGGCGTGGGCGGGGCGGGTGTCAGGACTCCAGGATGAATCCGATCGAGCCGAAGTAGATCGTCGTGCCGGGGAGCACGGGCACGGGGACGTCGGGCAGGAGGCGCGTGAGCACGCCATCCATGATGACCCGCGTGCCGTTGGTGGAGTGCAGGTCCGAGATCCAGGCGCCGTCGGCCATGGGCACGATGCAGGCGTGGGTCTTGGACACCGTTCGCGAGGAGTCCGCCAGGCGGATCGCCTCAGCCGCGTTGTAGCGCGAGATGTTCTCCGGGGCCCGGCCCACCAGCGCGATGTCGCTCAGTGCGATGGCCTGCCCGCCGGTGAGCGGCACGAGCCGCAGATGCGGCGGTGCGGCCTGCGCGGACAGGCTGCGCGCCATCGATCCGGTAAGCGCGTGGACGGTGGCGTCGCTGCCCTCGGACCAGTCCTCGATCGGCTCCGCGGCGTGGCGGCCGGACTCAGGGGAGTTGAGCGGTGTGGAGGTGATGATCGGGGCCTCGGGGGACGACGGCGTCGCCGGCGGCTCGGGGGAGAGAGGGGATCCGGCCAGGGAGTGCGGGGAGGCGGGTGCGGGGGTTCCCGGCGAGCGCACGGAGGAGAAGGCGTCGTCGGGGATGCCGAGGGAGGCGAGGGGCACGGGGCGGGTCACGGCCTCGGCCTCAGCCGCGTGGCGGCCCTTGCGGCGGCGCGAGCGGCGGGTGGGGGCCGCCGGCGCCGAGGCCGCGCTCACCGCGGAGGGCGCCGACAGGCTGGACGCGGCGGAGGCCGCAGAACCGGTGGTGACGGCGGAGCCCGCCGAGCGCGCGGAGAAGACCGAGGCCACTGCCGCCGAAACCGCCGAGACCGCGGAGAGCGAGGATCGCCCGCGCCGGGGCGGCGAGACGGTGTGCGCCGGGGCGGCGGAGGCCGCCGACGGCGCAGAGGCTCCCGACACTCCCGAGACAGCGGAGGCTCCGGACACCGCGGAGGAGCTCGAGGCGCTTGATCCCGCTTGGGGGACCTCCTCGATGATGGGACGGGTTGAGGGCACCTCCTGGATGATGCCCGTGGGGCTGGAGGTCGCTGAGGGGGCGGGAGCCGCACTGCCCAGGTCGTGCAGGGTGGGGAGCGCCGCAGCCGCGTCCGCGGAGGGCGCGGACATGTCGACGACGCGGATCGGCCTGACAGTCCTGAAGGTCTGCACCGGGCGGCGGCGGACCCGCCGACTCGCCCGGGCGGCATCGGATGGGGCGCTGGCGCTCAGGGGACTCGACGACTCCAGGCCGGGTCCCGCCTGCCCGGGGCCCCCGGCAGAGCCCGCCGTGGACTGGCTGACCGGCAGATCGGGCAGGACATGGTGGGAGGCCCCCGGCGGGCCCGCGTGGCGTCCGCCGCGCCCTGACGCAGTGGCCGGCTCCTGGGACTCGGTGGTCATGAGGTGCGATTCCTTCTGACTCGGTTGCTCGCTGCGGCGCGGCGGGGGGCGGCCAAGGATCGCGGCGACAGGCGCCCGCGCAGGCGCCCAGGCAGGGGGAGGGAGGACCTCATCCGACTCGCCGCAGTGTCCGCGGAGGACCACAGCGAGTTCAGCGTATCGGAGGCCGGCTCGCCGGCGCCGAAAACAGCCTCATCGACACCATTCGCGACAGGAATGAGACCCGCCGAGGGGAATCGCGCATCGAGGCTGCGGGCAGTCTCGTGGCGGGTCGCACCGGGCTTCATGGGCGCTCGCAGGTCGCGGGCCAGGTCGAGCAGTTCATCCCAGGCGCCCAGCGCCCCGTCGGCCCCTTGCCGGCGCCGCCGCCTCCGGCGCCGCAGGGCCTTGAGCCCCAGGATGAGGAGGAAGGGCGCCAGGATCGCCAGGATCGAGCCTCCGATGAGGAGCAGGAGGCGGGAGATCGGTTCCGGCACGGGCTCGGGCTGATTGTGATCCTGGTCCGGGTCGTCGTAAGAGGGCGGCAGCTCCTCGGGCTTGGGCAGGGGGAGCGGCGGCTGGAGGGCCTGGGGCTGGGGGTTGATGGTGTCGTGCGCGGCCAGCTGCTCGGGGACCTGGTCGCGGTCGGGGGTGACGTCGACGGGCACCCAGCCGTGGTTCTCGAAGGGGATCTCCACCCAGGCGTAGACATCCTCCCCGGTGACGTTGGAGGCGTCGCCGTCGGTGGAGGGGCGGAAGCCCATGACGACGCGCGCCGGGATCCCCAGGGAGCGGCACATGAGCATCATGAGCACGGAGTACTGCTCGTCGTCGCCGATGAGCTGCTCGCGGCTGATCATCGAGGCCAGGCGGGCAGCGCCGTGCCCGGGGGGAGAGGCGTAGTTGGTGCCGTTGGAGTAGGCGCCCGCGCGCAGCGCGTTCTGCATCGCCGCGATCTGCACGACGGGATCGGACTGGTCGCCGACGATCCGGGTGGCCATCGCGGCGATCCCCGGGGGCACGTTGTCCACGGTGCCGAGCTGGATGGGCCTCACCGTGTCGCCGGTGAGCGCGTCCAGGCTGGGGACATCCTGCGGGCTCGTGCGCACGGTGACGATGTCACCTCTGGTCAGGCCGGCGGTCGTGATGAGGGTAGGGGAGGCGCCATCGCGGTAGAGGGTCTCGCGCAGCAGGATCGAGCGCTCCCCTCCGACCTCGATGGACGCGGTGGTAGGGACGGTGGGGACCCAGGGAAGGGCGTAGTCCTCCATCGTCATCCGGACGGTGGCGGGCTCGGAGGCGGTGGGCGCCAGGGCGGCGCCCGCGCCCAGCGGGCGGAAGCCGGAGTCGGAGCCGGTGCCGCCGCTGATCCGGGCGGCCAGGCCGTCATAGGAGTCGAGGGTGGCGACGGCGATGCGGGCGCCGTCGGACAGCCCCTCGACGC
The DNA here is from genome assembly GCF_002076915.1 of Actinomyces gaoshouyii. Classification (NCBI taxonomy): domain Bacteria; kingdom Bacillati; phylum Actinomycetota; class Actinomycetes; order Actinomycetales; family Actinomycetaceae; genus Actinomyces; species Actinomyces gaoshouyii. Next base: position 271,330 of record NZ_CP020468.1, read on the forward strand.
TGAGGAGGCGGGCGGAGGCCTGATCGGTCTCCAGGGCGCGCGTGAGCCCCAGGGGGGTGGCGTACTCTCGCAGGTCCAGCGGGGGCTCGAAGGCCTCGCGCAGAAGGTGGCGCTCGCCTTCGGCGGCGGGGAGCGCCAGCCCGATGCCGGCTCCGATGGACAAGATGATGGCGGCTCCCACGACGTGGCGCAGGGTGACCAGGCGGCGAGCCTGCTGGGACCCGGTCGTGCCGGCCACGAGGCGGCTGGCGCGCTGGCCACGAGCGGCGGCGGCCCACATGAGGAGCAGCAGGATGACGAGGGCGGGCCCGATGAGTCGGGCGGCCGGGGCGCTGCGCCCGCCCCAGGCGATGAGGATGGCGGGCAGTGCCAGGGCGATGAGGCCGGCAGTGCGCGCCCAGCCGGCCAGCAGCAGGCGGCAGGAGAGGGTGCTGATCGCCAGTCCCGCGAGCCACGGCAGGACGGACATGCCCACGTAGCCGCTCAGCGGCAGCGGCAGGGTGAGGGAGTTCTTCCAGACGGTGACCGTGCCGGCCAGGACGGCCCGCACGGCGGTCATGCCCGAGCCGACGTCGTGCAGGAGCAGGGGGCCCAGGCTCGCGTGGGCGATGGCGGCCAGGGCGAGGGTGAGCAGGGGGCCCAGGCGCAGGCGGGCGGCGGCCAGGGCGGCCAGGGCGCCGATGGCGATGCCCTCGGCGGCGGCGATGACGCCGCGGGGCCCGGCGAAGGCCGAGTAGACGGGGGCCGTCCCCACCACGAGCAGGGCGATGAGGAGGAGGTAGGGAATCGCGGCCAGACCCGCCCGCCGGGGGCGCGCCTGGGCGGAGGGCGTGGGGGAGCCCGCCGCGCGACGGAGTTTCAGTGGGGTCATAGGGCCCTCCTCAGGAGCTGGGGGAGGCTGTCGACCGTGTCGAGGTTGAGCACGGGGGTCGAGGCGAGCATGGAGATGCCGGGCTCGGCAGCGCCACAGGAGATGATGATCGAGCTCATGCCGGCGGGGATGCGCAGACGCGCCTTGGCCAGGGTGGCCTCGGGGCAGCCCGCGCCGGTGATGAGCGCGACGATGGAGGCGCCGGGGTGGAGCCCGGTGCCGTGGTTGACGAGGGCGTCGAGTTCCTCGGCGCCCGTGAGGTCCAGTGTGCAGGATGCGTCGAGCAATCGCGCGGGGCCCGTGGTGGGCAGAGTGTCGCGCTGGGTGAGCACGGACACCTCTCGGCTCTCCATCATCGAGCTGAGGGCCAGCGAGCAGGTGGCGGATACCGCCGTCTCGAAATGATCCGGGTCGAGGTAGTCGTCCTCGCGCACGGACAGCAGGGTGAGGAGGCTGGCGCGCTGGGTGGCCTCGAACTGGCGGACCATGAGGGTGCCCGTGCGGGCGCTGGACTTCCAGTGGACGTGACGGCGGTCGTCGCCGGGGATGTAGGGGCGCAGCGCGTGGAAGGAGGCGTCGGACATGGACAGGTCCTGGGTGACGGCGCCCTCGATGTCCCGCATGACGCCGTGGACGGCCTGGCCGATGCGCACCGTGCGGGGGTGGACGTGGACCGTCTGCGCCGTGCTCATGGCGCGGGAGCGGCGGGCCAGGCCCAGGGGGTCGCCGACCACCTGCATGACGGGGCCGATGGACAGGACGCCGCGGCGCTCCGTGGGCAGGGCGAAGCCCTCGTCGTGGGACTCGCCGGCGTGGAGGAGGGGCACGTTGATCTCGGCGAGGCCCTCGCCCATGGGCATCTCCATGCGGGTGGGCAGGAGGGCGCGGGTTCCCTCGTTGGAGGCGGTCACTCGCACGAGGGCGTGGTCGCCCACCGCGATGCGCGGGGCGATGAGGCCGTGGGTGACGGTGTGGCCGCCCTGGTGGAGGATCCAGCCCAAGGCCGTGAGCAGGCAGGCGATGAGCGCGGCGGCGCCGGCCCAGGCCTCCTGCCAACCCAGGGTCGCTCCGGCCAGGAGGCTGGCGACGGCGAGGCCCGCGGCCGTCCAGCCGGTGCGGGTGAGCACCTGGGCGCCGGTGGTCCCGGGCGCGTCGGCGCCAGGGAGGTCGGGAGATGTGGTGGGGGCCCCCGGGGAGGGGGTGCTGGTCAGGGGATTTAGGGTATTCAGGGAGGTCATCGATGTGGTGGGTCACCCGATCGCGATCTGACAGGTGACGGTCAGGTTGGGATTATTGGTCAAGGGTAGGCTCCGCCACTGCGGAGAGTAGCTGGTGTAGTAGGGAGCGCTTGACGGCCAGACATTGGTGTCATTGAAGCTGCACAGGAGCGGTTTTCCCGGGGGGAAGCTCGAGAGGTCCAGGACGACGCGCCAGCAGCTGCCCGCGGAGTACCCGGACTTGGCCAGGTCGCTCGCGGTGCAGACGGCCTCCGGGCTCGTGGTCTGAATCGGCAGGACCTGGGACTGGCCACCCTGGTTCGCCAGCGGCTGGGCGTGGTGCTCCTGCTTCGCCGGCTCCGGCTTATTCCATGTCTGCGGATCGGAGCATTCATCACTGTAACCGAGGGCGTTCTCAGCGCGCACGCACCACCAGGTGCGGACACCCTCGGGGAATTGAACAGTAGCTGATTCGCCGGCCTTGAGGGTGCCCAACCAGGTCTTTTTCTGTCGGTTGTCGTCCGTGTAGTGGTGGTACTCCACAGGAAGGCCACCATCGGTGCCGGGGCTCCAATGGCAGGTTGTCTGTCCGTCGGAGCCCACCTTGTCACACCAGACATTCGTGGGATCGCCAGGCTTCCCTTTGGGGATGACACTGGTCGACACCGTATCGGAGTAGACCGTGCTCCCATCTCGACGGGTGCCGTAGGCGCGGGCCTCGACTGTGACTGATCGGCCGGCGGGGAGATAGTCGAAGGTCGTGCCTGTCGTCCAGCCGCTCCCATGGACGCGGTATTCGATGGTGAGATCGCCCGCGCTCCAGCCATCGCCCGCCTGAGCGCTCGCGGACACTGTGACCTGTCCGGCGACGGTCTTAGACTCCTTGGCGGACAACTCCGTGGGGGGCAGCGGCTTCGAGCGCAGGTCGAGATTGATGCTCTTGGAGTTCGAGGAGTCCGTCGAGCCGCCCCGCGTCGTCGCCCTCACGGTGAAGGTGTAGGTGCCCGATGTCGAGAGCCTGATCGAGGCCGACAGGGCGGAGCCCGCGTTGATCGTGCGGGACTCCGGGCCGGTGACGCTCACCGTATAGGAGACCGGGCCCGCGTGGTTCGGGCTGGCCCCCTGCCAGTGGACCGTCACCCCGGAGGCCGTCTGGACGACGCTCGTGACCTCGAAGGAGCCCGGCTTACCGTAGGGCGTCGCAGAGGAGCCGGAGCTGGCGCTCTTGGAAGAGCCGACCTCCGCGCCTCCCGAGTTGGCCACGGCCGTGACAGTCACGGAGTAGGAGTCGCCCGTCTGCACGCCGTCGGCCGCGCCGATGGTGAGCGAGGTGCCGGTCGTCGTGCGGGTGATGTCGCCATTGTCGGAGTGGAAGACCACCCGGTAGCTGGTCTGAGTGCCCGGCACGGCAGTCCCCGGGGTCCATGAGGCGGTGAGGGTCCCCTCGCCGGCCTGGAGGCGCACACCGCTGGGGGCGCCCGGCGACGACGGGCCCAGGGTGACGGTGTTGGAACGGCCGGCCGACGAGGTGCCATTGGCGTTCGTGGCCGTCACCTCGAAGGTGTAAGACCTGCCGGCGGTCAGGCCCGTGGCGTAGCACGGGCTGCCCGTGCAGCTCCAGGAGCCTGCGCCGCCTACCTCGGTGAGGGTGTAGCCCGTGATGGGGCTCCCGTTGGCGCTGCCCGGAGACCACGTCACCCTGACGGAGCTGTAGTCGCGCGCCTCGGCCGCCACCTGCGTGGGCGCGGAGGGCGCGGAGGCCACGGTGACCGTCACCGTGCCGGTGGCGGCCCGGTCCGCGGAGCCCGTGGCGTCGAGCACCTGGTAGCGGACCACGATGTCACCCGCGGCCCCGGCCGACGGCGTGATCGTCAGCGAGGTGCCCGAGGCGCTCACCGAGCCCCGCCCCGAGGCGATCGTGGGCGTGCCGGACAGGGTGATCGGCTGGTCCGGGAACGGGTTGGACACGTAGGAGGAGACATCCACCGTCACCGCCTCGCCATTGGAGCTCAGCGTCGCCGGTGTCGTCGTCATGCGCGGGCGGGTCGAGGCGCTCGCCGCCAGCGGCAGGCTCGCCGACACCTCCGGGTTCTTGCCGTCGGAGACGGTCACCGGCAGGGCGCCGGTGGTGCCGGCCGCCGTCGCGGCGTCCGCGCCCACCGTCACGCTGGACCCGGACTGGGAGGCCGTGAAGCCGGCCGGCGCCGAGCCGATCGTGAAGGTGAGAGCATCGCCGTCGGGGTCGGTGGCCATGGCGGACAGGTCCACGGTCACGGGAGTCTCATTGGGCGCCACCGTCACGGCCGTCGGGATGAACGTGGGGGCGCGGTTCTCCGTCGACTCCACGAGGATCGGCAGGCTCAGCGTGGCGCTGAGCGCGCCGTTACCCGTCCCATCGGCCACGGTGAGGGAGACCTGGGTCTGCCCGGTGAAGCCGGAGGAGGGCGTCACGGACAGCGAGCCGTTGCCCTCCGCACTGGCCGAGGACAGCCCGGCCCCGGCCGTGATCGAGGACTCATCCCCGATGACGGGCGAGGTCCCCGAGCGGGTGAGGACGTAGGAGGCCAGGGGGATGGAGGTGGCCTTGTCCGCAGGGATCCTCACCGGGGTGGTCGAGGGGTTGATCTGGGGCGCCAGGTCCGAGGAGGCGGGCACGGAGACCACTGCCTGGCTCGTGAGCCCGTCGGGGTCGGTGATCGTGTAGAGGATGAGCTGTGGGGAATTCGTGATCGATACCCGCAGGGAGCCCCCCTCCACCGTGGCGTTCGGGTCCGAGGTGGACACGGTGAGCGTCTCCGGGCTCCCATCGGGGTCGGAGTCGTTCTTGAGCACGTCCACCAGGGCCGTGCCCGAGGCGTCGATATCGGACAGCGTTACCGCATCATCGGCGGCGAAGGGCGCCTGAGGCGGGGCATCGGCGCGCACCTGCGCCGTCAGAGTGCCCACCGCGGTGCCTCCGCGGGAATCGGTGGCCGTGTAGTGGACGGTGTAGTTGCCCTCCGCCTCGGGCAGCTCCAGGGCGACCTGGCTGCCCGCCGTGCTCGCCGACAGTGCGGGGTCCTCGCTCGTGGGTTCGCCGGCCAGGGTGACCGGGTCATCATCGGAGTCCCAGTCGTTGGCGGTCACGTCCACCCGCACCTTGCGGCCCGGCTTGGCGGTCACCAGGTCATCGGTGGTCTTGGGCGGCGTGTTGACGGTCGCGGGGGCGGCGATGCCGACCCGTGCTGTGCCTGTGGCCGTGGCGCCCAGGTGGTCGGTGACCGTGTAGGTGAAGGAGTCGGTGCCGCGGGAGCCCTCGAAGGCGGTGTAGGTGAGCACGTTGCCCTTGACCTCGACACTGCCCTTCGTGGGCTGGGTGGCCAGGCCGGTGAGGGTCACGGAGTCCCCATCGGGATCGATCCGGTCCAGGGGAACCGTCAGTGAGGCCTTCCTGCCGGCGACGGTGGACGCCGTGACCGGGCGCGGTTCCGGGGCGGCGTTCGCGGCGTCGTCGCGCTCGCGCACCTCGATGGTGGCCGTGGCCGTGGCCGTCTGCCCGGCGGAGTCCTGGACCGTGTAGGACACCTCCGCGGTGCCGGGGGTGTCTCCGGCCTTGAAGCGCAGCTTGTCCTGGTTGATCCAGGCGGTGCCCAGCGAGTCATCCGGGACGGTGAGCTTGCCAGTGGTCGTCAGGGACAGACCCGAGGGGGAGGCGTCGTTCTCCAGCACGGGGATGGTGACGATGTCGCCGACGCGCACGACGGCCGTGTCGTTGACGCCGATCGGCGCCTGGGAGGCCGAGTAGGGCAGGGGCACGATGGTGATCGTGCCGGTGGCCGTGGCCGTGCCGTTGGAGACCGTGTACTCGGCCGTCATCTTGCCCTGGAGCTCGCCGACGGCGGAGATCTGCATGAGGGAGTGGTCGACAACGGTCGCGCTCACCCCGGAGGCGGGCGGCGTGGTGGCCGAGACCGCCACGAGGACCCCGCCGGAGGGGTCGGTGTCATTGGCCAGGGGGTTGACGGTGATCGAACCGCCCGGGGCGAGGAAGACGGTGTCGTCCTCGACCACGGGAGCCGCCGAGGGATCCGAGGCCTCGGCGATGTCCACGCGGATGAGGCCCTTGGCCAGGGAGGCTCCGTCGGAGGTCTCGTAGTCGAGATAGTAGGTGCCCGCGCTCTGGGCGGTGAAGCTGACCGTGCCGGCGGCCTGGTCCTTCGTGGCGGTCGCGCCGCTGGGCGGCTCGCTGATCGAGCTGAGGCGCAGAGGCGTGGAGGTCGGCGAGGAGTCATTGGCCAGCGGGGAGATCGTCACCTGCTGCCCGACGACGCCTCTGGCGTGATCCGCGTGCGTGGCGGGAACGGCGTCGCCGGCCGGGACGATCTCGACGGTCAGCGTGCCCTCGGTGGTGGTGCGGCCATCGGAGACGATGATCGTCATCTCGCGGGGCCCCGTGCCGCCGTTCAGCTCGGTGACGGTGAGCAGGCCCTCGGGGGTGGTGCGGGCCTCCAGGCCCACGCCGGTGGCGGAGACCAGGTGCGGGTCATCGCCGTCGGGATCGCGCCAGTTGGACAGGACGGAGATCGAGTCCGTGCCGCCCTCGGCGAGCTTGAGGGTCTGGGCGGCCTGCTGCTCGGGCGCGGAGTTCTCCGAATCGGGGCGGATCGTCACCGTGGCGACGGCGGAGTCGGACATGCCGCGCCCGTCGTCGGCCGTGTAGGGCACGGTGATCGTCCCGGTCGCGCCCGCGGGGACGTTGATCGCCAGGGCCAGGCCGCCCTGGACCTGGGTGACCGTCGCCGTCGAGCCGGCATCACCCGGGATGGCGGTGAGGACATCGCCGTCGGGGTCGGAGTCGTTGGCCAGGACCGGCAGGACCGTCGTGCGACCGGCGCGCACGCCGAAGGAGTCGTCGACGGCGTCCGGCGGGTTCTCCTCATCGCGGTTCGGGGTCTGGGCGGGATCCTGCGTGGTGTCCTTGGCGCTCTCGTCCGGGGTGGCGTTGTCGCTGGAGTGCCCGGAGTTCTCGGTCCACTCGTCGGCCTGGGCGAGGTTCTGGTCGGGCAGCCATACGGTGCCGATCGTCGTGTCGTTGAGGACGATCGCGTCGCGGTTGGTGCGGAAGACGGGGGTGGTCGAGGAGGCGAGGGCGTCGTCGTGGATGTACTCGGGGGACGAGGAGCCGCATATCCGCAGGAACTGCCCGGAGGAGGACCAGGCCGCGTAGGAGCAGGCGCCCAGGCGAACGGGGCGGGCGGCGACTCCCGGGGCGGCGTCGCCCTTCTCCGCCGATGGCGTGCGCGTGGGGGACGAGCCGTCGAGGGGCACGCTGATGAGCTCGGTGCGCGAGGCGACGAGCACGCTGGAGGCGTCGGGGCCGGGCTGCTGGAGGGCCAGGCCTGTCTCGCCGAGGTCGACGGTGGTGCCACCGGGCAGGTGGAGGGTACCGGTGCCGCGCTCCAGGACGATCGGCTTCGAGCCGACCGCGGTGAGTGCGGCATCCGCGCCGGCCGAGAGCGTCAGCGCGGTGGAGGTGGGGGGCGCCCAGGAGGTGGCGGTGGCGGTGGCCGTGGTGAGGGCGCCGGTGGAGGGGGACAGGGCGTGGATGGCGCCGTCGGTCCCGATGGTCGCCAGGAGGCCGGGGGCGTCGGAGATGATCGGGGAGGCGGAGCCGCTGGTGACGATGCCCGCCTCGCTCGCCAGGGCGCCGCTGACAGTGCCATCGGCCGAGTTGATCGCGATGACGCGGTCGGAGCCCTGGGCGATCGTGGTCCCGGCGGGCAGGGTGGCCACCGAGGCTTTGGAGACGAGCGCCGGATCGACCTTGTCCACGGACTTCGCTGAGGCGTCGGAGACCAGGACATTCTTGCCGTGCTGGCTGACATCGAAGTCCGACGACGCCGTGCGGATGACGCCGTCCGCCTCATGGGAGGAGGCGTTGATGCGGGCCACGAGATGCTTCGACGTCGAGGTCACCCAGACGCCGTCATCGTGGAGGTCGAGGTCCTGCTGGGCGATGCCCTGGTGCTGCACGGCGGCCAGGCCCAGGGCTGCAGCGCACAGGACGGTCAAGGCGCCGGCGCCGCGGCGTCGGATCCGGCCGCTCAGAGTGCGGACGATGGAGGAGGGCACGGAGATGGCTCCAATCGGGACGGGATCGCGCGCTCGGGTGTACAGGGCCGAGCCGACGACCAGGATTCGCCATTCATTCTACGGGCGCGCCCCGGCCGGTGTCCCCCCTCAACCCGTTAGCCGCCACCTCGTGATCTTCCAGGTGGCGGGGCCCACAGACTCTATGACGGGGGCGTCACGAAAGCGCGGGGCGGGGGAGGGGCGAGCAGTGCCCGACGCCGTCGGCGCCGCGGCTGGGACCGTCCCGGTTGCCGGGATCAGTCCGGCGTCGTCGGGTGGTTCAGCACCGGATCCAGCTGGAGGCCCCGCAGGCCGTTCCAGGCGAGGTTGACCATATGGGCCGCCACCGATTCCTTGCTCATGGAGCGATCCTCCAGCCACCACTGGGCCGGCATGGCGACGATGCCGACGAGCATCTGGGCGTACAGCGGCGCGGTGGAGGCCTCGAGCCCGTGGGCGCGGAACTGCGCGGCGAGGATGCCGGAGACCTGGATAGCGACATCGGACAGAAATGTGGAGTACGTCCCCGCCGCGCGATCACTGCCCGCCGACAGCAGGCGGAAGCCGTCGGGCGAGTTCTCGATGTAGGTCAGCAGGGCCAGCGCCGCGCGCTCGACGATCACCGAGGGGCTGCTCGAGGAGCGCAGGGCCTCGGTGATCGTGGCGGAGATCGTCGTCAGCTCACGGTCCACGATGACGGCGTAAAGACCCTCCTTGCCGCCGAAGTGCTCATAGACCACCGGCTTGGAGACCTTGGCCCGGTGAGCGATCTCCTCGATGCTGGTCCCCTCGAAGCCCCTGTCCGCGAACAGGGCGCGCGCCACGGCGATGAGCTGCTCGCGCCGTTGGCTGGCGCTCATCCGGGTGCGCTTGGGGGCCACGGGGATCGGCGCGCCTCAGGAGGCCCGGGCCTCAGGCCTCGGCGGGCACGACGTGGCCGGCCAGGGAGATCGCCTCATTGACGGCCCGGTGCAATTGCTCGGGGATCGATCCCCACACCCGCATGATGAGGTCGGCGGGGATCGTGGGCAGGCCCGCCATCCGCAGGATGATCGCCGCCTGCGGGTGGGCGTGGGCGTCTGTGCTCATGGCCCAGAAGCCGGCCATATCGGGGGCGGGGCGCAGCCGCTGGGGCTCGGTGTCCGGGATGAGGGACGCCAGGACGGCCTTTTGGGCGCTGTGGCGTCCGGCCTTGGAGGAGTCGTCAGTGGCGGGGACGATCGCCAGATCGACGACGAACTCCGGGCGGCCGGCCTCGCACCTGACGACGCGGGCCTCGGAGCCGAGCCGGTCAGCGCGCGAGAGGCCCTCCAGGACCTGCAGCAGGAAGGGTTCGGCCGAGGGGTCCAGGGCCCCCGCGGCCCGTCGCCGCGCCTCGATCCGCGCCCATCCTGGTGCCGGGTAGGTGGGGATGACGATCCAGTTGCCCGGATCGGGTCGAACGGCGATCTCCATCGTTGTCCTGCTTTCTTGTTTTTCCTCGTCGTCGCCTCTGCGCGCCAGCGCTCATGCCGCCCCTCCCCGGGCGGCGCCTGCCGTCCGCGCGCCGATGGCCGGTCCATGGGCCGCCGGGCGCTAGTACCGGCTAGTCCTTGACACGGTACCCCACCTTGCCGAAGAGAACGCGATCGCCGGGAAACACGGGTTCCGGGATCCCCGGGACCGCGCGGCGCGAGGAGCCCCCGTGGACGATAGTGGTGCCGTTGGTGGAGTGCAGGTCGGTCACCCATAGACCGTCGACCACCGGGATGAGCAGGGCGTGGGTCTTGGAGATGGACAGCGAGGTCCCGCGCAGCACGAGGAGGCTCGCCTCGGGGTGCTCCGGGGAGGCCACCGGGTCGCGGCCCAGGACGACGACGCCGGCCAGAGCGATCTCCCCGCCGTCCCGCTCGGGGACGAGGACGGCGGTGGCGCCGGTGTCCTCGATCGAGGAGGGCGTGCGGATGGACTGGATGGTGGAGTCCAGGGAATCCTCGCCGTCGGAGTGCGCCCCCAGGTCCACGTTGCGCAGATCGACGGGCTCCGTCGGGGGAGGCGCCCCGTGCTCCTCCTCGACGCGCGGCGCTATCGGCGCGCTCGTGGCGCTCACCGCGCTGGGCACGGAGGCGGCGCTGGTGAGGATGTCCGTGCTCCCCGTGCTCCCCGTGCTCCCCGTGCTCACGGCGCTTGTCGTGCTCGCGCTGGAGGCGCTGATGGCGGGCGCGCTCGCGGTGCTGATGGCCGATGCCTGCGAGGGCGCAGAGTCCGCCTCGGGGGTCTCAGCGTCGATGACGGGCCCGGAGGCGCCGCCGTCGGGGGCGAGATCCACCGAGCCGACGACGAGGCGGGCGTTCAGGGCGTCCAACCCACTGCCGTCGAGCGTGGGGCTGTCGAGCTCGGGTGCCTCCTCTGACCAGGGGATGGAGCCCAGGATCGCCACGGCGCCGGGCTCCTGCGCGCGCGAGGAGGAGCGTCGCCTCGGACGGCGCGTGCGAGGAGCGCGATCGGCACCCGCACCAGCGGTGGCGGAGGAACTGGCCGCGGGGGCCGACGATGCCGAGGAGGTCGCCGCCGAGGGCGTCGCCGGCTCGGGCTCGCAATCGCGGGAGCCGGTGGTGCCACCCATTAGGCGCTCGTCGGAGGGCACGGCCGAGGGCGTCATCATCGCCGTCGGCTCATCGGGCAGGGGCGCGGGTGAGGAAGGGGGCGGGTCGCTGGGGGCGGGGGACGGCTCATCCGCTCCGTGCGGCGGGGCGATCGCGCTGGAGGGCTTCGTCGCGATGAGCCGCATCCGGCTCAGGCGGTCGTGCCAGCTCATCCCCTCGGGATCCTTCGCCGCGCTGCGCAGCATGAATAGTCCGCCGATGCCGGCGGTGAAGAGCGCGGTGACGAGGATGAGGTCGGCGTGGACGAAAGTGCCTACGAAGGAGGGGCCGTCATTGGAGGCGTCGACCATCCTCACCCCGACGATCCGGCCACCGGGCGTCCAGCCGGTGGCCGCGACGAGGGCGAATCGGGCGAGGACGAGCCCCGCTGCGGTGACCCCCGCGGTGATCGGCAGACCCAGGGGCTCCTTGGCGAGCAGCGTGATGATGGCGCCGATCGCGACGCCCAGGAGGATGTCGATGACGACGGCGAGGAGGCGGGCCTTCGGGGATGCCGGGAGCGCGGGGCCGGGGAGCGCCCGCCGCTGGTTCTGCTTCGGCGCCTGAGTGGTGGTGGCGGTCACGCGCGCTTTCCCTTCGCGTTGGTGATCTTGGTACCGCCCCTCACGCAGTGGCCGCCACCGCCTCGGACTCGGGCGACGCGACCTCCTGGAGGAGGGCCCTGCGCAGCATCGTCGACGAGGTCGTCGGCGTGTACGGCAGGTAGACGACGCGGGCGCCGACCTCTGCCATCTGCTCCTCGAGCAGCCGGCCTTTGTCGGTGCCGCGCCAGTCCGTTCCCTTGAAGAGTACATCGAATGGCGCGGTTCGCCAGGCCAGGCGCTTGTCCTGATCGTGATCGAGGATGACATGATCGACCATTCGCAGGGCCTGGACGAGGGCCATCCGTTCGTGCTGGGGCACGATCGGACCTCGGCCTTTCATCCGCTCCAGGGAGGCGTCCGTGGCGACTCCGGCGATGAGGCGGTCGCAGTGAGCCGCGGCGGTTGTGAGGATATTGAGATGACCGACGTGAAGCATGTCGAAGCCACCGGGGACGTAGCCGACGTTCATCAGTAAGCCCCCTTCCCACCGGTGACGGCGCGCGCCGTGGCGGCCAGGATCTTGGCGTCGATCAGCGCGCCGCGGTTCTCCACGTAGTGGCGGTCGAGGGCCACAGTGGAGTTCCAGGACAGGTCCGATCGGCCCGAGACCTGCCACAGGCCGGTCATGCCGGGGCGCACGAGGAGGCGGCGGCGCGCCTCGTCGTCGTACTGGGCGACCTCGCTGGGCAGGGCCGGGCGGGGGCCCACCAGGCTCATCTCGCCGCGCACGACGTTGATGAGCTGGGGGAGCTCGTCCAGGGAGGTGCGGCGCAGGATCCGGCCCACGCGGGTGATCCGGGGGTCGCGGGAGTCCTTGAACAGGACCTGGTTGCCCGAGTCGCCGCCGCGGGCGATCAGCGCCGCCCTGCGGGCATCGGCGTCGGCGTACATGGAACGCAGCTTCCACATCGTGAAGTGCGTGCCATTGAGCCCCACGCGAGTTTGGCAGTAGAAGGGGTTGCCGGGGGACTCCAGGCGCACGGCCAGGGCCGCGATCCCGATGATCGGCGAGGCGGCCAGCAGGAGCATCAGGCCGACGAGACGGTCGACGACCTTCTTGCCGGCCTCGCGGGTGCGGCGGGTCCTGACGGCGATGAGCGCCGTCCATCCGTGCGTCACCGGCAGACCCGTCAGGCGCCCGGGCTCGACGTCCTGCAGGCCGGGGGCGACGATGAGGCGGACGTGGGTGCCCTCGAGCCCGCGCATGAGGGAGCGCAGGTCGTCGGGGGCGACCGCGCCGAGGGTCATGACGACGTCGATCATCTCCTCGCTGACCATCTGCGCCAGGCCCTCCGCGTCGGGCACGGGCATCGCATTGCCCAGGCGCCCGGTGGTGCCGGAGGAGAGGTAACCGATGACGAGGAAGCCGTCGGCGGGGTGGCGGCGCATCTCGTGGAGCATCGGCTCGGCACCGGGGCCCATGACGATGAGGGTGCGGCGCAGGGCGTGGCCGTCCATGCGGCGGCGGCGCAGGTGACTGGATTCGACCGTCCTGCCCATCAGGATGAGGAGGAACTGGGCGGCCAGCAGGCAGGCCACGGCGATCGGACTGAGGGAGGAGCCCAGGGCGCGGTTGGCCAGGAGGCTGACCGGCAGGGCCAGTACGTGCAGGCCGAGGAGCGCGGGCAGGGGGATGGAGCCGTGATCGACGGCAGCGGCGCCCAGGCCGCCCAGGGCCCAGGTTCCGACGATGATCAGCATGCCCACGGTCGTGGCGGCGAGGGTGGCGCCCGCGCCGCCGAAGGGGAGGGCGATCCAGGCGGGGATGGCGATCGCGACGAGGTCGCTGAGCACGATCCAGGCCAGGAGGTCGCGGCGCATGGAGGACCATGCAAGACGGCCACGCGCGGGCTCTGCGAGGGGCAGGCGTGCCAGGGGCAGGCCGGTCTCCGGCCTGATAGTGGCCGCAACATCATTCAGGTACATCAGGGCTCCTGTTGAAGTATGCGAGGGATGTTCGGGGAAGGGATCCGGAAGGAGAAAGTGTCCAGGTCAGACTAGGTGCTAAAGACCGGGGCCACAGGGAGCGACCCGCTGGGAGCCTGAAGGTCAGACCTTTCGAGGGAACGGCGGATCGGAATCGTCGTTAGTAGTCGTATGTCAGATCTTCTGAGCAGATTGTATCCCCCAGGCGTGCGGCTTGGGCAATGTTGTACGGCACCTGTGCGCCATCGGCGGCGCGAGACGGTGCGCGGTTCTGGGCAAGTGGGGCTTGGCCTGCGTCGATCGTCTTACCTCGAAGGCGTCTTGAGCGTTGAACTCCGGAAGGTCCAGACCTCTGGCCTGTGGCTTCGCGGCTGGGCGCTCCCAGTGTGAGATGTGCCGCCGTCGCGGGCAATGCCGCCCGGGACCTGCGAGGGGCCGCCATCGGTCACGGAATAGCGCCAAAAGCCCGGGGCCGCCGGGGCGCCGGGAGGGCCGGCTGCTAGAGTCTGGCCGTTCCCGCGGCGTCCCCGACGCTGGTCCTTGCCCTGTTGCTGCCCTGTTGAACGAGGTACCGCTATGCCCACCCAGCCCGCCCCCCGGAGATCCGGGCCATGGGCCTCGGTCGGCCGGACGGCCGGCGCGAAGATGGTCGTCATGGTCGTCGCAGGCGTCTTCGGCCTCATCAATACCCGGCTCATCCTCAGCCACTTCGGCGCCGACGCCTACGCCCAGTACGGCCTGCTGGCCACCTTCCCCACCCTCATGCCCTTCACCGACCTGGGCATCGGAGCGGTCATCCTCAACGTCGTCGCCGGCTCCACCGATCCTGCTCACGACTCCACGTTGCGCCGTACCCTGACCACCGCCATGCGCGTCCTGCTCGCCTCCACGGTGGTCATCTGCACCGCGGGCATCGTCATCCAGCTCCTGGGCGCCTGGCCCACCCTGCTCGGCGCCCGCCTCATGGATGGCGGCGGTGCCACTGCCACCATCTGCCTCCTCATCTACTCCCTCGCCCTGCCGTTGAGCGTGGGGCAGCGCATCGTCGTCGGGCTCGGCCGATCGGCCACCCAGGTGATCAGCTCCGGTGTCGTCTCCCCGGCGATGACCACCCTCCTGCTGCTGGCGATCGTCACCCGCATGGACTCGGGCAACGCCGTATCCATCTACTCCTACCTGGCCAACACGCTGGTCTCGGTCATCTGCATCATCGTGGCCTGGCGGGCCACCGGCCCCCTCCTGCGCGAGGCCGCGCGCGACGTTCCCCGGCTGCGCGAGGTCCCCGGCGTCAAGGTCATCAACACCGCCGGTCCCCAGCTTCTGCAATCACTCGTCCTGCCCATCGCCTTCCAAACCGACCGCATCCTCCTCAGCCACCTGGGCGCCTCCGACGCGCTCGCGCAGTACAACCTCGCCAGCACGCTGTTCAACCTGCTCACGCAGACCGTCGTCGCCGCCGGCGTGGCCATGTGGCCGGTGTTCGCGCGGGCCCGCTCGGCCGGGCGGATCGCCAGCCCCCTCAAGCCCGCGGGGGTCTTCGCCGGCGCCGCGGGGGTGATGGCCCTCGCCATGGCGCTGCTCGCCCCCTGGGCCGCGGGCATCCTGTCCGACGGCACCATCCGCCTGCCGACGCTGCTCATCGTGTCCTTCGCCGCGTCGGTCATCGTCGAGGCCGCCAAGTACCCGCTGGGCATGTACATGACGGACCCGCGCGGGCTGCGCTTCCAGGTGGTCCCGGTCCTCGTGCTCGTCCCGGTCAACTTCGCCCTGTCCTGGGCGCTCATCGCGCCCTTCGGTCCGGCCGGACCCGTCCTCGGCTCCGTTATCTCCGTGGTCATCTGCCAGTCCATCCCCTACCTGTGGTGGGTGCGCCGGGACCTGGCGCGCCGCCGTCGCCAGGCCGGTGAGGAGGCCGGGGCGCCCGCCGATGATGCCCAGCCCACCCCTGCCTGATCCCCTACCCGCATAGTTGGAGACCTCATGAACCCCTCGAAGCCAGTCAGCCCCGGCCGCCCCTGCGATCCCGCCGGTGGTGCGCGCCCCAGCATCGGTGAGTCGATCCGAGCGCTGTCGACCGCGCAGAAGGCCAAGGCAGGCGCTCCCCTGTACTCGCGCCTCGTCAACCGCCCGCTGGGACGGGTGCTGGCCGCCGTCGCGCACCGCCTGGGCGCCACCCCGGACCAGGTGACCGTTCTGTCCGCGGCCTGCACGATGACCGGCATCATCCTCATCGCCGCCCTGCCGCTGACCGTATGGGCCGCGCTCGTGACGGCGGGCCTGCTCGTGCTCGGCTACGCGCTCGACTCCGCGGACGGCCAGCTCGCCAGACTGCGCCACGGCGGCTCGAAGGCGGGGGAGTGGCTCGACCACGTCGCCGACGCGATCAAGCTCTCCAGCCTCCACCTGGCCATTGCGATCTCACTGTTCCGCTTCGCCGACGTCGTCGGCTCGCGCCCGGCCCTGCTGCTGCTCCCGCTGGCCTACAGCGCCGTTCAGAACATCCACTTCTTCACCTACATCCTCACCTACCAGCTGCGCTACAACGGTGGGACCCCGCTGGCCAGGGACGAGGGGCGCGCGGGGATTCTCAAGTCGATCCTGTCCGCGCCCACGGACTACGGGCTGCTGTGCATCGTGCTCGCGCTGCGCTGGGCGCCGGTGCCCTTCCTCGTGCTCTACGCGCTCATGCTCCTGGGATCGGCCGGCTACCTCGCCCTCGCCCTGCCCAAGTGGTACCGGGACATGCGCGCCCTCTGACGCCTCGCCCCTCCCCATCACCGAGACCGGTCGAAAATAGGAGCGAGACCGGCCCGCGGGCCGGTCTCGCTCCTATTTTCGACCGGTCTCGGTGATAAGTGGGGATTATTGGAGGAGGGACTCGACGGCGTCGACGATCCTGCTGCGGTAGCGCTCCACGGAGAAGCGCTCAGCGGCGTCCGCCCGCCCGGCGAGCGCGAGCTCGCGGGCCCGGGCGGGGTCGCGCTCGAGCACGGCCAATGCCGCCGCCAGAGCCTCCGGCGACTCCGGGGCGACGAGCAGCCCCGTCTCGCCATCGCGCACGACCTCCATCAGGCCCTGGACGCGCGAGGCCACGAGCGGGCGCCCCGCGTGCAGGGCCTCGACGGCCGTATTGCCGAAGGGCTCGGCCCGCGAGGGGACGATGACCGCATCCGCATCGGCCAGGATAGGCCAGGTCGGGTTGACGTAGCCCAGCAGCTCGACGGCGCTGCTCAGGTCCGGCCGGCTGATCCGCTCCCGCAGTTGCTCCTCGTACCACTCGTATCCGGGGAAGATGGATCCGGCCACCACGAGACGCGCATCCACGTCCTCGGCGCGGAGCAGGCCGATGGCCTCCAAAGCGATGTCGATGCCCTTGCGGGGTGAGAGCCGGGCGATGAGGGCCACTCGGAAGGGGGTGCCCGCCGTCCGATTCCGCGGCCCCGGCAGGGGCCGCTCAGGGCCGGGGACGCCGTTGTGGATCACCCTTGTTCGGTTCTTGAGCGGGGGCTGGGCGGTCAGGAGGACGTCCCGGGCCGCCCCCGAGTTGGCGATGACGGCGCGCGCCGTCAGCAGCGGTGCGTTGAGGCCCGCGCGGATGATGAGCGGCTGGGAGTCCTCCGCCTCATGCACATGGGCGATGACCGGTACTCCTGCGAGGCGCGCAGCCAGTGGCCAGGTGGGGATCGTCACGGTGTTCGTCAGGACGGCCCGGGCTCCGGAGGAGCGGATGATCCTCGCCAGTCTCAGCGCCTCCGGGCCCGCCTCCGCCCCGAGGCCCGCGAGTCCGCGCGGGTTGAGCAGCGCCTTGCGCAGTACTGTGAAGGGGATGATGGCGACGGCGGCGCCCGCCTCTCGCAGCACTGCGACGAGCGGGCCGTCGGTGGGCAGCGCCACCTTGACCATGTGGCCGGCGCCGATGAGCGCGTGAATGGTCTCGACCAGCTGCAGGTCGGATCCGTACAGGTCGGGGGAGGGGTGGGCGACGAGGATCGTGCTCATGCGGGGAAGGCCCCCGTCCTGCGTCCCGAGGGGCGGTGGCGCATCGGGCCGCTCAGGGCCAGGCGGCGGCACAGCGCCTCATAGGAATCAGCGACGGCATCCCAGTCGTAGCCCTCGGCCCGCTCCCGGGAGAGCTCGCCGCGCGCCGCCGTGCCGTCCGGATCGGCCTCGGCGGATTCGATGAGGGCGCGGACGTCGTCGGCGGTGGTCCAGTAGCGGCCGGCGGGTCCGAGCACCTCCCGGTTGAAGGAGACGTCGAAGGCGTCAACGGCGGCCCCCGCCCCGATCGCGCGCAGCAGTGAGGGGTTGGTGCCCCCCACTGAGTGCCCGTGGAGGTAGATCGCGGCCCCGCCGTAGAGCTGGTCGAGGAGCTCCTGGTCCCACAGACCCCCGAGCAGGCGCACCCGGTCGTCGGCCAGGGAGTGGATCCGCTCGGTGTACTCGTTGGCGTAGGGCGCCGAGCCGACGACGACGAGCGGGTGCTCTGCGCTGGAGGCCGCGTAGCCCTCCACCGCGACGTCGACGTGGTTCTCAACCTCGAAGCGGGCGACCACCAGGTGGAAGCGGCCGGCCTCGAGGCCCAGCTCGGCCAGGCGGTCGGTGCCGGCGTGGATGCGCGGGGCGCCGTAGGCGATGAGGTCTGTGGGAGCGTTGAACTCGGTGTCGTAGTAGTCGGCGATGCCCTGAGCATCGGCGATGAGTGCGTCGGAGTAGCGCACGGCCAGGGCCTCGGCGGCCCGGTAGTAGCGCTTGCCGGTGGGCCCCCACTTGCCGCGCTGCCACTCCAGGCCGTCGACATGCGTGGCCACGGGGATGCGGGCGGCGCGCAGGGCGGGCAGGAAGGGGGAGTTGGCGGCATTGAAGACGATGGCGGCGTCGGGGTGCACACGGCGCAGGAGGTGGACAGTGCTCAGGGCCGTGTGGGAGAGGGTCTCGAGACTGCGCTTGCGCATGGCGGGCAGCTCCACGAGCCTCATGCCGAGGTACCTCTCGGGCAGGGGGTCGGCGGGCTCGGGGTTGCGGCAGTAGACGAGGACCTTGTGCCCCTTGGCGGCCAGGCGCCTGCCGACCTCCTCGACGGCGGTCTCGAAGCCCCCGTACCGGGCGGGCACGCCGCGGGTGCCGATCATCGCGATGCGCAGTCGGTCGGGGGAGGCAGTGGTCACGTCGGGGCCTTTCATGTGGGGCGCGGACCCGGGGCGTGCCGGTGCGCCGGAGGGTTGGGGCGGCCGGGCGCGCCGGATGGGGCGGCTTCGGCAGGGCGAGGGCGCGGGGCCGTCGCATGGGAACAGCACCATGGTACCGAGGTCGGGAGTTCCCCATCGCATGGGAGGGCGATGTGAATGAGCCGGGTCGAGGAGCGGGAGCGGGGCGATACCCGCCGTCGGTTCCAGATCGAGTGTGTTGCTTCTCACCAGGCTGACGGACGGGCGGTTATCCGTGGCGGACCTGTGCGGGCCTCGCCCGCCGCGCCCGGTGATGTCCGCGGGATTGGCATGTCAGAGGGCGGATCGCCCTCGTGGACCCGGATAGGCGGGGGCCGTGATCTTTGAGGATCTCCCAGGGGGATTGACGTTATCTGAAAGTTATCTGAGTGCTAGGGTCGGGGTCGGCGCCTGGCCCTTCCGAGCTCCCACGGCGATGCTCGGCACCCATGCCGGAAGCCGTCCCTGTATCCCCAAGCGTTGAACGGAATATCTCCATGCGTCTACGTTGCCATGCCCGAAGGCTCGCCATGTCCGCCGGGCTCCCCCTCGCCCTGGTGGCGTTGTCCGTCCTTCCCTTCACGAGCCCGACCGCCCACGCCGCCGACGCCCGGGGCGCGGCGGGCGAAGTGGCGGTCGCCTCCCCGACGCCTCTCCCGACAGCCCAGATCAACGGCGTCGTGTGGGATCAGAAGATCGTCGGCAACACGGTCTACGCCGTCGGCGAGTTCTCCAGCGCGCGCCCGGCCGGTTCCTCGCGGGGCGAGAACGAGGTCCCGCGCTCCAACGCGATGGCCTACGACATCACCACCGGCGCCCTCCTCGATTGGGCGCCCACCACCAATGGCGTCATCTACTCCATCGACGCCTCGAAGGACGGCAAGACCCTCTATCTCGGCGGCAACTTCACCCGTCTCAACGATAAGGACACTTTCCGCCTCGGAGCTGTCAATGCCTCCGACGGCAATCGCGTGAACCTCGGCATCTCCCCCAACACCGAGGTCCGTGACGTCGAGGTCTCCCCGGACGGCTCCACCCTCTACTTCTCCGGCGCCTTCACCCAGGTCAACAACAAGGCCCGTTCCCGCGTGGCCGCTGTCAGCCTGCCCACGCTGTCCCTGGCCGACTTCGCCCCCCGGGTGGGTCGCGGTCTCGTCCGCACCATCACCGTCGCCCCCGATGGCGCCCAGGTGGCCATCGGAGGCTCCTTCAGCGATGTCGGGGGCTCCTCCAACCCTGGCATGGCGATCATCGGCAGCGACGGCACCGTCAAGTCGACCAACATCAACTCGGTCATCCGCAACTCCGGCACCTACGCCGCGATCTTCTCCCTGAAGTCGGACAACCAGGGCCTTTACGGCGCCGCCTACTCCCAGGAGGGCACCTTCGAGGGCATGTTCCGCGCCAACTGGTCCACCGGCGACCTCGACTACATGGCCGACTGCCACGGCGACTCCTACGACGTCCACCCCGCGGGCGGTGTCACCTATGTCGCGGGCCACCCGCACGACTGCTCCAACATCGGTGGCTTCAGTGACACCGCGCCGAGCAGTTACTACAACGCCCTGGCCTACGTCAACGGGCGCACCGGTACGGTTCAGCGCAACCACGTCCGCGGTTACACGGACTACTCCGGCCAGCCCGCCACGACGGCGCTTCAGAGCTTCCGCCCCAATTTCATCGTCGGCAGCTACACCGGTATGGGCCAGGCCACCTGGACCGTCGAGGGCAACGACAAGTACGTCGTCTACGGCGGCGAGTTCATCGGTGTCAACAAGAAGGGCCAGCAGGGCCTCGTCCGCTTCGCCATCGACTCCAAGGAGGTCCCGCCGCAGGGCGAGGGCGACGACAACGGCGGCCAGGACAACGGTTGGAACAACAACGACTGGTGGAACAACGGCGGCGGTCGCGACAACGACGATGACGATGATCGCGACAACGACGGCTGGAACAACTGGGGCTGGAACGGCGGTGGCCGCAACGACCGTTGGAACAACTGGGGCTGGGGATGGCGCTGATGACGCGCCACCACCCGGGACGTGTGGGGATGGGCGCGCTGCGTCGCGCGGCTCGCCCATCCCTCGCGCTCCCCGTGGCCCTGATCCTGGCGCTCGGAGCCTGCTCCAGTGACAAGGCCCCCGGCTCGTCGGCGCCCAGCGCCTCGACGACGGCCGACGCCACTGCCGGCACGACGCCCTCGACCACCGTCACCCCCTCGATGACGGGCGAGCCACTGCCAACCGGTTCCGAGACGCCGTCGGCGCAGGCGGCCACGCCGGATGCCACGGCCCTCAGCATGGGCGATATCTCCGCCGATGAGCTCCCTCCCGTCGCCCTCGACCAGACGAGCACTGTCGACGGCGCCGCCATCGCGCTGGGCGCCATGCGCTCCGAGAACCTCCAGGCCGGGCCTGGCGAGACCGGTGGCCCGGGCGTGGTCATCCCGGTGACGATCACGAACAACACCGGATCGGACCTGTCGCTGTCCGGCCTCGTGGTCACCGTGACCTACGGTGCTGATAAGGCCCCGGCGGCGGAGCTGGTCAGTGCCTACGGCGCGGTGCCCGACTCCGTCGCCCCGGGTGAGACCCAGACCGTGGAGAAGGCCTTCACGATTCCGGCCTCCGGCCGCGGGCAGGTGCATATCGTCGTCGACCTCGGCGCCGATCATGCGGCCGCCACCTTCGACGGCGCGGCGCCCAACTGAGCCCGAACCGCCGCTCATCCTCCCTCCCGCCCGCCGAGAGCCCCATGGCCTGGCGGGCGGGATGCGTATCGGCGCCGCTCCACGGGCGCACTCGGGAATCGTGAACGCGCCCGGGGGGTGTGAACGCGCCGTCGGGGCACGTCCACAACCCCCGGGCGCGTTCACAACCACAGGGGACGTCGAGCACGTCGGCGAGCGCAGGGCCCGCCGGCCCGCTATCGCAGGATCGGCTCGTCCTGGGAGGGCAGGAGCCCCCGGGCCGCCCGGCGCGCGAGGCGCAGACCGTCCAGGGTCGCGCGCAGCGCTGTCGCCACCGGCCTGGGTGAGCGCAGCAGCTGGCGCCTCCCCCCGCGCAGGACGATCTCGCGAGCCGCGCCCGGCGCCGTCGCCCGCCACCGACGGCGGCCCTGGGCGTCCATGTGCAGGCCTGCGTACAGGAGCCGGTTGCGCGCGTTGTAGTAGTAGTACGTGTCCGACTTCTCCACCTGTCCCGCTGAGGAGCCGTGGGTGGCGCCCTCGTCGTGCATGGCCGCAGCCCGGCGCTCCAGGACCAGGCTCCCCCCGGCAGCGAGCACCCGCGCGGAGAAGTCCACATCCTCCCAGTACAGGAAGTAGCGGGCATCGAAGCCCCCTACCCGCTGGTACAGGGACGCCGAGAGCGCCAAGCACGCCCCGCTCAGCCAGGGCGCGGTGCCGCCGGGCGGGATTGGCCGTCGCGAGCGGCGCGACCGCATCGACCCGTCCGCCAGGCAGACCACGTGGCCATCGGACACGATCGCGCCGCTGGAGTCCCGGATGACCGGTCCTACGAGCACCAGGGGGTCGGCCTGCGCGTGTCGCGCCAGAGCCACCAGGGAGTCCCGCTCGATGACGGCGTCCGGGTTGAGCAGGACGAGGATCTCCGCGCCATCGGCGATCGCCCGGGCGGCCCCCAGGTTCATCCCCCCGCCGAAGCCCGTGTTCGACTCCGGGCACTCCAGGGCCCAGCCGCGCGCCTGGGCCAGGGCGCGGATGCTCTCGCGGGCCCCGGGGGAGGAGTAGTTGTCGACGACGACGACCCGGGCCTCGGGGGATCGCCGGGCCACCTCGGCGAGGTTGCTCGCCAGGAGCTCGGCGGAGTCGTAGTTGACGACGATGATCGCGGTGCGCGCGAGCAGCTCGGCGGCCTCGGCGCCGGTGGGGGGCTCGCCGGACGCGCCGGGGGAGAAGAGATCGGGGGGGAAGTCGGCCATGGGGTCCTCTCAGGTCCTCATCGATGGGTGCCGCGCCGTCCTCCCCTGGGCGCACCGTCGTCTCGGGCGCCTGCGGGCGGGGCCCGTGCGCCTGCATAGTAGCGTTGTCCCAACCCCACCCCTCCCATCGACGCCCTGTCCGTCGACCTGCCGTCCAGGAGGACGTATGAGCCTGTCTTCGACACCGCCCGCGCCGGTCCCACCGCCACTGCCGCCATCGGTCTCATTGGTCGTCGCCGTGACCACCTACCGGCGCAATGACTGGCTCGCCGAGCTCCTGCCTCAGCTCGTGGACCAAGCCCGTGCCGCCCGCGCGGATGAGGAGGCCGGCGTTGGGCGGGCGCGCGTCGTGGTGGTCGACAATGACCCGGATGCGGGCGCTCGCGAGGTCGTCGAGGCGGTCCGGGCCGCCAACGCCGACGAGCCCGGAGCGGCTGGGATCGGTCCCCATTACGCCCATGAGCCCGTCCCCGGGATCACCGCTGCCCGCAACCGCGCCCTCGATGAGGCCGCCGACGCTCGCCTCCTGGTGTTCATCGACGATGACGAGCTCACCCGCCCCGGCTGGCTCACCTCCCTCGTGCGCGCCTGGCGCACCCACGGCTGCGCGGCTGTCACCGGTCCCCGCCATCCGCTCTTCGAGGCCGAGCCCAGCGCCTGGGTGCGCGGCTCGGGGGTCTTCGACGCCGTTCGCGCCATCGATGGTGCCATCATGCCCAGCGCGGCCACCGCCAACCTCCTCCTCGACATGGACGTCATGCGCGCCCTGAGCCTGCGCTTCGACGAGCGCTACGGCCTCACCGGAGGCGAGGATTCCATGCTCATGCGCTCCCTGCGCAAGGGCGGCGGGATCATCCGCTTCGCCGCCGACGCCGTCCTGGACGAGCGCGTGCCGGCCGCGCGCGCCACCCGGGGCTGGGTGCTCCGCCGCTGCCTGCGCTCGGGGTCCACATGGGCGCAGGTGCGCATCGAGACGGATGCCGATGGCAGTGGATCGGGCATGCCTCTACGGCTGCGCTACGCCGCCAAGGGCGCGGTGCGCGCCGGCCGCGATGGCGCACTGGCCGCCATCGGCACCATCCGCCGTGATGATGACTCCCGCGGTCGTCATGAGGCCGCCTGCGCGGGTGCGGTCGGCATGGTGATGGGGGCCATCGGCGGGCGCGTTCAGGAGTACGGGCGAGTCTCCCGACTTCCCTGGAGGCGCAAGTGAGCGCCAAGGGCGTGGCTGCCGCCGGCTCGGGAGGGAGCGCCGCTCGCGGGATGGACCCGGGCGGTGCCTCCCTCATCATCGCCATCCCGACCTACAAGCGCCCGCACGGCCTGGAGCGCGCCGTCGGATCCGTCCTGCCCCAGCTGAGCGCCGTGGTCTCGGATGAGGCCAGTCCGGTGGCCCGGGCCGAGTTACTCGTCATCGACAACGATCCCGCCGCCAGCGCGCGCTCCGCCGTCGAGCGCCTGGCTGCCGGGCCCGGCGGGGGCGCGCTGCGCTACGTCATCGAGGAGCGCCCCGGCGTGGCCGCCGTGCGCAACCGCGCCCTCGATGAGGCCGCCGGCGCTCGCCTCCTGGTGTTCATCGACGACGACGAGGAGGCCCTCGAGAATTGGCTCTCCTCCCTCGTGGGGCTCTGGGCCCGCGAGGGGGCGCAGGCGGTGGCGGGGCATGTGCTGCCCGCCTACGACACCGAGCCGGAGCCATGGGTGGTCGCCGGGGGCTTCTTCGAGCGCGCCACCTGGCCCACAGGCACTGCCCGGCCCGCCGCCGCCTCGAACTGCCTGCTGCTCGATCTGGACTTCCTGCGCGCGCGGGGCCTGCGCTTCGATGAGCGTTTCGGCGCCACCGGCGGGGAGGACACGCTGCTCACCCGCTCACTCGTGGCCGCCGGTGGAACGCTCCTGTGGTGCGCCGAGGCCCAAGTGGTCGACCACGTGCCCGCGCAGCGCCTAGACCGGGCCTGGATCCTGCGCCGCCAGCGCAGTCATGCCGCCACTTCCGTTCGGGTCGACCTCGTTCTGGCGGGTGCGGGGGACCGCGCCACCCGAGCGCGGATCCGGGGCAAGGCGCTCATCGGGGGCGCGGCGCGCCTCATCGCGGGCGCAGGGCGCGCGGGCGCCGGGGTCCTGCTGAGCTCCACGGTCCACCGCGCCAGGGGGGCCCGTCTCATGGCCCGGGGCGCGGGTCTGACCTCAGCGGCTCTGGGCCGCGCCGGTCATGCCGAGTACGGTCGCCCGTGAAGGACCATCCCCCGGTTCCCGGTCCGACGGCGCCGAGTTACGCGGCTAGCGGCGGTGGCGCATCGAGGCCGGGAGGAGCTTGGAGGAGGCTGGCGGTGGTGTGTGGTCCTCAGTGGGCAATGGCACCGACACGGTCGGGCCTGTCTCCTCGTCGGTCCGTGGGTCGGAGTCGCCCCCCACGTGGGCGACTCCGACCATGGTCCTACGGCCTTCCCCGCGGCGCCCTGTCAGGCCCGCGCGGCGCATGAGGATGACGATCGCGGCGCCGACCGCGGTCCCGATGAGCGCGCCGTTGAGGGCGTAGCGCGAGGCGATGGGCGCGATGGGGGCGGTGGGCAGGGTGGGCGGATCCTGCTCCTTGATCTCGAGCGTCTGCCCGTCCTTGTAACCCCACTTGCCCACGGCCTTCTTGAAGGCGTCGATCTCGGCTTCGACCACGGCCTGGGCCTGATCCGCGGAGGGGGCCTTGGCGGTGATGTCGATGAAGAGCGTGTTCTCCCTGGCGCTCAGCATGAGCATGCGCTTGACCGCCGCAGGATCGAGCCCTGTGTTCGTGGCGACCTCGTTGAGAACGGCCTGGGTGGTCCCTATCTGGACGAGTGTGGGCATGAGGAGGGAGTTCTGGCCGGAGGCCGAGCCGAGATCCTGCCCGCTGCTGTCGCGACTCGAGGTGGACACGACGACGCTCGCATGCGAGGAGTAGATCGGAGTGCTCATCATCGCCACTGAGAACCCTGCCAGGGCGCCGAGGACGATGTGCAGGATGAGGATGGGGGCGTGCCTGCGCAGCAAGCGGAGGATATCGGCCGGCTCCATACGCGTGTCGTTCCTTCGAGATCAGAGGAGAGGATGGTGGCCCACGAGCGAGCCGTCATGGGTACACCGTAGACCAAGGTTCAGGGGCGGCTCCTCCCCGGGCAGGTGATGGCGGACTCAGGCGGCATGCCTGCCTCGGGGCGCTCGGCGGCTCCCGTTGCGGCGTGCGCGGAATCGGGAGCTGGCCCAGCGGCCCGCCGCTCGGGACCACCGATGGCTCGGCCTCTCGATGAGCCGGTGGAAGAGGCAGGCCGGCGGCAGCGCCGCGGCCGGTCCCGCCAGGAGCATCCACCACGGGGATATCGACGGTGCCAGGGTGCGCACGAGGAGCACCATCGGGGTATGGACGAGGTAGAGAGAGAAAGACAACTCACCGGAGATCTGCACCACTTTCGAGCGCAGGAGCGGGCGCAGCGCCCCGGCGCGCACGATGAGCGCTATGGCGGCCGCTGCGCTGGCGACGGCGATCGCCGATCCGAGCCGATGCCCCCAGGGAGAGGCGGGGGAACCCAGGGGGACTAGCGCCGCGGACGGCTCTCCCGAGAGCAGGCCCGGCCAGGTCTCCGGGGCGGTCCACCACGGGCTGGTCATGGTGATGAGGCAGACCACGGCGGCCGCGCCGGCCCAACGGGCGGGTCGGGCGGGCAGCGGGTCGGGCATCGTCCCCCAGCGCCAGCCGAGCACGGCTCCGATCGCGAACACCGGCAGGAACAGGGCGGAGCCGGGGTCGCCGCTCACCAGCGGCACGGCCAGTGCTGCCGCCAGCAGGGCCCAGCTCAGGCGCGCCCGGGCCGCCAGCGCCACGATGAGGATGATCAGCGGCAGGAGGATGGAGAAGATGGCCTCGGCGTGCAGCGACCACAGAACCGAGTTGCGATAGGCGTAGGTGGGCAGCAGGGCGAGTTCCCGGACCGTCTGCTTGATCGAGATATCTGACACATAGTGGGCCCGCACCCATGCCCCCAGAGAGGCGTCGTTCGAGCGCGGCACGAGGATGATGAGCGCGATCGCCAGGAGTGTCGAGGCGCCGGCCGGCACCCACAGGCGGATGAGGCGGCGGGGAGCGTAATCAACCCAATCGAATTGAGTCCCCGCGGCGCGCCGCTGGGCGATCGGGTAGCTGAGCGCCACTCCGGACAGGATGAAGAAGATGAGCACCGCCTCGTAGCCGCCCCACAGGAGATGCGCCGGTGTGAGGCTGAGCAGGCGCTCCAGGGCGCCGTCCGGCGCCGTCCCCGGGCGGGCGCCGACCTCCGCCAGCGCGGGGACGGTGAGCAGGCAGTGATGGATGAGGACGACGATGGCCGCCAGGCCGCGCAGGCCATCCAGCTCCCGCAGGCGGCCCGCGCCCTGGGGCGGCGCGGGGGGCGTGGCGGTGGCGCCCTCGGCCGAGGGCTGATGGCGGATCGAGATCATGGGGCTCCGTGGGCGGGATCATGCCGCGCGTGGCGGCTGGACGTGGACGGCGGTCCGGATCGGTCCGCTCAGGGGCCAATGATCCTCCTCCCGGTGGTCGCGGAGGGCGCCGATGCCACTCGTTGATCAAGTTGCGGCGAAAAAGTGAGACACTGGCACCGCGCAGGAACATGCCTGATTCCGCGGAACCAGGTGTGGCCTGCGCATTCCGCCCTGGTGTAGTGGCAGCACGCAGGCCTTTGGAGCCTTGAGGCCCGGGTTCGAATCCTGGGGGCGGAACCGGTGCGCGGCGTCGTAGGATGTTCCCGTACCGGCCCGCTCGGCCAGCACGGGGCGTCATGTTCCCGGCAGCGCCGCAGGACGCCCATCTCGAGCGAGAAGAGGACTCGTGGCTCCCACCACTCCCGCCGCTGTCATCGTCATGGCCGCAGGCAAGGGCACGCGCATGCGCTCCGCCACCCCCAAGGTCCTGCACCGCATCGGCGGGCGCAGCCTTCTCGATCACGCGGTCACCGCGGCCCGGGGCCTGGATCCCGAGCGCCTCGTCGTCGTGGTCCGCCACGAGCGCGATGCCGTCGTCGCCCACCTGGAGCAGGTCGCCCCCGACGCCATCCCGGCCGATCAGGATGAGATCCCCGGCACCGGCCGCGCCGTGGCCTGCGGCCTGGCGGCCCTGCCCGAGGATGCCGGGGGCGCCGTCGTCGTCACGAGCGGGGACGTGCCCCTGCTCGATACCCCCACCCTGTCCGCCCTCGTCGCCCAGCACTATGAGCGGGGCGACGCCGTGACCCTGCTGACCGCCGTCGTCGACGACCCGCACGGCTACGGCCGCGTCGTGCGCGAGCCGGATGGCACTGTCTCGGCGATCGTCGAGCAGCGCGACGCCACCGAGGCCCAGCGGGCCATCACCGAGATCAACGCGGGCGTCTACGCCTTCGACCTGGCGCACCTGCGCTCGGCCCTGGCCACCCTGGGCACGGACAACGACCAGGGCGAGGTCTACCTCACCGATGTCGTCGCCCACGCCCGCGCCGCGGGCCGCTCCACCTCCGCGCTCGTCGTGGCCGATCACTGGCTCGTCGAGGGTTGCAACGACCGGGCCCAGCTCGCGGCCCTCGGCGCTGAGCTCAACAGCCGCATCCTCGCCCGCGCGATGGAATCCGGTGTCGGCGTCGTCGATCCCTCCTCCACCTGGGTCGACGTCACTGTCGAGATCGGCCCGGACGCGTCCCTGGAGCCGGGCGTCCTCCTGAGGGGCGCCACCCGCATCGGCCCCGGCGCCCGCATCGGCGCCTACGCCATCCTCGCCGACGTCGATATCCCGGCGGGCGCTGTCGTGGCGCCCTTCGCCCAGTACGACGCCGAGACGCCGGTTCCCGCCCAGGGCTCCGGCACCACAGGCGCGTGACCGCCCAGGCTCCGCGCACCGACCGGGCCCGGCGGGCCCGAACGAAGGGAATCACTTCATGACGGGCATCATCACCAGCGGCGAGAAGCGACTGGTCATCGTCTCCGGCCGGGCCCACCCGCAGCTGGCCCTGGATGTGGCGCGCGAGCTGGGCACCGAGGTCCTGTCCTCGACCGCTTACGACTTCGCCAACGGGGAGACCTACGTCCGCTTCAACGAGTCGGTGCGCGGCTGCGACGTCTTCGTCGTGCAGTCCCATGGGGACCGAGTCAACGACTGGCTCATGGAGCAGCTCATCATGGTGGACGCCCTCAAGCGCGCCTCGGCCAAGCGCATCACGGTGGTGGCCCCCTTCTTCCCCTACGCGCGCCAGGACAAGAAGCACCTGGGCCGCGAGCCCATCAGCGCCCGCCTCGTGGCGGACATGTACGCCGCAGCGGGCGCGGACCGAATCATGAGCGTCGATCTCCACACTGCTCAGGAGCAGGGCTTCTTCGATGGCCCCTGGGACCACCTGTGGGCCCAGCCCGTACTCGTGGACTACATCAAGGGCAGGCTCGACGTGACCAACGCCGCCGTGGTCTCCCCGGACGCCGGCCGCATCCGCGTCGCCGAGCGATGGGCCAACGCCCTGGGCGGCTCGCCGCTGGCCTTCGTCCACAAGACTCGGGACATCACCCGCCCCAACGAGGCCGTGGCCAACCGCGTCGTCGGCGACGTCGAGGGGCGCTCCTGCGTTCTCGTCGACGACATGATCGACACCGGCGGCACCATCGCCAAGGCCGTCAAGGTGGTCCTCGACGCCGGCGCGAAGGACGTCATCGTCGCCGCCACCCACGGAGTGCTCTCCGGCCCGGCCATCGAGCGCCTGGCCACCTGCGGCGCCCGCGAGGTCGTCATCACCGACACCCTGCCGATCCCCCAGGGGAAGCGATTCGAGCGGCTCACCGTCCTGTCCATCGCCCCACTGCTGGCCCGCGCCATCAAGGCGGTCTTCGACGACGGCTCCGTTGCCGAGCTCTTCGACACTACCGAAGTGTGATGAGATTCACTACCCCTCAAGTGAGGGGTTGTCTCGCCCTCCCCTCCCTCCGGGGGGCGGGCCTCCCCGCCTCCTCCTAAAGTCGATCCCGCACTCCGGCGCAGGTCGGAGTGGATCGGAGAATCGTCGTAATCGGAACGATACGAAAGTGATGGGTATCGCTTTTTAGCGCAGAATTACCCATAATCAGCCACGCTGTCATTCCGGTGCCCCAGTGCTCTAGGCTCACTCAGGCGCCTGCGCCCCCCAACCGCCGGCGCCATGCCCTGATCAACGGAGAACCTTTACGTTTCCCTTGGTTCGTCTACACAGTCCCGGAGTGTCTAGTACCGTGAGTTCTCACCGTTCCATGCGCAGATTGGCCGCACTGGCCGCCTGCCTTCCCCTAGCCCTGACCGTCCTGCCCGTGGCGACCGCTGCTGCCGCCGAGGCCGACAGCTCAGGCCGTCCCCAGTCCAACTACACGGCCGATCCTCTGCCCACCGTGCAGATCAACGGCGTCGTGTGGGACCAGCTCATCGTCGGCGACATCGTCTACGTCGCAGGCTCCTTCACCCAGGCCCGCCCCCACGGCGCTCCCGCCGGCTCCCAGGAGACGCCCCGAGCCAACCTCCTGGCCTACCGCCTGAGCACCGGGGAGCTCATTGCGGACTTCGCCCCGACGCTCAACGGCCAGGCGCGCGCCCTCGCTGTGTCGGAGGACAAGCGCACGCTCTACGTCGGCGGGGACTTCAACAAGGTCAACGACGAGTGGCACAGCGCCATGGCCGCCTTCGACATCTCGAACGGCACCGGCACCCTCATCTCGACCTTCCGGCCCCAGTTCCAGACCACCGTGCGGGCCATCGCCGTGCGTGGGAACACGGTCTACGCCGGAGGCGCCTTCAAGCACGTCAACGGCGTCCAGCGCCTCAAGGCGGCCGCGGTGAGCGCCTCTACCGGAGAGACCCTCTCCTGGGCGCCCAAGGCCGACGGCAGCAACGCCCAGGTCTGGTCCCTGCAGATCTCGCCCGATGGCTCCAAGGTCGCCATCGGCGGCTCCTTCACCTCCCTCAACGGCTCGAGCAATCCCGGCTACGGCCTGGCCCTCGTCTCCGCCTCCGACGGCACCGTCCTGTCCACCCCCGTCAACTCCGAAGTCCGCAACGGCGGCGTCTACGGCGCCATCACGGACCTCAAGACCGACGGCACCAGCCTGTACGGGACCGGCTACTCCTTCTCCGTGCGCAATGCCAACCTGGAGGGGACCTTCAAGGCCGACTGGAACGGCAACATGACTTGGGTGCAGCCCTGCCACGGTGACTCCTACGCCGTCTACCCCACGAGCGACCAGGTCTACGTCGCCAGCCACGCGCACTCCTGCGAGACCATCGGCGGATTCGCGGACTCCTACTACAAGGACGAGAACGGCCGCACCCGGCAGCGCCAGTACCGCCTCACCTCCTACACCGCCACCGGCGAGGTGACCGTCTCCCGCAAGGGCACCGATGGCTACAAGGACTGGTCGGGGCGCACCGCCCCCAGCATCATCGACTGGTTCCCCGACCTGTCCGCCGGCACCTACACCGGCCTGGGCCAGGGCGCCTGGGATGTGACCGGCAACGACCAGTACATCGTCGCCGGAGGCGAGTTCCTCGCCGTCGACGGGAAGCCCCAGCAGGGGCTCGTCCGCTTCCCCAAGCGAGGCGCCACCAAGAGCCGCGCCCCCGAGGGCAAGGCCTCCGACCTGGACACGCGCATCTCCAGCCCCGCCGACGGCACCGTCGACGTCGCCTTCACCCCCACCTGGGACCGCGACGACTCCACCCTCACCTACTCGCTCTACCGTGACGGCCGATCGGCCCCGGTGAGCACGACCACGGTCTCCGATCGCTTCTGGAACCGCGAGTCCCGCAAGACCCTGCGCGACAACCTCGCCCCCGCGGGCGAGCACACCTACAGGCTCGTCGTCTCCGATGCCGGCGGCAACACGCTGGCCAGCGAGCCGATGAACATCAAGGTGGCCAAGGGCACCGACCTCGACGACCTCGACGCCGGCGCGGCGGAGCTGGGGGCCAAGCACCTGTGGACCTTCGACGAGTCGACCGGGACCACCTTCAAGGACGTCCTCGGCGGTGCCAACATGACTGGCCAATCCGGTGTGAAGCCCGGTCAGGAGGGCTCCCGCAGCGGTTCCAAGGCTCTGGGCATCAGTGATCGCGCCGGCGCCGTCTCCTCCGCCTCCGACGGCCCGGTCAACACCTTCAGCATCGAGACCTGGGTGCGCACCACCTCCACCAAGGGCGGCGCCATCGTCGGCTACGAGGCGAACGGCGACCGCGACCGCATCCTCTACATGACCCCCAATGGGGCCATCCGCTTCGGTGTCTACCCCGGCCAGGTCAAGGTCGTTGAGTCGCGGTCCGGCCTCAATGACGGCAAGTGGCACCACGTCGTCGCCACCCTGGGTACGGGCGGCCAGCACCTCTACGTCGACGGCCAGCTTGCCGCCTCCGACAAATCGGTGACCACCGCGCAGAACTTCTCCGGCTCCTGGCGCCTCGGCCTGAGCACCCTGTCGGGGTGGCCCGGTGTTGAGGCGGCCCCGGGGACTCTCGAGGCGACCGTGGACTCCACCGCCATCTACCACACCCAGCTGACCGATGCGCAGGTGAGCCAGCGCGCGGGCCAGAAGGACAACGCGGCGCCCCGTCCCGTCATCCGCCCGCAGGTCGCCGGCTTGGCCGTGACCGCTGACGGCGCCGGCTCGGCCGACCCCGACGGCACGATCGAGTCATACGAGTGGGACTTCGGCGATGGGACCACCGCCACCGGCTCCACCGCCACGCACACCTACACCGCGGCCGGCAATTACACGCTGACCCTCACGGTCACCGACAACACCGGTACCCGCAAGTCCACCAGCCAGACCATCACCGTCGCCGACGTCCCGCAGGGTCAGGGCATCATCGCCCAGGCCGACTTCGCGAAGGCCCAGGAGAAGGGCTGGCCCGACGCCAAGGTCGCAGGCGCCTGGAAGCTCTCCTCCCCCTCGCGCTTCTCCACGGCTGACAGCGTCGGCGCCATCGCTCTGAACCGGGCCGGCTGGATGTCCACGGCCATGCTGCCCAAGGTGTCCTCATCGTCGACGGAGCTGGCTTCCAGCTTCACCCTCGCCGAGGTTCCCACCGGTGGTGGCGTCTACGCCTCCTTCTTCCCCCGCTCCACCGCCTCGGGCGCCTACGCCACGAAGATCCATGTCAAGAGCACCGGCGAAGTGCTCGTGCTCCTCACCTCGCAGGTCGGAGGGACTGAGAAGGTCCTCACCCAGACCACGTTGCCGACCCGTTGGGCCATGGGCACTAAGATCAACGTGAAGACCTCCGCCGTCGGCACGGGCAGCACCACCCTGACGGCCACTGTCTGGCCCGATGGTGAGCAGGAGCCCACCGCGCCGACCCTGACCGCCACGGATTCCACCGAGCAGATTCAGGGCCCCGGCTCGGTCCTCATGGGGACCTACCTCTCCGGCTCGGCGACCTCGCTGACCAACAAGGTCCTCGTCTCCGATCTCCGGGTGCGTACCATTTAGCAGTGACCCCGAACTGACACCGGCGCCGGCCGGCGGCGGCCGATACCACACCGCCGCCGGCCGGCGCTCCCCACCCGATCCCAACGATCCCACGGAAGACACCATGTCATCTCAGATAAGTCCCCGGATCCTCCGGGCCTCCGCCCTCGTCCTCTCAGCGGTGATCCTCGCCGGCTGCTCGAGCGACTCCGCGTCGACCAGCGCCGCGGACACCGAGTCCATGCCGCCGGTGACCACCACCGAGACGGCCGGAGCCACCACCGAGCCGACCCCGGTGGTCGCCGCGAGCACTGAGGACGCCCAGTCCGCCGATCCCCAGAGCCTTCAGCCCGGCCAGGCCGGCTATGTGGAGCCCTCCGCCTCGCCCGTGGCCTTGGACCAGACCGCGACCTCCGGGGACGCGACTGTCGCCATCACCTCCCTCGAGGCCATCGAGGTCTCCGGGGATGCCATCGTCCCCGGCGAGATCGGCGGCGCCGCGCTCCAGGTCAATCTCTCCGTCACGGCGGGCGCCCAGGACGTCGACCTGTCCGGTGCTCTGGCCACCCTCACCTACGGCGGGGACGCCACCCCGGCCGCCCCCCTCAGAGCCGCCGAGGGCACCGAACTGCCCAGCAGCGTCGCCGCGGGGCAGACCGCCACCGGGTCCTTCCGCTTCTCCGTGCCCGCGGATGCCCGCGACCGGGTCACCGTCACCGTCACGATCGAGCCAGGACAGCCCGCCGTCGTCTTCCAGGGCTCAGCGTCCTGACACCACCGTCTGACCCGCACCCCTGCGCGGTGGCGGGGAGCGCGTAGTAGCCTCTTAGCGCCTCCTCGGGGGCGCCGTCGCGGGAAGAGAGGAGGGCCCGATCATGCAGATGCTTCTGCTCGCGGCCATCGTCCTCCTGTCCTACCCGGTCATCGCGATGATCCTGTGGACGGTTCGGCGCAGGCCGATCGTCGGCGCCAGGCTCGTCGCGGTCGCCATCGCCCTCATGGGCATCTGGATGACCGTGAACGTCGGCCTCATCATCCCGCCGGCCGCCGGGGTCTGCATACTCGTGTGCCTGGCGCTGGCCGCCGACTTCTCCTGGAGGCTCACCCCGGGCGATCTCCTCATCTGCACGGGCTTCGCCCTCGTGGCGATCTCGCTGGTCGCGGGGGCCTCGACGAACACGGTCCTGGGCGAGCTCATCCTCGACGCCGTGCCTGCCTACTTCGCCGGGCGCATGCTCGTGGAGAGGATCGGACTGAGGGATTTCGCCACCACCATCGCCACCGTGTGGCTCATCGCCGCCGCGCTCGGCTACTTCGAGGCACTCACCCGCATCAATCCCTTCGTGCTCATCGAGTTTCCCACCCGCGCCTACGCCTACTGGGCGGAGATCCAGATCCGCGCCGGACTGCCCCGCATCGAGGGGGCCTTCGGCCACTCGATCGTCTTCGGCGTGTCCATGGCGGCGGGCATCCCCATGGTGGCCATCGCCCGCTGGCCCTCATGGGCGAGGATCGCCGGGATGGCGGCGCTCGTCGGCGTCACCCTGCCCTCCCTGTCGCGCGCGGGCATCCTCGGCGCCGTCATCGCCCTCATCCTCTCCCTGACGATCCTACGCACCGACCTGACCCCCTCCTGGCGCTCGGCCACCCTCATCACGCTGATCGCGGGGACGTTCGTCGTCGCCCCCGTGCTGCTGCGCGTCTTCGCCAAGGCCGGTGACGAGCAGGAAGGCAGCGCGGAGTATCGGGGGCAACTGCTCATCCTGGTCAAACGACTGGTGCTTATCGGGGCCTCGCCCGCCCGCACCGTCCGCAACGGCACGGTGTACTGGGAGGGTTTCCGCTCCATCGACGACCAGGTGCTCCTGGCCGCCCTCCGCTACGGCTGGGCGCCCGTCATCC
Source organism: Actinomyces gaoshouyii (assembly GCF_002076915.1). Lineage (NCBI taxonomy): Bacteria > Bacillati > Actinomycetota > Actinomycetes > Actinomycetales > Actinomycetaceae > Actinomyces > Actinomyces gaoshouyii. The sequence continues at coordinate 306,196 of NZ_CP020468.1, forward strand.
CCTTCATCATCGGCGCGCTCTACGTCGTCCTGCGTGTGCTGGGCGGCCGTGGCAACGCCGCCCAGGTCGCCATCGCCTCCATGATCCCGGCCTTCGTATCCGTCGCCTTCATCACCCAGCTGTCCACCGTGGTCTGGGTGATCGCGGGGGCGAGCGTCGCTGCCAGCGCCGCCGAGCGCGAGGGGAGGGCCGACGCAGCCGGGCTGCCCCAGGAGCGCTGGGAACCCGGCGAGATCGACGACGGCGAGCGCGCCCAGGCCCCGCTCTCCGCCGACGGCGGGGCAGTGGCCGGTTCTCCCGACGGGGTCCCGGCGCCCGTCGCCGCGCCGAGCGCCGCCGTCCCCGGGCCCGGAGTGCCGATCAGCTCGTCGGCCGACACCTCGCCCATTTCCGCCTCCCGCCGCGCCCATCACCCGGGATAGGAGCGCGGCGGTATTCCGCCCCGCGTCGATGGCCGGCGGGTGAGCGCCCTCCCGCCCCTCGGCTCGGCCCCTGTCCCCGGCGCCTCTAGACTCTCCGCGTGCGACTGACCGCCCTCCTCCCCCCGCTCCTGGCCGACCCCGCGATCGCCGAGCTCGTCCGCACCGCCGCCGCGACCCGGCGAGGCGAGAACAGCGCCGTCGTCGCCTCCGGGGCGCGCCCCGCGATCCTCGCCGCCATGGCGATGGGGGAGCGCGGCGTCGCTCGCGCCGTCGGGGTGGAGCCCGGCGCCTCCGGCGCCGGGGGTGAGGGGACGCCACTGCTCGTCGTCACCGCCACCGGCCGCGACGCCGAGGAGCTCGCCGCCGCCCTCGCCTGCTACCTGCCGCCCACCGATATCGCGGTCCTCCCCGCCTGGGAGACCCTGCCCCACGAGCGTCTCTCGCCGCGGGCGGACACCGTGGCCACCAGGCTCGCGGTCCTGCGCCGTCTCGCTCACCCCGTCGAGGGGCCCGCGAGTGCCGATGGCCCCATCCGCGTCCTCGTCGTCCCCATCCGCGCCCTGCTCGCGCCCGTCATCGACGGCCTGGGGGAGATCGAGCCCATCCGACTCGCCGCCGGCCCCAGTGAGGGCCTGGAGGCCATCGCCGCCCGACTGGCCGACGCCGCCTACGCCCGGGTGGATATGGTGGAGGCGCGCGGCGAGTTCGCCGTGCGCGGCGGCATCCTCGACGTCTTCCCCCCCACACTGCCGCGCCCCGTGCGCGTCGACTTCTTCGGCGACGACATCGAATCCGTCTCCTCCTTCGCCGTTGCCGATCAGCGCACAGTGGAGGAGCTGGACGGCGCCACCCTCCATCCCTGCCGCGAGCTGCTCCTCACCGACGCCGTGCGCGAGCGCGCCCGGGCACTGACCGGGGCGATCCCGGGAGCCGCCGACATGCTCGACAAGATCGCCGAGGGCATCCCCTGCGAGGGCATGGAGTCCCTCGCTCCCGTGCTCGCCCCTCGCATGGTGCCCGTCCTCGACCTCGTCGGGCCACGACTCGTCGTCGCCCTGGAGCCCGAGCGCATCCGCAGGCGCGCCGAGGACCTCGTGGCCACCACCTCCGAGTTCCTCGCCGCCGCCTGGACCTCCGCCGCCTCCGGCGGAACTGTCCCCGTGGACCTGTCCGCCGCCGCCTTCGCGAGCCTCGGCGAGGCCCGAGCGCTGGCCCTGTCCAGCAACCTGGGCTGGTGGTCGCTCACCTCCCTGGCCTCCTCCCCGGATGCGACGGCGCCGGCGCTGCGCGATCCCGCCGGCTACCGGGGCCGTCTCGACGAGGCCGTCATGGACCTCGGCCGCATGGCCCGCGAGGGGTGGGGCGTTGTCGTGGCCACCGACGGGCCCGGGCCCGGCCGCCGCATGGCCCAGCTGCTCGCCGACGGCGATGTGCCCGCCCGCATCGTCACCCAGCTCGACGAGCCCGCCGATCTCGGGTGGTCCGTCGCCGACGATGGGCCGCGGGGCGACGGCGTCGTGCGCATCACCCAGGCCTCCGCCGGCCACGGCTTCGTCGCCGAGGGGCCGCGTCTCGCCCTCATCGCCGAGTCGGACCTCACCGGGCGCGCCTCCACCGGCCCGCGCGGCCCCAAGGCCCTGCCCGCCCGCCGCTCCCGCGCCTCCGTCGACCCCCTGTCCCTGCGCCCCGGCGACCTCGTCGTCCACGCCCAGCACGGCGTCGGGCGATTCATCGAGCTGCGGCGCCGCGCCGTCGGCACGGGCAAGAGCGCCGCCACCCGGGAGTACCTCGTGATCGAGTACGCGCCCTCCAAGCGCGGCCAGAGCGGCGACCGGCTCATGGTCCCCACCGACTCCCTCGATCAGGTCACCAAGTACGTCGGCGGGGATGCGCCGGCCCTGAACAAGATGGGCGGCGCCGACTGGGCCAAGACCAAGTCCAAGGCGCGCAAGGCCGTCCGCGAGATCGCCGGCGAGCTCGTGCGCCTCTACGCCGCCCGCGCCGCTGCCGCAGGGCACGCCTTCGGTCCCGACACCCCCTGGCAGGCCGAGCTCGAAGAGGCCTTCCCCTACACCGAGACCCCCGACCAGTTGGCCACCATCGACGACGTCAAGGCCGACATGGAGAGGCCCCAGCCCATGGACCGCCTCATCATGGGCGACGTCGGCTACGGCAAGACCGAGGTCGCCGTGCGCGCCGCCTTCAAGGCCGTGGCCGATGGCAAGCAGGTCGCGGTCCTGGCCCCCACGACCCTGCTGGTCAGTCAGCACGCGCAGACCTTCGCCGAGCGCTACGCGGGCTTCCCCGTGCGCGTCGCCCAGCTCTCCCGCTTCCAATCCGAGGCCGAGTCCGCCGAGGTCCTGGCCGGGCTCGCCGACGGCTCCATCGATGTCGTCGTCGGCACCCACCGCCTCATCACTGGGCAGGTGCGCTTCAAGGACCTCGGCCTGCTCATCATCGACGAGGAGCAGCGCTTCGGCGTCGAGCACAAGGAAGCGCTCAAGGCCCTGCGCACCGATGTCGACGTCCTGGCCATGTCCGCCACACCCATTCCCCGCACCCTGGAGATGGCGGTGACCGGTATTCGCGAGATGTCCACCCTGGCCACTCCGCCCGAGGACCGCCACCCCATCCTCACCTACGTGGGGGCCTGGGAGACCAAGCAGGTCGGTGCCGCCATCCGCCGCGAGCTCCTGCGCGACGGGCAGGTCTTCCTCGTCCACAACCGCGTCTCCGACATCGACCGCGTCGCCGCCCGGATCGCCGAGCTCGTTCCCGAGGCGCGCGTGGCCACCGCCCACGGGCAGATGAGCGAGGCCCGGCTCGAGGCCGTCATCGACGACTTCTGGCGCAAGCGGATCGACGTCCTCGTGTGCACGACGATCGTCGAGACCGGCTTGGACGTCTCCAACGCGAACACCCTCATCGTCGACCGCGCTGACCGCTTCGGCCTGTCCCAGCTCCACCAGCTGCGCGGGCGTGTGGGCCGGGGACGCGAGCGCGCCTACGCCTATTTCCTCTACCCCGCGGACAAGCCGCTGACCGAGACCGCCCTGGAGCGCCTGCGCACTATCGCCACCAACACCGACCTTGGTGCCGGCATGCAGGTGGCCATGAAGGACCTGGAGATCCGCGGTGCCGGGAACCTGCTGGGCGGGGAGCAGTCCGGTCATATCGCCGGGGTCGGCTTCGACCTGTACATGCGCATGGTCTCCGACGCCGTGGCCGCCTACAAGCGCTCCCTGGGGATGGGGCAGGGGGCCGGCGTCGCGGACGATGGCGAGGACGAGCTGCGCATCGAGCTGCCCGTGGACGCCACCATCCCCGAGGACTACGTGCCCCACGAGCGCCTGCGCCTGGAGGCCTACACGAAGTTCGCCGCCGCCCGCAGCGATGAGCAGGTGGCCGACGTGCTGGATGAGCTCGCCGATCGTTACGGACCCGTGCCCGAACCGGTGACGCGTCTGGCCGCGCTGGCTCGGCTGCGCGCGCTCGCGGCCGGGCTGGGGGTGCGCGAGATCGTGGCCCAGGGCAAGTCCATCCGCTTCGCGCCCGTGGAGCTGCCCGAATCCAGTCGGATGAGGCTCACCCGCCTCTACCCGGGCACGACGATCAAGCCCGCCACCCGTACCATCGTGGTGCCCGCCCCCGGCGCGGCGCGCATGGGCGGCGGGCCGATCGAGGGAGAGGCCCTCCTGCGCTGGGCAGAGGTGCTGCTGCGCGCCGTCGTGGCCGGGGAGGCCGACTACGAGGCCGAGGCCACCGCATACCGGCGCCGCCGTTGATCGATCCTTCGCCCCCAGTGGTGCGGGATTCACCGAGTGGTGCGGGTAGAACGCTCCACTCGGCGTGGATGGCGCCACTCGGGGATACGATGGCTTGGTGACTCGCCGTGAGAACAGGAGAAGCACTGTGACCGCTCCCCGGATCGCCTCCCGCGCGCCCCGACTGCTCGCCGCCGCCGCGGCCCTCCTGCTCGGCGCTTCGGCCCTGGGGGCCTGCTCCGTCCGGCCCGGCATCGCCGCTACGTCCTCCTACACGGGGCTCGATGGCACCACCCACTCGACGACGATCACGGAGAGGGAGCTTCAGGAGGCCGCTGAAGAGCTCAAGCCGTTGAACTGGCCCGTCTCCGGGACGCTCAGGCTCCTCCTCTCCGCCGACATCATCGAGGAGGTCTGCGCGTCCCAGGGCCTGGCCGTGAGCGATGAGCAGGTCGATCTCCTGCTCGACGACCAGATCGGCAAGGGCAGGCACTCCGTCCAGGCGCGGCGGGCGATGCGCGCCACCTACCTGTACGGCATCATCTCCAACCCCGGCCGGGGCGGCATCGGCGCCCCGCGGGCCGCGCAGGCGCAGGCCGACATCCAGCGGATCGACGGTGCCGCGGAGGTCGAGGTCTCCCCGCGCTACTCGAGTGCCCGCCCCTGGCTCCTCGCTCCCTCCGCGGCCGGGCCCGTCCCCCCGGAGCGCGGCGCGCAGCAGCCGGCCGCGCGCTGACGCCGAAGTGCCGCCGCGTCCCGCGCCCGGGGCCGGGTTCGGGACGCGTGCTCGCCGGACGTGAACTCCGCCGATCCGGGGACCATGGCCCTCGTGCGGACCTGCTCATCCCGGTAGGCTTGGGATCGCATCCGGATCACCCCGATCGGTTCACACGACAAAGGAGCACCAAGTGGCCCTCATCGAGAACGTTCACGCCCGCGAAATCCTCGACTCCCGCGGCAACCCGACCCTCGAGGTCGAGATCCTCCTGGAGGACGGCTCCTTCGCCCGCGCCGCCGTCCCCTCGGGCGCCTCCACCGGCGCGTTCGAGGCCGTCGAGCTGCGCGACGGCGACAAGGGCCGTTACCTCGGCAAGGGCGTCGAGAAGGCCGTCGCCAACGTCAACGAGACCATCGCCCCCGAGATCATCGGCTACGACGCCGCCGACCAGCGCGGCCTCGACCAGCTCATGATCGACCTGGACGGCACCCCCAACAAGGGCAAGCTCGGCGCCAACGCCATCCTCGGCGTCTCCCTGGCCGCCGCTGCCGCCTCCGCCGACTCCGCCGGCCTCGAGCTCTTCCAGTACGTCGGCGGCCCGAACGCCCACGTCCTGCCCGTCCCGATGATGAACATCATGAACGGTGGCTCCCACGCCGACTCCAACGTGGACATCCAAGAGTTCATGATCGCCCCCATCGGCGCCAAGACCTTCCGCGAGGCCCTGCGCATGGGCGCCGAGGTCTACCACTCCCTCAAGGCCGTCGTCAAGGGCCGCGGCCTGTCCACCGGCCTGGGCGACGAGGGCGGTTTCGCCCCCAACCTCGACTCCAACCGCGAGGCCCTCGAGCTCATCGTCGAGGCCATCGAGAAGGCCGGTTACAAGCCGGGCGCCGATGTCGCGCTGGCCATGGACGTCGCCTCTACCGAGTTCTTCGACGAGGCGACCAAGACGTACAACTTCGAGGGCGAGGCCCGCGACAACGCCTTCATGGTCGACTACTACGAGAAGCTCATCACCGACTTCCCGATCGTCTCCATCGAGGACCCGCTGAGCGAGGACGAGTGGGATGACTGGAAGGCCCTCACCGACCGCATCGGCGACCGCGTCCAGATCGTCGGCGACGACTTCTTCGTCACCAACCCCGAGCGCCTCGCCAAGGGCATCGAGCTCGGAGCCGCCAACGCCCTCCTGGTCAAGGTCAACCAGATCGGCTCGCTCACCGAGACCCTCGAGGCCGTCGAGATGGCGCACCGCGCCGGTTACAAGTCGATGACCTCCCACCGCTCCGGTGAGACCGAGGACGTCACCATCGCCGACCTCGCCGTGGCCACCAACTCCGGCCAGATCAAGACCGGTGCCCCGGCCCGCGGCGAGCGCATCAACAAGTACAACCAGCTCCTGCGCATCGAGGAGTCCCTCGGCGAGGCCGCCGTCTACGCCGGCGCCTCCGCCTTCCCGCGTTTCAAGGCCTGAGCCCGGGGCCGGGCGCCGTGCCCGCCCTTGGATCGGGGCGATCTGACGCCCACACCGCCTCGCGCGGGCCGGTGACCGCCGGCCCGCGCGAGGCCTTTTGGCCTCTACCGCCCCGTGATCCTTCCGCGCCCATGGCCCGTACCACTCCCGCGTGCGCCTGCTTGGAGGAGGCCCGGCCCTGCGGCAGGATCGCCCCATGAGCCCGCGCCGCCCGACCCCCGCCCGCCCGAGGGCCCGCTCCGAGGCGCGCCCCGCCCCGCGCACGATCCCCCGCGGCACCGGGCCCGGGCGCCCCACCGATACCGGCGACGCCGTTCGCCCCCGCCGCGCTGAACGGCCCGAGCGCTCCGACCGCCCTGAACGGCCCAGCACGACGTCCGAGCGCGGCTCGGCCCGGGCCGGCACCGCTGAGCCGGCGTCGACCCCGATAGTCCTGCGCCTTGGAGGCCCGGAGGGTCTCGCCCTGCCCGTCCGCCTGCTCGTGCTCGCGGCCGTGCTCATTCTCGCGCTCGTCGTCGTCCTGCCCACCCTCAACCACTACCTGGCTCAGCGCGCCCGGTACGACGCCGTCGCCCGGCAGATCGACGCCGCCAGGGCCACCGCCACCGCCCTCGAGCAGGAGGCGGCCCAGTGGAAGGACGAGGCCTACGTGCGCGCCCAGGCGCGCGAGCGCCTCTCCTACGTGATGCCGGGGGAGAAGAGCTACGTCGTCGTCGGCGCCGACGAGGTGCAGGCGCAGGCCGATGCCGATGCCCGGGCCGCCGCCAAGGAGGAGACCCGCGCCCCCTGGTACGACGCCCTCACGGAGTCCGCCGCCGTCGCCGGTGGCGCGACGACGCCGGCCGCCGGCCCCTCCGCGAGCCCGAGCGCCTCCCCCGCGGCGCCCGCCACCCCCGAGGCCACGAGATGAGCGCCGATCAGACGGGGCGGGGAGTGCAGGAGCGGCCGGAGGAGAATGCGACGGTGAGCGAGAACCCCATGCCCCCATCCCCCCCGGAAGTCTCCCAGGCCGATCTCGACGCCCTGGCCGAGCAACTCGGGCGCGTGCCCCGCGGCGTCGTCTCCATCGCGGCGCGCTGCGTGTGCGGCCGCCCGACCGTCGTGCGCACGGCGCCCCGCCTCCCTGACGGCTCCCCCTTCCCCACCAGCTACTACCTCACGCACCCCGCCGCCGTGCGCGGCTGCTCCACCCTCGAGGCCGAGCACCTCATGGAGGACTTCAACGCCCGCCTCGGCCAGGACCAGGCTCTCGCCGACGCCTACGGGCGCGCCCACGGGCACTACCTGGCCGCCCGCGCCGAGCTCGGCTCCCCCCATGAGATCGAGGCAGTGAGCGCGGGCGGCATGCCCACCCGCGTCAAATGCCTCCACGCCCTCCTCGGGCACGCCCTGGCCGCCGGCCCGGGCATCAACCCGATCGGCGATCTCACCCTGGAGGCCCTGCGCGAGCGCGGCCTGTGGGACGATCGCCGCTGCAGCTGCTGACCACTGCCGACCCTGCTCGGAGGATCCATGGCGCCCATGCCCACCCGCGTTGCCGCGATCGACTGCGGCACGAATACGATCCGCCTGCTCATCGCCGACGCCCACCCCGACGGCGGACCCACCGGCTGGCGCCTGGAGAGAGTCCAACGGCATTCGATGATCGTGCGCCTCGGTCAGGGCGTGGACAGGACCGGTCGCCTCGATGATGGGGCCCTTGAGCGCACCCTGGATGTCGTCACCGACTACGCCGAGCGCATCCGGGCCACCGGCGCTCAGCGCACGCGCTTCGTCGCAACCTCCGCCACGAGGGACGCGAGCAACCGGGACGTCTTCGTCGATGGCGTCCGCCGGCGCCTCGGCATCGAGCCCGAGGTCGTCTCCGGTCAGGAGGAGGCCCGCCTGTCCTTCGCCGGTTCTCTCCTCGGCGCGCAGGGCATCCGGCGGCGCCTCGTCGTCGACCTCGGCGGCGGCTCCACCGAACTGGTCCTCGGCGCGCGCGTGCCCGAGGCTGCGATCTCCCTGGACACCGGCTCCGTGCGCGTCACCGAGCGCTACCTCGCCGACGGCGTCACCCGCGCGGCCGAGGCCGCCGCCCGGGCGCATGTGCGCGATCTCCTCGACCGCGCCGAGGAGGTCATGGACCTGGGCGCCGCCGAGGAGATCGTGGGCCTGGCCGGCACGATCACCACGATCACCGCCCACGCCCTGAGCCTGGCGGACTTCGAGCCCGACTCAATCCACGGCTCCCGCCTGCCGCTGGGCACCGTGCTGGCCTCCTGCGAGGCGATCCTTCGCTCGACGGCGGCCGAGCGCGAGTCCTGGGGCTACCTGCGCCCGGGGCGGCGCGACGTCATCGCCGCGGGAGCCCTCGTATGGTCCGAAGTCATCGGCCGGGTCGCCGAGCGCACGGGCGAGGCCGGGCGCCCCCTGGAGTCCGCGATCACCTCGCTCACCGACATCCTCGACGGCATCGCCCTGTCCCTGGTCGACGGCGGGGAGCGGCGCCGTGGCTGAGGCTCCCGCCACGGGGGCGGGCCGGACCCCGTCGCCTGGTTCGCCGCTCTGCCCGCGCCCCGCGAGGATCGGGGCCGCCGAGCTCGGCGGGGAGCGCGTGGTCGTCGCCGTGGCCACGACAGCCGGCGCCATCGATGGCGCCGATAGCGCTGGGGACTCAGGCTCCGCGCTCGCCCAGGCGCTCGCGGCGGCGGCGGCCGGAGCGGATCTCGTCGAGCTCCGGCTCGACCTGCTCTCATCGCCGCAGGCCGCCGGACCGCAGGCCCAGGCCGCCTTCTGGCATGAGGCCGTCCTCGCGGTCTCCGCGGCCCTGGCCCCCACCGGCACGCCTCTGCTCGCCACCGCGCGCAGCCGGCGCGAGGGCGGTGGCGCGGCCATGGATCCGCGCGAGCAGGCCGAGGCCCTGGGCGCGCTCATCGACCTCCAGGCCGAGCATCGCGCCGGGCACGCGGTCGCTGACGCGCTCGACGTCGAGCTGTCCACCGGCGCCCTGCCCGCCCTGGCGGCGCGGGCCCACGAGGCGGGGATCGCCGTCGTCGCGTCGAGCCACGACTTCACCGCCACCCCGCCGGACGGGGAGATGCTGGAGAGGCTGGAGCGGATGGAGACCGGCGGCGCCGATTGCGCGAAGATCGCCGTCATGCCGCGCAGCGAGGAGGACGTCGACCGCGCGCTCCAGGTGACGGCGCGGGCCCGGGCCTGTCTCAGCATCCCGGTGGCGGTCATCTCCATGGGGGAGCGAGGGCGGCGCAGTCGCCTGGAGGGCTGGCGCTACGGCTCCGCCCTCACCTTCGCCGCCCTCAGCGCCGATCCCGCCGCAGCCTCAGCCCCCGGCCAGCCCACCATCGCCGCCCTCCTCTCCCACCGAGACCGGTCGAAAACAGGAACGATACCGGGCGGTTTTCCACAGGCCGACTGACGCTGGGCCCTGTCCCGAGAGCGTCCGGGAGCGTCGGGGAATCGATGAGCCTCGCCGAATCCCGCTACAGCGCAACGACGGTGATCAACTCGTCGAGCCCTCGGAGAACCTCCGGATTGCGCGTGAGGAGAGGCATGTCCTCGGCGAGCGCGGTCGCGGCGATCATGAGGCCGGCGACCCGGCTGCCTCCCAGACGCGATGACGGCGCCCGGGGTGGCCCGCCTCACCGGCTCTCGCCTGGCCCGCACCCGGCGGTGTGCCGTACTGTTGGCCCGAAACCCCGGCGAGGGACACGCGCGAGCGCGTGCATCCGTGATCGACGTGGTGGCACCGGAGCGTGCCGCGCGTCGTCGCGCCACGCCGGACCACCGACGCGCGGGGCGCGCCCCGCCCTCCCCAGGAGACCCAGATGTCCAACGCCATCACCCTCAAGGCCACCATCCGCACCGGCTCCGGCAAGGGCGCCGCCCGCCAGGCCCGCCGCGATGGCCGGTGCCCCGCCGTCGTCTACGGCCACGGCTCCGAGCCCCGCCACATCCTCCTCGAGGAGCACGCCACTCGCCTCGCTCTGCGCGGCAACGAGAACGCCCTGATCAACATCGACCTGGAGGGCCAGGACCTGCTCGCCATCGTCAAGGACATCCAGCGCCACCCCATCCGCCCCGGCGTGCAGCACGTCGACTTCCTCCTGGTCAACCGCAATGAGCGCGTCGACGTCGAGGTGCCGGTCAACGTCATGGGCACCTCCGCTCCCGGCACCATCCACATGATCGAGCTCGACCACGTCGAGGTCACCGCGCCGGCCATCGCCATCCCCGAGGCCATCGGCGTCGACATCACCGGCGTCGAGGGCGGCACCATCATCACCGTGGCCGACCTGGCCCTGCCCGAGGGCGTCGAGGCGATCTCCGACGCCGAGCTCGCTGTCGTCAACGTGACGATCCCGACGACCCACGATGCGGGCGACGCCGCCGAGGCCGGCGCCGGCTCCGAGGCCGCCCCGGCCGCCGAGTGACGCGCACGCGCGGCCAACGCCCATGAGCGGCCCCTGGCTCATCGTCGGCCTGGGGAACCCCGAGGCCCGGTACGCCCACAACCGCCACAACATCGGTCATATGGTGATCGACGCTCTGGCGGGGCGGACCGGGTCCCGGCTCTCCCGCCACAAGGCCCGCGCCCGCGTCACTGAGGTCCGCCTCGGCCTCCTGTCCGGCGGCGCGCCGGGGCCGCGCGTCATCCTCGCCCGCCCGGAGGCCTTCATGAACGTCTCCGGTGGCCCGGTCAAGGCCCTCGTGCGGTTCTACGGCGTCGACCCCGCCGCGCGCCTGCTCGTCATCCATGACGAGCTCGACATCAGTCCCCATGAGATGCGTCTCAAGCGCGGCGGTGGCGAGGGCGGGCACAACGGATTGAGGTCGATCTCCCAGGCCCTGGGCACGCGCGACTACGCCCGCCTGCGCGTGGGCATCGGCCGGCCGCCCGGTCGCCAGGACCCGGCCGACTTCGTGCTCTCGGACTTCCCGGCGCGTGAGCGCTCCGAGTGGGCGGTCACCTGCGAGGAGGCCGCCGACGCCGTCGAGAGCGTGGTGTTCCTCGGACTCGACGCCGCCCAGCGGCGGCTCCACTCCGCCTGAAGGGAAGGGGCGAGAGGGGCCGGGCGGCTTCGGGGCCCGCCGCGCCCCCCTGTCTCACTCAGGGCGCCATGAGTCCCGTCTCGTAGGCGACGACGACGGCCTGCACCCGGTCCCGCACGTCCAGCTTGGCCAGGACGTTGCCCACATGGGTTTTGACCGTGGTCGTGGAGACGATGAGCTCGTCCGCGATCTCCTGGTTGCTCATGCCCTGGGCCATGAGGATGAGGATCTCCCTCTCGCGGGGGGTCAGCGATACCAGGCGCGGGTCCTCGGAGTCGGGGGCGCTGGCCGCGTTCGGCAGGTCGCCCGCGAACATCTCCAGCATCCGGCGCGTGATGCGCGGCGAGACCACCGCCTCCCCGCCGGCCACGGTGCGGATCGCCTCAGCGAGCTCGGTGGGCCGGGTGTCCTTGAGCAGGAACCCCGAGGCCCCGGCCCGCAGGCCCGCGAAGGCGTACTCGTCCAGGTCGAAGGTGGTCAGGATGAGGACACGCGTCTGCGGGCACTCGGCGGTGATCCTCGCGGTGGCCTCGATGCCGTCCATGCCGGGCATGCGCACGTCCATGAGGATGACGTCGGGTTGGAGGGCTCGGGCCTGGGCGACGGCGGCCGTGCCGTCGGAGGCCTCGCCGACGACCTCGATGCCCTCCTCGGCGTCGAGGACCATGTGGAATCCCATGCGCATGAGGGACTGGTCGTCGGCCAGGATCACGCGCACCGGGGCGCCGGCGCCCTCCGGCGACGCCGCTTTGGGCGCGGGGTCGGTCTGCTCGGCCGTATCGGCCCCGTTCACATGGGCATCTGCCATGGCGCGGATCCCTCCTGGTCCTCCTCGTCCCAGCGCAGGACCGCGCGTACGCGCCATCCCGAGGCGCGGGGCCCTGCTTGAACGCTGCCACCATAGACGGCTGCGCGCTCCCGCATGCCGATGAGTCCTTTCCCCGAGCCGTGCATGGGGGTGGTGCCGGGGGCGGCCTCGTTGTCCACCGTGAGCACGGCGGTCCCGATGCGCCTCTGGACGTCAACGCTCACCCTGCTCGTGGTGGGGGCATAGCGGAGCACGTTGGTCAGGGACTCCTGGGCGAGGCGGAAGAGGGTCATCTGCAGCCCTCGGTCCTCAGGAAGGTCGCGCCCCCGCCAGGAGTAGGTGATCGGGATTCCCGCGGAGGCGAGGCGGTCGACGAGGATTTGGAGATCCGCCTGCTCGGGGGCCGGTCTCATGGGGACCGCATCGCCGCCGCTGCCGTCCGCGTGGGCTGCGGCGGCGCGCCGCAGGTTGGCGACGGCGGTTGTGGGCTCGCGCGGCGCGACCGTGCCGGGAGGGGCGAACTCGGGGACGGGGAGGTCCTTGATGCGCTTGCCGTCGATGTCGGTCGAGTCGTCAGCCACGCCGGTGGCGCGGGTCGTGAGGGCGCCGACCTGCGGGTCTTCGCGCAGCACGCCGACGAGCCTCCGCGTGTCGGCCAGGGCGCTGCGGCCCGTCTGCGCCAGTGCCGCGATCGCCTGCCGGGCCATCTCGGGATTCCGGTCGAGGGAGGCCGCCGCGCCGTCGGCCATGGTGACCATGACGGCCAGGGAGTGGGCGACGACGTCGTGCATCTCGCGGGCGATGCGGGAGCGCTCGGCGGCGACCGCCAGGAGGCTCGCCTGCTCCCTCTCCAGGGCGATCCGATGGGACCGCTCGAGCTCACGGGTCAGCCGGGCCCGCTGGGTGCGGATCGTCAGGCCGATTGCCGTGCCGCCCAGGTTGAGGAGCACGATGACGAAGGAGTTCTGCATGATCATGCGCGAGGAGAGGAGCTCAACCGGATCCATCCGATTGATCACCGCGTCGAATCCGGCTTGGCTGATGATGGCGGTGAGAGTCGTGATCAGGGCGGCGCCGCAGCCGTGGCGCAAGGGGGAGCGGGCGGCGATCGTCCCGAGGATGATCGAGGCTGCCGGCAGGAAGAAGTGGGGGACGATGTCGAGGACGGGGGCCGCGCGGAGGTCATCGAGCCAGAGGAGCATCAGAGCGATGTGGTGGACCGGTAGTGCCAGGGTCACCACGGCCCAGGCGAGGCGGGCGGCCCGCCGCCGGAGGAGCAGGCAGGCCGGGCACAGCGCTGAGATGACGACGGAGAACGGCAGCCACGGTTGCGTGCTGGAGCCGGCGCCGAGGGCCTCGAGACCGAGGAGGGTGTTGAGGGTGACCGTCAGGGAGAGCCCTGCGACCGCCGCGGTGATGAGCAGGTCCACCGCGATCGGCGGCATGGACGCCCCGATGGCGCGCAGGCGCCGGCGTCGGGGACATCGGCCCTGGCCGCCCTCGGGGGAGCGGGACTGGGGCGGGGTCTCCGGAGCGGCTTCGGGCCCGGGGATGGCGAGGCCCGCCGCAGCCCCCGGGAGGGCTGCGGCGGGCTCGTTGAGGGGCGCTGGGCTCATCGGATGATCATCAGGCATCGCGCCGGGAGAAGACCGTGTAAGCGATGATCGTGGGAATGATGAACCAGGCGCAGGACACGAGAGCGGCCTGCCAGTGGTTGAGGAAGCCGCTCCAGGAGTGGGCCCGGGCGAAGGGGTCGGTCAGGGCGAGCACGGCGTTGCCGGGCAGGGTCTCGGCCAGATTCTTGGCCCACTCGAACCGCAACGACAAGATGCTGAAGGGGATGGTGATGACGAAGAGGAGGACGACCGCCAATGAGATCGCCCCGGCGGTGGAGCGGAAGATGAATCCCAGGGCGAGGCCCATCAGCGCGATGGCGGCGAAGCCGAGGCCTGCCCCCCAGATGTAGCCGGCGTACTCGGCGTCGGTCAGGGACACCGCGTGGTCCCCGATGAACGGAGCGGAGATGGCCCAGGCCAGGAGGACGGAGACGGCTCCGAGGAGGAAGGCGAAGATAGCTGTGACCAGGGACTTGGCCGCGAAGACCTGTGAGCGGGTGGGGGTGGCGGTCAGGGTGGAGCGGATCTGGCCGGAGGCGTACTCGCCGGTGATCATGAGGGCGGCGAGCACGGCGACGGCGATCTGCCCGAAGGGCGTCCCGGCGGCGATGTTGTCGGCCGCGTTTGCGGGCAAATCGGAATTCGAGGATATGCCGAAGGCGATGGTGATGCCGGCGCCGAAGAGGACGGTGATGCTCATGGTGATGGCGGAGGCGATCCAGGTCGAGCGCAGGGTGCGGAGCTTGAGCCATTCCGAGCGCAGGGCGCGGCCGAAGGTCTGCTTGCCGTTGATGCGGGGGGCGCGGGTGGCTCGCTGTGCAGTGCCGGGGGTGGTGGGTGCGGTCATGGGGGTTCTCCTTGGGGGCGGCGGGGTCAGGCTCGGTGGGCTCCGCGCGTGCTGGGACGGTTGGCCTGGGCGGGAGCGGTGCTGTACTCGGTGGCGCCTCCGGTGAGCTCGAGGTAGGCGTCCTCGAGGCTGGCCTTGATGGTGGTCAGCTCGTGCAGGGTGATGCCGTGGGCGGCGGCGAGCTCGCCGATGCGGGCGGCGGGAGCCTCGGTGAGGGTCAGCACTCCGGGCTCGGGGGTGGCGACGGTGATGCCCTGGGAGGCCAGGAGGGCCGCGAGGTCGGTGGCCTGGGGGGAGGCCACGCGCACGGTGTCGGTGGTGGCCGAGGCGATGATCTCGCTCACGGGGCCGGTGGTGAGGATGCGGCCGCGGCCGATGACGATGAGGCGGTCGGCGGTCTGGGACATCTCGCTCATCAGGTGCGAGGAGATGAAGACGGTGCGTCCCTCGGCGGCCAGGGCGCGGCAGGTCTGGCGCACCCAGATGACGCCCTCGGGGTCGAGGCCGTTGATGGGCTCGTCGAAGATGAGGATGTCGGGGTCGCCCAGGAGGGCCGCGGCCATGCCCAGCCGCTGGCCCATCCCGAGGCTGAACCCCTTGACTCGCTTCTTGGCCACCTGGGTCAGGCCTGTGATGTCCAGGACCTTGTCGACGCGGCTGGTGGGGATGCCGTTGGAGACGGCCAGTTGCGTGAGGTGGGCGCGGGCCGAGCGTGATCCGTGCAGTCCTTTGGCGTCCAGGAGGGCGCCGACGGAGCACAGGGGGGCGTTCAGGTCCTTGTACTTCTTGCCGGCCACGGTCACGGTGCCGGCGGTGGGCTTGTCCAGGCCCATGATCATGCGCATGGTGGTGGATTTGCCGGCGCCGTTGGGGCCCAGGAAGCCGGTGACGGCGCCGGGCTCGACGGTGAAGGAGATGTTGTCCACGGCCAGTTTGTCGCCGTAGCGCTTCGTCAATCCACGTGCCTCGATCATGGTTCCGGGCTCCTTAGGTTCGGGGGGGGCTGATCGCCGTGCGGCTCGCGCGGCCCGACGGGGTCGCTGGGCGCCGTCGGGACCGGAGAGGTGACTGTTCTGGTCCCGGCGAGTCCCGACGGCGTGGTACCAGGCTAGTCAACGGTACTCGCCGGTCCATCGGCGCGCGGGATGATTCTGCGAGGGGAGCGGGGCAGGACCCACGGTGGACGCGTCTCCTCCTCGGGGAGGAGACGCGGGGGAGATGCGGAGACGGCGAGGAGACCGGGCGGAGGCGGGTACTCGTGCCCGGGACGACGGTCGACCGGGAAGGGGAATGTGCGGCAGGATGGCGGCGTTGAGATGGAGGGCCCGAGCCGGGCCGCGCCGTCGGCAGTCCCCGTCCAGAGAGGACACATACCCTTGAGCAACCCCTTCTTCGATCGAAACCCGGCCTTCAACGGCGGGGCGCGCACCGCCGTCGCGACGCCCCAGACCACCCCCGCCGGGTACCCCGCGATGCCCGGGTACCAGCCGGGCCAGTACGTCCAGGCCCAGCAGTACGGCCAGGCCGCCCCCTACGGGCAGGCGCCGTACGGCCAGCCAGTGGGATACGGTGCTCCCCAGCAGGCGGGCTACGGCCAGGTCACCCCGGCCCAGCTCGACCGGATGGAGACCCAGTACGGGGCCCCGGCCGCCACCAACGTGGACCGCGGCCGCATGACCTACGACGACGTCATCATGCGCACGGCCGCGATGTTCGCGGTCATTCTCGCCGTCGGCGCCGTCTCCTGGGTCATGGCGACCACCCCCTCCACGTCCCCCATCGGCGTCCTCCTGATGCTCGGAGGGGCGATCGGCGCCCTCGTCCTGGGCCTGGTCAACTCCTTCAAGAAGGTGCCCTCGCCCGCGCTCATCCTGGCCTACTCGGCCTGCGAGGGCGCCATGCTCGGCGCCTTCTCCGGCGTCATGGAGGCGCGCTTCCCCGGGATCGTCATCCAGGCGGTGCTGGCCTCCGTCGCGGTGTTCGCCGTCATGCTCGGCGCCTACAAGATCGGCGGCTTCCGGTTGTCCGGCAAGGCGCAGCGGATCCTCATGCTCGCCATGGGCGGCTACCTCGTCTTCTGCCTGCTCAACTTCGGTGTCATGATGTTCTCCGACGTCGGCGGGCCCTTCGGCCTGCGTTCCTTGGAGATCGCGGGCATTCCGGTCGGCATCATCGTGGGCCTGCTCGCCGTCGTCATGGCGGCCTTCAGCCTGGCGATGGATTTCGAGTCAATCCAGCGGGGCGTCGAGGCCGGCCTGCCCACCCGCTACGCATGGGCCGGGGCCTTCGGGCTCGTCGTCACCCTCGTGTGGCTGTACATCGAGATCCTTCGGATCCTGGCGATCTTCTCCGACGACTGATCCGCTCAGCGTCCTCCCCGTTCGCGGGGGCGCGGGGCCGACCGGGCATGACCCGGCCGGCCCCGCCGCATGGGCGGCCGGCGGAGAGGCGGCGCTCCGATCAGCGAGGGCCAGGGCTCATCGCGTAGGCTGGCGCGCATGATCAACTCGAATATGCCCACTGTTGAGGGTGCCAAGGGCACCAAGCCGGTCCTCACCTTCCCCGGCCCGGATGCCCCCGCGGGCCTCCAGGTCCAGGTGCTCGACGCCGGTGACGGCCAGGTCGTCGAGGCCGGGGACACCATCGTCGCCCACTACCTCGGTCAGTCCTGGAACGGCGACGTCTTCGACAACTCCTACGACCGCGGCCAGCCCCTGAGCTTCCAGATCGGCGTCGGCATGGTCATCCGCGGTTGGGACGACGGCCTCGTCGGCCAGCGCGTCGGATCGCGCGTCCTGCTGTCGATCCCCGCCGAGCTCGGCTACGGCGAGCGCGGCGTGCCGCAGGCCGGCATCAAGGGCGGCGCCACCCTCGTCTTCGTCACGGAGATCCTCGGCGTCATGTGAGCAGCGCCCACCCCCCTTCGCCGAGACCGGTCGACATCAGGAACGAGACCGGTCCGGAGCGAGAGGCGCGTGCGAGGACCGCACAGTGACCACCCGCATCGAGATGACATGGTGGCCGCTAATCTGGGCATCGCCTCATCGTCGTCGGCCCTGCCGAGCCGAGAACAGGAGCCCTTATGCCGCGGTACCGCAGCGCCACCTCCACATCTGGCCGCAATATGGCCGGTGCCCGCGCGCTCTGGCGCGCCACCGGTGTCAAGGACTCCGACTTCGGCAAGCCCATCATCGCCATCGCCAACTCCTTCACCGAGTTCGTCCCCGGGCACGTCGGCCTGCGCGATGTCGGCCGCCGCGTGGCCCGCCGGATTGAGGCGGCGGGCGGCATCGCCAAGGAGTTCAACACGATCGCCGTCGATGACGGCATCGCCATGGGCCACGACGGCATGCTCTACTCCCTGCCGTCGCGCGACCTCATCGCCGACTCGGTGGAGTACATGGTGGGCGCCCACTGCGCCGACGCCCTGGTGTGCATCTCCAACTGCGACAAGATCACCCCCGGCATGCTCATGGCCGCGCTGCGCCTCAACATCCCCACGATCTTCGTCTCCGGCGGGCCGATGGAGTCGGGCAAGATGACAGCCGCGGACGGAACCACCCGCAAGCTCGACCTCATCGACGCCATGATGGACGCCGCCGACCCCACCGTGGATGATGAGACGATCTCCGCCATCGAGCGCTTGGCCTGCCCCACCTGCGGCTCCTGCTCGGGCATGTTCACCGCCAATTCCATGAACTGCCTCACCGAGGCCCTGGGCCTGGCCCTGCCCATGAACGGCACGCTGCTGGCCACGCACTCCGATCGCGGCGGGCTCTTCGATGCCGTCGGCCGCCAGATCGTGGAGATCACCCGCGCCTACTACGAGGGTGACGACTCCACCGTCCTGCCGCGCTCCATCGCCACCAAGGCGGCCTTCGAGAACGCCATGAGCCTGGACATCGCCATGGGCGGCTCCACGAACACGGTCCTGCACCTGCTGGCCGCGGCCCGTGAGGCCGGCGTCGATTTCCACATGGCCGACATCGACCGCCTCTCGCGCAAGGTCCCGCACCTGTGCAAGGTCGCGCCGTCGACGACCATCTACCACATCGAGGACGTTCACCGCGCCGGCGGCATCATGGGCATCCTCGGCGAGCTCGACCGCGCCGGACTGCTGGACACATCCACGCGCACGGTCCTGCGCTGCACCCTCGACGACGAGCTCGCCGCCTTCGACCTGGCCCGCCCCGGTGACGACGGCGCGCTCGGCTCCTCGGTGAGCGAGGCGGACCGGAGTCGCTACCTCGCGGCGCCCGCGGGCGTGCGCACCACGGAGATGTTCTCCCAGGCCTCGCGCTGGGAGTCCCATGACGTTGACCGCGAGGCCGGCTGCATCCGCGACCTGGAGCACGCCTACTCGCGCGACGGCGGCCTGGCGGTCCTCTTCGGCAACATCGCGACCAAGGGCTGCATCGTCAAGACTGCCGGCGTGGACGCCTCCATCCTCACCTTCTCCGGGCCGGCCGTGGTCTTCGAGTCTCAGGACGAGGCTGTCGAGGGGATCCTGGGGGGGAAGGTGAAGGCGGGTGACGTCGTCATCATCAGCCATGAGGGTCCGCGCGGCGGTCCGGGCATGCAGGAGATGCTGTACCCGACCACGTACATCAAGTCCATGCACTTGGGCAAGGAGTGTGCGCTGCTCACCGATGGCCGCTTCTCCGGCGGCACCTCGGGGTTGAGCATCGGGCACGTCTCCCCGGAGGCCGCGGCGGGCGGGCTCATCGGGCTCGTGCGCACGGGGGATGTCATCGACATCGACATTCCGGCCCGCTCGATCTCCGTGCGCCTGTCCGACGACGAGATCGCCTCGCGCCGCGCCGCCGAGGAGGCTCGGGGCGAGGCCGCCTGGACGCCGCACGAGGAGCGCCCGCGCCACGTGAGCGCCGCGCTGCGCGCCTACGCCATGCTCGCCACAAGCGCAGACCTGGGCGCCGTGCGCGACCTGTCCAGGCTCGGCATGTGAGGCGCGCGCTCCCTGAGTGACGCCGACCTCGCCCAGGCCAGGGAGCGCGTGGCCGCGGGCGTGCCCAGGGCGGTCGTGGCCCGCGATCTGGGCGTGCACCGCTCCACCCTCCACCGAGCACTCAGCCGATGAGGCGTGGGAGTGAGGCGTCAGGTGCTGGGGAGGTTCGGGTCAGCGTAGTCGGTGGGGTCCTGGACGTGGGGGAAGTCGGCCTCGGTGAGGAAGTGGCACCAGGGGGTCTGGGTGCTGTTGATGCGGAGGCGGCGGCCGCCGCTCCAGCAGGCGAGCTCGACGTGGCAGGGAGTCTCGTTGTAGACGAGGTCGATTGCGGGGAGGATGTCCGTGTCGCTGGTGAAGACGATGGCGGCGTCGATGCTGCCCTTCATGGCGTGCTTGACGAGGTCGACGGCGAGGGCGACATCGATGCCCTTCTCGGAGGCGGGGACGTCGGGCCACTGGGGCGGGTACTGGAGGTTGCGTCGGATGACGGTGACGCCGGTTGCTTCCCAGTCGGCTGTCTGGCGGTCGTTGGCTCGGGCGGAGACGGCCTGGCGTGTGGGGTTGGGCCGGCCGCGGTAGACGCGGGTGCCGACGAGTTGGCTGGGCCTGCGGCGGCGGCTGACGAGGAGCTCGGCTGTGGCCTTGGGCCGGATGTGGCCGTCAGCGGCGCTGAAGCAGCGCTTCGCCCAGCCGGCGACGTTCTGGTAGTCGACGAAGACGGCGACGCGATCCATGGCGGGTACCTCACTTGGGCAAAAACCCCGCCAATCCGAGAGGATGGCGGGGCGGAATGAGGCAACCGTACCGCGGCGGGGCGGTGGCCGCAACAGGCGGTGCGTGGGCGTGATGGCGTGGTGTCCGCGCTCCCAGGTTGCTTTCTGCGCCGGTAGGCGCCGGGGTCGTCCTGCTGGATGGGCGGGCCCCGGAAGGCCTCGATGCGCTCGATGGTGGCCCCGTGGCGCTCATCGGTGATCTTGGCGTTGCGCGCCTGGGCGAGTTGGCAGGCGAAGCGGAAGGGGTCGATGAGGCCCTCCTCGGGTGGGGGCCCGAGGAGGAACAGGGATGCTCCTGTGAGGTGGATGTTCTGGTAGTCGACGACGACTGCCATCTTGAGGGTCGCGGAGGTCTCCGGAAAAAGTTAGACCCCGCCAGTCCTTGAGGACGGCGGGGAGTTATGGCCTGAGGGTATTCGGGCATGACCATCACGCGCAATAGTGACTCACGTCATGGTGAGGGGCGTCTTGAGGGCGTCGTAGGGGTCGTGGTCAGGCCGGGCCGCCGCGCCGGAGGCGGAGCCAGGCGGCGGCGCTGGACTGTCCACGGCCCCGGCGCGGGTCCCGCTGTCCACCTGTGTGTCACCGCCGGCCCGGCGATAGCCGGCGGCCACGGACTGGTGGCGCCGACGGGGCCGCGAGCCGACTCCTCTAGGCTGACGACGTGAATGAACCTGACGGCACCGATACCCCGTGGGACTCCTCCCAGTACTTGCGCGCGATCCTGCGCGCCCCCGTCTACGAGGCCGCCGAGCACACGCCCCTGCAGCGCATGGACGCCCTCTCCGCGCGCCTGGGCTGTGAGGTGGCCGCCAAGCGCGAGGACTTGCAATCGGTCCACTCCTTCAAGATCCGCGGCGCCTACACGTGCATGCGCATGCTCTCCGACGACGAGCGCGCTCGCGGTGTGGTGACCGCCTCGGCCGGGAATCACGCCCAGGGCGTCGCCCGGTCCGCGGCGCTGCTCGGCTGCCGCGCCCTCATCGTCATGCCGACCGTCACCCCCCGCATCAAGGTCGACGCCGTTGCCGCCCTGGGCGGAGAGGTCCTGCTCCACGGCGACAACTTCGACGCCGCCAAGGCCGAGGCGCAGCGCCTGGCCGACGAGGACGGCCTGACCTATGTGTCCCCCTTCGACGATCCCCGTGTCATCGCTGGTCAGGGGACCATCGGCCTGGAGATCATCCAGCAGGATGCCGGGCTCGACCGCGTCTTCGTGCCCGTGGGCGGGGGCGGCCTGGCCTCCGGCATCGCCGTGCTCATCAAGCAGCTCCTGCCGAATGTGCGCATCATCGGCGTCGAGCACGAGGAATCCGCCTGCCTGACCGCGGCGCTCGCCCAGGGCGCGCCCGTCACGCTCGGCCGGGTGGGGCTCTTCGCCGAGGGCGTGGCCGTGCGCCGCATCGGGGATGAGACCTACCGCCTGTGCTCCGAGCTGCTCGATGACGTCATCACCGTCTCCTCCGACGAGGTCTCCGCCGCCGTCAAGGACCTCTTCGAGGACCTGCGTGCCATCTCCGAGCCCTCCGGCGCCGTCGCCCTGGCCGGCCTCAAGCGCTACGCCTCCGAGCGCGGCCTGGCCGGGGAGCGCCTGGCATGCGTTGTCTCGGGAGCCAACCTCAACTTCCACCAGATGCGCTACATCTCCGAGCGCGCTGAGATCGGTGAGCAGCGCGAGGCGATCCTGGGGGTGACCATCCCCGAGGAGCGCGGTTCCTTCCTGCGCTTCGCCCGGATCCTCGGTGGGCGCAGCGTCACCGAGTTCAACTACCGGGCGGCGCCGGGCCTCGACGGATCCCTCGAGCCCGGCCCCGCCCGCATCTTCGTGGGCGTGGGGCTGAGCCGCGGGCGCGAGGAGCGCGCCGAGATCGTCGCGGACCTGGAGAGGGCCGGGTACGGCGTCGTCGATCTCACCGACGACGAACTCGCCAAGGTCCACGTGCGCTCGATGATCGGGGGGCGGGCCCCGGCCGGGCTGACCGAGCGGCTCTTCAGCTTCGAATTCCCCGAGTCCCCGGGGGCGCTCGTCCACTTCCTCGAAGTGCTCGGCACCCGCTGGAACGTCACCCTCTTCCACTACCGGACCGACGGCGCCGACTACGGCCGTATCCTGTGCGCCTTCCAGGTGGGGGCCCGCGGCCTCAGTCCGGAGGCGGAGGCCCGCGAGCTGCGCGAGCACATGGATCGCCTCGGCTACGCCTACCACGAGGAGACGGAAGACCCCGCCGCCGGCTTCTTCCTGGCGCGCTGAGGCCCGCCGCCGCCAGCACGACCAGTACGGACGGCGGTACCGCGCGGACCGCGCCGCCCGCCCGGTACCGGCGGGCGGCGCGCTCATAGCCCGAAGGCCATGCCGGGCAGGGCGTCCGGCGGGTACTCGTCGTAGGGCGTGAAGAACCATGCGAAGTGGCGCCAGATCGGCTCGGGCAGATCCCTCAGAGTGATGAGCGGGCGCTCGATGGAGGGCCCCGGTGCCGTGAGCGGTGACCAGGAGCCGTCGGCGCTCACGTGGTAGAGCAGGGCCGATAGCGGGTGCTCCGCGCGCGCCCACCGAGTCAGCGACCACGTCAGCAGAGCATTGAGATGCGCCTCATCGACGCCTTCGGCCAGGGGCAGGATTCCCAGCGACTCCTGCTCGGGCAGCGTCAGGACGAAGCCGTCGGGCGGATGCGGGATGCTCCGCTGCTGGCATACCTCGGTCAGGCTCATCGCCAGCGCCGCTGTCAGCATCGAGTCCGAGCCGATGAGATGGATGCCCTCGCCGGCGTCCACGTGCTCCGCCCTGTCCAGGACGATGCGGGCATTGGCGAGCGCGGCGGCGTCCACCCTCTCCTCGCCCAGGCGCTCATAGAGGCGGGCCGAGGGCTGGGAGACCAGGAGCCCGTCGATGTCCATGACGCGCGTGAGGCGCAGGCCCGGGGCGATCTCGGGCTCATCGGCCTCGGCGGGGATATCCCTGCTCGGAGGCACCAGTCGCAGCCTCAGGGCCCCCAGTACCTCCTCGTCCGAGTAGTCCTCGAGTTCGCGCGGCATGCCGTCCGGGCGCACGGCCGCCATGAGAGCGCTGATGTGATGGCCCAGGGCCTCCTCCCACAGCTCCCGCTCCGTGCGGGCCAGGCACGCGGCGATCCGGTGCAGGACGAGTCTCGCGCCTTGGGGCGTGCGCAGCGAGACGGGCGAGTCGAGTCGGCTCCCGGGGAAGCGCAGGCAGACCTGGCGCAGCATCTCCGCGCGCAGCCAGTCGGCATCGCGGACGGACAGGTCGGGCAGGAATGGATCAGGCGGGGAGGAATGCGGTGGCGCCTGGCGGGATGAGGCGCGGGAGGCGGTGCCTGCCGCCCGTCGCGAGCGTGATGATCGGGGGGAAGGGTGTCGGAGGTGGGAATAGTGTCGTGCTGGTCTCACTGCGCTCATGCGGAGGACGCTAGGCTGAGAGCGCGTGCCCACGGCGGAGCCCTCCCCAACAGGGCGCCGAACCGGAGCATCTCGAGATATGTGGGTCATGAAGAGCTTATGTGTGGTCTTCGCGCCATGTGATGAGGCTTTGACAAGTGGGGGCCGGCCACTAAACTGATTCATATATCAACTAGATGGTGCTCGACTTATTGGTTGGCATTTTAAATATTCACAATTCCTGCAAGGAGTCCCTCATGCCCATCCGCATCGCCGTCGTTCACGGCTCCGTCCGCCCCACCTCAGCCGGTGCCGCCGTCGCCGACTGGGTCGCCGCCCAGTCCAGCCTGGTCGACGGCGTCGAGGCCGAGGTCCTTCGCCTGACCGACTTCAACCTCCCCTTCTTCGCCGAGGAGCTCCCACCGGCCATCGCCATGCCCCAGAACCCCGCCGGTGTGGCTTGGAACGAGAAGCTCGGCTCCTATGACGCCGTCATCTTCGTGACCCCCGAGTATGACCACTCGATCCCCGGGTCCCTGAAGAACGCCATCGACTACCTCGTCCCCTCCGTGCTCGAGAGCAAGGCGATCGGCGTGGTCGGCTACTCCTACCAGCTCGGCCTGCGCGCTATCGAGCACCTGCGCCAGGTTCTGGGATCCTTCAACTCCTTCGTCGTCGGCCCGCATGTCGCCCTGCACGTCGCGACCGACTGGACCGACGGCGAGTTCACTCCGGCGGCCTTCCGCGAGGGCGAGGTTCCGGCGATGGTCAGGGCGATCGTCGCTGCCACGAACTGATGTGCCCTGGCTGTCCCTGACGCGATACCGCGCGGATCCCAGTGACCTGACACGAGGATGAAGCGCTGCGATGGCGCCTCCCTGGGCGTCGCGCCCCTCGTGTGGACCAGCAAGCGCTGGTCCGCACGAGGGGCGTTTTCCATGCTTCCGGCTCTTCCGGCTCTTCCGGCTCTGGGGGTGCGAGTGCCTGCAGGAGGTAATGGAGCTTCGGCCGGTGAGGCGAGTCGTGGTTGCGGAGGGTAGGCGCTAAGGCCTAGAGTACTTAATAATTCAAGTACTTCAGATGTGGTACCGAGAGACACCAAGGAGTTGCCATGACCAAGATCGCCGTCATCCTCGGATCTGTCCGCCCCAACCGCGCCGGGGCCTCCGTGGCCGAATGGATCGCCTCCAGGGCGAACGAGGCCGAGGGAGTCCAGGCCGAAGTCCTCGACCTCGCCTCCTTCAACCTGCCCATCTTCGCCGAGGAGCTGCCCCCCATGGCGGCCCCGGCCAAGGACCCGGCCGCCGTCGCCTGGAACGAGGCCCTCGCCGGATTCGATGCCTTCATCATCGTCAGCCCCGAGTACAACCATTCGGTCCCCGGGTCCTTGAAGAACGCCATCGACTTCATCACCCCCTCCGTGCTCGCCAACCGCGCCATTGGCCTCGTCGGCTACTCCTACTCCGCGGGCCACCGCCAGATCGAGCACCTGCGCGCCATCCTGGCCAACTTCACCACCGGCGTCGTCGGCGCCCAGGTCAACCTGCACCTCGCCACCGACTTCTCCGGCGGCGCCTTCGCCCCCGCAGCCTTCCACGACGGCGAGGCCGCCAGCCTCGTCCAGGCCCTCGTCGCCCAGGACAAGGCCCTGTCCACCCTGCGCTGAGCGCGAGCCGCTGATGCGGGCCACCGCGCACGGACGGCGCTCCTCCCCGCGAATGGGCCCGGTGACTGCAAGATCACCGGGCCCACTCGCCGCGTCCTGGAGGCAGAGGACTGCGCGGTGCCCGCTCGGTCAGCCCACCTCGAGTGGCCGGTAGCGGTTGACGGCCGCCGCCACGTCCACCATCCGGGGCCGTACGAGGAACGCCCCGCCCTCGTCGAGTGCGTCCAGGCCCTCGTCGTCGAGCAGGGCTTCCAGGTCGTCGAGGCACTCGCGCAGTGTGGAGGCGCTGTCGAAGCGCTGCTCCAGCAGGGCGCGCAGGGCATGGGCCGCTGCCTCGGCCTGGCCCGGGTCCACGATCCCGGCCACATCCGAGATGTCGACCTCCTCGCGGTCCAGGGTGAGCGCGTCGGTCCCCCGGGCCCGGGTGCGGATCGGGCCGCGCCGAGTGCGCTCCGGGGCGGGCGCCGGGATGCGACCGGAGCCGAGCGGGAAGTCCTCCAGGGCGGTCCCCTCCCGGGGCTGCTCGGCGACGACGACTCGCGCCTGCTCGGTGGCGTCGCGCAGCTCATAGGAGTCCAGGAGGAGGACATGGTCGGCCACATCCAGGTAGTCGCCGGAACCGCCCATGACCATGACCGTGGAGACGCCCAAGCGCGAGGACAGCGCCCCCACCCTGTCCACCAGCGGAGTGATCGGCTCGCGCTCGGCGGCCACGAGCGAGCGCATGCGCGCGTCGCGGATGAGCAGGTTCGTGGCCGAGGTGTCCTCATCGAGGAGCAGCGCCGTGGCCCCCGCTTCAACGGCCTCGACGATCGCCGCGGCTTGGGAGGTCGAGCCCGAGGCGTTGCGGGTGGTGAAGGCGGCCGTGTCCCGGCCCGCGGGCAGGTGGGAGATGAAGGGTGTGAGGTCGACGCCCGTGATGGCCCGGCCATCGGCGGCCCGCACCTTGACGGCGTCGGGGACGGTGGCCACGAGCTCGCGCCCATCGCCCGGCACATGCGGGTAGACGCCCCGCTCGATCGCCGCCAGCAGTGTCGACTTGCCGTGGTAGCCGCCGCCGACGATCACCGTCACGCCCGCCGGCACGGCCGTGCCGCGGACCGCCCCGGCATGGGGAAGATCGACCGTGGCGGCCAGGGACTCCGGTGCTCTCAGGGCGACGCCGCCCGAGCGCAGCGGCTCGTCGCTCACCCCGGATCGGCGCGGCAGGAGGGAGCCATCGGCGAGGAAGGAGACCCAGCCCGCCTCGCGGACCGCCGCCGTGAGGGCCCGGTGGTCCTCCAGGGCCTCCACATGGGCGAGGAGTCGCTCAGCGCGTGCGCCTGTGAGGCTCAGGGCCGTGTCGATCTCGCGGGTGAGATCCCGGCCGACGATCCTGGCGGCCCCATGACCCTGGATGGAGCGGCCCTGGGCGGGAAGGGCCATGCGGGCGCGGACCTCGATGCTCCAGTCGCCGGAGTATTCGGCGCTGCTCGCGGCCGGGAGGAGAACGACGGCGGAGCGCTCCAGGATCTCCTGACCGGGTGCCGCGATGGACAGGGCTGTGCCCTTGAATCCCGCGTGGATCTCGCGGGCGAGGAAATCGGCGAGTGCGAGGCGGCGGTCCGCTGTCGCCAGCAGGCCCTCGCGCGCCAGGAGCGCCAGCGAGGGCAGGGAGGTGGGCGCGGTGACCCGGATGCGCGTCGGCGGGGCATAGGGGTCGGCCTGGACCCGGTCGATGTGGAGTGACCACCCCTCGGGCGCCAGGTAGCGCCCGAGGATCGCCCGGTAGGACGGGTAGGCGCGCCCGTCCAGGGCATGAAGGTGGCCGATGAGGTCGCTCAGCTCCCCGTCGCGCGGCTCGTCGTCATAACGGCGGCGCCCGCCGTCGCGGTAGCCGGGGCCTCCCCGCCCGCCGTCGCGGTAGCCGCCCCGATAACCGCGGTCGCCCCCGCGCCGATCGCCGCCGTCCTGCCTGGCGTGGCGGCCGTCCCTGCCCGAGTACCTGTCATCACTCATGGGCAGATCCTGGCATACGGTGCGCGGGTGGGCGCCTGAGCGCGCGCGGTCCTCGCCGCCGATCGCCATGCGAGTGGGTGCGGGGCGGGGCGCCCGCATCCTCTATCATCCCAGATCATGAATGGGCTGCCCGCCTCCCTGGCCCCCGCCCTAGCCGGACTTGGCACGGGGCTGGGGCTCATCGTGGCCATCGGTGCGCAGAACGCCTGGGTGCTCCGCCAGGGCGTGCGCCGTGAGCACATCGGGCTCGTCATCCTCATCTGCGCGCTCTCCGACGCCATCCTCATCGCCGTGGGGACGGGCGCGGTCAGGGTCGTGTCCTCCCTCGCTCCCTGGGTGCTGGAGGCCCTGCGCTGGGGAGGCGTCGCCTACCTGGTCCTCTTCGCGATCAACTCGTTCCGCTCGGCGCTGCGCCCCGGCGCCCTGGAAGAGGCCGTCTCGCGGGGCGCGGGCTCAGTCGCCATCACGACACTCGCCCTGACCTGGCTCAACCCCCATGTGTACCTCGACACCGTGCTCATGCTTGGCACGGTCGCCAACCATTTCGGTCCCGATCGCTGGTGGGCGGCCGCTGGGGCCATCGCCGCTTCCGTCATCTGGTTCACCGGGCTCGGCCTCGGGGCGCGGGCGCTGTCCGGACTGCTCGCGAGCCCCCGCACCTGGAGGATCGTTGACGCACTCGTCGGCGTCGTCATGCTCCTCGTCGCCTGGCACCTCGCCACCGGCGCCTGAGCCGACCCCTGCTCGCCGAGAATGGCGAGCTTTGAGGATTGCCCGGGGTCCAATCCGCCTGCGTGCGAGCGCGTACCGCTCTAACCTGCGACTATCTGGGATATGACTAGGTGTCAGAAAAAGGAATCCTCAAACCCCGCCACTTCTCCCGCTCACACCCGCTGAGGAGGCAGCACATCCACCTGCGAGGGTAGGTTCGCGATCCCCACGGGGCAGGTGACGCCATTGGGCCCGTGGTTGCAGTAGCCACCGGGATTCTTCTCCAAGTAGCCCTGGTGGTAGTCCTCCGCCAGGTAGTAGGGGCCGCCGAACTCTGCGTACTGCGCCGACGCCGGATCGATCGTCGTCACGGAGCGCCCCAGCCCGAGCCGGCTCAACTCGCTCTGGAAGGCCTTCTGAGTGGCGATCGCCACCGCGTACTGCTCGGGCGTCGTCGTCCAGACGGCGGAGCGGTACTGGGGGCCGATGTCGTTGCCATGGCGGTTGAGCCGGGTGGAGTCGTGGTTCTCCCAGAAGGCGCGCAGCAGCGCCTCCCCGCCGCGCCCCGCGACCACCGGGTCGTAGGCCACCAGGACGGTCTCGGCGTGGCCGGTCCGCGCGGTGCAGACCTCCTGGTAAGTGGGGTTGGGCGTGGTGCCGCCCATGTACCCCACCGAGGTGACGACGACGCCGGGCTGGCGCCACATGATCCGCTCCACGCCCCAGAAGCAGCCGCCGGCGAGGTAGATGACCTCGGTGCCCTCGGGCCAGGGGCCTGTCAGGGGAGCGCCGAGGACGACGTGGTCGCCGGGCTCGGGGAGCACGGGTGCCTCGCGGCCGGGGATGACGTGATTGCGGGACGGAGCGTTCATAGGAGAACGCTACCGTCCCGCTGCTGGCCGGGTCGCCCCCATCCCCGTTCCCTTCGCTCAAGGCGAGGCGCGGGAATGAACGGCGGCGCAGCGTCAGATGCGGCTGACCCTGAGGATCTCCGCAGTGATCCTCTTGCCGTTCGGGGCGTCGTAGGAGACCTTCTCGCCCGCGGCGTGCCCCATGAGGGCCTTGCCGAGCGGCGCGTCGGGGGAGAAGACCTTGACGCCCTCGGGGACGTCCTCGGCGATCTCCTGGCCGCCCAGGGCGAAGCGCTGCTCCTTGCCGGCCACCTTCGCGGTGACGATCGTGCCCGCGGAGACGGTGCCATCGTCGGCGGCCTCGCCGATCTGGGCGTTCTCCAGCGTCTCGGTCAGGGCGATGATGCGGGCCTCGTTGAGGGCGGCCTCCTCGCGGGCGGCGTGGTATCCGGCGTTCTCGCGCAGGTCCCCCTCCTGGCGGGCCGCCTCGACGCGCTGGGCGATCTCCTTGCGCTCCTCGCCCTTGCGGTGCTCGAGCTCGGCGCTCAGGCGGTCGAAGGCCTCCTGGGTCAGCCAGGTTCCCTGCTTCTCGGTATCCGCGGCCATGGGGTTCTCCTCGATCTGGTGATCTGGTGATCAGTGGTGGGCCGACGACGGCGTCGTGGCAATGCCCCGATGCGCGGTGGGCGCCCGGGGCCGTGTGTGAGGGGTGAGTCTACCTCTCCGGACCTGCGGTCGCCCTGGGAATCGCGCGTCCAGCCGGCCTTGCGGCTCGTCGGCCGGTGCTTCCCGCACCGAGCGGTGCGTGCGGATGGCGCCAGTGGGTGCGCATCGCACCTGCGGTGGCCGGGGCGTCTCGTGCTCCCGGCCTGACTGGGATCAGCCGAGAACCGCGATATAGCAGGCAACGGCGTGACATGCCCATGCCGCCACCGTGCAGGCGTGGAACACCTCGTGGAAGCCGAACCAGCGGGGGAGGGGGTCGGGGCGCTTGCGCGCGTACACGATCGCGCCGACCGTGTAGATCAGCCCCCCGACCATGAGCAGCCACACGATCGCGGGCCCTCCCGAGCGCCAGAGCGAGGGCAGGAACCAGAGCGCCACCCAGCCCAGGACGATGTACAGGACCGTCCTCAGCCGGCGTGGGGCGCCCGGCCATATGAGGGACATGACGATCCCGGCCGCCGCGCCTCCCCAGACGATGCCGAGCACCAGGCGCGCTGTCGCCGCGTCGAGCAGCGCCACCGATAGGGGCGTGTAGGTCCCTGCGATGAGCAGGTAGATATTGGCGTGGTCGATGCGCTGCAGGGCGTCGGAGACGGCTCGTGGGAAGCGGCCATTGCCCAGGTGGTAGAGGCTCGAGTTGGCGAACAGCAGCAGCGAGCACACCAGGTACACGGCGCTGGTCCACGTCAGGGCGGTGCCGTCGGCCAGGGTGGTGAGGACGATGCAGGCGGCCAGGGCCAATGGCACCGCGATCGTGTGGATCCAACCCCGCAGCCCGGGCTTGACGGGCTTGATCCGGGCCGGCGCCCGCGCGGGTCGGCGGCCAGTGTCCCGCTCCTGGGGCGGGGCGGCCTCAGCCGCATCGCGGCGCGGATCCGCGTCTGCGCGCATGGAACCTCCTGGCGGGCGCCGATGGCGCTCTCAGGGACGGCGCCCGAACCTACGGTATCGTAGGTTCGAGTGGGGAGGAAGGACCACTACCTGCGGGCGGCGCGCACGATAACGTTGGTTCTACGGCGCAGCCCGGTTCCCCAGCCGGTCGGGCCCGCGCGCACATGCGAAGGAGAGACATGGCGGACGGCTTCCTCTACCAGCTCTATGAGCGCCGTCTGTCCGCGCGCCTCGACTCCTCCCGCGCGCCCCGCCATGTCGGTGTCATCCTCGACGGCAACCGCCGCTGGGCCAAGGCCCTGGGGATCGGCGCCTCCCAGGGGCACAAGCGCGGGGCGGACAAGATCGAGGAGTTCCTCGGCTGGGCGGACGACGCGAGCGTCGCCGTGGTCACGCTGTGGCTGCTGAGCACGGACAACCTCTCCCGCGATCCCGCCGAGCTCGCCCCCCTGCTCGACATCATCGCCCAGGCCGTGGAGGACCTGGCGGGAAGCGGCCGGTGGCGGGTGCGCCTCGTGGGCGCCGTCGACCTCCTGCCCGCCGAGGTCGCCGCGCGACTGCGCGCCGCCGTCGCCATCACCGCTCCCGACGCTGAGCCCGGCCGGACGGGGGAGACGGATCAGCGGATGGAGGTCAATATCGCCGTCGGCTACGGGGGGCGCCAGGAGATCGCCGACGCCGTCCGCGAGATCCTGCGCGAGCGCGCCGCCGCTGGGGCGAGCCTGGAGGAGGTGGCCGCCTCCCTGAGCGAGGAGGACATCACCGACCACCTCTACACCAAGGGCCAGCCCGACCCCGACCTGCTCATCCGCACCTCCGGCGAGCAGCGGCTCTCGGGTTTCCTCCTGTGGCAGTCGGTCCACTCCGAGTTCTACTTCTGCGAGGTGAACTGGCCGGCCTTCCGCCGCGTGGATTTCCTTCGCGCTCTGCGCGACTACGCCGGTCGCGAGCGCCGCATGGGGCGCTGATCCCGCTGGCCGGCGGGCGGGCCCGCCCGCCGGCGCCCTCCTGCGGGACCGGATCGCGATGCCGATCGCCCGCTATGGCGCGCTGGTCGCCGACGCGCTCAACGTCCAGGTCGTCCTCGTCACGGCGCCCGGCGCGATCTCGCGGGCTCAGGCGAGCTCGGCGCGGGTGGGAGGGTTGGCGCCGGCTCGGGAGACGGTGATGTCCGCGATGCGCGAGGCGTGGCGCACCACCCGCTCCAGCGCGTCGGCGTCGATCGCGCGCAGGGCCTCGCGCTGCTGGGCGCCCACGAGCCCCTCGGACCACAGGCCGTCCTCCAGGCCTCCCATGAAGGAGTCGCCCGCGCCCACCGTATCCGCCACGACGACGCTCGGGTCCGCGGGCACCTCCAAGCGCAGCCCCGAGGAGGTCAGGGCCAGCGCCCCGCGCTTGCCGCGGGTGACGACGACGATCGCCGGCCCCATCCGGAGCCAGCCCTCGAGAACGCCCTCGAGGGCGGCGTCGTCGCCCTCATCGATGCCGTAGAACCAGGTCACATCCTCGTCGGAGCACTTGACCAGATCGGACAGGGCCACGAGGCGCTCCACGATCGCGCGCGCCTCGCCGGGCTCTCCCATGAGCTGGGGGCGGGCGTTGGGGTCGTAGCAGACGGTTGCCGAAGCGCGGAAGTCGCGCAGCGCCTGCTCCACAGTCCGCGCGCCCGGCTCCAGGATCGCCGCGATCGAGCCGGTGTGGATGAGGATCGGCGGCTCGGCGGGAGCCGGGTAGGGCGGGTTCCAGTCGAGGTCGAAGACATAGGTGGCCGCCCGGTCCTCGCCGATGGTCGCCTGGGCGGTGGAGGTCCGCTCGGCGCCATCCGAGCCCGGGGTGATGCGCACGCCGTCGGAGACCAGGTGCGAGCGGATCGCACGGCCGCGCTCATCGTCGGCGATCCAGCAGTCGAGCTCGGCGTCGCGGCCAAGGCGAGCCAGGCCGAGAGCCACGTTGGCCGGCGAGCCGCCCGGGATGTCCACCGGCTCTGCGCCGGGGTGGATGACGACGTCGACCAGTGCCTCCCCGATGACGAGCGCGGTCCCGGCGGGTCCAGGAGCAGCGGGGGTGGCAGTGGCGTTCTCGGCAGTAGCGGTGGTCATGATGGGCTCCTTCGCTCCAGTGACGGCGGTTGGTGGGTCGTGGATCAGTCCTGGCCCTGATCCGGGGACGCGACGGCGGCCAGCCGCGCACGAGCGTCGTCGAGCCAGGCCTGGCAGCGGGCGGCGAGCGCCTCGCCCCGCTCCCACAGGGACAGCGCGTCCTCCAGCGGGACTTGGCCGGCCTCCAGGCGCTGGACGACGCCGATCAACTCCTCGCGGGCCTGCTCATAGGAGAGCACGGCGACGTCATCGTTGTCGCCGGAGGCGGTGGTGGGGGAGTCGGGGCTCAGGCTCATAGTGCTATTCTCGCACGCCACCCGGCCCGGTGGCGCGGCATCGCGGAGAAGCGGCGGAGGATCGGGCGGCCCGAGGGCTCGCCCGATGCGATCCTCGGGGGATGACCGGGTGCCCCGCCCGGCCTCAGTCGGCCGCGGGTATCTGCGAGGCGGGCTTCGTGGCGCCCACGACCTGGGCGACGAGTCGCCCGGAGGAGAGGATCCCCTCGATGAGATCGCCCTTCTTGACATCCTCCGCGCTCGTGATGACGGCGCCCCCCGGGCGGCGCAGGATCGTGTAGCCGCGATCGAGCACTCCCTGCGGGGACAGCGCCGTCAGGCGCGCCCGCTCGGCTCGCAGATCCGAGGCGGCCAGCGTCAGCGCGTGGTCGAGGCCGCGGCGGATGCGCTCACGGGCGGCGTCGAGCTCGGCGACGCGGTCGCGGATGATGACGGAGGGGTCGGTCATGATCGGGCGGGCGCGCACCTGATCGAGCCCCCGCTGCTCGGCGTCGAGCCGCTGGGCGAGGATTTCCCGCAGGCGGGCGCGGGCGCTGTCCAGACCGACGGTCTCCTGGGCGAGGTCGGGCACGATCCGCCGGGCGGCATCGGTGGGGGTGGAGGCGCGGTAATCGGCCACGAGGTCGAGCAAGGGGCAGTCGGTCTCGTGGCCGATCGCCGAGACCAGTGGGGTGCGGGCCGCGGCGGCCGCGCGCACGAGCCCCTCATCGGAGAAGGGCAGCAGGTCCTCGACGGCGCCGCCGCCGCGCGCCACGACGATGACATCGATCCCCTCCATGGCGTCGAGCTCCCGGATCGCGGCGGTCACCTCCCGCACGGCGCTCGCGCCCTGCACGGCGACCTCGCGGATCTCGAAGGGCAGGCCCGGCCAGCGCAGGCGCGCGTTGACGACGACGTCGTCCTCGGCTTTGGATCCGCGCCCGCAGACGAGCCCGACCCTCCGGGGCAGGAATGGCAGGGGGCGTTTGCGCTCGGCGTCGAACAGGCCCTCGGCGGCGAGGATCCGGCGCAGCTGCTCGATGCGCGCCAAGAGGTCCCCGACGCCGACGAGCCGGACGTCCTCGGCCAGGAGCTGGAGCGTGCCGCGCTTGGTCCAGTACGTGGGGCGGCCCTGGACCACCACGCGGGCGCCGGAGTCCAGGGGCTCGGGCAGGGCGCGGTCGATGGCGGCCAGGGTGCGCGTGTAGAGGGACACGGAGATGGAGACATCGGCGTCGGTGTCCCGCAGGGTGAGGAACTGCATGCCGGCGCCGGGGCGGCGGCTGAACTGGACCACCTGGCCCTCCACCCACACCTGCGTCATCTTGGAGACGTACTCCTCGATCTTCGTGGCCAGCAGGCGCAGGGGCCACGGGTTCTCCGCGGTGGTCTCGCGGGCGAGGCGGGCAAGCGGCCGGGCCCGGCCCGGGGTGGGAGGCTGTGTCACATGCACCACTGTGCCACGGTCCCGTCTGGGGGCCGGAGCGGCGCTGTGGCACAGTGAGACCGTGACAGATACCTCCGCGCCCACCACCGCCCCCGTGATCCCGCCCGCGGGCGGGGCCAAGAGGATCCTCGTGGCCGCCCCGCGCGGCTACTGCGCCGGCGTGGACCGGGCGGTCGACGCCGTCGAGCAGGCCTTGGCCCACTACGGGACGCCGATCTACGTGCGCAAGGAGATCGTCCACAACAAGTACGTCGTGGAGGCCCTGACCAGGCGCGGCGCGATCTTCGTCTCCGAGACCGATGAGGTGCCCGAGGGCGCGCGCGTGGTCTTCTCCGCGCACGGCGTGGCACCGGAGGTGCATGAGCAGGCCGCCGCCCGCCACCTGCAGACGATCGACGCGACCTGCCCCTTGGTGACCAAGGTCCACAAGCAGGCGGTGCGCTTCGCCGGTGACGACTACGACATCATCCTCGTCGGCCACACGGGCCACGAGGAGGTCGAGGGCACGCAGGGCGAGGCGCCCGAGCGCATCCAGGTGGTCAACGGCCCTGAGGAGGTGGACCGTGTGGTGGTGCGCGACCCCTCGAAGGTCGCCTGGATCAGCCAGACCACGCTGTCGGTGGACGAGACCCTGGAGACGGTGCGCCTGCTGCGCGAGCGCTTCCCGGAGCTGATCGACCCGCCCACGGACAACATCTGCTACGCCACTCAGAACCGGCAGGCCGCGGTCAAGGCGATCGCGCCGCATGCCGACGTCATGCTCGTCGTGGGCTCGGGCAACTCCTCGAACTCGGTGCGCCTCAAGGAGGTGGCGCTGGAGGCTGGGGCCCCGGCCGCCTACCGCGTGGACTACGCGCGCGAGATCGACGATGCCTGGTTCGACAGCGCCCGCACCGTGGGCCTGACCAGCGGCGCCTCGGTGCCCGAGATCCTCGTGCGCGAGGTCATCGAGCACTTGGGGGGCCTGGGTTTCACGGACGTCGAGCAGGTGCGCACCGCCACGGAGAAGATCACCTTCTCCCTTCCCAAGAACCTGCGCGCCGACCTCAAGGCCGCTGCCGGCGACTCCGCGCCCGAGCACCGCCGACGCGAGCCCGTCGCCGATCACACCTGCTGACGCCCGGCGACGCGCCCCAGCGCGCTGGTGAGGCGGGGTGCGGGCTCGCTATCCGGCGGCCTCGGCGCGGGGCCGGGAGGCGGCGTCGTCGCCACCGTCGAGCACGGCGGTGGAGCGGGCCTGCGCCCGGGCGCCGTCGAGCACGGCCCAGGTGATCAGGCCCGCGATGAGGCCGGTGATGAGGGCTGCCAGGAGGTGGCAGGAGGGGGAGAGTCGTCGGTCATGGACCGATACACCATGGGTGTCCGGCACCGGGTGTCCGACA
This sequence comes from Actinomyces gaoshouyii, assembly GCF_002076915.1. Lineage (NCBI taxonomy): Bacteria > Bacillati > Actinomycetota > Actinomycetes > Actinomycetales > Actinomycetaceae > Actinomyces > Actinomyces gaoshouyii. The sequence goes on from NZ_CP020468.1 coordinate 342,078, forward strand.
CCCATGGGGGCATTCAGGATCTTTTCGGGATAGCGCTGCCGTGTTGCATCATGTTCCCATGCCCGTCCCCCTCCTCGCGGCCTCCGCGCCGTCTATCCCGTCCCTGAGCGGCCTCGCCGCCGTGCGCCTGCTCCCTGCTGGTATCTCCGAGATCAGTGTCTTCTCGCCCTGGGCCGTACGGGGGATCGGTGTCGTCGCGCTCATCGCCGTGCTCGCCACCGCCGTCCTCCTATGGGCGCGGATCCGTCCGGGGCGGCGCCGCTTCCCCCGGGCCCTGCTCCTGGGAACGGTGCTCGCCGTCGTCCTGGCCCAGATCCTCGTGGTGAGCGCGATCGGCGCGCGAGCGAATGCGCGCCTGGGCTTCGTGCGAACCATCGGGGACGTTGTCGCCCAGATCAGGGGTGAGCGCGCTTTCGCTGATCGTGGTCCCGCCGTGATCTCCGTCCCCGAGGAGCCCACCTCTGTGCCCGCCGGCCCTCCCGCGACCTCGCCCGCCGATGCGGCCGAGTTCACGCCGATCAAGGGCGGCTCGGACTACACGGGCTTCTCGAAGGCGACCGTGACGGGCCGGCGCAGCGGCGTCACCCAGGAGGTCTGGGTGTGGACGCCTCGCGACTACTCTCCGACCGATGGCGCGACCTACCCCGTGTTCGTCATGCTCCACGGCGATCCCGGCAGTCCCGACGGCGTCGTCACCGCCGTCAAGGCGGCCTCGGCGATGCAGGCGGCGATCGACTCGGGTCGGATGCAGCCGGCGATCCTCGTCCTACCGAGCCTCAACGCCGACCGCCGTCAGACCGCGATGCCGGACTGCGCGGATGTCGTCGGCCGCGCCCAGGTGGGTACGTGGGTCCAGGACGATGTTCCCGCCATCGTGCGCGCCTCCTTCCCTAACGTGAGCCCGAACCGCTCAGGCTGGGCGATCGGGGGCATCTCCTCCGGGGGCTTCTGCTCGACCTGGACGGCGATCATGCGCTCGGATGTCTACGGCTACGAGATCGGCATGTCCGGCTACGACGTCCCCTTCACCGGAGCGATGTCCTCCAGTGACGAGCTCAAGCGCTCCAATGCCCTGAGCACCCTCCTGCGCACCCGCGCCCACCAGAGCCTGCGCATATGGCAGATGGCCGCGCAGGACGACTCGGGCACCGCCGAGCTGCGAGCCAATCTGCCGGCGGCGGTGCCGTCCACGGATACCTTGGAGATGGTGACCCCGCAGTCCGGCGGGCATTCGGCCACCCTGTGGCGCCAGACCTTCCCGACGGCGCTGACATGGTGGGGCTCCCAGTTGAAAACCCCGGTGGCTCCCGATGCGCCGCTGTCGGTCCCGAGCGCCGAGCCGCCCTCGTCCGCCCAGCAGATCCACAGCCCGTCCGGCGGGGATACTGCGGCGGGAGCCGGGGACGGGTCCGATACGGGTGCCCGGGGAACGCTCCAGGAGATGTTCACCGGCATCCAGGGGATCGGGACGATCATCCTCGCGTGGATCGTGGCGCTGGCGCTGAGCCTGGCGGCGATCGTCCCATGGCGCGGGGGAGGCATCCCGGGGCTGCGGCGCCGCCTGCGGGGCCTGAGCGGTCTACTGCCGGGCCGCGCGCGCTCGGCGGGGGCGGCGTCGGCGGATGAGCCGTCGAGGACGGGGGCGGCGGAGACGCGGGAGCCCCACGGCGCGCAGGAATCATGGGACCCGCTAGGAGCACCGGAGGGCAGTGCTGAGGACCCCACGCCGGTGGCCTCGCCCGATCCGGGTCGCTCCAGGACGCTCCGGGCCCTCCTGCGGGGCGCCCGCCCGGTGGGCGCGCGCCTGATCGTGCTCGCACTGGCCTGCGTGGCGGGGACGCTCGCGATCGCCCTGGTGGGCAACCGGATCGTCAATTTCTTCCCGACGTGGTCGATCGCCATCCAGGACCTCGTGCTCGCGCTGCCCTGAGGGCAGGCGCTCCCCTCCGGGCCCCGGCAGGGCCTGCGATGGCGCCCTCGCCGGTGCGGGATGGGGACGGCGGGCCGCGGGCGTTGGGCGCTCGTGGCGCGAGCGCATCAGCGGGCGCGTTTAGACTCGGCGCGTGGCACTCACTATCGGAATCGTCGGACTGCCCAACGTCGGCAAGTCCACCCTGTTCAACGCCCTGACCCGCGCGACCGTCCTGGCCGCCAACTACCCCTTCGCGACGATCGAGCCGAACGTCGGCGTCGTCCCCCTGCCCGATGAGCGACTGGGGCGCCTGGCGGAGCTGTTCCACAGCGAGCGGGAGGTCCCGGCGACGGTCTCCTTCGTGGATATCGCCGGGATCGTGCGCGGCGCGAGCGAGGGGGAGGGGCTGGGCAACCAGTTCCTGGCGAATATCCGGGAGGCGGACGCGATCTGCATGGTGACGCGGGCCTTCGAGGACCCGGACGTCGTGCACGTGGATGGCGAGGTGGACCCGGCCTCGGATATCGAGACGATCGTCACCGAGCTCGTGCTGGCCGATATCCAGACCCTTGAGAAGGCTGTCCCGCGCCTGGAGAAGGAGGTGCGCGGCAGGAAGACGGACCCGGTGGTGCTGGAGACGGCGAAGGCAGCGCTGGCGATCCTGGGGGAGGGGACGATGCTGTCCGCCGCCGTGGCCTCGGGCGCCGCGGAGAAGATGGGCGTGGATGAGGGGGCGCTTCGTTCCTTCCAGCTCATGACGACCAAGCCGGTCATCTACGTGTTCAACATGGATGATGCCGGGCTGGCCGACGAGGCCCGCCAGGCCGAGCTCCGGGCGATGGCGGCGCCCGCGGAGGCGATTTTCTTGGACGCGCAGTTCGAGGCCGAGCTCGTGGAGTTGGACCCCGAGGAGGCCGCGGAGATGCTGCACGAGAACGGGCAGGAGGAGTCCGGCCTGGACAAGCTGGCGCGGGTCGGTTTCGACACCCTGGGCCTGCAAACCTATTTGACGGCGGGGCCGAAGGAGGCCCGCGCCTGGACGATCCGCAAGGGGGCGACGGCACCCCAGGCGGCAGGCGTCATCCACACGGATTTCGAGCGCGGCTTCATCAAGGCGGAGATCGTCTCCTTCGACGATCTCATGGAGTACGGCTCCGTGGCCGAGGCCCGCGCCGCTGGAAGAGTCCGCATGGAGGGCAAGGACTACATCATGGCCGACGGCGACGTCGTGGAGTTCCGGTTCAACGTGTAGGGGGCGCCTCCGCGCTGGAACCACTGGCCGGGAACCCCGATGAGAGGGCCCGATGCGCTGACGGGGCGCGTCGGCTGAGCGGGACCGCTTCGCGAGGCGGTCCCGCGGCTGCCGGCGCAACGATCAAGTGAGGACCGAGGTGACGGCAGCCGCCACCGGCCGATCGGTCAGGGAATGGGGGCGCGGAACTGCTGTCCCGCGCCCCCATTCCCTCCTCCCTCCCCGGTGCGGGGATGGGCCGCTCATGCGCCGTGCCCGGCGGCCTCCTTCGACGCGGGGGATCAGATCTTCGCGGCGCGGTACCCGGCGTTCTCCGCGTCAGCGCCGCTGACGAAGCACTCCTCGGCCTTCGTCTGGTCGTAGAAGCGCTGACCGGGGCGGTGATAGATCGTCGACTCGCGATTGCCCTTGATCGGCGCCCAACTCGGGCACGTGTACGTCCCCGGGTTGTAGCGGCTCGCCAGTCGTCCATTCCCGCTGAAGCGGTACCATGTGGCGCCGTCCTGGGCCCAGCCGGTCGCCATCGTTCCGTCCGCCTTCAGGTAGTAGTCGCCCACCCACATGCTCGTCGCCATCGCGCCCGACGCCGTCAGGTAGTACCAGTTGCTCCCCGAGCTGATCCACGTCCCTCTCTCCATCGCGCCGGTCGGCGTGAAGTGGTACCAGGAGCCTCCGTCCTGGGCCCAGCCGGTCGCCATCGTTCCATCCGCCTTCAGGTAGTACCAGGTACCGCCCTGTGCGACCCACTGATGGGCTGCCATCCTCCCGGACGGGAGCAGGTAGTACCAGGCGCCGCCCGACTCCAGCCACCTGCCGTACTGCATCGCGCCCGTGGAATCGAAGTAGTACCAGGCCTTGCCATCGTGCGCCCAGCCGGTCGCCATCGCGCCGTCGGGCATCAGGTAGTACCAGAGGCCGTCCGGGGCGATCCACCCCCTCTTGGGCGCGCCCGCCTCGTAGAAGTACCACTTGCCACCGCTTCGCACCCAACCCGCCCGGGCCGGCGGTGCGGGCGCGGGCTGAGGCGCCGTCATCCAGATCGCGGTGGGCGACGCCGTCGCAACGACTGCGGGAGAGGGACTGGGGGAGGGGGCCTCATCCGCGGCTGCTGCTGGAATGGCCAATCCCAGCAGTGAGAGCGCGGAGATCGCTCCGATAGCCGATCGACGAAGGTGATTCATGGGATTCCTCCATATGGTGGCCCGTGCGCCGCCTCTGATGGCGGAGCATGTGGGTAAGAGCCGGAATCTCGACCGTGCCTTGGGAAATCAGGGATGGGAATGCAAGGATGAGAGCTCTCATGGGGAGTGTACGGCACCCCCATGGGGCGATCCGCATGGCCAGGGAGGACTCTTGCCGGTGCCGACCTCGCCCGGGATCGTGCGTCCCTCTCCACGGTCACCGCCATCCGGCGGGGCCCGTGCGCATGGAGCCGACCGAACCGCAGGTACCGTCTCGTCCCGTCCTTGCGCCCTCAAACTGCAAGGATGAGACGGTATCTGCGGGCTGAGACGGTAACGCCGGGCTGGGGCCGCGCCATCGGACCGCCGGCGTCCGCAGAGCGATCGTCATGCGCTGGACATATGACTGATGCCTACTCTTCTGCGGTCCCCGGCCGGGCCCCTGCCCGAGCCGTGGCCCGAACGCCAAGGGACGGCACGACGAACTCCTAGGGGGACTCATGATCAGGGTCGCGATCAACGGATACGGCAACCTCGGGCGGGGCGCGGAGCAGGCCATCTCGAAGAGCGAGGACATGGAGCTCGTCGTCGTCTTCACCCGCCGCGATCCCGCCTCGGTCACCACCCAGGGCGCCCCCGTCGCCCGCATCGACGACATGCCCGCCTGGGCGGACAAGGTGGACGTCTGCCTCAACTGCGGGGGCTCGGCCACCGACCTCGCCGAGCAGGGCCCCGCCGCGGCCGCTCACTTCACCACCGTCGACTCCTTCGACACCCACGCCGAGATCCCCAGCTACTTCGCTTCCGTCGACGCCGCAGCGAAGGCCTCCGGACACCTCGCCATCATCTCCACGGGCTGGGACCCGGGCCTGTTCTCCATGCTGCGCGTCCTGGGGGACTCGGTCCTCCCCGACGGCACCACCACCACCTTCTGGGGCCCCGGCGTCTCCCAGGGCCACTCCGACGCCGTGCGCCGCATCGAGGGCGTGCTCGACGCCCGCCAGTACACGCTGCCGGTCGCCGAGACCGTCGACGCCGTCAAGGCCGGTGAGGACGTCGAGCTCACCACCCGCTCCATGCACCGCCGCGACTGCTACGTGGTGGCCGCCGAGGGCGCTGATCTCGCTCGCATCGAGAAGGAGATCGTCGAGATGCCCAACTATTTCGCCGACTACGACACCACCGTCACCTTCATCTCCGAGCAGGAGATGGCCGCCAAGCACGCCGGCATTCCGCACGGCGGCACCGTCATCCGCCGCGGCCGGACCTCCGATGGCGTGGCCGAGCGCATCACCTTCGAACTTGCTCTCGACTCCAACCCCGAATTCACCGGCTCCGTCGTGGCCGCCATGGGCCGCGCCGCCGCCCGCATGGCCGCACGCGGCCAGACCGGCGCGCGCACCGTCTTCGACGTCACCCTCGCCGACTTGTCCCCGAAGGACCCTGCCGAGCTCCGCGCCTACTACCTCTGAGCACTGGACCTCAGCCGATCACGGTTGCGGCGGAACAAGGTGAGGTACGGGTGGGCGGCGTCGAGCACGGCCTCGGCGTCGCTCACCAGCGCCTCGTCCAGGGAGCGCGCCCGAGGAATGTCACCGGCCGCCTCGCAAGCCCGGGCGAGATTGTTCCGCGCCGACAGCGCATCGGGATGCCTTCGGCCCAGTATCCCTGCGGCGTCGTCGACGATCCGCTCATGGAGAGCCACCGCCTCGCGCGCCCGACCCGCGTCCGCGCAGGCGCCGGCCAGGGCGCTGCGGGCGGTGAGCGACTGGGGAGCTTCCGCTCCGAGCAGCCTCTCGGTCCCGGCGACCACCTGCTCCAGCAGCGTCACCGCCGAGGCCGGATCCCCAGCCGCGCGGTGGGCCCGGGCCAGATGGAAGCGCGCGCCCAGCACCCGGTGATCCTCCGGCCCCAGCTCGTGGGACAGCTCGGCGACGGCGCCCGCGAGCGCGATCGCCTCCTGCGGGCGACCGGCCGCCGTCGCATCGCGCAGCGCGTCGACAAGAGCGGCGCCGTCGTCGTGCCCCTCGCCGGGCGCTGGATTCTGCGCACCCCCGTGCATATGCGTGCTCATGGGGATACTGCTCCTCTCTCAGGTGATGGGCCACCGCAGTGAACGGTACCGTTGTTCGTCACCGCCCCAGGAGCACGCCATGTCGATCAGTGCCACCGGGGCCCATCGCGCCCCGCTCCCGCGTCGCGCCCCGTCGGTCCCGCTGGATGACGCAGGCCGACGGGTGGCGCCGGGGCGATCAGCCGAAGTAGGCGCGCATCATCTCCGCCAGGCTCGTGCCGTAGCCGGGGTCGGTCGCCCAGCCGACGCGGGCTGGGTTCTCCTTGATCCCCAGGTATTGCACGTACGGTGCGGTGCCCTTGCGCACATAGGAGAATCGCGGGTCCACCACCGGGTGAGCGAGCGAGGACGCCGAAACGGAGGAATCGGCGTAGGCGCGCAGATGCTGTACCTGGGCGCGTAGGCCGGTCCTCACGTCCGCGAAGGAGGCGCCGCGGACACCGCCGCCCGTGGCCCCCAGACCCCCGAAGTTGAACTGGCCGATGCTCACATCGCCGCCGAAGCGCAGCCAGGCGGTCTCCTTCATCACCTGGCAGAACAGCAGTTCGGGGCTCACCCCCTCCGACGTCGCCTCGTCGTAGATGATCCCCGCAAACGCCTCGATCGTGGGCGCGCCCCCAGCGCTGAGCGCCGACGACGGGTAGGGACTGCCGGAGGAGCGGTAGGCGCTCGCCATCGAGGAGATGAGTGCCTCCCGGCTCGATGACGGCGCGGTGAGCACCGGGGTCAAGTCGGCATAGCCCAGCCATGCGCCATTGGCGGCGAAGCGAGAGGAGCGCCCGTCGACGGGCACGGTGCCCGTGGCCATCGCCCCCGAGCCGTAGAGGTAGTACCAGGTGGTCCCCTCCTTCAGCCAGCCGGTGGCCATGGCGCCGGAGGTGGGGGCGAGGTGGTACCAGTGCCCGCCGTCGAACAGCCAGCCGGTGGACATGGCGCCGGAACCGGTGAGGTAGTACCAGGTGGTCCCCTCCTTCAGCCAGCCGGTGGCCATGGCGCCGGAACCGGTGAGGTAGTACCAGTGCCCGCCGTCCTTCACCCAGCCGGTGGCCATGGCGCCCGAGCCGGTGAGGTAGTACCAGTGCCCGCCGTCCTTCACCCAGCCGGTGGCCATGGCGCCCGAGCCGGTGAGGTAGTACCAGTGCCCGCCGTCGAACAGCCAGCCGAGCGTCCTCGCCCCATTGAGACCGAAGTGGTACCACTGGCCGCCCCTCGCAACCCATCCGGTGGCCCGCGCGTGGGCAACGGCGGCGGGTGGCGCGGCGACGGCCGTGCTGGCGGGAATGGCGATACCGCCGAGCGCTGTGACGGCGAGGGTCAACGATGCGGCCGATGAGAGGGTGCGGGACGGCATGAAGGGCCTTTCGAGTCGAGGAGCACAAGCGTGGGACAGATGCGACTCCAGGGATGGGTGAGATCTATTATGTCAATGGATTCCCTGTGCTCTCAGGCAGCCCTGTGGACGACGACATCGGCCCCGTCTCGCTTGGAGGAGACGGGGCCGATATCTGTTGCGCGAAAAGGGCCTACGAGAGGCCCTGCTGCTGGTACGGCGAGGGCTGATCGCCCCCGCCCGCCCACGCATCCGGCTCGTCCCGCACCGCGAAGGTGAGGTGGAGGACCGAGATGAGCAGGAGGATCGCGCCGCTGACCGCCAGGAGGATCGCGCCAGAGCCGACGGAGGCGCCCGTGGCCCCCTCCAGGTCCGGTGCGTCCCCGGAGAATCGGATGATGTTCCGGAAGCCGTCGCTGACCGCCAGGAGGGCGGATACGGTGCTCGCGATCCCCGTGAGGATCAGCCGAGACCGCTGCGGGGTGATGATCGCGGCGAGGCCGATGCCGGTCGCGATGATGAAGACCGCCAGGAGCATGAGCGCCTCTTGGAGGCCGTCCCCGTTCCAGTAGTTGAACGACCAGGTCCCAGTGTCGAAGGTGATGGTGACGATTGGCAGGAAGGTCGAGACGAGGCACAGGATGGACAGGACCGGCACGGCGTACAGCAGGAGGCGGCGCCAGAGGGAGGCGGCCCCGTTCTCGTCCCGTGGGAAGGACCTCTCTGAGGCGGGCTGGTCGCCCCCCGAGGGCACAGCGAAGGCGGGGATAAGAGGTTCAGGTGACGTCCGGGGCGCGCTGCTCCTGACGGGATCGGCACTGGGGCCCGACGGCGCCTCACCACTGCCGGGGGCGCCGGGCATTGCCGCCGCGGGGGCAGTGGGCTCAGAGGCGGCGGGGACCTCCATGCCCGGAACCGCGGTGATGATCTCCGGGGCGGACGCGGGCGGGATGATCTCGGGGGCGGAGTGCGCCGAGCGGGCCGAATGCACCGAGACGACGGCGGGTGAGTCGATATTGCCGACCGGGGTCGCCGTGTCGTCCGCCGACGCCGAGGCAGCGCCTGAGGCTGAGCGCGACGACGGTTCCGAGGCCGTTGCCGATGCGGCGGAGGCCCACGTGGAATCTGCCGCGGCGCCGTCGTCCGACACCGCCCGCTCCGCGGTCGACTGCTCGGCCGCCTCGGACTCCAGGAGGGCGGCCCGCTGCTCGATCCACACGGCGAGCTCCGGGTAGCAGGCCGGGTGCTTGCGCACGAGCGGATGCAGATCCGGGCGGAACTGGGCGATCCGGGCGAGATCCATTTGGGTGATCGCAGGGTTCGCGAGGTCGGCAGGGGTGCACGACATCGGATCAAGGACGGTCATGAGATCTCCTGTAGGGGTTCTCCACTGAGGCCACGGTACCGCGTCCCTCGCGCCGGAAGACAGCCCCGCAGGCGCCGGGCCCGCCGCCCCAGCGCCGTGGGCCCTAGCCGAGCCAGGCGCCCGAGGGGGAGAAGGAGTGTGCCACGCGGTCGATCATGACCCTGCCCGTGGCCATGGCGCCGGAACCGGTGAGGTAGTACCAGGTGCCGCCCTGGTAGAGCCAGCTGTTGGCCCGCATCGCACCGGAGTCGTCGAGGTAGTACCAGGTGGTCCCGTCCTTCAGCCAGCCGGTGGACATCGCGCCACTGTCCCCCACGTGATACCAGGAAGCGCCTGAACGGATCCATCTGCTCGTGGACATGGCGCCTGAGGCGCCGAGGTGGTACCAGGCGGCTCTACTGGCCACCCATTGGTTGGCGGCCATCCGTCCGGAACCGGGGGCGAGGTAGTACCAGGAGGAGCCGTCCTGCGCCCAGCCGGTCCTCATCGAGCCATCCGCTCCCAGGTAGTACCAGGAGGAGCCGTCCTTCAGCCAGCCGGTGGACATCGCGCCGTCGGGACCCAGGAAGTACCAGCCTCCCCTCCAACTCACCCAGTCGCTCTCAGTGGCGTAGGGGCTGTTGGAGAACCAGTAGTAGCTCCCGTCGCTGCGTCTCCAACCGGTGAGCGCGGTGGCGACGCCGTGCCGGTAGGCCGCGACGCGGGGACTGCCCGACCAACGGGTGCGCAGGACGAGCCCGCCGCTCGTGGCGTCGACGTCGGCGAGGTGGACGCCGTCGTCGGCGAGGGCGACGACGAAGCTGATGCGCCCGGATGCGCGGACCTCATCCGCTGAGTACCACCTGGTGCCGAGGCGGTCCAGGATGCGCTGGGTGGCGGGCGACAGGGCTCGGAAGCGCCCGGTCTGGAAGGCGATCTCGGGGCGCAACGCGGTCAGGAAGCCCTCGCTGCTGGAGGAGATGGAGCCGTGATGGCCGAGCTTGAGGACGTCAACGTCGCCGATCAGCGGGGCCAGGCGGTCCTCGTCGCCGTAGAAGTTCTCGATGTCCGATGCCAGGAACGCCGAGCGCCCATGGGCAGTGACCTTGACGCCCCAGGCGCTCTCGTTGGCGTCGTAGATATAAGGGGGCTGCTTGTAGGACTCGTCGTAGTTGACGATCTCGATGCGCATGTCCCCGAAGTCGAAGGTGGGAGACGCTGTGGTGGGTGCGCTGGGGTCGGGTGCGACGGGGGCGCCGGGGACCAGGTGCTGGATGAGAGCGGAGCCGTGCTCGGCGCGGGCCCTGCCCGCCGCTGCGATCATCCGGTCGTAGACGTACTGGTTGTCCCACAGCTTGCGCGGGTTGTTGATCCAGGCGTCGGAGTACTCGGGGGCGTAGATCCGCTTCGGATGGTACTTCTCGATGACGGTGTCGGCGGTGCCGATGTGGTCGGAGTGGGCGTGGGTGCCGATGTAGAACTCGAGGTTGTCGGGGCTCACGCCGAGCTCGTCGAGGTAGGCCCACATGGCGTCCTCGTCCGGCGCCCCTTGGGCCACCCCTGGGCGCAGGGGGTAACGGGGGTCATCGCCCCGGGGATAGTCCTTGTCCTCTCCGGAGTCGACGAGCGCGAAGCGCCCGTTGCTCTCCAGCACGATGACATCGGAGTCGATGAAGGACAGGATGTGGATCGACTCCTCGGTCGAAGCGAGGGGCGAAGTAGGCGGAGTGGAGGCGGAGGCGGAGGCCGAGCCGATGGCGGCCAGTGCGGCGCCGACGAGTACCGGCGCGATCGTGCTGAGGGCCCGGCGCAAGGCGCGGCTGGAGGCGCCCTGGGATCTTGGTTCGCTGTTGGATTCGGGCATAGCCATATCAGTCTCCTCGGGATGCCCCGCTCCCGCCTGGGGAGGGCGGAGTGCGGGGGAGGTGCGCCACTGCCGGATCTGGGAGCGTGGCGTCGGGCGAGGATACCTGGGCGGGTCGTCCTCACAGGTTGTGGTTCCCCGTGATTCCAGTGATTTTCGGCATGAAGCGCGAGGTCGGGCGGTCCGGTGTGAGATACGCGTCGATGGTCGCGGCTCGGCGAGTGGCATCGGGCTCGGGATCGATGCGGGGCGCGACGAGCATGCCGGCGCCGGTGGCGCCTCCCCATTCGGGACCCGGGCGCGCCTGTCTAGGCTGAGGCCATGACGAACTCGACGCCCTCCGGGCCCATCGACGGGATCCTCGCGGCGGCCGCCGCCGACTGGGCCGGGGAGGCCGCCGCGGGCCCGGGCACTGCCCCCGGAGCCCCCGGAGCTCCCGGAGCCGCCGCTCTCGCCGCGGCCCTGGCCGACGGGCGCCTCATGCTCTGGCAGGCCGATGCCCGCGACACCCACCGCGTCGCCCGGCTCCTGGCACTGCGCGGGACCACGATCCAGGAGGCACTCGAGGCCGCCCCCGGCATGATCGACTCGATCCCCGTGCTCGTCCTCGCCTCCTTGGAGGACCCCGCCCATCCCGACGACGTCGACGCCGCGATCTCCGTGGCCCTCGCGGGCGCCTTCCTCCTGCCCGCCGACTCCGACGAGGGCCGGGAAGCCTCCTGGATGGTCACCGGTCTCATCCTCGACCCAGCCGCCAAGACCCGCCCCATCGGCCGCGATCTTCTCGAGGGCCTCGCCGAGGCGGTCGACATCGCAGACCCCGGCGCCCCACTGTGGGCTTTCGTCGAGGCCGGCGAGCACGCCGTCGTCGCCAGCCACCTCGCCGCCGGCTTCAAGAAGGTGGAGCAGCGCCCTCACTACGCAGGCATCACCTTCCCCACCGGTGATGGCGCACTGCTCGTCCGCGAGCCCCGGGCGCGCCCGGAGGAAGAAGGGTCCGACGGCGCGGCCTGAACCACCCCGCCGGACCTCCCGCCGTCCGCGGCTGTCAGCGGCTGACCGGCCGGGGATCGGTCAGCCGCACGGCGTCGCGCGGGACCTCGTACTCCACCCCCGGGTAGCGCCCGAACTGCTCCTCCGCAGCCACCCGTGGCCGGGTGGCGTCCATAACGGCGAGGACTTGCCCCGGTGTCGGCCATGTCCTGCTGCCATCGCGGCCCACGGGGCTGATCGGCCCGGCGAGGACGCCCTGCTTCGGACGGACCATGAGCCGGCCCGGCCGACTGCGGTCCCGCAGGGCGTGCGCGCGCCAGGTCAGCGCCGGGTGGCTCGTCCACCAGGAGGCGACGTGGAGCCAGAAGCCCCGCTCCGTCACGGCGCGGTCGGCCAGCGCATGGAAGTTCACCTGCGCCCCCAGGTACTTCCCGGCCGCGATCAGTCCTATCGTGCCGGGAACGCCCTGCGGAGACGCCGCGTAGCCGTGGTTGTCCGCCGTGTACTCCTGGGCGCGGCTCAGGGCCGACCCGATGATCGGGATCTGCATGCCCAGTGTCGTGATCGCCAGGCGCAGGAAGGAGGCGTGGCCCGCGGCCAGGTGCCCCACCTCATGATTGATGACGAAGCGCAGCGCCTCCGGATCGCGCGCCGAGCCGCCCACCTCGAACAGGTCGGAGTGGATGATGACGTAGCGGCGGAGCCCGTGCCCAGTGGCGAAGGCGTTGATCGTCCCATTGCCGGGCACCACATAGGCGTCCGGCACGCGCCGTAGCCCGAAATTGTGCGCGGCCTCCACGACCATCCGGTACCCCTCGGGGAACTGCGTGACGCTCATCTGCACCCCCTGCGCGCGCTGCTGCGCATACAGGATGGCGCGCGCCGCCCACAGGAGGATCGGGAGGAGGGGGATGAGGAGGAGGTACTGGTCCAGAGAGTTCGTGATGTACGAGCGCACCTCCGCCCCTACCCCAGTGGGCTCGGGGTCGACGATCAACCAGGCGATGAAGCCCATCCATGAGGCGTAGACGCCCAGTGTCAGCAGCCCGCAGACTGCCATGAGAGGGAGCTCCTTGGGATGGCGCAACGCACGGATCCCGAACCATCCGTGGATGGTCGCCCCATTGAAGAGGGCGGGGGGCTCCACCGGTGGCTGGACCGTCTGGGGGACCCGAGCGGCGGAGGTCATTCCGGTGGGGGCGCCCGGCGCCGTGCCCGGCGTGGGGCTCTGCGAGGACTGTCCGTCCAGGGGAGCTCCGGAGACGGTCTCAGGGAAGTGCTGCTGCGTCATATGCGGCACTGTAATGGGTCTCGCGCATGGGACTGTCGTCCTGCGGACGGACATGGCACCGACGCGCCCCAGCCTGGGGGTGGGGACCGGCTCCCGGGTGCTGCGATCGGATCCCTATGGTCTCCGCCACTATGCTCCCGCCGTAGCGGTGGCGACGGCGGCGCGCGAGAATCCTCCTCATGAATGAGCGCCGAGCCGAGCCCCTGAGCCCGCGGCCCGAGGGCGTGATGGAGGTCTTCCCCAGCGCTGCCGCGGGAGACGCGGCCGCCACCGCCGTCTTGTCCGGCTATGAGGGGATCGAGGGCGACGGCGGCTTCGGGGCCGCCTGCCCAGGGCCCGCCTGGCACGCGGTCATGCTCGCCTGGATCTGGCGCGCCGCCATCATCGGGCTCGCAGGCTACGGGCTCTGGCACCAGCTTGAGCCGGCGCTGCGAGCCGACGGCATCGTCGGCGGACACGCCCTCGTCCTCCAGCAGCTCCGTTTCTTCACCACCCTGAGCAACGCGGTCGCCCTCGTGGCCATGGCGGGCGCCCTCCTCGAGCCGCTCGTGGGGCGCACGGGCGCCTTCAGCCTGGGGATGCGCGCGCTCGGCCAGCGGGTGCGGGGCCTGGCGGTCGTCATGACGGTGTTCACGCGGCTCGTCTTCGGATTCCTGAAGGACGGCTTCGATGAGCCCATCAGCTGGATCCCGCATCTGGCCCTGCCCGCCGCCGATGCTCAGGCGGGAGGCGGCTGGTGAGCGCCGCAGCCCCGGACGGGCGCCACTCCACCACCGGGCGCCCGGACCGCGCCACCCCCTGGGCGATGCAGATCGCCGTGCGCTACGACAAGGTCGCCCCTCCGCGGTCGATCGACGTCGCCGAGGCCGCCGCCCGTGCTGTCGTCCGCCTCCTGGCCGACCCCCGCAGCGCCCCCGGTGGGATCTGGGCCCAGGAGGTCGGCTACTGGCGCGACGGCCGTATCCGCAAGCTCGTGCGCCGCACCCGGGGCAAGCGCTGGGAGGAGGTCCAGGAGCTGCCCGGCCTCACGGTCGAGCAGGGTGGGCCATTGGGCTGGGGGCGCGCCGCCGCGCGGGCCTTCGTCCCCGGTCCCGTCCGCCCCCTTCCGCAGCCACTGGCCAAGACCCAGGTGGAGGGCACCCATTTCCCCGACGGCGCGGCCCTCCCGCCCCCGCCCGCCGCCATCACCGCTGCCCTCGGCAAGGACCCCGCCAGCGCGCCGCAGCGGATTGCTCTGGGTGCGGAATCGGCGTCGTCGGGGGCACTGGTGATCATCGAGGTGACGCCCCTGCATGAGATGACCTCCGGGAAGCTCTGCGCGCAGGCTGCCCATGCCGCTCAGCTCGCCTGGGAGAGCGCGGCCATGCCCGAGGCGCTGCGGGAGGCCTGGGCGGCTGACGGCTTCCGGGTGCGCATCGAGCGCCCGGATCGCGCCGCATGGGAGGCGGCGAGCAGGCCCGTGAGCGTCGTCGACGCCGGGTTCACCGAACTCGACGGCCCCACGGAGACCACGCGCGCCCACTGGTGAGCAGCGGGCGCAAAGAGCGGGACGGCGGCGGGGCCGGGCCCGCCGATCAGGCTGACGCGGGGGCCCTGTCGCGGGCAGAGTCGCGGAACACCCACAGGCGCACGAACACGTACAGGTACAGGCCCTCGCAGCAGGCGGAGATGACCCGGGCCACCAGCGCGTCGACACCGAGCCAGTGCAGGAGGCTGGACAGCCCCAGGATGAAGATGACGTACTGGCTGATCAGACCGATGAAATAGCGGCCGCCCTGGAGGGCCAGGTGCTCATGGGACTGGAAGTTGAGCCAGCGGTTGAGCAGCAGCGAGTACACCCCGGCGATCGTGTAGCCCATCGTGACCGCCAGGGAGTACCACCAGTGCAGGTGGTTGTAGAACACGCTCAGGCAGGCGATGTCGAGCAGGAAGGCCGAGCCGTTGATGACCGCGTAGCCGATGAAGGTCTCCGGGATGAGGCGGCGCAGGCGCGCTGGGATCGCGCGGTGGACAGTCCCGGTGAAGCGGGCGAAGCCCTCGGGGGCGCGTGAGGCGCGAGCCGCCGGCGCCGGGGCGCCGCCGGGAGCCTCCGGGGCGCTGAGAGGGTCGGCCGATTCGCGTGCGGCGCTTCGCTTCCCCGCCACGACGGCGGCCTCGGGCCTCGTGCTCGCCATACCAGTCCTTCCTCGCGCTCGCGACCGGGGACCGCCGGCTGTGGCTCGCGGCGCCCCCATGCCATCCAAGTCTTGCTCAGCCGCGCCCCCGCGACCAACTCCTCCAGGCGGATAACGGGCGCCGCGCCCTCCGCCGCGCCGCCCGCGGACGGCCCCGCCTGCGAGGCAATGACGTTCGCAGGAACGTTCGCACGTGCAGGAGGCGGCCGCCGGCCGTACCGGTAGGAACTAGGAACAAGGCCCTCATCCGCGCCGGTTCATCATCGGTGCGAGGATGCGGCCATGCCCGAGACACCCGCACTGCCCGTCCCCTCCGGCCCCGCAGACACCGCGCGCGGCGCGCTCCACGACGTCGATGTCTACGCCCGCGAGCTCATGGACTACGTGTCCGCCTCCCCGAGCTCCTACCACGCCGCCGCCGAGGCCGCGCGGCGACTGGCCGCCGCCGGATTCACCGCTCTCGACGAGACCGAGCCCTGGGGGCCCGCCACGCCCCGGCGCGGCTACGCCGTCCGCGACGGCGCCATCGCCGCCTGGGTCCTGCCCGAGGCTCCCGGGAGCGCCAGCGCCTTCCGGATCGTCGGCTCGCACACCGACTCCCCCGCCCTCAAGCTCAAGCCGGCGGCCCGGATGGGCCGCGACGGCTTCTCGCTCATCGGGGCCGAGGTCTACGGCGGACCCCTGCTCAACTCCTTCCTCGACCGCGAGCTCGGCCTGGCCGGGAGGCTCGTCACCCGTGACGGCGCCGGCCACCTCGTGCGAACCGGCCCCATCGCCCGCGTCGTCCAGGTAGCCCCGCACCTCGACCGCAGTGTCAACGAGTCCCTCCACCTCGACCGCCAGGCCCACCTGGCCCCCATCTGGGCCCTGGGTGCCGCGGGCGCCGCCGACGACGTCGAGGCCCACCTGTGCGAGATCGCCGGGATCGAGCGGGGAGACCTCGCCGGCCACGACATCCTCACCTATCCCACCGAGGCCCCCGCCCGGTTCGGCCGCCGGGCCGAGTTCATCGCCTCCTCCCGCCTGGACAACCTCAGCTCCGTGATCGCGTCACTGGTAGCGCTGGAGTCGCTGTGCTCAGGTGAGGGCGGGCGGACCGTCGGCGGTGGGACGGCGTCGGGCGATGTCGTCGTCCTGGTCGCCAACGACCATGAGGAGGTCGGCTCCGGCACCCGCTCCGGCGCCGCCGGCCCCTTCCTCGAGCAGGTCCTGCGGCGCCTGGCGAGGGCGCTGGAGATCACCGGCGAGGCCTACGAGGCGATGCTCGCGCGCTCGACCTGCCTCAGCGCCGACGCCGCGCACTCCGTCCACCCCGGCTACGGCGGGCTCCACGACCCCGTCGTGCGCCCCGTGCTCGGCGGTGGGCCCGTCCTCAAGATCAACGCCCAGCAGCGCTACGCCACCGACGCGATCGGCCGGGCCCTTTGGGAGCGGGCCTGCGCGGCTGCGGGCGCGCCCCATCAGGTCTTCGTGTCCAACAACGCGGTGCCCTGCGGGACGACCATCGGGCCGATCACCGCCCAGCGCCTCGGGATCACCACTGCGGACGTCGGCCAGCCGATCCTGTCCATGCACTCCCAGCGGGAGATGTGCGCCGTCGTCGATGGGCCATGGCTCGCCCAGGCGCTCGCCGCCTACTGGGCCGGGGCATGAGCGGCGTGCGCACCGCCGGGGCGCGCGCATCGGATCCCTGCCCCTGCGGGAGCGGCGCGGTGTTCGGCGCGTGCTGCGAGCCGATCCACGACGGCGCCCCCGCCCCAACCGCCGAGGCCCTCATGCGCTCGCGGTACTCGGCCTTCGTCGTCGGCGACGAGGACCACATCTTCCGCACCTGGCACCCGCGCACACGCCCGCCCGGGCCGTACTGCCACCCCGGAACGGCCTGGCTGGGCCTGCGGATCGTGGAGACGGTCGGCGGGGGAGCGGGGGATGAGACCGGCATCGTGGAGTTCGTGGCCCGCTACCGGGCCTGGGACGGGCGCGGCGGGGTCGTGGAGGATGAGCTGGCCGAGCGCAGCTGCTTCATCCGCCGCGCCGGCCGCTGGCTCTACGAGACCGCCCTCTGAGCGAAACCGGTCGAAAACAGCACCGAGACCGGTCGAAATCAGGATCGAAACCGGTTCGGCGCGCCGACCGCCCCAGGGGCGGACGGCGCGCCGAACGGCCGGCCGACCTTCACCGCCAGGCGCCGCGCCAGTACTGGACCGGCAGCCCCGCCTCGCGCCAGTCGTTGACACCCAGCTCATGGGCCCAGCGCACGGGCAGGTAGGGATCCCGCAGGGCTGGGCGGCCCACTGCGATCGCGTCGGTATCGCCCGCGGTCAGGATCGCCTCGGCCTGAGCTGCGGAGTCGATCACCCCCACCGCGGCCACAATGATGCCCGCGCCCGGCCCGCCGTCGGCGGCCGAGGCCGCTAGGGCGGCGCGCGCCTGGGCGGCGTAGGGCACCTGGTAGCCAGGGCCCACCGGCACCGTCCCGGGCACGTTTCCGCCGGTGGACACATGAATGGCATCGACGCCGGCGGCCGCGAGCTCGATCGCGAAGCGCGCGGTGTCCTGGCCGGTGAGCCCGCCCTCGGCCCAGTCGGTGGCCGACAGGCGGATTCCGAGCGCCCGCGGGGCAGCCGCCTCAGCGCCGCCGGTAGCGCCCGCCGCGCTCCCGGCGTCGTCGATGGCATGGCGCACTGCGGCGACCACCTGGAGCGGGAAGCGGCGGCGGCCCGCCTCATCGCCCCCGAAGGCGTCGGAGCGGGTGTTGGACAGCGGCGAGAGGAACTGGTGGACGAGATAGCCGTGCGCGCCATGGATCTCGATGAGGTCGTAACCGGCGGCGGCCGCCCGGCGCGCGGCCCGGGCGAAGGCCTCCACGAGCCGCGCGATCCCGGCCTCGTCCAGCTCGCGCGGGACCGCGTGCCCCTCGCTGGGATAGGCGATCGCGCTGGGCGCCACGAGGTCCCAGCCCTGAAGCGTCCCCGCGCGGGCGCCCGCCACATCCGGCCGCCACGGGGGCGTGCCCGCCTTGCGGCCGCCGTGCCCGAGCTGCACCCCGGCCAGCGCGCCGCCGTCGTGGATCGCCGCGACGATACGGCGGTGCCCCTCGATCTGAGCGTCGTCCCACAGACCCAGGTCGAACTCG
The DNA here is from genome assembly GCF_002076915.1 of Actinomyces gaoshouyii. NCBI lineage: Bacteria > Bacillati > Actinomycetota > Actinomycetes > Actinomycetales > Actinomycetaceae > Actinomyces > Actinomyces gaoshouyii. Next base: position 360,630 of record NZ_CP020468.1, read on the forward strand.
GACAGCCGCCCCTCGGGGGTCACCGCGGTGGCCTCGACGATCACCGTGCCGAAGCCGCCGACGGCGCGCGTCCCGTAGTGCAGGACGTGCCAGTCGGTGACGACGCCGTCGTGCTCCTGAACGCTGTACATGCACATGGGCGGCAGCCACAGGCGGTTGCGGGCGGTCAACGGGCCGATCCGGAGGGGTGAGAGGAGGCCTGGAGTGCTCATGCCGCGACGCTACGACCCTCCGAGCCCCAAGGGCAGGGGGAAGGCGGGGTGAGAAGCATCGTTCTCCTCTGGGGGAACATGGGAACATGGGGCGCCCGGCAGAGAGACGGACCGGTCTTGATCCTCATATCTACCGGTCTCGATGCTGTTTTCGACCGGTCTCGATGAGGAGGGGCGGGAGGGGTAGCGTGATGCCGTGACCTCCCGCAATCAGCAGCCCGGCTACTACCCCTACGGGCACCCCCTGCACGCTCCCGCTCCCGCGACCGCCCGGATCGACGACGTCGCCCTCGTCTTCGAGGGGGGCGGCATGCGCGGCGCCTACACCGGCGCCCTCGTGCGCGCCCTGCTGGAGGAGGGCCTGGAGTTCGGATGGGTGGGCGGCATCAGCGCAGGTGCGACCAATGCCGTCAACATGGTCACCCGCGACACCTGGCGCGCCCGCGAGGCCTACCTCGGCATGCCGCTGCTCGGCGATGCCGGTGGCTGGGGCAGCTTCGCCCGCGGCCGCGGCTACTTCAACTCCGATCGCATCTACCACCACACCTCCGCCCCGGACGAGGAGATGCCCATCGACTGGCCGACCCTCGAGGCCTCCGACGCCGAGCTCGTCCTGGGCGCCTTCCGCTGCGACACCGGTGAGCAGGTCTACTTCCACCGCTCCGACATGCCCACCCCCGCTGATCTCCTCGCCCGCGCCCAGGCCTCCGCGTCCATGCCGGTGCTCATGCCCGTGGTCGAGATCGACGGCGCCCCCTACCTCGATGGCGCTCTCGGGCCCACCGGGGGGTTTGCCACCGATGCCGCGCTCGCCGACGGCTATGAGCGCCTCCTCGTGATCTCCACCCGCCCCGCCGGCTACCGCAAGCCCGAGGAGAAGCGCCCCGAGGTCTACCGACGGCTCCTGCGGCAGTACCCCGCGGCCGCCGATGCCCTCATCAACCGCCCGCGCCACTACAACGCCACCCTGGAGGACCTCGAGCGGCGCTGCGCCGAGGGAAGCGCCTACCTGTACTGCCCCGACCGCATGAACATCGCCAACGGCGAGCTGCGCTACGACCGCCTCACCACCGCTTTCGAGGCGGGACTCGTCCAGGCCCGGCGGGAGATGCCTGCGATCAGGGCGTTCCTCGGACTCTGAGCCGCGCCCGCGGGGGCGCGTCCTCGCGCGGCCGCGTCTCAGCGCGGGCGTGCCACCGCGCAGCGCTCGATCCGCTCGCCGTCGAAGCCGAAGGGCAGGATCGCGGGCACGGGCGGGCCGCCGTCGAGAGCCGCGGCGAGGCGCTCCAGGACGACCCGCTCATGCGGCGGGACCGGCTCGGGGAGGTCCGCCAGTGCGAACCACCGCAGCCCCGCGCATCTCGTGCCCTCCATGATCCGTGGCTCGCCCGTCCAGGAGCGCGCGGCGAAGAAGAAGTCGACGCGCTGCTCCAGCGCCGCCCCGCCCACGTCGTTCGAGCGGTGCATACCGGTGAGCGGCTCGAGGCCCGCCGCGCCGACGTCGATGCCGAGCTCCTCGCGGGCCTCGCGCACGGCCGCCGCCACGACTGATTCGCCCGCCTCCACATGGCCGGCGGCGCCGCTGGCCCAGTAGCCGTCCATGAAGCCCGTGCCCCGGCGCAGCTGGAGCAGCACCTGCGGTGAGGAGGCCGGCCCGCCTTTGGAGGCCGGCCCGGCCCCGGGCGCCTCGCGCAGAAGCAGGATGTACACGGCTGGGATGAGGGCGAAGCGGGGCGGGACCATGCCGACCACGGTACCGGCAGTCCGCGCGCCGTCAGGCGGCATACCGACGATGGGGCTGTCGGTGCCGCCGCCTGCCTGCGCGACCTGACGGCCTTCCGGGGCGTATCCTCCGGCCGCCCCATGCGACCCGCTGTGTACATCTTTTCGTAACAAAACCTGTACAAACTGCCGGGGTCGGCCCGGGTCCCATGGCCGCGCGCTCTACCCACTCCACCGGAGGTCCCTATGACGACTACAACAATCTCGCGCCGCATGTTCGGCGGCCTCGGCGCTGCCGGTGTCACGGCCGTCCTCCTGAGTGCTTGCGGCTCCAGCGGCTCCGGCAACTCCTCCTCCGGCGGCCAGGGCGCTGCCTCCGGCGGTCGGCTCACCCTCGCCTACAACTCCGACGGCCCTCACAAGGCCTGGGTCGAGGCCGTGTGCAACTCCGTGTCCAACACGCTGGGCATCACGATGGAGCCGCTGCCTCTCGCCCAGTTCTCCGAGCTGCGCAGCCAGATCACCGATCGCACTCTCGTTGGAGCCTTCCGCACCGGCTGGCAGGCCGACTACCCGGCGATGGCCAACTTCCTCGGCGCCCAGTACCGGACGGGCGCCGGCTCCAACGACAGCGACTACTCCAACCAGGAGTTCGACCGCCTCCTGAGCGAGGCGGCCGTCGCCTCCGACGAGGCCGGTGCCACCGACCTGCTCCTGCAGGCCCAGAGCCTGCTCCTGCAGGATCTGCCGACCATCCCGCTGTGGTACCAGAACGGCTTCGGCGGCCACTCCAGCCTGGTGTCCGGCGTCGTCTTCGACTGGAAGTCCGTGCCCGCCTACGGCCGCATCGCGACCACCGCTCCCGGTGGCGTCGTGCGCGCCAACGGCACCGAGCCGCAGAACCCCCTCATCCCCTCCAACACCAACGAGGTCGGAGGCGGGCGCGTCATCGACCTCCTCTTCGCCAACCTCGTGCGCTTCGAGACCGACGGCACCCTCGTCAACGAGGTCGCCGAGTCCATCGAGACCCAGGACAACCGGACCTACACCGTCAAGATCAAGGACGGTTGGACCTTCACCGACGGCACCCCCGTCACCTCCGACTCCTTCATCAAGGCGTGGAACTACGGCGCGCTGCTGTCCAACGCCCACCTGTCGAGCTACTTCTACGACGTCATCGAGGGATTCTCCTACGATAAGGACTCCGAGCTCACCGGCCTGGTCAAGGTCGACGACCTGACCTTCACCATCACGCTCAAAGCGCCGGCCTCCGACTTCAAGCAGCGCCTGGGCTACTCCGCTTTCGCGCCGCTGCCCGAGGTCGCCTTCGCGGACATGAAGGCCTTCGGCCAGGCCCCCATCGGCAACGGCCCCTACAAGATCGACTCCTGGACCCACGACGCCGAGATCGTCCTGTCCAAGAACACCGACTACAAGGGCGGCCAGCAGATCGCCAACGAGGGCGTCACCTTCACCCTCTACGCGGACTACGACGCCGCCTACAACGACCTGCTCGCCGATTCCCTCGACGTGCTCGATGCGATTCCCGACTCCGCGCTGTCCTCCTTCGTCGGCGAGCTGGGCTCGCGCGCGGTCAACCAGCCCGGCGCCGTCATCCAGGGCTTCTCCATCAACGTCAGCGCTGAGCACTTCAAGATGGATGAGGAGGGCCGCCTGCGTCGCGCCGCGATCTCGCGCGCCATCAACCGCAAGGAGATCTGCGACACGCTGTACTACGGCACCCGCACGCCCGCCTCGGACTACACCTCGCCGGTCATCGCCGGCTGGACCGAGTCCGTCAAGGGCAACGAGGTCCTGAGCTTCGACGAGGCCGAGGCCAAGCGCCTGTGGGAGCAGGCCAACGCCATCTCCGAGTTCTGAGCCCGGTCGGAGGCGGCCATCAGGCCGGCTCCCTCTCCTCCGGGCCCGTACCCCGCACGGTATGGGCCCGGAGCACGTCGGGACCGCCCCGACCCGCCCCACACCCCGATCCACCCAAGGAGGCGCCGATGGTCCGTTACGCCGGACGCAGGCTGCTGCAGATGATCCCCGTCTTCTTCGGGGCCACCCTCCTCATCTACGCGATGGTCTTCGCCCTGCCCGGCGACCCCGTCGCCGCTCTCGGCGGTGAGCGTGCGCTCAGCCCTGCCGTCCAGGAGCAGATCCGGGCCGCCTACAACCTGGACAAGCCCTTCCTCGTGCAGTACCTGCTCTTCCTCAAGGGCGTGTTCACTTTCGACCTGGGCACCACCCTGCGAGGCTCGCGCCCCATCGCCGACGTCCTCGCCGGCGCCTACCCCGTGACGATCCGCTTGTCCCTCATGGCCCTGTTCCTCGAGGCGGTCGCCGGTATCGTCGTCGGCTTCATCGCCGGCGTGCGCAAGGGCCGCTGGTTCGATGCCACCGCCCTCGTGCTCTCCCTCGTCGTTATCGCCGTGCCCACCTTCGTCATCGGCTTCCTCCTGCAGTTCTTCATCGGCGTGCGCCTGGGGTGGCTGCCGGTCACCGCGGGCGAGGCCCCCGGGTTCAAGGAACTGCTCATGCCGGCGCTCGTGCTCGGAGCCGTCTCCTTCGCCTACGTGCTGCGCCTGACGCGCACACAGGTCGCCGAGAACCTCTCCGCCGACTACGTGCGCACCGCCCGCGCCAAGGGCCTGTCCGGTGCGCGCGTCATGGTCGTCCACGTCCTGCGCAACTCCCTGGTCCCCGTCGTCACCTTCTTGGGAGCCGACCTCGGCGCGCTCATGGGCGGAGCGATCGTCACCGAGGGCATCTTCAACATCAACGGCGTCGGAGGCACGCTTTACAAGGCGATCCTCCAGGGCGAGGGCCCCACCGTCGTGTCCTTCACCACGGTCCTCATCCTCGTCTTCATCATCTCCAACCTCGTCGTGGACCTGCTCTACGCCGCTCTCGACCCGAGGATCCGCTATGCCTGACACCCCCCGCACCGCCGCCCGCCCCGGCCAGGAGCGCTACGTCGCCGAGGTCGACGAGCAGGGCCTGGGCGCCGTCGACGCCGTTCCCGACGACTGCGCGCCCTCCTCCGTGTGGGTGGAGGCCTGGAGGCAGCTGCGCCGCCGTCCGATCTTCTGGGTCTCCGCCGTCCTCATCCTCGGCGCGCTCACCCTGGCCGTCGCCCCGGGGCTGTTCACCGGTGCCGATCCGGCCTTCTGCGAGCTCAAGAACTCCTACGGCCCCGCTAGCAGCGGTCACCCCTTCGGTTTCGACCGCCAGGGCTGCGACATCTTCGCGCGCACCGTGCACGGCGCGCGCGCCTCGGTCACCGTTGGTGTGCTCACGACGCTCATCGTCGTCGTCATCGGCGCCGTCGTCGGCTCGCTCGCCGGCTTCTTCGGCGGCTGGATCGACGCCCTGCTCGCCCGCTTCACCGACATCTTCTTCGCGGTGCCCTTCGTGCTCGCTGCGATCGTCGTCATGCAGATGTTCAAGGGACGCTCCTCCATCGTCACCGTCGTCATGGTGCTGGCGATCTTCGGCTGGCCGCAGATCGCCCGCATTACCCGCGGCGCCGTCCTGGGCGTCAAGAACGAGGATTTCATCACCGCCGCCCGCTCGCTCGGCTCCGGCCGCCTGGCGATCCTCGTGCGACACGTGCTGCCCAACGCCGCCGCACCGATCATCGTCACCGCGACCGTCCAGCTCGGCTCCTTCATCGTCTCCGAGGCGACACTGTCGTTCCTCGGCGTCGGCCTGCCGCCGAAGGTGGTCTCCTGGGGAGCGGACATCGCCACCGCGCAGGCCGCCCTGCGCGACCATGCCTCCGTCCTTCTCTACCCGGCCGGGGCCCTGGCCCTGACCGTCCTCGGATTCATCATGATGGGCGACGCCGTGCGCGACGCCCTCGACCCGAAGGCCCGCAAGTGAACACCGAGAATATCCTCGCCGCTGACGCCGCGCCCCTGCTCGAGGTCCGCGACCTCGAGGTCGCCTTCCGCTCCTCCACCGGGCTCGTGCCCGCCGTGCGCAAGGCGAGCCTCACCCTCTACCCGGGACAGTCACTCGCCGTCGTCGGCGAGTCCGGCTCTGGCAAGTCCACCCTCGCCTCCGCCGTCATCGGCCTGCTGCCCGGAACCGGGCGCGTGACCGGTGGCAGCATCGTCTTCGACGGTCAGGACATCACCCGGGCCGACGCACGCGTCTACCAGGCCCTGCGCGGCAGCGACATCGGCCTGGTCCCCCAGGACCCGATGAGCAACCTCAACCCCGTGTGGTCCATCGGGTTCCAGGTCAAGGAGGCCCTGAGGGCCAACGGCCTGGCCGGGGTCGCCGACGCCCGCCTCGCCGCCCTCGCGGCTGCGGAGAAGGGCGAGGGCAGGCCGACGGGAGGACGCATCGACGTCGATGAGCAGGTCGCCCTCCTGCTGGAGGATGCCGGGCTGCCCGACGCCGCCCGCCGCGCCCGCCAGTACCCGCACGAGTTCTCCGGGGGGATGCGCCAGCGCGCCCTCATCGCCATCGGGCTGGCCGCCCGGCCCAAGCTGCTCATCGCCGACGAGCCCACCAGCGCTCTCGACGTCACCGTCCAGCGCCGCATCCTTGACCACCTGGGCGAGCAGATCCACACGCTCGGCACCGCGATGCTGTTCATCACCCACGACCTGGGCCTGGCCGCCGAGCGCGCCGAGCACATCGTCGTCATGCACCGCGGGCGCGTCGTCGAGTCCGGCCCCTCGCTCGAGGTCCTTCAGGACCCGCGCCACCCCTACACCCAGCGCCTGGTCAAGGCCGCGCCCTCGCTCGCCTCGCGCCGCATCCAGACGGCCCACGCCGCCGGCATCCGGGTCAGTGAGGACGAGCTCGGCGTGCACGAGATCGCCGCCGACGTCGACGAGGTCCTGCGCGTCGAGCACCTGACCAAGGTCTTCGACGTGCGCGGCGCCAAGGGCGAGGCCAAGACCCTCACGGCCGTTGACGACGTCACCTTCGGCGTGCGCCGCGCCACCACCACGGCCCTCGTGGGGGAGTCCGGCTCGGGCAAGTCCACAGTCGCCAACATCATCCTCAACCTCCTCGACCCCACCTCCGGCAAGGTCTTCCACAACGGGGTCGACCTGTCAACGCTGGGGGCCAAGGAGCTGTTCGCGCTGCGCCGCATCATGCAGCCGGTCTTCCAGAACCCCTACGGTTCCCTCGACCCCATGTTCTCGATCTTCCGGGTCGTCGAGGAGCCCCTGCGGGTCCACCGCGTGGGCACCCGCAAGGAGCGCGAGGCGCGGGTGGCCGAGCTTCTCGACCTCGTCTCCCTGCCGCGCTCAGTCATGCGCCGCTACCCCAACGAGCTCTCCGGCGGTCAGCGCCAGCGCGTCGCCATCGCCCGGGCCTTGGCCCTCAAGCCGGAGATCATCGTGCTCGACGAGGCCGTCTCCGCCCTTGACGTCCTCGTCCAGGCGCAGGTCCTGCGCCTGCTGACCGACCTGCAGTCCGAGCTGGGCCTGACCTACCTGTTCATCACCCATGACCTGGCCGTCGTGCGCCAGATCGCCGACGACGTCGTCGTCATGGAGCACGGGCGTCTCGTCGAGGCCGGGCCCTCCGACGACCTGTTCGCCCACCCGCAGCGGGACTACACGCGCGAGCTCATCAACGCCGTGCCGGGTGCCTCCATCCCGCTGTACGGTGAGGAGACCCGCGGGTGATCCCGTAGGCCCCGGTTCATCTTCCTCTCCGCGAGGATCGAGGTCGAAGGCCGTGGTCGCGCGCTCGTCTCCTGATACCCCGCTCCTCTTGTGGGAATCGCACAAGGCGGGGTGGGGTGAGGCTGCGTGGGTCCGGGGTATCCCGCTCGGAGAGCGCCCGCATACCGTGGGCCCATGATCAAGAAGACCTCGCCAGCGACCGGTGCGGCTGCTGTTGCGACCGCTGCTGCCCCCTCATCCCGCTTGGCCCTTGCCGCGCGCGAGACCGCCCTCATCGGCGTCGGCACCACGGCCCTCGCCCTTATCGGCCAGATCTCGCTCCCGCTGCCCTTCACCCCGGTCCCGGTGACCCTGGGCTCCCTCGCCGCCCTCGGCGTCGGCGCGGTACTCGGCAGCCGGCGCGGCATCGCCTCCTCCCTCCTGCTGGCCGCGTTGGCCGCCGTCGGCGCGCCCGTCCTCGCCGGCTGGAGCAGCGGGGTTACCGCTTCCTTCGGCTATGTCCTCGGTTACGCCCTGGCCGCTGGGCTCGCCGGCCGCGTCGCCCGCTCGGACGCCGGCCTTCCCACCCGTTTCGCCCTCATGCTCATCGCCTCGAGCTCCGTGTTCGTCCCCGGGGTCATCTGGCTCAAGATCGCCCTTGGGGTGGGCTGGGGCAAAGCCGTCGCCCTGGGGCTGACGCCCTTCCTCGTCGGCGATGTCCTCAAGGCCGCTTTCATGACGGTGGTGACCGTCAAGCGCCGCTGAGCGCGGAGCCGACTCCGCGACCGGCCCGGGTGATCGACGCCCGGGCCGGTCGCGTGTCCGGCATGCCGCCGGGCTTGGGAGGATCGCGCGAGGTGACGCGCTGTGCCTTCTGGCCCACGTATTCTCCCGGCCGGGGCCATATCGTTCCGCCATGAGCGCCGACCTGTCCGTCCTCGACCCCGTCCCCTCCGTCGTCGGGCGCGGCCGGGGCTCCGCCCTGATCGAGATGCGCGAGTTGGCGCGCGTGGCTGACAGGGCCGGCTACGCCCGATACTGGGTCACCGAGTACCACGCCTCGCCCCTCTACCTGTCCTCGGCCACGCCGATCCTGCTGGGCCAGGTGCTCGCCGCGACGGAGCGGATCGGTGTGGCCAGCTGCTCGATGCTCCCCAATCACTCGCCCCTGGTCGTCGCCGAGCAGTTCGGGACCCTTGCCACGATCTACCCCGGGCGGGTCGGGATCGGGCTGGGGCGCGCGCCCGGCACGGACACGATGACGGCGGAGGCGCTGCGGCGGGGCCCGGCGGACCCCGCCGCCTTCACATCGAGCATCACCGACATCCTGGGCTACCTGGGTCACGGCGAGCCGGAGGGTCCCGGGAGCCGGGTCCGGGCGGTCCCGGGGGAGGGGACCCGCCCGCCCGTCTGGGTGCTCGGCTCCTCGGTCAACGGGGCGAGGGTCGCCGGCGCGCTGGGTCTGCCCTTCGTCGTCGCTTCGCATTTCGCCCCCTCGCAGGCCGAGGCGGCCGTGGCCACCTACCGGTCGGTGTTCGACGCCTCCGCACCGACGGCCACCACCGAGGCCCCGCGCGTGGCCGCGGCGGTGAACGCGGCCGTCGCGCCCAGCGAAGATGAGGCGCGCCGCCTCTTCTCCACCGCGATGGCCTCCTCAGCGCGGCTCGTCTCCGGCGCCCCGGGCCCGTTGGAGCCGCCGCTGGAGGATGCGGAGGACTGGCGGGCGCTGGCGGCCGGGAGGGAGCGCGCTGTTGAGGAGGCGATGCGCCTGTCCTTCGTGGGGGTGCCCGAGACCGTGGTCACCGGCCTGCACGAACTCGAGGAGCGCTGGGGCCTGGAGGAGGTCCTCGTCCTGTCGTACATCCACGACGCCGCTGCCCGCCGCCGCTCCTACGAGCTCCTCGCCTCCGCCTGGCGCCCCTGATCCCATGAGCGAGACCGGTCGAAAATAGGAGCGAGACCGGTCCGCGGACCGGTCTCGCTCCTATTTTCGACCGGTCTCGATGAAAGGGGAGGGGAGGATAGAGGGGAGGATGGGCTCATGCTCGCGGTTCCCACAGTCATCGTCCGCCCCCGGTTCGGGCGCCCCCTCACGCTCCTCGTGGCGGGGATCGGGGCCGCGCTCGCGGTCACGATCGGCATCAACGACGGCGCCCGGCACTTCCTCATCTCCCTGGCCTGCGCTCTCGCCGCGACGGCCGCGGCCTACGCCCTGTGGTGGCAGCCCGAGCTGCGCCTCGACGAGCGCGGCCTGACCGCGCGCAACCTCCTGGCCACCCACCGCGTCGGCTGGGGCGCCTACCAGAGCTGCGGCGGTCGCTGGGGCCTGGAGATCATCACCGACGACGGCGCCCGCGTCCCCGTCTCCGCGGCGCCCCGCCAGGGCGGGCTGTCGATCGGCGTGAGCCGGCAGATCGAGCGCTCGCGCGCCGCTGTCGGGGAGAGCCCGGAGGAGGGAGGGCCCGAGGCCCTCCTCCTGGGCGGCGGGGACCGCGTTCCCGAGGGCGCCCACGGCACTCGGCGCCCCATTGCGCTCGCCCTCACCGCCGAGCGGGCCGCCGACCTCATCGAGGCCTACCGCGCGCGTCTTCAGAGCGCTGCGGCGACTGGCGCGGGGGTCGATCCCGCCGCCGCAGCGCCCTCGCTCGAATGCGGCACCCAGCGCAACCCGGGGGCGATCGCTGTGATATCGATCGCTGCGATCGCCGTCCTCGTGGCCGGGACCCTGGTCCTGCTGTAGAGCCGTGAGCGGTAGCACAGGAGCGGTGTCACCCTCGCCATGGCGCGCCGGGCGGACGCGCGACTAGCCTTGGCCCGCTGTGCGCCTCGCGCGGTGTCGGCCCGACGCCGCGGCCTCCCCGGGCGCTCCCCAGACGGAAGAAGAGCCCACATATGACCGTGCGCCAGGACCTGCGCAACGTTGCCATCGTCGCCCACGTCGACCATGGCAAGACCACCCTTGTCGACGGGATGCTCTGGGAGGCGGGCGCGTTCGGCGCCCGAGCCACGCAGGAGAACACCGCCGAGCGGGTCATGGACTCCGGGGAGCTCGAGCGCGAGAAGGGCATCACGATCCTCGCCAAGAACACGGCCGTCCATTACGCGGGCCCCGCCGCGATCGACGCCGGTCTGCCGGACGGCATCACCATTAACGTCGTCGACACCCCCGGCCACGCCGACTTCGGCGGCGAGGTGGAGCGCGGTCTGTCGATGGTCGACGGCGTCGTCCTCCTCGTGGACGCCTCCGAGGGCCCCCTGCCGCAGACCCGGTTCGTTCTGCGCAAGGCCCTGGCCGCGAATCTGCCGGTCATCCTCGTGGTCAACAAGGTGGACCGCCCCGACTCCCGCCTCGACGAGGTGGTCTCGGAGTCCACCGACCTGTTGCTCTCGCTGGCCTCCGACCTGGCGGACGAGCATCCCGACATCGACCTCGACGCCGTCCTCGACGTGCCCGTCATCTACGCCTCCGCCAAGGCCCGCCGGGCGGATACCGTCCAGCCGGCCGACGGCGAGCTGCCCGCCAATGAGGACCTCGAGCCCCTCTTCCGCACCATCATCGAGCGGATCCCCGGCCCCGCCTACGACGAGGGCGCTCCCCTCCAGGCCCACGTCACCAACCTGGACGCCTCCCCGTTCCTGGGCCGCCTGGCGCTGCTGCGCATCCACAACGGCACGATCCGCAAGGGGCAGGTCGTGGCCTGGGCCCGTCATGACGGCACACTGGCCAATGCCCGCGTCTCCGAGCTGCTGGTCACCGAGGGCCTGGACCGCAAGCCCGCCGAGGAGGCCCATGCCGGTGACATCGTGGCCATCGCGGGCATCGAGGACATCACCATCGGCGAGTCCCTCGTCGACCCCGATGACCCCCGCCCGCTGCCCCTCATCACCGTTGACGATCCCGCCATCTCCATGACCATCGGGATCAACACCTCCCCGATGGCCGGGCGCAGCAAGGGCGCCAAGGTCACGGCCCGCCAGGTCAAGGACCGCCTCGATCGCGAGCTCATCGGCAATGTGTCCCTGCGCGTCCTTCCCACCTCCCGGCCCGACGCCTGGGAGGTCCAGGGACGCGGCGAGCTCGCCCTGGCGATCCTGGTGGAGCAGATGCGCCGCGAGGGTTTCGAGCTCACCGTCGGCAAGCCCCAGGTGGTCACCCGCATGATCGACGGCAAGCGCCACGAGCCCGTGGAGCGCATGACCATCGACGTCCCCGAGGAGCACCTGGGCGCCGTCACCCAGCTCATGGCCGCCCGCAAGGGCCGCATGGAGACGATGACCAACCACGGCACCGGCTGGATCCGCATGGAGTTCCTCGTGCCCGCGCGCGGCCTCATCGGCTTCCGCAGCCAGTTCCTCACCGACACCCGCGGCACGGGCATCGCGTCCTCCATCGCGGAGGGCTACGAGCCCTGGGCCGGCACGATCGTTTCGCGCACCACGGGCTCCCTCGTCTCGGATCGCGCGGGCGCTGTCACCGCTTACGCCCTCATCCGCCTCCAGGATCGCGGCACCTTCTTCGTGGAGCCCACGCAGGAGACCTACGAGGGACAGGTCGTGGGGGAGAACCCCCGTAATGAGGACATGGATGTCAATGTCGTGCGCGAGAAGCAGCAGACCAACATGCGCTCCTCGACCGCCGACTCCTTCGAGGGGCTCGTGCCGCCCCGCAGGCTCACCCTCGAGGAGGCCCTCGAGTTCGCCGCCGACGACGAGTGCGTGGAGGTCACCCCTGAGGCCGTGCGCATCCGCAAGGTGATTCTTGATTCCCAGGAGCGGTTCAAGGAGGCGGCTCGCCGCCGTCGTTCCCAGTCCTGATGACCGCCCTTCCCTGGAGGATCCCTCATGAATGATGCTGTGACCAGACCTGACGAGGCCACTGCCGCGCTGGAGGCCCTGCGCGCCGCCACCCCCGATCACGCTGCCGAGGGGGCCGAGGGTGAGGCGATGCTCGACGGCGATGCCCCCGCCGAGGCCATGCCCGGGCAGGATGGGTCGCCCGACGCCGCCGAGGCCGGGTCCGATCCTGTCGATGGGGCTGCCGCCGACCACGGGGCCGGGGGCACGGTCCCCGGTCTCGTGCTGCCGACCGACGCCGCCATCGCGGCGAGGGCCCTGGCGATCGCCACCGCGGCCGACCGGATCGGCGTCGTCCTGCCCGGGGCCATTGCCCCTGGGGAGCCGGTGGAGGGAACTGGGACCGCGGCCGACGGCGGTGCTGAGGCGGGTGAGGCCGAGGGGGCGGTCACCGGGGGGAGCGCCGAGCCCACCGGCCCGGCCGGGGTCTCCGACGCCGCTGTCGCTGCCGCCGCCCTGGGCGTCGTCGCCGCGGCCACGCGCACCGCTGCCCTGCCGGCCGGTGCCGATACCCCGGACGACGCGGCCGACGTTCCCGAGGCGGGCACCGCCGAGGACGAGTCCCCGGCTGCCGCAGCGGCTGCCGATCCCGAGGTTGCCGGCGCTGGGGATGCGCAGGAGCCGGTCGAGGGCGCCGACGACGTCGAGACGTCCTCCGATGCCCCCTCCGATGCCCCGGGTGATGCCGTCGCGGCTGCTGAGGGAGATGAGCCCGCGCCCCATCCCGGTAGCGAGCCCGGCCCCGGGGGCGGGGCCCCGTCCAGCGCGGATGCTGAGCTCGCTGACCCTGCCGGTGAGGATCCCCCCGCCGGCTCCGCGCAGGAGGGCTCGCCGGAGGCGCCTGCCGTGGGCCCTCAGGAGCCCGATGCCGCTGATCCCGCCGTCGGTGCTGCCACAGCGGTGGCGGTGGCCGCCGGCGCCGCTGCGGCCGCCGCGCGGCTGAGCCTCACGCTCCCCGAGACCGCCACCCCGGAGATCGCCGTCGAGGAGGAGGAATCCGGGGCTGGCGCTGCTACCGGGGAGGCGGGCAGCGCTGATCGTTCCGGGGAGGATGGGGAGACAGGCCGCGCCGCCATCCTCCTCGCCCTGGCCAAGAGCTCCGCTTGCAACCCCCGGCGCCTCATGATCGCCGCGGCGGCCCTCGTCGCCGCCGCGTGGCTCGGCTCGGCGATCTGGACCACCCAGGCCCTCGCCGCTGACTCGACCGTCGGCGGTGTGAGCGTCGGAGGGATGAGCCCGTCGGAGGCGAGGAACGCCGTCGAGCGGTCCTTCGCCGCGAGCCTGGCGAACCCGGTCACGGTCACCGTCGGTGACAAGTCCGCCCAGATCACGCCCGCCGACTCCGGCGTGAGTGTGGACCCCAGGGCCAGCATCGGCCGCCTCACGGGCTTCACCCTCAACCCGCTCACCATCATCGACCGCTTCGGCGGGGATTCGGTGCCCGCCGCGACCTCGGTGGACTCGTCGGCCCTCACCCGCAGCCTCAACAGCCACTTGGACGAGCTCTCGTCGGGCACCGTCAACGCCGGGATCTCCCTTGAGGGGACCAAGCCCGTGGTCTCGCCGAGCCGTGCCGGCATCGGTGTCGACGTCGCCGCCTCCGTCGATGAACTGTCCTCCGACTGGCCGCTGGGAGCCCCCACCATCGCCCTCGTCGAGGGGACCACGAGCCCCGCCGTCACCGATGAGCAGGCCCAGTCCTACGCTGATAGCGTCATCGCCCCGCTCCTGTCCGCCCCCGTGAGGGTCACCGCGGATGGGGCGATGACGGCTGCTCCCGCCACAGGGGCCCTCACTCTGAGCCCCCAGCGGCTCGCCTCCATGCTGAGCATCAGCTCCGAGACTGGCGAGATCTCCGCCGCCCTCGATCCCGATGCGCTGCGCAAGGCGGTGATCGGGGCGATGGGGTCCCAGATCGAGAGGGCCGCTGTCGAGTCCGGGTGGACCATTGAGGGCCGCGCCGACGCCGCGCCGCAGTACGTGGCGCCCGTCGCGGGTCTGGCCATCGACACCACCGCGCTGTCAACGGCGATCATCGCCACCGGCAGCGCCCAGACCGACGCCTCCCAGCGCGAGGTCATCCTCCCGATGGCCGAATCCGCTCCCAGCTCCACCACATCCCAGGACGACTGGGGTATCAAGGAGATCGTCGGCGAGTACGCCACCCCCTACTACGAGGACGCCGCGCGCACCCAGAACCTCGTCGCCGGGGCCGCCGCGATCAACGGCGAGATCATCATGCCGGGGGCCACCTTCTCCACGAACAACTCCCTGGAGCCCGTGGACGCCGAGCACGGTTTCACCTCCTCTGGTGTCATCCTCAACGGGGTCCACACCGAGGCCTTCGGGGGCGGGCTCTCCCAGATCGGCACCACCGTGTTCAACGCCGGATACGAGGCCGGGATGGACGATGTCGAGCACCATCCTCACTCCTACTGGTTCGAGCGCTACCCGGCGGGTCGCGAGGCCACCCTGTGGTCGCCGGAGAAGGACGTCAAATTCACCAACTCGACCCCCTACCCTGCGCTCATCCAGGCATGGGTGGTGGACGGAGAGGTGCACGTGCGCCTGTGGTCGACGCATTACTACGACGTCTCGATCGTCTCCGGTGAGAAGGAGGGCTACACCCCCATCGGCACCGTCAACCGCTCCGGTCCGGGCTGCGAGCCCTACGGCGGGGGAGAGGGAGGCTTCTCCATCACGGTGACTCGCAGTCGCACGGCGCCGGACGGCACCGTCACCGAGGATGTCCTGCGCACCACCTACGACCCCGACCACGCCGTGACCTGCTCCGGTGGGGGCGGCGCGCAGCCGTCGGCCGAGCGGGCTGGGCAACCCCGGAGCTCCGGGGGCTCCTCCCAGACGGGCGCCCAGGGCCAGCAGGCGCCGTCCGACTCCGCAGCGGCCGCCGACCCGGCGCCCCCGGCCGAGGCTGCCCCCGTGGAGCCTCAGGCGCAGGCGGCGCCCACCGTCGATGACCCCGCGCCCCAGTCGACGGTGGCGGCCCAGCCGGCACCCGATGCCAAAGCGGACTTCGGCCGACAGGACTAGTCGAACCGCCGCACCGCGAGGCATGGCGCGACGGTGGCGTGGCATGGTCTGATTCCGAGCAACCATCCCGACAACGATGCCAATATGCTGTTGAACAGCGCCAATAGGTTGTCTTGGTGCATGGGGGCTGTCGGCCATATGGGTCTTATGTGGTCTGGTAGGAGGCGATTCTGTGCGATTTCGGGCTCCGTCGTGCGGTGCCCGGGCGTGTTGGGGGGAGTCCGGTGGGCGGCCCGACGGCAGTGCCGTCGGATGGAGGCGACCGGACGCGGTGCTGGATGCCCGTGCGGACGTGCTCGCCGCCACCATGCGGTCGTCTTGGGGATTCGCTCCGAGCGGGACAATACTTGCCCTTGATCGGACGCTGCCGACGGGCGGCGCCGGGCCCTAGTCGAGAGGAACTCCGTCATGACCTACGTCATCGCCCAGCCGTGCGTGGATGTCAAGGACCGTGCCTGCGTCGACGAGTGCCCGGTGGACTGCATCTACGAGGGCGAGCGGAGCCTGTACATCAACGCCGACGAGTGCGTGGACTGCGGCGCCTGCGAGCCCGTATGCCCCACGGAGGCGATCTTCTACGAGGACGACGTTCCCGAGGAGTGGGCGGACTACACCCGCGCCAACATCGACTTCTTCGAGCTGCGCGGCCTCGGCTCGCCCGGCGGCGCCCAGAAGACCGGTGCCCTGGACTACGACGACCCCATGATCGCCGCCCTGCCCCCGCAGAACGAGGAGTACCGCGCCGAGCACGGCCTCGACTGAGACGGGCCCGCCCTCACCGGCGCCCGCGCCGCGCGGCCATCGTCAACTTCGTGCTTCTGGCCACGGGTTCGGCGGGAAGGGCCAAGGACTCGTCGCCAAAAGCACGAACTCGCTGAGGGTTGGAGGACAATGCGGGGGTGAACGCCTCCACGGACCGGCCCCGCGCCCTGCCCCGCCCGCTCGCCCTCCCGGACTTCCCCTGGGACACCCTCGCCCCCTACCGGGCCCGAGCGGCCGAGCATCCCGGCGGCGTCGTCGACCTCGCCGTCGGCACCCCCGTGGACGGCACCCCCGCCATCGCCCGCGAGGCCCTCGCCGCCGCCGCCAACGCCCCCGGCTACCCGGCCGCCATCGGCACCTCCGCCCTGCGCGCCGCCATCATCGACTGGGCCGCCCGCCGCCGCGGCGTTACCGGCCTGACCGACGCCCACGTCATCCCCACGATCGGCTCCAAGGAGTCCGTCGCGCTCCTGCCCCTCCAGCTTGGCGCGCGCCCCGGCGACCTCCTCCTCCACCCCCGCGCCGCCTACCCCACCTACGACGTCGGGGCCCGCATCGCCGGGGCCGCGCCCATCCCCGTCGACACCGACGCCGATCCCGCCACCTGGGACCTCCCCGACGGCGCGGGCACCCCCGAGCGTCCCATCGCCATGATCTGGCTCAACAGCCCCGGCAACCCCGACGGCCACGTGCTCGATGTCGACCAACTGGCGCGGATCATCGCTTGGGCGCGCGAGCGCGGCGCTGTCGTCGCCTCCGATGAGTGCTACGCCGAACTCGGCTGGGAGGCCCCCTGGGATGCCGAGCCCATCCCCAGCCTCCTCGATCCCCGTGCCACGGGCGGGGACATGACCGGGCTGCTCGCCCTCTACTCCCTGTCCAAGCAGTCCAACCTCGCCGGCTACCGCGCCGCCCTGCTCGCCGGGGACCCGGCGCTCGTGGGCGTCGTCACCGAGATCCGCAAGCACACCGGGATGATCCCGCCCGCCCCCATCCAGGCCGCCATGGCCGCCGCCCTGGGCGACGACGAGCACGTGAGTGCCCAGCGCGAGGTCTACCGCGCCCGTCGCGACGCGCTCGTCGAGGCGACGGCTGCCGCCGGTCTCGTGGGCGATCCCGCATCCGTGGCGGGCCTCTACCTGTGGCTCGGCCTGCCCGAGGGCGCCGCCGCCCGGAGCGCCTACGAGCTCGTCGGTGCCTTCGCCGAACTCGGGATCGTCGTCGCCCCGGGCGACTTCTACGGGGAGGCGGGAGCCGGGCGGGTGCGTATGAGCCTGACCGGCACCGACGAGCGCGTGGCGGCCGCCTGCGAGCGCCTGCGCTCCACTGATCTGTTCCGGCGCTGAGGCGCCCCAGTGCTCGCCTGCGATGGGGCGACTGGACTGAATCCGTGCTCAGCAGTGCATCGGGGACCCCATCGTGCTTCACAGGACGCGCACAGCGCGCACATTGTGCGCATCCATTTCCAGGTCTCATGCTCATGCCATGACACACATCGCTCCGTACCATTCCATCGCGCTCACACGGCGCCGCCTTCTCGCCGCCAGTGCGCTCGGGGCCTGCGCCCTCACCGCCTGCGGTCGGGTGGGCACGACCTCCTCCACCGCCGCGGACGACTCCCCCAGCGCGCCCGCGGCGGGCACGGCGGGGTCGGCCGCGGTACCGACGCTCGACGAGCTGATCCCTCTGACGGCCTCCTTCTCCCAGTCCTCCTACGAGGACGAGCGGACCGGCCTCTCCTTGCCGTTCAATGTCTTCCTGCCCGAGGGGTACGACAGGACCGGCTCGTATCCGCTGATCACCTTCATCGCCGACTCCTCGCGTGTGGGCGATGATGTCGCCGCCCCGCTCAGCCAGTACGGGGCGCTCATCTGGGCGCACGAGACCACCCAGGCGCGAGCGGCGAGCATCGTTGTCGTCCCCTGCTACCCCGAGGTGGTCCTCGACGACCACGGCGGGTACACGACGACCGACTGGATCGGCGTGACGCAGAGGTTCGTGCCTTGGCTCCAGGAGCGCTACGCCGTGGACTCCTCGCGCGTCTACGGCACCGGCCAGTCCATGGGAGCAATGATCCACCTGCTGCTCCAGGCCACGGACCCAGCGCTGTTCACCGCTTGCCTCTTCGTCGACGGGCAGTGGGACATCTCCCAGCTCGCAGGGCTGAAGGAGGCGACATGGGCGTACCACGTCGCCGGTGGGGACGAGCGGGCGCTCGCGGGGCAGCAGGAGGTTCGCGCCATGCTCGATGCCGACGCAATCCCCTATGCTCAGGCGGGCGAGACATGGGATGCGACCGCGACCCCCGCCGAGCTGGACGCCGCGGTGTCCGAGCTCGTCTCATCCGGCCGGCCGCGCCTGTTCTCCTCCTTCACCGCGGGCACTGTCATGGAGGCGAACCCGGGGACCGGCATGGAGCACATGGCGTCCTTCGAGCCGGCGTACCGGCTCACGGGTTTGCGCCAGTGGCTGCTGGCGCAAACCTCCTGAGCGACTGCCTGTCTCCGGGCGACGCCGTCGGACCGGCACGTCCTAAGAGGTGACGCGCAGGTGACGGCGCGATCGCTACAGTGAGTCGGACCCGGGGGACCCGGGCCCACCGGCTCGAGGCGACCGCCCGCGCGGAGCGCCGAACAGTGAGGAGAGCGATATGACCGATACCAGCCCCACCACGAGCGCGCCCGCCGCCGAGCCGCGGTCCCTCAACGACAGCGATGCCGTCGGCATCCTCACCATCGAGGACCGCCGCTTGGAGCTCCCGCGCGCCTACGCCACCGAGGGCTCCGACGGGCTGGGCGTGGGCAGGCTCCTCGCGTCCACCGGCATGGTCACTCTCGACCCGGGGTTCACGAACACGGCGTCGTGCACCTCCGGGATCACCTACATCGACGGCGACGCCGGCATCCTGCGCTACTGCGGCTACCCCATCGAGGAGCTGGCCAAGTCCTCCTCCTTCCTGGAGGTCGCCTTCCTGCTTATCAACGGTGAGCTCCCCGACGCCGAGACCTTCGAGCGCTTCGAGCGGCGCATCGCCCGTCACCGCCTCCTCCATGAGGACTTCCGCAGCTTCTTCACCGCTTTCCCCTCCTCCGGTCATCCCATGGCGATCCTTCAGGCGGGTATCTCCGGTCTGGCCACCTACTACGAGGACACCCTCAACCCGCACGACCCCTACGAGCGGGAGCTCGCGACCGTCCTGCTGCTGAGCAAGATGCCGACGATGATCAGCTACATCGCCCGACGGGCCATCGGCCTGCCCCTGGTCTACCCGGATCCCAAGTGCGGATACGTGGAGGACTTCCTGCGCCTGACCTTCGGGATGCCCTACCAGTCCTACGAGATCGACCCCGCGATCGTGAGGGCCCTGGACATGCTCCTCATTCTTCACGCCGACCACGAGCAGAACTGCTCCACCTCCACGGTGCGGCTCGTCGGCTCGGCGGACGCCAACATGTACGCCTCCGTGGCCGCGGGCGTGGGGGCCCTGTCCGGTCCGCTGCACGGCGGTGCGAACGAGGCCGTCCTGCGGATGCTCGACACGATCCAGGCCTCGGGCATGAGCACCGCCGAGTTCGTCCGCAAGGTGAAGAACAAGGAGGACGGCGTGCGGCTCATGGGCTTCGGCCACCGGGTCTACAAGAACTACGACCCGCGCGCCGCCATCGTCAAGGCCACCGCTCATGACGTGCTCACCCGCCTGGGCAGCGACTCCGGTGATCGGATGCTCCAGATCGCCATGGAGCTGGAGGAGACGGCCCTGAACGACGAGTACTTCGTCTCACGCCGCCTCTACCCGAACGTGGACTTCTACACGGGCCTCATCTACCAGGCGATGGGCTTCCCCACGAAGATGTTCACCCCCCTGTTCGCCCTGGGGCGCCTGCCCGGGTGGATCGCCCAGTACCGCGAGATGATCTCCGATCCCGCCAAGCGCATCGGTCGTCCTCGCCAGGTCTACACCGGTGCCACCGAGCGGCACTATGTGGCCATCCACCGCCGTAAGCACTCCGATGCCGTCTATCCCGCCACCCGTTCGGGCGAGCGCGCGCTCGACCACGTCACCAAGGTGTGAGTCGGTCCTCCCGGCCTCGGGCCTGCCGTCCAATCCGGCCCGAGGCCATGGCGATGAGCCCGCGGAGCCCCTTTCTGTTCGGGTGCGCTCGCTCTGATACCCGCTGCGGCTGAGGGCGGGGGGGGGCGGCTAGCGCGCGGCGCCGAGCTCGATGCTCTTGCCGCCGCGGGGAAGGGCCTCGACGGCGCCGGACTGCGAGTTGCGGCGGAACAGGACGTTCGAGGCGCCGGCGAGCTCACGGGCCGCCACCACGCGCGGCTCTCGGAACAGGCCGTGCCCGCCGGGGACGACGCCGCCGGACGGCATCACCGACACCCTCGTTCCGGCGGTGATGTACAGACCGGCCTCCACGACGCAATCGTCGCCCAGGGGGATGCCCAGGCCCGAGTTGGCGCCCAGCAGGCAGCGCTCGCCGATGCTCACGCGCTTCAGTCCGCCGTCGGCGAGCATCCCCATCGTGGAGGCGCCACCGCCGATATCGGAGCCGTCGCCGATGAGCACTCCCTGCGAGACGCGCCCCTCCACCACGGAGCGGCCCAGGGTGCCGGCGTTGTAGTTGACGAAGCCCGATGCCAGGACAGATGTGCCCTCGGACAGGTACGCGCCCAGGCGCACGCGGGCGCCGTCGGCGATCCTCACGCCCGTGGGCACCACGTAGTCCACCATCCGCGGGAACTTATCCACGGAATGCACGTGGACCGGACGGCCCAGGGCCCGGCGCAGGCGCATGCGGGTCGCCTCGAAGCCCTCCGCGGCGCAGGGACCCGCCGCCGTCCACACCACAGTGGGCAGGCGGGAGAAGATGCCGTCCAGGTTCACCGTGTTCGGCTCGGCCAAGCGGTGTGAGAGCACATGGAGGCGCAGATAGGAGCCGGCGACGGTCCGCGGGGCGTCGTCGAGATCCGCCCAGGTGCGCACCACCGTGGTGTGGACGCCGCGCGCCTCGTCCTTGGTCTCCATCGCGCTGAGCGTGGCGAGTAGATCAGAGTGGCCGTCGGCCGGCTCATCGCCGAGGACCGGTCGCGGGTACCAGACGTCGAGGGTGGAGCCGTCGTCGGTGACGGTGGCCAAGCCGAGGCCCCAGGCGCTTCGCGTTGTCATGGCCCTAACCCTACGGGAGAGGAGCCCCGACACGGCCCGACTCTCCCGGTATCCGGGCCGGGCGCGCCAGGGTGGCACAATCGCATCCATGGAGCGCACCACGATCCACCTCATGCGACACGGCGAGGTCCACAACCCCGAGGCGGTCCTCTACGGGCGCATGCCCGGCTACCACCTCTCCGCGCTCGGCCGGCGCATGGCGGAGCGCGTCGCGGAGGTCCTGCGCTCGACCGATCACGACATCGCCGCCGTCATCACCTCCCCCCTGGAGCGCGCCGTCGAGACCGGTGCCCCCACCGCGCGGGCCTACGGGCTGGAGGCGACGACGGACGAGCGCCTCATCGAGGCCGGCAACCACTTCGAGGGGGTCGCCGTCAACCGCAATCGCTGGGTGCTGGCGCATCCGCGCCACTGGCCGTACTACACCAACCCCCTGCGCCCGTCCTGGGGCGAGCCCTACGCCGAGCTCGTGACCCGCATGAGCGGGGCCATCCGCTCCGCGCTGCCCCTCGCGCGCGGGCGCGAGGCGCTGCTCGTCTCCCACCAGCTGCCCGTGTGGGCCACGCGGCTCTGGGTGGAGGGGCGTCCCCTGGCGCACGATCCCCGGCGCCGCCAGTGCGCGCTCGCCTCGCTGACCTCCCTCGCCTTCGACGGCGGGACGCTTGTGGGCGTGGACTACTGGGAGCCCGCGGGCGAGCTCCTGCATGTGGCCGAGGACATGGTTCCCGGAACCTCCGCCGCCAGTGAGAAGGGAGCAGCGTGACCTCTCAGAAGACGCAGAAGGAGAAGGCGGAGAAGCAAGCGGGGGGCGATCCCGGGGATGGCGCCGAGGCGCGCCCCGATAGCGCGCCGAGCGAGCCCGATGCCGCCGGCGCCCCGGTGGCTCGGCCGAAGAGGGGACTCATCCGTCGGCCGTCGAAGAATGACGAGGCCGTCACCATCAAGGTCCGCGAGATCTTCGACATCGTCGACGCCCGCGAGGCCCGGGCCGCCTCGGAGCGCCTCGCGGCGGAGAGGGCCACCGCCCAGCCGAGCTGGACTGGGCAGGACTTCGTGTGGTGGAACACCGCTGCCGTTCTCACCGCCGCTCGCGCCGGGCGCCGCCCCAACCCCGTCTCGCCGATCATCGACCCCGTGCGCAGTTCCTTCGGATCGGGGGAGTGCATGCTGGCCAGCTGTGATGCCGAGCTGCTCATGTGGCGGCGCGGCGATGCCACCTACAACCCGTCCAGGGGATTCTTCCTCGCGGGCGGGCCAGTGGGGCTGGCACTGACCGCCGCGTTCTTCGGCGGGCAGGCCGTGGTCAACAAGAGGAGGCGCCGCGCCGCCGCGGCGGACGCCGTCGAGAAATGGCGCCACCTGGCCAACGCCCGCGTGACCGTGTCCACGCACGGCATCTATATCGGAACGGGTGAGGGCATCATGCCGGTGGGTTATCACGAGGTGCAGGAGGTGGCCTCCACCGGCCCGGGCGAGATCATCATGGCGGCGAGCAATGCCAAGGGCACCGCGCGCTGGAAGCTGCGCGGCCAATGGGCCGAGCTCATCCTCATTCTGTGGTCGGTGCTGTACATGCCCGAGCATCCGCAGGTGGTGGGCCGCACCTGGCTGCCGCAGGGCTGGCTTGATCACGCGGCGGCGAACGGCTACCCCGTGGATACCTCCACCTGGCCCTGCTTCACTCCGAACCCGGATGCGCCCTCTCTCCCTTGAATCGAGACCGGTTGTTGTGAGGGGTGAGACCGGTTGTTGTGAGGGGTGAGACCGGTTGTTGTGAGGGGTGGGGTTGGTTGTTGGTTGCTGGGTGGGGTGGGTGGGGGTTTTCCACAGGTTGGTGGTGGGCTCTGGTGGTGGGGGTGGGTGGGGTTTTAGGGTTGGGGTTCGACGGCGATGCTGCTGTCGTTGGGGCCGACCTGGGGCCTCGAAGCACCACCCTGGTCCATGTCCGTTCCTCCTTGGCCGGAAGGTCCCAGAGCCCATGACCCCCGCACCCGCATCCTCCCACTCACCGATCCGCACCACCGGCGTCGCAGAGCCTCGATGGCGCCGCCGCCGTCCCAGCGACGTCCGCCGCTGTATCGCCCTGGTCCTGCTGGCGTGCGGCGCCCTGGCGTCGGGG
Source organism: Actinomyces gaoshouyii (assembly GCF_002076915.1). Lineage (NCBI taxonomy): Bacteria > Bacillati > Actinomycetota > Actinomycetes > Actinomycetales > Actinomycetaceae > Actinomyces > Actinomyces gaoshouyii. Next base: position 384,162 of record NZ_CP020468.1, read on the forward strand.
CTGTTGGCGGCCTGCGCCAAGACCCCCGCCCCGCCTGAGACCGGTGGAACCCCACCCACCCACCTCACCACCACCACGGCACCAACCACCACCACTGCGGCACCAACCACCAGCGCGCCGGCCTCGCTCAGCCCCGAACTACAAGCCCAACGCGCCACCGCCCTGGCCGCACCCAAACCAGTCAAACCCACCGAAGCCACCGAGAACACCCAACAAGGCGCCGCTAGCTCAGTGGCATACTTCTTCACCCTGTACCGGCATGCCTTCGTCACCGGCGACACCACCGACCTAGCAGCCATGAGCGAAGAAGGCTGCGTCTTCTGCCGATCCACCATCGACGACGCCACCAAACTCCACAAAGACGGAGGATGGGCCAACCCCTGGACCCAAAAAATCACAAACATCGAATACATCACCCCAGGAAAAGGAAAAGAATACTGCGGAATTAGACTCACTGTAATACTAGAAGAATCAACGATGATAAATCGCCGCGGCGAGTTGGTTGAAAATGAAACAGAAGAGTCGGAGCTGTTTATGATCTTGCGACACTATGATGGCATATGGCATATCGGAGAGGTGTCAGTAAAATGATGTTGCACACAAGCCTAGCGGCCGTCTTAATAATTTGTTCCTCACCTCTCACGGCGCCGCACGGCGGTCATCCCCCGGAAGACGGGGACCTGCAATACGACGGTAGAGCGTCCGGAAATGAAGTCACCCTGATGTCATCGGTATACGAGGAGGTGATTGTTCGAGGAGACCCCTCTTCGTCGGACAGTGAGACCGGCGGGGGTGGGGGGCAGGTGGTGGTCTCGGCCGCCCAACCCCAGAGCGCGCCCATCGAAGGCGATTTCATCTGCGATGGGCAGGACCCCCAAGGCAACGACACCGGTGCATGCCGCTTCCAACCAACCCCCACACGCCCCACAGCACCCGCACCCGACCCGGCCACCACGACACCGCCACCACTGATCGTCACCGCCCACGACATAGCCACCCTCATCGTCGACGGCTCAGGCATCACCCTACAACCACCACCCGGGAACACCATCTTGCTCCACATGTCCCTGATCGCCCACACCAACCCCGCCACCCGCACACTAACCACCACCATAGCCAACACCACCATCGACATCGAAGCCACCCCCACCACCTACACCTGGAACTGGGGAGACAACACCACCACAACCACCACCGACCCCGGACACCCCTACCCCAACCACACCATCACCCACCAATACACCACCACCAACAACAACACCACCATCACCCTGACCACCACCTGGACCGCACGATACAAACCCACCAACACCACCAACTGGAAACCCATCACCGGCTACATCACCACCACCCAAACCACCCCACCCCTAACCATCCACCGCCTCACCCCCTACCTCACCAACGACACCCAACACCACCACAACCACTAACCCACCCCACCCCCAACAACAACCGACCTCGGCGAAGGGGGAGGACGGGAGGTCAGCGCAGGACGTAGGCGGTCATCCAGCGGCGCATGGCGCCCAGCACCTGCTCGCGCACGGGGGGCGCGGAGAGGATGAGGTCGTGCATGGCGCCGTCGAAGCGCGCCACGGTGACGAGCGGCCCCAGGGCGACGGCGCGCCGGGCCATCGCGTCGACGTCGGTCACCGTATCCGTTCGGCGTGAGTCCGGTGTCCACGTCGCCCCCAGGCGCGAGCGCGCCGACCCCATCGACAGCACCGGGCAGCGGATATCGAGCCCTGCCGCCACCCGGGCCTGGCCGGCGAGGATCGCCCGCAGCCATCCGGGCCGGATCGGCGCGCCGGGCCGGTGGATCCACTCGTCGTTGATCTGCCAGCCGCGCACCCACGGGTCGTCCGCCCACGCGGGATCCGGCTCGCCGTCGCGCTCGTCCCAGCTATCGGTGACGCGGAAGCGCTTCTCGGCGGGCAGGCTCGGCGTCGGCAGGGGCCGGCGCGGATCGCGGCGCGCCAGCGCGCGCAGCACCGGCCGACCGAGGAGCCTGACCGGCGCTGCTCCCCGGATCTCCAGCCATGGGGAGGCCAGGATGAGCGCCCGCAGCGCCCCCGGGTGGCGATCCGCCCACAGGGAGGCCACGAGCCCGCCCGTGGAGTGCCCATAGCCGACGACGTCGATCCCCTCCCCGCGCTCGGCCCGGATGATGCTGAGGGCCCGGCCGATCTCCTCATCGTAGTCGTCGAGTGACATCGTCCAGCCGAGCATCTGCCCCTTGCGCAAGGAGCGCCCGTAGCGGCGCAGGTCGAGGGCGTAGAAGGCCCCGCCCAGCCGGGAGATCTCCCGCGCCAGGTGCGTGTGGAAGAAGTAGTCGTTCCACCCGTGCAGGTAGAGCCAGGCGAACGAGGGAGTCGTGGGCGTGCCCGGCAGGGCGTCGGGATCCTCCGCAGGCACATGCCGCACCAGGGTGGCGACGGCGCCGTCGGCCTCCTCGTCCGGCAGCAGTTCCAGGGTGCGGGCCTGGAATCCGGGGCCGAGGTGGTCAGGGCCCCAGTCGTCGAGAGGAGCCGCCCCGGTCCCGGTCATGTCGGGCCTGCCGCGTGGAGCATGACCTCTTCACCGTCGATGGGGATCAATTTCGCCCCTGCGGGCAGGGGCGACCAGGCGGACGATGTCGTTGCGACCGGGTGCCGCGCCTCCGGATCCGGCGTTGGATAGGCATTGGCTCATGAGATGAACTTAGCCGAAGACGCGGCCTGTGAGAGCCGGTTCCCGGATACTCCGTCGTTATCAACTCCCCGGCTCGGCGCCCTCAAGGAAGTCGCGCAGCACGGCGTTCATCTGATCTGCCTCGATGAGGAAGCCATCATGCCCGTGAAGAGAGTCGATGGTCGCGCGCCGTGCGCCCGGGATGCCCTCGGAGAGCTCATCGGCCTGCCAGGTGGGGAAGAGCCGATCGGAGGACACGTCGACCACCAGCGCGCGGGCCGTCACCCCCGCCAGGGCCGCCGGGATCCCGCCGCGCCCCGTGCCGACGTCATGGACCATCATCGAGTGGGTGACGATGAGGTAGGTGTTGGCGTCGAATCTGGCCAGGAGCTTGCCCGAGTGATGATCGAGGTAGGACTCCACCTGGTAGCGCCCGCCGACGGCGGGATCCTCCGCGCCCTGGTGCGCCCGCCCGAAGCGGGCGTCGAGCTCGGCGGCGCTTCGGTAGGTGGTGTGCGCGATCGCCCGCGCCAGCGCCAGCCCGCGCACCGGCCCCACCGGGTGGGAGTAGTAGTCGCCGTCGAAGAAGTAGGGATCGCCCACGATGGCGAGCTCCTGGAGGTGGCACCAGGCGAGCTGATCCGCCGTCGTCGAGGCACCGGTGGCCACGAGTGCGAGGTTGCGCACCCGCTCGGGATACCCCACTCCCCACTCGATGGCGCGGTGCCCGCCCAACGAGGCGCCCACGACCAGGTGGAAGACCTCGATCCCCAGGGCGTCGGCGAGGCGGGCCTCGGCGGCTACGGCGTCGCGAGTGGTCAGCCACGGGAAGCGCGACCCCCAGGGGCGCCCGTCCGGCGCCAATGAGGAGGGCCCGGTAGAGCCCTGGCAGCCGCCGAGGATATTGGCGGCGACGACGAAGTACCGCTCGGTGTCGATCGCCCGCCCCGGCCCCACGAGACTGTCCCACCAGCCGGGGGTGGGGTGCCCGGGGCCGGGCTCGCCGGTGACGTGGGAGTCCCCGGTCAGGGCATGCAGGACGAGGACGGCATTGTCGCGCGCCTCGCTCAGCTCCCCCCAGGTCTCGAAGGCCAGAACCGTGTTCGGCAGGGTCTCCCCGGACTCCAGGGGCAGATCCCCGATCTCCAGGAAGCGGCGGTGGCCCGGATCGTCCCCGGTGCGCCAGGCGCCGGTGGGGGAACCCGCCGCGCGGTCGACGAGTTTGGAGGCGGCCGTCCCCACACCGGCCGTGACGGGCTCCGACGAGGTGGACTTGGGCCGGCCGGGAGACGGAAGGGCGGGGTCGGGCCGGCCGGGGCCGGGCGGTGCCGACTGACTCATGGCGCTCTCCTCGGGGCGGGGCCGGCGCTCAGCGCGGGCCCAGGACCGCCAGGCCGCGGTCGAGGTCGGCGATGATGTCGTCGATGTGCTCGATGCCGATGCTCAGGCGCACCGTCCCCGCGCTGATCCCCGCGGCCGCCAGGCCGGCGTCGTCGAGCTGCGAATGCGTCGTCGTCGCCGGGTGGATGGCCAGGGAGCGCACGTCCCCGATATTGGCGACGTTGGAGAACAGCTGGAGGGCGTCGATGAAGATGCTCCCGGCCTCTCGGCCACCGGCGAGGTCGAAGGTGAGGATCGATCCGGCGCCGCGCGGGCAGTACTTGCGGTGCAGCTCGTAGTAGGGGCTGGATGGCAGGCCGGAGTAGCGCACCTGGCTCACCGCGGGGTGGGACTCCAGATGGCGGGCCACGGCCAGGGCGTTGTCCACATGCCGCTCCATGCGCAGCGAGAGCGTCTCCACCCCTTGGGCGATGAGGAAGGCGTTGAGCGGGCTCGCGGCGAATCCGAGATCGCGCTGGCCCTGCGTGTGCGCCTTGAGGACGAAGGCCGCGTTACCCAGTGGCGAGCCGACTCCCAGGTCGCGGGCGAAGACGATGCCGTTGTAGGACGGATCGGGCTCGTTGAAGCCGGGGAAGCGCTCGGCGTGGGCGGCGTAGTCGAAGCTCCCGCCGTCGACGATGACGCCGGCGATCGAGGAGCCGTGCCCGCCCAGGAACTTCGTGGCGGATTCGACGACGATATCCGCCCCCCACTCGAAGGGCCGGGTGAGGAACGGGGAGGCCACCGTGTTGTCGACGACGAGCGGCACCCCCACGCGGTGCGCGGCCGCGGCGATGGGCTCGATGTCGAGGATGTCGCCCTTGGGGTTGGGGATGGACTCGCCGAGGAAGCACACGGTGGTCTCATCGGCCAGCGCCTCCCAAGCGGCGGCGTCGGAGGGATCCTCGACGAACCGGGTGGTGATCCCGAGGCGGGGAAGCGCGGCGGTCAGCAGGTTGACGGTGCCGCCGTAGAGCGACGGCGAGGCGACGAGGCTCGAGCCCGCGCCGCCCAGGGTGAGGATCGTCAGCGTGGTGGCGGCGCTGCCCGAGGCCACGAGGTGGGCGCCGGTGCCGCCGTGCAGGGCGCAGATCCGCTGGGCGACGGCGGCGTTCGTCGGGTTGTCCAGGCGCGTGTAGATGGGACCGAGTGAGGCCAGGGAGAAGCGGTCGGCCGCCTCGGTGGCGCTGGGGAAGACGAAGGAGGAGGTCTGGTAGACCGGCAGCGCGCGGGCGCCGGTGTCGGAGTCGGGGGTGTGGCCGGCCTGGACCTGGAGGGTTTCGAACCGCCAGGAGGCGAGGGTGTCGGGGGTGGTCGCTGCGTTACTCATCGGGGGTCCTTCACGGGTGCCGGTGCGTGTCTGCTCTTGCCCTCGTGGGGCGGGGACGCGCACGTGGGCCGACGGCGGCGCGGCGGCGTGCGCGTCAGTGATGCATTCGGCGGGTGAGGCGGCAGGACATGGCTCGAAAGGTGCCACGGCGGTGGTGCGGCGCGCAAGCGCGTCCGGATCGCGGGAGTGCCGCGGTCTGAGCCTGGTCACAGCGTGATCACGATGTGCGGTTGTGAGGGAGGTCACTGGGTTGTGGGGGAGGGTGTTCGATCTGCGGGATTCCGGGGTTTGTGGGATGAGTGGGGAGGATGTGACCGATGTGAAATCAGTGGTCACTGTTCTCAAGGGGGCGTGTGATGGCTAATGTTTCTGGTGTATCGCCGTGCGACCCATGGCATCGGAATGTCAGACCCTGGAGGATCCGTGAGCCCTAGACACCGTTCGTTCCGAGCGGCACGCGTCTTCGCCGCCGCTACCGCTCTGGCCGTCGCAATGGTTCCCAGCGCCCTCGCCGACACCGTCGACCAGGACAACATCGACGAGGCGAAGAAGGCGGAGAGCCAGACGTCGTCGTCGATCGCCGACCTCGAGGTGCAGCTCGCCCAACTCAAGTCCGACCTTCAGGCCTCGCAGATCAAAGCCGCCTCCGCCAATGAGGACTACCTCGAGGCCGCCGCGGAGTTGAAGACCGCCACCACCGCTGCGGCCGACGCCCAGACCGCGGCCGATGAGGCCGCCGCGGCCACCGAGACCGCCCGCTCCAGCCTCGGCGCCACCGTCGTCGAGACCTACCAGGACGGCGGCAACCCCCTTGACGCCCTGACCCCCTACCTGTCCTCCGAGTCGCTTGCCGACGCGACCGACACCTCGGTGGCGCTGACCCGCGTGGGCGAGAACCGAAGCGCTGAGCTGCAGAACTTCGAGGCGAACCAGGCAGTGGCCGAGAACATGCAGAGCATCGCCCAGGCCAAGGTGGCCGAGAAGGAGACTGCCGCCACCAATGCCAAGAATCTCAAGGCCACGGCCGATGCCGAGGTGAGCAAGGCCTCCACGGCCCTCTCCGACGCGAAGTCCACGCGGGAGACCCTCATCTCCCAACTCGCCACGCAGCGCAACACCACCGTTGAACTGGAGACCCAGTACCAGGACCGCCTCGAGTCCGAGCGCCAGGCGCGCGAGGAGGCGGCTGCCAAGACCGCCGCGGAGGAGGCCGCGCGCAAGGCCGAGGAGGAGAAGCGGGCCCAGGCCTCGACATCCCCCGCGCCGACCGCGCCGCCGACGCCCGGCGCATCGCCCTCTCAGTCCCCTTCAGCGACCCCGACCTCCGAGGCGACGACGACGCCCGCCACCACCGAGGCCGCGCCGACCACGACCGAGGCCGCGCCGGAGACCGCTGAGGAGGCCCCCGAGCCCGCTCCCGAGTCGGCCCCCGAGCCCGCTCCCGAGCCTGAGCCGGCCCCTGAGCCGGCTCCCGAGCCTGCGCCGGCCGCCGCCATCGACATCGCCCAGACGGCGATCGACACCTCGTACACCTTCCTCGGTGTGCCTTACGTCTGGGGTGGTGAGAGCTACGGCGGCGTCGACTGCTCGGGCTTGGTGATGCTGTCCTACCAGGCGGCGGGCGTCTATCTCACGCACTCCTCGCGGGTGCAGTACGGCGAGGGGACCCATGTGCCCATTGATGAGGCCCGGCCCGGCGACCTCGTGTTCTGGTCCTCGGACGGGACGCAGTCGGGGATCTACCACGTGGCGATCTACCTCGGAGACGACCAGATGATCGAGGCCCCGACCTTTGGCGTCCCCGTGCGCGTGACAGGCATGCGCTACTCAGGCGTCATGCCCTACGTCGTCCGCTTCTGAGCGAGACCGGTCGAAAACAGACGCGAGACCGGTTCGGTATGGCTGCGGTGGCCACGCTGAACCGGTCTCGATCCTATTTTCGACCGGTCTCGGTTATAGGAGGAGTGGATCGGTGTCAGTGGCCGCGGTGCTGCTGCTCGCGCTCGTAGGAGCGGCGGATCTCGGCCTCGGCCTCGTCGCGCCCCACCCAGTGGGCGCCCTCCACGCTCTTGCCCGGCTCCAGGTCCTTGTACACCTCGAAGAAGTGCTGGATCTCCAGGCGGTGGAACTCGCTGACGTCCTCGATATCCGTGCGCCAGGACGCGCGTTGGTCCGCCGCGGGCACGCACAGCACCTTGTCGTCGCCGCCCTTCTCATCGCGCATGCGGAACATGCCCAGCGCGCGGCAGCGGATGACGCAGCCGGGGAAGGTGGGCTCCTCCAGGAGGACGAGCGCGTCCAGCGGGTCGCCGTCCTCGCCGAGGGTCTCGTCGATGAAGCCGTAGTCGTCCGGGTAACGAGTGGACGTGAAGAGCATCCGGTCGAGGCGGATGCGGCCGGTCTCGTGGTCGATCTCGTACTTGTTCCGGTTCCCCTTGGGAATCTCGATGGTGACGTCGAACTCCACGCTGTGCTCCTCACTCTTGTGCGATCCGCTGGAGTCCCGGGCGGGCCCGGCACTCCCCGCGGCTGCGGACGGGGCGGCGCAGCTCTGGGAGGGCTGGCCACGATGGCACTAGTGTGGACTACAACGGTGCCTCCCGTCCGCATCCCAGCGGACTGTCAAGCGCCGGCAAGATCGAGCAGCCCACCTGGCGACAGATCGGAGGCGCCGTGCGCCGCATCACGACCGCTGCCCTCACCGCGGCGACCCTGCTGGTCGTCGGTGGTTACTACGGCGTCGCCGACGCCCTCGACGTCGTGCCCGGGCCTCTGACCGTCACCGGCGCGGGCCGCCCCGCGGCCTTCCCCACCGCGGCCTGGCTCGACGGCGTCGCGGGCGCCACCGCCGCCCCCTACGACTCCTCCGCCCCCATGCCCGACGCCGAAGCGGTGGCCGGCTACGCCTCCGCCCTCGCCGCCGACTCCCGCACCGCCGGCGCCTCCACCGCCGTGAGCGTCGTCGACGTCGCCACAGGGCGGCAGATCGCCGGCGCCGGCCAGGGCGCCCCCCTCACCCCGGCCTCCACCAACAAGCTCCTCACCGCCTGGGCCGTGCTGCGCACTCTCGGGGCGGACCACACGCTGAGCACCCGCACCGTCCTCTCGGAGGCTTCGGGCGGAACCCCCACCGTCACCCTCATCGGCAGCGGGGACGTCCTCATGGCCGAGGATAAGGGCGACCCGAACGCCGTCATCGGACGCGCGGGACTGGGAGACCTCGCCCGCTCCACCGCTGAGAGCCTCAAGGCCCAGGGCGTCACCTCCGTGGCGGTCGCCCTCGACGACACCCTCTTCCCCGAGGACCAGAAGTGGTCCAGTGACTGGGAGGACGGCAATCAGTCCTTCGTCGCGCCGATCCAGCCGATCATGATCAACGTGCGGGCCCACGAGTCGGCCCGCTCCTATCCCGCCGACCCCGCCAACGACGCCGTCCAGGCCTTCTCCAAGCACCTGCAGGCCGCCGGCATCACCGTCTCGGGCGTGTCCCGGGGCAGGGCCGCCGACAGTGCCACCGATCTCGCCTCCGTGTCCTCCGCGCCGCTGGCGGACATCCTCGGGGTATCCCTCAAGGCCTCGGATAACGCGATGGCCGAGGTCGAGGGCCGGCTCGTCGCCGCAGCCACGGGCAAGCCGACCACCTTCGCCGGCGCCACCGAGGCGGTCACCGCCCAGCTGGTGGCCGATGGGTTCTCGATCGAGGGCGTCGCCCTCAAGGACTGCTCCGGCCTGGCCAAGGGCAACAAGATCCCGGCCCGCCTGCTCACCGATATCCTCCTCCGGGCCGCGGGCCCCGATGGCGGGACGGCGGGGCGCACCCTCGTCGCCGATCTGCCCGTGGCGGCCCTCGACGGCACGCTCAACGACCGTCTCGTCTCCCAGACCGGTGCCGGGACCGTGCGCGCCAAGACCGGCTCGCTGGACCAGACGGCCTCCCTCGCCGGGACCGTGGTGACCGCCAACGGCCGCCTCCTGGTCTTCTCCGTCATCATCGACGGATTCCCCTCCGGTGGCCTGACCAGCGCCCGTGCCGCGATGGATGAGGATGTCGTGGTGCCCCTGGCGGGCAGCTGATGGCCCCGGGGCCGCGGGCGCGGCACGAGCCTGCCAGGACTTCGGGCGAGCCCAGGCGCTCTGGCGCGCCGTCGACGGCGCGAAGCCTCGTGGACTGGAGCCGCGTGGATGCCGCCGCCCGGGCCATGATCCCGGCCGCCGGGCCCCGGGCGCCCCATGCCGCCCGAGGCGCCGTGGTGGAGCTGCTGCGGCGCGGCGCGGCGCAGGGCCCGGAGCGGGTCGGCGAGATGACGGGCCTGGCCTGCGCGGCCCGGGAAGCCGCCACAGCGCAGGTGCTCGTTGTGGACCGCGCGGGCCTCGTGCGGGCTACTGCCGGGTTCCTGGCCCCGCTCCTCGACGGTGTTCCCGCGCCCCCTGCCGGTCCCGTGGCTCGCCGGGCCGCCGCATGGGAGGCGGGCACCGCCCTCGGGGCCCTCTCGACGCGATTGCTGGGGCAGGTGCTGCCCGCGATCCCGGCCGCGGCTGAGGTCGGTGGCGCCGGTGCCGCCGACGGCACTGACGGTACCGAAGGCACTGGCGGCACTGGCGGCACTGGCGGCACTGACGGTGCGGGCCCGGCGGCCAAGGCCCGTATGGGAGGTCCGGGCGCCGAGCGGCCGCGACTCCTCCTCGTCGCCCCCAATGTGCTCGCCCTCCAACGCCGCCACGGCCTCGATCTCGCAGACCTGGCCACCTGGGTGGCGATGCATGAGACCGTTCACGCCGTCCAGCTCGCCGCCGCGCCCTGGCTCGCCGACCACTTGGTGGCGCGGGCGCGCGAAGCGCTGGGAGCCGTCATTGAGGCCCTGCCCCGGGGCGGGCGCCTGGCGGGGATCGCCGCGGTGGTCAGGGCCGCCAAGCCGGGGGAGACGGGGACTACGGGCATCGACGAGGCCGCAGGGCCGGCCGGGCGGTCCGGGCCGGCGGGGTTGGCGGAGCTGCGCGCCACCCTCGCGTTCCTGGAGGGGCACGCCCGGGCCGCTCTCGACGGTGTCACCCCCGCGCGGATCCCCTCGGCGCACATGCTCCGGGCGGTGCTCGAGGCCGACCCCGCGCCGTCTTCCGGGCAGGGGCGGGGGATCGGACAGGACCATGGACGAGGCCCCTTCGCCGGCCTCGCCAGTGGGCGGCTCCTCCACAGCGCGCGGGCGGCGCGGTTCGCGCGGGCCGTCGTCGGGAGAGCAGGCCACGAGGGCCTCAACCGCGCCTGGGCGTCGCCGTGGGCCCTGCCGACGGCGGCCGAGCTGGGCAGTCCCGAGGCCTGGCTGGAGCGTGTCGAGGGAGGTCCTCATCGCACCCACGGGCCCGGCTGGATCCGAGCGGATCCCGGGCGGGGGCGCTGGGGCGGGCCCTGCTCCGCGCTCGAGGGCGCCTGATCACCCCGCCGACCAGCCGGATGGTCACGGGTCGGCGGCGAAGGGGCGTCCGGGGCCGACGCCGCGGCGCGCAGATCTGGCAGGCTTGGTCTGCGCCGTCGCCCCGTCCCGGGCGGATCATCGGCGCGGAGAGAGAGGATGAGGGCGTGGAAGCCGCCGACATGGGAACCGAATTCCAGCAGGTGCTGATCTCGCGCGAGGAGATCGAGAGCCGGCTGGATGACATGGCAGAGAGGATTGACGCCGACTACGCGGGCGAGGACCTGCTGCTGGTGGGCGTGCTCAAGGGCGCCGTGTACGTCATGGCGGACCTGTCGCGGCGCCTGCGCCGCAGCACGCCCATGGATTGGATGGCCGTGTCGTCCTACGGCTCGGGCACGAAGTCCTCGGGCGTCGTGCGCATCCTCAAGGACCTCGACACGGACCTCACCGGCCGCCACGTGCTCATCGTGGAGGACATCATCGACTCCGGGCTCACCTTGTCCTGGTTGCTGGGCAACCTCACCAGTAGGGGCGCGGCGAGTGTGGAGATCGCCACGCTCCTGCGCAAACCGGAGGCGATGAAGGTGGAGGTCGATGTCAAGTACGTGGGCTTCGACATCCCCAATGAGTTCGTCGTCGGCTACGGCCTCGACTACGCCGAGCGCTACCGCAACCTGCCCTTCATCGCCACCTTGCGACCCGAGGTCTACGAGGGCTGACGGGAACGACGGCGCGCTGTGGGCGTTGCGCGGCAGTAAGGGCGTGCCCTGCGGTTGCCGATGTTCTCCGGGGTTGCCGACGTGCGCCCGGAGAGCGTTCTCAACCGGGAGGCGCGTCGGCAACGCGTTCCGTGCCACCGCCGGCGCCCCGCTCCGGCCCATCCCTCTCCGGTGCCCTCCTTCCCCGGCACGCCCGGCGCGAACGGGAGGGGAGCGGGTGAGGTGATCCGCAGCCTCATGGGATAGCGTCTGACCGGAATGACGCTCCGGGTACGTTGAAGGGACGCACCGCCGATGAAGAAGCCTGGCCAGAGCCCCAAGCCCACTCCCTCCGGGGGCCGGGGCGGCAACAGCGACCGCCGCGACCCCTCCGGTCGCGGCGACAAGAAGAACCGCAAGCGCAAGGGCGCCCTCGGCAGCCCCTTCGTGTGGGCCGCCCCCATCGTGCTCGTCGCCGTTCTCATCTGGGCCCTCTACTCCTCGCTCAGCGGCTACCGCGCCATCGACACCTCCGACGGTCTGACCATCCTCAACGACGGCACCACCATCAAGTCGATCACCGTCATCGACCGCATCAACCGTGTCGAGCTCGACCTCGCCGCCCCCTACACCGTCAAGGCCAAGCTTCCCGACCAGCAGGATCGGCAGGTCGGTGACAAGGTCCAGTTCACCTACACCGACGCCCAGGCCGGCCAGGTCAACGAGCTCGTTCAGAAGGCCGCGCCCGTCGGCGGCTTCAACTCGGTGGTCCCCACCAGCTCCTGGTGGAGCTCCCTGCTCCAGATCACGCTGCCCATGCTCTTCTTCTTGGGTCTGCTCTGGTTCCTCATGAACCGCGTCTCCGGCGGCTCCAGCGGTCCCCTCAGCTTCGGCAAGTCCAAGGCCAAGATCGGCTCCAAGGAGATGCCCGACGTCACCTTCGACGACGTCGCCGGCGAGGACGAGGCCGTCGAGGAGCTCGAGGAGATCCGCGAGTTCCTCTCCGAGCCGGAGAAGTTCCAGGCCGTCGGCGCCAAGATCCCCAAGGGCGTCCTCCTCTACGGTCCTCCCGGGACGGGCAAGACCCTGCTCGCCAAGGCCGTGGCGGGTGAGGCCGGCGTGCCCTTCTTCTCCATGAGCGGCTCGGAATTCGTCGAGATGTTCGTCGGCGTGGGCGCCTCGCGCGTGCGCGACCTGTTCGAGCAGGCCAAGGAGAACGCCCCCGCCATCATCTTCGTCGACGAGATCGACGCCGTCGGGCGCCACCGCGGCTCCGGCATGGGCGGCGGCCACGACGAGCGAGAGCAGACCCTCAATCAGCTCCTCGTCGAGATGGACGGTTTCGACGCCACCACCAATGTCATCCTCATCGCCGCGACCAACCGGCCCGATGTCCTCGACCCCGCGCTCCTGCGCCCCGGTCGCTTCGACCGCCAGGTCTCCGTGGAGGCCCCCGACATGGCCGGGCGCGCCGCCATCCTCAGGGTCCACGCCAAGGGAAAGCCCATGACCGGCGACGTCGACCTCGACCAGGTCGCCAAGCGGACCCCCGGCTTCACCGGCGCGGACCTGGCCAACGTCCTCAATGAGGCCGCCCTGCTCACCGCCCGCTCCAACGCGCAGCTCATCGACAACCGCGCCCTGGACGAGGCCATCGACCGCGTCATCGCCGGTCCCCAGAAGCGCACTCGCGTCATGAACGACCATGAGAAGGCCGTCACCGCCTATCACGAGGCCGGCCACGCCCTGTGCGCCGCCGCCGGCGCCTACTCGGACCCGGTGACGAAGGTGACGATCCTGCCGCGCGGCAAGGCCCTGGGCTACACGATGGTCATGCCCGCGGACGACAAGTACTCCACCACCCGCAACGAGCTCCTCGACCAGCTCGTCTACGCCATGGGCGGGCGCGCGGCGGAGGAGATCGTCTTCCGCGACCCCACCACCGGCGCCTCCAACGACATCGAGAAGGCCACCGGCACCGCCCGCCGCATGGTCACCGACTTCGGCATGACCCGCAGTGTCGGGGCCATCAAGCTCGGCACCACCGAGAACGAGACCGTCCTGGGACTGTCCGCCACCAACCGGGACTTCTCCGAGGCCGTCGCCGCCCAGGTCGACGCCGAGGTCCGCGCTCTCCTCGACGCCGCCCACCGGGAGGCCTGGGAGATCCTCACCCGCAACCGCGATGTCCTGGAGGACTTGGCCACCCAGCTCCTGGAGAAGGAGACCCTCCTGGAGAAGGAGCTGGAGGAGATCTTCGCCCCCGTCGTCAAGCAGCCCGAGCGACCCCTGTGGTCCGCCGATGAGAGCCTCGTCCTGCCCGAGGGCGTTGCCGGCTCCTTCACCGGATCGCGCTTCCCGCGCCGCCCCGCCGCCGGGGCCGACACGGCGATGCGCACTGATACCACGGTGGGCTCCGAGGGCCCCCGCGCATGACCTACGACGCCGAGGGCGTGCGCCGCGCTGTGCGCGACCTGCTGACCGCCGTCGGCGAGGATCCGGACCGCGAGGGCCTGCGGGAGACCCCTGAGAGGATGGCCCGTGCCTACGCCGAGCTCTTCGCGGGGCTCGATGAGGACCCGGGCAAGCACGTGGAGCGGGTCTTCGAGGTCGGCCACCACGAGATGGTCCTCGTGCGCGACATCCCCATGTACTCCGTGTGCGAGCACCACCTCCTGCCCTTCCACGGCGTCGCCCACGTCGCCTACCTGCCCGGGGGGCGGGGGAGGGTCACCGGGCTGAGCAAGCTCGCGCGGCTCGTGGAGGGCTACGCGCGCCGACCCCAGGTTCAGGAGAGACTCACCGCACAGATCGCCGACGCCCTCGTGGAGCGCCTGGAGTGCTCCGGAGTGCTCGTCGTCGTCGAGGCCGAGCACCTGTGCATGTCCATGCGGGGCGTGCGCAAGCCCGGGGCCAACACCGTCACCTCGGCGGTGCGCGGCCAGCTGCGCAACGCCGCCACCCGCGCCGAGGCGATGAGCCTCATCCAGGGCGGGAGGCACTGAGGCGCGGGTGGGGCTCAGCAGCGTCGGCGCTGGATCTCAGGAACCTCCAGCGTTGGCACCGCACGTAGCATGAAGGCGTTGGAGTCGGGAACGGTGAAGGCCGCGCAGGGGCCCCGGCCTCGAGCACGGGCCGGCTCCTGGGGTGATGCGCTGCGATTCGATAACGCTCATGGGGCGCTCGACTCCTCGAGTCAGTGGATGATCGGACGCCGCTGATGTTAGAAGCGCGTGAGATCCTTGGGAATACTGCGATTGTGGGGGGCGGCGGGCTCATCTCAGCCTTTCGATGGACAGCCGCTCCCTACCCGCTCGCAGCGCTCTCCGGGGCGAGCCGGCGCTCACAGTGGCCGGTGGAACAGCCCATCCCGGCTGAGAACCGTTAGCCTGGGGTGGTGACCGAGCATCAGGACGCCCCCCGACTCAGGCCGGAACCACTACCCGGCTCGCTCGCCGACGGCCGGTGCCTCCTCATGGGGATCGTCAACGTCACCCCGGACTCCTTCTCCGATGGCGGCCGCTGGTCCACCCCCGAGGCCGCCATCGCCCACGCGCGCGAGCTGCTGGCCCAGGGTGCGGACATCCTCGACATCGGCGGGGAATCCACCCGGCCCGGCGCCACCCCCATCAGCCCGGCCGACGAGGCCGAGCGCGTCCTGCCGGTCATCCGCCCGCTCGCCGCCGAGGGCGCCGTCGTCTCCGTGGACACCATCCACGCCTCCACTGCGGCCGCCGCCCTCGACGCCGGCGCCCTCATCATCAACGACGTCTCCGGGGGCCTGGCCGATCCCGCCATGCACCCCCTCGTGGCCTCCTCCGGCGCCGTCTACATCTGCCAGCACTGGCGCGGCACGCCGGAGACCATGAATGAGCTCACCGATTACCCGGAGGGCGTCGTCGCCGGAGTGGAGGCCGAGCTGCGCCGGCGCCTCGACTCCCTGGCCGCCGCGGGCGCGCGCGACTCCCAGATCGTCGTCGACCCCGGGCTGGGCTTCGCCAAGACCCACCCGCAGTCCTGGGAGCTCCTGGCCGCCACCGCCCGCCTGCGCGAGGATCTGGGCCTGCCCGTCCTCATCGGCTCCTCCCGCAAGCGCTTCCTCGCCGCGGCCGCGCCGCCGGGCGCCGAGCCCACGGGGCGCGACGCCGCCACTGCCGCCACCACCGCCCTGGCGGCCGCAGCCGGGGCCTGGGCCGTGAGAGTCCACGAGATCCCGGCCAACCGGGATGCCATCCGCACCGCCTCCCTCTGGAAGGACCCCCGATGAGCACCGTCACCTCCTTCTCCTCCGACAGGATCCGCCTCACCGGCCTGTCCGCCCGCGGTTACCACGGAGTCCTCCCCTTCGAGCGCTCCGAGGGGCAGATCTTCACCGCTGATATCGCCCTCGACCTCGGCCCGCGCGGCACCGCCGTCGCCGCGGTGACCGACTCCCTCAACGACGCCCTGGACTACTCGGCGGTCGCCAACGCGGTGGTCGCGCTCATCGAGGGCGAGCCCGTGGCCCTCCTGGAGACCCTCGCCGAGCGGATCAGCGAGACGGTCCTCGCCTTCCCCCGCGTCATGGCCGTGGAGGTCACGATCCACAAGCCCAACGCGCCCCTCGAGGTTGCCTTCGACGACGTCTCCGTCACCATCACGCGCCTGTCCGAGGCGGCGGCCTCCGTGCTCTCCTCGGCGACGAGCGCGCCCGCGGCGGCCAGTGCTCCGGTCGTTGCGAGCGCGCCGTCGGCGGCTCCCTGCGCGGCCGCCGCCGACGCCTCGGAGCCCCCACTGCCCAGGGCGAGTCTTCCACTGCCGTCCGCGCCGTCCGTCCCCTCGGCGCCCGCCGGCGCGCCCGCGGCCGAGCCGATCAACGACGCGCCCCCGTACCCGGGCGCCCTCACCGGTCGCCTCGACGCGGTCGACGATTCCAGGACCGGCGTGCCCGAGGCCCCTCTCGCCCAGGGCTCCAGCGCTCCCGAGCCGGCGCAGCCCCCCGTCCCGCCCGTTGGCGACCTCGGAGAGGGCACGGTCGACCACTTCGGGCAGGCCGGCCCCCTCCGGGCCGGCTCCGTGGACGAGGCCTGGGCCGCGGTCCCGTTCAGCACCGCTGAGCCCGTCGGAGGCGATCCGGGCGAGGATTCCCATGAGAACCGGGCCGAGGGGGCGGGCTTCGACGGCGTCGCGCCCGCCTACGATGCCGGCGCTCACGATCCTGGGGCTACGACCCCCATCGACGATGCGGCCTCCCACGCCACGCCCGCCCCGCTCGGCATGGGCTCACCCGCCCGGCCCGGAGATGATCGCATCGCCTCCCCGGCCCCCGCCGCGAGCGGTGAGGACACCGACTCCCCGATCGGAGCCGGCTCCTCCGCCGTGTCCCAGTACCAGGATGTTGAGCCCGGCCACGCCGTGGTCGCGGAGGCGGCCCCCCTTCCCGCCGGGCCCGCCGTCGACCCCCTCGCGGAGGCCCCCACGGCCCCGGTGCCCGTTGTCATCGGCCTGGGGGGCAATCTTGGTGAGGTCGTCCCCAGCTTGCGACGCGCCGTCCGCACCCTCCAGAGCACCGAGGGCGTCGAGGTGACGGCCATCGCCCCTCTGGCGCGCACCGCCGCCGTCATCGAGCCCGGCGCCGGCGAGCAGCCCGACTACCTCAACACGGTGATCCTCGCCCGCACGAGCCTGTCCGCGAAGGATGTCCTGGCCCTCTGCCGGCGCCTGGAGGCCGATGCCGGGCGCGTGCGCCTGGAGCCGAAGGGCCCGCGCACCCTCGACGCCGACGTCATCACCTACTCCGACCTTCGCTCGGCCGACCCCGAGCTCATCCTCCCGCACCCGCGCGCCACCAGCCGCTCCTTCGTGCTGCTGCCCTGGTCCCAGGCGGACGCCTTCGCCGAGATCGACGGCCAGAGCGTCGCCGCCCTGGCGGAACAGGCCCCGGACCGCGACGGAATCCGCTGGCTCGCCCTGGACTGGATCGACTCCGACGCCCTGCCCAAGCTCCCCACCGGCCAGTACGTGCCCGCCGACGCCCTTGCGGACTCCTCGCAGAAGGTCGGCGCCGGCGAGCGGGCCTCGCAGCCGCAGGACGTCCCCGACTTCCTGTCCGCGCCGTCGGCCGCCCTCGTGGGGGACGAGGAGGAGCCCTTCAGTGAGACCGTCCCCGCCTCCATGATCAAGGACGCTCTCGCCCAGGACCCCTCGAGCGCCGACGCCGCGCCCCCCGGCCCCGGGATGCCCGGTGCCCCCTCCGCGCCGGTGCCGCCCGCGCCGCCCGCCCCCAGCCCCTTCGTCGATCAGGCCCCGCAGGTCGCGGAGCCGATCAGCGGGGCCGCGCCGGGACAGCCCGGCCGACCGGGCCAGGCTCCGCAGGACGGGAGAAGGGCTGCGGGCCCCCAGCGCTCGGATGACCACACGTGGTCGGCCTCCTCCGGCTGGGAGGACGTCATCGGCCGAGGCGGGCAGGGGAACTGATGCGCCGCACGCGCTGGACGGCGGTCCTCGCGTGCTCCGCCACGACGACCGTCCTCTCCCTGGTCGCCCTCGATCTCATGCTGCGCAGCCGCGGCTGGATCCCGGTCCTCACCGCGTGGGGCGCGGCGACAGGCCTCGTCATCGCCATGGTCATCCTCGTCGCAGGGCTCGCGGTGAGGCGCCTGCGCGCTCGGCAGGCGACCTGGATCACCCCCACCGGCGCCGCCGCGACCGCCGCCGGCGCGCAGGCCTCCGCACTGGCGGGCTCCTGCATCGGCGGCGTCTACGCAGGGGGGCTGGCCTGTGCGCTCCTCGCTCCCGCCTCACCGGCGATGAGCGACCTGGCCCTCACCAGTGGACTCTGCCTGGCCGCCTGCGCGGCCTGGTGCGGTGTCGGCCTCCTCGTCGAGCACTGGTGCGCCATCGACTCCTCCGACGACGATGATCGTCCCACCGGCTCCGCGCGATCGGGCGGCGCCGCCACCCCCGGGGCCGCCGCATGACCGCCCAATCGATCCCAGGCCCCGCCGATCAGCGCCGGCCCGCCGCGCCCAGGACCTCCCGTCTGGCTGGCGCCGCCTCCGGTGTAGGAGGGCCCTTCGCTCCCCAGGGCGTCTCCTTCTCCCCGGTCTCGCCCTCCCTGGCCACCGCTCGTGTCATGGCGGCCCTCTTCCTCCTGCTCCTCCCGGCCGCGGGATTCGCCATCCCCGCGGTCCTTGTGAGCCCCTGGTTCTGGGCGGGAACCGGCGCCGCGATCGTCATCCTCGCCTGGCTGCTGTGGATGATCCCCCGCCAGGTGCGGGCCATGGGCTACGCCCTGGCCGGGGAGCACCTCCTGTGGCGCAAGGGGATCATGTGGCGCCGAATGTCCGTCATCCCCTATGGCCGCATGCAGTACGTCGACACCTCCCAGGGGCCCATCGCACGCCGCCTGGGCATCGCCGAGGTCAAGCTCCACACCGCGAGCGCCGGCACCGATGCCACCATCAACGGACTGCCCGTGGCCGAGGCCGAGCACCTGCGCCAGATCCTCGCCGAGCGCGGCGAGGAGAGGATGGCCGGCCTGTGAGCGGGGCCGCCGAGGCGGGCGGCGCCTCCTCCAGCGGCCCGAGCCCGGCCAGGACCGGCGCCGCTCGCCACCGGCGCGCGAGGGGCGCCGTGCCGAAGAGCGCCCGCCGGCGCGCCATGAGTCTCCCCAAGGGTCTGAGCTGGCGCCGCGTCCATCCCATCACCCCGCTGGTCCGCGGGTGGAGGGTCGTCGCCGCCCTCATCGCCATCGTCTCCTGGCGGGCGCTGGACGACATCGAGCGCGTGATCGAGCTCTACCGCGAGTTGCGCGAGGTCGAACCCGGTCAATACATCCAGACCGCGCGCGGCTGGGCGGCCGACGTCTCCGGAGGCGACCCCACGACCTGGCTCATCGGCGCCGCGATCATTCTCGGCCTGATCGTGCTCGTCATCCTCGCGCTCCCGTTCCTGTCGTGGCGGGCGATGAGCTACGCCGTCGACGCCGACGCCGTCTACCTGCGCTCAGGGATCCTCGCCAAGCAACTGCGGATCGCCCGGCTGCCGCGCATCCAGAGCATTGACATCACCCACCCGCTGCTCGGGCGCATCGTCGGCCTGGGGCAGCTCTCCGTCGAGGTCGCCGGCGGCGCGGACTCCAAGGTCCTCATCGGCTACGTGCGCACCCGCCAGCTCGAGGCGCTGCGGCGTGAGATTCTCGACCTCGCCGCGGGCGCCAGCACCGCAGGGGCATTGCCCGGCGCCCCGTCCCCGGCGGGCGCCGGTATGGGAGCTGGGGCCAAGGGCTTCGAGGATGCCGTGGGCTTCCCCCGCGTCTCCGAGGGCGTCCTGGACGAGGCCGAGCACCCCCTCTACGCCGTCGAGCCCCGTGTCCTCATCGCCTCCCTCATGCGCTCCGGGACAACGGCCTCCATACTCACGGCCGTCCTCTTCGCGGCTATCGGGCTGCTCTTCATCCTGCGGACGGGGGCAGACGTCCTCGCCATTCTGCCCATCATCACGGGCCTCTTCACAATCCCCATGACCCTCATCTCCCTGCAGTGGAGCTCCCTCGCCCGTGGCTGGGGATTCCGAGCCGCGGCGACCCCCGCGGGCATCCGCATGCGCTACGGCCTCACCGATGCGACCTCGACGACGCTGCCCCCGGGACGCGTGCACGCCGTCGGGCTCGTCCAGTCGGTGCTGTGGCGGGGCAAGGACTGGTGGCGCGTGGACGCGACCGTGGCCGGCCGCGCTGTCACCCCCTCCGCATCGAAAGGCGCGAAGAAGGTCTTCACGCGGCTGCTGCCCGTCGGCCCGCGTGACCATGCTCTGCGGGCCCTGTGGCTGGTGGTGCCCGACCTGGGGACCCCCGACCCCGATGCTCTCCTCGCCGCGGCTCTGAGCGGCATCGACGGTGCCGGTGCCGGTCCCGCCGCCGCGCCCATCGGCTCGGCGGAGCGCGGCTTCATCGGCGTGCCCCGCCGCGCCCGGCTCTTCAACCCGATCGCCTGGCGCCGCAAGGCCATCGCCCTGACCGGTACCTGCGTCATCCTGCGCCTCAACCGCTGGGCACGGCGCGTGAGCGTCATCCCCTACGAGCGCATCCAGTCCTTCCGCGTCCTCCAGGGGCCCCTCGCGCGGCGCTGCGGCCTGGCGACCCTCCGATTCGACATGGTCGACTCCGATGTGCCCGTCATCCTGTCGAATCTCGACGCCCAGCACGTCACCGAGCTCTCGGCGCTCATCGCCGCGCGGATGGCGAGGCGGGGCCACGATGAGCACCTCGACCGCTGGCTCTCCCGCGTCACCGCCTCCATATCGTGAGACGATCCCGGCCATGAGCGACGCATCTTCACCCGACAACCCCGAGTCCCCCGCCCCCTCTCAGGCAGGGGGAGCGGCCCGCCCCGGGCGCCTCGGGGTGGGGGTCATCAGCGCCGGGCGCGTGGGAGCGGTTCTCGGTTCGGCCCTGCGCGCCGTCGAGCATCAGGTCGTCGGTGTCCACGCCGTCTCCCAGGCCTCGCGCGAGCGTGCCGAGATGCTCCTGCCCGGCGTGCCCATCCTGGAGGTTGAGAGCATCGTCGAGCGCGCCGAGCTCATCCTCCTCGCCATCCCCGATGACGCCCTGGGACCCCTCGTCCAGGGCCTGGCCGACCTGCGCCGCTGGCAGCCGGGCCAGCTCGTCGTCCATACCTCGGGCACGCACGGCATCGCCATTCTCGAGCCCGCGCGCCTGTGCGGGGCGATCCCCCTGGCGATCCACCCGGCCATGACCTTCAGCGGCTGGTCCACGGACCTCGCCCGCCTCACCGGATGCCCCATGGCCGTCACCGCGCCCGCCGCCGTCCTGCCAATCGCCCAGGCCCTCGCCGTCGAGCTCGGTGGCGAGCCCTTCGTCCTGGAGGAATCCGCGCGACCCGCCTACCACGCCGCACTAGCCCACGGCGCCAACCATCTCGTCACCCTCGTCACCCAGGCCGTGCGCGCCCTGGAGGCCGCTGGTGTCCCCGATGGCGCCGCCACTCTTCGCCCACTGCTCACCGCCGCGCTCGACGGAGCCCTACACGAGGGGGAATCCTCTCTCACCGGACCCATCGCCCGGGGGGACGCGGGCACGATCACCCGCCACCTGACCGCCCTCGAAGCGCTGGAGGACTCCTCGGGCCACGGTCTCAGCGATGTCACCGCCACCTACCGGGCGCTGGCCCGTGCCACCGCGGACCGCAGAGAGTCCGCCGGAGCGCTCGGCGCCGAGCGGGCCGACGCCATCAGACGCGCGCTGGAGGCCGGTGAGTCGGGGGCCTGACGAGCAACGGCGCCCGTTCGCGCCCGGCTCGCGCGCCCCGTCAGCGGTCCGACCCCCGCGAGGCGCGCCCGGGCGCGGATCGGCCCGGGCGCAGTAGTGTGAACGCCATGACCGGCTCCGTCGTACCGTCCCCCGCTGTCCTGGCCCGCACTCGCGCGGAGCTCGCCGACGCCCTCGCGGGCGATGCCGCGCCGCGCGCCGTTGTCATGACCATGGGCGCCCTCCACCAGGGCCACTTCGATCTCGTCATCGAGGCCGCGCGCCGCGTGGGGGAGTTCGGGACCGTCGTCGTCACCATCTTCGTCAACCCCCTCCAGTTCGCCCCCGGTGAGGATCTCGACGCCTACCCGCGCACCCTCGAGGCCGACGTCGCCGGGCTCACCGGCGCGCTCACGAGGGATGACGGTGCCCTGCGCGTGGGCAGGCTCATCGTCTTCGCACCCACCCCCGAGGTCATGTACCCGGGAGGCGAGCCGGGAGTGCGCATCGACCCCGGCCCCATCGCCACAGTCCTGGAGGGGCGCTCACGGCCCACGCACTTCGGCGGCGTGTGCCAGGTGGTGCTCGCCCTCCTGCACCTGACGGCCCCCAGGTGGGCGATGTTCGGGCGCAAGGACGCCCAACAACTCGCCATCGTCAGCGCCATGGTCCGCGACCTCGCCGTGCCCGTGGAGATCGTGGCAGTGGACATCCGTCGTGAACCCGATGGCCTGGCCATGAGCTCGCGCAACGCCTATCTCGGCCCCGAGCAGCGCCGGCAGGCTCTCGCCCTGTCCCAAGCCCTGGAGGCCGGCCGGGCGGCGGCCGACGCGGGGGCGGACGCGTCGCGCATCCGCACCGCCGCGCTGACCCACCTGGAGACTGCGCCCGGCGTCGAGGTCGACTACGTCGCGCTCGTGGACCCGGAGACCTTCGTGGACCTGGCGGGCGCCGGGCTCGGGCTGGCCGCGGGCCCCAAGACGCGGGAGGAGCAGGCGCAGGCCGAGCCGCGCCAGGGACTGCTCGCGCTCGCGGCCCGCGTGGGCGCCACCCGCCTCATCGACAACGCCCGTGTGCCCCTGACGTGCTGACCGGCGCTGATGCCTGCGCCCTCGGGCCTCACATACCGGCTGGCCCCGCTTCGCGCCTTCAAACGGCGAGGATGAGGGCGCGAAGCGGGGCCGAGACCGCGAATCCTGGCCGAGACCGCAAGGACGGCACCGGCGATAGTGGTGCAGACCTCTCATCCGGGGGCTGGTGCCGCCCCTGCGGCCGTCTAGGCTGATTCGCGATGAGCACCCGCACCCGGACGATGATGACGTCCAAGATCCACCGCGCCACCGTCACCCAGGCCGACCTCGACTACGTCGGCTCGATCACCGTGGATGCCGCGCTCCTTGAAGCCGCCGATCTCCTGCCCGGTGAGCGGGTGGACATCTGCGATTGCGCCAACGGCAACCGCCTGTCCACCTACGTCATCCCCGGCGAGCGCGGCAGCGGCCAGATCTGTGTCAACGGCGCCGCCGCCCACCTGGTCAGCCCGGGCGATGTCATCATCCTCATCGCCTACGGGCAGATGAGCGATGAGGAGGCCCGTGCCTACCAGCCGCGCGTCGTCTTCGTCGACGCCAGGAACCGGATCGTCGAGCGCTCCGCCGAGCCCGGAGGCGTGCCCATGGACTCGGCGGCCGCTCGCCTCCAGGGCCTGTGTCCCTCTGGCATTCCGCTCGCCGAGGCCCGTGCCTGAGCCGCGACGCGGTTCTGCGCGCTCAGCCTCGGCACGCTTCTCTTGCCCCGGCGGAGAAACGTTGCGATCTCGCGGAACAGCGTGATCGGCAGCCACCGCTCGATGGGCGGTGAGACTCTCCGGAGGGGATCGCGTCCTCGGCACGACCTCCTCCAGTCGTTTCCGGGCGCCGGCGTCATAGCGGCTGGTCAGTGGATCCCGCAGTTCCTCGACGATGGCGCCCTGGCCCAGGGCGGCATCGTCGACCGCGATCGCCTCCAGTTCATCGTTCACGAGGTCCTCGTCGGCCGGCGTCTTGGGCGCTCATCCAAGTGCGCCTCCCCGATCGGGACGCCAGTCATCCACAAGCCTGCGGACTGACTTCGACGCGGATCACGGTGCGGGCCGGTCCGGCGCGCGTGGAGGAGCCGTAGACTCGGGCTGTGATCGACGATAACCCCACTGCCCCCGAGGCATCCCCCCTGGCCGACGCCCCTGTGACTCCCCCCGCTGCTCCCTCCGCTGAGCCCCCCGCGCAGGGCGGGCCGAAGCAGTCCAAGGCCGAGCCGAGCCCCGGTGAGCAGTTCGCCATCCGCGCCGGCAAGCGTGAGCGCCTGCGCGCCGAGGGCTGGGACCCCTATCCCGTCCAGCTCCCCCTGACCACCACGATCGCCGCCGTCCGCGCGAAGTACGCGGACCTGGCCGCCGGTGAGGAGACCGAGGACGTCGTGGGTGTGGCCGGCCGCGTCGTCTTCCTGCGCAACACCGGCAAGCTCTGCTTCGTCACTCTGGCCGACGGCGCCGGCACCACTCTGCAGGCGATGCTGTCGGCCAAGTCATTGCCCGGCCGGGGGCACTCCTCGCTCGCCGCTTTCAAGGCGGACGTCGACCTCGGCGATCACCTCTTCGTCCACGGCCACGTGGGCACCTCCCGCCGCGGCGAGCTCTCCGTCTTCGCCGAGCCGCTCCTGTGCGAGGGCCATGGCGCCGACGATCTCGCCGCCGCCGGCGACGATGCCCTCGAGGTCCCGGCCTGGCGCATCGCCTCCAAGGCCCTGCGCCCCCTGCCCAAGACCTGGACCAACGAGGCCGGCGAGGCCGTCACCCTGTCCGAGGAGCAGCGGGTGCGCCGCCGCGAGCTCGACCTCCTCACCCGCCCGGCGGCCCGCGACATGGTGCGCATCCGCGCCGCCGTCGTGCGCTCCCTGCGCGAGAACTTCCACCGCCGCGACTACGTGGAGCTGGAGACCCCTATGCTCCAGGTCATCCACGGCGGCGCCGCCGCGCGCCCGTTCGTCACCCACATGAACGCCTTCGACATGGATCTCTACCTGCGCATCGCCACGGAGATCTATCTCAAGCGGGCGGTCGTGGGCGGCGTGGACCGCGTGTTCGAGATCAACCGCAACTTCCGCAACGAGGGCGCCGACTCCTCCCACTCCCCGGAGTTCGCCGCCCTGGAGGCCTACGAGGCCTACTCGGACTACAACGGCATGGCGGAGCTGACTCGCAACCTCGTCCAGCAGGCGGCCCGTGACGCCTTCGGCCTTCCCGAGGGCGGGGAGGTCGTCGTACTCGCGGATGGCACCGAGTACGACCTATCCGGCGAGTGGGCGAAGATCGACCTCTACACCTCCATCTCCGAGGCCGTCGGCGAGGAGATCACCGTGGGCACCCCGCGTGAGGATCTCGTCCGCATCGCCGAGAAGCTGGGCCTGGAGGTCGACGACTACGCGGTGGCCGGCAAGATCGCCGAGGACATCTTCGAGGTGACCGTCGGCGACTCCCTGTGGGCCCCGACCTTCGTCTACGACTTCCCCGAGGACACCTCGCCGCTGACCCGCTATCACCGTTCCAAGCCGGGACTGACGGAGAAGTGGGACCTGTACGTGCGCGGCTTCGAACTGGGTACCGCCTACTCCGAGCTGGCCGACCCGGTGGTTCAGCGCGAGCGCTTCGAGGCGCAGGCCCTCGCGGCGGCCAACGGTGACCCGGAGGCCATGGTTCTCGACGAGGACTTCCTCGTTGCCATGGAGCAGGGCTTCCCGCCCTGCGGCGGCATGGGCATGGGCATCGACCGCCTGCTGATGGCGCTGACCGGCCAGGGGATCCGTGAGACGATCACCTTCCCCATCGTCAAGCGCGGCTGAGCCGGCCCGGTGGCGCCTCAGCGCGGTGCGCCCGATTCCCAATCCTTGAGCGCTTCGGTCACCTCATCGAGGTATTCATCGACCTCTTCCTGGGAGTAACCGGTCCGGAAAGGCATCCACAGGTCGTCGAATAGGGTGTTCAGCAGCCGATCGGCGGTCAGGATGTCCTTTCCTCCCGGGGCGGTGCTCATCGAGGCCATGAGGGTCGGCGCTCCCCTTCCCTCCCATGCGCGCAGGGCATGAGCGGCGCGCTCCATCGTCGCGTCCACATCCTCGATGACGTAGCGGGAGCCCGTGCGAACCCTCCTGAAATCCTTGAGCTGGACATCGCGACTGGTGATGGAGGGGGCCATGGGCATCCAATCTGGTTCGGGAACGGGGGCGGAGCGGTCCCATCATAGGCGAGGAGCCTGGAGGCGGGACGCGGTGCCGGTCGGGGCGATCGGCCGGGATCCGACCTTGCCCGGCGTGATCCGTGGATCCGTGGCCCTCAGCGGCTGAGGCTCGCCTCCGCCGCGGCGACCTGTCGGCTCACGGGGACGAGGCGGGTGAGCTGGGTGATGTGACGGGGTTCTAGCTCCTCGATGGTAGCGACCCCGAGCAGGCGCATGGTGCGCACGATCTGATCGGCGAGAATCTCGATCATGCGGTCCACCCCGGCCCGGCCGCCGGCCATGAGGCCGTACAGGTAGGCGCGGCCCACCAGTGAGAACTTCGATCCCAGAGCGGCGGCGGCGATGATGTCCTGACCATGCATGATGCCGGTGTCGATCATGACCGTGGTGTCCTTGCCCACCTCCCGCAGGACCTCGGGCAGGAGGCGGAAGGGGACGGGGGCGCGGTCCATCTGGCGCCCGCCATGATTGGACAGCAGGATCCCGTCGACGCCGAGGTCGACGAGCCGCTTGGAGTCCTGCACGTTCTGGACCCCCTTGACGATGATCCTGCCCGTCCACATGGAGCGGATGACGGCGAGGTCGTCGTCGGAGATCGTGGGGTCCATGACGGAGTCGAGCAGCTCGCCCACCGTGCCGTCGGTGGAGGACAGGGACGCGAACTCCAGCTTCGGGGTGGTCAGGAAATCGAACCACCAGCGCGGGTACATCGCCGTGTTGAGGACCGTTCCGGCGGTGATCCGCGGCGGGATGGAGAACCCATTGCGCTTGTCCCGCAGGCGGGCCCCGGCGGTGGGCACGTCCACGGTGAACATGAGGGTGTCGAAGCCGGCCCTCTGCGCGCGCTCGACCAGCCCGTAGCAGATCTCACGCTGGCGGGTGACGTAGAGCTGGAACCAGTTGCGGCCGCTGGGATTGGCGGCGGCGACATCCTCCATGGACGTGGTCCCCAGCGTGGACAGGCTGAAGGGGATGCCCGCGGCGCCGGCGGCGGTGGCCCCGGCGATCTCGCCCTCGGTCTGCATGAGGCGGGTGAATCCGGTGGGGGCGATGCCGAAGGGGAGTGAGGAGCGCCCGCCGAGGATGGAGCAGGAGGTGTCGGTCTCCGGCGCGGGGCGCAGGATGTCCGGGTGCCATTCGATGTCCCGGAAGGCCTGACGGGCGCGGCGCAGGGAGATCTCCTCGTCGGCGGAGCCGTCGGTGTAATCGAAGGCGGCGGCGGGTGTGGTGCGCTTGGCGATAGTGCGAAGGTCCCAGATCGTCTGAGCTGCGGCAAGGCGGCGACGGCGCGCGTTGAAGTCGGGGGACTTGAACTGCAGGAGTTCGAAGATCTCGGATGGTCTGGGGAACTGGCGCTTCACCACAGTGCTACCTCTTTGTCGGCTGGTGGTGCCGCAGTGGGCGGTGGCTGCTGCGGCGATCGGACAATGCCGGGACCTTGGTCTAGGTCTGGCGCACGTCGAAGTATGCTCTGAGGCCGCTGAAATAGCAAGGCAAGGCTTGCCTGTGTAATCGCTGAGGTGTGCGGAGGCCCCGGCGCCCTCCAGGATGGGGAGGGGTGCCGGGGCCTCCGGTATCGCCGGCGGACCCGATCCCGGGGATCGGCGCGCTGGGAGCCTTTCCGGACCGTGCAGCCGCGACCGCGGCTCAGTCCTCGCTGAGAGTGGCCTCCATCCGGGCGCGCGCGCCCTGCTCCTTGATGGCGGCGAGCTCGGCGAGGAAGGCTGAGCGGAACCGTTCATCGGAGCCCAGGTCGGAGAAGACCTCCTCATTGGTGAGGAAGGCGCCCTCCTCGCCGTCGCGCTGGCGCCGGCCGTAGTCCTCCAGGTGGTCCTGGGCGTCCGGGATCGGCCTGCCGGTCTCGTCGACGCCCTCGGCGCACCAGGCCCAGGCGGCACACAGCGCCGCGCCCAGGCGAATGGAGCGGCCCGCCTCGAGGTTCTCCCGGATCGTGGGCAGCACGAACTTGGGCATGCCCGAGGGGCCGAAGAAGGCCAGGCGCGCCAGGGTGTCGGCGATCGCCGCGTTCGTGAAGCGCTCGAATAGCGAGTCCACGTAGGCGGGCAGATCGATACCCGGCACTGGGCGCAGCGTCGGCAGGGCCTCGCGCTCCAGGTAGGCGCGGGTCCAGGCGGCGATCTGCGGGTCGGCGGCGGCCTCGTGCCCATAGGTCATCCCCAGCGGTCGTCCCCAGTGCGCCAGGGCCTGGTGGGAGGCGTTGAGCAGCCGGAGCTTCATGAGCTCGTAAGGGACGACGTCACTCACCATCTGCACGCCGACCTCCTCGTACGCAGGGCGCCCGGCGGGGAACTCGTCCTCAAGCACCCACTGGGTGAAGGGCTCGGCCACAACCGGCCAGGCGTCGTCGACGCCGAGCTCGGAGCGCACCAGGGCGATGTCCTCATCGGTGGTGCGGGGGGTGATCCGATCCACCATGCAGTTGGGGAAGGAGACGCTCGTGTCGATCCAGTTGGCCAGCTCCGGGTCGCTCATCCGGGCCTGGGAGACGACGGCGGCGCGGGCCACCCTCCCATTGCCGGGCAGGTTGTCGCAGCTCATGACCGTGAATGGGGCGGTGCCCTCCTCGCGGCGACGGCGCAGTGCCTCCACGATGTAGCCGAACGCCGTCGTCGGCTCACCGGGGTTGGCGGCGTCGTGGACCGCCCCCTCGGCGTCGGTGCGGAAGACGCCGGTGGCGTCGTCGATGTTGTAGCCGCCCTCGGTGACGGTCAGGGAGACGATCCGCGTGGTTGGCGCGGTGAGCGCGTCAAGCACCTCCGCGCGGGCCTCGGGGGCGTACAGGTAGCGGTGGATGGAGCCGATGATCGTGGGCTCGAGATGCCCGTCGGGGTGCTTGAGGGTGAGCGAGTAAAGGGTGTCCTGGCCTGTCAGGGCGTCGCGCATGGCGGTGTCGGCCGGGAGGAGCCCGACACCGCAGATGCCCCAGTCCAGCGCCTTGCCCTCGCGCATGAGGCGGTCTATGTACATGGCGTGGTGAGCGCGGTGGAATCCCCCGACGCCGAAGTGGACGATCCCGGTGGTGATGGCCGAGCGGTCGTAGGCGGGGGCCAGGGGCGAGTCGGCGAGGCTGGTGGTCATGGTTCTCTCCTTGAGTCGGTGGTGGTCATCTGGCGATGGATATGGCGATGGATATGGGGGCTGTCGCCCGGCGGCTGTCGATGAATCGCTCGCGCTCCGGAGCGCGGCGGTGCCCATGGGCGCGGGGCGGCGTCAGGCGGTCGCGTGGCCGGCTCCCTCCTCCGGCTTGTCGGACAGTGCGGGCGCCGAGTGGAGGATTCGCGCGTTGCCGGGCAGCTTGAGGGCGAAGCACAGCAGGAAGGAGACGGCGTAGATGAAGGCGAGTGCCATCGCGGGTAAGAAGTAGCCCTGCGCGGTGTTCTCGTCGCCCAGGAGCATGGTCACGATGGCCGGGCCGACGAATGCTCCCAGGCCGGCTCCGAGGTTGAGGATGGCCAGGGCATTGCCGGTCTCTCCGTGCGCGTGGGCCACGAGCAGGGGAGTGGTGGGCACGTGCGCGCTCAGGCCGATGCCGATCCCAGCGGTGCCGATCGCGATGAGGAAGAAGTTCGGTCCTGCGATGATCGGGATGAAGTACATGTACACCAGGGAGGCGAAAGTGATCGGGGTGGCCGCCCATTGCAGGGTGTTCCTCCATCCGATCCGGTCGCCGGCCACGCCCCAGAAGACGTCGCCGATGATCGCGACCAGACCGAATACGGAGAACTCGAGGATGGCTTGGGACTCCGGCATTCCGAATACCTTGTGGAGGTAGACGACATAGTAGACTTGCATCCCGTACTGGCCGGAGAGGTTGATGATCTTGACGATGCCGCCGATCGACACCTTGGGGTAGCGCCAGAGGACGGATACCGCCGAGCCGACCGACTTGGCGATCGAGATCCCCGCGGTCTGCTTCGCCGAGGGGTGCCGGCGCAGGAAGAGCATCGTGATGATGCCGCCGATGGCCGCGAGGATCCACCCGGCCCACAGAGTGGCGATATGGCCGATGGCCGGCAGGAAGAAGCTCGAGAAATAGGAGCCGAGGAACTGCATGCCCAGGGAGAAGGCGAACCAGAACCAGCCGGAGACCGAGGACTGGCGCTCCGGGGGCGTGACCATCATGGTCCAGGTGAGGTAGCCGTAGGCGAACATGGGGTAGCCGAATCCGCGCAGCCCGTAGAACAGCAGGACGAGCGGCATCGAGTGGCTGGGGAGTCCGACGACGATGAACAGGACGTCGAAGACGAGGAAGGATATCAGGCCGGTGAGCATGACCGCTCGACAGCCCAGGGCATCGCACAGCGCCCCGGACAGGAACGCCGCGAGTGCGACGACGACGCCGTAGAAGGAGACGATGGTGGACCCTTGCGCCACCGAGAACCCGACGTCGTCGGAGGAGAAGTAGTTCGTGATCCACACGGCTTCGATTCCATCTCCGATCACGAAGATGATGACGCCGAGGAAGCCAATGGCGAGATTGGTGGGGAATCCGGTCTTCTGGATCGCTGCGATGACAGGAATGGATCTAGGCATTCAAGGCTCGTTTCGAGAGGGACTGCGTTGTCTTGGATGTCAGCCAGCTCGTTCTGGCGCATCCAGCATCGCCGATCGGAGCGCGCCTGACAGTGACCGGTCGGGGATTCCCGACTGCCGATTCACCGATGGGGGCCCGCCGGCGCATCGATTCCGCCGGCGCGGCTGAGCGGGCCCGGCGATGCGCCCGGGTGACCGGTTCACGGTGCCCGGGTGACCGTTATCGACAGGATCGGTGCCCGATTCACTGAGGGAAGCGGATCGGCGGGCCCGGCGGGTGCTCCCCCGGTGGGAACGGGTGCTCACGGTGCCTCGCCGAGTGGGTCGTGATCAGACCCGATCCAGGCGCCCCCCGGCGCTGATGATCCGGCGGGCGATCGATGAGCGCAGCTCGGTGCCGGTGATGATGCGCTCGAACTGGCGCACGTGGCCGAACCGGCACAGGGTGGAGCGCGCGAATTTCGTATGCGAGCCCACGAACAGGGCCCGCTGGGACACGGACAGGGCGGTCTCCTTGACCTCGGCCACAGAGGCGTGGGGCGTGGTGAGCCAGCCGTCCAGATCCACCCCGTTGGCGCCGATGATGGCCAGGTCCGGTTGCATATCGCGCAGCATCCTCGTGGCCCACCGCTCGACGCTGGCGGCGGTCACGTGGCGCACCCTGCCGCCCAGCACGATCACGGTGGTGCGGGGGCGCTCGCACATCTCCAGAGCCGTGGGCAGGGAAGCGGTGATGATCGTCAGATCCCGGTCCGTGGGCAGGGCCCGGCCGACGAGGAGCGGATGGAAGCCCTCATCGAGGAAGACGGTGTCGGCCGCGCCCAGTCGATCGACGGCGACCTGGGCGATGCGCTCCTTCTCATCGGCCAGGTGCTCCTTCCTGTAGGTCAGGGTCGACTCGTAATTGGAGGCCTCAGCGATCCTCACGCGCCCGTAGGAACGGGTGATCGCGTGCGTGTCCTCGAGCTCGCGCAGGTCGCGCCGGATTGTCTCCACGGAAACCCCGAACAGGCCTGGCAGGGAGGACACTGCCGCCTCGCCAGTGGCCCGGAGATGGGCGAGGATCGCCTTGCGCCGCTCGGGCGCGCCCAACTGCTCCTTGTGCTGCCCGCCCGGCGTGAGGGGGCGTCGGCCCTCGAGATGCGACGGATCCGCTGTGATCTCAATGCCCATGCCCTCCATCGTGGCATGTCAGCGAGCGGTATGGGAGGGGAAGAGGGACGCGGAGGCCCCGGCGCCCTCTGGGACAGGGATGAGCGCCGGGGCCTCCGGTTCTCCACTGCCCGAGGGTGAACATCCCGGGCAGTAGGGCTTTGCTCGGAGCCGGATCGAGTCCGGCCCCGCGGTCAGTGCGCGATGACGACCCCCAGGTTGCGGGGCCCGTGGACGCCGTTGACGCGGATGAGCTCGATGTCGCTGGTGGCCGATGGGCCGGCGATCCAGGTCGTCGGACGGGTCGGGTTCTCGCCCAGGATGTCCACGGCCTGCGGCACCGTGGGCTGGATCGACTCGCGCTCCAAGATGATGACGTGGCGGTCCGGCACCAGGGAGATGGCGCGGCGCCCCTGGTCGGGCTCGCCGTCGAGGCAGATCGTGCCCGACAGCGAGATCGCGGTGCGCGAGCAGGTCACGACGGCCTCGATCTCGTCGAGCTCGAGTGTGGGGATCGGATCCTGGCGGGAGTCCTCGCGGACGGTCCGGCCGTTCCTCGCAGCGGCCTCCTTGTAGGCCTGCGGGAGCCCTGCGGGAACCACGACGGTGGTCGCGTCGGCCAGGAGGGCGTCGATGGCGTCGAGGATGCCGACGTCCTCGGCCTCCACCCGCACGACGGCGTTGTAGTCCTCCAGCTTCTCCACCATCTCGGCTACGACGGGCTCGGATCCGGGCGGGTTGGCGCCGACGCGCGTATAGGCGCGGGGGACGGGCGCGGCCGGGGCGGTCTGGGAGCGGGAGATCGCCTCCCGGGCGCGCGAGAGGATCACGCTGCGGGCGTCCATCACTTGTCCTCCTTACTCTTACTGCTCGCAGTCGACTGCGGGTGCGTGCGCCTCCACCACTCGCGGAAGCTCTCCGCGGGGGCGGCGGGCACGTCGCGGGTGCCCGTCCACATCGAGGCGGGGAAGGGCAGGGAGCCGATCTTGCCGTCCCGGTCGATGAGGCGCGTGGCCTTGATGGCCTTCGTGGCCGTGGCCCACACCCTGCCGCTCTTCATGACCGGCGTGGTCACCCCCATGGCCACGTCCCACATATCGGGGAGGATCTTGCGCTTGACATCGACGGTCCTGGCGCGCAGGTGGACGAGGATCGTCGGGATGTCGATCTTGACCGGGCAGACCTCGCCGCAGGCCCCGCACAGGGTTGAGGCGTAGGGCAGGGTGTGGACCGGATCGTCGTCGGACAGGCCCTGGGTCAGCTGGGGGGTGAGGATCGCGCCGATGGGCCCGGGGTAGACCGAGCCGTAGGCGTGGCCGCCCGTGTGCTGGTAGACGGGGCAGATGTTCATGCACGAGCCGCAGCGAATGCAGTGCAGCGCCTCGCGGCCGATCGGGTCGGACAGGGCCTTGGTGCGCCCGTTGTCCATGAGGATGAGGTGGAACTCCTGGGGGCCGTCGCCCTCGGTGACGCCCGTCCACATGGAGGTGTAGGGGTTCATGCGCTCTCCGGTGGCCGAGCGCGGCAGGAGCTGGGAGAAGATCTCGACGTCCTGGAAGCGGGGGACGAGCTTCTCGATGCCCATGAGGGTGATGAGCGTGTCCGGCAGGGTCAGGCACATGCGGCCGTTGCCCTCGGACTCGAAGATCGAGACGGTGCCGGTCTCGGCAACGCCCATGTTGGTGCCGGAGACGGCCACCTTGGCGTGGAGGAACTTCTTGCGCAGGTGAGCGCGGGCGGCCCCGGCCAGCTCCTCAGGCGTGTCGGACAGGTCCTCGGGGGCGTCGTCCATGCGGTCCAGGAAGATACCGCGGACCTCGGAGCGGTTGCGGTGGATGGCGGGCACGACGATGTGCGAGGGCATGTCGTCGGCGAGCTGGACGATCATCTCGGCCAGGTCGGTCTCGTGGGCGGTGATGCCCTCGGACTTGAGGTGCTCGTTGAGATTGGTCTCCTGGGTGGCCATGGACTTGACCTTGACGACGTCGTCGACGCCCTTGGATCTGATGATCTCGGCGACGATGGCGTTGGCCTCGGCGGCGTCGCGCGCCCAGTGGACGATCCCGCCCCGGGCGGTCACGTTGGCCTCGAACTGCTCCAGGAGCTCGGGCAGGTTGCTCATCACCTCGTTCTTGACGGCGGAGGCGGCGTCGCGCAGGTCCTCCCAGTCCGGCATCTCCTCCACGCGCATGGCGCGCTTGCCCCGGATGGTGCGAGTGGCGTGGCCGAGGTTGCGGCGCATCTGCGTGTTCTGCAGGGTGCGGTGCGCGCCCTTGGTGAAGGTGGTGCCCCAGCGCAGCGGGTCCTCGGGGACGTCCACGGTGGTCACCCAGCCGCCGGTATGGGGGTGGGTCTCGGGGCGCCGGCCCGCGCCCGCGGGCATGCCCAGGAATGTCTGGCTCATCGGGCCACCTCCACATCCGCCTGGAAGGCGACGTTGCCGATGAAGGGGGCGTCCTTCGTCGAGGCGAGGATCTCGGCGAGGTGCATGATCCGCACCCCGGAGTTCAAGCGGGACAGCCCGCCGCCGATGTGCATGAGGCAGGAGTAGTCGCCCGCGCACAGGATCTCGGCCTTGGTGGCCTTCACATGGGAGACCTTATCGGTGAGCATCGCCGTGGAGACCTCATGGTTCTTCATGGAGAAGGTGCCGCCGAACCCGCAGCAGACGTCCGCGTCGGGCAGGTCGACGAGATCGATGCCCTCGACGGCGCGCAGCAGCGTGTAGGGACGGTCTCCAACCTTCGCGATGCGCATCGAGTGGCAGGTGGGGTGGTAGGTGACGCGGTGGGGGAAGTAGGCGCCGACGTCGGTCAGTCCGAGGACGTCGACGAGCAGCTCGGATAGGTCGTAGGTCCGTTCGGCGACGGCGTCGGCCCGTTTGGCCAGGTCGTGGTCCCCGACATGCTCGGCAACGAGGGCCTGCTCGTGACGTGTGGCCCCGGTGCAGGAGCCCGAGGGGACGACGATGGCGTCCCACTCGCCGTCGAGCACGGGCTCGAAGGTGTCCACGTGGTTGCGGATGAGTTTGGCGCCCTGCTTGAAATACCCGGTGTTCGCGTGCATCTGGCCGCAGCAGACCTGCCCCTCGGGGAAGACGACCTCATGGCCGAGCCTCTCCAAGAGTGTGACGGTCGCCTGCGGCGCCTGCGGGAACATGGTGTCCGCGATGCAGGTCGCGAAGAGCGCGATACGCACGATGAGGACCTCCCTGTCTTCTGTACTCGCGGCGTCGTTGTCCGATGTCGCTCTCACCCTAGGGCCTTCGTCCCTGCCCCGGTGGCCGTGATGTCCAGGAGACGGCGCCGGGTGGAGCGCGGTGGGGGCGCGACCCTTGGCGTACTGCGGAAACTCGGCGCTGTCATCGGGTGGGTGGCCGGTTGAGAGCGCCGGCCGCGTCGGTGGTGGCACCCCTCCGCGCGCCGGATATTACGAATGTGTGTCGTGATGTTTTCCCCGGCGGGCTCTCAGCGAGTCGCCCCCTCGCGCGTGTGGCGCGAGGGGGCGACTGAACGGGTGGGCCGGGCCGACTGCGGGGAAGGGGGGCGGGCCCGGCCTCGGGCGGCTCAGCGGATGGGCATGTAGGCGCCCAGCCAGCCCTGCGAGCCGATGAACACCAGCGTGCACAGGAGCAGCAGCAGGCCGATCGAGTACGGGGCGACCCGCTTGAGGATCTCGGCATCCGATCCGGGCTCGTCGATCGCGGTGGAGGCCACCGCCAGGTTCTGCGGGGAGATGATCTTGCCCAGGCCGCCGCCGATCGTGTTGCCCGCCAGCAGGATGCGCGCGTCGAGACCGGCGCCTTGGGCGGCTGTCGCCTGGAGCTTGGCGAAGAATGCGCCGGCGGAGGTCGCTGAGCCCGCCACGCCGGTGCCCACCCAGCCCAGGATCGGGGCGAGGAAGGCGAAGAATGCGCCGGTCGACGCCAGTGCCGCGCCGATCGCCGTGGTCTGGCCGGAGAAGTTCATGACGTAGGCCAGCGCCATGACCGTGGCGATGGTCAGGATCGCCAGGCGCAGGTTGTGGATCGTCCTGGGCAGGACGGCGAACATGGCGCCCACGCTCGTGCGGTATCGCCCGCCGGAGGAGACGGTTCCGTAGACGATGGCCACGATGATGCCGGTGACGAAGATCCACGTGCCCGGATTGGACAGGATCTGAAGGGTGTAGGTGCCTGACGGTGAGGGCCTGCCGTCAGCGCTCAGCAGCTGGCCGTGGACCCCGGGCCAGTGGATCGGCAGGTCCTTGGACTTCAGCACCGCCGGCAGGTCCACACCGACCTTCCACAGCTTGGTGATGGCGATGATGACGACCACGAGCACATAGGGCAGCAGGGCGAGCCCCACGCGGGCGCCGTCGGGCCTGTCCTCCTCGGCCACGAAGGTGCGGAACTCCTCGGGCGTCGTCGGGTTCCACACCAGCAGGAAGACGTAGCCGGCGGCCAGGCCCAGCAGGGAGGCGGCAACGGCGGTCAGCTCATAGGAGACTGAGGAGACGAGGAAGTGCCCGGCGCCGGTTGCCAGGCCGATCGCGAGTGCCAGTGGCCACAACTGCCTGATGCCCCGCATCCCGTCGATGATCTGCAGCAGGACCAGGGGGATGAAGGCCGCGAAGATCCAGGTGAGGTGCCCCATGCGGGTGGCGACCTCGACGGCGTCCTCCCCGCCCAGCTGGCCGGCGGTGGTCACCGGGATCGCCATGGCGCCGAATCCGACGTTGATGGCATTGCCCACGACCGTGGTCACGGCCGCCTTGATCTTGGGCAGGCCCAGGCCCACCAGCAGGGCGCAGGTGATGGCTACGGGCGCGCCGAATCCCGCCAGGCCCTCCATGAGCCCGCAGAAGGAGAAGGCGATGATGAGCGCCTGGGCGCGCTGGTCGCCCTTGCCGATGACGTTGAAGATCGCCTTGAGGTCGGCGCTGCGCCCGGAGGACTCGGTGAGGTTGTACAGCCAGACGGCGGCGATGATGATGTAGACGATCGGCATGAGGCCGAAGACCGCGCCCTGGGTGGCGCTCATGGCGGCCAGGCCCACCGGCATCCCGAAGAAGAGGGCGATGACCATGGAGATCGCCAGGGAGATGAGTGCGCACCAATGGGTCTTGACCTTGAAGGCGCCCATGAGGACGAAGAAGGCCACCAGGGGCACGAGTCCCACGAGAGCGGTCAGGTAGACGCTGTCCCCGACGGCGCTCGTCGACGGCGTGAAGCCTGTCGCGAGGGCCACTGGGATAGCGCTGGCGGGGAAGGCGGGTGCCATGAGGACCTCCGGCGTCGTTGCTGGTCAATAGCGGGTCTGAGGAGAGCTGGGGCGAGTTCTGCGCCCAGCGCCCTCCGAAGACCCGGGAGGGGGCGGATCCTGGAGCGCCGAGTCGCCCGGGCGCGGCCAGTGGACAAACGTCCTGGGTGAGAGTACCCGACATTCCCGGCGCGCGGTGCGCTCGGGGGATGGAAGGCGGGTGAGCGGAGCGGTGCTGCCTCCCGTGCCGGTCGGCGCCTGAGGACTGGCTGCCGCGGCTCAGCGCCGCGGGCCGGGGGCCAGACGCGCGGAGTTGAGGATGAAGGCGCTCTCGGAGCCCACGTGCACGAGGGCGGCGGCGATCGGGCCCAGCAGGCCCAGTGCGGCCATCCCCATCGCGACGGCGTCCACGGCGATGGTCCCGATGAAGTTCGCCATGATGACGCGCCGGGCCTTGCGGGCGATGTGGATCGTGCGCGCCAGGGAGAGTGGGTCCGACCCCACGAGGACGATGTCGCCCGCCTCTCGGGCAACATCCGTGCCCGAGCCCATCGCGATGCCCACGTCGGCGGTGGAGAGGGCAGGAGCGTCGTTGACGCCATCGCCGACCATCGCCACGCGATGGCCCGCCGCGCGCAGCTCGCTGATGATCGCCTCCTTGTCCTGGGGCAGCAGCCCGGCGCGGATCTGCCCGGGGGTCAGGCCCAGCTCGGCGCCGATCCTCGCGGCCGTCGACGGCGCATCACCGGTGAGCATGAGGACATCGAGGCCCATATCGCGGATCTTCGAGAGCATGAGCGCCGATCCCTCGCGCAGCTCGTCGGCCACCAGGATGATCCCCGCCGTGGCGCCGTCGACGACGACCCGGACGGCGGTGGCACCCGCGGGCAGGTCCGCCGCGGGGCCCGGCAGCCCGTCGAGAGCGCTGGAGTCCCGATCGGTGTCGGGGCGGCCGACACTCACCCGCTGTCCCTCGACAACGGCCTCGACCCCCCTACCAGGGGTGTAGAGGGTGGACTCGGGCGAGGGGATGGCCAGGCCTCGCTCGCGGGCCCTCTCCAGGATGGCCCGCCCTATGGGGTGCTCCGTGTTCCACTCGGCGGCCGCGGACAGGCGGAGCAGGGAGTCCTCGGCGCCCGCGTCGCCGCTGGCGGGGCGCAGGCCGACCACCCGAGGCGCGCCGGTCGTCAGCGTGCCGGTCTTGTCGAGCACCACGGTGTCGACGGCGGACAGGCTCTCCAGATGCGCCCCGTCCTTGATGAAGGCCCCGGTGCGCGCGCACCGGGCGACGGATGCCAGGACGGCCAGGGGCGTGCCGGCCGCGACGCCGCAGGCCCCGGCGGCGATGATCACGGAGATCGTGGCCCCGGTGTCCCGCGTGACGACAAGGGTGAGGAGCGCCAGGCCGAGGGCCAGGTAGACGATGCGGGCGGCGAGCACGTCCGCCAGGCGGTGGACGGGGGCGCGGCTGTCCTGCGCGGCGCGCACGGCCGCGATGATCCTTGCAAAGGAGGAATCCTCGCCCGCCCTCGTCACCTCGAGCTCGAGGGGCCCTTGGGTGATCGAACCTGCGGGCACGGGATCGCCCGCGTCCACGGTTACCGGCAGGGATTCCCCGGTGATCCGGGACTGATCGATGTCGGCGCTGCCCCTGCGCACGACGCCGTCGGCCGGGACCCTCCCGCCGGGGCGCAGGGCGATGACCTGGCCCGGGGCGAGGTCATCGATGGGGATCTCGCGCTCCTCGCCGTCGATGATGACGTGGGCCGTGCGCGGCAGGAAGGTCATGAGGCCGGTGAGCGCGTCGCGCCCCCGCTCCATGCACAGGTCCTCCAGGATCTCGGCCACGAGCACGAACAGGGCGATGAGCAGGGCCGTCCCCCACTGCCCGATAACAGCGGCCGCGGCGATGGCCAGCAGCATGGACAGCTCCATGCTCATGCGTCGCTCGCGCAGGTCGCCCCAGGCCTCGACGGCGATGGGCCAGCATCCGGCTGCCAGGATGACGGTGCCGATGGTCGCCAGCGTCCACCCCGGTGTGCCCGCCAGGCGGGCGATCCAGGCGGCCAGGGCGCCGACGGCGACGAGGATGACGCGGGCGGCGTCGGTGGTCTCGATCCGCTTCAGGAGCGGCTCATGGGCCTCGGCGGGAGGGGGAGGTGAGGATAATGGATCGTGCCGAGGGCACGTCGCGGGCTCGGCGCGCTCGGGGGCCGTCTCACTCATGATCCACTCCGATCCGGTGGTCGGCGGGCAAGTTCCCGGTGACGTGCTGGGCCTGGAAGACGGCCTGGCGCACGAGGATGCGGGCGTGCTCGTCGATGAGCCGGTAATAGACGCGGGGGCCCTCGCTGCGCGAGGCGACAACGTGCCCGAGGCGGAGCTTGGCCAGGTGCTGGGAGACGCCGGCGGCGCTGCGACCGGTGCGCTCGGCCAGGACGCCGGAGGAGATCTCCCCCTCCTCCTCCAGCAGGGCGATGATGCGGATGCGCGTGGCATCGGCGAGCAGGGAGAAGATCTCGGCCGCGAGCTCGGCGGTCTCCTGTGTCGCGGCATCGCTCATAGCGGGTCGTGGGGCGGCGACGTCGCGCACGAGCGAAGATTTAGCGTTTGCGTTCACATTTAAATAATAGGGATATGACGAGCTGTGTTCAAGGGGGCGCACCGAGGCCCCCGGCGCGCGGGCGCCGGGGGCCTCGGGAGGCCGGCAGGGACAGCAGGGCCGGCCGGTCAGGGGCGGCGGCTACTTGACGTCCTCGTCCACCCAGTCGAAGGTCCGGGTCACGGCCTTCTTCCACAGGCGGTAGGTGCGGTCGCGCTCGGAGGCGTCCATCGACGGCGTCCAGCGCTTGCCCTCCTGCCAGTTGGCGATGACGTCGTCGGTGGAGGCCCAGAAGCCCACCGCGAGGCCGGCCGCATAGGCCGCGCCCAGCGCCGTCGTCTCCACCACCGAGGGGCGCACGACGTCGCAGCCCGAGATATCCGCCTGGAACTGCA
Organism: Actinomyces gaoshouyii; assembly: GCF_002076915.1. Lineage (NCBI taxonomy): Bacteria > Bacillati > Actinomycetota > Actinomycetes > Actinomycetales > Actinomycetaceae > Actinomyces > Actinomyces gaoshouyii. The sequence continues at coordinate 424,111 of NZ_CP020468.1, forward strand.
TGAGGAGGTCGTCGTGGGTCATGCCGCCGTCGACCTTGAGCTCCTTGAGCGGCACGCCCGCGTCCGCGTTCATCGCATCGAGCACCTCGGCGGACTGGAACGCCGTCGACTCCTCGACCGCCCGGGCGATGTGGCCCTTGGTCACGTAGCGGGTCAGGCCCACGATCGCGCCGCGGGCCTCATCGCGCCAGTAGGGGGCGAACAGGCCGGAGAAGGCCGGGACGAAGTACACCCCGCCGTTGTCCTCCACGCTCGCGGCGAGCTCGCCGATCTGAGAGGACGTGGCGATCATGCCGAGGTTGTCGCGCAGCCACTGCACCAGGGAGCCTGCCACCGCGATTGAGCCCTCCAGGGCGTAGACCGGGGCCTCGTCGCCGAGCTTGTACAGCACGGTGGTCAGCAGGCCGTTGGAGGAGAAGACCGGTTCGGTGCCGGTGTTCATGAGCGTGAAGCAGCCGGTGCCGTAGGTGTTCTTGGCCATGCCCTTCTCGAAGCAGGCCTGACCGAAGGTCGCCGCCTGCTGGTCGCCGAGGATCCCGGAGATCGGGGTGTCCACCAGCAGGCCGTTCTTGCGGCCGTACCCGTAGATCTCGGAGGAGGACTTGATCTCGGGAAGCATGGAGGTCGGGATGCCGAAGTCGGCGCAGATGTCCTCGCGCCAGGTCAGGGTGCGCACATCCATGAGGAGGGTGCGCGAGGCGTTGGTGACGTCGGTGGCGTGGACGCCGCCGTTGATCCCGCCGGTGAGGTTCCACAGGACCCACGTGTCCGGAGTGCCGAAGAGCAGGTCGCCGGCCTCCGCGCGCTCGCGGGCGCCCTCGACATTGTCGAGGATCCACTTGATCTTCGTGGCCGAGGGATAGGTGGAGACGTTCTCACCGGTGATCTGGCGGTAGCGCTCGGTGCCCAGCGGGTCGCCGTCGGCGATCTCCCGGACGATGTCCCCCGTGCGCACGTCCTGCCACACGAGGGCGTTGTACACGGGCTTGCCCGTGTTCCTGTCCCACACGATTGTGGTCTCGCGCTGATTCGTGATACCGACGGCGGCGATCTCGTGGCGGTTGGTCTCCGCCTTCTGCAGCGCGTCGGCGACGACGGAGCGCACGGACTCCCAGATCTCCACGGGGTCGTGCTCGACCCAGCCGGGGTTGGGGAAGATCTGCGTGAACTCCTTCTGGCCGACGGACACGATCTCGCCGGAGTGGTTGAACAGGATGGCGCGCGACGACGTCGTGCCCTGATCGATGGCGAGGACGTACTTCTTCTCGGTCATGGGGTTTCCTTTCACTTCTTTGTGAGGGGGCGGGTGCTGGGGCGGCCCCGGGCGGGGCCGCCCCAGTGAGGATCAGGCGAGGCCGCAGGCGAAGACGATCACCGTGGCAACGATGGCGCCCAGGATCGGGCCGACCACCGGGACCCACGAGTAGCCCCAGTCCGATCCGCCCTTGCCCTTGATGGGCAGGACGGCGTGCGCGACGCGCGGACCGAGGTCACGGGCGGGGTTGATGGCGTATCCGGTCGGGCCGCCCAGCGAGGTGCCGATGACCACGATGATGAGGGCGACGCCGAGGGGGCCGATGGCGCTCTGGGTGTGTCCGGAGACGAAGACCCAGATGATCAGGACGGCGGTGCCGATGGCCTCGGTGACGGTGTTCCAGCCATAGGACCGGATCTCGGGGGCGGTGGAGAAGACGCCGAGCTTGAGGGCCGGGTCGCAGTCCTCGTCGAAGTGCTGCTTGAAGGTCAGCCAGCACAGGACGGCGCCGACGAAGGCGCCCAGGAACTGGGCGACGATGTAGACGAGCACGTTCGCGGCGCTCACGGCGATGCCGCCGGCGCCCAGCTCCGGGCCGTTGAGCGTGATGCTGGAGTCGAACATGTGGCCGACGACCTTCGCGATCGTCACTGCGGGGTTGAGGTGGCCGCCGGTGTTGTAGGCGACGTAGACGGCGGCGAACACCGCCAGGCCCCATCCCCAGTTGATGAGGAGCCAGCCGCCGTCCTTGCCCTTGGACTTGGGCAGCAGGTTCGTCGCGACGACGCCTCCACCGAGGAGGAGGAGGATCGCAGTTCCGAGGAACTCCGAGAAGAAAATTTGAGCGAGGCTCATGGGGGATTCACTTTCTGCACGTCAGCGTGCCATGAGAGGGTTATCAGGGGCGGGGAGAGGGGTGTGCGCCTGCTCGCCCGAGCAGGCGCACACGCTGATCAGATGGATCGGGTGACCTTGGCGACCGCGTCGGCGTCGGTTGTCTCGGCTTCGGCGGCGGCGATCTGCTCGACCCTCTCGGTGTAGGAGGCTAGCTCGCTCGCGGCGTCGTTGTCGGACCAATGGAGGAGCGGCGCCATGATCCCCAGGATCTCCTCGGCCGCGGACAGGCCGCGGTCCCGGTGGGAGATGTCCAGGCGCACGCGGTGCAGCAGGACGTCCTCGAGGTGCTCGGCGCCCTCGTGGGTGACGGCCCAGGCGACCTCGGCCCGCAGGTAGGCGGGCGCATTGGTCAGGGGCTCGCCCAGGCGCTGGGAGTCCTCGGCCGCGGCGTCGGCGTCGATGAGTTCCAGGATGTCGGCGGTCTCGTCGCCGTAGCGGTCCAGGAGATGGGTGATGCGCGCCAGCGTCCAGTCGCGCTCCGCCGCGAGCTGGGCGGCGCGGCCGGCCAGCTCCTCGTAGCCCTCGGCCCCCACGAGCGGCAGGTTCTCGGTGCGGCTGGGGTGGGCGTGGGCGAGGGCCTCGCCCAGGGCGTGGTCGACGGCGTCGACGCCCATGACCCGGTAGGTGGTCAGCTTGCCGCCGGCGATGGCGGTCAGGCCGGGGGCCACGCGGGTGACGGTGTGCTCGCGGGAGACCTTCGTGGAGGCCGCCTTGGCGCCCGGCTTGAGGCGGGGCTGGAGCAGCGGGCGCAGGCCCGCGTAGACGCCGATGATGTCCTCGCGGCGGATCGGGCGGGTGAGCACGGAGTTCGCGTGCTCGAGGACGTAATCGATATCCGCGCTGGTGGCCACGGGCTTGGCGACGTCCTCGGTCCAGGGGGTGTCCGTGGTGCCGATGACCCAGTACTCGGGCCACGGGATGATGAAGAGCACGGACTTCTCGGTGCGCAGGAAGATGCCGGTCTCGGCGTCGATCGCGGTCTTGGGCACGACGATGTGGATGCCCTTGGACGCCAGCACCTTGAGGCCGCCCTCGGTGGTGGCCATGTCCTGGACCTCCTCGGTCCACACGCCGGTGGCGTTGATGGTGCGGGTCGCGCGGATCCTGATCTCCTCGCCGGCAGCGAGGTCCGTGGCGGTCACGCCGGTCACCCGGCCCTCACCGTCCTTGAGGAAGCCGGTCACGCGGGTGCGGTTGGCGGCGTGGGCGCCCAGGCCGACGGCGGTGCGCACGAGGTCGATGACCAGGCGCGAGTCGTCCACGCGGGCGTCATAGAAGCGGATGGTGCCGGCCAGGTGGCTGGTGTCCAGCGCGGGGGCGAGGGCGGCGGTGCCCTTCTTGCCCAGGTGCTTCTGGATGGGCACGGTCTTGTGCCCGCGGGCGCCGGCGACGGCCAGGGCGTCGTACATGCCCACGCCGATGGCGGAGTAAGTGCGCTCGTAGTGGTGCTTGAGCGGCCACAGGAAGGGCTGGGCCTTGACGAGGTGGGGCGCGTTGGAGGTCAGGAGGCGGCCGCGCTCGGTGAGGGCCTCGTGGACGAGGGCGAAGTTCGCCTGGTAGAGGTAGCGCAGACCCCCGTGGATGAGCTTGGAGGACCACGACGACGTGCCGGAGGCCCAGTCGCCCATCTCGACGATGCCGGTGCGAAGGCCGCGGGAGGCGGCGTCGACGGCGATCCCGGCGCCGGTGACGCCACCGCCGATGACCAGGACGTCGAGGGGCTCGTCGGTGGGGCCGTTCGCGGATAGGGCGGCGAGTGCCTCGGCGCGCTGCTCCCGGTTGAGGGCTGTGGATCGCAGTGGTGCGGGTGTTGGGCTTGACATGGTGGCTCCTCGGTCTCGACGGTGAGCGGTTGCGTCTCGGGCGCGGCTGTCAGGGCGGCGGTTGTTCCCTGCGATACATCGTCGAGGCATGTGAGAGGATGGGCAAGCGTGCTGCACGAACGTGCAGGGCTGATGTGCGAAGCGGAGGAACATGACCACTCGGAGCGACGATTCTTCCTGGAATTCCAACAGTTCTGGCGATAATTCCACGCTGCTGCGGGCCTATGAGGCGGCGTCGATGTACTACGTGCAGGGCGAGACCATGGAGGTGATCGCCCATCACCTGGGGGTGTCGCGCTCGACCGTCTCCCGGCTCCTGGACCGCGCCAGGGCGACGGGCATCGTGCGCATCGAGCTCACCCAGCCCGGGGGTGCCGGCTCCATCGAGGGGAGATTCGCCTCCCTCTTCGGCGTGCGCGCCCAGATCGTTCCCGTGCGCGAGGGCGCCACCGAGATCCATCGGCTCCAGCAGGTCGCGGGCGTCGCCGCTGCGCGGATGGTCGAGATCACCGCCGAGTTGGCCGAGCGGCGCGCCTCTGAGGCGCTGGGGGCTCCGGTGGGGGCCGGTGCCGATGATGCTGGGATGGGCGGCGCCGAGGGCTGCGGGCGGGGCGGGCTCGAGGCGGCCCCCGGCCCGGGCGGGCGGGGCGTCGTCGTCGGCGTCGCTTGGGGCACCACTATGTCCGAGGTGAGCGCGGTCCTGCCGGCGCGGCAGGTCCCGGGAGTGACCGTGGTCCAGCTCAACGGCGCCACGGATCCGATGGAGATGGGGCCCAGCGCCGGTGAGGTGCTCTCGCGGGTGGGCCACGCGCTGGGAGCGCGCGTGGTGGCCTTCCCCGTCCCCGCCTTCTTCGATCATGTGGCCACGCGCGAGGCGATGTGGTCCGAGCGCTCCGTGCGCCGGGTGCTGGCGCTGGCGCGCAGTGCCGACCTGGCGGTCTTCGGCGTCGGGTCAGTGGTTCAGGGCGTCCTGCCCTCGCAGGTCTACGAGGGCGGGCATGTCAGCCGCGCCGACCGCGTGGCGCTGCGCCGGGAGCAGGTAGTGGGCGACGTGTGCACCGTGCTGCTGCGCGCCGATGGCTCCTGGAGCGATATCGCCCTCAACGCGCGGGCCACCGGTCCCACTCCGGCCCAGCTCGCGCGCATCCCGAGGCGACTGTGCGTGGTGGCGGGGAGGGCGAAGGCGCCCGCCCTGTTGGCGGCGCTTCGGGCGCGGGTGGCCACGGATCTCGTCGTCGACGACGCCACTGCGCGCGCCGTCCTCGATCTGGCCTCCGCCTCATAGTCTCCCCCTATATGCGAGACCGGTCGAAAATAGGAGCGAAACCGGTTCACGAACCGGTTTCGCTCCTATTTTCGACCGGTCTCGGGGCAGAGGGCGGGGCGTCAGGCCTGGGCGCGGGCGAGGGCTTGGACGGCTACCTCGGCGACGTGCTCGCCGGTGAAGCCGTACTCCTCGAACAGGCGCGGTCCGGGCGCTGAGGCGCCGTAGTGGTCGAGGGACACGATCGCCCCCGAGTCGCCCACGATCTCGCGCCAGCCCATCGCGATGCCGGCCTCCACCGAGACCCGCACGGCGCCGACGGGCAGCACGCGGGCGCGGTAGGCCTCGTCCTGCTCTGCGAACCACTCCAGGCACGGCGCGGAGACGACACGGGTCGGCGTCCCCTCCGCGCTCAGGCGCTCACGCGCGGCCATGGCCACGCCCACCTCCGAGCCGGTGGCGATGATGACGACGGCGGGATCGGCCGGCGCCCCGGCGGCGTCGACGGCGTCGGCCAGGACGTAGGCGCCCCGGCGCACGCCCTCGGCTGCCACCTCGGGGGTGGCGCTCACGCTGAGGTTCTGACGCGAGAGGACAACGCCGACCGGTTCGCGGCGGCGGCGCAGGATCTCCGCCCAGGCGGCCGCGGTCTCGTTGGCGTCCGCGGGCCGCACGACGGCGAAGCCCGGGATGGCGCGCAGGGCCGCCAGGTGCTCGATGGGCTGATGGGTGGGGCCGTCCTCACCCACGCCGATGGAGTCGTGCGTCCAGACGAACACCGAGCCGATGCCCATGAGCGCCGCCAGGCGCACGGCCGGGCGCATGTAGTCGGAGAACACCATGAAGGTGCCGCCGTAGGGGCGGGTCAGGCCATCCAGGGCGATGCCATTGAGGATCGAGCCCATCGCGTGCTCGCGGACCCCGAAGTGGATGGTGCGCCCGTAGGGGCCGTCGCCCCGGCCCACCGCCAGCGATGCCGGGAGGAAGGAGGGCTCGCCGGCCATCGTCGTGTTGTTCGACCCCGCCAGGTCCGCCGAGCCGCCCCACAACTCGGGCACCACGGGGGCGAGGGCGCTCAGGGTCCTGCCTGAGGCGGATCGGGTGGCGACGGCGTCGCCGAGCTCCCAGTGGGGCAGGGCGGCATCCAGTCCCTCGGGAAGCCGACCGGCGCGCAGGCGCTCCAGCAGTGCGGAGCCCTCGGGGTCCGCGGCCTGCCAGGCTGTGAAGCGGGCGTCCCAGTCGGCGCGCAGGACGGCGGCGCGCTCGGCGGCCTGGGCGCGGGTGTGCTCCAGGACCTCGGCCGGCACCTGGAAGTCGGCCTCCGGATCGAGCCCGAGGGCCCGCTTGAGGCCGGCGACCTCCTCGGCGCCGAGCTTGGCGCCGTGCGAGGACTCATCGCCCTGCTTGGTGGGTGAGGGCCAGGCGATGATCGTGTGCAGGCGGATGAGCGTGGGCCGGGCGGTCTCGGCGCGCGCCTGGACGAGGGCGGCGTGCAGCGCGTCGTAGTCCTCGCGGTACTGGCCGCCGGCCTTCCAGTCGACGTCGAGCACCTGCCAGCCGTAGGCGGCGAAGCGGGCGGAGGGGTCCTCGGTGAAGGCGATGTCCGTATCGCCCTCGATGGAGATGTCGTTGTCGTCGTAGATGGCGATGAGGTTGCCCAGCTGCTGGGTGCCCGCCAGGGAGGCGGCCTCGGAGGCCACGCCCTCCTGCAGGCAGCCATCGCCCACGATCGTGTAGACGTAGTGGTCGAAGACGGACTGGCCGGCCGGAGCGGCGGCGTCGAAGAGCCCGTGCTCCCTGCGTGCGGACATGGCCATGCCCACGGCGTTGGCAATCCCCGCGCCCAGCGGCCCGGTGGTGGTCTCGATGCCGGCGGTGTGCCCGAACTCCGGGTGGCCGGGGGTGGGGGATCCCCATGTGCGCAGGGCGGCGATGTCGGAGATCTCCAGGCCGTAGCCGGCCAGGGCGAGCTGGATGTACTGGAGCAACGAGGCGTGCCCGATGGACAGCACGAAGCGGTCTCGGCCCAGCCAGGCGGGGTCGGAGGGATCGCCGGCCATCTCCTTCTGATAGAGCAGGTAGGCGACGCCGGCCAGGGAGATGGGGGTTCCGGGGTGGCCGGATCCGGCCTTCTCGACGGCGTCGGCCGCCAGCGCCTTGGAGATGGCGATGGCCTTGAGGTCGAGGTCGGTCAACAGCGCGGGTGTGGTCATGCGTTCCTCCTAGGACGGCGGTCCCTGGGCTGGGCTGGTGCGGTTGTCGATTCACACACTAACGAAGCAGGCCGAGGCGTCGGGAGCCAGTGCCGCGCCGCTCATATGTGCGCAGGTCCAGCGGGGCGCCGCCAGGGGCGCCAGTGGCGCTGAGAGTTCCGAGCCCAAAATGATAGCACCGGCCCCGGTGTGGCGGCAGAGACTCGGCAGGAATTGCTCATGTGTGCAACCGATTGTCGAATTCGCTGCAATTCAGGACCATGAGAAGCGCGTATCAACCACTGCGTCATCCGCCTCTTACTCCCGGGGTGTGAACAGCTCCAGGCGGAATGATGTGGGCGAGCGAGGAGGCCGCATATGGGATACAGGATCGTCATCGCCTGCGATGACGCTGCCATCGAGTACAAGGAGACCTTGATGAGGGATCTCGAGGGTGATCCGCGCGTTGACAAGGTGATCGACGCGGGTGTGTCGAAAGGGGAAGGTATTGACTATCCCCACGTCGCCGTGAGGGCGGCCCGCATGATCTCCGACGGCGACGCCGATCGCGGTCTCCTCCTCTGCGGCACCGGCATGGGCATGGCTATCAGCGCCAATAGGGTCCCCGGTATCCGCGCCTCCGTCGCCCATGACTCCTTCTCGGTGGAGCGCCTCATCAAGTCCAATAACGCCCAGGTCCTCGCCCTCGGCCAGCGCGTCATCGGCATCGAGCTGGCCCGAAGGCTCGTGAGCGAGTGGCTCGGTCACGCCTTCGACCCCTCCTCGCCGTCGGCCCGCAAGGTGGCCGCCCTGGAGTCCTACGAGTCCGGCGCCTGAGCCCCGCCCCACCCCGCCCCCGTCGGCCCCACCCCTCGCCCCGGTGAGGCGCTCCCCGACCACCCCCGACCACCGCAGCACTTCAAGGACGAAGAATGACACCTGATACAACAATCCCCCTGCTTGAGAACCTGGACTTATTCTGGCTCCTGGCGGCCTGCGTCGGAGGCGTCATCGGTGCCATCGTCGGAGCGAACAACGCCTTCGGATTCACCGGTGTCATGATCCTGACAGGTTTCGGGATCGCCGCTTCGACGGGCAGCACCTTCTTCTTCGACTATGTCGCCTTCGGCCCCGTCTTCGGACCGCATATCGCCTTCGCCGGAGCCGCTGCCGGATCCGCCTACTCGGCGAAGAAGAACCTGCTCGCCACCGGGCGGGATATCGATACGCCGCTGGGCAGCCTCAAGGATCCGACAATCCTATGGGTGGCCGCGGGATTCGGTGTTGCGGGTTTGATCGTGCAGCGCCTCATCGCGCTCATTCCCTGGTTCGGAACCCACACCGACTCCGTGGCCTTGACGGTCTTCCTGTCCGGCTGCGCCTCCCGGCTCGCCTTCGGATCCACCGGCGTCCTCCACGCCCCAACCTCGCCGCGGGGCTCGCACCGCTGGCTCGATCACCAGGAGACGCCGGGCCAGCTCGGCACCGTCGCCCTCGCCTCCGCCGTCATGGCCTCCGGATGTGCGATCGTGCTGGCCTCCTACGCCCAGACCCACCTGCCCGAGGACGCGGCCGCCGCCGTGGTGGGCAATGCCCACACCCTGCCCTTCGCCATCTCCGCGCTCTGCATCTTCCTGCTGGTGACAGGACAGAGGGTCAACGTCACCCACCACATCACCATCATCGCGGGCTTGGCCGGCGCGCAGTTCTGGCTCGCCACCGGCAGCGGGTGGGCGGCCCTGGCGGCCGGCACCGTCCTCGGCATCCTGTCGGGCTTCGTCGCCGAGTTCGTCATCGCGCGCTCCACCTACTACCACGGCGACACGCATATCGACCCGCCGGCGGGGTCGATCTGGATCATGACCACGCTCATCCACCTCACCCTGCTCGCCGTTTGACTCCCTCCGCCCCTGACCGGGGCGCCCCGGGAAGCCCTGCCCGGATCACCCCACAACCCCAGGAAGCACCTATGAGCGAGACGTGTCCGCCCAGCGCTGCCCCCACCACCGTCCACGACTGGCCCACCGAGCTCTACGATGCCTACGTCTTCGACATGGACGGCACCATCTACCTCGGCGATCACCTCCTGCCGGGCGCCAAGCGCCTCATCGCCGAACTGCGCCGCCGAGCCATCCCCGTGCGCTTCCTGTCCAACAATCCCACCAAGGACCCCGGCCAGTACGCCGAGAAACTCGCCCGTCTAGGACTGCCGACGCCGGCGGGCGAGATCGCCAACACGGTGGTCACCACCGTGCGCTGGTTGACGGCTCACCACCCCGGGGCCACCGTCTTCGCCATCGCCGAGGATCCGCTCAAGCGCGCCCTGGCCCGGGCTGGAATCGCGCAGAGCGAGAATCCCGAGGAGATCGACATCGTCGTCGCCTCCTACGACCGCACCTTCGAGTACCGCAAGCTCCAGATCGCCTTCGACGCCATCTGGTACCACAAGCGGGCCTTCCTCATCGCCACCAACCCCGATCGCTTCTGCCCCTTCCCCCATGGGCGCGGCGAGCCCGACTGCGCCGCCGTCATCGCCGCGATCGAGGCCTGCACCGGCACCACCTGCCGCACCGTCATCGGCAAGCCCAACGTCTCGATGCTCCAGGCCGCCATCGGCGATCTCGACGTCAGTCCCGAGCGCTGCATGATGGTCGGCGACCGGCTCGGCACCGATATCCAGATGGCGGTGCGCACCGGTATGCGCTCCGCGATGCCGCTGACCGGTGAGTCCACCCTCGCCGAGGCCCTGGCCCTCGACGGGGCCGACCGCCCCACCTACGTCCTCGACCGCATCGACCGGCTCATCCCCGCCGCCGGGTGGGAGGAGCTCGGCTGGAGCGAGGGCCCCGACGCCATCCCCTGACCCGGCCCGCCCGACGCCGATCACGCGACGACACCGCTGTCACGACACGAAGAACGGAGACCAACGATGGTCAGTCCCGTATACGAAGGCCCCTACCTGCTCGGCATCGATTTCGGAACGGAGTCCTGCCGCGCGGCGATCTTCGACCTCGCCGGTCACCCGATCGCCTTCACCGCAGCCCCCTATACCACCACCCACCCCCGCCCGGGGCAGGCCGAGCAGAGCCCCGATGACTGGTGGGACGCCCTCAGGGCCGCCGTCCACCGGGTTCTCAACGAGACGGCTATCCCCGGCCGCCACATCGCCGGCATCTCCTACGACGCCACGACGATGACCATTGTCGCCATGGACGCCAACGGCCAGGAGCTGCGCCCGGCGATCATGTGGATGGATGTGCGCGCCTCCGGTCAGGCCGCCCGCGCCGAGACGATCGACCACTGGGCCCGCCTGTACAACGGCGGCGGCACCATGGGGGCGACCGCTGAGTGGTACCCCTTCAAGGCCGCCTGGCTCAAGGAGAATGAGCCCGAGGTCTACAAGGCCGCACACCGGCTCGTCGACGCCCCCGAGTGGCTCACTCACAAGCTCACCGGCGAGTGGACCCTCAACATCAACTCCGCGGCCCTGCGCATGTACTACAACCGCGACAAGGGCGGTTGGCCGGTCGAGTTCTACGAGCACATCGGCTGCGGCGACGTCTTCGACAAGATCCCCGAGCGCATCCTCGACCTCGGCATGCCCGTCGGCGGATTGACCGCCGCCGCCGCCGGCGACCTCGGCCTGCTGCCCGGCACGCCAGTCGCCCAGGGCTGCGCGGACGCCTGGGCGGGGCAGATCGGCCTGGGCGTCGTCGAGCCCGGCAAGACCGCCATCATCACCGGCTCCTCCCATGTCATCACCGGCCAGTCTCCCAAGCCCCTGCACGGCAGCGGCTTCTTCGGCGCCTACACCGACGGCGTCCTGCCCGGCCAGTACACCTGCGAGGGCGGCCTGGTCTCCTCGGGCTCCGTGCTCAAGTGGTTCAAGGACAACTTCGCCGCCGACGTCGCCTCCGCCGCGGAGCGCCTGGGCTACAACCCCTACAAGATCCTCGATGAGCGCAGCGCCCATGTGCCGGTCGGCTCCAACGGCCTCATCATCAACGAGTACTTCCAGGGCAACCGCACCCCGTACACCGACTCCAAGGCGCGCGGCATCGTATGGGGCCTCACCCTGGGCACCACCCCCGAGGAGTTCTACCGGGCCATCCAGGAGGCCGTCTGCTACGGAACCGCCCACGTGCTGCGGGCGTTCGGGGACGCCGGCTTCGCCACCACCGAGCTCGTCGCCTGCGGCGGCGCCACCAAGTCCCGCGACTGGATGCAGATGCACGCCGATGTCACCGGCGTTCCCGTCACCCTCACCGAGGTGGGCGACGCCGTCGTCCTGGGCTCGTGCGTGCTCGCGGCCGTCGGCGCCGGGCAGTACTCCTCCATCCAGGACGCCGTCCGAAACATGGTGCGCGAGACCGACCGCATCGAGCCGCGTCCCGATGTCCACGAGGAATACCGGTTCTACCTCGAGAAGTACATGGAGACCTACCCGCGCCTGCGGGCTCTCTCCCACGGGATGGTCGACCACCTCGTCTGACACGTCTGATTCCCAGGAAGGAAGCACGATCCATGACACAGTCATCGAACACCGACCTCATCACCCGGGCCCTGGCCACCGCGACCGATACCAGGCGGATCGCCTTCGGCGACGACGTTCTGGGCGCCACGGGCCCTCTCTTCGCCGATCTCTTCCCCGGCAAGCGGGTCATCGTCGTCGCCGATGGGAACACCTTCGCCGCGGCGGGCCGACCCGTGGTGGACTCCCTGGCGGCCGCCGGGGTCGAGGCCATCGAGCCCTACATCTTCCCAGGCGCCCCGACGCTCTACGCCGGCTACGAGAACGTCGAGATCCTGCGCGAGCGCATCAGGCCCCTGACGGACGCCATCGTGTGCTCCATCGCCTCGGGCACGCTCAACGACATCGCCAAGCTCGCCTCCGGGGAGCTGTCCCGCCCCTATATGAACGTGTGCACCGCCGCCTCCGTGGACGGCTACGCCTCCTTCGGGGCCTCGATCTCCAAGGACGGCTTCAAGATCACCCGAGGCTGCCCGGCCCCCGCCGGCCTCGTGGCGGACCTCGGCGTCATCGCCGCCGCCCCCAGGCGACTGACCGCGACCGGCTACGGCGACCTCATCGAGAAGGTGCCCGCCGGGGCCGACTGGGTGCTCGCCGACGAGCTCGGCATCGAGCCCATCGACGACGACGTGTGGGACCTGGTCCAGGGCCCGCTGCGCGACGCTCTGGCCGATCCCGGGCGCATCGGCGCGGGAGACCCCGGGGCCATCAGGGGTCTGGCCGAGGGCAACATCATGTCCGGCCTGGCCATGCAGGCGGCCCAGTCCTCCCGCCCCGCCTCCGGAGCGGGGCACCAGTTCTCCCACGTGTGGGAGATGGAGGGGCACGGCCTGGACTGGGAGCCGCCGCTGTCCCACGGCATGAAGGTCGGCATCGGCACCATCGCCTCCTGCGCCATGTGGGAGGAGATCCTGAGCCGCGGACCCGGTTTTGTGGAGGCGATCGACGCCGACGACGTCGTCGCGCGAGCGCGCTCCGACGAGGAGATCGAGGCCGCCGTGCGCCGGGCCCTCATCCCGCGCATCGCGCAGGAGGCGGTGGGGCACGCCGTGGGCAAGAACCTCACCGGCGATGCTCTGCGCGAGCGCATCACCACCATCAAGAGGGCCTGGCCGCGCGTGGTCGAGCGGGTCCGCCCCCTGCTCATGGGCCCGCAGGAGGTGGCCGATCGCCTCAAGGCCGTGGGCGCGCCCTGCCATCCCGAGATGATCGGGATCGACATGGGGCGCTTCCGGGCGACCCATGCCAAGGCCCAGATGATCCGGCCCCGCTACACCATCCTCGATGTCCTGGCCGACCTCGGGCTGCTCGACGACGTCGTCGACGCCCTCTTCTCCCCCCAGGGCTACTGGGGACGTCACCTCCACGAGGAGCGGGACTGACCTCCGACCAGGACCCGCCCTGAGCCACGGGCGCCCCGCCCCTGATCGACCACCCACCGCGCGACCCTGAATGCGAAGGAGCGATGAGCACCATGACAACCGCAGGAGCACCCTCCAGGGAGGGGACATGCACCCTGGGCCTCGACTTCGGCACGCTATCCGTGCGCGCCGTCGTCACCCGCGTATCCGACGGCGAGATCCTCGCCGATGCCGTGAGCGAGTACGCCACCCCGATCATGGATCGGCGCCTGACCGCCGGTGACAACCGTGAGCTGCCCCCGGAGTTCGCCCTCCAGGTGCCCGGCGACTACCTGGAGTCCATGTGCGCCGCCAGTGCCGCCGCCGTGCGCGCCTCCAGGGTGAGCAGCACCGACATCATCGGCGTGGGACTCGATGTCACCTCCGCCACCGTCGTCGTCACCGACTCCGACGGCGTGCCCATGTGCGACAAGCCCGAGTTCGCCAACAACCCCCATGCCTACGTCAAGCTGTGGAAGCACCACGGGGCGCAGGGCCAGGCCGACCGCATCGTCGAGCTCGCCAAGAAGCGCGGTGAGGCCTGGCTGCCCCGTTACGGCGGCATCCTGTCGGCCGAGATGCTCCTGCCCAAGGCGCTGGAGACCCTCGAGAAGGCCCCTGACCTCTACGCCGCCACGGGAGAGATCGTCGACATGCTCGACTGGCTCACATGGCGCCTGACCGGCACTCTAGCCTACTCGGCCTCTGAATCCGGCTACAAGCGCATGCTCCAGGACGGCGTCTACCCCTCCGAGGAGTTCCTCGGCGCCCTCAACCCCGACTTCGCCGACGTCTACGCCACGCGCATGAACCATCCGATCGCCCCACTCGGATCGGCCGTGGGGGCCTGACCGCGGAGTACGCCCAGGCCTTCGGGCTGCGAGAGGGCACCCCCGTGGCCGCGGGCAACATCGACGCCCACGTCCACGCCGCCTCTGTCAACGCGGTTCGGCCCGGTCAGCTCACCGGCATCCTCGGCACCTCGACCTGCTGGGTCCTGCCCGCTGAGGAATGCGTGGAGGTGCCAGGCGTCTTCGGCGTCGTCGACGGCGGCATCTCCGAGGGCACATGGGGCTACGAAGCCGGTCAGAGCGCGGTGGGCGACTCCTTCGCCTGGTTCATCGAGAACAACGTGCCGCGCTCCTACTTCATCGAGGCCGAGTCCGAGGGCATCTCGATCTTCGCGCTCCTGGCCCGCCTGGCCGCCGAGCAGGAGATCGGCGAGCACGGCCTGGTGGCCCTCGACTGGTGGAACGGAAACCGGTCCCCATTGGTCGACTCCCAGCTCACCGGTCTCATGATCGGCCAGACGCTCGTGACCCGCCCCGAGGACCAGTACCGCGCGCTCCTGGAGTCCACCGCCTTCGGCGCCCGCGTCATCATCGAGAACTTCGAGTCCCACGGCGTGCCCGTCACCGAGGTGCGCGTTGCCGGGGGCCTCATCAAGGATGAGTTCCTCATGCAGATGTACGCCGATATCACCCGGCGTCGCCTGCTGACCGCCTCCACCCTCCAGGCCGGGGCCCACGGCTCCTCGATCTTCGCGGCCGTTGCCGCCGGCGCCCACCCGGACCTGCCCGCCGCGGCGACCGCGATGGGCGGCGTGTCCGAGAGGATCTACGAGCCCAACGAGCCGGCAGCGGCTCAATACGATCGCCTGTACGAGATCTACCGCCATCTCCATGGGCTCTTCGGGCGCGGGGACGAGACGATGCACGCCCTCAAGGCGCTGCGAGCCGACGCCCTCCGGCGCCGAGCGGAGGAGCCGGCCGATGCTGAGTGACACTCAAGGCCCTGCGACATCCGGTGGATCCGGGGTCGCGCGGTACCCGGTGCCTGGGGAGGAAGACGATGAGCGACGCCGAGCGCGAGGCCCTCATGCTGCGGGCAGCCGAGCTCTACTACTACGAGCGCCTGACGCAGGCGGCCATCGCCGACCGCCTCATGTGCTCGCGGTGGACCGTCGGGCGCCTGCTGGAGGAAGCCCGGGATTGCGGGATGATCACCATCTCGATCGTCCATCCGCACGCCCGCGACCGCTCGCTGGAGAACCGACTCCGCGATGCCTTCGGCATTCCCGACGCCATCGTGGTCACCTGCACTGAGGAGGCGCGGACCGCCCGGCGCGTCGTCGCCTCCGCGACGAGCGACTACCTCACCGGACTGCGTCCGCGCCCGGCGACCCTCGGCGTGTCCTGGGGACGCACCGTCGCGGCGGTCGCCCAGGCCATGCCCGATCGCTGGACGAGTGGGCTCGAGGTCTACCAAGCCTTCGGCGGTCTCATCCGCTCCGATGATGATGACGATGTCGTCGGGCGATCGATCAGCCTCATCGCCCGCAAGGGCCAGGGAGTCGGGCGCCTCCTGCCCGCTCCGGCCTTCGTGCGCGACGTCGAGCTGGCCCAGCGCCTGCGCCAGGAGCCGAGCATCGCCCGCATACTCCGCGATGCCGCCGACGCGGACACCATCCTCTACTCGCCCGGGGCGATCCGCGACGATTCCATCCTCGTGCGCTCGGGATACCTCAAGAAAGGGGTGATGGAGCGACTGCGCGCCAAAGGGGCTGTGGCCGACTTCTTCTCCCATTTCGTCGACTCCCGCGGCGTGCCGGTCATCCCCGAGGTGGAGGACCGCGTCATCTCCATCGGCCTGGAGGCCCTCGCCGGGCCGGGCCGGCGTATCATGGCGGGCTACGGGCTGGACAAGGTGCTGCCGATGCGCGTGGCCCTCGCCGCAGGCTTCGCCACCGCTGTCGTCACCGATTCATGCACTGCCTCCGCGATCCTGGCGCACTGAGCGGGACTGGGTAGGGTGGATCGGTGACCTCTGTGCTAGAGCCCGAGCCTTCCTGCGCTCAGGCGCCCACTCCGGCCGGTGGATCGAGTGCCCTGCCGGGCGGCTCGGCGACTGAGCAACGGAGTCTCCCGATCCTGCGGCCGGCTCGCCCGGCGGATGTGCGCGCCATCGCCGATCTCGTCCGGCCCTTCGCCGAGAGGCGGATCCTGGTCGCCAAGGACCTCATCGCCTACTTCGAGGACGTCCAGGAGTTCACAGTCGCCGAGTTGCCCCCGATCCCGGGGACCGTGCGCCCCACGGGCATCGAGCCGGGGCGGATCGTGGGCTGCGGCGCGCTGCACGTCATGTGGGATGACATCGCGGAGATCCGCACTCTGGCGGTGGATACCCGCTTCAAGGGGCGAGGCGTCGGCTCGGCGCTGCTGCGCGCCCTCATCATCCGGGCGCGCTCCCTGGACCTCAAGCGCCTGTTCTGCCTGACCTTCGAGGTCGGCTTCTTCAGTCAGCACGGTTTTCATGAGATCGCGGGGACGCCCGTGGGCACCGATGCCTTCGCCGAGATCGTCCGCTCCCATGACGACGGCGTCGCCGAGTTCCTCGATCTGGCCCGGGTCAAGCCCAACACCCTGGGCAACACCCGGATGCTCCTGGAGCTCTGATCCGCTGCCAAGCCCTGATTGCGATCGCCAACGCGCGGCGCGGTTGCGGACGTCCCGCGGGGGCGCGTCCGCAAACCCGACACGCGTCGGCAATTCCGTGGCGCGGACTCTGGTGCCCGGCTCGTGGTCGCTCGGCGGCTACGATGCGGGCCCAGGAGGCGCACGTGGATGGAGCAAGAGAATCGGGGGCCCTGAGCCGCGGAATCGCCCAGGCCCCGGATGGTGTCGGGAGCCCCACCGGCAGCACCAGCAGTGCCGGCTGTCCTGGCGGCGCCGCTGGGGGAGACGACGCCGCCTCGGAGATCATCGCCTGGTACCGGCTCCACGCCCGCGACCTGCCCTGGCGTCGGCCCGGGACCTCGCCCTGGGCGATCCTCGTCAGCGAGGTCATGAGCCAGCAGACCCCCGTGGCCCGCGTGATCCCGGCCTGGCGGGAGTGGCAGCGCCGCTGGCCGGGTCCCGCGGATCTCGCCGCCGCCCCCACCGCCGACGTCCTGCGCGCCTGGGGCCGCCTGGGCTACCCCCGCCGGGCGCTGCGCCTGAAGGAGTGCGCCGCCGCCGTTGTCGCCGAGCACGACGGCGTGCTGCCCGCCCAGCGCGAGCCGCTCCTCGCCCTGCCCGGCGTCGGGGAGTACACGGCGGGCGCGGTGCTGGCATTCGCTCACGGGCGCCGCGCCCTCGCTCTGGACACGAACGTGCGCCGGGTCCTCGCCCGCGTCATGGGCGGCCAGGCGCTGCCCGCGCCCCACCTGGGCCGCGCCGAGCGGGAGCGCGCCGAGTCCCTCCTGCCCCGCGATGACGCGACGGCGGCCCAGTGGTCCGTGGCCGTCATGGAGCTGGGGGCGCTGGTCTGTGCGGCCCGCGAGCCGGACTGCCCGGCCTGCCCCTGGCGGCGCCGCTGCGCCTGGCTGGCTGCGGGGCGCCCTGCTGACGAGCACGCGGGCAGGCGCAGGACCCAGGCCTGGGCGGGCACGGACCGCCAGGCGCGGGGCCTCATCATGGCGGTCCTGCGGGAGGCCCCCGAGGGGCGCAGCGTCGTTGCCGAGGCCCTGCTCGCCGCCGCGGGCGCGGCGAAGCGGGGCGGTGCCGATCCCGGGCAACCTGCTCGGGCCCTGGCGGGGCTCCTGGCCGACGGCCTCATCGCCACCGATGACGCCGGCACCACCTACCGTCTGCCGTGAGCGGAGCACTGCGGGTGATGAGTCGGCATTCCCCACGACCTCGGATGCGTTCCGCTGCGCGGTGGCGGTTCCCGCGGGGGCGTCCTTGATGAGGCGCCTCGCGCGGGCATCGTGGGGATCCGAGTTCGTCTCCAGGTGCCCGCAGTGGTCTGACTGGCGGGGTGAAGAGCACCACGCCGGAGAACGTGACCTGAAAAGCACATATGAGCGGTCGGCCCTGGCGCAGTAGAGCGAGTCGTCGGATGCCCGGCCGGTGTGCGAGGAGTCCGGGACACGCGGCCGGCTGAGCGGGGCGCTCGCGGGCGGGGTGGGATCCGGGCGGTACAGTCTGCCGCATGGCACAGGGACGCAGAGGGGGCGGTGGAAGCAGCGGTGGCGCGGCCAAGGGCCGGAAGAGCGGGCGACCGCGCCCTGCGGGTTCGGCGCGTTCCTCGGGTCGAGGGGCTGGAAGCGGGCGCGCGCCCGGCTCGTCATCCCTGTCGCGGGGATCCTCCTCGAGGCAGCAGGCCCGATCAGCCGCGAGCAGAGGGGGCGCGCGCGCCGGGTCCCGCTCTGATTCCAATTCCAAGCGCCGTCGGACATCCTCCTCCCAGCGCGCGAGCACTGCCGCGGGGCGCGCCAAGGGCCACCGGTCCGCTCCGTCGCCCGGCCAGGGACCGCGCAAAGGGCGCTTGGACCGCACGGCCAACGCCCTGAGCACCCAACGCCATCCGCGCGCGGGCGCCATGGGCGCTGTGAGGGGGATACTCGCCTCCCTCGCCTCCCGTTCCCAGGACCACAAGGCCCCGGGCCTCTCCTCAGCTCGCGCCTCTTCCTCGCGATCCGCTGCCCCAAGAGCCTCAGGCCCGCGATCGGCGAGCTCGGCCCGCTCCTCCGCAGCCAGGACCTCCGGACAGCGCTCCGGTGGGAGCTCCCGCGGCGGTGCCGGGCGCGGAACGGCGAATGGCGGGGGAGGGCCGCGGGGCGCGCGCGGGGCCCGCGGCCAGCGCCCCGTGCCTCCTGCCCAGCCCCGCTACTGGCTGCGCCGGCTCATCCTGCTGTGCGCTGTCGTCCTCCTCCTGCTGGCGCTCGTCGTGGGCATCGTCCAGGGCGCCTACGCCGTCCGGGACCGGATTCGCGAGCAGGATCGCCAGCAGGCCGCCGAGCAGACGGTCACCCCCTACCCCGCCCCGCTGGCCTGTGCCGCCGATGCCCTCGGTGTCTCGGTCAGCGCTCCCGAGGAAGTCGCCCCCGGCGCGGGTATGAGCGTCGAGGTCACCATGACGAACAACGGCGCCGACGCCTGCCTCCTCGATCTGGGCAGCCGGTCGTTGGGCGCCTCGATCACCTCCGGGGGAAACCTGGTGTGGGCATCGGACACCTGCTCGCCGTCGGCCGACAGCCGCCGGCTCCTCGTCAAGCCCGGTGCCTCGGCCTCCGCCACCATCACCTGGGACGGGCGGCGCAGTGGGTCCGAGTGCGCTCCCGCTGCCCCGACGGCGACCGCCACCGGCACGGTGGTGACGCCCACCGCTGTCTCGGAAGCACCCAGCGCGACTCCCTCCGAGGATCCCGCCGTGGACCCGAGCGCTTCTCAGAGCGCCGATCCCAGTGCCAGCACCGACCCCGCCGCCGCCCCGACGCCGTCAGCCTCGCCCCTGGCCCCCGCCCAGTCCAACGGGGACGTCGCCACGACCGGCGTTTACAAGCTCCAGCTGCGCCTGGGCGACGCCAATCTCGGCGATGAGAGAGTCTTTGTCGTCAAGTGACGCGGCCGCTGCTCGAAAGGGTGGTGGGAGGTGGGGGGAATCGGCTCGCAGGGCCGGCATTGTGTCCGGCGAGAACGCCTGGGAGAGCTTCAGCTCCCGGTGGCGGAAGGACCGGTGGGCGGACCGATTCGCCGGCCCGACTCTCACCGGAGTCGCGAGTGCCGCGCCTCAGCGCTCGTTGAGGGAGACCTCGGCAAGACGGCTCAGGCCGTCGCGCAGGGTGCGGGCGCGACGCGGCCCGATGCCCTCAACGGCCTCGATCTCCTCGCTCGATGCCCCGAGGATCCCCTGCAGGGACCCCCAGTGGTCGACAACGGCGCGGATCGCCACCAGCGGCAGCCGCGGGATCTTGGACAGCAGGCGCAGGCCCCGTGGGGAGATGGCGGTGTCGAGCTCCTGGCCGTCCGGGCCGCCCAGGCCCATGGAGCGGGCCACCATGGCCAGGTCGAGCAGGGCGGGGGAGCCCACCCACTTCAGTCGCGCGTCCACCGTGGCCACCTCGAGCCCGTTGGGCAGGTAGTCCGCCAGCAGGAAGTCCCGCTCGGCCATGAGGCCGCGCGTGAGCTCCTCGAGCTGCAGGTCGAGCAGGCGGCCGTCGGTGCCGAGCTCGAGGACGTAGCCCTCGATATCCGAGGCGATGCGCCGCACCATCTCGAGCAGTTGCAGGACGCTGGTGACGTCGCGGACGGAGACGATGTCCTCGATCTCCAGAGTATTGAGCCCGGAGGCGGTCTGGGACAGGCGCGTCGTGTAGCGCTCGAGGGTGGCCAGGGCCTGGTTGGCGCGGGCCAGGATCGACTCGCTGGGCTCGATGACGCGGCGCTTGCCATCGATGTACAGGGAGATGATCTGCATCGACTGGCTCACCGAGATGACCGGGTAGCCGGTCTGGCGGGCCACGCGCTCGGCGGTGCGGTGCCGCATGCCCGCCTCCGCGGTCTCGATCGAGGCGCTGGGCAGGAGCTGGACGTTGGCGCGGCGGATGCGGGTGGCGGTGGAGTCGATGACGACGGCGCCGTCCATCTTCGACAGCTCGCGCAGTCGGGCTGCGGAGAGCTCGGCGTCGATCTGGAAGCCTCCCGAGGAGATCTCCTCGACCGTCTCGTCGTAGCCGATGACGATGATCGCGCCGGTGCGGCCGCGCAGGATGCGCTCCAGGCCGGCGCGCAGCTCGGTGCCGGGGGCGACGAGGGAGAGGGTCTCACGCATGAGACTGCTCGAATCACTCATCAGTGCTCCTGGTCGGGCGCTCGCTCAATGGGCGAGTGGTGCTGTCGTGGCTGATCCTCGGCCATCGTAGTGGCGGGGTGGCGGCCCACCCCGGCAAGGTGTTGAAGACCACTGGGTCCGACGCCGAGTTGTTGCCTTCCGGGATCATCGCCGTCCCTCATCGCCCCGCGCGGATGGGCCGGCCTCAGCCACGGGGGAGCGCCGCACCGACGGCCTCGCCCACATGGCTCACCGGCAGCACCCGCATGCCGGGCACCTCCCGCAGCTCTTGGGAGCCGGCCAGGGGGACCAGCGCGTGGTCGAAGCCGAGGCGCGCCGCCTCCGCCAGGCGCCGCTGGATTCCGACGGTTGCCCTCACCTCCCCGGTCAGCCCCACCTCCCCGAAGGCCACGAGCCCCGGTGGCGTGGGCAGGCCCTGGGCCGCGGAGACGACGGCGATCGCCACCGCCAGGTCCGTGGCCGGCTCGACGGCGCGCGCCCCGCCGACGGTCGAGACGTAGACATCCGAGCTGGACGTGTCCACCTTGAGCCTGGCGGCCAGCACGGCCAGGCCCATGGCGACGCGCGCGTGATCGACGCCGGACGTGGTGCGGCGCGGCGACCCGGCTCCGGTGGCGGCCACGAGGGCCTGGATCTCCACGGGCATGGGCCGGCGCCCCTCCAGGGTGATGGTGGCGCAGGTGCCCGGCACCTCGGATCGGGCGGCCGATAGGAAGAGCCCGGAGGGGTCGGCCAGCCCCACGATGCCGCGCTCGCCGAGATCGAAGCAGCCGACCTCGTCAGTGGGTCCGTAGCGGTTCTTCACCGCCCGCAGGAGCCGCAGGCGGGCGTGGCGGTCCCCCTCGAACTGGGCGACGACGTCCACCAGGTGCTCCAGGACGCGGGGACCGGCGATCCCGCCGTCCTTCGTCACATGCCCGACGAGAAGCACGGGGATCCCCCGCTCCTTGGCAACCGCGATGAGCGCGCCGGCCACGGCCCGCACCTGCGTCACCCCGCCCGCCGAGCCATCGACGGCGGCCGAGGCGATGGTCTGCACCGAGTCGACGACGAGCAGCGAGGGGCAGGCCTCCTCCACGTGGCCCAGCAGCGCGCCCAGCTCCGTCTGCGCCGCCAGGAGCAGGGCGTCATCGATGGCCCCGATGCGCTCGGCGCGCAGGCGCACCTGGGAGGCGGATTCCTCGCCGGTGACGTAGAGGATGGGCCCCTCGCCGCGCCGGCGGGCGACGGCGGCCGCCTTGGCGGCGACGTCGAGCAGGAGGGTGGACTTGCCGACACCGGGCTCCCCCGCCAGGAGCACCACGGCGCCCGGCACGATCCCGCCGCCGAGCACCCGGTCCAGCTCTCCCACCCCCGTGGGGCGGGCCCGGGCCTCCTCCGCGCTGACCTGCCCG
Organism: Actinomyces gaoshouyii; assembly: GCF_002076915.1. Taxonomy (NCBI): domain Bacteria; kingdom Bacillati; phylum Actinomycetota; class Actinomycetes; order Actinomycetales; family Actinomycetaceae; genus Actinomyces; species Actinomyces gaoshouyii. Next base: position 446,481 of record NZ_CP020468.1, read on the forward strand.
ATGGGGCGGGCGGGGGAGGAGGGGCGCACCGCCTCCACCGCCCGCGCCGCCCCGGAGCCCCCAGCCGCGCCCGCGACCTCCTCCAGGGTTCCCCAGGCGCGGCACTCCCGGCACTGGCCCAGCCACTTGGGGCTCGACCAACCGCACTCGGAGCAGCGGTAAGAGGGCTTGGGCGCCTTGACGGGAGAAGCGGTGTTGCTCGGCATGTCCCGAGACTATCGAGGGGCACTGACACGAATGGCGGGCGCCCCGGGACGCTCCGACGGCGGGATGCAAATGGGGGTGGTCCAGTCAACCCCTGTCGCGATACGGAGGTTGAGGTAAGGCTCACCTTTATGTAACCTGGTTCCCTCAGGCATTATTTCCCTGCCGCGCACCGCTGGCCTCCGCTTTCTACTGAAAAGGATCTCCCGTGGCCCCTCGCCGACACCTGACCGCACCGCATCTGCTCACCCGCCGTGGAGCGCTGACCGGGGCCGGCGCGCTCGGTCTGGCGGCCGCTCTGGCCGCCTGCGGCTCCAAGAAAGAGGGCGGCTCGCAGGCCGCCAGTAGTGGCTCCGCCGATGGCTCGGCGGCGTCCGCCTCGGCGGCACCCACGTCGGTCAGCATCGAGGACAATCACGGCACGGTGACGGTCGCCCTGCCGCCGGCGACCGTCGTGTCCACCGACAACCGCACCTTCGAGGTCCTCGCCGACTGGGGTGTCGCGCTCGCGGCGGTCCCCAAGAAGATCATCCCGTCGACCATCACCGCCTACTCCGGTGACGGCGTCGTCGATCTCGGCAACCACCGCGAGCCCGATTTCGACGCCCTCATCGCCGCCGCGCCCGACCTCATCATCATCGGCCAGCGCTTCACCCAGCACTACGACCGCATCGTCCAGGACAACCCCGAGGCCGCCATCATCGACCTGGAGCCCCGCGAGGGCCAGCCCATCGACGCCGAGCTCGGCCGCGAGGTGACCGCGCTCGGGCAGATCTTCAACAAGACCGTCGAGGCGGACAAGCTCATCGCCGACCTCGGCTCCGCCATCGAGAGGGCAAAGGGCGCTTACAACGCCTCCCACAAGGTCATGGCCGTCAACGTCTCCGGAGGCAATATCGGGTACGTCGCCCCCGGCAAGGGACGCACCTGGGGGCCGCTCTTCGACCTGCTGGGTCTGACCCCCGCCCTCCAGGTCGAGGGCTCCACCGACGACCACCAGGGCGACGACATCTCCGTGGAGGCCATCGCCGAGGCCAACCCCGACTGGATCCTCGTCCTCGACCGCGACGCGGCGATCAAGGCGAACGATCCCTCCTACATCCCGGCCAAGGACGTCATCGCCGGCAACGCCGCGCTGCAGGGCGTCACTGCGGTGAGCAAGGGGCAGATCGTGTACGCCCCCGCGGACACCTACACCAATGAGTCGATCATCACCTACACCGAGATCGTCACCTCCATGGCCGACGCCTTCTCCGGCAAGGCCTCCTGAGTGACGCCGATACCGGGCGCCGATCGGGCGACCCGTCAGCCCCTGCTCGGGCGCGGCCAGCTCGTCGGCCTCGTCGTCGTCCTCGCCCTGCTCATCGCGAGCCTGGCCACCGGCGAGTACTCCATCCTCGGCGGCGCCGACGGCGCGCAGCTGTTCCTGGATGTGCGCGTCCCGCGCACGATCGCCCTCGTGCTCTCCGGCGCGGCGATGGCCATGTCGGGACTCGTCATGCAGGCCCTCACCCAGAACCGCTTCGTGGAGCCCACCACCACGGGCACCACGGAGTGGGCGGGGCTGGGGCTCCTGGCGGTCATGATCCTCCTGCCGAACGCAACAGTGCTCACGCGCATGGTCGGGGCGGTGACGGCGGCCTTCGTCGGCACGATGATCTTCTTCCTCATCCTGCGCCGCATCAGCCTGCGATCCTCCCTGCTCGTGCCCATCGTGGGCATCATGCTCGGCGCCGTGGTCAGCGCGGTGTCCACCTTCATCGCCCTCGAGGCCGACGCCCTTCAGTCCCTGGGCGTCTGGTTCCAGGGCTCCTTCACCTCGGTCTACCGCGGCCAGTACGAGGTGCTGTGGATCGTGCTGGCCGTCGTCCTCGCCGTCTTCGTCTACGCCGACAGGCTCACCGCGGCCGGCCTGGGCGAGGATGTGGCCACGACGATCGGCCTGGACTACCGGCGCGCCGTCATGATCGGCACCGGCCTCATCGCGATCGCCACAGGGGTGGTGACGGTCGTCGTCGGCTCTCTGCCCTTCCTGGGGCTCATCGTCCCCAACATCGTGTCGATGCGGCGCGGTGACGACCTGCGCTCGAACCTGCCCTGGGTCTGCCTGCTGGGCGTCGGCATCGTCACCGTGTGCGACCTCGTGGCGCGCACGATCATCGCCCCCTTCGAGGTGCCGGTGGCCGTCATCCTCGGGCTCGTCGGCGCGGCGGTCTTCATCGGCCTCATCATCGGCCAGGTGAGGAAGGGGAGCGTATGAGCGCGACCGAAGAGCGGCGCTCCGGCGCCTTCGCCTCGCGCTCCGACAGGCGCCGCTGGTGGCTCCTCTTCCTCGGCATCACAGCGCTGGCGGCGGTCTGCATCGTCGGCCTCGTCCTCTACGGCAACCCCGCCGTCGTCGGCTCGCGCGGGTTCTGGAGGATCGTCGACCGCCGCATGGACGCGGTCATCGCCATGGCGGTGGTCGCGCTGTGCCAGGCCATGGCCACCGTCTCCTTCCAGACCGTCACCGGGAACCGGATCCTGACCCCCTCGATCCTCGGATTCGAATCGCTCTACCGGGCGATCCACACCACGACGATCTTCCTGTTCGGCGTCGCGGGCCTCAACGCCGCCCGCACCACGGGCATGTTCCTGCTCCAACTGGCCCTCATGATCGGGCTCAGCCTCCTGCTCTACTCCTGGCTGCTCCTGGGCTCGGTCAAGGGCCTGTACCCCATGCTGCTGGTGGGCATCATCATCGGCGCGGGCCTGGGGAGCCTGTCCACCTTCATGCAGCGCCTGCTCACCCCCAGCGAGTTCGATGTGCTCACGGCCCGGCTCTTCGGCTCCGTCAACAACGCCGACCCCGACTACTACCCGGTGGCGATCCCCCTCATCCTGGGGGCGGCGGCGCTCCTGTACGCCCTGTCCAGGCGCCTCAACGTCCTCTCCCTGGGGCGCGACACGACGACGAGCCTCGGCGTCGGCCACGCCAGGATCTCCCTGGCCGTCCTCGTGCTCATATCCGTGCTCATGGCCACCTCGACCGCCCTCGTCGGCCCCATGACCTTCCTCGGCTTCCTCGTGGCGACCCTCACCTACCAGCTCTCGCCGACCTACGACCACCGTTACGTCTTCCCCATGGCCGTCAGCCTGGCCATGCTCACCCTGTGCGGCGCCTACTTCCTCATGAGGAACGTCTTCTCCGCCCAGGGGGTCGTATCGATCATCATCGAATTCGTCGGCGGGGCCCTCTTCCTCATCGTTCTACTGCGCCGGGGCCGGCTGTGAGCCCCCGGCTGAAGGAGAGACCATGATCGACCTGTCCGGTGTCCGCAAGGTCTACTCCTCCGAGGTCTCCATCGGGCCGGTGAGCCTGGAGATACCCGCCGGGGGCATGACCGCCTTCATCGGCCCCAATGGCGCGGGCAAGTCCACCCTGCTGACGATGATCGGCCGACTGCTGGGCATCGACGAGGGCGCCATCACCGTGGCCGGCAAGGACGTCACCTCCACCAAGTCGGCCGAGCTCGCCAGGATCCTGTCCATCCTGCGTCAGGAGAATCACTTCATCTCCCGCCTCACCGTGCGCCAGCTCGTGGGCTTCGGGCGCTTCCCCCACAGCCATGGGCGCCTGAGCGCCGACGACGAGCGCGTCATCAGCCGCTACATCGATTTCCTCGGTCTGACCGACCTGGAGTCCCGCCACCTCGACCAGCTCTCCGGCGGCCAGCGCCAGCGCGCGTACGTGGCCATGGTCCTCACCCAGGAGACCGAGTACGTCCTCCTCGACGAGCCGCTGAACAACCTCGACATCGCCCACAGCGTGGAGATGATGACGCACCTGCGCCACGCCGCCACCGAGCTCGGCCGCACGATCCTCATCGTCCTGCACGACATCAACATCGCCGCCCGCTACGCGGACCGCATCTGCGCGATCAAGGACGGCGGCGTCGCCTTCTTCGGCACCCCGGCCGAGGTCATGGATCCCGCGGTCCTCTCCGAGGTCTTCGGCACCGACATCACCGTCATCGAGGGCCCTCACGGCCCCCTCGCCTGCTTCTGAGGCGCGGGAAGGAGGCCGGACTGCGCTCCTCGCGCCGACCGGCGCCGTGTGCCCCGAGCGGTGCCGTTCGCACCGAGAGGTGCGGGCCGCCCGCTCCAGCGGGTGCGAATCGCATCAGTCGGAGTCGGGGCTCAGCGCCTCGCGGCCTCCAGTGTGAGGACGGCGCGAGCGGTGGGCTCATCCGTGGCCAGAGCGGAGAGGTAGCCGCTGCGCAGGGCCGCCAGGATCGCCGTCGTCTTATCGGTTCCCGCCGCAACCCCGATGACCAGTGGGATGTCCGTCAGGCGCTCCAGCCCCAGGCACAGGGTGCGCTCGCAGATCGCGGTATGCACATGGCGGCCATCGGCGTCGAGGTGATGCCCGCAGATATGGGCGACGACGCCCTTGGCCCGGCACTCGGCGATCACCTCCGGCGTCATCCACCGCCGCAGCAGGGGGCTCACCCCCAGCCCATCGCCGACGGCGCCGATGCCGGTCAGCGCCGCGTCCGAACGGGCGGCGAGCTCGATCGTCGTCGAGACCTGCTCCTCCTGGCGCATGCCCGTGGCCATGGCCAGGGAGTCGAAGACGAGCGGCACGGTGAGATTGCGGTAGTGCCCGCCCAGGCGCAGGGCCATGGAACGGGAGATGTTGGGGCCGTCCTCCAGGTTGAAGGACTCGCCCGCGCTGCCCACCATCGCCACCACCATCGAGTCCGGCCAGATCTGTTCCGGCAGGTGATGCGCCACCGCCCCGACCGCGCGCCCATTGGACACGGCGACGACGCAGCGCCGTCCCACGTGCTCCAGCAGGAGCTGCCCGGCCGAGCGCGCCAGCTCCGCGCTGACACCCTGCTCGCCCGTGGGCCGCGCCTCGCAGACCCGGGCCTGCTTGAGGCCGAAGACCCGAGCCAGCTCCTCCTCGAGCCCCATGAGGCGCTCGATCGGATGGGCGACCGTGATCGTGACGACCCCCTCGCGCCGGGCCTCGGCGAGCATCCGGGAGACCGTGGGGCGCGAGTAGCCCAGGCGGGAGGCGACCGCCGCCTGGTCGAGCCCGTCCTCCCAGTACAGGCGAGCGACGTCGAGTAGCAGGGACAGTCGGGATCGATTAGCAGTGGCGCACATCTGTTCCTCCTCGACTCATCAGGGGTGCGAGCGGGCGGCGTTTCCCGTTTCCGTGCTGCGATTCTAGGGAGCGCTGGTCAAAGAGCGCATCGGAGGTTGTGAACCTATGTTCATCGCGTCGATTCGGTCCTCATCTGTCAACTCCTAGGTTCGTTCATGCCTGCCGCGCATCGGGCGCGGTCCGTTCGAAGGAGAACCCGCATGAGCATCGTCCGCACCATCCACGGTGACGTCGACGCCTCCACCCTCGGTGTCGTCAACGCCCACGACCACCTCATCCGCGTCGGCGCCGGCGAGGTCTACATCGACCCCGATCACCTCCTCATCGACGAGGACAAGGCCGTCGAGGAGGCCGCATCCTTCGTGGCCGCCTCCAAGCGCTTCGCCACCTCCGGCACCATCGTGGACATGTGTCCCGCCTCCTCGGGGCGCGGCGTCCTCAAACTGCGCGATGTCGTCGACCGCGTCCCCGACCTCCAGGTCATCCAGGCCACCGGCTTCCACCAGCAGAAGGTCTACCTCGAATGGCGTCAGTCCTGGGTCAACCAGTACACCGTCACCGAGATCGCCGACCTGCTCATCGCCGACATCGTCGAGGGAGTCGACGCCAACGACTACATGGGGCCCCTCGTCAAGCGCACCGACATCAAGGCCGGCTGCATCAAGTGGGCCACCGCCTACGGCAGGATCACCGACTGGGAGGTCAAGACCGGCCAGGCCGTCGCCATCGCCTCCAAGGAGACCGGCGCTCCCATCAACACGCATGTCACCGCCGGCACCTGCGGTCCCGAGCAGGCGCGCTTCCTCGTCGAGCACGGCGTGGCGCCCGAGAAGATCGCCATCGGCCACATCCAGCGCAACTGGGACCCCTGGGTCCACGAGCAGATCACCTCCCTCGGCGCCTACGTGGAGCTCGACGGCACCAACCGCATCAAGTACGTGCCGGACAACGCCCGCGTCAACCTCATCAAGACCCTGGGGGACAAGGGTTACGGCAAGCAGATCCTGCTGGGTACCGACTCCGGTAAGGCCTCCTACCAGAAGGCCTACGGCTCGGTCTCCGGCATCGACTACGACCCGGCCGTCTTCTGCCCGCGCCTCATCGACGACGAGGGGGTCGACCCCGCCTACGTCCAGGACCTCCTGGTGAACAACGCGGCGACCTTCTTCGCCTTCGAGCCCCTCGCCGGCTGAACGGGGGAGAGAACCATGTCACCTGCACCCGGGCTGCAGATCGCCCTGGATACCTTCGACCTGCCCAGCGCGCTCGGGCCGCTTCAGAAGGCGGCGCCCCACGTCGACGTCATCGAGTGCGGCACCATCCTCGTCCTCGCCGAGGGATTCCACGCCGTCAGGGCCGTGCGGGCCCTCTTCCCGGACAAGGAGATCCTCGCCGACGTGCGCATCGCGGAGGCCGGCTCCAAGATCGCCCGCATGGCCTTCGAGGCGGGAGCCTCACTGGTCAGCTGCGTCGCAGGGGCATCCATGGCCACGATCGAGCAGGTCTGCGCCGGCGCCGCCGAGTTCGACGGCGAGGTCCAGGTCGAGCTCGCCGACGAGTGGTACGACGCCGACCGCGCCCGCGCCTGGCGCCAGGCCGGGGTCCAGCACGTCATCGTCAAGCGCTCCCGGGACCGCGAGGCCGCCGGGAATCTGTCCTGGAAGCCCGAGGACCTGGGGCGCGTCGATGAGCTCGCCGGCATGGGATTCACCGTGACGATCACCGGCGGGGTCACCCCCACCGACCTTCCGGCCTTCGCCGGCCACCCGGTCGGCATCGTCATCGCCGGGCGCTCCATCGTGGCCGCCGCCGACCCCGCCGCCGCGGCGGCAGAGCTCAAGCGGGCCATCGAGGAGGTGTGGCCATGAGCGCGAGCATTCTGGCGCCGTCGGCGCCCTCGGTCGGCGGCTCCAGCGCCGCGCGGCCCAACGGCTCGCCCCGAGCCGACGATCCCCTGGCCGAGGGCCTCATCCTGGGGATCTACGAGAAGGCCCTGCGCGGCCCCGCCCCCGTCACGCCCCCGCAGTGGCGGGACTTCCTCACCCAGGTCGCGCAGGGCGGATTCTCCTTCCTGGACCTGTCCATCGATGAGTCCCCCGAGAGGGAGGCCCGCCTGGACTGGTCCCCCGAGCAGTGGCGCGCCGTGCGCCGCGCCGCCGAGGACGTCGGGGCGATGATCGGCGGGATCTGCCTATCCATCCACCGGCGCATCGCGCCGGGCTCCGCGGATCCTGCCACGCGACGGCGCGCCCGTGAGGTCATGGCCCAGGGCCTGCGAGCCTGCCACGAGGTGGGCGCCCCGGTCCTCCAGATCGCCGGCTACTACTGCTTCTACGAGGAGCCCGGACCGGATTCGGCGCGCTGGTACACCGATCTCCTCACCGACTCCGTCCCCCTGGCCGCCCGGCTCGGGGTGGTCATGGGCATCGAGAACGTCGACGGTGTCGGCGTCACCTCCATCACCCGCGCCATGGAGCTCGTCGAGGAGATCGACTCCCCCTTCCTCCAGATCTACCCGGACCTCGGCAATATCGCCGAGCAGGGCCTTGACCCGCGCGTCGAGGTCCCCGCAGGGCGCGGCCATATGGTCGCCATGCATGCCAAGGACGTGCGCCGAGGGGAGCCGCGCCGCGTCGACATGGGCACCGGGATCGTCGACTGGGACCTCTCCCTCTCCCTCCTGGCCGACCAGGGCTGGGCCGGGCGCCTCATGATCGAGATGTGGAACGACGACGCCCCTGACTCCGTTGCCAGATGCATGGCCGCCCGGGCCTTCATCGAGGAGCGGGCCCGCGCGGCGGGCATTGCCATCATAGGGCCCGAGGCCTCCTGACCCTCCGAGCCGATCGGCCCGGAGCCCTCCCACCAGTCCCTGCTCATACGCGGTCAGCACCGCACGACCCCATCACTCTCACGATTCGTACCACTGCACCACCCGGGCCGGACCCTGGCCAGCCCGGAGAACGAAGGAGATCGCCATGACCTATGACCTATCAACCATCGGTGAGGGGCAGATCCGCCTCACCTGCGAGCGGGGCGACCGGCTCATCACCGCCCGCACCCTGCGCATGACCGCCGCCGGCTCCGAGGCCAACGTGGCCGGCCTGCTCTCCGAGCTCGGCCGCTCCACCACCTGGGCATCCAAGCTGCCGAAGGGGGAGCTCGCCGACCGCATCGCCCTGGAGTACTCCGCCGTCGGCGTCGATATGAGCCATGTGGTGCTCACCGAGGAGGGACGGGTGGCGCTCTACTTCCTGGAGCCCGGCGAATTCCCCCTGCCCGGCAAGGTCACCTACGACCGGCAGTACACGCCCTTCCGCTCCATCACGCCCGCCGACTTCGACTGGGACAGTCTGCTCGATACCCGAGTCGTCTTCCTCACCGGCATCACGGCGGCGCTCACCCCCGAGACCGCCGGCGTCGTGCGTCACTTCGCCGATGCCGCCCGCGAGCGCGGCGTCGACATCGCCCTCGACGTCAACTTCCGCTCCCTTCTGTGGAGCGGGGAGCAGGCGCGCGAGGTCCTCGAGCCCATCGCCAGAATGTCGTCGATCCTCTTCTGCTCGTGCACCGACGCCCGCATCGTCTTCGGCATCGACGGCGAGGGCGTCGAGGCCTGCCGCAACCTGCGCGAGGCCATGGGCGTGCCCACCGTGGTCTCCACCGATGGGCGCGCCGGCACCTACCTCTCCTCCGAGAGTGGTGAGAAGGTCTTCGACATCAAATCCGTCACCGTCGTCGACCGCCCCGGCGCAGGCGACTCCTTCGTCGCCGGCACCCTCCACGGCTGGCTCGACGGCGACGTCGTCGCCGGCATCGAGATGGGCACGCGGGTGGCCCAGCTGGCCCTCACCCACCACGGCGACCTCACGCACGTGCGTCCCGGCGAGCTCGCCCTGCTGGGCGGCTCCGACATCCTCCGCTGAGGCGCCCCGGGGCCGGGCGGGCCCCGGGCCTGAGCGCCCGGCTCCGGCGGCGCCTCCCACACACATCGGTTCAGCAAGGTACAGATAGGTTCAATGATGAGCGCATCGACTCCCACCCCTCCGCGCGGGGCCACTGCCGCGGAGCAGATCGACAACCACCGCCTCACCGGCCATCAGAAGTCCCTCATCTCGATGGCGATCGTCGGCAACGTGTCGGAGTTCTTCGACATGTTCCTCATCGGCTTCATCATCAACATGCTCTCCAGCGCCCCGGGCTGGAGCCTGACGGGGATCCAGTCCGGCATCATCCTGGCCGGGGCCGGCCTGGGAACGGTCCTCGGCGCGATCATCTGGGGGCGCCTGGCGGACAGGATCGGCCGCAAGCAGTCCTTCATCTGGTGCATCGTCGTACTCGTCATCTTCACGGCGGCCTCGGCGCTCACCCCCGTCAACGGCTGGCTCCTCCTGGCCGTCCTGCGCACCGGCGTGGGATTCGGCGTCGGCGGCCTCAACATCACTTCCGTGCCCTACGTCCAGGAGTTCGTTCCCGCCAAGCAGCGCGGGCTCCTGTCCGGCTTGACCAGTGTGTTCATCCCGGGGGGCATCCTGCTGGGCAGCCTGGTGACGAAGTACTTCGGGGACGACCTGGGCTGGCGCGGCCTCATCGCGGTGGGCTGCATCCCCATCGTCCTGCTCGCCTGGACGCGAGTGGTGCCTGAGTCGCCGCGCTTCTACCAGACCCACGGCCGTGAGGCCGAGGCGCGGCAGGCCTACGCCTGGGCGATGGAGATCCCCGTGGAACAGGTGGCCGCCCTGCCGGAGATCCCCCAGGGGACCTCGGTGGCGTACTCCACCATCCTGAGGCGCTACCCGCGCCAGCTGCTCGTCGTGTCGCTGGGCTCCTTCTGCTTCATCCTGGGCTCGTTCACCGTGCAGTCCTGGGGACAGACGCTGCTCGGGCAGTCCTTCAAGTTCGACGGCGGGATGGTGGCCACCCTGTTCATCCTCGTCTCGCTCGGCGACCTGCTGGGGCGCCTGGGCTCCGCGTGGATCTCCGACCGCATCGGACGGCGCCTGACCATGCTCGGCTGCGGCATCATCGGCGGCAGCGGCGCTCTCATCGCGGCGCTGTCGACGAGGATGGGAGGCGACGGCGCCGCGAGCGCCGGTTGGGTGTTCTTCATTGGGATCCTCATCATCATGACCTTCGGCGACGGCGCTTTCGGGATCCTCAACGCCTTCGGCGGCGAGCAGTTCCCGACATCCGCGCGCTCCACCGGCCTGGGGCTGGGCTACGGGATCGGCGCGATCGCGAAGGTGGCGGGGCCCTACCTCGTGGGAGCCCTCATCGGTGGGGACAGACCCACCAGCGCCGACGTCGTCTTCGTGCCCTTCCTCATCTTCGCCGTGCTGCTCGTGCTCGGCGGGGTGACCTACATGTTCGCCACCGAGACCAAGGGCGCCTCCCTCGACGACATCTGACCTCTCTCCCCTCCCCCCCTCGCCGAGACCGGTCGAAAACAAGAACGAAACCGGTCGGGGACTCCGTATGGAGCGCTCCCGACCGGTTTCGTTCGTCATATCGACCGGTCTCGCATATTAGAAGGGGTGATGGGTCAGTGCTGGCCGTAGACGTTCTGGTAGCGGTCGTTGAGGCTGTCGATGGCCGCCCGGTCGATCGGGACCGGGGTGCCGCCGTCGCGTGCGATGTGAACGGTGCGCGCCACCTCTTCGCACATCGCCGCGGCCTTGACCGCCGCCAGCCCATCGGTGCCGATGGTGAAGGGGCCGTGGTTGGCCATGAGCACCGCCGGCGAGCGCGATCCCGACAGCGTCTCCACGATGCCCCGGCCGATCGAGTCATCCCCGATGAGTGCGAAGGGCCCCACCGGGATCTCGCCGCCGAACTCGTCGGCCATCATCGTCAGCACGCAGGGGATCGGCTCGCGCCTGGCCGCCCATGCCGTCGCGTACGTCGAGTGCGTGTGCACCACCCCGCCCACGCGCTCCATGTGCCGGTAGACGTAGGCGTGTGCGGCCGTGTCCGACGACGGCGAGAGCGAGGCGGGAGTTCCGTCGTCGATCTTGGTCCCATCCAGGGAGCACACGACCATCGTCTCGGGTGAGAGCCGGTCGTAGGTGACGCCCGAGGGCTTGATGACGAACAGGTCCGTCCTCTCCGGTCCGTCGCCGCGATCCACGACCACCCTCTCGGAGACGTTGCCCGCTGTCCACACCACGAGGCCCCATCGGGGCAACTCGGCGTGCAGTGCGGCCACCCGTTCCCGGGTGGCGGCGACGGCGGAGCGCAGCTCCTCATCCAGCTCGGCCAGGACGATCCGGTGGCCTGGGGGGGTGTTCGATGGCATTGTCGGCATGTCGGTTCTCCTCACTGAGATAACTGGTGGGCCGGTGGGGACGCGGGCGCCCGGTGATGGCCCGGTCGGGGTTCGCGAGTCTGCTCACATGCTGATTCGGTACTTTCCCCGACGGCCGCCGATTGTCACACTGATGGGGAGGGGATCTCATCGCGCGGAGCGCACATCGGTGCAGGCGCGCGCACGATCGCCGTGAGGCGCAGCGACGCGTTCGCCGTGCAGTCCCACTCATCCAAGGGAGAAGAGTCCATGACTTTGGTTGCTGGTGTTGATTCGTCGACGCAGTCGTGCAAGATCGTTGTCCGTGATGCTGATAGCGGTGTTCTGGTGCGTGAGGCGAGGGCCTCGCACCCTGATGGCACCGAGGTCCACCCTGATCAGTGGTGGCGGGCTCTGGGACAGGCGGTGGACGCTGCTGGTGGGCTCGCTGATGTGGCGGCCCTGAGTGTGAGCGGCCAGCAGCACGGCATGGTGCTGCTTGACGCCGGTGGTGAGGTGATCCGCCCGGCCCTGCTGTGGAATGACACCCGCTCGGCGGGCGCGGCGGTCGATCTGATCACCGAGCTGGGCGGCGGCGACCGGGCCGCCGGGCGCGCGGCGTGGGCCCGGGCGGTGGGGTCGGTGCCGGTGGCCTCGCTGACCATCACCAAGCTGCGCTGGGTGGCCGATCACGAACCCGAGGCGGCCGCCCGCATCGCCGCCATCTGCCTGCCCCATGACTGGCTGACCTGGCGCCTGCGGGGCACAGGGCGCTTGGAGGACCTGGTCACGGATCGCTCCGATGCCTCAGGCACGGGCTACTTCGATCCGGTGTCCAACACCTACCGGCGCGATCTGCTGGCCCTGGCCCTGCACCGCAGCCAGGAGGACGTCGAGGCCATTATCCTGCCGCGCGTGCTGGGGCCCCACCAGAGCGCGGGCCGGGGCGGGGCGGATGGCGCGGGCCGCGACCTGTCCCACCTGGTGCTGGGTCCGGGATGCGGGGACAACGCCGGGGCGGCCCTGGGCCTGGGCCTGGGGGTGGGGCAGACCAGCGTGTCCCTGGGCACCAGCGGCGTGGTCGCGGCGGTCTCGAGCGCGCCCACCCACGACCCCACGGGCCTGGTGACCGGCTTCGCCGACGCCACCGGGGCGTTCCTGCCACTGGCGTGCACCCTCAACGGTGCCCGGGTACTGGACGCGGCCAAGACGGTGCTGGGCGTGGGCTACGAGGAGTTCGATGCCCTGGCCCTGTCCGCCGCCCCCGGGGCAGGCGGCCTGGTGCACGTGCCCTACCTGCAGGGCGAGCGCACCCCCAACCTGCCCGACGCCACCGGGATCCTGACCGGCATGACCCTGACCAACCTGACCCCGGCCAACTACGCGCGCGCTGCCGTGGAAGGCCTTTTGTGCCTCATGGCCGACGCCCTGGACGCCGTGCGCGCCCAGGGCGTGGACATCGCAGAGGTCACCCTGACCGGCGGTGGAGCCAAATGGGCCTGCGCCAAGACCCTGGCCCCCGCCATCCTGGGCCTACCGGTGGACGCCCCCGCCCCGGCTGAATACGTCGCCAACGGCGCCGCCAAACAAGCCGCCTGGACCCTCACCGGTGCCGACCGACCCCCCGCATGGACCCCCACCGTCCCCGACCGCCTCACGACCACCGCCCAACCACACATCCGCACCGCCTACAACAACGCACGGAGACTCCTGGAACGAGGGATGAGAGAGGAGGAGTGAGGGAAACGGGGCGGGCCGAGCGCGCCCGGGGAGGGTCGGCCCGGGGCGGACGCGGGCAGGTCCCAGGGCCCGGGGCGTCGAACCGATAAGACATCTGATGATCAGCCGTCGGCTGAAGGCGCGGGCCACGTGCTCACCCCTGTGCCGCGCGGCCCGGGATCGCGCCGAATCCACCTGCGCGTCGGGCATGGGAGGAGTAGCGTCAGCGTTATGAAGAAACTCATCAACGCCGTTGACGCCGTTGTCCCTGAAGCCCTGGCCGGAATGGCCGCCGCCCACCCGGGTCTGCTCCGGGTCGATCCCGAGCACCGCGTGGTCTATCGCGCTGCCCCGAAGGCCGAGGGCAGGGTCGCGCTCGTCTCCGGAGGCGGAAGCGGCCACGAGCCCCTTCACGGGGGCTTCGTCGGCACCGGGATGCTCGATGCCGCCTGCGCCGGGGAGATCTTCACCTCTCCCGTTCCCGACCAGATCGTCGCCGCCACTACCGAGGTCGACCGCGGTGCCGGGGTCCTGCATATCGTCAAGAACTACACCGGCGACGTCATGAACTTCGAGATGGCCGCTGAGATCGTGGATATGGAGTCCGGCATCGAGGTCGCCACCGTCGTCACCAACGACGACGTCGCCGTCGAGGACTCCCTCTACACCGCCGGGCGCCGCGGCGTGGGCGTGACCGTCCTGGTGGAGAAGATCGCCGGCGCCGCCGCCGAGGAGGGCCGGCCGCTGGAGGAGGTCGCCCGGATCGCCGGCGCGGTCAACGCCGCGGGTCGCTCCATGGGCATGGCCCTGACCTCCTGCACCGTCCCCGCCAACGGCAAGCCCTCCTTCGATCTTCCCGAGAACGAGATGGAGATCGGCATCGGCATCCACGGGGAGCCCGGACGCCACCGCGAGCCCATCGCGCCCGCCGCCGAGATCGCCAAGAGGCTCGTCGAGCCGGTCATCGCCGAGCTGCCCGCCGCCGATGGCGAGGACCGGGGCGTCATCGCCTTCCTCAACGGCATGGGCGCCACGCCCCTGCTCGAGCTCTACCTCATGTACGGCGAGATCGCGAAGCTCCTCGATACCGCCGGCATCACCGTGGCGCGCAGCCTCGTGGGCGACTACATCACCAGCCTCGACATGGCAGGGTGCTCGCTCACCCTCGTGCGCGCCACCGACGAGATGCTGCGCCTGTGGGACGCCCCCGCCATCACCCCCGGTCTGAGGATGGGCGCATGAGCGCCATTCCCGCCGGATCCTCGGGGGCGGCCGCTCCCGTTGCCCCGCTGTCCCGGCTCACCGTGGAGGAACTGAAGTCCTGGCTGCGGGTGACCGCGGCGCGCATCGCCGAGCGCGCCGATGAACTCACCGAGCTCGACGCCGCCATCGGCGACGCCGACCACGGCGCCAATATGCGGCGGGGCATGGCCGCCGTCGTCAAGGCCATCGATGCGGCGAACGGGGTCGACGGCGCCCCGGCGCTCACCACCGTCGACGCGCTGCTGAAGAAGACCGGCATGACGCTCGTTTCCTCGGTCGGCGGGGCCTCCGGCCCCCTGTACGGCAGCTTCTTCATGCGCATGGGCGCTTCCCAGGCGGGTGCCACCGAGCTCGGCGCCACCGAGCTCTCGGATGCCTTCGACGCCGGGGTCGCCGGCATCGTGGCCCGCGGCAAGGCGAGAGCTGGGGAGAAGACCATGCTCGACGCCTGGTACCCCGCCCTGGAGGCCCTGCGCGCCCAGGGCGATGACCTGGTCGCGGCGACGGCCGCCGCCGCGAGCGCCGCCGCCGAGGGCCGCGAGGCCACCAAGCCGATGATCGCCACGAAGGGCCGCGCCTCCTATCTGGGCGAGCGCTCGCAGGGGCATATCGACCCGGGCGCCGCCTCGACGGCGATCATCCTGGGGGCGCTGGCCGACGTCGTCGCCGGGACTGCCGAGGCCCCCGGGGCTGAGGCCACGGCCCCAGTGGTGCAGCCGGTCCCCGCTCCCGCCGCTGAGGAGGGGGGCGGCGCCGTCGGCGCCGGTACGGCGGGCGCCGTCGGCATCGTCCTGGTCTCGCACTCCCGAGCCCTGGCCGAGGCCGCCCGCGACCTGGCCACCGGGCTCATGGCCTCGGTGAGCGCGCCGATCGGGATCGCCGCTGGCCTGGAGGACGGAGGGCTTGGAACCGACGCCGCGGTCGTCGTCGCCGCCATCGAGCGCTTGGCCGCCCAGCCGGGCAATCAGGGCGTGCTCGTCATCGCGGATCTCGGCAGCGGCATCATGAGCGCCGAGGCCGCCCTGGAACGGCTCGGCCCGGATACGGCATCCCGCGCCCGCCTGAGCCCGGCGCCCTTCGTCGAGGGGCTCATCGGCGCCTACGGCGCCGCCGGGATCGGCCTCGACCTGGAGGCGGTGGCCGCTGAAGCCGCCAAGGCCGCCCCCGCCAAGGCCGCTCAGATCTCCTGAGCCCCGCCTGGATCATGGCCCGCCCCGGCAGTGCCTGTGTCTCCGTCTACGGACCCGACCCGCCAGCATCTGCGGCGTGCGCCTTCAAGCCGCAGAAACCGTCTCAGCCCGCCCTTGCGCCCTCATTCTCGTAGTTTGAGGGCGCAAGGGCGGGCTGAGACGGTATATCGGGGGTGAGGGCGCAAGGGGGTGAGACGGTGGGGAACGGACGAGACCCCTGCTCGCGCGCCGACGACTGCATGATCCTGCGTAGGATGGGAGGCGACCGGCGCGCGGAATGCAGCGGCACATGCGGGGAGGAACACCGATGATCAACGGAGAGCTCATCGACGTGCGGGCGGGCGATTACACCGCGCGCATCGCCACCGCGGGGGCCACCCTCGTCAACGCGCGCCGTGGAGGCCGCGACCTCGTCCTCCCCTTCGACGCGGCCTCCGAGCTCCCCCCGGGCTGGCAGGGCAAGACCCTCGCCCCGTGGCCCAATCGGACTGCCGGCGCCGCTTACGCCTACGGGGGCACCGACTACCTCCTGCCCCGCAACGAGCCGGGGACGGACTCCGCCCTCCACGGGCTGGTCGGCTGGCTCGACTGGCAGGTGGCAGGGATCGCCGAGGACTGCGTCACCCTCGAGGTGCTGCTGCCCGCCTCCTACGCCTACCCCTGGGCCCTCGAGCTCTCCAGCCGCTGGGAGCTCGACGCCGAGGCCGGCCTCACGATGACGCTCACCACCACCTGCGTCGGCGCGGCGCGGCCCTCCGACGCCGTCGTCGGCGCCCCGCTGGCCGACGGCGCCCTCCTCCCCGCCCCCTACGGCGCTGCCTTCCACCCCTACCTCCTGCGCGGCGCGGGCGCCGACGACTGCACTCTCACGGTCCCGGCCGCCGCGGTGCTCATGGCCGATGAGCGGATGGTGCCCAGCGCCCTCGCGGACGTGGCCGGCACCGACTGGGACTTCCGCGCCGGGCGCCCCATGGCCGGCGTAAGCGTGGACAACGCCTTCACCGGCCTTCCCGAGGGCACCTGGCAGGCGCGCGTCGAAGGGGAGGGGGGCGCCGTCGTGCTGACCTCCGACGCCCCCTGGGCGCAGGTCTACACCGACGACGGCCTCGGCCGCCGCGCGATCGCCGTGGAGCCGATGACCTGCCCGCCCAACGCCCTCAACTCCGGCGACGGCCTCCTCACCCTGGCCGTCGGCCAGTCCCACGCCCTCGCCTGCTCCCTGCGCGAGGAGCGCTGAGGGGCGCGCTCGGAGATCGCGCGGGGGCGCCGCGCTCAGGAGCGCGGGCTCGCCGGTGGAAGCACCCGCATGCCGGAGCGGCGGCGCACCACGGGACCGGTGGGGATGAGGACGGCGAGCGCGGCCGGGGCGAGCAGCGTCCGCCCCGGCGCCCGCTGTCAGGCCCGGTTGGCGAAGCGCTCCAGGAGGCTGGCGTCCCCGCCGACCACGAGCACGTCATCGGCGGAGACGAGGGTATCGGTGCGGGCGTATTCGAAGGGCTCGCCGGGGCTCATGAGGCCGAAGACCGTCACCCCGTAGCGGGAGCGGATGCGGGCCTCGCCGATGGTGAAGCCGTGCAGCTCGGCCGGTGGGCGCATCTTGACGATCGTGAAGCCGTTCTTCTCCATCTCGATGTAGTCGAGCATCCGGCCCGAGACGAGGTGCGCGGCGCGCTGCCCGGCGTCGAACTCGGGGTAGACCACGTGGTGCGCGCCGATGCGGCGCAGGATGCGGCCGTGCGCCCGGGAGATCGCCTTGGCCCAGATCTGGGGGGTCTCGAGGTCGACGAGGTTGCCGGCGATGAGCACGGAGGTCTCCACTGAGGAGCCGACGCCGACGACGGCCGTGCCGAACTCGGTGGCGCCCAGCTGCTCGAGGGCCTCGGCATCGGTGGCGTCGGCCTCGACCAGGGGAATGCGGCCGGTCCACTGGCGCACGATGCCCGGGTCGCTCTCCACGGCCAGGACCTCGCGGCCCAGACGATCGAGGGTGGCGGCGACGGCCGAGCCGAATCGGCCCAGGCCGATGACGAGGGTTGAGTCCGTTCGTGAGGCGGCGGGTGCCATGTCTGCTCCTGAGGAAGATCGTCGGCGGGATGCCCTGCCCGCGTCCCACGTTAGCGGCTCAGCCGATGAGGGGGCGCTCCTCGGGCATGCGGATGACGCGCCTCCGCTCGCGCATGGCCAGGGCGGAGGCCGCCGTCATCGTCCCGACGCGCCCCACGAACATGAGCGCGATGATGACGTACTTCCCGCTCGGCGGCAGGATC
Organism: Actinomyces gaoshouyii; assembly: GCF_002076915.1. Taxonomy (NCBI): domain Bacteria; kingdom Bacillati; phylum Actinomycetota; class Actinomycetes; order Actinomycetales; family Actinomycetaceae; genus Actinomyces; species Actinomyces gaoshouyii. The sequence continues at coordinate 464,562 of NZ_CP020468.1, forward strand.
GGCGTGATGCCCGTGGACAGCCCCACCGTCGCGAAGGCACTGATGACCTCGAACAGCACCCGATCCAGCGACAGCCCCGTGATCTCCAGCAGCAGCAGGCAGGCCAGGCCCACCACGCACGAGCCTATGAAGGCCACGGCCACGGACAGGCGCACGGCCTGCGGGGCGATCCGCCGGCCGAAGATCTCGATGTCCTCATCGCCCCGGGCCTCGGCGACGATCGCCATGAGCAGGATAGCGAAGGTGGTCACCTTGATGCCGCCCGCCGTTGACGCCGAGCCCCCGCCGATGAACATGAGCGCGTCCTGGAGGAACCAGGTGGCCTCGCGCATGTGGTCGGTGCTGACGAGGCTGAGCCCCGAGGAGCGCGAGTCCACCCCCATGACCAGGCCGTTGAGGATCTTGCTCCCGATGGGCAAGGGCCCGAGCGTACGGGGATTGGCCCACTCGAGGGCGGTGAGCGTGATCGCCGATCCAGCGGTCAGCAAGGAGTAGGTGGCGAGGGTGAGCTTGGTGTGCAGCGTCCACTGCCGCGGGCGACGGCGGCGCCGGACCATGTCGAGCACCACGGGGAAGCCGAGCGCGCCGACGAAGGTGCCCACCACGATCGGCAGTCCCATCCACCAGTCCGAGGCGTAGGGCGCCAGTCCCTCGGGCATGATGACGAATCCGGCGTTGTTGAAGATCGACAGGGACATGAACACCGAGTGCCACAGCGCCCTGGGGAGGGGCTCTCCCAGCGTGAGGAACCGGGGGAGCAGCACGATGGCGAGGACCGCCTCGGCCCCCAAAGCTGTGATGATGACGGCGCGCAGCAGCGCGGCGACGTCGCCCAGCCGGGACTGGTTCTCGTTGGCGGCGAGCATGCGCTGGGTCAGGCCCACGTGGCGGTTGACGGCGAAGGACAGCAGCGAGGCCAGGGTCATGACGCCCAGGCCGCCGATGGCCGCGCCCAGGATGATGACCGCCTGGCCGAAGGTGGACCAGTAGGTGGCGGTGTCCACGGTGGTCAGTCCGGTGACGCAGACCGCCGACGTCGCCGTGAACAGCGAGTCGACGAAGCTGGCCGCGCGCCCCGATGCCGTCGAGATCGGCAGGGTGAGGAGGGCTGCGACCGCGCCGATGATCGCGGCGAAGATGATGACGGCGAGCCGCGCGGGGGAGAACCGGGCCGCTCGCGCCAGGCGGTCGTAGAGCCCCAGGCGCACCAGCAGGCCCCGCAGTCCGGTGGTGGGACCGCGGTCGGGGGGCATGAGGGCCGCGTCCTCGGGCGCGGTGCTCAGCGCGGAGAGGGGGCCCTGGGGCTGCCGGGGCGACTTGCTGGATGAGGGCACGGGCACATTGTGTCCCCTTCGGCGGGTCTCGCGCGCGATCGCGGCGTCGCTCCCCCGCCCGCGACCCCCGGCGTCATTGTGACCGAAATGTGATCTACAACGAGTGGTGCGTTTGAGAATGCGATGGACGTGTGCGTCTGGTGGGACAGGCGTTATATTGAGCTCAGTCCTGCGCGGCGCCGACCGTCCGAGCGGGAGGGCGCATGCCTCGCGAGTCCTCAGCGCTTTCCGTCGTCCGGGACCGATCGCTGCGCACATATCCGAACCTGACTGACGGGATCCGCATCCATGGCACCTGCCCTTCCCAGTCCTGCCGCCTCCGGCGCCCCCTCCTTCCTCACGGTCGCGGAGGTCGCCGCCATGCTGCGGGTCTCCAAGATGACCGTCTACCGCATGGTCCACTCCGGCGATCTGCCCGCCATGCAGGTGGGGCGCTCTTTCCGGGTCCCCGAGCGCGCGGTGGCCGAGTACCTCTCCGCCGGCCTGGGTGACTGGGGCCACGAGGAGACGGAGGCCTCGGGGTCCTGAGACCCGCTAGACTCGCCGGGTCACATGAGTGGCCGGGTCGAGACATCCCATGAGGGCCCGTTACCGCCCTCGTCATCGCCCGACCATCAGGCCCGTCCGGCCGCGCGCCGGCCCGTCTCCGGATCCCGGGGCGCGGTCGGGCCCCGGCAAGTAAGACTGTGAGGAATGCCCATGGGTTCTGTCATCAAGAAGCGCCGCAAGCGCATGGCCAAGAAGAAGCACCGCAAGCTGCTCCGCAAGACGCGTCACCAGCGCCGCAACAAGAAGTGATGCGCTCCCCGGAGCCCAGTGAGGCTCCCGCCCCGGGCGTGCCCGCGCGCGCCCGGGCGCTGGGCGGCCAGGCGCCGTCCTCCCTCGCCGAGCTCACCACCCTGCGCATCGGCGGCCCCCTGGGCCACTATCTCGAGGCCTCCACGGAGGAGGAGCTGATCGAGGCGGTCCGCCGGGCCGATGCCTCGGGGACGCCTCTGCTCGTGGTTGGAGGCGGCTCGAACATCGTGGCCTCCGACGCCGGTTTCGACGGCCTCGTCCTGCGCGACGGCCGCGAGGAGGTCCGCGTCGTCTCCGAATCCGCCTGCGGCGGCGTCGAGATCACTGCCACCGGTGGCGTCGCCTGGGACGATCTTGTCAGCCGGGCGGTGGCCAGCGACTGGGCCGGATTCGCCCCCCTGTCCGGCATCCCCGGCAGCGTCGGGGCCGCCCCCGTGCAGAACATCGGGGCCTATGGCGCCGAGGTCGCCGAGCTCCTCGCCTCCGTGCGCGCCTGGGACCGCCTCACCGGCCGCATCGTCCACTTGCCGCTGGCGGACCTGCGCCTGTCCTACCGCGACTCCGCGATCAAGCGCTCGCTCACGGACGCCGCCACCGGCGGCGGGCGCATCTGGGGCCCGACGGGCCGCTGGGTGGTGCTCGCCGTGGGCTTCCACGTCCGCCTCGCCAGCCTCGCCGCCCCCATTGCCTACAGCCAGCTCGCCTCCGCGCTCGGGACCGAGCTCGGCGCGCGCGTCCCCGCGGTCGACGTCCGCCAGGCCGTCCTCGGCCTGCGCCGCTCCAAGGGAATGGTCCTCGACGACACCGATCACGACACGTGGTCCGCCGGCTCGTTCTTCACCAACCCGATCCTCACCGCCGAGCAGGCCGCGGGCCTGCCCGACGACGCCCCCCGCTTCCCTGTCGCCGACCACTCCCGCCCCACCGACACGGTGCTGGGCGCCCCCGTCATCGAGGGCATGGTCAAGACGAGCGCCGCCTGGCTCATCGACCACGCCGGTTTCCCCAAGGGCTTCGCCCTGCCCGGCGCGCCGCGCGCCTCACTGTCCACCAAGCATGTCCTGGCCCTGACCAACAGGGGTGGGGCCAGCGCCGCCGATCTCGTCGCCCTGCGCGACGCGGTGGTCGACGGCGTGCGCGAGCGCTACGGCGTCACGCTCGTTCCCGAGCCCGTCCACGTCGGCTGGTGAGCCAGCCAGTCGTCCACCTCGGCCAGCCAGCGCCGCTTGGATGACTCCTCGGCCAGGCTCGCCCGGATCGAGCCGCGCGCCAGTTCCGCCAATGCGTCGTCGTCGAGCCCCTGCGAGCGGGCGATCTCGTACTGGTCCGTCAAGCGCGAGGAGAACAGCAACGGGTCGTCCGCGCCCAGCGCGACCTGCGCCCCGTGGTCGATAAGCGCCCCCAGCGGCACATCCTCGGTGCGGTGGTAGACCCCGAGGCACACATTCGAGGCCGGGCACACCTCCAAGCTGATGCCCGCCGCCACGATCGCGTCCAGCAGGGCCGGGTCCTCGCCGGCCCTGACGCCGTGGCCCAGGCGGTGGGGGCGCAGGGCGGAGACGACGTCGCGCACGTGCTCCGGCCCCAGCAGCTCCCCGCCGTGGGGGAGGGAGGCCAGGCCCGCGCGCCGCGCGATGGCGAAGGCGGGGGCGAAGGCGGAGGTCTCCCCGGCCCTCTCGTCATTGGACAATCCGAAGCCGACCACCTGGCCCGGCCCATCGCCCGCATGCCGTGCGGCCAGTCTGGCCAGGGCTCGGGCATCGAGGGGGTGGCGGATGCGGGAGGCGGCCACGATGATCGCCACCTCCACGCCGGTCAGGGCGGTGGCCTGCGCCGCGGCGTCGAGGATGATCTCCAGGGCCGGCGTGATCCCGCCGACGAAGGGCGCGTAGGAGGTGGGGTCCACCTGCATCTCCAGGCGCCGCGAGCCCTCCGCGGCGTCGTCGAGCGCGGCCTCCAGCACGAGGCGGCGCATGACCCCCTCGGAGTCCACGAGGTGGCGGGCGGTGTCGTAGGCGCGCTGGAAACGGAACCAGCCCCGGTGGTCCGCCGGGACGCGCAGGGGATCGCCGTCCAGGAGCGAGGAGGGCAGGCGCGTGCGCGACGTCGAGGCCAGCTCGGTCAAGGTGCCCAGGCGCATGGAGCCCGTGAAATGCAGGTGGAGGTGCGCCTTGGGCAGGGCGGCGAGATCGCGCTGGCCGGTACCGGGGGGCCGGGCGCCGGTCGGCCCCCCGGTGGAGGCGGGCGCCCCCATCGCAGCGGATGCGGTGGGCACGGTGGGCGCGGTGGGCGCGCTCGGCCCGGGGATCGCTGTGGGCACGGCGGCGATTCTCTCACGAGGACCGCCCGGTGATCGGATGTGCGCCGGTGCTGAGTGCGGCAGACTTATCGGCATGAGTCCATCGTCGGCATCCCGCGAGCCCGAGGAGGTCGCGCTCCTCACCGGGCCCCGAGCGGCCTCCGTCCTGTCCGCGGCCCTCGCCCCCGCGGGCAGGCGCTTGGACTCCTGGGAGGTCCATTCCGTCCACCACCGCCCCGGTGCGGGCGTGTCCGTGGGCTACACCGCCGTCGTGCTATCCGCGGATGGGCGACGCTCCACCGAGTACCTGTGCGCGACGACGGCGCGACTGACCAATCCGCAGGCGCCGGGCCTGACCCGCGTGGCGCCCACCGGCGGGGACGGGCCGGCCGTCCACGTGTGGCGCCACCCCGGGGACCCCGAGCTCCCCGCCCTCCCCGTGGCCTGCACGCCCTCCCTGCTCTCCCAGCGCTTGGGATCCCCGGTCAAGGCGATGATGGTGGCTTACCGGCCCACGCGCCGCGCGGTGGTCAAGGTGACCTTCGCCGATTCCTCCACCGCCTACGCCAAGGTGCTGCGCCCCTCCCAGTCGAGGGCCCTCGCCCACCGGCACCGGATGCTCACCGTGGCCGGGGTCCCCGCCCCCGAGGTGCTGCGGGATGACCCCGATGGCCTTGTTCTGCTGTCCACCGGCAAGGGGAGGTCCCTGTCCGGGCTGCTCAGCCGAGGTATGGATCCCGAGCAGGCCACCCGTGTCTTCAACAACCTCACCGGCCTGCTCGACGCTCTTCCGCGGGCCTGCCTGGACCTGCCGGTACATCCGGCCTGGTCCGACCGCGCCCGCCACTACGCCCACGCCGCCGCCACCGTGCTGCCCGAGCACGCCTCGCGCGCCCGGGCCATCGCCGACGGCGTCGCCCAGCTCATGGCCACCTCGGACCCGGGCCCGGTGGCGCCGGTTCACGGCGACTTCTACGAGGCCAACGTGCTCATGGATGGCGAGTCCGTCTCCTGCCTGCTCGACGTGGACTCCCTCGGGCCCGGGCGGCGCGTGGACGACCTCGCCTGCCTGCTCGGGCACGTCAGCGTCCTCGACCACCTCGCCCCCGCCTCCTACCCTCGCCTGCGCCCGGCCCTGGAGACCTGGACTCGCCTGGCCGAGAAGCGGGTGGATCCCGTAGCGCTGCGGGCGCGGGCCGCCGGCGTGGTGCTGTCCCTCGTGGCAGGCGCCCGGCGCGAGGATGGCGGCCCATGGCGCTCCGACGCCGAGGGACGCCTGGCCCGCGCCGAGACCTGGCTCGCCCAGGCCCGCGAGCTCCAAGCCCGCCGCGGCCCCCACTGACACCGCCCCTCCCTCCCCCCTCACCGAGACCGGTCGAAAACAGCGCCAAGACCGGTTCACATGGCGCACAGGAGCGTGCGCTCATTCCGGCTCGGGCGCCTCCGAGGGATGATCGGGCGGCGCCGGCGGCCTGCTGCCTTCCGCGCAGGGAAACCCGTCCGGCGGACGGGTGCTCAGGCGACCTCGGCCAGAAGCGCCTGGAGGCGCCCCACGCCCTCAGTGATCGCGTCGTCGCTCGTGGCGTAGGACAGGCGCAGGAATCCGGACGGGCCGAAGGCCTCACCCGGCACCACCGCGACCTCGGCGTGCTCGAGGGCGAGCGAGGCCAGCGTGGCGGAGGAGTCGATGACCGTCCCGCGCAGGGACTTCCCGATCAGCGCCTCGATGCTCGGGTAGGCGTAGAAGGCGCCCTGCGGCGTCGGGACGGCGAGTCCGTCGATGGCCGAGAGCATCTCCACCATGACCTTCCGACGACGGTCGAAAGCCTCCCGCATCCGCGCCACGGCGGACAGGTCCCCGGCCACCGCCGCGAGCGCGGCCCGCTGGGACACATTGGCGACGTTGGAGGACAGGTGCGACTGGAAGTTCGTGGCGGCCTTGATGACGTCGCTCGGGCCGATCATCCAGCCCACGCGCCAGCCCGTCATGGCGTAGGTCTTGGCCACGCCGTTGAGGACGATGGTCTGATCGGCCAGCTCGGGGACGAGCGCCACGATGTGGGCGGGCTCGGCGTCGTCGTAGAGGAGGTGCTCGTAGATCTCATCGGTGATGACCCAGATGCCGTGCTCGAGGGCCCACTGCCCGATGGCGGTGAGCTCAGCGGGCGTGTAGACCGAGCCGGTGGGGTTCGACGGCGAGCACAGGAGCAGGAGCTTCGTCCGCTCGGTGCGGGCGGCCTCCAGCTGCTCGACGGTGACCTTGTACTCCTGGTCCGCGCCGGCGAAGACCTCCACCGCGATGCCGCCAGCCAGGGCGATGACCTCGGGGTAGGTGGTCCAGTAGGGGGCGGGCAGGAGGGCCTCGTCGCCTGGGTCGAGGATGGAGGCGAAGGCCTGGAAGACGGCCTGCTTGCCACCGTTGGTGACGAGGATGTCGTCGGGGGAGACCTCGTATCCGGAGTCGCGCAGAGTCTTGGCGGCGATGGCCTCGCGCAGCGCGGGCAGGCCCTTGGCGGGGGAGTACTTGTGGTTGGCCGGGTCCTTGGCGGCGGCGATCGCGGCTTCGACGATGTAGTCGGGGGTGGCGAAGTCGGGCTCGCCGGCGCCGAAGCCGATGACCGGCCGGCCGGCGGCCGTGAGGGCCTTGGCCTTGGCATCGACGGCGAGGGTGGCGGAGGGGGCGATGGCGGACAGGCGCGCGGAGACGCGGCGCGCGGAGGAGGTGCTCACTGTGCTCACAGCACCCATGCTCCCATGGGCCGTGTTATCCGCATGTCACGCGCTCCCTCCCGCCCTCTCGCGAGACCGGTCGATATTAGGAACGAGACCGGTCGATCAGCACGGCAAGATTTGCGCTCGAGATGCCGCCAACCCGCCCCGCGCCTTCATGCCAGGGACATGAAGAGCTTCTCCAGGCGCGTGGCGTCCAAGGTCTGGCCGGACGGGTCCTCCGCGAGGCAGGCGCGCATCCCGGAGGCGATGATGGCAAGCCCCGCGCGGTCCACCGTTTTGCTCACAGCCGCGACCTGCACGACGACATCCTCGCAGTCACGGCCCTCCTCCAACCATGCGGATGGCGGCGTCGAGCTGCCCGCGCGCCCGCTTGAGGCGGGTCAGCGCGGGACGCAGGTCCGTGGGGTCGAGCGCGATGCCCATGGTCATTCCTCCTTCATCGAGGGCGCTGCGGCGTCGTCCCGAGTGCCGGCCCCGCCAGCCGCGGACCAGGTGCGGTAGCCGCCGTCGAGATTGCGCGCCTCACGCCCCTCTTGAAGGAGGATACGGGTCGCGACGCGGCCGCGCAGGTCACCCCGCAACCTGCCGCCGGTTCCCCCATCGAGACCGGTCCGAGAACCGGTTTCGGCCATGATTTCGACCGGTCTCGCTCCTATTTTCGACCGGTCTCGGCGATAAGAAGGGGTGATCGGTTAGATGCGGGTGGCGTCGAGGATGTGGGTGAGGAACGACAGGCGCTGCTCGGGGGCGGCCTCGGTTGGGACCTGGCACTTGGCTCCGAGGTAGGAGACCGGGGCGATGTTCTCCTCGGGGCCCTCGATGGGCTCCAGTGCGGCCAGCGCGCAGGCGCGCACATCCTCAGCGCTCATCACCGAGCCCGGCTCGTCGACATCGAGGGGCAGATGCCCATCCATCCAGGCCTTCGCGTAGCGGGTATCCGCAGGGCCGGCCCCGGAGAACATGACCCCCTCCAGCACCCCGGCGGCGCGGGCGAGGCGCACATGCTCCAGGGCGGTGGCAGCGTCGCGAGCCTCGAGGGCCGAGCGGCCCCAATTGAGGGACATGCGCGCGCGGGGGTGGTTGAGGACGTGCAGGACCTCCAGCTCCTCGTCGATCCCGAGCAGCCGCTTCTCTCCCAGGTCGGGCGCCACGAAGGCGTCGCAGTGCTCCACCAGGAGGAGCGCGCCGCCCCAGTCGTAGTCGATGATCTGCGACAGCGACTCCCCGAAGGCCTCGGCGCTGTGCGCCACCCCGGGCTCGCCCGAGGGCGCGGAGTGGACCTCGACGGCGGCCACGACGTCGCGACCGGCCGCCTCCCGCAGCGCCTCGACGCCGTCGCGTACCGAGCGGGTGAAGGCGAGGGCTGCGGCGCGGCCCTGGCGATCGGTCGAGGCCAGGCCGAAGGTGCCGGTGGTCCACACGCGCATCATGGTCCCGGGAATCGCGGTGATGATGTTGCGGTCCCAGTGGGGTGCGAGCTGGGAGGCCAACCAGGGCAGGCCGGCCGTCCCGCCGAGGTCGTCCCTGAAGGGGATCTCGAGCCCGCGGACGCCCGGGATCCGCGCCAGGAGCCGGTAGTACTCCTCCTGATCCTCCTGGGGCTCGGGCAGTGAGGCGTAGGCGCCGAGGATCGCGTCTGGGGCGGGATGCGATTCGCCGGGCGTTCCGGCGTCCGATCCCGGCTTCCGGGCGGGGCCGTCGGCGTCGGCGCCGTCGCCGGTGGGGCCGGGCGCCCCGGCTATCGGGAGGGTTGTGGCGGTGTTCCGGGCGGTGGTCATGGCGGCTTCCTCTTGCGAGGTCGAGTGGGGCCGGGGCGGTTCGGGCGCGGTGCGCGGGGGTGTGCGGTCACGAGCTGCCAGCGGTACCTATCGTCGGATATCAGACAACGGTGGCTATAGTACCGGATTTCTCCAGGTTGTATCGCGTTGTCCCAGGTTTTGGAGAGGTGGCAGTGGTGCAGCCCACCTCCGCGCTGTTTCCACTCCCGAGGGAACCTGTGGCAGGATGGGTCACCGCTGAAGGGCAGTGGCGCAATTGGTAGCGCACCGGTCTCCAAAACCGGCGGTTGTGGGTTCGAGTCCCGCCTGCCCTGCTGAGAACGGCGGATCTGTCGGGAGATCCCGTCGGTTCGTCTTCTCATCCCGTCAGGGATGGTAAGGATTCGGACCGTCGAGCCCCCGAGGATCGTGAGAATGAGCGAGAGTGCCGCCAAGGATGCATCCACGCGCAGTGGCAACCCTATCAAGCGTGTCATGCGATTCATCCGCCAGGTCATCGACGAGATGCGCAAGGTCATCTGGCCCACGAAGAACGAGCTGTGGACCTACTTCGTCGTCGTCGTGGTCTTCATCGTCGCGATCATGGCCTTCACCGGTATCCTCGACACCATCTTCGACCGCCTGGTCCTGTGGGGCCTCGGCTGAGTCCCGCCGCGCCCAGCGCCCACCCGTCAGCCTGAAGAAGCCAGTGGAAAGCAGGTACACCGTGTCCGAAGAGACGCTCGAGGAAACCGCTGTCGAGGAGAGCGGTGGGGCCGCCAGCGCCGCCGCCCGGGAGGCCGCCGAGGGGTCCGCCGCCGCGCCCGGGGCCGTCGACGACGCCCCTGTCGTCGACCCTTTGGAGGACTTCCGCAAGGAGATGTCCTCCCTGCCCGGCCAGTGGTACGTGCTGCACACCTACTCCGGCTACGAGCGCCGCGTGGCCGCGGACATCAAGGCCCGCGCTGAGAACTTCGAGATCGAGGACTACGTCTTCGACGCCGTCGTCCCCATGGAGACGGTCATCGAGATCAAGGCCTCCAACAAGAAGAAGGAGGTGTCCCGGGTCCGCATCCCCGGCTACGTGTTCGTGCGGATGGACCTGGACGACCCGGAGACCTCCGACCACGTCTGGCGCACCATCAAGGACACCCCGGCCGTCACCGGCTTCGTGGGGGACCGCTACAACCCGGTGCCGCTGACCTTCGAGGAGGCCGTCTCCCAGCTCGGCCCCACCCCGGAGGAGGTCGCCGCCAAGCGGGCCGCCAGCTCGAATGCGAACCCCGAGGAGGGCGCTGCCGCGCAGGTTGTCGCCGGCGGCCAGGTCTACGAGGTCGCCTTCTCCGTGGGCGAGTCGGTCATCGTCACTGACGGCCCCTTCGAGTCGCTGCCGGCCACGATCTCCGAGATCCACCCGGACACCCAGAAGCTCCAGGTGCTCATCTCCCTGTTCGGCCGCGACACCCCGGCCGAGCTCTCCTTCACGCAGGTCTCCAAGATCTGAGGCAGGCCGCCTCGCCGCCCCCGCGGCGAGCAGCGCCGGTGCCCGGTATCACAGCGCGAATGCTTGTGATGCCGGGCACCGGGCGTGATCGGGGTGCCGCGCGGGAGCTAGGATAGGCCCTCGTGCGCCCTCCTGCGCACCGCCGTGCGGCAGGCGCGCGGCATCCGGACAAGAAAGACCCATACACATGGCACCCAAGAAGAAGGTCTCTGGGCTCATCAAGCTCCAGATCCAGGCCGGCGCCGCGAACCCCGCGCCGCCGATCGGCCCCGCGCTCGGCCAGCACGGCGTCAACATCATGGAGTTCTGCAAGGCGTACAACGCCGCCACGGAGTCCCAGCGCGGCAACGTCATCCCCGTTGAGATCACCGTCTACGAGGACCGCTCCTTCACCTTCGCCCTCAAGACCCCTCCGGCCGCCGAGCTCATCAAGAAGGCCGCCGGCGTGGCCAAGGGCTCCTCGACGCCGCACTCCGCGAAGGTCGGCTCGATGACCGCCGCTCAGGTGCGCGAGATCGCCGAGGCGAAGATGGCCGATCTCAACGCCAATGACGTCGAGGCGGCCTCCAAGATCATCGCCGGCACCGCCCGCTCGATGGGCATCACCGTCGAGGCCTGAGGCCCCGGCACCCCGATCAAGACCCCGTGGAAGGGCCATGCGCGGCCCGTTCACCACGACTGCCAAGGAGAATGCAGATGACCAAGCGCAGTAAGGCCTACCGCGCCGCCGCCGAGAAGATCCAGTCCGGGATCCTCTACACTCCGGCCGAGGCCGTGAAGCTGGCCAAGGCCACGTCCGTGACGAAGTTCGACTCCACCGTGGACGTCGTCCTCCGCCTGGGCGTCGACCCCCGCAAGGCCGACCAGATGGTGCGTGGCACCGTGTCCCTGCCGCACGGTACCGGTAAGACCGCCCGCGTCATCGTCTTCGCCCAGGGCGAGCGGGCCGAGCAGGCGCTCGCCGCGGGCGCCGACGAGGTCGGCGGCGACGAGCTCATCGAGAAGGTCGCCAAGGGCTGGACGGACTTCGACGCCGCCGTCGCCACCCCGGACCTCATGGGCAAGGTCGGCCGCCTGGGCCGGGTGCTGGGCCCTCGCGGCCTCATGCCCAACCCCAAGACCGGCACTGTGACGATGGACGTGGCCAAGGCCGTCACCGACATCAAGGGCGGGCGCATCGAGTTCCGGGTCGACCGCGCCGCGAACCTCAACTTCATCATCGGCAAGTCCTCGTTCACCGAGGCCCAACTCGAGGACAACTTCAAGGCCGCCCTCGAGGAGGTCCTGCGCCTCAAGCCGTCCACCTCCAAGGGCCGCTACATCCTCAAGGCCACCATGGCCACGACGATGGGCCCCGGCATCCCGATGGATATCACCAAGGCCTGAGCGCCTGACCGACCGCGTACGCCGGCCGTCCCCCACCGGGGCGGCCGGCGTCGTCGTCGGTACGCGCGCCGGGACCCCGGGGTAGCCTTGCGACGCCGCCGCCCCGAAGGACCCCCCATGAGCGAGGCACCCCGCAATGACGCCCGCAGGCTGGGCAGCTCCTACGTCCTGGACTCGCGCATCGGCTCCGGGGCGCAGGGGGAGGTCTGGCGTGCGCACGCGGTCACCGCCCCCACACGAGCCCCTGGCCGTCAAGCTCCTGCGTGCGGACCTCGCCGCCGACGAGCGGGTCCTCGAGCGCTTCCTCAAGGAGCGCGCGACCCTCATGCGCGTGCGCTCTCCTCACGTCGTCGGTGTGCGGGACATGGTCGTCGAGGGAGCCACCTTCGCCATCGTCATGAGCTACGTCGGCGGCGGGATCTGCGGGGCTGCTGTCCACCACCGGACCGCTCGTGCCGGCTGACACGGCGCGCGTGGGCGCGCCCGCTTCGTGCCGCGCCTGGCCGACTTCGGCGTCGCCCGCCTCTCGCAGACCGTCGGCTCCTCCCACACGACCGCGGCGGTCGGCACACCCTTGTACATGGCGCCGGGGGTCCTCGGACCGCAGGCGCCGACCTCGGCGGCCGACGTCTACTCGCTGGGCGTCGTTCTGTACGAGATGTCCTGCGGCATCACCCCTTTCGTCGGCTCGCCCGGCCAGGTGCTGGCCCAGCACGCACGCCGCGACCCCGGCCGCCCGGACGGGCTGCCCGAGCCGTTGTGGGCCCTGCTCACGGCGGTGCTCGCCAAGGACCCGGCGGCCAGGCAGAGCGCCGCCGCCGAGCGTGAGGGACCGCATAGCGGCAAAGGCGGCGGAGTCCTTCAGCGTGCCGGCCGGCGCATAGGCTGTGACGCGCGGGTCCTGGTCGCCCGCCTCCTCCCAGGTGAAGGGGTTGACGACGACATCGAGGAGGCCGAAGTCGTCGTCCTTGTAGTACAGCCAACGGGTCTGACCGTTCTTGGTGCTGGCGGCGGCGACGGCGGCGTTGGGGCGCTTCCCCTCCGGTGGTGCGTTGGCGATTACGGGTCATACGGATGATGTGGATTCTGAAGCGCATAATCAGCAGTTGTCTGAGCGTCGTGCTCAGGCTGTGGGTGACCGGTTGGCGCAGTTGGCTGATCTGTCGGGGTGGCAGGTGTCGCTTGCGGGTAAGGGTGAGTCTGAGCCTCGTGTTGCTAATGACTCGGATGAGAAGCGGGCGGTCAACATGCCGCCCAGGTGGCAGAGATACTGGGGCATCGGCGCTACGAACGCCTGCTCCCTGTCCCTGCTCAACGGGGCGACTCGTTACCTGCCGATGCAGAGAGTTGGTGGCTCGGGTGTGGTGTGGCCGATGACCAACCGGTCCGTGTTCCCCGTGCGGGGCCGGACGCCCCTGTCCTCGTGCCCGTCGTGTGGCCCGATACCGGTCAGGACACGGCGACGCTCGACCTGCCCGGCAACGGCAAGGACGAGAAGGCCATCGTCCTGCGCCTCACCGACATCCCCGTGATCGAGGAGTGAGAGACGCCGGACGCAGGACCCGCTCCTGCCTGCTCACGCTCTGTCACCGCGCACGTGACGAGGACGGCGCCGCCATGACCAGCGTCATCGTCACGATGATCATCGGCCTGCGGCTCACACGACCGCGAGAGCCCACACGGTGAGGGCGCCGCCGATGAGATAGGGGCCCATCGCGATCATCGTGTCTCGGCGCGCCCGGCGCACCGCCATGAGCACGATCGCCACCGTGCCCGCGAGGAACAGGCCGAGGACGGTGCCGACGACGGGCACCGCCCAGCCGAACCGTCCGAGCCACAGGCCGACGAGTGCGAGCAGCTTGACGTCCCCCATGCCGAAACCGGAGGGCACGAGGGACAGCAGCAGCCCCACCCCTCCCAGAGCGGCGGCGGCGCCCAACGAACCGACGACTGGGGCCAGCACCCGCGCGCCCTGGCCGCCGGCGGCCAGGGCGAGGCCGACGGCGGCGGCGATACCGACGCCGGCCCCCACCGCCGCCAGGCCCAGCAGGACATTGGGCAGACGATGGCAGACGGCGTCCGTGCTCCCCGCGACCGTCAGCGCCGCCACCACCGGCAGGGCGAGGGCCGCCTCAAACCACTGTCCGGCCACGAGCGCGACCGCGCAGGCCAGGCCCCCGACGACGAGGAACAGGACCGTCTGCGGTGCGCTGAGCAGGAGATGTTGCCGGCGCACGGCACCGGGCACGATGGGGTCCACCGGCTGCCCGCTGCCCGTCACCGCCTCGGTCAGCAGCTCGCCGACGTAGTGGCGAGCGATCCGGGAGACAGGGCCGTGGACGGCGACGGCGCACACGGCGAGGGCGGCGAGGACGACGACGGACGTGAGAACCACGCACGACACTGTCTCACGACCCCGCCGCGCAGCACCGGCACGGGCGCCCCGTCGTGCGGGGCGAACGCCCCTGGTCGCAGGTGCGGAGCCGCCGGTAGCGCGCTGTGCGCCCAGACTGTCCCTCGGCAGCCCTACCGTGCCCCCACAGTCCTGTGAGGAGCCCCTATGCCACTGTCGCGACGTCTCCTGCTGTGGTCCTGCGGCAGCCGCCGCGCTCACCGCGGCCGGTGCGTACGTCCTCGCCGGCTGCTCCGACGACGGCTCGGGCGGCGGTGGGCAGGCCCAGGTCCCCGAGGACTGGGCGCAGGAGGTCATGGAGCCGCTGACGATCCCGCTGCCGGCCGCGATGAGCCTCTTCGCCCAGGAGAGCAGGTCCACCGACTTCTACTGGGACCGCTGCTGGACCACCTCCGCGACCGAGATCCCCACCTCCGACCTCGTCCTCGCCCGCCTGTGGGGGCCCGGCGCTGAGGACAACGCCTCCGTCACCCTCGGCGTCGCCTCGCTCGGCCAGATCGTCGGCGGGGATGTCACGGTCGGTGAGGTCAAGGAGAACGACGGCGGCTCGCGTCAGTCGCTGACGTCCTCCGCGGGCGCGGGCAGCGGTGCCGTGTGGTCGCTCACCAACGGTTTCACCGCGGCCGTCGTCGTCCTGTTCGGCCCGTCGGTGGACGAGGACATGATCGCCTCCTTCGACGCGGGCCTGACCCTGGCCGATGAGCCAGCGCTCGCGGCACCCGCCGAGGGCTGGCAGCGCCGTCAGGCCGCCGGCCTGTCGCTCCTCGTGGGCGAGAGCTGGAACGACGTCGGCCGGCCGGAGAAGCGCAACGGAGCCAACCCCTGGACGAGGGCGTGGACCAACCGTATCCCGACCGAGCCCCAGTGCGCCGTCATGGCCGGGGACGGGCTCACCGGTGCCTCACTGTCCGAGGCCGTCACGGGCTTCCTCAACGACCCGGGGTTGACTGCACTGCGCGACTCGGCGGTCTCGGCCTTCTCCAACGACTCGCTGGAGGGCCAGCGCGTCGACTTCCTGTGGAGCTGGGACGGCGACTTCCCCGGCTGCATGTGGGTCGTGCGCGACGGCGACGTCAACCGGGCGGTCATCCTCATGCGCTGGGAGGCCTCCGGCGACCTTGCGCAGTACCGCGCCGCCGTCGAGGCTGGGCTCACCCTCCTCTAACGCCCGTCTCCCCGGCGCCCGCCGGGGAGACGGCCAGCACGCTGCCGGGTGCGATCCCCGCCTCCCGCGCTGCCCCCGCGGGCATCTCGACGACGGCGGTGGCGGTCGGTCGGCGCCCCGAGGCGACCTGGCCGGATGGTGCGCCCCGCGCGTGTGCGCGCCCGGATACGTGACCGATCGCACTGCGCAGGCCCGACCGCAGCGCTTGCGGTGCCCGGGAGCGTGACCGGTAGTGTGGCACCTGCCAAAGACCGCAGGTCTCCCGCGCGAGCGGGACCAAGTCCGCCATGGGCGGGGCCGGCGCAGGTGAGACGAGACCGCTCCAGCATCGCTGGGCCGCGAGCCCCGTGCCCACCGGCGCGGGGCTTCTTCCGTGAAGGGCGCTGCGGCAGACCACGGAAGGAGGGCCCATGGCACGGCCTGACAAGGAAGCGGCTGTTGCCGAGCTCGCGGACAAGTTCCGCGACTCCGGCGCCGTGCTGCTGACTGAGTACCGCGGGATGAGCGTCGCCCAGCTGAAGACGCTGCGCCGCTCGCTCGCCGGCAACGCCGAGTACACCGTGGTGAAGAACACGCTTGCCGCGATCGCCGCCCGCCAGGTCGGCTTCGAGGCATTCGCGGAGGACCTCAAGGGCCCCACGGCCCTGACCTTCGTCACCGGTGAGCCGGTGGAGGCCGCGAAGGCCCTGCGTGACTTCGCCAAGGACAACAAGGAGCTCGTCATCAAGGGCGGTGTCATGGACGGCTCCGTGCTGTCCGCCGACGGCGTCGACAAGCTCGCATCTCTCGAATCCCGCGAGGTTCTGCTCGCCAAGGCCGCGGGCGCTATGAAGGCGTCCCTGTCCAAGGCCGCGTACCTCTTCGCCGCGCCGGCCTCCAAGGCCGTGCGCACCGTCGACGCCCTGCGCGACAAGCAGGAGGCCGCGGCCTGATCCGGGCCGCGCGCGTCATCCCCCATCCTGCCCGCGCAGGAACCACTTAACCAGGAAGGAACGCCCATCATGGCGAAGCTGACCACCGACGAGCTCATCGAGGCCTTCAAGGAGCTCACCCTCATCGAGCTGTCCGAGTTCGTCAAGGCCTTCGAGGAGACCTTCGACGTCACCGCCGCCGCCCCGGCCGCCGTGGCCGTGGCCGCCGCTCCCGGCGCTGCCGCCGCCGGTGGCGAGGCCGCCGAGGAGAAGACCGAGTTCGATGTCATCCTCGAGGCCGCCGGCGACAAGAAGATCCAGGTCATCAAGGAGGTGCGCGCCCTGACCTCCCTCGGCCTGAAGGAGGCCAAGGACCTCGTCGACGGCGCTCCGAAGCCCGTCCTCGAGGGCGCCAACAAGGAGGCCGCCGAGAAGGCCAAGGAGCAGCTCGAGGGCGCCGGCGCCACCGTCACCCTCAAGTGAGCCCATCCCCGACGTCGGCGCGCGGCCACGCGGCCTGAGCTGACGCGGGGACTCACTGATCGCCCTGGGCCCCGGCCACCGTCTGGTGGCCGGGGCCCAGGCGCGTGCTGCCACGTCAGCCCCTGCCGTTCCCCGGTGGGTCTCAGATCCCGTCGATGACCGCGTTGAGAGCGGCACTGGGGCGCATGACGGCGGCGGTGAGGTCGGCGTCCGGGTGGTAGTAGCCGCCAATATCCGCGGCGTTTCCCTGGACAGCGAGCATCTCGGACTGGATCGTGCCCATGACGGCCTCCAACTCCTCGGCGACGGGGCGGAAGACGTCGGCCAGCTCGGGGTCCTCGGACTGGGCGGCCAGGGCACGCGCCCACTCCAGGGCGAGCCACGCGGAGGAGCCGCGGTTGTCGATCTGGCCGCGCTTCCGGCCCGGGGAGCGGTCGGCCTCGAGGAAGGCGGTCGTGGCGGTATCGAGAGCATTGGCGAGGATAGCGGCGGCCGGCTTCCCACCGCGGTCGGCCACGTGGCGCAGGGCCTCGGCCAGGGCCAGGTACTCGCCCAGGGAGTCCCATCGCAGGTGATTCTCCGCCAGCAGCTGGGCGACGTGCTTGGGGGCCGAGCCGCCCGCGCCCGTCTCGTACAGGCCCCCGCCGCTCATGAGGGGCACCACGGAGAGCATCTTGGCGCTCGTGCCCAATTCCAGGATCGGGAAGAGATCCGTGTTGTAGTCGCGCAGGACGTTGCCGGTCACGGAGATCGTGTTCTCGCCCCGGCGTGCCCGCTCCAGTGACAAGCGCGTGGCCGCCACCGGGTCGAGGATGCGGATGTCGAGCCCTGCGCCATCCGCCGAGCCCTCCACGGGGTCGTCATCGCCGTCGGCCTTATCAGCGCGCTTATCGGCGCCGTCGCCGCCCTCGGTGAGGGCCAGGCCCTCCTCGGCCAGGTAGCGCGTGACGAGCGAGATGAGGACGGCGTCGTGGGCGCGATCCGGGTCGAGCCAGAACACTGCGGGAGCCCCGGTGGCGCGGGCGCGGGCGATGGCCAGGCGCACCCAGTCGCGGATGGGGGCGTCCTGCGTCGTGCAGGCGCGCCAGATGTCCCCGGCCTCGACCTCGTGGGAGAGCAGCACGGTGCCGGGCTCCACCCCCGCTCCCTCGATCGCGACTACCTCCACGGTGCCGGCGGCGTCCATGATGAAGGTCTTGTCGTGGCTCCCGTACTCCTCGGCCTTGCGGGCCATGAGCCCCACGTTCGGGACCGTGCCCATGGTGGCGGGGTCGAGGGCGCCATGGGCCTTGCAGTCCTCGATGACGGCCTCGTAGACGCCCGCGTAGGAGGAGTCGGGGATGACGGCGAGGGTGTCGCGCAGCTCGCCGTCGGCATCCCACAGGGTCCCCCCGCGGCGGATCATCGCCGGCATGGAGGCGTCGATGATGACATCGGAGGGCACATGGAGGTTGGTGACGCCCTTGTCCGAATCGACCATGGAGATCGCGGGGCCATCGGCCAGCTCGGCGGCGATCGCCTCGCGGATCGCCTCCCCGTCCGCGATCCCCTCGAGCCCGGCGAGGATCGAGGCGAGCCCGTCCTCGACCCGCAGCCCGGCGGCGGCGAGCGCGTCCCCGTGCTCGGCCAGCGTCCTCGGGATGACGGAGGCGACGGCGTGCCCGAAGATGACCGGGTCGGAGACCTTCATCATCGTGGCCTTGAGATGGACCGACAGCAGCAGACCCTCCTCCTTGGCGGCGGCCGCCTGCGCGGCCAGGAAGGAGTCGAGGGCGGCGGCGCTCATGCGCGTGGCGTCAACGACCTCGCCCGCCGTGACGGCCAGGTGGTCGCGCAGCACGCGGGGCTCGCCACCGCCCGCGGGCGCGAAGCGGATCTCCAGGGCGCCGTCCTCGCCAACGACGGTGCTGCGCTCGTTGTGCTTGAAGTCGCCCTCGTCCATCGTGGCCACGCGGGTGCGCGACTCAGGGGACCACTCGCCCATGGAGTGCGGGTGGGAGCGCGCGTAGGCCTTGACGGAGGCGGGGGCGCGCCGATCGGAGTTGCCCTGGCGCAGGACGGGGTTGACGGCGCTGCCCTTGACCGCGTCATAGGCGGCGCGGACCTCCTCCGCCAGGGGCGAGGCCGGGGCGTCCGGGTACTCGGGGATATCGAAACCCTGCTCCCGCAACTCGGCGATTGCGGCCTTGAGCTGGGGCAGGGAGGCGGAGATGTTGGGGAGCTTGATGATCGTGGCGCTCGGGCAGGATGTGAGGTTCCCCAGGCGGGCCAGGTCGTCGTCAGCCAGCCCGAAGGCCGCCAGGATGCGCCCCGCCAGGGAGATATCGGCGACGCCGACGCTCACCCCCGCCGCGCGCGTGTAGGCCTCCACGATCGGCAGGAAGGAGGCCGAGGCCAGCATGGGGGCCTCATCCGTGCGGGTCCAGACGATGTCGGGCTCGGTGGCGGTGGTCTGGTGGTCGGTCACTGGAACGGCTCCTCGGGTCGGCGCAGCGGCGGTGGACGTAAGACGGGGCGGTGCGGGCCGGCGCTGGACAGCGCCGACCCATGGGATGGTTCAGGCGGAGGCGCCCTCGTAGCGCTGGCGCACCGCGGCCTTCGCGGCCTGGATCGCCCGGCGCTGCTCCCGCTTGTTCGCGGCGCGCCAGGCCAGCGAGGGGCGGCCGGCGCGGTCCACGGAGGCCAGCAGGAGGCCCGCGCCCAGCGCGCCCCGGCGCAGGAGCCCGGAGACGGCGTCAAGGCGCGCCTCCCTGCCCTTGACCGCCCACACCGGGTGGTTGACGACGGCGAGCGGCACGTTGATCGCGGCCAGCACGGCGGCGCTTGTGCGCGGCGCGCGGCCAGTGGCCAGGCCCAGGCCCGCGGCGACGCTCACGGCGCCGAGGGCGCGGGCGGCCAGGGCGGCGTCGGAGTCCATCACCGGCGGGACGCCCACGCGCTCCAGGGCGGGCGTCACCCTCCTCATCCTCTCGACATGGCGCTTGGGGCGGGCGATCGCGTCGATGCCATCGACGACGAAGCTCGCGGCGAGCAGGGGACGGGCAACGGCGCGCAGAAGATCCATGCCCTTATCCTGGCCCACCTCGGCGGCGCGGGCCAGGCTCAGGGCCCCGCGAGTCCGCGCCACGCGCGCAGCGTTCCGCGCAGACCAGGCCGCACCCCGCCCCGCCAGCAGGCCGGGGAGCCGTCGGGCTGGGGGCGCCGCCCGGATCGTGGGGCCATAACCGCTCATCGGGGCCTCAACCTCTCGCTCGGCCCTTAGATATCGGCTACGGCGTTCTCGATGGCGCCCGGGGCCCGCTCCGCGCGGGGCGCCTCGACCGCCGTGGCCGGCACGCGGCCCGCCACGAGGAAGGCGATCGGCCCCACCATTGACAGGCACACGATGATCGCCAGCCACGCCCGGCGGCCCAGGGCGAAACGCTCCTCGGGGGTTGTCCACCATCGCCGCAGCGCCGCGATGAGGAGACGGACGATCTCGATCGTCAGCGCGCTGGCCAGTGCCGCAACTGTCGTGCTGCTCGGGACTACTCCTGGCCGCTCGCGGCGGTGGTCCTCACGGCGCGGCGGATCGCGGCCCGGGTCGCGGCGATGGCGAGGCCCGTGGCCGCGGCGGTCGCCCCGACGACGACCGCCGCCTGCTGGGCGCGGCCGACCCGTCCCCGTGCTTGGAGGGCGCCGGCGATCCCTGCGCCGGTGAGCAGGAGCGAGGTGGTGGCGTGGCCGAGGCGCTGCGGGAGGTGCGCGTCGAGCGCGAGGTCTACCGCGCCCAGTGCGGTGGCCGCGAGCACGGCTGGCGCGAGGCTCGACGCTGATGTCGCCCGGACCCTCGGCGGAGTGCTCCTGCTAACGGCACCGGCGCCAATGGCCGCTCCCGCGGCGAGCGCGGCCGGCGCCAGGCTGAGCGCGCTCATGCCCGCCGGGCCCAGGCGCAGGTCATCGCCCAGGTCATCCGGGTTGGTCCAGCCCGCCCTTGCCGCGAGGGCCCCGAGATTGAGGTCCCAGCCGATGCCCCAGGCGCGCGGCACGAGGAGGGGGTCGGTGGGGGAGTAGTGGCGGGCGGCCCGCTCGCGCAGACCGCGGGGATCGAGCGAGATGGGGATCCCGAGGATCCTGGGGGCCTCGGCCGGTGCGGCGTCGTCCCACTCGGCGTCCTCCCATGAGGTCGGCATGTCGGTGCCCGGGGTCCGGGTAGGCGAGGGCGCGGCGCGCGATTCAGCGGTGCTCACGAGTCTTCTCCTTCGTCGTTCTCGTCGTTGCCTGTGGGGATCTCGTGGGGTGGCCGGGCTGCGCGGACCTCGTGGATCGTGCGGGGCGATCGGGGCGCGTGGTGCCGCCCAGGAGGGCGGTCATGTCGCGACTCAGGGCCAGCCATACCCGGCGTTGTGCGGCCAGGCGCTCGCGCCCGGCCTGTGTGAGCAGGTAGTAGCGCCGAGGCGGCCCGCTGGGGGATTCCTGCCAGGTGGTCTCCACGACCCCGACTGCGCGCAGGCGGGACAGGAGCGGGTAGACGGTCCCCTGCGGGGCGGCGAGGGCGGGAAAGGCGGCGAGCTCCTCGATGAGGGCGCCGCCATAGATGCCGTCGGGCTTGGCGCGCTCGACCAGTGCCAGGACGGCGAGCTCGAGCGCGCCCTTGCGCAACTGTGGCTCCGCGGTGCCAGCCGCGGTCGTCTTCGAGGCTCTCGCTGGTCCGGTCATCCCCCGCTCAACTCCTCCGCCCCGTCTTCCTGGTCCCGCCATATATCTTGCAATGCAAGGTACCTGGTGTCAGCATCTCCATGAGGTCGTCGCGGGCGTCGGCCCGGCCTGCTCCGGCTTGGCCCCACCGTGTGTCGTCGGACTCGGATGTGCGCCCTGAAGCCGCAGAAACCGTCTCGAC
Source organism: Actinomyces gaoshouyii (assembly GCF_002076915.1). Classification (NCBI taxonomy): domain Bacteria; kingdom Bacillati; phylum Actinomycetota; class Actinomycetes; order Actinomycetales; family Actinomycetaceae; genus Actinomyces; species Actinomyces gaoshouyii. Next base: position 486,224 of record NZ_CP020468.1, read on the forward strand.
CCGCTCTTGCGCCCTCAAACGACGAGAATGAGGGCGCAAGAGCGGGTCGAGACGGTATATCGGGGACGAGACCGCGGTTGCGGCGCGCCGCCGGACCGGGAACAAGTGAGCCCGGACCGGGAACAAGCGCGTCGTCGTCGTCGTTGGAGGAGGCGATGACTGTGATGACCGAGACGGCCGCGCTGCCCAGCCCTGTGGCCCTGATGACCCCTGTTCTCGCCTCCCTGACGGGCGGGGCCCCGCGCCGGCCTTCCCGCGCCGCGCGGCGCATCGCGCTAGGCTCGCCGGTGATGACCCACCAGCAGACCCAGCGCGGCGAGCGCTCCGTGAGCACGATCGACCACGAGGACCGCCTCACCGGCGAGTCCTCAGCCGCACCGACTCCTGCGGACTCCGGGAGCGTCATCCTCGACGACACCCAGGAGCTCGGGGACCACCGCGACACTCCGATGCGAGCCCCTGCCGAGGAGGACGCCGAGGCCCGTGCCGCCCGATTCGAGGCCGAGGCCCTGCCCTACCTCGACCAGCTCTACGGCGCCGCCCTGCGCATGACGCGCAACCGCTCCGACGCCGAGGACCTCGTCCAGGACGCCTACGCCAAGGCCTTCGCCTCCTTCCACCAGTACCGCCCCGGCACCAACCTCAAGGCCTGGCTCTACCGGATCCTGACCAACACCTTCATCAACTCCTATCGCAAGAAGCAGCGCGAGCCCCTGCAGTCCGACGCCGACGCCGTCGAGGACTGGCAGCTCCACCGCGCCGCCTCCCACGATTCCGTCGGGCTGCCGAGCGCGGAGTCCCTCGCGCTGGACGACATGCCTGACGAGGAGATCAAGGCGGCCTTCAACGAGCTGACCGAGGAGAGGCGCCTGGCCGTCTACCTCGCCGACGTCGAGGGCTTCGCCTACAAGGAGATCGCCGAGATCATGGGCACCCCGATCGGCACCGTCATGTCCCGCCTGCATCGCGGGCGCCGTCAGTTGCGCGAGCTGCTGGCCGACCACGCCCGCCAGCTCGGCTACCTCCCCGGCGACGACGAGGAGGGCGAGTGATGGGCGCGCCCGATGCCAGCGCCGCCGCTCGCGGTGCCGCGAGCGGTGAGACCGAGACGCCCTCGTCCCCGGAGAGCGGCTGTATCTCCTGCGAGGAGATGATCGCCCACCTTCAGGCCTTCCTCGACCATGAGTGCGAGCACTCCGTCGCCGAGCGCCTGGCGCGGCACGTGGCCGAATGCGAGCACTGCGCCCAGATCGCCGACGCCGAGCAGCACCTGCGCGCCATCATCCGCTCGCGCTGCGCCGAGCAGGCGCCACCCGAGCTCCGCGCCCGGGTCCTGGGGCGCCTCGCCGTCCTGCGCGGGACGAGCGGCGTCGCCTCCGTGTCCCGGACGACCTCCACCATCGTCTCCAGAGATGGCTCCCGGGTGACCGTCACCCGGACGAGCTCGATGCGCATCGAGCGGGAATGAGCCCAGGAGCCCGCGCTGGTTCGCGGTCCTCCGGGCGTGCGCGCTCGGCCTGTGGCCAGGCGCACGCCGACGGGGCCGCATCCGATTGGTCGGGCCTTGGCGCGGTGTGGGAGGATGGTGCGCGTTCCTTGCCCCCTCGTGGGGCGGATCCGACACGAGGAGGCAACCATGAGCAAGCGCGGTCGCAAGCGCAGGGCCCGGGCCAAGAGCGGGGCCAACCACGGCAAGCGCCCCAACGCCTGAGCCGGGCGGTCACGCCCCGAGCATCGAACGGCGGCGGCCGATCACCCTTGTGATCGGCCGCCGCCGTGCTGCGGCCATCCTCCAGGGCGCCGCTGCGCCCCGGCCTTCGGGCGGAGCACGACGCTGATCCCCTGGCGGTCCCCGCGAGGCTCCAGGTCTCCTGGCCCGCCGTCGAACGATGGGCCGACCGCTAGCGGGCCGGCAAGCCCATGACGGACCGTTCGTCGCGGTCCCACCGCAGCCCGAGCAAGAACACCACGATGCCGCAGGCCTCAGGCGGGGGCCTCAACCCCCAGCCACTCGTACCAGCCGCGGTGCAGCACCAGCCAGGCCATGAGACCGTAGCCGGTCTGGGCCGGGTGCCCGGCGCCCCCGGCCACGTCCGTGAGCCACTGGTCATGGTGGCGCAGCGGGTCGAAGACCTCCACGTAGGGCGTGGAGCGGCGCCGGCACACCTCGGCCGCCGCATGCGACAGCGCCGCCGTCGCATCGGTGTCCGCGTGGGGGAGCGGCGGCGGGCCGACGACGAAGCAGGGCCGGTGCTCGCTGGAGGCCTTGTCGAGGATATTGGCCAGGGCCAGGCGCGACCGCGCGGCGGACATGCCCGCCAGCACATCCCCGACGCCGATGCCGATGACGAGCCGGTTGGCCCGGGTGTGGGTGGAGCGCGGCACCACCTCGGCGTGCCAGCGCTCGGCGAGCTGGGCGAGGGTCTCCCCGGGGATCGCCAGGGCGGAGGGGAGCAGGTCCGCCTCGCGGGGTGTGCGCGCCAGGACGCGGCCGGTCCAACCCAGTGCCCGGGCATCGCCGTATCCGGCGACGATCTCATCTCCGATGAAGTGGATCCTGTTGGCGTCGGCTGCTCCAGGGACGGTTGCTGCGCTCATTGACGGTCTCCTGTTCGTGCGGGAGTCCTCCCGACCAATGGCCCCAGACTACCGATCCGGTCCTCCCGAGCCCGGCGGCGCGCTGCCGGCGCGGCGTCCGCGCCCCGGGGCCGGCGCCGTCAGGAGCGGTCGAAGGCGGCCGTCACCAGCGCCTCCTGCTGGCGCTTGTACAGGCCCGCCGTGCCGGGCGCGGGGGAGGCCGCCGCCGGGCGCGACACGCAGTTGGCCGCGCCGTCGTCGAGACCGCCCCGATGGCCCGCGGGCCAGAGGCGCCGGGCCAGCCCGGCGGGGGCGGTGAGCGCCAGGAAGGGCCAGACGCCCAGGTTCCTCGGCTCGTCCTGCACCCAGACGACCTCCGCGCCGCGGAAGGGCGCCAGCGCCGCCTCGATCGCCTCGCCGTCGAGCGGGTAGAGCTGCTCCAGGCGCACGATCGCCGTGGAGGCGTCCCCACGGCGCTGCCTCTCGGCGACGAGGTCGTAGTAGACCCTGCCCGAGCACAGGAGCACCCGGTCCGCGCCGCCCCCGCGCGAGATCGCCGCGTCGGTCTCCCCGATCACGGGCCGGAAGGCACCGGAGGTGAAATCCTCCACCGGGCTCGTGGCGGCCTTGAGGCGCAGCAGCTGCTTGGGGGTGAACACGATGAGCGGGCGGCGCGGCCGGGAGTAGGCCTGCTCGCGCAGCAGGTGGAAGTGGTTGGCCGGCGTCGACGGCATGACCACGCGCATGTTCTCCTGCGCGCACATCTGCAGGTAGCGCTCGATGCGCGCCGAGGAGTGGTCCGGTCCCTGGCCCTCCTGCCCGTGGGGGAGGAGCATGACCAGGCCCGAGCGCTGCCCCCACTTCTGGGTCGCGGAGGTGACGTACTCGTCGATGACCGACTGCGCCCCATTGGCGAAGTCCCCGAACTGGGCCTCCCACAACGTCAGCCCCTCGGGCCGCTCCACCGAGTAGCCGTACTCGAAGGCCAGGGCCGCGTACTCGCTGAGCAGGGAGTCGTAGATCTCCAGGGGCGCCTGGCCGGGGGTCAGGAAGTTCAGCGGCGTCCACTCCGCGCCCGTGCCGTGGTCGTGCAGGACGGCGTGCCGCTGGGCGAAGGTGGCGCGGCGCGCGTCCTCCCCGGCCAGGCGCACCGGCACGCCCTCCATGAGCAGCGAGCCCAGGGCGATGAGCTCGGCGAAGGCCCAGTCGATGCCGCCGTCGCGGCTGGAGGCCTGGCGGCGGCGCAGCATCGGCTCCAGCCTGGGGTGGACGGTGAAGGTCTCGGGCCAAGCCACCTGGGCATCCCCGATGCGCTCGACGACGCCCGGCTCGACGGCGCTCGTCCAGCCGATCATCATGCCGGCGCCGGCCTCCTGGGAGGCCGGGACCCCCAGGCCGCCGGGGAATCGGCCCACCGTCGTCGGGTCCGCCAGCGAGGCGTCCTCGCCCAGGAGCGGGGCCGGCGGAGCGGCCTCGGGCCCGCCCCGCGCCTGGGCGCGCGTGGAGGCGAAGATCCGCTCCAGCTCGTCGTGGAAGGAGGACTCGATCCGCTCGGCCTGCTCAGCGGTGATCTCCCCGCGCCCCAGCAGGTCGGTGGTGTAGACGGCGCGCGTGGAGGGCAGTGAGTCGATGAGCCGGTACATGACCGGCTGGGTCATCGAGGGGTCATCGCCCTCGTTGTGCCCGCGGCGCCGGTAGCAGATGAGGTCGATGATGACGTCCTTGTGAAAGGCCGCCCGGTACTCGTAGGCGTGGCGCACCGCGCGGGCCACCATCTCGGGGTCATTGGCGTTGATGTGGAAGATCGGCACTTGCAGACCCTTGGCCAGATCCGTGGCGTAGTTGGTGGAGCGCGCCGAGGCCGCCCCCGTGGTGAAGCCGATCTGGTTGTTGACGATGATGTGCACCGTCCCGCCGACGCGGTAGGCGGGCAACTGGCTCATGTTGAGGGTCTCGTAGACCACGCCCTGGCCCGCGAAGGCCGCGTCGCCGTGCACGAGCACCGGCATGACCGTGTACCCGCGCTCGCCCAGGCCGATCCGATCCTGCTTGGCGCGCACGATCCCCTCGACGACGCCGTCGACCGTCTCCAGGTGGGAGGGGTTGGCGGCCAGCGACACCCGGATGCTCACGCCGTCGGTGCCCGAGAAGACGCCCTCCGTGCCCAGGTGGTACTTCACATCCCCGGTGCCCGCCCCCACGATGACGCCGTTGCCCTCGAACTCGTCGAAGACCTGGCCGTAGGACTTGCCGGCGATATTGGTCAGCACGTTGAGGCGCCCGCGGTGCGCCATGCCGATGACCACCTCGTCCAGGCCGTCGTGGGCGGCGGCGTCCAGAAGACGGTCGAGGGCCACGATGAGGGACTCCCCGCCCTCGAGACTGAAGCGCTTCTGCCCGACGTACTTGGTCTGCAGGAAGGTCTCGAAGGCCTCCGCCTGGGCGAGCTTGGCCAGGATCCGGTGGCGCTCATCGGCGCTCATCGGCGCGCGGGGGCCCTCGAGCCGCTCCTGCCACCACGCCCGCTGGGCCGGGTCCTGGATATGCATGTACTCGATGCCGGCGGTGCCGCAGTAGGCCTCGCGCAGCAGGGACAGGATCTCGCGCAGCGTGCCCCTCCCAGCCCCTCCCAGCCCCCGGGTGGGGAAGGATCGGTCCAGGTCCCACAGGCTCAGCCCGTAGGCGGTCAGGTCCAGGTCCGGATGGTGGCGCTGACGGTAGGTCAGCGGGTCGGTGTCCGCGGCGAGGTGCCCGCGCTGGCGGAAGGCGTGGATGAGCTCGGCCACGCGCGCGGGCTTGCCGGTCTCGAGCTCGGGATCGTAGGTGGTGTCGCGCTGCCAGGCGACCGGCTCGTGCGGGACGCGCATTGAGGTGAAGGCGCGGTCCCAGAAGCCGTCGAGCCCCATGAGCTTGCGCTCCACCAGGCGCAGGAACTCCCCGCTCGTGGCTCCCTGGATGACGCGGTGGTCGTAGGTGGAGGTCAGGGTGAGGACCTTGCCGATGCCCTGTCTGGCCAGGGTCTCCTCGCTCGCCCCGGCGAAGGCCGCCGGGTAGGCCATCGAGCCCACGCCCACGATGAGCCCCTGGCCGCTCATGAGCCGGGGCACCGAGTGCAGGGTGCCGATCATGCCGGGGTTGGTGAGCGTCACCGTGGTGCCGGCGAAGTCCTCGACGCCCAGCTCCCCGGCGCGCGCCCTGCGCACCAGCTCCTCATAGGCGGTGATGAACCCGGCCAGGTCCATCAGGTCCGCCTCCTTGATGGAGGGCACGAGCAGCCGCCGCTCGCCCTTGGACGACGGCGCATCGATCGCCAGCCCGAAAGCCACATGCGCTGGGGAGCGCAGGGTGGGGCGGCCGTCGTCGTCGAGCCGGTACGAGACGTTCATCGCCGGCATCTCCGCCAGCGCCTCCACCACGGCCCAGCCGATGAGATGGGTGAAGGAGGCCTTGCCGCCCCGTGTGCGCGCCAGGTGGGCGTTGATGATCGCCCTGTTCTCGATGAGGACCTTGGCCGGCACAGCGCGGGCCGATGTCGCCGTGGGGATCGCCAGCGAGGCCTCCATGTTCCTGGCCGTCCGGGCCGCCGCGCCCTTGAGGCGGATGTCGGTGTTCGAGGCCGGGACCTCCTGCGGGGAGCGGGGGCCGGCCGCCAGGCGCTGGGCGTACGGGGATGTCGGTGGCTCCGTGCTCGACGGCGGGGCCGGGGGCAGGTCCGAGCGCGTGACGTCCTGCAGCGCCCCGGAGGACTCCGGCCCGGGCCCGCCGACGGGGCCAGCCGCCTCGAAGAACTCGCGCCACGGTGCGCTCACCGAGGAGGAGTCGGCCAGCCAGGCCTCGCGCTTCTCCTCCACCATCCACTCATTGGCGCCGAAGTCTGCGGTCTGCGGGGTGGTCACGGCTCATCTCTCCTGATAGAGGGGACGGCGGCGCCGGGGCGCGATACGCGTGGTACCGGCCGGGCTCCGGCTCAAGTCTACGGGCTCATGAGGCTTTGGTCCCGGGAAACGGTGGGCGAGCCGGGATCGCGCCGGCATGCGATGCGACTGCCGGATGAGAACCGTCCCCCGCGCCCCGCCCGGGCGAGCACCGGGCGCGGTGGTAGCGTGCGGCCCACCACCACAGGAAAGGGAAGACGTGCGCGACGCGCTCATGATCCTTGTCGGCATCCTCCTGACCGCGGGCACAGCGGTCTTCGTCGCCGGGGAGTTCTCCCTCGTCGCCCTCGACCCCTCCACCGTTGAGACCCGCGCCGCCGCGGGCGACCGCCGCGCCGAGAGGGTCCGTCTCGCCCTGGGGCGCCTGTCCACGCTCCTGTCCGGCGCGCAGGTGGGCATCACGCTGACCACGATCCTGCTGGGCTACACGATGCAGGACGCCCTGGCCAATATCCTCGACGGCCTCCTGTCCGGCTGGCCGGCCCGGTCCGTGGCCGCCGGCGCCGCCGTCACCCTCGCCCTCATCCTCGTCAACGCCTTCTCCATGCTCGTCGGCGAGCTCATCCCCAAGAACGCCACCCTGTCCGACCCCCTGCGCGCCGCCGGCCTGGTCACCCCGCTGCTGTCCGGCTTCACCACGATCCTGTCCCCGGTGATCCGCGTCCTCAACGGCACGGCGAACATCGTCCTGGGCTGGTTGGGTGTCACCCCCGCCGAGGAGCTCAGCGGCGCCCGCTCCGCCGGCGAGCTCGCCGCCCTCGTGCGCCACAGCGCCCAGGAGGGGGCGCTGGACGCCTCCACCGCCACCCTGCTCACCCGCTCCATCCGGGTGGTCGACCTGAGCGCCGTCGACGTCATGACCGACCGCGGCCGCCTCCACACGCTGCCCGCCGACGCCACCGCCGCCGACGTCGTCGACCTTGCCCGCGCCACCGGGCACTCCCGCTTCCCCGTCACCGGGGACGACGTCGACGACATCCTGGGAATCGTCCACCTGCGCCGCGCCATCGGCGTGCCCTACGCCAAGCGCGCCGAGGTGCCCGCGGCCTCCTCCTCGCTCATGACACCCGCTCCCCGCGTGCCCGAGACCATGCCCCTGGCCTCCCTGCTCGTCGAGCTGCGCGCCCAGGGCGCCCAGATGGCCGTCGTCGTCGACGAGTACGGCGGCACCGCCGGGGTGGTCACGCTCGAGGACGCCGTCGAGGAGATTGTGGGCGATGTCGCCGACGAGCACGACCGGCGCCGCGGGGGCGCCCACCTGGAGGCCTCCGGGGACTGGATCGTCCCGGGCTGGATGCGCCCCGACGAGCTCGCCACCCGCGCGGGCGTCCACGTCCCCGACGAAGGGCCGTACGAGACCCTCGGCGGCCTGATCATGACCGAGCTGGCCCGCATCCCCGCCATCGGGGATCGCCTCGTCCTGCCGCGGGCCGAACTCGTCGTGGAGGCCATGGAGGGGCGCCGGATCACCCGCCTGCGCGTGCGGCCCACGGAGCCGGCCGCCGGCTCCGGCGAGGAGCCCACTGAGCGGGGGGCGCGCGCATGAGCACCCCCCTCGCCCTCGCCATCGCCGTCTCCCTCCTGGTGGGCAACGCCTTCTTCGTCGGCGCCGAGTTCGCCGTCACCTCCTCCCGTCGCGCCGCCCTGGAGCCCCTGGCCGAGGCCGGCGACGTCCGCGCCCGCACAGCCCTGTGGGCCCTCGAACACGTCTCCGCCATGCTCGCCACCGCCCAGCTCGGCGTCACCCTGTGCTCGACGGGACTGGGCGTCATCGCCGAGCCCGCCCTGGCCCACCTGCTCGCCGGGCCCCTGCTCGCCGTCGGCGCGGGGGAGTCCGGCGCCCACGCGGCCGCCGTCGTCGTGGCCCTCGTCATCGTCGTGTTCCTGCACGTCGTGGCCGGTGAGATGGTCCCCAAGAACCTCTCCATCGCCGCGCCCGAGTCCGCCGCGCGCTGGCTCGCCCCGCCACTCGTGGCCCTCTCCCGGCTGTTCGGGCCCGTCATCACCGGGCTCAACGGGATCGCCAACGGGGTGCTGCGCGCGCTCGGCATGGAGCCGCGCGACGAGGTGTCCGCCGTCTACACCGTCGAGGAGGTCGCCGCGATCGTCGAGCGCTCCACCGCCGAGGGCGTTCTCGACGACGACTCCGGCCTGCTGAGCTCCACGATCGAGTTCTCCGAGGAGACCGCGCGCTCGGCGATGGTGCCCCTCGGCGAGCTCGTCACCCTGCCCCCGGACTGCACCCCGGAGGACGTCGAGCGCCAGGTCGCCTCCACCGGATTCTCCCGCTTCCCGATCACCCGGGCGGCCGGGCCCGACGGCGCCGCAGCCGCCCGCGAGGAGGCCGCCGATCCGATCATCACCGGATACATCCACCTCAAGGACATCCTGGGGGCCGAGGAGCGCGAGCGCCGCGAGCCCGTGCCCGCCTGGCGCTCGCGGGCGCTCGTGCCGGTGCGCGCCGACGACGAGGTCGAGGACGTGCTCGCCGCCATGCAGCGCACCGGTGCGCACCTCGGGCGCGTGCTCGAGCCGGCCGGGCAGGGGCGCGGTGAGCGGACCATCGGCGTGGTCTTCCTGGAGGACATCCTCGAGGAGCTCGTCGGAGAGGTGAACGACGCCATGCAGCGCGAGGAGCACCAGCGCAGGGACCGGGATCGACCGCGGCTCAACGCCGTAGAGGATGAGTGATCGCCTTACTGAAGCGGTATTGGCCTGCCCGGATACGCTCGTGCCATACCCCATGTGGCGCTCGCGTCGTCGGCTCGCTAAGGTGAATGAGGCCGAGCCGATCGTCGGCCCGACCCGATCTCTGCCGCCCCCCGGTAGTGACCGGGGATGTCCCCGAAACGATCTGGAGAATCCCGCGTGAGCCAGCCTCCCCTGACACGCCGCCAGCGCCGCGATGCGGAGCGGGCTGCCCAGGCCGCGCTCGCGGAGGCCGCGGGGAGCGGCCGGGTCGAGGGCGCCATCCCCGACGCGGGCGGCTCCCATCGCGCACCCATGGCGTCCCCCTCCCGGGTGCCAGCGGCGCCTTCCCCCGGCGTCCCCACTCTCACCGCCGCCTCCGGGCCGAGCGCTCCAGCCCATGCCGCCGCGACGCCCCGGGCCCCTCTCACCCGCAGCGAGCGCCTGCGCCAGGCGCGTCTCCAAGCCGAGCGGGAGGCCGCGAACGGAGCCCTCAGCGCCGCGGGCGCACTCCGCACCGCGCGTACCGCCGACGTCGCCCTCCAGTTCCCGGATCCGCCCCCGCACGTCGGCGCGATCGGGCCCGTCGCGGCGCTGCCCGAGAGCGCGATGCCCCGGGCGAGGGGGCCCGTCGCGGCCGAGCCCGCGTCGCCCGCCCCCCGGGCGCTCGAGCACGAGGCGCCGGAGCTCTGGGATCGCGGTGCGGAGGTCGAGCGCCCGAGCCGACGCTCGCTGTCCGCTGTCGCCGACGCCCCCGCGATGGTCGTCCACAACGATGCCCGCGAGTCCACTGCGCACGAGGTGCTCAAGCCCTTCGGCGAGCCCGCCGCGGATGCCGGGGTCGCCGTCCCCGAGACCCCCGCGCCGCGCCCGCGCCGCGGCTCCGATGGGCCCACGGTGGAGATCCCCGCCTCCGAGCAACCCACCCCCGCAGATTTCGACACGGACCCCGAGGGCGCTGAGGCGATCGTCGCGCCAGCGCCCGCCCGCCGCCGCACCCTGCGCGGTACCACCAGCCGGGTCGCCGTGCTCGCCGTGCTCGCCGTCGCCACCGTTGTCGCGCCCCTCCAGGCCCGTGTGCTCGGCAATGGGGACGGGCCCTCCTCCGCCTCCGCGGCGGCCTCCACCTACGCGGGCACCGCGATCGGCACGCCGTCCTCCGTCTCCGCCGGAGTGCTGGGCTCCGACGCGGGCTTCGAGCCCGGCACTGACGCCGGGCTGTCCAACGCCCCCGACGCCGCCACCCTGGCCCGTATCCGCGAGGCCTACGACAACGCCGCCGTCACCTGCGCCGCCCGGTCCTCCGGCGCCTCCGGGAACACCAGCGCCTTCACCAAGGCTCCCGAGCTCTTCTACCCGATGGTCTCGGGGACCTACGAGCTGTCCTCCGACTACGGCTACCGCATCCACCCGACCCTGGGCTACCAGAAGCTCCACGCGGGGCAGGACATGTCCGCCCCGGTCGGCACGCCCATCTACGCGATCGCCTCGGGAACCGTGGTCGAGGCCGGCATGGTGGACGGCACCGGTACCGTGACCATCGAGCACAACATCAACGGCACCACCTGGTACTCCTCCTACCTGCACATGTACGGGGACGGGATCTACGTCAAGAAGGGCGACACCGTCGGGGCCGGCAAGCTCATCGCCGGCGTGGGCTCCACCGGCTACTCCACAGGACCGCACCTCCACTTCGAGATCCGCACCAAGAACGACACTGCGGACTCCTCCACCGTCAACCCGTGGACATGGCTTCAGGGCAACACGGCCGCCGAGCTCACCACGAACTGCTCGTGAGAGCTGCCCGTCGGCGCCGCTGCGCCGTCATCGCCCACCGGGGAGGGGGCGGGGAGGTCCCGGAGAACACCTGGTCCTCCCTGGAGTACACGGCCGGGCTCGGACTGGACTGGATGGAGACGGACCTGCGCGCCACGGCGGACGGCGTCGTCGTCCTGTCCCATGACCCGGATCTGGAGCGCACCACGGGCGACCCCCGTATGGTCGGGCAGACCCGTTGGGCGGACCTGGCCATGACCGACGCCGGTGACGGGCGCCCGCCCGTGCGCCTCGACGAGGCCCTCGAGGCGCACCCGGGCCTGTTCCTCAACACCGATCTCAAGGACGACCGCGTCGTCGAGGCGGCGATCGCTACGGTGAGGCGCGCGGGTGCGCTGGAGCGGGTGCGCTTCTCCTCCTTCTCCTCGCGCAGGCTCGACCGGGCCCGCGCCCTGGAGCCCTCCATCCGCTCCTCCCTGGGAATGCGGGACATCATCGCACTGCTCCTGTCCGCCGAGGCCTCCCCGCCCAGGCGGCTGCTCCAGCGCGCGCTCCTCGAGCGCCTCTCCCACGGCGGCCGGGTCGACGCCGTCCAGATCCCCGTCGCGCAGTGGGGTGTGACCGTGGTTACCCGTCGTCTCATCGCCGCCGCTCACGCCGCGGGCATGGAGGTTCACGTGTGGACTGTCGACGAGCCGCGGGAGATGCGGCGACTGGCGGGTCTCGGCGTGGACGCAATCATCACCGATCGCCCCACCCTGGCTCTCCACTCCCTCTGATCGAGACCGGTCGAAAACAGCGCCGAAACCGGTCGAAATGAGGAGTGAGACCGGTTCACCTCCACTGGCAGGGCGCTCAGCCCCGCGTGAGAGCGCCTGTGGTCCCGCGTCCGGGCGCCACTGGACGCGCCCGTCGCCACCCGCCGTCATTTCCCAGGCGCTTCCCAGTGCAACAGGGGGTGTGCTCCCAGGTCCGGCGAGTTACATAGTGACTGCCGCCGAACGGTGCGGGGCGTGAGGGTTGGGGAACCCGGTGACCGCTTCGTATCGAGATCGGTGCGGGTTTTAGGGAGCCCGTTCCGGTCGCTTCGGTGAAGGGGGACCGCTCCTCCCTTGTCATGGGAACCGGGGGAGTCGAGCGGCCTCGTGAGCGAAGGGCCCGTGGGCCCGGGTGAGAGCCCGGGCCCACGGGCCCTCGACTCTTCTCTCGCCCGTCGCCCTGCCCGGCCTCCGGTGGGCAGGGCAGGGGGTTGACAGGTGTCCACGCCACCTTCTCTAATACAGGCATTGCTCCCCACCGCCTTCACGGGTTGGTGGGGATTTTTTTCAACCCAAGGAACCCCATGCGCCAGGCCATACCCTGTCCGCCGTCCTCGTCATCGACTACCAGAACGTCCACCTCACCGCCCGCGACATCTTCAACAAGAGCGGCGAGACCCACGACTCCCTCATCCACCCCAGCACTTCGCCGAGACGGCCATCAGGGTCCGCAACGAACGACGGTGTCGATCTAACGGGCCTGATCCGCTCACTTCGACCGCGCGGTGCAGTACCGCGCTATCCGCTACGGGCAGGGTCTGGACGAGGCCGACGCCGTGGCCATGGTCGGCTCCACAGGCGACTCTTACGACAACGCGATGGCTGAGGCTCTCGACTCCCTGTACAAGGCCGAGCTGATCCGCAACCGCGCTTACCCAGACAGCCCGGCCCTGGCAGGGTATCGACGTCGCTCGTGATCGCCACCACCGAAGCGGGCCCGCTGCTGCAACACCATGCGTCCTCACCCCGCCATCGCCATGCACACCCCTATCGAGCGCGAGAGCGCCCGGCAACCGGCCGCCGGCAAGCAGACCACCAACCACCCCCAGCCGACGACCACCGACATCAGACAAAACCCCACCAAACCCGGGGCTTGACACAGGATGTCCCGGGCGCGCTCGACGAGGCCGTGCGCGGCCAAGAGGTTCCGGCAGCCGTGATCCCACAGGGTGTCGATCGACTCTATCCACTCCGCTACCGGCGCCAAGTACTGGGGCCGGCTGTCACCGGTCGGAGCCAGGTCGTACCGGAGACGCCCATCGGTGGTGATGCCGAACGTCGCAGGCCCTGAGAAGGCCTCGCTCGCGAATGGGCTGGGAGGACGCCTCAACCCATCGAGATAGGCCCGCAGCTCCTCGGGCAGGGGCTGATCGCAGCGATCAGCCCACCACCTGCGATCCAATGACAGATCGCGGTACTCCAGCGCGACTCAATCGGCGTGCTCAGCGATGTCGTTGTCCATGTCTGCCTCCTCTGTGACGGTCCCGATGTGACGGTCCCGACGCCGGGGCCTGTCGTCGTTGTCGTGGGGCGTGTGAGCACGCCGGCGACCGGGGCAGGAGGCTGGCGGAGCCACGCGCGAAGAGAGGGGCTGTCCACCATTCATGGTGGCCGGTCCCTGTCGCTCGGGATTGTGGCGCGGGGGGTCGGTGGTGTCTGCGCGCGGTGGACAGTGCGGTGGCCGGGATGCTCCAGGAGCGTCCGACGCGCAGGGCGGGCAGGGAGCCGGTGCTGATGCGGTGGCGCACGCCCTGGGGGGGGGGCGATGCCCAGGCGCTGGGAGGCCTGGGCGACGCTGCCATCTACACCGGGCGCGCCCGTGCCCTGAGCGAGGCGGATATCGAGCGGGCCAGGGCGCGCGTGGCCGCGGGCGTGCCCAAAGCCCACGTCGCCCGCGATCTGGGCGTGCACCGCTCCACCCTCCACCGGGCACTCAGCCGGCAGGCCGAGTGAGGGCTGCGGAGCCGGTTGGCGAGTCAGGCGCTGGCGAGGTAGGCCTCGACGGCGTCGCGGATGACGGCGCTGGGGGTGGTGGAGTGGGCGGCGGCGTAGGCGTCGAGGGCGTTGTTGGTGTGCTCGGGCAGACGGACCTGGCGGCGCGGGGAGCGGCCGCGTCCGGTGGCGCGGGTGTGTCCGAGGCTGGGGCGACCGCGCAGGATGACGTCGAGCTCGTCGTCGCTGACGGCCGAGCCGTCGCGGTGGTGGACGGATCCGACTCGCTGGACCCGGCCGGCGGTGACGTCCTCGTCGAGCTGGTCGTAGTAGGCCTGCTCGGCCTCGGTGAAGGTGCGGTTGTCGGTCATCGGCGTGCCTTTCTCAGCGGTTGTCGTCGGTGGGTGGGATGAGGTCGCGGTAGAGGTCGGTGACCTCCATGACGTGGAAGATGATGCGGGTACCGCGTCCGTCGACGCTCACGCCGACCTCGAGGTAGCGCATGGCGTGGGGGTGGGGCAGGCCGACGAACATGAAGGAGCGGGTGCCGCGGCGGCGCGCCGTGATCTCGATGTAACCGACGTTGTGGACGACGGCGTATTCGGCGTCCACGCGGGAGATGCCGTGCTTGTCGGCGCTGGTCGTGAACTCGAACCCCACACCATTATGGTACTACCCATTATGTTGTGGGTCAAGTCCTCCGGTCGGAGCGGGCTTCGGCACCCACCACCACACCCCAAGCGCGAGGCCAGGCAGTGCGTCGACGCGGGGGAGGCCGTGCCCGGGCCGCCACCCCTGCCCCTCTCCCTCCCCCACGCCCCAAGCGCCCGTCTTGGTTTTGGGGGGTTAGTGGCGCCCGTCCACAGTCCGGAACGCGATTCATCCAGCAGTAAGTGCGCGTGGCGAACTGATCCAGTGAGCGGTGCTCGTGCGGGTGACGCGGGTGTCGTCTGGGAGAGTGAGTGTCGGGCCGTAGACGATAGTCTCGCTGCCCACGTGCTGGATCCCGGCGGTGTGGGGGATGTCGAAGCGGGCGCAGCGCTGCTGGGCGTATAGGCCGTCCCAGATGGTTTCCAGGTCGTCGTAGGTCAGCACCCAGGGCCACGGGGCGGCGGTCAGGGCGGTGGCCAGGCGTTGGTGGGCTTCGTTGTCGAAGGCGTGCAGGTAGAGGTCGCGGGCCTTCTCGACGTAGGGGGGGTCGGCGTAGACCAGGACCTGGGGGCCCAGGGGGGCCAGGGAGTCCAGGAAGGCCATGCCGTCGGCCTGGGTGACGTGGATCCTGCCCTCGTGAGCGGCGATGGCCTCGATTCGCTGGCGCAGGGCGGTTTTGTTGAAGCGGGCGTCGATCTTCCACTTGCCCGTCTGGTCGAGGCCGCCGATGGGGCGGGCGTCGAGGATGCCGGAGCGGTTGGTGCGGTTGAGGAAGAAGGTTGCGAAGCCCAGTGTGAGATCATCGCTGCCGGTCTCGTCGTTCATGTAGACGCGGTGCTGGCGGTGCCACTGCCGGACGGTGATGGGGGTGGCGTCCATGAGGGCGCAGAGCTCGGCGGCGCCGTCCTTGGTGGTGATGGTGCGCCAGAAGGCGGCGATGCCGGGGTTGAGGTCGTTGAGGTGGATGTCGGTGACGACCTGGTCGGCCAGGAGTCGCAGGGCCGCGCCGGCGCCGCCGGCGTAGGGCTCGGCGTAGTGGGTGGGAGTGGGGTCCTGGCAGGTCGCGATCCTGGCCAAGAGCGGCGCGAGACGGGCCTTGCCCCCGGGGTAGCGCAGCGGCGAGAGATACCTCATGGGGCTAAGACTGCCCGTTCTCCTGGCCCGTGGACACCCTGGTGGAGCCTTGCGCGAGCAGGTTGGACATCGCGGTGAGTAGGGGCTCGTACCGCGCGGATTCCTGGCGGATTTCGCTCTCAGTGGTGACCCTGGTAGGGGAGTGAACCATGTCGTGCAGACGCGGCGCGGCGAACCCGTGATTCTCGGCCTTGGTGGTGAACTCCCAGTACAGGATGGCCAGGGCGCTGTTCTTTTGTTTCTTCAGGTTCTTAATCTTCGGGTCGAGGATCTCGATTGCCGCCTGGACCTGGTCGGCGAAATAGGAGGGCTTTTTCTGGTCATACTTGGCGATGAGCTGGGTGGTGGTCAGGTCGATCAGGACACGCAGCATGACCCCGCATATGTCCCGGTGCCTGCGGATGGATAGCTTCTGAGCCTGCTCGCCGATGGCGGCGATGCGGGGCCCGAAGGGGGTGAAGTTGACAGTGGGGAAGATGTGGTCCTCTGACGGCTTGGGCATAGGGTTCGTCTCGACCGGATGCGGGGATTCATCACGACGATCCTGAGGGTGTGGGGTGGTCGAGATATCGCGCTCCTGGTCAATGGTTTCCTTGGAACTCGATCCGGCCGGCCGGTCGGCTGACTTGACTCCCGTGCCGTCCGAGCGATTGGCAGTTCTCCCTGTTCCGCCTTTGTCGGAGTTGGATGGGGGACGCGGGCCAGGGGCGGAGGGGAAGAGCTCGTCCTGGCACTGGATGAGTGGGTTGAGGGTGTTCAGGATGTAATCCTTGATCTGCTCAGTGTCCCTCAGGGATCTGGCGTCGATCCTCTTGTTAGCGATATCGGTGAGCATCCGCCGCATCGGCGCCCGTACCTCGATGGCCTTGTAGCCGCATTCGATGCCGTTGGCCCCCATGGACACTCTGAGGGTCTCACGGAACGCCTTTTTGGTGGCGATCCGGGTCATATAGGTGTACTGCGTCTCCTCCGCCTTGAGGACTAGGTCGTGCATCTCCTTGTCGGACTTATAGACCCTGCGCAGCCATCGCCACATCTCTGGTCCGTATTTCCGGGGGTCGCCGCGCTTCACGCTGCGGTTGTATTTGGCCTTGGGGTCCCATCGATAGGTGCCCTCGCCGCCGCCCGGGCCCATGTGCTTGATATCGATCCACATCTCCGCCGCCTGGCGCGAGGGATAGATGTAGCAGGCTGCAGTGCTTGGCGCTTGGACGCCGGGGTCTCTTCTCACCAGGGCCGCGAAGGCCTGGCGGGCCTCTTGCGCTCTGGCGCTGATTCTCGGTGGGTCGGCCAGGGATCGTAGTGCCAGAAGCCGACGATTGCCCTCGATGACGGTGTAGCCTCCGGCGGGGCGCGGGATGACGTAGAGGGGGTCGGCATTGTTGAGGCCGTTCTCGCTGATGTGGCGTCCCAGGCCGCAGATCGACTTCTCCGCCTCCTCCCAGAGGAGATCGGTTGCCTCCTGCTCATCGGCGGCTTCACCGGTGCGCGGGTTCTCCAGATCCAGGTGCAGGTCCGTGATCGGCAGGTCCCGGTGTTGAAGGTCGGATGGCGGGTCGGCCGGGTCGTTGGGGGCGGGCATGGCGCTCTCCTGGGGCGGGGTGGTGATGGGAGGTCTGTGGGGTCAGGCTGCGTTGAGGTAGGCGGTCAGGGCGTCGCGGATGACGGCGCTGGGGGTGGTGGAGTGGGCGGCGGCGTAGTCGTCGAGGGCGGTGTTGAGGTGCTCGGGCAGGCGGACCTGGCGTCGGGCGGAGGCGCCGGCGCCGGTGGCGCGCGGGGAGTCGAGGTTGGGGCGCCCGCCCATGATCGCTCGGAGTTCGTCCTCGTCGGCGATGTCGCCTCCGCCGAGCGGCTGGCCGATAGGGCGCAGGGCGTCGAGCTCGTCATTGGTGGTGGTACGGGTCATCGTTCCTCCCATTCGGTGTGGCCGGGCGCGTACTCGATGTCCTGGTGCGCGATGCGGTGCTTGTCGGCGCTACTCGGTGTAGTGGATGGGCATACCGGTATTGTGCTACAGAACTTGGGGTGGTGGGTTATTCGGGGGCGTCGTCGTTGGCCCCGTGGCCTCTGCTAACGCGACTAGTGATGGTGGTGATGCTAGTCGCGCGAGTGGTGCTGTGCCCGGTCTGGTGGGGGCGCGGCGCGCTCGCACCAGACCGGGCGGGGCTGAGTGGAGGGCCGTGATGGCGGCGCATGAGGGTCTGGACGATGCGGCTTTCGGCGCCGGCAGTGCGCCGGGCGGGGGCTCGATGGTGCCCCGGACAGGATTCGAACCTGCGACCTTCTGCTCCGGAGGCAGACGCTCTATCCACTGAGCTACCGGGGCCCGCTGCGCGACTGTACCAGCGCCCGGCCTCGGGGAGAAACCGACGGGCGGCTCGTGGCGCTCCTGGCCCGCCGACCGGTGTCGGCTCATATGAGCGTCAGGACGATAAGGGCCCCGTTGAGCGCGATGATGAGCCCGGCGATGGCGCGGGAGGACCAGCGCAGCGCTGCGCCATCGCGCCAGGGGCCCATGACCTCCTCCGAGCCGGTCAGTCGCATGAGGGGCACGATCGCCAGTGGGATGCCGAAGGACAGCGCCACCTGGCTGAGCACGAGCGCCCAGGTGGGCTCGGCCCCCGCGCCGATGATGAGCAGCGAGGGCGCCAGGGTGATGGCGCGCCGGGCGAGCAGCGGGACCCGCAGCCGCAGCAGCCCCGCCATGATCTCGCTGCCCGCGTAAGCGCCCACCGATGTCGAGGCCAGGCCCGAGGCCAGCAGGCCGACGGCGAAGACCGCGCCGACCACGGGCCCCAGGTTGGCGGCGATGGCGGCGTGCGCCCCCTCGATGGTGTCGGTCCCCCGCTCGCCCGCCAGTGCCGAGGCGGCCAGGAGCAGCAGGGCGATGTTGACCGTCCCCGCCACGGCCAGCGCCCATACAACGTCGATGCGTGTGGCGTGGATGAGGCGGTGCGTGCGGGGGCCGCGGTTGGGGCCATCGTCCGCGCCGGTCAGCGCGCGGTTGTGGTCGCGCACCAATGAGGAGTGCAGGTAGATCGCGTGGGGCATGACGGTGGCCCCCAGCATGGAGGCCGCCACCAGCAGGCTCCCGCTTCCCTCCAGGCGCGGAACGATCCCCGTGGCCGTGGCGCCCCAGTCTGGCGGCGCCACTACCAGTCCCCCCATGAAGCCGATGGTCACCAGCGCCAGGAGCCCCACGACGACGCCCTCGAAGGTTCGCTGTCCGCGCCTGTCCTGGAGGGCGAGCAGCGCCATGGAGACCGCGCCGATGCACACGCCGCCGACGAGGAGGGGCATCCCGGTGAGCAGGTGGAGGGCGATGGCCCCGCCGATGATCTCCGCGAGGTCCGTGGCGGCGGCCACGAGCTCGGCCTGCGCCCAGTAGGCCAGGCGGGCGGGGCGCGGGAGCCGGGCGCCCAGGAGCTCGGGCAGCGAGCGCCCGGTGACGATGCCGAGCTTGGCCGACTGGTACTGGATGAGGATGGCGGCGGCGTTGGCCGCCAGGAGCACCCACACCAGGAGGTAGCCGTAGCGCGCTCCCGCGGTGATATTGGCGGCCACGTTGCCGGGGTCCACGTAGGCGACCGCCGCGACGAAGGCAGGGCCCAGCAGGGCCAGGAGCCGGTGGCGCGCCGCGATCGCGTCGACGGCGTTATGGCCCACCGCGACGCGCGCGGCCGCAGCGGGCAGGGCGGTGCGGTTGGTCGGGTCGGGGGGAGTGCGGATGTCCATCGTGCGCCAGAAGGGGTTTCGGTTCTCCGAAAGTCTACTCGGATCGGCGCGCTCGGGCGCGTCCCCGCTCAGGTCCCGGTTCTCCCGGGGGCGCCCGGACTCGGGTCCGGTACTCTTGCGGCCGTGACCCCAGAAGAGCTCGCCGCAGCAATCCGCACAGTCCTCGCCTCCGCCGTCGATGACGGATCCCTGGCCCTCGCGCCGGAGGACATCGGGCTCCCCAAGGTCGAGCGCCCGCGTAACCGCGACCACGGGGACTGGGCCACCAATGTCGCCATGCAGCTGGCCAAGCGGGCCGGGACCGTCCCCCGCGCCCTCGCCGAGCTCCTCGCCCCCCGCATCGAGGCCCTCGACGGCGTCGCCTCCGCCGAGGTCGCCGGCCCCGGCTTCCTCAACATCCGCCTCGACGCCGCCAGTGCCGGCGAGCTCGCCCGCACGATCGTTACCGCGGGCGAGGCCTACGGCCGCAATGAGACGCTGGCCGGCCAGCACATCAACCTCGAGTACGTCTCCGCCAACCCGACCGGCCCGGTGCACCTCGGCGGCGCCCGCTGGGCCGCCGTCGGCGACTCCCTGGCCCGCATCCTCGCCGCCTGCGGTGCCTCAGTCACCCGCGAGTACTACTTCAATGATCACGGGACCCAGATCGACCGCTTCTCCCGCTCCCTGCTGGCCTCGGCCCGCGGCCAGGAAACCCCCGAGGACGGCTACGGCGGCGCCTACATCGCGGAGATCGCCGAGCGGGTCACCCGCTCCGAGACCGCCGCCGGCCGCCCCGCGCCCGCCGGCCTGCCCGACGCCGAGGCCGCCGAGGTCTTCCGCTCCCGCGGCGTCGCCCTCATGTTCGACTCCATCAAGGCCGAGCTCCACGCCTTCCGCTCGGACTTCGACGTCTTCTTCCATGAGGACTCCCTGCACGCCTCCGGCGCCGTGGGCCGCGCCATCGAGCGCCTGCGCGAGCGCGGCGTCATCGACGACCACGACGGCGCCGTCTGGCTGCGCACCACCGACTTCGGCGACGACAAGGACCGCGTCCTGATCAAGTCCGACGGCGACGCCGCCTACTTCGCCGCGGACCTGGCCTACTACCTGGACAAGCGCGAGCGCGGCGCCGACTGCGCCATCTACCTGCTCGGCGCCGACCATCACGGCTACATCGGCCGCATGATGGCCATGTGCGCGGCCTTCGGGGACACGCCCCAGGTCAACATGCAGATCCTCATCGGCCAGCTCGTCAACCTCGTGAGCAAAGGGCAGCCGGTGCGCATGTCCAAGCGCGCCGGCACGATCGTCACCCTGGAGGACCTCGTCGACGCCGTCGGCGTGGATGCCTCCCGCTACGCCCTGACCCGCTCGTCCATGGACTCGATGATCGACATCGACCTGGACCTGCTGGCCTCCTCCTCCAATGACAACCCGGTCTACTACGTCCAGTACGCCCACGCCCGCACTCGCAATGTGGCTCGCAACGCCGCCGAGCACGGGGTCGCGCGGGAGGCCGGCTTCGATCCCGCCGCCCTCGACGATCCCGCCGACGCCGCGCTCCTGGGCGCGCTCGCCCAGTACCCGGCGGTGGTCGCCCAGGCGGCCGAGCTGCGCGAGCAGCACCGCGTGGCCCGCTACCTGGAGTCCCTCGCGGCCGCCTACCACACCTGGTACGGCGCCACCCGCGTCACCCCGCGGGGGGATGACGCCATCACCCCCGGCCACGTCGCCCGGCTGTGGCTCAACGACGCCGTCAGCCAGGTGCTCGCCAACGGCCTCGCCCTCCTGGGCGTCAGCGCACCGGAGCGGATGTGAACGCCCCCGCCCCCGGCTCCCAGGAGGCCGTGGTGCCCGCTGCGTCCGGCCGGACCCCAACCCCCACCGGGCGGCCCGCCCCCGGCCAGAGCCTTGTGCCCGCCGGTGAGCCGCCCCTGGGCGCCCTCGTCGCCCCCGAGCCCGCCGAGCGCCCCGATCTGTGGCCCACCACCGCCCGCCGCGGCGACGATGGCCAGCTGGTGGTCGGCGGGCGCTCTGTGTCCGAGATCGTCGCTGACGCCCCCACTCCCGTCTACGTTCTCGACGAGGCCGATATGCGCGGGCGCGCGAGCGTGTGGGCCTCCGTCATGGCCGAGGAGTTCTGGCCGGACTACGGCATGAATGGCGGCGATGCCTTCTATGCCGGCAAGGCCTTCCTCACCACTCGCGTGGCCCGGTGGATGCTCTCCGACGGCCTCGGCATCGACACCGCCTCGCGCGTCGAGCTCGCCATCGGCCTGGCCGCCCTCACCGGGGAGGGGGACGGTTCCGAGTCCTTCCCGCCCTCGCGCCTGGGGCTGCACGGCAATGGCAAGACCGCCGCCGAGGTCGCCATGGCCGTCCAGCAGCGCCTCGGGCACCTCGTCGTCGACTCCCCCGAGGAGATCGCCTACGCCGCCGAGGCCGTGCGCCGCCTGCGCGCTGAGGGGATCTACGGCCCCGATGAGCGCGCCGGGCTCATGGTGCGCCTGACCACCGGCATCCACGCCGGCGGGCATGAGTTCATCTCCACGGCCCATGAGGACCAGAAGTTCGGCCTGTCGGTCCACACCGGCGCCGCCCGCGCCGCCATCGACGCGATCATCGCCGCGCCCGAGCTCGAGCTGCGCGGCCTGCACTCCCACATCGGCTCACAGATCACCGATCCCGCGGGCTTCGAGGCCGCCGCCGAGGCGGTCCTGCGCCTGCGCCACGAGGTCGCGGCCGACACCGGCGTGCTGTGCGAGGAGATCGACCTGGGCGGCGGGCTCGGCATCGCCTACACCGGCGCCGACGCCCCCGCGCCCTCGCCGGCGGCGCTCGCCCGCGCCCTGGCCGCCGTGGTGCGCCGCCTGTGCGACGAGCTCGGCGACGCCATCCCGCATGTCTCGGTGGAGCCCGGCCGTTCCATCGCCGGCCCCGCCCAGGT
The DNA here is from genome assembly GCF_002076915.1 of Actinomyces gaoshouyii. Lineage (NCBI taxonomy): Bacteria > Bacillati > Actinomycetota > Actinomycetes > Actinomycetales > Actinomycetaceae > Actinomyces > Actinomyces gaoshouyii. Next base: position 508,399 of record NZ_CP020468.1, read on the forward strand.
GACCCTCTACACGGTGACCGGCCTCAAGCGCGTCGAGTTGGGGCAGGGCGCGAGCCGCCTCTACGTGAGCGTCGACGGCGGCATGAGCGATAACCTGCGCCCGGCCCTCTACGGCGCCGACTACACCGCGCTGCTGGCGGGCCGCCGCCCCGACCCCGCCGTCGGCCTCGTGCGCTCCCGCCTGGTCGGCAAGCACTGCGAGAGCGGGGACATCGTCGTGCGCGACGTCGACCTTCCCGCCGACCTCGCCATCGGTGACGTGCTGGCTGTGCCCGCCACCGGCGCCTACGGGCGCTCGATGGCCATGAACTACAACCTGTTCACCCGCCCCGGTGTCGCCTGGGTGCGTGACGGACGCCAGGGATGGATCCTGCGCCCGGAGACGGTGGAGGACCTCATCGCCCTCGAGGGGGAGTAGCCCCTCCACCGCCCCTGCCGCAGCAACGGCAGGGGCGCATGGGCAAGGGCTGTCCCCCACAGGGCCCGCCATGCGCCGGGACGGCCGCGCGGCACCTGGGCGGCCCCGTCTATGCTGACCCTGCCCCGCCCGCCGCACGAGAACAAGGTGGTCCCATGACCCAGCAGGCTCCGCCCGCAGCCCCCGCTTCCCGGGCCGCGCACCCCGTCCTCAAGGTCGGCGTCCTCGGCTCCGGAACCGTCGGCACGCAGGTCGTGCGCCTGCTGGGCGAGCAGGCGGAGGAGTTCGCCGCCCGCAGCGGCGCCCGCCTGGAGGTCACCGGCATCGCCGTGCGCGACCTCGACGCCCCCCGCGACCCGGCCGTGCCCCGTGAGCTCCTCACCGACGACGCCACCGCCGTGGCCACCGGCAACGACCTCGTCGTCGAGCTCATCGGCGGCATCGAGCCCGCTCGCACCCTCATCCTGGCCGCCTTCAGGGCCGGCGCCTCCGTCGTCACCGGAAACAAGGCCCTCATCGCCGCCCACGGACCCGAGCTCTACGCCGCCGCCGCGGCCGCCGGCACTGACTTCTACTACGAGGCTGCCGTCGCCGGCGCCATCCCCGTGGTCTACGCCCTGCGCGAGTCCATGGCCGGGGACCGCGTCACCTCCGTGCTCGGCATCGTCAACGGCACCACCAACTACATCCTCGATGAGATGAGTACCAAGGGCCTCGGCTTCGAGGAGGCCCTCGCGGCCGCCCAGGCCCTCGGGTACGCCGAGGCGGACCCCACCGCCGACGTCGACGGCCTCGACGCCGCCGCCAAATGCGCCATCATCGCCTCGCTCGCCTTCCACACGCGGGTGGGCATCGATGACGTCGACGTCACCGGCATCCGCTCCATCACCGCCGACGACATCCGCGAGGCCCGCGCCTCGGGTTGCGTCCTCAAGCTCCTGGCCGTCGCCCAGCGCCGCGAGGACGACCACGCCAACGGCGTCTCCGTGCGCGTCCACCCCGCCCTCGTCCCGGCCGACCACCCCCTGGCCGGCGTCCACGGCGCCTTCAACGCCGTGCTCGTCGAGGCCGAGTCCGCCGGCCGCCTCATGTTCTACGGTCAGGGCGCGGGCGGGGCGCCCACCGCCTCCGCCGTGCTCTCCGACGTCGTCGCCGCCGCCTTCCACCGCATCGGCGGGGGGCAGGCGCCCCGCGAGCTCGCCTACGCCGACCTGCCGATCCTCGGCCCCGAGTCGGCGCTGACCCGCTACCAGGTCCAGCTGCGCGCCGTCGACGCCCCCGGCGCGCTCGCCGCGATCATGCGGGCCATGGCCGACCACGGCATCTCCATCAACTCCGTGCGCCAGGCCTCTTATGTCTCCGACGGCGTCGACCCGCTCGTCACGATTGTCACCCACCCGGCCGCCGTCCTTCACCTCGACCGGGCGGTTGAGGCCCTGCGCGGCATGGAGCAGGTCCGCGAGGTCGTCTCCGTCCTGCGCGTCGAGGGGGAGTGACGATGCGCATCGCCCACGAGGAGGCGCGGGTCCGAGTCCCCGCCACCACCGCCAACATGGGGCCGGGCTTCGACTCCTTCGGCATGGCCTTCCGCTTCTACGACGAGGTCAGCGTCCGCCCCATCATCGGCGTCACGAGCGTGCGCGTCGAGGGTGTGGGCGAGGGCGTCGTTCCCACGGATGACGACAACCTCGTCGTGCGGGCCCTGCGCGCCGGGCTCGAGGCCGCAGGCGCCCCCCAGGCGGGCTTCGAGATGCGCTGCATCAACCGCATCCCCCACGGCGGGGGGCTCGGCTCCTCGGCGAGCGCCGCCGTCGCCGGCCTCATGCTCGCCCGAGGCCTGCTCTCGGACCCCCGGGCCCTGCCGCTTGACTCCGTCTTCTCCCTGGCCACGAGCTTCGAGGGGCATCCGGACAACGTCGCCCCCGCCGTCTACGGCGGCGCCACGGTGGCCTGGATCGAGGCCGACGGGAACCCCCGCTCCGCCCCCATGCCCGTGGACGGCTCCCTGCCGGTGACGATCCTCGTGCCGCCCCCGGCCACGCGCCTGTCCACCGAGGAGGCCCGCAGGGTCCTGCCGAACTCGGTGCCCCGCGCCGACGCCCTGTTCAACACCTCCCGGGCCGCGGTCCTCATGCTGGCCCTCGCCGGTCGCCCCGACCTGCTCATGGCCGGCACCGAGGACCGCCTCCACCAGGAGTACCGCCGTGACGTCCTGCCCGGCTCCATGGCCGTCATGGACTCCCTGCGCGAGCAGGGCTACCCGGCGGTCATCTCGGGGGCCGGCCCCACTGTGCTGGTCCTGGCGCGCCTGGCCGATCAGACCCGCTTCACCCTGGAGCAGCACGGCTGGCGGGTCCTGGTCCCCGGCATCGACACCCAGGGCGCCCGTCTCCTGTGACCGGCCCCGTCGCTGACCGCGCTCGGGACCCTCCTCCCCCCCCGATCGAGACCGGTCGAAAACAGCGACGAGACCGCCCGCGCTCCGGCACCGGATGCGCTTCGGCATCCTCGCCGTCGGCGAGATCGTCGCCGTCCACGCGGGCCCGTCGAAGGCGCCGACCCCCGCGAAGTCGCCGAGCGCCTCGTGGAGGCCGCGCCTCCCCATCCCCATGGGGTACCGGGGCGGTGCGGGGCAGTCGGTCCCGGCCCGCCGTGTGTCGGCGGTCGCACTGGGGAAGGTCGTGGATCCCTGCTATGCTGCATGCAGCGGCCGAGCAGTAGCGCCTCCCCGTGGCGACGCAGCCAGCCCGCCGCGAGCACTGAACCACCGGACCGAGGGAGCACCCTGGCGCCGCGCAGTGCAGCACCTCTCCCGTGAATGAATCCGGGTTTTTCCCCATCCGCGCGCAGTCATCGCGCGCGCCACACCATGAGGACACTCGTGACTGAAACTTCCAGCGCCCCCGCCCTGACTGCCATGCGCTTGGCCGAGCTGCAGCGGCTCGCCTCCTCCATGGGCCTCAAGGGCACCTCCCGTATGCGCAAGAGCGAGCTCATCGCTGCGATCCGCGACGGCGATCCCTCAACGTCGCGAGGATCGACCGCGCCCGGCGCCAAGGACGGTGCGGCCCCTGCTCCCGAGCCCGCCGGTGCCCCCGCCCAGACTCCCGCGCCCACTGAGGCCCCCGCGCAGGGCGCCTCCCGCCCGCGCCGTCGTCGCGCCACAGCCGCCGCCGGTGCCCCGAGCGATGTCCCCGCATCCCTCGAGCTCGACCTCCCCGCCCGATCGGAGCACGGTGAGGATGCCCCCGCTCAGGGCTCCGACAGTGGGTTCCGTCCTCGTCGCGAGCGCACCGACCGTTCTGACCGGTCCGAGGAGGGCGTGCGCCGCCGCCGCCGCGCCGAGCGCGACTACCGCCCCGCCGACGCCCCCGATTCCCCCGAGGACCACCTCGACGCCAAGGCCGCCCTCATGCGGGACCTGGCCGACGTCACCGGCACTGCTGCCGTCGAGCCCGCTGAGCGCGGCCGCCGCGACGATCGCCCTGAGCGCGAGGGCCGCGATGGGGAGGACGAGGGCCGCCCCGGGCGCCGTCGTCGGGGCCGCAAGCGCGGCCGCGACCGCTACGACGACGAGGGGGACAACCGCAACCAGCAGCAGGGCAGGCAGCGCGCCCCCCGCGAGGACGAGGTCCTGCTCCCCGTGGCCGGCATCCTCGACGCCTCCGACCCCAACCACGCCTACCTGCGCACCTCCGGCTACCTGCCCGGCCCGAAGGATGTCTACGTCTCAGCCGCCCAGGTCAAGGAGCACGGCCTGCGCCCGGGCGACGCCGTCTCGGGCTGGGTCCGCGAGGGCGGCGAGTCGGCTCAGTTCGCGGGTGGTCACGGCGGGCGCCAGAATCGGCGGCAGAACCGTGCGGGTCGCGTCAAGTACAACCCCCTGGTCTCCGTGGAGACGATCAACGGCATGGACTCCGAGCGATCCAAGCGCCGCCCGGAGTTCGCCAAGCTGACCCCCCTCTACCCGCAGGAGCAACTGCGCCTGGAGACCACGCCGAAGGCCGTCACACCGCGCGTGATCGATCTCGTCTCCCCGATCGGGAAGGGCCAGCGCGGGCTCATTGTCTCCCCGCCCAAGGCCGGTAAGACGATCGTCCTCCAGCAGATCGCCAACGCCATCGCGGTGAACAACCCGGAGGCCCACCTCATGGTCGTGCTCGTCGATGAGCGCCCCGAGGAGGTCACCGACATGCAGCGCACGGTCAAGGGCGAGGTCATCGCCTCCACCTTCGACCGCCCCGCCTCGGATCACACGATCGTCGCCGAGCTGGCCATCGAGCGCGCCAAGCGCCTTGTGGAGCTCGGGCAGGACGTCGTCGTGCTCCTGGACTCCATCACCCGCCTGGGCCGCGCCTACAACCTCGCCGCCCCCGTCTCCGGGCGCATCCTGTCCGGTGGTGTGGACGCCGCGGCGCTCTACCCGCCCAAGCGCTTCTTCGGCGCCGCGCGCAATGTTGAGAACGGCGGGAGCCTGACGATCCTGGCCACTGCCCTGGTGGAGACCGGCTCGAAGATGGACGAGGTCATCTTCGAGGAGTTCAAGGGCACCGGAAACATGGAGCTCAAGCTCTCCCGCCAGCTCGCCGATAAGCGCATCTTCCCGGCCGTGGATGTGGCCGCCTCGGGCACGCGCCGCGAGGAGCTGCTCATCGACCCGGCCCAGCTGAAGATCATGTGGCGCCTGCGCCGCCTCTTCGCGGGCCTGGAGCAGCAGCAGGCCCTCGAGCTCGTGCTCTCCAAGCTCAAGGACACCCAGTCCAACGCCGAGTTCCTCATGGTCATCTCCAAGACGACGCCGTCGGGCACCTCCCTGGCGGACGCCGACGACGAGTGACGCACTGACGAGTCCCCCCGGCGATGGCGTGCGCGGATGGGCCGGCAGCCTCGACATGGAGGCTGCCGGCCCATCCGCGCACGCGCCATGCGGGCGCCGCGCTCGGGCATCGCGGAGGGAGCTCGGATACGAACCGTCCCGTGGGCCTTGCCTCACCGCTTCTCAACGCGCTGCGAGGGGGGTGCCGGTGTCCGGGGATCATCCCGTAGCGCGAAGGAGGGTGGGAGCCTCACCCCCTCGGCGGCGAGGTGGCGCCGTAGGGCGATCTCGCCACCGAGGATCACGATGACGCCCGCCACTCTGATGATGATGTTGACGACCCCCGCGGTCCCGAGCTTGGCCAGCTCACTCAGGTTCATGAGGAACGCGATGCAAACGCCCAGCGTGAACGGGAATCGAGATCGCAGGAACCACCTCAGTAGCATCCGTTCCTCCCGTATTCGACTTCAGTCGGGTACAGCCAATAGTGAATCTTGATGCGATTTCCATGGCCGTAATAACTGGAAGCCGCAGCGGCCCAGCTCCCCTCGATAAAGCTACCTACCGTTGCGACGCTCACTCCCATTGCTGTTGCGAGCGGCCGGCAAGACATGATCCCTCCCGAGATGAAGCGCCTCTGCTCACACCTTATATTATACGACCGACCTGCGGATTCATCAAGGGGTGCGGAGGGAGGTCGAGAAGCGAGACTCTGTCGAGCGGTTCCAAGGAAAAGTCCCAATGGCGTTGTGGTGATAGTGGAGATGTGGTTAGGGGGCGATGGGGCCTTCCCGAGGATCGCTTGGCCGTCTACCGCGCGCTCACCACGAAGCGGCGTCAAAGGCGGCGGGCGACGCGGATGCGGATGAGCGCCGCCCTGAACGCGATCAGCTGCCGGATCGCCCGCCCGGCGCACCGGGGACCCGGCCATGGACGAGCATGGTCAACCGCCCGAGAGGAGCGTTGCAGAACCGTCGGCTCCGGGTGCCCGGCGTCACTGGCCGCCGCGTTGTGCCGCCGGGGCTCGCGGCGGCATAATCGCTCACGGCCTCCGGTTCACCTCCGCGCCCGCGGGGGACCCGGGACCCTCTGATCGCTGAAGGAGATTCCTATGAAGCAGGGCATCCACCCCGATTACGTGGACACCACGGTCACCTGCACCTGCGGCAACACCTTCGAGACCCGCTCCACCGTCACCTCCGGTGAGATCCGCGTCGATGTGTGCTCCGCCTGCCACCCGTTCTACACGGGCAAGCAGAAGATCCTCGACACCGGCGGCCGCGTCGCCCGCTTCGAGGCCCGCTACGGCAAGCGCAAGAAGTAAGCATCCTGACCGGCGCCGGCGCCCGGCTCCCCGAGAGCCCGGCGCCGGCGCTGCCGCATTCCAGCAACCGCCACCAGGCCGGCCCGTCAGCGCGAGCCCCACGAGAGGACCACTATGAGCGAGGACTTCAGCGCCGTCGAGCCGCTGCTCGCCGAGTACGCCCAGTTGGAGGCGGAGATGGCCGGGCCGGCCGCGGCCGATCCCGCCGTCATGCGGCGCCTCGGGCGGCGCTACGCCGAGCTCGGGCGGATCGTCGCAGCGCACCGCGCCTGGGCGGGCGCGCGGGCTGACCTGGACGATGCCGTCGAGCTCGCCGCCGCAGACCCCGACTTCGCCACCGAGATCGCCGATGAGCTGCCCGCGCTGGAGGCTGCCGAGGCCGAGGCCGCCGACCGCCTGCGCCAGGTCCTCGTTCCCCGCGACCCCGATGACGCCCGCGACGTCATCATCGAGGTCAAGGCCGGTGAGGGCGGGGAGGAATCCGCTCTCTTCGCCGCCGACCTCGCCCGCATGTACACCCGCTACGCCGAGCGCATGGGGTGGAGCGTCACCATCATGGACGCCACCGACTCCGAGCTCGGCGGCTACAAGGACGTGCGCCTGGCTGTCAAGGCGCGCGGCGCCGTCGAGCCAGCCGACGGGGTATGGGCCCGCCTGAAGTACGAGGGCGGCGTCCACCGCGTCCAGCGCGTCCCCGTCACTGAGAGTCAGGGCCGCATCCATACCTCCGCTGCCGGTGTGCTCGTCATGCCCGAGTCCGATGACCCCGGTGAGCTCGAGATCGACCCCGCCGATCTGCGCATCGACGTCTTCCGCTCCTCCGGCCCCGGCGGTCAGTCCGTCAACACCACCGACTCCGCCGTGCGCCTGACCCACCTGCCCACCGGCATCGTCGTGTCCATGCAGAACGAGAAGTCCCAGTTGCAGAACAAGGAGGCGGCGCTGCGGGTCCTGCGCTCGCGACTGCTCGCCGAGCGCGCCGCCGCGGCGGCCGCCGAGGCCGCTGAGGCCCGCCGCTCCCAGGTGCGCACCGTGGACCGCTCCGAGCGCATCCGCACCTACAACTTCCCCGAGAACCGCATCGCCGACCACCGTACCGGCTACAAGGCCTACAACCTCGACGCCGTCCTCGACGGCGACCTGGGGCCTGTCATCGCCTCGGCGATCGCCATGGACGAGGCCGAGCGCCTGGCAGTCGTCGGGGACCGGGAGTGAAAGGCAGCTCGGGGGGCGGCTCGGGGGCGGGGGCCCCCCTCAACTGGTCGCAGGCTCCTTCACGCCTGTGGGGCGAATCCCCCCAGGAGCCGTTGGACCGCTTCGCGCTGCGCCGCCTGGTCCGTGAGGCGGGCCGCAGGCTGGAGGAGGCGGGGGTGAGCTCGCCGGAGCATGACGCCCGCCTCCTGGCCGAGCACGTGGTGGGGACCTCACTGGTCATGTGCGAGGGGGCCGACGGCGAGCAGGTTGCGCACTACCTGAGCCTCATCGGGCAGCGGGCAGAGCGCGTGCCGCTCCAGCACCTCACGGGCGTCATGTGGTTCCGGGGGCTGGAGCTGGAGTGCCGACCGGGCGTGTTTATCGTCCGTCCCGAGACCGAGGTCGTGGCCGGCGCCGCCATCGAGGCGGCTCGGCACATGAGCGCCGACGGCGTCGCCGCGCCCCTCGTCGTGGACCTGTGCACCGGCAGCGGGGCCATCGCGCTCGCCGTCGCCGCCGAGGTGCCGCGCTCGCGCGTCGTCGCTGTCGAGGTGGCCGACGACGCCGTGGACCTGGCACGCGACAACTGCGAGCGCCACGCACCCGGGCGGGTACGACTCGTCCAGGCTGACGCCGCCGCCCCCACCACGCTCGCCGAGCTCGACGGGCAGGTCGACGTCGTCGTCTCCAACCCGCCGTACGTGCCCGACGGCGCGCTCGAGGATGCCGAGACCGCGGACCACGACCCCCACCGCGCGCTCTTCGGTGGGGGAGGGGACGGCCTTGCGCTGCCCACCGCGCTCGTGCGCCGGGCCGTGGCGCTGCTGCGGCCCGCGGGCGTGCTCGTCATGGAGCACGACGCCGGGCAGGGGGCCGCGCTGCGGGCGGCCGCCCTCGGTGCCGGCTTCACCGAGGCGGTCACCGGCCAGGACCTCGCCGGTCGCGACCGCTACCTACGGGCCGTCACCGAGCGAGCCTCACGGGCTTGAACCGTCCCTTCGGTGCCTCCGACCCCGCGGCTGTTCGACTCGGTCGCGCGGGGCGATGCCGGTCAACAGTCGGCCATCGACATCCTCGTTGACCTTGAGAGTGCCATGTCCGGCAGGCGGAACATCGTCAGATCCACCTCCCGCCGTTGGTCCTGTCAATCATCTGGCCGCCAGCGCGCGCAGCGGCGTCCAACCCGCGGGTAACGGACCGCCGATGGAGGCCCTGGCACGATCCTGGTCCGCTGACCATCCCTGCGCTTCATCCACACCACTCGTGCCGACAGGGCCTTGCGCGAGCCTCAGCCCCGTGCCGTCGACGACGGCGTCGGGTGCACTGCCCCGGCGCGCTGAAGCCCTGACGCTCCACGGAGGGTCCGCCCAGCTTCCGCCGCGGAAAACCATGTAGTCGCCATAGCGGCCGGGGTCAAGATAGTCCCAGCACCACTCCCACACATTGCCGAGCATGTCGTACATGCCGAAGGCGTTGGGTTGCTTCTGCCTCACGGGTTGCGGCTCGTCGACGTTATCGAGCGAGGTCCACGCGATCTTCCGCAGGTCTCCGTAATGAGCGCCGGTCGTTCCCGCGCGGCATGCATACTCCCACTCGGCCTCGGTCGGCAGCCTGAACCCGTTCGCCCGCACACTCCAGTGCACCTGTTGATCGTTAATGGCGTATGTGGGTTGCAGACCATGGGCAGCGGACAATCGGTTGCACAGTCGAATGGCTTCCAGCCAGGTCACGCTGCTGACTGGCCGGTCAACCCCGTCTGAAACAAGCGCGGAGCAGGAGATGGCGAAGGACTCCAGAGTGACAGTGCGGCGGGTGCCGCGACGCGCATCGTGGAGCTCAACGGCTCCATGGGGAAGGCGCCGCATCTCACCTATCGTGTATCCCACGGCTGGATCCTACTGCTCGCCTCCTGGACGTGGGGCAAGGTCCCTCAGTCCTGTGCCAGCAGGCGACCAGGAGTGCACGTCAGTTCCACGTCCTCGCCCAAGTCGCCGCGCCGAAGCAGACCGGCCCTGGCATCGGGGTACCGGTGGGCCCTGGCTGATTCCGCGGCCACCGGGCAGACTTCTTGCGCAGCGGACGACGGCTGACCCGCGTGATCGATCAGTACCGCCGTCGCTACCCAGCCGAACCCTTCTGAACGGAGCTGCCACATGACCACTGTCCTGGTGATCGGATCAACCGGAAAAGTCGGACGCGTCGTCGTCGACGAGGCCCTCCAACGCGGCCACACCGTCAAGGCCCAGACCCGCAACGCCCAGCGGGCGCGCCGATCCCTGCCTGACGGCGCCGAGATCGTCGAGGCGGCGCCCGCCGACGCCGACGCGCTGCGTCCGCTCGTCGCGGACGTGGACGCCGTCATCCTCACCCACGGCGGCGACAGTGACGGCGAGAACAACTTCTACGCCGTCATCCCGGCGCTGCTGGAGGCGCTCGGGGACTGCGACACCCACATCAGCCTCATGACGGCGATGAACACAAGCCACTCCGCCGGCGCCAGCGCCAGCAACTACGAGTTCGTGGAGTGGAAGCGCCGCGCCGAGCGGCTCGTGCGCGCCTCCGGCCACCCCTACACAATCGTGCGCCCCGGCTGGTTCGACTACCAGGGTCCCGCCGACCACCAGATCGACCTGCGGCAGGGCGACCTGGTCACCGGGCAGCCCGGAGTCGACCGGCGCCACATCGCCCAGGTGCTCCTGGAGGGAGCGCTCAATCCCTCCGGCGCCCGTCGCACCGTGGAGGTCTTCAGCAGGGCCGGAGCCCCCGTCACCGACTTCGAGGCCCTGTTCGCCGCGACGCGCGCGGACGAGGCCGGCGGCCTCGACGGCGTGCTCGACACCAACAACGTGCCGCTGGCCCAGGAGCCGCAGCGCGTCCAGGACGACCTCGCCCGACGCTGAGCGCCGGCGCTGAGCAATGGCGCCGGCACTCAGCCCTGGACGTCAGGCGTAGCGGCGTGCGAGTGCGGCCGCCTGGGGCCCGTAGTCGCCGCCGAAGAGGAAGACGTGGATCATGAGCATGTGCAGCTGGTGCAGCCCCACCCTCTCCCGCCAGCCGTCGGCCAGGGCGGAGACCTCGTCGTAACCGGCGTAGATCTGGTCCAGGTGCGGCTGGCTGAAGACCCCCAGCGCCGCCAGGTCCGTCTCGGCGTGGGCACCGTGCGCCATCGGGTCGATGAGCACGCCGACGACGTCGAGCCCCCGTTGCGCGCCAGCGCCCGGGCGCTCACCGACCTCACCGCACGGTCCGCGACCCGCTGAGGCGGGCGCCCAGGAGGCCACCTGGACGGCTGGCGCCCACAGGACGTTGCCGGTCCACAGGTCCCCGTGGGTGCGGGCGACGGCGATCCGCTGCCCGCGCTGCTCGGCCCGGCGGCGGGTGAGCTCGGGCTGCGGGGCATCGAAGTCGCCTTCGGCCAGGCGCGCATAAACCCGCTCAATGAGCCCGGCCTCGTTGTGGGGAGCGAACCCGCATCCCGCCCCGGGCCGATGTAGGGCGCGATGCGGTCCTCGGCGTAGAACACGCCCCAGGGGCGGGGCTCGTCCCGCGGTGCCTCGGGGGCGTGCGGGCGCAGGCGGATGTCGGAGCGCCCCATGCGGGTGCTCCTGTCTCAACCGGGAGGGGCCGCCCCGAAGGCAGGCGCACCGGCGGCGTGCGTGACCGCCAGTGCCCGCCCGAAAGCCCTGGCCGCGCCGGGTGTCACCCGCCCAGTGCTCAGACGGGGCTCCTCGATCCAGCCGTCGCCGACCCTGACCGGCACGACGTGCGCACCGCCGTCGGGCATGGCCTCGGCCGGCCAGTCAAGACACTGCGCCTCCAGGCGGGTGGCCCCGGCGAAGGAGTCGGGCTTGCGGACGACGGCGTCGGACCGGCTGCTCATGGGGGCAAGCCTCGCACGGGTGCGGGTGCGTCGGGTTGCTGTCAGGTCAGATGCGTCCTGGGAGGGAGATGTCGAGATCGAAGGCGAGGATGAGAGCCTGGGCGAGTGCCGGTTCCTTATCGATGGTGAGAAAGGCTCAGTCCTCGACATGAGTGGTCCTGGCGGTGCACTCGACGAGGTTGTCCAGGTCGTCCTGTGGGCCGATCTCCGTGAGGATGCGCGCGTCCTCGGCCGCGGCTCGCTCTCGGCGCTCGCGCTCGAGCGCCTGGATGACCACGGCGGCTCGACTCGGTGCCTCACCCCGGGCGACAGCCTCGTCGAGGAATGAGACGACGTCATCAGGCAGTCGGACAGCGATCTGAATGGTCATGATATGAGTCAATCCGGTTGAATCCTAGAGCGGGATGCGGTCGCCCGCGCCGGGCCGTTCCATCCAAGATGAGCTCCGACCCGCCTATGTAGCGTTCTGCCCGTGGCACTGACAATCGGCATGCTCAGCATCTCGCGTGGAGACGGGCAATCGCATGATTTCAAGGCTTTGCTTCTCGCAGCCGACGTCGATTCTGGAAAACGATGGAATCATGCAGAACTGGATGGGTGCGTCGCGTTCTGAGCGTGCTGAGACGCGATCCGGGTCGGGCTCACGCCCACCAGGGGCGCGAATTCCCGACGCATATGGGCCTGATCGGCGTAGCCCGCCTCGGCCGCCGCTCAAGCGGCCGATGAAGCCTTGGTCAAGGAGCTCCTCGAGGTCCTCGAGTCCCTGGGAACCCGGGCGCGCGAGCACCTGTGACCCGGGCCCGTCGCGGCGAGTCAGCGCGCGCCGCAGGTGACGTCTTGGCATCAATGATGGCCGCGGGCGCACGAGCGGGCCGGCGGGGCTCGGACGGCCGTAGGATGCTGCTACCCTATATTCCCTGAATCGAAGGATCCCAGAATGAGCAAGCCTTCCCGTCTTGCCGCCGGTGGTGCCGCCGCCATCCTCTCCCTCGGCCTCATGGCCGCTCCGAGCATCGCTGCCCCGTCCGCGGAGCCCTCCGCCTCGGCGACGCCGAGCGCCTCCACCGTCCCCAGCGCGACCCCCGCGGCCACTGCCACTCAAGCGGCCACGTCCGCCACAGCCGTCGCCTCGGCCCTGAGCCCCACCGCCAGCGCCGGTGTCCCGGCCGGCTCCGCCGCTTCCCAGTCCGGTTCCCTGGCCAGGACGGGCGCTTCCACGATCCTCGGCATCCTCGCCATCGGGCTCGTGACAGCCGGCATCGTCCTGCGGGCCGCCTCCCGCCGCGCCTGAGCGCGGCGACCCGGTTGACCATCGCCGCTCATCCCTGATCAGTCGGCTCTCGTTGGGGGCGGGGCCATCACGGCCCCACCCCCGCAGCCTCGCCGCCGTCGACGACGGAGCGCCGAGCACCGCCGTGGCCCTGAGAGGCCGATCGCGGCGGGCGCGCCCGATTCATGCCAGTGCCCTGGCCTAGGCTTGTGCCCACGATGAGCAACGCGACGAACACCCTCTTCTCCGGCCTGTCCATGCCCGGCGCCACGGCGGGTCCCGGGCGGGGTCCCCGCCCCCCGGTCGAGGCCGCCCTGCCCTCCCTCACCCCCAGCGCCTCGGGCTGGGACGGCTGGGATGACGATGCCTCCTGGGTCGGCGTCGAACCCCCTGACGACGCCGCGCCGGACCCCGAGGAGGCCATCCCTCCGGAGGATGCCGACGCCGTCGCCCCCACCTGGGAGGATCGCCAGGCCGAGATCGCCGACCTCGTCGCCCGCGCCCAGGCGGGCGCCGAGGACGCCCGCGCGGCCGCTGAGGGCGGGCTCACCTCCGCTTCCCGCGCCCGGGGCGCCCGGGCCTGGGACTCCCCCCTCGCCGTCGGAAGCCCGGACGGGCTCATCGCGGGCCTCAACCCCGCCCAGGCGGCCGCTGTTACCCACGCCGGCGCCCCTCTGCTCATCATTGCCGGCGCCGGGAGCGGCAAGACCCGCGTCCTGACCCACCGCATCGCCCACCTGCTGGCCACCGGCCGGGCCCGCCCCGGCGAGATCCTCGCGATCACCTTCACCAACAAGGCCGCGGCTGAGATGCGCGAGCGGGTCACCGCGCTCGTCGGACCCGCCGGAGGGCGCATGTGGGTCTCCACCTTCCACTCCGCCTGCGTGCGCATCCTGCGCCGCGAGCACGAGGCCGCCGGCCTGCGCTCCACCTTCTCCATCTACGACGCCGCCGACTCCACGCGGCTGGTCACCCTCATCGTGCGCGAGCTGGGCATCGACCCCAAGCGCTTCACCCCCAAGGCCTTCGCCCACCGCATCTCCGACCTCAAGAACGAGCTCGTCACCCCCGCGGAGTACGCGGAGAAGGCGGTGACCACCAATCCCTTCGAGCGCTACCTCGCCGAGGTCTACACCGCCTACACCTCGCGCCTGGCCGCCGCCAACGCCCTGGACTTCGACGACCTCATCATGCGCACGGTCCAGCTGCTCCAGGCCAAGCCCGCGGTGGCGGAGATGTACCGGCGCCGTTTCCGCCACATCCTCGTCGACGAGTACCAGGACACCAATCACGCCCAGTACGTCCTCGTGCGCGAGCTCGTCGGCGGCCCCGGCACCTCCGGGGAGGGCTCGGCGCTCCCGCCGGCCGAGCTGACCGTCGTGGGGGACTCCGACCAGTCCATCTACGCCTTCCGCGGCGCCACCATCCGCAACATCGAGGAGTTCGAGCAGGACTACCCGTCCGCCCGCACCATCCTGCTGGAGCAGAACTACCGCTCCACCCAGAACATCCTCGACGCCGCCAACGCCGTCATCTCGCGCAACACCGGGCGCCGCCCCAAGAATCTCTTCACCGACTCCGGCCCCGGCGCCCCCATCACCGGCTACGTGGCCGACTCCGAGCACGACGAGGCCCGCTGGATCTCCTCCGAGATCGACCGCCTCGCCGACGAGCACGGGGTGAGGCCCCGGGACATCGCGGTCTTCTACCGCACCAACGCCCAGTCCCGCGCCCTGGAGGAGGTCTTCATCCGTGCCGGCCAGCCCTACAAGGTCATCGGCGGCACTCGCTTCTACGAGCGACGCGAGATCAAGGACGCCATCGCCTACCTGCGCGCCGTGGACAACCCGGACGACGACGTCTCCCTGCGCCGCATCCTCAACGTCCCCAAGCGCGGGCTGGGGGAGAAGGCCGAGGCAGCTCTCGCCGAGCACGGCGCCCGCCATCACGTGTCCTTCTCCGACGCCATCGCCGACGCGGCCGGAGCGCCCCGCCCGGGCCAGAGCGAGACCGAGGCGCAGGGAGCCCCGGAGGTCGAGGGCCTGGCCACCCGCGCCCGAGCCCAGGTCACCCGCTTCCACGAGCTCCTCGAGGGCCTGCGCCATCAGCAGGCCTCGGGCGATGGCGTCGCCGATGTCCTCGACTCCGCCCTCGACGCCTCCGGATACCTCGCCGAGCTGCGCGCCTCCGACGATCCCCAGGACGCCACCCGCGTGGAGAACCTCGCCGAGCTCCACTCCGTGGCCGCCGATTTCCAGGCCGCGAATCCCGAGGGGAGCCTCGCCGACTTCCTGGAGCGCGTCAGCCTCGTCGCCGATTCCGACCAGCTCCCCTCCGCCGGGGGCGCCGTCGGCGAGGAGGAGGCGGCGCAGGCCCATGAGGCCGCCGAGGCCGGCCAGATCACCCTCATGACCGTCCACACCGCCAAGGGCCTGGAGTTCCCGGTCGTCTTCGTCACCGGCATGGAGGACGGCACCTTCCCGCACTCCCGGGCCCTGGCCGAGGACTCCGAGCTCGCCGAGGAGCGGCGCCTGGCCTACGTTGCCCTCACCCGCGCGCGTGAGCGGCTCTACGCCACCCGCGCCGCCGTGCGCTCCGCCTGGGGGCAGGCCACCGCCATGCCCGCCTCCCGCTTCCTCGACGACATCCCGCCCGAGACCATGGACTGGAAGCGCCTGGCATCCTCCATGGAAGCCCTGCGCGGGGGCGGCACCGGCTGGGGGAGCAGTTGGGGGGATGAGGGGAGCGGCCGCAGGGGCTCCCGCTCTCGAGGCTCCTGGCACTCCGACGACGACGATTTCGCGCCCCCGATCGGTGCCCGTCCCGCGCGTACCGGCAAGATCGGGCGCGTGGAGACCGCCAAGGACCGGGCCGCCAAGCGCGCCGCCGCGAAGAAGGGATCCGCTCCGGTCCGCCTGGATGGCAGCGGGAGGTCCTCGGGCAGTGGTGGGGAGGAGGAACTGCCCGCGGCCGTCCAGGGCCTGCGCGTGGGAGACAGCGTGCGCCACGACTCCTACGGCGTCGGCACCGTGGTCGCCCTGGAGGGCAAGGGCCGCTCGAAGATCGCCCGCGTCGAGTTCACCATTGACGGCGCCCGCGCCGTCAAGCGCCTCATGCTGCGCCTGGCGCCCCTGGCCAAGGCCTGATCGGATCCCCATCCCGCCTCTGCTCATGGCTCACCGCCGGGGCCGCCCGGTTCGCGCCGAGTCGGAGCAGCGAGCCGCCGAGGGGCGGCCCTTCCCATCGCGGCCCGGGGCGCGCGGCTCAGGCGCGGCGGATGTCGGGCTCGAGGAAGATCGTGGCGCTCAGACCCGGTAGTGCCTCGCGCACCCGTGCCTCGGCGGCGTCGATCGACTCTGCGATCTCCATGCCCGTCGCCTCGGTGGGCACGGCCACCTTGGCCGCCACGAGGAGGGTCTCAGGCCCCGTGTGGATGGTGCGCAGGTAGACCACGGAGTCCAGGGCCCCGCCAGGGATCGCCGCGAGGATGGCGTCGCGGTGCTCGGGCGCCGCCGACTCCCCCAGCAGCAGGGAGGACATCTCGAGAGCCAGGAACAGGGCGATGACGACGAGCAGCAGGCCGATGGATGCCGATCCGATCGCATCCCACCGCCCGTCACCGGTCAGCAGCGTCATCGACACGCCCCCCAGGGCGAGGACGAGGCCGACCAGCGCGCCGATGTCCTCCAGGAGGACCAGGGGGACCTCCGGGGAGCGGGAATCGCGGATGTAGCCGAGCAGGCTGCGCCTCCCGCGGGCGGCGTGCGCCTCG
Organism: Actinomyces gaoshouyii; assembly: GCF_002076915.1. Lineage (NCBI taxonomy): Bacteria > Bacillati > Actinomycetota > Actinomycetes > Actinomycetales > Actinomycetaceae > Actinomyces > Actinomyces gaoshouyii. Next base: position 525,073 of record NZ_CP020468.1, read on the forward strand.
TGCAGCGCGGTGCGCAGGCTGAAGCTCTCCAGGCCGATCGACACCACGAGGACGGCCACCGGCACCCAGAGCCAGGAGTCGATAGCGTGCGGATGACTGAACTTCTCCCAGGCTTCGTACAGGGCAAACAGGCCGCCCAGGGTGAACAGGACGATCGAGACGATGAACGCCGCGAGGTAGCGGGAGCGCCCGTAGCCGAACTGGTGCTGCTCATCGGCCTGCCGCTTGGCCCGCCTGCCGCCGAGGAGGAGGATCGCCTGATTGCCGGAGTCCGCCAGGGAGTGGACCGACTCGGCGAGCATCGACGATGAGCCGGTGAGCAGCCAGGCGACGGCCTTGGTGACGGCGATGCCGACGTTGGCGGCCAGCGCCGCGATGATCGCCTTGCCGCCAGAATGGTCGTGGGCCATGGGTCCTCCTTGGATCGAGTGGGCGCGCCGCCGAGCGCGCATCACGGCGAGGCTACCGCGAGCGAGGGTCGGAACTGCCGTCATCCCACGTGAGAGGGGCCGCCATCAGCATGAACATCGGATGTCTGTTGAGTTGAAGATCACAGACAGGTCGCTTGCAAGGTGGCGGAAGTCGCTTGCCGACCGATCTACTGTTGCCTGGGTCATAGTCGTCGATGTCTGTGGCCGATGCGCGGGCGCTCGCAGCCCGCCACCGATGAGGTTCAAGGAGGAGGCTCATATGACGAGCTCGCTACCCCGCCGCCGATTCATCCAGGGTTCCGCCCTGGCGGCGGCCGGCGCCGCCGTCGCGGCCTGCAGCGGAGGAGCAGGTGCCAGCACTGAGATCACCGGGACCGGGCCGATCACCTGGGTCCAGGGCAAGGACAACTCCGGTGGGATGGTCAAGAAGCGGATCGATCAGTGGAACGCCGAGAACCCGGGCGAGGAGGTTACGCTCATCGAGCTCTCCTCCGAGGCGGACCAGCAGCGCCAGTCCATGATCAACAACGCCCAGACGAAGTCCGACGCCTACGACGTCATCTCCGTGGACCTCGTGTGGATCGCCGAGTTCGCCGCCCACCGCTGGATCATTGAGCTGCCTCAGGAGCAGCTCGCCAGTCCCGATGTCATCGAGTCGGTGTGGGACACCGGAATCTACCGGGACAGGCTCTTCGCGATGCCCTTCGCCACCGACTCCTCGATGATGTACTACCGCAAGGACTTCCTCGCCGAGGCCGGGATCAAGGAGCCGCCCAAGGACTGGGAGGGGATCAAGAAGGCGATCGACGCCGTGCGCGCGCTGCCCGGGCGCTCGTCCATCGGGGGCTTCGGCGGCCAGTACGCCAAGTACGAGGGCTTGACCTGCTGCTCATCGGAGTTCATCAACACCGCCGGGGGCTCCTTCTACGACGACCAGGGGCAGGTCACGATCAACTCCCCCGAGGCCGTCGCCGGGCTCCAGAACCTCATGGACGCCTTCACCGACCGCTACATCCCCAAGGAGTCCCTGGAGTGGAAGGAGGAGGACGGTCGCAACGCCTTCGAGTCCGGCGAGCTCCTCTTCTACCGGCAGTGGGCCTACCAGTACAAGAACGACATGGAGTCCCTGGGCGAGGACAAGTTCGCCGTCGCGCCCCTGCCGATGATCGACGGCAAGAAGTTCGTGCCCACCCTCGGCGGCCACAACTGCGCGATCTCCGCCTACTCGAAGAACAAGGCCACCGCGCTGAGATTCATCCAGTGGTTCACCTCCCTGGACTCCGAGCGCTACGCGCTGGAGACCCAGACGCTGGCGCCCATCGTCGGCTCCCTCTACGAGGACCCCGCGCAGCTGGAGACCTTCCCCTTCCTGCCGACGCTCAGGGAGTCCCTCGACTCCGCCAGGAGCCGCCCCAAGGCCGTCTACTACGGCGATGTCACCGCCGCGATCCAAGACGCCTTCTACCCGGCGATCACGGGCGCGACCACCGCGCAGGCCGCGATCTCCGGTCTGGAGGCGACGCTCAAGAGCCTGTCCTGAGCGCCCGGCGGCGATCCACTAGTCGTACAAAGTCCTCAGAAGGAAACGAGAAGAGCCTATGAGCACGGATATGCAGGCGGCGCTCAAGCACCGCTCCCAGGCGAGCCGGGCGCAATCGCGCCTCGCCTGGCTCCTCATCACCCCGACGATCCTCATCCTGGGCGTTGTCATCGTCATCCCCGTCATCCAATCCCTGTACCAGTCCTTCTTCGCCCCGCCCGAGCTGAACAAGTCGACGGGTTTCTTCGATGAGGCCGAGCGCTTCGTCGGGTTCGAGAACTACACCAGGATCTTCACCGGCTCCGGGGACCGGTTCTGGAATGCGGTCTACAACACCACCCTGTTCGGAGTCGTCACCGTCGTCCTGGAGACCCTCCTGGGCGTGGCCATGGCGATCATCATGCACAGGGCCATGAGGGGGCGCGGCATCGTGCGCGCCTCGATCCTCGTGCCCTGGGCCATCCCGACCGCCGTGTCCTCCATCCTGTGGGCCTGGATCTTCAACCAGAACGGCGTCGCCAACGCCATCCTCGGCCATCACATCATGTGGGCGTCCGGCGACCTGACGGCGAAGATGGCCATCATCATCACCGACGTGTGGAAGACCGCCCCCTACATCGGACTGCTCACGCTCGCCGGCCTCCAGGTCATCCCCGACGAGGTCTACGAGGCCGCCAAGATCGACGGCGCCACCACCTGGCAGCGCTTCACCCGCATCACACTGCCGCTGGTCAAGCCCGCCCTGGCCGTGGCCATCCTCTTCCGCGCGCTGGATGCCCTGAGGATGTTCGACCTGCCCTACATCCTCATCGGGCCGCGCAAGGAGAGCGTGGAGACCATCTCAATGCTCGTCCAGGACGAGGCCTCCAACCTGCGTTACGGCTCGGGCGCGGTCTACGCGCTCATCCTCTTCCTCTACGTCTTCGCCTTCGCCCTTGCCTTCACCAAGATCACCCACGCCGACCTGGGTACGGGACCGGAGAAGAGACGCAGGAGGAAGAGGAGCGATGGAAGGCTCCCAGCTTCGGCCTTCCTGCCCAAGCGCGCCGCATCCGCCTCGGTCGACAGGAGTGACTCATGAGCGCCTCAGCATCACCGACGCCCGCGATCGAGCGGCCGAGCAAGAAGCACTCCTGGGGGGAGATCGCCTCGACCTTCGGCATCATCCTCATCGTCATCTACTGCCTGGCGCCCTTCTACTGGATGCTCGTCTCCTCCCTGCGCCCGGACACCGAGATCTTCGACAACTCCTGGTGGCCCGCCCACCCCTCCCTGGAGAACTACAAATCGGTCTTCTCCTCGGGGAACTACTTCGGGCAGGGTTTGCTCAACTCGCTCATCGTGTCCGTCGTCGTCACGATCGTCGCACTGGCCGTGGCCACGTTCGCCTCCTACGCCCTGGCCCGCCTGGACTTCCGGGGCAAGGGAATGCTCCTCATCGTCGTGCTGGCGACCTCCATGTTCCCCCTCGTGGCGATCATGGTGCCGCTGCTGAAGAACTTCACCGACTGGGGCTGGATCAACACCTACCAGGCGATGATCGTCCCCGACCTCTCCTTCTCACTGCCCCTGGCGGTGTGGAACCTGACGAGCTTCTTCCGCCAGATGCCCCAGGAGCTCGAGCAGTCCGCCATGGTGGACGGCTGCACCCCTGGACAGGCCTTCCGCAAGGTCATCCTGCCGATCGCGACCCCGGGCATCTTCACCACCGCGATCATCATCTTCATCGGCGCGTGGAACGAGTTCCTCGTGGCCGTCACGATGATCAACAGGCCGACCATGCAGCCCGCCACGGTGCTGCTGTCCAAGTTCACCGGTGACTCGCAGTTCAACACGCCCTTCGGCTCCCAGATGGCCGCCGGCGTCATCATGACGATCCCGCTGATCATCATGGTGCTGCTCTTCCAGCGCCGGATCGTCGCCGGCCTGGCCGCGGGCGGCCTCAAGCAGTGAGCGAGTGATCCCGGCCAAGACGACGTCCGGCCCGCCCGCCCGCTGGCGGAGGCGGGCCGGACGGCTACCCGGGCCCATCACTCGTGCCCGGCCCGGCGGCTCTCGACGGCGCCGCCCGCGGCGCAGCGGGGGACCTCAGTGGCGCGGCGCGAAGGTGGAGTCGTCGAGGGAGCGGATGACGCGCGCGGGATTGCCCACCGCCAGAGAGTAGGGCGGCAGGTCCCGGGTGACGACGGCTCCCGCCCCCACCACGCAGCCCTCGCCGATCGTCACGCCCGGGCAGACGATGACGCCGCCGCCCAGCCACACGTTGTCCCCGATGCTGATCGGGTCGGCCGACTCCAGGCCCGCCCTGCGGGCCGTCGGCTCCAGGGGGTGGACCGGGGTGAGCAACTGGACGCCCGGACCGATCTGGCAATGCGCGCCGATGCGGATCTCGGCGACGTCGAGGGCCACGAGCCCGTAGTTCGCGAAGGTTCCCTCGCCGACCGTGATCCGGTCGCCGTAGTCCACGCGCACCGGCGGCCGCAGCGTGCAGCCGGGGCCCAGATGCGGGATCGCCGCGCGCAGGTGCTCCTCGGCCCCCGGCTCGCCGAGGTTGAAGGCCTCCTCGTAGAGGTGGAGGGCGCGGCGCGCGGCCGCGGAGATGCGGGAGTTCTCCGGATCATCGGCCACATACCAGTCCCCGGCGATCATGCGCTCGCGGTTGGAGCGGTCGTCCCCGGCGAGGAAGGGGGCGGCCTCGGGGAAGCGCTCGGAAGTCCCGGCGCGGTCGGGGGCGCCGGTCGGCGCGGTGCTCTGGGTGTCCGGCATGGGTCCGAGCCTAGCGAACGGCGGCCCGGTCCCACCTGGGCGGGCGAGGGCGGAGCCGCGAAGGATGTCTGGAAGACCATCGTCCGCCCCTCGGCGATGAATTCCGCGTTGAGATTCCCCGAGCACAGGCAGCCCCGCGATCGACGGCGAGCGGGGAGCGATGCGGCGCTCATGCCGGCCCACTGCCCGAAACGCTGCGCCTCGGCACTGATCACGGCAGAATCGCCTCCATGAGATTCCCCCCGATCGTCACCTCCCCACGGCATGTCGGCATGGACGCCGACTGGTGGCGCCACGCCGTCGTCTACCAGATCTACCCCCGCTCCTTCCAGGACACCAATGGCGACGGCGTCGGGGACATCCCCGGAATCACCGAGCGCCTGGACTACCTCGACGCCCTGGGCGTCGACGTCGTCTGGCTCAGCCCCGTCTACCGCTCCCCGCAGGATGACAACGGCTACGACATCTCCGACTACTATGACATCGACCCGGCCTTCGGCGCGCTGGCCGACCTCGACGCGCTCATCGCCGGCCTGCACTCCCGCGGGATGAGGCTCGTCATGGACCTCGTTGTCAACCACACGAGCGACGAGCACCCCTGGTTCGTCGACTCCCGCAGCGCAGTCGGCTCAGCCAAGCGCGACTGGTACATCTGGCGGCCGCCCCGCCAGGTGCCGGGGCTGGATCCCGGCCGGCCCGGCACCGAGCCCACCAACTGGGGATCCTTCTTCTCAGGGCCCGCCTGGGAGTGGGATGAGGAGACGGGTGAGTTCTACCTGCACCTGTTCTCACGCAAGCAGCCGGACCTCAACTGGGAGAACCCCGAGGTGCGCCGCGCCGTCCACGACATGATGACCTGGTGGCTCGACCGCGGTGTCGACGGCTTCCGCATGGACGTCATCAACCTCATCTCCAAGACCTACCCGCTGGCCGATGGGGCCCAGGGGCCGGGCGACCTGTTCGGGGACGGATTCCACGCCGTCGCCAACGGACCGAGGATCCACGAGTTCCTCGCCGAGATGAACCGCGAGGTCCTCGCCCCGCGCCCCGGCCGCATCATCACCGTGGGGGAGACCCCCGGGGTGCGCCCGTCCGACGGGCCCCTGTACACGGGCCCCGATCGGGGCGAGCTCGATATGGTGTTCCAGTTCGAGCACGTGGGGCTCGCCGACGGCCCCGGCGGGAAGTTCGACCCGGTCCCCGTGGACCATGTGGCGCTCAAGGCCAACCTCGCCTCCTGGCAGGACGCCCTCGCCCCGCAGGCCGACCCGGATGGCTCGCTGACGGAGCGCGGTTGGAACTCGAACTATTGGGATAATCACGACCAGCCCCGCGCCGTCTCCCGCTTCGGGGACAACCATCATCATCTTCGGGCGATGAGCGCCAAGACCCTGGCCTCCATCCTGCACATGCACCGCGGCACGCCCTACATCTACCAGGGCGAGGAGCTGGGCATGACGAACACCGTCTTCCCGGACATCTCCTCCTTCCGCGACCTGGAGTCCCTCAACCACTACCGGGAGCGCGTCGCCGCGGGGGACGACCCCGGCGCCGTCGTCAACAGCCTGCGCACGAACTCCCGCGACAACGCCCGCACACCCGTGCAGTGGGAGCCGCGCCCCGGCGCTGGATTCACCACGGGGACGCCATGGATCCCCATCGCCCCCAATGCCGACGAGGTCAACGCCGCCAGCCAGGTAGGGGTCCCCGGCAGTGTCTTCGAGCACCACCGGGCGCTCATCTCCCTGCGGCACGCCGAGCCCGCGATGGCGCTGGGCACCTTCCGGCTCCTCGACGCCACCAGCCCCGACACCTGGATCATTCTGCGCTCGTGGAAGGGCGTCGACGGCGCCGCGCGTCAGCTCCTCCTCCTGGCCGCCTACGGGCGCACACCTCTGGACCTGACCGAGGGGGGCGCCCTGCGGGCGCGGCTCGCGGCGGAGGGCCTCGACCTGGGCGAGTGGGCCGACGCCGAGCGCGTGCTCTTCGCCTCCCTGCCCGCGGATCAGGCCGGCGTCCTGGGCCGGGGAGCTCCCGACCGCCTGGAGGCATGGGACTCCCTCATCCTGCGCCGCACCGGTCGCTGAGGAGATCCGCCCCGCGAAGCGAGGGCTCGGCCCGCAGATACCGCGGAGGAACGGCCCGGCCCTCAGTCCTCGGCGGTGGCCGCGGCGTCCACGGCCTCGCCGAAGTCGGGGACATCGGCCATGGACAGCGGGCCGAGGTCCGAGGAGACCAGGTCCAGGGCCGGGCGCATCCCCAGCCACCACTGATGGCGGGGACGGCGGTTGGCCATGTCCAGGTCATCCTCCATGCGCTCCAGGCGGTGGTGGGTGATGCGCCCACCGGTCAGGCCCACGTAACTGGAGTGATCCGTGCCCTTCACGAGCTGGTCGGCGAGCAGGTCCAGGGCATGCGCGACGAGCTTGGTGGCCATGAGGCGGTCGAAGGCCGTGGGGTCACCGCCCTGCTGGAGGTGCCCGATGACGGCCTCGCGCACGTCGTACAGGCCCACGCCCTCGGCGGCGAAGATCTTGGCCAGCACATCCGTGGTGTAGTACTCGCTGGCCCGCTCATTGCGGATGAGCAGGTGGAGCTTCCGACCGTTCTTGAAGGCCTCCACCATCCGCCTGGAGTCCTCCGCCAGGCGCGCCAGCCCGATGCCGCCCTCGTGGAGGTAGACGCCCTCGGCGCCCGTGGCCAGGCCGCTCATGAAGGACAGGTATCCGCACTTGCGGCCCATCACCTCCGCCACGAAGCAGCGGTGCGAGGCCGCCGCCGATTGCTTGATCGAGTCCAGGGCGCTGATCGTCGCGTTGAGCGCCGTGTCCGTGCCGATCGACAGCTCGGAGCCGGGCAGGTTGTTGTCGATCGACGCCGGGACGCACAGGATGGGGATCTGGAACGCGGGGTAGCGGCCCTTCTCCGTGACCAGGCGGTGCGCGGCCAGGTAGGCGTTGTAGCCGCCGATGACGAGCAGGGCGTCGATCTCATGCTTCTCGATGGCCCGGCCCAGGGCGTAGAGCTGCTCGACCTCGGGGACCTCCCGGCGCGTGCCGAGCTCGGCCCCGCCGTCGCCGACCCAGCCCTCGACGCCGTCCCAGCTGAGCTCGCGCACCTCGCCGTCGAGAAGGCCCGGGAAACCACCCGTCACGCCCAGCATGGTGAAGCCGTGGTCCAGGCCGAGGCGGACTGCGGCGCGGGCCGCCGTGTTCATTCCCGGAGCGAGCCCGCCGGCATGGATGATGGCCACCCTCCTGCTGGGGGCGGCCCCGGCGGCGGTGGGCTCGGGGGGAGTGGACATGGTCTCGAAGATCCGCAGCATCTCGCCGAAACTGCGCCCCCGGGCGGCCACGGCGCCCTCCCAGTCCCCGGCCGCTACCAGGTCCTTGACCGCGCGCGTGGCCTCGACCTGCTCCATCATCGGCACCGAGCGGATGCGGTTGTGCCGCTCGACGACGATCACCGGTACCGTCTCCGGGCAGGCCTGAAGGACTTCGCGCGCCGCCTGGCATCCCAGCAGGGTGGACATCCAGCGGTCGTAGGCGCTGGGCTTGCCGCCTCGCTGGACGTGCCCGAGGATCGTCACCCGGGCGTCCTCGCCGAGGCGCTCGGACAGGACCCGCTTGACGTCGTCGGCCGTGATCCGATTGCCGGAGCGGTCAGTGGCCCCCTCGGCGATGATGACCATGGACTCGCGCCGCCCGGCCCGCCGGCCCTTGGCGAGCTTGGCGCACATGTCCTCCTCCCAGCCCTCGGCCGGCGGGATCTCGGGCACGAGCACGTAGTCGCAGCCGCCGGCCACCGCCGCCATGAGCGCCAGGTAGCCGCAGTGGCGGCCCATGACCTCCACCACGAAGGTGCGCTGGTGGGAGGCAGCGGTGGAGGAGATGTCGTCGATGGCCTCCAGGATGCGGTGCAGGGCCGAATCGGTGCCGATCGTCATGTCCGCGCCGACGAGGTCGTTGTCGATCGAGCCGACGATCCCCGCCACCATGAGCGCCGGATGCGCCTGGGCCGTCCGGGCGGTGATGCGCCCGGTCTCAACGAGCTCGGCCACCAGGCCCGGCCAGTTCTTCCGGAACTCGTTGGTGCCGGTCAGGGAGCCGTCCCCGCCGATCACGATGAGCCGGTTGATGCCGTGCTCCAGGAGATTGGCGGCGGCGTCGAGCTGCCCGGAGCGCTCGCGGAACTCCGCGGAGCGGGCCGTGCCGATGATCGTCCCGCCCCGGTGGAGGATCGCGCCCACGGAGTCCCATTCCAGGGGGCGGATTCCCTCGCCCCCGGCGACGGCCCCGGCCCACCCCTCCATGACGGCGAAGGGCTGGGCGCCCAGGCGCAGCAGCGTGCGCACGGCGGCCCGCACCGCGGCGTTCATGCCCTGGGCGTCGCCGCCCGAGGTGAGCACACCGACCCGGATCGGCTCCCCGGCTGGGCTGGTGGGCGCCGCGCCATCGGCCGTATCGCAGGCCAGGGAGGCGAAGGCGTCGATCACGGCCTCCTGGGAGGCGCTGGACAGCGGGTGCGGAGCGGTGTTGCCTGCGGCGGTCATGGGACTCCCTCTCATGCGGTCCGGCTGCGGCCCGGTCCTGTCCGGCCCAGTCCGGTCGGCTCCTATTGTGTCCCGCCCGAGGGGCCCGCGTCACACCGATGACGCGGCGTTCTCATCGCCGGGACGCGAGCCGTTCGCCAACCCGCCCCCAGGACTCGCGGTCGATCCTCAGCCGCGGCGCCCCGCCCCGCGATACCCTCGGCCCAGGGCCCGCCGGGCCCTGGGCGGGCCAGCGCCCGATGAGAGCCGACACCCGCGTGAAAGGACACAGCCTCATGGACCTCTATGAGTACCAGGCCCGGGACCTCTTCCGCCGCCACGGCGTCCCCGTCCTGCCCGGCATCATCGCCACCACCCCCGAGGAGGCGCGCGCCGCCGCCCAGGACCTTCTCGACGGCGGGGCCGGGCTGCTCGTCGTCAAGGCCCAGGTCAAGACCGGTGGGCGCGGCAAGGCCGGTGGTGTCAAGCTCGCCCGCAGCGCTGAGGAGGCCGCTGAGCGCGCCGCCGCCATCCTCGGCATGAGCATCAAGGGGCACACCGTGCGCTCCGTCCTCATCTCCGAGGGGGCCGACATCGCCGAGGAGTACTACTTCGCGATCCTTCTGGACCGCGCCGAGCGCGGCTACCTGGCGATGTGCTCGCGCGAGGGCGGCATGGACATCGAAGCCCTCGCCGCTGAGCGCCCCGAGGCCTTGGCCCGCGTCCCCATCGACCCCCTGGCCGGCCTGACCGCCGAGGCCGCGCGACGGATCGTGGCCGCCGCGGGCTTCGAGCCCGGGCGGACCGCCGACGGAGTCGCCGCCGTCATCGAGCGCCTCTGGGAGGCGCTGGTGACCGAGGACGCCACCCTCGTGGAGGTCAACCCCCTCGTTCTGGCCGATGACGGGCGGATCATCGCCCTGGACGGCAAGGTGACCCTCGACGACAACGCCCGCTTCCGCCACCGGGACCACGAGGGCCTCGTCGACGCCTCCTCGGTGGATCCCCTCGAGGCCCGCGCCAAGGAGGCCGGACTCAACTACGTGCGCCTGAGCGGCGAGGTCGGCGTCCTGGGCAACGGCGCGGGCCTGGTCATGTCCACGCTCGACATCGTCGCCGGGGCGGGGGAGAGACACGGGGGCATGCGTCCCGCCAATTTCCTCGACCTGGGCGGCGGCTCATCGGCCCGGGCCATGGCCGACGCCCTGAGTATCGTGGCCTCCGACGCGCAGGTGCAGGCCATCCTCGTCAACGTCTTCGGCGGCATCACCTCCTGCGACACCGTCGCCGAGGGCATCGTGGCCGCGATGGGCGCCCTTACCGGACCCGCCAAGCCCATCGTGGTGCGCCTGGACGGCAACAGCGCCGAGCTCGGCCGCCGCATCCTCCACCAGGCCGATCTGCCCAGTGTCACCATCGTGGAGACCATGGAAGGCGCCGCCGACGCCGTCACCGCCATCGCCGAGCAGGTCGCGCGCGGCGCGCTGGAGGGGCGGCGGGTCCCGTCCCTCCCCGTCCCGCCCACCGCTGCCCCGACCCCCCAGGAGGCCTGAGCCATGAGCGTTTTCCTCACCGACTCCGACCGCGTCGTCGTCCAGGGGATGACCGGATCGGAGGGCCGCAAGCACACCCGGCGCATGCTCTGCGCCGGCACGCGGGTCGTTGCCGGCGTCAACCCCCGCAAGGCGGGCACCGCAGTCGCCTTCGACGTCGAGCCCATCGGGCCGGGCGCCGGCGGCGTGCCCACCGGGACCGTGGAGGTCCCCGTCCATGGCAGCGTCGCCGAGGCCAGGGCGGCCACCGGGGCAGAGGTCTCCGTGGTCTTCGTGCCGCCGGCATTCGCCAAGGACGCCGTCATCGAGGCCGTCGACGCCGGGATGCGCCTCATCGTCGTCATCACCGAGGGCATCCCCGTGGCCGACGCCGTCGCCCTGCGCGCCCACGCCGCTGCCCACGGGGCGCGCGTCATCGGCCCCAACTGCCCCGGCATCATCTCGCCCGGCCGCTCCAACGTGGGCATCACCCCGCCGGACATCACCGGCCCGGGCCCCATCGGACTGGTCTCCAAGTCCGGGACCCTCACCTACCAGCTCATGCACGAGCTGCGCGACCTCGGCTTCACCACCTGCATCGGCATCGGGGGGGACCCCGTCATCGGCACCACACATATCGACGCCCTCGCCGCCTTCGAGGCCGACCCCGATACCGAGCTCATCGTCATGATCGGCGAGATCGGTGGCGACGCCGAGGAGCGCGCCGCCACCTACATCGCCGAGCACGTGACCAAGCCAGTGGTCGCCTACGTCGCCGGCTTCACCGCCCCCGAGGGCAAGACCATGGGCCACGCGGGCGCCATCGTCTCCGGCTCCGCAGGCACCGCTGCCGCCAAGAAAGAGGCCCTCGAAGCCGTGGGAGTCGCCGTGGGCCGCACCCCGAGCCAGACCGCGGAGCTCGTGCGCCGCATCCACCGCGATCTCGCGGGCGCGCGCGCGTGAGCGGGCCCGCCCAGCGCCGGCCGGCGCCGCGCCGACGCGCCGCCCTGCCCGACGACTGGCCCTTCGCGCTGCGCGCGGGGATCGAGGCCGTCCTGCTGGCCTGGTTCCTCGTCGTCGGCGCGACCACCGCCGTCATGATGACCTCGGCCCCGATAAGCGCCGCCACCGCTCTGACTCTGGGCTCCACGATCCGCACGGGCACAGGCCTGTGGGCCCTCGGCCTGGGCGGGCGCCTCGGCGACGCCGGGGGCTCCAGCGGCGCCCTCGGCCTGCCGCTCCTGGGCGTCACCATCCTCCAGGCGCTGCTCCTGCGCTCCTCCGCCCGGCGGGCCCGCCTCTCCGGCCCGGCGGCCGGGGGCGTGGCCGTCGCCTCCGCGGCCCTGACCGGGGCCGTCCTCCTGCTGCTGTCCGCGCCCGGCGGCGGGGCCTGGCTGGCCCTGCCGGGACTCATGGTCCTGGCGACGGCCGTCATCGGCGTCCGGCTCCACTGCCGGGGGCGGGGCATCCCGGCCCTGGAGCGCTGGTGGCGCGCTCGCCCCGACTGGGTGGGCCCAGCGCTGGGCCTGGCACGCGACTGCTCGATCGGACTGCTCGGGCTCTCCCTCGCGGCCCTCCTGGCGGCCGTCATCGCCGGGGCGGGGAGGATCTCGCTCCTCCACGACTCCATCGCCGGGGGCGGCATCATCTCCTCGGCCGGGCTCGTCCTCTTCCAGGCAGCCTGGATCCCCACGGGGCTGATCTGGGCGCTGTCCTGGGTGCTCGGCCCCGGTTTCAGCGTGGGGAGCGGGACTCTCTTCGCCCCCAGCGCGATCATCGCCGACACGGTGCCGTCCCTGCCGATCCTCGGCGCCCTCCCCGCCGGCACCTGGGGGCCCGCGCGCTTCCTGCCTTTTCTCATCGTCCTGGGTGCGATCGCCGTCGGCCGGCGCCACCGGGGCGAGCTGACCTCCCTGAGCCTCGGAGGGGCCCTCGCCGCCGCTGCCGGCGGGACGCTTCTCCTCTCCATCGGGGTGGCCGCCCTATGCCTGGGCGCCACCGGTCCCATCGGGCCCGCGCGCATGGCGCACGCCGGCCCGACGACCTCCTCCGTCATCATCCTGTGCCTGATCGAGGTCGGCCTCGGACTGCTCACCGCCGCCCTCATGCTCCACCCCTGGACCCACCGGATGACGCGGCGCGGCGTGAGCGCGGCCAGTCAGGCGGCCGGGAGCACGGCCCAGGGCCTGCGCGAGCGGCGCGCCGCCCATAGCGTCCGCAGCGCCCGCAGTCCCCAGGAGGCCGACGACGCCGTCTCGGGGGATCCGTGGGAGGACGAGCCGGAGGATGCTTCCGGGGACCAGTTCCAGTCCGCCTCCGCCCCCAGCCCCGAGGACGGCGGGGCCCCGGCGGAGGAGGGCGCTGAGCCCGCCGCACTCGTCGTGCTCGTCTCGGGGACGGGCTCGAACCTCGCCGCCCTCATCGAGGCCTGTGAGGACCCCGCCTACGGCGCCGAGGTCGTCGGCGTCGTCGCGGACAAGGAGTGCGCGGGGCTGGAGCGCGCTCGCGCGGCGGGCATCCCCGCCGAGGTCGTCGCCCTGACCGATTACCCGGACCGCGCCGCCTGGGACGAGGCCCTGGCCCGTTCGGTGGGCGGCTATGCGCCGGACCTCGTCGTCTGCGCCGGGTTCATGCGCCTGCTGGGGGACGCCTTCCTCGCCCGCTTCGGCGGGCGCGTCCTCAACACCCACCCCTCGCTCCTGCCCGACTTCCCGGGCGCCCACGCCGTGCGCGACGCCCTGGCCGCCGGGGCCACGCGGGCCGGAGCCACCCTGTTCTGGGTCGACGCCGGCGTGGACACCGGGGAGATCATCGCCCAGGTGGAGGTCCCTGTCCTGGCCGATGACGACGAGGCCGCGCTCACCGAGCGCATCAAGGCCGTCGAGACTCCTCAGCTCGTTGCGCAGATCCACCTGCTCGTCGCCACCGGGCGCTGAGGAGCCCGGCCCATCAGAGTTCCGCGTGCGCGGGGTCATGCGCCGCGTCGTCGCCGATGGGCTGCGACTGCTCTAGGCTGGGCCACGGCGCGCGTCGTCGGCCCCGGAGGACCACCGGCGGGCCCATCACGAGCGCGAGCCCACCAGACCTCCCCGTATTCGACGAAAGGCGCACCGCACAGTGGCTGAGTACATCTATCAGATGATCAAGGCGCGCAAGGCCCATGGAGACAAGGTCATCCTCGACGACGTCACCATGGCCTTCCTGCCCGGTGCCAAGATCGGCATGGTCGGTCCCAACGGCGCCGGCAAGTCCTCGATCCTCAAGATCATGGCCGGCATCGACCAGCCCTCCAACGGCGAGGCGCGGCTCAGCCCCGGCTACAGCGTCGGCATCCTCATGCAGGAGCCGCCCCTCAACGAGGACAAGACCGTCCTGGGCAACGTCGAGGAGGGCGTGGCCGAGATCAAGGGCAAGCTCGACCGTTTCAACGAGATCTCCGCCGCCATGGCGGACCCGGACGCCGACTTCGACGCCCTCATGGAGGAGATGGGCAAGCTCCAGACGGAGATCGACGCCGCGAACGCCTGGGACCTCGACTCCCAGCTCGAGCAGGCCATGGACGCCCTGCGCTGCCCGCCGCCGAACGCCGAGGTCAAGCACCTCTCCGGTGGTGAGCGCCGCCGAGTCGCCCTGTGCAAGCTCCTCCTGGAGGCCCCCGACCTACTCCTCCTCGACGAGCCCACCAACCACCTCGACGCCGAGTCCGTCCTGTGGCTGGAGCAGCACCTGAGCACCTACAAGGGCGCCGTCATCGCGGTCACCCACGACCGCTACTTCCTCGACCACGTCGCCCAGTGGATCGCGGAGGTCGACCGCGGGCACCTCTACCCCTACGAGGGCAACTACTCCACTTACCTGGAGACCAAGGAGAAGCGCCTGGAGGTCCAGGGCAAGAAGGACGCCAAGCTCGCCAAGCGCCTCAAGGACGAGCTGGAGTGGGTGCGCTCCTCCGCTAAGGGCCGCCAGGCCAAGTCCAAGGCCCGCCTGGCCCGCTACGAGGAGATGGCCGCTGAGGCCGAGCGCACCCGCAAGCTCGACTTCGAGGAGATCCAGATCCCGCCGGGCCCGCGCCTGGGCAACCAGGTCCTCGAGGCCAGCCACCTGAGCAAGGGATTCGACGGGCGCACCCTCATCGACGACCTGTCCTTCACGCTGCCGCGCAATGGCATCGTGGGCATCGTGGGCCCCAACGGCGTCGGCAAGACCACGCTGTTCAAGACCATCGTGGGGCTGGAGGAGCTCGACGGCGGCAGCCTCAAGATCGGCCAGACCGTCAAGCTGTCCTACGTGGACCAGTCCCGCGCCGGCATCGACCCCGCCAAGACCCTCTGGGAGGTCGTCTCCGACGGCCTGGACTACATCCAGGTCGGGGGCGTGGAGATGCCGTCCCGCGCCTACGTGGCCTCCTTCGGCTTCAAGGGCGCGGACCAGCAGAAGCCCGCGGGAGTGCTCTCCGGTGGCGAGCGCAACCGCCTGAACCTGGCGCTGACCCTCAAGCAGGGAGGCAACCTCATCCTCCTGGACGAGCCCACGAACGACCTCGACGTCGAGACCCTGGGCTCCTTGGAGAACGCGCTGCTGGAGTTCCCCGGCTGCGCCGTCGTCATCACCCACGACCGCTGGTTCCTCGACCGAGTTGCGACCCACATCCTGGCCTGGGAGGGCACGGAGGAGAACCCGGCGAGCTGGTACTGGTTCGAGGGCAACTTCGCCTCCTACGAGGAGAACAAGGTCGCGCGCCTGGGCGCCGAGGCCGCCCGCCCCCACCGCGTCACCTACCGCAAGCTCACACGCGACTGAGCCGAGCGACGCCGAGCTTGCTCGAGCGTCCGAGGCGATTGAGTGGTGTAGGCCGATCACACGCGACTGGGGCGACCCGCGCGCTAAGGGCTCAGACGTCGAAGCGGACGGCCCAGTCGCCGCTGCCGCGCGAGGTGGCCGTGGGCATGCGGATCATGCCCTCCTGGGCGATCGTGGAGACCAGGCGGCCGGCGGAGTCGAAGACCTCCGCCCGCGCCACCGCGCGCCCGCCCTGCGAGGTGGGGGAGTCCTGGACGAACAGCAGCCAGTCCGAGGCATCGACATCCCGGTGGAACCACTGGGCGTGGTCGAGCGTGGCCAGGCTCATCCCCTCGCTGCGCCAGCTCAGCCCCTGGCTGCGCAGCGCCGGCTCCAGCATCACCTGGTCGCACACGTAGGTCAGCAGCGCCCGGTGCACCGTCTGCGAGGCCTTGGCCGGGATGCGCCCGCGCGAGCGCAGCCAGAGACGCTGCCTGTTGGCGACCTCGGCGCCCGGACCGAGGTAGATGTTCCCCTCCACATGGCGGATGTCGAAGGGAGCGGTGCGCCCGAGGAACTTGGCCGCCGGGTCGTCCAGCGTCCGGAAGATCTCCAGTGCGCTCACCAACTCCTCGGGGCCGGGCACCGACGGCGCGGCGACCTGGGCCTGCGAGCCCTCCTGATCGATCTGGAAGGAGGCGATCATGGCCAGGATCGCCCGGCCCGCCTGTAGGGCGGTGGTGCGGCGCTGGGAGAAGGAGCGCCCGTCGTGGAGGCGCTCCACCTCGTAGACCACGGGCTGCTTGGGATCCCCGCCCCGCATGAAGTACGCGTGGAGCGAGTGCGGCAGGCGCGGCTCCAGGGCCTCGTCGGCCGCCTCCGGAAGGGTGGCGGCGGCCGCCAGGAGCCCCTGGGCGATGACCTGCCCGCCGTAGATGCGCCCGGAGAGGTGGGGGAGGGAGTCGCCGAGGAACGAGTCGGTCCCGTCACCCTCCGCCAGTGCCAGGATGCGGGTGAGGGAGCCGAGCGGCTCCTCGCTGGCGGAGGGGACGGGATACGGCGTCGTCACAGGCCGAGTTCCTCCAGGATCGGCAGCTTGGCGCGCACGGCCGCGCGCGCGTCCTCGGCGGTGGCCGAGTCGATGGCGAGGCGCGCCAACTCCTGGCACTCCTCGAAGGTCACCGACTTCATGACGGCGTCCACGTCCGGCAGGGCGCGCGCGGTCATGGACAGGCTCGCCACGCCGAGGCCCACGAGGACGGTGGCCAGGGCCGGGTCCGCGGCGGCCTCGCCGCACACGCCCACTGGGCGTCCGTGCGGGGCCGCGCCGTCGCAGGCCTGCTTGATGAGCCGCAGCACGGCCGGCTGCCAGGCGGTGGACAGGTCCGCCAGGGAGGACAGGAGACGGTCCGCCGCCATGACGTACTGGGTGAGGTCATTGGTGCCCACCGAGGCGAAGTCGGCGTACTCGAAGAGCTTGTCCGCCATGAGGGCGGCCGAGGGGACCTCGATCATCATGCCGGCCGTCTTGAGGCCGTAGGAGCGCGCCTTGTCCGTGAAGGCCTTGGCCTCCTCGGCGGTGGAGATCATGGGGGCCATGACCCACACCTTGGCGTCCGTGGCCGCCTCGGCCTTGGCCAGCGCCTCGAGCTGATGCTCGAGCACATCGGGGTCGCGGCGGGCGGTCCGGTAGGCGCGCACGCCGAGGGCGGGGTTGGCCTCCGTCGCGTCGGTGAGGAAGGGCAGGGGCTTGTCGGCGCCCGCGTCCAGGGTCCGCACGACGACCTTCTTGCCGGGGAAGGCGGCCAGGACGCCGGTGTAGGCCTCCACCTGAGCCTCGATGGTGGGCTCATCGGGCTGGTCGAGGAAGCAGAACTCCGTGCGGAACAGGCCCACGCCCATGGCTCCCGCCTCAGCGGCGCTGCGGGCGCCGGCGGCGTCGCCCACATTGGCGAGCAGCTGGACCTCCCGGCCGTCCTTCGTGGCGCCGTCGCCGTTGAAGACGCGCACCCGGCTGGCGAGCTCCTTGGCCCGGCGCAGCGCTCCCTCGTCGGGGTTGAGCGTGATGACGCCCTTCGTGCCGTCCACCAGGACGATGTCCCCATCATGGAGCTGGTCGACGACCTCGGCGCCGGTGCCCACGATGGCGGGCATGCCCAGGGCCCGGGCGAGGATGGCCGTGTGCGAGGTGGGGCCGCCCTCGGAGGTGATGAAGGCGATGACCTTCTCCGGGTCCAGCAGGGCGGTGTCCGCCGGTGCCAGGTCCTCGGCCACCAGGATGAAGGGCTCGGGCAGCATCGGGATGCCGGGCATGGGGGAGTCGGTCAGGACGGCGACGATGCGGTCGCGCACGTCGGCGACGTCGCGCGTGCGCTCAGCCATGTAGCCGCCGAGCGACGCGAGCATCGAGGCGAGGGTGCCGGCGGCCTCCCAGACGGCCCGCTCGGGCACGAGCCTGCGCTCGCGGACCATGGCCTGCGCGGAGGAGGTGAGGGTGGGGTCGGCGGCCATCTGCGCCGTCGTCTCCAGGAGGGTGCGGCCCTCGCCCTTGGCCTGGGCGGCGGAGAGCTCCAGGCCCTTCTTGACGGTCTGAGCCGCGGCCTCGATCCGCTCGCACTCCTTGTCGAGGTCGCGGGAGGCGTCGATCAGCGCGAGCTCGGGCTCGGGGATGCCCGGTGCCATGCGGGCAACGGGCCCGGCGACGAGGCCGGGGCTCACGCCGATACCGGACAGGGAAGTGGGAGATGCATCGGACAGCGCCATGAGTGCTCCTCGTCAGTGATGGAGGCGGTCGTAGGGCCCATTGTGCACGCCTGGGGGCGCTTTCGGGAGGGAAACCGGAGTATGAATCACGATTGGCACACGACTCCGCCCATAAGGGAGCCCAGCGCTCCAGGGAAGTGATGGAGGACACATGATGGCGAGCCGTGCCCGGTTGCGGCGGGGGCGGCCTGATAATTAGATCTCGGATCACTCTCGCGCCGGTGGGCGCGGGGGCAGTGCATGAAGACGAGCGAAGGAGTAGCTGATGAGCGCGACTGCGGAGAGCATTGTCGCCGGCCTCGGTGGCAGCGAGAACATCATGGTCCTCGAGCCCTGCATCACCCGGCTCAGGGTCGAGGTCGTCGATCAGGGGAAGGTCGATGAGGAGGCCCTGAGGGCCGCAGGGGCCTTCGGCGTGGTCCGCTCCGGCTCCGTCGTGCAGGTCGTCGTCGGCCCGACGGCGGACGCCCTCGCCGATGAGATAGCGGCCCTCTGAGCCGCACTCCCATGCCGCCCATCCGCTGTCGCCCCTGCGGGCGCGACTCGCCGACGGGCGGCTTTGGCGCTCCGGCCCAGACTATGCAAGGCTTGCAGCAACACGCGGACCCCATCCTGTTCCTACGACCGCGACTGACTACGGCGTCACCCCGGCGGGAGGGTCCGTATCCGATCAATCCCGAGCGCGACGGCATCGTACGAGCGCTCCCGGCGTGAGAGCGCTCACGAGAACAGGCGGCACTGCCCATGACTGAGTCGACCCCCGTTGGAACCGCCCCTGACGAGCCCGCGGGCGAGGACCTCAAGCGCCTCGCGGAGATGCACGGCGTGTCCACCGAGTACTGGGATTACCACGGCAACCGCGCCGCCCCCGGCCGCGCCACCCTCGTGGCGGTCCTCGCCGCACTCGGAGTGGCGGCCGCGACCGATGCCCAGATCAAGGCATCCCTGGCCGACGCCGAGCTCGCGCCCTGGAGGCGCATCCTCCCCCCGACCGTCGTGCGCCGCCAGGGATGGGAGGCCCCCGTGGCGGTCCACGTCCCCGACGGCGCGACGGTCACCGTGCGCGTCGAACTCGAGTCCGGGGGCTCCGTCGAGCTGGAGCAGGCCGAGGACTGGGAGCGCCCCCGGGAGGTCGACGGCGTCCTCACCGGCCGCGCCTCCTTCCGCATCCCCGGGGACCTGCCGCTGGGCTGGCATACCCTCGTGGCCGAGATCGAGGCCGTCGAGGGCCGCCCCGCCACCACCGCCACGGCGGCGCTGGCGATGACCCCGGACCGCCTGGAACTCCCCGCGAGCCTGGGCGAGCGAGGCTGGGGTGTCATGGCGCAGCTCTACTCGGCGCGCTCGGCCGACTCCTGGGGCATCGGGGACGCGGACGATCTCACCGAGCTCGCCTCCTTCTTCGGCGACGAGGGCGCTGACTTCCTGCTCATCAACCCCCTGCACGCGGCCGAGCCCTCGGGGGAGATGACGCCGTCGCCCTACCTCCCGGTCACCCGGCGCTTCGTCAACCCGATCTACATCCGGCCCGAGGCGATCCCGGAGATGACCCGACTGTCTGGGCCGCGCCGCTCTCTCATCCAGTGGTCCCTGGAGGAGCTCGCAGCGACCAACCGCACCGTCGCCCCGATCGATCGGGACACCATCTGGAAGCTCAAGCGCGATGCCCTCGAGGTCGTCTTCTCCGCGGGGCGCTCGCGCTCCCGGCGCCGGGACTTCGAGCGCTTCCGCGCCGAGGCCGGCGAGGGCCTGGAGCGTTTCGCCCTGTGGTGCGCGCTCACCGAGGAGCACGGTGAGATGGCCGACTGGCCCGAGAACCTCAAGGACCCCTCATCCGCCTTCGTGGCCGATGAGGCCCGCGCCCTGACCGATCGCATCGACTTCTACGCCTGGCTCCAGTGGATCGTCGATGAGCAGCTGGCCCGGGCCCAGGAGCAGGCCAAGGCCTCCGGCATGGCACTGGGGATCATGGACGACCTCGCCGTGGGCGTCCATGCCCGGGGCGCGGATGTCTGGTCCGAGCCCGAGGCCTTCGCCTCCGGCATCGAGGTGGGCGCCCCGCCGGACATGTACAACCAGTTGGGGCAGAACTGGTCTCAGCCGCCGTGGAGCCCCGTCTACCTGGCGGAGACCGCCTTCCAGCCACTGCGGGACATGGTGCGCACGGTCCTGCGCCATGCCGGCGCGCTGCGCGTCGACCATATCATCGGCCTGTTCCGCCTGTGGTGGATCCCCGAGGGCATGGGCGCCGCCTCCGGCGCCTACGTGCGCTACGACCACGAGGCGATGGTCGGCGTGGTCCTGTTGGAGGCCTACCGGGCCGGCGCCGTCATCATCGGCGAGGACCTGGGGACCGTGGAGCCCTGGGCCCGCGACTACCTGGCCAGCCGCGGCGTGCTGGGCACCTCCGTGCTCTGGTTCGAGAAGCAGGGCGATGGCTGGCCGCTCCAGCCGCAGGACTACCGGCGCCTCGCGCTGTCCACGGTCAACACTCACGACCTGCCGCCTACCGCGGGGTATCTCGCCGACGAGCACGTCACCCTGCGCGAGCGCCTCGGCCTGCTGGCGGACCCGGTCGAGCAGGTGCGCGCCGAGGCGGGCGCGGAGCGCGACCGGATGATCGAGCGCCTGCGCGAGCATCGCCTGCTGGGCGCCAACCCCTCCGAGCGCGAGATCGTCGAGGCCCTCCACCGGTACATCGCGCGCACTGCCTCGGCTCTCATCGGCGTCGCCCTCGTGGACTGTGTCGGCGAGCGCAGGACGCAGAACCAGCCGGGCACGGACCAGGAGTACCCGAACTGGAGGATCCCCCTGGCGGATAGCTCGGGCGAGCCGGTCCTCATCGAGGACTTGCCGGGCAATGCGCGGCTGGCGAGCCTGTTCCAGGCGATCCGCCAGGAGATGGGCCAGCGCCGCACGCCCCGGGACTGAACGCTGTGAGTGCGAGGCGGGGCCCCGGCCGATCCGACCGGGGCCCCGCCTCGTTGGTCTCTGGGGACGCCGACCGTCCGCCTAGGACCAGGCGATGAGCGCGTTGCCGGGGGCGACGGCGGTGCCGGGGGCGGTGAGGGCGAGGTCGGCCTCGCCGGCGTCGAGGGCGATGATCGGGACGACCGGGTTGAACCCATCCCCCTCGATCCGGGCCGGGCTCCAGGTGATGATCGGGTCGCCCGCGCGGACCCTCGCCCCCTCCTCCCGATGGACGGTGAATCCCCTGCCCTCCAGGCCCAGGGTGTCCAAGCCCAGGTGGACGAGCACGCTCCTGCCGTCATCGGCGGCGATGACGAAGGCGTGCGGGTGGATCTTGGCCACGCGCCCGGGGATCGGCGCCAGCGTGACGACCTCCCCGGGGGCGCGGGGCGGATCGACGGCGATCCCCGGCCCGATCAGCCGGCCGGAGAAGACCGGGTCCGGGACATCCTCGAGGGCGATGACGGTCCCGGAAAGGGGAGAGAGGACCTCCAGGGTCATCGGAGGTCCTCAATCTGCTCGTAGAGCGCGTCCGCGGTGGGTCCGATGATGACCTGAACGACGTCGCCGACGGTGACGACGCCGTGGGCGCCGGCGGCCCTGAGCGCGGCCTCGTCGACAGCGGAGACGCTCTCCAGCTCGCAGCGCAACCGGGTGATGCAGGGCTCGATCTCGACGATGTTGTCGAAGCCGCCGAGGGCGTCGACGATCTGGCGTGCCTGGGACATGGTTGCTCCTCCTGGATGCGGTGGACGCGGCTGCGGTGCGCTGCCGGATATAGGGGCTGGATGTGAACAATACCGCCGATTGAGAGCGTGATCACTCCCGCTTCACCGGATGGGGGCGCCGTTCACCCGGTGGAGCGGGCGCTCCGCGGCGCTCGGGTCGTGGGCGAGCGGCGCGCCGCCGCGGGCTGAGGGGCCGCGACAGGCACCCACAGGGTGTAGCGGTCCGCGCGGTACAGCGAGCGGGAGTAGTCCACAGCGACGTCGTTGTGGAAGGCTCGGCGGGTGATGCCGAGGGCCGGCGCGCCCTCGGGCACGCCCAGGAGAATCGCCTCCTCCGAGGAGACGACATGCCCCTGGATGACGTCCTCGCCCCAATCCGGCTCCAGGCCGGCCTCCCCCAGGCGCCGGTAGACGGAGAAGTCGAGCGCTCCTTCGAGCAGGTCGGGCAGCAGCGAGGCGGTCAGCCAGTTCTCCTCGATCGCTATCGGGGTCGAGTCCGCCGTGCGCAGGCGCCTCAAGTGGTGCACCTCATCCCCTGTGGAGATCTCGAGGGCCTGGGCCACCTGAGGGGTGGCACGCGTGGTCTCAGCGGTCAGGAAGACGGATCCCGGCTCCATGCCGCGCCGGCGCATCTCATCGGTGAAGGAGGACAGGCGAAGTTGGAGGTCGAGCTTGGGCTGGGACACGAAGGTCCCCCGGCCCTGGTGGCGCTCCAGGGCGCCGTCGACGACGAGGGTGTCGATCGCCTGGCGCACCGTCATCCGGGACACGGAGAAGGTTTCGCACAACTCCCTCTCGGAGGGGATGAGCGAGCCCGGCTCGAGGCCATCGGCGATGAGGGCGAGGAGGTGGTCCCTCACGACGACGTACTTTGCAGGGGTGCGGGCGCCTGAGCGCGCGCGGCGGCTCGATGGGGAAGATGACGTGGTCATGGCGCTCTCGGGAAGGGGGCCAGGGGCGGGTCCCATTGTGCCCTGCCCCGTGACGACAATGTGCGCTCTTGGACGGGCGAGAGCCGCGAGGGGCCGTGAGAGGCCACGGCCCCTCGGGCTCAAATCGCCGATTGTGCCGCCTGAGCGCGGACCGCCCGGCGAGCGTCGTCGAGGTTCTCCGCCACGATCCGGCGCAGCGCGGCCGGGGCGTCGGCGTGGGCGTCCAGCCAGCCCTCGAGCGCCCCGATTGGATCGGCACCCGGAAGGCCGACGGTCGCGCAGGACCACAGCCCCTCCAGCAGGGCCTCGGCCATGTGGAAGGTCCGCGATGACCAGACGGACTCGATGGCGGCCACGTACTCCTCGACGAAGGGCGCCATGAGCTCGGGGGCGCGCTCAACGCGGCCGAATCCGGCCAGCGCCTGGCGCTGCGTCTCATTGGGCATCGAGGAGTCCTCCACGAGCGCCCGCCAGGCCGCCGCCTTCGCCTCGGCGGTGGGGATCGAGGCGCGGGCGCCGGCCGCCCGCTCGCGGCCCGTGGTCGTGCGGTCATGGGCCTCCTCGGCGGCGATCTCTGCCTCGCCGGCGCGGCCGGCCGCCACCAGACCGGTGAGGAGCTCCCAGCGCATATCGGCGTCCACCGCCAGTCCCGGCAGGGCGGCGGAGCCATCGAGCCAGCCGGCGACGGCGTCGATCTGCTCCTCGCTCACGGCGTGAGCGGCCACGGCGCGCACGAGCTGGAGCTGGCGGTCGCTGCCCGGCTCGGCGCCGCGGGCCAGGGCCAGCAGGGCGGCGGCCGCCTCGGGGGCGGCCTCGCGGCGCGCTGCGGGGGGCAGGTAGAGGGCAAGGCAGGTGCCGATCCGCGCCAGGAGGCCCTGAACCACGCTCGAGTGGGACTCCACCTTCAGCGCCTCCAGGGCGGCGCAGAGGTAGTGGGAGGCGGGCAGCTCGCCGTCGCGCACCATGTCCCAGGCCGAGGCCAGGACGAGCGAGCGAGCCAGCGAATCGGTGAAGTCGCCGATCCCCTCCAGCGCGGCGGACAGGGAGGCCTCGTCGAGGCGGTGCTTGGCATAGGTGAGGTCGTCGTCGTTGACGAGCAGGACCTCGGGGCGGGGCAGGCCGACCAGGCCCGGCACCGGCGTGCGCGCGCCGGCGATGTCCAGCTCGACGCGCTCGACCCGCGCCAGCGCGCCGGAGTCATCGTGGCTGTAGGCGCCGATCGCCAAGCGGTGCGGGCGAAGCGTCGCCGGTGAGCCCTCCGGGATCTCCTGGACGACGGCGGCGGAGGCGATGCGGCCCGCCTCATCCGTGGTGGTCTCCAAGCGCAGAGCCGTTACCCCGGCCTCCTGCAGCCACACCCGCGTCCAGGCCCCGAGATCCCGCCCGGAGACGGCTTCGAGCTCGCTCAGCAGGTCGGCTAGCGTCGCGTTGCCGAAGGCGTGCGCCTCCAGGTAGCGGGCGATGCCCGCGAAGAACCGCTCGCGGCCCACATAGGCCACGAGGGCGGTGAGCACCGAGGCGCCCTTGGCGTAGGTGATGCCGTCGAAGTTCACCTCGACGTCGTGAAGATCCCTGATCTCGGCGGCGATCGGGTGGGTGGAGGAGAGCTGGTCCTGGTTGTAGGCCCAGGCCTTCTCCAAGGTCTGGAAGGTGGTCCAGGCGTCGGTGAAGCGCGTCGTCTCGGCCGTGGCCAGGGTGGAGGTGTACTCGGCGAAGGACTCGTTGAGCCACAGGTCGTTCCACCACTCCATGGTCACCAGGTCCCCGAACCACATGTGTGCCAGCTCGTGGAGGATCGTCACCGCGCGCCGCTCGACGCGGGCCTCCACCGGGCGGGAGCGGAAGACGTAGTCGTCCCGGTGGGTGACGATCCCGGCGTTCTCCATGGCGCCGGCGTTGAACTCGGGGACGAAGACCTGGTCGTACTTCGGGAAGGCGTAGGGCGTGCCGAACAGCTCCTCGTAGAAGGCGAAGCCGCCCTTGGTCAGCGCCAGGATCTCGTCGGCGTCGAGGTGCTCGGCCAGCGAGGCGCGGCAGTACACGCCCAGCGGCACCACGCGGCCGTCGTCAGCGCGGTACTCATCGCTGGCCCCCACGTACGGCCCGGCGACGATCGCCGTGATGTAGGAGCTCATGCGCTCGCTCGGCGCGAAGGAGAAGACCCGCGCCCCAGCGCCCGCGGGGCTCGGCGCGGGGGTGGGGGAGTTGGAGAAGACGGTCCAGCCATCGGGCACCGTGACGGTGAAGGTGAAGGAGGCCTTGAGATCGGGCTGCTCGAAGACCGCGAAGACGCGCCGGGAGTCGGGCACCTCGAACTGCGTGTAGAGGTAGGTGGCGCCATCGGCGGGGTCGGTGAAGCGGTGCAGGCCCTCACCGGTGCGCATGTAGGCGCAGTCGGCGGCGACGACGAGCTCGTTGGACTCCGCCAGCCCCTCCAGGGCGATCCGGGAGTCCGCGTAGACCTCGGCCGGGTCGAGAGCGGTCCCGTTGAGGCGGACCTCGCGCACCCGCGGGGCGATGAGGTCGATGAAGGTCGAGGAGCCCGGCGTCGCGCGGAACCGTGCGGTGGTCACCGATCGGAAGGTCGCCTGGTCGGGGTCCGCCGCCCCGGACAGGTCCAGGACGACGTCGTAGCTCTCGGCGGTCACGAGCGAGGCGCGCTCGCGGGCCTCGTCGCGGGTCAGGTTGATTCCGGGCATCTGCGCTCCTGTCATCATGGCGGGGCTCGCTCGCCCCGCGGGGCTTCGCCCGATCCTCTCATCGCCGCGCCGGCGCGGCCCCCTCATGCGCGGCGCGTGAACAGCGCTGGGTCGCCCGGGGCGTCAGGGCGCGCAGGTGCCGGGGGCGTAGCCCCGGGCCCAGAGCGCGGAGTAGGTCTCCGGCGTGGGCAGCGCGATGAAGCCGCCGCCCTGGGTGGGGGCCGGGACGGTGGTGACCTCCACCGCCCGGGAGTCCTGGGCGCCCTCGACCCCGTCGGCCAGGTCCCAGCCGAGCCGGGCGAGATCGATCAGCCCCGTGCCCTCGTCGGTGGTGAGAGCGCCGGCCACGGCGCGCGCCAGGGAGCGCGCGCCCCACGGGGTTGAGGCCTCCTGGGCGAGGGCCGTGATGAGGGCGCTCATGACGAGGCCGGTGGATTCGCTGCGGCGCTGGGCCCCCTCGGCCTCGCTCAGGG
Source organism: Actinomyces gaoshouyii (assembly GCF_002076915.1). NCBI lineage: Bacteria > Bacillati > Actinomycetota > Actinomycetes > Actinomycetales > Actinomycetaceae > Actinomyces > Actinomyces gaoshouyii. Next base: position 551,217 of record NZ_CP020468.1, read on the forward strand.
CGGTCCACTGCCCGTTGCGCAGAATCTGCGGGTGGCGGGAGCGCACGAGCGCAAGGGCGTCGATCCCGCTGAGGGTGTGCGCGCCGGAGGTGGGGATGTCGAGCCCCGCCATCTCGTCGCGGACGGGCTCGGGGATGTCGAGCGTGAGCCCGCCGACGGCGTCGACGAGGCTCGCGAAGCCCCCCATATCGACGGTCACCAGGTGCGCGGTGGGCACGCCCAGGGCGGAGCACAGCAGGTCGACGGTGCTCTGCGGGCCCTGGAGGTAGGAGGTCGTCAGGCGCTCGCGCTGAAGGCCGCCGGCGGTCAGGGTGAGGTCGCGGGGCAGGACGATCGCGCGTGGGATCCCGGGGCCGGGCTGGAGGAGGACGACGACGTCGGCCCGAGCGCCCGACCGATCCTCGGAGGCGTCCCCGTAGCGGTCCGGCCCGCCCGGCACGCTGAGCCGGGAGTCGGTGCCGATGATGAGCCAGGTCTCGCCCTTGTAGGGGACGGTGGCGTCGCCCTCGGCCAGGGCGCTCGCGGGGCGGGGCATCGCGACGGGCACGTGCCTGATGCGGTGGGCGAGGAGCCCGAGGTCGCCGAGCGCCAGGGCGAGGACGAGCACGAGGCCGGCGATGAGAATGGTCAGGGCGCGATGAGCACGGGCGGAACGGCGCGCCCGGGCCCCGAACGCGATGAGCGCTTTCGGGGCCCGGGCGGGCGCGGGGCCAGGAGCGGCGGGTGAGCTGCTCACTCGACCGACCCGATGAGGCGTCAGGCGCGACGATGACGGGCCGCCAGGAGCAGGCCGCCGGCGGTGGCGAGGCTGCCTCCGATGATGATGAAGGTCATCGCGTCAGCACCGGTGCTGGCCAGGTCCTCCTTCGCGGGGGCGGCGTTCTGCGCCGCGGCGGGAGTAGCGGTGTTCTGCGCCGCGGCGGGAGCAGCGACGTTCTGCACCGCGGCTGGGGTGGCCGGGGCAGCAGTGGCAGTGGCGTCGGGGGAGCCCATGAGCTCGCTGCCGTCCTTGCCCTCGTAGGAGAACATGCCGCCGGAGACGGCCACCTTGCGCTCGAGAGTGCCGCCCTCGCCGTAGCGGGAGCCCTCGACGACGGCGTCGTAGGAGCCGTCGGCGATGCCGGTCGGGGCCGGGAAGGAGGCGGCGACCCTGCCCTCGGCGTCGGCGGTCATGGTGGCCAGGGTGGCCACGACGTCGCCGTTGCCGTCCCTGAGGGTCAGCGTGACGGTCTCATCGGGGGTGAAGCCGGAGCCGGAGAACTCGAAGCTCTGGGCGTCGCCGTCGTCCTTGAGGGTCAGCGCGGCCTCGGCCTGGGTGGCGTCCAGGATGAGGCGCTGGGCGGTGATCGTGCCATCGTCCTTGCCGTACTGGACGCACTGGGCCGCGAGGACCCAGGGCTCGGTGGTCGGGGCGACGCCGACCTGCCCCACGGCGTCGGCCAGGTCGATGGTGCCGGACCAGGTGCTGTTACCGGGCGCGACGTTGATGGTGGTGGGGGTCGCGGCCTTGATGTTGTCGTCCGAGTCGCCTTGGGCGAGGGTCACCAGGACGGTGGCGGGGTTCTCGGCGGTGCTGGCGCAGCCGGTGCCGCTGACGGGGAAGGCGGTGCTGGCGGGGTCGGCGGTGTCGGCGACGTCGTCGCTGAACGCGAAGTCGGGCTCGTCGGCGGTCGCGGTGGTGGTGACGGCGCCGGCGGCGAGAAGGGCCGCGGCGGTGATGGCGAAGGGGCGTCCAAGACGCATCTGTGTCCTCCTTGAGGTCGGGGTGCGCCATGGGGCGCCTGGGGACGGTCACGATCTTGCACCGATCCGATTGCGGTCGCAAGGGCGCATCGCCTGTATGACGAGCCCGTTTCACGTCCCGGGGGCTTGCGCACCGTACACGGTCCCGTCCGTTCCGACGACCGCCCATGGCCCGCAATGGCGCTCATTGGCGGTGACCGGCCGGCTCCCAGGAATCATCGGAGCCCATGGGACGCGACGGGGGCGGTGGGGAGTGCTCCCCGCCGCCCCCTGTCGGTGAGCCGCGGTCTTACCAAATGGACACGCGCTGCTCCGGGTCGAGCCACATGCCGTCGCCGGGGGACACGTCGAAGGCCTCGTAGAAGGCGTCGACATTGCTGGCGATCCCGTTGCAGCGGAACTCTGCCGGCGAGTGCGGGTCGATCGTCAGCAGCAGCTCGGCGTAATCGTCGCGGTTCTTCGTCCGCCAGATCCTCGCCCACGAGTAGAAGAAGCGCTGAAGGCCCGTCAGGCCGTCGATGACGGGTGCCCCCTCGAAGCCCTCGATGCCGGCGCGGGCCAGGGCCAGACGGTAGGCCTTGAGGGCGATGCCCACGCCCCCGAGGTCGCCGATGTTCTCCCCGATCGTCAGCGCGCCGTTGACATGGGGGATGTCGTCGGCAGGGGTGCCGGCCTGCTCGTGCCTGGCGGCGACGGCGGCCGGGATCAGGGCGTCGTACTGGGAGATGAGCGCGGAGGTGCGCGTGGAGAAGGCCTGACGGTCCTCGGGAGTCCACCAGTCGGCGACCTTCCCCGTGCCGTCGAAGGTCGAGCCCTGGTCGTCGAAGCCATGGCCGATCTCATGGCCGATGACGGCGCCGATGCCCGCGTAGTTGACGGCGTCATCGGCCCCGGGGTCGAAGAACGGGGGCTGGAGGATCGCGGCGGGGAAGACGATCTCGTTCATCGCCGGGTTGTAATAGGCGTTGACGGTCTGCGGGGTCATATGCCACTCGGCGCGGTCGATCGGCTCGCCCAGCTTGCGCAGGGCCCGGGCGTTCTCGTAGGCCTCCACCGAGCGGATGGAGGCCAGTAGGTCCCCGGGGGTGATGTCGACGGCGGAGTAGTCCCGCCAGGTGTCCGGATACCCGATCTTGGGGGTGAACTGGTCGAGCTTGGCCAGGGCGCGCTCGCGGGTGGCCGGGCTCATCCACTCCAGGGAGGAGATGGAGCCCCGGTAGGCCTCGATGAGGTCGGCCACGAGCCGCTCCATGGCGGCCTTGTGCTCGGGCGGGAAGTGCTCGGCCACGTAGATCTCGCCCAGAGCCTCCCCGAGGCTCGACTCGACCAGGCCCACGCCGCGCTTCCAGCGCGGCCGCAGCTCATCGGTGCCCTGCAGGGTCCTGCCGTAGAAGTCGAAGCTGGCGCTCACGAAGTCGCTGGACAGCAGCGTGGCCCGGCTCTGGACGATATGCCAACAGGCCCACGCCCGCAGGTCCTCCACGGGGGTGGACTCCCAGCAGCCGGCCATATGGGCGAGGTAGTCGGGCTGGTTGACGATCGTCTCGTCCAGGTAGGTGGTCCCCTCCACCCCCGCCGCGGCGGCGGCCGCCCGCACGCCCTCGCGCCAGGCCTCCCAGGGGAAGGCGGGGGAGGAGCCCACGATCTGCTCCCAGGTCATCGGGTTGTTCGTCCTGTCGATATCCCGGCAGGCCACGCGGTCCCAGTGGCCCTTGGCCAGGGAGGTCTCGAGGGCCATGATCCGCTCGGCCAGGTCCTGCGCGAGCGCGCCGAGGCGCTCGGGCAGCCCGGCGAGCTCCAGCATCCTGGCCACGTGGGCGACGTAGGCGGTGCGCAGGGCCTGGCGTCCCTCCTCGCGGTAGTAGGACTCATCGGGCAGGCCGAGGCCGGCCTGGTCCATCCAGGTGGTGTAGCGGTCCGGATCATTGATGTCGTTGTAGACGCCGGCGTCGATGGGTCCGGTGAAGTGCGCGCCCGCCCCCAGGGCCCGCGCGAGGGCCTCCTTGGTGGGGGCCTCCAGGACGGGGGCGAGCTCGGGGGTCAGGGGCGCTGCGCCCAAGGCCTCGATGCGCTCCTCATCCATGAAGGTCGCGAACAGGGCCCCGATCTTGCCCGCCGACGTGGTGGGGCGGGGCTGGGCCGCCTCCTCGCCCGCCGCGGCGTCGCGCAGGATCTCGTGGCAGGCCTCCTCGGCGGCGTCGCGAAGGAGCGTGAAGGAGCCCGTGCCCGGGCGGTCGGCGGGGATCTCGGCGGAGGCGAGCCAGGAGCCGTTGGCGTACCGGAACAGGTCGTCCTGCGGGCGCAGTCCGGCGTCGACGGCGTCGAGCTCGAGGACTCCCGCGCGGACACGGCCGGCATCGGGTGATTCAGGGGCGCTGGCTGTGCTGCCTGTGCTGGCTGTGGTGGTCATGCGCCCAACCTAACCCGGGGTCCATGCCGCTTCGCACATCTGTGGGCCGGCGGGGGTGGGCGCGCGCCGCGGCGCTGGGGCAGAATCGACCCATGCGCATCCATATCGCCACGGACCACGCCGCCTACGAGATCAAAGAGGCCCTCGTCGCTCACCTCCAGGATGCCGGCCATGAGGTCATCGACCACGGCGCCTTCTCCTACGACCCCGACGACGACTACCCCGCCTTCTGCCTGGCGGCGGCCCAGGCCGTCGTCGACGAGCCCGGCAGTCTCGGAGTGGTGCTGGGCGGCAGTGGGAACGGCGAGCAGATGGCCGCCAACCTCGTCGACGGCGCGCGCTGCGCCCTGGCCTGGAACCTGGAGACGGCGCGTCTGACCCGCGCCCACAATGACGCGAACATGGTGAGCGTGGGCGGGCGCATGCATTCGCTGGACGAGGCCCTGGCGATCGTCGACGCCTTCATCGCCGAGCCCTTCAGCGGGGCGGCGCGCCACCAGCGCCGCATCGACCAGCTGGCCGCCTACGAGGCGGCGCGCTGCGGGCGCGCCTGAGGCGAGCGCGGGGCGAGCCATTGACTGAGGAGAACATGAGAGGGGAGCGGCGATGCGGATCGTGCTCGCACCGGACTCATTCAAGGAGAACATGACGGCCCTCCGGGCCGCCAGGGCCATGGACGAGGGCGTGCGCGACGCCGTCCCCGGGGCCCGCACCGTCCTGATGCCCATGTCCGACGGCGGGGAGGGGTTCGTCGACGCGGTCGCCGCGTCCTGGGGCGCCGACATGATCAGCGCGCCCAGCGCCGACGCGCTCGGGCGCCCCATCGAGGCCGTCTACGGCCTGGCCGGCGACCGCGCCGTCATGGACGTCGCCGGCAGCGCCGGGCTGGAGCGAGTCGCCCCGGGCGAGCGGGACGTCCTGCGCTCCAGCACGCGCGGCCTGGGCATGCTCATGGCGCACGCACTGGAGGGCGGCGCCCGCACCCTCGTCATCGGCCTGGGCGGATCGGCGACGAACGACGGCGGGCTGGGCATGCTCACCGAGCTCGGCGTCCGCCTCCTCGACGCCTCGGACGAGCCGGTCGGTCCTGAGCCGGCGCGGATGGGGCGCATCGAGCGCATCGATCTCGCGGGCCTGTCTGCCGCCGCCCGCGGGGCGACCATCCTCGTGGCCTGCGACGTCACCAACCCGCTGACCGGACCGAATGGCGCGACGGCGGTGTTCGGGCCCCAGAAGGGCGTCAGCGCCGACATGGTGGGGATCCTCGACGCCCGCCTCGCCCGGCTCGCCGAGCTCACCGGCACGCGGGCCGAGGCGGCGCAGCCGGGGGCCGGGGCGGCCGGGGGGCTCGGCTTCGCGCTGAGCGCCTTCCTCGGCGCGCGCATGCGCCCCGGTGTCGAGCTCGTCGCCGAGGCCATCGGGCTGCGCGACGCGATCGAGCGGGCCGACCTCGTCCTGACGGGGGAGGGCTCCGTCGACGAGCAGACCCTCAATGGCAAGACGCCCGCGGGCGTGGCCCGCCTGGCCCGGGAGGCGGGCGCGCCGTGCGTCGTCTTCGCCGGACGGATCAAGCCCGGCGCGGAGATCCTCCTCGACCACGGCGTGCGCGACCTCGTCAAGGTGGGGTCCCCCGACGAGCCGCTGGCCCAAGCCCTGGCCCGAGGCCCGCAGAACATGCGCGAGGCGGTCGCCGGCTACCTGCGGGCTCGCCTCTGACGCCCGCCCTTCACCGCCGGTGCGCGGGCGCGGGCCGCGCACCGGGTACCGTCGGCCCATGCCCGAAGGACATACCATCCACCGACTCGCCGCCGCCCTCACCGAGCTCTACGGCGGGCGGGCACTGAGGGTCTCCTCGCCCCAGGGCCGCTTCGCCGCCGGGGCGGCCCTCCTCGATGGCCAGGTCCTCCTGGAGGCGCAGGCCCATGGCAAGCACCTCTTCACAGCTTTCGCGCCCCGCGCCGATATGCCGGTGGACGACAGCGCCGTCGTGTGGCTGCGCATCCACCTGGGGCTGTACGGCTCATGGACCTTCGACGGCGACTCCCGCTTCACCGCCCCGCACGCCATCGGGGCGCCGCGACGGAAGGTGGGGGAGCGCGGGGAGCACGCCCTGCGCGGCGGCGGTGGCTCGGCGCTGGCGGGCCTGACGGGAGGCGCCGAGGATACGGATGGCGGCGCGGGCCATGGGGCCGGCGCGCCCAGCGTCCGGCCCGGGGCGTGGGTGCCGCCCGAGCCGCGCGGCGCCGTCCGGCTGCGCCTGCTCGGCGAGCACGGGGTGGCGGACCTGACCGGGCCGAACGCCTGCGAGGTGCTCGACGCCGAGGGCGTGGCGGCGGTTCGCCGTCGCCTCGGCCCCGACCCGCTTCGCGCCGACGGGGAGCGGGAGGCCTTCGTGGCCTCGGCCCGGGCGCGCCGCAAGGCGATCGGCGAGCTGCTCATGGACCAGTCGGTGCTGGCCGGGGCGGGCAACATCTACCGCGCCGAGACGCTCTTCCGCTGCGGCATCAGCCCCTTCAGGGCGGGCAACCGGGTGAGCCGGGCCCGCCTGAGGGCGGTGTGGGACGATCTGGTCCCCCTTATGGAGTACGGGGTGGCCACGGGGTTCATCACGACCGTCGACCTCGACGACGTCCCCGTTCCGCTGCCCGAGGACGATCCGGAGGCCGCCCGCTGGTACGTGTATCACCGCGCCGGGCGTCCCTGCCTGCGTTGCGGAACGCCGATCGCGGAGCGGGAGGTCGCCGGGCGCCGTCTCTTCTGGTGCCCGGCCTGCCAGCGCGCCTGACGCCGTCCCCGCTCTCCGCGGGCGACCGGCGGCCCGGAGGGCGCCCGGGGCGGGTGCCGGTCAGATGTAGATGGTGGGATCGGTCATGAGCTCGGGATCGATCTTGGGGTCGCGCACGCGGCTGGGCACGCCGACCGCGACATGCCCCTGGGGGACGTTCTTGATGAGCACCGCGTTGGCGCCGATCTTCGCGCCGTCCTCCACCGTGACCGGCCCCAGCACCTTCGCGCCGGCCCCGATCTGCACATTGTTGCCGATCGTGGGGTGGCGCTTGCCGGGGTTCATGGAGACCCCGCCGAGCGTGACCCCGTGGAACATGAGGACGTCGTCGCCCACCTCCGCGGTCTCACCGATGACGACCCCCATGCCGTGGTCGATGAAGAAGCGCTCGCCGATCTCGGCGGCGGGGTGGATCTCGATGCCGGTGAGGTTGCGGGCGGCCTGGGACAGGGCGCGGGCGGCGAAGCGGTGACCGCCGTTCCACAGCCGGTGCGCGGCCCGGTAGGCCCACACGGCGTGAACACCGGGGTAGAGGAGGGCGACCTCGGCGCTCGTCCGGGCGGCCGGGTCCCGGCGCCGCGCGGTGGCGAGGTCCTCCTTGGCCTGCGCCAGTAGGGAGCGGTGGCTGTGGGACATGACTCTCCTCGGTCGGTGGGGCGCTCTGATCGGGCGCGGGGAGCGGCTCGCGCCGTCGCCCCATGCCCCAACGCCGACGGCGGCGATCCTGTTCCCGGGACCACCGCCGTCGGCCCGGGGCGAGCCCTCAGGCGCCGTGGGGCGACTAGCGGCTCAGTTGAGGTAGTCGGAGTACAACGGCGTGGAGAGGTAGCGCTCGCCGGTGTCCGGCAGGACGGTGACGATCGTCCTGCCCTCCAGCTCCGGGCGCTGGGAGAGCAGGTCGGCGCCCGCCAGGGCGGCGCCGGAGGAGATGCCCACGAGCAGGCCCTCCTCACGCGCGGCGCGGCGGGCGTAGGCGATGGCGTCGTCGGAGGTGATGTGCAGCAGCTCGTCCCAGATGCCCTGGTCGAGGACTTCGGGGACGACGTTGGGACCGATGCCCTGGATCTTGTGAGGGGCGGCGGTGCCCTCGCTCAGCAGCGGGGACTCGCTGGGCTCGATGCCGTAGATCCTCACGCCAGGGACCTTGTCGCGCAGGACGGTGCCGACGCCGGTGAGGGTGCCGCCTGTGCCGATGCCGGCGACGAAGGCGTCGACCTTCCCGGCCTGCTCGAGGATCTCCAGCGCGGTGGTCTCGCGGTGGATCCGGGGGTTGGCCGGGTTGGTGAACTGGGAGGCGAGGATCGAGTTGGGGGTGGAGGCCTGGATCTCCTCGGCGCGCCTGACGGCTCCGGCGACGCCGCCCTCGGTCGTCAGGACGAGCTCGGCGCCGAAGGCGCGCATGAGTGCTCGGCGCTCCTTGGACATCGTCTCGGGCATCGTGATGATGACCTTATAGCCCAGGGCGGCGCCGACCATGGCCAGGCCGACGCCGGTGTTGCCGCTCGTGGCCTCGACGATGGTGCCGCCGGGCGCGAGCGCGCCGGAGTCCTCGGCGGCGCGCACGATCGACAGGGCGATGCGGTCCTTGACGCTGCTGGCGGGCTCGAAGGCCTCGACCTTGGCCAGGACGGTGGCGGGGCCGGAGATGATGCGGTTGATGCGGACCAGCGGGGTGGAGCCGACGAGGTCGGTGACGTTCGCGGCAATGGGGGATGCGTGGGACATGGGTTCTCCTTGAGGTGTGAATGGCGCTCCGGGCCCACCGCGCTGATGCGCACAGGGGCGTCCGGGAGACGGAGGAGTATGAGAGGGGGGCGGTTCGCGGCCGCGATGGTGCAGGGGTGGTCGAGGGGCCTGCGGTCCCGGAGCGCCGGGCATGCGCGCAGCGACGCGCGCACGTCTTGAGGAGCCTGGCGCTCTAGCGACACAGGCTGCAGGAGGCGGACATCTCGCGCATGAGGCACGTGGCCGGCACGGGCATCATGGGGTCCTCCTCTCGCGAATGGCGCCGTGACCGGGAAATGGCGACAGGCGCTGTGGGACAGACCCTAATGCCGCCCCGGTGGGTGACGTCAAGCGGCTCGGATCGTGAGCCGGCCCGATCCGCCGTCAGCGGAGAGGGGGGAAGGTGGGAGAGGGGGAGTCCCGGGCCCCGCTCAGGCCGGTGACCGGAGAGGCGATTCGACCAGCCTCGTGCCGACCGGGGCGGGCCTGGCGCCCCCCGCGGTGAGCGAGGCGATGAGCTCATCGGGGGAGGGGCCGCCGACCGGCGTGGACAGGAGGACGACGGCGTCGCTCGCCCCCCAGGACATCCCCTCCACTGCCAGCGCGCCGTCGGCCGCCCCCGCGGCGCGCAGCTCGGCCTCCAGGCGGCCGGCCCGCGCCACCGGCACCCGAACCTCCCACAGCGCCCGCTCACTGATGCTCACGCGCGAGGCGGCGGCGAGGGCCCGGGAGGCGGCCTCGGAGTAGGCGCGCACGAGCCTGCCGGTGCCCAGCAGGGTCCCCCCGAAGTAGCGGGTGACGACGATGACCGCGCTGGTGAGCCCGCTGCCCCGCAGGACCTCCAGGATCGGCTGGCCGGCTGTGCCCGAGGGCTCGCCGTCGTCGCTGGAGCGCTCGATCGCGGGGGAGCCGGGGGCGGCGCCCGGCTGGGGGACGATGAAGGCGGAGCAGTGGTGGCGGGCGTCGGGATAGCGGGAGCGGATGCGGGCGATGAAGGAGCGGGCGGCGTCCTCGTCGTCGGCTCGCTCGGCGCGCGCCAGGAAGTGGGATCGCTTGACCTCCAGGTCCGTCTCGGGCTGCTCGCCCGGCGCGAGCGTCAGCCGACAGGGCGCGGCACCGCCGGCGGGGGCGGGGGAAGCGGGCTCGGGGCGCTCGGCGGGCATGACGGTATGCTCCCATGAGTGCCCCGGCGATCGCCGGGCCGGTGGCGGGCTCGTGGTGGAGTGCCGTGCAAGGGTCGTGCAAGGGTCGTGGAGCTGCGGCGGTAGGGGGTGACGGGACCGATGTCACAGCTCTGGGTGCCATCGCCAACTGGAAGCGGCTTGTGCTGACTGGCTATGGTGTCCCCTGGTCCTGTTCGCCGGGATCGGAAGATCCCAAGGAGACTTTGAGAGGAGCGGGCCCATGGCAGTGCCGAAGCGGAAGATGTCCCGCAGCAACACCCGCAACCGCCGCTCGCAGTGGAAGGCCGAGCTCCCCCAGCTCGACACCATCAAGGTGAACGGCCGTGAGATCAGCGTGCCCCGTCGTCTGGTGAAGGCCTACAAGACCGGTCTTCTCGAGCACTGACGTGCGCGGCGCGGGCGGCGGCGCCGTCCGCCTTCTGCGGGTGTAGCTCAATGGTAGAGCCTCTGCCTTCCAAGCAGATTGCGCGGGTTCGATTCCCGTCACCCGCTCGATGAGGCCAGCGGGGCGCCCTCCACGGAGGGCCGCCCCGCTGCCGCATCCTCGGGCTGTAGCGCAGCTTGGTAGCGCGCCTGCTTTGGGAGCAGGAGATCGCGGGTTCAAATCCCGCCAGCCCGACTCCCATGCCGCCCGCGCTTGCGGGTGCGCGGCGCAGTCGTCGGCTCACGGGGCGCCATCCGTTCGTTGGAGTCGTATTTTTCATCGGTATCGCGGGGTTTTCTCGTATCCGGGTCAGCTCGCCCCGGGGGTGAGGACGCGCCCTGGGGTTGTGGACTGGCGGTGGGGCTGCCGACGTGCCCCGGGGACGCGTCCACGACCTCCTCGCACGTCGGCAACCAGGCCACGATCAATCCGGCCAAGACACCCCCGACCAGTAGACAACGCCCGACGGGCTCAAGGTTTGAGCGGCGGCTGTTCGGGGCGTCGTGGATTACTCGCCCCACTCATCCGTGGACGTCCCTTCTCGCCGCCCGCTCGGTGGGTGCTGGGCTCGTGGATGGCCCTGCCATGAATGTCGAAGGCGTTCCCGGAGCGCGTCCTGGGCTCCTCCGACCCGTCGCACAACCTTGAGTGAGTTGGACTCAACTTCTGGGAATAGGTGTCCGGGTGCTCCTGTTGTCACGGGTGTCATCGGCCGAGGAACCGGCCGGAGGCCCTTAGCGACCCCCGGGCCGGCCCGAGGCCGTACGAACCATCCGACAACAACCGTGAGCAACCGCAGGAGGAACATCATGGCTCGCACCCTCAACCCCTTCCAGGACATGGACCGTCTCTTCACCGACCTCACCCGCAGCCCCGCTGCCGTCGGCATGCCGATGGACCTGTTCCGCGAGGGCGACACGTTCTACGCGGAGATCGACCTGCCCGGAGTCGACCCCGCCAGCGTGGACGTCGACGTCGATGACCGCACGCTCACCGTGCGCGCCGAGCGCAAGACCACCGCGGGCGAGGGGGAGCGCTCCTGGCTGACCCGTGAGCGCCCGACGGGCACCTTCGCCCGCCAGCTCACCCTGGGCAGTCGAGTGGCCCTCGACCGCATCGAGGCCGAGTACTCCGACGGCGTGCTCCGCCTGACCATCCCCATGGCCGAGGACGCCAAGCCCCGCAAGATCAGCGTCGCCCACGGCGACAGCTCGAAGGTCATCGAGGCCTGAACGGCGAGCGATCCGTCGGGCCCGGCCGAGCCCTGGGCCGATAATGGGCCGCGCCCCCGCGCAGGGGCGCGGCCCATGTCCTCGCGCATCGCCCAGGGGGTTCGGTCGGCGGGCGAATGACCGAACGGGTCCTCGCCCCGGCTGGCCGGTGCTAAGTTGAGGCGCGGATGTCCTGTCCATCCCTCCACCCGTGTCAGGAGCCCTGCCATGGCCACTGAGACCGAGCGCCGGTCCGTTATCGCCACCGCCCACCGCCGCTACGCCACCAAGGCCTTCGACCCCGACCGCCGCGTCTCACCGGAGGACCTGCGCGCGATCCTGGAGGCCGGGCGCCCGGCCCCCTCGTCCTTCGGGTATGAGCCGTGAGCCTGCCTGGTGAGATGACCAGCGGGGGGCCGGTGCGCGGCGCAGGCCCGGCAGTGCGGGCTGCGGGCATGACTCCGAGTTCCCCGACTGCCCATCGCCTGCGGTTGCTCGACTACTGGTGGCTGCTGGAGCTGTTCAGCCCCCAGAAGGTGCCCAATCGCACCGAGCCCGCCGGATCGGAGGGCCGGTACCAGGTCGTCGAGTGGAGACCGGGGCAGCGATTGCCCTGGGAGGTGCTCGCACCCAAGAAGGAGGATGGCAAGAAGTTCGTGTGGAGGCACACCCTCTACCTGGGGGTCTACGACCTGGAGAACGCCTACCAGTACCTGCATCGCGCCTTCACTGACGACCGCGATGCCTTCGACGAGCGGCGCGGCGGCATGAGTGCCTGTGCGGGCGTGCAGGTCGATGACGAGGGGCACCTTGTGCCCGGGTCGGCGGTGCTGTCCTCCTCCCTGTGGGCCGTCGCCAGACTCGCCGTGCACCTGCACGCGCCGGTCCCGTCATGGGGCACCGAGTTCGACGCCGCTCAGCGGAGCTTCGCCGAGATGGCCGAGTGTTGTGATGCCGCGCCGGCCCTGCTCACCGCTCTCGCGCACAGCGTGTCGGGGATCGACGCCGTGGCCGAGCTCGCGAGCAGGCGCGTGCTGATCAAATCTGTCCTCGTGCGCGCGGGCAGTGCCGGGGAAGCGGATATCGACTTCCTCAACAGCTTCTTCCTCAAGGACCTTGCCGCCGTGCGCGCTGATGTCGCTACTGGGCGGTGCCCGGTAGCGCTGGCCTCATACCTGGCCGACGGTGGCCCACAGGTCCCGGCATCGCCCGTCGGCCCGCGGATCGATGTCATGAAGGATGACGACCTCGTCAACGCGGGAGTTGGAGCGGACCGGATTCCCGCGGGCCGATGGCCCTCAGCACCGCAGCACACGCTTGCTCTCAGGCAGCAGTTCGCCGTCAACCAGGCGCTGGCCGATCTCGGTCCGACGCGCGGCCTCATGGGGGTCAACGGCCCTCCGGGGACGGGGAAGACGACCATGCTGCGCGACATCGTGGCGGGCAACGTCGTCGAGAGGGCGAGACGCCTGGCTGCGCTGGAACGTGCGGACGATGCCTTCGTCGAAGAATCAATGCGGTGGGGGGACGATCGCTTCGACTGGAGCGTTCCCAGGCTGCGCGAGGAGCTGACCGGTTTCGAGATGGTGGTGGCCTCGGCGAACAACACTGCCGTGGAGAACATCAGTACCGAGATTCCCGGCGCCGCTGCCATCGACGAGCGGTGGCGGGGGCGAGCCGACTACTTCTCGGATATCGCGTCGGCGCTCCTGACGGCCTCCGCACCCCGGCGCGAGAACGATGGCAGGAGATCAAGACCTCTTGATAGCGCTAAAGAGGCAGGCAGGAGTCGCCCGAACGGCAGGGGATGGGAAGACAGGAGCGGCGGTGGGGGCGCCGGCGGACCGTCCAGTGGCAAACCCGCCTGGGGGCTCGTGGCCGCACGACTGGGCAGCAAGAGGAACCGGACGGTGTTCCGAAACGAGTTCTGGTTCGACAAGATCGACCCGAGAACGGGGCGGCGCCAGCTCGGCACCGCCCCGCGCATGCTGTCACGGCTCCAGGAATGGAAGAGCGGAACGGCGCCTCATCCGATCTGGTCGCAGGCGTGAGCCTCGTTCAGGCGGGCGGAGCGGCGAGTGGCCGACCTGGTGGACGTGCGACGCGAGGCGCAGATATGCCTTGAGCGCCTCAAGCAGGCCGGCCACGATCGGGCACGGGCGGACGACGAGGCGGAGCGCCAGAGCGTTCTCCTGGCGGAGGCCATTCAGGAGCTACGCGGGTGCGAGCAGGCCCGCGGCGAGGCTCAGGAGCAGTGCGAAGCGGCTGAGCGGGCCCGCAACCGGCACGTGGAGACCCGACCCGGTGCCCTCGAGACACTGCTGACCCTGGGGCGCGCAACCCGCGAGTGGCGCAGTGCCCTGGCTCCGCTCGAGCAGCGTCTGCGGGACGCCGAGGAGGCCGAGCGGGGCCTGCGGGAGCAGGCAGCGCGCCTGAGCTGGCGGGAGGAGGCGCAGCGGCACGCGGTGATCATCGCCCGGGACGCCGCCGAGCGGGCCCACCGCGAGGAGGATGAGTTGCTTGCCCGGTCGGCAGACTACCGTGAGCGCCTGGGTCAGGCGCATCCCGGACCGCAGTGGTCAGAGGAACTGCGCGAGCTGCGCGCCCCCTGGCTCGACGCCGAGCTCGACGAGGCCAGGTCGGAGCTGTTCCTCGCGGCGCTGCGCCTGCACGAGGACTTTCTGGCGAACGCGGCCGATAAGATGCTCAGAGGGCTGCGTGCCGCGATGCGCGTCGTGAGCGGTGATGCCCTTAAGGATCCGGAGGAGAACCGTGCCGCCTGGCAGATCCTGTTCCTCGTCGTCCCAGTGCTCTCAACGACGTTCGCCTCCTACGGCCGCATGTTCGCGAGGCTCGAAGCGGAGAGCCTCGGGTGGCTGCTGATCGACGAGGCGGGCCAGGCCGCCCCGCAGTACGCCGTCGGGGCGATCTGGCGATCGAAGCGCGTGGTGGCCGTCGGCGACCCCCTTCAGCTCGAGCCCGTTGTCACGATGCCGCGCAAGGCCATGCTCGATATTGCTGCGGCGTACGGTGTTGACCCGTCGTGGATCCCGCCGCGGGCGTCGGTGCAGACTCTCACCGACCGGGGCTCTCACTTCGGGACAACCCTCCACCAGGATGGGCGCCCCGTATGGGTCAGCGCCCCGTTGACCGTGCACCGGCGGTGCGATCCACCCATGTTCGGCCTGTGCAACAGCATCGCCTACGACGGCATCATGATCAACGGGCTCGAGCCCCGCGCGAGCCTGGGCGACGTCTTCGACGGCCCCGATGGCCCCCGCGTACTGCCCAGCCGGTGGATCGACGTCCCCGCGGGCGTACAGGGATCGCATATGCAGCCCGGGCAGGTCGAGAAACTGCGCGAGTTCATCTCCGTGCTCAAGGATGGACATGTGAGCCCGTCCCGGATCATCGCGATATCTCCGTTCCGGGAGATGGCGAATGCGCTGAAGGCGCTGGAGCGCGACTACCCGGGCCTTCGCGCCGGCACGATCCACACTGCGCAGGGCAGGGAGGCCGACGTCGTCTTCCTCGTCCTGGGAGGCAATCCTCAGCGACCGGGGGCGAAGGCGTGGGCAGCGCAGACGGTCAATCTCGTCAATGTCGCCGCGAGTCGTGCTAAGCGCCGGCTGTACGTCATCGGGGATCGGGCCTCGTGGGCGCAGTACAACTACTTCTCCCAGTTGTCAGCTGTGCTGTCAGAGTGCGGGGACGATGACTGAAACTCGTTGAGATAGTGGGGGCGAGCCTTCATCGCATGAATGATCAGCTCATAGCCGTCGTCGTAGATGAGGGCTACGAGCTCCAGGAGGCGACCAGCCGGATCGATGGCGATCATGAGCCAGCGCCGCGGGTCGTCCTCGTCGTCAAGCGGGCGTGAGATCAACACGTGGGAGGCCGCGTAGCGAACGGCGTCGTCATCGAGATGATCGCGGCGGTAGTGCTTGCGAGCCGAAGAATGCAAGTCAGGCACTGTGTGCCCATTCGCGCACGGCTGCTCGGACTGCGTCTGAGCGAGTGGCCAGGCCCTCGGCCTCGGCTCTGGCCATCAGTGCCGCGAGGGTGGCCTCGTCGAGTCGGACCGGAACCACCACACCAGGCCCCTCGCCCACCGGCGGGCGGCCGCGACGCGCCCTGGGCAACTGGGACAGGTCATAGCCGGCCTCGGCCTCGTCAGCCCAGGCCTGAATCTGCTCGTCGCTCACGATCCTGCCGTGAAGGAGGTGCTCACCCACACCTATAGCGTATACGAAATACCTTCGAGGTGCGGTGTGTGGGCGCGCACGTCATCCCTTCCGCGCGAGCCCCTCCAGCAGCGGGCTGGCCTGCCCGCTCCAGGAGATGGCGAGCTGGTCGCGGGCGCGGGTGGCTGCCACGTACAGCAGGGAGCGCTCACGCAGGAGGGCGTCAGCGTAGTCGGCATCCGAGTACTGCTGGTCGCGCAGTGCACGGGGGATCGAGGCCTCCGAGATGTCGAAGAGCAGAACCTTGCGGAACTCCAGGCCCTTGGCGCGATGCATGGTCATCGCCACCGGGCGCCCCCGGCCCATCGCCTCCCTATCCACCGGGCGCATGTCGATGCCCCGCTCAGCCAGGCCAGTGACAACCGCATCGCGCCGATAGCGGTCGCGGACGAGGACAGCGATGGTCTCCGCGCCCGCCTCGCGCTGCTCGCTGTCCTCCGACAACCAACCGCGAAGCAGCTGCGCCGCGAGGTCGAGTTCCTCGGCTCGGGACCCTGCGTGCAGCAGGACCGGTTCGGGCCCGGATCGCGGTGAGATGTACCGGTGCTCCTCGGCACGCCCCTCCATGTCCTCGTACGACCCGGCATCGAGGATCTCGAAAGCGGCGCGCAGATTCTGGCGGGTCGTGCGGTAATTGCGGGTCAGTCGCCGTGACCGGCCCCGGATGTTGATCCCGTAGTGGCTCAGCGTGATCTTCTTTCCATAGATCCGCTGGTGGGAGTCCTCGGCCAGGAAGAGGTCGTCTGGCCCAGGCTCGACGAGCGCGCGCAGGAGCAGCAAGTGCGCTGGGGTGAGGTCTTGCGCCTCGTCAACGAGCACATGATCGAAGGGCCGCGCCCTGTCCTGCTTCGCCTCGGCGTCGAGCCAAGCGGCGGCTAGGGCGAGCTGCTCGGCGAAGGAAGTGACGTCCAGCTCCGCGCTGCGGTCCCGGTAGCGCTCCATGGCCGCCCACACCTCAGCGCGTTTGCGACGATCAAGCGCCACACCCCTGCCCGGACGGCGCACGCGCAGATACTGCTGGAGGGTCGTCACGTGTTGCGGCAGTACGACGAGTTCGTACTCGGAGGCAAGGAAGTCTGCTGACTGGAGATTGGCGGGCAATCCCTCACCCGTCAATGCGAGAACGTCACCCCATAAGTCATTCTTGGCGTAAGCGAGGATTCGGGTGCGGCGCCGGCCCAGAACGCGCTCGGCGACCGGCGCGATGCTCTCCCCAGCCCGCTGGAGGATGGCCCGAGCCACCCTGTCCAGGCCGGAGACGAGCACACCCGGCTCATCGACCTTTTCCGCGAAGGCGATGCCCGGGGCCAGCTGCGCCAGCTGACGGCTCAGGTCGTCGGCGAGGTTGCGCGTGTAAGTAGTCAGGAGGATGCGCGCCGTGCCCGTTCGTTGGCCCCCGCGCCTAGCAGTGTCGGAGCGAGCCGATCCCTGCTCCATTTCGGCCATTCGTCTGGCCAGGGCGGCCGTCCGGTGCACAGTGACAACGGTCTTACCCGTTCCCGCCCCGCCGGAGATCCTCATGGGACCGTTGGAATGCCGCTCCACCAGATGGCGCTGCTGGGGGTGGAGGAAGAGCTGCCACTGCGCGAAGGTGAGGCCCTCGATGGCGCGGCGCAGGTCTTCATCGGTCTCCAGCCACGTGAAGTCAGCGCGAGAGGCCCTGCGACGCAGGCCCGAGATGACCTCAGCGTCAGTGGGCTCAGCTTTGACCTCCTGCGGGTGGAGGAGCTCGAAGTCCTCACGCACGCCCTCGATGCTCGTTCCCGTGGCCAGCGCCAGCAGCGCCTCGCCCTGCCAGGAGGGGGAGGCGGTGGCCGCCAGGTCGAGCAGCTCGGACTCGCAGGTGGCGGCGAGCGCTGCGGCGGCGAGGCGGACGTCGATGCCCAGCTCGTCGCGCAGGGACTCCACTGTCAGACCATCCGGCCATACCGGACGATCGTCACGCGTTGTCACGACGACGCCGGGCCTCGCCGCCTCAGCCCTGGGTGCCGGCGCCCTACTCTCAGCCCCAGGCCGCGGGGGGAGAGAGATCGCAGAACCAGCCTCCACACGGCGGCGCGCCTCGGCATTGCCGGCCTCGAGGCGCGCGGCCTCGCGGGCGATCTCCTCAGCCTCCCTCCGCGCCGCGTCCAGTCGCCGGCGAGCATCGCGCCTGGCCTTATCGACGGCGTGCGCGTCCTGGCCGGTGGCGTCACGGACGTCGAAGACCTGGGCGATGCCGTTGTACGGGTTGATGCCGACGGTCACGCTCCGGGCGATCTCAATAGCCTCGTCATGCGGCCAGATCCCGTGGATGACGTAGACGGGCTGTCCGTCGCCGTCGAGTTCGAAGAGCACGGCCCGGTAGAAGTCGGTGACTCGGGCAGTGCGCACCCTGCGGTCCACCGACTCCCGGATGGGTTCCACATGGAGCCCGGCGCTGGTGGTCCCGGCGGAGAGCTTGGTGAGGAAGGGGCCGATTTTCGAGCGCAGGGAAGGGTCCTTGCGAGTAGCGTCCTTGGGCTTGTTACTGGGCCACACAATCGTGGGCATATCAGCGTCCTTCCAGAAGCGTGCGGATCTCGTCGGCGGTGACGGCAGCATCATGCCCCACCCTTACGACACGCCAATCGGCCGCGGTTAGGGCGGTGACCTCATCGTCGTGGGGATCGACGACGACGGCGACACGCTCATCCGGCCACGACAGATCGGTCATGACGCCGTCGGCCTCCTCCTGGCCCTCCCGCCCGAAGCGCACACCGGCGGCCGCGAGATAGGGCAGGAGTGTGAGGACCTGTGGGGCGGCAAGTTCCCGGTCGATGCTGTCCCAGCCGAGATCCCTCATCGCCGAGGCGTCAGAGCCCGGCCCGTCAGCGACGGTGGCGCGATCGCGCAGTTCCTCGAGGGCGTGGCTCGTCGTCGTGATCGTCACGGGGACACCGGACAAAGGGAGGACGTTGCTCAGGCGCAGCCAGCTCAGCCAGGCGTCCCGATGCTCGGGCGAGGCCAGCGCCTCCTCGGAGTCATCGATGACGAGTGCCATGCCGGTCGTGCTTGTTCCGCTGATCTGGAGCGCCAGGGCCAGGTGTGGCCCGTAGAAGACTGCTCCTGAGACTGTCGTCGTGGGGGCGAGAGGGGTGGGCAGGGCCTGGGAGGGCAGGAGTGCGTGGACCGCCTCCCAGGTCGGATCCGCTTCTGGGCGCTTGGCCTTTGCGTAGTTGAGCGTGGCGTTGCCGAAGAAGGCGCTGTGCTCGGCGGCGCCGTGGATGAGTGGCACCCCGACCGAGGCGGCGAGGGCGGACAGCGCAGTGGACCGGGAGCCAACGCCGCTGTCCTCATCACGCAGCATGGCTGCCAGCAGAGCCATGGGCCCGCCCCGCCAGACCTCGATCGCTTCGTCGGTGATGGCCGCGGCGCGGGCCGCGACCAGGTGGCCGTTCATCAGGGAAGTAGCCGCCTCTTTGTCGAGCCACTGCGGGTTCCATGCGCCGTCGAGATCCTCCTTGGCCACGGAGATGACCCGGTAGCCGCGGGCGCGCAGGGCGGCGCGCTTCCTCGCGTCGTCGGCCAGGCGATTGTGCCTTCGGCTCGCGTGATACCTCAGACCGTCGGTGTAGATGGCGATGGGGGCGCGCCCGGAGACGTGCAGCGCTGTGAAGTCAGGACGAGTGCGCCCCACGTCGAGCTGAGGGCGCAGCCGCCAACGACCGCCGTCGAGCTCGAGGGCCGGCGCCCCGGAGGCGTCGCCGATGACGCGCACGCTCATCCGGGCGGAGAGCAGCTCCTTGAGCTCGGTGCGGAAGCGCGCCTCCAGGGGGCTCTCACCGGAACCGGCACGCACGGGCTCTTCGGTGACTGCCCAGCGGGGCTCGGCCGGGTCGAGGTCGCCGGCCGTCTCGTGGGTGTCGAGGCCGAGGATGAGCCTTAGGGCGTGCAGGGCCGAGGCGCGGGAAACCTCCCTGGTGGCCGTGTCGACGGTGTAGCGCTGGAGGCAGTGGTGGCACAGGTCCTTGCCCTCGGCTGCGCAGCGGCAGGTCTCGAGGCGCTGGGCGGTGCTCACGAGCAGGCCCCACATGACGGTGGGCTCGTCGAGACCGGTGAGGTAGCCGGTGCCGCCGGGAACTGTGTCGTGGAGGAGGAGTGCCGGGCGGGTCTCGCCGGGACCGCCCTGACCCACCGGGTAGGTCACGGCCATAACGCCCAGGTGGTCGGGGGTGCCGCCGGTGGCGATCTCCAGCCCGAGCATGAGGGCACTGGCCAGAGAGGCCACCCCGATCGGGTCAGAGGCGAACTCCTGGGGAAGGATAATCGCGAGAGCCTCAGTGACGAGGTCGCGCATGAGGTCCATCTGGATGACGTGCTCGCGCGGGTCGCCGCGGTGCGCGCACCAGGCGCGATGCTCTCCCGGGGAGGAGACCCCGGTGCTGGAATCGAGCTTGCCGCAGGCCTCGCACAGCCGGAAGCCGCGGGCACGGACCGGTGTGCTGCCGACCTGGTCGACGGACTGTCCCGGTAGGGCCCGCCCGGTGTTGAGCCATCGCAGGGGCAGGTTCCGGAACCGGCTGAGCCCGAGCCCGGTGGCCTTGACGCTCCACTGCCGCTCGGCGCGCGTGGGGTCGAGGTCGGCCAGGGGGAGGACCTCGAAGCTGACGGAGGCCCGCTCGTCCCGGGTGTCGCTGATGCGGGCATCGTCCCGGGCGACGTCGGCGAAGACGCGGGTCAGGCGCAGGACGCGTCGCGCCCGCCCGACGTCGGCGATGCTCGTGTCCCCACAGCGTGGGCACTGGCTCGGGGCCGCGGGCGGTGTGTCGGAGGGGTCGTCGTCCTGGACGTAGCCGCAGGAGGCGCAGGTCAGCCACCAGCGCGCCTGCGCGGCCAGGTTGGAGGAGTCCACCCCGTCGATGCGCATCTCCATGCCGTGGGTGTAGAAGGCAGCCCCTGGGGCCAGTTCGCGCAGGGCATGGGCGGAAGCGCGGTCGAGGTCGTAGGGCTCGGTCTTGAACTCGTCAGTCTCCGGGTCGCGCCAGGACACGCGGGCGGATAGCCGGACGGAGTCATCGATGAGGGCGTAGTTGGGAAGGACGCCGTGCCTCTCCAGGGCGGCGATCCAGGGCTCGTCATTCAGCCTGATGAGTTGGGCACCGATGGCCTTGTGAGCGCTCTTGGCTCCGCGCAAAGCGCGCCGATCCTCCTCGGTGGCGTTGGGGCGCTCAGTGGCGGCGATGAGCTCGGGCAGGGCCACCTCGATCTGCTCGCGCTGGTGGTGGAGCTGCTCGACCTCGGCCCGGTACTCGGCAGCGGCCTGCTCAAGCATGAGGCGTGGGCCGGCCCCGTCGTCGGCGCTCACCCAGTGCGCCAGCCGGCCCAGCGCGGGTGTGCGGTTGGTGAAGGTAGCGGTGAAGGCGGCGGCGAGCACGGCGCCGTCGCGGGCGATCCGCTCGATGACGGCAGCGAGGAAGGTGCCCTGACCGCGCGTGTCGAAGACGGTTCGGGCAATGGGCCGGCCCCGGCCTCCGCCCGGGACGGCGGGGTGGCCCTCACGGGTGAGAGTGTCGATGACGTAGGCGAGGAACTGGCGGCGCAGGATCTCCTCGGCGCCCAGATAGGTGGACGGTGGGGCAACGGCACCGTCGAGCAGGTGAGCGGGGTCCTCCAGGAGGCGGATCTGTCTGGGGCGCCCGCGAACGTAGGCCAGTGCGAGGGCGGAGCCGTTGCGGCGGCCAGCGCGACCGACCCGCTGCACGTAGGAGGCGACCGCGTCCGGCAGGGAATCGAGCATGACGGTCGACAGATCCCCGATGTCAATACCCATCTCCAGGGTGGGGGTGGCCACGAGGACGTTGGGGTCGGCGGGCTGCTGGATAGGGCGCTTGAACCCCTCTTCGACGGCGGCCCGCGCGTTGGCATTGAGCAGGGAGGTGTGCTCGTGGGCATCCACCCGCCGTACATGAGAGGCTGTGTACATGCTGCGGTAGAAGCTGTCGGCGGGGTGCCGGGTGGCGGCCAGGCGCCCGGGGCAGCGGGCGACCAGGCAAGGGGCGCCGGCGAGCTGGTCGACGGTGGCGGGCGCGGCAGGCAGCTGGCTGCGGCAGACGTCGCAGACGAGGAGCAGCTTGTCTGTGCTTCCGGCCCCCAGGGGAGTGACGAGGACCCGGTCGGTGGGCAGGCCGTAGACGGTGCCACCCGAGACGGTCGGGGTGGCGGAGAGGATGTCGGCCTCGGCGAGCTGGGCGAGCAGGGCGGCGGCGAGGCGCGCGGCGTGCGTGGGGGCGACGCCCAGGCACGCGCGGGCCCAGATGGCGTACCAGGACTTCAGGGAGAGGACCGGTGTGAAAGCCGAGTAGCGAGTATTGATATTCCCCTTGACTTGAGGGAAGGAAGGCGCGGAGCGTCCGGCAGGGAAGGCGGGCTGGCCCTGGTCGCGGCGGCGCTTGTACCAGATCCACAGGCGCTTGCCGTCCTCCTCCTTGTAGCGCTTGAGCCACTCGTGATCGATGGCGCCGTCGCGGCGCATGCGCTCCACCGTTCCGCGCACCCAGGCGAGCAGGCCAGCCTCGGTGAGCGACTCCAGGCCGGGCAGGGAGTCAGGCGCGCCGCCCCCACCGAGAGCCGCTCGGGCAATCCGGATCAGGTCCGTGGACTGGCCAGCATCCACGTGGACGGTCAGGGATCCGGTGGCCTCCAGGGTGCGGCCGTAAGTGGACTGGAGACCGATCTCCAGGGCGATGTCGAACAGGAGTCGACGGCGCACGTAGACGGCCGCCTTGCGGCGCTCGCTCGCGGTGGCATCGGGTTCCCAGTAGGGCTTGAACTGCGGGTGCTCGGCGAGGGCGGCGGGGACGAGGCGGTAGCGGTCGAAGGCGTCGTTCGCCGCGGCGTCGAGGGTGGTATCGGCCCAATTGACCAGGGTCGTCTCGGTGTTGAGGGTGCCGCGCAGTGCGGAGCGCAGGCTCATGGTGTGCGAGCGCTGGTCGATGAAGCCGGCCCGGTGGGCGGCGTCCTGGACGGAGTCGGTGAAGACGAGGGCGCGCTTGTCGGCGTCGTCGAGGGCGTCGTCGCCGAAGAGGGTGGTGAGGCTGACGGATAGGAGGGTGGCGACGGCGGAGCCGAGGAAGCGGATGGAGTCCGCGGCTCCGCAGGAGGGGCAGACGTCGTGGGTGGTGTCCTCGGCGATGGCGCGATCGTCGCCGGTGAGGACGAGCACCGGTAGGTAGCGGCCCTCGCGGGTCT
The DNA here is from genome assembly GCF_002076915.1 of Actinomyces gaoshouyii. NCBI lineage: Bacteria > Bacillati > Actinomycetota > Actinomycetes > Actinomycetales > Actinomycetaceae > Actinomyces > Actinomyces gaoshouyii. Next base: position 574,152 of record NZ_CP020468.1, read on the forward strand.
CTAGAGAGCCCTCCTCGGGGATGCGGGTGAGGAGCTCTCGGTCGGCGACGGAGTACCAGCGAAGCCCGGGGTGGTGGCGGGCCGGATCCGGCTCACCGGTCTCGACCCGGCGACGGTAGTCGGCCTCCTCACCGGGGGCGGCGAGCAGCGCGCGGAAGCGGGTGTCGCCGAGGACGCGGTCGCGGCGGACCTCGCTCTGGTCGGCCTTCTCACCCTGCCCGGTGGGGGCGAGGCTGATGCCCCATCCGGAGCGGCCGCAGGAGCGGCAGTACAGGGCGGGCCGTGCGGGGACATCCTGGGATGATCGGTCGGCGGTGTCCGACCAGCGGAAGGCGGGGCGGGCATCGAGGAGGCGGTCCACACGGGTGACCTCGCGAATCCAGAGGGTGACCTCGACGCCGATGGCACTGCGGTCAGGGGCTCCGTCCAGTCCCGCCCGGATGGTGGACAGAGCGGCGAGGAGGACGGCCAGGGCTTGGCGACTGACGGCGGGGTCTGTCAGCTGGGCGGGGGAGAGGACGGAGGCGGCAAGGCCAGCCAGGGGCGCGGCCCGGTTAGCGCGGCTGATGAGGTCGATGATGTCGGGGTGGGACTGGATGGCGTGGGCGAGGTTGGGGGCGATCAGGTCTGTGACGCGGTCGGCGGGCTGGTCGTCCTGGAGCTGGTAGAGGATGGAGACGACGTCGGCCAGGAGCTGTGCGGAGTCGGTGACAGGCTGGTCGGCGAGGTCGGCCAGGTGGGCGAGGTCAGTGGGGGACAGCGCGGTGAGGCGGCGGGCCTTCAGGCCGAGGCGCGCGGTGGCCGCCCGGTGGGGCTCGGCCCACGTGTCAAGGTCCGTGCGGGTCTCGGTGATGACGGCCTCAGGAGGCAGTTTGGCGCCGAAGACGTCGCGGGCGAAGGCGAGCATGTGGGTGGGGTCCCCGCCGTCGCCGAGGGTAGCGGAGGTGGCCACGGGGCAGACGGGACCCAGTGGGGAGCGCTCGTAGTCGGCCTGGCGGGGGTCGTCATCGGCCAGGCGGGCGCGCAGGGCGAGGCCGAGGCGTCGCAGGAGCATGGCGACGTCGGTGCCCTGGGCGCCGTCGTAGGTGTGGAATTCGTCGAGGATGAGGTAGGTGAGGGAGGCAGCGGATGTGCTCCACAGGGCCCGGTCCTCTGGGCGCAGGAGGAGCTGGTCGAGCATCTTGTAGTTGGTCAGGAGGATGTCCGGCGGGTCGGCGCGGATGGCGTGGCGGTCGGTGATGAGGGAGGACGGGCTGACACTCGCGGTCGGGGTGGCCGAGGCGTCTCCGGTGTAGAGGGCGGCGCGGATGCCGGCGAGCGAGGAGTCGGAGGTGAGCAGGCGGGCGAGGCGACCGGCCTGGTCGGAGGCCAGGGCGTTCATGGGGTAGAGGATGAGGGCCTTGAGTCCGGTGACACCTTCGGCCCGGGCGCGCAGCACGTGGTCGAGGACAGGGTGGAGGAAGGCCTCGGTCTTACCGGAGCCGGTGCCCGTGGTGATGAGGGTGGGCTGGGGGCGGTGGCCGCCCTTGGTGGTGAGGCGCTGGTAGGCCTGTTCCTGGTGGCGGTAGGGCGTGAGCCCGGGGTCCCAGTCGAGGACCTCGGAGCGGGCGCTCGCGGGGACGTAGGGCAGGCGAAGGCGGACGAAGGGGCCGACGAAGACACCGTTGTGCTCGTTCTGGAGGAAGTCGGTGAGGGCGCGCCGGGGCTCGGCATCCGTCAGCGCGAAGGTCGTTGACAGGTAGTCGACGATGGCGGCGCGGATGCGTTCGGCCTGGAGGCTGGGGAGCAGGAGAGTCATGGTGCTGTGGTTAAGGGCGGAGAAAGGTGTGGCTAGTGCTGGGCTCGTGGGCCTGAGATGAGGCTAGCGCAGTGACGTGAAGCTGTAGGCCTGGCAGGCGAGAGGGTGTCTGTGCTGGAGGCGTTGCGGGGCCTCGTCCTCGAGGCGCGGACCGTCGGGGTGATGCTGCGGCTGCCCCCCCATCTGCTCAAGGGGGCGGACGAGCCGACGTCGTTCACCATCGAGTTCGTTGTCGGCCGCCCCCGGCCGGATCGCTTGGTTGAGGACCGCGTGTTCCTGTATGAGGTCGTTGCCGACCGGCGCCGCATCCACCGTGAGTCCCTTGTTGAGGTGCGCACGCGTACCGAGGAGGTGCTCTTTGAGCGTGACGAGAACGGGATCGAGCTGTATGGGGACCTCGACGAGAATGAGAGGGCGAACGCGCACAAGACGGTGATCGCGGACAACGAGACCTTCCTCGGTGTGCTGGGCGCAGACACCGAGAGCGCCGTGGCTCTCGCCTACGGATGGTTCGACCGGCATCTCGCGGTGATCCACCCGGGGGCCGAGTATGTGCACCTGCCGAGCCGGTTGGACGTCGACGCCGTCTTCACCAACGCGATGAACGCCGGTCTGACGCGAGCAGACACGGGCATCTCGAGACTGGACTTCGAGGACATGCGCGTTGGAGCCCTGTCGATACCCAGTGATGTGGTGGATGAACTGGTTGAGACGCTGCGGAAGACGGGTGGCACCGTCATGCTCTCAACGCGCAACGGCGACCATGCTCTCCTGACCCTCGACGATGATGGGGAGCCGGTGGTGCGGCGGCTGGTCGCACACCACGAGGTGGAGACGGGACCGGGTGCACAGGACCGGCGCTCCTTCAGCTTGCCTCTGCGTGAGGAGTCCGACGGGACTCGGCGCTTCATGAACCTCCTGCCGATCCTCTTCCAGCTGCGGGGGCAGTGGATGAGCGCAGCGTCTTCGTCGTGGAGGAGTTGGAGAACTCCATGCACCCCAGGCTCACGGAGGAGCTCGTCATCGGCGGGGTCCCCCGGGTCTGAGGGGCAGCCGTGGTCAAGAAGTGCAAGACGTCGCGGAAGGATGAGCGACGAGGCTCGCGTCGAACGGGTACGAGGCTAAGTGCCCGGCATCGGGGGCCTGGCGCCGCTGGCATTCAACGGGTGACGAGCGCAGTGAGACTGTAAGTCATAGTCATAGTCGCACTTTCATACTGTGAGAGTGCGACTATTGGGGCGTCCGGCTGGTGCGGCGGTACGTCGTCTGCCGGTCTCCCCGGCCTCCGACCATCTCGACGAGCCCGGCGGTGAGCAGGCTGTTGAGCGCGTAGCGCGTCTGTGCCCGAGACATGCCTGTGCGTCGGCGCAGCTCGTCGAAGGTGCGTGGTGCGCCGAGCTGGTCCCAGACCGCAGGCGCGTTCTTCGAGGGGAAGGACGCGGGCCGGTTGCTTGGTGGGCGTGTCTGAGTGATGGCCTCGCGTGGTCGGGGAGGTGGAACGGGTGTGGTGCCTGCGTGACGCCACCTGAGGATCGCGGTGAAGGAGACGCCGCTGTCGCGGAAGACCGGCGCAGGCAGGCCTGCGGCGGCCGCGGCCTCGCGGATCTCCTTGATGCCACCGCCCTCTCCCTCGATCAGCCGGCTGCCGTCCTCCGTTCTGACGTCCTTGCAGATGTCATAGAGCGTGGGGTTGACGGCGGCCTTGCCGCCCGGTGTGCCGAGCTGGTCGACGGTGATCGCGCGTAGACCTCCGGGGCTCGTGACGATGAGCGTGTCGGCCTTGATGCGGACCTCCACCCGCTTGCCGTCAGTGACGCCGTCGAGGTTGCGGTGGACGAGTGCGTTGGCGATGAGCTCTCTCACCGCACGATTCGGCAGGGCCGAGATATCGCGGCCATGACCGGCGGTGTCGTATCCCATGTCAGTGGGGGTGTTGCGGGCGATCCACTGCATGACGTCCTGAAGGAGGTCCGGGATCGGGCCGGTGAAGTGGGCGAGGTCCTGCGTGCGGGTCTCGGCGCCTGACGGCATGAGAACCGCAGCGGTCACGCCGAGAGAAGGGCGTAGACCCTGTGGGTAGGTGCCGAGTGCGTAGAGGCCGGCGAGGGTGGCCTCGCCGGTGGTCGTGAGGACGCCGGTGGCGGTGAGGAGGGAGTCGGTGTCAAGCGGGGCAAGCCGGCGCGATCGAGTGCGCGCCTGACTGACGTAGGCCTCAACGAGCGATGTATCGAGCGAGCTCAAGGAGGTACTGGGGACGGCTGCGAGGTCCGGGTGCGTGGGGTTGGTCTGCTGGATCTTGAGCAGCTCGATTTGTGCGATCTCAAGATCGCTCATGCGGTAGTCGCCGTCGGACTGACGCAGGTAAGCGTTGCCGCGGTAGAACGCGGGCCGGTGCTGCAGCGGGAGACTGTTGACCCGGATGACGAGCACCTCGTTGCCGTCGACCTCCTCGATGGTGAAGTTGCAGGTGACAGGTGGGCTGACGGCCTCCCTGGCCTGCGCAGCGACGCCCTGCTCAAGCGTGGCGATGTTGGTCAGGCTGACGGGGGAGAAGCCGTCGTTCTCGTCCAGGCCGAGGATGATGAGACCGCCGCCTGGTGTGTTGGCGAAGGCGCAGAGCGTCTCGCCGAGGGCGGGACAACCGCCGCGAGAGGCCTTGACCTCGATGTCGGCCGAGTCTCCTCCACGCCGACGCAGGCGAGAGACAATCCCCGGCAGGTCTACCGAGCTCACAGTCATAGTCATAGTGCGAGATTAGCACTATGACTATGGCTATGACTGTGAGTGGTGCTCCGTGTGGGAGTGCGCTCAGTGTCTGGCTTGCCAGAAGATCTACTGGGACACGGAGATGCTGAGGGCCAGCGCGACCACCGACGCGGTCATCCGGCGCTGAACAGGTGGCACGTTGAGGTGCTGGCCATCGTCCTGCGATCTCCATCGTGAACATCCGTCGAGTCCAGATGGTTATAGACTCTTCGCAGTTGAGAGGGTGGGTGGCTGAGCGTGTCGGAGTCTTCCGATGATGGAAGTTGCTGCACGCCCATCTGGAAGGCCTCGACGTGCTTGATGCTACCTTCGCGGCCTCTGATCTGACGGTCTTGTGCCGTCTGGACGGGCCCGGTGTGGTGCCTGTCGGCCAGCGTGTGGAAGCGGATCGGGCGGTGCAGCGAGTGCTGGGCCGCTCAACTAGGTCCTTGGTGCCGGGGTTGGGCCAGCAGGGCGCTGTCGCGTGGAACCGACGCGCGACAGCTCGCGCACGAGCCGTTGGGTCACCGCTCGACCACGCTGCTGGCGCGCGTGCGGCGCTACAGGTGTTGCGGATGGGGGCGCGCCTGGTGTGAGGACCTGACCCGTGCGGCGGCGCAGCGGGCGGGGCTGTCGCGTCGCGCGATGCGCTGGGCGTTGGAGACGCTGGCGATCGATCCCCTGACCGTTTCGCGCATCGCCGAAGGTCTTGGGGCCTCCTGGTGCACGGTCGATGACGCGGTCCTGGCCGAGGGCGAGCGCGAGTTGATCGATGACCCGGGCCGGTTCGACGGCGTGAGGGTCATCGGGGTCGACGATTCCCCCGCGCGCTACGCTCTCAAGCGGGTACCCCCCTGTGTGGCGTCACACGAGGTCTGGTGACAAGTACGCCACCGTGGTCATCGACCTGACCCCGGTGCACGACGGCGCCGGCCCGGCCCGTCTGCTTGACATGGTCCCCGGACGCTCCAAGCAGGTGTTCAAGACCTGGCTGGCCGATCGCCCCCAGGCCTGGAGGCAAGGTATCGAGATGGTCGCCATGGACGGCTTCACGGGGTGCGCCTGGCCGGTGACACGCTCGACGGGTGCCACCGGCGCGTGTGGAAGGCCGCCACCGACACGAACGACCATTCCTTGTCGACCACCTCGCGAACCTCCTGCTCTTTGAACTCCTCAGAGTACTTCACCCTTGACATGCCTCCATCCTATCGAATCAAAGGAGGACGAAAATCCTCCTCTGTCCGAGAAGCACCACTCACCCCTCTGGCCGACAAGGGCTACACCGGCGCCGGCATCGGCGTCCTCGCCCCCGTCAAGGGTACCAACCTGCGCCCTGACGACCAGACCTAAAACAACCTCCACGCCGCTCTACGCTCGCCCGCCGAGAGGGCACACGCGATGCTCAAGCACTTCAAAGCTCCCCAACGCGTCACCCTCGACCCACAGACCATCATCCATATCACCGCAACCGCGCTCGTCATCATCAACCTCAACAAGCACACCCGGTCAGAAAAGCTCATTCATGTCGAAATTTCATCGAGAAAGGAATTGAGTTCGTTAAGTAGTTTCGAACTGGGCTCGGATTCAAGTTTTACCTTCCGCTCATTCATGACTTTACTGTTGATTAGCTTGAGTAGTGCCTTTCCGCAAATGTTTCGCCAAGGCCGAGCCTTGTCTTGCTGCCAAGAATTCCACAACTCGCCCGCTTCGGGGCCACCTCCCGTGGCGTGAAACTGTGATACGGCGTCCTTTCGTTTAGCGTCGAACTTGGCGCGTAGTTGTTGAATGTTTTCAGTTAGGATTGAGTCAAGAAGTTCTTGAGCCTCATGCTCGCTCTTCTCAAGCACTTTGGATACGTGTTCCGGCAGGCAGTAATATGCTTCCGTATCGGACAATGACGGAATAAACACGCACATCCCTGCATCTTCGTAAGGCTTTGACCATTGCTTGATCTCATCGTCGGTCAAGCAATCGCGATCACGATGGATGACAATCCTCGGTTTTATGTTAAGTTCATTCACGAGCGCGCTAAGCTGAGCCACTTTCGGTGCATTTTTAATCCCATCATATGAAAGGCAGGAAATCTGTGACGTTTCGGGCGTGGCCTCGATGCACTGCGTGAGTGATGAGCTACCCGAGTCTTCAGTATATAGGATGATCTTTGAACGACAGTCGAAGGAATCAAGGGCTCCGAGATCCAAGAGAACCTCGCTGATGTCGCGAGCGTCATAGTTTTCGACCTCGCCATCTTTCATCCAAACGACCCTGGTCCCTTCAGGTGCAGCGGTGATCATATGCCGAGAGTGGGTGGTTAGGACGATCTGGCAACCGATCGTATCTACAATCTCTTTTAAGGCGCTAATGAGTGTCTTTTGAAGGTCAGGGTGGAGGTGGCTGTCAGGTTCGTCGACAAGGAGTAGTGTCGGGCGGAATAGTAGTGCGTATGCTGTGATCTGAGTTGCTTGGAGAACACCTGTTCCCCAGAGGTCTATCGGAAGTGGTCTGTTGTTACCTACGCTTAGCCTGACGTAAATGTAACGATCGACCTCTTTGGCGAACTTTACTTCGAACTTAGCGTCAACGCCAACGATCTTGCTGAGAATCGCTTCAAGCGTGCGAATATTGCTTTCTTTGGGCCTATTCGATTCTGCGAGCTGGAGTAAGATGTTTCGAAATACAAGATTAGCTTCACCTCCTGCTGCGGTCCGAAGAATTGCTCCTCTACTCTTGTATTCTTCTCGCAACGGTATTCCGGTCAGGCCTGGCACGTATACGCTAAACAGAGTTCTTTTGTCGTCGATAGCTTTGCGGATTGGGTCAGAATCCTTTCCGGTTAGCTTGACTTTGACGTTGTTCTTATTGCTTGCCTTTCTCATGGTTATTCCGTAGGTGGATTCAGATGAAGCGTCGTCGGTCGTGCGATACGTGAATACTACCTCTCCGCCTTTCCCGTGTGCTGTGTAATCTTTCCCATGGCCTAGTTCGGGAAAGTTCTCTGTTGGAGAGTAGAATAGGTCGGCTTCGGGGATATTTCCTTTTCCTCCTTCATTTGAGTGCAATTGGGCGCAGCTAAAGGCTGTGTGGATGGCTTGTAGTACGCTACTCTTGCCAGAATTGTTGCCGCCGATCAGATAGGTGATGTTGTTTAGTGGAATCTCTGCTTGGGCGATTTTTTTGAAGTTTGAGACGGTCACCTTTGTAATGAAAATATCCTGAGCGCTTGCAGTTGTGCTTTCTGACATGATGTGTGCCCTTTTCGGGAAAGGTGACTATGAATGTGGTGGAAGTCGGATTCTCGGTCGCGGGTGCGGAAGGGGAGGGAATAGACATAGTTTACGCCCGAGCCGGGGTGGGGGTGGGTGCGCTCCGATAACGGCATGGCGTCGTTCGAGTCCGGACGGCCGCGCTTGGCCCAGGCCTGGCGCACCGGAGTTGGCACCTGCCGGCCGTTCGCGTCATAGATGTACGCGCCCTGGCCACGGCCATGATCGTAGTCGTACAGCACAGCGAACTGCGTCCGATAGATCGTGCACAGATCCTCCACCGGTACACCCAGCATCATTGCCACCATCACATCGATCTCCGCCTGGGCGTTCCGACGATCCTCAGCCCGACGCAACGGCACATCAGGCGTCCACACCGGACCCACCGGGCGCTCGTCATAACGCTCCAAGATCGGTGCATCATCGAGGAAGGACTCATCCCAGCACTCAACCCACAAGTCCGCATAGGCCTCGGTCATACAGTTGAGACGTAGGGCGCGGAATGCGACTCTGTGAGCTAACGGATTGTCGAGTGGAAGGGCAGGCAGCAGGTTGAAATCGTTGCCGCGGATGTCGTTGCGTGCACGGGAGCGAACCTGGAAGTCAGCGAGAAGGGATGACGCGAGTGCGGCCATGGTCGGTGCGGCTGATGATGCGGTATGTGGCATTGCGGCAGAGAACACTCCGTCCACATGGGCTGCGCCGGGAGGGATAATCGCGGGGATGAGGGTGCGCTCGCCGGTGTTAGCTGCCATGCGGCGCCAGGCGATGCGGTAGTGGTCGCGGGCGGAGGACTCGCCCCAGTGGGTGTACAGGCGGTCGTACGTGGCGCGGTCGCCCGCAGGCTTGTACTGAGTCACCGGCAGAGCGCGTGTAGGAAGAGCCTCAAAATCGGTCGCGGTCCAGTCCTGGTTATGCTTCATCGTCGCATTCGGACTCTTGTACAGAGGAGTGGAGACGTGAAGGTGTGGCCCCTGAAGGATGGCGTCCTCCCATGACGCCTTGCCCCAGGCCTTGGTGAATCGACCGCTGTTGAAGTCAGTGGTCTCGTTCCAGCCGCTTGAGAACCGGAGACCGAGGCTGCTGATGCGTGGATACGACGCGAGGGTCGATAGCGTGCGCGCTGCTGCGGAGTTGACGGTCGAGACCATGGGGGTCGATCTCCAGTCCTCTGCTTCGGTCACAGCCTGCCAGGTCCGCAGGACCGACCCGTCCACCCGCTGGATACGTGACGCATGCGGGCGCAGGTCCCACGTGCCCGTGTGCGGATCCTTGAAACCAGGCTCCTCACCACTGCCGTCATGGACGAGTGACCGCAGAACCGTGTCCGGATGGTAGAGCGACGTCGCATGAACGAAGGAGGGGGTGCGCTCCGACCCGTAGACGTGGATGCCATAGGCGTTGTGGTGGTCGATGTCGAACAGCTGGAGCTCATTGATGAACTGCCAGTGCCGGCGCAGGTGCCGGTAGGTGGCCGCCCTGAGAGCGGGTGTCTTGGCGTCGGTGAAGTGCGTCTCCATATGGATGAGACTGGAGATGCCCCGCTCACTCTGGTGCTCCCACACCTGGCACATGAAGGCTCGATAGAGGTCGGGGCGACCCTCCATCACCGGGTAGACGGTGGCGTCGCTGATGAACTCGCCGAGGACCTGGGTCTCGCTCGCACCGTCCACCACTATGTTCCGGATGCCGCGGCGGTCCAAGGTGAGGGGGAGACGCACTTTCCGCTCAGCCAGTGAGGGCTTGGAGGTGAGCACCCACCACGGGTCGCCGTCGGCAAGCAGCGTCTCCACCTCAACGTTGGGGCGCACCCACGGCGGGTTGCCCACCTGGAGGTCGAAACCGCCACGGGCGAAGACAGTGGCGAAGTCAAGCTCCCAGTGGAAGAAGCCCTGCTCGGCCGCCGCCGCCCGCACCACCTCCAGCCAGCGGTTCTCCGGGTCGTCACACACGGAGGCGACTGGGCGGGCGCCCGCGAAACCGAGCTCTACCGCCTCCACGTCCTGAAGCTCCGCCCAGGTCGAGGCCTCAGCCAACGTCCTGTTAGTGCCCTTGGCGTCCTTGGGTGCCGTCCCGAGGATCCCCTCCAAAGCGTTTAGCCAGTGCTCCAGCGTCGGCGGGGTCACATCCGTCGTCAGCGGCCAGTACCACAGGGCGCACCACGCATCCATCACCAGGCGCAGGCGCCGGTAGGCCGAGTCCTCATCAGCCAGGTAGGCCTCGATCTCCTCACGGCTCACCGTCGAACCGGCGTCAGGCGCCACCTGGCGCCCCCACAGGTCGATGCGCCGGGAGGCCTCCGCCTCCGCCACCCGCAAGCGCCGCAGGCTCAGCTCCCACAGCACCTCCACGCGCCGCGCCAGCGCCGTCAGCCGCCGCACCTGCACCTTCGTCGGCGCCTTCGTCACCTCCCTGCGCCAGGTCTTGAGAGCCCTCAGGCGCTCAGCGTCCACAAGGCCCCGCACCTGCGTGGGCACCTCCACCGCGCTGCCCCAACCCTTGGCCGGCAGGAGAAAGTGGTGGACGCGATCCGATACGTCCACGGCCCCACCCAGGCGGCGGGCACCGTCGTCGTCCAGGGCCTCGGCAACGGCACTCAGCGGCTCGGCTACCGGTGCGTTCCTCAGCCACGCCCCCTTCTTCAGCTGTGAGACCGAGTACAGGGCGCGCTTAGCGCCCACGAGCGAGTTGCCGCGGCGCAGCCGCAGACCGAACCACGGCGCCGCCAGGCCCTCCACCATCGTGTCCAGCCATAGGGAGACCTCCGCCAGCTCCACCGCCGTCGCATTGAGGTCCACCCCATACACCTGGTGCAGCGCCAGGTACGCCCTCACCTTCGCCAGCTCGCGGGGACGCTCCTGCGGGTCAACCCGCTCACCCAGCTCACGCTCCCGGCGCGACAGGTACTGCTCCGCCAGCTGGCGCACCGCCTCGATGGCGAAGGCCCCCGAGCCCAGCGCCGGCTCGCACACCGTCAAGCCCAGCACCTCCTCAGCCGTCGTCGTGCGCCCATCGCAGTCCAGCAGCTCGGCCAGTGCCTGCTGCACCGTGAAGCGGGTAAGCACCTCCGGGGTGTAGAAGGAGGCCGAGCGCTGCCGGTCCCGGCCCGAGAGCCTAAAGACGAACTCGCCCGCCTCATAGGTCACATTTCGGCGCTCCCCGGTGGCCTCGTCGGTCACCGTCACGAAGTCCCGCTCCTCCAGGCCCTCCATGACGTCACGCGCCACCACCCACGAGCCCTTCGAGGCATCCCCGCCCGGGGCCACCTCCCACAGGCGCTCCGCAGCGAAGGAACCCGTGTAGCTCATGAGGCCCTCGTAGACCGCGCCCAGCTGGTTGATGCCCAGTTCCACGTAGGAGATGAAGCCGCGACCCGCCTTGCCGCCCTCCGTCGTCAGCAGCAGGCTGCGCAGCACCCGCAGCAACGCCGCGTTGCCCAGGCCCACCTCGTCGATGAGCGCCGTCGCCTCAGGGCGGAAGAGGTCCGCGCGCATCGGCTGGAACACCAGGCCGTCCACTGGCTCGTCGGCCCTCTCGCCCGCCGCCCGGGCGTTGTGCCCCTGGTCCACCAGGGCGAACAGCAGGCTCAAGGACTCATAGATGTGCGTGCCCGACTGGGAGGACTCCTCATGCAGCTCGCGCAGGCACAGCTCGCGCAGACGCTCCAGGCCGTAGCCGGCGTCGTACTCCGCGGCCCCCACCGGCAGCACACCCAGCTCCGGGCTCGCCTCCGCGTACAGCAGGAAGATGATCCGGTAGATGAACCGCAGTGACTGCAACGCCAGAGGCTGCGCCTGGGACTGGGGGAGCGGGGCCAGCCCCGCCGCCGCGCGACGGCGCACCACCTCGTTCGCGATGACCTCGATCGAGGAGCGCACCCCCTCACGCAGGTCCTTCGAGACCCCCACCGTGTGCGCCGCCGACTCCGCCAGCGTCGCCGTCCACCACGTCTCACCCTCCGGGCCGGGCACGAGGGAGGCAGCTTCCAGGCAGGCCAGGGCCCGTTCCACCTCACCGCCGCGCCTGACGTCATGGCGCTCGACGACGATCTGGACATCCACCGCCAGCCACCGGCCCTCCGGCCAGCGCTCCTTCTCCGCGATAAGCGCCCACCGCCCCGCCAGGACGAGGGCGAAAGTCGGGCCGTGCTCGTCCGTCATGAGTGTGGACAGCGCCCGGGATACCGACTCCACCGGCTCAGCGCCCTCTATGGGCGCGGCGGCCGGTTCGGCCAGGTCCACCGGCTCCCACGGCCCCGCCAGAGTCCGGCCGTCCTTGGCCAGCAGGTCCTCCACCGCCGCCGCAGGACGCGCCCGCAGCAGGGCCAGCGGGGCCGGGCCCTCGTCGCCGACAGGGCGCACCAGTGTCACCGGGCCGCAGTCGGTCAGCCGGTACTCGGCCGAGGCGAACCCCAGGACCTCGCGCAGCAGGGCGTCCAGCTCGGCGGACGCCTCCAGGGTGGCGGCGGTCAGGGCCAGCGTCCCGTCTGCCACGTTGCTGTCGGACGCGCCAGCGCCGTCAGGCGCGGGAAGCGCCGCCAGCAGCTCCTCCAGCCGAGGCCTGGCGGAGCGCAGACGCGTGCGCGGCGTCTGCACAGGCGCCGCGCCGTCGGCCGGCTTCTCCAGGTCCTCCCACTCCTTGCGGCGCTCCAGGACCCGCGCCAGGAAGGATCCCTTGGCGGCGTCGGTGGTGAAGTAGTGCTCACTGATCCAGTCCTCGCCCACGACGAGCGCGTCCGACACCGCCATCAGCGGCCTCCTTCCTCAGTGGTCTGCCGCGGCACGACGACGAGCAGCGGCCGGATGAGCGTATGGGCGGGCGAGTGCTGCGCGATGAGCTCACGCTCCTGGCCCACCGTGCGGCGCTGGGACCGCAGCTGGCGGTTCTGTAGGAGCCGGCCGGCGTCGTCATCCCACGAGTCCACTCGCGCCGCCCAGGCGCTCACCCGTCCCTCGGCGTCCGACGTGGCCGCATCGACCACTGTCTTCATCTGCGTGTGGGCTGCATCCACCGCCGGGGCGATAAGTGCGCTCAGCAGGTCCAGGTCTGCGGGTGCTCCCGGATTCGTCTGCCCCGGCCCGACCCCGACCGCAGTGAACATGGCCGCCGGTGAGGTGTGCGGTGTGGTTACGGCGGTAGGCGTGAGCGCGCGTCCTACCGCCACATCCGCGCGGGCCGCCTCCACGTCCAGGAAGGGGAAGGCCACGCTCGCGCTCACCATCGACACCGTCCGACCCGCCCGGTTCGTCAGCGTCCCCAGGAGCAGGACGGTCGGAGCGTCCACCTCGCCATGGACAGCGAAAATCGAGGAGCGTCCCAGGCGCGCCAGCACCCGGTCACCCGCCCACTCCAGCACCGGGTGCAAGGGCCCCAGGTAGTGGGCCTCCGGCCAGGAGGAGGACGAGTCGTCCCGCAGCGCCTGAGCCAGCAGCTGCGCGCCCTTACGGGCCGTGGTCGCCAACAGAAGGCGCTCGCGTACCCGGCGCTCCTGCAGGTAGGACTGCGGCAGGACCGCCAGACGGGCGCGCAGCCCCGGTGGGGGCACGAGCTCGGCCACGTGCTCGACGCCGTGCTCACGCCACGACACCCCGCCCCCGCCTGTCACCGGGTCGGCCTTCTCCTCCGGGCGCTCATAGAGCTCGGTGAGGGCCTGGCGCAGGTAGTCCACCTGCGAGGCGTACAAGGGGTGCTGGTCGGACGTAGGAGGCTGCCCGGACGCCGCCGTCGACGCGGGGGAGGAGAGGGGGCCGGCTAGCGGGGTGGTGCTGGCCGGTGGGGTGGTGCTGGAAGGCCGGGCCTCGCCGTCGGCAGGCGGAATACCGCCGACGCCGTGGGTTGCCGCGGTGGAGGGGACGACGCCGTCGGAGCGAGCTTCGCCGTCGGAGGGTGCCCCGCCCACAGCCGGCGCCGCCCCCGTCAGACGCGCGAACAGGGCCGCCATCGGGTCGCGCTCCAGAGCCTCCTCCACATCCGGCACGACGGCGTCGATATCCGTGCCCGCGGCCAGCGCCTCACGGATCGCCTTCTCCTCCTTCTCACCGGAGTACAAGCCCATAAGGGAGGCGGCGTCGCCCAGCGCCCGGTGCGCCTGGTCCTCCTTCTCCATCAGGCGGGTCAGCACCCGCACATCGCCGGAAAAGCCCGGGTCCGCCGGGCTGAGCAGCAGGGTCGTGATCTGGGGAGAGACCTCCTGGCCGTAACGGTCGATCCGGCCATTGCGCTGCTCGATGCGGATGAGTGACCAGGGGATGTCGTAGTGGATGAGCTCATGGCACTGGGCGTGCAGGTTGACGCCCTCCGAGGCCACATCGCCGGTCACCAGGACGCGCACCGGCGTATGCGACTGGCGGAAAGCCTCGACGATCTCCTGCTGCTCGACGTCCGACAGGCTGCCGTGCATGACCCGCACCGCCTCCTCCGGCAGACCCAGGTCCTCACGCAGGTGCTCCGCCAGCCAGGTCAGGGTGGCGATGCGCTCGGCGAACACGACGACCCGCTGCGGCGAGCGGCGCCCGATGCCGATCCGCTCCAGCTCTTCCACCAGCGCCCGGTACTTGCCCGAGTCCGTCGTACTCGCGACCACCGCCAGCTCGCGCAACCGGGTGAGGGCCCGCGCCTGCTCCGAGGAGGCCAGCGCCTCCTCGCTCGCCGCGCGGGACCGGCGCCGCGCCATGCGCTCATCAATCGTCTGGATAAGAGCCGCCGGGGAAGACAGGAAGGCCTTCGCCAGCGTCCACGAGAAGAGGACTTCGCCACCCCGGCCCGTGCCAGGGACCAGTCCGGGAGCCGCGGCGCCGTCGGGCCGGTGCAGCCAGGAGCGGGACAGCTCCGTAGCCACCGCCTCCTCCGCCGGGGACGGCTCCACCAGCCGGTTGACCGGGGCGAGCCGCTCCTTCCACCGGCCGCCCACGACGTCGCGCACCTGAGGAGAATGACGGTGACGGCGGATGACGAGCCGGCGCACGGCCTCCTCGTCGAGGGCGCCATCCGGGCGCACCGCCGTCGGCTCCAGCAGCCGGATGAGCTCGGCGAAGGACGCGGGATCTCCATTGTGTGGGGTCGCGGAGGCCAGGATAAGGGCGTCGGTCTGACGGGCCAGGACGTCAGCCAGACGGTTGTTGAGCGTGCCCCGGTTCGTCACGTTGTGCGACTCGTCGATGACGACGGCGTCCCAGTGCTGGCGGCGCAGGTGGCTGAGGTAGCGGTCGGACTTGAGCGTGTCAATCGAGATGATCGCGCGGTGGTACACGGAGAAAGGATTGCGGGTGGCCGGCACCGAGCGCCGCACCCGCTGGATACCCAGCGAGTCCAGGCGCACGAAGGGCAGGGCGAAACGCGACCACATCTCGTGCTGCATCTGCTCCAGCACATGGCGCGGAGTGACGATGAGGATGCGCTGGCCACGGCCCCGGCGCACGAGCTCGGCCAGGATCATGCCGATCTCCAGGGTCTTGCCCAGCCCGACGGCGTCGGCCAGCAGGATCCGCGGGCGCAGGTTCGCCGGGTCCAGGGCCTGGCGAACCGCGGTGAGCTGATAGGGCAGGGGGTCAGCCAGCATGCCGCCGACCACCGCCAGGTCCGTGGAGACCGCGGGCAGCGGGGTCTTGCGCAGCGTCGCCTCCAACCACAGGCGCGACAGGCGATAGCCGGGCGAGGGGTCCGCCACTACGCGGGTACGGCGAGGATCCACCGGGGTGATGCGGTCCAGGCTGGCGCTGAACTGGGCGGTCGTGTCCTGCACCAGCTCGGACAGGCCCTGGACGGACACGAGCATGCCGTCGGCGTTGTGTGAGACCTGGGTGACCAGCCACTCCTCATCGCGCACGCGCACCACCGAGCCGGGCGAGACGTCGAGGGAGGCGGGGGCGGTGCCTGGGGAACCGGATGGGGGAGGGGCGGGGACGGACGTGGTCACGGGGATGATCCTAGGCAGCGGAGAACGCCTCCGGGGCCCTGCCAGGGCGTGCGCTGTACTTCACCGGTGCTCGGGCCCCACCCCTCCCCACCGGCGCCGCTCCGGGCTGTCGCGCTTGAGCAGGTCGAATATGTCGCGCTCGGGCGAGGCGTTTACTCTGTGGTGATGCGGCACGGCGCGGGGAACGCACGAAGGCCGGGGCGGTGGCAGATCGCCCCTGCCTGCGCGCTCGTGCTCAGCGGGGCCGCGATGGTCGGCGGCTACGCGCAGGCCCACGACGACGTCGCCCTGCCCGGCACCACCATCGCGGGGTGCGATGTCAGCGGCCTCGACCACGACCAGATCGTCGGCCTCATCTCCAACCGCTTCAATGATGCCCGGGTGACCATCCGCGTCGGGGAGTCCAGCCAGACGGCCACCCTCGCCCAGGCCGGGGTCGTCCTCGACGCCGACGCCACCGCCAGGGCCGCCGTCGATGGCGCGGGCTCCTTCGGCCCCACCCTGCGATCGATCATCGGGCCCCGCGAGGTCATCCCCGCGGTCGCCCTCGACGAGGATGTCTTCGCCGGCTTCCTCGCCTCCGCCCAGGCCCTCGCCGGCACCGCCCCCGTGCCCGCGCGGATCCAGCTCAGCGCCGACGGGACCGCCTTCGAGGTCGTCCCCGACTCCTCCGGCACCGGCGTCGACGGCGCCGCCATCCGCGCCTCCCTGACCACCTCTGCCCGCTCGCTGAGCGGCGGCGACATCACCGTGGCCGCGGCCCCGCAGGAGGCCCCGACCACCACCTCCCACGCCGAGGCCGCCGTCACCGAGGCCAACGCGCTCATCGCCGGAGGCGTCACCCTCACCGGCGCCGGCTCCTCCTGGACGGCGACCACCGCCGAGAAGGCCTCCTGGGCCACCACCACCGCCACCGATGAGGGGATGACCGCCCGGATCGACCCCGCCAGGGTCCGCGCCTGGGTGGACTCCCACCGAGCCGAGATCGACAGGGCGCCGGTCGATGCGATCACCAACGTCGACGCCGCCGGCAACGACCTCGGCCTGGCCCGCCCCGGCCGGCCCGGCACGCGCACCACCAACGCCCAGGAGATCGCCGACGGCATCGCCTCGGCCCTGAGCGCCGGGACCGACTACTCCGGTGCCCTCGCCTCCGAGCCCGTCGCCCCCTCCACTCGGACCCGCACCGTCCCCTCGGGCCCCGAGCGCTTCGCCTACCGGGCCGCCGACGGTGAGAAATGGGTCGATGTCAACCTCACCGACGACACGATGACCGCCTATGTCGGCACCACCGCCGTCCACGGCCCCGTGAGCATCAACCACGGCGAGGAGTCCGGCGAGTGGGCCACCGAGCTCGGCACCCACCGCGTCTACCTCAAGAACGAGTCCCAGGACCTCGGCTGCACCCCCGGATTCCCCTACTGCCAGAAGGGCGTCCCCTGGATCGCTTACTGGGATGGCAACTTCGCCATCCACGGCGCCCCCTGGGTCAGCGAGTTCGGCTACAACTCCGGTCAGACCAGCCACGGCTGCATCAACGCCCCCGTCGAGGAGGCCCACTGGTTCTACGACTTCGTCGAGATCGGCACCACCGTCGTCACCCATGAATGAGGCCGCCGCGGTCGGCGGGCGGGCCCTCTGCCGGTTGTGCCCAGCGCCATAGGCGGGGGCTCCCGGCTGTTTTCACCGCTCACCGGCGAGTGCCATAGGATGACCGGGATTGACGCCGTCCATGGGCGTCCGCCGGACGACGGCGCACCTGCAACCCAGCATTCGGAGTAGATCCCCCGTGAAGAGCACTGTCGAGAACCTAGACCCCGCGCGCATCAAGCTGACCGTGGAGGTCCCCTACGAGGAGCTCAAGCCCAGCCTCGACGCCGCCTACAAGGAGATCGGCTCGCAGGTCCAGGTCCCCGGCTTCCGCCGCGGCCACGTCCCCGCCCGCATCATCGACCAGCGCATCGGCCGCGCCTCCGTCATCCAGGAGGCCGTCAACGGCGAGCTGCCCGACCGCTACCGCGACGCCATCGCGGAATCCGGCCGCGTGCCGCTTCTCCAGCCCGAGGTCGAGGTCACCGAGCTGCCCAACGTCACTGGCGAGAACGGCGGCCGGCTCGTCTTCACCGCCGAGGTCACCGTGCGCCCCGAGTTCGACCTGCCCGAGCTCGAGGGCGTCGAGCTGACCGTCGACGCCGTCGAGGTGGGCGAGCAGGACATCGACGCCGAACTCGACTCCCTGCGCGCCCGCTTCGGCTCGCTGAAGTCCGTGGGCCGCAAGGCCAAGACCGGCGACTTCGTCACCATCGACCTGACGGCCGTCATCGACGGCGAGGAGGTCGACTCGGTCTCCGGCGTCTCCTACGAGATCGGCAAGGGCAACATGCTCAAGGGCCTGGACACGGCCCTGCGCGGCCTCAAGGCCGAGGAGTCCGCCACCTTCACCACCGAGCTCGCCGGTGGCGAGCACGCCGGCGAGCAGGCCGAGGTCACCGTCACCGCCTCCGCCGTCAAGCAGCGCGAGCTGCCCGAGGCGGACGACGAGTTCGCCCAGATGGCCTCCGAGTTCGACACCATCGCCGAGCTGCGCGAGGACCTCGCCAAGCAGGCCACCGACCGCAAGACCGCCGACCAGGCCGTCGCCGCCCGCGACGCCCTGCTCGACCTGCTGCGCGACAGGATCGACTTCGAGGTCCCCCAGGCCGTCATCGACAACGAGATCACCCAGCACCTGGCCGCCGAGGGCAAGGAGGACGACGAGGAGCACGCCGCCGAGATCCGTGACGACGTCACCGGCGGTGTGCGCGACCAGATCATCCTCGACGTCCTGGCCGAGACCCTCGACGTGCGCGTCGACCAGAACGAGCTCATGGACTTCCTCTTCCAGACCGCCCAGCAGTACGGCATGGAGCCCGGCCAGTTCATCCAGGGCGCCCAGCAGGCCGGCCAGATCCCGGCCTTCGTCTCCGAACTCGCCCGCAACAAGTCCCTCGCCCTGGCCCTGCGCCAGGTGACCGTCAAGGATTCGGCGGGCAAGGAACTCGACCTCAGCGAGTTCATCGGCTCCGATGAGGCCGACGCCGCCGCCATCGTCGACGAGGTCGAGCGCGTCTCCACCCCGGCCGACACCGACGAGAAGAACGGCTCGGCCTCCTCCTCGCCGTCCAGCCCGTCCTCGGCCTCCTCCGCCAGCGCCCCGAGCGCCGACAGCGCCAAGTGAGCTGAGTCCGCCTCCCCGTCGTCTCCCCGTGGGGCCCACCACCGTCTCGGTGGCGGGCCCCACGACTGCGCTCGGGCACCGCCCGGGCGGTCGGTCCTTGCCGGGGGACCGCCCTCGTGGCGGGGGCGCCTGCGGTGGGCGGGGCGGTTCCGCGCCGCAGCGCACGGCCCCGTGAGGCCTTTCCAGGCGGCCCTTACGGGACCGTTTCGGGTGGGGCTCGCTTACTGGCCGCCGACGTCGACCATGACGAGCTGCATGCGGCAGGCGGTGACGGCGGTGAGGGCATGGCGGTCGCCCGGGGCCAGATAGACGACGTCGCCAGCGGTGAGGCGCTCGGTCCGCTCGCCGATGGAGAAGTCCATCTCGCCCTCCAGGAGCGTGACGACCACCGCCTTGGGGGAGGCGTGCTCGGTGAGCAGCTGGCCGGCGTCGAAGGTGAAGATCACGGTGCGCAGGACGTCGTTGTTGACGACGACCCGCGACGTCGTGGCCTCCTCGCTCACGGGAAGGGCCTCATTGAGGCCCAGGCGGAACAGGGACTCGGTGATGGGTGTGGTGGGCATGGTGCTCCTTTCACGGTCGGGTGCTGACGGATGGGCGGATGGGGCCGTGCCGGGTCGCCGTGGCTGACTCGGCTCGCCCTCAGGCCGGAGCGGGCTTGCGAGCGACGATACCGACGGCGCTCAGCAGCTCTTCCTGCGCCCGGAAGGTCTCGCGCATCGCCCTGATGCGCTCCAGGGCGCCGGGCGTGCGCCGCACGGCGCGCCAGAAGCGGAGGGCCCCGAGAATCCCCTCGTCGGCGATGAGGCGGCGGGGCTCGAGCAGGCGCATCGGGGCCGTACCGGTCCACACGACCTCCAGTCCCGCCCCCGTCAGGAGGGCGCGCCACTCCTCCTCGGGCAGGGGCCTGGCCCCGACCCTGATGATCCGGGACAGGCGCTTGCGCGCGGCCTCCCTCTCCTCCTCCCCGCGATCGGCGCGCAGGGCGAGCTCGTGGATCGCGTACCGGCCCCCGGGGGCCAGGAGTCTGGCGGCCTCGGCGATGATCGCCCTCTTGCCCTCCTGCGACTGCATGGTCAGCATCGCCTCGCCGACGACGAGATCGGCCTCGCCCGTGGGCAGCCCCGTGTCGGCGGCATCGGCGATGACGTACTCGGCCCGCGGGTGCCCCGCGAGGACGGCGGCGACCCGCTCGCGGCCTTCCGGGTTGGGATCGACGGCCCGGTAGGAGGCGGGGGAGGAGCCCAGGAGGAGCTCGGCGGTGCGCCCGACGCCCGGCCCCAGCTCGACGATGCGCTGCCCCGGGCGGATGTCGACCGCCTCGAGGAGACGGCGGGTGAGCTCGATGCCGCCGGGGCGCAGCACCCGCTTGCCGAGCTTGGCGAGCAGCCAGTGCCCCTGCATGCGCGAGGCCTCCGGTCCCCGGCGCCGGCCGCGGCCCGCAGAGGCACTCATCGCCTCGTCCCGGGCTGGGTGATGCGCCGCCGCCATGATTCATTCCTGTCGCAGTCGAGAAAAATAAGGATAAGGCCAGGCTAACCCGATCCCCGCGTCCGTGCCACCCCTCCGGTGAGGGGGGCGGCCGCCCGGCGGACCCTGTGCCGTGAGCGAAAAGGCGACGAGGGCGGGCGTGGAGCTCAGCCGCCTCGCGCTAGCGTTGACCCACCGATACGAGAGGACAGACGTGAGCGAGTTCCACACGCGCCCCGGCGCAGTCGCCGCCCCCAGTGCCCACGAGGGCCAGGGCGCCGGGCTGGGCCTGACCGACTCCATCTACAACAGGCTCCTCAAGGAGCGCATCATCTGGCTGGGATCGGAGGTGCGCGATGACAACGCCAACGCCATCTGCGCCCAGATGCTGCTGCTGGCCGCCGAGGACCCCGAGCGGGACATCTACCTGTACATCAACAGCCCCGGCGGCTCCGTGACCGCCGGCATGGCCATCTACGACACCATGCAGTACGTCCAGCCCGACGTTGTCACCGTCGCCACCGGCATGGCCGCCTCCATGGGCCAGTTCCTGCTCAGCGCCGGGGCCAAGGGCAAGCGATACCTGACCCCGCACGCCCGAGTCCTCATGCACCAGCCCTCCGGAGGTGCGGGCGGATCGGCCACGGACATCCGCATCAACGCCGACCTCATCATCAAGATGAAGCAGGAGCTCGCCGAGATCACGGCCGCCAACACCGGCCACTCCGTCGAGCAGATCATCGCCGACTCGGACCGCGACCACTGGTTCAGCGCCCCCGAGGCCCTCGACTACGGCTTCGTCGACCACATCGTGCGCTCCAGCCGGGAGATCGGCCAGCAGAACGGGGAGAACTGATATGAGCACTCGTCCCTACTTCGAGGCTGTCGCGCGCCAGATGGGCCCCGTCGGCGCTGCCGCCGCCATGCCGCAGTCCCGCTACGTGCTGCCCCAATTCGAGGAGCGCACCGCCTACGGCTTCAAGCGCCAGGACCCCTACGCCAAGCTCTTCGAGGACCGCATCGTCTTCATGGGCGTCCAGGTGGACGACGCCTCCGCCGATGACATCATGGCCCAGCTCCTCGTCCTGGAGTCCCAGGACCCCGATGGGCTCATCACCATGTACATCAACAGCCCCGGCGGCTCCTTCACGGCCCTGACCGCCATCTACGACACGATGCAGTACATCAAGCCGCAGGTGCAGACCGTCTGCCTGGGGCAGGCCGCCTCCGCCGCCGCCGTGCTGCTGGCCGCGGGCAGCCCGGGCAAGCGCCTGGCCCTGCCCAACGCCCGCGTGCTCATCCATCAGCCCGCCATGGAGGGCATGCACGGCCAGGCCAGCGATATCGAGATCATCGCCGACGAGATCGACCGCATGCGCGCCTGGCTGGAGGACACCCTGGCCGCGCACACCGGCCGGGACCGCGATCGGATCCACAACGATCTGGAGCGCGACAAGATCCTCACCGCCACCGCCGCCCGGGACTACGGGATCGTCGACCAGGTGCTCAGCCCGCGCAAGGCCGCACCCTCCCCGCACTCCTCCTGACATCTCATGGCGCCGATCGGTGCCATCCGCCCAGCGGTGCCGATTCCACCCACCGGTGCGTTCTGACCACCAGTGGGTGCGCAGGGTACCGCTCAGTGCGGAGGGCATCGATCGGGGTGGAGTGCGCCGACCGGTGCGGGGAGAGCGCAATCCAAGGCGCCGGAGGCGACACCGGTGCCAGTGGCGGCCGTCGGCGCGGCATGGCCTCCTCCGTGGCCGTTCCGCGAGCTCTGTCAGTTGGAGCGGGGCAGGAGCAGGACCTCGGCGCGGTGGCCTCCGGCGTCGAGTTTGCGATCGCAGGTCACCACGGGGGAGTCGAGGCTTTCCGCGAGAGCGAGATAGGCGGCGTCGTGCGCGGTGTACTGGTGCCGCAGTTCCCAGATCCTCTCGGCGAGAGGGGCTCCTTCGTATCGCCAGATCGTGAGCTCGTAGAAGAAGCGCCGGGCCTCCTGCGCCTCATCGAGGGGCAGGAGGCCGCCGAGCACCATGCCGCGCAGGGCGGAGAGCACCTCGAAGTCGATGACCTGAGGAGCCGCGAGCTCCCCCGCGAGCAGGTCAAGGAGCCGGACGCTGGGCGTGCGCCCCACAAGTCCCTCGATGAGTGCCGAGGTATCGATGACGATCACCGGGCCTGCCCCCGCACTGGCCGAGTGGGATGAACGGAGGCCCTACTCACTCCCGACCCTCGCGCACTGCGGAGACGATCTGCTGCGTCGTCGGCCCGTCGCGGCGATCGCGCCGGCGAAGGCGCGCGACCACCTGGGCGTTCGTGGGCCGTGAGGCGATCACTGCCAACTGGGCGGCCGCATAGGCGGACAGGGACATCCCTTCGGCCGCCGCGCGGAGCTTGAGCTCCTCGGCGACTCCCTCATCGACGTCGCGGATGTACAAAGTGGTCACGCGTCTATGCTAGCAGTCTGCTTGCATGATTGAGAATGCCTTGCGCAGCCGTCGGCGCGGCGCTCGGCGCCCCACCACCGGGCGGGCGATCGCTCAGGGGCTCGCCGGGCCCGGCCCTCGCGCCAGGGCGCTCGACCTAATAGGCTGGCGGCACCCCGTTCCCTGATTCCAGCGGCGCTCCCCGCGTCGCCCGGGAGCGGACCCGACCACACAAGGGGGACACGTGCCACGCAATGCCGAGAGCGTCGATCTGCTCAAGTGCTCCTTCTGCGGTAAGAGCCAGAAGCAGGTCAAGAAGCTCATCGCCGGTCCCGGGGTCTACATCTGCGACGAGTGCATCGAGCTGTGCAACGAGATCGTCGACGAGGAGCTCGGCTCCGGCTCCGTCGGCGTTCCCCTCGAGCTGCCCAAGCCGCAGGAGATCTTCGACTTCCTCAACAGCTACGTGATCGGCCAGGAGGGCGCCAAGCGCGCCATGAGCGTGGCCGTCTACAACCACTACAAGCGCGTCCAGGTGCGCGAGCGCGCCGTCGCCGAGGGCGACGGCCTGGAGCTCGGCAAGTCCAACATCCTCCTGCTCGGCCCCACCGGCACCGGCAAGACGCATCTGGCCCGCACCCTGGCCAAGCTCCTGGACGTCCCCTTCTCCATCGTCGACGCCACCGCGCTCACCGAGGCCGGCTACGTGGGCGAGGACGTGGAGAACATCCTCCTCAAGCTCATCCAGGCCGCCGACGGCGACGTCAAGCGCGCCGAGAAGGGCATCATCTACATCGACGAGATCGACAAGATCGGCCGCAAGGCCGAGAACCCCTCGATCACCCGCGACGTCTCCGGCGAGGGCGTGCAGCAGGCGCTGCTCAAGATCATCGAGGGCACCACCGCCTCCGTCCCACCGGGGGGCGGACGCAAGCACCCCCACCAGGAATTCCTCGAGATCGACACGACGAACATCCTGTTCATCGCCGCCGGCGCCTTCGCCGGCATCGAGGAGATCGTGCGCGCCCGCCAGCGCAAGGAGGCCGGCGCCCAGCTCGTCGGCTTCGGCGCGACGCTGGCCAAGGACCAGGCCAAGGACGTCTTCACCTCCCCGGTGCGCCCCGAGGACCTGCACACCTTCGGCCTCATCCCCGAGTTCATCGGCCGTCTGCCCGTTATCGCCACCGTGCAGGACCTCGGCGTGCCCGAGCTCGTGCGCGTCATGACCGAGCCCAAGAACGCCCTCGTCTCCCAGTACCAGTACCTTTTCGGGCTCGACGGCGTCGAGCTCGTCTTCACCGACGAGGCCATCGAGGCCATCGCCGCCAAGGCCCTGGAGCGCAAGACCGGCGCGAGAGGCCTGACCTCCATCGTCGAGGAGGTCCTGGGTGAGGCCATGTTCGAAGTTCCCTCCATGCCCGAGGTCGGATGCGTCGTCGTCGACGCCGACGCCGTGCGCGGCACCGCCCTGCCCCGCTACGAGGCCGGTACCGGCTCGCTCAGCTCCACCCGCAAGGCCGAGCAGTCCAGGAGCCGGACCGCATGAGCGCTTCCGTGGCCGTTGAGCGGGACATCCCCGGGGTACCTGCCGATCTCGCGCGCTACCGCGTCACCATCGACAACCTCGACGCAGCCCTCGTCCACCTCCTCGCCGAGCGCTTCCGCTGCACCCAGCAGGTCGGCGAGCTCAAGGCGCGCCTCGATCTGCCGCCGTCGGACCCCGAGCGGGAGGCCCGCCAGGTCGCCCGCCTGCGGGCGCTGGCCGAGGACTCCGGGCTCGACCCCGTCTTCGCGGAGAAGTTCTTCGCCTTCATCGTCGCGGAGGTCATCCACCACCACGAGGCGATCCGCGACGAGCTCTCCGCCTGAGGGGCCCTCCCGGAAGCCCGCGGCCCGGGACGCCCCCTCAGGCCACCGGCCTGCTGTAGAGCGCGTCGATCTCATCGGCGAAGCGCTCCAGCGCCTCCGTCCGGCGCACCTTGAACGAGGGCGTGAGCAGGCCGTTGTCGATCGTGAAATCGCCCGGCAGCACTGTGAAGGTCCGGATCGACTCCGCCCGGGAGACGGTCTCATTGGCCCGGGCCACCGCCCGCTCCAGAGCCGCGCGCACGCGCGGGTCGCTCACCGCCGATACGGGGTCGAGATCCTCGATCCCGTGGGAGGCGAGCCACAGCGGCAGCATCTCCGCGTCCAGCGTCACCAGGGCGCCGATGCAGGGGCGGTTGTCGCCCACGACGAGCACCTGGCTGACCAGCGGGTGGCCGCGCAGACGGTCCTCCAGGACCGCGGGGGCCACGTTCTTGCCGCCGGCGGTGACGATGAGCTCCTTCTTGCGGCCAGTGATGCGCAGCGAGCCGTCATCCTCGAACGCGCCGACATCGCCCGTGCGCAGCCAGCCATCGGCGGTGAGCGCCTCGGCCGTGGCCTCGGGGTTGGCGTGGTAGCCGCGGAACAGGCCGATACCGCGCACGAGGATCTCGCCGTCGTCGGCCAGGCGCAGTTTAGTGCCCGGCATGGGGCCGCCCACCGTGCCGATCCGCATGCTCGCAGGCAGTGTGACGGCGCAGGGCGCGGAGGTCTCGGTCAGGCCGTAGCCCTCCAGGACGGTCACCCCCGCGCCCCGGTAGTAGTGGCCGAGTCTCTCCCCCAGGGGACCGCCGCCGCTGATGACATGCGTGACCCTCCCGCCCAGGACGGCGCGCAGCTTGGAGAACACGAGCCGGTCGAAGACCCTCATCTGCGCCCGCAGGCCGCGACCGGGCCCTTGCGGGGTGTCCAGGGCGCGCGAGTAGGCGATCGCCGTCTTGGCGGCCAGGCGGAAGACCTTCTGCTTGTTGCCGGTCGAGCGCGCGTCCGCGGCGTTGTAGATCTTCTCGAAGACCCTCGGCACGGCGACGACGAAGGTGGGCGAGAAGGTCGCCAGGTCGTCCACGAGGTGCTTGACATCCGGGGCGTGGCCCATGACGCCGCGCTCGGAGCACACGATGGCGATCTCGATGAACCGCCCCAGCACATGGGCCAGGGGGAGGAATATGAGAGCGCGCACCTCGTCGGCGCCGAGGATCTCGGGAACGTGCTCGCGGGTGTTGACGCCCAACTGGATGAGATTGCCGTGAGTGAGCTCCACCCCCTTGGGGCGCCCCGTGGTGCCCGAGGTGTAGACGATCGTCGCCAGGTCCGCGCTGGTGAGCGCGCAGGCGCGGGCGTCGAGCCCGGCGCGGTCCACGCTTTTGCCCGCGGCGATGAGGTCCGTGATCGCGCCGCGGGACAGGCACATGACCCGCAGCTCCGCCAGAGTCGCCTGATCGGCACCGTGGGTGCGGATCGCTTCCACCATCTGCTCCATGCCGGCGTTCTCGACGACCACCAGCCTCACGGAGGCGTCGGTGAGGATCCACTCGGCCTGCTGGGCGGAGGAGGTCTCATAGATCGGCACGACGACGAGGCCCGCCTCCCAGGCGGCGAAGTCCAGGAGGGTCCACTCGAAGCAGGTGTGGGACATGATCGCGATCGCGTCCCCGGGGCGCAGCCCGAGCGACATGAGCCCGGCCGCCACCTCTCGGACCTGGGCGTGGAAAGCCGTCGCGCTCATGGGGATCCAGCGGCGCCCGACCGAGGGCTTGCGGGCGACGAGCGGGGCGGACGGCGAGCGGCGCACGCGCTCGGCCAGCGCCCACGGGGCCGTCATCCCGTCATGGACGGGGACCGCCAGCGGGGTGGAGCGGGTGGTGCTGTCAGCGTGCTGCTGGAGGGCCGCCGGCTCGGTGCCGGGCTGTGCGGGGCTCGTCATGACCCCATCATCGCCTGCCGATGCGTCCGGCGGGGCCCGAATACGGCCACCTGTGGCTGCGGCGCCCCGCCGGCGACCCCAAGGAGGGTCTCTGACCTGCGACTTCCGCTGATCGTGAGCGTGTCAGGCCTCCGGGCCCCGGCGTTTGCCGGCGTAGATGGAGGCGATGGCGTCGCCGTGAGCCTCCATGACGGCGGCCCGCTTGACCTTCAGCGAGGGCGTGAGCAGGCCGTTCGCCTCCGTGAAATCCGTGGTGAGCACGCGGAACTCGCGGATCGACTCGGCCCGGGAGACCGCTTCGTTGGTGCGGGCAACGGCGCGCTCCAGCGCGGCGAGCACCTGCGGGTGGGACGAGGCCTCGACCACGCCCATCTCCGGCAGGCCGTGGTTGCGCAGCCACAGGGGCAGCATCTCCGCGTCCAGCGTGATGAGCGCGGAGATGAAGGGCTCATCGTCCCCCAGGACGAGGACCTGGCTGACCAGGGGGTGGCCGCGCAGGCGGTCCTCGAGGACCGCGGGGGCCACGTTCTTGCCGCCGGCGGTGACGATGAGGTCCTTCTTGCGGCCGGTGATGCGCACCCAGCCGTCCTCATCGATGGCCCCGATGTCACCGGTGCGGAACCACCCATCGGGGGTGAAGGACTCGGCGGTGGCGGCGGGGTTGTTGTGGTAGTTGCGGAACACGCCCAGGCCCCGCACGAGGATCTCCCCGGTCTCATCCACCCGGAGCTCGTTGCCGCACACGGGCGGGCCCACAGTGCCGATCCTGTTGCGCGCGTCGAGGTTGACGCAGGTGGGGCCGATCGTCTCAGTGAGCCCGTAGCCCTCGAGGATCTCCAGGCCCATGCCCCGGTAGAAGTGCCCGAGGCGCTCGCCCAGCGGCCCGCCGCCGGAGATCGCGAAACGGGCGTTGGGACCCAGCAGGGCGCGGATCGTGCGGTAGACGAGGCGGTCGGCCAGCGCGTGCCAGGCGGTCAGCGACGTCGAGGGCCCGGCCGGGGTGTCCAGTGCCCGCGAGTACTCGACGGCGACCTTCGCCGCCCAGCGGAAGGTCCGCAGCCGCATGCCGCTGCCCGCCTTGGCGTCGGCGGCGTTGTAGATCTTCTCTAGCACGCGTGGCACGGCCAGCACATAGGAGGGGCCGAAGGCCTGAAGGTCCGGCAGGAGGGTCTTGACATCCGGGGTGTGCCCGAGCACGCCCTGGCCCGCCAGGGACAGCAGCTCCAGGCAGCGCGCGTAGGAGTGCGCCAGCGGCAGGAAGAGCAGCAGGCGCGTGTCCGCGCGGTAGAGGAGGTCCGGGATCCAATGGACGCCGTTGTGCGCCAGGCCCGCCGCGTTGCGGTGGGTGATCTCGACGCCCTTGGGGCGGCCCGTCGTGCCGGAGGTGTAGATGATGGAGAAGATGTCCTCGGGGCGCACCGCGGCCGAGCGATCCTCGACGACGGCCCGCGAGATCGCGCGCCCGGCCGTCGTCAGCTCGGTGAGGGCATCGCGGTCCAGGGACAGGACCCGGGGGCCCGCGGCCTCGGGGTCGGCGGCCGAGCAGGCCTTGATGGCGGCGTCCACGACGAGCGCGTGGCCGGAGGTCTCGGTGATGACGAGGCGGACGTCGGCGTCGTCGAGGATCCACTCGATCTGCTCGGCCGAATCGGTCTCGTAGATGGGCACGGAGACCAGCCCGGCGCGGGCGATCGCCATGTCCAGGAGCGTCCACTCGTAGCAGGTGCGGGACATGAGTGCCACGCTCGTGCCCGCCTCCAGGCCCAGGCCGATGAGCCCCGCGGCGATCCGGGCGACCTCCTCGCCGAAGGCCCGGGCGGTGATCGGCGTCCATGAGCCCAGTGAGCTGCGCCGCTCGATGATGGGGCGCTCCGAGGTGCGCGCGATGCGGTCGGCCAGCAGCCAGGGGACGGTCCACTGCGACTCAGTGTCGCTGTTGTCGCAAGTGCCGGACGCGCCCATGGTCGGGGAGCTGGAGGCGACGCCGTCGACGACGGTCGTGGCCCCCAGGGACGGGTGGGGCGCGGTGCCGGCAGGGACAGGGCTCCGTTGCGGCACAGTCCTCAGCCCTTCTTCGGCCTGGCCGGGGCCTCGCCGAGCTCGACGGCGGTGACGGTCACGGCCGGGGCCTCGCCGTCGTCGCCCGCGCGCGGCTCGGCCACGGCCAGGGTCATCGGGCCCGTCACCTTCGCGGCCTCGAGGAGGTCGGCGCGAACCTCCTCCACGCTCGCCTCGGCCTCGGGGGCCACGGCCAGCGCCACGGACAGGATCGGCGTCCTCTGGCTCGTCTTGGCCTCCGACTTGACCTTGCGCAGCGCCGCCAGCGCCTGGCCGGCGCGGACCACGAGGGCGGCGTCGGCGCCGGCGGAGGCCTCGCGCAGGGGCGCGGCCTTGGGCCAGGCGGCGCGGTGGACGCTGCCGGTGCGGTACCAGCTCCACACCTCCTCCGTGGCGAAGGGCAGGAAGGGCGCGAAGAGGCGCACGAAGGTGTCCACGGCGATGGCCAGGGCGGTGCGGGCGCTCGTGACGGCGGCCGGGTCGTGGGAGCCGTCCAGGTCATTGGCCCGGTCCTTGACGAGCTCGATGTAGTCGTCGCAGAAGGTCCAGAAGAAGGACTCTGCGGCCTCCAGGGCACGGGCGTGCTCGAAGCCCTCGAAGGCGGTGGTCGCGGCATCCACGACATCCGCCAGGGCCGCCAGAACGGCCCGGTCGATCGGCTCGGTGACGGCGGTGGCGTCCAGGTGCGGCGCGGGGGCGGCCGCGAGGGCCTCCTCGTCCGCATCCCAGGGCAGGCCCATGGACAGGGCGAACTTGGAGGCGTTGAGGAGCTTAATGGCCAGGCGGCGGCCGATCTTGATCTGCTGCTCCTCGAAGGCCGCGTCCAGGCCCAGGCGGGCCGAGGCCGCCCAGTAGCGCACGGCGTCGGCCCCGAACTTCTCCAGCAGGCCCATGGGGGTCTCGGCGTTGCCCTTGGACTTGCTCATCTTCTTGTGGTCCGAGTCCAGGATCCATCCGGAGATGCCCGCGTGCCTCCAGGGTAGGGCGCCGAACTCCAAGTCCGCGCGCACCACGGAGGAGAACAGCCAGGTGCGAATGATGTCCTGGCCCTGAGGGCGCAGGTCCATGGGGTAGACGCGGTTGAAGAGGTCCTCGTCCGTCAGCCAGCCGGAGACCAGCTGGGGGGACAGGGAGGAGGTCGCCCAGGTGTCCATGATGTCGAGCTCGGCGGTGAAGCCGCCCGGCCGGTCGCGCTGGTCCTCGGTATAGCCGGCCGGGATATCCGAGGAGGGATCGATCGGCAGCTCGGCCTCGGCGGGGGTCAGGACGCGGGAGTGGTCCACCTCGCCGTCGTCGTCGATCGCGTACCAGACAGGGAAGGGCACCCCGAAGAAGCGCTGACGGGAGATGAGCCAGTCGTTGTTGAGGCCCTTGACCCAGTTCTCATAGCGCACCCGCATGAAATCGGGGTGGAAGTCGAGCTCGGCGCCACGAGCGAGCAGGTCGGCGCGAAGATCGGAGCCCGTGGCCGGATTCGTCCAGTCCTTCCCGCCGTTGCGCAGGTACCACTGGCGGGAGGTGACGATCTCCAGGGGCTTGTCGCCCTTCTCGAAGAAGTTCGTCTGGCGGGTGGTCGCGGTCGGCTCGCCGCGCATCTCGCCGCTGGCGGCCAGGGCGGCAACGATGGTCTCCCGCGCCGAATAGGTGGTCTTGCCGGCCATGGCCGCGTAGGCCTCACGGCCCGCCCCGGTGGTGATCCAGTCGGGGGTCTCGGCCTCGATGCGCCCGTCCTTGCGCAGGATGGCGCGCAGCGGCAGGCCGAGGTCCCGCCACCACTCGATGTCCGTGGTGTCGCCGAAGGTGCAGCACATGGCGATGCCGGCGCCCTTGTCCCTCTCCGCCGCCGGGTGGGCCAGGACCGGGACCTCGACGCCGAAGACGGGGGAGGCCACGGTCGTGCCCAGCAGCGGCCGGTAGCGCTCGTCATCGGGATGCGCGATGAGCGCCACGCAGGCAGCGAGCAGCTCGGGGCGCGTGGTCTCGATGCACACGTCATGGGTGCCGGCCGGGCCGGTCTCGATCGGGGCGCCCGCCGCGGCCGCGCGCTCGGCGGCGTCGGCGTCGACGATGTGGAAGGCCAGGCGGTGGTAGAAGCCCGGGTACTCGCGGGACTCGAGCTCCGCCTGGGCGACGGCGGTCTGGAAGGTGACGTCCCATAGGCCCGGGGCCGCCGCCTGGTAGGCCTCGCCGCGCTCCAGGTTGCGCAGGAAGGCGGCCTGGGCGACCTTGCGGGCGCGCTCGCCGATGGTCTGGTAGGTCTGCTTCCAGTCCACGCTCAGCCCGAGTCGGCGCCACAGGGCCTCGAACTGGGCCTCGTCGATGGCGGTCAGGCGCTCGCAGAGCTCGACGAAGTTGCGCCGCGAGATCGGCTTCTGGTCCCGGGCCTTGATGGACTTGCCCTCACCGCCGGTGCGCGGGGGGGTGAAGTCGGGGTCGTAGGGCAGGCAGGGGTCGCAGCGCACGCCGTAGTAGTTCTGGACGCGGCGCTCGGTGGGCAGGCCGTTGTCATCCCAGCCCATGGGGTAGAAGACCGCCTTGCCGCGCATCCGCTGGTAGCGGGCGAGGGCATCCGTGTGCGTGTAGGAGAAGACGTGCCCCACGTGCAGCGAGCCCGACGCCGTCGGGGGAGGGGTGTCGATGGAGAAGACCTCGGGGCGCTCGGCGGAGCGGTCGAAGGCGTAGGTTCCGTCCTCCTCCCAGCGCTGCCCCCAGGTGGACTCCAGGCCGTCGGCGCTCACCTTGGCCGGCACGCGCGGGCTGCGGAGCTGCGAGGGGATGAAACGGGATGAGTTGCTGGGCTGCGACATGCCGCTGATTCTGTCACGGTGCCGCCTCGGCGCTCCAAGTAGGTGGGATGACGCGCCTGTGAGGTGGGCTACCAGGCCGCGAGGTTCGGGACCGGGCTCCCATCGGCCGGCCCCAGCCCCTCTTCTCGGCCCGAGGACCGGTTTCGATGCCGTTTTCGACCGGTCTCGCTCCTGTTTTCGACCGGTCTCGCTCCTAGGATCCCAGCTCGCGGTCCCTGGTGACCGTGGCCTCGAAAGCCCGCACGACGGCATCGGAGAATCCCGCGCGCTCCATCGCCGTCAGCCCGGCGATCGTCGTGCCGCCCGGCGAGCAGATGGCGTCGATGAGATCCGCCGGGGTGCGGGGCGGCTCGGCGGCGCTGCCCGCCCGGGCGGCCAGCGCCGAGCCCAGCACGGCCTGGGTGACGATCTCGACCGCCGTGCTCTTGGGGATCCCGCCCAGAACGCCCGCCCGGGACAGCGCCTCGATGAAGGCCAGGACGAAGGCGGGGGAGGATCCCGCCAGGCCCACGAAGGCGGAGAAGTCCTTGTCCTCCAGTTCCACGGTGCGCCCGACGGCGCCCATGAGCGCGCGCACCGGCGCCATGGCAGTCTCATCCACACCCGGGCCCGCCGCCAGCGCCGTCATCGAGGCGCCCACCCCGGCGGCCATGTTCGGCATCGCCCGCACCACCCGGGCGCCGGCGGGCAGGAGGGCGCTCAGACGCGAGAGGGTGAGCCCCGCGGCAATGGACAGCACGAGTGGCGATCGCTCGGCCAGTACGGGGGCGATCCCCTCCACGACCCCGGGCAGCACCTGCGGCTTGACCGCGAGGATGAGGACGTCGCCCGCCCCCAGGCGGCGCAGGAGGGCGGCGGAGTCGGGCACGTGCTCAGCGCCCGTCTCCTCGGCCAGGGCCCTGGCCGAGCCATGGGCGCTTGTGATGAGGAGGGAAGCAGGGGCGATGCCCGCGCCGATCGCCCCTCGAACGATCGCGCCCGCCATGTTCCCCGCGCCGATGAAACCGTAGATCGTCATCGCCCCAGGCTACCCGCCCGGTGAGCGATGGCACCGGGGGGAGGGCGATCTCATCCGGCCCTCTTCGATCTCTGCCCACCTCGGATGATCCATATGGCGCAGGCCCGGGAGGCGGTCCACAATGGCCGTATGAGCACCCCAGACCCCGCACGACCAGCGCCCGCCGGGCCCACCGCCGATCCCGCCATCGAGTCCGTCCCGGTGCGCCGCGCGCTCGTCACCGGCGCCTCCACCGGGATCGGGGCCGCCACCGTCCGTCTCCTGCGGGCCCACGGATGGGAGGTCGTCGCCACCGCCCGGCGCATTGAGCGCCTGGCCGCCCTGGCCGCCGAGACCGGCTGCGCCTGGATCGCCGCCGATCTGCAGAGGCCGGGGGACATCGAGCGCCTGGCCCGTCAGGCCCAGGCGGCCGGTCCCATCGACGCCGTGGTCAACAACGCCGGCGGCGCGATCGGCGTCGACCCCGTGGCCGAGGGCAAGCCCGAGGAATGGCTGACCATGTACGAGCGCAACGTCCTGGGGGCGCTGCGCGTGAGCCAGGCCTTCCTGCCCGCGATGCGCGAGCGCGGCGGCGACCTCCTCTTCCTCACCTCCACGGCCGGCCAGGCCACCTACCCCGGGGGCGCGGGCTACGTGGCCGCCAAGCATGCCGAGCGCATCATCGCCAACACCCTGCGCCTCGAGCTCGTCGGCGAGCCCGTGCGGGTCATCGAGATCGCCCCGGGGCTGGTGGCCACGGAGGAGTTCTCTCTCAACCGCCTCCACGGCGACGCCGCCGCGGCCGCGCGCGTCTACGAGGGCGTCGCGGCCCCGCTGACGGCCGACGACGTCGCCGAGTGCATTGTGTGGGCCCTGGAGCGCCCCGCCCACGTCAATATCGATTCCCTCACCGTGCGCCCCCGCGCCCAGGCCTCCAACACTGTCATCGCGCGCGACAGTTGAGCGGCGCTGCCCGCTCCGACAGGTGCGGTTCGCTCCCACAGGTGCGGGCGGGACGCGCCTCTCGGGGCGGGTGGCACCGGCCGATGGGCAGGGGCGCGCTCAGTGCGCGGCGATGCTCAGGCGGCGCGCAGGTAGCGCTCGACGACGACCTCGGCCAGGGCGGCATGGTGGCCGATCGGCGGGGCGAGGACCTCGGCACCGCTGGAGCGCAGGGCCGCTGAGAAGCGCCCCTCGGCCAGCAGGTAGCTGGCCACCGCGATCGAGCGCGCCCCCTCGGCGCGCCATGCCGCCACCGCCTCGCTCACGCTCGGCGCGCCCCCGGACAGGTAGGCGGCGCGCACCGGCGGGCCGACCCTCGACTCCATCTCGCGGGCCGCCCTCTCCGCCTCCCGCACCGGCGCGGCCCGTCGTGATCCCGCTGCGGCCAGGACGATCCCATCCAGATCGCCCCAGTGGGCGCCCCGCTCCTCGAGCCGCGCGCCGAGCCGGTCGACGACGGCGCCGATGAGCGCCGGGTGCGGGCCCAGGTGCTCGGTGATCCTGGCCGGGCCATGCTCGCCCACCATGGCCGGCAAGTCCTTCTCCACGTGATGCCCCGATCCGAGGAAGACCGGCACCACCACCGGGTTCGCTCCGCCCCGAAGAGCCTCAACCGCGCTGGGCGACTGGAACTCGACATACCCGTGACCCACGTCCACCCCGGGCAACCGCGCCGCGACGTCCTGGGCCACGCGCTCCAGGAAGGGCACCGGCCCGGGCCGGCGCGTCCCATGGGCCAGGAGCACGAGGCGGCGGAACCGCTCGGGCGGGTTCCGGCCGGTGATCGCGCCCCCGCTCATAGCCCGGCGCCCGCCCGTGCTCCCACGCCCGCCGGCCCGCAGGGCGAGGCCGTGCGGAGCGCCGACTCCCCGGTTCCCGGAGCCGCCGCGGCAAGGCGGCGCGCGCGCCGCGCTCCACGCGCGCTGATGGCGATCAGCGCCGCCAGGACCGGCGCGAGCGCGCCGGTGATCCCGATGGAGAGCGGTGCCGGGGCGCCGAGCCAATGGAGGATCGTCATCAGATTCGTGCACATGATGAGAGCGCCGACACCGCTGCCCAGCACCGGCCCGGGCAGGCGGGAGACCGCCCAGGCGGCCAGCGGGGCCGCGATCGCGCCCCCGGTGAGCACCGCCAGGACCACGCCGATCTCGATCCCGGCCGTCCCCAGACCCGCCAGGAAGCCCGCCGAGGCCGCCACGCTCACGAGGAATTCCGCCGTGTCGACACTTCCGACCACCGTGCGCGGGGCCGTGCGCCCCCGGCTGAGCAGTGTCGTCGTCGCCACGGGCCCCCAGCCGCCCCCGCCGGTGGCGTCGATGAAGCCCGCCAGGAGCCCCAGCGGCGCCAGGGAGCGCGTCGAGTGTGGGCTCCGGCGGGCCGTGGGGGCCGCGAGTGGGCGGATGGCGAAGCGCGCCAGCACGTAGAGCCCGAGCACCAGAAGGATCGTGGAGCTGATCGGAGTGGCCGCCTCGCCGGGCAGATGCGACAGGGCCGTGGCGCCGAGGAACGCTCCCACCGCGCCGGGACCTGCCAGCCGGGCGGTGAGCCGCCAGTCCGTATTGCCCAGCCGGTGGTGGGAGGCCCCCGAGACAACGGTCGTGCCGATCTCGGCCAGGTGTACCGAGGCGCTGGCCAGGGCCGGGCTGAGGCCGGCCAGCAGCAGGAGGGAGGAGCTCGTGACGCCGTAGCCCATGCCGAGGGCGCCGTCGACGAGCTGGGCGATGAGGCCGGCGAGGGCCAGGATGATGAGTCTGCGCATGATGTCCTCCGCGTGTGCGTGGTCCCCGGTTCGGGATGGGGCGGGTGGCGCTCAGGCCCCGGGGATGAGCCGGCGCTCCCAGTCGGGGCTGAGGGTGACGACGTCGCCGAGCACGATGACCGCCGGCGCGGCCACGCCGAGAGAGAAGGCGACCTCGGGCAGGCATCGCAGGATCGTCGTCGTCACCCGCTGATCGGGGCGCAGGCCGCTCTCGACGGCAGCCGCCGGGGTGAGGGGATCTGCGCCGCGACCCAGCAGGATCGACACTGAGCGGGCCAGATGAGTGACCCCCATGAGCAGCACGAGCGTGTGGTCCCGGCGCGCGGGCACGGTGGAGATGAGGTCCTCGTGGGCGCTGACCACGGAGAATCCGCGGGCCAGGCCCCGGTGGGTGACGGGGATGCCCGCCGCCGCCGGCACGGCCACGGCCGAGGTGACGCCCGGGACGACCTCCACATCGACGCCGGCCGCCCGGCAGGCCTGGACCTCCTCGCCGCCCCGCCCGAGGACGAAGGGGTCCCCGCCCTTGAGGCGCACGACCCGCGCCCCGCCCCGGGCGCGCTCGACGAGCAGGGCGTCGATGCCGTCCTGGGGGACGAGGTGGCGCCCAGGGCGCTTGGAGACGTCGATGACCTCCGCGCCCGGCGGGCAGTGCTCGAGGAGCTCGTGCGGCGCCAGCCGGTCGATGACGACGACATCGGCCGCTTCCAGCAGCTCCAGTCCTCGTACGGTGATGAGTGAGGCATCCCCGGGTCCGGCGCCCACGAGGGCGACTGAGCCCGCGCCCGGAGTGCTGCCGCCGGGATCGCCGGGATCCGTGGGGGAACCGGGGCCCGGGGGCGCGAGCGCCGTGCGCCGCCCGCTCATGCCCGCTCCCCGGACGGCGCGGGAGCGGACTCAGCGGCGCGCGCCATGCCCGCCGCCAGTGTCCAGCCGTCATGGGCGTCGATGACGAGGAAGGCGCCATCGGTGCGGGAGCGCTTGTAGGGGGCCGCCGGGATGGCCTCGGCCAGGCGCAGGTGAGCCCGTCCGATGTCGTTGAGGGCGAGGCCGTCCGCGTCCACGAGCGCGAGGCCGTCCAAGTCCAGGCGCCCGGCGATACTCGTGACCACCGCGTGGACGGTCCTCGTGCCGTGCTTGACCAGGACGCGGTCGCGCTCGCGCAGCGGCCGGTTGGACAGCCACGCCAGGCTCGCCTCGATCTCGCGGGTGGGCGCGGGCGCCCCATCGGGCGCGGCGAGCAGGTCCCCGCGTGAGAGGTCGATGTCATCGGCCAGCTCGAGCGTGACCGACTGGCCGGTGACGGCGCGCTCCAGCGGGCGATCGCCCAGGTGGATCCCCGTGACCCTCGTGGCGCGCCCCGAGGGCAGGGCGACGACCTCATCGCCGATCGCCACGGCGCCCGACGCGACCTGCCCGGCGTAGCCGCGGAAGTCCTCCAGGCCGCGAGGGGCGGCGCTCTGGGGACGGATGGCGCACTGCACCGGCAGGCGGAAGGGCCGGCCCGCCTCCGGCGGCTCCACAGGGATCGTCTCGAGCAGCTCCAGGAGCGCCGGGCCCGAGTAGAAGGGCGTGCGCGCGGAGCGGGTGACGATGTTGTCCCCCTCCAGCGCCGAGGTCGGCAGGGTCCTCGCGTCGGGCAGGCCCAGCCCCGCCGCGACGCCCTGGACATCGGCCGCCACCCGGGCGTAGACCTCGGCGGAGTAGCCGACGAGATCGATCTTGTTGACCGCGACGACGACGTGCGGCACCCGCAGCAGCGCCGCCACCGCCAGGTGGCGCCTCGTCTGCTCGACGACGCCGTGGCGGGCGTCGACCAGCAGGACGACGAGGTCCGCGGTGGACGCCCCCGTGACGGTATTGCGGGTGTACTGAACGTGCCCGGGGCAGTCGGCCAGGATGAACGAGCGTCCCGGGGTGGCGAAGTAGCGGTAGGCGACGTCGATCGTGATGCCCTGCTCGCGCTCGGCGCGCAGGCCGTCGGTGAGCAGGGCCAGGTCCGTGCGGGTCATGCCCCGGTCGAGGCTGACCCGCTCGACGGCGGCGAGCTGGTCGCGCAGGACCGACTTGGAATCGAACAGGAGGCGGCCCACGAGCGTGGACTTGCCGTCGTCGACGCTGCCGGCCGTGGCCAGGCGCAGCAGGCCCGCGGGCCGGCCCGCCGCGGGGGCGCTGGCCGTGAGGGGCGGGGCGGTGAGCGGGTGAGCGGTCGGGGTCATCATGCGTCCTCGGGGTCGTCGGTGGGGTGAGGGGGAGAGGATGAGGGCCGGGGCGGCTCAGAAGTAGCCCTCCTTCTTGCGGTCCTCCATCGCCGCCTCCGTCAGGCGGTCGTCGGCGCGCGTCGCGCCGCGCTCGGTGAGTGCGGAGGCGGCCACCTCGACGGCGATCTCGTGGTTGGTGGCGGCGCCCGAGAGCACGGCGCCGGTGCAGGACATGTCACCGACGGTGCGGTAGCGCACGGTGCGCCTCTCGGTCTCCTCACCCGGGCGGGGCCGGGTCACCGGGGTGACGGCGAGCCACATGCCGTCACGGCGGAAGACCTCGCGCTCGTGGGCGTAGTACAGGCTCGGCAGGGCGATGTCCTCGCGCTCGATGTAGCGCCACACGTCCAGCTCGGTCCAGTTGGACAGGGGGAAGACCCGCACGTGCTCGCCCGGGGCGTGCCGGGGGTTGAACAGCGTCCACAGCTCGGGGCGCTGATTGCGCGGATCCCACTGCCCGAACTCATCGCGCAGGGAGAAGACGCGCTCCTTGGCCCGAGCCTTCTCCTCGTCGCGCCGGCCCCCGCCGAAGACGCCGTCGAAGCCGCCCGCGGCGATCGCGTCGAGCAGCGGGCGGGTCTGCAACGGGTTGCGGGTGCCGTCGGGGCGCTCGCGCAGCCGGCCGTCGTCGATGTAGTCCTGGACGGATACGACGACGAGCCGCATGCTGGCGGCCTCGGCGGTGGCGTCGCGGTAGGCCAGGACCTCGGGGAAGTTGTGCCCGGTATCGACGTGGAGCAGCGGGAAGGGTACGGGCCCCGGCCAGAAGGCCTTGCGCGCCAGGTGGAGCATCACCACCGAGTCCTTGCCGCCGCTGAACAGCAGGACGGGGCGGGCGCACTCGGCGACCGTCTCGCGGATGATGAGGATCGCCTCGGCCTCCAGCGCGTCGAGCTCGTCGAGCGCGGGGCGGGCAGCGGTGGTCGAGGTGATGCTCATAGGTGGATCCCGCATTCGGTCTTGGTGAATCCGGCCCAGCGGCCGGAACGTGGGTCTTCTCCCGGGGCGACGCGCGCCGTGCAGGGCTCGCAGCCGATCGAGGGGTAACCGTCGGCCAGCAGCGGGTTGACGACGACGCCGTGCTCGGAGGCATAGGCGAGAAGCTCGTCGAAGCTCCAGGCGGCCAGCGGATTGATCTTGACGATCCGGTGCGCCTCGTCGAAGCCCACGAGCGGGGTGGAGGTGCGGGTGACGGCGTCCTCGCGGCGCAGGCCGGTGGCCCAGGCCTCGTAGCCGGACAGGGCCCTGGCCAGCGGCGCCACCTTGCGCAGGGCGCAGCAGCGCGAGGGATCCCGGGAGTGGAGGGCCTGCCCGTAGCGCTCATCCTGCTCGGCGACCGTCAGCTCGGGCAGGACATCGATGACGGTGACGTCCATGGTCTCGGCGACGGCGTCGCGGGTCCCCTCCGTTTCGGCGAAGTGGTAGCCCGTCTCGAGGAAGAGCACGTCGACGCCGGGGATCCGCGCGGCGATGACATGCGGCAGCACGGCGTCGGCCATCGAGCAGGCGACGGCGAGGCTGTCGGGGAACGCCCTCGCGGCCCAGGCGACGACCTCCTCGGCGGGGGCGTCGTCGCCCAGCTCGGCGGCGCCCGCGGCCGCCAGGGCGCGCAGCTCGTCCTCGCCGCGCCTGGGGCAGCGGGGCGAGCGGGGGGCATTGGCGCCCCGGGCGCTGAGGCGGCCGAAGCGGCCCACGGGGGCGCCGGCGGTGCTGGTCGTGCCGGCCGTCGCGGTGGTCATGCGAGTCTCTCCTCATCCGCGCGCTGCGCCCATTGGGCGAAGCTCTCCTCGGGGTAGCGGTCGGCCAGGTAGACCCGCACCACCCTCTCGATGTAGTCGGGCAGGCCATCAGCGGCGACCTTGAGGCTGCGGACAGTGCGCCCCAGCTCGGCCTCCTCATGGCCGGGGGCGGCCAACCCTCCGCCCAGGTGGATCTGGAAGCCCGGAGCCCGTTCGCCGTCGACGGTGATGATCTGGCCCTTGAGGCCGATATCCGCCGTCTGGATGCGCGCGCAGGAGTTCGGGCAGCCGTTGATGTGCACGGTCAGGGGGCGCTCGAGGTCGGCGTCGGCCAGGCGCTCATCGAGCTCGGCGGCCACGCGCGCGGCGAGGGCCTTGGTCTCCACGATCGCGAATTTGCAGAACTCGATGCCGGTGCAGGCCAGCATCCCGCGAGTGAAGGTACCGGGATCGGGGTCGATGCCGAGAGCCACCAGGCCCTCGCGCGCCTCCTCGACGCGCTCGGCGGGAACATCGAGCAGGAGGATGTTCTGCAGGGGAGTGGTGCGCGCGCGGTTGGAGCCCACGCGCTCGGCGAGGTCGGCCAGGCCCAGCATGACATCCCCCGACAGGCGGCCCACCGGGGG
Source organism: Actinomyces gaoshouyii (assembly GCF_002076915.1). Lineage (NCBI taxonomy): Bacteria > Bacillati > Actinomycetota > Actinomycetes > Actinomycetales > Actinomycetaceae > Actinomyces > Actinomyces gaoshouyii. Next base: position 614,025 of record NZ_CP020468.1, read on the forward strand.
CTTGGCGCCGATCCAGTAGCGCCCATCGGCCTGGCGGTGCGTCCCGAGGTGGTCCCGGCAGCCGCGCGGCGGTCCCGGGGCCGGGCCATCGGCCAGGGCATAGCCGAGATAATCGGCCTCCAGGACCTCCCGGAACCGCTCCGGCCCCCACTGCGCCATGAGGAACTTCAACCGCGCCTTGTTGCGCAGGCGCCGGTAGCCGTAGTCGCGGAAGATGCGGATGACCCCCCACCACACCTCGGGCACCTGCTCGGGCCGCACGAATGCGCCCAGGCGCTTGCCGAGGAAGGGCGCGGTGGACAGGGCGCCCGCGATCCACAGGTCGTACCCCGGGCCGAGCTCGGGGTGCTCGACGCCGACGAAGGAGATGTCGTTGATCTCGTGGAGCACGTCCAGGCTCGGTGAGCCGGTGAACGCGGTCTTGAACTTGCGCGGCAGGTTCACGATCTCGGGGTCGCCCAGGCAGGTGTCGTGCAGGTGGCGCGCCGCCTCGGAGGGGTCGATGATCTCCTCGGGGTCGATCCCGGCCACGGGGGAGACGAGGAAGCCGCGGGGCGTGTCCCCGCAGGCCTCGATCGTGGTCAGTCCCACCTCCTCCAGACGGCGCCACATCTCGGGCACGTCCTCGATCCGGATCCAGTGGAGCTGGAGGTTCTGCCTGTCGGTGATGTCGAGAGTGCCGCGGGCGAATTCGTTCGAGATGGCGCCGATGACGCGCATCTGCTCCACCGACAGCGACGCGCCGTCCATGCGGATGCGCTGCATGAAGTAGCGGTCGGAGAGCTCGGAGGCGCTCAACTGGGCGGTCCGGCCGCCGTCGATCCCCTGCTTGCGCTGCGTGTAGAGCGCCCACCAGCGAAAGCGGTTGTGGAGGTCGTCGTCGGGGATCGCGTCGTAGCCGGCGGACGCGTAGGCGTCGATGATGCGCTGGCGCGCGCCGAGCGGGTCCCCGTCCTGCTTGAAGGCCTCATTGGGGTTCAGGGGCGCGCGGCCGTCCACCAGCCACTGGCCGTTGGACCGCCCCGAGCGCGGGGGCCGCAGGTCGCGGCCCCCCGCGGGGCCCGCCGCGCTGCTCGTCGTGGTGCTCATGTCTCCTCCAGGTGGGCGGCGCCGGGCGTCTGAAGGGGAGTCGGATCAAGAGGCTCCCCGCGGTGCCGCTCCCGTGCGGGCGGTCTGCCGCTGGGGGGAGTTGTGCTCGGCTCCGGACGCCTCATCGCGCCGGAATCCGATGATCGCGGTATCAACCGCTGCGGTCAGGCGCTCGTCAGGCCTGACAACACATGACCCAGCCGTGCCCACGCGGCGTCGACGCGGGGCGTGCCCAGCGGGTTGTGACGCGGCGTGCTGTGGTCATATGCCGGAGTGTAAGTCCCGGTCTGCGCTGATGCGATGGGGTGCTTGCATGGTGAGACCGGGCCCCGGCAGGGGCACGGCGACGCGGAGACGGGCGGCGCGCCTCCCCCGCGCCGCCCGCTGCGGGAAGGCCGGGGGCGGACCGAGGGATGTGTCGAGGACGACGCCGCGCGGGCCCGATCCCCGCTGGCCGCTCCCGGCGCCGCTGGCTACACTCCTGCGCTATCAGGCAGCGACCCGGCCGATCCGCCACGCGGCGATCGGGCATCACCGGCGAGCCTCCGGCAGAACAGCGCCGGGCCCCTGGGCCCGTCCGCCCAGTAGACCCGGACGGGACAGCCCGTCACAGCTGATGATGAAGCGGTCGCACCGCGCGCAGCCCTCGGGCGAGGCGCGGCGCGGCAAGCGAGGTGGTACCGCGGTGCGGCCCCGCCGGCCAGGGAACTCCCGGGCGGTGAGCGTCGGCGTCGTCCTCGTGAGTCCCGTCCACCCGGATGTTCACGAGCGAAAGACGCGAGGCACATGGCTGAGCAGACCCAGCGGAGCACCGCCGCCCACACCGGCGCCGCCTTCTACCCCCTGCACCGAGACGGCGAGCGGGTCGACCCCTCCCCGTCCTTCCCCGCCCTGGAGCAGGAGACCCTGGCCTACTGGAGGGCGGACGGCACCTTCGCCGCCTCCGTCGAGGCCCGCCCCGCCCACGACGCGGGTGGGCGCTCCAACGAGTTCGTCTTCTACGACGGCCCGCCCTTCGCCAACGGCCTGCCCCACTACGGGCACCTGCTGACCGGATACGTCAAGGACGCCGTCGGCCGCTTCCAGACCCAGATGGGCCGCCGCGTCGAGCGCCGCTTCGGCTGGGACACTCACGGCCTGCCCGCCGAACTCGAGGCCCAGCGCCTGCTCGGCATCGACGACGTCTCCGAGATCACGCGCCCCGGCGGCCTCGGCATCGAGGCCTTCAACGCCGAGTGCCGCACCTCCGTGCTGCGCTACACCAAGGAATGGGAGGACTACGTCACCCGCCAGGCGCGCTGGGTCGACTTCGAGGGCGACTACAAGACCCTCGACCCCACCTACATGGAGAGCGTCCTGTGGGCCTTCAAGAGCCTCTACGACAAGGGCCTGGCCTACCAGGGATACCGCGTGCTGCCCTACTGCTGGCACGACCGCACGCCCCTGAGCAACCACGAGCTCAAGATGGACGACGACGTCTACCAGGACCGCCAGGACAACACGGTCACCGTGGGCATGCCGCTGACCGAGGCTATCCTCGACGGCGCCCCCGAGCTCATCCTCATCTGGACGACGACCCCCTGGACCCTGCCGTCCAACCTCGCCGTCGCCGTGGGGCCGGACGTCGACTACGCCGTCGTCGAGGTGCCCGCGGGGCTCGACTCCCCCCTGGCCGGCCGCCGCGTCATCCTGGCCGAGGCGCTCGTGGGCTCCTACGTCAAGGAGCTGGCCGCCGAGGGCTCCGAGCCCGCCGTCCTGGCCCACCTGAAGGGCTCCGAGCTGGTGGGGCGCCGCTACCACCCGATCTTCGACTACTTCGATGACGACGCCCACCGCGCCGAGGGCGCCGCCCCGGGCCCGAACGGCTGGACGATCATCGCCGGCGACTACGTCACCACCGAGGACGGCACCGGGCTGGTCCACATCGCCCCGGCCTTCGGTGAGGACGACATGCTCGTGTGCCAGGAGGCCGGGATCGGCGCCGTCATCCCCGTCGACGACGGCGGCGTGTTCACTTCCGAGGTCCCCGACTACGCCGGCCTGCAGGTCTTCGACGCCAACAAGCCGATCACCGTCGACCTGCGCGACGGCTCCGGGCCGCTGAAGGGCCGGGAGGAGGCCGCCCGGCCCGTCCTCGTGCGCCAGGCCTCCTACGTGCACAGCTACCCGCACTGCTGGCGCTGCCGCAAGCCGCTCATCTACAAGGCGGTCTCCTCCTGGTTCGTGCGGGTCACCGCCATCAGGGACCGCATGGTGGAGCTCAATCGGGAGATCACCTGGACTCCCGCCCATATCAAGGACGGCATCTTCGGCAACTGGCTCGCCGGGGCCCGCGACTGGTCGATCTCGCGCAACCGCTACTGGGGGGCCCCGATCCCCGTATGGGTCTCGGACGACCCCGCCTACCCGCGCACCGATGTCTACGGCTCCCTCGCCGAGCTGGAGGCCGACTTCGGCGTCGAGGTCACCGATCTGCACCGCCCCTTCATCGACACCCTGACGCGCCCCAACCCGGACGACCCCACGGGCAGGTCGATGATGCGCCGCATCCCCGATGTCCTGGACTGCTGGTTCGAGTCCGGCTCCATGCCCTTCGCCCAGGTCCACTACCCCTTCGAGAACGTCGACTGGTTCGAGTCGCACAACCCCGGCGACTTCATCGTGGAGTACATCGGGCAGACCCGTGGCTGGTTCTACACCCTCCACGTGCTGGCCACCGCCCTGTTCGACCGCCCCGCCTTCACCTCCTGCGTCTCTCACGGCATCCTCCTGGGCGACGACGGCGCGAAGATGAGCAAGTCCCTGCGCAACTACCCCGACGTCTCCATGGTCTTCGACCGTGACGGCGCCGACGCCATGCGCTGGTTCCTGCTGTCCAGCCCCGTCGTGCGAGGAGGCAACCTCGCGGTGACCGACAAGGCCATCCGCGACACCGTGCGCCAGGTTCTCCTGCCCCTGTGGAACACCTGGCACTTCTTCGCCCTGTATGCCGGGCAGATGAACGACGGCGAGGGCTACGTCAGCCCCGGCGTGGACCTGTCCGACGCCGCCCTGTTCGGCCGCAAGGGTTCCCTGCACGTCATGGACCGCTACATCCTGGCCCGGGCGCGCGACCTGGCCGACACCGTGGGCGCCCAGATGAGCTCCTACGAGATCACCGGCGCCACGGTGACCATCCGCGACTTCCTCGACGTGCTCACCAACTGGTACCTGCGCACCTCGCGCTCGCGGTTCACCGACGACGATCCCGCCGTCGCCAGGCCCGCCTTCGACACCCTGGCCACCGTGCTGCGCGTCCTGACAGAGGTCATGGCGCCGCTCGCCCCGCTGGTGAGCGAGGAGATCTGGCGGGGGCTGACCGGTGGGCGCTCGGTCCACCTGACCGACTGGCCCGTCCTGCCCGCACACGTCGCCGACCCGGCCCTCGTGACCGCCATGGACGAGGCCCGCGAGGCCGTTTCCGCCGCTCTCAGCCTGCGCAAGGCCGAGAAGCTGCGCGTGCGTCAGCCGCTGCGCTCCCTGCTCATCGCCACCGCGCAGCCGGGCGGCCTGGCGCCCTTCGCCGATCTCATCGCCGAGGAGGTCAACGTCAAGGAGGTCCGCGTCCTCGACGCCGCCAACGCCGGCTACGAGCTGCGTGAGGAGCTCTCCCTCAACCCGAGGGCCTTCGCCCCCGAGGTCCGCAAGCTCACCTCCAAGCTCTTTGATGCCGTCAAGGCGGGGCAGTGGGCCCTCACTGAGGACGGCGACGCGCGCTTCGACGGTGTGACGATCGACGGCGCGCCCGTGGTCCTGGAGGCGGAGGAGGGCTCCTTCACCCTCACCCAGCGCATCGAGGTCGATGACGACGCCTTGAGCGCCACCGTCCTGGCCTCTGGCGCCTTCGTGGTCCTGGACACCGCCCTCGACGAGGAGCTCGAGGCCGAGGGCTGGGCGCGCGACCTCATCCGTCTCGTCCAGGACGAGCGCAAGGCCGCCGGTCTCCACGTGGGCGACCGGATCCGCCTGACCCTCACGGTCCCCGAGGACCGGGGCGCCTGGACGGGGGCGCACCTCGCCCTCATCAAGGCCGAGACCGGCTGTGCGGACGCCTCGGTCGTCGCCAGCGCCTCGGTGGGTCAGCCCAGTGCCGCCGTCGTCCGGAGCGAGGGCTAGCGACGACTGAGAGGGCGGCCCGCTTCCCGGAGCCGGGCCGCGCCATAATGAGCCGCGGGGGCGGCCGACCGCATGATCGCGGCCGGCCGCCCCCGCAGCATTCAACGAGCGTGGGGGATTGCGGCCAATTCTGAGAAAACCCTGGGAGCTCCTTCGAAGGTGGCATGACGTTCGACATGCATTCGGAGTGACCTATCTCCCGAAGTTCCGTCGAAAGTCGATATTCTGTTGACACCTTTGGGTGGTCTCACTAGCCTGACAAGGGTGTTCACTTCAGTTGTGATTGTTTCGTGATTGAAGTGTTCGACTCGGCGCACCTCGGTGATACGGCGCTCGTCCTGGCTGATTCACTGTGCTCGGCACAGGTGATTCGGGAGTCCCTCAAACCCTGCTGAGCTGAGTCAGTCGAAATCCCGTCTTCGTACTCAAAGGAAATCGATGACCCAGGAGAACTCCACCGGTATCCATGCTCATACTGGCGCGGAGCGGCGCATAGCAGGGTCGGATGCCCTCCCCGAAGGGCGCCCGGCGGGCTCAGCGGCAGGGGATGCCCCGCTGGTGTCCGTGATCGTCCCCTCGTTCAACTCCGAGGACCATGTCGCCGAGACGATCCGCAGCGTTCTGGACCAGACCATGGCAGACCTGGAGGTCATCGCTGTCGACGACGCCTCGACGGACTCCACCGTTCCGATCCTCACCGATTTCGCGGCGCAGGACTCCCGGATCACCGTTCTCGTGCAAGGCGAGAACCAGGGCGTCGCCAAGGCGAGGAACCGCGGACTCGAGGCCGCCCGGGGGCGCTACATCGCCTACCTCGACTCCGACGACCTGTGGGCGCCGGCCAAGCTGGAGCGGCAGATCGCCTTCATGAGGCGGACCAAGGCCGGGGTCTGCGTCACCTCCTACGAGACCATCGAGGAGGATGGCGAGCACCGGAATTACGTCCACGCGCCCCGCTCGTTCACGTACAAGCAGTTCCTCAAGAACACGATGACCTGCACGCTCTCAGTGGTTTTCGATACCACGATCGTCGATCGCTCCCTCCTGGTCATGCCGGACCTGCGCCGCGGGCAGGACGCCGCCACCTGGCTGCAGGTGATGAAGCGCGGCCACCGCTTCCACGGTCTGGACGAATGCCTCGCCAAGTACAGGAAGACCGTGGGGTCCCTGTCCTCCAACAAGGTCAAGGCGGTCAAGCGCACCTGGCGCCTCTACAGGGATGTCGAGCGCCTGCCCCGTCCCTACGCCGCCTACTGCCTGGCATGGCAGTTGTCCCACGCGATGATGCGACGCCGGAGGAGCTCCTGATGAGAACACGGACGGCAGCGCTGCTCTCCCTCACAGGCGCTGCCATCGCAGTCACGGGCATCAGTGCGCTCCGGGGCCGCGCCGCCCACCGGTCCGACGAGGTCGGCGAGGGCCGCCGCATCGGGGTCATGGGCAGGATCGACCTCGGCGAGACGATGGTCGACGGCCAGACCGTCAAGACCCGGGTGGTCTACCGCCACCTCGCCCATCGATTCGGCGCCGACGCCATCCGCACCGTCGACACCCTCGACTACCGCCACCACCCCCTGCGGGTGGTCAAGGACGCGGCGCGCTGCCTGGCCGTGTGCGACGACGTCGTGGTGCTCCTGTCCGACAACGGCCGCCGCTTCTTCTTCCCCGTGCTCGCCCTGGCCGCCTCCATGCGCGGCACGCGCGTCTTCCACAACCTCATCGGAGGCCGCCTCGCCGACGATATCGAGCGCGATCCCTCGGGCCGCCTGGTGCGCTGCCTCAACGCCTTCCAGGTCAACTGGGTGGAGAGCCGGGCCCTCGTGGCCCGCCTGACTGAGCTCGGCGTGCGCAACGCCGCCTACCTGCCCAACTTCAAGGACTTCGATCCCGCTGCCGCCCGCCTCGACGCGCCCGAGGCCCGCCCCGCGCGCCTGTGCATGTTCAGCAGGGTGGTCCCGGGCAAGGGCATTGAGAACGCCGTGCGAGCCGTGGCCTCCCTCAACGGGGACGCGTGCCCGGGCGGCCCCGAGGCCGTGCTCGACATCTACGGGCCGATCGACGAGGACTACGAGGCTGAGTTCCACGCCCTCATTGAGAGCGCACCACACACCCGGTACATGGGCGCCGTCAAGCCCGAGCGGGGCGTGGAGACCATCCGGGACTACTCCGCGCTGCTCTTCCCCACCGAGTTCTGGGGGGAGGGGATCCCAGGGACCATCGTCGACGCCATGGGCGCGGGCCTACCCGTTATCGCCAGTCGCTGGGCGTACTACTCCGAGATGCTCACCGACGGCGTGACAGGACTCGGCTACGACTTCGAGCGCCCCGAGGACCTCCGCCCGACCATCGAGGCCTTCCTCGCCCTGCCGCACCAGGAGGTCGAGGCCATGCGCCGCGCCATTCACGAGCGCGCCGAGGCCTACACCGCCGGCGCCGTCTTCGAGCGGATCGCCGAGGCCCTCACCGCCCGCCCCTGAGGCGGGCCCCGCCCCCCCTTCCCCCGAACCACCCACGGATCACGAGGACAAGCGCCGATGACACGCACGCAGCCCAACGGCTCGCCGACGGCAACGCGATCGCAGCCCGCCATGCGCATCATGCTCGTTACCCACGGGCTGGGCACCGGAGGCGCCGAGATGATGGTCCTCAACCTCGCCCGCGAGCTGAAGCGCTCCGGGCATCCCGTGCTCGTGGCCTGCCTGGGCTCGGGGGACACCGACATCGCCGACGCCCTGCGCGATGCGGGCGTGCGCGTGGAGGCCCTGGGCAAGAGGAAGGGCCCGGACCCCCGCGCCACCGCCGGGCTGCGGCGCCTCATCCACGAATTCCGGCCCACCGTCATCCACACCCACCAGCCGGTGCTTGCCTACGTCCTGCCCGCCGTGCGCCTGAGCGGGGCCCGCCCCCGCCTCATCCACACCGTCCACTCCGTGGCCACCCATGAGACCCGCCTGCCCGTCCTGCGGCGCTTCAACCGCTACGCCTTCAGGCACGGGGTCGTGCCCGTCGCACTGGGCGAGGAGGTCCGCGACTCGATCTGCCGCGAGTACCGACTCGCCCCCGAGGGCGTTCCCGTGGTCCGCAACGGCGTGGACGTGGGCGCCTTCGCCTGCGAGCGCGACCTCGATTCCCCCGGCCCCGGTGCCCGGCGGCGCGCCCCGCGCCTGCTGTGCGTGGCCCGGCTCGCGCCGGTGAAGAACCACGCCCTCCTCCTCGACGCCGTCGCCGCCCTGGTCCGCGCCGGGCGCGACGCCAGCCTCACCCTCGTGGGCGACGGCCCCCTCGTGGCCGATCTCGGACAGCGCGCGAGAACCCTCGGCATCGCCGATCGCGTCCGCTTCGCGGGTCCTCAGCGCAACCCCGCCCCCTTCTACGCCGAGGCGGACATCTTCGCGCTGGCCTCCGAGTACGAGGGCCTGCCCATGAGCGTCATCGAGGCCATGGCCGCCGGCCTGCCCGTCGTGGCCACGGCCGTCGGGGGAATGCCCAGCATCGTCGCCGACGGCCTCAATGGCGCTCTCATCAACCCCCGCGCTCCCCAGGCCGCCCAGGAGATCGCCGCGGCCGTCGCGCGCATCTGGGAGGACCCCGGGCGCTACAGCCGGCTCAGCCGCGCGGCACTCGCCACGGCGAAGGACCACTCCGCACGAGCCATGATGGAGGCCTACTGTGACCTCTACCGTTGAGATGAGTACGGGGACCGTGCCCCGGGGCCGTCTGAGCGCCCGACGGGGCGACGGCGCCGCGACCGGCACGGCCGGCGCCCTCAAGGAGGCCCTCGTCGGCTTCGCCCGGCGCTGCTACCCGCTGCGCTACCTCGGACTCATGATGATCTGCGGAATTCTCATGAAGCCGAGCCTGGTCGATGAGAGCGCGTCCCTGGCGCCCCTGGTCAAGGCCCTCACGGCCGTCGTCTTCCTCGGGCTCGTCCTGGCCTACCTCGCCCGCCGGGTGGCGCTGTCGGCCACGCTGACGCTCTTCATCCTCTACCGCCTCGCCTACCTGCTGCCCACCCTGCTGCACGACGGCGACCTGCTCAACTGGGGCTACGCCTCCATCGCCCAGGTGAGCGTCCTGATGGTCATCGAACTGCACGTCGGCGGCGAGGAGGACTCCCGCAGGCGGCTCCTGAGGGTCCTGACGGACCTCCTCCTGCTCTACCTCATGGTCAACGCCGCGATGATCCTGCTGGGGATCTCCAAGGACGCCGCCGCCGGCGCCCAGTTCTCCCAGCCCTCCTACCTCCTGGGCATCCGCACCAGGGTCACCGACACGATCTTCCCGGCCACGATGCTGGCCTTCCTCTACGACTCCACCTCGCCCAGGCGCTGGGGCTGGCGCTCGGTCATCGCCGTGGGCACCGGCCTGCTCCAGATCGCCTTCCTCCACGTGGCGACGGCGCTCGTCGGCACCGCCATCGCCGCCATCACCTACGTCATGGTCTCCCTGCGGCCCCATGGGCGGGGCCTGCTGTCCATGAGGGCCGTCACCGTGGGCGGGCTCGTCGTCACGCTGCTCGTCGTGGTGGTGCGGATCCACCTGCTGTTCGCCTCCCTCATCGAGGGCACCCTGGGCAAGTCGCTCACGCTGACGGGCCGCACCGACATCTGGGACGCCGCCCTGCCGATCGTCGCTGAATCGCCGTTGCTCGGCCACGGCATCAACCATGAGTTCGGCAGGTTCGCCCCCGGTCTCGACGGCGGGCTGTGGCAGGCCCACAACCAGTACCTCCAGATCATGCACGACGGCGGGCTCATCGCCGTGGGCCTCTTCGGCGCCCTGCTGTGGACGGCCAGCGCCCGGATAGACCGATCGGCCTGCGATCCCCGGGCCAGGGCGGCCCTGACCGCCGTCTACGCGGCGATGTCGGTGATGGCCGTCAGCGAGATCTACATCTACAACATGGCCCTGTTCATCCTCATCCCCTTCCTCGCCAGCCGGGTCGTGGAGCTGACGGGCGGCAGCCGCGCCGCCGGGACCAGCCCCCGTGAGAGGAGCGCCGACCGATGAGCCTGCCCTCACGAGTCATCCACGGCGCGCGCCGATCCCTGGCCGCCTCCCGGTTCCGCCGCGCCTCCTCGGCCGGGGTGCTCCGGACCGGCGAGGACCTGCGCCTGGGCTCCTACGCCCGCTGCTCCGCCGGCTCCACGCGCGCCCCGTCCGTGACCATCGGCGACCACGTCTTCCTCGACGCCACGCTCATGACGCGCGGCGCGGGAACCATCGCCATCGGCTCGCACTGCTGGATCGGGGGAGCGGGGGCCAGCCTCATCGGCGCCGTCGAGTCGATCAGCATCGGCTCCGACGTCATCATCTCCACCCACGCCCATATCTTCGACCACAACAGCCACCCTACCGACCCCGGGGCCCGCCTGCGCATGACGCGCGGCGAGCACGGCGGACCCCTGTGGGACTGGACCGAGGCCGAATCTGCCCCCGTGGTCATCGAGGACAACGTGTGGATCGGCGAGTACACGATGGTGCTCAAGGGCGTGACCATCGGGCACGGCTCGGTGGTGGCTGCACACGCCGTCGTCACCAAGGACGTGCCGTCCCACTCGATCGTCGCGGGCAACCCCGCCCGAGTCGTCAAGAGGCTGCAGTGAGAAGGAGCCCGTTCCGCCGCCCTACCGGCAGCGCCGTCGACTCCCTGCTGCTGGCCAGCGTCAAGATCGTGACGCTGGGCTCGACCATGGCCAATACGATGATCCTGTCGCACAGCCTGTCGCTGACCGACTACGGCACCTACGCCCAGGGCGTCCTACTGGTGACCATCTGCTCGGACTCCACCATCCTGGGGATGGCCGACGCCGTCAACTACTTCTTCAACCGCGGCGGGAAGCGGCGTCTCTCACGCGCCTACGTGCGCACCATCGTCATGATCCAGACGTTCGTCGGCCTGGTGACCGCCCTGGCGATGATCCTCGCCCGGGGCGCCATCGGCGACTACTTCTCCAACCCCCTGCTGCCCCCGCTCATCATCCTGCTCATGGCTCGGCCCATGCTCACGAATATGACCAGCGTCTTCCAGGTCCTCATCGTCTCGATCGGGCAGGCGCGGGTCATCGCGATCCGCAACCTTGTGCTGGCAGCGCTGAAGTTCATCGCCGTCCTCATCACGGCCACCATCACCTCCGACCTGGCAATCCTGTTCGCGATGCTCCTCGCTCTCGACGCGGCGTCCCTGCTGTGGTTCTGGGACAGCTTCCGGCGCTGGCGCTACCCCGTGTGGCCGTCACTGCCCAGCTGGCGCCGCATCCGCCAGATCCTGGGACTCGCTCTGCCCATGGGCGTATACGTGCTGACGGCCACTTTCATGAGGCAGATCGGCGCGCTCGTCATCGGCATGAACGAGCCTACTGAGCGCTACGCCGTCTACTCCAACGCCTCCATGGTCCTGCCCCTCGACCTCATCTCCGCCTCCTTCCTCACTGTCATCGTGCCGATCGTCACCCGCTACATCGGCGCCGACCAGAAGGAGCGCATCCGCGAGCTCTTCCGGCACTACCTGGCCGTCGGCTACCTGACCACCGGCACTTTCGCCGTGGCCTGCCTCGTGGTCGCCCCCGAGGTGGTGCAGGTCCTCTACGGCGCCCGCTACCTCGATGGCCTCGCCGTCTTCCGCCTCTACCTCGTCACCGCCATGGTGCGCTTCGCCAGCCTCTCGCTCATCCTGTCCGCCGCCGGCAGGACCCGCGCGCTCATGGCGGTCTCCCTGGTCGCCGTCACCGCCAACGCGGTGCTGTGCCCCGTGCTCTACGCCCTCATCGGCTTCATCGGGCCGGCCGTGGCCTCGGTCGTCGTCAACGCGGCGATGACCTGGGTCCTCCTGCGCCTCAGCCTGAAGGAGATCGAGGGGAGCCTGCGCTCGGCCCTCGACCCCCACGACCTCGTCCTCTACGTCTTGAGCGCGCTGGCCGCCGCGGCCGCGGGCGCCGGAGCGCGCTGGGCGCTGCTCTCGATCGGCGCCCCCGTGCCCGTGATCGCGGTGGTCGTCTTCACCGCCGTGACCGCAGCGGTCCTCGCCCTCAACCGGAGATCCCTCATGGGCTCGCTGCGCGCGATCAACGCGATGAAGTGATGGCCCGCTCCGGCAGGACCGGGACAACCGGTATGCCCGGCACCAGTGACATGACCGACATGACCGACAACGACCGAAGTGATCCCCGAGCAGGAAGGCTCCACATGTGTGACGCAACAGGATGGCCCGGCGCGGCCTCGCCCCACGGCATGGCACCGGACTGGACCGGCGCACCCGGCCGCCTCACGGGGGAGGAGGCCCGCTGATGACTCTCGAAGACCTCCTCCTGCTCGCCAGGCGCTCCTGGCGCGTCCTCGCCATCGGTGTCCTCGTGGGAGCTCTCCTCGCGGCCGGCGCGGCCCTGCTCGGCCCCAGGTCGTACACCGCCGCCTCCATCGCCTACGTCAAGGTGGACGCCTCGATCGCCGCCGCTCAGGACAACCCGACGAGCTACCAGCTCGTCGCCTCCCAGCTGGCCGAGCGCAAGGCCAAGTCCCTCCTGCCGGTCATCACCTCCGAGACCGTGGCCCAGGGGGTGATCGATTCCCTCGGACTCGCGGGCACGACGCCCACCGCCCTGGCCGGCTCCATCAAGGCCAAGCACGTCACGGGCGCGGACACGGTCGTTGTCGAGGCCACCGCCGACTCGCCCGAGCAGGCCCGCAGGATCGCCGATGAGACCGTCCGGCAGTCCAACGCGGAGTTCGCCGCCCTCAACGGCGACGACATCCCCGTCGGGGTCGAGCTCATGACCTCCGCCGAGCTGCGAGCCGCCCCCCGATCACCGTCGATCACGATACTCATGGGCGCCGGGGTCCTCGGCGGGCTCGTCCTGGCGTACCTGGGCATTCTCGTGGTCGAGGTGCTCAACAAGCGGGTGCGCGGCGCCGGAGAGGTCCTGGCCGTCCTCGAGTCGCCGGTCCTGGGGGTTCTGCCGCACTCCGATCTCATCCGGAACGGTGCGGACGCCTCCGACCCGGCCATCGAGGAGGAGCTGCGCAAGCTGCGCACCAACTTCATCCGCGCCACGGCGACCGCCGGACGCAGTGCCGTCATCTCATCGGCCGTCCGGGGCGAGGGGCGCACCACCATCACGGTGGGCCTGGCCCGGGTCCTGGCGATGTCCGGGCACCGCGTCGTCCTCCTCGAGGGGGACCTGCGCGCCCCGTCCCTGGCCTCCGTCCTGGGGGTGGACGGCCGTCGCGCCGGCCTGGCCCAGGTGCTCGCCGGCACCGCCTCCTCCGACGACGTCCTCGTGCGCACCTCCATGCCGGGCCTGTCCGTCATCCCCGCCGGGGCGCTGCCGGGCAACCCCTCCGAGCTCCTGGGCTCCTCGCGGATGGCCGAACTGCTGGAGAGCCTGTCCGCCGAGGCCATCGTCCTCATCGACTCCCCGCCGACCTCGCAGGCCACCGATGCTGCCGTGCTGGCCGCCCAGGCCGACGGCGCCCTGCTCGTGGTCTCCACCGGCACCACCACCACCACCCAGTTGCGCCAGGCCGCGCAGGCTCTCGAGCAGGGCGGCGGGAGGATCCTCGGCGTCGTCCTCAACGCCGTCAACAAGCGGGGGCTTCTCGACGGCGGCCGCGCGGGTGCGCTCATGCCCGGTGGCGCGAGCCGATCCGGCGCCGCCCGCGGGGAGATCGGCGCCGGGGCCCCCGCGCCCGCGATCCCGGCCCGCGACAACGGCACCGCGGGGCTCCTGGCCGACCGATCGGCGGAATCATGATCCAGTCGTCCTCCTTCAGCGCCGTCCCGACGGCGTCCGAGGCCTGGAGGAGGAGGACCTTCTTCCGCCGGGGCCTGCGGGCCGGAGATCTCGTGATCATCCTGCTCGTCGTCGTATGCGTGGAGAGGCTGTGCCATGTCACCGGCCGCGAGGACATCGGCACCGGAGTCGTCCCCGCCCTCGTGATGCGCGCCCTGCTCATCGCGGCGGTCGCCGTGACCTGGGGGATGCTGCTGACCAAGGCCGATGTGTACCGCGACAGGGTCCTGGGGCACGGAGCCACCGAGTACAAGCGGGTCGTGTGGGCCACCGTCCTGGAGTTCGCGGGGTTCTCGATCCTGGGCTACATGGTGGGGGTGCGGCTGCCCACCTCCTACCTCGTGGCCGCGCTCGCGATCTCGATCGTGGCCCTCCTGGCCTGGCACTGGGCCGCCCGGCGCCGTCTCATCCGCCTCTCCGCCGCGGGGAGGCTCGCGCAGCCCGCCTACGTCGTCGGATCGACTGGCGCCGTGGCCTCGGCGATCGCCGAGCTCGCCCGGCAGCCTGGCCTCGGACTGCAGATCCGAGGCGCCTTCATCTCCGATGAGGGCCCCCTCGGGGAGCGCCCCGACCTCCCCGTGCCCATCATCGGGGGAGTGGGAAGCCTGCAGGACACCGTGGAGAGCTCCGATGGCATCGCCGTCGTCGTCGCGGAGGACTCCGGGCTCACCTCCGCCATGATCCGCCGACTGAGTCAATCCCTCGGCGCCGAGGGACGCCTCATCATGCTGCCTCCGCTCCTGCAGATCGCCAGCTCGCGGCTGTGGATGCGCTCGGCCAGGGGCCTGTCCGCCATCGAGATCCAGCAGCCCCGCGCCGATGTGGCGCACTCGCTGGTCAAGCGCGCCACGGACATCATCGCATCCTCGCTGCTCATCGTCCTGCTACTGCCCGTGTGGCTCATCGTTCCGCCGCTGATCTGGATGCAGGACCGCGGCCCGATCCTCTTCCGCCAGACCCGCATCGGCCTGGACGGCAAGCCCTTCCAGATCTGGAAGTTCCGCTCCATGCGGATCAACGCCGACGCCGAGCTCGCCGGGCTCCTGCGCGAGCAGAACCGCACGGACAGCCCCCTGTTCAAGGTCGACAACGACCCGCGCATCACCCGCGTGGGCGCCTTCCTGCGGCGCACCTCCATCGACGAGCTGCCCCAGCTCTTCAACGTCCTGGCGGGCTCGATGAGCCTGGTGGGTCCGCGCCCCCAGGTGGCAAAGGAGGTCGCGCTCTACGACGATGAGGCCGCCCGGCGCTTGCTCTCCAAGCCCGGGATCACTGGGCTGTGGCAGGTCAGCGGTCGTTCCTCCCTCACCTGGGAGGAGGCCATCCGCCTTGACCTGTTCTACGTGGACAACTGGACCCCCGGGCTCGACCTGTGGATCCTGCTGCGCACCGTCAAGGCCGTCCTCCTCCTGGACGGCTCGGCCTGACTACCTCCGGCCCGGGTGGGCCCTGCCGGGGCCACCCATCGTCCGCGCCCACCGCTCTCCCCTCATCCCGATGCCTTATCGCCATCGACGCGCTCTCCCAGGCGCGCGGGGCACCACTGAACGACCCTGATGATCCGGCCCCGCGAGGGCCGGGAGGAGAGGAGCACCCATGCGCATCTCGATGATCGGATGCGGCTACCTCGGCGCCGTCCACGCGGCGTCAATGGCCGAGATCGGGCACGACGTCGTGGGGATCGACGTCGACGAGCACCGGATCAGCGCCCTCGCGGCCGGGAGGGCGCCGTTCTTCGAGCCGGGCTTCGAGGAGGTCCTCTCGCGCAACGTCGCCTCCGGGCGCCTCCGCTTCACCGCGGACATCTCCGCCGCCGAGGGTTCCCAGGTCCACTTCATCGGCGTCGGGACCCCTCAGACGCCCTCCGGCGCGGCGGATATGACGTATGTGGACAGCGCCGTCGACGCCCTCGAGCCCCACCTGGGCAGGTGCGTCGAGGGCGAGGAGATCGTCGTCGGCAAGTCGACCGTCCCCGTGGGCACGGCCGCGCGCCTGGCCGAGCGCTTCGACGCCGCGGGCACCACCCTGGTGTGGAACCCCGAGTTCCTGCGCGAGGGCTTCGCGGTCAAGGACACCCTGGAGCCCGATCGCATGGTCTACGGCCTGCCCGCCGACACCTTCCGGGCCGAGGCGGCCATCGCCGTCCTCGACGAGGTCTACGCGCCCATCCTCGCCACCGGCGTCAAGCGCCTGACCATGGATTACGCAACGGCCGAGCTGGTGAAAGTCAGCGCCAACTCCTTCCTGGCCCTCAAGATCTCCTTCATCAACGCCGTCGCCCAGGTCTGCGACGCCGCCGGCGCCGATGTCACCTCCCTGGCCGAGGCCATCGGCCTGGATGCGCGCATCGGCCACCGATTCCTGCGCGCCGGCATCGGCTTCGGCGGGGGATGCCTGCCCAAGGACATCCGCGCCTTCCAGGCGCGCGCGGCCGAGCTCGGCACGGGCGAGGCTCTCGACATCCTCGCCGAGGCGGACCGGGTGAACCTGCGGGCGCGTTCCGTCGTCCTCGACAAGGCCCGCCAGATGCTCGATGATGGGCTCGACGGCGCCCGCGTGGCGATCCTGGGAGCCGCCTTCAAGCCGGACAGCGACGATATGCGCGACTCGCCTGCTCTCGAGATCGCGGGTCTGCTCGCCGCCGCCGGCGCGCGCGTGGCCATCACCGATCCCCAGGCCGGCGCCATCCTCGCTGAGCAGGGCCGCGAGGGCCTGGAGGTCTGCGAGACCGCCGATGAGGCCCTGCGAGGAGCCGATCTGGCCGTCCTGACCACCGAGTGGCGCCAGTTCACCTCCATCGATCCCGTGCGGGCGGCCTCCCTCATGCGCCGCACCAACGTCATCGATGGCCGCAACTCCCTGGACGCGGGGGCGTGGAAGGGCGCGGGCTTCTCCTACATGGGAATGGGCCGGCGCTGAGGGGGCATCCGGGCCAGTACAGTTGTCTCTCGCGGGCACGGTGCGGGCCCGCGGGCGATGAGGAGGACTGATGACCCACCACCAGGGATCCGGCGGCGCGGCGAGCGCTGAGGGCGAGCCGACCGGTCGGGCCGAGAACGGCGCCAAGGGCTCCCACCCGGGCGCGGCCTTCGGTATTCCCGCCCGCGCCACCGCCGAGGAGGTCGTCGACGCCGTCTTCGGCACCGGGGGCGCAAGCACCGGGGCCCGGGACGGCGGGGAGGGGATCGACCCCGGGCTCCTGCCCTACCTCGAGGCCGCCGACGCCTCCGCGGCGGGCGGGGGGCAGGATCCCTCCGCGCCGGGCCGCAACCTCGCCGAGGCCCGCCGGGCCGCCGGTGAGCGGGATGAGGCGCGATCGGCGGCCGAGGCCGAGGACCTGGCGGCCTTGCGCGAGCTCGTCGCGCACAACATGCTGGCCTCGGGCGACCCGGACGAGCTCGACGCGCTCCTGGCCGAGGTCGACGCCGACGGCTCCGATGACTGGGAGTCCTGGGAGCCGGTCCTGCCGGACGCCGATGGCGATCCCGACGGAGGGCAGAAGGCTGACGCGGCGAGGGACGGCGATCCCGGCGAGGGGGACGCCCACCGCCGGGCCCTGCTGGCGGCCGCCCGCGGCGTCGAGGTGGGCGAGCGCATGCGGCAGGTCGAGGCCGAGATCCTCTCCCGCGCCCCCGAGCACCGCGTCCAACCCTCCCTGGAGCGCATTGAGGCGGTGATGGACATCCTGGGCCACCCCGAGCGCGCCTACCGGGTCATCCACATCACCGGCACCAACGGCAAGACCTCGACAGCCCGCATGACCGAGCGGCTGCTGGCGGCCGCGGGCCTGCGCACCGGCAGATTCACCAGTCCGCACCTGGCCACGATCCGCGAGCGCATCAGCCTGGACGGCGAGCCGATCAGCGAGGAGGGCTTCATTGCCGCATGGGAGGACGTCGCCCCCTACATCGCGATGGTCGATGAGCGCTCCACGGCCGGGGGCGGCCCGAGGATGAGCTTCTTCGAGGTTCTCACCGTCATGGCGCTGGCGGTCTTCGCCGATCACCCCGTGGACGCCGCCGTTATCGAGGTCGGTATGGGCGGTACATGGGACTGCACGAATATTGTGGACTCCGATATCGAGATCATCACCCCCATCGGCCTCGACCACGCCGCCTGGCTCGGCAGCACGATCCGCGAGGTCGCCGAGAACAAGGCCGGCATCATCAAGGACGGGGCCACCCTCATCACCTCGCTCCAGGATCCCCGGGCGCAGGAGGTCATCGCTGCCGCGGCAACCGAGCACCGGGTCGTGTGGCGCAGGGAGCTCGATCCCCAGGAGGACCCGGGTGAGCCGGGGGCCGGCGAGTTGAGCGTGCGCTCGCGAGAACTGGCCGTGGGCGGCCAGCTCGTCACGCTGGCCACGGCGGCCGCCGTCTACGAGGACGTCTTCGTGCCCCTCCATGGCGAGTACCAGGCGCGCAACGCGCTACTGGCGCTCGCGGCCGTCGAGGCCTTCTTCGGGGGGCGCGCCCTTCCACCGGCCCTCGTGGAGGAGGGCTTCGCCTCGACGACATCCCCGGGGCGCCTGGAGGTCCTGCGGTCCTCCCCGACCGTCATCGTCGATGCCGGGCACAACCCGCACGGCGTGTCAGCCCTCATGCCCGCCGTTGAGGAGGCCTTCGGCTTCACGCATCTCGTCGCCGTCATGGGCGCCATGGCGGACAAGGACGTTGAGGGGATCCTATCGGTCCTCGAGCCCGCTTGCGACGCTGTCGTCTGCGTGCCCATCGACTCGCCCCGGGCCATGGACGTCGAGGACCTGGGGGCCGTCGCCCGCGAGGTCTTCGGGGAGCACCGCGTCCAGGTGGCGCAGGCGCTCGCCGACGGCGTCGACCGCGCCGTCGCGCTCTCCGAGGGCGGTGATGCCCCGATGACGTCCTCGGGCGTGCTCATCGTGGGCTCGGTGATCTTGGCCGCCGAGGCCCGGGCCCTGTTCCGCCGCCCCTGAGCCCGCGGGCGCGATATCGTCGTCCCACCGCGGCGGCCGGTGCGACGAGATCCGATCACCGGTCCCGCCCGTCACCGACGTCGAAGGACACCCATGACCGCCTCACCCAGCCGCATCCTCATCCTCGTCAAGCCCGACGGCGTGCGCCGCCGCCTCACCGGCGAGATCCTGCGCCGCATCGAGGCCAAGGGCTATTCCCTGGCCTCCCTCAAGCTCGTCGTCCCGACTGAGGAGGTCCTCGCCGCCCACTACGCCGAGCATGTGGAGCGCCCCTTCTACCCCGGGCTCGTGGAGTACATGACCTCCGGGCCGGTGGTCGCCGCCGTGGTGGAGGGCCATCGCGTCATTGAGGGCTGCCGCTCCCTCATGGGCGCTACCGATCCGACGACGGCCGCGCCCGGCACCATCCGGGGCGATCTTGCCCGCGACTGGGGATCGAGCGCCATCGAGAACCTCGTCCACGGCTCGGACTGCGAGGCCTCCGCGGCCCGCGAGATCGCCATCTGGTTCCCCGAGCTCGGCTGAGGCCCTCGCTGGCTCCCACGGGCGCGATGGCGGCCCGCCCCTTCCGGGGCGGGCCGCCATCGCGCGAGGACGGTCAAGGACGATCCGGGGCCGGCGGATCGGATCAGTGGCGTCAGTAGTGGCTGACCACGGTCGTGCCGTTGTCCGCCCAGGTGTACATCCACTGGGCCTCGTCAACGGGCATGTTGAGGCAGCCGTGCGAGCCCGAGTAGCCGAAGGACGAGCGCCACGGGGCCCCGTGGAAGGCGTACCCGCTGTGGAAGTAGCTCACCCAGGGCACGTCCTCAGTGACGTAGTCGGAGCCATCGGCGTTCTGGCCGCGCATCGTCTGCGTCGCGTACTTGAGGTAGACGCGGTACGTGCCGGTGACCGTCGGCGTCTCCGCGGCGCCATCGACGATCGAGACGGGCCCGCGCACGACGGTCGCCCCCTCGTAGGAGGTCACCGTCTTGGCGGAGAGGTTGACGTCCACCCATTTCTCACCGGGGGCGGCCTGGTAGATGAGGCTCTCGGCGCCGTCGGCGATGGCCCGCTGCGTCCACTTCTCCTCGCCGACCTCCATCTCGAAGGCCCCGGAGTAGCCGGTGCCCTTGCCCAGGGCCTCGGCGATCGAGGCGGACAGGGCGTCGGCGTTCTTGACCGTCCGGCTCTTGATCGCCTCGACGGGGGTCGCCACGACCTCGCCCTTGGAGTTGACGTTCCTCGTGCCCTGGACCTCGTCGATGTTCTCCTCACTGGCCTGATCGGCCACCCAGGAGGAGACCTCAGCGGAGTCGATCGACAACGTCGGCGCGGCGTCATTGCTCGTGGAGACGGTGATCCAGGAGGCCTTGGTGGAGGCGTCGGGGCTGTAGGAGGTTTTGCCGGAGGCGTTGGAGATCGTCACGTCCTGGCTGATCCAGCTGTTCGCCGTATCGGCCACGGCCTGGGCGTCCGCGTCCGAGACCGCGGGCGGCTGGGTGGTCATCGACACGGAGGCGCTGGTGGGGGTCAGGGTCGAGGCGGCCTCGGCGCCGGCCCGGGCCAGCGGGGCGGGATCGATGCTCGTCCCCGACACGGCCGGTGTCACCGTGAAGGAGGTCCCCTTCGCGTTGAGCGAGACCTCGGCATTGCGCGCGCGGACCTTGTCGGTGGGGATGAGCGAGGAGGCGTAGGCGTCGGTGACGGAGGCGTCAGTGGTTATGACCACGGGGATGTCCTCGGAGGAGAACAGTGAGGCCAGGCGATCCCCGGCGCTGGCGCCCCGCGCTAGGGCAGCGTCGGCCGTTGCGCCTGGATCCACGGTGATGCCGAGGTCCGCCAGCGTCGCGGTGGCGGTCACGTCCCCGGACACCGCGACCGTGGCCGACTCCGACTTCGAGGCGATCATCGAGGAGATCTCATCGCGCGTCATGCCCGACACGTCGGTCCCCCCGATCGCGGTTCCAGGGACGGCGCGGTCCGCGTAATGGCTCGCGTAGGCGTAAGCGCCCGTGCCCGCGCCGGCCACGAGCAGCAGTCCCAGCCCGGCCCACAGAGGCCAGCGGCGATGGCGTCCGGGCGCCGCCGCCTCGGTGCTGTTGTCCAGAAGAGTCTCCGCGGTCATCACATGCCCTCGATCGTGCCCGCCCTGTGAGCCCCCTCCTCGGGGAGGGGAGGGACGCGCTGTCCCCGTCCGGCCCCGCGTGCGCGCAGGGCCGTCCGTGCGACCATCACACGCCAGTCCGCTTACCGAGTCAACGCCCTTCCCTGCATGTTTCCTGTGAGATCCCTTAATGATCGTGAGATTTTGCGGGTCACGGGGCGTCCGTGAGGAATCCCCCTGGGTCCCGGTGGGCGGATACTCCCGGAGCGCCTGGGCGGCGGGCGGTGATGGGCCGCGGTGCGCGGGTGACGGGTCAATGACGGGCGCTGTTGAGCGCTGCCGGGCGCGGGAGCCCCGTGGGCGCGCGCCCGGGGGCGGCAGGATTAGACTCCTGCCCATGTCTGCCATCTCCTCCGCCGAGGTCGCGCGGGTCGCGTCGCTCGCGCGCGTGGCCCTGACCGATGAGGAGGTGACGCGCCTGGCTGGTGAGCTGGACGCCGTCGCCTCCTCCTTCGCCAGGGTCACCTCCGTTGTCACCCCCGATCTGCCTGCGACCTCCCACCCCGTGCCGCTGGCCAATGTCCTGCGCGAGGACATCCCCGGCCCGACCCTCGATGTCGACGAGCTCCTCGCCGGCGCTCCGGTGGCCGAGGACTCCATGTTCCTCGTGCCCCAGATCCTCGGAGAGGAGTCCGGCTCATGAGCGAGGCCCGTTCCCTGTCCGCCCTCATCCGGGCCACGGCCGCCGAGCAGGCTGAGGCCCTGGCCGGAGGCGAGGTGAGCTCCCGTGAGCTCACCAGCGCCCACCTGGAGCGCATCAGCGCTGTCGACGGCGCCATCGGGGCCTTCCTCGACGTCGATGCCGACAAGGCCCTGGCCGATGCCGACGCCGCCGACGCCGCCCGCGCCGCCGGACGAGCCGATGGCGGGGCCCCGCACGAGCTCACCGGCGTTCCCGTGGCCGTCAAGGATCTCTTCGCCACCCGTGGGCAGGTCACCACGGCCGCCTCCAGGATCCTTGAGGGATGGGTTCCCCCTTATGACGCCACGGCCGTGACGGCGCTGCGCGAGGCGCGCCTGCCGATCCTGGGCAAGACCAACCTCGACGAGTTCGCCATGGGCGGCTCCACCGAGCACTCCGCCTTCAAGCGCACCGCCAACCCGTGGGACCTCGGGCGCATTCCAGGGGGCTCCTCGGGCGGCTCGGCCGCTGCGGTGGCCTCCTATGAAGCGCCGTTGGCCCTGGGCACCGATACCGGTGGCTCGATCCGCCAGCCCGCCGCCGTCACCGGCACCGTCGGCGTCAAGCCGACCTACGGCACCGTCTCGCGCTTCGGCGTCATCGCCATGGCCTCCTCCCTGGACACGCCCGGCCCCATGGCCCGCACCGTCCTGGACACCGCCCTTCTGCACGACGTCGTCGGCGCGCACGACCCGCTCGACTCCACCTCGTTGGACGACGCCCCCCGAGGCATGGCCGCCATCGTCCGCGCCGCCCGGGCGGGACGGGACCTGACGGGCCTGCGCGTGGGCGTCATCTCCGAGCTCGATGGCGGTGAGGGCTACGACCCCGGCGTCATGGATTCCTTCCATGCCGCCCTGGCCCTGCTCGAGGCGGCCGGTGCGAGCGTGGAGACGATCAGCCTGCCCCACCTGGACTACGCGCTCGACGCCTACTACCTCATCATGCCCGCCGAGGTGTCCTCCAATCTCGCCCGCTACGACGGCATGCGCTACGGCCTGCGCGTCGAGCCCGCCAGCGGCCCCGTCACCGCCGAGACCGTCATGGCCGCCACCCGCGGCGCGGGCTTCGGCGACGAGGCCAAGCGGCGCATCATCCTGGGCACCCACGTGCTCTCCGCAGGCTACTACGACGCCTATTACGGGTCCGCGCAGAAGGTCCGCACCCTCGTGCAGCGCGACTTTGCCGCCGCCTGGGAGCGCGCCGACGTGCTCGTCTCCCCGACGGCGCCGATCACCGCCTACCGCTTCGGGGAGAAGGACGATCCCCTGGCGATGTACACGCTGGACGTCACGACGATCCCGGCCAACCTGGCGGGCATCCCGGGCATGAGCCTGCCCTCGGGGCTGAGCGGGGGCCTGCCCGTCGGCTTCCAGATCCTGGCGCCGCAGCGCGCCGATAACCGCCTTTACCGCGTCGGCGCGGTTCTGGAGGCGGCCCTGGAGGAGAGCTGGGGCGGGCACCTGCTGGCCCAGTGCCCCGAGTTGGAGGAGGAGCAGCGATGAGCGACACCCTGATGGACTACGACGAGGCCGTGCGCCGCTACGACCCGGTCATCGGCCTGGAGGTGCACGTCGAGCTCGGCACCGCCACGAAGATGTTCGACGCCGCCCCCAACGCCTTCGGCGGGGTGCCGAACTCCCGCGTCACCCCCACCTCCGTGGGCCTTCCCGGCGCGCTGCCGGTGGTCAACAAGCGGGGCGTGGAGTACGCGATCCGCATCGGCCTGGCCCTGGGCTGCCAGATCGCCGAGTCCTGCCGCTTCGCGAGGAAGAACTACTTCTACCCCGACCTGGCCAAGGACTTCCAGACCTCCCAATCCGATGAGCCCATCGCCTTCGATGGCGCCCTGGAGGTCGAGCTCGGGGACGGCGCGCTGTTCACCGTGCCCATCGAGCGCGCCCACATGGAGGAGGACGCGGGCAAGAACACCCACATCGGCGGGGCTGACGGCCGCATCGAGGGTGCCAGCCACTCCCTGGTGGACTACAACCGCGCCGGCGTGCCACTGGTAGAGATCGTCTCCCGCCCGATCATCGGCGCCGGGGCCAGAGCTCCGGAGGTGGCCGCCGCGTACGTTCGCTCCCTGCGCGATATCTTCAGGGCCCTCGGGGTGAGCGAGGCCCGCATGGAGCGCGGCAATGTGCGCGCCGACGTCAACGTCTCCCTGCGCGAGGGCCCGGACGCGCCATTGGGCACCCGCACCGAGACGAAGAACGTCAACACCTTCCGCGGGATCGACGCCGTCATCCGCTACGAGATCTCCCGTCAGGCCGCCATCCTGGCCAGTGGGGGGCGGGTCCTCCAGGAGACCCGCCACGGCCAGGCCGACGGCACGACGCGCGCCGGGCGCGTGAAGTCCGACGCCGACGACTACCGCTACTTCCCCGAGCCCGACCTCGTGCCAGTGGCCCCCAGTCGGGAATGGGTCGAGCAGATCCGTGCCGCCCTGCCCGAGCTGCCCGCTGCTAAGCGCCGTCGCCTCAGGGCCGAGTGGGATCTCAGCGACTCCGAGATGCGCGACGTCGTCAACGCCGGGGCCCTGGAGCTCATCGAGGCCACTGCCCAGGCCGGCACCACCGGCCAGGCCGCCCGCAAGTGGTGGATGGGCGAGCTCGCCCGCGCTGCCAAGGAGCGGGAGACCGCGTTGGAGGAATTGGCGATCACTCCGGCCCAGGTGGCCGAGCTCCAGGGGCTCGTGGACTCCGGGCGCCTGACCGACAAGCTCGCCCGGCAGGTCCTGGCCGGCGTGCTCGCAGGCGAGGGCGATCCCGAGGCCGTCGCCTCCGCACGCGGCCTGGAGGTCGTCTCCGACGAGTCCGAGCTCACGGCCGCCATCGATGAGGCGCTGGCCGCACAGCCCGACGTCGCCGACAAGATCCGCGGCGGCAAGGTCCAGGCCGCCGGCGCGATCGTGGGCGCCGTCATGAGGGCCACCAAGGGCCAGGCCGATGCCAAGCGCGTGCGCGAGCTCATTATGGAGCGCATCCAGGGCTGAGGCCCGGGCCTCCGATCCCATCGGTGCCCTGGCGCCCGCCCATCGTGGGCGCGCCGGGGCACCGCTCATGGGGGAGGAGCGGTCGACGGGCCTGGGGAATCGGACAAGCGCGAATCGTCTTGCCTGATGGTCGCCCCGAGTCCGGTCCGTGGGGCGAGGGGGATAGGCTTCGGCCGAATCATTCCCATTCCAGGTGGTCGGCGAGCGGCGCCGACGGACACCGCTTCGAAGGAGCCATCATGGTCCAGCCCAGCCCCAGTTACACCGTGGCCCTGCACATGGAGGTTCCCGCGTCCCAGCGGGTCGTCGCGAAGCTGGTGGACACGGCCACTGCGACGGGCGCCGTCGTCACCGGCGTCGATGTCTCGGACTCCGACGGCGACAGCCTCGTCGTCGACCTGACCGCCGACACCCGCGACTCGGTGCATCGCGGTGAGCTCGTCGAGGCGCTGAGCGCCATCGACGGCGTTATCGTCGAGAACGTCGGGGATTCCACCTTCCTCGCGCACGTCGGCGGGAAGATCGAGATCGCGTCGAAGTACCCGGTGCGCAACCGCCGCGACCTCGCCCGCGTCTACACCCCCGGCGTGGCCCGCGTCTGCAAGGCCATCCATGACCACCCCGAGCGGGCCCGCAAGCTGACCATCAAGAAGAACACCGTCGCCGTGGTCACCGATGGCACTGCGGTGCTCGGCCTGGGGGACATCGGCCCGGCCGCCGCGATGCCCGTGATGGAGGGCAAGGCCATCCTCTTCAAGCAGTTCGGCGGTGTCGATGCCTGGCCCGTCGCCCTGGACACGAAGGACCCCGAGGAGATCATCGCGATCTGCAAGGCCATCGCCCCGGCCTACGGCGGTATCAACCTCGAGGACATCGCCGCCCCCAAGTGCTTCGACATCGAGGCCCGCCTGCGCGAGGAGCTGGACATCCCCGTCTTCCATGACGACCAGCACGGAACCGCCGTCGTCACGCTCTCCGCCCTCATCAACGCGCTCAAGGTGGTCGGCAAGCGCATCGAGGACGTGCGCATCGTCCTGTCCGGTGTGGGCGCGGCGGGCAGCGCCATTGCCAAGCTCCTCATGGCCCATGGCGCTACGGACATCGTGGGCTACGGGCGCACCGGCGCCCTGCACAGCGGGGACACCGAGGGCATGAACGAGCACCGCAAGTGGCTCGCTGAGAACACCAACCCCCGAGGGGTGACCGGCACGCTCAAGGAGGGGCTCGCCGGCGCCGATGTCTTCATCGGCGTGTCGTCCGGCAACCTGCTGGCCCCCGAGGACCTCGATGTCATGGCCGACGGCGCGATCGTCTTCGCCATGGCGAACCCGACCCCCGAGGTCGATCCGATCGGCGCCGCCGACCATGTCAGCGTCGTGGCGACCGGCCGCTCGGACTTCCCCAACCAGATCAATAACGTCCTGGCCTTCCCCGGCCTCTTCCGGGGCCTGCTCGATACCGGGATCACCAACATCTCCACCGAGCTCCTGCGCGCCGCGGCCACCGGCATCGCCTCGGTGATCAGCGACGCTGAGATCAGCCCCGTCTACATCATCCCCAACGCCTTCGACGCGCGCGTGTCCGCCGCCGTGGCCGCCGCCGTGTGCCGCTTCGCCGAGGACTGAGGCGAGCGGCCGCGATCGATCGTGAGGGGGCCCGGTCCGCGGACCGGGCCCCCTCACGATCGATCGCGGACCGGGCGGGGACCGGGACACCGGGCGGGGACCGGGACGGGGTGTGTTCTGCTTCATGCTCGGAGGATTTGACCTTATGGGGACGTCGCGGGCTAAAGTTCCCTTCGTTGCCGCGAGGGCCCGAGGGGCCCGAGGGCAGCACCGGAGAGAGTTTCGGAGCGATATGGGAGATGAGGGTCACGGACTCTCGATTTGACCGGCAAGTATCGATCCGATAAAATTCTCCAGCGCCTTCTTGTGGTGGTGGCCCTTGTTGTGGGGTTGTTGTTGTGGGGTGGGTGTGTTGTTTGAGAACTCGATAGTGTGTCATGCTTGTTTATGTCATTTTTTGGCCTGTCTGGGTGCTTGATTTTTTTGGTTGGGTGTCTTGGGTGGGTTGTGCTGTGGTGGTTGGCTTGTGCTGTTGCCTGTTTTGGGTGGTGGTGTGGGTTGGTTGCTGTGGCTTTTTTTGTTTGGCCTGTGCTGTTGCCTGTTTTTGGGTGGTGGTGTGGGTTGGGCCTGGTTTGTTTTTTCTGGGCTTGGCTTATGGGATGGATGCGCTTGGTCTGCCTTGTGTTTGGGGTGGGTTGGGTGTGTTTGTTTTGTGGGTTTTGTTTGGAGAGTTTGATCCTGGCTCAGGACGAACGCTGGCGGCGTGCTTAACACATGCAAGTCGAACGGTGAAGCCCTGGCTTTTGTTGGGGTGGATGAGTGGCGAACGGGTGAGTAACACGTGAGTAACCTGCCCCCTTCTTCTGGATACCGCCACGAAAGTGGTGTTAATACGGGATATTCTGGCTCTGTCGCATGGTGGGGTTGGGAAAGGTCTTTTGTCTGGTGGGGGATGGGCTCGCGGCCTATCAGCTTGTTGGTGGGGTGATGGCCTACCAAGGCTTTGACGGGTAGCCGGCCTGAGAGGGTGGACGGCCACACTGGGACTGAGACACGGCCCAGACTCCTACGGGAGGCAGCAGTGGGGGATATTGCACAATGGGCGGAAGCCTGATGCAGCGACGCCGCGTGAGGGATGGAGGCCTTCGGGTTGTGAACCTCTTTCGCTAGTGAAGAAGGCCTGCTTTTTTGGGTGGGTTGACGGTAGCTGGATAAGAAGCGCCGGCTAACTACGTGCCAGCAGCCGCGGTAATACGTAGGGCGCGAGCGTTGTCCGGAATTATTGGGCGTAAAGGGCTTGTAGGCGGTTGGTCGCGTCTGCCGTGAAATCCTCTGGCTTAACTGGGGGCGTGCGGTGGGTACGGGCCGGCTTGAGTGCGGTAGGGGAGACTGGAATTCCTGGTGTAGCGGTGGAATGCGCAGATATCAGGAGGAACACCGGTGGCGAAGGCGGGTCTCTGGGCCGTTACTGACGCTGAGGAGCGAAAGCGTGGGGAGCGAACAGGATTAGATACCCTGGTAGTCCATGCTGTAAACGTTGGGCACTAGGTGTGGGGGGCCTTTCCGGGTTTTCCGCGCCGTAGCTAACGCATTAAGTGCCCCGCCTGGGGAGTACGGCCGCAAGGCTAAAACTCAAAGGAATTGACGGGGGCCCGCACAAGCGGCGGAGCATGCGGATTAATTCGATGCAACGCGAAGAACCTTACCAAGGCTTGACATGTCGGTGTTGGTCGCGGAGACGTGGCTTCCCTGCTTTTGTGGGGCGCCGTCACAGGTGGTGCATGGTTGTCGTCAGCTCGTGTCGTGAGATGTTGGGTTAAGTCCCGCAACGAGCGCAACCCCTGTCCCGTGTTGCCAGCGCGTTATGGCGGGGACTCGCGGGAGACTGCCGGGGTCAACTCGGAGGAGGGTGGGGATGACGTCAAATCATCATGCCCCTTATGTCTTGGGCTTCACGCATGCTACAATGGCCGGTACAGAGGGTTGCGATGCCGTGAGGCGGGGCGAATCCCTTAAAGCCGGTCTCAGTTCGGATCGGTGTCTGCAACTCGACACCGTGAAGTTGGAGTCGCTAGTAATCGCGGATCAGCAACGCCGCGGTGAATACGTTCTCGGGCCTTGTACACACCGCCCGTCACGTCATGAAAGTCGGCAACACCCGAAGCCCGTGGCCTTATGGGGAGCGGTCGAAGGTGGGGCTGGTGATTGGGACGAAGTCGTAACAAGGTAGCCGTACCGGAAGGTGCGGCTGGATCACCTCCTTTCTAAGGAGTTTTTGGCCTCTCGTTTGTTATTGCCTGGTCGTGGTTGGCTGGGTTCGGGGGGTTGGGTGATGTGGGTGAGTGTGGCGCGCTATCGGGGTTCTGGGGCGGCATGCCGTTCCCTTTTGTGGGCCTGATGCTGGCTTGTCTCCCTTTGGTTGGGGGGTGGGTTGGTGTGTGGGTGGGTTGGTTGTGAACTGTATAGTGGGCGCGAGCATCTGCATGGTTCCGTGTTTGCTGTTTTCTTGGTGGGTTCTGGCCTGGTTTGGGTTGGGGTTTGCTGAGGGGGTGGTGTGCGGGGCTGTGTGTGATTTCGTTTGTTTTTGCTCTGTGTGTTTTGTGTGTTGTTTGTTTTTATGGGCGTTCGGTGGATGCCTTGGCATCAGGGGCCGATGAAGGACGTGGTGGCCTGCGATAAGCCTCGGGGAGCCGGCTAGCGGGCTGTGATCCGAGGGTTTCCGAATGGGGGGACCCGGCCGGGGTCATGCCCGGTCACCTGCGCTTGAATTTCATAGGGCGTGGGGGGTGACGCGGGGAAGTGAAACATCTCAGTACCCGCAGGAGAGGATATTCCGTGAGTAGTGGCGAGCGAAAGCGGATGATGGTTAAACCGTGGTCGTGTGATTACCCGGCAGGGGTTGCGGTTGCGGGGTTGTGGGGCATCGCCGTTCTCGTTTCTGCCGGAGCGGGGCGCAGTGAGAAAGCTTGTCTGGTAGCCGAACCTCCTGGGAAGGGGGGCCGTAGTGGGTGATAGCCCCGTAGGCGGAACTGGTGGGCCTGTGTGTGTGGTGTTCCCGAGTAGCACGGGGCCCGTGGAATCCTGTGTGAATCTGCCGAGACCACTCGGTTGCCTGAATACTTCCTGATGACCGATAGCGGATGAGTACCGTGAGGGAATGGTGAAAAGTACCCCGGGAGGGGAGTGAAAGAGTACCTGAAACCGGGCGCCTACGAGCCGTCAGGGCCCTTTTTTGGGGTGATGGCGTGCCTATTGAAGAATGAGCCTGCGAGTCAGTGGCGTGTCGCGAGGCTAACCCGTGTGGGGGAGTCGTAGCGAGAGCGAGTCCGAATTGAGGGCGTTTTAGTGGCGCGTCCTGGACCCGAAGCGGGGTGATCTACCCATGGCCAGGTTGAAGCACGTGTAAGAGCGTGTGGAGGACCGAACCCACCTCAGTTGAAAATGGGGGGGATGAGCTGTGGGTAGGGGTGAAAGGCCAATCAAACTCCGTGATAGCTGGTTCTCCCCGAAATGCATTTAGGTGCAGCGTCTCGTGTTGCCCGGCGGAGGTAGAGCTACTGGGTGGCTGATGGGCCCCACAGGGTTACTGACGTCAGCCAAACTCCGAATGCCGTTCGGGTGTGAGCGGGGCAGTGAGACGGCGGGGGATAAGCTCCGTCGTCGAGAGGGAAACAGCCCAGATCGCCGGCTAAGGCCCCTAAGCGCGTGCTAAGTGGGAAAGGATGTGCGGTCGCGCAGACAACCAGGAGGTTGGCTTAGAAGCAGCCATCCTTGAAAGAGTGCGTAATAGCTCACTGGTCAAGTGATCGTGCGCCGACAATGTAGCGGGGCTCAAGCACGCCGCCGAAGCCGCGGACCCGTCGCGTTTGTTCCTTTCCTTCCTTGTCCCTTTTTGGGCGGGTTGGGCAGGGGTGGCGGGTGGTAGGGGAGCGTCCTGCGCCGGGTGAAGCCTCGGGGTGACCCAGGGGTGGATGGCGTGGGAGTGAGAATGCAGGCATGAGTAGCGATACTAGGGTGAGAAGCCCTAGCGCCGAATGACCAAGGGTTCCAGGGCCAGGCTAGTCCGCCCTGGGTGAGTCGGGACCTAAGGCGAGGCCGACAGGCGTAGTCGATGGATGACGGGTTGATATTCCCGTACCGGTGTAGCACCGTCCATGCTGACGTGCGGGTGCTGACCCACGCCGCTGCTCACGTTGACTTGTGCTGGGGGCTTTCGGGTTCCTGGTGTGGGTTGTGGGTGGTGGTCTGGGGACCCTCCGTGCTGGTAGGCAAGCGCATTAACAGGGGTGACGCGCAGTGGTAGCCTCGCGGGCCTGATGGCTTGGCCCGTTCAAGCGTGCGGCCCGGTCCCTAGGTAAATCCGGGGGCTGCCTGCCCTGTGGGGTGGGAGGGTGAGGCGTGATGGTGACCCCGCTTTTTGGTGGGGGATAGTAGGGTGATCCTGTGGCGCCGAGAAAAGCCCCGGCGCGAGGTGCGAGCCGCCCGTACCCTAAACCGACACAGGTGGTCGGGCAGAGTATGCCTAGGCGCACGAGTGAATCATGGTGAAGGAACTCGGCAAAATGCCCCCGTAACTTCGGGAGAAGGGGGGCCTGAACCCTGAGACGGCTTGCCCGTTGGGGGGGAGGGTCGCAGAGACCAGGGGGGAGCGACTGTTTACTAAAAACACAGGTCCGTGCGAAGCCGCAAGGCGATGTATACGGACTGACGCCTGCCCGGTGCTGGAAGGTTAAGAGGATCTGTCAGCCCCTTTTTTTGGGGTGAAGCGGTGAATTCAAGCCCCAGTAAACGGCGGTGGTAACTATAACCATCCTAAGGTAGCGAAATTCCTTGTCGGGTAAGTTCCGACCTGCACGAATGGCGTAACGACTTCCCCGCTGTCTCCACCATGAGCTCGGCGAAATTGCAGTACGAGTAAAGATGCTCGTTTCGCGCAGAAGGACGGAAAGACCCCGGGACCTTTACTATAGCTTGGTATTGGCGTCCGCTATGGCTTGTGCAGGATAGGTGGGAGACTGTGAGGCCGTCACGCTAGTGGTGGTGGAGTCGTTGTTGAAATACCACTCTGGCCATGGCGTGCGCCTGAACCTGGGCCCGTGATCCGGGTCAGGGACAGTGCCTGGTGGGTAGTTTAACTGGGGCGGTTGCCTCCTAAAGTGTAACGGAGGCGCTCAAAGGTTCCCTCAGCCTGGTCGGCAACCAGGTGTTGAGTGCAAGTGCACAAGGGAGCTTGACTGTGAGACCGACGGGTCGAGCAGGTGCGAAAGCAGGAACTAGTGATCCGGCGATCCCGTGTGGGTGGGTCGTCGCTCAACGGATAAAAGGTACCCCGGGGATAACAGGCTGATCCTGCCCAAGAGTCCATATCGACGGCATGGTTTGGCACCTCGATGTCGGCTCGTCGCATCCTGGGGCTGGAGCAGGTCCCAAGGGTTGGGCTGTTCGCCCATTAAAGCGGTACGCGAGCTGGGTTTAGAACGTCGTGAGACAGTTCGGTCCCTATCCTCTGCGCGCGCAGGATACTTGAGAAGGCCTGTCCCTAGTACGAGAGGACCGGGACGGACGAACCTCTGGTGTGCCAGTTGTCCCGCCAGGGGCACGGCTGGTTGGCTACGTTCGGGACGGGTAACCGCTGAAAGCATCTAAGCGGGAAACCATCTTCAAGATGAGGTATCCATGCCCCTTTTTTTGGGGGGTGGGAGGTCCCCAGTGGATTACTGGGTTGATAGGCCAGGGGTGGAAAGCCTGTAAGGGCTATTGAGCTGACTGGTACTAATCGGCCGATACAATCAACATATTTAGCGCGCTGGCTTGTTCTTGCTTGTTTCCTTGTTGTGGGGCGGGTAGGGATGGTTGGTGCGTGTGCGGAGTTGTTTAGAATACGGCGGCGCGCCCACTATGCGGTTCATGACCAGCCCACAGCCCCCTCTTGTGTTTGTCCTCATGTTTTGTGTGGGGGTTGGGGGGTGGGTGATGTGAGCCTGTCTGCCATGGTGACTTGGTGGGTGGGTGGTGTATAGAGACGTCCCGGTGGTCATAGCGGGGGAGCCACGCCCGGTTTTCCTTTCCGAACCCGGAAGCTAAGACCCCCAGCGCCGATGGTACTGTCCTTGTTAAGGGGCGGGAGAGTAGGACACTGCCGGGTACTTGCTTGGAAGAGAGCAGGGAGACCCCCTGCGCGCCCGTAAGGGTGTGTTGGTGGGGTCTCTCTGTTCTCTTTCTTGTTTTTTGTGTTGTTGTTTTGTTCTCCCACACCCACCCACCCACACACACGCGGGGTGGGGGGTGGCTCAACGACGGCCGGCCCACACACGCACACCCGCCCGCCCGGGGGGCGCCTTCCCCCTCGGCGAGCCGTCTGACCCCCCCGGGGCGCCTCGCACCGGAGAAAACACCGCGCCCTCATCCACGCGGCTCACAGGACACACCACCACTGCCCGCGCAGGCCCGCACCGCACACGCGAGCCCAGATCGCCCCCCCACACCCAGCCACCACACCACAGCAACCCACATGGACGGGCTTGACATCACCTGTGGCGGGGGTAACAATGATCCTACCTAAATCGAATTAGGCAGGAGGTCAATGATGACTCAGCTCTCCCGACGCGGACTGCTGACAGGCGCCGTGGGGGTGGGCTCAGCGGCCCTCCTCGGCAGTCAGTGGTCACGTCTGATCGGGGCGGACATCCCGGGCCGCTACGACAACTCGCTGTCGATCGCGATCCTGGGGACCAACCAGGATGCGGCCGCGCGCAAGTCGCTCGTCGACGCCTTCACCGCCCAACATCCCGATATCCCAGTCCGGCTCCAGGCGGTTCAGGGCGCCGACTGGGCGGACTTCTTCGCCAAGATCCTCACCATGGTGGCAGCCGGCACGCCGCCCGATGTGTGCGTCGTGGCGACCGAGGGCGCCCAGCTCTTCGCCGAGAGGCTCGCCGAGCCCCTCGACGCCTACATCATCCGCGACGCCGCCGAGGTCAAGAACTACTTCGACGACGTTCACCCGAGTCTCGTCGAGGCGTTCATGTACAAGGGCTCCCTCTACCAGATGCCCATCGACTTCAACGCCGCCAACATGTACCTCAACACCGCGGCGATGGAGCGCGCGGGGGTGGCTTACCCCGCCACCAACTGGACGCAAGATGACTTCCTGGCGATGGCGCGCCAGATGAGGAGCTCCGCAGACACCGGATTCATCCCGTTCTACTGGACCAACCGGCTATGGGGAGGAGTGGTGCCGTGGCTCTACGCCAACGACACCAGCTTCCTGACGGAGAAGAAGGCAGACGGCGGCCAGTGGCTCTGGCAACAGTTCTACCCGGGCCAGGAGGACACCTATTCCGGTGGCTATCTCTGGGAGGCCTCGAACGCCTCCGACCCCCGTGTGCTCGAGTCCTTCGAGTTCCTGCGCGAGGCCGTGGAGGAGGGCCTGGGCACCAGCCCTGCCCAGGGCGGCGGCAACGAGCTCGTCGGGCAGTTCTCGGGCGGCTCCATCGGAATGACACCGGCGGGCGGCTACTGGGTCCAGGGCCTGACGGAGGCCGGGCTCGCACCGGAGGACTACGACGTCGCCTATTTCCCTCGGGGGCGCTCGCAGCGCCACCAGTTCGGCGCCGCCGGCTACGCCATACTCAAGACCTCCAGGCGCAAGGACGAGGCCTGGGAATGGGTGAAATTCTGCACCTCCCCGGAGGGCATGAGCCTGGCCTTCACCAAGCCCGACACCACGCCCACCCGGCGGTCCATGTGCAACGAGGCCCTCTACGCGGGGAAGGGGCCCGCCCACTGGAAGGTCTTCTACGACACCCTTGATGAGCATCCCTGCGCTCCCATTCCCGCGCCACCGCAGCAGGCCGCTGTTGAGACAGCGCTCATCAAGAACGTCCTGGGCGCGGTGACCGGCTCGGCCGGCGCCCTCCCCGGTGCCCTGGAGCGACTCGACGCCGATCTCACCCGAGCCCTGGAGGCATGACATGCAACGGAAAGTCCTCATTTGGTTGTTCCTCGCACCCACGGTGGTCGGGCTGGGCGTCTTCAGCTTCCTGCCGATCCTCGCCTCGATCGGTCTCGCCTTCTTCTCGTGGGACATCATCACGCCCCCGAGGTTCGTCGGCCTGGACAACTTCACCAGCATCGCCGCCGACCCGACGATCCGAGTCTCCTTCCTCAACACCATCGGCTTCGTCCTCGTCGCCGTGACCCTGCAACTCGCGGTCGCCCTGGCGCTGGCGGTCCTTGTCAATACGAGGATGCCCAGCATGGCAAGGTCGTTCTTCCGCTCGGTGCTCTTCTTCCCCCTCATCCTGTCCGCGGCCTCGGTCTCCATCATCATGACCTACTTGTTCAATGAGAACTTCGGCCTGGTCAACCACCTGCTCTCCATGCTCGGTGTCGGCAACGTCCCCTGGCTGACCTCCACAGGAGGGGCGATGGCGGTGGTCGTCCTGGTCTACGTGTGGCAGAACTTCGGGTTCTCGTTCCTGTTGTTCCTCGGCGGGCTCTCCTCCATCCCCAAGGATGTCTACGAGGCCGCCCAAGTCGATGGCGCCACGGGCTGGAAGCAGTTCTGGAGGATCACCTTCCCACTGGTCAGCCCCACAACCCTGGTTGCTTCCGTCATGGCGATCATCTCCGCCCTGCAGATTTTCGACCAGCCCTACGTTCTCACGCGAGGAGGTCCGGGGGACTCCACCCGCACCGCGGTCATGGTGATCTACGAGTCGGCGTTCAAACAGCTCCAGTTCGGCAGGGCCTCCGCGATCGGGATGATCCTGACCATCGTCATCATGCTGGTGACGGCGCTGCAGTTCCGCCTGTCCCGACGTTTCGTGTTCTACGGCTGAGGAGTCTGACCCATGAAGAAACTCGCCATCTACGCAGTCCTCGGCCTTGCAAGCCTGGTCACTCTCGCCCCAGTGATCTGGACGATCCTGGCCTCGATGCGGCCACCCGCCGAGTCGCTATCCGCCGACGGCTCCATCATCCCCAGCGCCTTCGACCTCTCCTCCTACTCGGCGGTGTTCAAGAAGGTCGACATGTGGCTGCTCATCCTCAACTCAGTGCTCGTCACCGGCGCGATCGCCATCGGGCAGATGCTCTCGGCCGCGATGGCCGGGTACGTCTTCGCCCGGTTCGAGTTCCGGGGCAAGAAGATGCTGTTCGCCTTCATCCTCGCTACGATGATGGTACCGATGCAGGTCACTATCGTCCCGGTGTTCATGCTCATCCGAGGCATGCACCTGGCCGACACCCTCGTCGCCCTCATCCTCCCGGCCATACCCACGGCCTTCGGGACCTTCCTCATGCGCCAGTACTTCCTCGGGCTTCCCGCGGAGCTGGGGGAGGCTGCCGAGCTCGACGGCGCGGGGGCGTGGCGCACCTTCCGCTCCATCTACGCCCCCCTGGCGATGCCGGGAATGGCGATCGTGGGGATCCTGGCCTTCAACTTCCACTGGAATGAGTTCTTCCGCCCCCTGATCCTCGAGATCAGCGAGAAGAACTTCACCCTTCCCCTGGGACTGGTGTCCCTCCAGGGCAATATGGGCACGGGGTCCGTGGCCACGGTCCTGGCGGGCGTCGTGATCTCGATGATCCCCGCGTTCCTCGTCTTCGCCTTCGGTCAGCGCACGCTGCGCGAGGGGCTGACGGCGGGATCGCACCGATAAGGAGGACCGGAACAATGGGCGCGCCCACCACGAGCTACCACCTGCGCCCCGCGAGGGGATGGCTCAACGACCCCAACGGCATCACCTGCGTCGACGGCGTCTGGCACGTGTTCTACCAGCACAATCCACACGCCCCCGTCCACGGCCATATCTCCTGGGGCCACGCCACCAGCAGGGATCTTGCCCACTGGAAGGACGAGCCCATCGCCTTCTCGCCGACGCTCGGCGGGCCCGACTCCTTCGGCTGCTGGTCGGGGGTGTTCGTGCCCGGGCATGACCGGCCCGCCGTCGCGTACTCCGGAGTCGTGGATGCCTCGGCCGGCTCGACGATCTGCCTGCGCTGGGGCAGCCCCGACCTGCGCGATTGGGGGCCGCCGGTCGTCGTGGGGCGCACCCCGAGTTCCGACGGCATCGTCATCATGCGCGACCCGTATGTGCTCGAGCACCAGGGCCGCCGGCTGGCGGTGCTCGGGGCGGGCCTGGCCGATGGCAGCCCCGCCATCGCTCTGTTCGACCGCGAGTGCGAGACCGACTGGCGCTATATCGGGCTGCTCGTCGACGACGATCCCCTGATCAGGCGGATCGGGAGCGCCGACATCTGGGAGTGCCCCCAGCTGTTCCCGCTCGGCGGGCGGTGGGTCCTGATCGTCTCCCTCCACCACCAGGGACGGCTCTGCGAGGTCGTCGCCGCCATTGGCGACCTCGCAGAGCAGGACGGGCGGCTCCGCTTCATCACCGAGAGAGCTCACATCCTCGACGACGGCGCCGACCTCTACGCTCCGCAGGTCGCGCTCGCGGATGCCGATCCTCTTCTCCTCGGCTGGGTGCGCCAGCCGGACCAGGACCCAGTGGTGCGCGACCACTCGGGTTGCCTCAGTCTTCCCCGGCGCCTGTCGTTGGTCGGCGGTGAGGTGCGCTCCAGGATCGATCTGGGCGCGGCCACCGCCCTCATCGGTGATGCGGGCGCGCTACCGGCCGGGCGGACTGTGCTCGCCGATCGGCGCTGGGTGATCGACGTCCTCGGGGACGGCGCGCGGCTCAGCCACCCCGTCCGGGGGGAGGTCGACCTGTCCCCAGGGGACCAGATCTGGGTCGATGGCGCCGTGCTCGAGCTCTACCGCTATTCGGGGATCCCTGCGACATGGCGCCATGACGAGCCATGGGAACTGCGCTGCGCCACCGATAGGACGGCCAGGGCCGCGGCCATCATCCCGCGA
Source organism: Actinomyces gaoshouyii (assembly GCF_002076915.1). Taxonomy (NCBI): domain Bacteria; kingdom Bacillati; phylum Actinomycetota; class Actinomycetes; order Actinomycetales; family Actinomycetaceae; genus Actinomyces; species Actinomyces gaoshouyii. The sequence continues at coordinate 651,285 of NZ_CP020468.1, forward strand.
GTCCCCTGAGGGCCGCGCGCAGGAGCCGCTGGCTCGACGGCGATCGTCACGGCCGGGGCGGCGCCGTCGAGCCGCGGACCACGACAGGGCACTCCAGGATGCGATGGGAGGGGTCGGGCGTCTCCCCCCGGACAGCCTCCAGGGCCATCGCGACCGCGGTGGAGCCCATGAGGGCGTGGGGGAGAGCGACAGTGGTCAGCGGCGGGACGAGACTCTCCGCCAGTGCCTCCTGATCGTCGAAGCCGATGATCGACAGATCGTCGGGAACCGAGATCCCGAGGCGCGCGGCCGCCAGCAGCGCCCCGGCCGCGACCCGGTCGCAGGCGGCGAAGAGCGCCGTCGGCCGCTCCGGCTCCGGCGGGCCGAGCGCCTCCATCGCGGCGGTGTAGCCATCGTCGATCATCCACCCCCGGCCAACGAGCCGGGCATCGATCCCCCTCCGCCCGGCGGCGGCCCGGAATGCCCGCCAGCGGATCGGGCCCGAGACGTTCCCGACGTCGACCGGTCGCGCGCCGGGGGAGTAGTGCCCTCCCAGCATCGCTACGCGCCGATGGCCCAGGCCCGCCAGATGCTCGAGGGCGGCGGCGGCCCCACCGGCGTCGTCGGGGCTCACCGAGGGCCTGCTGGGGCGATGCGTGACGCAGTTGACGAGCACGAGGGGGACGCGGGATGCCGGGGGCTCGTCGAGCTCGGTGAATCCCATCGTCGCGTAGATGATGGCGTCGACCTGACGGCTCTCCAGGGCCTCGATCGCCTCCGCGGCCCGATCCATGCGGCCACCGAGGTCCATCATGAGCAGGGCGTCGCCGGCGGAGTTGGCCTCCTCAGTCGCCGCGGCGAGGAGCCTGCCCCCGAAGGGCGAGGATGCGAAGGCATCGGTGACCAGCCCGATCGAGTTGGTCGAGTTCCTCCGCAGGCTCTGCGCGACATGGTTGGGGCGGTAGCCGAGCTCCTGCGCCGCCCGCAGGATGCGCTCACGCGTCGCGGGCGAGATATTGCCCTCGTCGCGGCCATTGAGCACGAAGGACACGGCGGTCGTCGACACTCCCGCGGCGGTGGCCACATCCGCGGCGCGAACACGCGACTGCTGTTCGTTGCCTGTCATGCCGCATATGGCACCAGGGCCCCCTCGCGCTGTCAATCCGCCGGGTGCCCCGCGCCCCGGCGCCTCATGGGGAGACGTGCTCAGCGCCACGCGACGCACTGGTCCTTCGGGCCCTACCCGGGCCAGCGGTGTCAGGGCAGCATAACGGCGTGAATGAGACGCCTCCTCCCACCGATCCTCATGGCCCCCAATCCGGTCTCGACGCCGATAGGCTGATGCAGCAGTCCGAGGTGGTCCTCCACCTCGGCAAGCTCATGCTCGCCGCCGGTGCCGGCTCCTACCGGGTGAAGTCGGCGATGGCCAGGGCCGCCTCCGCCGTCGGCATCGACCGCCACCAGGCGACCGTCACCATGACGGAGCTCGTCACCTCCTCCTACGAGGGGGAGCGCTTCCGCACGGAGGCCGCCGAGGTGCGCCGCGTCGGCGTCAATGTCGATCGGCTCGAAGCGCTGCGCCGCATCGTCCACGATCTGCGTGCGCACGAGCGCGTCGAGATCCTGGAGGCCAAGCTCACCGAGGTCGAGTCGATGCGCGGGCTCTACGGCCCCATCACCAATGCCCTGGCCTCCGGCGTCGCCTGCGCAGGGTTCTGCTTCCTCAACAAGGGAGGATGGGCCGAGTGCCTCGCGGTGCTCGTCGCCGCGGCGCTCGGGCAGGCGGTGCGCCGGGCCATGCTCGTGCGCCATATGCAGCACTTCTACGCATGGCTCGTCAGCGGCGTCATCGCATCCACCCTCTACATGGCGGTCATCGCCGGGCTCAGCACCGCCGGGCTCATCTCGCCGGGGCACCAGGGCGGGATCATCTCCGCAATCCTCTTCCTCATCCCCGGCTTCCCCATGGTCACCGCCATGCTCGACCTGTTCCGCCAGGACTTCTCCTCCGCGGTGTCCCGCATGTCCTACGTCATCATGGTCATGATGGCGGCCGGCGTCGCCGTCTGGACCGTCACCTCCATCGCCGACTGGGACGTCACCGGCACAGCGGCCCCCACCCCCGAAGGACCGCTCCTCTACGGCCTCCGGCTCCTGTGCTCCTTTGTCGCCGCCTACGGCTTCGCCGTCCTGTTCAACGCGCGGGCGCGCGCCTGCCTCATCTCCGCGATCATCGGAGCCGTGGCGAACACGGGCAGGCTCGTCCTCATCGACGTTCACCACGTTCCGTGGCAGATGGCCGTGGGGCTGGCCGCCGTCGTCATCGGCCTGCTCGCCCAGGCCTTCGTCTCGCGGGCCTCCCTGTCCCGCGTGGCGCTGTCCGTGCCGGCGGTCGTCATCATGATCCCCGGTGTCCCCTTCTACCGCGCGATCTCCGCGCTCAACGACCACACGGTCGACACGCGGGTGGCCGTCGGCCAGGCGGCCGCCAGCATCGCGGAGGTCCTCTTCGTCATCACCGCCATCGGCGTGGGCCTCGCGCTGGCCCGCATCATGACGGACCGCAACTGGCGCCACGACATGCCCACCTCCGGCATGATCGAGTTGCCGGAGCCCGAGGGCGACTGAGAGCGGCCCGCGCCGGTAAGAAGCACCGACGAGGAGGGCCCGGGCTCACCATGAGTGAGCCCGGGCCCTCCTCGCGCCCGCAGGCCGCGCCTCACAGGCCGCCGAGGATCTGAGCGATGAGGATCTTCACGATCATGGCCACGGGGTAGACCATCGCGTAGCCCAGTGCCACCCGGGGGTCGGCCCCGGTGCGCTCGTTGGCGAAGGCCAGCACCGCCGGCTGGGTCTGCGCCCCTCCGATGAGCCCGGACAGGCGCGTCCCGCCCATCTTCACGATCCAGCGCATCGAGGCGTACAGGCCCATGCCGACGATCGTCGTGATGACGAAGCCGGTGAGCAGGATCTTCCACCAGTCGCCGCCGGTGAAGGCGTCGGCAATCTGGCCGCCCGCTTTCGTTCCCGCCTGGGCGAGGAAGACCAAGAGCCCGAACTCGGCGAGCACGGCCGTGGCGGTGAAGGGGATCGCGGTCACGAAGCCCTTGATGCGCCCGATCCGGCCGAACACGAGTCCGACGAGGAGCGTGCCGGCCGCCGAGCCGATGGAGAACGTGGCGCCGGAGGGGGTGAGGATCTTCCACTCGCCGATGACGATGCCCAGGGCCATTCCCAGGCCGAGCGCGATGGGGTTGAGCGAGGACAGGCCCCGCGCCGAGTCCCCGAAGAACTTCGATACCTCGGCCATCCGCCCGGTCGGGGCGACGACGCGCACGCGGTCCCCCTGCTGGAGGACCAGGTCCGGGGTGCCGACCATGTCGACGTCGCCGCGCCGCACGCGCGAGATCGTCGCGCCGAAGCGGTGGTCGATATCGAGGTCGGCCAGGGTGCGGCCGGCGAGCTTCGGGTCCGAGACGGTGATGCGCCGGAAATCGAGGTACTTGCGATCCTCGATGAGGGAGTGCGACGAGCCGTGCCCCAACTCCTTGATGACCTGGTTGACGGCGTCCTGGGTGCCGACGACGGTCACCAGGTCGTCCTCGAACACGCGGTCCTCGCCCGAGGGGCGAGTGATCGGCCCGGTCTCGCCGCGCCGCAGGCGCGAGAACTTGAGCTCCCCGGAGATCCTGGCCGCGATATCGGCGATCATCGGGCCGTCGGAGCGCTCCACGCGGATCGTGCGGTTGGCCAGGGGCGAGGGCTTGTCACGGTCCGAGCTGCGGTAGCGCAGGGCCAGGAGGCTGAAGAACAGCATCCCGATGACGCCGTACAGGTAGGCGACGGCGTAGCCGACCGTGGCGATGGCCGCGCCGTCGGGATTGCCCGAGAGAGTGGCGGCGTTGCCCGCGGCGGCCAGCGCCGGCGTGTTGGTGAGCGCCCCGGCGAAGGTGCCGGCGATCTGGGCCGAATCCATGCCCAGGATGTGGCCCAGGCCCAGGCCGGCGCCCGCAGCCACGAGGAAGAAGAACAGCATGAGCGCCAGGGGCCCCGCCGCGGTGCGCAGCACGTGGAAGAAGTTGGGGCCCGATTGGATGCCGATGGCGAAGGTGAAGATCGCCAGGCCGAGCGTCCCCAGCGGGGCCGGGATCGTGATCTCGACCTGCTGGGAGATCCCCCAGGCCGCCAGGGCGATGCCCGCGAAGAGGACGGCGGCCGCGCCCAGGCTGACCCCCCGCACCTTGATATGGCCGACGAGCATGCCCAGCCCGATGAGCAGGAACAGCACGAGAACCGGGTTGTCGTGCAGATGGGTGAGTAGTCCGTGGGTCACGATGGTCGTAGCCTTCCGGTCCTGCCCGGCCTCGGCGCGCAGGGTCGTCATTGAGAAGCGGTCATGTCCGGGGCGATGTCCCCTTGCCCGCCGGTGGCGCCCGGCGGATGCCCTGACATTCTTTCATCAACGGGCCCATATCTGATGACGGACCAAAGGCGCAGTGAGCCCGGGAAGGGGAGTGAGACAGGACGCACGGCCATCTCCCGCAATCCGTGATTCCATGATATGGGACGATCGGTCTCTGATATGACTCGCTTCGTGGACTGCCCTACGGTGGTCCCAGCCGGCGCCGTGCCGGGCGGACCGACCGATAGGAGGGTGATGATGGCGCGCCAGGACACTCCGACTGCCGCTGTCCCCGAGGTGATGACGGGCGCCGAGGCCCTTGTCCGCTCTCTGGAGGAGCTCGGCGTCACCGACATCTTCGGCATGCCGGGCGGCGCGATCCTCCCCTTCTACGACCCGCTGCTCGCCAGCCCCACGATCCGCCACATCCTCGTGCGCCATGAGCAGGGTGCCGGGCACGCCGCGGAGGGCTATGCGCTGGCCACCGGCAAGCCGGGCGTGTGCGTGGCGACCTCCGGCCCCGGGGCGACCAACCTCATCACCGCCATCGGCGATGCGCATATGGACTCCGTGCCCATGGTCGCCATCACGGGACAGGTGGTCGCGGGTTCCATCGGGACCGACGCCTTCCAGGAGGCCGATGTGATCGGCTCGACGATGCCCTTCGTCAAGCACTCCTTCCTGGTGTCCGACTCCGCGGAGATCCCCGAGCGCATCGCCGAGGCCTTCCACCTCGCCTCCACGGGCCGCCCGGGCCCCGTCGTCGTCGACGTCACCAAGGATGCCCAGATGGGAACCGCCGAGTTCCACTGGCCGCCCCAGTTGCGCCTGCCCGGGTACAGCCGGCCCGGGCGCCCCAACCAGCGGCGCATCGAGCAGGCCGCCGAGCTCCTCGCCCACGCCCAGCGCCCCGTCCTCTACCTCGGCGGGGGCCTGGCCCGGGCGGGCATCACCACCGCGGCGCTCACCGAGCTCATCGACACCCTCGGAGCGCCCTTCGTCACCACGCTCACCGCGCTGGACATCATGCCGACCGACCACCCCCTCCACCTGGGGATGCCGGGCATGCACGGCACCGTGCCCGCCGTCGGGGCGCTCCAGAGGGCGGATGCCGTCGTCAGCCTCGGCGCGCGCTTCGACGACCGCGTCACCGGCAAGCCCGACACCTTCGCCCGGCGCGCTGCCGTGATCCACGTCGACATCGATCCCGCTGAGATCTCCAAGATCCGCACTGCGGACGTGCCGATCGTCGGCGACCTCGTCGACGTCGTACCCGCGCTCACCGCGGCGATCGCCGCGCAGGGCGAGGAGCGCGTGAGCCTGGAGCCGTGGGTGGCCGAGGTCGGCGACGTCCGCCGCCGCTACCCCATCGCCTGGACCGACACCGACGACGGCGTCCTCCAGCCCCAGGAGGTCATCACCCACCTGGCCGCCGGCGCCCCCGAGGACACGATCTGGGCCACCGGCGTCGGGCAGCACCAGATGTGGGCCGCCCACTTCCTGAGCTTCAACCAGCCCCGCTCCTGGCTCACCTCGGCGGGGGCCGGCACCATGGGGTACGGCGTGCCCGCCGCCATGGGCGCCAAGGTCGGCCGACCCGACCGGCCCGTGTGGCTCATCGACGGCGACGGCTGCTTCCAGATGACCAACCAGGAGCTCGCCACCTGCACCCTCAACGCGATCCCGATCAAGGTCGCCATCATCAACAACTCCTCGCTCGGGATGGTGCGCCAGTGGCAGACCCTCTTCTACGGGCAGCGCTACTCCAACACGGACCTGCACACCGGCGCCGGAACCCGGCGCATCCCCGACTTCGTGGCCCTGGCGCAGGCCTACGGCGCCGTGGGCCTGCGCTGCGAGCGCCTGGAGGACCTCGACGAGGTCATCGAGAAGGCCAACGCCATCAACGACCGCCCCGTCGTCGTCGACTTCATCTGCTCGGCGGACGCCCAGGTCTGGCCGATGGTCGCCGCGGGCGTGTCCAATGACGAGATCCAGCACGCCCGGGGCATGAGCCCGGCGTGGGAGGAGGAGTGAGCCCTATGAGCGCAGCCAGTACTGCGGGCGCGCCGAGCGCCGCGAGCACGATGCACACGCTGTCCGTGCTGGTCGAGGACACCCCGGGCGTCCTGACCCGCGTGTCCGCACTGTTCACCCGTCGTGGCTTCAACATCCACTCCCTGGCCGTGGGCCCCACCGACACTGACGGCGTCTCGCGCATCACCGTGATCGCCAATGCCGAGGGCCGCGCCATGGAGCAGGTGACCAAGCAGCTCAACAAGCTCGTCAACGTCCTCAAGATCGTCGAGCTCGATCCCGCCACCTCGGTGGAGCGCGAGCTCTACCTCATCAAGGTGCACGCCGACGATGCCAACCGCACCGCCGTCCTGCAGATCGTCGACCTGTTCCGCGCGCATGTCGTCGATGTCTCCCCGAGCTCGGTGGTCATCGAGACCGTCGGCTCGGAGTCGAAGGTCCGGGCGCTGCTGACCTCCCTGGAGCCCTACGGGGTCAAGGAGATCGTGCAGTCCGGGACGGTCGCGATCACACGCGGTCCAAGATCCATCACCGATCAACTCAAGGAGAAGTGACCCACCATGGCAGCAGAGAAGTTCTACGACGACGACGCGGACCTGTCCGTCATCGCCTCCAAGAAGGTGGCCGTCATCGGCTACGGCTCCCAGGGCCACGCCCACGCGCTCAGTCTGCGCGACTCCGGGGTCGAGGTCGTCGTCGGCCTGCGCGAGGGCTCGAAGTCCGTCGCCAAGGCCGAGGAGGCGGGGCTCACCGTCAAGCCGATCGCCGAGGCCGTCGCCTGGGCGGACGTCGTCGTGGTCCTCGCCCCCGACCAGGTCCAGGCCACCCTGTACTCCCAGGAGATCGAGCCGAGCATCAAGCCCGGCTCCGCCCTCCTGTTCTCCCACGGCTTCAACATCCACTACGGCTACATCAAGCCCGGCGCGGATATCGACGTCATCATGGTCGCCCCCAAGGGCCCCGGCCACACGGTGCGCCGCGAGTTCGAGGCCGGCCGCGGCGTGCCCGTGCTCGTGTGCGTCGAGCAGGACGCCACCGGCACCGCCTGGCCGCTCGTGCTGTCCTACGCCAAGGCCATCGGCGGCACCCGCGCCGGCGCCATCAAGACCACCTTCCGCGAGGAGACCGAGACCGACCTCTTCGGCGAGCAGACCGTCCTGTGCGGAGGCGTCTCCAAGCTCATCGAGTACGGCTTCGAGACGCTCGTCGAGGCCGGCTATCAGCCCGAGATGGCCTACTTCGAGGTCTGCCACGAGATGAAGCTCATCGTGGACCTCATCAACGAGGGTGGCATCTCCAAGCAGCGCTGGTCCTGCTCCGATACCGCCGAGTACGGCGACTACGTCTCCGGCCCGCGCGTCATCACCCCGGACGTCAAGGAGCATATGAAGGAGGTCCTGGGTGATATCCAGAACGGTTCCTTCGCCAAGCGCTTCATGGATGACCAGGCCGCCGGCGCCCCGGAGTTCAAGAGGCTGCGGGCTGAGGGCGAGGCCCACCCGATCGAGGCCACCGGCCGCGAGGTGCGCTCCATGTTCGCCTGGCGCGCCGAGGTCGACTCCGACTACACCGAGGGCTCCGTCGCCCGCTGACCGCGTGCTGAGCGCCCGTCGCAGCACGACGCGTCCCCGGGCGACCCTTGGCCGCCCGGGGACGCGTCGTGGTGGGAGGGGCGGGCGTCAGCCCCGCCTGCCCTGAGCGACGAGTTCGGAGGTGTTCTGCGCGGCGCGAATGAGTGCGACGGAGGCCTCAAGGCCCAGACGGGCGAGGATGACGTAGAGGAACGCCGGGATCCAGCCGAGCAAGAGGACGACGACTCCGGTGGAGGCGTCGTCGGAGAACGCGCTGAAGACCATCACGAGCCAGACGACGACGCACGCCGCCATGACGGCGACGTAGATGACCTTGGCGAGGGTCAGGGTGATGTAGTTGGAGAACGATAGGTCGAACAGGGCCTTGAAGAATCCGGTGGACTGGCTCTGATCCCGGGCGTATCCAGGTGCCTGCTGCGCGTAGGCCGGGGGCGCGTAGCCCGGAGCGGCGGGGACGGGCGGGACCTGCTGGGCGTACGGCTGGCCGTAGGGCTGGGCGGCAGCGCCTGCGGCGGGGGCGGACGGGTACGCGTCGTAGGCGCTAGGCGCGCTGGGGTTGCTCGGCTCGGGAACGGGAGGGTTCTGCATCGGTAGCTCCTGGTAGGGGAGGCGGCTGTCTTGCCGCGCCGGCCTCATGATAGGTAGCCTCGTGCAGTTGCGGGGGACGCTTCGCGAAGTCGTGATCTCATGTCGCTGCGATGGCGCTCCGCCGGAATGCGGACGGTGCGTCTCGCATCGTGACCAGGAGTCGTAGCCTGTGGCCATGACTGAGGCTCGCACCACCATCAAGCTCGCAGTGATCCCCGGCGACGGCATCGGCAAGGAGGTCGTCCCCGAGGGCCTCAAGGTCCTCGACGCCGCCCTGGCCGGCACCGGCACGACCATCGAGCGCACCGATTTCGACCTCGGCGCCGAGCGCTGGCACGCCACGGGCGACACCCTCACCGACGAGGACCTCGCCGCCATCAAGGAGCACGACGCCATCCTCCTGGGCGCAGTCGGCGACCCCTCCGTGCCCTCCGGCGTCCTGGAGCGCGGCCTCCTCCTGCGCCTTCGCTTCGAGCTCGACCACTACGTCAACCTGCGCCCGGCCAAGCACTACCCGGGCGTGCCCACGCCGCTGACCGAGCCCGGGGACATCGACTTCGTCGTCGTGCGCGAGGGCACAGAGGGCCTCTACTGCGGCAACGGCGGCGCTGTGCGCGTGGGAACCCCCCACGAGATCGCCACCGAGGTCAGCGTCAACACCGCCTTCGGCGTCGAGCGCCTCGTGCGCTACGCCTTCGAGCGGGCCAACGCCCGCCGCCGGCGCCTCACCCTCGTCCACAAGCACAACGTCCTCGTCCACGCGGGCCACCTGTGGCGGCGCGTCGTCGAGTCCGTCGCAGCTGACTACCCCGAGGTGAGCGTCGACTACTGCCACGTCGACGCCGCCACCATCTACATGGTCACCGACCCCGCCCGCTTCGACGTCATCGTCACCGACAACCTCTTCGGCGACATCCTCACCGACGAGGCCGGCGCCATCACCGGCGGCATCGGCCTGGCCGCCTCCGGCAGCATCAACCCCGACCGCGTCTTCCCCTCCATGTTCGAGCCCGTCCACGGCTCGGCCCCCGATATTGCGGGCCGGGGAATCGCCGACCCCACGGCCACGATCCTGGCCGCCGCCCTCCTGCTGGAGCACATCGGCGAGCCCGATGCCGCCGCGCGGGTGAGCGCCGCCGTCGACGCCGACATGGGCACCCGGGCGCGCGCCAACGAGGAGGGCGGTCCGCTGACCCGTTCGACCAGCGAGATCGGGGACGCGATCGCCGCAGCACTGCGGGCCTGAGCCGCCGGAGCCCGCCTCCGGGACGCGGCGTCGCCGCGGCGGCGATATCGGGGGCCACCGCGGTGGAGACGGCGCAAGACGGCCAAGACGGCATGCGAGACCCCCTGTCCGGTCAATGAGAACGGACGTAGGGTGTGCCCATGCCTGAGACCACCGCTGCGATGCCGCGCTCCCCGATCGACTCCCTCACGTCCCCGTTGGCCCGCGCCGCGGAGGTCCCCGTCCCCACTGCGGACGAGCTCGCCGACCGCTTCGCGCTCGCCCCCAACCCCGCGCCCGCCAGCGAGGCGGAGCGGACCGAGCGCCTCGCCAACCCCGGGTTCGGATCCAGCTTCACCGACCATATGGCCCACGCCCGCTGGATCGCCGGGCGGGGTTGGACCGATCATGGCATCGTCCCCTTCGCGGATATCAGCCTGTCCCCAGCGGCGGCCGTCCTCCACTACAGCCAGGAGGTTTTCGAGGGCATCAAGGCCTACCGCCACGCCGACGGCTCCGTGTGGACCTTCCGGCCCCGGTACAACGCCGCCCGCATGGCCGCCTCCGCCCGCCGCCTGGCCATGCCCGAGCTTCCCGAGGAGGACTTCATCGCCTCCCTGGTCGGCCTCGTGCGCGCCGACGCCGCCTGGGTCCCCTCCGGCGAGGGCGAGTCCCTCTACCTGCGGCCCTTCGCCTTCGCCTCTGAGGCCTTCCTTGGGGTCCACTCCGCCGGCATCATCGACTACTACGTCATCGCCTCGCCGTCGGGCGCCTACTTCACGGGCGGACTGACACCCATCAGCATCTGGGTCTCCAGCGACTACCACCGCGCCGGTCGGGGCGGCACGGGCGCGGCCAAGACCGGCGGCAACTACGCCGGCTCCCTCCTTCCCCAGCAGATCGCGGTCGAGCACGGCTGCGACCAGGTCTGCTTCCTCGACGACATCACCCAGACGAATATCGAGGAGCTCGGCGGCATGAACCTCATGGTCGTCGACGCCGATGGCACCGTGCGCACGCCCCGCCTGACCGGCACGATCCTCGAGGGCTCCACCCGCTCGGCGATCCTGCGCCTCCTGGCGGATTCCGGACGGCGGGTCGTCGAGGAGACGATCAGCCTGCAGGGCATGCTTGACGGCATCCGCTCCGGGGCCATCAGCGAGGTCTTCGCCTGCGGGACCGCGGCCGTCGTCGTCCCGCTGGGCCGTCTCAAGGGGGAGGGCTTCGAGGTCGAGCTCGGCGGGCACGAGGTGACCAGTGAGATCCACTCCCGGCTGACCGCCATCCAGAACGGCACCGAGCCCGACCCCTACGGATGGATGTACCGGCTCGCCTGAGCCGCGGCTCCATCCCCCGACCCTCCCCACCCCTGATCGTGCCCGGCCCACGGCTGCCCCAGCGCCTCCGACGGCGGTGGGGCAGGCCCGCGCTCAGCTTCGTCCTGGCCTCCCCCGGGGGCCCGGAGGCGGCCCAGGCGGCGATCCGCTCCTGCCTCAACCAGTCCCTGCGCCAGGTCGAGGTCATCGTCGCCGCGGGCGGGGCGGCCGGGGGCAGCACCCTGAGCGGGCCCGCGCGCGAGGCCGTCGAGGCACTCGCCACCCGGGACTGCCGCGTCCGCGTCATCGAGGGCGGCGCCGGGGCGGCCCTGGGTGCCGTCCGCTCCCGATGGGTGCTCCTCATGGGCGGCGAGGATCGGATCGAGCACGATGGGCCCGCCGCCCTCATCGACTCCCTCAAACGATCGGGCTCCGACCTCGCCGTCGGGGCGAGCCGCGTGCTCGACGGCGACTGGCGCGCCGAGCCCCTGGGCCCCGCGGGCCGCGGACTGCGCCTCGAAGAGGCCCCGGGCATCCTGGAGGCCCCGGCGCCCGGCCGTCTCGTGGCCCGCACGAGCGCCTGGCGCCGCCTGGCCCGCAGCGGCGCGCTCGGTGACCCGCAGGACCGCGCCGATGCCGCCCTCGGCCTGCTGCTGGCCGCGCGGCGGATCGACGTCGTCAGCGCCCTCGTCCGCTCCTGCACGGCGGTGGAGCCGCTCAGTCGGGAGCGCCGGCTGGAGCGCCTGGCCCGCACGGCGGATCACCTGCCGACGCTGCTCAGCGGCGCCGCCGCGCCCGTGCGCGAGCGCGTCCTGGGGAGCATCCTGAGAGGCGGGCTCCTGCCCCTCGCCCTATCCGCCGCGACGGCAGGGGACGAGGGGGCCAGGCGCCTGCGCGCCCTGGCCGTCCGGCTCGTCCCCAGTGCGGCCGACCCTGCCTGGGCGATGCTGCCGCTCCTCGACCGGGTGCTGCTCTGGGTCCTGGCCCATGGTCCCCTCGATGAGCTCTGGGAGGCCCTGGCCTCGCGCGCCGAGGACACCACCAGCCTCCCCCTCGTCCCCGACGCCCGTGCCCGGGCCGGCCTGGCGGCCGCCGCCCCCGTCCTGGGCCGCCTGAGGGCCCTGCCCGCGGAGCTGCTCGCCATCCGGCCCATCGACCTGCGCGTGGAGGCTCGTGCCACGAGTCTCGCGTGGCGCGACGCGGGCACCCTCGTCATCGAGGGCTGGGCGCGCGTGCCCGGCCTCGATCCCGCGCTCGCCGGGAGGCCCCGGGTCGCACTCGTCGGCGAGCCGGCCCGCGAGGGAAGCGCCACTCCGGCCCAGGATGGGGCGAGCGCGCCGAGCGCCGTCGAGATCGAGCCGCGCAGCGCCCCCGAGGCCGATGAGGCCGCCCAGGACCCTTGGCGCGGCTACGAGGCCGCGGGCTTCCGCGCCATCGTGACCCTGGGCGGGCCGCCCGGAGCTGGCGCTCTGCTGCGCGTGGCGCTGAGCGCGGGGAACCAGGAGCTCTCGGACCACCTGGCGGCCCCGATCTGGATGAGCGGGGCCGCCAGCTCGGGCGGGAGCGCCGTCTGGCGCGGTGCGGACGGTCGATTGAGGGTAGGCGCGGCACTGGCCGCCCCCGGCGGGGAGTCTTCGGCTCCGGGAGAGGCGCCCGGGACCGCCCGGATCGCACGGGCTTGGACCGAGGGGGAGAGCCTCTGGCTGGAGGGGCCCGGCGGCGACTGGGTGGAGGAGACCCCGGCGCGCCTCGTCCTCACCTCTTCCCGGGGGGCCGCGGAAGCCGCCATGGGGCCCTCCACCTCCCTGTGGCGCGCCTCGATCCCGCTCGACGACCCCGCCATCGCGCGAGGGACCTACCGGCTCCGATGGGCGCTGCCCGGCGGGACGACCGCGGACTGTGCCCCCGCGGCCGGGCTCGCCCCGGTGGTCGACTTGGCCGGCCGCGCTCGCAGCGCGCGGCTCGCCATCGAGACCGGGCGCGTGTCCTTGAGCCTGCTGCCGCCCCTGGCCCCCGGACAGCGAACGCGGCGCGGCAGGCGCCTGCTCATCGACGAGGACGCCGGGCCGCTCGTCGGCGGCGTGCTCCTGGAGTCCTTCCAGGGCCGCAGCGGCGAGGACAGCCCCGGCGCCATCGCCGTGGACCTGGCGCGCCGGGGCTTGGGCGCCCCGCTCTGGTTCTCCGTCGTCGACGGGACGGTGGCCGCGCCGCCCGGCACGATCCCGGTGATCCGCGGCGGCGAGGAGTGGTTCCGCGCCCTGCGCACGGCACGGGTGATCATCACCAACGACTGCCTGCCGATCTGGTGGGCCAAGCGCCCCGGTCAGCGGGTCCTGCAGACCTGGCACGGCACGCCGATCAAGCGCCTCGGCCACGACGCTGCCCCCGGGGCGACCAGCCTCACCTACCTGCGCATGATCACCGCCCAGGCCCCCCAGTGGGACCTGCTGCTCGCGCAGTCGCCCGTCGCCGAGGAGCGCCTGCGCTCGGCACTCGGCTGCACGGGCCCCACCTGGGTGGGGGAGTACCCCCGCAACGCGCCCCTGACCGCCGATGAGCGCTCCCGGGTCGAGATCCGGCGCCGAACACGCGCCGAGCTGGGTGTCGCCGACGACACCCCGGTGGTCCTGCTGGCCCCGACCTGGCGTGAGGATCTGCGCGAGGGGGAGGCCCCGATCACCCGCATCGTCGACGCCGCGGGCATCGCCCGCGAGACCGGCGCCGTCGTCCTGGTGCGCGGACACCACATGAACCGCCTCGCGCTCGCCACCCCGGACGGGCGCCCCGGTGCCCGTCCGCGCGTCATCGACGTCAGCGGGCATCCCCGCGCGGAGGTCCTCATGCTCGCCGCGGACGTCCTCGTCACTGACTACTCGAGCATCATCATGGACTTCGCGCTCACGGGCCGCCCCGCGATCGTGCACGTGCCCGACCTGGAGGACTACCGGCGCCGTCAGGGCCTGTACGGCCACTGGCCCGACGACGCCCCCTGGCCCGTCAGCCACGACGACGCCGAGCTCATCGCCGAGCTGCGCCGAGCCCTGGCCGCTCCTCCTGGCCCGGGCGGCGGGTCGGCCACCGCCGCCCCGGAGGACTCAGGCCCCGATCCCGTCGAGCGGACTTTGGCGCATCTGCGCGCCTGGGTGGCGCAGTCCCTGGGGCATCTGCCCTGATGACACTCCTGCCGGTCTCGCGGGCTGGTGGAAACGCCACTGGTGTGATGCCATAGCCCCATGAACGAGACCCTTGATCTCGTCCCTGCCGCCGATGACAACGCGAGAAATCCGGATGTGCCGAGCGACACCGACGATTCAAGCGCCGAGGCGCTCCTGTCAGGCGATCCGATGAGCCTCGCCGAGCCGGGCCCCAACAACGCCCCGGAGTCGGGCGATCCCGCTGATCCCGAGGAGGACGCCGGTCTCGGCGAGCGGGCTCCCGCCGACGACGTGACTGACGCCTCAGCCGCGCTCGCCATGGCTGCCGCGGCTGACGCCACCCCCGGCGCATCGACGCCCGCAGCTGCCGATGAGGCGCCAGCGGCGCCCCCCGCGCGCCGCTGGCGGATCGCGCTCGTCTCCGTCCTGGTCCTCCTGCTCGTCCTGGTCACGGGCGTCGGCGCCTTCGGATGGTGGCTGCGTCATCGCGTGGACTCGGCCATCGAGAGGATCCCGGACCCCTTTGTCGGCCTCACCGAGCGCCCCTCCGCGGCGGATGTTCAGGGCGATGCCCCGGTCAACATCCTCGTCATGGGGGCGGACTCCCGGATCAGCGCAGGCGACCCTTCCCAGTGGGAGCAGGGCGGCCAGCGCACGGACGCCATGATGATCATCCACGTCAACGGCGACCGCCGGGGCGTCTCGGTCGTCTCCATCCCGAGGGACTCCTGGGTCCCCATCCCCGGGCACGGTACCGGGAAGATCAACTCCGCCTTCTCCTACGGCGGGCCGGGCCTGGCGATTCAGACCGTTGAGAGCCTCACCGGCGTGCGCATCGACCACTTCGCGGTGGCCGACTTCGAGTCCTTCGCCACCCTCACCGACGAGATCGGCGGGGTGACGCTCCGCCTGGAGAAGCCGACCACGCTGGCGGGCACCGAGTTCGCCGCGGGTTCCCAGCGCCTCAACGGTGCGCAGGCCCTGGCCTTCACCAGGGAGCGCTACAGCCTCTCCCGCGGCGACTTCTCCAGGATCCAGCGCCAGCAGGCCTGGATGCGCGCCATCGTCTCCCAGGTCCTCAACGGGGGCCTCATGTCCGATCCCGCGGGGCTCTACAGTGTCCTCTCCGCGGCGGCCGGCACCATGTCGGTGGATGAGGGCTTCTCCATCGATGAGATGCAGTCCCTCGCCCTGAGCCTGCGAGGCCTGGGGCCGAGCGGCATCGCCTATGTGACCGCCCCCTTCCAGGGGACGAGCACGAGTGAGGACGGCCAGTCGATCGTCCTGCTGGACCAGGCCGCCGACGCCCCGCTCTTCGAGGCGGTCGCCAACGACACCGTCTCCCAGTACCTCGCCGAGCACGCCGACGCCGTCCCGCAGCTGCCAGCGGCTGTCGAGTGAGGCGGAGGTCGTGCGGCCCCGCTCGCCGGCCGCGAGCAGCATCACCGGAAATAGGCGGCATCAGCGGCCCCCTGGGTCTTCAGATGGAGTGAGACAGTGACGACGACGCGGACCCTCGCCCCGGCCGACCCATCGGACGGGACCCCCATCAGCACCGTGGCGGTGGTCGGCCTGGGATACATCGGCCTGCCCACCGCCGCGGCCCTGAGCAGCGCCGGCCTGAGGGTCATCGGCGTGGACACCTCCGCGTCGAGGGTCGAGGCCGTGGGCAGGGGCGAACCCCCCTTCGTCGAGGAGGGCCTCAAGCAAGCCGTCGCCGAGCAGATCATGAGGGGCAGGCTCACCGCGCAGCGGACCATGCCCCGGGCCGACGCCTACATCGTCGCCGTCCCCACACCCCTGGCCGCCAGCCACCGGGCGGACCTGGGCAGTGTCGACGCCGCGGGAGCGGCCATCGCGCCGGTCCTGGTCGGGGGCGAGCTCGTCATCCTGGAGTCGACGTCGCCGCCGGGCACCACGGCTCGCCTGGCCCGCGCCATCCAAGTGGCGCGCCCTGACCTGTCGGTCCCTGTCTCCGAACAGGACGACGCGGGCGGCGCGATCAGCAGTGCCACCGCCTGCGCCGCTCCCGCGCGGCGCGTCGGCGCGGCCGTCGACGTCGTCCACTGCCCCGAGCGGGTGCTGCCGGGGCGGGCGATGGCCGAGATCGTCGAGAACGACAGGATCATCGGCGGGCTCACCGCCCGAGGGGCGCGGCGGGCCCGCGACCTCTACGCCGCCTTCTCCACCGGCGAGCTCCTGCTCACCGACGCGCGCACGGCGGAGCTGGCCAAACTGGCGGAGAACGCCTACCGGGACGTCAACATCGCATTCGCCAACGAGCTCGCCGCGATCTGCGCCGACCAGGGCGTGGACCCCTGGGAGCTCATCGAGCTGGCCAACCGGCACCCGAGGGTATCGATCCTCAAGCCCGGCCCCGGTGTGGGCGGGCACTGCATCGCGGTGGACCCCTGGTTCATCGTCGAGGCCGCCCCCGAGCGGGCGCGGCTCATCCGCGCCGCCCGCGAGGTCAACGACGCCACGCCCGGACGCGTCGTCGAGCAGGTGCTGAGCGCCGTGAGGGGGCAGGCGACCCCCACCATCGCGGCGCTGGGGCTCGCGTTCAAGGCCGACGTCGACGATCTGCGCGGATCTCCCGCCCTGGCGATCGTTGAAGCGCTGGCACGGGCGCTCCCGCGCGCGCGGATCATCGTCGCCGAGCCGCATATCGACGCCCTGCCGGAGTCCCTATCCGGCTGGCCCGGAGTGAGCCTGGCGCCCGTCGAGGACGCGGTGGCCCGGGCGAGCACAGTGGTCCTCCTCGTGGACCACCGGGAGATGCGCGGCCTCGACCATGCGTCGCTCGCCGGCAGGGCGGTCATCGACACCCGGGGCCTCTGGCGGAAGCGGCAATCCTGAAAGTTCACTGAGAATTGGCAGGTCAAGTGCTGTTCCTGTGAGGTTGTCCATGGAATTGCGACCATTGAACGGGTGACAGGATCGGATTGATCGACCATACTCGATGTCGAATCGTGATCTTCGGTTCTGAAGGTGCTCTGGCCTCTCTGAGGAGTTCTTCGATGCGTCGCGTCATCACATATGGGACATTCGATCTCCTGCACTACGGTCATATCGAGCTGCTCCGACGCGCGAGGGCCCTCGGCGACTATCTCGTGGTCGCCCTGTCGTCTGATGAATTCAATGCCGGGAAGGGCAAGAAGGCCTACTTCTCCTATGAGGAGCGCCGGGCGATGCTCGAGGCCATCCGCTATGTCGACCTGGTGGTACCCGAGAACAACTGGGAGCAGAAGGTCGATGACCTAGTCAAGTACGAGATCGACACCTTCGTCATGGGTGACGACTGGACGGGTCGGTTCGATGAGCAGCTCGGCGGTCTGTGCGAGATCGTGTACCTGCCCCGGACGCCTGAGATATCGACGACACAGATCAAGGGTGATATGGCCCAGTCCTGATCCCCTGCTGACATCCCGCGAGAACGAGCACGAAGGAGGCCCGATGGCCGCGGACAGCCCCGAATCCTCCGCGACAACCGCGTTGAAGCCGATCTGGCGCGCCGTGGTGCCGAAGTCCGTGCGGCGGGCGCTCTACCACCGGCGCCATCAGACCGCCGAGCAGCACCAGCAGCCGTCCCACCTGCCGCCCGTGCTCGCGGCCGCCGCCTCCACCGAGCCGGTCCAGCACTCCATGACCACCGGCCCCAAGCTCTCCGTCATCATCCCGGTGTACAAGGTCGAGGACTACCTCGATGCCGCCGTCGAGTCCGTGGTCAAGCAGACCTACAAGGATATGGAGATCATTCTCGTCGACGACGGCTCGCCGGACCGTTGCGGCCAGATGTGCGACGCCTGGGCAGCCCGCGACTCCCGCATCCGCGTGCTCCACAAGCCCAACGGCGGGCTCTCGGACGCGCGCAACGCGGGAATGGCCGTCGCCACCGGGGACTTCATCGGCTTCGTCGACTCCGATGATCTCCTGGACCCGCGCGCCTATGAGCGCCTCATGGGCGCCCTGGAGCACAGCGGATCGGATATCGCCACGGGCAACGTGCTCCGATTCCAGGGCGAGAGGAAATGGCAGGGCTGGAACCAGGGGTACTCCCACGACCAGTCCCTCTACCCCGAGCTTGCACCCGGGTCGAGGGTGGTCACCGGTGTCCAGATCCAGGATCATCCCGAGCTCATGTTCGACACGACATCCTGGAACAAGGTCTACCGGCGGTCGCTGCTGGCGGCCAATGGCATCGACTTCCCCGTCGGCAAGCTCTACGAGGACATGTTCCCCGTGGCCCGCGCCTACGCTGCGGCCTCGGCGATCGACGTCGTCTTCGACTCGGTCTACCTCTACCGCGAGCGCGAGGACCGCTCCTCCATCACCCAGAAGCGCGGGGAGTTGAAGAACCTCGTCGACAAGATGGAGATGGTGGACCGCACCTGGGAACTCGTGGCCCACCAGGACAACCCCGAGGTCCTGCGCGACACCCTCCTGTTCAAGCTCCTCGAGGGGGACCTGCCCGTCTACGCCCCCTACCTCGGGCGCGACCCCCAGTTCGACCAGGCCTACATCTCCACCCTCACCCGCTACTGGCCGTACGTGACCCCCGATCTCATGGGCCGCATCCCGCTGGGGCGCCGGGCCCTCGTGGCCTGGCAGGCCCGAGGCGAGATCGCGATGGCCGACCGCGCCGAGGCGTGGATCAACAGGCACTTCTTCGACATCCCCATCGTCGAGGACGAGCGGGGCATCCGGGCCGATCTCAGCGTCAACACCGAGATGCTCGCCCCCCTCATCGAGGGCGGCTACGACTCGATGACCCGCTACGCCAAGCCCCGCTGCACCGTCACCGAGGCGCAGATCCGTGACGGGCTGCTCACCGTCGAGGGCTACGCCTTCCTCGACATCCTGCCCACCGGAGCCGAGCAGGTCATCTCCTTCGAGTTGCGCTCCACCGACGGGCTGACCGTGCCCATCGAGCACCGCCGCGTGCGCAACGAGTGGGCCAACGGCTCCTGGCCCGCCGGCATCGGGGACCGCGAGGACTGCGGCTTCATCATCTCCGAGCCCCTGGCCACCCGCCTGCCGGCACTCCCCGAGGAGCCCGGTATCTCGCGCACATGGAGCATGTGGTACTCGGTGGCCTCGCGCACCCACGCCTCCGACTTCGAGGAACTGCGCCCCGTGTGGCGCGGCGGCGCGATCCGCCTGGGCGACACCGCCATCTCCGACGACGGCTGGAGCGCCTCCATCGACTGGTCCTCCTGGACCAGGCCCCTGACCTTGGACCAGCGCCGATTCTCCTTCATGGCCACCGGCGTCGTCGAGCGCGACGCCAGCCTCGCCACCATCATCCGCTCCGTCGACGGCTCTGCGATCCGCGAGGCCCGCTACATCCGCGATCACGACTCCACCATCCTGCCCGCGGTCCTCAAGGCCGCCGCCGACGGCGCCGTCGAGGCCTCGATATCCATGTCGAGGGTCCCGGGCCGTGACGTCCCCAAGGGGGCCCGCAATGGCTGGCACCTGGAGGTCAAGAGCGCCCGCGGGGACTGGGAGCGAGTCGTGCCCGCCCAGGGCCTCGTGCGCGAGAGCCCCGACCGGACCTGGTCGGTTCGCGGCGACTCCGATGGCTCCCTGTGCCTCGTCGACGGCGCCTCCTCCCTCATCGTCGACGAGATCACCTACGAGGACCACGCCTGGCGCCTGACCGGGTGCTGCCCCGCGGAGGTCGACCCCGCGTCCACGGTCTCCATGTGGAGCGATCAGGGGGCCTTCGAGCACTGCGCCTTCGAGATCCCCTCGCCCGGGCGCTTCGCTGTGACCATCCGCCCCTGGAAGAAGGGCTGGTACGCCGACCGCGAGATCGCCTGGAGGACGGGGGAGTACCACTTCTGGCTGCGCGTGGACGGGCGGGACTCCAAGTACCGCATCCGCGCCAACTCCTCGCTGCTCCAGACCACCCTCCAGATGAACATCTGGGATGGCGCGCTGCACTCGCGCTTCCACGTCTCCGCCGACTCCCTGGACATGACCATGCGGGTCGACGAGGGACTGCTCCACACCGAGCGCGGCCGCCACAACCGATTCCGGCTCCTGGGCCAGTGGAAGACCGCCACGGGCATCGAGCCCATGGACGCCGCTGTATTCGCCTCTTTCATGGAGGGCCACGCCGCCGACTCGCCCCTGGCCCTCTTCGAGGAGCTCAAGAGGCAGGACACCGACCTGGACCTCTACTGGGCCGTCAATGACGGCTCGGTCGTCGTGCCCGACGGCGCCACCCCGCTGCTCAAGGGCTCCACGAAGTGGTTCGAGGTGCTCGCCCGGGCCCGCTACGTCGTCAACAACGTCGGCGGCATCGAGGGATACGGGAACCGCCCCTTCCAGCGCTACCTGCAGACCTGGCACGGCACGCCGCTCAAGCACATCGGGCGCTCCCATATCGAGGAGACGCCCTGGACCTACGCCGTCGGCGCCCTGCGGGGCCGCGAGGAGAGCTCGGAGTGGGACGGCCTCGTCTCGCCCAACCCCTTCTTCTCCTCCATCGCCGCCCGCGAGTTCTTCTACGACGGCCCGATCCTGGAGATCGGCTACCCCCGCAACGACCGCCTCGTGCGGGCCGACGAGGCCGAGCGCGCCCATGTGCGCTCCCGCCTCGGTCTGCGCGCCGACGCCCGGGTGTTGCTGTACGCCCCGACCTTCCGCGAGACCGGCGCCGGCGGTCAGGTCTCGGCCATGCGAGAGCTGCTCGACCTGGACCGCCTGGCCGACGAGCTCGGCGAGGAGTGGACCATCATCCTGCGCGGGCACAACTACAACCGCCGGGCCTCGGCCAAGGACGCCAGCCGGGCCCGGATCCTCGACCTGACCGAGCACCACGACATCAACGACCTGCTCATCATCTCCGACGCACTGGTCACGGACTACTCCTCGGTCATGTTCGACTACCTGTGCACCGGTAAGCCCGTGTTCAACTACGTCCCCGACCTGGAGGACTACACAGCCTCGCGCGGCATGTACATGACAGTGGGGGAGTGCGCGGTGGGACCCCTCCTGTACGAGCAGGACGCCCTCCTCGCCGAGCTCCAGGGCATCGACGCCTACAACGAGCGCTACGGCGACCGCTACCGCCAGCGGGCCGAGTTCTTCGTCCCCTGGGACGACGGGCACGCCTCCGAGCGGGCGCTCGGCGCCCTCATGACCTGACCGACCGACAAGCAGCGACATCCCAGCCGAGTCCAGCACGAGGAGGAACAGTGGGAGTCTTCGACGACGTGGGGACCGTCCGCCAGGAGGCGGGCAGCAGGACAGTGACCGTGGACCTGCCCTCGCTCATGATCTCGCCGCCGGCGACTCTCAGGCCCGCGACCATGGCGCCGCCGGACCGCCTGAGGGTCACCGACGAGCGCTTGAGCACAGGCACCACTCTCATCGCCCTGGCCCGCCAGGACCCGGGCGTCAGGGCCGCGCTCAAGGAGATCACCGCCGAGGGCTATCTCGTGGCGGGCGCCGGCGACGGCGAGGGCATCCTCGTGCGCCGCGGCTGCGTCGGCTCCTTCTGGGACGAAGTGCGCACCGGTGAATGCTCGCTGACCCGCTCCGGCGTTGCCTACTCCTACCACGAGCCCGAGCAGGGACTGCCCGCCCGCTACCTCGTCGTCGTCTTCTCCGGCATGCACTCGGACTGGAACCACCCCGGGCTGGACCGCTACATCTTCCCCCAGTTCCGGCACATCGGGTCCCTCACGCCCCCCGGCACCGCCGTGCTGAGACTGGGAGACCTGGGCGGCGTCTCCGGCTCCTTCTTCATGGACACCGCGGATGCGCCGTCGAACTGCGACGACATCTCCGAGCTCATCGTGGCCGCCATCCAAAGGCTCGGCCTGCCGCCTCAGCGCGTCTGCCTCATCGGACCCTCCAAGGGCGCCACCGGCGCCGCCATCCACGGGCTGCGCCTCCACCTGCCCTTCATCGCCGTCGACCCGATCGTCGACGACACCTTCTATCGGGAGGAGCGCGACGATCAGCACTTCACCGGGGCCCCCATCTTCCCCAGGCGCGTCGAGGAGGTCCTCGCCGAGCTCATCGACGAGCCCGGCTCCGCCTGCCCGCCGCCCAGCGTCGTCCTGACCGCCCGGGGCTCCGAGATCTCCTCCGACGCCCTCGCCTTCGCCCGGGACCTGAGGCGCCCCTGCGCCGTCTACGAATCCGACGACCCCAGGGTCGGCGCCCACCCCCACGTGGCGCGCGCGGTCCTCGGGCCCGCCATCGCCGCGCTCAACGCCATCCTGCTGGGGATCCCGGTGGGGAGCACGATCGCGGCGCCACCCACCAGCGCCCGCAAGAGTTGAGAGGTACCGAGATGGATTACCTAGACGGTGTCGAGCTCCTGCCCCGCCGCCCCCACAAGGGCGTGTGGGACGTCCCCCTCGACGACTTCGCCTCCGACCCGGCCGGCTTCCAGGTCGCCCTGGCCGAGCAGGACCCCGACTTCATCCGGGTCGCCGACGCCGTGATCACCGGCCCCGGGGGCCCCATCGGGGCGGGCCGCTCCGACGCCCGCCTTCACGC
Source organism: Actinomyces gaoshouyii (assembly GCF_002076915.1). Taxonomy (NCBI): domain Bacteria; kingdom Bacillati; phylum Actinomycetota; class Actinomycetes; order Actinomycetales; family Actinomycetaceae; genus Actinomyces; species Actinomyces gaoshouyii. The sequence continues at coordinate 674,102 of NZ_CP020468.1, forward strand.
CCTTCACAAGCTCCTGGCCGGCAAGGGCTACCTCATCTGGGAGGGCGGCGACGGCGTCGCCAAGTACATCGTCCGCGGCCGGATCCGCAGCTTCTGGGAGCCCATCACCTCCGGCAGGATCTCCATGACGAAGGACGGCGTCCTCTACCAGATGATCCTGCCCGAGGGCGGCAACGCCCTGCGGCGCCTCGTCGTGGTCTTCTCGGCGATCCACACGAACGACAACGAGGCCTCCCTGTGGAGGTACTTTCCCCACCACTACCAGCACCTGCGCGGATTGACCCCCGGGGATACCGCCATCCTGCGCATCGGCGACCTGGGAGGCGTCGTCGGCTCCTTCTACGGAGACACCCTCGACGCCCCCGGCAACGCCACCGCCATCAGCGCGCTCATCGCTCGGGTGATCCGCTCCTTCGAGATCCCGCCGGCGCAGGTCTGCCTCCTGGGATCCTCCAAGGGCGCCACCGGAGCGGTGCGCCACGGGGTGGCCCTCGGCCTGCCCTTCGTGGCCGCCGACCCCGTGCTCGGGGACCAGTACTACGAGCGCTCCCGCGACGACGCCCACTTCACGGGCCCGGAGGTCTTCACCTCCACCAAGGAAGCGGTCTTCACCCAGCTCCTGGCCTCCGAGCGCCCCACCGGCGCCAGGGGCGTGTTCCTCACCTCCCCGCAGTCGCCGCAGCACGACATGGTCGCCCAGTACGCCCAGCGCCTGAGGCGCCCCACCCTCCTCTTCGACTCCTCGGACTACAGGATCACCGACCGCCCATGGGAGCCCGGAGCCGTCCTCGGCCCGACCACCATGGCCGTCAACGCCCTCATCCTGGGCTGGTCCCTGCCTGAGGGCGCCATCGAGCTGTGAGCATGCGGCGCGCGCTGTGGCACCTGCGCCACGGCGGCCCGGCCGGCCTGAGGGAGCACCGCCGCCGCCGGCGCGCCGCTCGGCCCACCGCGAGCCGGCGGCGCGCGCGTCCCGCCGTCCCGCGGGGAGTGGAGGGCATCCCCGATTGGGATCTCCCCGAGGCCACGGCGCCCCGGCACGACGTGACCGTCGGGGTCATCGCCGACGAGTTCACCTCCCTCGCCCTGCGCTACGAGTGGCGCGCCGTGGTCCTGGACCCGGTGCGCTGGCGAGCCCAGCTCGCCGAGCAGCCCCTCGACCTCATCTTCGTGGAGTCCGCCTGGCATGGGAACGACGACGCCTGGATCTACCAGATCCTCGGCGACTCAGCCCCCTCCGAGGGGCTGCGGGAGCTCATCGCCGAGGCTCGGGCCGCCGGGATCCCCACGGTCTTCTGGAACAAGGAGGACCCCGCCCACTACGACGACGCCATCGCCACTGCCGCCCTCTTCGACCGCGTCTACACCACGGACTCCACCCTCGTGCCGCGCTACCGGGACGAGCTCGGGCACGACCGCGTCGGCGTCCTGCCCTTCGCTGCTCAGCCCTCCATCCACAACCCCATCCGCCTGGTCGGCCCGGACGGGCGACCCGTGGAGCGCCACGGCATCGCCTTCGCCGGCATGTACTTCGCCCACAAGTACCCCGAGCGCCGCGAGCAGATGGACACCCTGCTCGGCGCCGCCGCCGATGCCGGGCGCTGCACGGGCCACGGCCTCGTCATCTACTCGCGCTACCTGGGGGATGACGACCGCTACCAGTTCCCCGCGCCCCACGACGCCGCCGTGCGCGGCAGCCTCGACTACGTCCAGATGCTGTCCGCCTACCGCGCCCACCGGGTCTTCCTCAACGTCAACTCCGTGGTGACCAGCCCCTCGATGATGGCGCGGCGCATCTTCGAGATCACCGCCTGCGGCACGCCCGTCGTCACTATGCCCAGTCCCGCCACCGGCGCCTTCCTCCCCGCCGGGAGCCTCGCCGTCGTCGGCGACCGCGCCGGTGCCGAGCGCGCCATGCGGGCGCTCTGCGCCAATCCCGAGCTCGGCGATCGCATGACGCACCTCGCCCAGCGCGAGATCTGGGCGCATCACACCTACACCCACCGGGTGGACGCGGTCCTGGCCGACTTGGGGATGCCCGAGCGGCGCCACCGGCCGCCCTCCGTCGCCCCCCTCATCTCCACCAACCGGCCCCATCGCCTGGTGGGCGTCCTGGAGAGCCTCGCCGCCCAGGAGGAGGTGGAGATCCGCCCGATCATCCTCACCCACGGCTTCGAGGCCGACCCCGCCGCCCGCGCCCGCGCCCGCGAGCTCGGCCTGGAGCCCACGTGGATGAGCGCGCCGACCAGTACCAGTCTCGGCTCCAACTACACGGCCATGCTCCAACGGGTCGAGGCCGATCTCATCGCCAAGATGGACGACGACGACCTCTATGGGCCCCACTACCTGTCCGAGGCTCTCACGGCCATCGACTACTCGGGCGCCGGCATCGTCGGCAAGCACGCCCACTACGTGCACCTGGCGGGTAGCGATCTCACCGTTCTGCGCTTCCCCGAATGGGAGCACAGGTACACCTCCTTCGTCTCCGGCCCGACGATCGTGGCCAGGGCCGACCTCGCGCGGGCCGTCGGCTTCCCCGATACCGGCCAGGGTGAGGACACCGCACTGCTGCGCGGCGCCATCGACGCCGGCGTGAGCATCTACTCCACCTCCCGGTTCGGCTTCGTCCAGCGCCGGGGCGCCGCCGCCGATCACACGTGGGCCATCGATGACGCCGAGATCCTGGCGACCTCACGCATCAGCCACGTCGGCGCTCCGGGGGCCACCGCGATGCCCTGAGCCGTCCCATGCGGGTCCCGCCGGGATACTCCGCCGGTTTCAGCCGCGCGCCGCGAAGGCCTCGACGCCGTCGGCCACCCAGTCGTAGAAGGCGCCGATGTAGTGGAAGGGGGCCGATCCCCAGCGGTGGGCGTCATCGGCCACGACGAGCTCGTCGGGCACCTGGAGCACATGAGTTCCCAGAGCGCGCGCCCTCTCGTAGTAATCGATCATCGCCCAGTTGGCCCCCAGGGCGCTTATGCCCCAGCTGCGCACGGTGGAGCGCCCCTGCGCCGTGCGGGCGGCCCAGGGCGCCTGGAGGAGGATCGTTCGTTCCAGCAGCCCGACGCGCTCGAGCATCGCCTTCAGACGCGGCAGGGCGGCGGCGAAGAGCCCCTGGTGCTCGTCGGTGCCCAGCTCGATGACGCGCCCGCTCAACGGTCCGTAGAAGTCCCGGCCCAGGCGCAGGCTCGCCGTCAGGCCCTCCGTGGAGCGGGTGAGCCAGTGCCCGGGGGAGGTCTCGATGACGCCGAGGCGCTCGTCGGTGAGGTCCCACAGCAGCGCGTCCGTAGTCGCGGCCAGGCCCGCCAGCTGGGCCTCGGCGTCGCCGGCGGCGTCGGAGGCGAAGCAGCGCCGCGCGAAATCGCTCTCCAGGGCGCCGGCGTCGATGGCGCGCACGTCCACGGCATTGCCGGTGGAGATGATGGACTGCCTGGCGACGTAGCGCGTCACCTGCCAGCCTCGCTCCTGCAGTGCCGTGGCGGAGTCCCTGCCCACGCAGGATCCGAGGATCGCCAGGGATCGAGCGGGGGCGGGGGCGGTCACTGGGAGGCGTCCTTACGGTGACGGGGCGCGTAGCCGCCGGTGCGGCGCGCGGCGCGCGGGGATGCTGATGCGGGGGAGAGGGAGGCGGGTCCGGGGGCCGCCGCCCCGCTCATCCTACCGGCACTGCCCGGGGCTGTCGGCACGGGACCCGCAGAGGCCCGCGTCGGGGCGGCCGCTTGGGTCGGGGCCGCGGGGCGGGGCGCCCACTTGCGCCGACAGCGCTGAAGGATCTCCTGAGCGGTGGCGCGCTCCCCCTTGGCCACGTTCCAGGACCACCAGCGGTAGTCGTGGGCGATCTCCGGGCCGGGGCCGTCGCCGATGAGCTCGCCGTCCATGAGCCAGATGGCGCGTGTGCACATCTCCTCGATGGTCTGGGCGGCATGGCTGACGATGAAGACCGTGCCGGCATTCGCGCGCAGCTCGGCCATCCGGCTCTCACTGCGCTCCTTGAACGCGGCGTCCCCGGTGGACAGGGCCTCGTCGATGAGCAGGATGTCCGGGCTGGCCGACACCGCGATCGCGAAGCGCAGGCGCGAGGCCATTCCCGAGGAGTAGGTGCTCATGGGCCGGTAGATCGCCTCGCCGATGCCCGCCATGCCCACGATCCCCGGCAGGGCGGCGCGGGCCTGCTCCGGCGTCATCCCCATGGCCAGGCAGCCGAGGATGACATTGCGCTCCCCGGGGAGGTCCGGCACGAGGGCCGCATTGACACCCAGGAGCACGGGCGTGGAGCGCGCCAGGACCCTCCCCGAGCGCGGCGTTTCCAGGCCCGCCACGATGCGCAGCAGGGTGGACTTCCCCGAGCCGTTGCGCCCCAGGATCCCCAGCGACTCACCGGCCCGCGCCACGAAGGACACCCCCTTGAGGGCGTCGACGCTGACGCGCGGGCGCTGCCCGAAGGCCCTCATCGCGACCTGCCGGGCGGGGCTGAGGGCGCGCATGGCCGAGGCGTCGGCCGAGGGCGCCCGGTAGCGCACATGGAGGTCGTCGACGACGACGGTCACGGGCGCCGCCGCGCGCCGGCCGGACGACGGGGCCCCGTGGACGGAGGGGGTCTCAGCGCTCGACGCCATAGGACTCCTCCCTCGCCCAGAAGAAGACGTACCCGACGCCCACGATGATGAGCGCCCACAGGCACATGACCGCCCAGTCGCGCCCCGGCGGCACGCGCTGGTAGAGGATGACATCGCGGTACATGGTCAGCAGCTTGCTGCCGGGGTTCCAATCGACGACGAACCTGGCGGCGGGCCGGTGCATCATCTTGTCGAAGGAGAAGAACACCCCGGAGCCGAAGTACCAGAACTGGGCCACGAAAGGCCACACATTACGCATGTCCGGCAGCTGCGCCGTGAGCCTGGAGGTGAAGAGGACCAGGCCCAGGGCGAAGAGGTTCTGCAGAGCGAAGATCGGCACGATGAGGGCCCAGTGCCATGAGGGCCAGGCGTGCGGCGGCAGGATCATGACGATGAGCAGCAGAGCGGCCAATGGCGGCAGGGCATCCAGGGCGCCCCGGATCGCGAAGGAGATCGGCAGGGCCGCCCTGGGGAAGGAGAAGGAGCGGATGAGGTTCCTGCCCGCGAACATCACCTGGCCCCCGCCGGTGATCGCCCGCTGCAGCGTGGGGAACATCGTGACGCCCACCAGCAGGTAGCCCACGAAGTTGTCGATGCCGCGGTTGGTCTCCAGCAGCAGCCCGAAGACCACGAAGAAGACGAGGGCGTCGAGCATCGGCTTGACGATGAGCCAGATATTGCCGAGGAGTGTTCCCCGCTGGGTCCCCAGGGCGCGGGCGCGGGCATCGGCCCAGATGAAATGGCGGCGCCGCCAGGTCTGGCGCATGTACACCACCAGGGGCGGGCGCTTGCCGACGGGCCTCAGCCCTGTCATATCCGACCTGCCGGGACAGGGCGCCGGAGGACTGATACTCATCGCACCTCCTCATGAATCGTGCGGACTGCCATCCCATTCTCCTCCCAGGTGGGCAGTCCGATCCCAGCCGACGGCGTGATGTGGGCCGCTCGAATCGGTGCGGCATCGGTGCCGGCCTGGGCGAGTCGGCGGATCTGCTCCGCCAGGGCGCCGGCGTCGCCCGCGGGGAAGAGGAGCCCGCCGCCCCGGGTGACTTCCACGAGCGCGGGCAGGTCCGAGGCGATCACCGGGCGCCCGAGCGCCTGCGCCGTCAGCGGCTTCAGCGGCGTGACCATCCGGCACACCGGCGTGTCCCGCCGGGGCGCGCAGAAGGCGTCGAGCGCCTGGTACCAGCCCAGGGCCTCATCCGCCGGGACTCGGCCGGGCAGGACGCAGACCCCCGACCCCGGGGCCATCAGGCCCAGGTCCTCGGCCAGCGCGACCAGCCCCGGCCGGCTCACGCCGTCGCCCACGATCGCGCAGCGAGCGTCCACACCCTGGCCGCGCGCCAGGGCCACGGCCCGCAGGAGCACGTCGAACCCCTCGTAGTCCACCAAGGACGAGACGCTTCCCACCCAGAAGCCCCCGGTCGGCAGGCCCAGGCGGGCGCGCGCCTCGGCGGGAGAGCGGGGCTTGACGGCCAGGACCTCCCCGTCCACCGCGTTGGGCACGACCGTGATCCGCTCGGCGGGCACGCCCCGGGCCACGAGGTCATCGCGCTGGAGCGCCGACAGGACGATGACGGCGTCCGCCTGCCGGGCCACCTCGGTTTCCTTGGCCCTCAGCAGGGCGAAGCGCTGGGAGGCCAGGGCCTCGGCCTGCTGCTCGGGAGGCCGGGAGGCCACCCACGTGTACTCCAGCATCCCGCGCATCTCGTAGATCCACGGCAAGTCATGCCCGCGTGCCACGGCGGAGACGACGAGGGCGTTGACGTAGTTCGTCGTCGTGTGCAGCACTTCGGGGCGGAAGGCGGCCACCTGCCGGGCCAGGAGCCGGGCCGTCTGCGCCAGGCGGGCCGCGGGCGTGGGCGCGAGCCGGGAGGGCAGGAGCCGGTGGTACTCCACGCCGTCGACGATGTCGCGCGGGGCCGCCCTCACGCGCCCCACGGTCACGGGGTATCCGATCCGGGTGACGGCCCGCAGCTCCTCGCCCGCCCGCTGCTGGGCGAGGAGCAGGTGGTGCGAGCGCATGGCGTAGCCGGACTGGGTGTGCGGCAGGGAGTTGGTCAGCAGGTGCAGCACCCGGGGGACCTCTGACCGCAGTGGCCCTTGCCAACCGCGCGAGGGGACGGCGGGCAGCGCGAAGCCCGGGGACATCGTCGCCAGCTCGGCGGACAGGCGCGCCCGGGCGGTTCGGATCGAGCGATGGCGCCCTCCGGGGAGCCCGCCCCGGGAGGAGGGGGAGTGGGCCAGGGCGGTGTCGAGGGCCCCGATCGCCTCATCCAGGTGCCCCCGTGACCACAGGTCCCGGGCCCTCATCCTCGGCGGGGCGGCCGGGGCCCCGCCGGGCAGGAGATCGGCCAGGCCCACGGCCAGGGCGATCTCAGCCGCCAGGCGCCGGCCCAGGGCGCTGCCGGGATGAGCCTGGGAGAGGGCCCGCGCCGCCAGGGCCGGACGATCGGCGAGCAGGGCGGCGAGGGCGGGGCGGAGCGAATCACCGGTGGCGCCCGCGCCCACTGCCGCGGACAGGACCGCGCGCCCCCCGTGGGGCAGGCGGCGAGCGCTCTGCAGCGCCAGCAGCAAGGGGTCCTCCGTCATGTGCCGTGCGACGGTGTCGGCCAGGAGGCCGACGGCGCGCAGCCCGGTGAGCGCCGTGGGAGGCGCTGCTCTTGGTGCCGGGGAGTGGGCAGAGGAGGCCACCCGGGGACCCAGGGGCTCAGCCATGAGCGACCTCGTCGAGCAGCGCCTCGTAGCGGTTGACCTGGTCATGCCGATTCGCGTGGCGGGAGAGCCATTGCCGCCCGGCGCTCGCGGTCAGGCCGGAGCGGTCCGCCGCCAGGGCCGCCCAGGCGGCGGCCAGGGCCCGGGGATCCTGCGGGGGGACCACGAGCCCGGCCCTTGCGGATCGGATGATGCCGGCCGCCTCGCCGTCGACCGCGCCGCTGATATGGCGACCGGTAGCCAGGGCCTCGTAGAGCTTAGAGGGCACCGTCATGGACATGGCCGGCCAGTCCTGGAGGCTGACGAGGATCGTGTCGGCCCAGGCGTAGTGCTCGCCCACCGCCGTGGGCGCGACCGGCGGCAGCATCTCCACGGGCGCCCCCAACCTCTCGGCGGTGGCGCGGATGTGGGCAGCCTGCGCGCCGTCGCCCACGATCCGCAGACGCAGGCGGACTCCCCGGCGCTCGGCGAGGGCCGCTGCCTCCACCGCGGCCGCCAGTCCCTGGCTGCGCCCGACGGTTCCCAGGTACACGACGCGGAGCTCTGGGCGCCCATCATCACCGTCTCGGCGCGCAGGGGGAGCGGGCAGGCCCCAATCCGATGGGACGGCGCTGTTGCGGATGACCTTCACCCTCCTCATGCCGCGCTCCCGCAGCGCCTGGGCGAAGGAGTCCGTAGTGACCGCGACGGCGTCGGCGCGCCGCTCCAGGAGGGTGACGAGCGGGGGGAGAAGGGCGACGGCGCCGCGGCGTGACAGACGCGGGGCCGCGGCACCGATGCCGCGAGGCAGCCCTGGCGCCGCCCGCCGCAACAGTCCCGCCGGGGGCTCGGCCCAGTGGCGGCTCGAGTCGAGGATGTCCGGCCAGGCGTCGCGCAGCTCGGCGACGACGGGGCGCCGCAGCGCGCCCCCGACCGCCAGCGCCACGGGCAGGGTCGGCAGGCCGGGGACCGAGCCGATGACGACATCGGGGCGGTGGCCTCCCCCGAAGCGCGCCAGGGCCAGGCGCGCCCCGTCCGCCGCTGCGAGCATCTGATCCGCGCCGCGCCCGCTGATCCCCGCCCCATAGGGCCTGAAAGTCGTGCGGTGGATCATCGCCCCAGTCTCATCGCGGGCGATGGCGCCCGAGGCGAGCCGGGGCGAGGAGTCGAGTAGAACGCCGGCCGGGTAGTGCGGGGCGGGAGTGAGCACGGCGAGCTCATGACCTCGCTCCACCAGGCCGCGGGCGAGCCACCGCCAGCGGTTCTGGGGCGCGCCGATCTCCGGCGCCCAGTAGTGGGTGAGCAGGAGGATCCTCACCCCCGCTCACCATCCTCAGGGGCGGCGCCCCTGGACCTGGAGCCGTCCGCGCTGCCGTGCTCACGGCGCTCGTGGCGCTCACGGCGCTCACGGCGCGCCGCGCTCACGAGCGAGGGCAGGCTCATGTAGCAGGCCAGGACCACCAGCATCCCGATGATCCCCGGTGCCCGCGCGACGTGTCCGCCGGGCCCCTCCCAGGAGGCCAGCGCCACTACCGAGCAGGCCGCGGCGCAGGCCCCTACGAGCAGCGCCACCGCCCAGTGCGGCCACCCGGCGGCGACGAGCCGCTGGTAGACGTGCTCGCGGTGCGGCTCGTACCAGCGCTGCCCGGAGCGGGCGCGGCGCCACAGGGTGAGACCCGTGTCGGTGGCCAGCACGAGCAGCGGGGCCACCGCGACGAGCAGCGGCACCCCGGAGGCCAGGCAGAGGGCCGCGCCGAAGGACCACGCCGCCCCGAGCGCGTAGGAGCCGGCATCACCGAGGAAGACCCGGGCGCGGGGCGCGTTGAAGGGCAGGAACCCGGCGGCCGCTCCGCCGAGCCCGGCCATGACGAGGGCCAGCCCGGGGATCCGCGCCGACGACGCCACATGCGTGTAGTACGCCGCAGCGACGAGGGCGTGTCCGGCCGCCAGCCCATTCGCCCCATCCATGAAGTTCGTGGCGTTGATCATCGCGACGGTGCCCGCCCCCAGTGGGATCACGAGCCACAGCGGCGCCCCGGTGATCGAGGTCGTGAGCAGGGCCAGCCCTGCGCCCAGGCCCGCCTGGGCGAGGAGGCGCGCGCCGATCGGCAGCGTGTACAGGTCGTCGCCGAGCCCCAGGATCGTCAGGGCGAGGATCGTGCTCAACCCCACGCTCACCACCTCGATGAGCCTGTCGGATCGGGGGATCGCGCCCTCGGCCACCGCGCCGGCCAGTCCCGTCCCGGCGGCCAGGACCGCGGCCAGGATCAGGGCGCCTCCGCCGCCGCGGGGGACCGGCCTCGCGTGCAGGGAACGGTCCACGGGGACATCGATGACGCCGGCCCGCCGCAGCACCGGGATGGTGACGGCGGTCAGGACGACCCCCGCCACCAGGCCGGTGAGTGCGCCCATGGCCAGGCCCCAAGTCTCCCAGGAGGCCTCGGGCGACTGCGGCATCGGGAGGGCCGGCGGGGTCACGCGGTGGCCCCGGTTCGCTCGACGGCGCCCCTGCCGGTCGGTGCGCCGCCCCGGTCATGCGCGGCGCCCTCCTTCGGTGGCCTCACGGACGCATCCTCGGGGATGGGGGCCTGGCTCATGCCCGTCATCCATCGGCGCACGAGCTCGCCCTGACGGCCCCACTCGGAGCGCAGTCGGAGATCATCGATCTCCCGGAGGGTCCCCAGCCCGAGCGCCGCGACATCCACATGCGAGATGAGCGGGTGCCAAGGGCGGCGGTCGGTCTCCCCGGCGCCGAACAGCGACTCCGTCATCTTCTCCCCGGGCCGGACCCTCGTGTAGGCCACGTGCGGCTCGTCATAGCCCATGAGAGTGGCGAAGCGCCGGGCCAGCGACTCGATGTTGTGCGGCTCTCCCATGTCCAGGACGAGCACCTCCCCGCTGCGCCCCAGCGCCCCGGCCTGGAGGACCAGCTGGCAGGCCTCATTGATGGACATGAAGAAGCGCTCCATGTGGGGATCTGTGACGGTCAGGGGCAATCCGCGCTCCAACTGGGAGGCGAAGGTGTGGAGCACCGAGCCGCGCGAGCCCAGGACATTGCCGAAGCGCACGGAGATGAAGCGCCGCTCGGCGGGCAGGCTCATCCCCACGGCGGCGGTGAGCCGTTCGGCGATGCGCTTGGAATGGCCGAGCACGCTGGTGGGATCGGCGGCCTTGTCGGTGGAGATATTGATGAACAGGCGCACGTCGTGGCCGGTGGCGGCCGTGAGGAGGTCGCTGGTGGCGGCCACGTTGGTCAGGAACGCCTCCTCCGGGAATCGCTCGGTGAGGGTGAGATGCTTGAGCGCCGCGGCGTGGAAGACGATCGTCGGGTGGGCCTCATCGAACAATCCGCTGATGAAACCGGGGGTGCGCAGGTCTCCGAGGATGAGATCGGGGGAGTCGAGCATCGCCTTGCCGTCGAGGGACAGCTGGACGGCGTGCAGGGCGGACTCGTCCCTGTCCACGAGGATGAGCCGCTCGGGCCGGTACTTGGCGATCTCGTGGCACAGCTGCGCCCCGATGGAGCCGCCCGCGCCGGTGACGAGGACCCGCTCGCCGGTGAGGTAGGAGGCGATGGCGTCGACGTCGGTGTCGATCGCCCGGCGCCCCAGCAGGTCTGAGAGCTCCAAGGGGCGGAAGATGCCCGTGCCGCGCTGCGCGATGGCGCTCGCCGGGGCCGGCGCGAGGGAGGGCGCCAGCCCCATGAGCTCCTCGGCGCTGGGCATGACGCGGATCTCAAGGCCGAGTTCTCGGGCCCGGGTCACGACGCCGTCGACCTCCTCCGGCCTGGCTGAGGGCACCGCCAGCAGGACGAGGTCGGCATTGGTCTCCCGGGACACCTGCGCCAGGGCGCGCCAGGGGCCGAGCACCCGCACCCCGGAGAGCCGCAGGTGCCGCTTGGCGGGGTCGTCATCGAGCAGGGCGACGGGCGTGTAGGGGGAGGAGGGATCATTCTGCATGAGGCTGATCGCCATGGCGCCGCCGTGCCCGGCGCCCATGATGATCGTGCGCCGCGCGCGTCTGCCGACCGGCCGCTGGCGCGCCTCGACCACCCGCAGGTAGAGCCACCGGCAGGCCAGGTGGAGGGTGAGGGCGCAGCCACCGGAGAGGATGGAGTCGCGCAGCGGCAGGAGGAGCCCCGTGGAGAGCCCGGAGAACGCGGAGAGGACGACGGCGATGACGACGTCGGTCAGCAGGACGGAGGGGATCTCGTCGATGGTCGCGAAGCGCGCCCGCCCCCGCAGGAAGGCGAGGTAGCCGACGATCTGGAGGACGACCGCCAGCAGCGCCGTCAGCGTGACCCCTATGCCCTCGGGGCGGGTGTCGATCCCCGCGGTCAGGCTGAGGACGGCCACGATCATCACGGCCAGCGCCCACATCGCCGAGTCGAGAGCGGCGGTGGCGCCGTGGGGAAGGTGCAGGCGGGAGCCGCCGATCTCCCGCTCGCGCCACTGGGGCGCCGCCCCGCCCCGCGCGGGCGGTGAGCCCGCCGACGGCGACGAGGGCCTCACGGGCGGCGGGGCCGTCCTCGCCCCGGGCGAGGTCGGGGCGGCGCCATGCTCAGCCACGGGAGAATCCTTCGTCGAGGGGAGGCAATGGTGCCCGCGGAGCCAGCGCGGATGCAACAGGTCAACGGTCATATCAGCACTGAAGCGCCTCAGGCGGCGTTGCCCCAGTATCCCCTATAAGCGCTGCACGCGCAGCGGAATCGGTGGAGGTCATAGCCTCCTCCCTGCGTAGGAGGCGGGGCCGCGGCGTCCGGTGGGCGGCCAATGGGCGGTTCATCGGGAATGCGGCGGCGGTTTTCATGACAGGATGACGGCTGGAATGCCGCACGTGCCGCGACTGCTCGTCTTCCCGGCGGCCGGTCCGCTGGCCGACGATCGATGAAGGAGGCGCCATGGGAACCGATGGAGCGACTCTGTCCGCCGGTGGCGACGCCGTCGCCATCTATGACACGACGCTTCGCGACGGCGCCCAGCAGCAGGGCGTCTCCTTCACCGTGGAGGACAAGCTCGCGATCATCGCCCTCCTCGATGAGCTCGGCGCGGCCTATATCGAGGCGGGCTGGCCCGGAGCCATTCCCAAGGACACCGAGCTCTTCGCGCGGGCCCGGGAGCTGGACCTGGCCACCGCGCGGCTCGTGGCCTTCGGCTCCACCTGCCGCCCGGGCGCCCATGCCGCCGAGGATCCTGGCCTGCGCGCACTGCTGGACAGCGGGGCCGACGTGATCACCCTCGTGGCGAAGTCCGACCCGAGGCACGTCGAGCGGGCTCTGCGCACGACGCTGGAGGAGAACCTGCGCATGGTCGCCGACTCGACCGCCCTGCTGGTGGGCGCGGATCGGGAGGCGATGGTCGATCTGGAGCACTTCTTCGACGGCCTGGGACGACAGGCCGACGGCGCTTACGGGATCGAGGTGGCCCTGGCAGCGGCCCGTGCCGGCGCCGGCGCCGTCATCGCCTGCGACACCAATGGTGGGGCGCTTCCAGGCGTCATCGCGGGCTCCGTCGCCCGCCTGCGCCGCGCCCTGGACGCTGCTGGGCACCCCGACTGCGTCGTCGGGATCCACACCCATGACGACTCGGGCCTGGCCGTGGCCGGTGCGATGGCGGCGGTGGAGGCCGGAGCCCGCCAGGTGCAGGGGTGCGTCAACGGCATGGGGGAGCGCACCGGGAACGCCGAGCTTCTGACCATCATCGCGAACCTGGAGCTCAAGACCCGCTTCACCGCCCTTCCGGGAGATGAGGCCGAGCGGGCGCGGCGCTTGGTCGAGCTCTCGCGCATCTCGCGCTCCGTGGGTGAGATCGCCAACCGCGCCCCCTCCACCCGCCAGGCCTACGTGGGGGCCAAGGCCTTCGCCCACAAGGCGGGCCTGCACGCCTCGGCGATCCGGGTGGATCCCGATTTCTACCAGCACGTCGACCCCGCCCGTGTGGGCAACACGATGAGCATGCTCGTCTCGGAGATGGCGGGGCGCGCCTCGATCGAGCTCAAAGCCCGCGAGCTGGGCATCGACACCTCGGGGGAGGGCGACGTCCTGGGCAGGGTCGCCGAGGCCGTCAAGGCCCGTGAGGCCGCCGGCTACGCCTACGACGCCGCGGACGGCTCCTTCGAGCTACTGCTGCGCCACGCGCTGGGGGAACTGCCCGACTACTTCCGCGTGGAGTCCTGGCAGGCCTCGGTGCGCGCCGCCCCGGCGGGGGCGGATCGCTTCCTGCCGGTGGACGGCTCCACCCTCACCCAGGCGGAGGCCACAGTGCGCCTGCACGCGGGCGGGAGGCGCTTCGCGGTGCTGGGGGAGGGCAATGGCCCGGTCAACGCCCTCGACGCCGCCCTGTGCGACGCGCTGGCGGAGGTCTACCCGGAGATCCGTGCCTTCGAGTTGACCGACTACAAGGTGCGGATCCTCGACGCCGAGCGGGGCACGCGCTCGATCATCCGCGTGCTCATCGATCTCACCGATGGCGAGCGCACCTGGTCCACGGTGGGCGTGGGCACGGATATCGTCGAGGCCACCTGGGAGGCCCTCACCGACGGGCACGTCGTAGGGCTGCTGCGCGCGGGCGTGGCACCGCGCTAGAGCAGCGGGCCGGCGGGGAGGACCGCTCAGACGCGCCGGTTGTGGCCCGGGCCGAAGTAGACGTCGTCGAGTGTGGCCGTCAGCAGGGAGCGTTCGCGTAGGATCTCGATGATCTGACCGTACAGGCGGGTGACGGTGGGGAAGTTCGCGTGCCCGATGACGATGCGCTGGGCCCCAAGCCACTTCCGGGCCTCACCCAGCAGGACGTCCTCGGTCAGCAGCCCCGAGTCGCCGAAGGACCCGTACCACATCGTCGACGTCGAGTATCCCAGCCGGGCGCACACGGCGTCGGTCGTGGCGTTGCGGTAGCCGTAGGGCGGACGCACGAAAGGCGCGCCCGTCACCCCGTAGGTGTTCTTGAGGAAGGTCTCGCACCCGGAGACTTCCTCGAGGATGCCTGCCTCGCTCAGGCTCGTCAGGCCCGCGTGCGTGACGGTGTGGTTGCCCAGCTGCACCTGGCCGGACTCCACCAGGGGTCTCATCTTGTCTTTGCAGTCCGTCCAGCCGGGGTAGCAGGAGGTGACGAAGAAGGTGAGCCTGACTCCGGAGTCCTTGGCGAAGTCGAGGTAGGCGTCGATGACCGAGGCGTCGGCGCCGTCGTCGATCGTCAGGGCCACGGTGTTGCCCACCGACTCCGGCAGGCCCGTGATGACCGAGTCCGGGGCCGAGGGGGCCGGGAGCTCGGGAGGGCCGTCCTGAAGCCACAGCCCACTGCGCGACGGCGTCGGACTGGGCTCCGGGGTGGGGGAGGGGGACGGCGTCGTCGTCGGGGGTGCCGCTGAGGTCTCCACCGGCTTGAGGGAGGTGGCCGGGGCGCTGGCGTCGTTGCCCGTCGTGCAGGCGCCGGTGGCCGAGGCGGTGGCGGCAGCCAGGAGGAGCATGAAGTCGCGTCGGTGCACAGTGATGTCCTTTCGGGGCGATAGAACCCGGCCACCGGGTCCGGGCCCGCCCCCACTCGGATCGGCGTGACAGCCGGTCATCCGAGCAGCACGGGAAACACCCTCGGCGCGGCCTGCTCTGGCCGACACGATCGCGCGGCTCTTGCCTGGGGTGGCTGACGGGGCTTGAACCCGCGACCTCCTGGACCACAACCAAGCGCTCTGCCAACTGAGCTACAGCCACCATGCGCAGTTCCCACGATGGGCGGGACCGCAACGAATCGGTACTGTATCGGCTCGCTCGGAGCTCCGGCAAACCAGTAACCGTGGATTGTGTCACGCCAGCTCTGGGACCGCTGTCCGGCTGCTCGCCGACTTGCGGTCCGCCGGGCTCAGGCCCGGTGGGCTGTCATTGTCGGGTTGGCGAGGATCTGGGCGGCGACGGCCCGGCAATCATCCGAGGACGGCCCCTCGCCGTCGGGGAACAGCACCGCTCGGTAGTAGCGCAGCTCGTCGATGGACTCCAGGATATCGGCGAGCGCGCGATGCCCGCCCTGCTTCTGGGGGGCCTGGAAGAAGGTCCTGGGGAACCAGCGCTTGGCCAGCTCCTTGATGGAGGAGACGTCAACCACCCGGTAGTGCAGGTAGTCGATGAGCTCGGGCATATCGCGTGCGAGGAAGGCCTTGTCCGTGCCCACCGAATTGCCCGCGAGCTGTGCCGTGCGGGCCGTGGGCACGAGGGAGCGGACATGGTCGAGCGCCACGCGCTGCGCCTCGGCCAGGCTCAGCCCGCCGTCGAGCTCGTCGAGCAGACCGGAGGAGGAGTGCATGGAGCGCACATAGTCGCCCATCCGCTCCAGAGCAGCGGTCGGGGGCTTGATGAGTACGTCGATGCCCTCGCCCAGCGGGACCAGCTCGTAATCCGTCACGATGACGGCGACCTCGATGAGCGCGTCGGCGCCCAGGTCGAGGCCGGTCATCTCGCAGTCGATCCACACCAGGGGATCCGAGGTCGTTATCTGTCGGCTCACGGGCCAGCAGTCTAGCCCGGCCCGTCATCCTCGGGGGCAATCACCTCCAAGGGATCCCCATCGCCCTGCTGCCTGACGTCGATCCGGTCCCAGTGCCAGCCCTCGCCCCGCGGATCGCCGGGGGCTCGCCGCTCCCCGCTCCTCAGGAGCGCGGGCCTCGGGACCGCGCTCATCTGCGACTCGCTCGCCATGATCACCGGAACCGGCGCCGCGGGCACCCCATCGGGGCATCATCGGCCGGCTGGGCGACGGTGCCGGGAGATCGGGCCCGGGGGACGGTGTGGCGTAGGCTGGAACCGCCGTCGGGGCGACCCGGCGCGCGCCTCCATAGCTCAATGGATAGAGCATCGGCCTTCTAATCCGCAGGTTCCCGGTTCGAGTCCGGGTGGGGGCACCGTTGGAATGACGACGTTCTCCGAATCCCAGGGGCCGGCGGCATCGCCGCGCCGGATTGGTCGAGCGCGATCAGCCCTGTTGCCCATATTGTTGGATCATGCCCCCTACCGCCCCATCGGCATCCCCAGCACCCCATGGGGATGGCCTGCCCTCCTCGGCGCTCAGTCGCGCCCAACTCATCGAGGTGCTCAACAGCACTGTTGACGACCTCGAGCGGCTCGATCTGGCATTGGGCGCTTCCGAGACGGAGGCCGCTCGCCGTCTGCGCCACAGCCTCATCTGCCAGATCCGTGACCACGTCCTGCCCCGCATCGCCGACGCCGAGGTCCCGGCCATCGTCGTTGTCGGCGGCTCCACTGGCGCCGGCAAGTCCACCCTCGTCAACTCCGTGCTCGGGGCGGAGGTCTCCGTCGCTGGGGTCCTGCGCCCGACGACGCGCACCCCCGTCCTCGTGGTCAACCCCGAGGACCGCGAGCCGCTCAGCGACCACTCCCTCGCCAGCGTGTGCACGATCCGGGAGTCCGAGGCGGTGCCCGCCGGTCTGGCCCTCGTGGACGCCTCGGACCTGGACTCGGTCCACGAGTCCAACAGGGTCCTGGCCGCGCGCCTCCTGGAATCGGCCGACCTATGGCTCTTCGTCACCACCGCCGCTCGCTACGGGGACCAGACGCCGTGGACCACGCTGGAGGCCGCCGCTGAGCGGAAGATGCCCATCGCGATCGTCCTCAACCGCGTGCGCGCCGACGTCCTGCCGGAGGTGCGCAGGGACCTCATGACCCGCCTGGACCGGATCGGACTGGCCGAGGCCCCCTTCTTCGTCATCCCCGACGCCGGCCCGCACGAGGGCCTCCTGCCCGAAGAGGCCGTCGGTGAGATCCGCGACTGGCTGCGGCTGCTGGCCGGGCGCCATCGCGCCGCCGGCCTGGTGCGTCGCGGTGGCCGCGGTCTGTGGTCCGCCCTCAAGAGCGATCTGGCCGCACTGGCCGACGCCGTCGATATCCAGGACGACGCCGCCAAGCGCCTGGAGGAGGCCACCGCCGCGCTGCTCGTCGACCCCGGCGCCGAGATCCGCTCGGACCTGGAGCGCGGGGAGATCGGTGAGGGCGCGCCCGCCACCCGGTGGGTCACCCTGGCGTCCTCCGGCGCCCCGCTCGCCCCCCTGGCCACGGGATCGCGCCTGCCCTGGGGCCTGTTCGGGCGCGCCGCCAAGGTCCGGGCGGAGGCTCTCGCCAAACTCGCCTCCGACTCCCAGTCGGCCCTCGCTTCGCGTCTCGAGGCCGCCCTCGTCGCCCTGGCCGACGACGTCCAGCGGATCTGGACCGAGGCCGGGGCGGAGGAGTCCGCCGGGCGCCTCCTGCCGGCTGTCCCCGACTCCGAGGCGATCATCGCCGAATGGGCCGACGCTGTCCGCGCCAACCCGGGGGCCTCCGCTCGCGGCCTGCGCGGGACGGCGATCGGCGATCTGATCATCGCTGCCGCCGCTGGCGTCGAGGGCTCGCGAACCGCCACTGACAGGCTCCGCCTGGCCGAAGCCGTGGACTGCGCGCGCTCCTCCCTGACCGCCACGTTCGACGCCGCCCTGGCGCGCGTAGCTCCCCCCGGGACGGCCCTCGGGCTCGCCCCCGACCCCGCGCTCGCCGCGGCGCTGCGCCTGCGCTCGGGCGAGCTCACTCCCTTCACCCGCCCTGGAGCGACCGCATGACCACCTCTCCCAAGCCTGATCAGTCCCGCACTGCCTCGACCGCCCAGGAGGACTCCCCGATGGTGCTCGACGCCGCCCACCTCGATGCCCGGCTCCATCGCCTGCGCGCGGCCATCGACTCCTGCCCGACGGAGGTGCCCGCCTCCCTCGCCCTGCCCGCGCGAACCAGCCTCGAGGAGGTCGGCGAGCGGCTCGTCCTGGGCGTGGACCACACCGTTGTCGCCCTCCTGGGAGGCACCGGATCGGGGAAGTCCTCCCTCTTCAACGCGCTGTCCGGGCTGCAGTTCGCCGATGTGGGCGCCCGGCGCCCCACCACCTCGGAGTCGGCGGCCTGCACCTGGGGCGATGATGCCATCGCCCTGCTGGACTTCCTGGGCGTCAACGACGAGCGTCGCATCCGCCGCGAGTCCCTCCTCGACGCCGACGACGAGGACGAGCTCGCCGGTCTCGTCCTGCTCGACGTCCCCGACTACGACTCGGTGACCACCGAGCACGCCCTCCAGGTGGACCGGCTCGTGCCCTTGGCCGACGTGCTCGTGTGGGTGGTCGATCCCCAGAAGTACGCCGACGCCGCTCTTCATGAGGGCTATCTGCGGGGTCTGGGCGCCCGCCAGGAGGACATGCTGCTGCTCGTCAATCAGGTTGACACCCTGCCCCCCGGCGGGCAGGAGCGCCTCCTGAGGGACATCCGGTCCCTCTTGGACTCCGACGGGCTCCACGAGGTCCGGGTTATCCCCGTCTCGGCGGTCCGCGGCGACAACCTCACCCAGGTCCGCGACATCCTCATCGAAAGGGTCCGCCGCGAGTCCAACGCCGCGCGCACCGCCTCCGCCGAGCTCGATGCCATCTGCCTGCGCCTTCGCCCGTCCGCCGCGGCCCACCCCGTGGTCACTTCGCCCGAGCACGAGGCCGCCGCCGTCGATGCCCTCGTCCACGCCTCGGGCGCGCGCGCTGTGGAGGCCTCCATCCGCGAGGGACTGGCGCGGCCGCTGCCGCGAGCCCTGGCCCGCCCGGAGGCCCCTTCTCGTCCGGCCGTGACCGCCATCCGCACCACGTGGATGCGCCGCACCACCGAGGGCCTGCCCGCCGCCTGGCTGCGCAGCGTCGACGCCGAGGTCATGAGCCCGGAGACCCTGGCCGCCCAGACCGCTGAGGCGGTCGGTTCCATCCGCCTGCCCGGGCACCGCTCGCCGGTCATCGAGCTCGGCTGGTGGGGAGGCCTCATCGCCACGCTGCTGGGGCTCGCCTGGGGCGGCCTCATGATCGCTCAGGGCGGCAATTTCCTCATCCCCGTCGCCCTGCTCGTCCTGGGCGCGCTGCTGTTCCTCTGGTCGGGGGCCCGCCGCATTGCGCGCGCCGATCAGGAGGCCAACGACTACGCGGACCGGGTGCGAGAGAGGCTCGCCGTTGTCGCCGCCCGGGGGCTGACCACGCCCGCGCAGGGTGTGCTCGCCCGGCATCGGGAACTGCGCGAGGCCCTGCGCGTCTGAGCGCCCGTGCCCCAGGCACCCGGTGGGGAACCACAGGCGCCGCGGCGTCGCCCGAGCGGGTCCGCCTGGGGACCCGTCGGCCCACGGCCAACCCGCCTCGTGCACTGTGGGAGGCAACCGGCACCCGGCCGGATCCTCACCCACAGGAGTCATCATGACGCACCAGCTCGACCTCACCATCCAGGGCACCCTGGGCACCAACCCCGTCCTCACGTTCTCCGGCAACGATGAGCGGCGCCTGGCTTACTGCCGCTTCCGAGTCGCCACCACCACCCGCCATCGCACGCGCTCAGGCCAATGGGTCGACGACGCCACCATGTGGTTCACCGCTAAGTGCTGGGGGAGCCTGGCGCTCAACGCCGCCGAGGCCCTGCGCAAGGGGGACCCCGTCCTCCTCGCCGGACGCATGACTCAGGAGGCGTGGGACTCGGGCAAGGGCGTCATCATCACCAACGTGCTCAGTCTCACCGCCGTCGGCCATGACCTCAACCGCGGCTACACCCGCTTCGCCCGCGTCCGCCGTGATGAGAATGGCAATGAGCTCCCCGACGGCGCCACGACCCCCGCGAGCCCGTCGAGCGCGACGACGCCGGGCGCCGCCAGCGCCGGATCGGCGGACGCCGCCCCGGGTCCCGCGGCGCCCGCGCCATTGCCGGCGGACCACTGGGAGGCGCCGGCCGAGCAGGCCGGGCAGTCGGCGGAGCCGCCCTACGTCGTCGTCGACGAGTCAGTCCAGGAGGAGGGGTAGGGGTCCTCGAGGCCAGTGCCCTCGCCGGGGCGGCTCAAGCCTGGGCGAGGAGATGGTCGAGGTCCGCCGGGTGCGCCACCCGCAGCACCTCGATGAGGGCGCGCGTCATCACCTCGGCGGCCCGGGTGGCGTCGTCGAAGGCCTGGCGCATGACCTCCCCGTCGGATTCCCATCCCAGAGCGTTCAGCCCCTGGCGCATCGCGTCGTCGAGGAGGAACCTTCCCGCCTCATCGACGATCGGCAGGTCCACCTCAACGCCGCCACCGCGCCCGAGGACGATCATCCCGGGCGGCTCCGGGGATACCTCGGGCCGGCCGCGAGAGGAGAGGAGCACGCGCAGCCCCCGGTGCCGGCCGAGGGCATCCTGAGCGGCCGCCGGCGCAGGAGCGGTGAGCAGGATCATCAGCCCCGCCCGGGCGTCGAGACCACTGGCGGAGAGCCCGTCCTGGGCTGCGCCCCCGCTCAGCGCCGTCAGGAAGGGGGCCAGGGACGGTGTGAAGCGCGCCCATGAGCCGTGGTCCACCATCGAGGCGAAGGAATCGCTCGCGGCGCGAAGCGCCTCCTGCTCGTTCATGGGACCAGGCTATCGGGCGAGGGGGCGGCGGGCATCCGGCCGCGAGGACGGTGGGGCGGCGCCGGGGAGGGCAGGCACCCGCGCATCACAGGGTTGTCGCCTTGCTCTCGCCTGGGCGTGTCACGGGCTGGATTCGCCTTCATCGTGCGTACCGTGGCTCCGACCGGCGCGCGTTGGCGCCTGTGCCTGCCAGGAGCGATCCACCGATGATCCGATTCGACCATGTCTCCAAGGTCTACAAACGAGGGGCCCGTCCCGCGCTCGACGATGTCGATATCGAGATCGAGCGCGGCGAGTTCGTGTTCCTCGTGGGCGCCTCCGGCTCCGGGAAGTCGACCTTCCTGCGCCTGACCCTGCGCGAGGAGCGCCCCACCTCAGGGGCGGTGCACGCGCTGGGACGGGACCTCTCCCAGATCTCCACCTGGAAGGTCCCCCAGCTGCGCCGCGAGATGGGCTTCGTCTTCCAGGACTTCCGCCTGCTGGAGACCAAGCCGGTCGCCGAGAACGTCGCCCTGGCAGCCCAGGTCATCGGCAAGCCGAGCCACTACATCCGCACCGCCGTGCCCGAGGCGCTCAAGCTCGTCGGCCTGTCCGGCAAGGAGAAGCGCCTCCCTCACGAGCTCTCCGGCGGCGAGCAGCAGCGCGTCGCCATCGCCCGGGCCATGGTCAATCGTCCCAAGCTGCTCCTGGCCGATGAGCCCACCGGCAACCTCGACCCCTCGACCTCCGTGGGCATCATGCGCCTCCTGGACCGGATCAACCGGCAGGGGACCACGGTGGTCATGGCCACCCACGATGATGAGATCGTCGATCAGATGCGCAAGCGGGTGATCGAGCTCAAGAGCGGCAAGGTCGTGCGCGACCAGGACCGCGGCGTCTACGGCTCGGACCGCTGAGGAGAACCGCTGATGAGATTTCGCCTGATCACCGCTGAGACCCTCAAGGGGCTGTCCCGGAACGTCGCCATGACGATCTCGGTCATCCTCGTCTCCTTCGTCTCCCTGCTGTTCGTCGGCTCCGCCGCTCTCCTGCAGTCCCAGATCTCGACCATGAAGGGGGAGTGGTACGACAAGGTTCAGGTCAGCGTCTACATGTGCCCGCCCTCCTCGGCCCGTCCCGAGTGCGTTGCCGGCGAGGCCACGCAGGCGCAGATCAACGCCGTCGAGCAGCTCTTGGGCTCCGAGGCGCTGTCCTCCTACGTCAAGGAGTACACGATCGAGACGAAGGCCGAGGCCTACGCCAGGTTCATGAAGGCCTACGGAAACACCCCCATCGGGCGCACCGCCACGGAGGAGATGATGCCGATCTCCTTCCGCGTCAAACTCAACGACCCCCAGAAGTACCAGGTGGTCTCCGAGCAGTTCGCCGGGCGCGATGGCGTCGAGCGCGTCGTCGACCAGCGCTCCACCCTGGATCCGCTCTTCCTGGTCATGAATCGCGCCACCTGGATCGCCGGGGGCCTGGCAGCGATCATGGCCCTGGCGGCGGTCCTCCTCATCTCGACGACGATCCGCCTGTCCGCGATGAGCCGCTCCAAGGAGACGAGCATCATGCGGCTCGTGGGCGCCTCCAATCTCTTCATACAGCTGCCCTTCATCCTGGAGGGCGTCATCGCGGCGCTCATCGGGGCGCTGATGTCCATCGGCGCCCTGTGGCTGGGCGTGTACTACATCATCGAGCACTGGCTGAGCCGCTCGGTGACCTTCACCAGCGCCTTCATCCGCACCAGTGATGTTCTCTACATCGCCCCCTGGCTCATCCTGGCCGCCGTCGCGCTGGCCGCGATCTCCTCCGCCGCCTCCCTGTCGAAGTACACGAGGGTGTGAGCTGAACCGTGTCCCGCCGGAGCCTCGCCATCCTCCTCGCCGCCGCCCTGTGCCTGACTCCCATGTCCTCCGCCCTGGCGGATGACCGATCCGACGCCGTCGATGAGCGCAACGAGGCGCAGCGCAAGCAGGCCGAGCTCGCCTCCTCCCTGGAGGGGGTCTCCGCTGACCTGGGGCAGGCCTACATCGACTTGCAGAACGTCCAGACCAGCCTGACGACCGCTGAGACCGAGCTGAAGACCGCGGAGACGACCCTGAAGGAGAAGGAGCGAGAGCGGAAGACCGCCGCCGATCGCCTCACGATCGCCGAGGACTCCCTGGCGCAGATCACTGCGGAGGCCTCCGCCTCGCAGTCCGCCGCCGATGAGACCTCCGGCGCCGTGGCCCAGCTCGTCGTGTCCGCCCACCAGGGCGATACCTCGGTGACCTCCCTGACCTATGTCCTGGAGTCGGGCTCCGCCGAGGAGCTCAGCTCCCGTGCCGAGACGATGCAGATCGCCTCCGGCGTCCAGGAGTCGGTGCTGTCCGCCGCCGAGGCCAAGCGGGCCCAGGACGCCAACCGCAAGGCACGCCAGGACGCCGCCACCAGGCGGGTCGCCGTCCTCAAGGCGGATGCCGACGCCGCCGCCACCGCCGCTCAGACCGCGCGCGATGACGCCAAGACCAAACGGGATAACGTCTCCACCCTGGCAGCCCAGAAGGCCAAGGCCGCCTCCGACCTCGAGGCCCGCAAGACCGACCTCGAGGCCCAGCAGGCCCAGGCCGCCAAGGACGCCGATGCCGCGGCGGCCAAGATCGCGGAGATCGACGCCAAGAACCGGGCCGCCTACGCCGCCGGGCAGACGGGAGTCTCCTCGGACTCCATCGCCGCGGACTCCCTGGGAGCGGGATACATCGGCCACCCGATCTCCGGGCCGCTCACCGTCACCTCACCCTTCGGGTTCCGCATCCACCCCGTCACCGGGGTCGGCGTGGGACACCAGGGAACGGACTTCGCCGCCGCCGAGGGCACTCCGCAGTACGCCTCCGTGTCGGGAACGGCCACCTACTGGGATTCCCCGTCCTGCGGAATCGGCATCGACATCAACGCCGGCTACATCGACGGGAACTCCTATGTCATCACCCTGTGCCACCTCTCCGGGCGGGCGATTGCGGACGGCCAGTACGTCAACCGCGGTGATGTCGTCGGCTACACCGGCTCCACGGGCTACGCGACGGGCCCGCACGTTCACTTCCAGGTCGCGCGGGACGGCGCGTACATCGATCCCATGACACTTCCCGGCTTCTGAAGCCCGGGGCGGAGCGCCCAGCGCGCGAAGGGGCCCATGCGGCGCGTAGACTCTCCAGTCCGCGCGCCGCGCCCGCCTTCGGTATCCGCCAGGGCCCGGCGGCGCGGCGATCGCATCGTGAACCGGAGGGAGACGACCATGGCCTCATCGGGCAGGGCAGGGCAGGGCAAGCCCAAGAAGCCGACACCGGGCGAGCGCGCCAAGGCCGCCTCGGACGCCCACAAGACGATCGCCCGCAACAAGAAGGCCAGTCACGACTACTTCATCGAGGACCGCTACGAGGCGGGGCTGGCGCTGACCGGCACGGAGGTCAAGGCCCTGCGCATGGGGCGGGCCTCGCTGACCGAGGCCTGGATCGAGATCGACCGCAACGGCGAGGCCTGGTTGCAGGGCGCTCATATCCCCGAATACCTTCAGGGCACGTGGAACAACCACGCCCCGCGCCGCAAGCGCAAGCTCCTCCTGCATCGCGCCGAGCTCGCCAAGCTCGCCATGCGCGTGGCCGCGAAGGGCTTCACCATCGTCCCGCTGGAGCTGTACTTCATCGGTGGCCGGGCGAAGCTCGAGATCGCCCTGGCCAGGGGCAAGCAGGACTGGGACAAGCGGCAGGCGCTGCGCGAGGCGCAGGACAACCGCGAGGCCCAGCGCGCTATGGCGGCCGCCAACCGGCGCCGGGGTTGAGCGCTGGAACTTCGGGCAATCCGGCGCGGCCTATCTGGACCGCTTCGTGAATCGCCTGCTATGATCGGCAGCCGGTGCGGGCGCGCCCAGTGGGCTCGCTGGCGCCACAACTCCATAGGGGATGATCGGTTTCGACGACGGTCATGGGTTCAGGAGAAGCGGGTCGAGGATGCGCAGTCATCTCGTCAACGCTCTGCGCGAACCTATAGGTGCCGATAACACTCGCACCGACTTCGCCCTCGCCGCCTGAGCGAGCCTCGAAGTCCGTCAGCCCGGGGTTCGCTTCCGCCCCGGTTCCTGGCGTCATCCAGGGAGCCACTGCTGAGGAACCGTGTCGGTAGGTTCCTCGGGACTCCTCATCGACTGAGCCCGTCGGCGTCCTTGCTCGCGTGAGACGCCGGGGCCGAGAAAATCACTAGCGAGCTGCGCCCGGAGAAGTCCTGTTGCATGCCCGTCGGACCGGGGTTCGATTCCCCGCATCTCCACCAACTAGATGCTGGTTTGGATACAATCCAAACCAGCATCTTTTTCATGCCTGTGGGTGGGTTTCCCTTGTAAATACTCGGGTTTGTGGGGCAGTGGGGTGGTGTCTGAGAGCTTCGTGGCGGTGCCCTGGTGGTGACCTGGCGGGGTATTTTGCCGCCGTGGCGGGGGTTCGGGGGCGTGTCGCGGTGCGTTCGTAGGGTGGGCCAAAAGGTTTAGGCCTGCGTCAAAAGGTGGAAGGAAAACTAATTTGATAAGTAGTGAGTGGACGAATGGAGTGAATAAAGCGTGAGGCATTTGTTAGAAGTGAATGATACTAGAATCATATGGAGGTGGCGTCTAACAGCGCTTGACAATGCAGAGGTTGTAAGGTACAATATTTTGAGAGAGAGGTTGAATTATGTCGCAGCGTAGACAATCTTCCAGGGTAATCGACACTATGAGGGCAAAGTCCCTTCTGTCGACTGTGCTCGTTGCCTCGGTCTTACTAGGCTTTATTTTTATGCTAGTCGGCCTCCCTCCCTTCGGTGGGGTTTGTTTTGTTGTCGCATTAGTCGTCGCGTTGACGATACTGTTTGAGGCGATGATCGAGAAGCGCACTGAATGACCAATGTCTAGAATGTCGACAAGTCACTAAGATCTTTGAAAGTTTTGTTTTAGGGCCGGTCGATGCTGAATTTCCAAAGTGAGGCCTATCTCGACGCGCCACAAGCGGGGGAAGCGACCGTACAGGTCATGGACAACCTCTCCGGAGCTATCAAGGCAGCCAATGGCTCGGGATCTAACGACTCCGTTCAGATCGCCGAAAGGGTCGTGAACCTCGTGGAGAGTCGCACCGTTGCCCTTGCACAAGCTAATGAAACCACCTGGGAGCCCGAATGAGGAGCCGACGTGGTGCCGCTCGTGCGTCTTGAGCACTTGCTCAGTGTGCAGCGGCGCATCCTTGGAGCAGTAGCCTGAAACACAACCGTGGGGGCGGCCCCAGGTGAGCGCCTGGGGCCCCACGTTCCTTCCGATGTCCGTCACTACGAGCCGTATTCCTCGCCGATCCGCCGCGCCTCCACTATGTGAGGGAGGCGAATACCGCGACCCCGCCGAGTGCGCTCAACGCGACCTACAGATGAGACTGCTCATCGGCTTCGCCCGTGACCTTCTTGACCGCCTGAGCGGCTTCTAAGGACAGCGCCATTGTGTCCCGCTCCGGCCGGCGGGGAGGAACCGGTCCTGTCGGCGTCGCCTCGCCGACAGGACCGGGCGGCGGTGCCCGGGGACGGGCTCAGGCGCTCAGGGCCGAGGCGAGTGGGGCGTAGTGCCTGCGGGTGGCCTTGCGGTAGGCGTCGGCATCGCCCTTCCTCGCCGCCTCGAGCATCTCCCGGTGCGCCTTGGCCGTGATGATGATGTCCTCCGCGGCGGGGGCGTCCATGAGGGGCACGGTCAGCGTGTGGACCGCCCAGAAGGCGTCGATGAGGTGGGACCACAGGTGGTTGGACAGGGGCTCCAGGAGGCGCGCGTGGAAGGCCCGGTCCTGCTCGGAGAAGGTCTTGCCCTCAGCGGCGAGTTCCTCCATGTCGTCGATGTAGCCGTCGAGGACGGGGTCGGGACGGTCCTTCCAGGTCTTGACGACCTGATCGGCCAGAGCGATGTCCAGGGTTGTGCGCACCTCGACGACGTCGCGCAGACTCGCGTAGTCGTCGCCCGGGGCGAGCAGGCCGCGGAAGACGAGCGACTCGACCATCGGGCGCATGGAGACCTGGCCGACGAACATGCCGTGGCCGTGACGGACCTCCACGATGTCCAGTGCGACGAGCGTGCGCACCGCCTCGCGCACGGAGGAGCGCGACACGCCGAGGCCGGCGCACAGCTTCGACTCGGTGGGCAGCGGGTCGCCCGGTTGGAGGTGGTGGGAGAGTATGTAGTCCTTGATCGCGCTCATCGCGGTGGACGCCTGGGTCATCGGTGCCGGGGACAATGCGACGTAGGTGTTGCGCTGGGCGTCTCCGGGGGCCATGTGTGGCGCACCTCACTTTCTCGCTCTTCGGCTCGATTGGCTGGGTCTCTGTCGGCCAAGGTCCCGTAGAGATTCTGACACGGTTTCGTCAACGGCTGGCTGGAAGCGGGCTGAACCTGCTAGACTCATTCTACGTACGTCAGACATAAGACGTCAGACTTCAGGAGTCCATCCAATGGCGATTTCAGTTCCCCGCGCTTCCCGGCGCGACTTCATCAAGATCAGCTCCACCATGGGCCTGGCCGCCGGCATTGCCGCGACCCTCGCTGCCTGCGGTGGTGGGACCGCCAAGAAGTCCAGCACTGGCGCTGGATCCTCGGCCGCCCCCGATGTCGAGGTGACCAACAAGGATGGCGTCATCGCCGCCGGCATCTCCTACGAGCTCGGCACCAACGGCTATGACCCGATGACGACGACGTCGGCCCTGACCGTCGCCGCCAACTGGCACACCATGGAGGGCCTGACCGAGATCCACCCCGTCACCCGCGAGTGCTACCCGGCTCTCGGCGCCGCGCTGCCCACCAAGGTCAGCGACACGAGTTACGAGGTCGCCCTGCGCGACGGCGCGGTCTTCTCCGACGGCACCGCCGTCACTGTCGAGGACGTCGTCTTCTCCTTCGAGCGGGTCCTCAACCCGGACAACGAGTCCCTGTACGCCTCCTTCCTCCCCTTCCTGGACAAGGTGGAGAAGAAGGACGATAAGACCGTCACCCTCACGCTCAAGTACCCCTTCTCGCTGGTCGCGGAGCGCGTCGCCGTGGTCAAGATCGTCCCGAAGGCCGCCGTCGAGGCCGACGCGAAGGCCTTCGATCAGATGCCCGTGGGCACCGGCCCCTACGTCATGAAGGACAACGGCGCCGCCACTAAGACCGTCGTCTTCGAGCGCAATGACAAGTACAACGGCTCCAAGCCCGCCCTGGCCAAGTCCATGACCTGGCAGATCCTGCCCGATGACACCACTCGCACCAACGCGATGAGCAACGGCACGGTCCAGGCGATCGACGCCGTCCCGGCCGCTCAGCTCACCGCCATGTCCGCCCCCATCAAGGTCAGTGCCGAGCAGGGCTTCGGCCTCCTGTTCGCGATGTTCAACTGCGGCTCCGAGCCCATGAAGGACGTCAAGAACCGTCAGGCGATCCTCTACGCCCTCGATTACGAATCCATCTGCAAGAACGGCATGGCGGGCCTGGCCACCCCGGCCACCTGCTTCGTCCAGAAGGGGCACCCCGCATACCGCGCCGCCAAGGTGGACTACTCCACCGGCGGCGTCGAGAAGGCCAAGGCCCTCCTTGCCGAGACCGGGCTGAAGAGCGTGCGCCTGCTGTGCTCCGACCACGGCTGGTTCTCCTCGGTCCGCCCGATCATCAAGGAGAACCTCGAGGCCGCGGGCCTGACGGTCACCTACGAGGAGAAGAAGTCCGCCGACGTCTACAACACCATCGATGGCGTTCCCGAGGCCTACGACATCGTCGTGGCCCCCGGCGACCCCTCGGTGTTCGGCAACGACGCGGACCTGCTCCTGCGCTGGTGGTACGCCGGCGACACATGGATCGACAAGCGCCTGCACTGGAAGGGTCAGGAGTCGCAGACCAAGATCCAGGAGATGCTGGACTCCGCCGTGCAGAAGACCGGTGACGAGCAGGTGGCGGCCTGGCAGGAGATCTTCGACGCCATCTCCGAGGTCGTGCCGCTCTACCCGATCTTCCACCGCAAGACTCCCACGGCCTGGAACGGCGACACCCTGGTCAACTTCAAGCCGATCACCCTCACCGGTCTGTCCTTCGCCGGGGTTGGTTCGAACAACAGCTGAGTCCCGTGGGCTCATCCGCCTGAGGCGCGCGCGGCGCTCCCCCGCTCATCGGGGGAGCGCCGCGCCATGATTAGCGGGGGCGCCAATTTGCCATTAGTCATCAGACATCAGACAATATATCTGAGGTCGCCCGACCGCCCCCTCGCGCCCCATTGGCGCCGGGGCGGGCCGGCAGGCCAACCACCGCCCACCCGGGCGGGACACCGAAGCAAAGGAGCATTCCAGTGTCCAACCTCATCCGCCTGATCGGACGGCGCCTCCTGGCGCTGCCCGTCATGGTGCTGGGTGTGACGCTGCTCGTCTTCGTCGTCATGTCGTTCTCCTCGGCAGACCCCGCGCGCCTGGCGCTGGGCGAGGCGGCATCGTCGGAGGCCCTCGAGCAGTACCGGATCGACCACCACCTCAACGACCCCCTCCTGACCAGGTTCTGGGACTATCTCGTCGGCCTCGTCCGCGGTGACCTCGGGCAGAGCTTCACTGGCGTCGACATCAGCCGGCTCATCTCGGACGCCTTCCCCATCACCCTCCAGCTCACCCTCATCGGCCTGGCCGTGGCGATCGTCATCGCCGCAATCCTCGGCGTCGTCGCGGCCCTGTACCGGGACCGCTGGCCCGACCAGATCATCCGCGTCGTCTCCATCGCCTGCCTGGCCACCCCCTCCTTCTGGCTGGCACTGCTCCTCATCCAGTGGCTCACCGATGTGCCCGGGGGAGCCGGGATCTTCCCGGCCCTCATCACCGACTGGATCCATTTCTCCGACGACCCCGGTGAGTACGTCCGCCAGGTCTTCCTGCCGGCCCTGGCCATCGCCGTGCCCAACATCGGCTCGCTCACCCGGGTCGTGCGCACCGCCATGGTCGAGGAGCTCGACCGCGACTACGTGCGCACCGCCATCGGCGCCGGCATCCCCAAGCGCGTCGTCGTGGCGCGCAACGTCCTGCGCAACGCGCTCATCACCCCGCTGACGGTCCTGGGCCTGCGCGTGGGCTACTCGATGGGCGGCGCCGTCGTCATCGAGATCATCTTCAACATCAAGGGCATGGGCCAGCTCATCCTCGACGGCATCACCCGCAACGAGGTCAACATCGTTCAGGGCGTCTCGATCACCGTCGCGCTGGCGTTCATCGTCATCAACATCATCGTCGACATGCTCTACGTCCTCGTCAACCCGCGAATCAGGAGCGTCTGATGCTGCACCGCCGCACACTCGACAAGGCCGCCAAGCCCGGCCTGCGCTTCCAGGGCTGGAAGGCCCTGCCGCTCGGCTCCAAGATCGCCGTCGTCGTCCTTTTCGCGATCGTGCTCATGGGGATCCTCGCCCCGGTCATCGCCACCTACAACCCCTCCACCACGGGTCTCGCCGAGGGAACCACCTATCAGGAGGGCATCGGCGAGATCACCACGGTGACCGTGGCCCCCAATGGGGAGCAGTTCTTCGGCACCGACAAGACCGGGCGGGACGTCTTCTCCCGCGTCGTCTACGGCTCGCGCGTCTCCATCGTCGTCGGCCTGTCCGCCACGGCCCTCGCCCTGGCCGTCGCCGTGGTTCTCGGGGCGATCGCCGCCACCGCGCGCAAGTGGCTCTCCGAGGTCCTCATGCGCGTCCTCGACATCGTCATGTCCTTCCCGGGCATCGCCCTGGCGGCCGTGCTCGTCTCGGCCCTGTCGCAGAGCCTGCCGATGCTCCCGGTGATCATCGTGTCGATCGCCATCCTCTACATCCCGCAGCTCACCCGCGTCGTTCGCGCCAACATCCTGTCCCAGTTCGGGGAGGACTACGTGGCGGCCTCCAAGGTCATGGGGGCCGCCGTGCCCTGGATCCTGGTCAAGCACGTCGCCCGCAACTGCATCGCCCCGATCATGGTCTTCGCCACCGTGCTCGTGGCCGATGCGATCGTCTTCGAGGCCTCGCTGTCCTTCATCGGCGCGGGCATCAAGTCGGTTAACACCCCCACCTGGGGCAATATGCTCTCCGAGGGCAAGGAGCTCCTCCTGCAGGGGGCCTGGTGGCCGACCTTCTTCCCCGGCCTCATGATTCTCATCACCACCCTGTGCCTCAATGTCCTGTCGGAGGGTCTCACCGACGCCATGGCCTCGCCGCGCATCCGCCGCAAGGTCGACGTCCAGGCCGACGAGGAGGCGCTGGAGGCCGTCGAGACCGCCAAGGCCTGGGACGAGGCCGGCGCTGCCGTGGAGGCCCACGCCTCGGTCCCCTCCGGCGCGGCCGAGGGCAGGGAGATCAGCAGTCTCACCGGGCTGGTCGAGCCCGCCGCCGAGGAGGTGCCGCTGGCCGAGCGCCTCCGGCAGCTGGCCGTGGCCGAGCGCGAGCGCGGCGACCGCCTCGTCTACACCGACACCGGCGCCGCCCCCGTCCTGGAGGTCAAGAGCCTGTCCATCGCCTTCCCCGCCCAGCACGGCGAGGTCAATATCGTCGACGACGTCTCCTTCTCGGTGCGCCCCGGCGAGACGATGGGCCTGGTCGGCGAGTCCGGCTGCGGCAAGTCCATCTCCTCGATGGCCGTCATGGGGCTCCTGCCGCCCACCGCCCGCATCACCGGCGAGATCCTGTTCAAGGGCCAGAACATCCTCGAGATGACGCCCGAGCAGCACAACGCCCTGCGCGGCCACGAGATGAGCATGATCTACCAGGACGCGCTGTCGTCTCTCAACCCCTCCATGCTCATCAGCGCCCAGATGAAGCAGCTCACCTCCCGCGGGGGCAAGCGCACGGCCGCCGAGCTCCTCGAGCTCGTGGGCCTCGACCCGGAGCGCACCCTCAAGAGCTACCCGCACGAGCTCTCCGGCGGCCAGCGCCAGCGCGTCCTCATCGCCATGGCGCTGACCCGCGACCCCAGCCTCGTGCTGGCCGATGAGCCCACCACCGCCCTGGACGTCACCGTCCAGAAGCAGGTCGTCGACCTCCTCAACGACCTGCGGGAGAAGCTCGGCTTCGCGATGGTGTTCGTCTCCCATGATCTGGCGCTCGTCGCCAAGCTCGCCCACCGGATCACTGTCATGTATGCCGGTCAGGTGGTCGAGCAGGCCGAGACCGCCGAGCTCCTCGTCAACCCGACCCACGAGTACACCCGGGGCCTGCTCGGCGCCGTGCTCTCCATCGAGGCGGGCTCCAACCGTCTCCACCAGGTCCGCGGCACCGTGCCCAGCCCCTCGGAGTTCGTCTCCGGAGACCGCTTCGCGCCGCGCTCCTCCCACCCCACCGTGGGCCTCGAGACCCGCCCCACCCTCAAGCCGGTCGATGGCAACCCGGACCACGTCTTCGCCATCACGCCCGAGCTTGAGGCGATCCTCGCGAAGGAGGCCCACTGATGGCCGCACGCACATCCCCCCGCGGCACCGCCGACGGCGCCCCCGGCGCCTGGACCGAGGCCGATCCCGTCATCGAGCTGAGGAACGCGCACGTCATCCACACCTCTCGCACTGGCAGCCTGTTCAAACCCGACACCGTTCACGCCGTCAACGACGTCTCCCTGACGGTGCACCGCGGCGAGACCCTCGGGCTCGTGGGCGAGTCCGGCTGCGGCAAGTCGACGACGGCGCGAGTCATGGTCGGCCTGCAGCCCCTGACGGAGGGCGAGGTCTACTTCAAGGGCAAGCGGATCGGCCACTCGGCCGCGGACCGCAAGGCCCTGGGCCGCTCGGTATCCGTGGTCTTCCAGGACCCCGCCACCGCGCTCAACCCGCGCATGATCGTGCACGACACGCTCATCGACCCGCTCAACGTCCACGGCATCGGCAGCCCCAAGGAGCGCGAGGCCCGCGTGCGCGACCTCCTGCACCTCGTGGGCCTTCCGCCCAGCGCCCTGGACGTTCTGCCCCGCCAGATCTCCGGCGGTCAGCGCCAGCGCGTGGCCATCGCCCGCGCGCTGGCCCTCGACCCCGACATCATCGTGGCCGACGAGCCCACCTCTGCACTCGATGTCTCCGTGCGGGCCCAGGTGCTCAACCTTCTCCAGGATCTCAAGGCCACCCTCGGCCTGGGCCTGGTGTTCATCAGCCACGACATCAATACCGTCCGCTACGTCTCGGACAAGATCGCCGTCATGTACTACGGCCGGATCCTCGAGATGGGCACGACGGCGGAGATCTTCAACAACCCTCAGGAGAACTACACCAGGACGCTGCTGTCCGCCGTGCCGTCGCTCCTCGAGGGCTGAGCGCCGCCGTCGTCGGCGCCCTGCCCTCTCCCTGCCCCCATCCCAGCAATCAGGAAGAACACCTTCATGGACACCCGCTTCACCGGCGTCATCCCACCGGTCATCACCCCGTTCACCGCCAGCGGTGACGTCGACTACGAGGACCTCGACAAGATCATCGATCACCTCATCGACGGCGGTATGCACGGTCTGTTCGTCCTCGGCTCCTCCGGCGAGGTCGCCTACCTCACCGACGCCGAGCGCGACGAGATCGTCAAGAGAACCGTCGCCCGCGCAGCCGACCGCGTACCGGTCCTGGCCGGCGCCATCGACACCACCGCCAAGCGCGTCATCGAGCACGCGAAGCGAGCCGAGGCCCTGGGGGCCGACGGCATCGTGGCCACTTGCCCCTTCTACGCCATCAACGATGAGGAGGAGTTCGCCGCCCACTTCCGGGCGATCGCCGCTGCCGTCTCGATCCCCGTCTTCGCCTACGACGTCCCCGTGCGCCTGGGCGGCAAGAAGCTGTCCCGCGATCTCCTCGTGCGCCTGGGAACCGAGGGCGTCATCGCCGGAGTCAAGGACTCCTCCGGCGACGACGTGGGCTTCCGCCGCCTCGTGGCCGCCAATGAGAAGGCCGGCCATCCCCTGGCCCTCCTATCCGGCCACGAGCTCATGGTCGACGGCATGCTCCTGCTGGGCGCCGACGGCTTCGTCCCCGGCTACGGCAACGTCGAACCGCGCCCCTACCGCGAGATGTGGGACGCCTCCCGCGAGGGCGACTGGACCCGCGTGCGCGACATCCAGGACAGGATCGCCGCCCATTTCGAGACCGTCTTCGCCGTCAAGGGCCGCTCCGGCGACGCCACCGGCATCGGCGCCTTCAAGACCGCCATGGTCGAACTCGGCATCATCAAGGCCAACCACATGGCCTTCCCGATCAAGCCCCTCGAGGGCGCCAACAAGGACGCTGTCGTGGCCATCATGAAGGAGGAGGGCCTCATCTGAGGCCAGCGCTGCTCGGGGCCGGGCCCTCGCCCGGCCCCGAGCCACCTCTTCGCTCCCGTATTCCCTCCCCAGGCCGACCCGGGGCGGCAACGAAAGGACTCCCATGGCCTCCACCGACGCCAGCGGCGCCGCACCCGCATCCGACGCGCCCCGCGCCACCGGCGGGGCGGGCGTCCATCGCCCCACTGGCGTCGTCGGCCTCGACCTGGGCGGCACCAAGATGGCGGCCGCGCTCGTGGGAGCCGACGGCGCCCTGCTCGGCCCCATCGCCTCCGTCCCCACTCCCGCTCATGACGGCCCGGCCGCCATGCTCGACGCCATCGCCTCCCTCGTCGTCAAGGTCGCGCGCGCGGGCATCCCCGGTGAGACCGCTGACGGGCCCCCGACCATCAGTGCGGTGGGCATCGGCACCGCCGGCGTCGTCGACGTCGAGCGCGGCGAAATCGTCTCGGCCACCGATGCCATCACCGACTGGGCCGGCACTCGCGTCGCGGAGGGCGTTCAGGCCCGCCTGGAGGCCGAGGGCCTGGGCCGCCCGCCCATCCACGTCGAGAACGACGTCGACGCCTACGCGGCGGGGGAGGCTTGGCTCGGCGCCGGGCGCGCCACCCACTGCGCCCTCATGGTCGCCGTGGGCACCGGGGTCGGCGGCTCCGTGCTGCTCGACGGCGTCCCCTTGCGGGGCGCCCACCACGTGGCCGGGGAGATCGGCCACATGCCCTCGGGGCTCGCCGCAGGCGAGACCTGCACCTGCGGGCGCCCCGGCCACCTCGAGCCGATCGCCGCCGGCCCCCACATCCTCCGCCGCTACCTCGCCGCCGGAGGGGACCCTGCCGCGGCCAACGCCCACGACGTCGAGAAGCGCGCCCAGGCTGGCGACGAGCTCGCCGCCCGCGTCTACCGCGAGGCCGCCCTCGCCCTCGCCCAGGCCATCGCCGGCGTCGCCACCGTCCTCGACCCCGAGCGCGTCATCATCTCCGGAGGCCTGGCCAGGGCCGGCGAACTGTGGTGGGCCCCGCTGCGCGAGGCCTTCGCCTCCGAGGTCATCGAGCCGCTGGCCGGCATCGAGATCGTCCCCGCCGAGCTCGGCACCACCGCCCCCATCATCGGCGCCGCCCGGGGCGCCCTCGCCCTCATCGGGTGAGGCGGAGCCCCGTTGCCGATCTTCGCCCGACCACTGCCTGCCGCCCATCGCGGGCTCAGCAGCCATATCGCATTCCACCTCCCGCCCCACGAAAGAAGGCCTCGTCCATGACCACAGCGAATGAGACCGGCACCAGCCAGGCCGTCCTCGACCGCCTCAAGGGGGGCCTCATCGCCTCCGCCCAGGCCTACCCCGGTGAGCCCATGCGAGACCCGCGCACCATGGACGAGGTCGCCCAGGCCTGCGTGGCCGGCGGCGCCGTCGGCATCCGCGCCCAGGGCCTGGCAGACCTCACCCTCATCACCCAGCACGTCGACGTGCCGGTCATCGGCTTGTGGAAGGACGGTCACGACGGCGTCTTCATCACCCCCACCCTCACGCACGCCATCGCCGTGGCCGCCACCGGCAGCCAGATCGTGGCCCTGGACGGCACGCGCCGCCCCCGCCCCGATGGGCTCACCCTGGCCCAGACCGTCGAGGGACTGCGCGCCGCCCGTCCGGGCACCCTCATCATGGCCGACTGCGGCAGCGCCGACGATGCCCGCGCCGCGCAGGACGCCGGCGTCGATGTCCTGGGCACCACCCTGGCCGGCTACACCGGCGAGCGTCCCAAAACCGATGGCCCCGACCTCGGGCTCGTCGACGAGATCGTCGGCTTCGCCTCCCTGCCGCTCGTCGTCGAGGGACGGATCCACACTCCGGCCCAGGCCGCCGCGGCGATGGAGCGCGGCGCCTTCGCCGTCGTCGTCGGCACCGCGATCACCCATCCCACGACGATCACATCCTGGTTCGCCAGCGCCGTCGGCGGGGCCGACAGGGGGCACGGCGGTGCCGCCTGAGCGCTTCTAGTGGATTCCCAGGTGGGAGGCCATACCGGGATGCCTGTGACTCGTGGGGCTTTCGGGGTGAATGAGGTGCTGATCTGGTGTGTCACACGCCGAAAATCGGCTCAGCAACTGACAAAACGCCTCAGTTGCGCATAGCGTTGCGGCCAGTGGCACTACCCAACCGAGGTGCCGCTCCACGACAGAGAGGCAAGACATGTCCGTCAACCGCACCGAGCTCATCGCAGCCATCGCCGCCAAGACCGATCTGAAGAAGACCGATGCCGATGCCTTCCTCGCCGCCTTCCAGGAGGTTCTCGTTGAGAGTGTCTCGAAGGGCGAGGCTGTCAAGATCACGGGCCTGATGGGTGTGGAGCGCGTCAAGCGCGCCGCCCGCACTGGCCGTAACCCCCGCACCGGCGAGGAGATCCAGATCCCCGCGGGCTACGGCGTGAAGCTGACAGTGGGCTCGGCCCTCAAGAAGGCTGTCGCCGACAACTGAGCTGAGCCCGACTGAGGGTGCGGGGGCGCGAATCCCGTCCCTAGGCCGCCCAGGCGCCCTGGGGTGCGCCACCGAGTTGGTGGCGCACCCCTTCTTGTCGCTCCGGAGGGGGGTGTTGTGGCAGCGACCGCTCAACGCGACGTTTGATGATCGGATATTTTACAATTCGATCAGGAGCGCGCAGGCGCCCGTCCCGCATGAGACCCCACTGATCGAGGAGAGCAACCATGGAGCTCGTCATCCTGAACACGCCCGAGGCCATCGCCGAGCGCGCTGCCGACGCCATCGAGGAACTGCTGACCACCAAGCCGGACGCCGTCCTGGGCACCGCCACCGGCTCCAGCCCGCTGCCCCTCTACGATGAGCTCGTCCGCCGCTGCGCCGCGGGGCGGCTGTCCTTCGCGGAAGTCACCGGCTTCATGCTCGATGAGTACGTGGGCCTGCCCGAGGGCCACCCCGAGCGCTACGCCACCTTCATGGAGCGTCACCTGCGCTCCCGCGTCGACATGCGCCCCGGCGCCCTCCACGGCCCGGATGCCCTGGCCGACGACCTCCAGGCCGCCTGCGCCGATTACGAGCGCCAGATGGCGCGAGCCGGCTACTGCGACCTGCAGATCCTGGGCATCGGCTCCGACGGGCACATTGCCTTCAACGAGCCCGGTGGGCCGCTGGACTCGCCCACGCACGTCGATGTCCTGACCGAGCAGACCCGCCGTGACAACGCCCGCTTCTTCGACGGCGATATCGACGCCGTCCCCACGCACTGCATCACCCAGGGCCTGGGGACCATCATGAAGGCCAGGAAGCTCGTCCTCATCGCCACCGGGGCGGGCAAGGCCGAGGCCATTCGCCGGCTCGTCGAGGGCGAGGTCAGTGTCGATTGGCCCTGCACCGTCATGCAGAACCACCCCGACGCTCTCGTCCTGGTCGACCCCGCCGCCGCCTCCCTCCTCACCGCTGCCCGCCCCTGACCGGTCTCGATGAAAGAGGGGGGAAGGGAGTGGGGGCGGGCGAGCAATCGCACAGGCCACCGGCCCGGAGCGCACCCGGGGGTGGGCCTAGACTGGCCGCATGATCCTTCCCCGCATGAGCTCCGATCCCGCCGATCCCGGTAGCCCCGCGGACCCGGGCGCCGAGCCCGGGCGCTCCGTCGGCACGGCCGTCCTGGAGCGCGAGGAGCTGCAGTCCACGGACGACGGTGACGCCGACCGCTTCGCCCATTACGTGCGCAAGGACAAGATCGCCGCCGCTGCCGCCACCGGCCGCCCCGTCGTCGCCCTGTGCGGCAAGGTGTGGACCCCCGGCCGCGACCCGTCGAAGTACCCTGTGTGCCCCACCTGCAAGGAAATCATGGAGTCCATGCGCTCCGACGGCGGGGGCGCAGGAGGCCCGCGCCGCCCGCGCTTCCCCTTCGGGCGGGGTGGTCAGTGAGCCCCGCGCGCGGGAGCCAGGCCCAGCACAACCCGACCCAGCCCTCGATCTTCGCCGCGGAGCACCTCTCCCCGGCCTACCCGCAGCGCGCCGCCTGGGGCACGACGCGCTCCCTGCGCGCCTGGCAGGCCGCCGCCCTCGAGAAGTACATGAACGCCATGCCGCAGGACTTCCTGGCCGTGGCCACACCGGGAGCCGGCAAGACCACCTTCGCCCTGCGGATCGCCGTCGAGCTCCTGCGACTCGGCGAGGCCCACAAGATGACGATCGTGTGCCCCACCGAGCACCTGAAGTTCCAGTGGGCGGAGGCCGCCGCGAAGGTCGGCATCCACATCGACCCCTCCTACTCCAACGGGCAGGGGGCGCTCGGATCGCGGTTCGACGGCGTCGCCCTCACATACGCGCAGGTCGCCGCCAACCCCGCGCTGCACCGCGCCCGCACCGACTCCATCCGCACCCTCGTCATCCTCGACGAGATCCACCATGGCGGCGACGCCCTGAGCTGGGGCGACGCCATCCGCGAGGCCTTCAGCCCCGCCCGGCGCCGCCTGGCACTGACCGGGACGCCCTTCCGCTCCGATGATTCCCCCATCCCCTTCGTCACCTACGCCGAGGAGGCCGGGGGCATCAAGCGGTCCAAGGCCGACTACTCCTACGGCTACTCCGATGCCCTGCGCGACGGCGTCGTCCGCCCGGTCATGTTCATGTCCTACTCGGGCGAGATGCGCTGGCGCACGCGCACCGGGGATGAGGTCGCCGCGCGCCTGGGTGAGCCTCTGACCAAGGACCTCGAGGCCCAGGCCTGGCGCACCGCCCTGGATCCCAAGGGGGAGTGGATCCCCGCAGTGCTGGCCGCCGCGGACCAGCGCTTGAGCGAGGTGCGCCGCCAGGTGCCCGACGCCGGCGCCCTGGTCATCGCCACCGACCAGCAGCGCGCCCGCGCCTACGCCCGCCAGCTGGCCGCGATCACTGGGGAGGCGCCCACCGTG
This sequence comes from Actinomyces gaoshouyii, assembly GCF_002076915.1. NCBI lineage: Bacteria > Bacillati > Actinomycetota > Actinomycetes > Actinomycetales > Actinomycetaceae > Actinomyces > Actinomyces gaoshouyii. The sequence goes on from NZ_CP020468.1 coordinate 712,964, forward strand.
GTCCTGTCCGATGATTCGGGTGCCTCCAGTCGTATCGAGGCCTTCGCTGAGTCCACCGACCGCTGGATGGTGGCCGTGCGCATGGTCTCCGAGGGCGTGGACGTCCCGCGCCTGGCCGTTGGCGTCTACGCGACCTCCACCTCCACGCCGCTGTTCTTCGCCCAGGCCGTCGGGCGCTTCGTTCGCTCGCGGGCGCGCGGCGAGACGGCGAGCGTGTTTCTTCCCTCGGTGACCCCGCTGCTGGCCCTGGCCAATGAGATGGAGGTCGCCCGCGACCATGTTCTCGGCAAGCCGCGCTCCAACGAGGACGAGGTCTTCGGCTACCCGGAGGACCGCCTCATCGCCGAGGCCAACAAGGAGGAGAGGGCCGCGGACGACCTTTTCGGCGCCTTCGAGGCCATGAACTCCACCGCTGAGTTCGATCGTGTCCTCTTCGACGGCGGCGAGTTCGGCACCGGTGCCATGGTCGGCTCCGTGGAGGAGCAGGACTACCTGGGCCTGCCCGGGTTGCTCGAGCCCGAGCAGGTCACCGCCCTGCTACGGGCCCGCCAGGACAAGCAGATCAAGTCTCAGAAATGCCAGGCCGCCGCTGCCGCTCAGCGCCGCGCCAACTCGGGAGTCGATGACGCCCGTAAGCGCGCCGCCGCCCGCAAGGAGCTCAGCTCACTCGTGTCCGCCTGGGCCCGACGCTCCGGTCAGCCCCACGGGGCCGTCCACAACGAGTTGCGCCGCGTGTGCGGGGGGCCGGAGGTCGCGCAGGCCACCACTGAGCAGATCGAGAAGCGCGTGGGCACCCTGCGCCGCTGGTTCGTCGGCAAGCGCTGAGCAAGGCCCGGGGCGCTGGGCTGACGGGGAGGGGCGACGCCGGCGGACAGCGCGGGCGGCTCGGAGCCTCAGCGACGGGTGGCGGTGCGGCCGTCGAGGTCGAGATAGCGGGTTGGGATCGCGGCATCGCCGTCGCTGAGCCGCCACGCCTCGTAGGGCAGTTCCGCGCGCGAGACCTGGTGGCGCTCCGCGGCGGCGGCCAGCGCGCCCTCCCCCCGGTGCTCCTCCACGATCTCCCCGTCGACGACGAGCGGCACCTGCAGGGGGCGCGCCCCCGCCTCGGCCAGTGCCGCCAGGCCCTCGGCCTCGGTGCGCGCTGAGACGAGCAGCTCCTCGGTGGCGGTGCCCGCGCCGTCGATGACACGGCCCGCCCACTTGCGGCCGCCCACTGTCGACTTCCCGCCCGAGGAGAACTTCGCGACCTCCGCCATCTCGCCGTCGGCCCCCCGGCGCTCCACGAGCTTGTAGACCAGGGCCGCCGTCGGGCGTCCCGAGCCCGTCACGAGCTTCGTGCCGACCCCGTAGGAGTCCACGGGCGCGGCGCCGAGCGCGGCGATCGCGTGCTCATCGAGGTCGTTCGTCACCGTGATCCTGGTGGTGGTCGCGCCCAGGGCGTCCAGCTGCGCGCGCACTTTGAAGGCCTCGGCCACGAGGTCGCCCGAGTCCAGGCGCACCGCGCCGAGCTCCCCGCCAGCGGCCCGGGCGGCCTTGACCGCCCTCTCCACGCCCATGGCGATGTCGTAGGTGTCCACGAGGATCGTTGTGCCTGTGCCCAGCGAGGCGATCTGTGCGGCGAAGGCCTCCTCCTCGCTGTCGTGCAGGAGGGTGAAGGAGTGCGCGGAGGTCCCCACCGTGGGGATCCCGTAGCGCATGCCCGCCTCCAGGTTGGAGGTCGCTGTGAACCCGCCGACGATGGCCGCCCTCGCCGCTGCGATGGCCGCCTCCTCATGCGCACGGCGCGCCCCGAAGTCAGCGCAGGGGCGCCCGTGCGCGGCGATCGTCATGCGCGAGGCCGCGGAGGCCACCGCGCAGTCGTAGTTGTAGATCGACAGGGCGAGAGTCTCGATGATGCAGGCCTCCGCGAACGTGCCCTCCACGGTGAGCAGGGGGGAGCCCGCCACGTAGCACTCGCCCTCCGCGTAGCCTCGGATCGTGCCTCGGAAGCGGTAATCGCGCAGGAAGTCCAGCGTAGCGTCGTCGACGACCCCTGCGCGGTGCAGGAAGTCGATCTGCTCGGAGGTGAAGGTGAAGGACTCGACGGCGTCCAGGAGGCGCCCCGTTCCCGCCACCACGCCGAAGCGCCGGGAGGCGGGCAGCTTGCGGCCGAATAGCTCGAAGACGCTCTCGCGCTCCGCCGTGCCCGCCCGCAGCGCCGACTGGAGCATGGTGAGCTCGTACATGTCGGTCATGAGGGAGGTCGACAGCGCGGTGGGCGGCGAGGCGGGTAGATCGCCGGGCGTGATCGTCATGACAACAACCTAGCCCGAACCGAATGCGCGCCGCATACCCGCCGCCTCCGGCTACGCTGCCAGCATGAGCCCCGCTGTGCCGGTCGCGGAACCGATCATCCAAGTGGATGAGCGCACCAGCGCCCACCGCCTGTGGGCCACCGTCGTCCACGACGACCCCATCAACACCATGGACTACGTCACCTGGGTCTTCGCCAGCTACTTCGGCTACCCACGGTCCAAGGCCGCCCATTTGATGATGCAGGTCCACATGACCGGCCGGGCCACCGTCTCCCGCGGCGAGCGCGTCCGCATGGAGGCCGATGTCGTCGCCATGCACTCCTACGGGCTGTGCGCCACCATCGAGCCCCTGGTCGACCTGTCCGAGGGCGGGGGAGAGGACCGATGAAGGCCTTCGCCGCCGTCGATGGCGGATGGGAGAGCCAGTTGGAGGCCTGGGAGCGCGAGGCCCTGGCAGGCCTTCTCCTGCAGGTCACCACCGTCCTGCGCGCCGACGACGACCACCCTGCCGAGACCTCCGCGGACCGGGCGCTCCGGGCGGAGGCCGCCCTCGCCCGCGAAGCCCTCCTGCCCGACGCCTCGGAGGACCCGGAGATCGCCGTCGCCATCTCCGCTCGCAGTCGAGACGACTTGCGCGGTCTCAAGGACTCCCGGTCCCGCGACGCGGTCGCCGAGCTCCTGGCCCCCTCCGGGACCGGTGGCGCTGTCCGGGTGCCGGCGGGCGCCGAGGGCGCGTGGCTGGGGGCGCTCAATGACGCCCGCCTCCTGCTCGCCCGGCGCCTGGGGATCGACAGCCCCGAGGCCGCGGAGGCGATTCACTCCCTCGCCGACTCGATGCCGAGCGGGAGCGCGGATCCGCAGGTCAGAGAGCGTCATGCGGCGGCGATCCTCTACACCATGCTCACCTGGTGGCAGGAATCACTGGTCTCGGGGCTCCTGGGGGACTGAGCGCCGCATAGTCTCGGGTCCATGAATGACGCCGCCATCGGAATGTTCGACTCCGGGGTTGGCGGGCTCACAGTGGCGCGCGCCGTCCTGGACCAGCTCCCGGGGGAGAGGATCCTCTACATCGGCGATACCGCGAACACCCCCTATGGGCCGCGTCCCATCGACGAGGTGCGCGCCCTCGCCCTGGGGGTGATGGACGAGCTCGTTGATTCCGGCGTCAAGCTCCTCGTCATCGCCTGCAACACGGCGTCGGCGGCCGTGCTCCACGATGCCCGTGCCCGGTACACGCTGGGCAAGGGCGTGCCCGTCATCGAAGTGATCCACCCGGCTGCTCGCGCGGCCGCCCGCGTCACCCGCAACGGCCGTATCGGCCTCATCGCCACCCAGGGCACCGTGAACTCGAGCGCCTACTCCGACGCCCTCGGCGCCGTTCCGGGGGTCGAGCTCATCAGCCAGGCATGCCCTCGCTTCGTCGACCTCGCCGAGAGAGGCGTGACCACGGGCCCCGAGGCGCTCGGGGTTGCCGAGCAGTACCTGGCGCCGGTGCGCGACGCCGGGGTGGACACCCTCATCCTCGGTTGCACGCATTACCCGCTGCTCGTGGGCCCCATCTCCTACGTCATGGGGGAGGACGTGCGGCTCGTGGCCTCCTCCGACGAGACGGCCAAGGATGTCTACCGGGCCCTGGCCGCGGGCGACCTGCTCCGCGACCCGGGCGCCCCCGCCCCCCGCCACGACTTCCGCTCCACGGGGGACCCGGAGGCCTTCGCCGTGCTCGCACGCCGATTCCTCGGCCCCGAAGTCGGGGAGGTCACCCGCGCCGCCCGCCCGGCGCCGTCGGAGCGGGACGCGCGGGCTGAGGGGGCCGAGCATGCTGGTCGGCCCGTGGGCGCCCGCCGGACGGTGCCCGTTGCCGCCGTCTCTGACGAGGAGAGCGCATGAGGCTCACGATCATCGGCTGCTCCGGCTCCATGTCGGGACCAGGCTCCTCCGCCTCCTCCTACCTGGTGCAGGCCAGCGGCGGTGACCCCTTGGGCCCCGTGGGGGCCGAACACACCTGGTCCGTCATCCTGGACCTCGGCCCGGGCTCGATGGGACGCCTCCTCAACCATGTGGACCCCGCCGACCTCGACGCCATCTGCATCTCCCATTGCCATGCCGACCACATGGCCGACCTCGTCGGTATGCACGTCTACCGCCGCTGGAACCCCACCGGCCCCCTCGGGCCTGTGCTCACCCTCGGGCCCTCCAACCTGCTGGAGCGCCTTCGCGGCGTCGACGGCACGGAGAAGACCGACGAGGACTACCGCACCGAGTTCGACATTCGCACCGTCACCCCGGGTCGCCCCGTTCGCGTGGGCCCCATGACGATCACGCCGTACACCTCGCTGCACCCGGTGGAGGCTTACGGCTACCGGATCGAGGGTCCCAGCGAGGACGGATCGCGCATCGTCACCATGGCCTTCACTGGGGACACCGACTCCTGCGAGGGCATGACGGCCATGGCCGACGGCGTCGACCTGCTCCTGTCCGAGGCCGCCTTCGTGGAGGGCGGGGAGACCGTGCGCGGCATGCACCTGACCGGCCTGCGCGCCGGCGAGCTCGCCGCGGAGGGGCACGTGGGGCGCCTGATCCTCACCCACATCCAGCCCTGGACGGATCCCGCCATCCCGCTGGCTGAGGCCCGCCGCGCCTATTCGGGCCCGGTGGACGCCGCCATGAGCTCGATGGTGTGGGAGCTATGAGCGAGCGAGGGGCTGCTGCCGCGGGTCCGGTCGAGGGCGCCCCCTCCTCATCAGCTGCCGGGGTGGGTGGCCGAATCGATTGGTCGCCGGCTGTTCCCGACGGCGTCGACTGCCCCTGGACCCGTGGCCGGCCCACGCGCTGGTGGCTCGTCCTGCCCGCGGACGCCGTCGGCGCCGTGATGGTGGCGGTGCTGGGAGCCGCCGGGGCGCATGAACTCGACGCGATCCCGATGGCGCTGGCGCAGGGAGCCATTGCCGTGGTGATCGCCTGGGTATGCGCATGGGCGCTGTTGCGCGGGCGCGAGCACCACCTCGAGAGGCCCTGGCCGGAGGGCGGTGCCATCGTCGCTGTGGCGTGGGGTGCGTGGACGGTCATGCGCATCCTGGCCGTCGGTGGCGCGGGACTGGCGTCATGGGCAGTCATGACGGGAGTGCTGCTCGTAGCGGTGCTCGGTGGCTGGCGCTGGCTCTACGGCTTCGCCAAGGCGCATGAGTCGCTCATCCCCAAGCCCATTCAGCGCCGCCTCGACGTGCAGGATCAGTCCTCCAGCGCCTGATCCTCCCATTCGCATATCTTATGAGCGAGACCGGTTGAAAATAGGAGCGAGACCGGTCCGCGGACCGGTCTCGCTCCTATTTTCAACCGGTCTCGCTCATTGGGGGAGATGATGAGTCAGGAGGTCCGCCAGGATGGGGGCCATGGCCCGGAAGGCCTGGCCCCGATGGGAGATCGCGTTCTTCTCCGCTGGACTCAACTGAGCGCTCGTGCGCCCTGCCGCCCCCGGCTCGTCCTCACTGGCGGGAATGAAGATCGGATCATAGCCGAAGCCTCCCTCGCCGACGGGCTCGGTGATGAGCCTGCCCTCCATCGAGCGCTCGATGATCTCCTCGCGCCCCGTCTCGCCCCCGGCCCCGGGGACGACGAGCACAGCGGCGCACGTGAAGCGCGCGGTGCGGTGCGGGTCGGCGACGGTGCTGATCTGGTCCAGGAGGAGCCGCAGGTTCGCCTCGTCGTCGCCGTGGAGGCCGGACCAGCGGGCGGAGAAGATCCCCGGCGCCCCGCCGAGGACATCCACGCACAGCCCCGAGTCGTCGGCGACGGCGGGCAGGCCGGTGGCCTGGGCCAAAGCCCGCGCCTTGATGAGGGAGTTCCCCGCGAAGCTGAGGCCGTTCTCGACCGGCTCGGGGGCTCTCAGCTCGGCGGCGGAGATGATAGCCCCGGGTGCCAGCCCGGGCACGAGCGGGGCCAGGATATCCCGCAGCTCGGCGAGCTTGCCGGCGTTGTGGGTGGCCAGGACGAGGCGGGCGCCGGATGGCACCTCGACGGCGGGGGAGTCCGCAGATTGCCGGCTGCTGGGAGCCACGCCCATTGTCAGGCCCCCGTGTCGGACGAGACCGTCACGGGCCCGTCGGCGCGCTCGGCAAGGGCCCGGCGCTGGAGGGCGGCGAGCTCGGCGTTGCCCGCGGCGGCCAGGTCGAGCAGGGCGCTGAGCTCGCTGCGGTCGAAGGGGGCGTGCTCGGCGGTGCCCTGGACCTCGATGAAGCGCCCGTCGCCGGTCTGAACGATGTTCATGTCGGTCTGGGCGCGCACGTCCTCCTCGTAGGGAAGGTCGAGGCAGGGGACGCCGTCGATGATGCCGACGCTGATGGCGCTCAGCGAGTCGGCGAGCACGGGCCGTCCGGCTCGCGACTTGATGAGTCCGCGCTCGGTGCCCCAGGCGACGGCGTCGGCCAGGGCGATGTAGGCCCCGGTGATCGCGGCGGTGCGGGTGCCGCCGTCGGCCTGAAGGACGTCGCAATCCAGCGCGATGGTGTTCTCGCCCAGGGCGCCCACATCGATGATGCCGCGCAGCGAGCGGCCGATGAGGCGGGAGATCTCGTGGGTGCGCCCGCCGACCCTGCCGCGCACGGACTCGCGGCCGCTGCGCTCGGATCCGGCACGGGGGAGCATCGCGTACTCGGCGGTCACCCAGCCCTCCCCGCTGCCCTTGCGCCAGCGCGGCACGCCCTCGGTGAACGACGCCGCGCACAGCACGCGGGTGCGCCCGAAGCTGATCAGGACGCTGCCCTCGGCATGATCGAGCCAACGGCGAGTGATGGTCACGGGGCGCAGCTCATCGGTCGCGCGCCCATCCTTGCGGGTGAAGACAGTCGTAGTCACATGGATAAGGGTAGCCGGGCAGTGCGCGAGAAGGGACTCGAACCCTCACGCCCGAAGGCACCAGGACCTAAACCTGGGGCGTCTACCAATTCCGCCACTCGCGCTCAGGGGCGAGCCTACCCGCTCGGGCGCTCGCCCCGCGGCCCGGTTGGTCCGGCGGGCCCCGGCCCGCCGGGCGCGGCGCCGCCTCAACCGGCTGGGGCTCGACGCCGTCTCAGTCGATGCCGAGCTCGGCGCGCAGGCGGCCGACGTGCCCGGTGGCCTTGACGTTGTGCTTGGCCAGCAGGACCTTCCCAGCGGTGTCCACGACGACGGTCGAGCGGATGACGCCGGTGACGACGCGCCCGTAGTTCTTCTTCTCGCCCCAGGCGCCCCAAGCCTCCATGACGGTGTGATCGGGGTCCGACAGCAATGGGAAGGGCAGGGACTGCTTCTCGGTGAAGCGCGCCAGGGCCGCGGGGGAGTCGGGGGAGATGCCGACCACCTCGTAGCCGGCGGCCCGCCAGGCGGCCAGGGAGTCGCGGAAATCGCAGGCCTCCTTGGTGCAGCCCGGCGTGGAAGCGCGGGGGTAGAAGTAGACGACGACGCCGGCACCGGCCCTCTGGCGCAGCTCGGCGAGGCCGACCTCGGCACCGTAGGCATCGGCCAGTGAGAAGTCAGGGGCTGTGTCCCCGACGGCGAGGGGGCTCATGATCCGTCTCCTGTCCTTATCCGCGCTGGGCGTTGTTCTTCCGCGGGGCGGGCCTCAGGCGGCCAGGTCCAGGGCCTCCTCGGCGGCCTGCAGGCGCTCCAGGGCCCGCTCGAGGCGGGCCGGGGATGCGGTGGCGACCAGGGAGGCGACCTCGGTGCGGGCCGCGGCGAGCTCGCGCTCGGCGTCCTCGCGGGATGCGGTGATGCTGATGATGTTCGTCATCGCTCTCTCCTTCTTCTTCATCTCAGCCCTTCTGCGAGGGCTCCTCATGCCGGGCGCGGGCAGGGACGGCAGGGAACCTGCTCGGCGGCGCTGGCGCGCTCCGGCGGATGGTCACGGTGGGCGCGAACGGCACAGGGCTTCCGGAGGGTTCTCCACGGGGGAGGGCGCCTCGGCGCTCGCGGCACGGCGGCGTGCGCTCGGTATTCATTCCCGCAGCGGCATCGCGCCGATCCAAACGTGGTACACCGCCAAGGACTCGAACCTTGAACCCGCTGATTAAGAGTCAGCTGCTCTACCAATTGAGCTAGCGGTGATCAGCCACTCGCGTGGCCGACGCCTCCGGCTGGGCCGGTAGCCGTCGTACCCCCTCAGGGACTCGAACCCTGGACACCCTGATTAAGAGTCAGGTGCTCTAACCAACTGAGCTAAGGAGGCTCTGGTGAGCGGCTTCCGGCTGGGCCGGTAGCCGTCGTACCCCCTCAGGGACTCGAACCCTGGACACCCTGATTAAGAGTCAGGTGCTCTAACCAACTGAGCTAAGGAGGCATTGGATTGTCATGATCGTCAGGCGCGAGCGCTTGGCAACGGAGACAGAGTGTATCTCCGGGGCGCGGAGCGAGTCCAGCCGAGAGCGGTTCGAAACCCTCGATGTGCCTGAGATCTCAGGTCTCAGTGGGGGCGGTGCCTTTCCGCGCCGCAGGCCCCGCCGACCCGGGGAGCTCGGCGAGTCCCGCGAGTCCTGCAAGTTCAGTGGCGAAGCGATCGGTGGCCCTGATGAGGGAGTCGAGAGTCTCGGGCTCGTTGAAGGCGTGACCCGCGGTGGGGCTGATGCGCAGCTCGGCCTCCGGCCAAGCGCGGTGGAGGGCCCAGGCGGTACCGATGGGGCAGCACATGTCGTAGCGACCCTGGACGATCACCCCGGGGATGCCGTGGTCGGCCAGCGTCCTGGCGCGGGTGAGCAGCTCGCCGTCGTCCATCCAGCCGTGGTTGACGAAGTAGTGGTTCTCGATGCGTGCGAAGGTGAGGGCGAAGGCCGGGTCCTGGACCTCGTCGATGTGCCCCTGGTCGCGCAGGAGTGTGGAGGTCGCCGCCTCCCATGTGGTCCAGGCGATGGCCGCCGGGCCGTGGACGGCGGGGTCTGGATTGGTCAGAAGGTCGTGGTAGCGCTCGATGTACCCGCCTGGGCCGACGCCGTCGCCGGCCGCCGCGGTGTAGGCCTCCCACTCGTCGGGCCAGACCATGTCCGCGCCGCCCGCCTCGTAGTACCAGTCGAGCTCGCGCTGGCGCAGGGTGAAGATGCCGCGCAGGACGAGGGCGGCCGCGCGCTCGGGGTGCGTGACGGCGTAGGCCAGGGCCAGGGTGGATCCCCAGGACCCGCCGAAGATGAGCCAGGACTCGACCCCCAGGTGAGCGCGCAGGCGCTCCATGTCCTCCACGAGGTGCCAGGTGGTGTTCGCCGTGAGGTCCGCCTCCGGCTCCCAGGCGTGGGGCAGGGAGCGCCCGCAGCCGCGCTGGTCGAACAGGATGATCCTGTACTTCTCCGGATCGAAGCAGCGCCGGTGCGCCGGTGAGCAGCCGCCGCCGGGGCCTCCATGGACGAAGATCGCCGGGATGCCCGCCGGGTTGCCGCACTCCTCGTAGTAGACGCTCTGGCCGTCGCCCACCTCGAGAAGGCCGGTGGCGTAGGGCTCGATCTCCGGGTAGAAGCCGCGCAGGGCCGATGACGGCGAGGCGTCGGCAGGGGAAGCGTCGTCGGTGGGCAGGGGGCTGGGACTGGTGCGCTCTAAGGTGCTCATGGCGGCATTATGGTGCCGGCGCGGGGCACTGGCTGCTCCTGAGGGCGCGCTGCTGGCGGCGGTGGCGGGATGCTGGGCGGGTCTAGGGGAATTGCTCATCATCTCGTTGGTTCTCACAGCCCCGGACGCGGGACCTAGGGCCGTGCGCGCGGTACGGTGGGACCGTGAGCATGCCGATTGTGACCCTCGCGACCTCCTCCGACTTCCCGGGACTCGACGAGGATGACCGCGCCCTGCCCGACGCGCTGCGCGAGCGGGGCATCGAGCCGCGCATCGCCGTGTGGAACGAGCCGGGCGTGGACTGGGGGGAGTCGGACATGGTGGTCCTGCGCTCCGTGCGCGACTACGCCAAGAGCGACCGCTACGAGGACTTCATGGCATGGACGCGTTCCGTGCCGCGCCTGGCCAACCATCCCGACGTGGTCGCCTGGAACGCGGATAAGCACTACTTGCGCCGCCTCAGTGAGCTGGGCGCCCCCATGATCCCGACCCTGTGGCTCGAGCCCGATGCCGGGCTGTCCAAGCACCAGGTGCACTGCCGCTTCCCGGCATTCGGCGACTTCGTGGTCAAGCCGGCCATCTCCTCGGGCGGCCGCGGCACGGGGCGTTACACGGCGATCGACGCCGGATCGCGCTCGGAGGCCATCAACGACGCCATGCATCACCTCTCGCGGGGCCGCACGGTCATGGTGCAGCGCTACCTCGAGGAGGTGGACCGCCGCGGTGAGCTCTCCCTGGTCTACTTCAACGGCGTGCTCTCCCACGCCGTTGAGAAGGCCCCTATGCTGCATCCCTCCTTCCGCTCCACGGACGAGGTCCACGAAGAGATCGTCACGGCCCGCGAGCCCAGCGAGCAGGAGTGGCTGTGGGGCGAGCGCGTGCGCAAGGCCATCCACCAGCACATCAAGGAACGCTCCGGGCGCGACATCCAGTTGCTGTTCAACCGGGTCGACGTCGTCGAGGACGGCCAGGGGGGCTTCTACCTCATGGAGGTCTCGCTCATCGACGCCGGCCTCTACCTGGGCTCGGCCCCCGACACCCTCAATAACTTCGCTGACGCCATCGCCCAGCGCGTCTTCTGGTGACCGGGACGCTCCGGGCGGCGTTCCACGGTTGGGCGGCCGCCTGATCCTGGGGTGCCTCGCGTGCTGAGCCCGGTGTGATAGGACTGTGCCATGCGCACGCTGCTCAACATCATCTGGGTCGTCTTCGGCGGCTTGTGGCTCTTCCTCGGCTACATCCTCGCCGGGATCATCGCCTGCGTCTTCATCATCACCATCCCCGCCGGGGTGGCCTGCTTCCGCATCGCCGGGTACGTGCTGTGGCCCTTCGGCCGCCAGGTGGTTCCCAGCCCGGGCGCCGGCGTCATGAGCGGGCTGTCCAACGTCATCTGGTTCCTCATCGCCGGCCTGTGGCTCGCCATCGGACATGTGACCACTGCCTTCGCCCAGGCCGTCACGATCATCGGGATCCCCCTGGCCATCGCCAATATCAAGCTCATCCCCGTCACCTGCTTCCCCTTCGGCAAGCGGGTCGTCCCCGGGCGCGGTCTCCTCTGAGGCCGCCGACCCAGGTGCCCAGCGGCGCGCCGATCCCCGATCCGATCAGAGGCTGACGCGGCGAGCCGCTGACCAATAGCCCCCGTAGCACACCGCCAGGAAGACCGCTGTGATCCCCAGAGCCGGACGCTGAACCGGGTCGAAGACGATGAGCAGGCACGACGCCGTTGCCAATACCAGTGCCGCGATCGGCACCCATGGGTATCCCGGCGCCCGATACGCCAGCTCCCCAGCGCTGCGCCCCTCGGCCACCCACCTGCGCCGGAACGACAGGTGCGAGGCCGAGATCGCCACCCACACGAGCACCACGGCCAGGCCCGAGACCGACACCAGCACGAGGTAGACCGTCGAGGCCGCGTGCACCGAGGTCAGGAGCGCGGCCAGGCCCCCGACCATGGACAGGCCCATCGCCAGGGCGGGCACGCCGAAGCGGTTCGTGCGCGCCAGCGCCTTCGGCAGGGTCCCCTCGTTCGCCAGGGACCACAGCATTCGGGTCGAGGCGTAGAGCCCCGAGTTCGCCGCCGACAGGATCGCCGTCAGGATGACGACGTTCATGATGTCCCCGGCCCCGGGGATCCCAATCCCGTCCAGGACGGTGACGAAGGGGCTCTCCTCCACGCCCGCGTCCTCCCATGGGATGAGCGCCGCGATGACGACGATGGAGCCGATGAAGAACACAACCAGCCGGGCCAGAGTGGCGTGGATCGCGCGGGGGATCGTGGCGCCCGGATCCTTCACCTCTCCCGCGGTGATGCCGATGAGCTCGGTGCCCGAGAAGGCGAAGTTGACCGCGAGGATCGTGGTGAACACCGCGCCGAGGCCATTGGGGAGGAAACCATCGCCGGTGAGGTTCGACAGCAGCGGTGCCGCGCCGCCTGTGCCACTGGAGCCCCCACCGCCCGAGCTCCCCGCCCCACTGCCGTCATAGGGCAGCAGGCCCACCACTGCCGCAGCGCCCAGGACGATGAACAGGATGATCGCCACGACCTTCACCCCGGACAGCAGCGTCTCCGCCTCGGCGAAGACGCGCACCGAGAGCATGTTGAGCACGAGGATGAGCACGATGAACAGCGCCGCCCATACCCATACAGGCACCCCCGGGAACCAGCCGTTCATGATGATAGCCGCCCCCGTGAACTCGCTGCCCAGTGCCACCGTCCACGTCAGCCAGTACAGCACTGCCGTCACGAAGCCCGTCGCCGGCCCGATGAAGCGGCGAGCGTAGACGTGGAAGGCCCCGGTGAAGGGCATCGCTACGCTCAACTCGCCCAGGCACATCATCACCAGGTACACGATGACAGCGCCGATCGAGTAGGCCAGGACGGTCCCGAAGGGCCCCGCCTGGTTGATCGTGTACCCGGTGGACAGGAACAGGCCCGTGCCGATGACCCCGCCGAAGCTGATCATCATGAGGTGCCGCTTGCTCATGCGTCTCTCGAGGGCATCGATGCGTCCCTCGGCGGCGGTCTGATCCGATGCGGCCAGGGGTCGGCTGGGGGAGGAGTCGTCGCTGGGCATGGCGGAGACGCTATCGGGCAGGTCAGAGACGCTGACGGCGCATCTCGCGAAGCGGGCCGAGCGGCGCGGGCCGCCGATGGCGGGCAGTAGGCTCCCGGCATGGAGGCCACCTCGACCCGCCCGAGCAGCCCTGGCCGAAGCGCTGCCGGAAGCGCCCACGACAACGCCGATGTCTCCCCGCTGGCCCGGGCTCTGCGCGAGGGCCCTCTTGTCCTCGACGGCGCGATGGGCACCGAGCTCGACGCGCGCGGCATCCCCACCGCCCAGGAACTGTGGTCCGCCCTCGCCCTCGTCACCGCGCCGGAGGCCGTGGCGGCCGTCCACGAATCCTATCTGCGCGCGGGCGCGCGCGTCATCACCACCAACTCCTACCAGGCTGCCCTGCCCGCTCTCATGCGCTCAGGGTTGAGCGAGCCCGAGGCCCGGGGCGCCATCGCCTCCAGCGCCCGCATCGCCCTGGAGACGGCCGAGCGCTTCTCGCAGGAGCGCCCTGATCGGGCGGCGCTCGTCGCCGGGAGCCTCGGGCCCTACGGCGCCTACCTTGCCGACGGATCGGAGTACACCGGCGCCTACGCCCTCCAAGCGCCCGACTTCGAGGCCGTCCACATCCCGCGCATCGAGGCGCTGGCCGGCGAGGGCATCCGGCTCTTTGCCGTCGAGACCCAGCCCCGGCTCGACGAGGCCCAGTGGATCGTCCGGCAGCTCGGCCGGATCGCCCCTGGCAGCGAGTGCTGGGTCTCCTTCCAGACGGAGGACGACGGCGAGCGCCTGGCCGATGGCACCCCGCTCGCCGAGGTCGGGGCCTGGGCCGATGTCGAGCCCGGCGTGGCCGCCGTCGGCATCAACTGCGTCGCGCCTAGCGCGGTCACGCCCGCGCTGGGCGTTCTCGGGAGCGTGACCGCCAAGCCATTGGTCGCCTACCCCAATTCCGGGGACATCTACCACCCGAGCACGAAGACCTGGACCGCTGCCGCCCCCGACCAGCGCTTCACCGCCCAGGCGCCGGACTGGGGGGAGGCAGGCGCGCGCCTCATCGGCGGCTGCTGCCGGACGACGCCCGCCGACACTGCGGTGCTGCGCGGGCTCGTCGATGCTCGCTGAGGGGGAGGCGCCTGCGGAGTACCACGCCACGCGCTGGTGGCGTGCGGCCCAGCACGACTTCGCTTCCCGACTGGCCTGGTCGGTCACGCCCCGCTTCGAGGACGCGAACCACCCACCGGTGGTCAGCGTCGTCGGCGGGCCCTCGCGCGAGCAGTGCCCGGAAGGCGGGCTGCGGCGTGCGGTCCGGGCTGGCGAGCGGCTACGGCTCCAGGCTGAGGCCACCGACCCCGATGGCGATGCTGTTGCCCTGCGTTGGTGGGCCTACCCCGAGGCGGGACCGAGGCCCTGCCCTGTGGCGCCCGCCGTGGATGACGACGGCCAGGGCGGGCGCCGTCGTCTTGGTTCCGCAGGAGGCTGAGCCTGGCCAGGAGATCCACCTCGTGGTCGAGGGGACGGACGACGGCGTGCCGGCGCTGACCCGGTACCAGCGAGTGGTGCTGGTGGTGGGTTAAAGGCTGTGGCTGGCCACCTCGGTCGCACGGGCCGGCGTTTCTTCAGCCCCGCTGAAGCAGGTGGAAGTCCCAGCTGAAGACCTCGCCGTCGCTGGCTCCCTCGGGCGCCTTGGGCCCGCCGTAGGTGCGGCCGGTGCACGAGCGTGCCCACGGCTGCCAGCCGGGGTCGCCGTGACGGAGGAACCCCACCCAGTCGGCGTGCGCCACCGTGGCCAGGGCCTGGGGACGTTGCGGGCCCTGGACGCCGTCGGCGTGAGGGTGGGCCAGGCAGTCGAAGACGAAGGGAACCTCCTGGCAGTGCCCGGCCAGGCCCGCGCCCGGTCCCGGGAGGGTCGAGCCCCAGGCGAAGTCGTAGAGCCAGGTCCGTCCTGCTGTCTCTCGATCCGCGGCGCGCAGGCGCACCACCTCTAGCGCGGGCAGCCGGAAGAGATAGTCGGAGATGACTTGCCCCGCGCCCACGAGATCGGCGTCGGGGCGTCCCGTCAGCTCGGGATAGGCCGCGTGAAAGGCCTTGACTTCGACCGGCTCCAGGCCGGCTTCAGCCAGCAGGCGGTCCACGCTCACCTGCTCCGCACTACCGCACAGCCGTGCCAGGGGCTCGGCCAGCGCGTGACCAATGAGCGTCATCTCATGGGTCACCCCGCCAATGAGCAGCGGGACCTGGTGACCTGCTCCAGCGCGCACCGCCTCGAAGGTCGCCTGTGGCAGGACCTCGCCGTCGACCACCGGCATGAAGGTGCGTGACATCGTGCGAGGAAGCCGCAGGAAGGGCGCCAGCCCTTCAGGACCCAGGTCGATGTCAAAGAGCGGGAACTCGGTGCCCAGCGTGGCTGCGACGTCGAGCACCTCCTCCTCGGTCAGGCTGCGCCAGCCGGCCAGCGTGGCTGGCACGCCTGCGAGCTCGGCCTCGCGTGTGGCCACGGCACGAGCATCGGCGAGAGTGGCCGCCGTCGTCCCACCGGACTGGCAGATTGCGGCGCTGAACAGGCCGCGAGCGCATGGAGCGGTCAGCAGTGCGAGCACGCTCGCTCCGCCTGCGCTCTGACCGGCGATGGTGACGCGCCCTGGGGCCCCACCGAAGGCAGCGATGTTCTCGCGAACCCACTCCAGCGCCATGACCTGGTCCAGGATGCCGCGGTTGACCGGCGCGTCAGAGTCCGGCACCCAGCCGAAGCCGTCCATGCCCAGACGGTAGGACAGGCTGACCGTCACCACTGCGTCGCGGTTGAAGGCGGCGCCGTCGTAGTACGGGCTGTTGTGGCTGCCGGCGAAGAAGCCGCCGCCGTGGATCCACACCAGGACCGGCAGCCGGGCTTCCGAGGAGGGATCGGGAGTGAAGACGTTGAGGTTGAGGACCTCTTCACCGCTCACGCTGGGCTCAGGGATCGCGGTGGTCACCCCGAAGGGACGACGCTGAGGCGTGGGGCCGGGCAGGGCCGCCTCGCGTACGCCCTGCCAGCGCTCGGCGCGCACGGGTGCCATGAAGCGTCGCGGGCCCACCGGCGGCTGAGCGTAGGGGATGTTGTAGAAGGCGGCCGAGCGGTCATAGACCGCCGTGGCACCGGGCGGGAGTGCGACCTGACGCCAGACCCCACGCAGGGTGCCGGCTGGCGCGCTGACCACGGGGCCCGCCTCGCCGGTGGGGGCGGCGATCGGGGTGGAGGCGGGGTGGATCGCCCAGGCGGGTGACACCGTGGTGGAGCGGCCGGTGAGCGGTGACTGGGGCATGGCAGGTCCTTGTGAGTGAGCGGCCAGGTTGCGTCGGTGCTGGGGTGGCCGACGACGCCGCGCTCCACTGTAGGAGGGCGGCGCCGTCGGATGGCTGCCTGGGGTAGCGCGTGCTAGATCGCGGTGTAGGTCAGCGACCGGATACGGGTACGGCCGGCCAGCGCGCGCACTCCGATCATGCGGCCGGTAAAGCCACCGGCCACCTCGCTGGACAGGAAGCGGCCGTCCAGGCGGCCAGCTCGTGGGCGCCCTCGTCGTCGCTCAGGCCCAGGATGAGGGTGTCAGGTACCTGCGAGCCGAAGAACCCGGGTACGGGCGGCTCGGCTCGCGCCCACAGGCGCACCGTGCCCGCGGCCGGGAGCACCGGCGAGCTGCTGGGACAGGTCCAGGACCGTGGCGACGGCGCTGCCATCAAGGAGCTCGGCTTCGTCCGCTCCGAGACGGCCAGGCGCCTGCGGCACGGCGGGTCCTCCCTGGCCGGAGTTCTCGTCCACGACATCTCCAACCCCTTCTTCACCGAGGCGGCCCGCGGGATTGAGGACCGGCTGCGTCAGGACGGGCGCGTGCCCATGGTCGGCTCCACGGACTCTGATCCCCACCGCGACCGCGAGCTCATGAGCGTGCTGGCCGGTCTAGACGTGCGCGGCGTCATCGTCACCCCTTCGGCCTTCACACTGGACAACCTGGCCGTGCTCGCCGGCCGCGGCATCCGGGTGGTGCTGATGGACCACCCAGCGATTTCGGACAAGGTCCTGGTGGAGGTCGAGGCGGTGCACGAGGGCGCGAGCTACTGCGCAGACGCCGGCGCGGTCGGAGCGGCCCGGCTGCTGGATGATCCCGAGCCCCCACGGCCCTGTTCTGTGCCAACGACCAGATGGCCATCGGAGCCATGCGCGTCATTCGTGACCGCGGCCTGCGCATCCCCCAGGACGTGGCGATCGTGGGCTACGACGACGTCGCCATCGCCTCCGAGCTCATCACGCCGCTGACCAGCGTGCACCAGCCCATGCGTGAGATTGGCCGGGCCGCAGCGGACCTGCTGCTCTCCGACGGCTCGGCGATCCAACACATCACCTTCGCGCCTGAGCTCGTGGTGCGCGAGTCCACGCAGGCGCCTACTTCTGCGGGCCCACGCTCAGCAGGTGGATGACGGCCCTGTCCGCCTGGTCGCACTCGGCCAGGTCGACAAGTGCGGTCAGCCGCCAGTCGTGGTCCCCGTCTGGGTCCTCCAGCACCTGGGTAGCCAGCCACACGGTACGGCCGCTCCTGGCGAAGGCCTCGATGAGACGGTCGGAGACCCCGGCCGCCGCCAGGTCCGTGGGGCTCGGGGCCTCGTCGAGCGGGGCCAGCACGACCGCGCGCGCGGCCGTGTCGGTGCCGATCCAGTCGTACTCGTCCCAGTAGCGGGCCAGGACGTCGTCCCACCGATCCTCGCCCCAGCCGGAGGAGGTGTCCAGGCGTCCTAGGGCCTCGACGTCGTCGCGCGCCATGAGCTCGACGCGACGGAACATCTCCTTGCGCACCGCCACGCGGAAGGCGTGGAGGTTGCGGCTGAAGGCCACCTTGCCGTTCTCGTCCGCCCCGAAGGCGCGCTCGACGCCGATCGAGTCGTCCTCGCCGGGGCGGTCGCCTTCCAGGATCCCGGCCGCCAGCTCGGCACGGCCGGCCTGGGCGGCGCCCAGCGCCTCCCACTCGTCCAGCAGGGAGGAGTCAACCGCACGCACCAGGTTCCCCAGCCAGTCGATAAGGGCGGAGACCTCCTCAGTGCGGTGCTCCTCGGGGACCACCTGGCGCAGCGCCCGGTAGGCGTCAGTGAGGTAGCGCAGGAGGACGCCCTCGCTGCGGCCCAGCTCATAGCGCGAGACCAGGTCGGAGAAGGTCATCGCTGACTCCACCATGTCCCGCACCACGGACTTGGGACGCAGCTCGTACTCGGCGATCCAGGGGTTGGACTGCTTGTACATCTCCAGCGCGGGAGCCAGGAGCTCAGCCAGGGGCTGGGGCCAGGTGACCTCCTCCAGCGCGGCCATGCGCTCGTCATAGTCCAGGCCCTCGGCCTTCATCGCGGCGATCGCCTCGCCACGGGCCTGTCGCTGCTGGGCATAGAGCAAGGGGCGCGGGTCGTCCAGAGTCGCCTCGACGACGCTGACGACGTCCACCGTGTGCTCGGGGGAGTCCACGCCCAGCAGGTCCATGGCCGCCAGAGCGAAGGGGGCGAGGGGCTGGTTGAGAGCGAAGTCGTCAGGCAGGTCCACCGCCAGGCGCAGGCGTGGGCGGCCATCCGACCGGGCCTGGGCGGATGAGACGTGGGTGAGCACCCCGGCCGTGCGCAGCGAGAGGTAGATGTCGATCGCACGGCGTACGTGCTTGCGCCTGATCGCCTCGCTCTCGTGGACGCGTGAGAGCAGCTGGGCCATTGCCGCCACGGGATCGCCGTCGCGCTCCATGAGGCCCAGGACCATGGTGGTAGTGACCTGGAACTGGCTCGTCATCGTCTCGGGCTGGGCGTCCCGCAGGCGCTCGAAGGTCTTGTCCGTCCAGTTGACCCGGCCCTCGGGAGCAGCCTTGCGCACGATCTTGCGGCGCTTGCGCTCGTCGTCTCCGGCCTTGGCCAGGGCCCTGGCGTTCTCGATCACGTGCTCGGGAGCCTGGACGACCACGTAGCCGCGGGTGTCGAAGCCGGCGCGGCCCGCACGGCCGGCGATCTGGTGGAACTCGCGCGCCGTGAGGTGGCGCTCCTTGGCGCCGTCGAACTTGACCAGGGAGGTCAGCACCACTGAGCGGATGGGGACGTTGATGCCCACTCCCAAGGTGTCCGTCCCGCAGATGACGCTCAGCAGGCCCTCACGCGCCAGACGCTCGACCAGCCTGCGGTAGCGCGGCAGCATCCCGGCGTGGTGCACCCCGATGCCGGCGCGCAGCAGGCGCGAGAGCGTGGCACCGAAACCCGGTCCGAACCGGAAGGAGCCCAGCGCCGCAGCCACCTCCTTCTTGCGTGACTTGGGGACGAGGTCCACGCTGAGCAGCGAGGTGGCCCGCTCGATCGCCTCCTTCTGGGAGAAGTGGACGACGTAGACCGGGGCCTTGTGCTGCTGGACCAAGCGCTGGAGCAGCTCACCGATCGGCTCGACGACGTACTCCATCTCCAGGGGCACCGGTCGCTCAGCCCCTTCGATGACGGCGACCTCCCGGCCTGTGCGCTCCCTCATGTCCTTGACGAAGAAGCTCACGTCTCCCAGCGTGGCCGACAGCAGCACCATCTGGGCCTGGGGCAACTCCAGCAGCGGCACCTGCCAGGCCCAACCCCGTTGCGGGTCGGCGTAGTAGTGGAACTCGTCCATGATGACGCAGTCCACGTCCATGGCCTCGCCCTCGCGCAGGGACTGGTTGGCCAGGATCTCCGCCGTGCAGCAGATGATGGGGGCGGCGGCGTTGATCGAGGTGTCCCCGGTGACCATGCCGACGTTGTCCGCGCCAAAGAGGCGCACGAGCTCGAAGAACTTCTCACTCACCAGGGCCTTGAGGGGCGCGGTGTAGTAGGAGCGCCCGCCCCGGGCCAGCGAGGCGGTGTGGGCCGCCAGCGCGATCATTGACTTGCCCGAGCCCGTGGGGGTCGCGGCGATGACGTGGCGCCCGTCCAGGATCTGGCTCAGCGCCTCGTCCTGGTGGGGGTAGAGCGGACGCCCGGTCTCCTCGGCCCACTCGGTGAAGACGAGGTAGACCTCCTCCGGCTCAGGCACGCGCTGCGGTTCATCGGCCGGGATGAGCGCATCGAGCATCGCGTTGAGCGCGGGGGCCGGGGGAGCGGTGCCGGTGGACATGGCGCCATCGTCCCACACGGGATCCAGCGCGCTTCGGCCCAGAATCCGGCACGGCGCTTCGCGCAGGGGTCGCTTCATGAGAGCATGCCCGGCATTCCCATAATCAGCGGAAGGCGCAGCATGGACGCACTCGCGGCGAACCTCCAGGAGATCGCCGACTGGATCACCGCCCACATCACCATGTGGGTGCTGGTCGGCACGGGCCTCATCCTGACCATCGCCACCCGGGGCGTTCAGCTCCGCCACCTGGGCTCCATGATCCGGCAGGTGCGGGGCGCGCGCAGTGGCGCCGACGGCGGCATCTCCTCCTTCCAAGCCTTCGCGATATCGCTGGCCGCGCGCGTGGGGATCGGCAACGTTTTCGGCGTGGCCGCTGCCCTCCTCATGGGAGGGCCCGGCGCGATCTTCTGGATGTGGGTGGTGGCGCTGGTCGGTATGGCCACGGCCTTCTTCGAGGCGACCCTCGCGCAGGTATTCAAGGTCCGCTCCGCCGACGGGGCCTTCCGCGGTGGACCCGCCTTCTACATGACCAGGGGGATGGGAAGCCGCCCCCTCGCCGTCGTCTTCTCCATCATCTCCCTGGTCACCTGCGGGTTCATCATCACTTCGGTGCAGTCGAACTCGGTCGCGGGAACCCTTCTGGCGGCCTTCGACGCGGACGACGCCGCCCCGCTGCCCGGCGTCGGGGGACTGACATCCGCCCAGCTCGTCGTCGCCGCCCTCATCTTCGTGTTCACCGCGATGGTCGTCTTCGGCGGGGTGCGGGCCGTGGCACGCGTGACCGAGTGGATGGCCCCGATCATGGCCCTCATCTACATCGTCCTCGTCGCCCTCATCTGCCTGACCAATATCCACGAGTTCGTCGACGTCCTGGGCCAGATCGTGCGCGCCGCCTTCGCCCCCGAGCCCATCGCCGGGGGCCTGGGCGGAGGCATCCTCGCCGCCGTCGTCAATGGCACCAAGCGGGGCCTGTTCTCCAATGAGGCCGGTCAGGGCACCGCCCCCAACGCCGCTGCCACCGCCACCGTCGCCCACCCCGTCCAGCAGGGGCTCATCCAGTCCCTCGGCGTCTTCGTGGACACGATCATCGTGTGCACGGCCACCGCCTTCGTCATCCTCATCGCCGGGCCCGAGGTCTGGTCCTCCCCGGACGCCAATCCCGCGACGCTGACCACCCTGGCCATCGCCCACGAGTTGGGCGGCTGGGCCGTGGCGCCCATGGCGGTGCTCATCTTCGTGCTCGCCTACTCCTCCATCATCGCCGCCTACGTGTACTCCGACGTCAATATGGAGTACCTCGTGGGGCCCCGGCGCTGGGCGAGCTGGACGGTGCGCGTGCTCTCCGTGGTCTCGGCCTCCGCCGGTGCCATCCTCACCCTCGACGTGGTGTGGAACGCCGTCGACATCGCCATGGCCATTATGACGCTCACCAACCTCGCGGCCCTGCTCTGGCTCGTGCGCTGGGGCGTGGGCGCCCTGCGCGACTACGAGGCCCAGATCCGCGCCGGAATCGCCGAGCCGGTCTTCGTGGGGCGCGGCAACCCCCACCTGCCCGGAGACGTCCCCGGCGACGTGTGGGCCTCGCGCGACGACGCCGTCCCCTCACCCCGATCGACCCAGCCGGCCGCCTCGACCGGCGCCGAGCACTGTTCCTGACGAACGAAGAGGACTCATGAGATGACCCCCGCACCGCTCACCGCACCGACGGCCCTGCCCACGGCTACCCTCGCCGAGCAGCTCGGTCAGGTCGATGATTTCCTCTACACCTATGTGCTCGCCGCACTGCTCATCGCCGTCGGCCTGTACCTGACGATCCGCACCCGTGCCGTTCAGGCCCGGCACCTCGGGACCATGGCGCGGGCGCTGACCCGATCGCGCGGCGGCGCCGAGGGCGGTATCTCATCCTTCCAGGCCTTCGCTGTGGGGCTGGCGGCACGCGTGGGCATCGGCAATATTGCGGGCGTCGCGATCGCCGTCCTCATGGGCGGCCCGGGAGCGCTGCTGTGGATGTGGGTCGTCGCGCTCATCGGCATGGCCACCGCCTTCATCGAGTCGACCCTCGCGCAGATCTTCAAGGAGCGCGGCCGCGACTTCACCTTCCGCGGCGGTCCCGCCTACTACATCAAGAACGGCCTGGGGTCGCGCGCCTGGGGCGCCGTCTTCGCCGTCCTGTGCATCATCTCAGTGGGCGTCACCGTGGTCATGGTGCAGACCAACTCCCTGGCCGGGGTCATCAACGCCACTGTCCCGTCCGTGGAGCCTTGGATGGTCGGCGTCTTCCTCATCATGCTCACCGGGCCCGTCGTCCTGGGCGGCCTGAAGTCGGTGGCCCGGATCACCGAGTGGATGGCGCCCGTCATGGCGCTCGTCTACGTGGCCATGACCGTCATCGTCCTGGCGCTCAACATCACCGAGCTCCCCGGTGTCCTGCGCTCGATCCTCATGGGGGGCCTCGGGGCCGATCAGGCCCTGTACGGCGTCGCCGGCGGGATCGTCGCAGCGGTCCTCAACGGCGTGCGCCGCGGCCTGTTCTCCAACGAGGCCGGCCTGGGGACAGTGCCCAACGCCGCGGGCACCGCCACCACCACTCACCCGGTCCGCCAGGGCCTCATCCAGTCCTTCGGAGTCTTCATCGACACGATCCTCGTGTGCACCGCCACGGGCCTGCTCATCCTGCTCGCCACCGACACCTACGCGCCCGGGACCTACACGGCGGACAACGCCAAGGGCATCGGGGCCGTCCTCACCCAGCAGGCCGTCGCCGAGCACCTGGGGGCCTGGACGACATGGCCGATGGTGGTCCTCATCTTCGTCCTCGTCTTCTCCACCGTCCTGGGCTGCTACTCCTACTCGCAGGTCAACGTCAACTACCTGGGCGGCCAGCGCCGCGCCGAGCAGGTCTTCGGCCTGACCCTCACCGCCGCGGCCTTTGCCGGCACCATCGTCGACCTGCCCGTGGTGTGGGCCCTGGCCGACATCGCCCTCGGGCTGCTCGGGCTGCTCAACCTCGTGGTCATCGTCCGCCTCGCCCCCTGGGCCCTGGGGGCGCTGAGGGACTTCGACGCCCAGTTGCGCGCCGGCCGCGTCCCGGTGTTCGTCGGGCGCACCAACCCCCACCTGCCCGGTGACCTGCCCGGAGGCGTCTGGGACGGGAGGGCGGCGGCGTCCGGCGGCCCCGCCGCTGACCCCGCCGGGCAGTGCTGAGAGGAGGGACCATGCCCGCGCTGAACGACATCCTCACCCAGGTCTCGGACTCCCTCTACTCCACCTTCCTCGTCTGGCTCCTCATCGGGGCCGGGCTCTACTTCACGATCCGCACCCGCGGCGTGCAGTTGCGCCACTCCATCCCGATCGCCGGCTCGATGGTCGGCTCCCGGGCGAGTGGGGGGCGCTCCTTGTCCTCCTTCCAGGCCTTCGCCGTCGGGCTGGCCTGCCGGGTGGGCACCGGCAATATCGTCGGCGTCGCGCTGGCACTCATTCTGGGAGGCCCCGGCGCCATTCTCTGGATGTGGGTGGTGGCCCTGCTCGGCACGGCCACCGCGTTCACGGAGTCGACGCTGGCGCAGGTCCTCAAGGTTCGCCACCGCGATGGCAGCTTCAGGGGCGGACCTCCCTATTACATCGCCAAGGGCCTGCGCCTGCCGTGGCTCGGCGCGGTCTTCGCGGTCTTCTTCCTGGTCGCCAACGGGCTGTCGATGCCCCTGGTCCAGTCCAACGCGGTGGCCGGCGCTCTGGGGGCCGCCGGTGCCATCCCCGCATGGGGCAGCGCTCTCATCGTCGTGGCCCTCACCGCGCCGGTGCTGCTCGGAGGGCTCAAGGCCATCGGGCGCGTCGCGGAGATCCTCGCCCCGCTCATGGCCGCCGCCTACCTGCTGGCCGTCCTGGGCATCGTCGTGACCCATCCGGCGGCCTCCTGGCAGGCGCTCACCTCCATCATCGAGGGCGCCTTCGGCCTGCGCGCCGGGCTCGCGGGGCTGGCCGGCGGGGTTGTCCAGGCGATCCTCAACGGCGTGCGCCGCGGCCTGTTCTCCAACGAGGCGGGACTGGGCGGGGCGGCCTGCGCCTCCGGCTCCGCCGCCGTGCGCCACCCCGTCCAGCAAGGGTTCATCCAGGCCCTCGGCGTCGTCATCGACACGATCCTCGTGTGCACCGCCACCGCCCTGGCGATCCTCATCGCCGGCGACGCCGTCTACACGCCCGGCGTCACCGGCAAGGACGCCGCCGGCTCACTGACCCAGGACGCCATCGCGCTCCTGGTGGGGGAGTGGACGCGCTGGCCCATGGCGATCCTCATCGTCGTCCTGGCCTACACGACGATCATCGGGGCCTTCTCCTACGCCCAGGTCTGCCTCGACTACCTCACCGAGAACCGCTGGGTGTCCAAGGCCCTGCAGTGCGCCGCCGTGGCCTGCGCCGCGCTCGGGGCCTTCCAGGCGCTCACCACGGTGTGGACACTGGCCGACATCCTGCTGGGTGTGGGGGCCATCATCAACCTCGTGGCGCTCGTCGCGCTCATCGGCTGGGTGCTCGGCGCCCTGCGCGACTGGGAGGCTCAGCGCCGTCAGGGCGTCGAGCCCGTGTTCATCGGTCATGGAAATCCGCTCCTGCCCGGGGATACCAACGACGGCGTCTGGGAGGCCGCTCCCTCGGCCCAGGCATGACACAGGCGGGTAACACACTCGGCCTAGGCTCCTTGGAACAGCCCCCGGCCTCTGGAGGTACTCCCTTGATCCACCCTGCCCCTGCGCTGACGGCGGTGCTGCCCACGGGCGCGCTCGACAACGTCACCACGACCCTCGAGAATATCTCCGACCAGTTCTACGCCGGCTTCCTCGCCTGGGTGCTGATCGCCGTTGGCCTCTATTTCACCATCCGCAGCCGCGCGGTGCAGTTCAGGCTGTTCCCCGAGATGATCCGCACGGTCTTCGGATCGAGGGGCGACGCCGAGGGCGGGATCTCCTCCTTCCAGGCCTTCACCATCGGCCTGGCCAGCCGCGTGGGCACTGGCAACATCGTCGGTGTCGCCATCGCCATCACGCTGGGCGGGCCCGGCGCGATCTTCTGGATGTGGGTGGTGGCGCTGGTCGGCATGGCCACCGGCTTCATCGAGTCCACCCTCGCCCAGATGTTCAAGGTACCCGCCGCCGACGGCACCTTCCGCGGCGGGCCCGCCTACTACATCACCCGCGGCCTGGGCTCGCGCGCCTGGGGCGGTGTCTTCGCCGTCGTCATCACCTTCGTCTTCGGCTTCGCCTACGAGGCCACCCAGGCCAACACGATCGCCGGAGCGGTCAACGGCATCCTGGAGAATCACGGGCAGAAGGTGGAGCCCTGGGTCATCGGCGCGGTGCTCGTGGCCCTGACGGCCCCCATCGTCTTCAGGGGCATCAAGCGCGTGGCCCGTGTGGCCGAGTGGATGGCGCCGATCATGGCGCTCATTTACGCGCTGCTGGCCATCGTCATCCTCGGCCTGCACGCTGACGCCATCCCCGGCGCCTTCAGGGCGATCTTCGAGGGCGCCTTCGGCCTCAACGCCACTTTCGCCGGCATCAGCGGCGGGTTCTACGCCGCGGCCATCAACGGCATCAAGCGCGGCCTGTTCTCCAACGAGGCCGGTGAGGGCTCCGTGCCGAACGCCGCGGCGACGGCCACCACCTCTCACCCCGTCAAGCAGGGCTTCATCCAGTCCATGGGCGTGTTCGTCGACACCATCATCGTGTGCACCGCCACCGCGCTCATCGTCATGCTCTCCGGCCTCTACGACTCCGCCGCCAACCTGGCCGGCCCGGAGGCGACCGCCGCCGCCGACGCCGCCAAGAAGACCCTGACCTCCGACTCCGTCGCCCATGTCCTGGGTGACTGGAGCCAGTACCTCATGGTCCTCATCATCTTCGTGTTCGCCTACTCCTCCCTGCTGGGCAACTACACCTACGCTGAGATCAACGTCGACTTCCTGCGCGGCTCGCACTCCAACCACACCTGGCTGCGCCTCATGATCCTCGTGGCCACCTACATCGGGGCCGTCGCCTCCCTGGACTTCGTGTGGAACCTGTCCGATATCGCCATGGGCGCGATGGCCGTCATCAACATCGTCGCCATCACCCTGCTTGGCAAGTGGGCCTTCGGGGCTCTGCGCGATTGGGAGGCCCAGAACCGGGAGCTGCGGGAGGGCCGGCGCGAGGAGATCCGCTTCGTCGGCAAGGGCAACCCGTACCTGCCGGGTGACTTGCCCGGAGACGTCTGGGCGCCCAGAGGGGCGGCTGCCACCGTCGCCGAGGTACCGGTCGCCCAGGGCTGAGCTCCCCAGGCGGACTCGGGGCCGGGGGACGACGCGGGCCAGCTCGATCGCGATTCCGGCACCGGTAGGCTGGCCCCATGAAGATCGCGCGATTCTCCACCGGCGATGAGCCCCGCTACGGCATCGTCCAGGGACTGGATGCGGCCGACGCCGTCCCCACGGGGGAGTCCGAGGGGCACCTGCTCGTCCTCAAGGGCGACCCTCTCTTCTCCGTGCCAGAGGCCACCGGGGAGGTCGTGGAGCTGGGTGAGGCCCGGCTCCTCGCCCCGGTCATCCCCCGCTCCAAGGTGGTGGCCATCGGCAAGAACTACGCGGCCCATGCCGCCGAGATGGTCGGCGGCATGGATGGCGCCGTACCTCAGACCCCGATCATCTTCCTCAAGCCGAACACGGCAGTCATCGGCCCTGACGCCCCGATCGTCCTGCCGGCCTGGAGCGAGGAGGTCCACTACGAGGCCGAGCTCGCCGTCGTCATCAAGCGCATCGCCAAGGATCTCACCCCGCAGGACGCCCACCGGGTGATCATGGGGTACACCGTGGCCAATGATGTCTCCGCCCGGGACCGCCAGCGCGCCGAGCCGCAGTGGGTGCGCGCCAAGGCCTTCGACACCTCCTGCCCCCTGGGGCCCTGGATCGAGATCCCCGAGCCCGGTGACGAGCGCGCCTTCGACCCCTCGCACGCCACCGTGCGCACCCGGCTCGACGGCGAGACGGTCCAGGAGGGCGGCACCCAGGACATGGTCATGGGCGTCGCGGAGCTCGTCGCCTACGCCTCGACGATCTTTACGCTCCTGCCCGGCGACGTCATCCTCACCGGGACGCCCGAAGGCGTTGGCGAGATCCGCGCCGGGCAGCGCGTGAGCGTCGAGGTCGAGGGCATCGGCGGCTTCTCCAACCCCGTCGTTCGCCGCTGAGGCGCTGCGAGCGGCGCCGCGCGGCGGGGTTGTGGGCGTGTGTGGGGGTCTCCGACGCGCCCCGGGGGCGCGTCGGAGACCCCGCCGCGCGTCCGCAATCCCGGGACGCGTCCACAATGACGCCGTTCAGCACGCTGGTCCCGCAGGTCCTCGTCATCAGGGTGGAGCTACGCGGTCGTACCCCCGCGTCGCGGTGGAGCTGAAAGGCCTCCTTCTCCGCGTCGTCGAGGATCTTGCGGCTGATGCGGCAGAACTCGATGGCCTGGATATCATCCCAGCGGCGCCGGTGGCTTGTGAAGCGATTGACGACGTCAACGCCCCGCCCGACGCACTGCTCCCCGTCGGAGAAGTGCAGAACGTAGATACCTCAGGTCGCGGTCCCAGCTGCACGCTGAGGGACGGCCCAGGAGGGATCTCGTACGTCTGAAGCGTTAGGTCGACATCGTGCGCGCCCGGGTCAGGCCAGGGCGGCGGTGATGCGGTCGGCGATCTCGTCTGCGATGCCGCGCCCAGTGGCCAGGTTGAGGCGGCAGAACGCGGCGTAGTCCGAGCCGAATGTCACGCCCTCGTTCATCGACACCCCGGCCTTGCGCTCCAGGAACCCGGCGGGAGCACCGGTGATCCGGCCATCGGCCAAGGCGCCCGAGAAGTCCACCCAGGCCAGGTAGGTGGATTCCGGCATGGTGACGGACACGCCGTCGATCGCGCTCAGGCGCCCTGTGATGCCCTCCAGCGTGCGGCGCAGGTACTCGCGCACCGCCTCATTCCATCCCCGTCCCTGCGAAAAGGCCGCCGTCGTGGCGATGACACCGAGGATTGAGGCGCCGCCGGGCAGGCAGGAGCACAGCGGGTCGGCGTCGAAGCGCGCGCGGGCCTCGCCGGAGGCGATGAGCTGGGCGCAGTGCAGGCCCGGGATATTCCACCCCTTCGAAGCCGCCGTCGCCGTGAACGTCAGGGCGGGATCGGCGCCGGGGCGGGAGGCGTAGCAGATGTGCCGGGGGCTCCCGGGCAGAACGAGGGGGGAGTGGATCTCATCGGTGAACACGACGACGCCGTACTTGGCCGATAGCGCCGCGACGGCGTCGAGCTCGGCGGCGGTGAGCACGCGGCCCACCGGGTTCCACGGGTTGCACAGGATGAGTAGGCCGGCGCCCGCGGCCATGGCTGCCTCGATGCCCTCCAGGTCCAGGGACCAGGCGGGGGCCGAGGCGCCGTCGCCGCGCAGGGCCGGAACCTCGATGGCCTCGCGATCCAGCGTCCCCGGGATCGTCAGGAAGGGCATGTACGCCGGGGTGGGCACGATCACCGGCGAGCCCGGGCGGGTGTGGCGGCTGATGATCGCCCGCAGCGCCGACAGGACGTCGGGCAGCAGGCTCATGTCCCGCTCCGGGATCTCCCAGCCGAAGGAGTCGCGGTGGAAGTCGATGACCGCCGCGCGGCAGTCCTCCCACACCGACGTGGGCATGTAGCCGAAACGGGCACCGTCGACGGCGCGGTGCAGGGCCTGCGTCACCGCCGGGGCCGTGCCCAGATCCATCTCCGCCACCCAGGCCGAGATCGCGGTATCGGGCCGCTCGGACCACTTCATCGTGCCCCCGGCGCGCACCTGCTCAGGGGTCAGGGCGTCGAAGGCGGCGAAGAACTCCGAGGAGGACGGGGCAGGGACGGGCTGAGAGGAGGGCTGGGTCATGGAGCGAATCATACGAGGCCGCGGGCCCGTTCCCGATGCCGTCAGCGGGCGCTCCAACGGTCCTCGGCCCGTGGCGCCGGACGTGTTGCCCGGGGTCGCCTCGTCCATGTCCGCAGGACCCGAGCGGGGCAGGCCGGGGCCGGCGCGGTGCCGACGGCGAGAGCGCGCCGCCGCCATGGGTGGGAGTCGATACGGGCGGGAAGCCGGGAAGGGGTGCCCGTGGCCGGGCTACGCTATGGCTCATCATGACTGACACCGCCACGCCCGCTCCCATCCGCGTCCGCTTCTGCCCATCGCCCACGGGCACGCCTCACGTCGGCATGGTCCGCACCTGCCTGTTCAACTGGGCCCACGCCCGCCGCACCGGGGGAACCTTCGTCTTCCGCATCGAGGACACTGACGCGGCGCGCGACTCCGAGGAGTCCTTCAACGCCATCCTCGACTCGCTGACCTGGTTGGGCCTGGACTGGGACGAGGGGGTCGGCAAGGGCGGTCCTCACGAGCCCTATCGTCAGTCCCAGCGCATGGGCCTCTACCGGGAGGTGGCCGCCGAGCTCCTCGAGGCGGGCTACCTCTATGAGTCCTACTCCACGCCGGAGGAGATCGAGGCCCGCCACCGCGCCGCCGGGCGCGATCCCAAGCTCGGCTACGACGGCTTCGACCGGGACCTGACCGAGGAGGCCAGGGCCGCCTTCCGCGCCGAGGGCCGCAAGCCCGTGCTGCGCATGCGCATGCCCGACGAGGACATCACCTTCACCGATCTCGTGCGCGGCCCCATCACCTTCAAGGCCGGATCCGTGCCCGATTACGTCGTCGTGCGCGCCGGCGGGGACCCGCTCTACACGCTCGTCAACCCCGTCGACGACGCGGCCATGGGCATCACCCATGTCCTGCGCGGCGAGGACCTGCTGTCCTCCACGCCCCGCCAGATCGTTCTGTACCGCGCTCTCATCGCGATCGGCCGCGCGCAGTCCGTGCCCGAGTTCGGCCACCTGCCCTACGTCATGGGGGAGGGCAACAAGAAGCTCTCCAAGCGCGACCCCGAGTCCAACCTGCTCATCCACCGCTACCGCGGGATGATCCCCGAGGGCCTGCTCAACTACCTCGCGCTGCTGGGCTGGTCGCTGAGCAAGGATGAGGACGTGTTCACCCCCGCCCAGCTCGTCGAGCACTTCGACATCCACGACGTCAATCCCAACCCCGCGCGCTTCGACCCCAGGAAGTGCGAAGCGATCAACGCCGAGCACGTGCGGCGCCTGGAGTCGGCCGACTTCCGAGACCGCCTCGTACCGCACTTGCGCGACATCTACCCGGATCCCTCCGACCCGGCCCGGCAGTCCCGCCCCCTCGTGTCCGCACCCTCCTTCCCCGAGCTGACCGAGCGCGAGAGGGAGATCCTCACCGCTGCCGCCCCCCTCATCCAGACCCGCATCCAGCTGCTGCGGGAGAGCCGCGACATGCTCGGCTTCCTCCTCGTCGGCGACGATGCGCTCGCTGTCGACGACAAGGCCGTGTCCAAGCTCAAGGACTCCGCTCCCGCGGTGCTCGACGCCGCCATCACCGCCCTGGATGCCCTCGGCTCCGAGGACTGGACGACGCCGCGCCTCGAAGAGGTCCTGCGCGCGGCCATCGTCGACGGGCTCGGCATCAAGCCCCGCCTCGCTTTCGGACCGTTGCGGGTGGCTGTCACGGGCCGCCAGGTCTCCCCGCCGCTGTTCGAGTCCATGGAGATCCTCGGCGCGGCTTCCTCCCTGGCGCGCCTGCGCGCCCTGAGGCAGCGCCTCGGCTGAGACTCGGGCTGCTCGCGAACGGCCGTGCCGCCCGCCGCGCCGGGGCTCCCGGGCGCGCGGGGCACCGCCCGCCATGGTGAGCGCTGCCCGGCAGCGGGGCAGTCGCCCCCCCGGTGGCCTCCGAGGCGCTGTGGTGGCGTTCACGCGCCCACGATTCGACAGCGAAGGGGAGCCCGTGTACATTTCTTCCCGCTGCCCCGATCGGCTCTCCGGTCCGGGTTCACCTGCTTTGGGGTATGGTGTAATTGGCAACACAGGTGATTCTGGTTCATCCATTCTAGGTTCGAGTCCTGGTACCCCAGCGGAGAGCGCGAGCTCACCATACAGTTGAAGAACTGCGCCCCGTTCGTCTAGCGGCCCAGGACACCGCCCTCTCACGGCGGCAGCACCGGTTCAAATCCGGTACGGGGTACTCAGGCAGCCGCCAGGCTGCCGGTCCACACGCCCCGTTCGTCTAGCGGCCCAGGACACCGCCCTCTCACGGCGGCAGCACCGGTTCAAATCCGGTACGGGGTACTCAGGCAGCCGCCAGGCTGCCGGTCCACACGCCCCGTTCGTCTAGCGGCCCAGGACACCGCCCTCTCACGGCGGCAGCACCGGTTCAAATCCGGTACGGGGTACTCCCAAGTGAACTCATGAGGCTCGGTCGCCGCAGGTGATCGGGCCTTCGCTATGACTGCGCGGAGCTGCTCCTGGCGCCGCTCTCGATGAGTGCTCGGGATCCTGACGATCCGCCGCTGCCCGCGAGCAGTTCGCCAGCGCTGACGACGCGCAGGCCGCGGGACCGGATTCGCTCCACGGATCGGCCCATCTCCTCCATGAGCTCGGTGTACGGCTGACTCCGACCGTCGTGGCACAGGATGATCGCCCCGTCCTGCGCGGTCTCTCCCACTTCCTTGGCCGCAGCGGCGCCCGGCGTGTGCAGGCTCCAGAGGACCAGGTCCAGGCCCCGGTCCGCAGCAGCGGCCAGGGCGACGGCGTCCACTCGCCCGTACGGGGGCCTCCAGAGCGATGGCTTGGGCGCCCCAGCGGAGGTGATCGCCTCGATCGTCCGGTCGATATCCCGGCCGAGTTCATCCGGCGATGCGCCGTAGACATCCCTGTGAACCCAATTGTGGATGGCGACCTCGTGCCCCTCGGCCGTCTCGCGGGCGATGAGATCGGGGTGGGTCCGGGCGGCCTCGCCCAGTACGAAGAAGGTTGCCCTGGCCCCCAGGCGGGAGAGCATGTCGAGGACCACCGGGGTCCAATGGGGGTCGGGGCCATCGTCGAAGGTGAGGGCCACCGACCCCGTTCCCGGTGCCGCCCGGAAGGTCGTGGACACCGCGCGGCGACCTGAGTCATCCGCCGGCAGCGCGGCGACGCGGAAGGTAGGGGAGCGGCGCCCGTCGTGCCAGTGGGTGGCCGCTGCCCCGGCCGCGGCGCCGATCGCGCCCGCCGTGAGCATGCCGGCCACCCTCAGGGCCCCGCGGCGCGATGAGCGCGCAGGGGCGACGTCGTGATCCGCCACGGTTACATCCGCGGCCAGGTTCGCCCCGGCGCCCGGCGCCCCCGCCTCGGCGCCTCCCGGCGCTCGGTCAGTGGAGTCCGGGGAGGGGGCGGGGCGCGGGGTCATGGGCTGAGGGTACGCCGACCGCGTTCCGGCGATGGGCGCGCGGGGCCGGGCTGGTCGGCGCGGGCCCGAGGACCTCCTCCTCGACCTCACGGCTGAACAGCGACCACTCCATCTGCACCGAGGCCAGCGGATGGGGTGCGCGTCTCCGACATCGGCGAGCGCGTCGAGGGAGTCGGTCAGCGCGGTGGCCCCCGCCGGGTCGCCGCTCCTCACGGCAGTCCCCGCATCCCGGGCGAGGGCCTCCAGGGCCAGGGCGCCGACATCGCCGTCAGGGCGGTTGCTCTAGAATGCCGCCGTGACGAACTTCCCCTCTCTTGGCGCCCCCGGTCCGATCCCCGAAGGCGCGATGAGGATCGTGCCGCTGGGCGGCCTCGGCGAGATCGGGCGCAACATGACCGTCTACGAGGTGGACGGCAAGCTCCTCATCGTCGACTGCGGCGTGCTCTTCCCCGAGGACGACCAGCCCGGCGTCGACCTCATCCTGCCCGACTTCTCCTACATCGAGGACCGCCTCGACGACGTGGTCGCCCTCGTCCTGACCCACGGTCACGAGGATCACATCGGCGGTGTGCCCTACCTGCTGCGCCTGCGCGACGACATCCCTCTGGTGGGCTCCGAGCTCACCCTGGCCTTCATCGACGCCAAGCTCAAGGAGCACCGCATCCGCCCCGTCCTGCGGGAGGTCCGCGAGCACGAGCGCGTCGTCTACGGCCCCTTCGAACTGGAGTTCGTGGCCGTCAACCACTCCATCCCCGACGCCATGGCCGTCATGATCCGCACCGAGGCGGGCAGCGCGCTGTGCACCGGCGACTTCAAGATCGACTCCCTGCCCATCGACGGGCGCATCACCGACCTGCGCGCCTTCGCGCGCTTCGCCGACGAGGGCGTGGACCTGTTCTGCGTGGACTCCACCAATGCCGAGGTCCCCGGCATGGTCGCGCACGAGAACCAGATCGGCCCCGTGCTCGACTCCGTCTTCGGGGAGTCCAACGGGCAGATCATCGTCGCCTCCTTCTCCAGCCACGTCCACCGCGTCCAGCAGGTGCTCGACGCCGCGGCCCTCCACGGGCGCCGCGTGGCCCTCATCGGGCGCTCCATGGTGCGCAACATGGGCATCGCCGCCGAGCGCGGCTTCCTCAAGGTGCCCGAGGGCGTCCTCGTCGACGCCCGGGATATCACCAGCCTGCCGGCCGACGAACGGGTCCTCATGGTCACCGGGTCCCAGGGCGAGCCCATGGCGGCCCTGAGCCGCATGGCCCACGGGGAGCACCGCTCCGTCACCGTGGAGCCGGGGGACACCGTCATCCTGGCCTCCTCCCTCATCCCCGGCAATGAGAACTCCGTCTACCGGGTCATCAACCAGCTCATGCGCCTCGGCGCCCGCGTGGTCCACCGCGACAACGCCCGCGTCCACGTCTCCGGGCACGCCTCCTCCGAGGAGCTCCTGCACGTCTACAACATCGTGGCGCCCCGCAACGTCATGCCCATCCACGGCGAGATCCGTCATCTCGTGGCCAACGGGGCCCTCGCCGTCAAGACCGGCGTGCCGCCCAAGAACGTCATGCTGTGCGAGGACGGCGTCGTCGTCGACCTCCTGGACGGCCAGGCCCGGATCGCCGGGCAGGTGCCCTGCGGCTACGTGTTCGTCGACGGCGCCTCGGTGGGCGAGATCGATGAGGCCGAGCTCAAGGACCGCCGCATCCTCGCCGAGGAGGGCTTCGTCTCCGTCTACGCCGTCGTGGAGACCTCCACCGGCACGATCCTGGCGGGCCCGGACATCCAGGCCCGCGGCATGGCCGAGGACGACTCCGTCTTCGACGAGGTCCTGCCCGACGTCACCGCCGCCCTCCAGCAGGGGCTCGACGGCGGCAGGGCTGACGCCTACTCCTTGCAGCAGGCGATGCGCCGGGCCCTGGGCCGGTGGGTGGCCCGGCGCCTGCACCGCCGCCCCATGATCGTGCCCGTCGTCGTCGAGGCCTGAGACCCCATGACCCCCCGCCGGCCCGCCTGCTTCATCTCCACCGGCAGCGTCCTCATCGACCTGCCCCTCCAGGTCAACAGGATCCCCGCCCCCGGCGGGGCGGTCACCGCCAGTTCCACCGGGCCGGTCGTGGGAGGCGGGTACACGGTGGTCTCCGCCGTCGCCCGGCAGGGCAAGCCCGCGGCGCTCGCGGCCACGCTGGGCACCGGCCCCAACTCAGCGCTCGTGCGCGAGGCCATGATGCTCGACGGCGTCGAGCTCGTCGTCGAGGAGCTCGTGGGGGACATCGGCACCTGCATCACCCTCATCGAGCCCTCCGGGCGGCGCACCTTCGTCACCAACGAGGGCATTGAGGCCGAGCCCCAGCTCGACGACCTGCGCCAGCTCGACCTCCTGCCCGGCGACTGGGTCCACGCCACCGGGTACGACATCGTCCACCCCCTGAGTCACCGGGTCCTGGCCGACTGGCTCGTCGACCTGCCCGAGGGGGTCGGCCTCGTCGTCGACCTGGGCCCCGTGGAGCCGGAGATCGGCGCCGCCACGCTGGGCCGCCTGCTCGGCCGCGCCACCCTGCTCACCGGCAACCACCTGGAGATCACCCAGCTGGGCGCCCGGCTCGGCAGCCCCGCCGCACTGCGTGAGGCCTGCCCCGGCGCGCTCATCGTGCGCCGCACCGGCGTGCACGGATGCGTGCTCTGGCCCGCCGGCGGCTCTCCCATCGAGGTGGCCGGCTTCTCCCGCGACGTCGTGGATACCACTGGGGCGGGGGACACCCACACCGGGGTGCTCGTGGCCGGCCTCATGGACGGCCTCGACGAGGTCACCGCTGCCACGCGCGCCAACGCGGCCGCCGCCGAGGCCGTCTCCCGGCAGGGCCCGGCGCGCTGCCCGCTGCGCGAGGAGATCGACGCCCTCCTGAGCGAGGCCTGAGCCCCGGGCGGCGCCCCGCTCCCGATCCCCCGGGGAGGTGTGGCGCACTCTTCGCCCGCCCGGCGGCGTGGCAGGCCCGGCGCGGCAGGCACTGCCGCTAGCGTGTTGATCACCATGGCCCCCCGGAGCACCACGCGAAACGCGAAGCCCTCATCGAGCCCGAAGCCGCCCCAGCGCGGCTCGGGCCGGCGCCGTCGCACGCAGCAGAGCCAGGGCCGCGCCGGCGCGACCACCACCATGCCCGCCCAGGCGGCGCCCGGCTCCCAGCACGCCGAGGCCCATGGCTATTCCCGCACCGCCTGGGCCTTCGGGCTCCTCGCCCTGGCCGCGGTCATAGGGCTGCGCGAGTGGTTCGGGGTGTCCGGCGCCGCCGGCGGCTTCCTGCACCACCTGGCCGCCGGGCCCGTCGGCGTGCTCAGCATCATCGTGCCGATCCTCCTGGCGGCCCTGGGCATCGCCACTCTGCGCGTCCACCGCCTCACCAGCATCCACGCCCGCGTGAGCGTCGGCGGCCTGGGCATCCTGGCGGGGCTCACCGGCATCATCCACGTCGCCTCCGGTCAGCCCGCCCTCAGCGCCGGCATCGCCGGCGTCGAGGGCGCCGGAGGCCTGCTCGGCTGGCTCTTCGGCGCGCCTCTGGCCGGGCTCTTCGGTGCCGTCGGCGCCGTCGTCCTCCTGCTCCTGCTCATCGCCTTCTCAGCGCTCGTGGTCTCCGGCAGGACCATCGCCGAGCTGCGGGACATCGCCGCCGCCCGCAGGACCGAGGCCGACGCCGATTCCCCGGCGGACACCTGGCCCACTCGCGCCCTGGGCCGGGTCCGCCAGGCCATGGGATCGCGGGCCCCCGTCGACGACGCGGACCTCACGGCCACGACCTCACTGGACTCCTACGACGGCGATGAGCCCTTCCGCTCCGCCATCGAGAAGGAGGACTCGTCCACCGAGGATGCCGCCGACGGCGGGACGGCTCCCCGGGACGCCTCGCGCAAGCGCGGCTCCGGCCTGCGCCCCCGGATCGCCCCGGAGGGGGTCGACGGCGCCGCCCCGTCCCGGAAGCGCCCTCGCGGGCGCGGGGAGGACGCCGCCGGCGGCCCCGGCGGCCCCGGCGGCGCGAGTGGGCTCGACGCCCCCGTGGGCGCCGAGCCCGCCACCGAGGTCATCGCCGACCCCTCTCCCCTCCTCGACCCGCCCGCCCTCACCCCGCGGGGCAGGAGTGCGATGGCGCCGGGGGAGCGGCCCGTGCCGCCCACGGACCCCGAGGCCGTCACCGACGAGACCCCCGCGATCGACCCGGACCTCGCCGACGAGATCGAGATGGCCGGCGGCGCCGCCATGGCCCTGCCCGACGGCACCACCTACTCGCTGCCCGACTCCTCCCTCCTGGAGGCCGGCAC
The DNA here is from genome assembly GCF_002076915.1 of Actinomyces gaoshouyii. Taxonomy (NCBI): domain Bacteria; kingdom Bacillati; phylum Actinomycetota; class Actinomycetes; order Actinomycetales; family Actinomycetaceae; genus Actinomyces; species Actinomyces gaoshouyii. The sequence continues at coordinate 749,612 of NZ_CP020468.1, forward strand.
CGGGCACGCCACCCATACCGAGGCCAATGACGCCGTCGTCGAGGCCCTCCAGAACGTCTTCACCGAGTTCAACATCGACGCCACCGTCTCCGGCTACACCCGCGGCCCCCAGGTCACCCGTTACGAGGTCCACCGCGGCCGGGGCGTCAACGTCTCCAAGATCACCGGCCTGGAGAAGAACATCGCCTACGCGGTGGCCTCCGACGAGATCCGCATCCTGACCCCCATCCCCGGCAAGTCCGCCATCGGCATCGAGATCCCCAACTCCGACCGCGAGATGGTCAAACTCGGCGACGTCCTGCGCTCGGGGGCCGCCAAGAAGCAGGCGCACCCCCTCGTGGTGGGCCTGGGCAAGAACGTCGAGGGCGACTACATCGTCACCAACCTCGCCAAGACCCCGCACATGCTCGTGGCCGGCCAGACCGGCTCCGGCAAGTCCTCCTTCGTCAACTCCATGATCACCTCGATCATGATGCGCGCCACCCCCGAGGAGGTTCGCATGGTGCTCGTGGACCCCAAGCGCGTGGAGCTGACCATCTACGAGGGCATCCCGCACCTCATCACCCCCATCATCACCTCCCCGAAGAAGGCCGCCGAGGCCCTGGAGTGGGTGGTGCGCGAGATGGACGCCCGCTACGACGACCTCGCCTCCTTCGGCTTCAAGCACATCGACGACTTCAACAAGGCGATCCGCGCCGGCGAAGTCCAGCCCCTGCCAGGCAGCCAGCGGGTACTCAGCCCCTATCCCTACCTCCTCGTCGTCGTCGACGAGCTCGCCGACCTCATGATGACCGCGCCCAAGGACGTCGAGGCCTCCATCCAGCGCATCACCCAGCTGGCGCGCGCCGCCGGCATCCACCTCGTGCTGGCCACTCAGCGGCCCGTCGCCCAGGTCGTCACGGGCCTCATCAAGTCCAATGTCCCCTCGCGCCTCGCCTTCGCCACCGCCTCCCAGCTCGACTCGCGCGTCATCCTCGACCAGAACGGCGCCGAGACCCTCACGGGGCAGGGCGATGCGCTCTACCTCGGCCCCGGTGCCTCCACCCCCATCCGCGTGCAGGGGTCGTGGGTCACTGAGAGTGAGATCCGCGCCGTCGTCGAGCACGTCAAGGGCCAGCTCGCCCCCGAGTATCGCGAGGACGTCGTCGTCCCCGAGGTCAAGAAGCAGATCGACGAGGAGATCGGCGATGACATGGACCTGCTCCTGCAGGCTGCCGAGCTCATCATCACCAGCCAGTTCGGCTCCACCTCCATGCTCCAGCGCAAGCTGCGCGTCGGCTTCGCCAAGGCCGGGCGCCTCATGGACCTGCTGGAGTCCCGAGAGGTCGTGGGCCCCTCCGAGGGCTCCAAGGCCCGCGACGTCCTGGTCCAGCCCGAGCAGCTCGAAGAGACCCTCGCCTGGATCAAGGGCGACGGCGAGGCCCCCCGGATCGACGACCCGGGCGCCTCCGACGCCACCGCCGCCCGCGTGCCCTCCGGCCTCCAGCCCTCGGCCCCGCGCGAGGTGGGCCTGCCGACCGACCACTACGCCATCGACCCCCTCGAGGCCGCGGGCGACGCCCCCGTGAGCGAGTCCTGGGACGACGAGTCGTCCTCGGAGGACTCCGAGGACGCCTGGAGCCTCACCGGCCGCGGCCAGTCCTGGTAGGCGCGGGCGACGCCCCGAGCGTCGGGCAGCCCGAGGGGACGCCGTCCAGGGTCCTTGGGCGGTCAGGGCCGCCGGTGGAGGATCCGCTCAGGCAGAGTGAGCTCATCGACTATGAATGAAGAATTCATAGGTGATCGCGTCGGGCGCTGCCCTCACCGGATTCCCCCGATTCCTCTACGCTTGAGGCGATGAAAGCCACCCCGCCCCCCTCCCATCCGGGTCCCGCCGTGCCTTCGTCGACCAGTGGCCGGGGCGCCTCCGCGGGCGAGGCGCCCCTGCTCAACATCGCCAACGCCCTGACTGTCCTGCGCATCATCCTCGTGCCGGTCTTCGTGTGGCTCATGCTTCGCCCGGGCGACGCCATGCGCCTGGCCGCGGCCCTCGTCTTCGTGGTGGCCGCGGCCACCGACCGGCTCGACGGGCAGCTCGCGCGCTCGCGCAACCTCATCACCAGCTTCGGCAAGATCGCCGACCCCATCGCGGACAAGGCCCTCACCCTGTCGGCCTTCATCCTGCTCAGCGCCGCCGGTCGCCTGTGGTGGTGGGTGACGGCCCTCATCGTCGCGCGCGAGCTCGGCATCACCGTCATGCGCTTCGCCATGCTCCGGCGCGCCGTCATGGCGGCCTCGCGGGGCGGCAAGATCAAAACGGTCCTGCAGATCCTTGCGCTGGTCGGCCTCCTCCTGCCCTGGCACGCCGTGCTGCCCGCGACGCTGGCCACGGCCCTGCTGCGGGTCTCCTACGCATTGGTCGCCGCCGCCCTCGTCGTCACCGTGGCCACGGGCATCGACTACGTCCTCCAGGCGATCCGCATCTCGCGCGAGAAGTCCGCTGCCGGCGCGGCGGGCGGCGCCCGGCATGGGTGAGTCGCCCGCCTCGGCGCCGGCCTGGCCCGAGGGGCGCCGGGCGGCGGATGATCTGCTGCGCGCCCTGGGCGAGCGCGGGCTCACCCTCGCCGTTGCCGAGTCGCTGACCGCCGGCATGGTCTCCTCCGCGCTGGGCGGGGTTCCCGGGGCCTCCACGGTCCTCGTGGGCGCTGTCGTCTCCTACGCTACAAGGATCAAGGCTGAGCTCCTGGGAGTCGACGCCGCCCGTCTGGCCTGCGCAGGGCCGGTCGACGCCGTCATTGCCCAGCAGATGGCGCGGGGCGCCGCCCGGCTCCTCGGGGCAGATGCGGGACTGGCCACCACCGGTGTGGCCGGACCCGGTCCCGCCGACGGGCACCCGGCCGGGACGGTCCATATCGCCGCCTTCGGCCCATGGGGGACTGTGGGCCGCCGGCTGGGCCTGACCGGTGGGCGCGACGAGATCCGTGCCGCGACCACCCTGGCGGTCCTGCGCCTTGCCGCTCGCGCCGTGCGGGAGGGCCTCTGAGGCGCCGCGCCCGTGCCGCCCGCACGGATCGGGGCGCGTGTGGCGCGCTCACGCCCATGTCATGGCTCGCTCATGAGTCCGGCCAAGCGTCCTCCCAGACACCGGCGACATGGTTCATGCCATCGGCCCGGGCCCGGTGATGGATCAGCGACCGAGGCCGGGAATGAACCCCAGCAGTGAATGGTTGTGCCTTGTGATGAATGAGATGACTCGCCCCCGTCCAGCCCGCTCGTCCCGCCTGGCGCCCAGGATGGCGATGCGCCCAGCGCTCTCCACGGGGTACGGTTCTGCCGTGGACACCACCAAGCACGAGAACGTCCTCCTGCGCCGCGAGATCGGCGAGGTCCTTCGCTCCGTCCGCCAGCACCAGGGGCGCACCCTGCGCGAGGTCTCCTCGCAGGCGCGCGTGTCGCTGGGCTACCTCTCCGAGGTCGAGCGCGGTCAGAAGGAGGCCTCCTCGGAGTTGCTCGCCTCCATCTGCCAGGCCCTCGACGCCCCCCTGTCCACAGTACTGCGCGAGGTCTCCGAGCGCGTCGCCATGGCCGAGGGCGTCGTCATCCCCGATACCGTCCCGGACGAGCTCGTCCGCCAGCAGGGCGTCATCGTGCGCTGACGCCGGCGGGCCGGCCCGATCCTCATCCCCCGGGCGGGCGCGAGGCCGCTCGGGGATGTTCCTACCCGCGCCCCTCCCATCGCCCGTTCCCCTCCCGGTTATCCGCTTTCCCCTGACCAGGAGCCCTCATGAAGCACTCGGAGTTCTGGCGTGCCCTCGACGAGGTCTTCGGCTCCGCCTACGGGCGATCACTGGCCCAGGATCTCGTCCTGCCGCCCTGGTCGATGACGGCCATTCAGGCCCTCGACGCCGGCGAGCCGCCCCGCGAGGTCTGGGACTCGCTCTGCCGGGAGACCGAGCGCAGCGAGGCCGAGCGCTGGGTCTACCGGGACGATTCGCGCGCCCGTCGCAGGTAGCGTGCGATCTCTGCCCCCGGGCGGCCGGACGGGCCCCGCCGGGAGCGACGCCGTCGGCCCTGCTCCGTGACACGCCGGGGAAGGGCCACTTGCAGATTCGAACACGTGTTCGGCTAGAGTTCACCACGGACGCGCCACGAGCCCTCACGGGCCCCGTTCTGTGGAGGCTCGCGGATACATGTCGGTGGTCCGGCATACCGTCGTCCACGAGCCCCGGAGAGGGGATCTCGTTCACGAGGACCAGCCCTGAACACCGCGGCCCACCGCCGCCCGAGCCGGAGAAGAGGCCATGCCCGCAGCAACTCAGAACCAGGATCGATCCAAGGCCCTGGCCACCGCCCTCGCCCAGATCGACAAATCCTTCGGCAAGGGCTCCGTCATGCGCCTGGGAGATGACAGCCGTCCTCCCGTGGCCGTCATCCCCACCGGCTCCACCGCGCTCGACGTCGCCCTCGGGATCGGCGGCCTACCCCGTGGTCGCATCATCGAGATCTACGGCCCCGAGTCCTCCGGTAAGACGACCGTCGCCCTCCACGCCGTTGCCAGCGCCCAGAGGGCCGGTGGGAACGCCGCCTTCATCGATGCCGAGCACGCCCTGGACCCGGTCTACGCCAAGGCCCTCGGGGTGGACACGGACAACCTGCTCGTGTCCCAGCCGGATACCGGCGAGCAGGCCCTCGAGATCGCGGACATGCTCATCCGCTCCGGCGGCCTGGACATCATCGTCATCGACTCCGTGGCCGCACTGGTGCCCAAGGCGGAGATCGAGGGGGAGATGGGGGACTCGCACGTCGGCCTCCAGGCCCGCCTCATGAGCCAGGCGCTGCGCAAGATCACCGGTGCCCTGTCCGCCACGGGCACCACGGCCATCTTCATCAACCAGCTGCGAGAGAAGATCGGCGTCTTCTTCGGCAGTCCTGAAACCACCACGGGCGGCAAGGCCCTCAAGTTCTACGCGTCCGTGCGCATCGATGTGCGTCGTATCCAGACCCTCAAGGACGGGGATCAGCCGGTGGGCAACCGCACCCGTGCCAAGGTGGTGAAGAACAAGATGGCCCCGCCCTTCAAGCAGGCCGAGTTCGACATCCTCTACGGCCGCGGCATCTCCCGCGAGGGCGGCCTGCTGGACCTGGGCGTGGAGAACGGCATTGTGCGCAAGTCCGGCGCCTGGTTCACCTACGGCACGGACCAGTTGGGTCAGGGCAAGGAGAACGCCCGCGCCTTCCTCGCGGACAACCCCGCCCTGGCCGATGAGATCGAGCAGAAGATCCTCGCAGCCCTGGGGATCGGTGAGGCCGGGCGCAAGGCCCAGGAGGAGGCCGATGCCGCGGCGGCCGCAGCGGAGGCCGATGCGGCGGCAGTGGCAGCCGAGGCCGCCCTCGAGGCCGCTGCGCAGACGAAGGCCCCCGCCAAGGCCGTGGGGCGCGGCTCGGGCAGGGGCTCGGGCAAGGGAGGCGCCAAGAGCGGCGCCAAGAAGTCCTCTGCCCTCGATATCGACGCCGCCTTCGGTGAGGACGCCGGCGGCTTCTGATGCCCTGGCTCACCCCCGACAGGCATCAGGAAGAGGTCGAGGCGGCGCGGGAGATCGTCTTGCGCCGCCTCGACCGCGCCCCCGCCCCCCGCGCGGCCCTCGCCGAGCTGCTGGAGCGCAAGGAGATCGATCACCGAGTGGCGCAGGAGGTCCTCGACCGCCTCGAGACTGCCGGCCTCATCGATGACGACGCTTACGCCGCGACTCTTGCGCGCACCCGCTTCGCTGAGAAGGGCGCGGCCCGCCGGGCCATCGCCGATGAGCTGCGACGCAAGGGCCTGGGGGAGCGGGCGATCAGCGGGGCCCTGGCTCAGATCAGCGGAGACGACGAGGCCGGCGCTGCACTCGCCCTGGCCCGCAAGAGGCTGCGCGCTACGCGCGGGCTCGATCCGGTGGTCCGTGAGCGGCGCGCCTTGGCGGCGCTGGGCCGCAAGGGCTACTCCCAGGCCGTGGCCCTGGGCGCTTTCGAGCGAGCCCTGGCCGAGGAGACCCGGGAAGACCAGTAACGGCGCCGACCGGTGCCGCCCGCACTCACTGGTGCGGGCAGGACGCACCGCTCGGAGGAAATGGCGCCGCTCGATAGAGAGGCTGTCGGCAGCCCCGGTGGCGCTCGTGCCCATTGCCGAGCCACCGGAGCCAGGGCATTCCAGGCGGCCAGGCCACAGGCCGTGAGTACGGGCGTTGCATCCGCGGGGCCCGTGCCCGATGCCAGGGAGGAGGCGCGCTCGGCGATCATCTCCCACAGGTCGACGGCGTCCTCTGCCCCGCAGAACACCGCCAGGCAGTCGGCGTCGCCCATGCGCTCTCGCGCCAGGATCACCGTGTGCCCGCAGGCGGTGGCCCGCACGGCCGCCCCGTGGCGCAAGCGCCGCAGGAGGCCGGGGCCGCAGAGCACGTCGGGCCCGCAGTCCTCCCCGCTGCGGGCCTTGTCCTCGGGGAGCAGGGCGGCGGGCATGCCCGCCCCGGACTCGACGACGCCGCGCATGATCTCCTCCGCCCGGGGCCCCACCACGGCGATGAGCGCGATCGACTCCGTTGCGTCGACGATGCTCTCCCGCCGCGAGCGGGCGCCGCGGGCCGGCCCGATGGTACCGCGGTGGTCAGCGGCGCTCGTGACCACGAGGAACTCCTCGTCCCCCAGGCGGTAGATGGTGGCAGGGGCGGCATCAACCGCTAGTCGGGCCCGCAGGGCGCGGCCAACGGGGAGGGAGGAGACTGGGCCGGCCGAAGCGGGAGCATCGGAGTCGGTGCCGGTGATCGCGGCATCGAGGGAGGCGCCCGCTACAGGGCCCTGCGCCTTGAACGTGCCCAGGTGGGAGAGGTCGAGGATGCCGGCGGAGCCCCGCAGTGCCTCCAGCTCTCCATCGCCGGGGGCGTAGCGCAGCGGCACCTCCCAGCCGTTGTCGATGGTGAAGGTGGCGCCGAGCGCCTCGTGAATGCCGTGCAGGCGGGTGCGCCGCGTCCTCACCGCTCTTGCCATCGTCGTCCCCTCCTCGCCTCGCCTCTGGAGGTGCTTCCCCAATCGTAGTGGGCACCGCGATGATCGTGCCCCCTGCCCGCCCGACCTGAGATCCGGGAGGGCAGGGGCCACCGCTATCGGGGAATGGGTGCGGAGGGCTCGAGTGGAGCGCCGGCTCAGCCCTTCTCCTTCTTCGAGGTCTCGAACAGGAGGTTCACCTGCTCGTTGTACTCGGTGAGGGTGGAGGCCGGCACGCGGTTGACGTAGACGTCCGCGACTCCCGGCTTGATGATCGCGTTCACGTCGGCGCCGAAGTAGGTCAGCGGGAAGTAGAACGTGCCGCCGCCGTCCTCCTCCAGATAGCTGGTGAAGGGCTTGGTGGACAGTCCGGTCTTCTCGAAGACTTCCACCGCTTTCTCCGTGGAGGACGTGATCGCCGGGAAGACGATCCCATAGGAGGCCACGATGTCCTGCGCCTCCCGGGTTCCCAGGAAGGCCACCCACTTCGAGGCGCCCTCGATGTTCTTCGACTTCTTGACGATCGAGTCGCCCAGGCCGTTCATGAGGGAGACGGACTTGCCGTTGGGCCCCACCGGGTGGGCGGCGATGCCGACGTCGATCTCCATCTTGGCGTAGGTGTTGAACATCCAGGCACCGGCGATGCACAGCGCGATCGAGCCGCTGGCGAGTTGCACATCGGTGCCGTTGCCCTTGGCGAACGTGCCGGCAGGGGCCATGTAGCCCTTGTCGATGAGCCCGAAATACCAGTCGAGGGTGTCCTGGAACTGCTTCTCGTCGTAGCGGTAGTGGGTGCCCCAGGTCTCCTTGTCCGTGTAGCGCCAATCCCCGACGCTGCCGGTGAAGGGGCTCCACTGGGTCTGGCCATCCGAGGAGCCCTCATCGGCGATACCGGTGGCGTAGACGGCCACGTTCCTGGGGTCGAAGCCCGGCTCGTCGCCGCGCACGCCGTTCTTGTCGATGGTCAGGCGGGCGAGGATCCTCTCGAAGCTGCCGCCGTCGGCGAGGTTCCAGGACCATCCCTCCAGGTCCTTCTCGCTCAGGCCGGCATCGGCGAGCATGGTTCTGTTGTAGAAGACCGCCTCGGTGTCCCAGTCCTTGGGGCAGCCGTACTGGTGGCCGTCGTCCCCCTTCCACAGGTCGATGAGGCCGTCCTGGAAGGCCTCGGTGTCCACGTCGGACCACGCCGCCTGCTCATCGAGGGGGAGGAGGACGTCCAGATCCACGAACTGGGCGAACTTGGCGATGTGGTCGGTGAAGACGTCCGGGGCGGTGTCGGCGATGAAGCCCGCGGTGAGCTTCGTCCAGTAATCATCCCAACCGATCTGGGTGATGTTGACAGTGATACCGGTCTTGGCCTTGAAGGCATCGGCGCAGGCCTGGTAAGCGGGCAGTTGCGCGGAGTCCCACAGCCAGTACTCCACGGTGCTGGAATCCGAGCCCCTCGATCCGGAGCAGGAGGCCAGGGTCATGGCGGCGGCCCCGGAGGCCAGTCCGCACAGGAGGGAGCGCCGCGAGAGCGCCGAGCGCAGGATGGGGAGGGAAGAGGTCGTCATCTGGTGCCTCACTTGATGCCTGTAAAGCCGATGGAGTTGACGATGCGCCGGGCGAAGGCCATGAAGAGAAGGAGCATCGGGAGGGCCGCCACGAGTGTGGCCGCCATGAGGCCGGACCAGTCCGGGCCGGTCTGGGGCGCCTGGGACTTGAAGACCGCCAGCGCCACGGTGAGCACGCGGGAGGAGCCCGAGTAGGAGACCAGTAGCGGCCAGAAGTAGTCGTTCCAGGCCGCGATGTAGGTCAGGATCCCCAGCGTGGTGATGGGCGCTTTCGCCATGGGCAGGATGAGGGTGAAGAAGACCCGCACCTTCGAGGCGCCGTCGAGGAGGGCCGCCTCCTCCAGCTCCCGGGGGATGTTCATGAAGAACTGGCGCAGGAAGAACACCGCGAAGGGCGTCATGAGCATCGTCGGAAGTGCCACTCCCAGGAGGGTGTCGATGAGGTGCAGCTGCTTCATGAGCACGAAGTTCGGCAGGAGGGTGAAGATCGAGGGCACCATGAGCGCTGCCAGGAAGATGGCGAAGACCGCATCGCGGCCCTTCCAGCGCAGGCGCGAGAAGGAGTAGGCGGCCATGGCGGAGAAGAACACCTGGCCCACCGTGACCAGCGTGGCCACGATGATCGAGTTGCGCAGGTAGAGCCAGAAGTTGATCTTCGCACCGGAGCCGCCGTCGACGATCGCCGCCTCGGTGGACTGCATGCCGAAGACGCGCGCGAAGGCCCGGAAGTTGAGGTCCACGGGCAGGGGGTTGGCGGGATCGGCGTAGATGCCCGCGTTGGAGGACAGTGCGGTGCGCAGCACCCAGTAGAAGGGCAGGAGCGTGAAGGCCATGATGAGCGCCATGGTGACCCAGGCGGCGGCGCGACCGGCCGAGACGCGCTTCTTGGGGGCACTATCCGCCCCGGCCCTCCCGGAGGCGGTTGAGGGAGTGGTGACAGTGGTGGTCATGGTCGGTTCCCTCTCAGTTCAGGTCGGTCTCGCCCGCACGGGTCATGCGGTACTGCAGGGCGGTGATTGCCGCCAGGATGAGGAGCAGTCCGACGGCCATCGCGGAGGCGTAGCCGAACTGGAAGCGGCTGAAGGCCATGTCGTACAGGTAGAACTGCAGCACGCGGCTGGCGTTGACCGGGCCGCCGGCGGTGGTCACGGAGACCGTGTCGAAGACCTGGAAGGAGCCGATCATCGTCATGATGAGGACGAGGGCGAGGATCGGGCGCAGTAGTGGCATGGTGATGCGCCAGAACATCGTCCACTCGCTGGCGCCATCCATCTTGCCCGCCTCGTAGACGTCCCCGGGGATCGCTTGGAGCCCGGCGAAGATGAGCAGCGCCGTGTAGCCCACGTGCCGCCACACGTTGATGATGGCGATCGTGGGGATCGCCAGCGAGGAGGAGAAGAAGTCCACGCGGTCGCCGAGAACCGCCTCGATGACCTGGTTGGAGATGCCCAGCGTGTTGTCCAGCAGCCACAGCCACAGCATGGCGGCCACGACGTTCGACACGAGGTAGGGGGTCAGCACGATGGAGCGCACGAGCGTCGACTGGGTCAGGCGCTGCATGAGGACGGCGATGACGAGGGCCAGCACCGTTTGCAGGCCGATGTTGATGAGCACGTACTCCAGGGTCACCCACACCGCGTTCCAGAAGATCTTGTCCTGGACCATGCGGGAGTAGTTGGCCAGCCCGTTGAAGGAGGCCGGGGTCAGCAGGTTGTACTCGGTGAAGGACAGCCAGATGCCCCGCAGCAGCGGCCAGATGTAGAAGGCGAGGAGCCCGATGCCCGCGGGGGCGATGAAGGCCCAGCCCAGGCGGGCGTCGCTGCGCGGCCTTTTGCGCAGTCGTGGGGCCGATGAGGCGATGGTGGTCATGGTTCCTTCCAGATCATCGTCGAAACGGATAGGGGTGAGGGGCGAGTCGGCTGGAGGAGGCCGGGGACGACGGCGGCGAGCGGACCCTGCGCTCCGGAGCGGGCCGCCCGGCGGTCGACGACGGTCAGTCGACGGCGGTGGCGCGCACCAGCACGAGGTGGTCGGGGTGGAGGATCGGCAGGGCCAGGCCGGTCGTGGACAGGTACGAGCCCGGCAGGGTGACCGGTTCGTCCATCCACTTCGGGCGCAGGGTCAGCTCGGGGTACGACGGCGCCGCGAGCTCGATCCGGTAGCGGCGCCCCGGGTCCAGGCCGGGCAGTGGCCGGGGGGCCGTCGGCCAGGCGATGGTCTGCCCCAGGCAGGCGATCTCGTAGACCGCCTCGGAGCCATCGGCGGCCACCACGCCCTCGATCCGCAGGGCGTCGTCGTCGGCCAGGTCCGCATGGACCGTCAGGCCCGAGTGCAGCAGGGGGCGCAGCTCCTTGTGCAGGGCGATGACCGAGGCCAGGCGCTCGCGGGCGCCGTCGTCGGCACTGGTGAGGTCCCATTCCACACCCATATGCCCCCAGAGGGCCGTGCCCGCGCGAAAGTCGAGGTCGAGATCGCGGAGCGTCGTGTGCGCGCGGCCGGCGCCCACATGCGTGCCGACGAGCTCCGGGGGCAGGAGCAGCATGGTGCCGCGCTGGATGTCCTGGCGGTCATGGGCGTCGATGGAGTCCGAGGCCCACACCCGTTGGGCGCGCTCCATGATGCCCATGTCGATGCGGCCGCCGCCGCCGGCGCAGGATTCGATCTCCAGGTCACCGAAGCGCTCGTGGAGGGCATCGAGAAGGCGGTAGAGGGCGAGTGTCTGGTCGTGGACGGCCGCCCCGCCGCGCCGGCCGGCCACGGGGGAGGTCACCTCGTGGCCGACGGCCACGAGCGGGGAGTTGTGGTCCCACTTGATGTAGGCGATGGAATAGCGCTCTACGAGGGCGCTGATCGACTCGTACAGGTAGTCCCAGGCGCCGGGGGCGCACAGGTCCAGGACGCGCTGGTTGCGGTGCTCGGGAGCGCCTCCCGCCCCGTCGGACAGGATCCAGTCCGGGTGGGCGCGGGCGAGCTCGGAGTTCACGTTGATCATCTCCGGCTCGAACCACAGCCCGAACTCCATGCCGAGCTCGTGGACGCGATCCACGAGGGGGCTCAGGCCCTCGGGCCAGGCGTCGGCCGAGACCTGCCAGTCTCCCAGGCCCGAGGTGTCGTCGCGGCGGGAGCCGAACCAGCCGTCGTCGAGGACGAAGCGCTCGATGCCCACGTCCGCGGCGAGCTCGGCCAGGCGCATGAGCTTGTCGAGGCGGTGATCGAAGTAGACGGCCTCCCAGGTGTTGAGCAGCACCGGCCGGGGGCGCTCGGGGTGGGAGGGAAGGGAGCGCAGGAAGGCGTGGGAGCGGTGCGCCAGTGCGTCCAGCCCCTCGCCCCAGGAGAAGACCGCCCACGGGGAGGTGTAGGACTCCCCCGGGGCCAGGATGACCTCACCGGGGGCGAGCAGCTCGCCGGCGCCGATGAGCGCCCTGCCCTGGGAGGGGTTCATGATGAGGCAGCGCGTGGAGCCCGACCAGGCCAGGTGGACGCCGTGGACCGTGCCCGCGCGCCAGCCGAAGCCGGCGCGCCCGGCGGCGAGCCAGGTGGCGGCGTCGTGCCCGGGACGGCCCTCCCAGGACTCGCGCAGGTGCGTGCCCGCGGTGAGGCGATGGCGCTGGAGACGGCGCTCATTGATGTGGTGCCCGGACATGTCCAGGATCTCATCGGCGCCCTGGGGAAGGGGCAGCGCAGGGGTGATCTCGTCGACGACGAGGCCACTGATCAGCTCGAGGCGCCCGCCCGGCTCGTTGGTGACCGTGGCGCGCACGCGCACGAGCCCGGACTCCTCCAGGCGGATCTCGCTGACGATGCTCACCCCGTGCGACTCATCGACGGCCGTCGAGACCACCATGGGGGCGGAAGACCCCTCTCCGACGGCCGGTGAGTCCTCGGCCCGCCACTCGTGTTCGACCCGAGTGGGGTGGAAGGAGAAGGCGGTTCCGTCCACCCGGTGCAGAGCGATGGCGGGGCGGGCCGACCAGCCCAGGCTGGCGTGGGGGAGGATCGGCAGGTCGTTGCAGATCCAGGCGGAGTTCGAGCCGAGCGTGGTGGCCGATGCGCGGCCGGCGTCCTGGAGGGCGCTGCCGTCGAGGGGGCCGAGATCGGCTCCCCAATGGCGCACGACGGGGAAGCGGTCGGAGGGGGTGTCGAGAACAAGGGAGGTGCCGCCGGAGCGGAGGTGGAGGGTCATCGTCGTCCTTCCGGGCCCAAGGGGCCCCTGGCGGTCCGCGATGCCGCGAACCATTCCTTTCAAGGTGAAAATAAATGGCTGGCGACGAGATGTCAAGACCCTGCTCGCATGTAGGGCCCCTCGGGTGGTCGGAGAGCTGCGGGCCGCGCCGGACGCCGGGCCGCGCGTCTGGTGGAGGCGCGGGGGCGCCAGTGTGGCAGGATTCCTCCCGGCGGACGATGAGCACATGGAAGAGGAGCGGGCATGGAGGCCACCGCTGCCGCGGGACCGGCATCGAGGGTGCTCCTGCGCTTGGCTGCCGCTGGCTCCCGGACCCGCACGGACCTGGCCGATCATCTCGGCCTGTCGGCGCCCACGCTCTCCCGCGCCGTGCGCCCGCTGATCGAGGACGGCCTGCTCCTGGAGGATGAGCCGTCCGCGCCGACCACCGCTGAGGCGGGGCGCCCCGCCAAAAGCCTGCGCCTCGCGCCCCGCGCCGCCGCGCTGCTCGGCATCAAGCTCACCGCCAATGACCTCTACGCCCAGGTCATCGACCCGCTCGGCTCTGCGCTCGTAGAGGTCTCCGAGCCCCTGGCCTCGCGGGATCCAGACGGCGTCGTCGAGCAGATCGCAGGGCTCTCCCAGCGCATTGAGCGCTCCACCGGGATGGCGCTGTCCGGGATCGGGCTGTCGCTGGGGGCCAGCGTGGTGGACGGCACTACCATCGCAGTCGCCCCCTTCCTGGGGTGGCGGGATGAACCCATCGGGGTGCGGCTGCGTCAGGCCACCGGGCTCGACACCATCGTGGCCAATGATGTGCGCGCCTTCACCCACGCCGAGGCCTGGTTCGGGCTCGGCCATGGCGTCGACCCCTTCGCCCTGCTCACCCTCGGGGCGGGGATCGGCTGCGGCCTTGTCATCGGGGGGCGCACGATCGCCGGGGCTCACGGCGCCGCCGGCAGTATCGGTCATCTTCCCCTGCGTGAGGAGGGCCCGGCCTGCGAGATGGGGCACGTGGGCTGCGCCCGGGCGCTCGCGGCCGCGCCCGGTCTCGCCCACCGGGCCTCGAAGGTGCTCGGGCGCCGGGTCTCCCCGGAGGAGATCGTCGGACCCACGGGGCTCACCGAGCTCGCCCTCGATCCCCAGCTGGCGGGCGTTCTGGAGGCTGCCTCCGACGCCGCCGGTAGGATCGTCGGCTCGATCGTGGCCCTCGTCGACCCCGAGCTCGTCGTGGTCTCCGGGGAGTCGGTGGGGCTCGTTGAGGCGCACCGGCAGGCCTTCGACGCCGCTGTGGAGAGAGCCCGCCACTGGTCCGCGCCGCCACCGCGCATCCTCACCCGTTCCTTCTCCTTCGGCGAGTGGGCGCGCGGCGCCGCCGCTCTGGCCATCGAGCCATGGACCCGCGCGGTCGAGGCGGGCCTGAGGGGCTCCAGCGCCTAGACTGCCTGGCGATGACTGTGATGACGACCGACCCGATGAGTGCCGCTGACGCGCGCGCCCCGCGCACCTACCACGTGCGCACCCTCGGCTGCCAGATGAACGTCCACGACTCCGAGCGCATGGCCGGGCTGCTCGAAGATGCCGGCTACCGGCGCGTCGAGGACGTGCCTGCGGCCGCGGCCCGCGCCACCGAGGCTGGCGACGGCGGCGCCGACGTCGTCATCATCAACACCTGCTCCGTACGCGAGAACGCCGCCACCCGCCTCTTCGGCAACCTCGGACAGCTCGCGGCCGTCAAGCGTGAGCGCCCCGGCATGCAGATCGCCGTCGCCGGGTGCCTGGCCCAGCAGATGGGCGAGGGGATCGTCGAGCGGGCCCCGTGGGTCGACGTCGTCTTCGGCACTCACAACCTCGACGTCCTGCCTGCCCTGCTTGAGCGCGCGCGCCACAATGCGGCGGCCGCCGTCGAGATCGAGGAGTCCCTCAAGGTCTTCCCCTCGACCCTGCCCACCCGCCGTGAGTCCGCCTACGCCGCCTGGGTGTCCATCGCCGTGGGCTGCAACAACACGTGCACCTTCTGCATCGTGCCCTCCTTGCGGGGCAAACAGCGCGACCGCCGCCCTGGCGAGATCCTGGCCGAGATCGAGGCGGTCGCCGCCCAGGGCGTGAGTGAGGTGACCCTGCTGGGCCAGAACGTCAACTCCTACGGCGTCGGCTTCGGCGACCGCGGTGCCTTCGCCCGGCTGCTACGCGCCTCCGGGGCCGTCGAGGGCATCGAGCGCGTGCGCTTCACCAGCCCCCACCCGGCGGCCTTCACGCAGGACGTCATCGACGCCATGGCCGAGACCCCTGAGGTCATGCCCAGCCTGCACATGCCCCTGCAGTCCGGCTCCGACAAGGTCCTGCGCGCCATGCGCCGCTCCTACCGCTCCGAGCGCTTCCTGCGGATCCTCGACGACGTGCGTGCCGCGATGCCCGAGGCCGCTATCACCACCGACATCATCGTCGGCTTCCCCGGGGAGACGGAGGAGGACTTCCAGGCCACTCTCGACGTCGTGGAGCGCTCCCGCTTCGCCTCCGCCTTCACCTTCGAGTACTCCCCGCGCCCGGGCACGCCCGCCGCGGACCTCGAGCAGGTGCCCGTCGAGGTCGTCAAGGACCGCTACCGGCGTCTGGACGAGCTCGTGCGCCGCATCACCCACGAGGAGAACGTGCGTCAGGAAGGACGCGTGGTGGAGGTCCTCGTCGCCGAGGGGGAGGGGCGCCGCGACGGTGTCACCGCCCGCATCTCCGGGCGCTCTCAGGACAACCGTCTTGTGCACGCCGCCCTGCCCGCCGGGCTGGCCGCGGACGACTACGCGCAGGGAGCGCCCCGGCCCGGGGACATGGTGACCGTGCGCGTCACCCATGGCGCGCCCCACAATCTCATCGCCGACTCCGCCCTGTGCGGGCGAGCTCTGAGCGAGGCCGAGCGCGCCGCGAGTGAGGCGCGCTCCGCCGGGGATCGCATCTGGTACGACGACGGTCCCGCCCTGTTCGAGGTGCGCCGCACCCGCGCCGGTGACGCCTGGGAGCGCCGACAGGCCGAGGCCTGCGCGACCCCCGAGGCGGACACCGCGCCGGTGAGCCTGGGACTGCCCACCCTGCGCGTGGGAGCCCCGGCCGCCCGGTGAGGCCGATGCCGGCACTGAGGCGAGATCGGAACGGATGGTTAGACCGTCGTCTTCGCCGCTTTCGGCTCCTTTGAGACATGGCGCTTGCTGCTCACGAATCTCCTCAGGAGCCATCGCTCGGCGATGAGCACGAGGATCGCTGCGGCGATGATGATCGCCGCGGCGTCGCGCTCTGCGAGATGCGTCCGCGGGGAGCGTTGACGGGAGCCTTTCGCACTGGCAGGTGCGGAGAACACCGACCGGTGCGGGTAGGACGCACCGCTGGGTGTGGATGGCGCCGCTCGGCGCCGACGGCCCCGCTGGGCACCGCAAGCGCGCCCAGCGGGGTCAGGCGGTGAACAGTGAGCCGGGCAGGCCCCGGGAGACCTCTGCGCTCCCGTCAGCGCTCAGGATGGCGCACTCGAAGCGCAGTCCCGAGGCCGCCAGTTCCCCCGGTGCGGTCAGGAACAGCGCGGTCGATAACCCGTCCGCGAGCGCGCAGGTCTCGGCGATCGCCCATGCGGCCGTCACCCGGGCCGACGGCCTGCCGGTGAGGCCGTCGAGGATGTGGTGCAGCCCGTCGCCCCACGCCCTGCGACTGATCCCCGAGCCGGCCACCGCGCCGCGCGCGATCTCCACGACGCCGACTGCGCGGGCGCTACCGGCTCCATCGGTGCTGACGGCGGGGTCCTCCAGGCCGATCCTCACCGGCCCGTCGGCATGGACGAGCACGTCCCCACTGGCGTCGATGACGAAGTCCTCCACGCCCGACTCCAGGAGCAGCGCCCCCACGAGGTCGGCGAGGAATCCCTTGCCGATCGCGCCCACATCCACCAGCGCGGGGCGATCGAGAATGAGCGCATCCCCCTCGTGGCGGGCGAGCGCGCCCCATCTGCCCCGGGCCCGCGGGCCCGGGCCCGTCATCGAACCGGCGTGCACGGTAAAGGTGCAGGCGGGGTCGTAGCCGAGGGCGACCAGGTCGGCGCCAACCAGCGGATCGATCCTGCCGCCGGTGGCGACATGCAGGCGGTCGTACAGGTCCAGCATGGCTCCTGACCCCTCCGGCAGCTCCAGGCGGATCGGCCCGCTGCCGAGCCTGCCGTCCGCGGCGCGGCTGATGAGGGAGTCGGCGCGGAAGCGGGACCACACGCCCTCGAATCCCTCGACCAGCGCCATCACGCTCCGGCGCGCTCGGCGGGGCAGGGGGGCGCGGCTGAGGATCGACCACGTGGCGCCTGTGGCGGGGAAGGCCCAGACCTCGGGCCTCATCACGCCCAGCATCGGCCGCAGGGGGCGCTCAACGGTGGGCAATCGGGACATATCGGCCATCGTAGGGGAATCGATCTCCCGCCAAGGCCGGCCCATCCCGCATGAGGGCGACCCGATCTCCGAAGGCCCGCGCGCGAGGTCGCTCGATGGCCCCGGCGCCGAGCCCCCCGCCGCACGATCGGCCCACGGCTCCCATGCCCGGGACTCCTCCGGGGGATCCGAGGATGCGGTGCGCGGCCGGGACCGGGCGGTCAGCCTCATCGTGCTCGCCCCGGCCCTCATGGGGGAGGAACGACGGCAACGAGACGCGCGGTCGCAGGGCATCGGATACGCTGGACTTCGCCTCCGGAGGCGCTAAGCGCCATGATGGGGCTGATCATGATGGCACCAGCCGGCACGACAGCGACCAGGAGGGTGAGGACGAATGATGAGCGCGCGCGCACGGGGCAACGACGGGAGCGGAGCGGACGCCCGCGGCAGGAGCGCAGGCGCGGCCCGGAGGGCGCTGGCCCTGACCGGCACCGTCATGGCGGCGCTCTCCCTGGCCGCCTGCGGCGGGAGCGACGCCGCTCCGGGCCAGGGCGAGCACGCGGGCCGGGCCCAGGGGCCCGGGCAGGGGACGACGCCCAGGACCGAGGCTCCGGCGAGCGCCTCAGCCCCGCCGGCCTCCCCCACCGCCGGCCCCTACGCCGATGGCGCCTACCGGGACACCCAGACCTACAAGGGCGCGGACAGCCTGCCCACCGATGAGTCCATCGACGTCTCCGTGATCCTGAGCGACGGCGCGATCACGGATGTCACGATCATCGGGCACGCGGCCAACGCCACCTCGGAGAACTTCATCAGGGGCTTCACCTCGAAGATCAAGGGCGTCGTCGTCGGCAGGAGCATCGAGCAGGCGCATGTGACCGCGCTCGCCGGGGCCTCCAGGACCTCCGCCGCCTTCAACGCGGCGATCGACGCCATCGCGGAGCAGGCCCGCGGCTAGACTTCCGCCGACGGCGGATCGCTCCGCGCCCGGGTTACCCCGCGCCGTGGCCGGGCGGCTAGGCTGGTGCCATGCCCTCTGACTCGGACCCCCGCACGGACACCACCGTCGTCGCAGCGCCGACGCCGGTGAGCGCCGAGCGCATTCTGGAGGCCACCCGCCGGCTGGGCCTGAGGTACTTCGTCGACGACGAGGGCGACGTCGGCATCCCCTGGCGCTGCGTCGTCGTCCACGTCATCTTCCAGGACACGCGCGCCGTCCAGTTGCGCGGCACCTGGCACCGCATCGCCGACACCGAGCACCTCGCCCCCCTGCGCTCCCTCGTCGAGGAGTGGAACGCCACCCGCATCGGCCCCAAGGCCTTCCTCACCGTGGGCGACGGGGGGATCGTCCGCCTCCACGGCGAGATCACCTACCCGCTGGACGCCGGCATGACCGACGCCCAGATCGATGACTTCGTCTTCACGGGATGCCGCCTCATCGTCGCCCTCGTGCGCGAGGCCGAGGAGGTCTTCCCCGACCCCTTGCGCGGGAGCCTCGAGCCGTGAGCGAGGCCCCCCGGCGGCGCACGCGCCTCGAGCGCCTCGCCGGCCTCATCGCCCGATCGATGGGCAAGGGCTGGGACCAGCGGGCCGACGCCGCCCGCTCCGCGGGGGACTCCTCGCCCGGGCCCTCGCCATCCTCCGCGCGATCCGCCCCATCGGCTGGATCAGCTCCAGGGGCCCCCTCATCCGACTCGGCCGACCCCGCCGACTCAGCCAACTCAGCGGACCCCGCCGGCCGTGCCCGCCCCGCTGGCGGCCCTCGGCGACGGGGCTCGGAGAACGTCAGCGCGGGCCGCGGCGGCGCGCCCCGCACCCGCAGCGGAGCCCGGGGCGCGCGGGGACCCGCTCAGCCCGCCCGCGAGCAGGTCACCTCGCGCCTGACCCTCGAGCGCATCGAATCCATGCTCGCCTCGGAGATGTCCTATCGGATCCGGCGCGAGGAGGACCGGGGCCACGCGACCCTCATGGGCAACTGGGACAGCTTCCCCTTCATCATCGAGATCCCCGCCGAGCATGACGGCTGGCTCCTCGTCTCCGGGGACTGGGCCGAGCCCGGCCCCGAGGGGCAGCGCGACGAGCTCGCATCCGCCGTCAACGATTGGAACCGTGATCACTTCTTCCCCACCGTCGCCATCGTCGACGGCCCCGAGGGCCCCTTCATCCGCGCCATCTACATCACCGACCTGCGCTCGGGCATCACCGACGACCAGCTGCGACTCCACCTCGACACCGCTCTGGCCTCCTGCACGCAGGCGCTGCGCACCGTCGGCCCTCTCCTGCCCGAGCTGTGAGGCCCACCGTGGCACTCATGCGCATCGCCGTCGTCGGCCCGACGGCGACCGGCAAGTCGGACCTCGCCCTCGACCTCGCCGACGCCCTCGGCGACGGGCCCGCCAGCAGTGAGATCCTGGGGGCCGATGCCTCTCAGCTCTACCGGGGCATGGACGTGGGCACCGCCAAGCTCCCACCGGCCGAGCGCCGCGGCTACCCCCACCATCAGATCGACGTCCTCGACGTCGCCCAGGAGGCCTCCGTCGCCGCCTACCAGCGGCACGCCCGCGCCGATCTCGCCGCCATCGAGGCCCGCGGCAGGCGGGCCCTCATCGTCGGCGGATCGGGCCTCTACGTCCGCGCCGTCACCGACGCCCTCGACTTCCCCGGCACCGACCCTGCCGTGCGCGCGGGCCTGGAGGGGCGCGCCCGCGCCGAAGGCGTCCGCGCACTGTGGGAGGAGCTGGCGGGGGCCGACCCCGCCTCCGCCCAGCGCATCGATGAGGGCGACACCCGCCGCATCGTGCGCGCTCTGGAGGTCCTGGCCATCACCGGCCGCCCCTTCTCCGCCGCCCTGCCCCGCTACGAGGACGTCGCCCCCACCGTCCACCTGGCCCTGCGCCCGCCGCGCGAGGCGCTGAGCGCCCGCATCAACGCCCGCGCCGCGGCGATGTTCCGCCCCGAGGCGGGCCCGGGCATCATCGAGGAGACCCGCGGGCTCATCGGCGCCGGGCTGCGCGAGGGCCCGACGGCGAGCCGCGCCATCGGATATGCCCAGGCCCTGGCCGTCATCGACGGGCGTCTCAGCATCGACGAGGCCGTCGCCGCCACGGCAGCCGCCACCCGCCGGCTCGCGAGCCGTCAACTCAAGTGGTTCCGCCGCGACCCGCGCATCCACTGGATCGACGCGCGCCTCGCCCCCGATGGGACGGTGCCCGACGGCGAGCGGGAGCGGGTGCTGGCCGCCGCTCTGGGACTGGTCGAGGCCGCGGATTCCGGGCAGCCCGAGCCCGTCGCATAGGGTGGGCGCATGACCACCTCGACGCGCACCGGCCTGGCGGGCCACGAGCTCATCAAGGGGCGCGCGGCGGGCGACGACCTCCTCATGCTCGTCGATCCCGACTGCGATATCCCCCTCACGGCGGCGGATATCGCCGCCGTGTGCGACCGGCGCGCGGGCGTCGGCGCCAGCGGGCTCGTGCGCGTCGTGCGCACTGCCAACCTGCCCGGGGCCGAGCGCTTCGCCGCGGCCGTGCCCGAGGCTGAGTGGTTCATGGACCATTACGGCGCCGACGGGGCCGTCGCCGAGACAGCGCCCGGCGCCGTGCTCCTGCTCGCCCAGACGCTCATCGCCGAGTCCCTGGACACGATCCCCGAGGGGGCATCGGTGACCATCGGGACGCGCGGGGGCGCCCGCACCGCCACTAGGATCGGCGACCTGTGGGCCGTGGACATGGGGCCCGCGCGCATCCCCTCCCGCCCCGCGACCACCGCCGACCCCGGCGGTGCCGACTCCGCCGACGCTGACGATGACTGGCCCGGTTGGGACACCGCCGTCGTCATCCCGGGTATCGACGGCCCCCGCGCGGGCCTGAGCGTCGCCATGACGGGCGCCGCGTCCCCCCGCATCGTCATCGCCCTGGCCGACGAGGCCGAGCTCGACGCGGCGAGCCCCGAAGGTGCCGACGGCCCCGGCAGCGCCGTGCGCTACGAGCCCGAGCCGTCCGAGCCGGTGGCCCTGGACGCGGTGGTCCCCCTGGGCGAGGAGACCGACCCCGCCAGCGGGGCGGTGATCGGCGTGGCCCGCTGGCGGGCCCTGAGCCGGTCGGCGGGGGCGGCCCCCTCCACCGGGATGGGCTGCTGCGCCGCCGCCGCCGCGCTCCACGAGTGGGAGGGCGAGGGCGCCCCCGAGTCGTACCGCCTGCTCCTCCCCGGCGAGGAGATCGGGGTCCATGTGGGGCATGCGGGCGATGCGGGCGCTGACCCAGGGGGCCCGGGCGAGAGCATGATCCTCACCGGCCAGGCCAGGCTCATCGCGCGGGTGACGGTCCTATGAGCGGCCACGATCTGCGCCGGGTCGCCACAACCGGCCTCATGCTCTTCGCCCTGTTCTTCGGGGCGGGCAACCTCGTCTTCCCGCCGTCCCTCGGTGCCTCCAGCGGGAAGGCGGTGGGCGTCGTCGTCATCGGCTTCATCGCCACCGGAGTCATCCTCCCGCTGCTCGGCGTCATCGCCGTATCCACCTCCGGGGAGGGGATCCTCGGACTGGCCCGGAGGGTCGGGCCCCGCTTCGGACGCGTCCTCCCGCTCGTCGTCTACCTGGCCATCGGCCCCCTCTACGCCATCCCCAGGACCGCGATCGTCTCCTACGAGCTCGCCACGAGGCCGCTCCTGGAGCTCGCCGGGCTGCCCACCGGCAGCCCGGCCCTGGCCCTGCACGCCGTCGGGTTCTTCGCGGCCGCGCTCGCCCTGTCCCTGCGGCCCTCGCGCCTGGCCGACCGCATCGGCAAGCTCCTGACCCCGGCGCTCCTCATCCTCATCGCGGTGCTGTGCGCAGCCGCGATCGTCGGGGGCCAGGCGATCGACCGGCCCGCCACCGGCGCCTACGCCACCGCGCCGTTGGCCGCCGGGCTCACCCAGGGCTACCTCACCATGGACGCCCTGGCGGCCACCGTCTTCGGGATCGTCGTCATCACCTCCCTGCGCGCCCAGGGGATGAGCGGCGAGAAGCAGATCCTGTGGGGCACCAGCGGCGCCGGCGTCATCGCCGCGATCTGCCTGGCGGCCGTCTACGGCAGCCTGGCGCTGCTCGGCAGGCGCGCCGACGGGGACCCCACCGACGGCACATCGCTCCTGCGCGCCGCCGCCGCCGACTCCCTCGGTCCCACCGGCACCGTGGTCTTCGCGCTCATCGTGGTGCTCGCCTGCCTGTCCACTGCCGTCGGGCTCATCTCCTCCTGGGCCGGCTACGCCAACACCGCCTGGCCCCGGATCGAGTTCCGCGCTCAGGCCATCGGCTGCTCCGCCGTCGCGCTGGCGCTGACCAACCTGGGCCTGAACGCCATGATCATCATCATCTCGCCGGTCACTCTCCTGCTCTACCCCATCGTCATCACCCTCATCGTCGTCACGCTCATCGACAGCGCAGCCCCCGGCCACCTGCGCTGGGCCTACCTGGCGCCCGTGAGCCTGGCCGTCGTCCTCGGGGCCGTCTCCGCCGCCGCGGAGACCGGCTGGTCCGCGCCCTCCGACCTGCTTGCGCGCACCGGCGCCTGGGACAACTCGACCGGATGGATCCTGCCGGTGGTCATCGTCGCGGTGCTCTCGATCGGCGTGGATATCGCCACAGGCCGGTGGAGCCGACCCGCCAGCGACACCAGTGACGTTCCCGACGAGGTCCGGCGGGCCATCGCTTCGAGGTACTGAGCTGCGAGTCCTAGGGCGCGCCGGTGACGCCCAGCACCGGCGAGTCCGCCCACCGCATCGATCCCGCGGCCGGCGGCACGGGGGCGGCGCGGACGTCAGCGCTTTCAGCGGCTGACGCGCAGGACCCGGAATCCCTTGGCTGAGGCCTCCCGTGCCACCGCCCAGCCCTGGGATGCGAGCCAGGTGGCCAGCGAATCCGCCCCCAGGTTCTTGCCGACGACGAGCCAGGCCTCGCCGTCGTCGGCCAGGAGGGGCAGCCAGTCCGTCAGGAGCGCGTGCAGCGCCTCCTTGCCGATCCTCACCGGGGGGTTGGACCAGATGAGGTCCAGGCGCCGCCCGGAGGCCCGCAGCTCAGCGAGGAGTGCGTCGGCCGAGGCCGCACGCACGCCTCCCAGCCCAGCGGCCTCGGCGTTGCGCGCGGTGAGGTCCACGGCGCGCTCGTTGATGTCGGCGGCCAGGACCTGTGCAGCCGGGGAGGCCGAGCCCAGGGCCAGGGCGATCGGGCCCCAGCCGCAGCCCAGGTCCAGGAAGCGGCCGGTCTTGGGCGGATCGGGCACGTGGTCCAGCAGTACCTGCGTGCCCTTGTCCACCCGGTCCGCGCTGAAGACGCCGGAGGCCGTGATCACCTCCACCTCGCGGCCCCGGATCGTGAACCGGTGGCAGCGCTCAGCGGCCCGGGCGGCCGGGGAGGCGGTGAAGTAGTGCTGGTCGCTCACGCCTCCAGGCTACCCGCCGTCGAGGACGCCGGGCCGGGCAGGTGAGGGGGCGGTCCCGGGCCTGCTCAATCCATGCGCCGGGCGAGCAGGGGAGTGGCGGCCAGCCCCACCACGAGCACGATGAGCACGGGGACGAGCAGGCGCGCCTCGACCCCGGCCGTCGTCGGGGCCACGGCGGCGGTCACGAGCGTGGCCAGGGCGGCGGAGGTGGCGGCGCGCGCCTGGCTGATGCCGTCATCGATCTCGGGCGCGGTGATGACTCGCAGCCACGCATCCTGGTTCGTCAGCCCCATCCCTGCCCCGAGGACCCCGAAACCCGCATGCAGGCACCACCAGGGGGCGGTGCCGGCCAGGGCCACGATCATGAGCGCGCCCCCGGAGGCGAAGGCGATCCCCGCCAGGGCCGTGCGGTGCCGCAGGAGCCGGGGATCGCGGGCGGGACGCGCCCCGCAGCGCATTGCGATGACCGACCAGCACACGCCCGCCGTCGTGAGCGCCCAGCCGATCGCGCCCGGGCCCAGCTCCAGCACGTCATGGGCGGCCGGCGCCACCACCAGGTCGATCGTGAAGTAGAGGGAGCACAGCCACGCCAGGGTCCCGACGGCGGCCCTGCGCCCGCGCACCAGCCGCAGGGAGCCCGCGGGGAAGACGCGCGCGCAGGCTCCCACCACGAGGACCATCCCGAGGCCCGCCATCGGCCAGAACCAGGGGAGCGTCGCCTGGGCCGCGCCGATCGCGCCGACCCCGCCCGCCATTGCCAGTGCGGGGATCCATGGCGCGCTGTCGTCCCCGCGCACACGCAGGCCCGCCGCCTCGTGCGCCATCGCCGCTCGCGCCGCCACGAGGATGGGCAGGTAGCCCACGAGCGCCCAGCGCCACCCGGCGGCGGCGCTCAGGGCCGCGGCGTAGGCGGGCCCGATGAGGGAGGAGACCACCCACATCGCCGATCCCGCCGCCGCGTACAGGCGCCGCCAGGCATCCGGCATCCCAGCCACGAGGACCCCCATCGACACGGTGGCGAGGGCCCCCGCCGCCAGGCCGCGCAGCACCTCGCCCAGGATGTACCCCCAGATCGTGGTCGCGAGCGCGCTGATGACGGCGCCCGCCGTGAGCAGCGCGGTCAGAGCCGTCATGAGGGCGCCGACGCGCCAGCGCTCCAGCATCGCACCGCCCAGAGGCATCGTGAGGAACGCGGGCACCTGGGCGGCGGCCGTGACCAGGCCGTAGGAGTCGCGGGCGTCGAGGTCGGTGGCCAGCAGCGGCAGGACCGTCTGGTTGATGTAGGTCTGCATCCCCGCCAGGAGCTCGACGACGAGCATCGCCATCGCCAGGTGGCCCAGCCTCGTGGTCAGCAGGGCGCGCGGTGATGGCGGCGGCGCGGGGGCCTGCGTCGTCGGCGATGGGCTCACGTGCCGAGACTAGCGCCGACGAGCGCCGAGCCTCCGGTGAGCGGGTGCGACTGCGCTATGATGCGCTCATGTGGATCACCCGGATGCCGTGACCGGCGGCCAGCAGGCGCCGCCCATGCGGCTGTCCGGACCGCCGCGCCAGATCAGTCGGCCCGTCGAGCCCCGCTCCGGGCCCGCCTCACGCGATTCCGAAGGACTTCAGTGACCCACCCCACTCCTCAGACCGCCGGTCGGCCTGACGACGCCGAGGCCGCCGACGCCGCTGAGGCCCGCGCCGAGGAGATCGTCGCCCGCATCCTCTCCCGCCGGGGGACCGCTCTAGCCTCCACCGCCTCCCAGCGCGAGAACCGCGAGAGCGACGACGGCTCCCTGGAGCGGGAGGCCCGTGCCGCCACGCGGCGCGTCGCCTCCCTGTCCACCGAACTGGAGGACGTCAGCGAGGTCGAGTACCGCCGGATCCGCCTGGAGAAGGTCGTGCTCGTGGGCCTCGACCTGCCGCGCGCCGCGGGAGGCCCTGCCGGGGCGCAGGACGCCGAGACCTCGTTGGCCGAGCTCGCCGCCCTGGCCGAGACCGCCGGCTCCGAGGTCCTCGACGCCGTCATCCAGCGCCGTGACCACCCCGATCCCGCCACCTACTTGGGCAGCGGGAAGGCCAAGGAGCTCGCCGAGATCGTCTCGGCTGCGGGGGCGGACACGGTGATCGTCGACGGCGAGCTCGCCCCCTCCCAGCGCCGTGCCCTGGAGGACGTCGTGCGGGTCAAGGTCGTCGACCGCACCGCCCTCATCCTCGACATCTTCGCCCAGCACGCCAAGTCCCGCGAGGGCAAGGCCCAGGTGGAGCTCGCCCAGCTGGAGTACCTGCTGCCGCGCCTGCGCGGATGGGGCGAGTCCATGTCCCGCCAGGCCGGCGGGCGCGTCGCCGGGGGACAGGGCATCGGCTCGCGCGGTCCCGGCGAGACGAAGATCGAGCTCGATCGGCGCCGCATCCGCGAGCGCATGGCCAAGCTCCGCCGCGAGATCAGGGCCATGGCGCCCTCGCGCGAGGTCAAGCGCGGCTCGCGCCGTCGCGGCCCCATCCCGAGCGTCGCCATCGCCGGGTACACCAACGCCGGTAAGTCCTCCCTCATGAACCGCCTCACCGGTGCGGGGATCATGGTGCAGGACGCCCTCTTCGCCACCCTCGACCCCACGGTGCGCCGCGCCCAGGCCTCCGACGGGCGCGTCTACACGCTCACCGATACGGTTGGTTTCGTGCGCAACCTGCCCCACGAGCTCATCGAGGCCTTCCGCTCCACCCTCGAGGAGGTCGCCGAGGCGGACCTCGTCCTGCACGTCGTCGATGCCGCCCACCCCGACCCTCCATCCCAGATCGCCGCCGTGCGCACCGTCCTGGCGGAGATCCCCGGAGCCCTGGAGGTCCCCGAGCTCATCGTCCTGAACAAGGCCGATCTCGCCGATCCGATGACGCTCGTGGCCCTGCGCTCCCAGCTGCCCGGGGCCCTGGCCGTCTCGGCGCGCACCGGCGAGGGCGTCGA
The DNA here is from genome assembly GCF_002076915.1 of Actinomyces gaoshouyii. Classification (NCBI taxonomy): domain Bacteria; kingdom Bacillati; phylum Actinomycetota; class Actinomycetes; order Actinomycetales; family Actinomycetaceae; genus Actinomyces; species Actinomyces gaoshouyii. Next base: position 776,080 of record NZ_CP020468.1, read on the forward strand.
GGAGCTGCGCGAGCGCCTGGAGGAGCTGCTGCCCCGCCCGGATGTGCCCGTCGACGTCGTCGTGCCCTACTCGCGGGGAGATCTTGTCTCGCGCGTCCACGCCGACGGCGAGATCGAGTCCATCGAGTACGTCGAGGCCGGGACGCGCCTGGTCGCCAGGGTCAGCGCCTCTCTCGCCGCCGAGCTCACCGGCGCGGCCCTGTGAGCGATCGGGTGGTGGGCTCACCCGGCGGCGCCGAGGGCGCCGAGGGCCCGTACCCCGCCGCGCTGACAGCGCTGGCGGCCCTCGCCCGCGCCGTCGACGCCATGGGCGGCAGCCCCCGGGCCGGACAGGAGGAGATGGCCTGCCGGGTCTGCCAGGCCCTGGCCGACGGCACCCATCTCATGGTGCAGGCCGGCACCGGCACCGGGAAGTCGCTGGGATACCTCGTGCCCGTGCTCGCCCGCGCCGTCGAGGCGGGGGAGCGGGCCGTGGTCTCCACCGCCACGCTCGCCCTTCAAAGGCAGATCCTCACCAAGGATGCGCCGCTGGCCGCCGACGCCGTCCAGGAGGCCACCGGCCGCGCCCCGTCGATCGCCCTTCTCAAGGGCTGGCAGAACTACTTGTGCCGCCACCGCGTGGCCGGGGGCTACCCCGAGGGCGACGACGCGGACTCGCTCTTCTCCGCCGCCAGCGCCCTGGCCCCCGCCCGCCTGGGGCAGGCGGCATCCACCAGTCTGGCCGAGCAGGTGCTGCGCCTGCGCGAGTGGGCCTCCACCACGGGCACTGGCGACCGCGACGACCTCGTCCCGGGGGTGACGGACCGCGCCTGGGCGCAGGTCTCCGTCTCCAGGGCCGAGTGCCTGGGCGCCTCCTGTCCCTTCCACGACGACTGCTTCCCCGAGCGCGCCCGCGCCGCCGCCGGCGAGGCGGATCTGATCATCACCAACCACGCGATGCTCGGCATCGCCGCCGCCGGCAATCCGAACGTCCTGCCCGAGCACGACATCGTCGTCGTCGACGAGGCCCACGAGCTCGCCGACCGGGTCCGCTCGCAGGGGACCGTGAGCCTATCCGCCGCCGCCGTCATGCGCGTGGCCGCCACCGCCCGCAAGAATGCCGGCGTCATCGCCGCCGACCTGGAGGCCGCCGGTCAGGTCCTCCAGCTCGCGCTCGCCGATCTGCCCGATGGGCGCCTCGAGGCGGGCTTGCCCCAGGCCCTCCGCGACTCCCTCATCAATCTCGACGGAGCCGCCCGGCAAGTGGCCGGCGACATCCGAGAGGCCGCCAAGGCCCGCTCAGGGGACGCCGGCGCAATAGCCCTGGCGCGCACCGCCGTCGCCGACCTCCTCGACGCCGTCGAGCGCATGACCTCGGGCAGTGTGGAGGCCCGCCGGGATGTGGCCTGGATCGAGAGGCCCCGCATGGGCGCCGACCCACCGCGCCTCATGCTCGCACCGATCGACGTGGCGGGCAGCGTTGCCGACTCCCTCCTCGAGGGTCGGGCCGCCGTGCTGACCTCGGCGACCCTCGCGCTGGGCGGGAGCTTCGACCCCATGGCGCGGGCGCTGGGCCTCGCGCTGGGAACCACCGCGTGGGACGGGATCGACGTCGGCACGCCCTTCGACTACGCCCGCCAGGGCATCCTCTACACCCCCACGCACCTGCCCCGCCCCCAGAAGGGCATCTCCGAGGCCGCGCTCGACGAGGTCCTCGCCCTCACCGAGGCCTCCGGCGGTGGGATGCTGGGCCTGTTCTCCTCCAGGCGGGCCGCCGAGGAGGCCGCCTCCCTGCTGCGCGGCGCCACCGGGCTGACCGTCCACGCCCAGGGGGAGGACCAGCTGCCCACGCTCGTGCGCGCCTTCGCCGAGGACGAGGACTCCTGCCTCGTGGGCACCCTGAGCCTGTGGCAGGGCGTGGACGTGCCGGGGAGGGCCTGCCGGCTCGTCATCATCGACCGCATCCCCTTCCCCCGCCCGGACGATCCCGTGGCCAACGCCCGCGCCGAGGCCGTCAGCGCGGCGGGAGGCAACGGCTTCATGTCCGTGTCCGCCACGCACGCCGCGCTCCTGCTCGCCCAGGGCGCGGGTCGGCTCGTGCGCAGCTCGGAGGACCGCGGCGTCGTGGCCGTTCTCGACCCCCGGCTGCGCCGCGCCCGCTACGGGGCCTTCCTGACCCGCTCCATGCCGTCCCTGTGGCCCACGACCGAGCGAGAGGTCGTCCTCGGGGCGCTCAGGCGGCTCGCGGCGGCCGGGCACTAGATGAGCGTGAGACCGGCGGGGACGCCCCGCCGGTGGCGCCCGAGGGGGCGACGCCGAGTCATGCGACTTCGGGGCTTAGGGCCGCTGTGGCGCGCGCCTCTTGCGACTAGGCTGGGCCCTGGGCCGAACGGCCCGTCCCACGAAGATCTGGAGGTTTCCCGTGTCCGACGCCGCGATCACCAACACTGCTGAAGGTTCCTACCCGACGGGCAGGTCCGGCCGCCCCTCGAAGGTCGCCATCATCGGCGCCGGAGCCGTCGGCTCCACCCTCGCCTATGCCTGCGTGACCAAGGGCGTGGCACGCGAGATCGTCCTGCAGGACATCGCCAAGGAGAGGGTCGAGGCCGAGGCCCTCGACATCGCCCAGGGCATCCAGTTCACCTCCGCGGGCGCCGTCTCCGGCTCCGACGACCCGGAGATCTGCCGCGACGCCGACGTCATCGCCATCACCGCCGGGGCCAAGCAGAAGCCCGGCCAGTCCCGTCTCGAGCTCGCCGGCGCCACCGTGGGCATCATGGAGAAGATCCTGCCCAAGCTCGTCGAGGTCGCCCCGCACGCCATCTTCCTCCTCGTGGCCAACCCGGTGGACGTCGTCACCTACTGCGCTCGGAAGATCACGGGCCTTCCCGACAACCAGGTCTTCGGCTCCGGTACCGTCCTGGACACCGCCCGCATGCGCTACCTCGTCTCCCTGGAGACCGGCACCGCCACCCAGAACATCCACGGATACATCGCCGGCGAGCACGGCGACTCCGAGGTCGCCCTGTGGTCGAGCTGCGAGATCGGCGGCGTGCCGATCACCCAGTGGGGCAAGACCCTCGACGGCGGCACCTTCGACCAGGCCAAGCGCGACCGCATCGCCCACGACGTCGTCCGCTCCGCCTACCGCATCATCGAGGGCAAGGGCGTGACCAACTACGCCGTCGGCCTGGCCGTGCAGAAGATCATCGGCGCCATCCTCAACGATGAGCAGCGCGTGCTCACCATCTCCCCGCTGCTGGAGAACTGGCACGGCATCTCGGACGTGTGCATGGCGGTCCCGACGATCGTCGGCCGTGAGGGCGCCGGGCGCCGGCTCGAGTTGCCCCTGACCCTCGATGAGCGCGACCGCCTCACCGCATCCGCCCAGCGCCTGCGCGAGGTCGCCCGCGGCCTGGGCTACTGAGGCCTCGCGCCCGCACGGCGACGGCGCCCCCATCCGATTGTGGATGGGGGCGCCGTCGCCGCGCGCCGCTCGCTACAGCGCGCGCAGGACGGTGACGACCCGTCCCATGATGGTGGCGCCATCGCCCGGGATCGGCGCGTAGTCTGGGTTGCGCGGCAGGAGCCACTGGTGCCCGTCCTTGCGGGACAGGACTTTGACCGTGGCCGAGGCGCCATCGACGTCGTCGAGCATGGCGGCGACGATCTCCCCGTTGGCGGCGTCGGACTGGGCGCGGACCACCACCCAGTCGCCGTCGCAGATGGCGGCGTCGATCATCGAGTCCCCGTGAACCTGGAGCATGAAGAGCTCCCCGGAGCCGGTCAGGCGCCGGGGCAGGGCCATGACGTCCTCGACCTCCTGCTCGGCCAGGATGGGCGAGCCCGCCGCGATCCGCCCCACGAGGGGCACTGCCACGGCCTCCCCCTCGGCCACTCCCGGCAGCATGGGCAGGGCCGCGGGAGTGGCGGGGGAGGGGCTGGTCGGGCGGGGGGCCACCTGGAGCGCGGGCCCCTCAGCGGCGACCGTGGAGGCGAGGGCCTCGGGCTCCTCGGGGACGATGACCTCCAGGGCGCGTGGCCGCTTGGGATCGCGGCGCACCAGGCCGAGGCGCTCGAGCTTGTCGAGTTGGTGCTTGACCGACGACGGGCTGGTGAGCCCCACCCTCTGCCCGATCTCGCGCATCGAGGGCGGGTAGCCGTGATCGACGACGGCGTCGCGCACGGCCTCGTAGACCGCGCGGGCGCGTTCATCGAGGCTCGCCAGGATGCGATCGCCACTGGTCGCGCTGCGAGCGCCCTCGGCGCCCCCCGCACCGGGGGTGTCATCCCGGTGGGGGCTCCCCTGCGCGGCACCCCCCTCCGCCCGCCGCGCGGCCGGTCTCCCGGCTCGTGCCTTCGTGGGGCGGTCGCTGCCGCGGGACGTGCTCATCGCGATCTCCTCGATAGTGCGGGCGGTCTGCTGGATCGGGCCGGGGCACTGCGGCGACCACGGGCCCGGAACGGGCGATTAAGGGCGCCGGATTCGTGTCAGTGCCCGGTGATGTCCTGATTGCCGTCAACCATACGGCCGGCCCGCCACTCATTCAAACACATGTTCGAAAGATGCTGGACGTGTCGCGCCGGACTCGCTATTCTTCGAACATCTGTTCGTCGAACATGTGTTCTAGGAGGTTCCCTGTGAGCGCACTCGCACTCCCGCCGCAGCCGTCCCGCCGCCTGCGGATGGTCACACCCTTGTCCGCGCACTCGGCGCCCTCAGCCCCTCGCGCGGAGATCGCCGGGCAGGAGGCGCTTCCGGTGCGAGCCGCCGGGGAGCCTCACCGCCCGCACCTACATCTCGTCACCGGGGCGGATGTCCCGGAGCTTCCTGCCATCGCGGCTCCCGCCGACCTGCGCCGGCGCCCGAGTGCGCCGCGCTCCGCCCGCCCGTGCCCCGCCTCGGATGCTCGCCGGGCTGCCGCGCCCAGGGCGGCTGCGCCGCCCTCCCGCGTGGGGCTCGCCGAACTCGCGGGCCTCGCGCCGGCTCATCCCGCCATCCGCGGCGCCCAGAGGCGCGCCGTTGCGCAAGAGGCCTCTCGGGGAGCTCTCGCCTCGCTGCCGGCGCCGATGCGCTGGGGCGCCGTCTCGATGATGATCGTCGTCCTACTCGCCCTGGCCGCCGCCGCAGGGATCATCGGCAGTGGTCTCATGGCCCCCGTGGAGACCTCCACGGCCACGGTCCAGGAGGGCCAGTCCCTGTGGGACGTCGCCGCCGCCACGGGCGCCCCGGACGTGTCCGAGGCCATGGCGCAGATCGTGGACCTCAATGATCTCCACTCCTCAACGATCCACCCGGGGCAGACCCTCGTCGTCCCTGTCCGCTGACGAATCGCCCAGAGGGGGATCGCTGGGCATGCGGCTCCTTGCGGCGACGGCGGTGGGCGCCTAGGCTCCACGTCACAGGCCATGCTTCAACCCCGAGGAGCCCGCGTGCACTGCCCCTTCTGCCGCCACGACGGCTCCCGTGTGGTCGATTCCCGGACCTCCGATGACGGCCTGGCCATCCGCCGTCGCCGCGAGTGCCCGGCCTGCGGTCGGCGCTACACGACAATCGAGACGGCCAGCCTGTCCATTCGCAAGCGCTCCGGCGCCGTCGAGCCCTTCTCCCGGGACAAGGTGATCGTGGGCGTGCGCCGAGCCTGCCAGGGCCGCCCGGTCTCCAATGATGACCTCGCGCTGCTGGCCCACAAGGTGGAGGAGGCGATTCGCGCCACCGGCCAGGCCATCGTGGACTCCCATGAGGTCGGCCTGGCGATCCTCGGGCCGCTGCGCGAACTCGATGAGGTCGCCTACCTCCGCTTCGCCTCGGTCTACTCCAACTTCAACAGCCTGGAGGACTTCGAGCGGGCCATCGCCGACCTCCGCGCGGCGCACGCCGCCCAGCCCACCGCCCGCGCCTGAGTCACCAGGAGGGCCCGCGGTTCGCGAGTGGTGATGACGGGCGACGACGGCATCGGCGCGCGCCGTCGCCTCAGCGCTCGTCGATCGCGCGGACCAGCCGTTCCACCAGGGACGGCCACGTCCAGCGACCGATCATGAGCTCCCTGCCGGCGGCGCCCATCCGGGCGCGCGCATCGGCATCGGAGAGCTGGCCGATAATCGCTTCCACGAGCGCGTCCTGGTCGCGCCCGTCGACCACGTTCCCGGTCACGCCCTCAACGACGGTCTCGGGCGCACCGCCGCTGGTCCCCGCGATGACGGGTAGTCCCGCCGCGGAGGCCTCGAGGAACACAATGCCCAGGCCCTCGACGTCGAGGCCTCCACCGCGCGTACGGCAGGGCATGGCGAACACGTCCCCCATGGCCACATGCCCGGGCAGTTCGTCGTAGGGGACCTTGCCGGTCAGGATGATGGAATCACGGGCGGAGGAGCGACGCTTGAGGAGCGCCAGGCGGCGCGCGTAGGAGCCCCACCCCACGATGACCAGGCGGGCCCCCGGGACGTGCTCCACCACGCGCGGCCAGGCCTCGATGAGGGAGTCCTGGCCCTTGCGGGCCACGAGCCGGGACACGCACACCACCGTCGGGGCGCCCCCCAGCCGGTAGCGGGCGCGAAGCGCGGTGCGGGCGGCGGGATCGGGGCGGAAGCGGTCGACGTCGATGCCGCTGGGAAGATGGGCGGTGAGAGTGCCCGATGGTATGAAGGGGCGCAGGCGGCCGAGCGTGTACTCGGAGATGTAGGTGACGACGTCGGCGTCGCGGAGGATGCGGTGCAGGAGCTGGCGGGAGCCCGGTAGCATGGACCAGCCGACTTCGTGCCCGTGAGTCGTGGCGATGACACGGCTCGCCCCGGCCCGCTTCGCGGCGCGGCCGAGCAGCCCGAGCGGTGCGGCGGCGCCGAACCAGACGGTCTCGATACCGCGCTCGGCGATGATCCCCCGCATCCTACCCCGCACCTCCGGCGTGGGCAGGAGCATGCGGGTGGGCATGCGGACGACGTCGAAGGGAACCTCGGAGTCGAAGGCCGCGGCGGTCTCGGGGCCCTCGGGGGGAGTGGAGGCCAGGACGGTCAGATCCGAGGCCGGCAGGCGGCGGGCGTAGTCGTCGAGGTAGGACTGGATCCCGCCCACGACGGGCGGGAAATCGTTCGTGACGAGAAGTGTCCGGCGCATGCCGAGAGTCTAGAAGACCTCTCCGAGACCGGTCGAAAACAGCGGCGAGACCGGTTCCCCGACCTCGCCGTCGGCCGACCGCAGGACAACACCAGTGAGGACGGCGGGGCCCACGATGACCACCGCCCCACCGTCGGCGGCGCCGCAGCGTGACGGGTCAGTCCGACAGGTAGCGCCCCCGCCCCCCGACCCGCGCCATCGACTGGGTGAGCATGTGGCGCACGGATGCGGTGAGTTTGCGGTGCGTCGATAACGACAGCCCTGCGAGCAGGTCGTGCAGCAACTGCTCGTCATCGAGCCCGCCCTCTGCCCCCATGCGCTCTCGCACGTAGTTGTCCAGCTCGCGCGGATGGATCTCCTCGATGGCGACGAAGTCGTACGGATAACGGCGGTAGCCGGTCAGACCAGCCGGATCAACGCCCTCCGGCCAGACGAAGCCGTCCGGGTCGGTGAAGACTCGCGCGCTGCGGATGAGGGTGAGGATCTGCTGTTTCCTCACGCTTCGTGCCTGCTGCATGCCGAAGTCGTAGCAGACCAAGCTGAGCAGCCGCTCTCGTGCGATCGGATACTCCTGCTCGCAGATCCGCTCTGCTGCCTCACGTATGATCGCGCGGGCCCGGGGATTCGTCGCCGCCTCGTCGAGAAGCGCGCGCTCAAGGCGCTCGTTCGGCTCGTACGGCACGAAGTCGACGACGGCGCTGAGATCCCTGCGCCGCTCCGTCCGCGCGTGAGACGTTGGCGCTGCCGTGGCGGTCCCGGCGGCGGCGTGGTCGGGCGCTGCCGTGGCGTGCGGCGACGCGCCGGCCTGTTCGAATGGCGTCAAGGCCCGGACTGGGCCGGCCTCACCTCGGTCAGCCGGTCCGGTCTCAGAGGCCGCGGCGAGATCCAGAATCGAGGCCGGGACTGCGGGTGCGGGCAGGCCCGGGGCAGCGGCGCCGTCGTGCTGCTCGCCGTAGTCCTGCGTATGCTCGACGGCGCCGACAAGACGGGAGACGACTGCCTCCGGGTCCCGGAGCCACTCCGGCATCCAGATCCGCTCGACTCCCGGCCAGTGCATCATGCGCGCGAGTACCCTCGTCGGCAGCACGTCGCGGTCATAGGAGGTGCGCCGGCTCTCCCAGTTCGGGCCGTCGAGCATGACGGCCACCCTCGGTTCGTCGGGGCGATCACCAGGGGCGAGGACGAGGTCGATGCGGAAGTCGGACAGGCCGACGTCGGTGCGCACGGCCAATCCCCGTGCGCGCAGGGCTGCCGCGATCTCCTCGCGGTGCCCGTCGGGGCGCGCCTGACCCGCCGCGCGCGCGGGCAGAGCTCCCGTGCCGTGCTCGGCGAGCAGTAGGTAGCGCTTGAGGTCCTGCAGCCCCGTCGAGGTGCTGCGCTCCGCGTGGAGCGATGCCGGGTCGAAGGAGCAGAAGAGAACGACCTGGGCCCGCGCCCTCGTGATCGCGACGTTGAGACGGCGCTCCCCGCCATGTCGATTGAGGGGCCCGAAGTTGAGCGGGACCTGTCCGTCCTCCCCCGCCGAGAAGGCGACGGAGAACAGGATCGCGTCCCGCTCATCTCCTTGGACGTTCTCGAGATTCTTGACGAAGATACCCCCGGCCGCGTCGAGCGAGGCAGTGATCCTCGGATCGTCGAGCTCGCGCAGGCGGGCCTCGATGAGATCGCGCTGCTGGATGTTGAACGTGACGACACCGACCGATGGTCCCTCGGGATCGGTGGGATCGTCGTCGAATCGGCGCTGGATCTCCTCAACGATGGCCTCGGCCTCCGCCTGGTTCGTGCGATAGGTCTTGCGCGACTGCCCGCGCGGGACGCTGCGCACGAAGTGGCCGTCGACGTGGCGCAGGCTGATGCCGAAGCCATGGGGACCATCGTCCCGCTCGGCCGACCTGGGGCTCGGGAACGAGGACAGTCGGCCCTGGTAGTACGCGGCGTTGGAGAAGGCGATGAGGGATTCGACCCTGCTGCGGTAGTGCCAGGACAGCCAGAACCGTGGGACGTGCGCGGCCACGCACTCGCTGAGGATCGACTCTTCGTCGACGATGTCGTCCTCGCCGTCGTCATCTCGTGAGAGCTCGGCGAAGGATGTCGGAGGCATCTGCTTGGAGTCCCCGCAGATGATGACGCTACGACCGCGCCCCATGGCTCCGATGGCGGCGGCGACCGTGATCTGGGAGGCCTCGTCGAAGACGACGAGATCGAAGTCCTGGCGGTTGGCGGGGAAGAACCGCGCCACCGAGTCCGGGGAGACGAGGACGCATGGGGTGAGGGAGGTGATGAGGTCGCCGAACTCACCGATGAGATCGCGGATCCTCCGCTTCTTACGCTTGCGCTCCAGAGCGGTGCGCAGATTGGCCAGTCGCAGGCCCTCACTCGCCAGGGCGTGGCCCCGGGCGATAAGAGCGTCCTCGACGAGCGCCTCGGGCAGCATACTGCGGATCTCGTCGAGCACCGCTGCGTACTGGGCCACGGTGGTGTTCTGCCGTTCGGCATCGAACTCGTCGAGGCGGCCTCGCTCCCGCTGCGATTCGAGCGTGGCGTGGATGAGACCGATCTCGAGGGCGGTGGAGGCATCCGAGGACAGCACCTCGCCTCGCCGGAGCTGGTCGAGGCAGGATGCGAGGCCGAGGCGGCGGAACTCCGTCCCGGCGCTGAGGAACTCGCTCCAGCCTCGGAGGACCCGTTCTCGGCGCGGGGCGGGCATCGGCAGGAGGGCCTCGATAGCACCTCGCCCGATGCCGACTCGGCTCAGTGCCGTCAGTCCCTCACGGGCCCGGGAGTACGCGCGCATCCATCCCGCGATTGCCGAGCGGTCCGGCCGGATCGCGCATGCGGCGACAATGATCCGCGTCTGGCTGCGCTGCCCTGCGGCGGCCAGATGAGCCCGCTCGAGCAGTTGGCGCAGCCTGTCCCCGGAGGCTGCGGCCGCGGGTCTGTCGAAAGGCGTCCAGTTGCGGATCATCGCGGCGGTCCACGGCAGTAGAGCCGCGTGCCGCTCGCGCAGTTGGTCGCGGCGGCGGGCGAGTGCGATGAGCTCGTCGACGATGCCGAGCAGCGCGGCGGCGTCGTCGGGCATGGGCTTGCCGCTGCGGTGGCCGGCGAGCCGGGCGAGTGCTTTCTCGGCCTTCTTGGACTTGCTGAAGAAGGCGTGCTTGGCGTTGATGAGGCTCTCCCTGACCGCGTCGAGGGGCTCGTCGAGGACGCTCTCCCGGTAGTAGGTGAGGGCCGGGCGCAGGTCGGTGGCCTCGGCGTCGAGCTGCTGGAGGAGCCACTGGGCGTCGCGCACCCATGATGGGTCCGCGATGAGGTCGAGGACACGAGTATCGAGGACGGGATCTTCGAGGATGAGGGCGGCAGTCTCCAACTCATGGTCGGGCATTGTCCCGACGGCGGCTAGGAGCTCGTCGTCGCCGCTCGAGATGACGCTATCCCAACGCGCGGTGGCGGCGAGGACCTCTGAGAGGGAGACGTCGTCGAGAGGCTGGGAGATCACGGGCTCGGAGCCGACGAGCACGTCGCGGTAACGGTCCAGGCACGTGCCGACGGACGGGATGCTCGTGCGCAGAGAAGCGACGTCGCCGTCCGTCATCGCGGCGAGCTGCGCGGGCGTGATCGTGAGGCTCCCGGCCCTGTGACCGGAGTATGCGATCTCGGCCGTTCGGGCACTGTAGAAGGACATGCCGCTCGGGCTGCGCCCGTGCAGGGAGGCGCGGTACTCGGCGAGTCTGGCGCTGTCGGCTCCGGCCAGAGCCATCCGGGATTGCAAGGTGATGCGGTCCGGGTGGGCCTCGAGATCCATCGCGGCGAGGATCTTCCGACGCACGGCGTCCGGGGACTGCTTGCGATCATGGAGGTCGAGGAGGAGCCCGCCGATGCCCGCGTCGCGCAGGCGCCTGGCTACGACCTCGAGCGCCGCCTGCTTCTCGGCGACGAAAAGAACCTTACGGCCTTGCGCGATGGCGCTGACGATGACGTTGGTGATCGTCTGGGACTTGCCGGTGCCGGGTGGGCCCTCGACGACGATCGTGCGCCCGCTGAGCGCCTGGGCGACGACCTCGGCCTGCGAGGCGTCAGCCGCCACCGGGAGCCGGGGCAGGAGTTGCTCGAGGCCGACCACCGGGGCATGCGCCTGTGGGTCGGCGAACTGCTGGTCGGGCGTCTCGATGAGGTGGCGGACGAGGGGATTGCGGGCGATCTCCTTCCACGACTCCTCGAGGTCCTTCCACAGGCGGAAGGTGCCGAACTGGAAGATGCCGAGGTACGTCGTCGCCTCGACATGGAAGGGCAGGCGGTTGTCCGCGAGCACTCGGCGCACGACCTCGAAGAGCCGCGGGAGGTTCAGGCCGGCGGCATCTTCCTCTGGCTCACTCAGCTCCGTGAGGTCGAGGCCGAGATCGATCCGGAGGCGCTCGACGAGGGAGTAGTTGGGGGTGGTTGTGCCCGAGGGATCGATCCGCAGGCGGAAGGGGCTGTGGGCTGAGCGGCGCTCGAGGTCGACGGGGACGAAGACGAGGGGGGAACGGATGGTCGTGCCGCCCGTCTTCCAGACGAGTGAGCCGAGGGCGAGGTAGAGGTTGTTGGCGCCGGTCTCCTCGGCGAGGGTCCTGGCGGTGGAGCGCAGACGGCGCAGGATCGGGTCATAAGTGCCCTCACCCAGATCGACCTCGACCTCGCGGTGGTCCGCCAGCAGCGGAGCGAGTTGCGGAGGATCGAGTTCCGTGCGGAAGAGGCCGCCGATGCGGCGCACCTCGGCGGCCCGCTCGCCAGCGGGCCTCAGCGTGATGTCACGCCCCGCATTCACGAGGTCTTCGAAGGATCCGATAACCGCTTCGGGAACCGCGAGCTCGACGATCCTGTGGCTGTGGATCGCGCTATCCGAGCAGTTGATGAGGCGGTTGCGCAGACTGAGATCGAGGAGCCGTGCCTTCCAGGCCTCGACCCGATCCGGGGCCTTGCTCCGCGTGGGACGGGGCCGGGTGGTGCGGAGGAGCTCGTCGGCCAGTAGGACAGTGTTCGGCCGCGGTGCGGCGACATAGGTGCTCTCAACGATCTCGCCGTCCTCGTGACGGGTTCTCAACGGCATGGGGACGACCCCGCGCTCGCGGGCCGCCCGCACGGGGATCACGACATCGATCTCGGCGGCGTCGACGCCGATGAGCCGACGGGCCGCTTGATGGAGCTGTTCAGCGGTGGCGGAGGCCTCGCCGGTGAGGAGAGTCGTCTCGACCAGGCGGATCTCTCCGAGGTCGATCTGGTTGAGCAGCTCCCACCCGGGCATCGTGAGATCTTCGGAGAGGTGGCGCTGCGTGCGCCAGTAGCCAAGGAGAGCGTGTCCCGGAAGAAGGATGATCAGCGGCTCGATCTCGAGGTACTCCAGAGCGCTCGCCAGGAGGATCGTGGTGTCGAGGCAGGTGCCGAGACGGTTGTCGAGCACGTCCTGCGCAGTGCGCACCCGCTGGCCCGACTCCCCCCAGCTCGTCGGCGGAACCGCGTAGGCCACCCCGGCATCCTGGATGGCACGGCAGACTGCCGCGACGATGGAGCTCACCCTCGCGGGGCCGCCCTCGTAGCCGTTGAGGGACGGCGATCCCGTGGCTGTACCGAGCAGCTGAGCGGCCTGGGAGCAGAGCGGCGCGAGCCTGGGCTGCTGGGGCTGGACGAAAGCGGTCAACGTGGCGGCAGCCTCCGAGGGACGGCCTCGCATCACCCACTGGCGCGGAGTGAGGACATCCGGACCATCAAGGAAGAGGTCGCGTCGCGCGCCTGCCGACTCGAGGAGCAGATGGAGGCGCGAGGGGCTCTGGGCGTCGACCTGGAGCAGGGCCGATCGTTCCGGGAGGATGCTGACGGTGAGGTCTTCCCCCTCCGCGCCGAGCCGGGTCAGGATGACAGGATGGCCGGAGGCGACGCTCTCGCCATCAACCTCGACGCCGATGGTGACGCGGACATCCTCGAGGGGAACCCACTGCCGAGCCCCCTGTTCATCGAGGTCGGTGCCGCGGATATCGACCGGCCGCAGGTGGATGGTCATGGCGAGGCGCGACCCGGCGATGGCGTGGGCATAGGAAACGACCGGGGGAGCATCGACGGAGACCGCGAGGAGGTCGAGCCCAGTCCCAGTCGGCCGTGGCAGAGGCGGTGGCTCGGGCGCCGCGACGCGCGCCGTCTCGTCGTGGGCAGGGGGCAGCGGGTCGGAGACGGCCGGAGCCGCCCCGGCCGCGGTGCGCTCGGCGCGCTTGTCCGAGGGCGTCGGCTCCTCGTGCGCTGCGTCCGGCTCCTCGAGAGAACCTGCTTGGGGAGTGTCCAACGGCTCGACAAGGGACTCGAGCCCGGCGGCGGGCTCCGCCCCCGATGTCTCCATCCTGGTTCCGGCAGCCGCGTGAGCCGCGAGTTCCTGCGAGACCCGGTCGGATGCCTCGACATCCCCGATGATCCGGAGGACCTCAGCGACCTCGCTCAGCGCCAGCAGCATCTCGGAGCGCTCAAGCCTCGCACCGTGGGTGAGCCGGTTGCGCGCGATCCAGATGGCGTGAATCCTGCTGCGCAGGCCTGACTCGACGTTGAGGATCGACTTGCCGCTCCTGTCGCGCCCGGTCAGGGCGAAGAACTGAGTGGAGAGATCATCGAGGTCGGCGTCCCCCGGAGCCCCGTCCCACGGCGCCGGGGATAACCGGTCCTGGTTCGGGTACTCGTCAGCCAGGCGTCGGCGGACGTAGGGGCCGAGGCTTTCCGAGAGCGCCTGAAGGGCGTGGAGGAGAGGCTGTCGGTCATCAGGCAAGAGACGGTCCTCTCGATCGGAATGGGGGTGCATATTTTCGCATGCGAGTCCCCTCTGGAACAGAGGACAGCGGAGGGAGCGAGCGGGCCTCCGGGGTGGCGCCATCGCCTCCGACCGGTCCGGCGGCACCGTGCGCCGGTCTCGGTGCTGTTTTCGACCGGTCTCGGCGGGGGAGGGGTCAGCCCTCGTCAGCGGTGCGCAGGATCTCGGACAGGCGGCGGGCGGCCGCCATGACCACGGCGCCGTGCACGCGGCCCGGTTGGCGACCCATGCGCTCGATCGGCCCGGAGATCGACACGGCCGCGATCACCTTGCCGCTCGCGCCGCGCACGGGGGCCGAGACCGAGGCGACGCCCGGCTCGCGCTCGCCCACGGACTGCGCCCAGCCGCGTCGGCGCACCGCTGAGAGCATTGTGGCGTTGAAGCGCGCCCCCACCAGGCCCCGGTGCAGCCTGTCCGGCTCCTCCCAGGCCAGCAGCACCTGCGCCCCCGAGCCGCCCAGCATGGACATTGTCGCCCCGACCGGGATCGAGTCGCGCAGGCCGATCGGGCGCTCCGCGTTGGCCACGCACACGCGTACATCCCCCTGACGGCGGTAGAGCTGGGCGGACTCATGCGTCTTGTCCCGCAGGGCCGCCAGCACCGGACCGGCGGCCGTGAGCAGGTGGTCCTCGCCGGCGGCCGAGGCGAGCTCAGTCAGGCGCGGGCCGAGGATGAAGCGCCCCTGCGAGTCGCGTGAGACCAGCCTGTGGTACTCCAGGGCGACGGCGATGCGATGGGCGGTCGGCCGGGCCAGATGGGTGGAGGAGACGAGCTGGGCGAGGGTCGCCGGGCCCGCCTCCAGGGCGCTCATGACGAGGGCCGCCTTGTCGATGACGCCCACACCGCTGCTGGTCGCTGAGTCCAACGCTTCGTCCATAATCTGATACTGCCATCCCGAGGGCTGAGACCTCAAGTAATCTCGAGGATCCACGGCAACGGTGTGTCATGAAAGACAGTGGCCGGCACTGAGCGGCACTGAGTGAAGGGGTAATGCGATGGGAATGACCCTCGCCGAGAAGGTGTGGCGGGATCATGTGGTTGCGCAGGGGGCGGACGGCGCCCCGGACCTGCTCTACATCGACCTCCACCTTGTCCACGAGGTGACCAGCCCGCAGGCCTTCGAGGGGCTGCGCCTGGCCGGGCGTGCGGTGCGTCGTCCCGAGCTGACCATCGCCACAGAGGATCACAACACCCCCACCCTCGACATCGATCTGCCGATCGCCGACGTCACCAGTCGCGCCCAGATCGACACCCTGCGCGCCAACTGCGCCGAGTTCGGGGTCCGCCTCCACTCCCTGGGCGACGCCGACCAGGGCATCGTTCACGCCGTCGGCCCCCAGCTGGGTCTGACCCAGCCCGGTATGACCGTGGTCTGCGGGGACTCCCACACCTCCACCCACGGCGCCTTCGGGGCGCTGGCCTTCGGCATCGGCACCAGCCAGGTCGAGCACGTGCTCGCCACCCAGACCCTGCCGGTCGCCCCCTTCAAGACCATGAGCGTGACCATCGACGGCGACCTGCCGTCCGGCTCGGGGGCCAAGGACATCATCCTGGCCATCATCGCGAAGATCGGCACCAATGGAGCCCAGGGCCACGTCATCGAGTACCGGGGACGCGCCATCGAGCAGCTGTCGATGGAGGCCCGCATGACGATCTGCAACATGAGCATCGAGGGCGGTGCCCGCGCCGGCATGATCGCCCCCGACGAGACCACATTCGACTACCTCAAGGATCGCCCCCACGCTCCGCGGGGCGCCGACTGGGACGCCGCGCTGGAGTACTGGCGCACCCTGCGCACCGACGACGACGCCGTCTTCGACACCGAGGTCGTCCTCACCGCCGCGGACATCGAGCCCTTCGTCACCTGGGGCACCAATCCGGGGCAGGGCCTGCCGATCTCCGCGTCCGTCCCCGACCCCGCCACCATCGCCGACGAGACCGAGCGCCGCGCCGCCGAGCGCGCCCTGGAGTACATGGATCTCACCCCCGGTACTCCGCTGCGGGATATCACCGTTGACACCGTCTTCCTCGGTTCGTGCACCAACGGGCGCATCGAGGATCTGCGCGCCGCGGCCGAGGTCGTGCGCGGCCGTACCAAGGCCCCGGGCCTGCGCATGCTCGTCGTCCCCGCCTCCGCCCGCATCCGCCTCCAGGCCGAGGCCGAGGGCCTGGATCGGGTCTTCAAGGGTTTCGGCGCCGAGTGGCGCAACGCCGGATGCTCCATGTGCCTGGGCATGAACCCCGACCAGCTCACCCCCGGGGAGCGCTGCGCCTCGACGTCGAACCGCAACTTCGAGGGCCGGCAGGGCAAGGGCGGGCGCACCCACCTGGTCTCGCCCGTCGTCGCCGCTGCCACGGCCGTGCGCGGCAGGCTGTCCACTCCCGCCGACCTGGAGCCGTTGGACGGGCGGAGCGCCACGGCCGGCCGGGCCGCCTGAGAGACACCGGGACGAGACAGGGAAGCAGGATCACCATGGACAAGTTCATCCGCCACACCGGTATCGGCGCCCCACTGCGCCGCAGCGCCGTCGACACCGACCAGATCATCCCGGCGGTCTACCTCAAGCGCATCACCCGCACCGGCTTCGACGACGCCCTCTTCTCCGCCTGGCGCGCCGGCGAGCCCGACTTCATCCTCAATCGGGACGCCTACAAGCGCGCCTCCGTGCTCGTGGCCGGCCCCGACTTCGGCACCGGCTCCTCGCGCGAGCACGCCGTGTGGGCTCTCAAGGACTACGGCTTCAAGGTGGTCCTCGCCCCCCGCTTCGCCGATATCTTCCGCGGCAATGCGGGCAAGCAGGGGCTCGTAGCCGGGGTCATCAGCCCCGAGGACTGCGAGCAGCTGTGGAAGATCCTCGAGAACGAGCCCGGTACTGAGATCACTGTGGACCTCGAGGAGCGCAGCGTCACGTGCGGATCCCTGCGCACGACCTTCCAGATCGACGACTACGTGCGCTGGTGCCTCATGGAGGGCCTCGACGACATCTCGCTCACCCTCACCGAGGAGGACGCCATCAGCGCCTACGAGGCCGCGCGGCCCTCCTTCAAGCCCACCACCCTGCCCGCCCGCCACCTGCCACCTGCCCGGGTTGTTCCCGCCCGTGTTGCGCAGATGCCCACACCCTGAAGAGGTCGGCGGGGCGCCGGGCCTCGCCTATGCTTGGTTGGCCCGCCGTCCCTGCGCCGGGCGGAGCGCGGGCCCCGCCGCGCGGCACTAAGGAGGTAGGCATGGTCGACGGTCTTCTTCAGGTTGAGGGCGGCCGCCCGCTCAGCGGCGAGATCACGGTGCGCGGCGCGAAGAACCTCGTTCCCAAGGCGATGGTCGCGGCGCTGCTCGGTACGACGCCGTCGGTGCTCGGCAACGTCCCCCTCATCCGGGATGTCGAGGTGGTCTCCGGACTGCTGACCCTCCACGGCGTCCAGGTGGACTACGACCAGACCGCCGGCATCCTCCACCTCGACCCCTCCCGGGTGGAGGCGGCCCATGTGGCGGATATCGACGCCCACGCCGGCAGCTCGCGCATCCCGATCCTGTTCTGCGGGCCCCTCCTGCACCGCCTCGGCGAGGCCTTCATCCCCGACCTCGGCGGCTGCCGCATCGGGGACCGCCCGATCGACTTCCACCTCGACATCCTGCGCAGCTTCGGCGCCGTCGTCGACAAGCTCGAGGCCGGCATCCGCCTGACCGCGCCCGAAGGCCTGCGCGGCACCGTCATCGAGCTGCCCTACCCCAGCGTCGGCGCCACCGAGCAGACGCTGCTCACCGCCGTGCGCGCCGACGGGCGCACCGAGCTGCGCGGCGCCGCCGTCGAGCCCGAGATCATGGACTTGGTGGACGTCCTGCAGAAGATGGGCGCCATCATCTCCGTGGACACCGACCGCACCATCCACATCGAGGGCGTCGAGGAGCTCGCCGGTTACCGGCACACCGCCCTGCCCGACCGCATCGAGACGGCCTCCTGGGCCTCCGCCGCTCTGGCCACCGGCGGTGACGTCTTCGTCCATGGCGCCCACCAGAGCCATATGACGACCTTCCTCAACATCTTCCGGAAGGTCGGCGGCGCCTTCGAGGTGCGCGACGACGGCATCCGCTTCTACCACCCCGGCGGCGATCTGCGCTCCATCGTCGTGGAGACCAATGTCCACCCCGGTTTCATGACCGACTGGCAACAGCCGCTCGTCGTTGCCCTCACCCAGGCCGACGGCGTCTCGATCGTCCACGAGACCGTCTACGAGAACCGCTTCGGCTTCACCAAGGCCCTGTGCAAGATGGGCGCGGCCATTCAGGTCTATCGCGAGTGCCTGGGCGGGACCGCCTGCCGCTTCGGACAGCGCAACTTCTACCACTCCGCCGTCATCTCCGGGCCCACGCCCCTGCGCGGCGCGGATATCGTCGTGCCCGATCTGCGCGGCGGCTTCTCCCACCTCATCGCCGCCCTGGCCGCCCAGGGGACGAGCCGCGTGGAGGGCATCAACCTCATTGACCGCGGCTACGAGCAATTCATGAGCAAGCTGGGCTCACTGGACGCCAAGGTGACCCGCCTGGCCTGACCCCGGCGCCACGCGGGCACCGCGCCCGGCGAGGCACGCGGCCGGCCCGATCCGGCTAGAGTCGTGTCGTGCCCCAGAAGCGTCCTATGAGCCTGTTCTACCGCTTCGCCTCGCGCGGAGCGATCATCCCCTTCCTCAAGCTCGTCTCGCGCCAGCGCGTGACCGGTGTCGAGCGCTTCCCCGCCGACGGCGGCTTCATCGCCGTGGCCAACCACCTGTCCAATATCGACGCCCTCACCGCCATGCGCGCGCTCGTGGACGCCGATATCCCCGCCTACTCCCTGGCCAAGGCCAGTCTGTTCAAAATCCCCGTGGTCGGCCGGGTGCTGCGCGCCGGCGGACAGATCCCAGTTGAGCGCGGCACGGCGAGCGCCTCCGACGCCCTGCGTGAGGCCGAGAGGATCCTCGCCGCCGGCGGCGTCATCATGATCTTCCCCGAGGGCACCCTGTCCCGCGATCCCTTGAAGTGGCCGATGGTCGGTAAGACCGGTGCGGCCCGCCTGGCCATGCGCACCGGCGTGCCCGTGGTCCCCATGGCGCAGTGGGGCGGGCAGGACATCATGGACACCTGCACCGACGCCTTCCATCCCTTCCCGCCCAAGCCCGTCACGGTGCGCGTGGGCGAGCTCCTGGACCTCTCCCGCTTCGGCAGCGACACCGACGACCACGACGCCGTGCGCGCCTGCACCGCCGAGATCATGCGCGCCATCACCGCCGAGCTCGAGGTCATCCGGGGCGAGAGGGCGCCCCGCCCCTTCGACCCGCACTACGACATCGACCACGGCCCCGGGGCCTACGGCGAGCGCCTGCCCGACCCCGACCCGGCCCAGGAGGCGAGCCCCGGGGAGGCCGCCCGACCCGAGTCCGGGGCCGACGATGCCCCGGGCGGCCGCAGCGAGTCGGAGGGGGCCGGGCAGTGACCGGCCGGGGCGCATCGGCCCGCGCCGCCATCATCGGCTCGGGAGCCTGGGGCACCGCCTTCGCCTCCCTCATCGCCGAGGCCGGCGGCAGCGCCACCATCTGGGCGCGCCGGGCCGAGATCGCCGAGGAGATCAATGCCGGCGCCAACGAGCGCTACCTGCCCGGCCTGCGCCTGCCCGTCGGAGTGCGGGCGACGACGGACATGGCCGCGGCCGTCGGCGGCGCCGACACGGTCGTCGTCGCCGTGCCCTCCCAGGCCGCCCGGGGGATCGTCGCCCCACTGGCGGGGCGCCTCGAGGAGGGCGCCGCCGTCGTCTCCCTCATGAAGGGCATCGAGCTGGGCACCGGAATGCGCATGAGCGAGGTCATGGGCCAGGCCCTCCAGGTGGGGCCCGAGCGCCTCGCCGTCGTCTCCGGCCCCAACCTCGCCGACGAGATCGCCGCGCGGCAGCCCACCGCCACCGTCATCGCCGCAGCGGACGAGGATCTGGCCGCGCGCGTGGCCGCCGCCTGCGCCACCGCTGCCTTCCGCCCCTATACGAACACCGACGTGCTCGGCGTCGAGCTGTGCGGGGCGGTCAAGAACGTCATCGCGCTCGCCGTCGGTATGGCCGCCGGCCGGGGCTACGGCAACAACTCCAGGGCAACGATCATCACCCGGGGTCTGGTGGAGATCACCCGCCTGGGCCTGGCCCTGGGCGCGAGCCCCGAGACCTTCGCGGGCCTGGCCGGGATGGGCGACCTCGTGGCCACCTGCTCCTCACCACTGAGCCGCAACCAGTCCTTCGGTCGTCATCTCGGCGAGGGCATGACCGTGGACGAGGCCGCCTCGGCCTCGCGGGGCGTGGCCGAGGGCGCCAAGTCCGCGCGCGCCGTCCTCGATCTCGCCGCCCGGCACGGCGTTGATATGCCGATCACTGCGGGAGTGGTGGCCGTCGTTGAGGGGGCGGCGAGCGTTGAGGAGGTCAACGACGCGCTCCTGGCGCGCCCCCGCAAGACCGAGGGCGTCCACGGCGAGCGGATCGACTGAGGGCTCGGCCCCCGCCCCGGGAGCGGGAAGCCGAACCAGCCGGGGGTGCGCCGCTCAGGGATGCTTGACATCCACGACCAGGCGTGTGGGCGAGCTGAGCGCGAAGATCCGGTAGGACTGCGATGAGGTGCCCAGGACCAGCTGGTACTGGGCCTCGACGGTCGGGTCGTAGTGGAACGAGGCGATCGCGGGCAGGTCCAAGTCCGCGCTGAGGGTCTTCTGGGCCGACGCGATCTCCTCAGCGGTGGAGGGCATGCGCGCACCCGTTCCGAAAACACGCAGGATGTAGATGCCGGAGGGCTGGATCGGGTCGCCCTTGCCCTGCGTGCCCGCGTCGGCGACCCAGTCCGCCTGCCAGCCGGGCGTTCCCTCGCCGCTTAGGTCGACGACGATGCGGTCGTAGTCCTCATGCGTCCCCGTGCGCACGCCGGTCACCAGGAGTCTCGCTGCGTCGCCGGCCGCCTGCGCGGAGCCCGTCTCCACCCAGGGCGCGTCGGAGCCCGTCTCGGATGACTCCGAGGCGGTGACGATCGTGGTGGCGGTGGGCAGGGGCTCCCCGCTGGGGATCGGCACGGTGGCGGTGGCGCCATCCGCGGCGGCATTGGTGGACGGGACCGCGCCCGAGGCGCTGGGGGTGGAGGGCGCGGGGTCGGTGGTGGAGTCGCAGGAGGTCAGCGCCAGGGAGGACAGGGATGCGAGGGCGGAAGCGGTGAAGATGCGGCGGCTGGGCGCGGTGGTCATGGTTCCTCCTCGTGGGCAGTGGTGGGACGACAATAGCGCCTTGTGCTCCATGGCACTGCCCGGACCGCTCATTGCCCGCGCGAGGGAAACGTCTCGCGACCTCGAAGGTGTTTGATGATCGTCCGCCCGGTGGGATGAGAGGGGGCGGTGTGCAACGATGCTATCTAATGTCGGTCTCGTTGCGATAACTTCGCCGACCTCGCCTTCGACCGGCGGGTAGATTGGCAACTGGTGTTATTAGGACGCCCAATACCCTGAGGTGCTTGCTCGCCTCCCCTGTCGGCAGGGTTGCAAGATGTGGAGGAACGCTTGTGCCGTCTCAATCCCGTGACCGGATGCCGCGCCATCGCTCAGGTCGAACGATGTCGAGGGCGTCGATGACCCTGATGGTCATCGCCATGGCGTCATTGCTGTTCATGTTCCCGGTGCTCCCCGGCGCGCTGCCCCGCGCGTCGGCTGTCAATGCCTGCGCCGGCAGCGTGTCCGAGTTCTCCTGGCAGCCGGGCCCCAACATCGTCGATGTCGATGGTGTGAGCACTTATCAGAGCAGGGCCGGACAATTGGCCCGCTTCCAGTGGAAATGGACGGTCGACGCCGACGCCAAGGCCGGCGATACCATCACGATCACCCTGCCGGATCTCGTCGAGGTCTACCCCCTCCTGACCTCTTTCGACGTCGATGATGGAGCGGGGCAAAAGGTCGGCACCGTCACCTGGGGCTCCGGCAAGGGGGCCACGATCACGCTCACCCTCGGCGAGTACGTGAACACCCACGGCTCGGTATCGGGATCCGCTTATATCAATATCGTCTGGACGGAGGGAGCGGCTGTCGGCAAGCATGACCTCGTCTTCAGGGGCTGCAAGGGTGAGGGGACGCTGAAGTCCGAGCTCTTGCCCGAGCCTCCGGCCGGCACATTCTCCGTCAGCTCCAAGTACGGCCAGGTCGACTCGGCGAGGAATCAGGTCGTCTGGAGTCTCGGTCTTGGCAGCGCTACGAAGCAGAACTACTCGGACAAGCAGCCGGTGATCGAGGACCCGGGCGGTGAGGGTTATGTTCTCACCTGCGAGAACTTAGCCATAGACAATATCACGCCGCGCCCGTACGACAAGGTCGTGTACCGCAAGAACTATCTCGACAAGAAGAGGTTCAACTGTGAGAAATTCGGCGAGCGCGGCATCAGGGTAACGATCAACAAGAACGATGATGGCAACTACATCGATCGCTATGAGACGTACTTCATGACCGTCTACGGTACCCTCGACCCCAATTACAAGGACTATGCGGTGCTCTACAACACCGCGAAGGTCATGAACGGCCCCGATGCCGAGAAGGGCCCTGATTATGATGTGCCCGGCGAGGCGGAGGTCCCTGACGCGGGCGGCGTGGGCTCTGGCAAGCAGGTCAGCTTCTCCATCCAGAAGGAGGTCGAGGGGCCCGGCCCCTCGGGGATGACGTACTCCTTCGAGTACAAGTGCTTGGGGGACGGCTTCACCCCGCTGGGCGCCGTGACCGACGGTCAGACGACCTCCAGCGCTAAAACCAAGTCCTCGGCGACGTGCACGATCAGGGAGAAGGATGTCCCCAAGGGGGTGGGGGTCTCCTACGTGCTCCTGAACCCCGAGTCAGGGGCGACGCTGACCCCGGGTCAGCCGGGCGAGGTCTCCCTGACGTTCAAGGAGGACTCCCAGGCCGATGTCAAGATCAAGGCGCTCAACGCCTTCCCCGAGGAGCTCCCCTCCTTCTCCGTCAAGAAGGAGACATCCGATGGCGGTTTCATCGTCGGATCGACTCCCGGAACCCTGCGCCGCACGTACAGTGTGACGGTGACGAACACGGGCACGGGGAGAGGGGTATCGCCAGAGGTCGTTGACACCCCCTCGACGCCCCAAGGATTCTCGATCGACAGGGTCGAGGTCGACGGCGCCACGGTCGAGAACGAGCAGGCCGGGTATTATGTGACGCGAGGCGATGAGCTCGACGTCAACGCCTCCAAGACTCACGATGTGGTCATCGTGTACAGCGTTGATCCCGCGGTCATGGACTCGGATAGCCTTGAGCTCCTCCGCGAGTGCCAGACGGGCGGGGCCGCCGCCGACTCGACGAAGGGCCTCTACAACAAGGTCGCCATGGACCAGGACTCCGATGGCGATGCCAACAATGATGCCTGCACTATTGGTGAGGACCGACGGGGGCGGGTCACGTGGAAAAAGATCGACGCCGAGACCCGCCAGGCCCTGGCCGGATCAGAATGGGAGATCACCGGTGACGGAATTCCGGCCGGCACGGTCGTCAAGGACTGTGTCGCCGAGCGCGCGGAGTCGTGCGCCCCTCAAGGCGGCGATGACGCAACACTTCTCTACGACCACGATCCGGCGCCGGGGGCTTTCGATGTCCAGAATATCGTCTCGTCGGACAACTGGCGCAAGGTGAGAGAGTCCAAGGCGCCTGCGGGTTATCGGATGGATGCTCGGACGAAGAACTTCATAGTCTACTCGGACGCTCCTCATTTCAATTTCGTGAAGCCCTTCGAGAACTCCAAGTCGCCGGTGCCGATGCTCCCGCTCACCGGTGGGATGGGAGCGGACTCCTTCCTCATCGGCGGAGGACTCGTCTTCCTCCTGGGGGTCGGCTGGGAGGCGGTCCGCAGGGTCCGATCCAGGAGACGGCCCGCGTCCCTGTGAGCCTGTGACGGGAGGGAGCGGCGGGTAGCCTGGGCCCATGTCTGAGACCCTGCAATCCGCCGCTCCCTCCGCCGCACAACCCGCCGTCGACGCCTCCGAGGGTCCTGCCTCCGGCACTCGCCCCGCGTCCGGCAGGCGCCCGCGTATCGCCGTCGTCTTCGGGGGGCGCAGCGGGGAGCACACGATCTCCTGCGCCACCGCCGCTGGGGTCCTCTCCGCGATCGACCGGGAGCGCTACGAGGTCGTGCCCATCGGGATCACCATGGAGGGGCAGTGGGTCCTCGTCGACGATGACCCCGCCGCGCTGGAACTCCGGGACGGCGCCCCGCCCGTGCGCGTCACCGCCGAGGGCATGGGGCGCGGCGAGCTCGCCATGCGCCTGGGCGGGGGAGCGCCGGTGGCCCTGACCCAGGCGGGCCCGCGCGTCCTGGAGGCGATCGACCTCGTCCTGCCCCTCCTGCACGGCCCCTACGGCGAGGACGGCACCATCCAGGGAATGCTCGAGATGCTGGGCCTTCCCTATGCGGGCTGCGGCGTCCTGGCCTCCGCGGCGGGCATGGACAAGCAGGTCACCAAGGTCCTCCTCGCCGATGCCGGCATCGCCACCGCGCCGCACGTCGTCGTCGTCCCGCACGCCTGGAAGCGCGACCCCGAGGCGATCCTCGCCGCCTGCCAGGAGCTCTCCTATCCGCTCTTCGTCAAGCCCGCCCGCGCGGGCTCGTCCCTGGGCATCACCCGCGTGGAGTCGCCCGAGCGCCTGCGCACCGCCATCGAGGCCGCCCGCGAGGTGGACCCCAAGGTGCTTGTGGAGTCCGGGATCGAGGGCCGCGAGATCGAGGTCGCCATCCTGGGCGGCCGCGACGACGACGCCCCGCGCGTGGCCGAGCCCGGTGAGATCGCCATGGACGCCGCCCGCGGCGCCGGCGAGTTCTACGATTACGAGACCAAGTACTTGGCGCACGACGCCGTCGCCATGGTCTGCCCGGCGCCCATCACCGCCCAGGAGCGCGAACTGCTCATGGATACCGCCGCCCGCGCCTTCGAGGCCATCGGCGCCGAGGGCCTGACGCGCGTGGACTTCTTCCTGACCCCCGACGGGCGGGCGATCGTCAACGAAGTCAACACGATGCCCGGCTTCACGCCCTTCTCCATGTACCCCTACATGTGGCGCAAGAGCGGCATGACCTACCCCGAGCTCGTCACCGAGCTCATCGAGCTGGCCCTGGCCCGTCCCGCAGATGTCAACCGCTGAGGGGCCGGGCGCGCGGGCCCCCGGCCTCCATGGGCGGGATCATGCTGTCCTGACCGTCGCGGACCTCGGCGAGGAGGGCCTGCTGGCCCGCTTCGCCCCGTTACTGCCCCGCGCGGCGGGCGAGGTCGTCGGCACGGGCGACGACTGCGCCGTCCTCGCCGCGCCGGACGGCCGCTACGCCGTGAGCACCGACGTGCTCGTCGAGGGTCTGCACTTCCGGACGGATTGGTCCACTCCGGAGCAGGTGGGCAGGCGCGCCGCCGCTCAGAACCTCGCCGACGCCGCCGCCATGGGAGCCCTGCCCACCGCGCTGACCGTGGGGCTCGCGATACCCGGGACGACGCCGGTCGCCTGGGTGGAGGGCATGGTCGCCGGCATGGGCGAGGCCTGCCGCGAGTGCGGGGCGGGTGTGGTCGGCGGTGATCTCGTGGGCGGCCGTGCCATCGTCATCTCCGTGACCGTCCTGGGCGATCTCCAGGGGCGCGCCCCCGTGCTCCGCTCCGGGGCGAGGCCCGGGGACGCGATCGTCCACGTGGGCGCCCCGGGGCGCAGTGCCGCAGGACTGGCCCTGCTCAGCGCTGGGATCGGGGACGGGGACGCCCCGGGTCCGCAGCGGCGGGGCCAGAAGCCGGCGCCCGCGGGATCGCCCCGCGCCCTCGACGTCGCCGCTACCCGCGCTGAAGCACGAGCCTGCCTGGAGGCCTTCCGCGCACCCCGCCCGCCCCTGGAGGCCGGCCCCGTCATGGCGCGGTCCGGTGCGAGCGCGATGATGGACGTCTCGGACTCCCTGCTGCGCGACGGCGACCGGATCGCCCGCGCGAGCGGCGTCATCCTCGATATCGACGAGCCCGGTCGGGGAAGGGGCGCGCTCGCGAGCGCGATGGCCTCGCTCGTGCCGGTGGCCCGCCTGCTCGCCGACGACGAGGCCGCCGCCGCGGCGATCGCCCGCACGTGGGTGCTCACCGGGGGAGAGGACCACGGGATGCTGGCAACGGTGCCCGCGGAGATCCTGGGCGCGCCCGCAGGCGGCACTGACGGGCTCCCGGACGGGGCGCGGGTCATCGGGCACGTGCGCGCGGCGGGCGACGGCGAGTCGCCGGGCGTGCGCGTGGGAGGACGCGTCCCCGAGACCGGCCTCGGCTGGGACCACTTCGGCGGGTGAGCAGCTCCCTGGCGTCCGGGGCGCGCGGGCGCGCGTCTGCGAACCCCAGGTGCGTCGTCAATCACGGAGCGCGCTCCAGGCGCGCTGGCGATGCCGTGAGCCCGCTCATGACGAAGGCCGCCGCCCCATAGGGCGACGGCCTCGACGTTGGTCCTCGGCGGGCGGACGCGCACTCAGACGTTGCGCGTGACCTTGCCGGCCTTGAGGCAGGACGTGCACACGTTGAGGCGCTTGGGGGCGCCCTTGACGAGCGCGCGCACACGCTGGATGTTCGGGTTCCACCGGCGGTTGGTCCGCACGTGGGAGTGCGAGACGCTCTTGCCGAAGATGGGGCCCTTGCCGCAGACGTCGCACACAGCAGCCACGGATCTCTCCTGATCTTCCTTGCTTCAACGCTGGGGCCTCCTCGGCCCCGCGCCAGGTCTTACCGCCCGAGGCCGCGCCTCAGGCAACCAGGACACAATAGCGGAACCCCGTGCCGGGCCCCAACCAGCGCCGGCGTGGGCTCAGGCACACGACGACGGTACCCTGTCCCCAGGCCTGCCGCCGCCGATCGGTCGCGCGCAGCATGATGAGCAACTGGGGAGGATGCCGCCATGGGACCACGCGCGATCAGCGACCCCGGCCCCGTCCCCCGCCTGGACGCTGCGGCCCTGCGCCGCTGGCTTGCCCTGGCAGCCTCCGTCGCCGAGCGCTCCCGGAACCTGGTGGACTCCCTCAACGTCTTCCCCATCCCTGACGCCGACACCGGAACCAACGTCCTGCTCACCCTGCGCTCCGCCCTCGACGCCGTCGGGCTCCTGCCCCCTGGTGCCGATGCCGTCCAGACCAGTCGGGCCATCGCCGATGGCGCCATCCGCGGCGCGCGCGGCAACTCCGGGCTCCTCGTGTCCCAGGCCCTCGCCGCGCTGGCCGAGACTTGCGCGAGCGCCCCCGATCCCGCCGGGCTGCGCCCCGTCGAGCTCGTCCACGCCCTGGACCGGATGGCCGCCAGCACCTGGGCGGCCGTCTCCCGGCCCGTCACCGGCACGCTGCTCACCGTGGCCGCCGACGCCGCCTCGGCCGCCCGCGACGCCCTCGCCGCCGGCCCCGAGCGGCCCGCCACCCCTGTCCTCATCGCCACTGCTGCCGCCCTCGGTGCCCAGGAGAGCGTCGTCGAGACAGGGGGGCTCGGGCACGGTCCCGTCGACGCCGGCGGCGCAGCCCTCATGCTGCTTCTCACCAGCCTCGCCGACACTCTCGACACTGCCGCCCTCCCCGCCCCGGGCCCCGTCCCCAGCCCCGCCACCGACGTGTCCCTCCAGATGCTCACCGATCTCGCCGCCGGCGCCCCCCATCAGGGCGCGGGCGCGCAGGCCGAGGGCGTGTCCACCGGCGAGTTCGAGGTCATGTACCTCCTGGAGGCCACCAGCGCCCAGGCCTCCCGCCTGCGGACCGCTCTGGAGCGCATCGGCGACTCCGTGGGCGTCGTCGGCACCCCAGACGCCCTCGGGGTGGGCCTCTTCCAAGTCCACGTCCACACCGACACCCCCCGCGCCGCCCTGCCCCGGGTCGGCCGTGCCCGCCAGATCTGCGTCCACCATCTCGCACCCACCCCGCTCATCGCCGAGGCCGACGAGCCCCCCGCCCCCTGGCTGGAGGTCGGAGGAGGCGACGGCCGCGTCGTCTCCTTCGAGCGGCTCGCCGCCCGACGGAGCGCCGGTGGACCGGTCCCGCGCCCCTTCCACCCGCGCCCCGCCTCGCGCGTCGGCGTCATCGCCTGCACCCGCGCCCCCGGCCTCATCGAGCAGCTCGCCCGCGCCGGTGCCGCTGTCGTCCTCGATCCCAGGCGCGAGGGCATCACCCGCGCCGCCGGGGACCTCGGCGCCGACGAGGTCATCGTTCTGCCCTGCGACGACGATGCCACCACCGCCGCTCACGAGGCCGCTCGGGCCCTGGCGGCCCGCGCCGCCAGCGCGGCCCTCGGCGGGGGAGAGGGAACCCACCTGACCATTGGCGATACCGACGACGAGGCCCAGGTCCTCGCCGCCACCGTCGCCCTGGCCGGCCAGGGCGAGCGCGAGGGCGCCCAGATCGGCGATCTCGCCCGCCGTGCCTGGCGCGCCGCCGCCCACGTGCGCACCACCGCGCTGAACGGGGCCGCCGCCGAACCCGACGCCGTCGCCCGCGCCGTCGCCGCCTCCCTGCGCGCTGACGACGAGATCCTTACCGTCATCCTGGGCCGCTCCGCCCTCCCCGACGTCGGCTTCATGGCCCGCGAGGCGGCCGAGCGCCCCACCGGTACCGTCGCCGACCCCTACGGTGGGGAGGACGACGGCGGTGCCGGCGCCGCGGACAGCGCAGACGCCGTCGAGGTCATCGTCCTCGCCGGCGACCAGCCGACCCCCGACGTGCTCCTCGCCTTCGAATGATGCGGTGAGGAAGTGCCCATGAGCCCGAGCCCGCCCCACGGTCCAGCCGCCGGTGCCCCCGGCGCCGCGAGCCGTCCGCCCGGCTCCGTCCCCTTCCTGCTCCGCCCGCTGGACAAGGTCCTGGGCAGGCGCACCGCCGACCAGCTCGCCAAGCAAGGCGCCGCCACCGTGGCCGGGCTCCTGCGCCTCCTGCCGCGCCGCTACGACACCTGGGGCGAGCTCACCGACCTCGCCACCCTCGCCGAGGGGGAGCAGGCCACCCTCCAGGCCGAGGTGGTCCGCTCGGCGGCCCGCCGCACACGCTCCGGTCGGCCGCCCGCCATCCTCGAGGCCACCGTCACCGACGGTTCCGGCCTCATGGATGTCGTCCTCTTCGGCGCCGCCGGTCTCATGAGCGCCTACGCAGCCCAACTCGTCCCCGGCTCCACCGTCCTGCTCAGCGGCAGGGTCGGCATTCGACAGGGCCGCCGCCAGCTCGCCGGTCCCCGCTTCCAGGTCCTCACCGACCTCGACGACGCCGAGCGAGAGGCCCTCCTGGCCCGCCCCGTCCCCATCTACCCGGCCACTGACGCCCTGCCCTCCTGGCGGGTCGCCAAGGCCGTGCGCACCGTCCTCGACCAGCTCGGCCCCGAGGACGTCCCCGACCCCATCCCCGCCGACCTGCGCGACTCCGAGGGCCTCATCGACGCCCTCACCGCCTACCGGTGGGTCCACATGCCGGAAGGCCCCTCCCAGTGGAAGGCCGCCAGGGCTCGCCTGCGCCATGAGGAGGCTCTCGTCACTCAGACCGCGCTGGCCCAGCGGCGAGCCAAGCACGCCGCCACCCGCACCGCAGTCGCCTGGCCCGAACCGGAGGCCGACGGGAGCCTGCGGGCCGCCCTCGACGACTCCCTGCCCTTCTGCCTCACCGAGGGCCAGAGGCGCGTCGGCGACGAGCTCGCCGCCGCCCTGGCCTCCGCCACCCCCATGCAGCGCCTCCTCCAGGGCGACGTCGGCTCCGGCAAGACCCTCGTCGCCCTGCGCGCCATGGCCCAGGTGGTCGGCGGCGGGGGGCAGGCCGCCCTCCTCGCCCCCACCGAGGTCCTGGCCGCCCAGCACCGCGACTCCCTCGCCGCGCTGCTCGGCCCCCTGGCCGGAGCCGGCACCCTTGAGTCCTCCCTGCTCACCGCGCCCGGTCAGGCGCCCGTCCCCACCACAGCGCTCCACCTGCTCACCGGTTCCACCCCCGCACCCGAGCGGCGCCGCATCCTCGCCGCGCTGGCCGGAGGGGAGCCCGGCATCATCGTGGGCACCCACGCCCTGCTCTCCGAGACCGTCCGGATGCCCTTCCTCGGGCTCGTCGTCGTCGACGAGCAGCACCGCTTCGGCGTCGCCCAGCGCGACGCCCTGCGCGAGCGCCCCGGCATCACCGACCCCGCCACCGGCCAGGTCCGCACTCCCCACCTCCTCGTCATGACTGCCACCCCCATCCCGCGCACCATCGCCATGACCGTTTTCGGGGACCTCGCCACGAGCATCCTGGACGAGCTGCCCGCCGGGCGCAGCCCCGTGGAGACCTTCCTCGTGCCCTGGGACCGCCAGACCTGGGTGGAGGGGCTGTGGTGCCGCGCCGCCTCCGAGATCGCCGGCGGCGGGCGGGTCTACGTGGTCTGCCCGCGCATCGATGCCGGCGATGACGCCATGACGGTGGAGGAGGCCCCGGAGCCCCTCGCTGCCGGGGTGGGCCTGCTCGACGGCCTCGCCGGGGGAGCGGGGGATGGCTCCCCCGCCCGGGCGCTCGCCGCCGTCGAGGACTGGGCCGAGCGCCTCGCCTCCGAGCCCGCCCTGGGCGGGGCCGGGGTCGCCGCCCTCACCGGTCGCATGACCTCGGCGGAGAAGGATGCCGCCATGCGCTCCTTCGCCTCGGGGGCCGCGCCCGTGCTGGTGGCCACCACTGTCATCGAGGTCGGGGTCGATATCCCCGAGGCCACCATGATGGTCATCCTCGACGCCGACCGCTTCGGCCTGTCCCAGCTTCACCAGCTGCGCGGGCGCGTGGGCCGGGGCGGCAGGCCCTCGGTGTGCATGGCCGTCACCGGGGCCGAGGTCGGCTCGCCCGCCTACCACCGGCTGCGCGCCTTCGCCTCCACCCTCGACGGTTTCGCGCTGGCCGAGGCCGACCTCGATCTGCGCAGTGAGGGCAATGTCCTGGGCGCCGCCCAATCCGGGCGCCGCAGTGATCTCGACCTGCTGCGGGTGCGCCGCGACGCCGCCCTCATCGAGCGCGCCCGCGCCCAGGCCGAGGCCATCATCGCCGCCGATCCATTGTTGAGCGAGCACCGCGCGCTCGCGGCCGCCATCGCCGACCGCCTCGACGACGAGGCCCAGGCCTACCTCGAGCGCTCCTGAGCATGGACAAGATCATCATCTTGCATCAAAATTGATGTTAGGAGGGATGATGCGCACCACGATCACACTTGACGACGATCTTCTGGAACGAGCCACTGAGCTGACGGGTATCACCGAGAGAGCTGCTCTTGTGAGGGAGGCGGTCAGCACCCTCATCAGAGTCGAGAGCTCGCGGCGCCTGATCGCCCTCGGGGGCACCGATCTCACCGCCGAGGCGGCCCCGAGGCATCGGGACTTGCGAGTCCAGCGGGATCGCTGACCAGAACCCGCCATGATCCTCGTCGACACCAACGTGTGGATCGACCACTTGCACGCCAGTGAGACTCGCCTCGTCGGCCTCCTCGAAAGCGCTCTGGTCGCCACCCATGAAGCGGTGCTCACCGAACTGGCGCTCGGATCGCTCAAGAACCGGCAGGACGTCCTCGACTCCCTGGCGTCCCTACGACGAGTGCCCCGTATCTCTGATGGGGAGGTTCGCTGGTTCGTTGAACGCCGTTGCCTGTGGGGAAGAGGCCTATCAGCAGTTGATGCGCACCTGCTCGCATCCGCCGTCGCCGTGCCTGGCACGCTGTTGTGGACCAGGGACAGGCGTCTTGCGGTCGCCGCCGACGAACTCGGGGTCGGCTATCAATGATCGGTAGATGCATTGACCACTGAGCGGAGTGTCAAGGTGAGTCGTCAGTAGTTGTCGGCGCCGGAGGGCTCGGCGAACCAGACGGTCGTCTCCCCGTACTTCTTCAAGGCGAAGCGGCGCAGGCCCACGGGCCAGTCCGGCTCGCTCGAGCGCGTGGCCCGCTCGACGACGACCACCGAGCCCTCGGCCAGCCACGGGTCCTCCGCGCGCGCCAGCGGGGCGAGGATTGCGCCGAGGCCCGCCGCGCTCATGCCATAGGGCGGGTCGATGAGCACCAGGTCCACTGGCGCTGCCGCGACGCCGGCCAGGTACCCCGCAGCGCTCGCCCTGACCGCCCGCACGCCCGCCAACCCCAGTGAGCGCGCGTTGCGCCAGCACACGGTCACCGCGTCCTTCGCGGAATCCACGAGCGCCACCTCGATGGCACCCCGGCTCGCCGCCTCCAGCCCCAGGGCCCCCGAGCCCGCGCACAGGTCCAGCACGCGAGCGCCATCGACCACCCCCAGGTGCTCCAGGCGGGAGAACAGGGCCTCGCGCACGCGCTCGGAGGTGGGGCGCGTCCCCGACACCGGTACCTCGAGCCGCCGGCCACCGGCACTGCCCGCCACGATCCTCGTCATGGGCCGGAGCCTACGCGACCCCGAGCCCAGGGGCCTCCCGGCCCCCTCCGGCGCGCGTCCCGCACGCGCGCCGCCCCCGCCGCTAGCGTGGAACCATGCCCATGCCGTCCGAGATCGCCCCACCGTCCCCGCCGGCGGCGCCCCCCGCGAGCGCCCTGGCGGTCTACCCGGGCAGCTTCGACCCGATCACCCTGGGCCACATGGATATCATCCGCCGTGCGGCCGCCCTCTTCGGCGAGGTCATCCTCGGCATCGCCCACAACGCCGCCAAGGCCGGGCGCCACCTGCTCGACATCGACACCCGCGTGCGACTTGCCCGCGACGCCGTCGAGGGCATCGAGGGCGCGCGTGTCGAGATCATCCCCGGGCTGCTCGCCGACTTCTGCCGGGAGCGCGGGGCCAGGGTCATCGTCAAGGGCCTGCGCAACGGCGCCGATCTCGACGCCGAGGCTCCCATGGCACTGGCCAACCGGGAGCTCGGCGGACCCGAGACAGTCCTGCTCATCGCCTCCCCGGCCCACGTCCACGTCTCCTCCCGCCTGGTCAAGGACATCGCCTCCCACGGCGGCGACATCGCCCCCTACGTCCCTCCCGCCGTCGCCACCGCGCTCTCCCAGCGCCTGGCCCCCACTCTCGGGCCCTCAGACCACTCCACCCGCCGCATCCTGAAGGACTAGCCGTGACCAAGCCGCACGACGCGTCAGACGACCTCCTCGACATCCTCGACGCCCTCGACGAGCTCATCGCCACCGCCCGCTCCATGCCGATGAGCGCCTCGGCGATCGTCAACCGGGACGCCGCCCTCGACCTCATCGACCGCGCCCGCCGCTCCGTGCCCACCGCCATCCATCGCGCCCAGGCGATCGTCGCCGACGCCGACGCCGTCCTGGCCCGCAGTCACGACGAGGCCGAGCGCATCGTGGTCCATGCCCACGAGGAGGCCGAGCAGATCGTGGCGGGGGAGAACATCGTGCGCATGTCCAACGACCGCGCCGACGAGATCATCGCCGCCGCCGAGGAGCGCGCCTCCTCCCTGCGCAGGGGAGCCGACGAGTACTCCGACCGCTCCCTGGCCACCCTGGAGGCCGAGATCGCCAAGATCTCCGAGCAGATCCGCTCCGGGCGCGAGGTCCTCGCCTCCCGCCGGGGCGCCTGGGACGGCATCATCGGCGGCCAGGCCGACTCCGCCGACTCCCAGCGCTCATCGTGGTGACGGGACCGGCGCGAGGGGCCCCTCTCACGACGGCTCGCGCCATGAGCGCGCGCGGGACGCCGCCCAGCGAGTACATTCGGCGCATTCGCACTCCTGGAGGAATCATGACTGGACTCGTCGTCGACATCCTCGACCTGCCACCGACTATCGGCGCCACCAAGCAGATCCACCTCGACCTGGCCGCGCCCGAGGACCTGGGCACCGAGGTCATCGGGGCGGAGCCCGGCAGCCCACTCGTCGTTGACGCCGCCCTGGTCTCCATGGAGGATGGCGTGCTCGTGCGCGGCAGCGCCCGAACGCGCATCCACGGCGAGTGCGTGCGCTGCCTGACCGGCATCGACGAGGATCGGGAGATCACCTTCGATGAGCTCTACCTCCTGCCCGACAAGGCCGCTGAGGCCCGCGCTGACGAGGAGGACGAGGAGGCCGACGACCTCTTCGTCACCGGGCAGACCACTATCGATTTGGAGCCCGCCCTGCGGGACGCCCTCATCCTGGGCCTGCCCATGCGCCCCCTGTGCCGCCCCGACTGCGCGGGCCTGTGCTCGCAGTGCGGGGAGCGGCTCGACGACCTGCCCGCCGACCATCACCACGACACCATCGACCCCCGCTGGGCCGCCCTGTCCGAGCTGCTGCCCGGCTCCGACGAGGAGCTGGACTGATGGGGCGCCGCACCCCGCCACCGGCCCGCGACGACGTCGAGACACTCCTGTACCGCTGGGGCGAGCAGATCGACCCCGACTTGCTGGACCTCGCCCTGACCCACCGCTCCTGGGCCCATGAGAACGGCGGCCTGCCCACCAATGAGCGCCTGGAGTTCCTCGGCGACTCCGTGCTCGGCATCATCGTCACCGAGCGGCTCTTCCGCTCCCATCCCGAATCCCCGGAGGGCCAACTCGCCAAGATGCGCGCCGCCACCGTCTCCGAGCCTGCCCTGGCCGCCGTCGCCCGCGACCTGGGCCTGGGGGAGTTCATCAAACTCGGCAAGGGCGAGGCCCTCTCCGGGGGGAGGGACCGCGCCTCCATCCTCTCCGACACCGTCGAGGCCCTCATCGGCGCCACCTACCTCACGGCCGGCCTGGAGCCAACGCGCGCCGTCGTCGAGAGGATCGTCTCCCGCTTCCTGGCCACCGCCCGCACCCGCGGCGCCGGACTGGACTGGAAGACCAGTCTCCAAGAGCTCGCGGCCGCCCACTGCATGGGCCTGCCCTCCTTCGCGGTCGATGGCGTCGGCCCGGACCACGACCGCTCCTTCTCCGCCCGCGCCATCATCGACGGCGAGGTGATGGGCGAGGGCGAGGGTCGCTCCAAGAAGATCGCCGAGCACGCCGCCGCCGAGGCCGCCTACGCCGCGATCCTCGCCGCCAAGGGCGATGGCGGCCTCGATCTGCCCGGCGTCAATGAGGCCCTCAGGCAGGACCTGGCCGACCACTCGCGGCGCGCGGCCTCCACCACCGCCTCCGCGCGGACGACCGCGCGTCGACGGGACTGAGCCCCGTGCCCGAGCTTCCCGAGGTCGAGGCCGTCCGCGCGGGCCTCGCCCGGCACCTGACGGGACGGCGCATCGCCGACGTCGAGATCCTCGATTCCCGGCCCCTGCGCCGCCAGGACGGCGGACCGGAGGCCTTCGCACAGGCACTGCGCGGGCGCGCCATCACCGGTGCCGCGCGCCGGGGCAAGTTCCTGTGGCTCCCCCTCGACGACGGGCGAGCCCTGTCGGCTCACCTCGGCATGAGCGGCCAGCTCCTCGTGCGCGGAACCGCCGCCCCAGCGGTCGCCGCCGCGTCGGGCGCCCATCTCAGCCCTCCGGGCGAGTCGCCGCCGGACCTGACCGCCACTCGTGCCCCGAGCCTCGTGCGCGATCTGTCCTGCCACCCCCGCCATCTGCGCATCCGGCTGCTCCTGGCCCCCCTGCCCGGGGATGCCCCCGGCGGCGTGGCGCTGGACCTCGTTGACCAGCGGATGCTCGGCGGCATGCGCGTCACCGAGCTCGTGCCCACCGCTGACGGAGCCCCGGGCGGGCAGGGCTCACCGGAGCCGCTCGTCCCCGCCGATGCGGCCCACATCGCCCGCGACCTCCTCGACCCGGCCCTGGACCGGGCAGCTGCCGTCACCAGGGCCCGCTCCTCGCGCCGCGCCATCAAGACCGTCCTCCTCGATCAGGGCATCGTCTCCGGGATCGGCAATATCTATGCCGACGAGGGTCTGTGGCACGGGGGAGTCCACGGCTCGCGACAGTCCGCCGCTCTCAGCCGGCGGGCGGTGGAGCGCGTCCTGAAGGCCACGGCGAGCGTCATGGAGCGGGCCCTGGCCGTGGGAGGCACCAGTTTCGACTCGCTGTATGTCGATGTCGAGGGCGCCCCCGGCTATTTCGCGCGGTCGCTGGCCGTCTACGGGCGGGCGGGCCGCGAGTGCCGCCGCTGCGGTGCCACCCTCCGCTCCGAGGTGATCGGCGGGCGGTCCCACACATCCTGCCCTCGCTGCCAGACGCGCCCCCGAGCGCGCGGGACGCGCGGCCAACCCGGGCCGCGTTTGTGACGTAGGTCCTCGGACGCTGCTAATGTCTGGGGCATGCCGAACGCCGCTACGCCTGGGACCGTCCGCGTCATGATCGTGGACGACCACGAGATCGTCCGACGCGGGATCGCCGAGATCATCGACCGAGCGGACGGCATGGAGGTCGTGGCCGAGGCCGGCTCGAAGGCGGAGGCCGTGCGCCGCGCGGAGCTCGTGCGCCCCGATGTCATGCTCGTCGACCTCCAGCTCCCCGACGGCACCGGTATCGAGGTCATGCGGGAGGTCCGCGACTGCGTGCCCTCCGCCCTGCCCATCGTCCTGACCTCCTTCGACGACGACGAGGCGCTTGCCGAGGCCCTCGAGCTCGGCGCCCGCGCCTATCTGCTCAAGACCGTCCACGGCGCCGAGATCAGCGACGTCGTGCGCGCGGTGGCTTCCGGGCGCGTCCTGCTGGACGAGCGCACGGTCACGCGCCGCCGCGCCGACCATGACGACCCCACCGCCGAGCTCACCAACGCTGAGCGCAAGGTCCTCGAGCTCATCGGCGATGGCCTGTCCAACAGGGAGATCGGCGAGAAGTTGGGCGTGGCCGAGAAGACCGTCAAGAACCACATCACATCCCTGCTGGCCAAGATGGGCCTCCAGCGCCGCACCCAGGTGGCCGCCTGGGTGGCGGGGCAGCGGGCCTCCGGCTGGCGCAACAACGCCTGAGGCCGCGCTGGGCCCAGCTAGGTCCCGCTCCGCGAGCAGGATGGGCGCCCCGGCCTAGGAGCGGTCCAGCGGCGCGATCCAGGTGAAGATCGTCCCCCGCCGGGGCCCATCAGAGCGCGCCCTGGGACCGATGGAGAAGCTGCCGCCGTGGCGCCTGGCCCGCTCGGCCATATTGGCGGTCCCGGAGCGGCGCGTGACCGCGGGATCCACCCCGACGCCGTCGTCCCTGCAGGCGATCGCGGCGAGCGGACCGGTCATGCCCGCCCAGTTCTTCTCGACGCGCTCGGAGGCCGGCAGCACTCCGTTGATCCGCACGTGGATCGTCGCCGAGGAGGCCCGGGCGTGGCGGGCCACGTTGCTCAGCCCCTCCCGCACGACGGCGACCATGTCATCGGCGACGTCGTCATCCACGGACGCGGTGATCGCCCCGGACAACTCGCGGTGAGCGTCCCCGCCCTCCTCGGTGAGGGCGTGGCCGTCGACGGTGATGAGCAGGGAGGGCGCGAAGCCGAGCGAGGTGCGCGCCAGAGAGGCCTCGCGCCGCAGCCGCTCGACGAGCCCGACCTCCTCGTCGCGGTCCCGCAAGGAGTGGACGATGGCGCGGATCTGGCTCACCGAGTCGTCGACGGCCGACAGGACCGAGTCCAGGATGTCGCGCATCGCGTCGCAGTCGGCGTCATCCTCGCACAGGCGATCCCGGGCGGCCGTGACCCGCATCCCGGTGGCGAAGAGCTGCTGGATCGCCAGGTCGTGGAGGTCCCGCCCGATGCGGGCGCGCTCATCGAGGAGGGTGGCCATCTCCTCGGCGTGCTGGGCGTCGGCGAGCTCGAAGGCCATGGTGGCCTGGCCCGCGACGAGCTCAGCGATCTCCAGGTCCTGCTGCGTGAAAGGGGCCTCCCCGGGCTCGCGCAGCAGCAGCATGACCCCGACACCCCGGTCGCGGTGGATCATCGGGGCGTAGAGGGCCGGGCCGAAGCGCGCCAGCGCCTCCACCTTGAGATCCTCCGCGCCCCAGGCGTCGATGAGGGAGGGGACGGTCAGGCCGGTGCGCCGCGCCAGGGTGGACATGGCGCGCCCATCGGCCGGGAAGTAGGTGCCGATGAGCTCGTCGGCATGGTGGCCGTCGGCGATCTCGCAGATCCAGGTGTCGCCCATGCTGGGAAGGACGAGGGCGGAGGTTCCGGCGTGGGCCACCTCCCGCACGCGCCGTGCGATGAGGGTGAGGGCGTCGTCCTGCTCCGCCCCGGACAGCAGGAGGGTTGTGATCTCCTGGGACAGGGCCATCCACTGCTCGCGGTCCCGGGCCTGGCGGTACAGACGGGCGTTCTCGACGGCGATGGCGGCCGCCTCTGCGAGCGTCACCACGGCGTCGATGTCGGCGCGTCCGAAGCCCTCCGGGCGGTCTCCCAGGTAGAGGCGGCCGAAGAGCCGCCCGTGGGCGCGAACCGGCACCGACAGCATGGAGCCGGGCTCTTCCCCCTCGATGGCCCCGGTGAAGGCGGTGGCGCCCGAGAGGTCGTTGACGACGATGACGCCCTGGGGGATGCCCTCGGCCGGCCTGCCGTCCATGAGGCCGGGAGCATCCGGGTCCTCGGCGGCGGGGGTGTCGCCCAGGACCCGCTGGAGGATCTCGGGCCGATCACCGACGAGGTTGGGGACCCGGCCGGTGGACGGGGGAGCGGTCGTGTCGGGTTCGACGACGGCGTCCTTGCTCACGGCGATCGTGCCCCACGAGGCGCCAGTGATCGAGCAGGCCGAGTCCACCAGGCGCCGCAGCGCCTCGGTGACCCGCAGCGAGCTGGTCAGGCGCAGGGCTGCCTGGACGACGTCGACCGCGCGCTCCCAGGGCGGCCCATCGCTCCGGTCCACCCCGGCCCCCGCGGGCGCCTGGTGGGCGTGGACGGCGTAGGCCAGGGGACCACCTGGGCGCGGCTGCCGCGTCTCCTCATGCTCAGGCATCGGCGTTCTCCTGGGAGAGCGACCAGCGGTAGGTCTCCGAGTTCCTCATGAGCTCATCATGCGTGCCGCTCGCCAGGACGGTGGCGGGTTCGCCGGAACCGCGGGCCGATTCTCCGGAGCGGCCCAGCACGAGGATCTCGTCGGCATCCGCCAGGGCGCTCAGCCGGTGCGTGATGAGCAGGATCCCTCGCGCCCGGCTCCCGGCGTCCAGCAGATCGGCCACGAGACGGTCGGCTGTGGCGGCGTCGAGATGCTCCCCGGGTTCGTCGATGAGGAGCAGCGGCGCGGGGGCGGCCAGGGCTCGGGCCAGGAGCAGTCGGCGCCGCTCCCCGCCTGAGATCCCGGTGGCCCCGGTGTCCAGGGGCGTGTCGAGCCCTGCGGGCAGAGCATCGAGCCAGGCGGCCAGTCCTGCCCGTTCGAGGAGCGCGGTGGCGCGCTCGGGCGTCAGAGCGCCATCGGCGACCCTGAGGTTCTCCAGGACACTGGTGTCGAAGACATGGGCGTCCTCGGCGGTGAGCGTGAGCCGGCCGGCCACGTCGCGTCGCTCGGCGCCCCAGGGGGAAGCTCCGTCGATCGTGATCTCGCCGGCCTTGGGCTCGATGAGCCCGGCGAGGGTGAGCAGCAGGGTCGTCTTGCCGATGCCGGAGGGACCGATGATTGCCAGGCGGCGCCCGGGGGCCAGGTCGAGGTCGATGCCCGAGGCGACGATCGGCCCCCCGGGCCAGCCGACGGCCAGGCCCCGGGCGCGCAGCCTGGGCCCTCCCTCGGCGACTTCCGGGAGCAGCGACGGCTTTGGCACGCGGGCTGCGGAGGCCTCCGCGGCCTCCACGAGCCCGACGACGCGCCGGGCGGCCCCTGCGGAGCGGACGAGTTGAACGCTGGCCGGGCCGAGTGCGGCGACCGCCTCGAAGGCGGACAGGGGCACGAGGACGATGACGGCCAACATGACCGGTGCGAGCCGCCCGCTGCTCACCGCGGGAATGCCCGTCAGGAGGGCGCCGATGACGGTCAGACCCAGGGCGGCGGTGTCCAGGGCGGCAGCGACCGCTGCCGGCCGGGCTCCCGCGTCACGGGAGGCGGCGAGGCGCTTCTCCGCGGTCGCCACCTCCTCCATGAGCCGCGGCATGCGTCCCGAGACGCTGAGCTCGGATCCGGACTCGATGGCGGTGAGCGCATGAGCGGTC
The DNA here is from genome assembly GCF_002076915.1 of Actinomyces gaoshouyii. Classification (NCBI taxonomy): domain Bacteria; kingdom Bacillati; phylum Actinomycetota; class Actinomycetes; order Actinomycetales; family Actinomycetaceae; genus Actinomyces; species Actinomyces gaoshouyii. Next base: position 815,971 of record NZ_CP020468.1, read on the forward strand.
AGGTCCGTCGCCTGCTCCTGGCGCGCCAGCTCGGCGGCCCTGGCGGAGCGGATGGTGATCGCCGGCCCGACGATCCCCGACAGGGCCAGGCAGACGGCGAGGATGAGGCCTGCGGGCCAGTGGATGATCATGATGCCCGCCACGGTGCCCGTGCTCACGGCGATGGCGATTGCCACCGGCAGATAGGCGCGGATGACGAGATCCCCGACGGCGTCGATATCCGCTCCCACGCGAGCGAGCACATCCCCACGGCGCAGTCCCGCCACCGTGTCGGTGCGCGAGGAGGCCAGGGTCTCGTAGAGGCGGGAGCGCAGCGAGCTCATCCCGCGCAGGGCCGTGGAGTGCGAGACGAGGCGCTCGCAGTAGCGCAGCACTGAGCGCGAGATGCCGAAGAGCCGCACCGCAACGGGGGCCACGCCGAGCGCGGCGATATCGGGCATCTGGGCGGCTCTCGCGATGAGCCAGGCGGACACCGCGGTTAGGCTCACGGCGCTGCCCAGGCTCAGGGCGCCGGCGATGACGGACATGGCGAACCGGCGGCGGTCGAGTCCGAGCAGATCGACGGCGCGCCGCAGCGCCCGCCGCTCGTCGGGGGCGAGGAGGGAGGGGAGGGGACTCATCGACCATCACCGGCCCTCGTGAGGGCGCCAGCGGCGGCGGCTTCGCCAGGCGGCGCGGTCCCCTCGGACGGCGTCGTGTCGGGATCGTGGGTCGAGCGAACCTCGACGACGTCGTCGGCGATGGCGATGAGGGCCCGGCGGTGGGCGATGACGATGATCGTCCGTCCTTCGGCCCGCAGTGCTTCGACGGCGCGCAGCACATGGGCCTCGCTGGCGGCGTCGAGGTGGGCGGTGGGCTCATCGAGCACGACGAGGGGCCTGGGGGCGAGGAGGGCTCGGGTGAGCGCGAGGCGTTGGCGCTGACCGATGCTCAGGCCGACCCCGCCCTGGCCAATCGGGGTCGACCAGCCGTGCTCCAGGGAGGCGATGACCTCGTCGAGCCCGGACTGTGCCGCGGCCCGCTCGACGGCTTCGGGAATGGGTGCCCCCGATGCCCTCATCGCGGCCTCCTCATCCTCGCCCAGGACGTGGGCCAGGAGGGTCCCCGGAAGGATGGCGGGGCGCTGGGGGACCCAGGAGATCTGCTCCCACCAGGTGGCGGGATCGATGTCCGCCAGGTCGATCAGCCCGCCTGCGGGCGTTCCGGGGGAATCACCGAGCGGGGCGCTGATGAGCACGCGGCCGCGGTCGGCCGGCAGGAGGCCGAGGAGGACCTGGGCGGTGGTGGTCTTGCCTGCCCCGGAGTCCCCGGTGAGCACCACGAGCCGACCGGGGCGGATGACGGCGGTGAGGTCGTGGGGTGCCCAGGCGCCCCGGGCTGCGACCGACAATCCCTCAATGCGGATGGTCGCGGTGGCGAGAGAGGGTGCCGCAGTGGTGCCGCGCTCCGGGATGGGGGTCTCGAGGATGGAGAAGACGGCCTCGGCTGCGGCCACGCCATTGGCGGAGGCGTGGAAGTGGAAGCCGACTTGGCGCAGGGGGTTGAAGATCTCCGGGGCGATCATGATGACGAGGAGGCCGGTGGCCAGGTCGAGGCCGCCGTACAGGAGCCGGAAGCCGACTTCGACGGCGATGATCGCGACCGACAGCGTGGTGATGAACTCGAGTACCGCGCCGGACAGGAAGGCCACGCGCAGGGTGGACATCGTGGTGGCGTTGTAGGCCTCGCCCAGTGCCCGCACCCGCTTGACCGGCCCGGTCTCGCGCCCCAGGGCCTTGAGCGTCGGCAGGCCCGCGATGAGGTCGAGCACCTGGGATCCCAGTCGCTCCATGGCGGCGAGGCGCTGCGTGGAGTACTCCTGGGTCAGACGGCCGATGAGGATCATGAACACCGGGATGAGGGGGGTCGTGAGCACGACGGCGACGGTCGATGGGATATCGGCCGCGAGCATGACGGCACCGGTCATCGGGGTGACGGTGGCGGCCAGGAGGAGTTGGGGCAGATAACGGACGAAATAGGGCTCGAGGTCGTCCAGCCCACGGGTGAGCAGGGTCGCGGTATCTGCGCCGTGGGTGGACTGCCACCGGGGGCCGAGCGCTGCCGCGCGGGCCAGGACGAGGCGCCGAAGCTCGATGATCGTGGAGGCGGCCGCCCGGTGGGCCCGGCCCTCCTGAACGAGCACGACCAGCGCGCGCGCCACCGCCACGCCGGCCAGGGCCGCCAGGAGGCCGCTCAGCTCTCCCGGGCGCGCTCGGTCCAGGATGACGGGGGAGATGATCCGGGAGATGAGCCAGGCCTGCGCTACCACGAGGATCGCCGTGAGGACACCCGTCACGGCGGTCAGGACCACGTAGCGCCGGGCCGAGTGCGCGTAGCGCATGAGACGTGGGTCAAGGGGCTTCACGGCGCCCATCCTATGTGGAGGGGCGCAGACCGCCGGGTCATAGGCGTCGTTTATGCCGGTGAGTGCTGGGGAGGCGGACTCGATCTGCCACCCGGTTGCCTCCCGCCGTTCCTGGCGAAGGCGGCGCGCTGGTGAGACGATGCTCGTAAGCCCGACCCGCAGGATCAATGCCCCGCCAGCAAGGGTGACCGTTCGGATGACACGACGGCGTCATGAGTGCCCGTTCGCCGTTCCCCAGTGGTGCGTGCGCGGCACGACGATGATCGCCGCCCGGCCCATCTGGGCCGGGCGGCGATCATCGTCGATGGCGGGATCTCACCCCGGCAGGGAGCAGGGGGGCGCTCCCTCGCGCGGCGGGGCCGCGTCGGGCTCAATAGCCGATAACGGCCTCCGGCTGGGCGGAGTCGCGCACATTCGTGGGATGCAGACCGCCCGCATCGGGGTTGATGGCCTCGGCGCTGATGCGCCCGGCGAACACCTTGTAGCCCCAGATCGTGTAGAAGAGCACGACCGGGACGAACACAACGGCCGCCACCGTCATGATGAGCAGGGTGACATCAGCAGAGGCCGCCTGCTGGATCGTCAAGGAATAGGCCGGGTCGATGGACGAGCGCATGACATCGGGCGCCATGGCGGAGAAGATGAAGGCCACTGCGAAGGCGATTCCGGCGAAGTGCATCCCGAACGCCATCCCGAAGCGGCCGCGGTGGCTCATGAGCAGGGAGCCGATGAGACCGGCGGCGGCGATGATGAGCGGCAGCCAGGCCAGGGCGTTGGGGGAGTGGGCCAACTGCGCCCAGAGGGCCCACACTGCGGTGAGCGTCGCGGAGACGGAGCCGGAGCGCACGGCGAAGGACTCTGCGCGCTCGCGAAGCGCCCCGGTGGTCTTCAAGGCGGTGAACAGTGCGCCGTGGGTGATGAAGAGCAGGCAGGTCACCGCGCCGCCCAGAAGGGTGAAGGGGGTGAGCAACGAGAAGAACCCGCCGGTGAGCTGGTGCGAGGCGCCGAGCGTCAGGGAGTCGGCCGGGACCCGGGCCGGGTCGATGGCGGCTCCGCTCGCCGTCTCGATGACCTCGATCCTCATGCCCTGCACCAGATTGGCGAAGGCCACGCCCCACAGCACGGCGGGCACCCACGCGCTGATCGTGTGGGCCCAGTCCCACCAGTCGCGCCAGCGCTGGGAGTTGATCTTGATGCGCCATTCGATGGCGCAGACGCGCACGATCAGGCACAGCAGGATGAGGAACAGCGGCAGATAGGCGCCGGAGAAGAGGGTGCCGTACCACTCCGGGAAGGCGGCGAAGGTGGCGCCGCCGGCGGTGAGCAGCCAGACCTCGTTGCCATCCCAGTGGGGCCCGATGGTCCCCATCATGGCGCGGCGCTCGCGCTCGTCGCGGCCGAGGATCTTCAGGAGCATGCCGACTCCGAAGTCGAAGCCCTCCAGAGCGAGGTAGCCGGTCCACAGGACGGCGATGAGGATGAACCAGAGAATCGAGAGCGTCATGGTCGTGTTCTTCCTTCCCGGCTCAGTACTCGAAGGACAGCAGGGCGGGAGCGTCCGCGGTCTTCGTGGATCCACTCGGCCCGGAGGCCTTGGCTCTGGGGGCGTTCACCGGATCGACCGGGGTGCGCACGCCCTCGCGGATGTAGCGGCGCAGCAGGTAGAACCAGATGACTCCCAGGCCCGCGTATAGGAGGGTGAAGATCACCATGGAGGCCAGGACGGTTCCCGAGGAGACCACGGTGGAGACCCCGTCGGCGGTTCGCATGTAGATCTGGGAGACCGGGTCGGCGAGGTTGGGGGCGATGACCCAGGGCTGGCGGCCCATCTCCGTGAAGATCCAGCCGAAGGAGGAGGCGATGAAGGGCAGCCACATCGTCCACAGGGCCGCCTTGCCCAGGGCCGGGCTGCCGATGAGCCGGTCGCGTCGGGTCAGCCACAGCGCGAGGGCTCCGATGGCCATGGAGATCATTCCGAGCCCGATCATGAGGCGGAAGGTCCAGAAGGTGATCATCTCGTCGGGGGTGTAGTCGCCCGGGCCGAACCTCTGCTCGTACATGGTCTGGGCGTCGTTGAGGCCCATGACCTCGGCGTGCGGGTCGTTGGTGGCCATGAAGGAGTAGATGTTGGGGATCGTCAGGATGTGCGAGGCCGTGCCATCGGCGCACGAGCCGAAGGTCGCGACGGTGAATCCCGCGCCCTCCTGGGTCTCGCACAGCATCTCGGCGGCGGCCATCTTGGCGGGCTGGACCTCGGCGATGATCTGGCCCTGGGTGTGGCCCGAGGCCGTGCACAGCAGGCCGGAGATGATCATGGTGATCGCTCCGAAGCGGGTGAGGCGTCGCCACAGCTGCCGGGCCTCGAAGTCCTGCCCGGCGCGGACGGCGCGGGTCATCCACCACGCGGCCACGCCCAGGATGACGGCTCCCGCCACGAGGAAGGCGGCGGAGATGGTGTGGGCCAGGGTGGTCCACAGCAGTGGGTTGCTCAGCACCTTGAGGAATCCGTCGACGCCGTCGAGCTCGGCGCGCCCGGTCTGCGGGTTGAGGACGGCGCCGACGGGGTTCTGCATCCAGGAGTTGGCCGCCAGGATAAAGAAAGCCGAGACGTTGGTGCCCAGGGCCACCATCCACATGCACAGGTTGTGCAGCTTGGGGGACAGGCGGTCCCATCCGAAGATCCACAGGCCCAGGAAGGTCGACTCCATGAAGAAGGCCAGCAGCGCCTCGAAGGCCAGGGGGGCGCCGAAGATGTTGCCGACGAATCGCGAGTACTCCGACCAGTTCATGCCGAACTGGAACTCCTGGACGATGCCGGTGGCCACCCCCAGGGCGAAGTTGATGAGCAGGATCTTGCCGAAGAACTTGGTGGCGACCCTCCACTGCTCGTTGCCGGTGCGCAGGTAGAGGGTCTCCATGAGCGCCACGAGTGGCGACAGGCCGATCGTCAGGGGAACCAGGATGAAGTGGTAGACCGTGGTGATGCCGAACTGCCATCGAGCCAGGTCGAGGGAGTCCAGCGCCATCGGCGCGAGAGTCATGATCGCACCTTTCGGAAGGGGTGAACGGAAATAGGGGACACCATTGTGGATGGTGGCGATGTATAGGGTCTGGGGCTGATGCGAGTGTAGGGCACGGACTGACGTTGTGTCACGATTTCGTTGGCGCGCGGGACCTCGTATCTCAATCGCATCCGGTGGACCGGCCCCGCCGCGCCTCGGGCCGGGTGCGCCCCGGGGCGCCGACGTGCGCTATGCCTCGGGCGTGATCGGCCCGGCCGCGCCATCGGGCGCCCGGGGGTGTGGAATACTCTGACCCGGCTTCGAGCGCCCTCGTACAGGCGGCCGGAGTCCGAGCCTCGTCGGCTACCCCGGCAGTGGAGACTTGCGCCGCATCGCGCGCCGCCGCACTCCAGCGCCGAGCGGGTGCCATGGCGAGCCGGCGCCTCACGGCGCAGACGCAGACTTTCTCTGCTCCTCCCAGGGGAGCTGACAGCGCCCCGGCGCCGCGAGTACGGGTGGCGCGCGGGCATCCGGAGAGTGCATCACGATGCCACGAGCCAAGAAGACCACCGAAGCCGCGACCGAGGCCGTCGAGCCCATGAGCGCCGCCGAGCCGAAGGAGACTCCCGCCACGCCTCCCCGGCGCCGCCACAAGGCCACCGCTGCCGCTGCGGCCCCTGAGGCCGCGCCCGAGCCCCGGGCGGGGAGGAGTCCCCTGCGCACCTCTGCGGCCGATGAGCCCGAGAGTCCCGAGGGCGCGCCCGAGGAGGCCTCGCAGGACGCTCAGCCCATGCTGCCCGTGGCCTCCCTCCTCTTCCAAGCGCCCGATCCCGCCCGCGCCAGGCGCCGTCGCCGGGCCTCTTCGGCGACGACGACTCCGCAGGAGGCGCCCGCCGCCGGCCAGCCCGTCGCTTCCGCGCGCGGCCGTGGTCGCAGCTCAGATGATGACTCCGAGGCACTCGGTCCACAGGGCGCCGACGCCGCTCCTGAGAGCGCCGCCGCGCCTGCGGGGAAGGGGCGCCGCCGTCGCAAGGCGACGGCCCCGGTTGCCGCGCCCGAGCACGTGGAAGAGGCCGCGCCGGCTCGGCGCCGCTCGCGCAAGAAGAAGACCGCGGATGCCCTCTCGGAGGCCGACGCTCCTGAGTCCCATGAATCCCAGGACGCCCCATTCTCCGCCGAGGATGAGACCGCCGAGTCCTCCGACGGTGCGAACGAGTCGGATGTCGCCGATGACGCCTCGGATGCCGAGTCGGGCCAGGGCAGGCGCAAGCGCCGCCGCGGGGGTCGGGGGCGACGTCCCCGCGGGCAGTCCGCCGAGGACGGCTCTAGCGACGACGCCTCCGCCGCCGAGGACGCTGGCGATGCCGAGCCCGACGGCCGGGCCGTGGGCGCGCCGGTGGAGGGAGCGGAGGACCCCGACGGCGCCGAGGGCGAGGAGGACGGCGGCTCCTCGCGCCGTCGTCGGCGTCGCCGCTCGCGCACCCGCTCCGATCGCGAGGCCGGGGAGGGCAGGGGCAAGGACATTCGCGATGAGGTCACCGCTCTCAAGGGCTCCACGCGCCTGGAGGCCAAGCGCCAGCGGCGCCGGGAGGGGCGCGCTGCTGGCCGCCGGCGCCCGATCGTCACCGAGGCGGAGTTTCTCGCCCGCCGCGAGAGCGTCGATCGCCGCATGATCGTTCGCGAGCAGGACGGGCTCAATCAGATCGCGGTGCTGGAGGACGGCCTGCTCGTCGAGCACTATGTCGCTCGCCACACGCAGGCCTCGATGGTTGGCAATATCTACATCGGCCGCGTGCAGAACGTCCTGCCCTCGATGGAGGCCGCCTTCGTTGACCTCGGCAAGGGCCGCAACGCGGTTCTCTACGCCGGTGAGGTGAACTGGGATGCTGCGGGCATGGAGGGAAGGCCCCGCCGGATCGAGGACGCCCTCTCCAGCGGGGATACCGTTCTCGTCCAGGTCACCAAGGACCCCATTGGTCACAAGGGGGCGCGCCTGACGAGTCAGATCGCCCTGGCCGGCCGCTATCTCGTGCTCGTGCCGGGCGGCACGATGACCGGTATCTCGCGCAAGCTGCCCGACACCGAGCGGGCGCGCCTGAAGAAGATCCTCAAGCGGGTCGTCCCCGACTCCGCCGGCGTCATCGTGAGAACCGCCGCTGAGGGCGCCTCGGAGGAGCAGCTCGCCGCGGATGTCAAGCGCCTCGCGGACCAGTGGGCCTCGATCGATAAGCGCGCCAAGGCCGTCCTGGGCGGCTCGGGGAAGGCCCCGGTCCTCCTCAAGGGCGAGCCGGAGCTCGCGCTGAGGGTCGTGCGCGATGTCTTCAATGAGGACTTCCGTCAGCTCGTCGTGGCGGGACCGGATGCCTGGCGCACCATCTCCGAGTACGTCACCGAGCTCAGCCCCGATCTCGCCGATCGTCTCCAGCACTGGGTTGAGCCGGAGGACGTGTTCACCGCTCATCGCATCGACGAGCAGCTCGCCAAGGGCTTCGATCGCAAGGTCTGGCTGCCCAGCGGCGGCACTCTCGTCATCGACCGGACGGAGGCCATGACCGTCATCGACGTCAACACCGGCCGCTACACCGGCGCCGGCGGCACCCTGGAGGAGACGGTGACCCGCAACAACCTCGAGGCGGCCGAGGAGATCGTGCGCCAGCTGCGCCTGCGGGACATCGGTGGCATGGTCGTCATCGACTTCGTCGACATGGTCCTGGAGTCCAACCGCGATCTCGTCCTGCGCCGCCTCGTGGAGTGCCTGGGCCGGGACCGCACCCGTCACCAGGTCACTGAGGTCACCTCCCTCGGCCTGGTGCAGATGACGCGCAAGCGCGTCGGCCAGGGACTGGTTGAGGCCTTCTCCACGCCCTGCGACTGCTGCGGGGGCCGGGGCTTCATCGTCCACGAGAGCCCTGTCGAGAACCAGCAGGCGGACATGTCCGCCTCGGGTTCCCGCTCGTCGGGCCGCAAGGGGCGCAAGGGCAAGGAGAGCTCGACGAAGTCCTCCGACCGCGCCTCGGGCAGGACCGACTCCAACCGCTCCGATCGGGCCGAGGGCGCCGGCGATGACGAGGCTGCGCGCGCTGCCGTCCGTGGGGCCGTGGCTCAGATCGCCGCTGCCACTGAGCAGGTGCACGAGCAGTCGCAGGACCCCTCCCCGGCGACGGACGGCGACTGATCGGAGCTGGGGCGGGGCTAACGTCCCACTTCTGGGCGTATTGCTGGAGTCGGTGCGGAGAACGACTGATCCAATCCCCTCATTGCGACGGCGGATCCGCGAAGATCCCCGTAGCATTGGACGTGATGACGCAATGCCATCAAACGGGGGGATGGTCCCCCTGCACTGCGCACAGAATCGTGGGGAGGGGTCATGGCGGCGGCCACCGGCAGGAGGATCGGGATCACCGCGATCCTGCGCTGGGTCGTGGCATTCGCACTCGGCCTCCTCGTTGGGCTGATGGCCTACACCTTCGTGTACGCCAAGGGGTTCTCCTACCTCAGTAATGACCCGCGGGCCTGCGTCAACTGCCATGTGATGGAGGACCAGTACAAGTCCTGGCAGGCGGGTCACCACCGCCGCAGCGCCACCTGCGGTGACTGCCACCTGCCGCATGACAATGTCGTTCATAAGTACTGGGTGAAGGCGGAGGACGGCTTCCTCCACGGGTTGAAGTTCACCACCGGCGACTACCCCGAGAACATCGTCATCCGCGACGTCAACATGGACGTCGCCAACGAGGCCTGCGTGAACTGCCATGCCGACGTGACCGACGACATGCGCCACGGGGCGCTCAATCGCAACGAGGTCTACGACTGCGTTCGCTGCCATTCCGGGATCGGCCATGAGTAGAGAGGATCAGGCCATGGACACCGCCGACGAGAGCCCCGAGGGGCCCGCAGCGGAGGTTGACCGCAACAGCGCCACGAGCCCAGCCAGGGATGAGGGTCCCGGCGAGGTCACGGCGCGGCCCAAGCGCTCCTTCTTCGGGGGCCCCGTGTTCATGGTGCTGTTCATGGCACTGGTCGCAGGGGCGACCTTCGTCGTGACCATGCTGCTCATGAGCATCAACGACCACCAGGTCGAGGGCTCGCGCGCCTTCTACAACGTCGTGGAGCTCGATGAGACCTCTTACGACCCCGCCACCTGGGGCCAGAACTACCCCATCCAGTACGCGGACTACAAGAAGACGGCGGAGTTCACCCCCGCCGAGCACGCGGGCACGATGGTGCCGCACTCGGTGGAGGGGGACCCCCGCAGCGAGGTCAAGTCCCAGAAGCTGGAGGAGGACCCCCGACTGATCGAGATGTGGTCCGGATACGCCTTCGCCGTGGACTACCGGCACGCCCGCGGTCACGAGTACGCCACGATCGACCAGCAGTACACGCTGCGCAACGCCAAGGACCAACAGCCCGGCACCTGCGCGAACTGCCATGTCTCGGCGCCCGCCCTCTATGACAAGCTCGGCAACGGCGATCGGGAAGCGGGCTTCGAGGCCACTGGCACGATGAAGCTCTCCGAGGTCCTCGCCGATGGCTCGGTGTCGCACCCGGTGGCCTGCATCGACTGCCACGACCCCAAGACCATGGAGCTGCGGGTCACCCGCCCGTCCTTCATGCGCGCCATCAAGGCCCTCAAGGCCAGCCAGGGCGTGAACGACTTCGAGGTCAACAAGGACGCCACCCCGCAGGAGATGCGGACGTACGTGTGCGCCCAGTGCCACGTGGAGTACTACTTCAAGGGGGACAACAAGGTCCTGACCTTCCCCTGGGACAAGGGGATCGACATCGACAACATCTACTCCTACTACGAGGAGCAGGGCTTCACCGACTGGACTCACGAGAAGACCGGGGCGCCCATGCTCAAGGCCCAGCACCCCGAGTTCGACATCTGGTCCAACTCGGTCCACGCCGCCAACGGCGTTGGATGCGCCGACTGCCACATGAACTACAAGCGCGTGGGCGCCGGCAAGGTCTCCAACCACCATGTCACCACGCCGATGGTGGATGTCAACGCCTCCTGCGGCACCTGCCACAAGACCGGCGACGGCGTCATCGAGAAGCGGGTGCGCACGATCCAGGCGAACTTCATCTCCTCGCGCGACCGCGCCTTTGACGCCCTGGTCGGTCTCATCTCCGACCTGGAAGCGGCCAAGACCAATGGCACCTCGCCCGAGCAGGTCGCCCTGGCCCAGCAGTACCAGCGCAAGGCGAGCTTCTACCTCGACTACGTCTACTCCGAGAATTCCTATGGCTTCCACGCCCCGGACTACGAGCAGCGGATCATCAACCAGGCGGAGAACGCCGCGCAGAACGGCCGCCTGGCCCTGACGGGCAAGACCGCCGAGGAGCTCAAGGCCTCGGACGTCTCGACCGCCAATGCCGAGCACTACCCCTCGGACAAGGCGGCGACCGGCGCCTCCCAAGGCAGCGGCCACTGATGGCGGGCGCTGAGGGCAGCGGCGCGCGGGGCGATGCCCCAGTGCCGGATGACGACCGCCTCAGGCGAGTCCGCGAGCTGCTCGATGAGCTGAGCCCGCAGGAGCGTCAGGAGCTCCTGCGGGCGGGGGGACGGGCCGCCGGATTCGGGAGCGCCGAGGAGACCGCCAAAGACGGGGCCAAGGGATCGGGGGGCGGCGCCGGCAGCGCCGACGCCGCCGAGTCGGAGGAGCAGGACGAGTCCGAGGCCTTCTACGCCGGCCTTGAGGACGACGACGATCTCATCGGCTCCAAGCTCGCCTCGCGCCGCGCCAAGCGGGGTGAGGACGAGCACCGGGGGCCGGCCGGCTCAAGGTCGAGGCGGCGTGCGCCGTTGTCGAGTGCGGAGCGCATCGCGCTCGTCGCCGCCGTCATTCTCGGCATCGCCGTCGCGATCTGGTACAGCAATGTGGGGGGAGTCTCCTCCGGTTCTCCCCACGGGGGCACCATGGCCAGCGCCGGCGCGCAGGGCGATGCTTCCAAGCCGGGCACCGAGCAGTGGGCGGCGGAGGTCTCCACCATCCAGTCGCAGATCGAGGCCGATCCTGCGAATCTCGATCTGAGGATCCGGCTCGGGCGGGCCTACGCCGGTCTCGGTGACTACGACCGGGCGATCGAGACCCTCACCGGCGTCACCGATGAGGATCCGGCCAAGGTGGAGGCCTGGTATTACCTCGGCTTCATCCGCATGAGCACCAACCCGCCGGACGAGGACGCCGCCCGGGCCGCCTGGCAGAAGGTCATCGCCCTCGCCCCTGACTCGGAGATGGCCGGCAAGGCGCGCTCGCATATGGCTAACCTGGGCTCGCAGGGCGACGCGGTCGGACCCCAGGGAGCGTCCGCCGCCCCCACGGGAAGCGCGAGCGCCACTGCCGAGGCGGCTCCCCGATGACATCCGTGTCCGTTCCCGTCGCGCTCCTGGCGGGTCTCATGGCCTTCGCCTCGCCCTGCTTTCTGCCCCTGGTGCCCGCACTCCTCGCCCATCTCGCTGGGCGCGGAGGCGCCGCTGCGGCGGATATCCCCTCGCTGCGCCGCGCCCCAGTGCTCACCAGAGGCGACCTCGGGCAGGTGAAGGGCGGCGGCGCGGCCATCCCCCTTGGGGCCCCGGCAGTCGACGGGGTCGCGCGCCCCGCCCCGCCGCGCGTCGTGCTCAACGCCACTGCCTTCGTGCTCGGCTTCTCCGTCGTGTTCGTGGGGCTGTGGGCGCTCATCGTGTCCGGCGCCGTCGCCCTGGGCCCGCACCGCCGGGCACTGCGCCTCGTGGGCGGCGCCCTTCTCATCGTGATGGGCCTGCACACCGTTGGACTGCTGCGGATCAGGGCACTGGACCGAGCTCTCGGCGGTGGGCTCGGTGATGCCGGCCGCCCGGGCGGGGGAGCGACCCCTCTCAGCTCGCTGCTCATGGGCATCGGCTTCGCCCTGGGATGGTCGCCCTGCATCGGTCCGGTGCTTGGTGCGATCATCGCGCTCGCCTCCCAAGCGGCTTCTGCCTGGCAGGGGTTTGCGCTCATGGTCGTGTTCTGCGCCGGGCTCGGCGCGCCGGTGATCGTCCTGGCCCTGGGCATTGACCGCGCGGCGGCCAGAACAGCGTGGCTGCGCGCCCATGGCCGCGCCATCCGGATCGCCTCGGGAGTTCTGCTCATCGCCGTCGGGGCGCTGATGACCATGGATCTGCTGGCCCCGCTCTCCGGCTTCGTGAGCACCCCACTATGAGGAGGACTCCATGACAGACAAGGCGCCCAAGGCCGCTCCAGGCGCTGGAGGGCCTGACTCGGCCGCCGAGGTCACCGCCCCCGACATCAGCGGCGGGGAGAGGGACGTGCCGGTGGTCGAGCTGTTCCTTTGGCTCTACCGGCTCTTCTACTCCAAGACGCTCGGCCTGATAGTCATTCTCCTGTTCGCCCTCTACGCTTTCATCGGCTCGCTCCTGCCGCAGGCCACGAAGGAGCTCCTGGCCGACCCATGGGCCAAGGAGTCCTTCCTCAACGCCAGGCGTCCCGCCCTGGGGCGGTTGACGACGGCCTTCGACGCTCTGGGCTTCTTCCACGTCTTCACCTCCGTCGGCTTCTACGTGGTGGTCTCGCTACTGGCCCTGAGCATCATCGCCTGCACGGCCCACCGCATCCCCGAGCTGGTCAAGCGCGTGAGGGAGCCCCGGGTGCATGTCGCCCCCCGGTTCTTCGACAAGGCCCGCTACCGCGCGCGCGTCCCCAGCCCCGATGGTGTCCCGGCGTCGCTGGAGGCGACCCGGGAGGTGCTGCGCAAGGCCCGCTGGCGGGTCATCCCGGATGACCGTGACCCCGAGCACTGCCTCTACGCCGACCGCAACGCGCGCTCGGGCATCGGCACCGTACTGGCGCACGCGGCCTTCGTTCTCATTCTGGGCGCCTTCGTTGTCTCCTCCACCTGGGGCATCGAGGAGGACTTGACCGTTCCCGTCGGTTCCAGCATCGAGATCGGCCATGGCACGGGGCTGAGCGTGCGCGCCAACTCTTTCACCGATTCCTATACCGACACCGGGCGGCCCATGGACTACATGTCCGACCTGAGCATCCTTCGCGGCGATGAGGAGATCGCCCGCCAGGAGGTACGGGTCAACTCGCCGATGTCCATCGACGGCTATAGGCTCCATCAGGCCTCCTACGGCACATCCGCGGATATCACCATCGTCGACGCCGCCGGGACCGTCCTGGCCCAGCGCAGCGTCCCCCTCCAGTGGCAGACCCCGCGGAAGACCGAGGTCTATGGGCGTGTCGACTTGCCCGATGGAAGGGTCGTCTACGTCTTCCTGCCCGCCTCCGGGCAGGCGATGTCCCGGATCGCGCCGGGAACCGCCATCGTCGGCCTGGCCCCCGACGGGCACACCGACCCGCAGTCCGAGCAGGCGGCCGCGGCCGGAACCGCCGCTCAGCTCGAGGACCTCACCGTCACCTTCGAACGGGAGCGCCAGTACACGGGGCTCACGCTCCGGCGGGATCCGGGCACCCCGATCATGTGGGCCGCCTCGGCGCTGCTGATGATCGGCATGTCGATCACCTTCCTCATGCCCTATCGGCGCCTATGGGCGCGCGTGGAATCCGGCGAGGAGGGAACGGGCAGCGTCATCCGCCTCGGATCGGTCTCGCGCCTCGACATCACCTTCGAGCGCATGTTCGCCGCGCTCGTCGGGCGGATCGAGGCCGCCGTCGGGTCCCAGGACGACCCCGAGGACCCTGATCCCGCCACCACTGCCAAGGAGAGCAAGGAGAAGGAGCCCAGCGACCATGAATAACGTTCTCAGCATCGGCCAGTTTCTCTTGACCTCGGCCATGGCGATCCTCGTCCTGGCCGTCGTCTGCGACGCCGTCGTCCTCACAGGGCGCGGAGCCCGAGCTCAGGCCGTCCCGGCCCCGGCGGGCCCGGGCGGGGCTCACGGCGGCAAGGCCGTCGGCGGTGCAGTGGGGGGCCGGGCGAGCCACTCGGCCCATTGGGCACGCGCCTCGCGCCCCGGCCTGCCCAGGGGGCTGGCGCTGTACGCCACCGGCTTCACCGCCATCGCCCTGGCCCTCATCACCGCCTACCTGGCCCTGCGCGCCAGCGCCACCGGGTACAGCCCCTTCGCCAACCAGCATGAGTTCGCGGTGTCCTTCACCTTCGGCATCCTGCTCATGTACCTCATCGCCGAGTTCCGCTACCGCGTGCGCTGGCTGTCCATCGTGGTCCTCCCGGTGGTCATCGCCCTGCTCATCTACGCCGACAGCCAGGACAAGGCGATCACGCCGCTCGTCCCGGCTCTGCGCAACTCCCTCATGCTGACCCTCCACGTGTTCTTCGCGGTGCTCGCCTACGGGGCGGCCTGCGTGTCCTTCGCGGCGGCGGTCCTCTACCTCCTCCACCCCCGCCTCAAGAGGTTCCGGTCGCTGCCCTCGCTCGAGGTCCTCGACGACGTCGGCTACAAGGCCGCCACCGCCACCTTCCCGCTGCTGACCATGATGACCGTGCTGGGCGCCGTCTGGGCGAACACCGCGTGGGGGCGCTACTGGGGATGGGATCCCAAGGAGACCGCCGCCCTCGTGACCTGGCTCGTCTACGGCGCCTACCTGCATGCCCGGGTGACCAGGGGCTGGCAGGGATCGCGCAGTGCCTGGCTCCTCATCCTCGGGTTCGCCGCGGTGCTCTTCGCGTACTTCGGGAACCACTTCTTCGGAGGGCTGCACTCCTATGGCTGATCGTGAGGAGAGGGATGACGAGGCCCTCCTGGACGAGTACGGGGCGAGCCCCGCGCGCTCGACGGCGCGCGCCGGCAAGGGCGACGGCCCCAAGGGCGGCTCCCGGACGGGCCGCCATATCCCGGTGTGGGTGAGCAACGGCCTCGTGCTGGCCGTGTCCACGGCGCTCATCCTGGGCGGCGTGTGGTTGACGGGCTCGTGGCGCACTGAGGGCCCCGTCGCCTCGGCCTCCGGCCAGGGCGGCGGCGGGGTGACGATGCTGTCGACGGACGCTCCCAGCGGCGCCGCCCCCCAGGTGGGTCAGGAAGCCCCCGTCTTCAGCGCCACGGACATCAACGGCGCCCCGGTGGACCTGACCGATCTGCGGGGCAGGCCCGTGTGGCTGCTCTTCGGCGCCACCTGGTGCACCGAGTGCCGCACCGAGGCCCCCGACGTCCAGGCGATCTCCCAGGAGTACGGGGATCAGCTGACGATCATCGCCGTCCACGTCCAGGACAGCCCCCAGACCGTCGCCGACTACGTCCAGCGCCTGGGACTGACCTACACCACCGTTGTGGACACCGAGGACGCGATCTCCTCGGCCTATGGCGTTTACGGGATCCCCGCCCACTGGTTCATCGGCGCTGACGGCACGATAGCGGCCACACGGGTCGGCGCGATGTCCCCGGACCAGATACGTGCGCAGGTGCGGCCCCTCATCGGCCAGCCCGGCCCGTGAGGGCCGCCCGTGCCGAAGAACACAGGCGCGCCGCAGCCCCGGGCTTGGAGCCCCGGGAGCATTTCACCTAAAGTAGTCAGCCGGTGCGTGTCGCACCGTTTGCCCAGGAGAGCGCCCTCCCGGTGCGGGCCGGTCAGGCCCACCGGAGGCGCTCCGCAGAATCGGAAGAGATGAGCATTCCCGTGGTCTACGCGATCGTCAAGGCTGGTGGCCGTCAGGAGAAGGTCTCCGTCGGCGACGTCGTGGTTGTCGACAAGCTCGCCGGTGAGATCGGCGACGAGGTCACCCTCGCCCCCGTCATGCTGGTGGATGGCGACAAGGTGACTGCCTCCGCCGCTGACCTTGCCACGTCCTCCGTCAAGGCCGAGATCGTCGGCGACGAGAAGGGCCCCAAGATCAACATCCTCAAGTTCAAGAACAAGACCGGCTTCCGCAAGCGCCAGGGTCACCGCGCCCAGCTCACGGCCGTCAAGGTCACTGCGATCAAGTGACGCCCGGCGCCACCGAAGAATCGCACCAGTCAAGAGAGAGAGAAGCCTGAGATGGCACACAAGAAGGGTCTTGGTTCCTCCCGCAACGGCCGTGACTCGAACGCCCAGCGCCTCGGCGTGAAGCGCTACGGCGGCCAGTTCGTCAAGGCCGGCGAGATCATCGTCCGCCAGCGCGGCACCCACTTCCACCCCGGCAACAACGTGGGCCGCGGCAACGACGACACGCTTTTCGCCACCGCGGCCGGCAACGTCCAGTTCGGCACCCACCGCGGCCGCCGGGTCGTCAACGTCGTGCTCCCCGAGGCCTGAGCCTCGCGCACCCGGACTCTCGCGAGGGCGAACGGCTTCGGCCGTCCGCCCTCGCGCTGTTCCCAGGGCCGGGTCGCGGTGCCCGTCCCAGTCCCAACCATCCCGACCCATCCATGAGGAGAGACCATGCCCAGCTTCATCGACCGAGTGGTCCTCCACGTCGCCGGGGGCGACGGCGGTGATGGCTGCACCTCCATCCACCGGGAGAAGTTCAAGCCGCTGGCCGGCCCCGACGGCGGCGATGGCGGCCACGGCGGCGACGTCATCCTCGCCGTCGACCCCCGGACCACCACCCTGCTCAGCTATCACCGCTCCTCGCACCGCAGCGCCGGGAAGGGCACTCCGGGCATGGGCGACTGGCGCCGCGGCGTCGACGGCAAGGACGTCGTCCTGCCCGTGCCCGAGGGCACGGTGGTCAAGGACGACGAGGGGAGGGTCCTCGCCGACCTCGTGGGAGCGGACGCCCGCGTCGTCGTCGCCCAGGGCGGCACTGGCGGGCGCGGCAACTTCTCCCTGGCCTCCTCCAAGCGCCGCGCCCCCGGCTTCCACCTCCTGGGTGAGCCCGGCCAGGTCCGCGACATCACCCTGGAGCTCAAGACCATCGCTGACGTCGCGCTCGTCGGCTACCCCAGCGCCGGTAAGTCCTCACTCATCGCCGCCATGAGCGCGGCCCGCCCCAAGATCGCCGACTACCCCTTCACCACCCTCGTCCCCAACCTCGGCGTCGTCGAGGCCGGTCTGACCCGCTACACGATCGCCGATGTCCCCGGCCTCATCCCCGGCGCCAGCGAGGGCAAGGGGCTGGGCCTGGAGTTCCTCCGCCATATTGAGCGCTGCGCCGTCATCGTGCACGTCCTGGACTGCGCCACTGCGGAGCCCGGTCGCGACCCTCTGAGTGACTTGGAGACCATCGAGGCCGAGCTGGCCGCCTACTCCGAGCGCCTCGGCGATGACAACGACCCGCTCCTGACCGGCCGCGTGCCGCTGATGGAGCGGCCGCGCGTCGTCGTGCTCAACAAGGCAGACGTCCCCGACGCCGCCGAGCTCGCCGAGTTCGTCACTGACGACATCGCCGCCCGTGGGCTGCAGGTCTTCACGATCTCCGCCGTGGCCCACACCGGTCTGCGCGAGCTCTCCTTCGCCCTGGCCGAGCGCGTGCGCGCCGCCAGAGCGGCCCAGCCCGCATCCGCGGCCGGGCTCGCCCAGCAGCGCGAGGCCGCCCGCCCCGTCGTCCGGCCGGCCGCCGTTGGACGGCGCGGCAAGGAGGACATCGCCGTCGTCCGGCCCATCAACCACCCCACCGAGGGGCGCGTGTACCAGGTGCGGGGGGAGAAGCCCGAGCGCTGGATCCTCCAGACCGACTTCTCCAACAACGAGGCGATCGGCTACCTCGCCGACCGGCTCGCCACCGGGGGAGTCGAGGACCTGCTCGTCAAGGCCGGCGCGCGTGCCGGGGACGCTGTGCTCATCGGCGCGGTCGACGGCGGTGTCCTGTTCACCTGGGAGCCCACGATGACCACCGGTGCCGAGCTCCTCGGGGCGCGGGGGACGGACACGCGCGTCGAGGACTACCACCGGCGCACCAACGCCGAGCGCCGCATGCGTTATCACGAGCGCATGGACGCCAAGGAGGCCGCCCGCCAGGAGCTGCGGGACGAGGCCGCCGAGGGCATCTGGACCGACGCCTCCTCCTGGTCCCGCGGGGGCGGCGACGATGATGACGGGGCGGAGTCGTGAGCGCGCGCCCCGCAGCCTTGCCCGAGGGATCCCGTGTCGTCATCAAAGTGGGATCCTCCTCGCTGACCCGCGATGACGGCGGGCTCGACCTCAACCGCATCGATGTGCTCGCCAGGCTCGTGGCGGGTATGAGGCAGCGCGGCCACGATGTCGTGCTCGTGTCCTCCGGCGCGGTCGCGGCGGGCCTGCCCCCGTTGGGGATCGAGCACCGCCCGGACGACCTCAGCATGCTCGCGGCGGCGGCCTCCGTGGGCCAGGGGCGCCTCATGGCCCGCTGGCAGGCGGCGATGAGCAACTACGGGGTGGTCATCGCCCAGGTGCTCCTCACCGCGCAGGATGTGGCCGTGCGCAGCCACTACCGGACTGTTCGCACCACCTTCGACACCCTGCTCGACCTGGGCACGGTGCCGATCATCAACGAGAACGACGCCGTGGCCACGACGGAGTTCAACCTGGGGGACAACGACCACCTGGCCGCGCTCGTCGCCCACCTGGTGACGGCGGACGTCCTCATCCTCCTCACGGACGTGGACGGCATGTGGACCGCCCGCCCCGGCACGCCCGGCGCCGCCCCCATCCGCTACGTGCCCGGAGGCAGGAGTCTGGAGGACGTCGATGTCACCGGCTCGGGATCGGCCCTGGGCACCGGTGGGATGCGCACGAAGGCCCAGGCCGCCACGATCGCCTGCGCTTCCGGGACCGCCACGATCATCGCCTCGGCGGACGACGCCGCTCGCCTGCTCGGGCCCGGGGGAGTGCCGACCGACCTCGGCACCTGGTTCGAGCCGACCGGCCCCCACCGGCCCAGTCGGCGGTTGTGGATGGCCCACGCCTCCCGGGTCGAGGGGCGCGTGCTCATCGACGCCGGGGCGGCCGACGCCCTCACCGTGGGCAAGAAGTCCCTCCTCCTGCCCGGCGTGGTGGGGGTCAACGGCGAGTTCGAGTCCGGCTCCGTCGTCGAGATCATCGGGCCCAGGGGCCCTGTGGCCCGCGGGATCTGCCGCTACGCCTCGACCGAGATCGAGGAGGTTCTCGACGCCCGCGGCAGTGGGGCGCCGATGCCCGACCACCTCGTGCCCGTCGTGCACCGCGACGACCTCGCCGAACTCCCGCGCCTGGCGAGCTGAATCACCGCTGAGTCACTTCGGGATCAGAGTGAGGGTCCCTTCGGAGCGCTCCAGGACGATGGAGCCATCGGCCGAGCGGGTGATGGAGCGCGCCACGAAGAGGCTCCCATCGCGGTTCGTGATCGTGTAGCCGTGCGAGTCCTGGCCGATCTCCCAGCCGTCGTACTCGGGCAGGCAGGACGCCGGCGCGCTGGTGACGGCGGATCCGACATAGGTGTGGTCGGCGTTGAACGTGGCCTCGAGCCCGACGCACTCGGGCGCGGAGGCCTGGGAGATTGTGAAGGTGGCGCCGCTGAGCGCGGACTCCAGGGCGCCCTTCTCCGAGCTCATCGAGGCCTCGGTCGACGCGCGGTTCTCCGTGGCCCGGGTGGAGGGCAAGGGCATCGGTGAAGCCTGCGGGGTGGAGGAGGAGCGGGTCGTGGAGTCATCGGGGCCCGCGCTGGCGCTCACCGCGGTCGAGGTCGTCTCCGGCTGAATCGACGTCGGCGCGTGGCCGGCGCCCGTGGCCCGGTCGGGCTCGAGGACGGGACCACCACCAGCGGCGCCCGGGGGGACGACGATCGTCGGCTCCGGGGATCCCGGCGCCCCGCCGGGGCGCCCGTCATCGGACGGCGTGCTCTGGCAGGCAGCCAGCGGCGCGAGGATCGCGAGCGCCACGGCGCAGAGCGGCGCGCGGCTGCGGGGTCTCATGCGTTGACTCCTCAGGGGACTGATACTTCCATCGCACCGAGTGGTGCCGACGGTGCGGGCTGGAACGCCGGAAAGACGCCGCAGATGCCCTACGTGACCAGGCGTCGCGGCAGTCTACCGCGATGAGGGGATTGCGCCCAGGGCGTGTATCGCCCGGGCCCGCTCCTCGGCGCCCTCGACCGCCCCGTCCACTCGGGCACCTTGCCGAGGAACGTAGACTGGTCTCATGATGACGACGCGGTCCGCCCGATCCAGCACCATCGCGGCCCACGCCGAGGTCCTCGTCCGCGAGACGGCCCTCGCGGCGCGGGCGGCCCAGTGCGAGTTCGCCGGGGCGACACGGGCGGTCAAGGACGCCGCCCTGCTCGCCATGGCCTCCGCCCTGCGCGCCCGGAGCGGGAGCATCTGCGGGGCCAACGAGGAGGACCTGGCCGCCGCCCGCGAGGCCGGCATGAAGGAGGGGCTCGTCGACCGCTTGGCCCTCGACGAGGCCCGGATCGAGCGGATCGCCGCCTCCGTGGAGGAGATCGCCGCTCTGCCCGACCCCGTGGGCCAGGTCGTCGACGGCTCCACCATGCCCAATGGGCTGCGGGCGCGCAGGCTCCGCGTCCCCATGGGCGTCGTCGGCATGATCTACGAGGCCCGCCCCAATGTCACCGTCGATGCGGCCGCGCTCGCCGTGAAGTCGGGCAACGCCGTCGTCCTGCGCGGCGGCAGTGCCGCCGGGCGGAGCAACGCCGCGATCGTCGCCGCGCTCCGGGCCTCCCTCGCCGATCGGGGGCTGCCCGCGGATCTCGTGACCACCGTCGATCCCGCCGGGCGCGAGGGCGCGCAGGCCCTCATGCGCGCCCGCGGCCTCATCGACGTGCTCGTGCCCAGAGGCGGTGCCGGGCTCATCCGCGCCGTCGTCGAGAACTCCTCCGTCCCGGTCATCGAGACCGGCTCGGGCAACTGCCACGTGTACGTCGACGCCAGTGCCGACCTCGCGGCGGCTGTGGGCATCGTCGTCAACGCCAAGACCCAGCGCGTCGGGGTGTGCAACGCCGCCGAGACCCTGCTCGTTCACCAGGACGTCGCCCAGGAGTACCTTCCCGCCGCCGCCCGGGCCCTCTGGGAGCGCGGAACCACCCTTCACGCCGACGAGGCCTCCCGCGCCATTCTCGCCGATCCCGCCGCTGGGGAGGGCGTTGAGCGCTACCTCGTTGCGGCGGTCGAGGAGGACTGGGGCACCGAGTACGGCTCGCTGGACCTGGCCGTGCGGGTCGTCGACGACCTCGAGGCGGCGATCAGCCACATCCGCCGCTACACCACCGGTCACACCGAGGCGGTCCTCGCCCAGGACGTCGCGGTCATCAACCGCTTCATCGCCGGCATGGACTCGGCGGCCATCATGGTCAACGCCTCCACCAGATTCACCGACGGCGGCCAGCTGGGCCTGGGCGCCGAGCTCGGGATCTCAACCCAGAAGCTCCACGCCCGCGGCCCCATGGGCCTGGTGGAGCTGACGACGACCACCTGGGTGGTGGAGGGCGATGGGCACGTGAGGCCATGAGCCGTCTCACACGGTGATGACCTCGATGCCTGCCTGCCGCAGTGGCCCGAGCTGCTCGGGGGGCGCGCCGGAGTCGGTGAGCAGCGCGTCGATGCGATCGGCCCGGCAGATCAGCGCGAAGGCGGTCGTGCCCAGCTTCGTATGATCGGTGACGATGACGATCCTGCGCGCGCAGCGCACGAACGCGGCGCCGACCGCCGCCTCGCCCTCGTGCTGCGCGTAGGCGCCCAGGGCGTCGATCCCCTCGACGCCGAGGAACAGTGTGCCGATGGTGATCTGGGGGAGGATGAGCTCGGACAGCGGGCCGGTGAGCTCGTAGGAGCGCGCCCGTGCCACGCCGCCGGTGACCACCACGCGCACGCCCTGGCGCACGGTGAGCTCGGAGGCGATGTTCACCGCGTTGGTCACCACGGTGACCGGATGGTTGGGGTCGGCTGCGCCCTCCACGAGGGCGATCTCGCGAGCCACCTCCGTCGTCGTTGTCCCGCCATTGAGGCCGATGGTGTCGCCGGCGGAGACCATGGCCGCCGCCGCGCGGGCGATCCTGGTCTTCTCATCGGCCATCCGGGAGTTGCGATAGCGAAGAGGGAGCTGCGCGGAGGTCGGGTTGGCCGAGGCTCCGCCGCGCGTTCGGGTGAGGAGCTGCTGATTCGCGAGCAGGTCGAGATCGCGCCGCGCGGTGGCCGCTGAGACGCCGAGGCGCGAGACGATGTCATCGATACGGACTCCGCCCTCCTCGACGATGATTCCCAGGATCGCTGAGAGTCGTTCATGCCTGGACATGAGGGTCCCTCCTCGTCTCGTCAGGCCCCGGCGGGCCGCGCGGGCCCGCCGG
The DNA here is from genome assembly GCF_002076915.1 of Actinomyces gaoshouyii. Taxonomy (NCBI): domain Bacteria; kingdom Bacillati; phylum Actinomycetota; class Actinomycetes; order Actinomycetales; family Actinomycetaceae; genus Actinomyces; species Actinomyces gaoshouyii. Next base: position 838,516 of record NZ_CP020468.1, read on the forward strand.
GGATGCCTCCGGCGGCTGGTCGAGGCGGCGCTGTACTGCGACCGCATGGAGCCGGCCCAGGAGTCGTCTCAGGTTAGGAATACGGCAAATGATGGCACTTCGAGGCGCTCAGCACGCGGGAGCCACGCGGCTCAAGGCTTGAGGGGAATCCCACGAGACGCACTGGCGGCGTGTGGCAAGGCCCCCGAATTGTGCGCGTCATGGCAGGATGGGGGCATCCCGGGTGTACGCGCGGGACCGACCGGAGGAGTATTCGTGCCCAAGAGTGCTGGTGAGGCGGGCGTGGCGCAAGGAGCGCCGCGCCAGTTGCGCATCGGCATCATGGGCGGCACCTTCGATCCCATTCACCACGGGCACCTGGTGGCGGCGAGCGAGGTCCAGCACGCCTTCGACCTCGATGAGGTGATCTTCGTCCCGACGGCAACGCAGCCCTTCAAGAAGGACCGCCGAGTCTCTCCCGCGGAGCACCGCTACCTCATGACGGTCATCGCCACCGCCTCGAACCCGCGCTTCACCGTGTCCCGGGTCGATATCGACCGCGGTGGCACCACGTACACGATCGACACCCTGCATGACATCGCCGCGAAATACCCTGGCGCCGCGCTCTACTTCATCACCGGAGCCGACGCACTCGCGCAGATCCTGACATGGAAGGACAACGAAGAGATCTTTGAGCTCGCCCAACTCGTGGGCGTGACCCGGCCGGGCCACGTTCTGACGGATATGGGCCTGCCTGAGGACAGGGTCTCCCTCATGGAGGTCCCCGCGATGAGCATCTCATCAACGGACTGCCGTGAGCGAGTGAGCGACGGGGGGCCCGTGTGGTACCTCGTGCCCGACGGGGTGGTTCAGTACATTCGCAAGTACGGCCTCTACCGTAGGGCCGGGCGGGCGTCATCGACGACGTCGATGACCGCACGCGTCGCGCGAGAGCAGTCGCTCAGGAAGGAGAACGACGGTGAGCCCGGAGCCCACTGACGCCACGACATCCGATTCGAAAAGCGACCCTGATCACAGCAGCCGACGGTCCATCCGGCAGGCGGAGCGCGAGGCGGAGCGCGAGGCGATCCTCACCGGCCAGCAGCCCCTCCTGACCAGGCGGGAGATGAAGCGCCTGCGTGAGGAGGCCGAGGCGCTGCGCGCCGCGGTCGCGGCGGGCGAGATCACCATCGAGCAGGCCCGGGCCCTCCAGGACCCGCTGGCCGACGAGCACAACATCACGATCTCCTCGTCTTCCGCCGCCTCCTCGGCCGAGGCCGCGGACAGGTCCCACGACTACTCGGCCTCGGAGGGGGCGCCAGGCGTCGGGCGTGTATCCGGCTCCGGGCACCCTGATGAACCCGTCGCGACCCCCGGTGGCGGCGTCGTCGCCGAGCCCGCGGCCCCCGAGGTGAGGGCGACCTCCTCGGCGGCGGTCGACTCCTGGCAGTACAGCTCCGCGCCGCCTGCGGGCCGCGACGTCTCCTCATCCGGGCACTCGGCGCCGGCCAACGAGCACCCGAGCCGCGCGGCGGGGCCGCGGGCGCAGGAGCCTGCGGCCGGACGCGACGGTTCCCCCGAGGTCGCCGAGCTCCCATGGGTGCGCGCCTGGTATGCCAGCCCCCAGGTCGCCCCTCCCGGCACATCCTCGGCCGCCGTGAGCGGGTCGGCTGATTCGACGCCTCGTCCTCGGGGCGAGGCCAGTGAGGCTTCCGGCTCCGCTGCGTCGGCACCCGCCTCCCATGCGCTCCCGCGCGCCCGGGACGGGCAGGCGGGGCGCGAGCAGCAGATCGGCTCCGCTTCCTCGCTGAGCGCCGACCAGGTCGTCGAGATCTCCGGGTTCGAGACCGGGGTCCTCCCCTCATCCGACCTCCCGCTCGCTCAGGACGGCCCGCGCTCCGCCGATGGCGGCGCCCCATCGGCGTCGACCTCAGGAGGGCCGGGCACGGGTGGCCCTGACCCGCAGAGCCCGTCGGCCGCCCCCTTACGGCGCTCGCTCATGGAGCGGGGCGCGCAGGCCGACTCCCCGGCCACCACCCAGCAGCCCACGTCGCCCCAGCCGCAGCGCGGCTGGCAGCCCCCTCAGGGCGACCGGGGGTACGAGCCCACCTGGCGGACGGCCGCGAGAGACGGCTCCGCGCTCGGAGCCCCGCAGGCCGAGGCCTCACCGGTACCGGAGGAGAGTAACGGCCCTGCCTCCCGGTCCGGCAGCACGACGGCGGAGCCCTCGGCCCCCAGCGCGATCCGTCGGCCGATCGTGCGCATCCCAGCAGCTGCGCAGGGCGTTCGCACGATGAACGCCAGCACCGGCAAACTCGGTTCTGTCCAGCCCGTCGATGAGGACTTCGATGGGATCGACTCCCCGCAATGGCGCGCCCTGCGCTCCGGGGACGAGGCCCCGCTCGAGGACGAGGCCCCCGCTCCCGCCGACACCGTGGTGACCAGGGCGCCCGCGGACCTCAGGGACGATCCGGCGGAAGACCCCGGTTATGTGGTTCCATCGCCCTATGGCTCCTACGCCGGCTACAACGAGCCTGCCGCTCCAGCGGCGCCCGCCGTGGCTGAGCCCCAGGCCGGCCGCGCCTCCCTCGGAGTCCAGCCCTCCACTGATTCATGGGAGGACGTGACGCGCGTGGGCAAGGATTCCTCGGGATCACCGGCCAGCCGCCGGACACTGGCCATCCTCCTCGCCTTCGTCCTCGCGGCTGTCGTCCTGATCATCATCTGGGTCATCATGTCGCAGGTCGGGGGGTCCTCCGTCAACGCCGAGGCGGCGCTCGACTGGACTCCCCTCCTGACCTGACCGGGCGCTGGCCGCTGGGCCATCGCGTGGTCGATCAGGCCAATGCCAATCAGCCCCCTCCGGAAGGAGCCCCATGGCCGCGACCGAACGCGCCGTCGAATTGACCATCGCCGCCGCACGTGCGGCCGCAGAGAAGAAGGCGGAGGAGATCATCGCGATCGACGTCTCCGAGCGCCTGGCGCTCACCGACGTCTTCCTCGTGCTCTCCGGCGGCAATGACCGGCAGGTGCGGGCGATCGTCGATGCCGTCGAGGAGGCTATGACGCGCGCGGGCGCCAAGCGCCGGATGCGCGAGGGCATCGAGGAGGCCCATTGGGTGCTCCTGGACTACGACGAGATCATGATCCACGTCCAGCAGGCCGAGGACCGGGAGTACTACGCGCTGGAGCGCCTCTGGAAGGACTGCCCCGTCATCGGCCTACCCTCGGTGCTCGCCGAGGCCGCCCAGGCGGCTGGGGCCTCCGAGGCCGGTGACTGATCCCGGAACCATCATGACCGACGTCATCCTCTGGCGCCACGGGCAGACCGACTACAACGTGGGGGGCCGTGTCCAAGGCCGGGTCGACATCCCCCTCAACGCCACCGGCAGGGCCCAGGCCGAGGCCGGCGCCGAGCGACTCGAGGACGTTCTGCGCTCCCTCATCGGCGCGCGCGAGCTGGGAGCCGGGTGGACGTACGCGTGCCGGATCGTCTCCTCGCCACTGGCCAGGGCCCGCGCCACGGCGCAGGCCCTGGCCGCACGCCTCGCGGTTGAGGTGACCACGCATTCCGGCCTCGCCGAGCGCGACTTCGGGCGTTGGGAGGGACTCACAGCCGAGGAGATCAGGACGGGCTGGCCCGATGCCTATGCCGTGTGGCGCACCGGCCAGGACCCCCAGGGGGTCGATGTGGAGCCCCGTCGCGCCGTGGGTCGACGCTTCAGCGAGGCCGTCAGGGGCCTCGCGGACACCGTGGGGCAGGGGCCGCTCGTCATCGTCGCGCACGGATCGGCCATCACCCAGGGAACGACGGCGCTGCTCGGCATGGACGCCTCCAGCTGGTTCGGACTGCGGGGCCTGGACAACGCCCACTGGGCGAGGCTGCGCTCCTCCCACCGCCTGCCCGGATGGGAGCTCCAGGACTGGAACGACGGCGCCGAGCCGACGGCACTGCTGCCCTGACATCCCGCGTCTCCGCGCGGTTCGGTGAGCCAGCACACGCGCGGCGGATTTGCCCCAGGGGCCTGCGAGTCCATAGAGTTGTCCGCGTCGCCCGGCGGGTGGCTCCCGTGAGGGGCTATGGCGCAGTTGGTAGCGCGCTTCCATGGCATGGAAGAGGTCGGGGGTTCGAATCCCCCTAGCTCCACGATCCGATCGGCTTAGCCGGGCGGATGTCCCTTCGGGGCTATGGCGCAGTTGGTAGCGCGCTTCCATGGCATGGAAGAGGTCGGGGGTTCGAATCCCCCTAGCTCCACCCCCTCGCACAAGGTCCGACCCCGCCATCGTTGATGGTCTTGGTTCGGGCCTGGATGAACGAGCTTGCGCAGTGCCCAGAGCTCGAGCCGCTTCAAGTGAGCGGATCGCCTGCACTGAGACCGGTTGAGAAGCACCTCGAAACCGGTTCCGTTTTTCGCGGCTCGAACCTCGCTTCCCGGGCCGATCGCGCACCATCGCAACTCTCGTGCCGGGTGCTGTCCGCTCCTGCGCCTCCGTGCCCCCTTCATCCGCCCGCGGGCTCGACATACCCCCACCCTCTGAGGGTAGCCTCACCTGTGGCGTGAGGGCGCCTGGGGGCGCCCCGCCCGATCGCCTGATGAAGGAGACGGCATGAGTCCTGCCCACGAGCACCAGAGCACTGGGGTGCCAGGGATCGACGAGCGCGCGCGCCGCACGGCCCGCAGGCTCCTCGCGGGCGCTGGAAGCGCCGCCGTGAGCGCCTACCGGCTCGACCCGTCCGGGGCCGGCGCCTACGTCGCCCACGCGCTCGACGTCGAAGGCCTCATCCTCATCGCCATCCGCCCCCAGCCCGGCACACCCCTGGCCGACGTCCCGGATGACCGCCTCGTCGATGTCCGTCTCGACATCGTCCTGGACGCCTCCGAGCCCGGCATCCGCGTCACCGCCGCCAGTGCCCATGTCCTGGGCACCCTCCGCTGGGTCCCCGCCAACTGGGTTGAGACCGTCCTCGCCGAGAGCGCCACACCCGTGTGCCACTGCGCCATCACGGGGGAGGACCCCCTCGGGCGTGTCAGCGAGCTCGCCCGCGCCCCCGGCGCGCGCCTCGCTCTGGTCCAGGGCAGTCGCGTCATCCTCCACGGCCCCGAAGGGGTCTCCAGCCATATGGTGGAGGACCTCGCCGGTCAGGGTGATGAGGAGGCCATGGCTGCCCAGACCGCCTGGTCGCCCCTGGAGGTCCTTGACGCGCATGAGGCCGTGCGATCCGTCGGTGATCTATCCCTGCGCGCCCTGTGCGAGGCCGTCATCGCCGATGAGGCCCCGGGCTCGCTGTGCTCGAGGCGGCCCAGCATCGGGATGGCTCGGAACCTCATCGAGAGGGTCCTCGTCGTCGACGCCGATCCCTGGGGCGTCACGCTCATGCATGTCGGCTCCGACGAGACCCGCACCGTGCTCGTGACCCTGCCCGGCGCGCCTCTCGCCCCGGCCGAGATTGCCCCGGCCCTGGGGAGGCTCGCCGATGAACTGCTGCCCGCGCGCTTCCAACTGGGATGAGTCCCTCTCGCGCTGCGGGAGCCGGGCGTCAGTTGGCCTCGTAGGACAGGCAGGCGGCCGTGTCCCCGCCGATGCTCACGCCATCAGCGGTGCACATGAGATCGATGTTGTGCGCGCACTCCAGGCGCTGGCAGGCTCCCACGTGCCCCTCGGCGACGGGCAGGCCGCCGCGGGCGTCCAGGGTGATGAAGGTCGAGCAGACCGCAGCGCCGTCGACGGTGATCGCGAAGGCGGTACAGCCCCCGTTGTTGAAGGCGCAGGAGGTGGTCGTGCAGGTGGAGATGGGGGCGACGGCGGCCATGGTGGGCTCCTCTCGGACGGCGCCTTGCGGCGCTGGTGACTCGGATGCGAATAAGGTGACTCAGTTCCACCGGCGACTCCAAGGAAGGTGACCCTCAAGGTGTCGCCAGGGAACAGGAAAATGTTGGAATTCCAGGCATATCCCGAGTCGATCCGCGTGGGCGCGCCGGTCGTTCAGGCCTTGTCCAACCGCGCGAGTTGACGCCTCCGGGCGTTGCCAAACAAGGACAGGTGAGCCTGTGCTGCAGTATTTTCGCAAGCGCGCAATATCTCTGAGTCGACCGGTCGGCCGGCGCTCACTGGGACCTGCGTCCCGGATGATGGACCGCTCACTGGCGGTGGTGCGCGCGGGGCTACGGTGCCGAGGTTCGCCCCGGGGCGCGCTTCGTGCGATCCCACGGCATCCTCGATTCCCTGCGCTGGGCACCGCTCCGGCGCCTTACCCCAGGAAGGCACAGCATGTCGTCCAGCACCGACGGCGCCCCAGCGGCGCGGGCACCCGAGCGAGAGCAGTGGAGCGGCCAGGTCGGCTTCCTCTTCGCCGCGATCGGCTCGGCCATCGGGCTGGGCAACATCTGGCGCTTCCCCGGTGTGGCCTACTCCAACGGCGGCGGCGCCTTCATGATCCCCTACATCATCGCGCTGCTGTTCGTCGGAATCCCCGTCCTCTTCCTCGACTACTCCCTGGGCCACCGCCTTCGTGGCAGCGCCCCGGCGGTCTTCCGCCGCCTGAGCAGGCGCTTCGAGTGGCTCGGCTGGTGGCAGGTCTTCATCTGCTTCGTCATCATGACCTACTACGCCGTGGTGGTGGCATGGTCGCTCAGCTACACGGTCTTCTCCGTCACCCTGGCCTGGGGCGATGACGCCGCTGGCTTCTTCTCGAACTACGTCGGCACGGACCGGTTCGGCGATGCGGCGCCTTCATTCTCGATCGCTCCCATGACCGGGGTCATCATCCCGCTGGTCATCGTGTGGGCCTTCGGCATCGTCACCATCTCGCGAGGCGTGAGCAACGGCGTGGAGAAGGCCAACAGGATCTTCCTGCCCCTGCTGGTCGTCATGTTCCTCGCGCTCGTGGTGCGATCCATCCTCCTGCCCGGCGCCACTGGCGGGCTCAACGCCCTGTTCTCCCCGGACTGGTCCTCCTTGGGCGATTTCAAGGTGTGGATGGCCGCCTTCGCGCAGATCTTCTTCTCCTTGTCCATCGGCTTCGGCATCATGCTCACCTACGCCTCCTACCTGCGGCCGCGCTCCAATCTCGTGGGAACGGGGCTTGTGGCGGCGTTCGCGAACTCCTCCTTCGAGGTGCTGGCGGGGATCGGGGTCTTCTCGACGCTCGGATTCATGGCCCACGCCCAGGGCATCGCCGTGGGAGAGATCGACAAGATCTCCGGGCCCTCGCTGGCCTTCGTCACCTTCCCGACGGTCATCTCCCAGATGCCCGGTGGCACGATCTTCGGTGTGCTCTTCTTCGCCTCCTTCGCGATGGCGGGGCTGACCTCCTTCATCTCCATCATCCAGGTGGTGGTCCCCGGGGTTTCCGAGAAGACCGGCATGTCCATCCCGCGCACCACCCTCCTGGTCTGCCTGCCCTCGGCCGCGCTCTCGCTCCTGTTGTTCGGCACTGCCTCGGGGCTGTTCGACCTCGATATCGTCGACGCCTTCATCAACAACATCGGCGTGGTCGGCTCGGCCACCATCACGTGCATCGGCGTCACCTGGGTGCTGCGCCGCGCCAAGCCGCTCCAGCGCCACCTCAACCTCGTCTCCGAGACCCGTGCGGTGGGCGCCTGGTGGCGCTTCCTCATCGCCGTCATCGCCCCGCTCGCCCTGGCCTACATGCTCTTCCGGACGGTGCGCTCCTATGTCCAGGACGGCTACGAGGGCTACTCCGGCGCGATGCTCGGCGCCTTCGGCTGGGGGATGCTCGCCCTGGGCGCCATCATCGTCGCCGTGCTCTCGCTCACCAGGTGGCGCACCCCGTGGATGACTTCACGCCCATCGACTTGGACGCCCTCTGACGGCCGCCGAGGAGGAGAACTGACATGACCGGTGCCGCCATCATCCTCATGCTCGTCGCGATCATCATCATCTGGGGCGGCCTGGCCGTCTCCGTGACCGCCCTGTACGTGCGCGGGCCCGTGAGGAGCGAGAGGCCCGCGAGGCCGCCCTCGCCGCCGCCCATGGGCACCTGCGCGGCGCGCAGGACTCCTGAGCCCCGTAAGCCCCGGAGCGCCACTGGCCGGGCGCGCGGCGCTGCGTGCCCGCTCCGTTTCCGCGGATCGGGGCACGTGGGCGACAATCATCCCATGACCACTTCTCCTGACGCCCGGCGCTCCCCGCGCTGGTGGCCTTCGACCTCGACGACACCCTCGCCCCCTCCAAGTCGGCGATGCCCGAGCCGATGGCCGCCGCCCTCCGCTCGCTGCTGGACGTCGTCCCCGTCTGCGTCATCTCCGGGGGCCAGATCGGCCAGTTCCGCGACCAGGTCCTGGCCCACCTCGGGGCGACGACGTCGAGCTCTCCCGCCTCCACTCATGCCACCTGCGGCACCCGCTACTACGTCCATGGCGCCGCCGCCGGCACCGCCCACGCCGATGACCAGGACGCGCGCGCCATCGAGGGCATGCCCGGCTGGCGGCTCGTCTACGCCAACGACCTGAGCCCGCAGCAGATCGAGGAGGGCTTCGCCGTTGTCGAGGCCGAGGCCCGCAGGCTGGGTCTGTGGGAGGAGCGGACCTGGGGCGACATCCTGGAGGATCGCGGCAGCCAGATCACCTTTCTCCGCCCTCGGTCAGGAGGCGCCGCTCCGATGCCAACGCGCTTGGGACCCGACGGGAGAGAAGAAGGGCGCCCTGCGCGACGCCGTGGCCGCCCGCCTGCCGGGCTCGAGGTCCGCTCCGGCGGCTCGACCAGCGTGGACATCACCCTCAAGGGAGTCGACAAGGCCTACGGGATGACCCGCCTCGCGGAGGTCACCGGCATCCCCGGCGAGCGGATGCTGTTCGTCGGGGACCGCCTCGACCCCGAGGGCAACGACTACCCGGTGCTCGCGCTCGGCATCCCCTGCCACGCCGTGTCGGCTGGGAGGAAACCGCGGTGTTCGTGGCCGATCTCGCCGCATCGCTGCCGGGGGCGCCTGAGGGCGCTGGCTGATGACCCATCAGGACAGGGATCCCCGCGAGACCGGTATCAGCGACAGACCGACCCGTGCCGGCCCGCCGTTGGCCGTGCTGATCGGAGCGCTCATGAGGCTCCGGCAGGTCATCTGGCGGGCTCGGCGGTCCCGCAGTGCCGATTTCCGCGCGCGCCGTGCGCGCCCTGGTACTACTGCTCGTCTCCGGGACGATCGGCCTCGGCGCCCCCGCGACTCCGGCGAGCACCGGGGCCGCGGAGCCCGATCCCACCGATGAGGGCGAGACATGGGGCACGGCGAGGGCCGACGGCTGAATGGTCGCGTCATCAAGCACTCACAGGGTGCACAATGGGCCGGTCGCGTCACCAGGCGCGCGGCCGGTCGATAACCGGGGCAGCGAGAGGAGCGCCGTCATGGCCCACGTGCCGACCCAGGCAGAGATCGATGCGATGAGCGAGGAGGAACTGGAGGCCTATCTCGCCAGCGCCGAGGACCCGACCCCACCATCCTCGAGGTCGAGGGCGCCGGCGCCACCGCCTCCTCCGGAGCTCCCCGCGGCTACGCCTGGCTCCTCATCATCGGCTCGATCATCGCGCTCGGGGCCTGCTGGGAGCTCACCACCGCCCACATCAAGCAGATCAAGGAGCCCCTCGCGGGTCTGTCCTGCGACATCAATCCCCTGGTCTCCTGCGGCGCCTCCCTGGACATATGGCAGGGCAACCTGCTGGGCGTGCCTAACGCCCACATCGGGGCGATGGCCTTCGCCGCGCTCCTGACACTGGGTGCGCTCCTCCTGGGCGGGATGCGCTGCCGCGCTGGGTGTGGCGGGGCATGGTGGCCGGGACCATCGGCGGGATCCTCTTCGTCGCCTGGTTCCTGTTCGTCTCCATCATGGACCTGGGCAAGCTCTGCCCCTTCTGCATGCTCATCTGGGCGGTCACCATCCCCGTGGCTACATCCACCTGGGCGTGGGCCGCCGCCGGTGGGCACCTGGGCGTCAGCCCCGCCACCGCCCGCCGCCTCGTGGCCTGGCGCTGGTGGGGCGCGGCTGCGATCTACGCGCTCGTCGGCCCTCGCGGTCGTCGTCGGTCTGTGGTCCGAGTGGATGACACTGCTGCGATGAGCGCCCCCACCACAGGGCAGCGAGGAGAGTCCCCGCGCGCGACGGTGCCGCGCGCCCCATCGGCACGGCCGTCCCCGCTGACTCGACCGTCACCCAGGATGCCAAGGCGGTCTGGGCCGCCACGGAGTGGGACGGCGCTGGCGCCTCCATCACGGGCCTGGCCCAGCGCATGGGGGTGGCGGCCTCCACGGCATCGGAGAATGTCTCGCGGCTGGTCGACGCCGGCCTCCTGGAGCATGAGCCCTACCGCGCCGTCACGCTCAGCGCCGAGGGCATGCGCCGTGCCATGGGCATGGTGCGCCGCCGACTCCTGGAGACCTACCTCGTGGAGGCCCTCGGCTTCGACTGGGACGAGGTCCACGAGGAGGCCGAGGTCCTCGAGCACGCCGTCTCCGAGCGCCTCTGGATCGCATCGATGCCGCCCTGGGGCGCCCCTCGCGAGACCCCCACGGCGATCCGATCCCCACCGCCGATGGTGCTATGGAGGTTACCGCCCTGCGCAGTCTCGACGCGCTGCGTGTGGGGGAGACCGGCTCCGTGGCCCGCATCCAGGACGACCCCGACACCCTTCAGACCCTTGACCGGCCGGGATCGGCTTGGACTCGCGGATCGTCGTGACGGGACGGGGCCGGGTCGACGGCGACTCGGGCCTGCGCCCAAGCCGCATCCGACTCGTCAGCGCCACTGGAGAGGGGCGGGGACGCTCCCGAGGCGGCGGAGGCATCCGGTGGAGCACCGGGACCGGGGGAAGCCGTGATTCCGGCGGGCTCCCTTTGGGTCCTCGCCGAGGACTGACGGACTGACGGGGCCGGGCGCAGTCGGCGGCCGGACCGCCGCTGCGGGCATCATCCGCTCGAACCGCCGCCTGCCGCTGAAGGCCGCTGACTATCGGCGCGAGGCGCCTTCGTCTGGAGGATAAGGCGCATGAGCACCCTCTTCACCAAGATCATCAACGGCGAGATCCCCGGCTCCTTCGTGTGGGCCGATGAGCACTGCGCCGCCTTCGCCACGATCGAGCCCCACACCGACGGGCACGTCCTCATCGTCCCCTTCCAGGAGATCGACTCCTACGTCGACGCCCCCGACGAGCTCGTCGCCCACCTGGCCGTGGTGGCCAGGCGCATCGGGGCCGCCCAGACCCGCGTCTTCGGCGCCGCGAGAGCCGGGGTCATGGTGGCCGGCTACGGCGTCGATCACCTTCACGTGCATGTCCTGCCGATCCGCACCGAGGCGGACCTGCAGTTCTCCTCAGCCCGCAAGGACGTCGCCCCCGAGGAGATCGAGGCCGCCATGGCGCGCCTGCGCGCCGGACTGGATGAGGATGGTTGGGAGGAGTTCGTCGTCACCAGCGCCCCGGGCGTTCCGGGCGCCCGCTGAGCGGGGACCGCGCGCCCGGACGTGACCGGCCCCTCAGAGGGAGGACAGGCCCACCGCTCGGGCATGGCGCGGGGAGGGCCCGGCCGGGGGATAGGCTGGCCCCAGCCACGATCCCTGGGGGATGAAGCCCCTCAGGGCATGATGATCAGGGAAAGAGCGCAGAGCACCATGACCCAGAACCCCGTAGCCGTCCCGGAGTCCTTTGACGCGCCTCCCTTCCGGTACACGGCGGCGCTGGCGGGCAGCATCGAGACCTCCTGGCAGGACCGCTGGGAGAGCGAGGGCACCTTCTGGGCGGACAATCCCGCGGGTGATCTCGCGGGCCCCGGCGCGAGGCGCGAGAAGTTCTTCATGCTCGACATGTTCCCCTACCCCTCCGGCAAGGGCCTGCACGTGGGCCACCCCCTGGGGTACATCGCCACGGACGTCATCGCCCGCTTCACTCGCATGACAGGCAAGAACGTCCTGTACACGATGGGCTACGACGCCTTCGGCCTGCCCGCCGAGCAGTACGCCGTGGCCACAGGCCAGCACCCGCGTGCGTCGACCGAGGCCAATATCGCCAATATGCGCCGCCAGCTTCGCCGCCTCGGCCTGTCCCACGACTCGCGCCGCTCCATCCAGACCATCGACGTCGACTACGTGCGCTGGACCCAGTGGATCTTCCTACAGATCTTCAACTCCTGGTTCGACCCCACCGCCCCTCGCCGCGACGGCCGGGGCACGGGCGCCGCCCGCCCCATCGCCGAGCTCGAGGCCAAGCTCGCCTCCGGCGAGGTGCCCACCCCGGACGGCCGGCCATGGGCGGAACTGGGCAAGGCGGAGCGCGCCGAGGTCATCGACTCCCACCGGCTGGCCTACATCTCCCACGCGCCGGTGAACTGGTGCCCTGGCCTGGGCACGGTGCTGGCCAACGAGGAGGTCACCTCCGAGGGCCGTTCCGAGCGCGGCAACTACCCCGTCTTCAAGCGCAACCTGCGCCAGTGGATGATGCGGATCACCGCCTACGGGGACCGCCTCGCCGAGGACCTGGACACCGTCGACTGGCCCGAGAAGGTCAAGCTCATGCAGCGCAACTGGATCGGCCGGTCCGAGGGCGCCGAGGTGACCTACGCGGTACCCGGGGCCGCACTCGCCGGAGCCTGCCAGGATGCGCTCACGGTCTACACCACGCGCCCGGACACCCTCTTCGGCGCCACCTTCATGGTGGTGGCCCCCGAGCACCCGATCCTGGGCGGGGCTCCCTCCGCTGCCTCGGCCCGCACACAGGCCCAGATCGACGACGACGCCGCGGCCCTCACGCTGCCCACAGCCTGGCCCGAGGGCACGAAGGAGGCCTGGACCGGCGGGCACGCCACCCCGGCCGAGGCCGTCGCCGCCTACCGCGCCTACGCCGCCGCCGCCACGGACGCCGAGCGCACCGACGAGGGCCGGGCCAAGACCGGCGTCTTCACGGGCCTGTTCGGCATCAACCCGGTGGATGGGCGCCAGGTACCGGTCTTTGTGGCCGACTACGTCCTCATGGGCTACGGCACCGGCGCGATCATGGCGGTTCCCTCCGGCGACCAGCGCGACTGGGATTTCGCCCGCAAGTACGGGATCGACGTCGTCGCCACGATCCAGCCGCCAGAGGGCTTCAACCTGGAGGAGGCCGCCTGGACGGGGGACGGTCCGCTCATCAACTCCGCGAATGGCGAGATCGACCTCAACGGCATGGGCAAGGATGAGGCCAAGGCCGCTATGACCCAGTACCTGGAGGCCAAGGGCGTGGGGCGCGCCGCGGTCACCTACCGCCTGCGCGACTGGCTCTTCTCCCGTCAGCGCTATTGGGGCGAGCCCTTCCCGATCGTCTGGGACGAGGACGGCCTCGTCCACGCCATCCCGGAGTCCATGCTGCCAATCGAGCTGCCGGAGGTCACCGACTACTCCCCGCGCTCTTTCGACCCCGATGACGCCGACTCCTGCCCGGAGGCGCCGCTGTCCAAGGCCACCGAGTGGGTGGAGGTCGAGTTGGACCTGGGCGATGGGCCCAGGAAGTACTACCGCGAGACCAACACGATGCCCCAGTGGGCGGGCTCGTGCTGGTACGAGATGCGCTACGCGGACCCCACGAATGCGACGGCGCTCATCGACCCGGCCAACGAGGCGTACTGGATGGGTCCCCGGCCCGAGGGGGGCAATACCTCCGGCGGCACGGACCTGTACGTGGGCGGCGTGGAGCACGCGGTGCTGCACCTGCTGTACTCGCGCTTCTGGCACAAGGTGCTCTTCGACCTCGGCCACGTCTCATCCTCGGAGCCCTACCACCGCCTGTTCAACCAGGGATACGTGCAGGCCTACGCCTTCAAGGACTCCCGGGGGCAGTACGTGCCCGCGGAGGAGGTGGAGGAGAGTGCCGGCGCCGATGGTGAGGCGGCCTTCACCTGGCGCGGAGAGCCGGTGACCCGCGAGTACGGGAAGATGGGCAAGTCCCTGAAGAACATCGTCACCCCGGATGAGATGTACGACGCCTACGGGGCGGATACCTTCCGCGTCTACGAGATGTCGATGGGGCCGCTGGATGTGGACCGCCCCTGGGACACGCGCGCTGTGGTGGGTGCGCAGCGCTTCCTGCAGCGCCTATGGCGCAATGTGATCGACGAGTCCACGGGCGAGGTGACGGTGGTCGATGAGGCCGCCGACGACGCCACGCGCCGGCTCATGGCCCGCACGATCGTGGGGGTGCGCGAGGACTACGCGGGGATGCGCCTGAACACGGCGATCGCCAAGCTCATCGTGCTCAACAACCACCTCACGTCCCTGGGCGCGGTGCCGCGAGAGGCGGCGGAGGCCCTGGTGCTCATGGTCTCCCCGGTGGCCCCGCATATCGCGGAGGAGCTGTGGGGCAGGCTCGGGCATGAGGCCTCACTGGCCCACGAGCCCTTCCCGGTGGTGGCGGACGAGACGCTGCTGGCGGCGGAGAAGGTGACCTGCGTGGTGCAGGTCAAGGGGAAGGTCCGTGACCGCCTGGAGGTGGACCCGGGGATCGAAGCCGCCGAGCTGGAGCGCCTGGCGCTGGCGGCACCCGGCGTGGTGCGCACCCTGGACGGCAGGGGCGTGCGCAAGGTGATCGTCAAGGCTCCGGGGCTTGTGAGCATCGTTCCGGAGTGAGCGGGGCCGCCCGCTGAGGCGTGACGGCGGGTGATGATCCCCGTGCCCCACCTGTTCTTCTCGTCCCTTGCGCGTTGAGCAGACCCTTGACGTGCTGAGTGTGCTGGCCAGGGACGCCGGACTGCCGTTCACCCAGACGACGCTTCACCTCGCACAGGGAATCAGCCAGGGATATCCCTACCTCATCCAGGTCCTCGGCTTCGCGGCCTAGGACGCGGCGCACGAGGGAGCGCCGAGGCAGTCGGCGTCGCCCGCACGCAGGGTGGCTCCTTGTGTTGTAGTGGCGGGTAGCCGCGTCAGGCAGTCCGGGAGGATGCGGGCGGCCTGGATGTTCGGGCCGGTGGTCCTGTGTTCTTAATCGCCCCAGACACCCCCATGAATAAGCCTCAGTATGCGTCTTATTCTCTCGGGTTGTCCGGCGTGCTCGTTGACCCAACGGTGGACGATATACCTGCCCAGCCAGCCCTACCGCCGCAGGACGTTGCCGAGGACGGAGCGCACGATCTGGCGGCCGACGGAGCCGATCGTCTTCTCGATCTCCCGGCGGCGGCGCTCAGCAGCCCGCTCAGCGGCCAGGCGCTGGCGCTCCGCCTCCTTCTCGGCCTGCCGCTGCAACTTCTCCAGCTCCTTAGCCCGGCGCTCGGCCTCCTTCTGGGCGGCCTTCTGGGCCGCGGCCTCCGCGCGCTCCGCCGCCTTCGCGGCAGCAGCCTCGGCCTTCGCCCGCTCCTTCTCCTCGGCGGCGGCGGCCTTCTCCGCGGCCACGCGGGCCTCCTCGGCCGCGACAGCGGCGGCGGCCGCCTCCGACTCGGCCGCGATGCGCTTCTCCAGCAACTCATAGGCCGACTCGTTGTCCACCACGGTGCTGTACTTACCGGCCAGCGGCGAGCCCGAGAGCAGCGACTGCACCGTCGACTCCTGCCCGGCGCCCATCACCGAGGCCGGGGCATCTACCACCACGGCCGTCACCGGGGCTGGGCGGCCCTTCTCATCGAGTACCGACACCACCGCCTGGCCCGTTCCCAGCGAGGTCAGAACCTTGGCGAGGTCCAGGGGAGAGGTCGGGAAGGTCGAGACCGCCCTCTTCAGGTTCGCGGCGTCGTCGGGAGTATGCGCGCGCAGGGCGTGCTGCACCCGGGAGCCCAACTGCGCCAGCACCTCATTGGGCACATCCGTGGGCGATTGGGTGATGAACACGATGCCCACGCCCTTGGAGCGGATGAGCCGGACCGTGCGCGTGACCGCCTCCATGAATGCCTTCGTCGCGTCCGCGAACAGCAGATGCGCCTCGTCGAAGAAGAACACCATCTTCGGCTTGTCCAAGTCCCCGACCTCCGGCAGCACCTCGAACAACTCGCCCAGCAGCCACATGAGGAATGTGGAGAACAGCGTGCCCTGGGACTGGATGTCCTCCAGCTCCAAGGAGGAGACCACGCCGCGCCCATCGGGGGATACGCGCATGAGGTCCTGCACGGACAGGCCCGGCTCGCCGAAGAACCTGTCCCCGCCACTGGCCTCCAGGGCTGCCAGCTCGCGCAGGATCACCCCCGCCGTTGCTTCCGAGACGCCGCCGATGGTCTTGAGCTCGGCCTTGCCGGCGTCGGTGTTCACCAGGTAGTTGATAACCGCCCGCAGGTCCTTCAGGTCCAGCAGCGCCATCCCCTGCGAATCGGCCCAGTGGAAGACGAGCTGCAGGGCGGAGGTCTGCGTCTCGTTGAGGCGCAGAACGCGCGCCAGCAGCACCGGGCCGAACTCCGTGATTGTCGTGCGGATCGGCGTGCCCTTGCCCTGGCCTCCCAGGCTGAACAGTTCCATCGGGAACGACATCGGCTTCCAGTCCTGGCCCGTCGATGCCGTGCGCGACTCCAGCTTCGGGCTCGTGGACCCCGGCTCGGCCATGCCCGTGAGATCGCCCTTGATGTCGGAGAGGAACACGGGCACCCCCGCCGAGCTCAGTCCCTCGGCCAGCAGCTGCAGGGTGCGGGTCTTGCCGGTACCCGTCGCGCCGGCCACCAGGGCGTGGCGGTTGAGCAGCGCCATGGGGATGCCCACGCGCACGCCCTTGACCGGGACGGGGTCGCCCGATGCAGGGGCCGTCTCCAGGTAGGTGCCCACGGGGAGCATGCGCCCGTCGAAGGCGTAACCGTCGCGCACCTGCGCCGCGTAGCCCTCCGGCTCAATCGACGACGGCATTGCGGGGGCCTCCGCCGGAGCATCGGGGGCAGTCGGCTCGGCGGCCGCCTCGGGCTCAGCGGGCTTGTCCTCGGCCTCCTCCTCAGTTCGATCAGCCGGCGCGTCTTCGGGAGCCTCCTGAGCGGCACCGCTGGCCATGGCGGCCTCGAGAGCGGCCTGGGCGGCGGCGGCCTTCGCGGCGGCGGCATCGGCGGCGGCCTGCGCGGCCTCGGCCTTGAGACGAGCAATGTCAGGTGTGTCAGTCATGGCGCCATGGTAGAGGGGAGAGCCTGGGAAACGCTGGCGCATACAGCCCTGAGTCTCTGACGGCACGGCTGGGCGCGGCTATCGTCGGAGCATGAGCCTTGCCGTCGTCACGGACTCCTCGTCTTGCCTGCCGACCGATCTCGCACGTGCCCGCGGTATCGGCGTCGTCCCCCTGCACGCCACCACGGGGGACGGGAACCGGCCGGGCAGCACATCCCGGCCCAGCCTCGACGAGCTCGCCCGCGCCTACGCCCACGCCGCGGAAGGCGCCGACGAGGTCCTCGCCCTCCACCTGGCGGCCTCCCTGTCCGGCACCGTCGACGCCGCCGCCCGCGCAGCCGACTCCATCAATCAGGCCCTCGGCCGACGGGTCGTCACCGTGCTCGACTCCGGCACCACCGGCGGTGCGCTCGGGCAGGCCGCCATCGCCGCCAGCGGTGCCGCCACCGCAGACGACGGCGTCGAGCGCGCCCGTGACCTCGTCTCCCGCAGCACCGTCCTCTTCCTCGTGGACGACCTCGCCCACCTGCGCCGCGGCGGGCGCCTCGACCGCCGCACCGCTCTGCTCGGCGGGGCCCTCGGCGTGCGCCCCATCCTGCGCATCACCGCCGACGGGATCTGCCCCGTCGAAGCCGTGCGCGGTGCCAAGCGGGCGCGCGCCCGGCTGGCCGAACTCGCTGCCGGCCTCGCCTCCCAGAGCGCCGGCGGTGTCGGCCAGACGGGCCTCATCATCCACGCCGACGACGGCACGGCCGGCCGGGCGCTGATCGACGGCATCGCCGCGGGCGCGCCCGGGGAGGAGCCCAATGGGCCCACTGGGGCGGACACCGCCGCCTCCGAGGCCGAGCGCCAGGCGACGCCACAGGCCGGTGGACGGATCGATGTACCGGCGCATTGCTGGCCCTTCGACCCGGCCCTCGCCGTGCACGTCGGCCCCGGGGCCCTCGGCTGCGTCATCATCTCGCCCGGCGGCCGGGGAACCACAGGCCCCGTCCTGCGCACCTGAGGTCTCCCTCTTCACAGGGGCCCCTGCGAGCCAACTCCCGCGCTCCTTAACCTCGGAGGTATGAGCGGCAGGCAGATCTCGCCCGGGCGGGCCTCGCGCAAACGACCCCTCGAGGACTACGTGCGCATCGCCTGCGCCACCGACCCCCAGAGCCCGCCCATCAAGCCCCGACGAGTCGCCATCACGCCGCGCGCCGCCATCGCCGGAGGCGTTCTCATCATCGCCCTCGCCCTCGTCCTCGCCATCCGCTCCGTCCTCGTCTCCGCCGATACGACCGCGCGCGCCCCCGCGCTCACGGCGGGTACGACCGGCAGCCCGGGTGCCGCAGGAGCGGCGAGCCCCACGAACGCCCCTCCTGGCCTGGTGACCACTGGGGGAGGTACCGCCAGGCCGGTGGGCAGCGGTGCGGCGGGCAGCGCCCTCGTCCACGTCACCGGCGCGGTGACCACTCCCGGTGTCGTCACGCTCCCGGCAGACGCGCGTGTCACCGACGCCCTCAACGCCGCCGGCGGGGCTACCCCCGATGCTGATGTCGAGCAGCTCAACCTCGCGCGCATCGTCGTCGATGGCGAGCAGATCCGCGTGCCCCGCCAGGGTGAGACGCTGCCACCCGCCGCGCCCGGTCGGGCCGGGGCGTCCGCGGTCCCCGGGGCGGGTGTGGCGGGTGGCAGCGGTGGGAGCGGGCAGGTCAACATCAACACCGCCGACGCCACCGCGCTCGAGGCCCTGCCCGGCGTCGGGCCGGCCCTGGCCAAGCGGATTGTCGACTACCGCGCCGAGCACGGACCCTTCGTCACCGTCGACTCCCTCCTCGACGTCCCCGGCATCGGCCAGGCCAAGCTCGAGGCCCTCCGAGGATCGGCCACCGTATGAGCGCTCATCCGGCTGCTGAGCCCGCGGCCCCCGCCCTCGACCTTCGCCTTCTCGCGCCCTCCCTGGCGGCTTGGGCCTGCGCGTGGGGCGCCGCGGGCCTGACCGGCGCCCGCGCGTGGCGGGCTTGCGCCATTGGGGCCGTTGTCGCCCTCGCGCTCGCGGCCGCGCTCATCGGGCCAGTCGGCCATTACCGCCCGCCCCGGCACCGCCACGACCCGCGCCCCGGCAACGCGGGCACTGCTTCCGCGGGCCCCATCGCCGCAGGAGCGCTCCTGACCTGCCTGACGGTGGCGGCCGTCCTCGGCGTGTCCTCAGCGGGCCAATGGGCCCGTGCCCGGGACCCGATGACACTCGCCGTCGAATCCGGGCGCGTGGTCACCATCGAGGGGACCATCAGCGAGCAGCCGCGCGCCACCGCGTCGCCGCGCGCCACCACCATCCTGACCGCCCTGGACGGGGTGCGCATCGACGGCAACCCCTCGCGGCTGGGCATCCGTGTCCTCGGCGAAGCGTCCTGGCTGGAGGCGCCCCTCGGCTCACGCGTCACCACGCGGGGCAGGCTGCGCGCCCCAGCCCCGGGCGCCTCCGACGGAGCGGTCCTCGGGCGGGGGAGCGCACCCAAGAGGCTCGGCGACCCCGATGGGGTGCTGGGCGTCGTCGGCGAGGTCAGGGAGGGGCTGACGAGGGCGGCCGGCCGTGCCGGTGGCAGTGGCCTCGGGCGCTGGGTCGGGGGAGAGGATGCCGGCGCCCTGGCGCTCGTGCCCGGGCTGGCCCTTGGCGACGACCATGCCCTGCCCGCCGACCTGCGAGAGGATATGCGGACCGTCTCGATGACCCACTTGACTGCGGTCTCCGGGCAGCACGTCGTCATCGTGCTCGGACTCGTGCTCACCGCCCTGGGCATCCTGCCCAGGCACTGGCGGGCGCTCGTGGGCGGGATCCTCCTGGGATGCCTCGTCCTCCTCATGCGGCCCAGCGGCTCCGTCCTGCGCGCGGCCACCATGGGGGCCGCGCTGCTCGCGGGCGTGGCCGCGGGGCGCAGATCAGCATCCCTGCCCGCCCTGTGCACGGGGATGATCGTGCTGCTGCTCGTCGACCCGTGGCAGTCGCGCGACTACGGCTTCGCCCTGTCCGTGGCGGCCACCGGTGGGATCCTGCTCGGCTTGGAACCGATCATGACGGCACTGTCCCGGCGCCTTCCCCGTTGGGCGGCGCCGCTCGTCGCCGTGCCCGTGGCCGCCCAGCTCGCCTGCGCGCCGCTGCTTATCCTCCTCCAGCCGAGGGTCGGGCTATGGGCCGTTCCCGCGAACATGATGGCGGCCCCGCCGGTGCCCCTGGCGACGGTGGCGGGGCTGCTGGCAGCGTTCATGGCGCCGGTATGGGGGACAGCAGCGGTTTGGCTGGCCCTGCCAGCGCTCGCCTCCTGCGCCTGGCTCGTCGGTGTGGCGCGGTTCTTCGCCGCGCTTCCCGGAGCGACGATCCCCTGGCCCGGGGGCGTCGGGGGAGCCCTCCTCCTCGCGGCGGTCGAAGCGCTTTTCCTCGCTCTTGTCCGCCGCCATCGTCATCCCCGTCCCTTATGAGCGAGACCGGTCGAAATAGACATCGAAACCGGTCCTGGCCAGTGAATGAGGTGCAGGCCTTCTCACGCTATCGGCACGGTAGGCGTGCCGAAGGCGTCGGAGCGCGGTCGTAGTCTGTGCCCCATGACGCCCTCCGACGAGCCCTCTCTCTTCGACGCCGCCGCCAAGGCGGGCGGACCCGCTGTCAGCGACCCCACGCGCCCCCTTGCGGACAGGTTGCGTCCGCAGGTACTGGGTGATGTCGTCGGCCAGGACCATGTGTTGGGAGCCGACGCTCCTCTTGGGCGAATGGTCGAGCAGGGGCGGCTCTCCTCGATCATCCTGTGGGGGCCACCGGGCTGCGGGAAGACGACGATCGCCCGGCTCCTGGCCGCGCGCACCGGGCTCGTCTTCGAGCAGCTCTCCGCCACGTTCTCCGGAGTGGCGGACCTGCGGAAGGTCTTCGGAGCAGCCTCGAAGCGCCGTCAGATCGGCCAGGGAACGCTGCTCTTCGTCGATGAGATCCATCGCTTCAACCGGGCGCAGCAGGACTCGTTCCTGCCCTACGTTGAGGACGGGACGGTAGTGCTTGTCGGGGCGACCACCGAGAATCCGAGTTTCGAGCTCAACGGGGCGCTGCTCTCACGCTGCCAGGTCCTCGTTCTCTCCCGGTTGTCCGAGGAGGCTCTCAACGAGCTCCTCGTGCGCGCAGAGCGGCTGGTGGGCCGCGAGCTCCCGTTGACGGGGCCCGCTCGCTCCGTGCTCATCGCCATGGCCGACGGCGACGGCCGCTACCTGCTCGGCATGGTCGAGCAGGTCCTCACTGCTCCGGGGCGATCCGACAGCGGCACCGGGGTCCTGCTGGACGCGCAGGATCTAGCCGACGTCGTAGCCTCACGGGCTCCTCTTTACGACAAGACCTCCGAGGAGCACTACAACCTCATCTCCGCATTGCACAAGTCGATGCGCGGCAGCGATCCTGACGCCGCTCTCTACTGGCTGAGCAGGATGCTGCTGGGAGGTGAGGACCCGCTCTTCATCGCCCGGAGGATCGTCCGCTTCGCCAGTGAGGATGTGGGGATGGCCGATCCCGGAGCCCTGCGGATCGCTCTCGCTGCGTGGGATGCCTATGAGCGGCTCGGCTCGCCCGAGGGGGAGCTCGCGATAGCGCAGGCGGTGGTCTACTTGGCGACGGCACCGAAATCCATCAGCGTCTACCGGGGCTTCAACAGGGCCTGGAAGCAGGCGAAGCGGACAGGATCTCTGATGCCGCCGGCTCATATCCTCAACGCGCCGACTGGTCTCATGAAACAACTGGGATATGGTGAGGGGTACCAGTACGATCCGGACACTCCTGATGGATTCTCCGGAGCGGACTATTTCCCCGATGGATTCCCTGGACCGCAGGATCGTGAGGTATTTTATGAGCCAACCGATCGTGGCTATGAGAAACGTATTCTTGAGCGATTGAATTACTGGAATGACCTTCGCTCCAAGAAGCGCGTGGAGTAGCGGCGGGTCTCAGCGATGCAGTTGCTCCCATCGAGGTTGGTTGTTGTTGGGGGTGGGGTGGGTTAGTGGTTGTGGTGGTGTTGGGTGTCGTTGGTGAGGTAGGGGGTGAGGCGGTGGATGGTTAGGGGTGGGGTGGTTTGGGTGGTGGTGATGTAGCCGGTGATGGGTTTCCAGTTGGTGGTGTTGGTGGGTTTGTATCGTGCGGTCCAGGTGGTGGTCAGGGTGATGGTGGTGTTGTTGTTGGTGGTGGTGTATTGGTGGGTGATGGTGTGGTTGGGGTAGGGGTGTCCGGGGTCGGTGGTGGTTGTGGTGGTGTTGTCTCCCCAGTTCCAGGTGTAGGTGGTGGGGGTGGCTTCGATGTCGATGGTGGTGTTGGCTATGGTGGTGGTTAGTGTGCGGGTGGCGGGGTTGGTGTGGGCGATCAGGGGCATGTGGAGCAAGATGGTGTTCCCGGGTGGTTGTAGGGTGATGCCTGAGCCGTCGACGATGAGGGTGGCTATGTCGTGGGCGGTGATGATCAGTGGTGGCGGTGTCGTGGTGGCCGGGTCGGGTGCGGGTGCTGTGGGGCGTGTGGGGGTTGGTTGGAAGCGGCATGCACCGGTGTCGTTGCCTTGGGGGTCCTGCCCATCGCAGATGAAATCGCCTTCGATGGGCGCGCTCTGGGGTTGGGCGGCCGAGACCACCACCTGCCCCCCACCCCCGCTGCCTGATGGCGAAGAACCACCCCCAACCGGAATTGCTTTAATTACAGATTGCTGGAGAATGATGCTCTCATCACTTGCCCGCCCGGTTATCTCGCCTATTTGCTCGGGAGAGTAGGTGTCACCTGTGTCGCCCGTAACAAAACTTCCAACACCGGCGGAAATGATTGCAAGCGATGTAACGAAGACCGATATAATCATTCCACCGACACCCCTTTAATCACCCATCCGCCGCCCACATATTTCATGGCAACGAACATTGAAATGGTTTCTTGAGATTTCTCGACAACCTCTCCATTTCCTTTGATGACAGTGGACGCCTCGGCATCCACCTTCCCTTTGATCCCCGAGTATTCTTTTCCTTCATCCGGCGGAATGTAACTCAAGTCATGAAGAGTGATAGTCCAGGGGTTGGCCCATCCTCCGTCTTTGTGGAGTTTGGTGGCGTCGTCGATGGTGGATCGGCAGAAGACGCAGCCTTCTTCGCTCATGGCTGCTAGGTCGGTGGTGTCGCCGGTGACGAAGGCATGCCGGTACAGGGTGAAGAAGTATGCCACTGAGCTAGCGGCGCCTTGTTGGGTGTTCTAGGTGGCTTCGGTGGGTTTGACTGGTTTGGGTGCGGCCAGGGCGGTGGCGCGTTGGGCTTGTAGTTCGGGGCTGAGCGAGGCCGGCGCGCTGGTGGTTGGTGCCGCAGTGGTGGTGGTTGGTGCCGTGGTGGTGGTGAGGTGGGTGGGTGGGGTTCCACCGGTCTCAGGCGGGGCGGGGGTCTTGGCGCAGGCCGCCAACAGCCCCGACGCCAGGGCGCCGCACGCCAGCAGGACCAGGGCGATACAGCGGCGGACGTCGCTGGGACGGCGGCGGCGCCATCGAGGCTCTGCGACGCCGGTGGTGCGGATCGGTGAGTGGGAGGATGCGGGTGCGGGGGTCATGGGCTCTGGGACCTTCCGGCCAAGGAGGAACGGACATGGACCAGGGTGGTGGTTCGAGGCCCCAGGTCGGCCCCAACGACAGCAGCATCGCCGTCGAACCCCAACCCTAAAACCCCACCCACCCCCACCACCAGAGCCCACCACCAACCTGTGGAAAACCCCCACCCACCCCACCCAGCAACCAACAACCAACCCCACCCCTCACAACAACCGGTCTCGCGATTAGGATGAGGTGTGAAGGATCTGAATAGCGCGGAAGGACGTGGAAGGAATGACCGGCATGAATACTGAGGATCCCGTTCCGGTCGATCCGCAACTCGCATCGGCGCTGGCCGCGCGCGCCAAAATGGAGCGGCTCCTCGCCGCCCCCACGCCCTTCGCGAATGACGACGGCTCGCCGATCCCCGAGGTGACCGCCGCCATCACGGCCACCGGCCTACCGCGCCACGAGTACATGCACGGAGTTGTCGCCGCCCTGACCGCCACGCGAGTCATCGTTCCCGTTGCCGCTCACGCGCTCACCGACTCTACCGGCGCCGCCACCTCCCATGCTGTCCACGCCAACGACGCCAGCCGCGACGCCGCCACCCTGGCCGTCGACCTGCCCGACGGCCACATCGCCCTGCCCGTCTTCACCTCCGCAGCCGCCATGAGCGCCTGGCGCGATGATGTGCGCCCCGTCCCCGTCGACCCCCATCGTGCCGCCGCCGTCGCCTGCGAGCACACCGATCAGCTCTGGGTCCTCGACCCCGGAACCCTCGATCTGCGCGTGCCCCGGCCCGCCGTCGTCGCGCTCGCCGGGGGAGAGGACTGGATTCCCTCCTGGGCCTCCGACGTCATCCAGTCCGAGGTCCGTGCCCAACTGGAGACAGTCGACGGCGTCACCGGTGTCGCATTCGCGCCCGGCGAGACCTCCGAACTGCGGGTCTTCATCCGTGTGGACGCCAGCCAGGGCATGCCCGCCGTCGCCGCCGCACTCGACGGCTGTCAGCGCATCATGGTCAATCCCGCCTGGGGCGAGCTCATCGACACCATCGAGCTCTGCCCCATCCCCGCCTGACGCCTCATCGGTGGCCCCGCGCCCGTCTCATTCTCTGGGACGAGGCGCGCTCGATCATCGCTTGCTGAGAACACGCCATGATCCCGTTCATCGCGAGGCCGCGCGCGTCTGCCCAGGCGTCGCGGCGCGACGGCACCGAGCCTCTTATCCGGGCCCGCGACCTTCGACCTCGCCCCCGGTGAGGTCCTTGCACTCGTCGGTCTCAACAGCGCCGGCAAATCGACGCCTGGCGCGCACCTGCTGCGGGCTCTTGCGCCCCCTGGGCGGTGAGATCGAGGTCATGGGGCGGCGCCCGGACCCGCGTCGGGCCTCCTTCCACGCGGCTGTGGCCGGAGACCTGGGCGAGGAGTCGTTCTTCCCGACGCTCAGTGCGGCCGAGCGCCTCCATCTCGTCTGCTGCGGGCACGGCGCCGCGGCCCCGGGCAAGCGTGGTCGAGGTGCTCAGCGAGGGCGTCCTATGAGGCGGATGCTCGCCCCCGTCGAGGGAGGGTTCGACGGCGCCTCCTCCCTCGGCCTCGATGATCCCGCTCTCCTCCCCGATGGCGCCGCCCTGCTCGGGGTACCGCCCTGCTCGGCTCGGGCGCGGGCCTGGCCGTCCTCGCCTCCGCCCTCGCGTCGCTACGGCACCGGACGGCATCGGCCGGTGCGTCAGTGCTCCTGGGCTCCATGTGCCGGGCCATCGTCCTCGTGTCCTGGAGCCTGGTACGACGATGCACGCATCCTCGACGCCGTGGCCGTTCCCTAGGTGCGCACGTCTGCTTGCTGTTCCTGGACACGCGCTCCCTGGGCAGGGTCTTCGCTGCGCCGCCGCGCCGGCCATCCCCATTGTCCTGGCGCTGCAGGCCTTCGTGACCGCTTTCGCGGTGGTCTGGGGCATGAGCGTGGAGGAATAGCCCGAGTGAGCAGGACCACGTGGATCTCTTGGTATCGCGCCGCTCCCGGCCTGGGATGTCCGCGTGCGCTCTGGTAGCCTCAGTGGTTGACCGGCCGGGGTCCATCCCCGGCGCGCAAGCGGAGCCATCCCACCTGGGTCCCGTCAAGGGGCCGGGTTCGTACCGAGGGCATGTCCTCGGCGCTGACGCGTGTCCGCGCGTCGGCATGCTTGTACGAGCATATGAGGCCTCCGCTGGCGATGCGCAGCGGGGGCCTTTCCCGTTGCCACGGAATCCGAACAAGGAGTGAGGAATAGCCATCAGCGAGCCCCGTATCAACGAACGGATCCGCGTCCCCGAGGTGCGCTTGGTCGGCCCCAGTGGCGAGCAGGTCGGCGTGGTCCGCGTGGAGGACGCCCTTCGACTGGCCGAGGAAGCCGGTCTCGATCTCGTCGAGGTCGCCCCTGATGCGCGCCCCCCGGTGTGCAAGCTCATGGACTACGGCAAGTTCAAGTACGAGTCGGCCATGAAGGCGCGCGACGCCCGGCGCAACCAGGCGAACACGCAGCTCAAGGAGATCCAGTTCCGGCCCAAGATCGACGAGCACGACTACGCCACCAAGATGGGGCACGTGCGCCGATTCCTCGAGGGCGGGGACAAGGTCAAGTGCATCGTCCGCTTCCGCGGCCGTGAGCAGTCCCGCCCAGAGCTCGGCGTGCGCCTGCTGGCCAAGGTCGCCGAGGAGGTCGGCGAGCTCGCCACCATTGAGTCCCATCCGCGCCAGGATGGCCGCCAGATGGTCATGGTGCTGGCCCCCACCCGCAAGAAGGCGGAGGTCAAGTCCGATCAGCGGCGCCGTCGTGAGGAGGCCCGCGCCTCCCGCCGCGCCGAGAAGCACGCCGCCAAGGCCGCCCAGACCGCCGCTCAGGCGGCCTCGGCCACCCAGGTGACTGAGGTCCCCGCCACGAAGCCGACCGCTGCCAAGGCGCCTGCGGTCAAGCCCTCCGCCAAGGCGGTCGAGCCCACGGCCGCGCCCAAACCGGCCGCTGCCAAGCCTGCGGCTCCCGCCAAAGCCCCCGCGGTCAAACCGGCTGCTCCGGCGAAGCCCAAGGCGCCGGCCAAGCCGAAGGCCCCGGCGAAGCCCACCGAGGCCTGAGGCCTTACCCGACCCACCCCCCCGGCCATAGCCGGTGGGGTCCGCAGCCCGGGACCAGCCGGTCACCGAGCCGACAAGAGGAAACCGACAATGCCGAAGAACAAGACGCACTCCGGTGCCAAGAAGCGCTTCCGGGTCACCGGCAGCGGCAAGCTCATGCGCGAGCAGGCCAACAAGCGCCACCTGCTCGAGGTCAAGTCCTCGCGCCGCAAGCGCAAGCTGTCCACGGACCAGCCGGTCGCCCCCGCCGACCTTCGCCAGGTCAAGAAGCTGCTCGGTCGCTGACCGGCCCAACGTCTGAAGGAGACACACATGGCACGTGTGAAGAGGGCTGTCAACGCCCACAAGAAGCGTCGTTCTGTTCTTGAGAAGGCCTCGGGCTACCGCGGCCAGCGCTCCCGCCTCTACCGCAAGGCGAAGGAGCAGGTCACTCACTCCGGCGTCTACGCCTTCCGTGACCGCCGCGCGCGCAAGGGCGACTTCCGCCGCCTGTGGATCCAGCGCATCAACGCCGGCGCCCGCGCCGAGGGAATGACCTACAACCGCTTCATCCAGGGCCTCGGCCTGGCCGGCGTGGAGGTCGACCGCCGCATGCTCGCCGAGCTGGCCGTCAACGAGCCCGCCGCCTTCAAGGCGCTCGTCGAGACCGCTCGCAAGGCGCTTCCCAAGAACGTCAACGCCCCCAAGGCCTGATCTCTCGCATTCCGCCGACGGCGCCGCCGCCCTCCCCGCGAGGGCGGCGGCGCCGTCGTCCACTCATACGCTGGTCGTGCCCGGGGCTCCCGTAGGCTTGCCGTCATGACGCCCGCGACGCCCATCGACCATGACGACGTCCCGCAGCTCCTCGCCAATCCGACGGCTACGAGGGTCGCTCGCATTGCCGGGCTCGCCCGCAGACAGGCCCGCTCCAAGCACGGGCGATTCCTCGTCGAGGGCCCCCAGGGGGTGCGCGAGGCGGTCCGCTGGGCGCCGGAGCGGGTCCTGGACCTCTACATGACCGAGGCCGCCGCCAGTCGTCACCCCGAGATCTGGGCCGAGGCCAAGGCGGCGGGACTCTATCGGCACCTGACGACCGCAGAGGTCATGGCCGCGATGTCGGCCGATGCCCAGGGAGTACTCGCCGTCGCCGCAATGGGGGAGAGCAACGGTGCCGACGCCCTGACGGGAGCCCTTGAGGGCACGCGCCTCGTCGCGGTGCTCACCGGGGCCCAGGACCCCGGCAACGCGGGCACGATCATCCGCGCCGCCGACGCCGCGGGCGCCGACGCCGTCATCCTCCTGCGCGGCAGTGTGGAGGCCACCTCCCCGAAGGTCGTGCGCTCGACGGCGGGGAGCCTCTTCCACCTACCCGTCATCACCGGCGTCGGCCTGGAGGAGGCCGTGAAGGCCCTGCGCGCGGCGGGCCTGACGATCCTGGTCGCCGACAGCCGTGGGGAGACCGACCTCTTCGAGGCCGAGGCCTCGGCGGCCTGCGGTGGGCTGTTGTCCGCCCCGAGCGCCTGGCTACTCGGCAATGAGGCCCACGGGTTCGCCCCGGAGGTCCTGAACCGCGCGGACGCCGTCATCTCCATCCCGATCCTCGGGAGGGCCGAGTCCCTCAACGTCGCCACCGCGGCAGCCCTCTGCCTCTACGCCTCCGCCCGCGCTCAGCGGGCCTACCCGCCTCCGCCCGCGCTCGACAGCGCCCGCAGCCCTATCGCGCCTGTCCGCTCCGTGGACTGCGGGAGGCCCCGGGAATGATCCGGGGCAGGGTGACGTTGTCCCTGCTCGCGAGCGCGCAGCCCGCAGCCTCCGCACCGCCCCGAGAACGAGGTCAGCGTGACAGCACCCACGGACACCGGCGCCGAGCCCTCCAGCGCGGAGACAGGCTCCGGCCCCGACGCACCCCTCATCCGCATCATCGGCGTCACCAAGCGCTTCGGCGACTTCACCGCGCTTGACGACGTCTCCCTGGACATCCACCGGGGCGAGGTGGTCGCCGTCGTCGGCGCCTCGGGCTCGGGCAAGTCCACCCTGTGCCGCACCATCAACCGCCTCGAGACCATCGATGCCGGCACCATCGAGATCAACGGCGAGCT
Source organism: Actinomyces gaoshouyii (assembly GCF_002076915.1). NCBI lineage: Bacteria > Bacillati > Actinomycetota > Actinomycetes > Actinomycetales > Actinomycetaceae > Actinomyces > Actinomyces gaoshouyii. The sequence goes on from NZ_CP020468.1 coordinate 867,274, forward strand.
GCTCCCGCAGGAGGGCAGGGACCTGGCCCGGCTGCGCGCCGAGGTCGGCATGGTCTTCCAGTCCTTCAACCTCTTCGGCCACCGCACCGTCCTGGACAACATCACGCTGGCCCCCATCAAGGTGCGCCGCATGGACCGCGCCGATGCCGAGGCCCGCGCCCACGAGCTCCTGGCGCGAGTGGGCCTGGCCGACCAGGCCAGCAAGCGTCCCTCCCAGCTCTCCGGCGGCCAGGCCCAGCGCGTGGCCATCGCCCGCGCCCTGGCCATGGATCCCGTCGCCATGCTCTTCGATGAGCCCACCTCCGCACTCGATCCAGAGATGATCAACGAGGTCCTCGACGTCATCCGCGATCTGGCCACCTCCGGCATGACGATGCTCGTCGTCACCCATGAGATGGGCTTCGCCCGATCCGTGGCGGACCGTGTCGTCTTCATGGATGCCGGGCGGATCGTCGAGCAGTCCAGCCCGGAGGAGTTCTTCTCCTCCCCGCACACCGACCGCGCCCGCGACTTCCTCGCCAAGATCCTCACCCACTGACCACCGCTGCCGCTGCAGCCCGACCACCGCCCCCGCACCACTGGCACGCCACCGACGAAAGGCCCTCCCATGACCCGACCCACCCCGTCCGCCCCGATCCTCGTGCCCTCGCGCCGCGCCCTCCTCACCTCGGCAGGGGGCCTGGGCATCGCCGTGGCCCTCGCGGCCTGCTCTGACACCGGCGCCGACGGCAAGGCCGTGGCCTCCTCCACCGCCGACGCCGCCTACAACACGCTTATCAACTCCGGTCCGCTCGCCCCCGACGACGCTGTCTCCGCCTCCACCTGGGCCTCCGCCATCAAGAAGGCCGGCAAGCTCCGAATCGGCGGGTCCAAGACAGCTCGGGTTTTCTCCATCGAAGACCCCACCACCCACAGGCTCACCGGATTCGACGCCGCCATCGGCCAGGTGCTTGCCCGCTACATCATCGGCGGCGACGACGCGGCCTCCCTCGTGGAGATCACCCAGGCCACTTCCGACACCCGTGAGACGCTGCTGACCAACAGCACTGTCGATGTCGTCATCGCCACCTACACGATCACCGAGGAGCGCGCCCAGAAGATCGACTTCGCCGGCCCCTACTACTCCTCCGGCCAGTCCGTGGCCGTCCTCAAGGACCGCACCGACATCGCCTCCGTCACCGACCTGGCGGGCAAGACTGTCGCCGTCCAGTCTGGATCGTCCTCCCAGGCCGCCCTCGCCGAGGCGTGCCCCGATGCCAAGCCGACACCCTTCGACGACAACTCCGCCTGCCTGTCGGCCCTGCAGACCAAGCAGGTGGACGCCTACGTCGTCGACGAGTCCCTCCTGCTGGCCGCTGCCGAGAACAGCACCGACATCACGATCGTCGGCCAGCCCTTCACCGAGGACCCCTACGGCCTCGGACTGCCCAAGGACTCCGACGCCGCAGCCTTCGTCAACGGCTTCCTGTCCACGATCGAGTCCGACGGCACCTGGGCCAGGATCTGGCAGGAGACCATCGGCGCCATCATCGGCGGCGACGTCCCCCAGCCCCCGGCCATCGGCTCCGTGCCCGGCGCGCAGGCACCCGCCCCCGCCGCTTGACCCATCCCGGGCGCGCTGCCTGATCCGCCCCGGGCGCGCGCTGTCGCCGCGACGCTCCGGGCGCCGCAGCGGGGCAGGGAAAGGAGAGCAGCCTGTGCGCGTCATCCTCGACAACCTCGGCCTGATCGGCGAGGGGCTGAGGACCACCCTCATCATCGCGCTCCTCGCCTACGCCGGGGCGCTCGTCGTCGGCACGATCGTCGCCGTCTTCCGGGTCGGCCCGATCCCGCCGCTGCGCGCGCTCGGCGCCGCCTGGGTAGCGGTGTCCTGCAACATCCCCACGCTGTGCCTCATGATCCTCGCCGCCTTCGCGGCCCCGCGCGCGGGGGTGCCCATCAACCTCTTCGGGGCGGCGGTGCTCGCCATTGTGTTCTCCGCCTCAGGGTTTGTCTGCGAGGCCGTGCGCAGCGGCATCAACTCCGTCCCGCGCGGCCAGATCGAGGCAGCGCGCGCCCTGGGCATGCGCTTCGGGGGGATCATCGGCCAGGTGGTTCTTCCCCAGGCACTCGCGCGCGTCATTCAGCCGCTGGTCAACATCCTCATCTCCTGCCTCATCGGGTCCTCGCTCACCGCGGCCATCGGGGTCAGGGAGCTCACCAGCGTCACCCAGCAGCTCAACCTGGAGTACGCCGAGGCCGTCGTCTGCTTCCTGGTGTCCGGTCTCATCTACCTGGCCCTGGCCTTCGCGGCCACGCGCGTCGGCCACGCCCTGGAACGCCGCCTCGAGGCCACGAGGGGGGTGAGCGCATGACGGCACTGACGGCCATCACCGGCCGCCTGGCGGACAGGGCACCCGACTCCCGGCGGGGGCGCGCTGCCGGGGACGCCGCCCTCCTCTTCGACGCCCCCGGCCCGCGCGGCCGGGTGCGTATCCTCATCGTCTCACTCGTGGTCGCCGTTCTCCTGATCGCCATCGTCGTGGCGGGGCTCCACCAGCTCTCCAGCGCCGGTCAGCTCGACTACGTCAAATGGCGCTACTTCCTGGGCCAGTCGATCGTGAACTACCTAGGCGAGGCGATCCTTAAGACGCTGCGCGCTGCGGGAATCGCCGCCGTGCTGTCCTTCCCGATCGGCATCGCGCTGGGGTGGGCGCGGATGGCCCGCTCCACGGCGCTGCGCGGCGCCGTCGGCCTGTGGATCGACGCGATGCGCGCCATCCCCATGCTCCTCCTCGTCTACTTCTTCCTCCTGGCCGTGCCCCGCTGGGGTCCCACTCTGCCGTCGATGTGGATGCTCGTGGTCCCCATCGTCATGTGCACATCCGCGACGACGGCGGAGGTCTTCCGCTCTGGCGTGCGCTCCCTGGACGCCGGCCAGTCCGAGGCGGCGGTCGCCCTGGGGCTCAGCTCGGGGCAGACGATGCGCCTCGTCCTCGCCCCCCAGGCGCTGCGACTCATGCTGCCCACCCTGATCACCCAGATGGTCACGATCCTCAAGGACACATCCCTGGGATACGTGGTCGCCTACGGAGAGCTCATGCACGCCACCAAGGTGCTCACCAACGCGGCGGGATTCGACGTCTACCTGCCCGCCTACGTCGTCGTCGCCCTCATCTACGTCGTCATCAACTGGCTGCTGTCCGCCGCCGCGCGCCGCATTGAGGCCCGCAGCCGCTGACCGCTCGGCAGCCGCCCCCCCCGAGCGCGCCGGGAAGGGACCGGCGTTCTCACGCTTCCTGAGCGGTCCCCGACCCGGAGTCGGACCCGTCATTCGCGGACCAGAAGGCTGTGAGCGCCTCCAGCAGCGCGGAGGGATTCTCCAGCTGCGCGGAGTGGGCGGCGTCGGGGATAAGCGTGAAGGACGCGCCGAGCCTCTTGGCCCAGGGCTCGTACCACTGCACCGGCCACATCGTGTCATTCGCGCCGACGACGACGCTCAGCGGCAGCCCGGTGGCGCGCAGTCGCTCGGTCATGTCAGGGAAGCGCGCCACGATCCTCGCGATCCCCCGCAGGCCCGCCAAGGGGGTGGCCAGGGCCCGCAGGCGCAGCACCTCCAGATGCGAGCTCCCCTGGGGCTCCTTGGGCATCCCGGGGTGGATGAGGCGGTGCGCGATCCTCGCGCCGAGAGGGCCGTACAGCAGGCGCATCCCGTGCATCATCCACATGCGGGGCCCGGGCCTGGGGCCTGAGGAGAAGATGGTGAGGGTGCGGAAGAGCGTCGGGTCGGCGATGGCCGTCGCCCGGGCGATGATCCCGCCGAAGCTGTGCCCCACGAGGTGCACCGGGACGTCCTCGGCCCCGAAGGACCTGGCGACGGCGAGGGCGTCCTCCACGTAGTCCTCGATCCGGTACTCGCGGGTGCGCTTGGGAGCCGAAGAGTCCGCCTGGCCGCGCTGGGAGTACGCCAGGGCGGTGTAACCGGCGTCCTGGACCATGGGCAGGAAGGAGGAGAAGTCCTCCTTCGAGCCGGTGAAGCCGGGGATGAAGATCACGCGCACGGGCTCGGCGCCGCCCTCCTCAGCGGGAGCCACCTGGGCGAGGGTCGCGGTGAGCATGCCCGCCGGCGCGGGGATCGCGAGTATCCGCAGGTCCTCGTCGAGGGGCTCCGGTCCGAAGGGGGCGTGCGGGAGCGCACCGGCGATAGGCGTGAGCATGCGCGAGAGCCTACTGGCCGCAGCATGTGGACTCACGCAGGACCGGTCCCAGTGTCCGGCGGGGCTCGGGGGCGGGACGGATTCGTCCCCGTCGAGCCGGGGCACTACCCTGGGCCCAGCACCAGCGGCCACGCCGTCGGGCGCGCTCGCGCGCGATCCCGGTACCCCAGGCGGTGCCGCGCCGCACTGGACCTTTCGAGGAAGGCGCCCGCATATGAATGACGCAGCCGCCGCGACCGGCGCACTGTCCCCACTCGACGCCGACGGCATCAGCGCCGTCGTCGAGCAGGGCCTGGCAGCCATCGCCGCCGCCGACTCCCTGCCGGCGCTCAAGGAGGCGCGACTGGCCTACACCGGTGACGCCTCCGCGCTTGTGGCCGCCAACCGCGGCATCGGCGCCCTGCCCAAAGAGGACAAGCCCACCGCCGGCAAGCTGCTCGGCGCCGCCCGGGGTCGGCTGAGCGCCGCCCTCGCCGCGCGGACCGCGGAGCTCGAGGCCGCCGCCGAGGCGGACATGCTCGCCACCGAGACCGTTGACGTCACCATCCCCACGGACCGCGGCCCGCTCGGCTCACGCCACCCGCTGGACGTCCTCATGGACGAGGTCTCCGACTTTTTCGCCGCCATGGGCTGGACCATCGCCGAGGGGCCGGAGGTCGAGCACGAGTGGTTTGACTTCGACGCCCTCAACTTCGACGCCGACCACCCCGCCCGCCAGATGCAGGACACCTTCTACATCGACGGCGCTTCCGTGGGCGCCGCCGCCGGCGAGCCCTCGAACCTCGTCATGCGCACCCACACCTCCCCGGTGCAGGCCCACGTCATGCTCACCTCCGAGCCCCCCATCTACGTCGCCTGCCCCGGCAAGGTCTTCCGCTCCGACGAGCTCGACGCCACCCACACCCCCGTCTTCCACCAGGTCGAGGGCCTGGCCGTGGACAAGGGCCTGACCATGGCCCACCTCAAGGGCACCCTCGACCACTTCGCCCGCGCCATGTTCGGCCCCGATGCCCGCACACGCCTGCGCCCCTCCTTCTTCCCCTTCACCGAGCCCAGCGCCGAGATGGACCTGTGGTTCCCGCAGAAGAAGGGCGGGCCCGGCTGGATCGAGTGGGGCGGCTGCGGCATGGTCAACCCCAATGTGCTCATCGCCTGCGGCATCGACCCCGAGGTCTACACCGGCTTCGCCTTCGGCATGGGCCTGGAGCGCACCCTCATGCTGCGCCACGGCATCGCCGACATGCATGACATCGTCGAGGGGGACATCCGCTTCTCCCAGCAGTTCGGAACCACCGGAAAGGGCCACTGACATGCCGTACGTCCCCCTGGAGTGGCTGCGCGAGCACGTCGACGTCCCCACCTCCACCACCGCCGAGGAGCTTGCCTCCGCCCTCGTGCGCGTCGGCCTGGAGGAGGAGCGGATCGTCCCTCCCGCCATTACCGGCCCCCTCGTCGTCGGCAAGGTCCTCACCCGCGAGGCCAAGGAGCAGTCCAACGGCAAGGTCATCAACTACTGCCGCGTGGACGTCGGCCCCGAGCACAATGACGCCCCCGGTACCGGCAAGGAGCCCTCGGAACTGCCCAGCCGCGGCATCGTCTGCGGCGCCCATAACTTCGAGGTCGGGGACAGTGTGGTCGTCTCCCTGCCCGGCGCCGTCCTGCCCGGTGACTTCGCCATCGCCGCTCGCAAGACCTATGGCCACGTCTCCGACGGCATGATCTGCTCTGCCCGGGAGCTGGGCATCGGGGAGGACCACGACGGCATCATCGTCCTGGACCAGTGGCTCGCCGCCCACGGGCATGACGGCGAGGAGCCTCCCGCTCCCGGCACCGATGCCCTGCCCCTGCTCGGTCTGGGGGAGGAGGTCCTGGAGATCAACATCACCCCGGACCGCGGCTACTGCTTCTCCATGCGCGGAGTCGCCCGCGAGTACTCCCACGCCACTGGTGCGCGCTTTCGTGACCCCGCCGACGGCGCCGACACGACCCTGTTCCCGCACGGCCTCGCCGAGGCGAGCGAGGACGGCTTCCCCGTCGTCGTCGCCGAGGACACCCACCCGATCCACGGCCGTGCGGGCTGCGACCGCTACGTGGCGCGCCTCGTCACCGGCATCGACCCCGCCGCGCCGTCCCCGAAGTGGATGGTCGACCGCCTCACCGCCGCCGGCATGCGCCCCATCAGTCTGGCCGTCGATGTGACCAACTACGTCATGCTCGACCTGGGCCAACCCCTCCACGCCTTCGACGCCGACAAGCTCGTCGCCCCGATCGTCGTGCGCCGTGCCAGGGCGGGGGAGTCCCTTACCTTCCTCGATGAGGTCACCCGCGCCCTCGACCCCGAGGACCTCGTCATCTCCGACTCCGACGGCGGGCAGGGCGCGCGCCCCCTCGTCCTGGCCGGGGTCTTCGGCGGCGCCGACACCGAGATCGACGCCTCCACACGCAACGTGCTCATCGAGGCCGCCCACTTCGACGCCGTGTCCATCGCCCGTTCCTCGCGGCGCCACAAGCTGCCCACCGAGTCCGCCAAGCGCAACGAGCGCGGCGTGGACACCGCCCTGGCCGCCGTCGCCGCCCAGAGGGCCGTCGACCTGCTCGTCGAGTACGGCGGCGGCAGCGCCGAGCCCGTGGCCACCGATGTGGACCGCACCAGCGCTCCCGAGCCGATCGTCATCCGCGCCGACGCCGCGGAGCGGCTCACGGGCGTTGCCTACGGCACCGCGCGGGTCACCGAGCTGCTCGAGATGATCGGCTGCGCTGTCGCCCCCGCAGGCACCGATGGCGCCGGCCGCGAGCTCCTCGCCGTCACGCGCCCCACCTGGCGCCCCGACCTCGTGGGCGCCGCCCACTTCGCCGAGGAGGTGGCCCGTCTCGACGGCTATGACGCGATCCCCGCGATCGTGCCCACCGCTCCCGCCGGGCTGGGCCTGACTCCCCGGCAGAAGGCGCGGCGCGACGCCGTCGCCGCCCTCGCGCACGCCGGCCTCACCCAGGTCCTCTCCTACCCCTTCATCGGCGATGCCCACGACCGCCTCGGAATCCCGGCGGCCGATCCGCGCCGCCGAGCGGCCCGGCTGGTCAACCCCCTGGCCGAGGATGCCCCCGCGCTGCGCACCTCGATCCTCGACACCCTCGTGGATACCGCCCGGCGCAACATCTCCCGCGGCCTGCCCGATGTCGCCGTCTTCGAGATCGGGGCCGTCACCCGTCCCGCGGGGACCGCGCCCGCACCGATCATCGGCGTGGACCGGCGCCCCACCGACGATGAGCTCGCCGCCCTCGAGGCCGGCATCCCCGACCAGCCGCTCCACATCGGTGCCGTCCTGGCAGGGGACCGCCAGCGCGCCGGCGTGCTCGGCGCCGCCCGCCCCTGGGACTGGGCCGACGCCGTGGAGACCGTGCGCACCGTCGCCCGCGCCGTGGGCCTGGGGCTGGAGGCCGCCGCGCCCGCCGCTCCCATCGCCCCCTGGCACCCCGGGCGCATCGCCGAGCTCCGCCTGCCGCCGATCAGGGCCGGCAGGGAGGTCATCCCCGGTCAGGTCGTCGCGCACGCCGGCGAGCTGCACCCCCGGGTGGCGCGCGCCCTCGGCCTGCCCGAGCGCTCCTGTGCCGTGGAGATCGACCTCGACGCCCTCCTCGACGCCGCCGAGGACCGAGGCGCCCTCCAGGTGAGCGCGATCTCGACCTTCCCTGCCGCCAAGGAGGACATCGCGCTGGTTGTCGACGAATCCGTCACCGCCTCCCAGGTGGAGGCGATCATCCGCGCCACCGCCAAGGACTTGGCTGAGGACGTGCGCCTCTTCGACGTCTTCCGCGGTGAGCAGCTGGGCGAGGAGCGCAAGTCGCTCGCCTTCTCCCTGCGCCTGCGAGCCGCCGACCGCACCTTGACGGCCGAGGACACCGCCAGCATCCGCAAGCGGATCATCAAGCGTGCCGCCAAGGCCCTGGGCGCCGAGCTGCGCGCCTGAGGCCCTGCGAATTCACGGCCTGGAGTCCCAGCGTGATCCCTCTCTTTCGTGCTTGACTTTCCGTCATGACCATCCTCCTGACTTCCTCGTCCCGCCACGGCACCACCGACTCGATCGCCGGCGTCATCGCCCAGCGTTTGCGCGAGGCGGGTCTCGACGTCGATGAGGCGCGTCCGGAGGAGGTGACCAGCGTCGAGGGGTATGACGCCTTCGTGCTGGGCAGCGCGATCTACATGACGCGCTGGACCGAGCAGGCCACCGACTTCACGCGCCGCTTCCGCGAGGAGCTGTCCGCCCATCCTGTGTGGGCTTTCTCCGTGGGCCTGTCCGGGGTGGACAAGGGCGAGGTGAGCGACCCGCTCCGCATCGGGCCGGTGCTCCTGTCCCTCAAGGCGCGCGAGCATGTGACCTTCTCCGGGCGCTTCGACCCGGCTCAGCTCAACCTCCGCGAACGCACCATCGCCAGGATGGGCGGCGCCTCCGAGGGCGACTTCCGCGACTGGGGCGCCGTGTGCGCCTTCGCCGACTCCATCGCCTCGACACTGCGCGGCCGGGCCTGAGGGAGTCCCGTTCCACGAGACCCCGGCCTCGCCATGTGCATTTCTATGCAATGGCGTGTATGGTTCACGTATGACGTGGACAGCAGCGGTCGTGGGCGCAACCGGATACGCCGGTGGCGAGGTCCTCAGGCTCCTCGCCGCGCACCCCGAGATCGAGATCGGCGCCGTGACCGCCAACTCCTCGGCTGGGGCGCATCTTGGGCAGATCCAGTCCCACCTGCCCGAGCTGGCGATAAGGGAGGTCGAGCCCACCGAGGCCGGGCGCCTGGCCGAGCATGACATTGTCATCCTCGCCCTCCCGCACGGGGCCTCCGGGCAGGTCACCGCCGCCATTGAGGATGCCGCCCGGGCCTCGGGTCGCTCCCCGATCCTCCTCGACTGCGGCGCTGACCACCGCCTCACCTCGGCTGCGGCCTGGGAGCACTACTACGGCGGTCCCTTCGCCGAGCCCTGGACCTACGGCATGCCCGAGCTCCTCCACGCCGGTGAGACCAGTCCCGCCGCCCAGCGCGCCGCGCTGAGCGCCGCCACGCGCATCGCCGTTCCCGGATGCAACGTCACTGCCGTCACCCTCGCCGCCCAGCCCGGTGCTGCGGCCGGCCTTATCGACACCTCCTCGCTCACCGCAGTCCTCGCGGTCGGCTACTCCGGGGCGGGAAAGTCCCTCAAGCCCCATCTCACCGCCGCCGAGGCCCTCGGCTCCGCCCAGGCCTACGCCGTGGGCGGCACCCACCGCCACATCCCGGAGATCGTCCAGAACCTCCAGGTAGCCGGCCTTCCCGCGGGAACCACGCGCCTATCCTTCACCCCGGTGCTCGTGCCCATGAGCCGGGGGATCCTCGCCACAGTCATCGCCCCTCTGACCGCGCTCGCCCTCGGCGCCGACGCCCCCCAGGCCCGCCTGCGCGAGACCTGGATCGACGCCTACGGTTTGGGCGGCGACGGCGAGGCCCTCATCCACATCCTGCCCGAGGGCGTGTGGCCCACCACCGGCTCCGTCCTCGGCTCCGGCCTCGCCTACGTGCAGGTCGCCGTCGACGTCGCGGCCGGGGTGGCAACGATGATGTGCGCCATCGATAACCTCGGCAAGGGGACCGCCTCGGCCGCCATCCAGTCCCTCAACCTCGCCCTGGGTCTGCCCGAGACCACGGGCGTCATCATGCGAGGAGTAGCGCCGTGAGCATCACCGCCGCCAAGGGATTCCGTGCCACGGGAGTCAAGGCCGGGCTCAAGGCCTCGGGGAATCCCGACCTCGCCCTCGTCGTCAATGACGGCCCGCTGGCGGTCGCCGCCGGGGTGTTCACCACCAATCGAGTGGTCGCCGCGCCCGTGTCCTGGTCCCGTCAGGCCCTGGCCGCCGGTCCCGCGGCGCGCGCCGTCATCCTCAACTCCGGGTCCGCCAACGCCTGCACCGGTGAGCGCGGGACCGCCGATGCCGCCGCCACCGCCGCCCATGTGGCGGGGCTCCTCGGCTGCGACCCCACGGACGTCCTCGTGTGCTCCACCGGAGTCATCGGCGAGCCCATCGACATGGGCTCCCTGCTCCCCGGCGCGGACACCGCGCTCGCCGCCCTGGCCGCCACGCCCGAGGCCGGCCACGAGGCCGCCGTCGCCATCATGACCACCGACACCGTCCCCAAGGAGGCCGCGGCCGCCCGCGACGGATGGACCATCGGCGGCATGATCAAGGGCGTGGGCATGCTCGCCCCCGGGCTGGCCACCATGCTCTGCGTGCTCACCACCGACGCCGTCGTCGAGCCCGGAACCGCTCAGGCCACCCTGGCCTCGGCCGCCGCGCGCACCGTCAACCGCATCAACTCCGACGGCTGCATGTCGACCAACGACACCGTCCTCCTCCTGGCCTCAGGGGCCTCCGGGATCACCCCGACGGACGCCGAGCTCGCCGACGCCGTCCACGAGGTCCTGGGCGCTCTGGGCCGCAGGCTCGTCGCCGACGCCGAGGGCGCCACTCACGACATCGCCATCACCGTGCTGGGCGCGGCCAGCGAGGAGGCGGCCGAGGCCGCGGCTCGCACAGTCTCGGCCTCCAACCTGCTCAAATGCGCTGTCGCCGGCGAGGACCCCAACTGGGGACGCGTCCTGTCGCAGCTCGGGACCGTTCCCGAGCAGGTATGCCCCTTCAACCCCGACGAGGTGGATGTGACCATCAACGGCGTCACCGTCTTCCGCCATGGCGGCCCGGGCGAGTCCCGGGACTGCGTGGACATGCGCCCCCGGGAGACCCGGATCGATATCGACCTGGGGGCGGGATCGGCCCGGGCGACCGTCTGGACCAATGACCTCACCCACGGCTACGTCACCATCAACGCCGACTACACCACCTGAGCATCCGCGATGAGTATCGAGACATCCCAGATCAGCCCTCAGATCAAGGCCGAGGTTCTCCTCGAGGCCGTGCCATGGCTGCGCAGCTACAAGGGCGTCACCATGGTCATCAAGTACGGCGGCAACGCCATGATCGATGAGGATCTCAAGCGGGCCTTCGCCCAAGACATCCTCTTCCTCCACCAGGTCGGCGTGCGGCCCGTCGTCGTCCACGGCGGCGGTCCCCAGATCAACGAGATGCTGGGCCGCCTCGGCATCGAGTCGGAGTTTCGCGGCGGGTTGCGCGTGACCACTCCGGAGGTCATGGACGTGGTCCGCATGGTGCTCACCGGCTCGGTCCAGCGCGAGCTCGTCTCCCTGCTCAACCTCGACGGGTCCGCCGCCGTGGGTATCTCCGGGGAGGACGGAGGCCTCCTGCGCGCCAGCCAGCGCTCCGCCACCGTCGACGGAGCCAGCGTGGACGTTGGTCTCGTCGGCGACGTCGTCGAGGTCAGCCCCCAGCCGATCATCGACCTGCTCGACCAGGGCCGTATTCCCGTCATCTCGTCCGTGGCGCCGCTGGTGACCGACTCGGCGACCGTCCTCAATGTCAACGCGGATACCGCCGCCGCCGCCATCGCCATCGCGCTGAGGGCCCGCTCACTGGTCATGCTCACCGACGTCGAGGGCCTTTACGCCGCATGGCCGGACCGCTCATCGCTCGTCCCCTTCATCTCCGCCCGCGCCCTGGAGGAGATGCTCCCCAGCCTCGCCAGCGGCATGATCCCCAAGATGGAGGCCTGCCTGCGGGCCGTGCGCGGGGGAGTGGGACAGGCCCATGTCATCGACGGGCGCCAGGCGCACTCCATGCTCCTGGAGATCGTCACCGATGAGGGAGTGGGCACCGTCATTCACCCGGGGGACAGCCCCGTACCACCACTCGACGGAGGGAAGCGGCTATGACCGAGGCGACCACCACCGCGCCGGAGAGCGCCGGCAGCAATGCCGAGTGGCGCGACCGCTACGCCAGTGCCGTCATGAACACCTTCGGCACGCCCTCGCGCGTCCTCGTGCGGGGCAGCGGGATGAGGGTCTGGGACGCCGACGGCGCCGAGTACCTCGACCTGCTTGCCGGCATCGCCGTCAACTGCCTCGGTCACGCCCACCCGGCGGTCGTCGATGCCGTGAGCACCCAGTTGGCCACACTGGGGCACGTCTCCAACTTCTTCACCACCCCCGCCCAGGTCCGCCTGGCCGAGGAGCTCATCACCCTGTCCCTCCCGGGCGCCGAGCCCGGTGCCTCCCGGGTCTTCCTGGCCAACTCCGGCACCGAGGCCAACGAGGGGGCGCTCAAGATCGCCCGCCGCCACGGCTCCTCCTCCCGGCCCCGCGTCCTCGCCCTCGAGCAGGCCTTCCACGGGCGCACCATGGGCGCGCTCGCCATGACCCACAAGGCCGCCTACCGCGAGCCCTTCGAGCCCCTTCCCGGGGGCATCGAGTTCGTGCCCGTCGGGGACGTGAGCGCCCTGAGGGATGCCATGGGGCCCGATGTCGCCGCCCTCATCGTCGAGCCCATCCAGGGCGAGGCCGGCGTGCGCCCCCTGCCCGACGGCTACCTCGAGGCCGCCCGCGCCCTGACCCGCGACGCCGGTGCCCTGCTCATCATCGATGAGGTCCAGACCGGCATGGGCCGCGCGGGCGCCTGGATGGCTCACCACATCCTGGCCCCCGGCATCGTCCCCGACGTCGTCACCCTGGCCAAGGGCCTGGGCGGCGGGATGCCGATCGGCGCGGTGGTGGCCACCGGCCAGGCGGCCGAGCTCCTCGGCCCAGGCCAGCACGGCACCACCTTCGGCGGCAACCCGGTGTCGGCCAGCGCCGCCCTGGCCGTGATCGATACCCTGCGCTCCGAGGGCCTCCTGGCGCGTGCGGCCAGCCTTGGCGAGCGCTGGGCGGCGGAGCTCGCCAAGGTGCCCGGCGTCACCGCCGCGCGCGGACTGGGACTGCTCATCGGCGTCGCCCTCGACCCCGCGGTCGGGCCCGCCTCTGGAATCGCCGAGGACCTCGCTCGGGCCGGGTTCATCGTCAACGCCCCCCGGGACGACACCTTGCGCCTGGCGCCGCCCCTCATCCTGTCCGATGAGGACGCCGACGCCTTCACGACCGAGCTCTCGGCCCTCCTCGCCGCACGCCTGGCGAGCGCCTCCGAGGGCGCCGCGACGACTGCGGGGAGCCATGACTGAGCGCATGAGCGATCCGGGCGCATCCGCGACCAGGGCCGATCCCTCCGCCCAAGCCGTTCCAGCGGCGCCGGCCACGAAGGCCGCCAGACACGCCCTCATCCGTCAGATCCTGGGCCATTCCCGGATCCGATCCCAGGCCGAGCTGCGCGAGGCCCTCGCCGGGCGGAGCGTGAGCACCACCCAGGCCACCCTGTCCCGGGACCTCGTCGAGTTGCGCGCCACGAAGATCCGGACCTGCGACGGCGCGCTCGTCTACGCTGTCCCCGAGGCCGGGGCGCCCGGGCAAATGCGCGCGGCGCAGGCGGTGGCCGAGGGCGCGGATGAGAACGACCTGAGCCCCTACACGACGCCCCGGCTGGCCCGTTGGTGCGCCGACCTGCTGGTGACGGCCGAGTGGTCCGGCGGCCAGCTCGTGCTGCGCACCCCGGCCGCCTCGGCCCAGCTGCTGGCCAGCGCCGTCGACGACTCGATGCTTCCCGGGGTCCTGGGCTGCATCGCCGGAGACGACACCGTCCTGGTCATCACCCGCTCCGAGGAGATCGCGGCCCGCGTGGCCACGCATCTGCTCGCCCTGGCCGACCCAGCGGGAAGACGCTGACGGCCGATCCCCGCCCCGACCACCCAAAGGAGCGCCACGCCCTGCCCGGGCGCTCCCTCCAACCGACAGGCCGGCCCGCCGGCGCAACCCCTCCTATGGAGATCCCTCATGAACAAGAACACTGATCGCGTCGTCCTGGCCTACTCCGGCGGGCTGGACACCTCAGTCGCCATCGGCTGGATCGCAGAGCAGACCGGCCGAGAGGTGGTCACCGTCTCGGTCGACGTCGGGCAGGGCGGCGAGGACCTCGATGTCATCCGTCAGCGCGCGCTCGACTGCGGCGCTGTCGAGGCCTATATCGCCGACGCCCGCGACGAGTTCGCCACCGACTACTGCATGCCGGCGCTCAAGGCCAACGCGCTCTACGAGGGAGCCTACCCGCTCGTATCCGCCCTGTCCCGGCCGGTCATCGCCAAGCACCTCGTGCGCGCCGCCCGCGAGTTCGGCGCCTCGACGGTGGCGCACGGCTGCACCGGGAAGGGCAACGACCAGGTCCGCTTCGAGGTCGCCATCACCTCCATGGCACCGGATATGGACTGCCTGTCCCCGGTGCGCGACCTCGCCCTGACGCGCGATGTCGCCATCGAGTACGCCGAGAAGCACAGCCTCCCCATCGAGACCACCAAGCACAACCCCTTCTCCATCGACCAGAACGTGTGGGGGCGCGCCGTCGAGACCGGCTTCCTGGAGGACCTGTGGAACGCCCCGACGAAGGACGTCTACACCTACACCGATGACCCCACCTACCCGCCGCTGCCCGACGAGGTCATCATCACCTTCAAGGAGGGCCTGCCCGTGGCGATCGACGGCGCGGCCGTCACCCCGCTCCAGGCCATCCAGGAGCTCAACCGCAGGGGAGGGGCCCAGGGGATCGGTCGCATCGACATGGTCGAGGACCGCCTCGTGGGTATCAAGTCCCGGGAGATCTATGAGGCGCCCGGCGCCGTCATCCTCATCGAGGCCCACCGGGCCCTGGAGGCCGTCACCCTCGAGCGCCTCCAGCGCCGCTACAAGCGCCAGATCGAGCAAACCTGGGGCGAGCTCGTCTACGAGGCGCAGTGGTACTCGCCGCTCAAGCGCTCCCTGGACGCCTTCATCGAGGACACCCAGCACTACGTCAGCGGGGATATCCGAATGGTCCTCCATGGCGGGCGCGCCACCGTCAACGGGCGCCGCAGCGAGAGCGGGCTCTACGACTTCAACCTGGCCACCTACGACTCGGGCGATACCTTCGACCAGTCCTCATCCCGGGGCTTCATCGAGATCTACGGCATGCAGCCCAAGCTCGCCGCCGCCAGGGCCGAGCGCCTCGGCGAGGGCGAGGGCTTCTGATCCCGGTGGGCGGCGCGCGGCCAGCGCCTTCGCGCGCCACTGGTCGCGCGCGGCCCATCGGGCCGCGCTGGGGCGCCATGTGGGACTAACATCTGAGGAGCTCCGTCGTCTGGCATCGCCCGCGGGAGCACCGACGGAGCAGGACCGACAGACACGGATGACAAAAATGCAGCGTGAGGAGATCGACGCCCCCGCGGGGCGCGCCCATGGGCGCTCAGTCATCCCCGGCCTCGCCGTGTGGGCCTTCTTCCTGACCTTCTCCGGGCAGGGCATCCGCAACGTCGTGGGCTGGACGCCCTTCGGCATCATTGCGGCGATCAGTGGGATCGCGCTGTACGCGGCCTTCCGCCTCGAGGGGCACCGGATCGTATGGCGCGCGTTGCCCCCCGCGACATGTGCCTACTGCCTATGGTGCGTGGCCAGCATCGCCTGGACCCAGTTCCCCAATGAGACCCTCCTCGCCTCCGCCCTCATGGTGGCGACCACTGCGGCCGGCATCCTCCTGGCCTGCGCGCTCTCGCTGCGCCAGCTCACGGTCGCCCTGGGGCGCTCCCTCGAGGCCACGATCGCACTGAGCCTGGCGCTCGAGACCTACGTGGCGCTCGTCCTCAAGCACCCTCTCATCCCCCTCTACATGCGGGGATGGGAGAGCGTGCCCATCTCCTATTTCTGGAGCGAGAACCGACTGCTCCAGGGAGGCCCGATCCAGGGGATCGTCGGCAACCGCAATCCGCTGGCCTTCATCGCCCTGCTCGCCCTCATCTGCGTGGTCGTGCGATGGAGGGATCAGCAGATCAGCCGCTCCCACCTCATCGTGTGGTCCTCGCTCTCGGTGCTCACGCTGGTCCTGACCCGCTCGGCCACGGTGACGGTCGCGGCGGTGATCTGCGCGATCCTCGCCGTGGTGCTGTGGTGGCTGCGGCACGTGCCCCGGGAGCAGCGCTACCAGGCGATCCTGCGCACCGCCGCGGCCTGCCTGCTGATCGGCCTGATGGCGCTCCTCTTCCGCCACGACCTGGCCATGCTGCTCAACCGCAGCCCGGACATGTCGGGCCGGGCGATCATCTGGGAGCGCGTCATCGACCTGTGGAAGCAGCACTCCATCCTGGGATGGGGATGGGTCATGTACTGGCAGCCCTGGCTCCCGGTGTTCCAGACGCTCGTCGTCCGCCCCGACGGCACCCCGACCATGAGCGCGCACAACGCCTATCTCGAGGCGCTGTTCCAAACGGGTATCGTCGGATTCATCCTCATCGTGGCCGTCGTCCTGCTGCTCCTCGTGCGCACCGGACGGCTGGCCCTGCTCTACCTCGATTCCGCGCCCTCGGTGCTGCTGCCCCTCCTCGTCTCCGCCGCGCTGGCGATCCAGGCCCTGACTGAGTCCCGCCTGCTGTCCGAGGGCAACTGGATGGTCGCCTGCGCCATCGGCACCTGGTTGGGACTGCACCGCCTCACCGTCAAGGAGGCCGGACGGCCCAGCCGGACCAGGATCGGGGAGGACCCCCGCCGGTGAATGCGTCATGATGGGGTCATGACGTCTCCGCTCGACCGCATTCCCGACGCCGCAGATGCCGCCGCCTTCAGGAGCCCCCCGGAGGGCCGGGGCGCTATCAGCCTGTGGGGCGGGCGCTTCACCGGTGGCCCCGCCCAGGCGCTGGCGGCGCTGAGTGTATCCACCCACTTCGACTGGCGACTGGCCCGCTACGACATCGCCGGCTCGCGCGCGCACGCCCGCGCGCTGGCGGGCGCGGGCTTGCTCGACGACGACCAGCTCACCGGCATGCTCGATGCCCTCGACCGCCTGGAGGACGACGTCGTCAGCGGGGCCTTCACCCCGACGCCGGCGGACGAGGACGTCCACACGGCCCTCGAGCGCGGCCTTATGGAGCGCGCCGGTGAGGACCTCGGTGGGCGCCTGAGGGCGGGGCGCTCGCGCAACGACCAGATCGCCACGCTCATCCGCATGTACCTGCGCGACCAGGCCCGCCACGTCGCCGGACTCGTCCTCGATGTCGTCGACGCCCTCGTCGACCAGGCCGCCGCCGCCGGTGAGGCGATCATGCCGGGCCGCACCCACATGCAGCACGCCCAGCCCGTGCTCGTCGCCCACCACCTGCTGGCCCACGCCTGGCCGCTCATGCGCGACGTCGAGCGCCTGGAGGACTGGGACGCCCGTGCCGCGGTGAGCCCTTACGGCTCCGGCGCCCTGGCCGGCAACACGCTGGGGATGGACCCCGACGCCGTCGCCGCCGACCTCGGCTTCGACGCCTCGGTGGAGAACTCCATCGACGGCACGGCGGCCCGCGACGTCGTCGCGGAGATGAGCTTCATCCTGGCGATGACGGCGGTGGATATCTCGCGCCTGAGCGAGGAGATCATCATCTGGAACACCAAGGAGTTCGGATTCGTCACCCTCGACGACTCCTACTCCACGGGATCGTCGATCATGCCGCAGAAGAAGAACCCGGACGTGGCCGAGCTCGCCCGCGGCAAGGCGGGTCGCCTCATCGGAGACCTTGCCGGCCTGCTCGCCACCCTCAAGGCCCTGCCCCTGGCCTACGATCGCGACCTGCAGGAGGACAAGGAGCCGGTCTTCGACGCCCTCGACACCCTCGCGGTGCTCCTGCCGGCCGTGTCCGGGATGGTCGCCACCATGCGCCTGGACACCGCGCGCATGGCCGAGCTCGCCCCCCAGGGCTTCTCCCTGGCCACCGACGTCGCCGAGTGGCTGGTCAAGGAGGGTGTGCCCTTCCGCGAGGCTCACGAGATCTCGGGGGCCTGCGTGCGTGAGTGCGAGACGCGCGGCATGGAGCTGTGGGATCTGAGCGACGAGGACTTCGCGGCTATCGACGCGCGCCTGAATCCGGGCGTGCGCGAGATCCTGACCGCCGCCGGCTCGGTGGCGGCGCGCCGGGGCCACGGCGGGACCGCGCCCGTGCGCGTCGTCGAGCAGCTGGCACGCGCCATTGAGCGCTCGGCCGAGCTGCGGGTCTTCTCCTGGGAGGGCTCCCTGCTCGATGGGCCTGACGGCGCGGGGCCTGAGGACTGACATGCCCTCCGCACCGGACGGGCCCTCCGAGTCCGCGGCCCCCGAGGGCAGCGGACGGGGGATCGGCCTGGCCGAGGAGACGCGGCGCCTGCTGGCCCTTGACTGCCTGGAGGCGGCCCCGCAGCTCCTGGGGGCGGTCATCTCCGCCACCGACTCCGCGGGAACCGTCTCGGTGCGCCTGACTGAGGTCGAGGCCTACCGGGGTGAGCAGGATCCCGGCTCCCACGCCTACCGGGGGCCCACCGCCCGCAACGCCTCGATGTTTTGCGCGGGCGGTGTCATCTACGTCTACTTCACCTACGGCATGCACCACTGCGTCAACGTCGTCACCGGGCCCGAGGGCGTGTCCCGTGCCGTGCTGCTGCGTGGCGGTGAGGTGGTGGAGGGACTTGAGCTCGCCCGATCGCGCCGGCCGGCCGCCCGCAGCGACCGGGACCTGGCCCGTGGGCCCGCGCGCCTGTGCCGGGCGCTGGGACTTTCGCTCGACGACGACGGCGTCGCGCTGGGTGCGCCGGGCTCTCGCGTGAGCCTGGCGCTGGCCGAGCCCGGCACTGCTCCGGCGCCGGACGCTGTCCGCACGGGGGCGCGCACGGGGGTGTCGGGCCCCGGCGGCGACGGCAGGCTCTACCCGTGGCGCTTCTGGATCGACGGCGAGCCCACCGTCTCGCCCTACAGGGCGGCCGCACCCAGGCGAGCCAGGCGAGGGGGAGCCTCGCCGGGAGGGCTGTGATGCCCGGGGACTACTGGAACCACAACACGGTCCTCCACAATGAGCTCGCCGCCCGACGCCGCTGTCGGGGGCTGGAGGCCGGGCTGGAGCGCCTGGCGGGGCTCGTGGCGCCCGGCGGACGGCTCACGGTTGTCGGGCTCGCCGCGAGCGCGAGCGTCTGGGACTGGATCGTCTCGGGGCTGAGCCTCCTGTCGATCCCGATGGCGGGCCGACTCCACGGCGAGACGCGGGACATCGGCGTGCCCGTCGCGAGGCTCCGCGAGTCGCTGGCGGAGGTCCGCCGGGCGGCGGCGCTGATCCTCCCGGGGGCACGGGTGCGGCGCCGCTTCTACGACCGCTACACCCTCACCTGGGACCGGCCCGGAGGGCGCTCGTGACCGTCTCCAGAGCCCGGCCAATGCCGGTCCGACGCGTGCTCGAGCGCCTGCGCTGGGAGAGTACGGGCCCAGGATCGGCCTGGTTCCGGAGCGCTGAGCCGGATGGGGGCCTGAGCGGCTCCGCCAACGTGGCAGACTAGCGCCGCCGAGGCGCGCGCCCGGCGCCGCCGCCCCCATCCGAGGCCGGCTCAGACCCATGGAAGGCAACAGGACCGTGACCGACATCCTGGACGAGTTGCAGTGGCGTGGGCTCATCGCCCAGCACACAGACATCGACGCGCTCCGCGCTGCGCTCACCGAGGGCCGGATCACCTTCTATTGCGGTTTCGATCCCACCGCGCCGTCGCTCCACCACGGGCACCTCGTGGCCGTCAAGGTCATGCGCCACCTCCAGATGGCCGGGCACCACCCCCTCGCGCTCGTCGGCGGTGCCACCGGACTGGTGGGAGATCCCCGCGACAAGGGCGAGCGCGCCCTCAACACCCCAGAGGTCGTGGCCGGGTGGGCGCGCTCCCTGCAATCCCAGCTCGAGAACCTCCTGGACTTCGAGGGTGCCAACCCCGCCCGTATCGTCAACAACCTCGACTGGACCGCCGAGCTGACCGCCATCGGCCTGCTGCGCGACCTCGGCAAGTACTTCCGCATGGGGACCATGCTCTCCAAAGACATCGTCGCGCGCCGCCTGGCCAGCGAGGAGGGCATCTCCTACACCGAGTTCAGCTACCAGATCCTCCAGGCCAACGACTACCTCGAGCTCTTCCGCCGCTACGGTTGCACCCTCGAGGTCGGCGGGAACGACCAGTGGGGCAACCTCGTGGGCGGCATGGACCTCATCCACAAGGTCGAGGGCGCATCCGTCCACGTCATGACCAACCCGCTCATCACCAAGTCCGACGGCACGAAGTTCGGCAAGACCGAGGGCGGCGCCATCTGGCTCAATCCCGAGATGCTCAGCCCCTACGCCTTCTACCAGTTCTGGCTCCACGTGGACGATGACGACGTCGTGCGCTTCCTCAAGGTCTTCACCTTCCTGGACCGCGCGGAGATCGAGTGCCTCGAAGCGACCGTCGCCGATAACCCCAAGGCGCGCGAGGCCCAGCGGGCGCTCGCCCGCGAGGTCACGCGCTGGGTCCATGGCGAGGAGGCGCTCGTGCGGGCCGAGGCGGCCACGGCGGCGCTCTGGGGCCGGGGCGATCTGGCCGGGATCGACGAGGCGACCATGGCGGCGGCCACGGCGGACCTGCCTGGCTCGGATCTGGTCGTGGGAGAGTCGACGATCGTTGATCTCCTCGTCGGCGCCGGGCTGGAGAAGGGGCGCGGCGCGGCACGCCGGACCATCGCCGCAGGCGGCGCCTACCTCAACAACGTCAAGGTCACCGACGAGGATCTCGTGGTGACCGAGGCCGATCTGCTCGCCGGGGGAGTGGTCCTCGTGCGCAAGGGGCGCAGGACGCTCTCAGTGGCGCGGAGCAAGTGACGAGGAGACTCGCGAGCGCCTATCTGAAGCCCTCTGATCTGCGAGAAGTCGGTGGCAGCGCCTATGTGATCACCGTCACCGACTTGTTATTTGACGACGCGGCGAGCGCTACGTAATCTACTCCTCGGCCAAACGCGGCGCCGAGATTTTCTCGGGGTCGAATGGCTGGAACTGAACAGGGGGTGCGAGATCGGGATCACCGGTCCTTGGTTTGATCTGAGGCGCTCCATTCTGTAATGTTTCCTTCGCGCCTTCTTGTGGTGGTGGCCCTTGTTGTGGGGTTGTTGTTGTGGGGTGGGTGTGTTGTTTGAGAACTCGATAGTGTGTCATGCTTGTTTATGTCATTTTTTGGCCTGTCTGGGTGCTTGATTTTTTTGGTTGGGTGTCTTGGGTGGGTTGTGCTGTGGTGGTTGGCTTGTGCTGTTGCCTGTTTTGGGTGGTGGTGTGGGTTGGTTGCTGTGGCTTTTTTTGTTTGGCCTGTGCTGTTGCCTGTTTTTGGGTGGTGGTGTGGGTTGGGCCTGGTTTGTTTTTTCTGGGCTTGGCTTATGGGATGGATGCGCTTGGTCTGCCTTGTGTTTGGGGTGGGTTGGGTGTGTTTGTTTTGTGGGTTTTGTTTGGAGAGTTTGATCCTGGCTCAGGACGAACGCTGGCGGCGTGCTTAACACATGCAAGTCGAACGGTGAAGCCCTGGCTTTTGTTGGGGTGGATGAGTGGCGAACGGGTGAGTAACACGTGAGTAACCTGCCCCCTTCTTCTGGATACCGCCACGAAAGTGGTGTTAATACGGGATATTCTGGCTCTGTCGCATGGTGGGGTTGGGAAAGGTCTTTTGTCTGGTGGGGGATGGGCTCGCGGCCTATCAGCTTGTTGGTGGGGTGATGGCCTACCAAGGCTTTGACGGGTAGCCGGCCTGAGAGGGTGGACGGCCACACTGGGACTGAGACACGGCCCAGACTCCTACGGGAGGCAGCAGTGGGGGATATTGCACAATGGGCGGAAGCCTGATGCAGCGACGCCGCGTGAGGGATGGAGGCCTTCGGGTTGTGAACCTCTTTCGCTAGTGAAGAAGGCCTGCTTTTTTGGGTGGGTTGACGGTAGCTGGATAAGAAGCGCCGGCTAACTACGTGCCAGCAGCCGCGGTAATACGTAGGGCGCGAGCGTTGTCCGGAATTATTGGGCGTAAAGGGCTTGTAGGCGGTTGGTCGCGTCTGCCGTGAAATCCTCTGGCTTAACTGGGGGCGTGCGGTGGGTACGGGCCGGCTTGAGTGCGGTAGGGGAGACTGGAATTCCTGGTGTAGCGGTGGAATGCGCAGATATCAGGAGGAACACCGGTGGCGAAGGCGGGTCTCTGGGCCGTTACTGACGCTGAGGAGCGAAAGCGTGGGGAGCGAACAGGATTAGATACCCTGGTAGTCCATGCTGTAAACGTTGGGCACTAGGTGTGGGGGGCCTTTCCGGGTTTTCCGCGCCGTAGCTAACGCATTAAGTGCCCCGCCTGGGGAGTACGGCCGCAAGGCTAAAACTCAAAGGAATTGACGGGGGCCCGCACAAGCGGCGGAGCATGCGGATTAATTCGATGCAACGCGAAGAACCTTACCAAGGCTTGACATGTCGGTGTTGGTCGCGGAGACGTGGCTTCCCTGCTTTTGTGGGGCGCCGTCACAGGTGGTGCATGGTTGTCGTCAGCTCGTGTCGTGAGATGTTGGGTTAAGTCCCGCAACGAGCGCAACCCCTGTCCCGTGTTGCCAGCGCGTTATGGCGGGGACTCGCGGGAGACTGCCGGGGTCAACTCGGAGGAGGGTGGGGATGACGTCAAATCATCATGCCCCTTATGTCTTGGGCTTCACGCATGCTACAATGGCCGGTACAGAGGGTTGCGATGCCGTGAGGCGGGGCGAATCCCTTAAAGCCGGTCTCAGTTCGGATCGGTGTCTGCAACTCGACACCGTGAAGTTGGAGTCGCTAGTAATCGCGGATCAGCAACGCCGCGGTGAATACGTTCTCGGGCCTTGTACACACCGCCCGTCACGTCATGAAAGTCGGCAACACCCGAAGCCCGTGGCCTTATGGGGAGCGGTCGAAGGTGGGGCTGGTGATTGGGACGAAGTCGTAACAAGGTAGCCGTACCGGAAGGTGCGGCTGGATCACCTCCTTTCTAAGGAGTTTTTGGCCTCTCGTTTGTTATTGCCTGGTCGTGGTTGGCTGGGTTCGGGGGGTTGGGTGATGTGGGTGAGTGTGGCGCGCTATCGGGGTTCTGGGGCGGCATGCCGTTCCCTTTTGTGGGCCTGATGCTGGCTTGTCTCCCTTTGGTTGGGGGGTGGGTTGGTGTGTGGGTGGGTTGGTTGTGAACTGTATAGTGGGCGCGAGCATCTGCATGGTTCCGTGTTTGCTGTTTTCTTGGTGGGTTCTGGCCTGGTTTGGGTTGGGGTTTGCTGAGGGGGTGGTGTGCGGGGCTGTGTGTGATTTCGTTTGTTTTTGCTCTGTGTGTTTTGTGTGTTGTTTGTTTTTATGGGCGTTCGGTGGATGCCTTGGCATCAGGGGCCGATGAAGGACGTGGTGGCCTGCGATAAGCCTCGGGGAGCCGGCTAGCGGGCTGTGATCCGAGGGTTTCCGAATGGGGGGACCCGGCCGGGGTCATGCCCGGTCACCTGCGCTTGAATTTCATAGGGCGTGGGGGGTGACGCGGGGAAGTGAAACATCTCAGTACCCGCAGGAGAGGATATTCCGTGAGTAGTGGCGAGCGAAAGCGGATGATGGTTAAACCGTGGTCGTGTGATTACCCGGCAGGGGTTGCGGTTGCGGGGTTGTGGGGCATCGCCGTTCTCGTTTCTGCCGGAGCGGGGCGCAGTGAGAAAGCTTGTCTGGTAGCCGAACCTCCTGGGAAGGGGGGCCGTAGTGGGTGATAGCCCCGTAGGCGGAACTGGTGGGCCTGTGTGTGTGGTGTTCCCGAGTAGCACGGGGCCCGTGGAATCCTGTGTGAATCTGCCGAGACCACTCGGTTGCCTGAATACTTCCTGATGACCGATAGCGGATGAGTACCGTGAGGGAATGGTGAAAAGTACCCCGGGAGGGGAGTGAAAGAGTACCTGAAACCGGGCGCCTACGAGCCGTCAGGGCCCTTTTTTGGGGTGATGGCGTGCCTATTGAAGAATGAGCCTGCGAGTCAGTGGCGTGTCGCGAGGCTAACCCGTGTGGGGGAGTCGTAGCGAGAGCGAGTCCGAATTGAGGGCGTTTTAGTGGCGCGTCCTGGACCCGAAGCGGGGTGATCTACCCATGGCCAGGTTGAAGCACGTGTAAGAGCGTGTGGAGGACCGAACCCACCTCAGTTGAAAATGGGGGGGATGAGCTGTGGGTAGGGGTGAAAGGCCAATCAAACTCCGTGATAGCTGGTTCTCCCCGAAATGCATTTAGGTGCAGCGTCTCGTGTTGCCCGGCGGAGGTAGAGCTACTGGGTGGCTGATGGGCCCCACAGGGTTACTGACGTCAGCCAAACTCCGAATGCCGTTCGGGTGTGAGCGGGGCAGTGAGACGGCGGGGGATAAGCTCCGTCGTCGAGAGGGAAACAGCCCAGATCGCCGGCTAAGGCCCCTAAGCGCGTGCTAAGTGGGAAAGGATGTGCGGTCGCGCAGACAACCAGGAGGTTGGCTTAGAAGCAGCCATCCTTGAAAGAGTGCGTAATAGCTCACTGGTCAAGTGATCGTGCGCCGACAATGTAGCGGGGCTCAAGCACGCCGCCGAAGCCGCGGACCCGTCGCGTTTGTTCCTTTCCTTCCTTGTCCCTTTTTGGGCGGGTTGGGCAGGGGTGGCGGGTGGTAGGGGAGCGTCCTGCGCCGGGTGAAGCCTCGGGGTGACCCAGGGGTGGATGGCGTGGGAGTGAGAATGCAGGCATGAGTAGCGATACTAGGGTGAGAAGCCCTAGCGCCGAATGACCAAGGGTTCCAGGGCCAGGCTAGTCCGCCCTGGGTGAGTCGGGACCTAAGGCGAGGCCGACAGGCGTAGTCGATGGATGACGGGTTGATATTCCCGTACCGGTGTAGCACCGTCCATGCTGACGTGCGGGTGCTGACCCACGCCGCTGCTCACGTTGACTTGTGCTGGGGGCTTTCGGGTTCCTGGTGTGGGTTGTGGGTGGTGGTCTGGGGACCCTCCGTGCTGGTAGGCAAGCGCATTAACAGGGGTGACGCGCAGTGGTAGCCTCGCGGGCCTGATGGCTTGGCCCGTTCAAGCGTGCGGCCCGGTCCCTAGGTAAATCCGGGGGCTGCCTGCCCTGTGGGGTGGGAGGGTGAGGCGTGATGGTGACCCCGCTTTTTGGTGGGGGATAGTAGGGTGATCCTGTGGCGCCGAGAAAAGCCCCGGCGCGAGGTGCGAGCCGCCCGTACCCTAAACCGACACAGGTGGTCGGGCAGAGTATGCCTAGGCGCACGAGTGAATCATGGTGAAGGAACTCGGCAAAATGCCCCCGTAACTTCGGGAGAAGGGGGGCCTGAACCCTGAGACGGCTTGCCCGTTGGGGGGGAGGGTCGCAGAGACCAGGGGGGAGCGACTGTTTACTAAAAACACAGGTCCGTGCGAAGCCGCAAGGCGATGTATACGGACTGACGCCTGCCCGGTGCTGGAAGGTTAAGAGGATCTGTCAGCCCCTTTTTTTGGGGTGAAGCGGTGAATTCAAGCCCCAGTAAACGGCGGTGGTAACTATAACCATCCTAAGGTAGCGAAATTCCTTGTCGGGTAAGTTCCGACCTGCACGAATGGCGTAACGACTTCCCCGCTGTCTCCACCATGAGCTCGGCGAAATTGCAGTACGAGTAAAGATGCTCGTTTCGCGCAGAAGGACGGAAAGACCCCGGGACCTTTACTATAGCTTGGTATTGGCGTCCGCTATGGCTTGTGCAGGATAGGTGGGAGACTGTGAGGCCGTCACGCTAGTGGTGGTGGAGTCGTTGTTGAAATACCACTCTGGCCATGGCGTGCGCCTGAACCTGGGCCCGTGATCCGGGTCAGGGACAGTGCCTGGTGGGTAGTTTAACTGGGGCGGTTGCCTCCTAAAGTGTAACGGAGGCGCTCAAAGGTTCCCTCAGCCTGGTCGGCAACCAGGTGTTGAGTGCAAGTGCACAAGGGAGCTTGACTGTGAGACCGACGGGTCGAGCAGGTGCGAAAGCAGGAACTAGTGATCCGGCGATCCCGTGTGGGTGGGTCGTCGCTCAACGGATAAAAGGTACCCCGGGGATAACAGGCTGATCCTGCCCAAGAGTCCATATCGACGGCATGGTTTGGCACCTCGATGTCGGCTCGTCGCATCCTGGGGCTGGAGCAGGTCCCAAGGGTTGGGCTGTTCGCCCATTAAAGCGGTACGCGAGCTGGGTTTAGAACGTCGTGAGACAGTTCGGTCCCTATCCTCTGCGCGCGCAGGATACTTGAGAAGGCCTGTCCCTAGTACGAGAGGACCGGGACGGACGAACCTCTGGTGTGCCAGTTGTCCCGCCAGGGGCACGGCTGGTTGGCTACGTTCGGGACGGGTAACCGCTGAAAGCATCTAAGCGGGAAACCATCTTCAAGATGAGGTATCCATGCCCCTTTTTTTGGGGGGTGGGAGGTCCCCAGTGGATTACTGGGTTGATAGGCCAGGGGTGGAAAGCCTGTAAGGGCTATTGAGCTGACTGGTACTAATCGGCCGATACAATCAACATATTTAGCGCGCTGGCTTGTTCTTGCTTGTTTCCTTGTTGTGGGGCGGGTAGGGATGGTTGGTGCGTGTGCGGAGTTGTTTAGAATACGGCGGCGCGCCCACTATGCGGTTCATGACCAGCCCACAGCCCCCTCTTGTGTTTGTCCTCATGTTTTGTGTGGGGGTTGGGGGGTGGGTGATGTGAGCCTGTCTGCCATGGTGACTTGGTGGGTGGGTGGTGTATAGAGACGTCCCGGTGGTCATAGCGGGGGAGCCACGCCCGGTTTTCCTTTCCGAACCCGGAAGCTAAGACCCCCAGCGCCGATGGTACTGTCCTTGTTAAGGGGCGGGAGAGTAGGACACTGCCGGGTACTTGCTTGGAAGAGAGCAGGGAGACCCCCTGCGCGCCCGTAAGGGTGTGTTGGTGGGGTCTCTCTGTTCTCTTTCTTGTTTTTTGTGTTGTTGTTTTGTTCTCCCACACCCACCCACCCACACACGCACACACGCACACACGCACACACGCACACGCGCCCTTCGCGGCATCACCCCACCCGCCCGCCCGGGGGGCGCCTTCCCCCTCGGCGAGCCGTCTGACCCCCCCGGGGCGCCTCGCACCGGAGAAAACACCGCGCCCTCATCCACGCGGCTCACAGGACACACCACCACTGCCCGCGCAGGCCCGCACCGCACACGCGAGCCCAGATCGCCCCCCCCCCACACCCAGCCACCACACCACAGCAAGCACCAACCCGACGAATCTCACCCACCCCCATGCCGTGGTGGTACATGGGGCCTGAGTAGGCTTGAGCCAGAAGGACTGCGTGATTCCCCGAGGCAGTCGGCCACAGGAAGAAGGACCATGGCTCACGACAGGGCGTATGACAGGAACGACGGCGCTCGACGATCCGGTGGCGCGCGCGGCGACCGCCACGGCTTCGGCACTCGAGGTGGCAACCGCTCCGGTGGTGGGAGCCGACAGCACCGCTCTTACCGGCAGGATGACCGTTCCGGTGATTACCGGGGCGGCGGTGGCCGCGATGGCGGCTATCGCGGTCACGACTACGGTGAGCGCTCCGAGCGCCGCCCCTACGGGTCCCGCGATGATCGTCGCGGCGGCTCCGGGGGCTCCCGGGGCGGTCGCCTCGGCGGGGACCGCCGCAATGGCCGCCCCGGTGCGCGCGATGCCCGTCCTCTCCAGCGCAACCGGATTCCCGAGCCCCGCGTGCCCGCCGACGTCGAGCCCGCGCAGCTCGAGGCCTCCGCGAGGCGCGAGCTGCGCGCCCTCGGGCGCTCGAACGCGGAGAACGTCGCCAGGCACCTGGTGATGGTTCAGCGCCTTGTCGAGACCGACCCCGCTGCGGCCTACGAGCACGCCCGCTACGCCGCCTCCCACGCAGGCAGGATCGCCGTCGTCCGCGAGGCCGCGGGGATCGCCGCCTACCTCTCCGAGCACTACTCCGATGCCCTGCGCGACATCCGCGCCGCCCGCCGACTGTCCGGCCTCGACCTCCACCGCGCCATCGAGGCCGACTGCGAGCGGGCCCTCGGTCGCTATAACCAGGCCCTCAAGGCGGCCGCGGAGGCCGACCCCAAGCAGCTCGATGACGTCGAGGAGGCCGAGATCGCCATGGTCGTCTCCGGCATCCGCCACGAGATGGGCCAGGACGAGCTCGGGCTCGTCGTCATCGAGGACGCGATCCGCCTCTTCC
This sequence comes from Actinomyces gaoshouyii, assembly GCF_002076915.1. Classification (NCBI taxonomy): domain Bacteria; kingdom Bacillati; phylum Actinomycetota; class Actinomycetes; order Actinomycetales; family Actinomycetaceae; genus Actinomyces; species Actinomyces gaoshouyii. The sequence goes on from NZ_CP020468.1 coordinate 895,503, forward strand.
GCGGGGACCGGGAGACGCTGCGCCGCCTCCACTCCGTACGAGCCGACCGCCTCGAGGACCTCGGGCGCGCACAGGAGGCCGACGCCATTCGCGAGCGCATCGGGGAGGCCCCCGAGCCTGCCGAGCCGGGCGTCGAGGTCTACGACGTCGAGGAGGAGTCCGAGGAGGAGCGGGCGGCCCAGGCCGCCGGAGCTGACGAGCCCGAGTCGGCCGACTGCCCCGAGCAGGACGAAAGGCTCGCCGAGGCCCTGACCGATGACATCGATGCCTCCGAAGACTCAGATGACTCGGAGCCCGGCGACGTCGCCAAGAGCACCAGCGAGCACGCCTCCGGGGGCCTCAGCTCCCCCCGCGGCGCCGACGTCATCGAGGACGAGCTCATCGAGCACCTCCAGTCCCACGGCATCCCCGCCGACGCGGGTACTGATCCAGCTCAGGACTCCGACGGCGCCCACAGCGAGGAGGCCCGAGCATGAGCTCCGCACCCCTGCCTCCGGGCCTCCTGGGGAGCGCCTCCCCCCTGGCCAGCGCCTACGATGGGGCCCTGCTCGACCTCGACGGCGTCTGCTTCGCCGGCGAGGCCCGCGTTCCGCACGCCGCCGACTCCGTCAACGCGGCGCGGGCCGTGGGCATGCGACTCAGCTTCGTCACCAACAACGCCTCGCGGGCGCCGCGCACCGTCGTCGACAAGCTGCGCGCCAACGGCATCCAGGCGGAGCCCGGCGAGGTCTTCAGCGCCGCCATGGACGCGGCCGTCATGCTCACCGAGCACCTCGCCCGGGGCTCGCTGTGCCTCGTCGTCGGTGGCGACGGCGTGCGCCAGGCGCTCCTCGACGAGGGCTTCACTCTCACCGACACCGCCGCGGACCGTCCGGCCGCCGTCGTCCAGGGCTGGGACTCCGCCGTCGACTGGGCCATGCTCTCCGAGGGCCTCTACGCGATCACGGCCGGGGCCCTGCACGTGGCCACCAACCTCGATGCCACCCTGCCCACCGAACGCGGCTTCGCCCTGGGCAACGGCAGCCTCGTGGCGGCCATCGCCCACGCCTCCGGCAAGGAGCCCTTGGCCGGGGGCAAGCCCTTCCCCGGTATCTACGAGCGCGCCCTGGCCCGCAGCGGCGCCACGAGCCCGATCGCCGTGGGGGACCGGCTCAACACCGACCACGTCGGGGCCCGCACCGCGGGGATCCCCGGTCTCCACGTGCTCACCGGGGTGAGCACTGCCCGCGACGTCATCCTCGCCGACCCCGCCGAGCGCCCCGCCTTCCTCCACACCGACCTGCGCGGTCTCATCGAGGCTCACCCCGAGCCCATGAGCGACGGGGCCTGGTGGAGCGTCGGTCGGGAGCGCGCGCGCGTGAGCGGCGGTCGCCTCGAGCTCGCCGGGGCCGGCCCCCTCGAGCGCCCTGCCACCGTGACCCTCGACGCCTATCGGGCTCTCGCCGCCGCTGCCTGGGCCGGCGCCGACGCCACTGGCGGCTCCCGGGCGGGCGCCCAGGTGCTCGGCCTGCCCGAGATCACCGTCGCGCCGTGAACGGATATCCCCGATGAGCACCGAGCGCCAGCCAGGCCCGGTCCCCGGGCCCAACGAGGCGATCCCCGCCGCGCCATTGCCCGGCCCCGGCCGCGAGCAGCGCCTCGCCGCGGCCTCCCAGGAGGGCGTCGGCGCTGCGGAGCGGCTCGATGCGCTCGCCGATGAGCCGCTGGAGGCGCGGGCCAGGGGCCTGGCGGACCTCGCCGAGGACCTCCGCTCCGCCCTGCGGCTGGCCGAGAGCTGAGGCTGCTCATGGCACGGCTCATCCGCATCGACTCCGAGCTCGTCCGGCGTGGCGTCGCCCGCTCGCGCGCCCATGCCGCCCAGCTCATCACCGACGGCCGCGTCACCCTCGACGGCGCCCTCGTGACCAAGCCCGCCCGTCAGGTCGACCCCGCGCAGGCCATTGAGATCGTGACGCCCAGTGGGGACGACTACGTCTCGAGAGGCGCCCATAAGCTCGCCGGCGCCCTCGACGCCCTTGAGGCCAGGGGTCTCGCCCCGGCGGTGGCGGGGCGCCGCTGCCTGGATGCCGGAGCCTCCACCGGCGGCTTCACAGATGTGCTCCTTCGGCGCGGTGCTGTCAGCGTCGTCGCCGTCGACGTCGGCTACGGCCAGCTCGCCTGGTCCCTCCGATCCGACCCCCGCGTGCGGGTCCTGGATCGTACGAACGTGCGCACCCTCGAGCCCGCCGCCGTCGCCCCAGCGCCCGGGCTCGTGGTGGGCGACCTGTCTTTCATCTCCCTGACTCTCGTCCTGGAACCGCTCCTGCGGGCCTCGGCCGACGACGCCGACCTCCTCCTCATGGTCAAACCCCAGTTCGAGATCGGCAAGGAGAGGCTCGGGCACGGGGGAGTGGTCCGCGACCCCGCGCTGCGCCTCGAGACGATCCTCACCGTCGCCGGGCGCGCCCACTCCCTGGGCCTCGGCATCGACGCCATCACCGCCTCGCCGTTGCCGGGCCCCTCGGGTAATGTCGAGTACTTTCTGTCCATGCATGCGGGTAGTGCCGGGAGTGGCGCCGACCTCACCGGCGATGCCCTGATCGCCGAGGCCGGGCGCGCCGTCGCCGAGGGCCCCGACGGCAGGGGCGCCAGATGAGGGAGGACGAGCAGCTGATGACCGCACCGACAGCGCCGGATCAGCGGCGCGACCACAGGATCACGCGCGTCATGGTGGTCCGGCGCGACGTCAACGACCAGCCCGTCCCGCCCGGGCAGCGGCGCTCCGCCTCCACGGCCACGGCCGGGGCGCGCGCCGAGGCGGCCCTGCGCGACCATGGCGTCGAATGCGTCGACCACCGCTTCCTGGGGGACATCGACCTCGTGCTCGTCCTGGGCGGGGACGGCACGATCCTGCGCGCCAGCCAGATCGCCCGAGACAAGGACGTGCCCCTCGTGGGCATCAACACCGGTCACGTCGGCTTCCTCGCCGAGGCGAACCCCGACGCCGTCGAGCACGTCGTGGCCGAGCTCGTCGCCGGGCGGTACACCGTCGAGGAGCGCATGACCCTGGAGGTGACCGTCGAGAGCCCCGAAGGGGCGATCCAGCACGGCTGGGCCCTCAACGAGGCTGCCTTGGAGAAGCGCGACCGCGCGCGCATGCTCGAGCTCGCCATCGGCGTCGACGGGCAGGCCGTCTCCTCCTTCGGCTGCGACGGCCTGGTCATCTCCACCCCCACCGGCTCGACCGCCTACGCCTTCTCCCTGGGCGGGCCCATCATCTGGCCCGAGGTCGAGGCCCTCCTCCTGGCCCCCATGGCCGCCCATGCGCTGTTCACCCGCCCCCTCGTCGTGGCACCGACATCCTGCCTGGAGGTCATCATCGACTCCACAGGCTTCGACGGTGCCGAGATCTGGTGCGACGGGCGCCGCAGCCTCGATGTCGTCGCGGGCAGTCGCATCCGCGTCACCCGCGGGAAGCGCCCCGTGCGCCTGGCCCGGCTCAACGACGCCCCCTTCTCGCGCAGGCTCGTGCGCAAATTCGATCTGCCCGTGCAGGGATGGCGGGCGGCCAGCGAGAACGGGTTGGGCCATTGATCGAGTCCCTGAGCATCGAGGACCTGGGAATCATCGAATCCGCTGAACTGCGCTTCGGTCCCGGTCTGACCGCGCTGACAGGCGAGACCGGGGCCGGTAAGACCATGGTGCTCACCTCCCTCGGCCTGCTCCTGGGCCAGCGCGCCGGGGCCTCGGTCGTGCGCACCGGCGCCCGGCGGGCCCTCGTCGAGGGCGTCTTCCTCACCGACCCCGACTCGCCGGCCGGACGCCGCGCCGCCGAGGCCGGTGCCGAGCTCGACGACGACCTGCTCATCGCCACGCGCGCCGTGCCCGCCGAGGGCCGCTCACGGGCCCATCTCGGGGGGCGCTCGGTACCCTCATCCGTTCTGGCCGAGGTGGGGTCGCGACTCGTGGCCGTCCACGGACAGGCCGATCAGTTGCGCCTGCGCTCCGCCGCCGCCCAGCGCGCCGCCCTGGACTCCCTCGGCGGGTCCGAGCACGCCGCCCTGTGCCGGCGCTACGCCCACGCCTACCGGCAGCGGGCGCGCGCTGCCGAGGAGCTGGCGCAGTGGCGGGCCGGGGCCCAAGCGCGCGCTGAGGAGGCCGCCCGCCTGCGCGCCTGGCTGGAGGCCATCGAGGCTGCCGCCCCCGCTCCCGGGGAGGACAGCGCCCTGGAGGCCGAGGCCGGCCGCCTGGAGCACGCCGAGGACCTGCGCCTGGCCGCGACCGCCGCGGCCGCGGCTCTGACCGCCGATGCCGATCCGGCCGCGGGCGGTTCGGAGGCCGTCGACGTCGCCTCCCTCATCGCTGCCGCCGGGCGCGCCCTGGCCGGCGTCGACGGCCTCGACCCCGCCTTGACCGAGCTCGCGGCCAGGGTCCGCCAGCTCGGCATCCTCAGCGCCGACATCGGTGCCGACCTCGGCTCCTACCTCTCCGGCCTCGACGCCGACCCCGCGCGCCTGGCCTGGGTCAATCAGCGCCGTGCCGAGCTGACCCGCCTGTGCCGTGAGACCGGTGGTGCCGCGGAGCAGATCGACGGTGTCGACGCTCTCCTGAAGTGGGGGCGGGGCGCCGCCGACCGCCTCGCCCGCATCGACGGGCCCTCCGACGGCGCAGAGGAGCTCCGACAGGCACTCACGGAGGCCCAGGCCGAGCTCGAGGCCACCGCCGCTGAGCTGAGCGCCGCCCGGGCCGGCCTGGCCGAGCGGCTCCAGGAGTCCGTCACCGTCGAGCTCGAGGGCCTGCGGATGAGCGGGGCCAGGCTCGTTGTCGGTCTCGAGGCGCTTGACGAGCCCGGGCCCACCGGCGCTGAGTCGGTCTCCCTGCTGCTGTCACCGCATCCCGGCGCGACCCCCATGCCGCTGGGCAAGGGGGCCTCCGGCGGAGAGCTCTCCCGGATCATGCTGGCCCTGGAGGTCGTCCTCGCCGACGCCACCATGACCGAGCCCGCCCTCGGCGCGCAGGACGGCGGCGCGGCACCGGATCGGGAACACGCCCGCACCTTCGTGTTCGACGAGATCGACGCCGGCGTCGGCGGGAAGGCCGCGCGCGAGATCGGGCGGCGACTGGCCCGACTGGCCCGCGGCCACCAGGTCATCGTCGTCACTCACCTGGCACAGGTGGCCGCCTGGGCCGACACCCACCTCGTCGTCCACAAGGAGACCCCGGCAGGCGGCGGCGCACCGGACGGCGCTGATCACCCCGGCGACGCGAGGATCACGCGCACGCGGGTCACCCGTGTCTCAGGGGGTGAGCGCGAGCGCGAGCTGGCGCGGATGCTGTCCGGCCACGACGATTCCGAGGCGGCCCTGCGGCACGCCGCGGAACTCCTGGCAGAGGCCTCCATGGCAGAATCGAGCGCGTGAGGTTCCCGTTCCACAAGCACTCGCCCCCGGACGACCGGCCAGTCGGCGTCGTCCGCGTCGATGCCCGTACTAAGGACCTGGTCAAGCGCCTCAACCCGGGTGATATCGCCGTCATCAACCACTCGGACCTGGACCGGGTGGCCGCCGAGTCCCTCGTGGAGAAGCGGCCCGCCGCAGTGCTCAACGCCTCGCCGTCCGTCTCCGGCCGATACCCGAACCTCGGTCCCGGGATCCTCGTGGATGCCGGAATCCCCCTCATCGATGGCCTGGGCGCTGACATCATGCGCCTGCGCGAGGGCGATCGGATCATCGTCGCCGACGGCGCCGTGCGTCTCGAGGGCGAGGACGCGATCATCGCTGAGGGGACCGTGCAGACTCCCGGGAGCGTGGAGGCCTCCATGGAGGTGGCCAAGGAGGGCCTGGCCGTCCAGCTCGAGGCCTTCGCCGCCAACACTATGGAGTACATGAAGCGCGAGCGCGACCTGCTGCTCAACGGGATCGGCATGCCCGAGATCCGCACCTCCATGGCGGGCAAGCATGTGCTGGTCGTCGTGCGCGGCTACTCCTACAAGGAGGATCTCAAGGCCCTGCGCTCCTACATCCGCGACTGCAAGCCGGTCATCATCGGCGTCGACGGCGGGGCCGATGCCGTCATCGAGGCCGGGTTCAAACCCACCATGATCGTGGGCGACATGGACTCCGTCTCGGACAGGGCGCTGCGCAGCGGCGCGGAGATCGTCGTCCACGCCTACCGCGACGGGCGCGCCCCCGGCCTTGCCCGAGTGGAGGCCCTCGGCGTCGACCACGTGGTGTTCTCGGCCACGGGCACCAGCGAGGACATCGCCATGCTCATGGCCGATGAGGCCGACGCCGAGCTCATCGTCGCCCTGGGCACTCACGCCACTCTCCTGGAGTTCCTCGACAAGGGCAGGGCCGGCATGTCCTCCACCTTCCTGACCCGTCTCAAGGTCGGGGGACGCCTCATCGACGCCAAAGGCGTCTCGCGGCTCTACCGCACCCGTATCTCCAGCTGGCACCTGTTCTTCCTGGCCGTGGCGGGGCTGTTCGCCCTATGGGCGGCGCTCCAGTCCACCCCCGCCGGTCAGACCTTCTTCGGCCTCTTCGGCGCCACCTGGGATGATTTCATCAACTTCCTGAGGTCGCTCGTGGGCCTGTCCCCGAGAACCCCGTCCCTGTGACGATCCGCCCCCGCGCTATTCGTCGATGCACGCAAGGAACGCAACATGATCGACTTCCGCTACCACCTGGTCTCCCTGATCTCGGTCTTCGTCGCCCTGGCCGTCGGTATCGTCCTGGGCGCGGGCCCCCTGCAGAATTCCTTGGGGAATGCCCTGCACAACCAGGTGGAGTCGCTGCGCGAGGACCGCAATGCCACGCACGCCCAGTTGGAGACCACATCGGCGGCCCTCAACGATCGCGACGCCTACATCACCGCGGCCGCGGCCTCCTACTTGCCCGGCACGCTGAGCGGCCGCAGTGTCGCCATCGTGGCCCTGCCCGACGCCCAGGACGAGGACGTCGAGCTCGTCATCTCCCAGATCGCGGTCGCGGGCGGCACGACCACCGGCCGCGTGACGCTGACCTCGGTGTGGACGGATCCCAGCCGGGAGTCATTCCGCTCAGCCTACTCGGGCCAGTTCGCCGGCAACCTGGATGAGGCCGTATCCAAGGACTCCAGCGGGATCCTGGGCGAGGGCCTGGCCAAGGCCCTGACCGTGGACGACTCCAGCGCCATCGCGCTGCGCGACCTGCTCACCGCCTCGGACACGCCTCTCATGAGCGTCAACTCCCAGCTCACGACCAAGGCCGACGCCGTGGTGGTCGTAGGGCCGCGCTCGGCCCAGGCCGACGCCGCGGGAGCCACCCCGACTCCCGGCGCCGATGCCACCGGCAAGGCCTGGGCGGCGGCGCTCACCGGTGTGGCCGCGGGAGCGCCCGCCGTCATCGTCGGCGGGGCCGACGACGAGCGCGACATCATCGCCGTCATGCGCGAGAACAGGGCCAAGGCGACGACGATCGACTCTGTGGGCCAGGCGAGCGCCGCCGTCTCCGTGCCACTGGCCATCGCCGCCGTCTTGGGCGGGGCCCAAGGCTCCTACGGCTTCGATGACGGTGCCGGCACCATCATGCCCCCCATCCCCGCCAAGGGGTGAACTGCGGAGCGAACGTTCCCGCGATCGACGCGCAGCAACGCCCCGGTCCACCTCAGCCCCGAGCTCATCAGGGGTTCGCTCGACCTGACCATCATCATCGCCCTGTGTGCGGGATGGTCGGCCAGCAGGGCGACAGCTCGCGCGGCGGACACCTGGCCGCCCTGAGCCTCCCGGGACCCGCCAATGCGTCGGCGGCGCGATCTCCGGCCGGTAGCCTGGGACTCATGACCGCCGTACCGCTCCAGAGAGGCAGCCGCCGCCACCCGAGCCGTCCTCGCCGCGCGACCTCACCTGCCCGCCAGGCGCTCATCGCCGCGACGAGCGGCCTTGCCTGGAGCACCGGGGCCTCCGCGCTCCTGCGAGCCCTGCCCAGGTGGAGGCGGCTCGAGCGCTCCAATTTCCACGGGCGCACGGTCTCACTGCGAGGAGGCATCGCCAGCGCCATCGGTGCCACTGCGGTGGCCGGGTGCGCAGGCGCGCTCGCTCGTCCGAACGCGCTCACTGCCCGCCCCGGTGCGGCCGCCGTCATCGCCGCCTCCGCCGGAGGCACCGCCGGACTCATCGACGATCTCGACGCCGGCGCCCACGACGGCGATGCCCCCGCCAAGGGCCTGGCCGGCCACCTCGGAGCCCTCGCCCGCGGCCGCGTCACCACAGGCGCCCTCAAGATCGCCATCATCGGCTCCGGCGCGCTCGTCGGCGGCGTCCTCCTCGCCAGGCACCGGGCCCCGGCCGCCCCCGCCGCCCGGCCGCGCGCGCTCGTCGCCGACGCCGCAGTGAGCGCCATCGTCATCGGCGCCTGGGCCAACGTCCACAACCTCCTCGACCTGCGCCCCGGGCGCGCCCTCAAGGCCAGCGCGCTTATCTCGGCCCCCCTTCTCGCCTGGCCGGGTCAGGCGGCGGCCCCCACCCGCATCCTGGCCGCCGGTGCCCTCGGGGTCGCCGCCGCATCCGCGCCCGAGGACCTCGGCGAGCGCACCATGCTCGGCGACACCGGCGCCAACTCCCTCGGCGCCCTCGTCGGCGCCGCCCTCGCCGCCGCCCCCTCACGAGCCTTCCGCCATGGGGCGGCGGTCGCCGGCGCCGCCCTCATCCTGGCCAGCGAGCGCGTCTCCTTCTCACGCGTCATCGACTCCTCCCCGGCCCTCGCCGCGCTGGACGCCCTGGGACGCCGGGACCAATGACGGACAAGACCGCCGATGCGCGAGCCGAGGGCGGGACCAACGGGGCGCAGCGAGGCCTGGCGACCGTCGTCGGCGGCGTCGCAGGACTCACCCTCATCTCCCGTGCGCTCGGATTCCTGCGCTGGATCGTGCAGGCCGCGACCGTCGGCACAGGTGCCGTCGCCGGGGCCTACGCCACCGCCAACCAGATCCCCAACGTCCTGTACGAGGTCGTCGTCGGCGGGGCCCTGGCCGCCACCATCGTCCCCCTCCTGGCCGGCGCCGTCATGGCGGGTGACCGCGAGACGGTCTCCCGAACCGCCTCCGCGATGCTCAGCACGGTCCTGGTCATCCTCGTGCCCCTGGGTATCCTCCTCGCCGTCCTCGCCGACCCCATCGCCGAGCTCTTCCCCACCTCAGTCGACGCCGACCCCGGCCTCCAAACGCGACTCGTCGCCGACTTCCTGCGCATGTTCGCCCTCCAAGTGCCGCTCTACGGCATCGGCGTCGTCCTGACCGGCATCCTCCAGGCACACCGGCGCTTCGCCTGGCCCGCCCTCACTCCGATCCTGTCCAGCCTCGTCGTCATGACCGCCTACGCCCTCTACGGCGCCATCACCCCCGAGGGAGCGGGCCAGTGGACGAGCAGCGCCGACCCCGCGGGGCTGCTCGTCCTCGGCTGGGGGACCACGCTCGGCGTGGCCGCCCTCAGCCTTCCCCTCCTCATCCCCGCCTCCCGCCTCGATATCGACCTGCGGCTCACGCTCCGCCTCGACGCCGCCACCCGCCGGCGCGCTTGGGGCCTGGCCACCGCCGGCATCACCGCCCTGGTCGCCCAGCAGGCCTTCATGCTCCTCGTGCCCGTCCTCGCCCGCTCCGGGGGAGTCAGCGGCACCATCGCCGTCTACCAGTACACGCAGGCCATCTGGGTACTGCCATACGCCGTGCTCGTCGTTCCCGTGGCCACCGTCCTCTACCCGAGGATCGCGGGCCTGCTCGCAGAGGGCGCCGCCATCCCACCGGCCTCGGCCCCCGCCAGGGCCGGGGCGAGCGCGGTCGTGCCGGGCAGGTGCGAGGGGAGCCCGCGCGAGGAGGCCCTGAGGCTGTGCGGTGACTCCACCGCCCTCGTCACCAGCGTCTCCCTGGCCGGCATGGCGATGCTCCTGGCAGCGAGCGCCGGGGCCGAGGCGTTCTTCGCGCTCCTGACCGACGACGTGCGAGGGATGTCCGCCGCCCTGGTCTCCTTCGCCCCCGGCATTGTTGGCTTCGGCCTCATCCACCAGATCACCCGCATCCTCTTCGCCGCTGGTCGCGCGCGCTGGGCCGCCCACGCCACCGCGCTGGGCTGGGCTGTGGCGGCGGTCCTGTCCACGACCGCCGTGCGGTTGCTCGCCCCGGGCGGCGCAGACGGCCCCGCCACGCTGAAGGCACTCGGCATCGGCACCAGCATCGGCATGACGATCGCGGGCATCGGCCTTCTGGCGGGCCTGGCCCGCTGCCTGGAAGCCTCGGTGCTGCGCCCCATCGCCCGGGTCATCCTGGCCGGGGCCCCGGTCGCGGCCGCCTCCGGGTGGGCCGGGCGGGCACTCAGCCAGATGACCGGCGCGCCCTGGTCCCAGATCCTGCTCTCCGGTATCTGGGCCCTCCTGGCCGCCCTCGCCACTATCACCGCCGCGCACATCGTCTGCCCCCCAGCCCTGGGAGCGCTGCGCTGGGGGAGGAGATGAGCGGGATGACTGGGATTGCTGGGATGCGGCCCATGCGCATCGTCGAGGTCAGTGGGAGCGCCGCCGGGGGAGTGCGTGCCCACCTCGGCCAGTGCTCCCGGGCCCTCAGCGGCGCCGACCACGAGGTGATCGTCGCCGCGCCGATGGAGGTCCTGGAGGGCCTCGATACCGGGGACGCCCGCCGAGCCGTCCTCGAGATCGGGCCCCGGCCCGCGCTCGCCGACCACTTGGCGGTGCGCCGCCTGGCGGCCATTGCTCGGGGCGCCGACGTCGTCCACGCCCACGGCCTGCGCGCGGGCTCGGTGGCTGCCCTCGCCCTCGGTCGGCGCCGGAGCGGGCGGGCGCGCCTGGTCGTCACTCTTCACAACCTCCCCGTCGGCGGGCGCCTCACCCGGCTCGTGGGGGATCGCCTCGAATCGCTCGTGGCCAGGCGGGCCGATGCCGTGCTCGGCGTCAGCCCCGACCTCGTCGGACGGGCCCGCGCCCGCGGGGCGGCCAGTGCCCTGCTCGCCATCATCCCCGCGCCTGAGGAGGCTGTGGGAGACGCTGACAGGAACCCTGGGGCAGGGCACCGAGGCGCGGCCGAGGCGGGAGCGGGCGGCGGCCCCATCATCCTGACTGTGGCCCGCCTGGCCCCTCAGAAGGGCCTCGACCTCCTACTCGATGCCGCCTCGATCCTCGCCCGGCGGGCTGAGGGGGATGGCGCGCCGCTCACCTGGCTCGTCGCGGGGGAGGGGCCCGAACGCCCGGCTCTGCAGACCCGCATCGACGCTGAGCGCCTGCCCGTGACCCTGCTCGGGCGGCGCGAGGATGCCCTTGCGCTCATGTCCTCTGCCGACGCCGTCGTCCAGACCAGCCTGTGGGAGGGACAGCCGTTGACCATCCAGGAGGCGCTGAGGGCGGGCGCCGCCATTATCGCCACCGATGTGGGGGGCACGGGCGTCACGGCGCGCGGGGGCGCCATCCTGGTGGCGCCCGAGGCCCGCGCCATCGCCGACGCCATCGGCCGACTCCTGGATGACCCCGCCGCTCGGCGGGAGTGGAGGGGCCGGGCGCGCGCCGCCGCGGCCGGGCTGCCCACCTCAGCGGACCTGCTCGCGCAGTTGAGCGCCGTCCTGGCCCCGGGCGCCTAGACCCAGGGCGCGGGATCGCCGGTCCCGTTCTCGGCGTCGCGGGCCTGCGCCAGGAGTTCCAGGATGCGGGCGTGCGCCGTCGGTGTCGCCGCGAGCACTGATCCGGCGCGGCGCGCGTCCAGGGCGGAGCCGTCCACCCGGGTGACGAGCGCGCCCGTCTCCTGGGCGAGGAGGACCGCCGCCGCCATGTCCCAGGGCTTGAGGCCGCCGTGCAGGAAGGCCACTGCCCCGCCCCTGGCCACCTCGGCGATCTCCAGGGCGGCCGAGCCGTAGGCGCGAGCCGCCAGCGCGGCGCTCACAACGCCGTCGGCCCCGGGCACGCCTCTGAGCGAGTTGAACGGGACGATCGCCGCGCCCCGCTCCAGCGCCAGGTCCGGTGCCATGGGAATCGGCTCATCGTCACGGCCATCGCCGGCCGCCCGGAGCGGGCCCACCCGAGCCCCCCGCCCCGCGATCGCCGTCATGAGGCGGCCTGCCACGGGATCGGCGAGGGCCGCGATCACCGGGGCGCCGCCGTCGACCAGGGCGAGCGAGACCGCCCAGTCGCGGTGCGTGGCCACGTAGTTCGTCGTGCCGTCGATCGGGTCGACCACCCAGGCCGGGCCCGTGCGCTCCTCGAAGCCCTCGACGCGGTGCTCCTCCTCGCCATGCAGGGGGATGGCGGTAGGCGCGAGGCACTCGGCGATGATCCGCTCCGCGCCGCGATCCACTTGGGTGACCAGGTCCTTGTCATGCTGCTTGGTCTCGACCCGCAGCTCAGCGCCCGGATCGAGGGCGAAGGCGGCCGCGGCGAGGACCGCCTCGCGGGCCGTGCCCAGCAGAAGGTCCAGATCCAGTCCCCTGGTGCTCATCGCTCCTCCTCGTCCCTCCTCGTGCGCATCCGCGGTCCCGATCCTATCCCCAGCGAGACCGGTCTCGATCCTGATAACGACCGGTCTCGCTCGTGGGCGGGGCGGGGGCACAATGGGGGAGCTGACCGTAGTCCCGATGGAGGCTCAGATGACCCGCCAGAACAACGCCGCATGCGGCCCCGCCGACGAGCGCGACACCCGGGAGGTGCTGAGCGCCCAGCGCGTATGGACCGGCCCCATCTGCGCCGTCGACGATGAGATGATCCGCCTGTCCCCGGGCGCCCCCGAGCCCATCCGCCGCCAGACCATCGCCCACCACGACGCCGTCAGCATCATCGCTCTGCGGGAGGGCGAGGAGTCCTCCCAACCCGACGGCGCGGCCGAGATCCTCATGGTCCGCCAGTACCGCCACCCCGTGCGGGCCGCTCTGTGGGAGATCCCCGCCGGCCTGCTCGACCTCCCCGAGGAGGACCCGGTCATCGCCGCCGCCCGCGAGCTCGCCGAGGAGACCGACCACGCCGCTGAGCGCTGGGAGACACTCATCGACTTCTACGCCTCGCCCGGATTCACCACCGAGGGCGTGCGCTGCTTCCTCGCCCGGGGCCTGTTCCCGATCCCCGTCGAGGAGCGCACCGAGCGCGAGGCCGAGGAGGCCGAGTTCGAGCCCACCTGGTTCCGCTTCGACGAGGTGCTCGACGCCGTCATGGGCGGGCGGCTCCACAACCCCTCCACTGTCGCGGGGGTCCTCGCGGCCGAGTGCGCCCGGAAGCGCGGCTACGAGGGACTGCGCCCCGCTGATGCCCCCTGGATGCGCAGCCCCGAGAGCATGTGACGCGCGTAGGACCTCAGGCCCTCGCGCGGCAAGGGATGAAGACTCCTGGTTCAGGTGGCCGGGCGTGCGCCATGCCACGTGGCGCCACGGCGTCATCAAGTTGCGCTGTTCCAATTTAGGCACAAGGATGATGCTTAAAATGGGTGCCAGGCCGACGGCGCCCCCGGGCGCTCCGGTGGCGCCCGCGCGCATTGCGAGGGACGGGAGAGGGGGAAGTGTGAGTCCTATAAGTCCGATGAGCCCGAATCCGACCGGCCCGGGCGCTCCCGCAGATGACGAGTCCACCCGCGTCAAGGTCCTCGATCTCATCATTGAGAAGGGGCCCGTCTCCGCCGCCCAGCTCGCCGCCATTCTCCACCTCACGCCCGCAGCCGTGCGCCGCCACATCACAGCCCTGGAGGACAACGGCCAGATCGCCGTCCACACCCCCACGGGTGTGGGCAAGCGCGGCCGCGGGCGCCCCGCGCGCCACTACGTCGCCACGGCGTCGGCGCGCTCGAATCTCGGCGAGGGCTACTCCGACCTCGCCGCCCGGGCCCTCAGCTACCTGTCGCAGGTCGCGGGGGACAAGGCCGTCGGCTCCTTCGCCGCCTCCCGCGGCCGGGACCTCGAGCGCCGCTACATGCGCATCGTCGAGGCCGCGGGCAAGGACCCGGCCGACCGCGCCATGGCCCTGGCCGATGCCCTCTCCGCGGACGGGTACGCCGCCACCATCCGCGACGTCGGCGACGGCACCTTCGCCGTCCAGCTCTGCCAGGGCCACTGCCCGGTGCGCGATGTCGCCGGGCAGTTCCACGAGCTGTGCGATGCCGAGACCCAGGCCTTCTCCCGCCTGCTCGGCGTGCCCGTCCAGCGCCTGGCCACCCTGGCCGGGGGAGACCACGTGTGCACCACGCACGTGCCCATCGTCATGCCCGCTCTGCGCAAGCGCGCCGCGCGGGCCATTGCTCACACGCGGGGCAGCCGGCCCCAGCGAACGGAAGGAACCCGATGACGTCAACCATGACCGAGCCAGCCACGCGCAGCGACGACGAGATCATCGACTCGATCCCGGCGTCCTACGACTTCGGCTGGCACGACTCCGACGAGGCCGGCGCCAACGCCAAGCGCGGTCTCGACGAGCAAGTGGTCCGGGAGATCTCCGCGATCAAGGGCGAGCCCGAGTGGATGCTCGCCAAGCGCCTCAAGGCCTACGAGACCTTCGAGCGCAAGCCCATGCCCACCTGGGGCGTGGACCTGTCCCAGCTCGACATGGACGCCGTGAAGTACTACGTGCGCTCCACGGATCGGCCCGCCAACTCCTGGGACGACCTGCCCGAGGACATCAGGAACACCTACGATCGCATCGGCATCCCCGAGGCCGAGCGCGAGCGGCTCGTCGCCGGCGTCGCCGCCCAGTACGAGTCCGAGGTCGTCTACCACCAGATCCGCGGCGACCTGGAGGAGCAAGGCGTCATCTTCGTCGACACCGACACCGCCGTGCGCGAGTACCCCGAGCTCGTTCGCGAGTACTTCGGCACCGTCGTGCCCGCCGGCGACAACAAGTTCGCCGCCCTCAACACGGCCGTGTGGTCCGGGGGGTCCTTCATCTACGTTCCCAAGGGCGTGCGCGTGGAGATCCCGCTCCAGGCCTACTTCCGCATCAACACCGAGAACATGGGCCAGTTCGAGCGCACGCTCATCATCGCCGACGAGGACTCCTACGTCCATTACGTCGAGGGCTGCACCGCCCCGATCTACTCCACCGACTCCCTGCACTCGGCGATCGTGGAGATCGTGGTGAAGAAGAACGCCCGCGTGCGCTACACGACCATCCAGAACTGGTCCAACAACGTCTACAACCTCGTCACCCAGCGCGCCACCTGCGCCGAGGGCGCCACCATGGAATGGGTCGACGGCAACATCGGCTCCAAGCGCAACATGAAGTACCCGGCCGTCTTCCTCATGGGCCCCCACGCCCGCGGCGAGGCCCTGTCCATCGCCTTCGCCGGCGAGGGCCAGCACCAGGACACCGGCGCCAAGATGGTCCACATGGCGCCGCACACCTCGAGCCACATCGTCTCGAAGTCCATCGCCCGCCACGGCGGCCGCTCCGCCTACCGGGGCCTGGTGCAGATCATGAAGAACGCGCGCCACTCCAAGTCCAACGTGCTGTGCGACGCCCTGCTGGTCGACGAGATCTCCCGCTCCGACACCTACCCGTACGTGGACGTGCGCACCGACGACGTCGAGATGGGCCACGAGGCGACCGTCTCCAAGGTCAGCGCGGACCAGCTCTTCTACCTCATGCAGCGCGGGCTGACCGAGACCGAGGCGATGGCCACCATCGTGCGCGGCTTCGTCGAGCCCATCGCCCGCGAGCTGCCCATGGAGTACGCCCTCGAGCTCAACCGCCTCATCGAGCTCCAGATGGAGAACTCGGTCGGCTGACGGTTCCGCCGCACCGAGCCCATCACCCACCCCGATCAGGAGCACGACATGACCGACTTGCGCACCGACCACTCGCGCGCCACCACCCAGGGCGCCCACAGCCACGGCGGCGCCCCTCTGCCCCGCTACGTGGCCTCCCGGGCCGACCGCCCCACCTCCTTCGACCCGGCGGACATCCCCGTGCCCCGAGGCCGCGAGGAGGAGTGGCGCTTCACCCCGATCAAGCGCTTCGCCCCCCTGTTCGATCTCGACGCGGTCGCCTCCGGGACCCGAGCCGGGGTCGTGGCCACCGGCGTCGACGCCCCCGATGGCGTCGTCGTCGAGGGGCTCGGCCGGGACGACGCGCGCCTCGGCGGTGTCGGCGAGCCCGTGGATCGCACCGGCGTCGTCGCCTGGGCGGCCTTCTCCACCGCCACCGCCATCACTCTGACGGCGGGCGCCCGCCTCGAGCGCGCCGCGCGAGTGGCGATACGGGGCGATGACGCCGAGCTGGCCAGCCCCAGCGCCCAGCACCTGCTCATCACCGCCGAGCCCGGCTCCACCGGCACCGTCATCCTCGACCACACCGGCACCGCCGCCCTGACCCAGACGGTGGAGATCGTTGTCGCCGACGGCGCGGACCTCACCGTCGTCTCGGTCCAGGGATGGGATGACGCCGCCGTCCACGCCTCCAATCACCGTGCGCGCGTCGAGGGGCGCGGCGCGCTCAAGCACGTCGTCGTCTCGCTGGGCGGGGACACGCGCATCGCCCCCGACCTCGGTTTCAGCGGCGAGGGCGGGCGCATCGACGCCTACGGCGTCTACTTCACCGACGCCGGCCAGCACCAGGAGCACCGCCCCTACGTGGCCCACACCGAGCCGCACTGCTACTCCCGCGTCACCTACAAGGGCGCCCTCCAGGGCGACGGCGCCCACGCCGTGTGGGTGGGGGACTGCCTCATCGGGGCCGGGGCGCACGGCACCGACACCTACGAGCTCAACCGCAACCTCGTGCTCACCCCGGGCGCCAAGGCCGATTCCATCCCCAACCTGGAGATCGAGAACGGCAATATCGAGGGCGCGGGCCATGCCTCGGCCACTGGCCGCTTCGACGACATCCAGCTGTTCTACCTGCGAGCCCGCGGCATCTCCGAGCACGAGGCGCGCCGGCTCGTGGTACTGGGCTTCTTCAACGAGATCGTCTCCGAGATCGGCGTGCCCGAGGTTGAGGAGCGCCTCATGACCGCCATCGAGCACGAGCTCGAGCTCACCGGCCTCATCTCGGCGGGCCCCGGCGCCCCAGCCGACGAGCGGCCGTGAGCGCCCGTCCCCGAACAACCCCGCGCAAGCCGCACGTCCACCAGGCATCAGAAGGCAGCAGAACAAACTCATGAGCACCCTCGAGATCACCAACCTCCACGTCCAGGTCTCCACCAACGACGGCCCCAAGCCCATTCTCAAGGGCGTCGACCTGGCCATCGCCTCCGACGAGATCCACGCGATCATGGGTCCCAACGGCTCGGGCAAGTCCACCCTGGCCTACTCCATCGCGGGCCATCCCGACTACGAGGTCACCGATGGCCAGGTCCTCCTCGACGGCGAGGACCTGCTGTCCCTGAGCGTGGACGAGCGCGCCCGCGCGGGCCTCTTCCTGGCCATGCAGTACCCCGTGGAGGTCCCGGGCGTGTCCGTGGCCAACTTCCTGCGCACCGCCAAGACCGCGATCGACGGCCAGGCCCCCAAGGTGCGCCAGTGGGTCGGCGAGGTCGGCTCCGCCATGGAGCGCCTGCGCATGGACCCCTCCTTCAACCAGCGCGACGTCAACGCCGGCTTCTCCGGGGGTGAGAAGAAGCGCTTCGAGATCCTCCAGATGGAGCTGTTGAGGCCGCGATTCGCCGTCCTGGACGAGACCGACTCCGGCCTCGACGTCGACGCGCTGCGCATCGTCTCCGAGGGCGTCAACCGCCTGCACGACTCCTCCGACGCCGGATTCCTCCTCATCACGCACTACACGCGGATCCTGCGCTACATCAAGCCCGACTTCGTCCACGTGTTCGTCGACGGCCGCGTGGCCGAGCAGGGCGGCCCCGACCTGGCCGACCGGCTCGAGGAAGAGGGCTACGACCGCTACCTCAAGTGAGCCGACTGTGAGCGCCCCCACACCGACCGAGTCCCCCGCCGCCGAGCCGCTGAGTGCGGTGGAGGTGGCCCGCGCCCGCAAGGACTTCCCCTACCTGGAGCGCCTCGCGCGCAATGGGCGCGAGCTCGCCTACCTCGACTGGGCCGCGACAGCGCAGAAGCCGCGGTGCGTGCTGGATGCCGAGTCCGTGTTCTACAGGATGAGCAACGGCGCGGCCGGGCGCTCCACCTACCAGCTCGCCGATGAGGCCACCGCCTCCCTGGAAGACGCCCGCGAGGCGATCGCCGCCTTCGTGGGCGCCCGGGCCGGCCAGCTCGTCTTCACGAAGAACGCCACTGAGGCGATCAACCTCGTGGCCCTGGCCATTGGGCATGCCAGTCTCGCCCGCCCCGCCGCCGGGGGGCCCGGCGCGGCCCCTGAGACCGACCCCGCGCGCCGGCTCGCCCTCGGCCCTGAGGACGAGATCGTCGTCACCCGGGCCGAGCACCACGCCAACCTCGTGCCCTGGCAGGAGCTCGCCGCCCGCACCGGCGCCGCCCTGCGCTGGCTCGATCTCGACGACGCCGGCCGCATCGACCTGGCCACCCTCGACGTCATCACCGGACGCACGCGGGTCCTCGCCCTCGGCCATGCCTCCAATGTCACCGGCGCCATAGCGCCCCTGGACCCCATCCTCGCCGCCGCCCGGGCCGCTGGCCGTGCCGGGGGCCGTGAGCCGGTCGTCGTGCTCGACACCTGCCAGACCGCGCCGCATATGCCCCTCGACTTCGCCGCGCTGGCCGCGGCCGGCGTCGACGCGATGGCGCTGTCCAGCCACAAGATGTGCGGTCCCACCGGCGTGGGCGCGCTCGTGGCCACCGAGGAGCTCCTCGACGCGATGCCACCCGTCCTCACCGGCGGCTCCATGATCGAGGTCGTCACCATGGAGTCCTCCACCTACATGCCGCCTCCGGCGCGCTTCGAGGCCGGCAGCCAGCCCCTCGCCCAGGCTGCGGGCTGGCGCGCCGCCATCGACTACCTCGGGATCCTGGGCATGGACCGCCTGCGCGCCCGTGAGGCCGAGCTCACCGCCCATGCGCTGGACGGCATGAGGCGCGTTCCCGGCCTGCGGATCATCGGGCCCGACGACGACGCCGACCGCTTCGGCGTCATCGCCTTCACCATCGAGGGGGTCCATCCGCACGACGTGGGCCAGGTGCTCGATGCCGCCGGTGTCGCTGTGCGCACCGGCCACCACTGCGCCCAGCCGATCCACGCGCATTTCGGTATTCACGCCTCCTCGCGCCTGTCCTTCGGCCCGACGACCACCATTGAGGAGATCGATCGCTTCCTCGAGGCCGTGGCCGGTGTCCAGTCCTATTTTCTGAGGTGATGGCTATGAATGAACTCGACCAGCTCTACCAGCAGGTCATCCTCGACCACTCCCGCGAGCGGCACGGCGAGGGCCTGCCCGCCGATCCCTCCGCCTTCAGTCACCAGGTGAACCCCACCTGCGGGGACGAGGTGGACCTGGGGCTGAGAGTCGAGGATGGGCGCCTGGTGTCCGTGGGCTGGAAGGGCGAGGGCTGCTCGATCTCCCAGGCCTCGATCTCGATCATGCACGACCTCATCGATGGCGCTGACCTGACGACGGTCGCCAGGCTCTCCCAGGGCTTTGATGAGCTCATGCACTCGCGCGGGCGGGGCGTCGACGGCGCGATCCTCGATGATCTGGAGGACGCCGCCGCCCTGGAGGGCGTCTCGAAGTACCCCAATCGCGTCAAATGCGCGCTCCTGGGCTGGATGGCCCTCAAGGATGCGCTCGCTCAGGCGGGGATCGCCCTGCCCGCCGTCGAGGACCGACTCGCGGCGCCGAGCGGGCCGTGCGAAGAATGCGCCCCGCGCTGACCACCCGACCCCGGATACCTCCCAGGAATGATCATGACCGACCACCCGACCACTGCCGAGTCCACCACCGCTCACCCGATGGCCGCCCAGCACTCGCCCGCCCCCATCCCGTCCGGCGTGGACGTCGCCGCCATCGAGGAGGCGCTGCGCGACGTCATCGATCCCGAGCTCGGGATCAACGTCGTGGACCTGGGCCTCCTCTACGGCGTCTCCTTCGACCCTGACGGGACGGTTGTTCTCGATATGACTCTGACGACCGCGGCCTGCCCGCTCACCGATGTCATCGAGGAGCAGGCCCAGCAGACCCTCGCCCTCATCGCCGACAAGGTGCGCATCCAGTGGGTGTGGCTGCCGCCGTGGGGCCCGGACAAGATCACCCCCGAGGGCCGCGAGCAGCTGCGCGCCCTCGGCTTCAACGTCTGATCCGTAGCCTCGAGACCGGTCGAAAATAGCATCGAGACCGGTTCACTCGGGCACGGCGGTCGTTGATTCACCGGGGCGGTGGTTCCCATCGCGCCCCAGGCCCTGGCGCTCTCGACCCGGCCGCCGACGAGCGTTCCGCTGCTTGCAGCCTCCATGAGGAAACTGCGGATGGCGGCGCTGCGGGCGCGCGACCTCTGCTCCCAAGCCGGCCCGCGCCGGACCAGGACCGATCCCGGGGCCGTCTTAGGGCCGGCGCAGTATCGCGCCTGGCTACGGTAGCCGCGGGTCGGGCGCCCCGATGACCGCCTCGCGCAGGACACGCGCATGCGTCCGCGCGTGGTCATAACCCGCGAAGAGCATCGTCAGCCTTCCCGCAGCGCCAACGCGCGCAGATGCGCCACGGCGCCCCGAGCGGCCGTCTCGTCGGTCAGCTCGGCCCGGTATGCCTCCACGAACTCCGGCCACGGCAGGCCCCCGGAGTGGAAGGCCCGGCGCAGCCCGGTCGACGGCGCCGACTGCTCCTCGGGCGGGTCACCGTCCATGTACCGGGGAGAGGGCGACGCGGATGGTGGCGTCCACCGCTTTCATCGTTATCGCGGAGAAGCCGCTGGGCAACCTCGTGCGCCAGGACTTCGGCCCCTACCTCGTGGCGACGGGAGCGACCTTCGGCGTGATGCTGAGCCGCGTCATCAAGCACTGGGAGCGCTGAGCGCGGTCAGGGCGGCTCGGCCCCGCCGCCCGGGATCCGCCACCTTGCCCTGAGGGCACTCAGAGCTGGGAGGCGTCGACGGCGAAGGTGTTGCAGGCGCTGAGGTCGCCCTGCTCCAGGCCCGTCTTGAACCAGCGCACACGGGACTCGGAGGAGCCGTGCGTCCAGGAGTCCGAGTCGACGCCGGCCCCGGAGCGCTGCTGGATGTGGTCGTCGCCCACGGCGGAGGCGGCGTCGAGGGCGGTCTGGATCTCCTCGTCGCCGGGCTTGTTGAGGAAGGGCTTGCCGGTCTCGGGGTCGATGGTCGTGGAGGCGTAGTGGACCCAGGTGCCGGCGTAGCAGTCCGCCTGGAGCTCGGTGCGCACGGAGTCGGAGTCGGCGCCGGTGCCGGAGCGGTCGGTCTTGCTCATCGTGCCCTGGAGGTTCTGGATGTGGTGACCGAACTCGTGGGCGACGATGTACTCCTCGGCCAGGGGCGTGTCATTGGCGCCGAGCTGGGACTCCATGTCGGAGAAGAAGGACATGTCGAGGTAGACGGTGGAGTCGCCGGGGCAGTAGAAGGGGCCGACGGCGCTGCTGGCGGACCCGCAGGCGGTGGAGACCTGGTTGCCGTTCCACAGGACGAAGTCGGGCTTGGCGTAGGCGCGCCCATCCTGGGCGGGCAACTGCTCGCCCCATACCGCGTCCAGGGACTCGGCGGTGGCCACCATGCGGCACTGCGTATACGTGTTGGCGGCCTCGCCAGTGGTGCACATCGAGGTGTCGATCGATGATGAGCCCGTCTGGGCGGCGCCCCCGCCGCCGTCCTGGCTCACCAGGCCGGTCAGGTCCACGCCGGTGAGCTGGGAGAGCAGCATGACGGCGATGACCGCGACCACGGATCCGCCGCCGATGGCGGCGCCGCGGCGCCCCGTCGATCGTGTCGAGACCCGATCGGGGTCGAGCTCGATGCCAGAGTTGAAGGACACGGTTCCTCCGATGCGGTGCGGGAGCCGGACGACTGGTCCTCCGGCGCGGGACGGCACCAAGAGTACCGGTAGAGCCCGGGTAGGCTGGCCACGTGCTCTACGACCTGCTGTACAAGACCGTGCTGACGCGAATCGATCCTGAGGTCATCCACGACATCTGCATGGATGCGATCGAGGTCACCGGGCGCGTTCCCATCGTGCGGGACGTCGTGCGCCAGATGTGGGGGCGCCGCCCGAGCCTGCCCGTGCCCAGCGCCTCCCAGGGCGGCCCCTTCGCCCGCCCGGTTCCCGGGATCCTGGGCCTGGCCGCGGGCATGGACAAGGAGGGCAGGGCCGTCGAGGGCCTGGACATGCTTGGTTTCGGCTTCGTCGAGGTCGGCACGTTCACCGCCCGCGCCCAGCCCGGCAACGACAAGCCCCGCATGTGGCGCTACCCCGAGATGCGCGCGATCCGCAACCGCATGGGATTCAACAACGACGGCGCCGATGAGGCCGCCCGCCGCCTGCGCGCCCTGCGCTCGACGCCGCGGGGTCGCTCGATCGTCGTGGGCGCCAATATCGGCAAGACCAAGGCCACTGAGCTCGAGGACGCGGTCGAGGACTACCGCTACTCGGCCTCCCGGGTGGCCCGCTGGGCCGACTACCTCGTCGTCAACGTCTCCAGCCCCAACACCCCCGGCCTGCGCAGCCTGCAGAGCGTGGAGTCCCTCAGGCCGATCCTCATCGCCGTGCGCGAGGCCGGGGACGCCGCCGCGCGCAGGCGCGTGCCGCTCCTGGTCAAGATCGCCCCGGACCTGGCCGACGAGGACATCGACGCCGTCGCCGACCTCATCCGCGAACTGGAGCTCGACGGCGTGGTGGCCACCAACACCACCATTGCCCATGACCTGGGCGAGGGGGGCCTGTCCGGCTCGCCGCTGCTGCCCCGGGCCCTGGAGGTGGTGCGCCGTCTGCGCGCGCGACTGGGGGAGGGGCCCACGATCATCGGCGTCGGCGGCATCTCCTCGATCATGGACGCCGAACTCATGCTCGAGGCAGGTGCCGACCTCCTCCAGGCCTACTCGGCCTTCATCTACAACGGCCCGGCCTGGCCCGGCCGCATCAACCGCGCCCTGGCCGTCTCCCACGCCCGCCGCCCCGTGCGCTGAGGCGTCTTCTCCCACCGGAGGGGAGCGGGGGCGGCGCACGGGACTTGTTGGCCCGATCAGGCCGGGCGCGGATTGGGGGAGACGGTGCGGGTCCGGGCCGGATCGCGCATGATGACGTCGCCGAGCGCTGCGTCGATCGCCTTCATGATCGACTCATCCAGGACGACTCCGGAGGCCCTCACCGTGTCCCTCAGCTGCTCGGGGCACGAGGCTCCCACGATGGCCGCCGAGATGGCGGGGTTCTGCAGGACCCAGGCGATGGCGAGCTGGGGCATGGTCAGGCCCGCCTCCTCGGCCACGCCTCGCAGTGCCTGGACAGCGGTGAGGACCTCGGGGCGCATCCACCTCGAGATCATGTCCTTGCCACCCCTGCCATCCGTGGCGCGCGAGCCCGCGGGCGGCTCGGCGCCCGGCAGGTACTTGCCGGACAGGACTCCCTGAGCCATGGGGGAGAAGACGATCTGCCCGAGCCCCAGCTCGGTGGAGGCGGGGATGACCTCGCCCTCGATGACCCGCCACAGCGCGGAGTACTGGGGCTGGTTGGACACCAGGCGGAAGCCCATCTGAGAGGCCAGCCCCTGGCCAGCGCGGATCTGCTCGGCCGTCCACTCCGAGACCCCGATGTAGAGGGCCTTGCCCGCGCGGACCACGTCCGCGAAGGCCTGCATCGTCTCCTCCAGCGGGGTCTCGTAGTCGTAGCGGTGCGCCTGGTAGAGGTCGACGTAGTCCACCCCGAGGCGCCTCAGCGAGCCGTTGATGCCCTCCATGATGTGCTTGCGGGACAGCCCCACGTCATTGGGGCCCTTCGGGCCGATGGGCCAGTAGACCTTCGTGAAGATCTCCAGGGACTCCCGGCGCTGCCCGGACAGGGCGCGCCCGAGGACCTCCTCGGCGGCGGTGTTGGCGTAGACGTCGGCGGTGTCGAAGCTCGTGATCCCCAGGTCCAGCGCGGTATGAACGCAGTCGATCGCAGTGTCGGCCTCGACCTGCGAGCCGTGGGTGAGCCAGTTGCCGTAGGCGATCTCGGTGATCTTCAGTCCAGATGAGCCCAAGTGGCGGTAGGTGACCATGCGTCGACACTAGCCCGGGGGCGCGCCGCGGCGGAAGGACTCTTGCGCCGATGGCGAACTGAGCCGGCGCGTCATCACTCCGGGTACTGGCGGCGGGACACCTGCGGCCTGGGCTGGCGCATGCGGCGCATGGAGACGCAGCGGGACATGACGTACCAGAAGATCCGGCCCTGGGACGACCAGGCCTCGCGGCCGAACTTGGTGTCGAGGCGGCGGCGCAGGATGAGCCAGCAGGCGATGACGTCGAGAATCATGATGAACGTCAGCGCGTACAGGCCGAGCATCAGCCACAGCATGAGCTGCTGCATCGACTGCCCGAAAAGGCTCAGGATGACAACGGCGAAGGCCACGGGGATGAAGAACTCGCCTATGGAAAAGCGGGCGTCGACGTAGTCGCGGACGTAGCGCTTGACCGGTCCCTTGTCCCGTGAGGGGAGGTAGCGCTCATCCCCTGTCTCCATCGCCAGGCGCTGGCGCTGCCACGCCTCGTCCCTTCTCGCCCGGGCCTCGCGCTTGGCGGCCTTCCGGTCCGTGGGCACCACCGGGTGCAGGCGCCTGGCCTGGGCATCCCTGCGCTTGGGGGTGGGGCGGCCCTTGCGCCCGGCCTTGGACGGCGTCGTCTCGGGCTCGGGAGCGGGAGCCTCGTCCTTCTTGAAGAGCTTCACCGGCTCAGGGTAACGGCTCATCCGCGATACCCTGCAAACCATGATCGCAGTCGACTCGATCCGCGCCGCGGTGCGCGATGCTTTCCCCACTATCGTCTCCGACCTGACTGATCTCGTGGCCATCCCCTCGGTCTCGGCGGCCAGCCACGACCAGGCCCAGGTGCTCCGCTCCGCCGAGCACGTGGCCTCCCTCCTGCGCGATGCCGGGCTGGAGGCCGAGGTGACCAGCGTGGACTGCCCCGACGGCACGCCCGGACGCCCCGCGGTCCTCGCCCACGCCGATGGCCCCGCCGGCTCCCCGCGCGTGCTCATCTACTCCCACCACGACGTCCAGCCCGTCGGCGACCCCTCCGCCTGGCAGCAGGCCGACCCCTTCGTCGCCGAGCGGAGGGGGGAGCGCCTCTTCGGGCGAGGGACCTCCGACGACGGTGCGGGCGTCGTCACGCACCCCCACGCCCTGCGGATCCTGCGCGAGCTCGGCGGCGGGCAGCTGCCCTGCTCCGTCACCGTGTACATCGAGGGCGAGGAGGAGGTCGGCTCGCCGTCCTTCGAGGCCTTCCTCGCCGCCCACCGCGACCGGCTCGACGCCGATGTCATCATCGTGGCCGACTCCTCGAACTGGAGGGTCGGGGTCCCGGCGCTCACCACCTCGCTGCGAGGCGTCGTCCAGGTCGATGCCCGCATCGACGTGCTCGACCACGCCCTGCACTCGGGCCAGTACGGCGGTCCCGTCCTCGACGCCGTGACCACCATGTGCCGACTCGTGGCCACGCTCCACGACGACGCGGGCGACGTCGCCGTCCCCGGCCTGGTCAGTGAGTCGGCCGCCGCCCCCGACTTCCCCGAGTACACCGAGGAGGACTTCCGCGCCGACGCCGGCGTGCTGCCCGGCGTCGAGCTCATCGGCACCGGGGACCTCACCGCTCGACTGTGGACCAAGCCGACCATC
Source organism: Actinomyces gaoshouyii (assembly GCF_002076915.1). Classification (NCBI taxonomy): domain Bacteria; kingdom Bacillati; phylum Actinomycetota; class Actinomycetes; order Actinomycetales; family Actinomycetaceae; genus Actinomyces; species Actinomyces gaoshouyii. The sequence goes on from NZ_CP020468.1 coordinate 921,150, forward strand.
ACCGTCATCGGCATGGACGTCACGCCCCTGGAGCGCTCCGGCAACGTGCTCGCCCCCTCGTGCACCGGTCGGATCTCCATGCGCATCGCCCCCGGGCAGGACCCCGACTCGGCGATCGAGGCGCTCACCTCCCACCTGGCGTCCCACGTGCCCTTCGGCGCTCGCCTGACCGTCACCGGGCGCGAGGCCGGCCCCGCGTTCCACGGCTCCTCGGACACCCCCGCCGGCCGCGCCGCCCATTGGGCCCTGACCACCGGATTCGGAGTTGAGGCCGTCGACATCGGCCAGGGCGGCTCCATCCCCTTCATCGCCACTCTCCAGTCCACGTTCCCGGGCGCTCAGGTCCTGGTCACCGGCGTCGAGGACCCGGACACCCGCGCGCACAGCGAGGACGAGTCGATGCACCTGGGGGACCTGGAGCGCATCGTCGTCTCCGAGGCCCTCCTCCTGGCGCGCCTGGGCGGTGCCATCGAGGCATGAGGGTCCTCCTCGCCCCGGGGCCGATGAGCCCCGAGCCCGGCGGCGCACCCATCACCGAGCTCGGACTGGGCGCCCGCGACGTCGCCGAGGCCCTGGCCCGCGGATGGTCACGCGCCCGCCCGGACGATGCCCTCGCGCTCCTGCCGATCCCCGACGGCGGCCCCGGGCTCACCACCGTGATCCGGCCGAGCGCCGTCGAGAGCCGGACCATCCTCCAAGCCCCGGGACCTCTGGGAGGCACGAGGCAGGCTGATCTCCTCCGTCTCGCTCCCGCGGGCGGCGCGGGCACGGGACCCGCCGCCCCGAGCACCACATGGATCCTCGACGCCGCGAGCATCGCCCCCGTCCCCGCCGATCGCCATGAGGCGGGCCGCGAGGCGGAGCACGGCAGCACACGGGGCTTCGGCGAGGCCCTGCGCCAGGCTCTGGAGCGCGCCCACCAGGGCGACGTGCTCATCGTCGGGCTCGCGCGCACCGCCGCGCACGACGGCGGCGCCGGGTTGCTCGACGCCCTCGGCGGGCCCGAGCGGGCCCGTAGCCGGATGTCCGGGCGCAGCATCATTCTCGCCCTTGCCGACACCCTGCCCCTGGGCGGCATGAGCGGGGCGGGGGAGGGGCTGACCGCCCTCACCGGCATCGCCCCGACTGTGGCGCAGGACCTCGACCGCCGGGCCTGCTCCCATGCCTCGGCGCTCATCTCCGCTCTCGCCAGCGATCATCCCGCCCCCAGGTTGCTGCTCGACCCGACTGCGGGTGGAGGGGCGAGTCCCGGGGGCAGCCATGATGGGCGGCTGCGCCCCTCGGCCTGGGGAACGGGCGCCGGGGGAGGGGCCGCAATGATCCTGCGGGCGCTCGGGGCCCGGGCCCTGCCGGGCGCCCGCGTGGCGGCGGGACTCCTGGGCCTCGGGGCCGCCGCGGAGGAGGCCGACCTGCTCGTCACGGCCGTCGGGGAGGCCTACGGCATCCTGGCCGATTCGGTGGCCGAGGCGGTCGGCGCGGCGGCCTCGCGCCTCGCCCTGCCCGCCATTCTCGTGGCGGGACTCTCGGCCGTTCCCCGCGGTGAGCTCGCTGGGGTGGGCATCGTCTCCCAGTACGCGCTCGCCCCAGCGGGGGCGAGCGGTGAGCGGTGGTTCGACGGTGGCGCCCCCGGGATTGCCCGGGGCCTGGAGGGCATGGGGGAGCGCCTGGCGCGCACGTGGTCCCGCTGAGCCCCGGAGCGCGGGGAGGCGCCGTCGCCTCAGCGCAGCACGGCGATCCCAGGGGCCATGGCGGTCGAGCCCCGCACAATGAGGTCGGGGATGAAGGTCATCTCCGCGTCCACGGGCTTCTCACCGTTGATGGCGGCCAGTAACGTGGACACGGCCGCGCGGCAGATGGCCTCCACCGGCTGGCGGACCGTTGTCAGCGGCGGATGCGTCATCGCCAGGAGGGGGGAGTCGTCGTAGCCGATGACGGAGATGTCCGTGGGGACCTCGCGGCCGGTGGACTGGATCCCCTTGATCGCGCCCAGCGCCATCATGTCCGACCCGCAGATGATGCCGGTGCATCCCTGCTCCGCCAGGGCGGTTCCCGCCGTCGCCCCGCCCTCATAGGTGTACAGGCTTTCCGCGATCCGAAGGTCCTCGCCCGGGCAGCAGGCCCGCATGGCGTCCTCGTAGCCGGCGCGCTTGCGCACGGCGGGGACCATGCGCGCGGGACCGGTGGCGAATCCGATCTTCCGGTGCCCGAGATTGGCCAGGTGCTCCACAGCCATCCTCGCGGCGGCACGATCATCGGTGGTGAACCCGGGCGCCTTGATCATGGGCGCGTTGCCGTTGAGCGTCACCAGGGGCACGCCCCGGGATCGCAGCCTCTGGTACCGGGTGACACTGCCCGTTGTGTCGGCGTGCCGCCCGGAGACGAACACGATGCCGGACACGCCCCGCTCCACGAGCATCTCGATGTACTCGTCCTCGCTGACCCCGCCGGGTGTCTGGGTGCACAGCACCGGGGTGTGCCCGCTGGGGGTGAGCAGCTGCTCGATCTCCTGGGCGAAGCGCGGGAAGATCGGGTTGCTGAGCTCGGGGACGATGAGGCCGACGAGGCCGCGGGAACGGTTGTCCACCGACTCGGGGCGCTCGTAGCCCAGCACGTCGAGCGCAGCGAGCACCTGCCGCCGGGTCTCGTCGGCCACGTTCGACTTGCCGTTGAGGACGCGGGAGACGGTCGCCGTCGAGACACCGGCCTGCTCGGCGATGTCCGTCAGCGTGATGCGCTGCGCCACTGCTACCCCTTCGCGGATGGGTGATCGGCCTGAGCCGATGCTTGGTTTCTGGGATGACTCTACGTCCCGTTGGCCCGGGGATGCTCACGATTCGGCGCCGCCCGCCGAGATGAGGACCGCCCGTGGAACCGGCGGGCGGGGGAGCTGGGGAGGATGACGGACCCGCTCGCCATGCCGTGGGGCGGAAGTCGTGGACTAGGGCGGCGGGCTGGCTCAGGCGACGGTGTCCGCCACGCACCACACCGTGGTCGTGGGGGGCACGATGAGGCGACCATCAGTATGTGCGAGCTCATGCGAGGCGAGCAGCACCTCGGCGTGCTCCGGGAGGCCGATCGAGGTGCTGGTGGTGTTGGTCAGGACGAGCATGTCCCGGACCAGGATCGACAGGGCGTCATCCGGGCACCACTCCATCCCGGAGACGAAGGCCATGGGGGCGTGGGGGAGCTGCCTCTCCCGCCGCAGATGGGAGGCGTGGCGGACGGTTGCCACCGGGGAGCCGAGCAGATCGCCCTGCTCGTCGGCAAGACGAGTGACCTCCTGGAGGAGCGACATCGGGCTGTCGTCCTTGTCATCGTCGAGGATGCCGACCTCGTCCCCCTGGCGGAGGTACACCGCTCCCGGCAGTGCCAGCATGAGCGTCTGGAGCGCGGTTCCACGGCGCAGGCGCGTGGCGCGGTCCGTGACGAACCAGCGGCGGTCGTCACTCGGTTCGAGATCAGGGTGATAGCGGTACGGGGGCATGACGCGCCAGGCGGGCGGGGCGCCGAAGCGCTCGTACTCCTCCAGCGAGGCCTTCAGATGCCGGGCGATTGAGTCGGCGTCCCAGCGCGTGAGGAAGAGCCTGTCATTGCGCAGATGGTGGAACCAGTCCTTCTGCAGGTGGTGGCGCAGGCTGTCCCCGTACTCCGCGGTCACGTCCGCGCCGAGGATGCCATCAGGGGTTGAGGAGCTCACGAGCATGAGCAGTTCCGCGCAGGTCCGGCTCAGTAGGTCGAGATCGGTCTCCTGACTGACCTCCGGTGGGAGGATCGCGCCCAGATCGATGCCGTCGACGCCGGCGTCGATGAAGCCCTCCGCTCGCTCGATGAGCCCGGGGCCCAGGGCCTCATGACCGGCTGTCAGCGGGTTGTCGTCATGCGCGTGCCGACCGGTGACCGGCCCCAGGGCTCCCGAGAGCCTGGCGATGACCCGCAGACCCCTGAGATGGGCGGCCTCGGAGAAGCGGCGGAGGTCCTCCAATCCGGGGTCCTTCAGCCCGAGGAGGCTGGGGCGCACGAGGATGCCGTCGGAGCCGAGCGACTGGGCATGGTCCAGCAGGCCGACGGCCCTGTCATGATCGACCTGGCCGACCACCGGGGCGTTGATCTCGTAGATCTGGGCGCCTCTCCACCAATCGCGATCACCGCTCTGGGGACGATGGACCAGGGTTGTCGTCGTCATGACAGCCGGCTTCCTTCCGCCGAGCGCGAGCGCGGCATCGACCCGGCAGCGCGCCAAGGATAGAATTAGATCGTAAGGAGAGGGCCCGTCGGGGATCGGGATGCCTCGGGTGCACCGACCATACCAATGCCGAGCCCTTGGCGCAGGTCGTCCCGATCTCTCCTGGCAGGAGTCTTGTCACATGCTCATCGGCGCGCTGCCCGCCGCGGGCACACCGCGCCCCGACTGGCTCGAACCCCGCACCGGGGGTGCGCTACCTTGGGTGGATGACCCCGCCAGCACGCAGCGATGACAGCGGCCCCCTGCTACCGGCCCCCGCCGGCGCAGTGGGCTACAGCCATGAGGATGCCGAGCGCTTCTGGCCGGAGCGGGCGAAGAACCCCCAGCGCACCCCCTTCGAGCGCGACCGCGCCCGCGTGCTGCACTCCTCCGCCCTGCGCCGCCTGGGAGCCAAGACGCAGGTGCTCGGCCCCGCCTCGGATGATTTCGTGCGCACCCGTCTCACCCACTCCCTGGAGGTCGCGCAGGTGGGCCGGGCGCTCGGGCAGGAGCTCGGCTGCGATCCCGACGTCGTCGACGCCGCTTGCCTCTCCCATGATCTGGGCCACCCGCCGTACGGGCACAACGGGGAGAGGGCCCTCGACGAGGTGGCCCGCTCCATCGGCGGTTTCGAGGGCAACGCCCAGACCTTCCGCATCCTGACCCGCCTGGAGCCCAAAACCGTCGATGCCACCGGGCGCGGCCTGGGGGTCAACCTCACCCGCGCCAGTCTCGACGCCGTCGCCAAGTACCCCTGGGCCAGGGGGGAGGGGCCTGGTGGGCCGGAGGGGAAGAGCGCTCGGAAGTACTCCGTCTACGACACCGACCGGGAGGTCTTCGAGTGGATGCGCGCGGGCGCCCCGGCCGGGCGGCGCTGTATCGAGGCGCAGATCATGGACCTGGCCGACGACATCGGCTACTCGGTTCATGACGTCGAGGACGCCGTGGCGCTGGGGCGCATGGACCCGGGGTCCCTCGACCGCCCCGGTGAGATCGACGGCATCATTGGTGCCACACGGGCCTGGTATGGCCCCGCCTTCAGTGCCGATGAGCTCGGTGCCGCCTGGGAGCGCTTGGCCGGGGCCCCGTACTGGATCGACTCCTACGACCATGGCATCGCCGACGCCGCGGCCCTCAAGAACCTCACGAGCCAGCTCATCGGCCGCTTCGTCGGCGCCGTGGCCGCGGCCACCAGGCAGGTGGCCGGCGATGGCCCGCTGACCCGCTACGCCGCGGATCTCGTCATCCCCGCCTCCACGGCCGCCGAGATCCTCGTCCTCAAGGGCGCCGCCGTCCGCTACGTCATGGCCCCCCGGGAGCACGAGCGCGTCTACCTCATCCAGCGCACCGAGATCTTCGACCTGGCCGATGCCCTCCTGGAGTCGGGGGACAAGCACCTCGACCCGATCTTCGCCGGACTCTGGCGGGCCGCGGACGACGACGCCGGGCGCGCCCGGGCGGTCATCGACCAAATCGCCTCGCTGACCGACACCTCCGCCCGCGCCTGGCATGCCCGCATCTGCGGGCTGCTCTCCGAGATCCCCGATGGGCTGTGAGCGCGAGGAGCGCGCGGCCCGGGATCCGCCGCGCCTCCATCCCCGCCCCCGCGCGCCCGGTCCGTTGCCGTCAAGGCCCGGACGTAGGATGACGCCATGGCGGGACTGATCAAGCGCGAGGACATCGACGCGGTGCGCGAGCGCGCCCGGATCGATGAGGTCGTCGCCGAACACGTCACCCTCAAACCCGCCGGTGTCGGCTCGCTCAAGGGCCTGTGCCCCTTCCACGACGAGCGCACCCCCTCCTTCCACGTCCGCCCCCAGGTGGGCATGTACCACTGCTTCGGCTGCGGCGAGGGTGGGGATGTCATCTCCTTCGTCCAGAAGATCAACCATCTGCCCTTCACCGAGGCCGTCGAGTACCTCGCGGGGAGGGTCGGCGTCCAACTGCGCTACGAGGAGGGCGGCGGACAGGTGCGCCGGGGCGTCGAGCCCGGCACCCGGCAGCGCCTCCTGGACGCCAACCGTCTCGCCGAGGCCTGGTTCGTCGAGCAGCTCGCCAGCCCCGCCGCCCAGCACGGTCGGGACTTCCTCACCTCGCGGGGCTTCGACCGCCTCGCCGCCGAGCGCTTCGGCGTCGGCTACGCCCCCGCCGGTTGGGACAACCTCGCTCGCCGCCTGCGCGACGCCGGGTACACCGAGGCCGAGCTCGTGGAATCCGGCCTGTGCTCCCAAGGGGGGCAGGACGGCCGCCGCGTCTACGACCGCTTTCGCGACCGCCTCATCTGGCCCATCCGCGACGTCACCGGTGCGACGCTCGGCTTCGGGGCCCGTCGCCTGTCCGACGAGGACAAGGGCCCCAAGTACCTCAACACCCCGGAGACGGCCATCTACCACAAGGCCCAGGTCCTCTACGGCCTCGACCTCGCCAAGCGGGACATCGCCCGCGAGCGCTCGATCGTCGTCGTCGAGGGGTACACGGACGTCATGGCCGCCCACCTGTCCGGCGTGCCCACCGCCGTGGCCACCTGCGGCACCGCCTTCGGCAGTGAGCACGTGCGGATCGTGCGCCGCCTGCTGGGGGATATCGCCGATCCCTCCGCGGGCGTCATCTCCGGCAACCGGGTGCGTGGCGGTGAGATCATCTTCACCTTCGACGGTGACGCCGCGGGTCAGAAGGCTGCCATGCGAGCCTATGCGGAGGACCAGCACTTCGCCGCCCAGACCTTCGTCGCCGTCGACCCCCACGGCTACGATCCCTGCGACCTGCGCATGGCAGAGGGCGACGAGGCCATTCAGCGCCTGCTGTCCCGGCGCATCCCCCTGTTCGAGTTCGTCATCCGCACCTCCCTGGGCAGCGTCAACCTGGACACCGCCGAGGGGCGTGTGACCGGGCTGCGGGCCGCGGCGCCCGTGGTCGCCGGGATCCGCGACCGGGCCCTGCGCCGCGAGTACACGCGGCGCCTAGCCGGCTGGGTCGGCATGCCCGACGATGAGGCCCGCGCCGCCGTGCGCGCCTACGAGGGCCGCGCCCGGCGCATCGAGGATCCGCCCCCAGAGGACGGCGGGCAGCCGGCCACGGCGGCGCGCCCGGGACTTCCCACGGCGGATGACCCCGTGGTCGCTCTGGAGCGCCAGGCCCTGGAGGTCATCCTGCAGATGCCGCTCGTCGCCGAGCGGGCGGGCGCCGACGACATCACCCCGGCCTCCTTCACCCTCCCCATCCACCGCGCAGTTTTCGAGGCCGTGCAGGCCGCGGGCGGCACCATCGCAGTGCCGGGTCTCGTCGAGAGCGCCAGCGTCGCCGGCATGGAGCCGCGCGAGGCCCAGTCCCGTGCGATCCGCCACTGGATCGACCTCGTGCGCGGCGGGGCCATCGCCTCTGTCGACTCCGCCATCACCGAGCTCGTTGTCGCCCCACTGCCGCTGCCCGCGCCGCGCGGCAAATCACCTGAGCTCGACGCCGAGGCGGTGCGCCGCTACGCCGAGGGGGTGCTCGCCGCCCAGGTGCGGCTCGATATCAATCGCCGCCTGGCCGAGCTACGTGCTCGGCACCGGCGCATGAGCCCCGAGGACGAGGGCTACCGGGATCTCTTCGAGGCGATCACCGGCCTGGAGCGCCGCCGCCTGCGGATCGGGCAGCGCGCATGAGCTCAGCGCGCTGGCCCCGATCCCATGGGCGCGATGAGGAGGAGCGGCGGCGCCGGCGGCGCTGGCGCCGCAGGGGACTCACGCCCGCCAGCCTGCCCGCTCCCTGCCGGGCCAATCTGCCGGCGGGCAGGCTCCTGGGGGCCGTGCCGATCGATGAGTCGGGGGAGTCCTGGGCCGTCGCCATGGCAAGCGGGCTGGTCATCGTGTCGACCGACGCCCTGGCCGCCGACCACCCCTGGGAGCGAATCGACAAGGGCTCCTGGGACGCCGAGGCCCGTGCCTTCACCCTCACGCTCTCCGACGCCCCCGAGCGGTGCCTATCCCTCACGGTCCCCGCCCGGATCCAGCAGGGGGGCGCGGCCCGCCCCGTCGCCGTCGACCGCTTCGCCCGAGCGCTGCGCCAGCGCGTGGAGGCCTCTCTCGTCCACCTCGTCACCAGGATCCTGCCCAGCGGCGCCCAGGCGAGGGTCACTATCAGACGGGGCGCGGACGGGGCCCTCTCCGCCGTCGCCTCCCCGGAGCCCGCTAGTGCGGCGACGGCGGAGGACCGCGCCGAGCTCGAGGCTCTTCTACGGGAGGCCTGCGACAGTGTGGGTCTGGACACACGCTGACTTTGCCTTGCTCTGGCGCGCATTCACGGGCGCGGCGCGATTCGACGCCCCGGCTCGGGGTTGCTAGAGTTCAATCCGCGCTCAGCGCCTTTCCCGCGTAGCTCAATGGCAGAGCATCCGACTGTTAATCGGACGGTTGCTGGTTCGAGTCCAGCCGCGGGAGCCCATAGGGCCCCGGTCCCAAGGACCGGGGCCCTTCGCGTCGTCCTCTTCGGCGGGCCGAGGGCCTGCGTGACTGTCGGGACTGGCTGGCGAGTCGTCCACGGGCGCCTGGAGACCGTCTCAGGCTCTGCCAGGGCCGGTGCGCCGTGCCGCCACTGCGCTGCGCGGGCTTCATCCTGGGCGTCGTTTGACCGCTGAGGGCAGTGCTTGGCGCTCTGTGGCATCGGTGGGCCGTTGAGAGCATCGCGGGGAGCGCTGCCCTGGGCGTCCCAGTGCTGCTCACGATGAGTGGCGAGCGGGCGCCGCGACCCGTCCTATCAGCCCGCTGGCCGAACTGCGGGAGCGAAGGATGCGCTTCACACCTCTATGAGTCATCCCCCACCCATGTGATCGTCTCCCCTGCTCGCCGGGATGCGGAAGTGCAGGTGAGAGCGCCAGTGCGCGCGTGAGACCACTGCCTATCTGGTGGTTTGGTCGATGGAACCTGAAAAATAACTGATCAAAGCGCTAGTGAGGGTGGTCTAACATGGGGAGCACGACCCAGTGGTGCTGGACGGCGGTGAGGGAGGAGGCTCTCCGCCACTGACCGGCGTCATGACGACACAGGAGGGAACTCGTGCCTCGAGCCGAAAGCCCGGGCGAGAATCCGATGAGCGATGGCCCCGCTCCAGCCGGCCCCCGTCACGTGGGAGGCAGTACCGCCCGCCTCCTCGGATCGCGGCGCGTTGCGCTGAGCGCGGCGGCGGTCGGCGCGGTTGGCGGGCTCAGCGCCCTGCTGCGGGACGGCGGCCCGGGGGGTGATGCGTTCTCCACGCCCACCGGCGGGCCGGCTCCGGGCGAGGGCGGCCCCCTGGCTCTGCCGGACTGCCTCATGCGGACCGTGGCCGGGGGCAACGAGGGGGACACCGGCGACACCAGTCCGGACTCCTCCGCTGCGGGCAGCGGGGCGAATGGCGGCGATGGCGCCGGCGGGGCGCAGGGCGCGGGCAGCGCCCCCGACGGCCCCGGGGCGTCCGACGGCGGCGCTCAGGCCCCCTCAACGGCCCGGGGCGGCACGGGCGGCGCCGACCGGGGCGCCGCGAGCGGAGCCAACATCGGCGAGGCCCCGGCTTCCTCCGGCAGTGGGAGCGTTCCGGAGATGGCCAAAACCGATGCCCTCGATGTCTACCGCAAGGCTCCGGGAACAGTGGACCTCGTGGCCTGCTCCGAGCTCGCCCCCGGACTCCAGCTGCGCACCTCCTCGGCATGGCACCTCGCCAGACGCGCCTCCATCGCCGCCACCGCCGAGATCGTCTCCGATATCGAGTCGATGGGCGCCACCGCCTGGATCGAGGGGCAGTTGGCCCCCGAGGGCATTGATGACACCTACGCCGAGAGCCTGGTCTCACGTCACTACGGGTGGTCCCAGCTCTCCGCCCTCGAGATCAAGCAGATCACCGGCGACCACTCCGCCAAGGCCTCGCCGTCGGTCATCAACGCCGCCCTGACCCGGATGCGCTTCGGCAACAGGGTCCTGGCCGAGTCCGTCGTCGAGCTGATGGCGGACCACGTCTACGTCCCGATCCACGGCAAGGGAGAGCCCTTCATCACGGAGTTCGACGTCCTGCTGCGCAAGCACGCGCTGGGCCGCTACGCCGATTTCCTCTACGCTGCGGTGACCAGTGCCGCCCTCCTGCGCGAGCTGGACAACACCGCTTCCACTAAGAACAACCCCAACGAGAACCTGGGGCGCGAGCTCCTGGAGCTCTACACCGTGGGGCGCGACTCCTACTCGGAGGACGACGTCAAGGTCTCCACCCGTATCCTGACCGGCAACGGCAATGACTGGTCCACCATGGGCTACGCCTACCGGTCGGAGGACCACGCCGTCGGGAGCGTCGACGTGCTGGGCTTCTCCGACGCCAACACGGACGCCTCCGCCGGTCAGGACATGCTCAAGCGCTATGTCGAGCATCTGTGCCACCTGCGGCCCACCGCGCTCAGGCTCGCCAAGAGGATCGCTCGCCGCTACATCGCCGATGAGCCCTCCGACGCCGCCGTGGAGGCGATCGCAAAGGCCTACTTGGACAATGACACATCCATCGCCTCCGCCGTCAAGGCCGCGCTCACTCATCCCGACTTCGCCGCCTCGGTGGGCAAGAAGTGGCGCCGCCCTACGGAGTTCTACATGACGATCGCCCGAGCCGCGCACGCCCAGGTCGCCGTCGCGCATGGGGACGTCAACGCCGGCGACTACTTCAACCTGGGCTCCTACGGCTGGCTCATCAAGGAGGCCGGCCACGAGCCCCGGATGTACGGGAGCGTGGACGGCTACCCGGATACCGCTGAGTTCTGGATGTCCGCGGGGACCACCATGGCCCTGTGGAACGGCGCCCAGAACGCCGTCGACGGCGATAAGAAGGAGTCGGGCAGGACCGACTGGCCCACGGCGCTGTCCATCACCGCCGGCCAGCCCGCGCTGGAGACGGCGCGGCGCATCAGTTGGCACCTGACGGGCTACGCCTGGACCGACACCGAGCTCTCCGGCGTCGCCGAGGTGCTCGCCGGCCTGCCCGGCACCGGCTCCGCGGACACGTGGACCGTCACTGACAAGAACCTCACTGCCTTCGCCGAGCACGCGGTCCGCCTGTGCTTCTGCAGCCCTTACGCCTTCCTGCGCTGAGAGGAGACGGGACAATCATGGAGCGCTCAGAGCCCGGGACCCGCAAGACCCGCTTCACCCAGGGCGCCTCCCTCATGAGGGAGGACATCGTCACCCCCATGCACCATCACGACGAGGCCCAGGACGCGCTCCTGGTCGACGTCGATGGGCAGACCAAGCACATGACCGGCTGCCAGGCCGACGACTACGTCACCGAGAAGTACGATCTGCCCGAGCTCACCGAGGTCGACCACGTCGACGGCGGCCCCACGAATGTCAAGCGCCGCCATATCCTGGCCGGCGCGGCCGCCGGCTTCGGCGCGCTGCTGACGACCACCTCCGTGCCCCGCTACTCCTTCGCGGCCCCCTCGGGCGACGGCGGAAGCGAGCTGCTCGTCTGCGTGTTCATGCGCGGTGGCTTCGACGGCCTGTCCGCCGTCGTCCCCCTCAACGACCCCGCCTACTACGCGGCCCGGTCCACGATCGCCGTGCGCGCCGAGCAGACGATGCCCCTCGACTCCACCTGGGGCCTCAACAGCCACATGAAGTCCCTCAAGCCGATCTGGGACGCCGGGGAGATGGCCATCATCCAGGGCTCGGGCTCGCCGGACGTCTCCCGCTCGCACTTCACCGACCAGGTCACGGTGGAGCGGGCCGCCCCGGCATCGGTCCGCTCGGGCTGGCTCGGCCGACACCTCCAGACCAAGTCGACGAATACGGGGACCTTCCGGGGCGTCGCCATCGGGACCTCCACGGTCTTCTCCCTGACCACCAACAACCTCGATACCCTGGCGGTGTCCTCCATCGACGAGTTCGACCTGCGGGTCTGGGGCGGAGACGACATGAAGTCCCGAGTCCGGCGGGCCCTGGACGAGATGTACGGGGGCGCCGGGGGAGAGGTCCAGCGCTGTGCGCAGTCGGCCTTCAACGCGGCGAGCACCCTTCAGCAGGTCCGCTCCTCCTACCCCCAGACCTCGAGCGCCGGCTACCCGGACTCCGACTGGGGCAGGGGGCTGGCGGAGATCGCCCGCATGGCCAAGGCCGGGGTGGGCATGGAGGTCGCCTGCATCGACATCGGGGATTGGGACATGCACTCCGGCCTGGGCCAGGCCGCCGACGAGCAGGCATGGTTCTCCCGGCGCGCCCGCGACTTCGCCGACGGCCTGGCGGCCTTCCGCAAGGACCTGGGGGACAAGTGGGAGACGACGACGATCGTCACCATGAGCGAGTTCGGCAGGCGCGTCGCGGAAAACGGCTCAGGCGGACTCGACCACGGTCAGGGCAACACGATGTTCGTCATGGGTGGGGGAGTCAAGGGCGGCCGCGTCCTGGGCACGGTCCCGAGCCTGGTGGAGTCGAACCTCTCCCTGGGGGACGTCCCGATCACCCTGGACTACCGCCAGGCGCTGTCCGAGATCGTGTCGAACAGGCTCGGCAACAAGGCCTCCGTGGGAGAGGTCTTCCCCGGCTTCACCCCTGGGACCCCGCTGGGCATCGTCTGAGGGACTCATCGGCCGTGAGAGGATGGGCGCATGGCATATCGCGACATCCGCATCATCGGCGACCCGGTCCTGCGCACGGAGTGCGCCTGGATCACTGACATCGACGACTCCGTGAAGTCTCTTGTGGAGGACCTCCTTGAGACGGTGGATGAGGATGGTCGCGCGGGCCTGGCCGCCAACCAGATCGGTGTCGGCCTGCGGGCCTTCTCATGGAACATCGACGGCGAGATCGGCTACATCCTCAACCCCCGTCTCGATGAGCTCATCTGGGACGAGTACCAGGATGGCGACGAGGGCTGCCTGTCCGTGCCGGGCCTGTGGTTCCCCACCAAGCGCGCGTGGTACGCGCGTGCCGCGGGCATCGACCTCGATGGCAAGGAGATCGTCGTCGAGGGGGAGGCGCTCATGGGCCGCTGCCTGCAGCACGAGTGCGACCATCTCGAGGGTCACCTCTACCTGGACCGCCTGGACCGCAAGAACCGGGCGCGTGCCATGAAGCAGCTGCGCGAGCAGGGGCTGTGAGCCCGATGCTCCCCGCGGGCGAGGCGCCTTGAGCGCGGGCCCGCATCCTGGCATGATTCAAGAGCACGCCGCGTGCCTCATGATGACCGCCCCTGAATCACTTGGCGAGATCGTTGGGGAAGACGACCCTCGACCAATCCAGGAGGCTGTTGATCGTGAACGGTGGTCACACCCGCGGTGTACTTTTCGTGCACTCCGCCCCCCGGGCGCTGTGCCCGCATATCGTCTGGGCGGCTCAGAACGCCCTGGGCACCGAGCTCCACCTCGACTGGACCGAGCAGCCTGCCGCTCCTGGCATGATGCGCGCTGAGACCAGCTGGGTGGGGCGGGTAGGCATGGGCGCGGTCCTCGCCTCCGCCCTGCGGGGGTGGGCCAATCTGCGCTACGAGGTGACGGAGGAGGCCAGTCCCGGCTCCGACGGCGGGCGCTGGTCGCACACTCCGGACCTCGGGATCTTCCATGCCCAGACCGATGTCCACGGCAATGTCGTCGTCCCCGAGGACCGCATCCGCGCCGCCCTCCAGTACGCCTCCCAGCCCGAGGCCATGAGGCGGCACCTCGACCTTGCCCTGGGGCAGGCCTGGGACGACGAGCTCGAGCCCTTCCGCTACGCCGGTTCCGGCGCCCCCGTGCGCTGGCTTCACCGGGTTGGCTGAGGGGTTCGAGGTCAGGGCCGGCGCAACACGAGGGCGGCGTTGTGCCCGCCGAACCCGAAGGAGGTCGACGCGGCGCTGCCCAGCCCCGGCGCCTCGCGGCCATCCGGGCCGACGACGTCGAGCCCCAGGTCCGCGATCTCAGGGTCGATCCCGCCGGGTAGGAGCGTGGGCGGCAGGAACCCGTCGACGATCGCCATGGCGGCCAGCACCGCCTCCAGGCCACCAGCGCCACCGAGCAGGTGCCCGGTGGCTGATTTCGTGGCGCTGAGCGCCGCTCCGGGGGCGACTCGAGCGATCATCCGCGCCTCGACGAGGTCACCCGCGGGTGTGGAGGTGGCATGGGCGTTGATGTGGCCGAGCTCGTCCGGGATGAGGCCGGCTTGGGCCAGGGCCTGGCGCAGGGCGCGCTCCTGCTGAGCGCCGGTGGGGTCGGGTCGCGCGACATCCATGGCATCAGCGGTGATCGCACTGCCGGCGAGATGGACGAGCGGCTGCGCGCCCCGCGCATGCGCGTGCGCGGCGGACTCCAGGACGACCACGCCGGCCCCCTCGCCCAGGACGAATCCATCGCGGTCCGCCGCCAGGGGGCGCGAGGCTCCGGCGGGGTTGTTGTTGCGAGTGGAAAGGGCCCGCATGGCGGCGAAGGCGGCAACGGTCATGGGGTGCAGCGCGGCGTCTGCGCCCCCGGCCAGCACTATGTCGGCGCGGCCCAGGGCGATGAGGTCGGCGCCGTGGGCAATCGCCTCGGCGCCGGAGGCGCAGGCGGACACGGGGGAGTGGATGCCCGCTCTCGCCCCGAGCTCGATGCCGACGGCGACCGCCGGGGCGTTGGGCATGAGCGCGGGCACCGCCGTGGGCGCCACCCTGCGGGGGCCCCGCTCCCGCAGCGTGTCCCAGGTCTCCATGACGGAGAGCACCGGGCCCATTCCGGGCGAGATGGACACCGCTAGCCGCTCCTGGTCGACCTCGGGGGAGCCCGCCTGGGCCCAGGCCTCGCGCGAGGCGATGAGCGCCAGTTGGCTGGCGCGGTCGAGTCGGCGCAGTTCCCGGGGCCCCAGGACCTCGGCGGGTTCGACGGCCAGGGGAGCGGCGATGCGCACCGGCAGCCCCATCCCCTCCGCCCAGTCCTGGGTGATCGCCCGGACGGCGCACGCGCCCGAGCGCAGCGCGCGCCAGGTGCTCGCCACGTCCCCGCCCAGCGGCGTGGTGGCGCCCAGACCGGTGATGACGACCTCCCGATCCGGGTCCTGCCCCAGCAGTTGGCCGACTGGGCGACGGTGCTCCTCACCGGGCACGGGTCAGGCCTTGCGCGCCATGACGTGCTCGGCGAGGGCGCCCACGGTCGGCAGTGCGGGGATGAGCGAGTCCTCGAGGGTGACCCCGAGGCGCTCCTCGACCCGCGTGGCGATGGTGAGCAGCCCCAGGGAGTCGATGTCGAGGTCCCCGGCGAAACTCGAGTCGCTGGAGACCAGCTCGGGCGCCACGCAGGCCTCCTCGGCGGTGAACTCGATGACGACGCTCAGGATGTCGGTGGCCTGCTCGGTGTTGTTGGTCATGGTGGTCTCCTTGCGTGGGTCGGGGGCGGCATGCGCCGCCGGGTGGGCAACAGTGGTGGGGTGTGGAGCGTCTGGGACCTCGGGCCGTGTGCCGGAGCGGTCTTAGAGGCGCGAGGCGGCGGCGAGCCGACCGACGAGCACCGCCATGTGGAGCATGAGTCCATCGCGAGGATTCGTGGCGTCCCAGCCGACCTGCTCGCTTACCCTCCCCAGCCGGTAGCGGACCGTGTTGGCGTGGACGAACAGGGCGCGGGCCGTCGCCTCCAGGCTCCCGCCGAGCGCCAGGTAGGTGGCGACGGTCTCCTCGAAGGGATCACCCATGGCGTGGAGCGGTTCGTGGACGAGTGCGAGGATCTGCTCATGGGCGAGTTCGTCGCCGGACAGCAGGCGCTCGGGGAGGAGGTCATCGGCGCGCACGGGATTGGGGGCCTCGGCCCAGCCCGGCAGCGCCCGCAGCCCGGCCAACGCCGAGCGCAGGGAGAGCCCCGCGTCATCGACCTCGGCCACCACGGGGCCCACCACGGTCGGGCCATCGAGGGACGCGGCGATCTCCATGGCGATCTCATCGACGCCGCGTTCGGTGCGACCCTCGCGGAGGGGATGGCTGTACTGGCTGTGCTGACCGGCAGGTCCGGTGGGCGCCTCGGGGGAGGCGCCCAGGATGATGATGACCGAGTCCCCGCGCACCGAGACGAGGCAGTCCTCGGCCTGGGTCCGGCAGGTGTGACGCAGGCGGGAGGTGGCGATCGCGTCCAACGCCGTTCTCGACGCGATGGCGACGACGGGGCCGCGATGGGTCCAGCCGGCCGAGCCGGCGCGCGTGGCCGCCTCCGCGGGGGTGCCGTGGAGCATGGAGTCCACGGCGACCGACTCGAGGCGGGCGTCCCATGCGCCGCGGGCCTCGGCGGCGCGGGCGTAGACCTCCGCCGCGGCGAAGCCGACGTCGCGGCCGAAGGTGAGCACGAGGATGCGGACGGTGTCATGGTCCTCGGTGGGAACCGCCTGGGGCGCCTCCTCGACGACGACGTCGAGAACGGTGCGCACGAGGTCGAGGGTCTGCCCCAGGGTGATCGTGCCGGTGAGGGTCGCGGGGGCGACGGAGAAGATCTGGGAGGGCTTCGCCGCGCTCTCGGGCTCCTCGACGGAGTCGACGAACATGGTGACTCCCAGGTGGGAGACATTCTCGATCTGCTTGCGCGATGCCTCGGGAAGCGTGCGGTACCAGGGATGGGCGGCGCTGATGCGGTCGAGGGAGTGCTCGATGATCGTGTTCTGCGCCCGTCGGAGGGCCGCGACAGACGCCTCGCTCAACTCGTCCATGATCAAATGCTACCCAGTGCGAGGCCGCCAGGGATAATGTAGGGCACTCAAATGAGGCGTGATGGGGCGGGGAAAACGGGACCCACGCCGTCGGCCTTGAGATCCTGATGGAGGACATGGACATGCGACCGGCGACTCGTACCGAGGTGGATCTCCTGGGATCGCGAGAGGTGCCCCTCGACGCCTACTGGGGCATCCACACGCTGCGGGCCATGGAGAACTTCCAGATCTCCGGGACCACCATCGGCGATGTCCCCGAGCTCATCCGGGGCATGGTCCAGGTCAAGAAGGCCTCCGCCCTGGCCAACGCCGAGTTGGGAACCCTGGCACCCGAGCTCGCGGAGGCCATCTTGTGGGCATGCGATGAGATTCTCGTGGGCGGCCGGTGCATGGACCAGTTCCCGGTCGATGTCTTCCAGGGCGGCGCGGGAACCAGCCTCAACATGAACACCAACGAGGTCGTGGCGAACCTCGCCCTGGAGCGCCTGGGCTACGCCAAGGGCCGCTACGACGTCGTCAACCCCAACGACCACGTCAACAAGTCCCAGTCGACGAACGACGCCTACCCCACCGGCTTCCGCCTCGGCCTCTACCAGGCGGTGGCCGGGATGGAGGCGGACCTGTGCGACCTCATCGACGCCTTCCTCGATAAGTCCCGCCAGTTCCACGACGTCCTCAAGATGGGGCGCACCCAGCTCCAGGACGCGGTCCCCATGAGCCTGGGGCAGGAGTTCAAGGCCTTCGCTGTCCTGCTCGACGAGGAGATCACGCGCCTCATGCACAACAGCGCCCTCCTCCTGGAGGTCAACCTGGGGGCCACCGCCATCGGCACCGGCCTCAACACGCCCCCCGGCTACCCTGCGACCGCCGTGCGCCACCTCAAAGAGGTCACGGGCCTGCCGGTCTCCGGGGCCCAGAACCTCCTGGAGGCCACGAGTGACACCGGCGCCTATGTGTCCATGCACGCCACGATCAAGCGCCTGGCGGTCAAGCTCTCCAAGATCTGCAACGATCTGCGGCTGCTCTCCTCAGGGCCGCGCGCCGGCCTGGCGGAGATCCGCCTGCCCGAGCGCCAGGCGGGCTCATCCATCATGCCCGCGAAGGTCAACCCCGTCATCCCGGAGGTGGTCAACCAGATCTGCTTCAAGGTGATCGGCAACGACCTCACGGTGACCATGGCCGCCGAGGCCGGCCAGCTCCAGCTCAACGTCATGGAGCCCGTCATCGGGCAGGCGGCCTTCGAGTCCATCCACCTGCTGCGCCGGGCCATGCGCATCCTGCGAGACCTGTGCGTCGTGGGCATCGAGGCCGATGAGGAGGTCTGCCGGCGCAACGTGCTCGATTCGATCGGCATCGTCACCTACCTCAACGAGGTGATCGGTCACCACAACGGGGACCTCGTGGGCCGCGAGTGCGCGCGGTCGGGGCGCTCCGTGCGCGAGGTCGTCCTGGAGATGGGCCTGCTGGAGGAGTCGGTTCTCGACGAGCTCCTCAGCGCGGAGAACCTGCTGCGCCCCAAGTACCGGGATGCCCAGCACTACTCGGGCGCGGATCCCTCTATCGCCGCTGTCGGGGTCTCCGAGGCGGGAGAGGGCGCCAGGGTCCCGCAGGAGGCCTGAGCCCCGCGCGGGCCGGGCCCCCGGACTCCTCGGCTGACGCGAGGGGCCCGGCTGGTGATCGTCACCAGCCGGGCCCCTCGCGTTGGTCGGGCACCGCGCTCAGACGTCGCCGCCGTCCGATCCGGAGGTGCCCGCATTGACATTGGTCAGGTCGTAGCGGGCGATGGCCTGGGCGACCACATCGCGCTCGAGCTTGCCCTCATCGGCCAGTGCCTGCAGCGCCTTGACGACCACGGAGGCCGAGTCGATGAGGAAGAAGCGGCGCGCAGCCGGCCGGGTCTCGGAGAAGCCGAAGCCGTCGGCCCCCAGGGTGTGGTAGCTGCCCGGGACCCACTTGCGGATCTGGTCGGCGACGAGGTGGTCGTAGTCGCTCGTGGCGATGAAGGGGCCCTGCGCCGCCTGGAGGCGGGAGGTCACGAAGGGAACCCGCTGGTCGCCGGTGGGGTTGAGGAAGTTCTCCCTCTCGGCGGCCAGAGCGTCGCGGCGCAGCTCGTTCCAGGACGTCACGGACCAGGTGGAGGCGCGCACGCCCCAATCCTCGGCGAGCACTCGGCGGGCCTCCTCGATCCAGGGCAGTCCCACGCCGGAGGCGAGGAGCTGGACCTCGGGGCCATCGCCGTCGGCGGGGCCGGACAGGCGGTGGATGCCCTTGATGATGCCCTCGACGTCCACGTCCTCGGGCTCCGCCGGTTGGCTGATCGGCTCGTTGTACACGGTGAGGTAGTACATGACGTCGCGGTTGCGCCCGGTCTCGGGCCCGTACCAGCGCTCGAGGGCGTCGCGCACGATGTGCCGGATCTCGTAGGCGTAGCCGGGGTCGTAGGTGACGACGGCCTCGTTCGTGGCCGAGATGAGTGGCGAGTGTCCGTCCATGTGCTGGGTGCCCTCGCCGGCCAGCGTGGTGCGACCGGCGGTGGCTCCCATGATGAAGCCGCGCGTGAGCTGGTCACCGGCGGCCCAGAACTGGTCCGCGGTGCGCTGGAAGCCGAACATCGAGTAGAAGATGTACACCGGGATCATCGGCTCGCCATGGGTGGCGTAGCTGGTGCCCACCACCTGGAACAGCGCGGCGGAGCCCGCTTCGTTGATACCGGTGTGCATGATCTGGCCGTCCGTGGACTCGCGGTAGGACAGCATCATCTCCGCGTCCACGGGCGTGTAGTTCTGGCCCTGGGTGTTGAAGATCTTCTTCGTGGGGAAGAGGGACTCCAGGCCGAAGGTGCGCGACTCGTCAGGGATGATGGGCACGATGCGCCGACCGATGCCGTCCTCCTTGATGAGCTCCTTGAGCAGCTGGACGAAGGCCATGGTGCTGGCCACCTCGCGCTTGCCCGAGCCGCCCTTGAGGACGTCGTAGGGGCGGTCACCGGGCAGCTGGATCTGCCTGGGGGCGTCGCGGCGCTCGGGGAGGAACCCACCGAGCTGGTTCCGGCGGTCCATCATGTAGAGCAGGGCCGGGTCATCCGCAGCGGGCCGGTAGTAGGGGGGCATCTTCGGGTTGGCCTCGAGCTGCTCGTCCGTGATCGGGATGTGCAGACGGTCGCGCAGGCCCTTGAGGTCGTCCAGGGTCAGCTTCTTCATTTGGTGGGTGGCGTTGCGGCCCGCGAAGTGAGAGCCGAGCAGGTAGCCCTTGACCGTGTGCGCCAGGATGACCGTGGGCTGCCCCTTGTGCTCTGTGGCGGCCTTGTAGGCGGCGTACATCTTGCGGTAGTCGTTGCCGCCGCGCTGGAGGGCCCAGATCTCCTCATCCGTCCAGTCCTTGACCAGGGCGGCGGTGCGCGGGTCGCGGCCGAAGAAGTGCTTGCGGACATAGGCGCCGTCGTTGGCCTTGAAGGTCTGGTAGTCGCCGTCGAGCGTCTCCATCATGAGGTGCTCCAGGGCGTGGTCCTTGTCCGCGGCGAGGAGCTGGTCCCAGCCGCGTCCCCACAGGACCTTGATGACGTTCCACCCGGCGCCCTTGAAGGAGGCCTCGAGCTCCTGGACGATCTTCCCGTTGCCGCGCACCGGGCCGTCGAGGCGCTGGAGGTTGCAGTTGATGACGAAGGTGAGGTTGTCGAGCTGCTGGCTGGCGGCGAGCTGCAGCATGCCGCGCGACTCGGGCTCGTCCATCTCACCGTCGCCCAGGAACGCCCAGGTGCGCTGCTGGCTGGTGTCCTTGATGCCGGCTCCCGCGAGGTAGCGGTCGAACCAGGCCTGGTAGATCGCCTCGGCCGGGCCCAGGCCCATGGAGACCGTGGGGTACTCCCAGAAGTCCTCCATGCGGCGCGGGTGCGGGTAGGAGGGCAGGCCGCGGCCCTTGCCGCGCGCCGGGTGGGAGACCTCCTGGCGGAAGCCGTCGAGGTCGTCTTCGCTCAGGCGGCCCTCGATGTAGGCACGGGCGTAGTTGCCGGGGGAGGCGTGGCCCTGGAAGAAGATGTGGTCCCCGCCGCCGGGGTGGTCCTTGCCGCGGAAGAAGTGGTTGAAGCCGACCTCGTAGAGGGTCGCGGTGGAGGCGTAGGAGGAGATGTGCCCGCCGACGCCGACCCCCGGGCGCTGGGCGCGGGTGACCATGACGGCGGCGTTCCAGCGCAGCCAGCGGCGGTAGGTGCGCTCCATCGACTCATCGCCGGGGAAGTAGGGCTCATCCTCCACGGGGATGGTGTTGACGTAGGGAGTGGTGGTCTGCCCCGGGACCGTGACGTTCTTCTTGCGGGCCTCGGCGAGCATCGACAGCAGGATGAAGCGCGCGCGGGGGGCGCCCTTCTCCGCGATGAGGGCGTCGAGGGACTCGCGCCACTCCTGGGTCTCCTCGGGATCGTTGTCGTTGACCTTGGTCAGGAGGCCGTCGATGAGGGGTGTGGCATCGCTGGTGGGGCTCACGGAATCCTCTTCCTTGCGTCGTTCCGATGGATTGGAGGGCGCTGGCGAGCTGGGTGGCCCGGCGTCGCTCCTGCGCGCCCGGTGACCCGGTCCGCCGCGAGCCCAGGGTCGGCCCGCGTCCTGTTGGGCTCTAATCTACGGCGTTCGAAGGCGCATCAGGACGGCCAAGGGGGAAAGAAGTCCCAAGCGACCTGTGAGGTCAGGCACGTGGTGCGGCACCGTCGGGGGCGTCGCGGCGCGCCGAGGAACGGACAGGCGCTTGCGCGGGCGGCCCTCATGCGGTGGGCTATGCACAGGTTCCACAGGGGGACCGTAGCAGGGGCGCTGAGCCCGGAAGGACGGTAGAGGGATAGTGGCGAGCGCAGCGGGCGGGGCTTTCGGCTTCGCCTCCGGTCTCATCATCCAGGAGTTCGGGTATGACGACGATGTCGACCCCGCCCTGAGGCAGGCCGCCGAGGCTCTCACTGGCACGGAGCTGGTGGACGAGGACTACGAGGACGTGGCCGACTCCGCCATCGTGTGGTGGCGCGCCGACGACGGCGACATCGACGATCTGACGGACCTGCTCGTTGACGCGCAGGCCAACCTCGACGGCGATGGGATCATCTGGGTGCTCACGCCCAAGGCGCGCACGGCGGGCGCCGTGGCGGCGGCCGATATCGAGGAGGCGGCGGCGACGGCGGGCATGCACGCCACGTCGACGGCCTCGATGGGTGACGCCTGGAGCGGCACCCGGGTCTCCAGCCGGCGCCGCTGAGGCACTTGCGGCGGCTGACCCCATCTGGGTGCTCTTCGCGCGGGGAGCGCCCCACTGGACCTGTAGCTCAGTTGGTAGAGCAACGCGCTTACACCGCGTCGGTCGTCGGTTCGAGTCCGGCCGGGTCCACAGACGAGCCGGCGCGGGGCCCATCACCTCCTGACCCGCAGCGGCCCGCCCTGACGAGGGGGTGGGCTCCTGGGCGCTCACGCGGTGGTCGGTCAGGTGGTGCCGGCGGCCCGCAGGTCCTGGCGCCAATGTCCTCCACATCGCTTGCGCGTGCGCGCGAGGCTCCGCAGGATGGGGCTGTGGGAGACCAGTGGCGCCGTCATGTGCTGGCCGCCGTGCGCGCGCTGCGCCGGCTCGATGGGCACGGCGCGGGGCACAGGAGGATCGTCGTCGTCCTCGGGCACGCCGATGCCGGGCCGAGCGCGGGTGGCGCCAACAGGCGCCGCGCCAGGGCCGCCGTCGCCGCCCTGCGCCCGGGGGACCTGCTCATCTGCTCCGGAGGCGCCGTCGTCGGCGAGCGCCCCGAGGCGGAGATGCTCGCCGAGCACGCCCGCGGCCTCGGTTGGCGGGGAGCCACCTGGACTGAGACCGCCTCGCGCTCCACCTGGGAGAACATCGGCGCCCTGCCACCTCTGATCGAGGCCGCGGGCGGAGACGGCCCCATCATCCTCGTCTCCGATCCCCTTCACGCCGCCAAGGCCGGGCTCATCGCCAGGCGCCGGTTCCCGGCCCTCGCGCGCCGGCTCGCCCCCATGCCCCCGCGCGTCGCCGCCCTGGCGCGCCCCGGACCGGTGCGCACGGTGCTGGCCGCCGCAGACCTCGCTCTGACCTCCGCCCTCCCCGCCTGGGCGCCGCGCTCGGCCACGGGGGCAGCCGGGATCCGCGCCCTGCCCGGTGCCGTGGCGGGGCAATGGCGGTGCCGGCGCCCCTGCCAGCTCCCACGTAGGCGCGAGAGCGGCGCGGCGATGGAGCGGGGGAGGCAGGGGAGACAATGACCAGCATGACCAGGACCAACACCGGGGAATCCGATGAGGCCGGTGCGGACATGTCCACCGACCCCGGGCCGCCCGCCGATGGGCACGGCATCAGCCCGGGGGCGCGGAGGCGCATAGGAAGAAGGTGATCGCCAGGTTCTCCGCCGCCTGGACGGGACCCTCGGGCAGGACCGTCCAGCAGAGCCGCCAGCCCGTCATGCCGAAGTGCTTCGAGAAGCTGGAGATGATGACGGCCCCGGGCGTGCTCCAGGACGGTGCGCGCGGGCCGACCGTCGGTGTCGTCGGCACGAGGACGCAGTGGTCCCGGCGGCATCCACGGGCTCCCGGTTGCAGGGGTAGGGCGGGTCCGCGATATCGCCTCCCTCAGGGCCTCGATGAGTGCGCCGGTGTGCCTCGCCGCAGCGTGGGACGACGGCCCGGAGCGACTGGCCCGCTCATCCGCATGTGGATACGGCGTCATGACTGGTAGCCTCGCTCAGGTGCGGGCCCCGCCCGCCGCCGGCCCCCATAGCTCAGCGGTTAGAGCAGCGAGCTTATACCTCGTCCGTGCCTGATAAGCACAAGGTCCCGGGTTCGAATCCCGGTGGGGGTACAGCACCGCGTTCAGGGCCCGCGGGCCCTGAACGCGGTGCCCGCCCCCGTGGTGGAACCGGTAGACACAGCGGCCTTAAAAGCCGATGCCGCGAGGCGTGCGGGTTCGAGTCCCGCCGGGGGCACCACGGTGCTCGTATACGAACCCGCATCGTCGTACGGGGCGGGCTGCTCCTCAGGTCGTGCGGCCTCTTGGCCGGAAGCGCTCCAGGCCTTCCAGGGCATCCGCGGACCGCTGATAGAACCGCGGAGCTCGCCACCGGGGTGTCGCCAATGGCTGGGAGGTGCTTGAAGCGGCCCGCGGATGCTCAGGACGGGGCCGGCCCTCCGATGCTGTCGGAGTGGAGAAATCGGCGGGCGCCTCGCCCGTAGTTCCCGGGGCAACGGAAGCGATGTCGATCCCGCTGCCGTGGGCAGGCCGGCGGCCCGGTGGCCCCGGAGCGACCGGTGGAATCCCAACGATCGCCGTCGGCCTCCTCTTCCGGATCCATATCCACGCCAGCAGGATCGATGCTTGGGGGGGCGATGGCCCGGCGCCGAGCAGATCCCCGCCCCGCGCGTTCCTATGCGGCGCTCAGCTTGGCGGCGCCGAAGGAGACATTGAAGTCATCGCACCACAGGACCACGCTCGTCCACGCGCTCGGGTCCGTCCCCGCGGGCAGGTCGTAGACCTGGTTGCCAAGATTTCCCTTGATCGGCCCCACATCCAGGTGCTCGTAGTCCCCGGCCGTGAACCAGCCGTCCATGCCCTCGATCACCGGTCCGGCGCTCAGCCATACCCGCACGTCCGGGCCGTTCGACGTCGCGAGGTTCTCCAGCACCAGCTGGTGCGAGCCATCCGGGTTGCGCAGGATGCGCGCCGTCCCAGTCGTCGAGTGCTCGTGGGAGATGAACGAACCGCTCGCCACCTGAACGGGCCCCTGCGGTGCGGGCGCGTCGGTGGCGCCGCCGGCGCCATCCGCTCCCATCGCCTCACCGGAGGGTGCCTGGGGCGTTGCTGGCGTCGTCGCCGCCGAGAAGGCGGGGATCCTATCGTTCACGGTCTGGTCGATGAACAGCAGCCACGGCTTGAACACGGCCAGGGCGATCCCAGTGGCGGCCAGGAAGACCACGGCCAGGGAGACCACAAGGCGCTTGTGGCCGGACAGGAAGCGGGGCATGTCGATAACTCCTCGGAATGATGAGGCCCAGTGCCGTGTTCTGGGCGTCGATACGGCTCGCCCGAACAACATGTCCGCACTCCGGAATTATTGCCACTGGACGTATGGCTCTCCTCACGCCTCGCGATGACCTGCCGGGTTCCGCCGCTCCCCTGGGGGACCGAGTCGTCGCCCGCGCGGTGCGAGGCGTAAACGCCGCGCCGGTGGTCCAGGCCGGTAGCCACCAGCCCCACGAACAGTGGGCGAGTTCGCGCGGGCCCCGACCGCGCTGCGCGTCCATCGTTGTGATCGCGGGATCGGGCGCGTGCGCGCCATCGTCCATGACGAAGACCTCGTCGTGCCGGAGCGCGCGCCCGTCCCGCAAGACGCCCGCCCCGGCGCCGTGCCGCTAGCCTTGCCGCATGATCGAATCGCCGCTCCACCCGCGACCCTCCGCCGGGGAGGCCTCCTCGGCCGCTGAGGAGCTGACCGTCGCCGACGTCGTCGCCCTCGTCGAGGCCGCCGCCCCGTCCCGCCTGGCCGAGTCCTGGGACTCCAACGGGCTCATCTGCGGGGACCCCGAGGCTCCCGTGGCCTCGATCCTGCTCGCCGTGGACCCCGTCGCCTCTGTCGTCGACGAGGCCATTGAGCGCGGCGCCGACATGATCATCACCCACCACCCCCTCTACCTGCGCGGTACCGACCGCGTGGCCGCGACCGACCCCAAGGGCCGTGTCGTCCACCGCCTCATCCGCAGCGGCATCGCCCTGCTCAACGCCCATACGAGCCTCGATGCCGCCCACGGCGGCATCGCTGCGGCGCTGGCCGCCTCTATCGGCCTGCTGGGCGCGGTCCCGCTGGAGCCCAGCCCCGCCGACCCCGCCCAGGGCATTGGGCGCATCGGCTCCCTGCCGGTGCCCACCCGCCTGCGCGACTTCGCCGACGCCGTCGCCGCCGCCCTGCCCGATTCGCCCCCCGGCATCCTCGTGGGCGGAGACCTGGACGCCACCGTGGAGACCATCGCCGTCTCCGGGGGAGCGGGCGACTCCCTCCTGGCGCGCGCCCGCGAGGCCGGCGCGGACGTCTTCCTCACCGCCGACCTGCGCCACCACCCCGCCAGCGAGCATCTGGAAACCGGGCGCCCCTACCTCATCTGCGGCACCCACTGGGCCACCGAGTGGGTAGGCCTGCCCCCGCTCGCCCAGCGGCTGGCCACTGCCGCCGAGTACGGCGGACGTAGACTCTCCACGCATGTTTCCACGATCTGCACCGACCCCTGGGCCCTGCGCCTGAATACTGGCCCCGCGCCAGTGAGATAACCCCAGCCCCTTTTCACCCCTCGACGACCGGAAGGACATCCCGTGACCAGTGCCCCCCTCGCCGAGCAGCGGCTCCTCATCGATCTGCAGGATATCGACGCCACTCTCGCAAGGCTCGCGCACGAGCGGCGCGCGCTGCCCGTCCTGGCCCGCATCGAGACGACCATCGCCCGTCTCAAGGACAACAAGCGCGCAGCCCTGCTGGCCACCGCAGCCCTTGCGGAGGCCAAGAGGGGAGCCACCCACGCCGAGGACGAGGTCGGGCAGGTCGTCCGACGCGCCGCTGCCCTGCGCGAGCGCCTGGCCGCGGGAGGCGACGCCGCCCGGGACCTGGCCGCCATCCAAGGGGAGATCGATCAGCTCGGCCGGCGCCAGAGCGTTCTCGAGGACGCCCAGATCGCCGCCATGGAGGCCCTCGAAGCGGCCCAGGCCGAATCGGACCGGCTCGCCGATGAGGAGCGGGCCATCCGCGCCGCGGGCCGGGAGCTGACTGCCGAGCGCGACGCCGGGTTCACCCGGATCGATGAGGAGACCGAGCGCCTGTGCGCCCGGCGCGATGAGCTCGCCGGCACCATCTCACCTGCCCTGCTCGCCGACTACGACGCCGTGCGCGCCGCGACCGGGGGCCTCGGCGTCCTCGCCCTCCACGGGCACCGCCTCGAGGGCGGCTCCGTCGAGCTCAGTCCCGCCGAGCTCGCCCGCATCGACGCCGCGCCGGCCGACGCCGTCATCCACGCCGAGGAGAACGACGTCATCCTCGTGCGCATGGATATCTGAGCCGGCCCGGTTCCCGCAGGGCCCATGGCTCCGGGGCCCGGAGCGGATCAGGGTGCCGTCGGCCCGCCCACCAGGCGGGGCTCAGGCCAGGACGAGGGTCAGGTCACGGCGCCCCGAGTGATCCGGGGCGGACAATTCAGCGTCCGCCACGCCCTCCAGGCCGGCGCCCGCCTCGGCCACGCCGTTCGCCGTCGATGGCGAACGGCCGGCGGCGCGCAGGGCGATGAGCTCCCCGGCCAGCAGGCCCCGCATGTGCTTGGCATGGTGGGAGACCACTTGACGCCGGCCCTGACGGATCCGGACCGCCCGGATGCGAAGCAGCTCTCCGCCCCAGGAGCGAGCAGGTTGCCAGGCCCCGGCATAGGCGGAGGAACGGGCATCGATGACGAGCCCCGCCTCCTCGGCGATCGGGCCGAGAACCGCGGCGAGCTCCCGCTTCCAGAAACCGTTGAGCCTCCCGCATCCCGGTAGGGAGGCGCCCATCGCCAGGCGGTGGGCAGGCAGCCGGTCCGTGGCCCGCACGGCGCCCCACAGGCCCGAGAGGATGACCACATGGCGCGACAGCGCCTCGGCCTCGCCCGGCGTGCCCGCCCCGCCGAGGCGCGCGGCCTCGTAGAGGACGCCCGTGTACAGCTCATGGGCGGGCGCGCACGGGGCCTCTTCCAGGACGAGGTTGAGAGCTGCGTCCGCAGCGGAGCGCGGGCCCAGGCCGAGGATAGCTGCGGCATCCGGGGCGGTGCTCATGCGGGACAGCTCATCCATGACCTCGCGGCGTGCGGTGGTGAGTCGGTCGGCCGCGAGCAGGGAGGCGAGGTCGAGGCGGGGCCCGGAGACGGGAGGGGTCTTGCCCTCGCTGGGAGGCAGGAGGATGAGCACACGCACATGCTAGACAATCGAGGTGCTCTGGAGGTTTCCTCCGGCGGCTATGCTGGGCGTGCGGACGAGCCGACCGGGCGGCCGCGGTACCCCAAGGGAGTCTACGCACTCTCTGCGGGATCGAGGAACGTCCGGGCTCCACAGAGCAGGGCGGTTGCCAACAGCAACCCGGGGCGACCCGCGGGACAGTGCCACAGAGAGAAGACCGCCGCCAGGCCACTGGCGGTCAGGGTGAAAGGGTGGGGTAAGAGCCCACCAGCGCGCCGGGTGACCGGCGCGGCTCGGCAAACCCCGCCCGGAGCAAGACCGCGCAGCAGGCGCCCGAGGGCTGCTCGCCCGAGCCTGCGGGTAGGTCGCGTGAGGCCGTCGGCGACGGCGGTCCAAGATGGATGGTCGCCACCGCCCGGTCCGGCAACGGCGGGCGGCAACAGAACCCGGCGTACAGGTCGGCTCGTCCGCGCCTCGTCCTTCCGCCCCGGCAAACGCCGCTGGCGGAGGAGAGAAGAGAGAAACATGGTGGGCCCCTCCCGATCCGGGAGGAGCCCACCACGCTCGTCATGCTCAGATGGTCGTCGATTCTCAGGCCGACCGCGCGCTGGAGGTCACTTCGCCTTGATGTAGCCCTCGTCGACGCCGGTGAACGCGGTGACCGCGAAGACGCCCTGGTTGACGGCGCTCTGGTCGATGAGGAAGGTGACGTAGCCACTGGCCTTGCCGCCATCGCGGGGCATGGCCTGCTGGATCAACTCGCCCTTGTCGCTGTAGTTCTCCGTAGCGGAGGTGGTGGTGCCGTTGTGGACGAAGTCCATCTTGAAGGTGTACTCCTCGTACTGGCCCTTGCCGTGGTACGTGATCTCGACCGGGACCCGGATGTACACCTGGCCGGCGCCGGGCTCCTTGTAGCTGTAGCTGCTCATGGAGCTCTTGGCGGCGTCATTCGCATTCCAGTTCACGTCGCCGACAGTCACATCGAGGCTCGCGTTGGGATCTTTGTAGTCGTTCTTGGAGGCGTGGAAGGTCAACGGGCCCGTCGTCGTGTCCTTGGGGTTGTCCATCGAGGTGCCCTCGGTCCCCGCTGCCGGCTTGGCCGAACCGGAGGGCGCGGAGGACGACGCCTTAGGAGCTGGCGGCTCGGGCTCGTCCTCGGCGGGCTTCGGGTCGGACTTGGCCGCCGTCGAGGTCTGCGTGCCGCCGCCGGCGTCATCGCCGCCGGCGAAGGCCCAGGTGAGGCCGCCGATGAGCGCGATCACCAGAACACCGATGAGCGTGAAGAACCACCACTGCTTGTAGACGGGCTTGGCCGCACCGCCGCCGCCGGGCACGTCCACCGGCTGCCAGCCGGCGGCGGGGGCGGGCTGGCCCTGGCCGTGGAATGGGGTGGGGGCCTGGGCGTAGCTCATCTCCGCGGCATAGGGGCTGCCGGGAGCCGAGGAGCCCATCGGGGCGGGCAGCCCGGTGGAGGCGTAGTCCGCGGATGGCGCGGAGGCCGACTGGCCGGTCGGGTCGGCCACGGGACCCGACCGGCCAGTCTGGACCACCTGGGTCGGGGCCCAGGCGGGGTCCGAGGTGCCGGGGCCGGAGGCCGAGACGGGGGAGGCATCGTCCGAGTCCTCGACCCAGAGCTGCCAACCCTCGGGAGCCGGACCCCATGCGGGGTCAGGCTGCCACCCGGCGGGCGGGACGAAGCCCTCTGGCGGGGCGGGCCAGTTCGGCGGTGGGTTGAAGCGAAGAGCCATTGGAACCTCCGGGAGTGGGTATGTTAGTGAAGGAGCTGGGGCACATCTCCGCGGCGAGAGCTCGCCTTGTCCGTGCCATAACTGATAAATCGAATCTACACCGAAAAGCCGACACGGCGGGTACCGGATCGGCGCCGCGTGCGGGGCACCCTTACCCGGGCACTGCTCCCCGTGCGCGACCCTGCTTGATCCGCGGCCGGACGCGGCGGCGAGGCGCCCGCCAGGGCGGCTCAGGGCAGGGTGAGGATATCCGCGCCATCCTCGGTGACCACGAGCGTGTGCTCGAACTGGGCGGTGCGCGAGCGGTCCCGGGTGACCACCGTCCAGCCGTCCTCCCACTGGTCCCACTCGATGCCACCCAGGGTGAGCATCGGCTCGATGGTGAAGACCATGCCCGGCTCCATGACGGTGTCGTAGCGGGGGGCGGAGTCGTAGTGCGGGATGATGAGCCCCGAGTGGAAGGCCTCGCCGACGCCGTGGCCCGTGTAGTCGCGCACGACGCCGTAGTCGAAGCGCTTGGCGTAGGCCTCGATGACCCGCCCGATGATGTTGACCTCGCGGCCCGGGCGGACGGCCTTGATCCCCCGCTCCATGGAGGTCCGGGTGCGCTCGATGAGCAGGCGCGTCTCCTCATCCACCTCGCCGACGGCGTAGGTGGCGTTCGTGTCGCCGTGGACGCCGTCGACGTAGGCGGTGACGTCCAGGTTGATGAGGTCGCCCTCGTCCAGCGCCGTCGAGTCGGGGATGCCATGGCAGATCACCTCGTTGATCGAGGTGCAGATCGACTTCGGGAAGCCCATGTAACCCAGGCAGGACGGGTAGGCGCCGTGGTCGCACAGATACTCGTGGGCGATACGGTCCAGTTCATCGGTGGTCACGCCCGGCGCGATCGCTGCCGCAGCGGCCTGCATGGCCCGCGCCGCGATCCTGCCCGCCGCCCGGATGCGCTCAACGGTCTCGGGGGACTTGATGTCCGAGGCCGTCACCCTCTCGGGCCCATCGTGGAACATGTACTCGGGGCGGGCGATCGACTCGGGCACGTCGCGCCGGGGCCCGACGATGCCGGGCACGAGGGTTCCGCGCGGCGCCCGATCGGCGCCGGAGCGATGGGGGGATCCAGGGGGCGTCGGAGCAGTCATGCCCACAGCATAGGAGCCGGGCAGTGGGCGCACAGCCCGCTCGTCTCCCCTCCCGGATGCGCGCGATCCGACCCGTCCCAAGCGCCCCCTCCCGGGCGGTGGTGTGACCTACGATGTGACCATGGCAAAGATCCACTTCGTGCGCCACGGCCGCACTGTCCTCAATGAGCAGCACCGCACCCAGGGCTCAGCGGACTCGCCCCTGACCCCTTCGGGGCGCGAGGGCGCCGCGATGGCCCGCGACTTCCTGGCCGGCTACCCCCTCACCCGTGTCTACCTCAGCCCCCTGGGGCGGGTCGTCGAGACCACGGACATCCTCACCGAGGGCCGCGAGCTCCCGCGCACCATCCTCACCGGGCTGCGCGAATACGACTACGGGATCTACGACGGCGGCCCCGACCCCGAGATGATCGCCGCCCTGCCCACGCGCACGCTGCTGCCCGGGGTCCTGTCCGGCCGCTTCGAGGGGGCGCCCGAGGGCATCAGCGCCACCGACTACCTGCGCGACATCGATGGCGCCCTTGCCCGCATCCTGGCCGATCTGCGGGCCGATGCCGATGCCGGCAAGAGCGACGCCGAGGCGCTGGCGGTCTCCCACGGCATGACGATCATGACGATCATGGCCCGCTGGATCGGCCTGGAGGTCTACTCCAAGGCGCCCATGGCCAACTGCGCCATCACCACTGTCGAGGTCGACCCGACGGTCCCCGGCGGCTCCCCCCGCCTCCTGGATTGGGCCCTCGACCCCGGCAATCAGGGCGTGACTTTCCCGACCGAGGACATGAGCGGCGTCTTCGACGGCGTCGACATCGTTCCCATCGACTTCACCCGGCCCGAGGGGCTGTGAGCCGCGGCCGGCGCTCGTCGCGGCGAGCGCCGGCCGTCACTGCGCGCCCCTGGCACGATCAGGAGGCGAAGCTCTCCTCGGCGCTGGGGAAGGATCCGTCGCGCACCGCGGCGTTGAAGTCCTCGGCGGCCTGGCGCAGGGCGGCACCCACCTCGCCGAACGCGCGGGCGAAGCGGGGCTTCCAGTCCGTCATCCCCGCCATATCGGTCCACACGAGCACTTGCGCGTCGCAGCCCGCCCCTGCGCCGATGCCGATCGTGGGAACGTCGAGAGCCCTGGTGACGGCTGCGGCGAGGTCCTGCGGCACCATCTCCAGAACGAGGGCAATCGCCCCAGCGCCCGCCAGGGCGGAGGCGTCCGCCAGCAGCGCCTGGGAGGCGGCCTCGCCGCGCCCCTGGACGCGGAAGCCGCCGAGCATGTTCACCGATTGCGGGGTGAAGCCCAGGTGCCCCACGACCGGGATCCCCGCCTCGCTGAGCGCGCGGACCGTCGCCGCACGCGGCGCGCCGCCCTCCAGCTTGACCGCGTTGGCCCCGGCCTTGACCAGCCGGGTGGCCGACTCCAAGGCCTGAGCGGGCCCCGCCTCATAGGTGCCGAAGGGCAGATCGGCGACGACGAGCGCGCGCGTCGTCGCCGTGGCCACGGCCCGCGTCGCCACGGCCATCTCATCGAGGCTCACCGGCAGCGTGGAGCCGTGGCCGAGCATGACATTGCCGATCGAGTCGCCGACCAGGAGCATGTCCGTGCCCGCTGCATCGAGGATCGACGCAGTCACGGCGTCATAGGCGGTGAGCATGGTCAGGCGCTCGCCCCCGGCCTTCGCGGCCGCGAGGTGGTGGACGCGCACCGGCTTGCCGGCCGGCGGCAGGGCGCTCGGGGGAGCGTAGGAGGAGTCCGTGCTTGCCATGATTCCAGCCTAGCCGCCACCACAGGGCCCTTCACGCCGCCCGCCGGCCCGCCCGCGACCCGCGCGCCGAAACCCGGCCGACTCCCGCTCCCGATAGAGTCGGGGCGTCCCGGTACCGCCGTCGGGATCCGAGCGCTGATCAGAGATGAGGAGCAGCATGGACAAGCAGCAGGAGTACGTGCTCCGCGCGATCGAGGAGCGGGATGTCCGCTTCGTTCGACTGTGGTTCACCGATGTTCTCGGCCAGCTCAAGTCCGTGGCCATCGCGCCGGCCGAGGTCGAGGCCGCCTTCGAGGAGGGCATCGGCTTCGACGGCTCCACCATCGAGGGCCTCACCCGCGTCTACGAGTCCGACATGCTCCTGAGCCCCGACCCCTCCACCTTCCAGATGCTGCCCTGGCGCAATGACCGCGACCGCGTCGCGCGCATGTTCTGCTCCGTGCTTACGCCCGACGGCGAGCCCGCCCGCACTGACCCGCGCGCCGTCCTCGAGCGCCAGCTCGCGCGCGTCGCCGACGCCGGATTCACCTGCTACATCCACCCCGAGATCGAGTTCTACCTCGTCAACCGCGACGAGCGGGGCCGCATCACCCCCACCGACGACGCCGGCTACTTCGACCACGTCCCCGGCGGCACCGCCCATGACTTCCGTCGCCGCGCCATCCTCATGCTCGAGCAGATGGGCATTTCCGTGGAGTTCTCCCATCACGAGGGGGGCCTGGGCCAGAACGAGATCGACCTGCGCTTCGCCGATGCCCTGTCGATGGCTGACAACATCATGACCTTCCGCGCCGTCATCGAGGAGGTCGCCATCCAGGAGGGCTGCATCGCGACCTTCATGCCCAAGCCCTTCGTCGGCCAGCCCGGCAGCGGCATGCACACGCACTTCTCCCTATTCGAGGGCGACCACAACGCCTTCTACGATCCCGCCGGCCAATACCAACTCTCCGCCACCGGTCGCGCCTTCATCGCCGGGATACTGCGTCACGCCAAGGAGATCACCGCGATCACCAACCAGTACGTCAATTCCTACAAGCGCCTGTGGGGCGGGGACGAGGCCCCGAGCTACGTGTGTTGGGGCCACAACAACCGCTCCGCCCTCGTGCGCGTCCCCATGCACAAGCCCGGCAAGGCGCAGGCCGTGCGCGTCGAGTACCGCTCCCTCGACCCCGCCGCCAACCCCTACCTCGCCTTCGCCACCATCCTCGCCGCGGGCATGAAGGGCATTGAGGAGGGATATGACCTGCCCGCCGAGACCGAGGACGACGTGTGGGCCCTGACCGACGGCGAGCGCGACGCCCTGGGCATCGAGGCTCTGCCCACATCCCTCAAGCGGGCGGTATCCGCGATGAGCGGCTCCGACCTCGTGGCGGATACCCTGGGGGAGGACACCTTCGAGTACTTCCAGCGCAACAAGAGGCATGAGTACCAGGCCTACGACGCCCAGGTCACCGACTTCGAGATCGGCCAGTTCTTCCGCCGCGCCTGAGGCGGGCCGACGCCCGGGAGCGAGGCGCAGGAGGGATGAGCTCATGGCCAGCGAGAGTCGGCGCGCCGGCGGCATGACCCCGCTCATGGGACTGCCATCGCCCAGCCCGCGCCGCAGGCTTCTCGGCGCCGGCTTCGCCGAGCCCGACCGCGCCCTGCGGGCCCTGGAGGACCGGGCGCTCGCGGAGCTCATCAGCCGCGCGAGTGGGGAAGCCGCCGAGGCGAGGGGCCGTCTCATCGACGCCCTGGGCGACACCGCTGACCCCGATCTGGCCCTGCTCTCGCTCCTGCGCCTGGCCGCGGTGCTTGCCCAGGAGGACGACCCGACCGCCGCCAACGGCCTCATCGCGGCCCTGCGCGCCGTCGTCGGCGAGCCCGTCCGGGAAGGGGCGGGTGGGGGTTCCCGGGCCCACGCCGATCGGCTGCTCGCGGTCCTCGGGGCGTCCCAGGCGCTCGGCGATTTCCTCGTCTCCCACCCCGATCACCTCGACGCCCTGAGTCCCGAGCGCGCCTGGAACGCGCCCGGCCGTCCCGACGCCTCCCTCCTCCTCGTCGATGCCGCGCGCGAGGCCCTCGCTGCTCACGCGGGAGCCGATCCCCTCGCCTCGGCCGGCCCCGCCGATCCCGCGGCGATCGAAGCGGCCACCGCTGCGATGCGCCGCGCCTACTACGATCGGCTGCTCGCGATCGCCGCCGACGACCTCGTCTCAACCGCCCCCGCCGCCCACGTGGGCGTCGTCGGTGCCGCGATGGCCGACCTGGCCGACGCCGCCCTCGAGGCCGCCCTCCTCATCGCCCGCGCGGGTGTGGGGGCGGATGCGCGCAGGGTCGCCTTCGCCGTCATCGCCATGGGCAAGGCCGGCGGGCGCGAGCTCAACTACATCTCCGACGTCGATGTCATTCATGTCGTCGGACCCGCCGCCGCCGTCGCCGGGACCGCCGAGGAGCCCGGCGAGGCCGAGCTCGTGCGCCTGGGTACCGAGATCGCTGGTCACCTGCACCGTGCCACCTCCGCCTCTGGGAGCGAGCCCTCCTTGTGGCCCCTGGACACAGGGCTGCGCCCCGAGGGGAAGGATGGCGCCCTCGTGCGCACCCTCGCCTCGCACGTGGCCTACTACGAGCGCTGGGCCTCCTCCTGGGAGTTCCAGGCGCTCCTCAAGGCGCGAGCCGCCGCGGGGGACCCGGTGCTCGGCCGCGCCTACGAGGAGGCCATTGCCCCCTTCATCTGGTCGGCGAGCTCGCGGCCCCATTTCGTCGACGACGCCCGTGCCATGCGCCGCCGGGTGGAGTACGAGTCCCAGCGGATGGGGGAGGACAGGCGCATCAAGCTCGGCCCCGGTGGCCTGCGGGACGTTGAGTTCACCGTCCAACTCCTCCAACTCGTCCACGGGCGCGCCGACGCCGAGTTGCGGGTGCGCTCCACGCTCGACGCGCTGGCGGCGCTGTCCGTGGGCGGGTACGTGGGCCGCGATGACGCCCTCGCGCTCGACGAGGGCTACCGGGAGCTGCGACTCCTGGAGCACCGCGCCCAGCTGCACCGGCTGCGCCGCACCCACGACCTGCCCGAGCGCGACGCCGATCTGCGCCGCATCGGCCGGGGGATCGGCATCCCCGAGCCCGGCGACCTCCGCACCGCCTTCCGGGCCCGTCGCCGGCAGGTGCGCGCCCTCCACGAGGAGATCTACTACCGGCCCCTTCTGGGCGCCGCCGCGGCCCTGTCCGCTGACGAGATGCGGCTCAGCCCGCAGGCCGCCCGGGACCGGCTGGCCGCCGTCGGCTACCTCGACCCCGACGGCGCTCTGCGGCACATCCAGGCCCTCACCGAGGGCATCAGCCGCCGCGCCGCTATCCAGCGCCAGCTCCTGCCGGTCATCATCGGGTGGATCGGCGAGGGCCCGGACCCGGACAACGGGCTGCTCGGCTTCCGGCGCCTCTCCGACGACATCGGCACCTCCCACTGGTACCTGGCACTGCTGCGGGACTCGCCCGTGGCCGCCCAGCGCCTGTGCCAGGTGGTCTCCGGGGCCCGATGGACCACGGACCGCCTCGCCGAGCGTCCGGAGGCCGTCGCCTGGCTGGACGACGATGCCGAGCTCGCCCCGCGCAGCGGCGAGCAGTTGCGCGAGGAGATCACCAGGATCCTCGCCCGTCGCGGCCTCGAGGGGGCCACGCCCGCCCAGGCGGAGGCGCGCAGCGCCGAGGCCGTGCGCAGGATCCTGGGCGTGCGCACCCGCGAGCTGCTGCGGGCGGCCCTGGCCGACTCCCTCGACGGCGTCAACCCGGCCCGCACAGCCCGCATCCTGACCAGCACCACGGATGCCGTCATCGATGGCGCCCTGCGGGCCGCGATCAGGCTCGTCGTCGCCCAGCGCGGACAGCAGGGGGGGGACGGCGGGAGTGGCGGCCAGACCGCCTCGCTGGCCCGGCACTCCGTCATCGCCATGGGGCGGCTCGGAGGGGAGGAGACCACCTACGCCTCGGACGCCGATGTCATCTTCCTCCACGCCCCGCGTCCCGGGGCTGATGAGCGCGCTGCCGCCCGCGAGGCCGACGAGGTGGCCCGTGCCACGATGCGCCTGCTCGTCTCAGGCCCGCACCCGCTCGCGATCGACGCGGGCCTGAGGCCCGAGGGGCGCCAGGGCGCGCTCAGCCGGTCGTTGGCCTCAGCCGCCGAGTACTACGGCTCGTGGTCGGCGGTGTGGGAGCGCCAGGCGCTGTTGCGGGCTAGGGCCTGCGCGGGGGATACGGCGCTGGGCGAGGAGTTCCTGGCCCTCGTCGCCCCCCTGCGATGGTCCGTCGATGGTCTGGGGGAGGAGGAGTTGCGCCAGATCCGCAGGCTCAAGGCCCGCATGGAGGCCGAGCGCCTGCCGCGGGGCGCCGACCCCGCCCGGCACCTCAAGCTCGGCCCCGGGGGTCTTTCCGACGTCGAATGGGTGGCGCAGGTCCTCCAGCTCGCCCACGCCCACGAGGTTCGTGCCCTGCGCACAACCTCCACCCTCGAGGCGCTCATGGCGGCCGCCGAGGCCGAGCTGCTACCAGTCGATGACGCCGGCGTTCTCATGAGCGCCTGGATCCTGGCCACCCGCATCCGGGCCGCCACGGTGCTCGGCGTGGGCCGCGACTCCGGCGCGCGGGTGGACATCCTGCCCTCCGACGAGCGGGGCATCCGGCTGGTCGGCAGGCTCCTGGGGCTCGCCAGCGGCAGCGAGCGGGACCTGGAGGACCTCTACCGGCGCAGTGCCCGCCACGCTCGCGCCGTTGTCGAACGCGTGCTGCGCTCGGCCGGAGGGGGACCAGGGCTGCCGGATCAGCTGGAGCAGCAGGGCCAGCCGAGCCGACGGGGATCGGCGCTCGCGCGGCCCACCGCCCCCGGCCCGGCGGGCGCGACGCTGTCGGGTCAGGTCGGCCGAGCAGGTCAGACCGTGACTCCCGAGAGGGCATCGTCGTCCCGCTCGACCTGCCCGCGGTGGCGCATCCCCCGCCGCAATGCCGGGCCGTACCCGTGGTCCTGAGCGGCCCTCGGCACGCCCGGGATGGCCTGAAGGGGCTCAGGATGACTCGGAGGCGGTCTCGGTGAGCACCGGCGCTGGCAGGATAAGGCCGTGAAACTCATCCTCGTGCGCCACGGGCGCACCATCGCCAATGTCATGCAGGCCCTCGATACGGCTTTCCCCGGCCAGCCCCTCGACGAGAACGGGCGCGAGCAGGCCGCCACTATCCCGGGAAGACTGGAGGACGCGGGGCTCCTGGCGGGTCTCTCCTCACTATGGGTCTCCCCGATCCTGCGGGCGCGCCAGACCATGGAACCGGTCGAGCGGGCCACGGGGCTGCGGGCAACGATCCTGCCGGGGCTGCGCGAAGCCCTCGCGGGTGATCTGGAGATGGCCACGGATGAGCGGTCGGTGGCCTGCTATGTGGATACGACACGCGCATGGATGGCGGGCAGGCTGGGCGCGCGCATCCCGGGCTCCCTGGAGGACGGCCTCGACACGATTGCGCGCTTCGACGGCGCTGTGCGTGCCATCGCGGAGCACTCGGCCCATGAGGCCCCCGAGGGCGGGCAGGATGAGCGGGGCGGGGGAGCGGCGCTGCTCGTCTCCCACGGCACGGTGCTGCGCCTGTGGGCCGCGCTGCGCGCAGCGCCGGGAAGCGGCGCCGATCCGCTGTGGGTCGCGGAGCACCCGCTGCGCAACACCGGCATCGCGGTGGCCGAGGGCGATCCCGATGCCGGCTGGTGCCTCCTCGACTGGAATGACGGTGCGTGGAGGGGCGGCACCGGCTCCGCGTGACGCGCGGGTGGGGGACCGGGCGCCATGGGCCCGCTGTTGCGCCCTCGTCCCCGTCTTACCGTCTCGGCCCGGTATTGCGCCCTCGAACTGCGAGAATGAGGGCGCAATACCGGGCCGAGACGGTATTTGGGGGCTGAGACCGTTTCCGCGGTCCGAGGGCGCAACGGCCGGGAGTGCTCCGCGCTCGGGGAGCCCGCTACAACACGGAGGACAGAAATGCCCGGGTGCGCTCGTTGGCGGGGCGGTCGAGGACCTCGGCGGGCACCCCCCGCTCCACGACTACGCCACCGTCCATGAACAGCAGTTGATCGCCGACCTCGCGGGCGAAGCCCATCTCGTGAGTGACGACCACCATCGTCATCCCGTCCCGGGCCAGGTCCTTCATGACGGCCAGGACCTCACCGACGAGCTCGGGGTCGAGCGCGGAGGTGGGCTCGTCGAAGAGCATGAGCTCGGGATCCATGGCGAGCGCCCGGGCTATGGCGACGCGCTGCTGCTGACCGCCGGAGAGCTGTGAGGGGTAGTGATCCATCCGCTCGGCAAGGCCCACGCGCTCAAGCAGCTCGGCGGCCCGCTTGCGGGCCTGCTCCTTGGGAGTCTTCTTGACGTGGACGGGCGCCTCCATGACGTTCTGGATCGCCGTCATATGGGGGAACAGGTTGAACCGTTGGAAAACCATGCCGATCTTGGCGCGCTGTGCCGCCCGCTGCTTGTCCGACAAGGAGTGCAGTACGGGCTTGCCGTCGCGGCCGGGGGCCTCCCGCATGCCGATGAGCTCGCCATCGACCCACACGCGCCCGGCATCGATGGACTCCAACTCGTTGATGCAGCGCAGCAGTGTGGACTTGCCTGAGCCCGAAGGCCCCACGAGCACCGTGACGGTGCCCGCCGGGACGGTGAGGTCGATGCCGCGCAGCACGTGGAGCTCGTCGAAGAACTTGTGGAGACCGGAGACGCGGACCTTGGGCTCCGTCGCCGGGGCGGCCTGCTGGGGAGGTGACTGGCTCACGGGGTGACCTCCATGAAGGGATCGGCCTTGGTGGTGTGGGCGTCGAGGATGGCCTGCTGGCGCGCCGACAGGCGGCGCCGCTTGCCACCGGCCCCCGGGCGCGAGGAATCGAAGCCGCGCCCGTAGTAGCGCTCCAGGTAGTGCTGGCCCACCATGAGGATCGAAGTGATGATGATGTACCACAGCGCTGCCACGATGAGCAGCGGGATCGTCTGGTAGGTGCGCGAGGCGTAGGAGTTCGTTACGAAGGTCAGGTCCAGAGTGAAGGGCACCGCGAGGACCAGGGACGTCGTCTTGAGCATCGAGATCGTCTCATTGCCCGTGGGCGGCACGATCACCCGCATCGCCTGAGGCAGGATGATCCGGCGCAGGATCTGGCCCTTGCTCATCCCCAGGGCGCCGGCGGCCTCGGCCTGGCCCGGGTCCACGCTGCCCAGCCCGGAGCGCACGATCTCAGACAGGTACGCGCCCTCGTTGATGCCCAGGCCCAGCACTGCGGCCACGAAGGGGGTGAACACGGCATTCGTCTGGAAGGTGAGCAACTCGGGGCCGAAGGGGACGCCGAGGCTCAGGTGCTGGTATAGGGCGGACAGAGCACCCCAGAAGACCAGCTGGGTGTAGATCGGCGTGCCGCGGAAGAACCACAGGTAGGCTACGGCGACGCCACGCAGCACCGGGTTGGTGGACTGACGCATGATCGCCGTCGTCACCGCGAGGGTGATGCCGATGAGCATGGCCAGGAACGTCAGGAGGATCGTCCACCCGACGGCGCGGATGACGTGGACCTCCCGGAAGAAGAACCAGACGCGGTCCCAGCGGAAACTCTCGTTGGTGACCAGCGAGTGCGCGAGCATCGAGCCGAGGACCACGACGACCGCGGCGCTGATCCACGTCCCCGGCCGGGGCACCGGGCGCGGGTGGTTGAGGACGACGGCGTCGCTCTCGGAACTGGTCAGGGCGTTGTTCTCTGCGGCCGTCATATGGGTCACTCCGATACGGCTGGGTTGAGGGTGGCACTCGAGAGAGCCGCGTCCTCGACGCCCCAACTCTCGAGGATATCCGCGAGGATGCCCTCATCCATGAGGTACTGGAGCGCGGCCTGGATCGCGGCACAGGTCTGGGAGTTCTTCTGCAGGACCACGCCCTGGGGCGCGGCGTTCTCCACCTCCCCGATGGTCTCGACGGCGCCGTCCGTGGTCTCGACGGCGTAGCCGGCGACCGTGGAGTCCGAGTAGGTGGCGTCCAGGGTGTTGCCGACGAGAGCGGAGGTTGTCTCAGCCTGCTTGTCGTAGGAGCGGATGTCGATGGCGTCCTGGCCCGCGGCCGCGCAGGCCTGGGAGTCGGCCTCCAGGGCATCGGCCTGGGCCGTGCCCGTCTGGACGCCCACGACCTTGCCGCACAGGTTGAGGTGGTCGGAGACGTCGAGGCCCTTGGGGTTGCCCTTGACCACGTTGAACTGGCTGCCGACCTGGACGTACTGGATCATATCCACGTTCTGCATGCGCTCATTGGTGATGGAGAACGAGGAGATGCCCGCGTCGTACTCGGTGCCCACCTTGGCGATGATCGAGTCGAAGGAGGCGGAGTGCATCGTGGCGTCGACGCCGAGGACCTTCCCAAGGGCCTGGGCGAGATCGGCGTCGTATCCGATCGGCTTGCCGTCGGCGTCCAGGAACTCGGCGGGGGCGTAGTCCGTGGCGGCGCCGATATCGAGCCTGCCGTCGGCGCCGAGCGCCCCGGCGGGCAGGAGGGCGGCGATATCGTCCTGCTTGGTGATGCTCGAGACGTCGTAGCCCTGGGTCTTGGCCTTGGCGGACCCGGTGGCGAGGTCGTTGGCGTTCGTGCAGGCAGACAGGCCGGCGGCCAGGCCGATTGCGGCGATGGCTGCGATGGCCCGGGTGGGGGTGGTGCGCATGGGACGGCTCCTCGGGGTAGATGACCGTGGCCCACTCTATCCACTCCGGTGCATATCTATTGCATGGAGTGAGTATTGCGCGTGTCACGGCCGGGGGCGGGCGCCCATACGCCCGCCCCCGCCTGCTTCACATGTCGTAGTACAACTCGAACTCGTAGGGGTTCGGGCGGGCCCGAAGCGGATCGATCTCGTTGGACCGCTTGTAGTCGATCCAGGTCTCGATGAGATCGGGGGTGAAGACATCGCCCTCGGTGAGGTAGTCGTGGTCGGCCTCCAGGGCCTCCAGGGCGGCGTCGAGCGTGCAGGGCAGCTTCTCGATGTCGAAGTACTCCTCGGGGGCGAGCTCGTAGAGGTCCTTGTCGATGGGCTCGCGCGGCTCGATCCGGTTGCGGATGCCATCGATTCCGGCCATGAGGACGGCGGAGAAGCACAGATAGGGGTTCGCCGACGGGTCCGGGACCCGGTACTCCACGCGCTTGGCCTTCGGTGAGGAGCCGGTGACGGGGATGCGGATGCACGCCGAGCGGTTGCGCGCCGAGTAGACCAGGTTGACGGGCGCTTCGAAACCGGGGACGAGCCGGTGGTAGGAGTTGACCGACGGGTTGGTGAACGCCAGCAGGCTCGGGGCGTGGGCGAGGATGCCGCCGATGTACCAGCGGGCGACGTCGGAGAGCTGGCCGTAGCCGCGCTCGTCGAAGAACAGGGGGCGCCCGTCCTTCCACAGGGAGTGGTGGCAGTGCATACCCGATCCCGCCGCGCCGAAGAGCGGCTTGGGCATGAAGGTGGCGGACTTGCCCGCCCCCCAGGCGACGTTCTTGATGACGTACTTGAACTTCATCATGTCGTCGCCGGCGGTCAGCAGTGGGGCGAAGCGGTAGTTGATCTCCTGCTGGCCGCCGGTGCCCACCTCGTGGTGGGCGCGCTCGATGTCCAGGCCCGTCTCCAGGCAGACCCGCACCATCTCATCGCGCAGGTCCGCCATCTGATCGGTGGGGGAGACCGGGAAGTAGCCGCCCTGGAAGGCGACCTTGTAGCCCTGGTTCCCGCCGGGCTCCTCGCGCCCGGAGTTCCAGGAGGCCTCGTCGGAGTCGACGGCGTAGAAGGCGCCCTGGGGAGTGGAGGCGAAGCGCACGGAGTCGAAGAGGTAGAACTCGGCCTCGGCGCCGATGAAGCAGGTGTCGGCGATGCCGGTGGAGCGCAAGTAGTCCTCGGCCTTGGCGGCGATGGAGCGGGGATCGCGTGAGAAGACCTCGTCGGTGAAGGGGTCGACGATCGAGAAGTTGATGATGAGGGTCTTGCGCGCGCGGAAAGGATCGAGGAACGCCGTCGTGACATCGGGGATGAGCTTCATATCCGACTCGTGGATAGCGGTGAAACCGCGGATCGAGGAGCCGTCGAACATGAGGCCGTCAGTGAGGGCGTCAGACTTGAACGCCGCCGCCGGGATCGTGAAGTGCTGCATGATGCCGGGAAGATCGCAGAAGCGCACATCGACGAGCTCGACCCCTTCCCGCTCGATGTACTCCAGTGCCTCGGCGGCGTCCTTGAACATGGGTTTGCTCCTCGACGATCGTTGGTTCCGCTGCGGGTGCGGCAGGTGATGAGCCTAGGCGCGCGGCGATGACGCGGCGGTGCCGCGCGTGTGTCCCTGGTGTTTCGGCCGAGGCGCCCTCGTTGGCCGTCAGCGCTCTGGGGCCGCGGCCGCGCCCGGCTCAGCGGCCGCGCAGGGCCCGGCGGTCCGGGCGGACTTTGGATGGATCGATGCCCTTGGGGATCGGCAGGCCCTTGGTCCCCAGGGAGGATAGGCGCTTGGAGACCTGGGAGATCTCGGAGTCCGTCAGGCGGGTCGGCTTGGTGGGCAGTTTGCGCAGCGCGGCCGACAACTCGCCGAGGCGGACCTGGCCCTCATCGGTGCCGATGTTGATGACGTGGAGGGGGACCGTGGACAGGATGCGGTTGATCTTCTTGCGCTCATCGGTCACCAGTCGCTGCGTGCGGCCCGTGGGGCCCTCCACGACGAGCACGATGCCAGGGCGGCCCACCAGGCGCCAGATGACGTCCTGGGTCTT
This sequence comes from Actinomyces gaoshouyii, assembly GCF_002076915.1. Taxonomy (NCBI): domain Bacteria; kingdom Bacillati; phylum Actinomycetota; class Actinomycetes; order Actinomycetales; family Actinomycetaceae; genus Actinomyces; species Actinomyces gaoshouyii. The sequence goes on from NZ_CP020468.1 coordinate 964,329, forward strand.
GGGATTGATGGCGACCGGCTGCTCCTCCAGATACCAGCCCCTGCCGACCTGGTCGAGCACGGCCTTGGCCGCGCCGGGGACGCCCTCGATCTGGGAGTAGGAGGCCCGGCGCACCGTCCACGACAGCAGGATCATGTCGAGGAGGAAGGCGAGCATGATCCCGAGGATCACCCAGTACCAGACCGCCATCCCGGTGCCCAGGGCGATCGCGATCGACAGGAGGATCGAGGCGGCGGCGGTGCCGATCAGCGCCCAACCGATCCACGGGTAGGTGCGCCGCGAGATGGTGTAGGCGTCCTTGAGGTTCTGGGCGTAGGCGGCCAGGCGGCGCTTCTTCTTGGGCTGGGTGCTTCGGGCTGTGCTCACGGTGAACAGGATAGACGACGCCGCAGGCGCGGCCCGGTGGTAAATCGATCCTCGGCCGTGTCTTGCGGCCCCGGGGCCCGGCGCCCGCGCGGGGCGGATGACCGGTTCAGGAGGCGGCGGCCAGAGCGGGGGAGGGGGCGAGGAGCGCGCTGGCCTCCTGGCGCGCGGTCGTCGGCTCGGTGAGGGAGCGCAGGTGCTCGGGCACCTCCCAGCCGCGCTTGACCACGGCCCTGCCCCACAGCATCCCGGCGCGGTAGGAGGAGCGGACCATCGGCCCGCTCATGACAGCGGCGAAGCCCATCTCCTCTGCCAGCGAGGACAGCTCGATGAACTCCTGCGGCTTGACCCAGCGGTCGATGGGGTGGTGGAGCTTGGAGGGGCGCAGGTACTGCGTGATCGTCAAGATGTCGCAGCGCGCCTCGACGAGCGCCGCCATCGCCTCCTCGATCTCCTCGAGGGTCTCGCCCATGCCCAGGATGAGGTTCGACTTGGTCACCAGGCCCGCCTCGGAGGCCGAGCGGATGACGTCCAGGCTGCGCTCGTAGGAGAATGCGGGGCGGATGCGCTTGTGGATACGCGGGACCGTCTCCACGTTGTGGCCCAGGACCTCCGGGCGCGAGGAGTAGACCTCGGCGAGGGCGCCCGGGTCCCCCTTGAAGTCGGGGATGAGCAGCTCGACGCCGGTGGTCGGGGAGAGCTCGTGGATCTGCCGGCAGGTCTCGGCGTAGAGCCAGGCGCCGCCGTCGGGCCGGTCATCGCGGGCCACGCCGGTGACCGTGGCGTAGCGCAGCTCCATCTCCTTGATGGAGGCCGCCACGCGCCGGGGCTCGTCGACGTCGTACTCCGTGGGGCGGCCAGTGGCGATGTCGCAGAAGTCGCAGCGACGGGTGCAGATCTCCCCGCCCACGAGGAAGGTCGCCTCGCGGTCGTTCCAGCACTCGTAGATATTGGGGCAGTTCGCTTCGGCGCACACGGTGTGCAGGTTCTTCTCGCGCACCAGGCCGCGCACATCCTCATATGTTTCGGAGACGACGGCCCTGGTGCGCAGCCACGAGGGTTTGGACTCGATGGGCGTCTCGGCGTTGCGGGCCTCGACGCGCAGCAGCCTGCGGCCCTCGGGGGCGACGGCTGTGCCTGCCCTGGATGTGGCCTTGGGGGCGATCGTGTCTACCACGGGCTCTCCTTCTGAGTGCATTCGCGCGAGCCCTGACAGTGTATTGCCCCACGCGACGTTATGGGACTGAGGGCCTATGTGATTCTCCAGCCAGCGTCTCCGCGCTCAATCTGCTCGCAGCGGGGCGAGATGGTCCTCGAGGGCGGCGACGACGCCGTCGGCGAGCGCGCCCGCCGCGAGCGCGCCCGGCGGCCTGCCGACCTCGGCGGCGATGGAGGTGACCCCGGCGTCGTCGATACCGCAGGGGATGATCCGATCCAGGGCGAAGGCATCGAGATCCGGGCTGACGTTGAGCCCGATCCCGTGCTTCGTGACGCCTCTCGCCACGCGCACGCCGAGAGCGCAGATTTTCCGCTCCGCCCGGAAGAAGGGCCCTCGGGGATCGTCTGGGCGGCCCGGTGCCCATACGCCCGAGCGCCCCTCGATGCGCGTCGAGGGGATCCCGAGCTCTGCGCAGACATCCATGACCGCGGCCTCCAGCGCGCGCACGTACTTGATGACGTCGATGGGCTCGGCCAGGCGCACGATCGGGTAGACGGTCAGTTGCCCCGGCCCGTGCCAGGTCACCTTGCCCCCGCGGTCGACGTTGACCACGGGCACTCGATCCGGGCCCGCGATGTCCCCCTTCGGGCGCTCCCAGGAATGCGTGCGGCGCCCCACCGTGTACACCGGCTCGTGCTCCAGGGCGATGATCGTCGAGCGCCGCCTCCCGGAGACGACGGCGGCGTGGACGGCGTCCTGGAGGCGCGCCCCCTCGCCATAGGGGACGAGGCGCTCGCCCAGATCAATGTCCAGGCGGTCCATGGGGAGCGTCGGGGCGCTGGCTGTCATGTGCTGCACGGGCCCACAGTAGGCCACGGGCAGCGGCGGGGCTGCGTGCGGGCCATGGGCCAGGAGTCGCTGGGACGGCCGTCGGCGTCAACATCCGATGAGTTATCCACAGATTCTCCAGGCTACTTCCGCCGAGCTCCGCAGCCGCTGACCATGGGGCCATGAGGACTGCATCACCCACTACCGCGCCGACACGGCGTCGCGCGTCGCTGCTGGCTCCGCGGCGGCGGGCCCGGAGCGAGGACGGCGGCCCCTCGCGGGGCCCGGGAGGGATCACGGACGCCGAGTCGAGCGCCCTGGCCAAGAGGGGGATCTCCCTCGGCGAGGCGCTGGGGAGGAACGGGCGGGCCGACGGCTGCCCCATCCGGGGCGTGGACGGCGAGGGGCGTGACGTTGTCGTGCGGGTCATCGAGCGGCCGGAGCGGGGCACGCGCGCCATGCGCCGCCTGGCGGCGCTGAGGAGCCTGCGGCACAGCGGCATCGCGAGGATCCGCTCCCTCGTGCCACTGGCCGGAGGGCGACTGGCCGTCGTCACCGATCTCATCGATGGGGCCGACCTCGCCGTCGTCCTCGGGTCACGGGGTCGCCTGGGCAGTGGGGAGAGCGCCGCGCTCCTCGACGCAGTGGGCTCGGCCCTGGCCGCCCTCCACGACGAGGGGCTGGTCCATGGGGATGTGTCCGCGGCGAATGTCATGATCGCCTCCTCAGGGGCTCCAGTGCTCATCGACCTGCTCGGCGGGATCATGGAGATGGGCACGCAGGGCACCGCCGCCCCGGAGCGACTGGCGGGAGGGGCCGCGACACCGTCGTCCGACGTGTACTCCCTGGCCGCCCTCGTCCTGGAGTGCCAGGGGGCCGATTCCGCCTCGCGGGAGGAGGCCGCGTCGCTGCTTGCCGACGCCCTCCGGGAGGATGCGAGGGCGCGACCCACCGCGCGGGACCTGGCCGCCCGTGCCCCGCAGCTCGGATGGCCCGAGGCGATCGACCTGCCCGAGGGCGCCCGCCTGGCCTCGGGGGCGCTGCGCTCGGCGGCGCGCACCCCCACTAGGGTGGTTCCGTCGCGGAGGTCCCTCGGTCCCGGCGAGGTCGGGCGCCTCTCGCGCGGCCGGCTCGCCACAGCTCTGGCCATTGGGGGAGCCGTCCTCGCGCTGGGGGCCGCTGGGATCATGGCCTGGGCGGAGAGAGACGATGATGCCGGCAGTGCCGCCCCGGCCTCCTCCGCCGGCCCGGGGGCCGCGCCTGCGAGCGCGGGGGATGAGTCCCTGGAGGACATCGTCACCGGTCTGGTGAGGGCGCGGGACTTCGCTCTGGTCTCCGGCGATGCCGCAGCGCTCGCCCTGACTTCCGTCGAGGGCTCGCCCGCCGCGCGCGCCGACACCGAGCTGCTGGCCTCCCTTCTGGGCGGCGACGAGCGGGTGGCGGGACTGACGACTTCGGTGACCGGCGTGAGCGAGTTGGCGGGCGCTTCCTGCCCTAACCGGCAGTGGGAGGGAGCCAGGTGCGCCCGGGTGTCCCTGCATCAGGGGCCCACCACCTGGACGGATGACGACGGCGCGCATGAGGCACCCGCCCCGCAGGCTCGCGAAGTGGTCCTCGTCCTCGTTCCTGGTCCGTGGCGCGTTGCCGAGGTTCTGGAGGCCGGGTGACCCGGCGGGATCGCGGCGGAACGCCGGCGGGGGTGGACCCGCGCGGTGGTGCGGGTCCGCCCCCGCCGAAGAGGCGATCAAAGCGGTCTCAGAGCCTCACAGGCCGAGCTCGCCGGCGAAGTCGCCGTCCTCGAGGCGCTTCTTGACGGTCATGAGGTAGCGCGCGGCGTCGGCCCCGTCCACCAGGCGGTGGTCGTAGGACAGGGCCAGGTAGCACACGGAACGGATCGCAATAACCTCGTAGCCATCAGCGTCCTTGATGACGCGCGGCTGTTTGACGATCGCGCCCAGTCCCAGGATCGCGACCTCGGGCTGGTTGATGATCGGGGTGTCGAACAGGGCACCACCGGAGCCGGTATTGGTGATGGTGAAGGTGGAGCCGGAGAGCTCGTCCGGGTTCACCTTGTTGTCACGGGTGCGGGCGGCCAGGTCGTTGATGCGCTTGGCCAGGCCCGGGATATTGAGGTCCCCGGCGTTCTTGACCACGGGGACGAGCAGGCCGCGCGGGGTGTCCACGGCGATGCCGACGTGCTCGGCATCGTGATAGGTGACCTCCTTGCCGTTGATGGATGCGTTCACCTTCGGGTGGGCCTTGAGGGCCTCGGTGGCGGCCTGCACGAAGAAGGGCAGGAAGGTGAGCTTCGTGCCGTTAGCGGCCAGGAACGCGTCCTTCGCCTTGGCGCGCAGCGCGGCGACGCGGGTGACGTCCACCTCGACGACCGTGGTCAGCTGGGCGGAGGTCTGCAGCGAGTCGATCATGCGCTCGGAGATGACCTGGCGCAGGCGGCTCATCTTCTCGGTCTTGCCGCGCAGCGCGGTGTCCGCGGCGGGCTCGGCCGACGGCGCCGCGGCGGGGGCCGGCGCGGCAGTGGAAGCCGACTGGGCGGCGGCCGCCCTGGCCGCGGCCTCCTCGGCCGCCTTGGCAGCGGTCAGCACGTCCTCCTTGCGGATACGGCCTCCCACACCGGTGCCGGTCACCTGGGTCAGGTCGACGCCCTTCTCGCGAGCGAGCTTGCGCACGATCGGGGTGACGTAGCCCGCCGCGGCCACGGCCACGGCCGACGGGGCCGCCGGTGCGGATGCCTCGCCGGTGGGTGCGGCGGTGGGAGCCGGGGTAGCCGGCGCGGGAGCCGCTGGGGCGGCCGCCTGGGGCGCCGGGGTCGCTTCGGGGGCGGGGGCGGAGCCGGCCTCGGAGGGCTCTCCGATGATGGCCAGGACGGTGCCGACCTCGACGGTCTCGTCCTCGGGGACGCGGATCTCGAGCAGGACGCCGGAGGCGGGGGCGGGGACCTCGGTGTCGACCTTGTCGGTGGCGACCTCGACCAGGGGCTCGTCGGCGGTGACGGACTCGCCCACGGCCTTGAGCCAGGAGGAGACTGTGCCCTCGGTGACGGACTCGCCCAGAGCGGGCATGGTCACCTCGGTGCCCTCGCCGGTGGGTGCGGCGGTGGGAGCCGGGGTAGCCGGCGCGGGAGCCGCTGGGGCGGCCGCCTGGGGCGCCGGGGTCGCTTCGGGGGCGGGGGCGGAGCCGGCCTCGGAGGGCTCTCCGATGATGGCCAGGACGGTGCCGACCTCGACGGTCTCGTCCTCGGGGACGCGGATCTCGAGCAGGACGCCGGAGGCGGGGGCGGGGACCTCGGTGTCGACCTTGTCGGTGGCGACCTCGACCAGGGGCTCGTCGGCGGTGACGGACTCGCCCACGGCCTTGAGCCAGGAGGAGACTGTGCCCTCGGTGACGGACTCGCCCAGAGCGGGCATCTTGACGGATTCAGACATGAGTGGACTCTTTCCTTGGGGATTCTCGGCAGGACCTACGTGGGGCGCGGGCCCTCGGTGGATCAGCTGTGGTTGTGCAGCGGCTTCCCGGCCAGGGCCATGGCGGCCTCGCCGAGGGTCTCGTTCTGGGTGGGATGGGCGTGGACGAGCGAGGCGACGTCGTCGGCGTCGGCCTCCCAGGAGACCATGAGCTGGCCCTCGCCGACCTGCTCGCCCATGCGGGCGCCGATGGCGTGGAAGCCGAGGATGGGGCCATCCTTGAGGGACACGAGCTTGACGAAGCCCTGCGTGCCCAGGATCTGGCTCTTGGCGTTGCCGGCGACGTTGAACTCGGCCGTGGTGACCGCCTCCTCGCCGTGGAGCTCCTTGGCCGCGGCCTCGGTGAGGCCCACGGAGGCGATCTCGGGTTCGCAGAAGGTCACCTTGGGGACGAGGACGTCGTCGACCGGGGTGGGGTCGAGGCCGGCAATCTTCTCGGCCACGACGATGCCCTGGGCGAAGCCGCGGTGGGCGAGTTGGACGCCGGGGACGATGTCGCCCACCGCCCACACGCCGGGGACGTTAGTACGGCCGTACTCGTCGGCGAGCACGAATCCGCGGTCCATCGACACCCCGACCTCCTCGTAGCCGAGGTTCGCGGTGGCCGGGCCGCGGCCCACGGCGATGAGCAGGACCTCGGCGTAGTAGGTGGTGCCGTCGGCGGCGCGCACGGTGACGGAGTCCTCATGGCGCTCGACGGACTCGAACATCGTCGAGGTGCGGAAGGCGATCTTGCGCTTGCGGAAGGCGCGCTCCAACTGCTTGGAGATCGCCTCGTCCTCGTTGGGGACCAGGCGGGGCAGTCCCTCGATGATCGTGACCTGGCAGCCGAGCGAGGCCCATGCGGAGGCGAACTCGACGCCGATGACGCCACCGCCCAGGATGACCGCCGAAGCGGGGACGTGGTCGAGCTCGAGGGCCTGCTCGCTGGTCATCACCGGGCCGGAGATCTCCTGGCCGATGTCCTTGGAGTAGGAGCCGGAGGCGAGGATGACGTTCTTGCCGGTGATGCGGCGGCCGTCGACCTCGACGGCGTCAGGGGCCACGAGGCGGCCCCAGCCCTGGATGAGGTCGATTCCCCTGGAGGCGACGAGGCCCTGCAGGCCCTTGTACATGCGCGAGATGATGCCGTCCTTGTAGGTCTTGACGGCGGGCATGTCGATGCCCTCCAGGGCGGCGCGGATGCCGAGGGCGGAGGCCTCCCTGACTGTGTCAGCGGTCTCGGCGGCGTGGAGGATGGCCTTGGTGGGCACGCAGCCGCGGTGGAGACATGTGCCGCCCACCTTGTCGGCCTCGATGAGCGCGACCTTCAATCCGAGCTGGGCCCCGCGAAGCGCGGCCGCGTACCCGCCCGAACCGGCGCCCAGGATGACCATGTCGTAGACGGTGTCTGTCACAGAATCTCTCCTCGATGGTGAGTTGTCCGAGTCGCCCACCGCTCAGGTGGGCGGTTGGTCCCGCACGACATTGTGTCACCCGTGCAGGGGAGGCAGGCATCGAAATGACGTGCCGATCGGGGACGGGAGTCCTATATCGCCTGTGAGTCCACTCACTTGGAGGCCGCTCGGAGGTAGGCCAGGAGGGTGGCCACGCCGTGGCCCGTCCCACCCGTGGGAGTGGCGCCCCACGGGGCGCGCTCGTTGAAGGCGGGGCCGGCGATGTCCAGGTGGGCCCAGGGAGTGGAGCCGACGAACTCGCGCAGGAAGAGCCCGGCCGTGAGCATGCCCCCGGCCCGGCTGCCGACCACGGCATTGCGTAGCGCGGCGTACGGACTGTCGAGGCCCGGGCGCAGCTGCTCTGGCAGCGGCATGGGCCAGAACGACTCGCCGGCGCCGGCCGCAGCGCGGGCGACGGCGTCGCGGACGGTCGGTGTCCCCATGACCCCGGAGACATGATCGCCCAGGGCCACGATCTGCGCGCCGGTGAGCGTGGCGACGTCGAGTACCGCGTCCGGGGAGTCCTCGACCGCCCGGGCCAGGGCATCGGCCATGACGAGCCGGCCCTCGGCGTCGGTGTTGGTCACTTCCACCGTGGTGCCGCCGCGCATGGTGATGATGTCGCTGGGGCGCTGCGCGCAGGGGCCGGGCATGTTCTCCGCCAAGGCGAGCCACGCGGTGACGCGCACCGGCAGCTCGAGCCGAGCGGCGGCCAGCACGGCGCCGAGGACGGTGGCCGCGCCGGCCATGTCGGACTTCATCTCCGGCATCGAGGCGGGGGGCTTGAGTGACAGGCCGCCGGAGTCGAAAGTGATGCCCTTGCCGACCAGGGCCACGTGGGCGCGCGCGCCGCTGGGCGCCCACTCGAGACGCACGAGGCGGGGAGGATTGGCCGCGCCCTGGCCGACAGCGAGGATCCCGCCGAAGCCCTGCTCCGCCAGCTCCCGCTCATCGAGCGCGTCCACCCCGATTCCCGCCGAGCGCGCCGCCGAGGCGGCGCGCTCGGCCAGGGCCTCGGGGACCAGGCGGTTCGGGGGCTCGTTGACGAGGTCGCGCGTCAGGGCGACGGCCTCACCCAGCGTCACGGCCCTGGTCCGGGCCTCCTCGGCCCGCGCCCCGCCCGCCAGCGGCGAGGAGATGGTGATCGCCGCCAAGGGCTCGGTGGGCGCGGGGACCCGGCCCCTCCAGGCGTAGGCGCCCGTCATCGCGCCTTCGGCGACGGCGGTCAGATCGGCGGCCTCGGTGCTTGGCAGCGCGAGGACGGCGCGCTCCACTCCCGCCAGCTCGCGGGCGGCGCGTCCTGCTGCGCGCGACAGCACGCTGGCGCGCGTGAGGCCCAGGGCCGCCGCGTCGTGATCGGCGCTCTCGGCCAGGGCGAGGCCCCGCCCAGTGCCGACCACCAGGATCGTCCGCGCGCTGATCGCCCGGTCGGCGGGCGCGGCGATGGCGGAGGGGATCCTCACCACTGCGTCGAGCGAGCCGGAGAAGCCGAGGGAGGGAAGCGCCGCCTCCACGGCGCTGACATCGATCCCCTCCAGGCAGGCACCAGTGCGCAGGATGCCGGTAGCGCCTCCATCGGAGGGCGGGGCCGCGGCGAGGACGAGGACATCGGCGTCGATCCGCGCCGCGGGGGCCTGGATGATCTCGAGAGTGCTCATGGAGGGAGATGGTATGCCCGGTGGTACCGTCATGATGCCGGAGGAGTCCCGTGCCGCGGCAGCTCCGTGGACGCTGCCCGGCGACGCGCTTCCGGCATTCAGCAATGGGTCGGGCCGGTCGGACGAGATCGGGGCCCGCGCCGCCCGGAGCGGCGCGCGAGCACGCCGCGGGCCCGACGCCGATGAGCCAGAAGGAGCAGCATGGACGATCGCCCCGAGGTCCGATCGACGGAGGACCGTCGTCGGCCCGCGCGAGGCCTGAGCCGTATTCTCGTGGGTGTCACGGCGGTCTTCGGCCTGGTGGTACTCTGCCCCGCTGTCGTCTCCCTCATCCGGCATCCCGCTCAGGCGCCCGTCCTGGACGCGATCGACGCCGTCGCCGGAGCCCTCTACCTCATGCTCGCAGTGTGCATGGCCCACAACGGCCGCCGCATGCGGATGATCGGGTGGGTCTGCCTGGGCGGACTGCTCGCCGGCGCGATGCTGCTGGGACTGCTGACCATCACCGGCACCGCGCCCGAGCTCGAGGCCTCCTTCCTCGCCCACGGGGGGCGCGGGCACGGATACCTCCCCCTCGTCCTGCCGATTACGGCGGCGATCTGGATGTGGATGAGCGATCCCCGCCGCATCGTCGTCCATGCCGAGATGATCACCGATCTGGCCTCGGCCCGCTCCGACAGGTCCGGCAAGGACCGCTCCGGCGGTGAGGCGCGGAAGTAGCCGCGGGTATCCCTGACGGCTCACCGATGGCGGTCCGCCCACGACGCCTGGGCGCGCGATCCCAGCGAGGTCCTCGCCGCAGCTCCTCGGTGTAGATCGTGGTGCGGGTCAGGCACCTGCTGGTGACCGCCGCCAGTGCGACCGACGGCGAGCAGAGGACCGCCAGGGCGAAGAGCCCCGAGCGGTGGTGCGCATGAGGCGCGGAACCGCCCTCCGTGTGCGGGCGGCGTCACTCCCCGCGGGGCGCGAGGTTCTCCACCGCGATGGGCGTGGCCTCGTCGTCCCGGGCGATGCCCCACACCTGGCTGTAGAAGGACAGCTCGTCGGTCAGGGCCTTGCGGATGTTCGCGCCGAGGCGGAAGCCATGGCCCTCGCCCTGGAAGACCTCGAGGGCGACCGGCAGGCCCTTGGCGCGCGCCGCCTCGAACATGGAGGTGGCCTGATCGGCCGGGACGATGGGGTCGTTCGAGCCCTGGAGCAGCAGGAGGGGGGCGTGGATCGTCTCCACGTGGTTGATGGGGGAGCGCTCGGCCAGCAAGGGGTCGTCGACGGAGTTAGCGCCAATGAGCTCCTGGACGTAGTGCGACTCGAACTTATGGGTCTCCTGGATGAGCATCCGCAGGTCAGCGACGCCGTAGAGGGAGGTCGCCGCGGAGAAGACGTCGGAGCGCGTGATCGCCGAGAGCACGGTGAACCCGCCGGCCGACGAGCCGCGCACCGCGACCCTGGAGCCATCGACCCGGCCGGCCTCGATGAGGTGGCGGGCGCCGGCGATGACGTCCTCCACCTCGCCCACGCCCCAGGCGCCGTTGAGGCCTTGGCGGAAGGAGCGCCCGTAGCCGGTCGACCCGCGGTAGTTGACCTCCAGATAGGCGAAGCCCCGGGAGGTCCAGTACTGCACCTTGAGGTCGTAGACCGAGCGGGACATGGCGGACGGGCCGCCGTGCACGTGGACGATGAGCGGGGGGAGCTCGCCCTCGGGACCGGCGTGCCCCACCGAGGCCGGGGGGTAGAAGAAGCCATGGGCGGTCACGCCGTCGGAGGAGGGCCACGAGATCGTCTCGGGCAGGGACACGCCGCGATCGGCGGGCCCGAAATCGCCTGAGCCCCGCAGCACGGTCACCTCGCCGCCGGAGATCTCGACGATCCCCGGCAGCTCGCGCTCATTGCCCGCCAGCATGACGACCCGCCCGTCGGTGGCGGCCACGTTGCCCAGGGGCTGCCAGCCGGTCGCCCACTCCTCGAGCTCGCCGTTGGCCAGCTTGATGGTGCCCAGGTGCCACACCGAGTCCCTCGTCCACGAGGCGATGAGGCGCTCGCCGTCGAGGATGTCGAAGGAGTGGGGCCCGAGCTGCCAGGCCGGCTGGGTGAAGGTCGCGTCCGTGGGGTGCAGCGGCCGGGTCCGCAGCCGCTCGCTCCAGCCGGTCTCCGCGGTGCCGCGCCGGGGGAAGCCCTCCGTGCGGTAGAGGTTCCAGAACCCCGAGGCCTCCGAGACGTGGATGAGCTCGCACTCCTCCGTCCAGCGCGGCTCGGCGGCGCCGTGCCCGTCGCCACCGCTGACGATGACGTGCTCGCCGATGGTCCCGTCGGGCAGCAGGTCGCCCACGTGCAGGGATGCGTTGTCCCACGGCATCCACGGGTGGTCCCAGGCCAGCCAGGCCAGGAGGCGCCCGTCGGGGGAGAGCGTGGGGGAGGAGACGAAATCGGTGCCCGACACGATCGTGCGCACCGGGGCGTCGTCGCGCGCGGCCGAGCCGTCCAGGGGGATGGCGACCAGCGTGTTGACGGCCTCGCCCTCGCCCCGGTGGTCCTCGCGCACGGCGTAGACGAGCCCGCGCTCGGTGTCGATCTCCAGGTCCCCGTGGCGCACATCGCCGTAGATCGTCAGGGGGACCAGGCCGCGCATCCTGTGCGCGACGTCGAAGCGGTAGAGGCGCCCGTCCCCGGCGTGGGAGACCACGATGATCCCGGAGTCGACGGCGTAGGCGCGCCCCCCGTACTCGTGGACCCGGGTGCGCGCGTCGACCAGCTCGTCGCCGGGGGTCAGGGGAAGGACCTCCCCGATGCGGCCCGCGCCGTCGCGGCGCAGGAGCACCTGTCGGCCGGAGTCGGTGGCGCGCCACTCCACCCAGTAGGTGTCGGGGCCGTCGACGCGCACCTGCGAGAGGTTGATCGTTCGGCTGGTGATCGTTCCGGGCGAGATGGGCGAGGGCCAACTGCCGTAGGGCGCGATCGTGGTCATGCTTCCTCCTCGAGGACGGCGATGGTCGGCGTGCGGGCGCGCGCCAGCGCGCTCCGGGAACGCCGCGGGGGCGGGGCACTGGGGGCCTGCCCCGGTCCCGGACCAAGACTACGTGCTCGTCAGCACTGCGCGCGATGACGCGCAGGCGCATCGACGGCGCTTATGCTTGCCACGCCGCCGCGCTGGGCCCCGCCCACCGCCGTACATGGCGCCCATCACCACGTACCCGCCGTCGAGTTCCCGGAGGCCCGCGACAATGACACCTCCATCGTCCCCGCGCGATCAGGCGCGCGAGGCGGGCAGCGGCGGCAAGGCCCTCGCGCCGGAGCCGCTGCTCGCCTCCGTCCACGGGCCCGAGGACCTGCGCAGGCTGACCTCCGACCAGCTCGTCGAGCTCGCCGCCCAGATCCGCGCCTACCTGGTGGCCAGCGTCTCGCGTACGGGCGGGCACCTCGGCCCCAACCTCGGCGTCGTCGAGCTGACGATCGCCCTGCACCGCACCTTCCGCTCCCCAGCGGACTCCCTCGTCTTCGACACCGGCCACCAGGCCTACGTCCACAAGCTGCTCACGGGCCGCCAGGACTTCTCGGAGCTGCGCTCGCGGGGAGGGCTGTCGGGCTACCCGGACCGCGGCGAGTCTGCCCATGACGTCGTGGAGAACTCGCATGCCTCCACGGCGCTGTCCTGGGCGGACGGCATCGCCCGGGCTAACCGACTGCGGGGCCGGGAGGACCGGCACGTCGTCGCCGTCATCGGCGACGGGGCGATGACGGGGGGGATGGCCTGGGAGGCCCTCGACAACATCGCGGACTCGGGGGACAAGCACCTCGTTATCGTCGTCAACGACAACGGCCGCTCCTACGCCCCGACCATCGGCGGGCTCGCCCACCACCTCGACGCCCTGCGCACCAACCGAGGCTACGAGCGCATGCTCTCGGGGATCAAGCGCGGCCTGCTGGCCCAGGGAGCGCCGGGTCGCGCCGCCTTCGACGCCCTCCACGGCCTCAAGGCCGGCATCAAGGACGTCCTGGTCCCCTCGGCGTTCTTCGAGGACCTCGGGATCAAGTACACCGGCCCGGTGGACGGCCACGACATCACCGCCCTGGAGTTCGCGTTGACACGGGCCAGGGAGTACTCCGAGCCCGTCATCGTCCACGTCATCACCGAGAAGGGCCGCGGCTACACCCCCGCCGAGGAGGATGTCGCCGACCGCTTCCACGCGGTGGGGCGCATCCACCCCGAGACCGGCCTGCCCGTCGTGCCCTCCGCCTTCGGCTGGACCGCCGTCTTCGCGGAGGAGATCCTCGCGCTGGCGCGCCGCGACGAGCGGATCGTGGGGGTCACCGCCGCCATGCAGCAGCCGGTCGGCCTCCAGCCGCTGGCCGACGCCATGCCGGAGCGGGTCATGGACGTGGGCATCGCCGAGCAGCACGCGCTCACCGCCAGTGCCGGGATGGCCTTCGCCGGGCTGCACCCCGTGGTCGCGCTGTACGCGACCTTCCTCAACCGCGCTTTCGACCAGATCCTCATGGATGTTGCCCTGCACCGGGCCGGGGTGACGATCATGCTCGACCGCGCGGGCTTGACGGGCAACGATGGGGCCAGCCACAACGGCATGTGGGACATGGCGCTGCTGGGCCACGTGCCGGGCCTGCGCCTGGCCGCGCCCCGCGACGAGGCCACGCTGCGCGCCTGCGTGCGCGAGGCCGTGGGCGTCGATGATGCCCCGACGGTCGTGCGCTACCCCAAGGGCGCGCTGCCCGAGCCTCTGCCCGCCATCCGCACGCTCGGGGGGGACGACGGCGTCTTCGGCCAGGTCGATCTGCTTCTGGAGAACCGCACGGGCGAGAACGACCAGAGCGCCGGTGACGATGGGGGCCGGGCGCTCGGCGCCCCGATCCTCCTCGTCGGCGTCGGCTCCATGGCCCCTGCCGCGCTCGCCGCGGGCCGATCCCTGGCCGCCGAGGGCCGTGACGTGATCGTCGTCTCGCCCCGGTGGGTGGTCCCCACCCCGCGCGCCCTGACCGACCTCGCCCTGGCGGCGGGCCGCGTCGTCGTGGCCGAGGACGGGCTGGTCGACGGCGGCGTCGGCTCGCAGTTGCGCGATGCGATGGACGAGGCCCTCGACGCGCTGGCAGCCGAGGGCGGGGACGGCTCTCGCGCTGCCGCCCCGCTGCCGCCCCCGACCACGCGGATCGGGGTGCCGAGGAGATTCGTGCGGACCTGTGACAGGGCCACCCTCCTGGAGGAGTTCTCCATGACCGCTGAGGGCATCGCCGCCGCCGCCCGCGCGCGGCTCTAGCCGACAGGGTCGGGTCTGCGCGCCTGGCCGCGCCGGCCCTCCGGGAGGGGCCGGGCTCCGAGGGGCTCGGTGCGTCGTCGCCCTGCTCAGAAGACCTCGGCACATGGGACGGGCGTCCTATTGCACTCATGTGCCCGCGCTATCCTCCCCCGTGGGGACGGGTGAAGACCGCAGGCTATCCGATGTCTGACGGTGTGGGCCGGGATAATGCTACTTCAGGACTAAAGGCCTAAAATCCGGTGGTCTAGAACGCTGTGTGAGTCATCGCACCGATGAGCCCCCGATCGTCGTGGTCGCACCGGGGTCGAAGGGCCTACGCTTGGAGGGACGGCGCAACGATGTACCGCCACGCCTCACAAGGGCGATGACTCATCCGGGCGGGACCGCCGCCCACATACAGGAGGACACGGATGACAACTGAGGTCACTTCATCCACCACGGCGGAGGGCACCCCGACCGACGCATGGGAGGGATTCGTCGCCGGCCCGTGGACCGAGGACATCGACGTCCGCGACTTCATCCAGCGCAACTACACCCCCTACGACGGCGACTCCTCATTCCTCGCCGGTGCCACGGACAAGACCCTCCGCCTGTGGAACACCCTGGAGGAGAAGTACCTCAAGGAGGAGCGCAAGGTCCGCATCCTCGACGTCGACACCCACATCCCCTCGGACATCGACGCCTTCGCCCCCGGCTACATCAGCGAGGACGACGATGTCATCGTCGGCCTCCAGACCGACTCCCCGCTCAAGCGCGCCATGATGCCCAACGGCGGCTGGCGCATGGTCGCCCAGGCCATCAAGGAGGCCGGCAAGGAGGTCGACCCGGAGGTCGCCAAGATCTTCACCCGCTACCGCAAGACCCACAACGATGCGGTCTTCGACATCTACACCCCGCGCATCCGCGCTGCGCGCTCCAGCCACATCATCACCGGCCTGCCCGACGCCTACGGCCGCGGGCGCATCATCGGTGACTACCGTCGCGTGGCCCTCTACGGCGTCGACCGCCTCATCGAGCTCAAGGAGATCGCCAAAGACAAGGTGGCGGACCAGCCCTTCTCCGAGCACTGGGCCCGCTACCGCGAGGAGCACTCCGAGCAGATCAAGGCCCTCAAGAAACTCAAGAAGATGGCGGCCGACTACGGCTTCGACATCTCCGGCCCCGCCAAGAACGCCCACGAGGCGGTGCAGTGGACCTACTTCGCCTACCTCGCCTCGGTGAAGTCCCAGGACGGCGCCGCCATGAGCATCGGCCGCCTGTCCGCCTTCCTCGACTGCTTCTTCGAGCGCGACCTCAAGGCCGGCGTCATCGATGAGACCCGCGCCCAGGAGCTCATCGACAACATCGTCATGAAGCTGCGCATCACGCGCTTCCTGCGGACCACCGACTATGACCAGATCTTCTCCGGCGACCCCTACTGGGCGACCTGGTCCGACGCCGGCTTCTCCGACGACAACCGCCACATGGTCACCAAGACCTCCTTCCGCCTCCTCCAGACCCTGGTGAACCTCGGTCCTGCACCGGAGCCCAACATCACCATCTTCTGGGACGAGAAGCTCCCCAAGGGCTACAAGGACTTCTGCGCCTACATCTCCATCACGACCTCCTCCATCCAGTACGAGGCCGATGAGCAGATCCGTGAGCACTGGGGCGACGACGCCGCCATCGCCTGCTGCGTGTCCCCGATGCGGGTGGGCAAGCAGATGCAGTTCTTCGGCGCCCGAGTCAACTCCGCCAAGGCGCTCCTGTACGCCATCAACGGCGGTCGCGACGAGATGACCGGCAAGCAGGTCGTCACCGGCCTGCCCGGCATCGAGGGCGACGGCCCCCTGGACTTCGACGAGGTCTGGGACAAGTACGAGAAGATGCTCGACTGGGTCGTCGCCACCTACGTGGAGGCCCTTAACATCATCCACATGTGCCACGACCGCTACGCCTACGAGGCCATCGAGATGGCGCTGCACGACTCCGACATCGTGCGCACCATGGGCTGCGGCATCGCGGGCCTGTCGATCGTCGCCGACTCGCTGAGCGCCATCAAGTACGCCAAGGTCACCCCGGTGCGCGATGAGACCGGCCTCGTTGTCGACTACGTCACCGAGGGCGACTTCCCGATCTACGGCAACGACGACGACCGCGCCGACGACATCGCCGCCACCGTGGTCCACACGATCATGTCCAAGATCAAGGCGCAGCCCATGTACCGCGACGCGATCCCGACCCAGTCCGTGCTGACGATCACCTCGAACGTCGTCTACGGCAAGGCCACCGGCTCCTTCCCGTCCGGCCACAAGAAGGGCACACCCTTCTCCCCGGGCGCGAACCCGGAGAACGGCATGGATACGCACGGCATGGTCGCCTCTATGCTCTCCGTCGGCAAGCTCGACTACAACGACGCCCTCGACGGCATTTCACTGACCAACACCATCACCCCGCAGGGCCTGGGCCGCACGCTCGATGAGCGCGTGGCCAACCTCGTGGGCATCCTCGACGCCGGCTTCGTCCCGGACGACTGCGCCGAGGTCTGATCGCTCCGCGCGATCCCCAGGACCATCACGGCTCAGAACACAACTCACCACACAGAAAGGGGCAGACATGCCCACTTACGAAGAGCGCCTCGAGTCCATGAAGGCGCAGCGCCAGGGCAACGGCGGCGTCAAGGGCCTCTACCACGCCAACATCAACGTCCTGGACCGCAACACCCTTGAGGACGCGATGGAGCACCCGGAGAACTACCCGAACCTCACGGTTCGTGTCTCCGGCTACGCCGTCAACTTCGTCAAGCTGACGCGCGAGCAGCAGCTGGACGTCCTCAACCGCACCTTCCACGCCGGCGCCTGATCCGGCAGGGGGCAGGGCTCAGATGACTGAGACCATGATCCCCGCGGCGCTGGGCGGCCGGGACCAGGACTTCCTGGCCCCGGCCGCCCGTCTGCGCGGGGCGGGCATCGGCGGGCTCGAGGAGCTCACCGACATTCAGCGCTCAGAGCGACTGGTGCGCATGCGCGAGGGAATCCTGGGTTCCATCCACTCCTGGGAGCTCGTCACAGCGGTGGACGGTCCCGGAACGCGGATGACCATCTTCCTCAACGGCTGCCCGCTGCGCTGCCTCTACTGCCACAACCCGGACACCTTCCTCATGAAGGACGGCGAGCCGGTCGAGGCCAACGAGCTCCTACGCCGCATGAAGCGCTACAGGAACGTCTTCAGGGCCTCGGGCGGCGGCATCACCCTCTCCGGCGGAGAGGTGCTCATGCAGCCGGCCTTCGCGGCGCGGCTCCTGGCCGGCGCCAAGGCGATGGGGGTCCACACCTGCATCGACACCTCCGGCTACCTCGGGCGCAATGCCACCGACGAGATGCTCAACAACATCGACCTCGTGCTCCTGGATGTCAAGAGCGGGGACGAGGAGACCTATAAGCGGGTCACCGGCCGGGAACTTGCCCCTACCATCGCCTTCGGCGATCGCCTGGCCGCCAAGGGCATTGAGATCTGGGCGAGGTTCGTCCTCGTTCCGGGGCTCACGGACAGCCCTGAGAATGTGGAGAATGTCGCACGGATCATCGAGCGCTGGGGCTCGGTGGTCAGCCGCGTCGAGGTGCTGCCATTCCACCAGATGGGCACCGATAAATGGGATGCCCTGGGGCTGGACTACAAGCTGCGCGACGCGCGGCCCCCCGAGCCCGAGCTCGTGGAATCGACCCGTGCGATCTTCCGCTCCCGCGGGTTCACGGTGCACTGAGGATCGCACGCCCATCGGCGCCGGAGGAGCTCACAGCATCGGTCAAGGTATGGCACAGGACGCCATCATGTGATGCTCCTGCCGTATCTTCCGGCAGCCGGTGATCCGCTCGGCGCTCCTCAGCGCCGGACGGCATGCCCGGGCGCGGATCGGCGGCTGCTCCGACTCGTAGAGAACCTGATCCCCCGCCGGGGTGAGAAGAGCCCTCACCGTGCTCTCCGCATCCGTGAATCCGCCTGCCCGCTAGGACTCAGTGGAGCAGATCGGCTGGGAGGCCTTCTGCGATACGGCGAACGAGGCGGGGCGCACGCCCCCCATTGAGCAGGGACGTCCGGGATCGCTTCGACCTCGCACAGGGGAGCCGCCAGTCGTGGGGCCGCAGGGATGTGCGCAAGGCCCTGCGCAACGAGGCGATGCGCTTCGTCGATGAGACGGCCCGCGCCCAAGAGGTGTTCACCGAGCTCTACGAAGTACTCCTTGAGACCGGTGAGCGCGACGGCTTCAGGCCGGCACCCGAGCGGACCTACCGGACGATGCTCGCCGACGTGCGGGAGCTCAAGAGCAAATTCACCCGGAGCGGCCCCGTCGATGCGCCTGGCGCGTGGGATGTCCCGGTCAAGTCCAGCGTGCACAAGACCCTCGCCATGGCCCTGGGCGCCAAGCGGGCGGCCGGGCCTCTGGGCCGAGCGGAGCGCTAGACGGCCCGGCGCAGCGCTCGGGACAGGGGATCGGCGCATTGCTCGATCTGCCAGGGCCTGGCATCGAGGTCCTCCAGCCGGGCCGAGACCGCATCCGGGTCGATTGCGGGGTGCCCGCCCCGGGCCATCTCATGACCGAGGTCCCAGGCGAGCCGGCGCTGAGACTCGGGGGCGAGGAGCAGCTCTTGGGGCACACGGATCCTCTCGCCATGCGCACGCACGCAGGAGCGGACGATGTCGAGGAGCTGCGCGGCCTCGGGGTGGTGACGCGCCCAGGATCGGGGCTGGGGAAGATCGCCGGGTGCGAGTGGGGCGCGCAGCGGCGGAAGCTCGTCGTCGGGAAGGCTGAGGGCCCGCTCCACCGCCCGCCACCACACCTCGGAATGCTGGCGCGCTTGGCGCGAGGAGAAGTCCTTGAGAGCGAAGAGCTTGCGGCGGGAGGTCGGGCAGGCGATCGCCGCGGACACGACGGCGCGGTGGGGAAGGACCCTCGACGGCGTCCGGTCGAGCTCGACGGCGAGATCCTCCCGGGCGGTCCACACCTCCCGCAGCACCGCTAGCGAGCGCTGGGAGCGCACGGCAGTGCCCGCGCGTGGCGTCTTGCGCCAGGGATCGACCTTCGGGGCTCTCGGGCCCCGAGTGCGCACCGCCTCGAACTCCTGCATCGCCCACTCGAGCTTCCCCTCATCGGCGAGCTCCGAGGTCAGGGCGTCCCTCAGCTCGGTGAGGAACTCGACGTCGAGAGCGGCGTAGACGAGCCAGGAATCCGGCAGGGGGCGGGTGGACCAGTCGGCGGCCGCGTGGTCCTTGGCCAGCCGTAGGCCGAGCGTCTCCTCGATGACCGCGCCGAGGCCCACATGCTCGCGGCCGAGCAGACGGGCCGCGAGCTCGGTGTCGAAGACCTCCCGCGGGGCCAGGCCGACATCCGCCAGGCAGGGAAGGTCCTGGTCGGCCGCGTGCAGGATCCACTCGGGCCCGTCCAGCGCTGCGGCGAGGGCATCGAGGGGCCCGGCCGAGACCGGATCGATCAGGATGGTCCCAGCACCGGCGCGCCGGAGCTGGATGAGGTAGGCGTCCTGGCCGTAACGGAAGCCCGATGCCCGCTCGGCGTCGACGGCGACGGGGCCGGTGCCATCTTCGATCGCCGAGGCCGCCCGCGCCAGCGCCGCGGGGGAGTCCGTTAGAGGGGGGATCCCATCGGCCGGCCGTCGGTAGGGGACGACCTCGTTGGCGGGCACCGGCTCGTCGGTCGTTCCGAATCGGCTGACCGGTACGGCCCGCCTCACCTGGCCCATCCCGCGAGAGCGAGCATGGGGAAGGCCATTTCGGGCTCATGACCCGCCGCCGCGTGGAGTGCCTGGTACCAGGCGGCCAGGTGCGGGGCGAGATCGGCGGTCGAGGGCGACCAGGAGGCGCGGATCTCCGCATGCGCGCAGGAGTCGGTGAGCTCCAGGCCGCCGAAGGTCTCGGAGACGACCCTGGTGACGGTGCCCACGAGGGCGCGGTGGCCCGCGCCGGCCTCCTCGAGCGCCTCGGACAGCCACGTCCAGGCGGCATGGCCCAGGAGCGGGTCGGAGCTCACCTCGTCGTCGATCCGGGACCGCACCATGACGACGACTCTCAGATCGCCATCCCAGGCGGTCTGCCCGGTAGGATCGTGCAGGACGATGAAGCGGCCCGAGGCCACGGGCGTGCCGGAGTCGGTCTCCTCCGTCTCGGCGGACAGGGCGGCGGCATAGGGGGCGAGTCGATGGGGAGCGGGGACCTCTTCAAGGATGAGGCCGCGGGGCCGATCCGCCTGCCTCATCGATAAGAGCACCTCTTCGAATCGCTCAGGGATCTGGGCGGCCGCTTCCGGGGACGAGGCAGGGCCGTTCGTGTCGTTCACGGGCCCAGGGTACCGGCGCTCAGGCCGAGCCCGCGCTGCCACGCCGCAAGGAACCGCAGCCGGGGGGATATGTCAGGCGACGGTATCGCGGCCCCGGTGCCACCGTCGAGATCATTCGAGAGCGGCTGCGCGGGCGGCCTATCTGCCGCGCACGATGAAATATGCTGCGGATGTCGGATAGCGCCAAGAAAGGGGCTGGGCTGTTCCGCTTGGAAGAATTATTCATCGGGTCATATGAGGCCATCGGGAGAAGAGTCTTGAAGCGATGTATGGGCCTGGCTCGATTCGCCCTGACTCAGGATCGGTCTTTGGAATGCTGCCCGTGACCGCTGGCATCATTGGCTTCACGGGAAGCTATCATCACATCCTCCACGTGAGTTTCTGCCACCCCGGAACGGATGTTCTTGCGTGGCGGCTGCATCGTGGCGCTCATCGGCATCAATGGTTGAAGAAGGAGTGAGATGTGTGAACTCCTGCGGTGGTTCCATGAGCCTGATGACGGGGGATCCTCATTGTCATCAGGCCTATATATGAGCTCTGAGGAGAATTCCTCCACTCGTGGCCCTCGGTCCTGTTCCAGGATTTCTTGAGGTATGAGCGGTCAGCGTTGGGCGATGAGCGTCTGGCCCGCCGCGAGGACGCCGGGGCGGCATGAGCCGACGCCCGCCTCCCCGGGTTCCCACGAGGCGAGGACCTCACCGTGATCTGGTGCCGGGCGCTCCTGGCCGGACAGGTTGACCACGACGATCACGTCATTGTAGGCCACCGTGATGACGTCGTCGGCGTCCTCGACCCTGGGCCATTGCTGGCGCTGCGACCATCCCAGCTCGCGGCGCAGTGCGATCAGGCGGGTGAACCAGTCCAGCATCCGCGTGTGCTCCAGCGTGCCGGGCTCGTGCCAGTCCAGGCGCGAGGCGGCCACCGTCGATGGTGCCTGCGGGTCCGGGATCTCTTCGGCCGACCAGCCGAAATCGGCGAACTCCCGCTTGCGCCCTTGGCTCACGCCCGCCGCCAGGGCGGGGTCGTCGTGATCGGTGAAGAACTGGAAGGGGCGCCGCGTGCCCCACTCCTCGCCCATGAACAGCATCGGCGTGTAGGGGCTGAGCAGTACGAGTGCCGCCTGCCCCGCTAGCGCGTCATCGTCCAGCGAGGCGGCCGGCCGGTCCCCGACGGCCCTGTTGCCCACCTGGTCGTGGTTGGAGGAGAAGATCACGAAGCGCCGGGGGTCCGTGCCCTTCGGGACGGGCGCGCCCCACGGGCGCCCGCGGAAGCCCGACCACGACCCATCGTGGAGGAAGACGCGGGAGTAGGCCTTCAGCCAGGCTCCCGGGGCGGCGAAGTCGGCGTAGTAGCCCTGCGCCTCGCCGGTCAGGCGGGCGTGCAGGGCATGGTGGACATCGTCGGCCCACTGAGCGGTCATCCCCAGCGAGGGCACGCGCGCGGGCGGCGCCTCATCGGTGGGAGTGATGACGCCGACGTCGTTGAGATCGGACTCGGCGATGAGGCCCAGCGGTCGGCCGAGCTCGCCGGACAGCGCCGCGACGGCGTCGGACAGCTCGGCGAGCACATGGCGGGGGGAGTTGTCGACGATGGCGTGGATCGCGTCGAGGCGCAGGGCATCGACGTGGAAGTCCCTCAGCCAGCGCAGAGCCGCATCGATGACATAGGCGCGCACCTGCTCACTGCCGGCCTGGTCGAAATTGACGGCCTCGCCCCAGGGCGTGTGGTGCGCGGCGGTGAAGTAGGGGCCGAAGGCGCCCAAGTAGTTCCCCGAAGGGCCAAGGTGGTTGTAGACGACGTCGAGGCACACGGCGATCCCCTCGCGGTGCGCCGCATCGACGAAGCGCGCCAGGGCCTCGGGCCCGCCGTAGGGCTCGTGGACCGCCCACAGGCTCACGCCGTCGTAGCCCCAGCCCGAGGCGCCCGGCGACGGCGCCAGCGGCATGAGCTCGACCATGTCCACCCCGAGCCGGGCCAGGTGCCCCAGGCGCTGCGCGGCCGCGTCGAGCGTTCCGTCGGGGCTGAAGGTCCCCACGTGCAGCTCGTAGATGACCGCACCGAGCGCGTCCCTGCCCGCCCATCCGTCATCGGTCCACACTCCGGCCCAGGCCGAGGGGTCCACGAAGCGGGAGGGGCCGTGGACGCCATAGGGCTGGCGGGCGCTGCGCGGATCGGGGCGGTCGGGGGAGCCATCGACCCGGAAGGCGTAGTCCGTGCCGGGGGCGAGCGCGCGGGGGCTCATCCACCAGCCATCGCCGACGCGCTCCATGGGCAGCGCCTCACCGGTGGCCGGCAGGCTGAGCTCCACTCCGGCGGCGCCGGGCGCCCACACGGGGACCCGCTCGCCGATGGGCAGGGCGGGGCTCGTCCAGGGGCGGGGCGCGCCCGCAGCGGAGGTCCCGGGCGGGATCATGACCGGGCCTTCTCCTGCCCGTGAGCCCGCGTGCCCTGGGGCGGATCCGCGGCAACGGGGCAGGCCTGGCGCGCCAGGACGACGACGGGCGCGTCGCCCATGAGATCGGCCAAGGGGAGCGTGCCCCCGCCGGTCTCGGCATCGGTGGTCGCCGAGCGCCAGGTCCCCTCGGGCAAGACGATGGAGTGTTCGCGCCAGCCCCCAAGGGTCGCCAGGCGCCTGCCCAGTCGCCGCACGACGACGATGACGTCCTCCTCGCCGTCGAGCGTGCGAGCGAAGGCGAAGGCGTGCGAAGTGGTCACGGGGATCGCCCGGTAACCAGAGCGCGATCCGACGAAGGTCTCGGGGCGGTTCCGGCGCAGGCGCAGCAGCGCGGCGGTCAGCGCGAGCTTCTCCTCGTCCAGTCCGCGCGCGGGGGTGCCGGAGTCCAGGTGGGAGAGCATCCGCTCG
This sequence comes from Actinomyces gaoshouyii, assembly GCF_002076915.1. Lineage (NCBI taxonomy): Bacteria > Bacillati > Actinomycetota > Actinomycetes > Actinomycetales > Actinomycetaceae > Actinomyces > Actinomyces gaoshouyii. Next base: position 987,710 of record NZ_CP020468.1, read on the forward strand.
AGGCCGCTCTCGCCGTGGTAGTTCACCGGTCGGCGGTTGTCCGGGTCGACGAGACTGGTGCGGGTGATCTCCGAGCCCTGATAGACATCGGCCACGCCGAGCCAGGTCAGGGCGAGGGCCTTGTTCGCCAGGACGATCGCGCGGGTCTCGCGGGCGGTGAGCGAGGCGAAGGCCTCGATCTGCTCGGCGACGGCGGGATCGGTGAGCAGATGGGCGGCGTAGCCGGTCAGCGCCTCCTCGCGGGCGGTGTCCGGACTGGTCCACGTGGTCCAGGTCTTCTGCTCACGGGAGGCCTTGATGAGGTAGGCCGTCAGCCGCTCGGGGGTCATCGGGTCGGCGCTGCCGGGGGCCCAGGTGCCCCACAGCGCCTGCCACAGGAGGATCTCGCTGCGCCCGTCCAGGTCCATTGGCCGCGCCTCAGCGGTCAGGAGGCGAAGCCGATGGATGAGGTCGGTCCACTCGTCGGCGTAGGAGGCCAGGACGTCGAGGCGCGCGCGCACGTCCTCCCCGCGCTTGGTGTCGTGGGTGGTGGAGGTCACCATGGTGGCGGGCCAGGTGGCTTGGACTCGCTCGGCCCAGGCATGAGCCTCATCGGGGTCCAGGGCGAAGCCGGAGGGGTTCCCGCCGACCTCGGTCAGGCTGGTCAGGTGCATCCAGCGGTAGAAGGCGGTGTCCTCGACGCCCTTGGCGGTCACCGCCCCGCAGACCTGCTGGAAGCGGACGATGGCCTCGGCCCGCAGGGGGGAGTCGGACATGCCCTCGCTACCCACGGGCTCGCCGAGCAGGAGCGCGACGACGAGATCGAGGGTCTCGGCCTGATCCTCCTCCAGGCGCTCACGGGCGCGCTCGGCGGAGGCGCGCAGGACGGCGGCCTGCTCGGGGTCGGCCGGGTGCCCGGGAACGATGTAGGCGCGGTAGCGGTCCGCGGCCACGAGCAGTTCGACGAGGCAGGCGTGCAGGTCGCGCAAGGTGTGGTCGCGCAGGCGCACGTCCAGGGAGGTGAGGCGGTCGAGGATGCCCGCGAGCCGATAGACCTCCGCGGCCAGCGAACCGCCGATGACCTCCCGCTTGGCGGTCTCGACGACGCGCGGGTAGTCGATCGGGCCCTCACCGGCGAGCTCGTGCATGAGCATGCCCAGGCGCGCCGAGCCCGCGGGGTCGACCTGCAGCTGGTCGATGCGCCAGGCGGCGTCGTAGCCGGTGGTGCCGGCCACGGACCATGAGGGGGGAAGGGACTCGTCGGGCGCCAGGATCTTCTCCGCGGCGATCCACGCCCGACCGGTGGCCCCGCTCAGGCGCTCCAAGTACCCGCCCGGGTCGGCCAGGCCGTCGGGGTGGTCCACGCGCAGCGCGTCGATCGTGCCGTTCTCGATGAGCTCGGTGATGAGCGCGTGGGAGCCCTCGAAGACGGCGGGGTCCTCCACGCGGATGGCGGCGAGCGTGCCGACGTCGAAGAAGCGGCGGTAGTTCGTCTCCTCGTCACCGACCTTCCAGTACGCCAGGCGGTAGAACTGCTGCTCGACGAGCACGGCCATGGGCAGGGATTCGGTGCCCTCGGCGACGGGGAAGACATGGTCGAAGTAGCGCAGGACCCACTGCTCGCCCCTGTCGGGCTCGGTGGGAACGACGATCCGCTCCAGGCGCAGCTTGTCGTCGGCCAGAATGCGGCCGATGCGCGCCCCCAGGATCGGCATGAGGATCGGCTCATCGACCGACACATCGAACCAGTGCGCGTAGGGGGATTCGGGGCCGTCGCGCAGCACCGACCACAGGGGCAGGTTGGACCAGCCGGGGGTGGGGACGGCCATGTGGTTGGGGACAATATCGACGACGACGCCCAAGCCCGCCTCGTGGGCGGCGCCGGCCAGGCGCTCCAGGCCCTCCCGCCCCCCCATGGGCTCGGAGACGCGGGTGTGGTCGACGACGTCGTAGCCGTGGGTGGAGCCGGGGGCCGCCTGGAGGATGGGGGAGAGGTAGAGGTCCGTGACCCCGAGGCGGGCCAGGTAGGGCAGGAGGGCCCGGGCCGCGTCGAAGTCGAGGTCGGCGCCCAACTGGAGGCGGTAGGTGCTCACGGGGACACGCCGACCCTCGTCTGGCAGGTGCCCGGACCAGGGCGCGTAAGCGGCTGGGGCCGCCTGTGCGGAGGGGGTGTCGGCTGGCGCGTGGCCCTCGCGGGCGCGGCGCGGCCCGGCGTGCTGCGGGGAGGAGAACGAGGGACGGTGATCGGTCATGCTCTCGGGCCTTCTGGGCAGGGCTGGGTCGCGCGGTGGTCAGGGCGGTTGCCCGGACCGTATCAGGAACGCCTCAGGGCTTGGCGGGAAGGACTGCCCGGTTGCGGTCGCCCGTATCCTCGGCCGAGACGAGGAAAAGAATCGAGTGCGCCTCGACGACGACCTGCTGGCCGGCGCGCAGCGTCCCGATATGGACCTCGTCCGTGGCGGGCGCCGTGTCGAGGGCGATCCGCCAGGCCGGCGCATGGTCGGCATCGGGGATGGTGAAGGTGATGTCCTCCCCGGCGGCGTTGATGAGGATGAGGATGGAGTCGTCGACAATGCGCTGGCCACGATCATCGGGCTCGGCGATGGCGTCGCCGTTGAGGAACACGGCCATGGCCCGGGCGTACCAGGTGGCCCAGTCCTCGTCGGTCATGCGCACGCCGGAGGGGCCGAGCCACTCGATCTCGCCCATGTCGGACTCGCCGCCATGGCCCGCGGCCCCGGAGAAGAAGCGGCGGCGTCGCAGTACGGGGTGCTTCTTGCGCAGCCGGATCATGTCGGAGGTGAAGGCGAGCAGCTCCCTGGACTCGCCGTCGAGGTCCCAGTGGACCCAGGTCAACTCGTTGTCCTGGCAGTAGGCGTTGTTGTTCCCGTTCTGGGTGCGGCCCATCTCGTCGCCATGGCAGATCATGGGCACGCCCTGGCTGAAGAGGATGGTGGCCAGGAAGTTGCGGGCCTGCCGGCTGCGCAGCTCCAGCACGGCGGGATCGTCCGTGGGGCCCTCGGCGCCGCAGTTCCACGAGCGGTTGGCGTTGTCACCATCGGCGCCGCCCTCGCCGTTGGCCTCATTGTGCTTCTCGTTGTAAGACACCAGGTCGCGCAGGGTGAAGCCATCGTGCGCGGTGACGAAGTTGACGCTGGCCACCGGCGTGCGCCCGGAGTTCTGGTAGAGGTCCGAGGAGCCGGTGATCCGGGAGGCGAAGTTGCCCAGAGTGGAGGGCTCGCCCCGCCAGAAGTCCCGGACGGTGTCCCGGTAGCGACCGTTCCACTCGCTCCACAGGGCGGGGAAGCCGCCGACGTTGTAGCCGCCATCGCCCACGTCCCAGGGCTCGGCGATGAGCTTGACCTGGGAGAGCACGGGGTCCTGGTGGATGATGTCGAAGAAGGCGCTGAGCTTGTCGACCTCGTGGAACTGGCGGGCCAGGGTGGAGGCCAGGTCGAAGCGGAAGCCGTCGACGTGCATCTCGGTGACCCAGTAGCGCAGGGAGTCCATGATCATCTGCAGGACCGCCGGGGAGCGCATGAGCAGGGAGTTGCCCGTGCCCGTGGTGTCGAAGTAGTGCTCCTGGTCGCCGTCCACGAGCCGGTAGTAGGCGGCGTTGTCGATGCCCTTGAAGGACAGGGTGGGACCCATGTGGTTGCCCTCGGCCGTGTGGTTGTACACGACGTCGAGGATCACCTCGATATCGGCCTCGTGGAAGGCCTTGACCATGGATTTGAACTCCTGGACCTGCTGGCCGGCCTCGCCGTAGGCTGCGTAGGCGTTGTGCGGGGCGAAGAAGCCGATGGTGTTGTAGCCCCAGTAGTTCGACAGGCCCTTCTCCTGCAGATGCGTGTCGTTGACGAACTGGTGGACGGGCATGAGCTCGATCGCCGTGACGCCCAGCGCCTTGAGATGGTCGATGACCGGGCGCTGCGCGAGGCCGGCGTAGGTGCCGCGCAGCTCGGCGGGGATCTCCGGATGCAGTTTGGTCATGCCCTTGACGTGGGCCTCGTAGATGATCGTCTCGTGGTAGGGGTGGGCCGGCGGACGGTCGTGGCCCCAGTCGAAGAAGGGGGAGATGACGATCGAGCGCATCGTGGCGCCGGCGGAATCGGACTCATTGCGGGTGCCCGGGTCGTCGAAGCTGTAGGAGTACAGGCTGGGGGATGGGGAGACCTGGCCGGAGATCGCCTTGGCATAGGGGTCGAGGAGCAGCTTGGAGGGGTCGCAGCGATGGCCCGCCCCGGGGTCGTAGGGGCCGTGGACTCGGTAGCCGTAGACCTGGCCGGGGTGGACCGAGGGGAGGTAGCCGTGCCAGACGCCCGCGTCCACCTCTGTCAGCGGCACGCGGGTCTCGGTCCCGTCATCGTCGAAGAGGCAGAGGTCGACGCCGGAGGCGACCGAGGAGAACAGCGCGAAGTTGGTTCCCGAGCCGTCGAAGGTGGCGCCCAGGGGGGCGGGCCTTCCCGGCCAGACGACCGGCGTGTCGGCGGGCTCCTCAAGGGGAGCGGCGGACTCCGCGGGCTCGGCGGGGGAGGTGGGGGGATCCGTGGGGATCTCGGGAGCGGGGGTCGTCGCGGGCTCAGGGGTCTCGGGGGATGACGACTCGGCCGCCGTCGGCAGTGGTGCGCGAGTCGGTAGGGGGTTGCCCGTGCTGGTGTCCATGGCTGATACCTTGCCACGACGGGGCGCCCGGGAGCGGGACCTTGTGGCTTGACCGCGCGCATGACACGGCGTGACGGAGGTCATGGGCCGGCGGGCGGGGCGGATTTGGCAAGGCCGCGCACCCCCTGCTACGTTTCTGCCGCGCCGCGATACGGTGCGAGCAATGCGGATGTGGCTCAGTTGGTAGAGCATCACCTTGCCAAGGTGAGGGTCGCGGGTTCGAGTCCCGTCATCCGCTCGGGCGATTGGCGCAGCGGTAGCGCGCTTCCCTGACACGGAAGAGGTCACTGGTTCGAACCCAGTATCGCCCACTGTCCCATCGAGGTCCGGGCCGCTGTCGGCGCCCCGGACCTTCTGCGTCGGTCTGACCAGTGTCTTCGGTGGCGGTGGCGCCGGAATCGGCGCTCGCCACCGCTCGGCGACCCGCGCGTTGTCTCCCTCCTCTCCCTCACGTGCTCATGCGGCTAGGGTGCGGCTAGGCTGGCCCCAGTGGCGACGCGGCGTCCGCCCCGCCGGCCCTGAACCGCGGGGGCGGAGCCCGCTCCAACGGCCCCGCCCACACGATCCCCAGGAGGACCACGGATGACCGCACGGCACGAGCGGATCCTGCCCGTCGTCATCGGCGGCGACATCGGCGTCTATGCCATCGCCCGCCAACTGCACGAGGCCACCGGCCAGCGGGTCACCGTCCTGGCCAACGCGCCCATCGACGCCATCCGCCGCTCCACCTACATCGACATCGAGCCCTTGCCTGCCCACGCCGCCCGGGACGAGATCCGCGACGCCCTGAACGGCCTGGCCGCCGGGCGCGAGCCCCGCAGCGCCGTCGTCATGGCCAACACCGACGCCATGGCGACCATCCTCGCCTCCCTGCGGAGCGACCTCGAGCCGGTCTACGCCGTGCCCTTCCCGGACGTGGACGTCATCGACCGCGTCTCCGACAAGGGCGCTTTCGGCCGTATCTGCGACGGGGCCGGCGTGCGCAGCCCCCGGCAGGTCGTCGTCGACTTCTCGGGCGCCGACGACCCCGATTGGGCCGCCCCCGCCATCGACATCCCCTTCCCGCTCGTGGCCAAGGCGGCCGTGGGCGCCGCTTACGACGCCGTCGAGTTCCCCGGCAAGCGCAAGATCTGGTTCGTGGACAGCGCCGCCGAGCTCGACTCCCTGTGGGCCGGCCTGCGCGAGGCCGGATTCCGCTCCACCTTCGTCGTCCAGGAGCTCATCGCGGGGGACAACACCGCCATGCGCTCCATCACGGCCTACGTCGGCTCCGACGGCGCCGTGAGGCTCATCGGCTCGGCCCGCGTCCTCCTGGAGGACCACGCCCCCACGATGATCGGCAACCCCGTCGCCATGATCACCGAGGCCTTCCCCGAGCTGTGGGCCGGCGCGGAGCGCATCCTCACCGCGGCCGGGTACCGCGGCTTCGCCAACTTCGATGTCAAGATCGACCCCGCCACCGGCGAGCCCGTCTTCTTCGAGATCAACCCGCGCATCGGCCGCAACTCCTTCTACATGACGGCCGCCGGCGCCAATCCCATGGTCCCCATGCTCGCCGACCTCATCGATGGCGAGCCCCTGCCCCGCAAGGAGGTCACCACGGAGATCCTCTACTCCCTGGTGCCCACGCGGCTCCTGCTGCGCTACATCCGCGACGACGCCCTGGCCGCCCGCATCCGCTCGCTCGCCCCAGGCACCGACCCCCTGCGCGACCCCGCGGACCGCTCCCTGGTGCGCGCCGCGCTCGTCGAGGCCCAGCGCCTCAACCACTACCGCAAGTTCAAGCGCTACTACCCCAAGCCCACCGACCTGTCCTACTGACGCGCGCTGCCCGGCATCCCGCCCAGCGGTCGCCGAGCGCCGCGGACCCCACCCGGATCCCTGATAACCCCGCGCGAGGAGCATGATGATGACCAGTAACGATCACTTCGCCACCGGGCGCCCTGAGACCCTCAGGAGGGTCGATGGGCGCGAGATGCGCCTGGCCATCGGCAACACGCCGGTGGGAATCGAGCAGACCGATGCCTGGGAGCGCTATGAGGCCTCCCAGGGCCACGACCTGTGGGGCCGCTACCTCTATGTCGGTGAGGACTCCAAGCCGGTGGCCGCCATCGCCATCTACACCGACACCATCGGCGGCCGCCCCTTCCTGTGGGCCAAGCACGGCCCCACCTGGCTCAAGGAGCAGTCCCCCGAGCGCGAGGCCCATCTGCGCGAGCTGCTGCGCGCCGAGATCCGCCGCCGCGACCGCGCGATCCCCTTCCTGCGCATGCACGCCCGCTACAACGCCCCGGACCTCCGTGAGCTGCTCAACACCATCACCTACGACCGCACCTTCGTCATCGACCTCACGCCGCGCACGCCCGACGCCATCGCCGCCGCTATGCCCAAGGACGGGCGCCGCGCCGTCAGGCGCGCTCAGCGCGTGGCCGAGGAGGCCGGCTGCACCATCAGCGACGAGACGGGCCTGGATCGCGGCGAGTTCGCCGCCGTCTACGAGGTCCTCGCCGAGACCGCCCGCCGTGACGGCTTCCGCCCCCACCCCGCCGATGTCTACTGGTCCATGCTCACCTCGCTCGGCCCCGAGCACGCCCGCCTCTTCGTGCTGCGCCGCGACGGCGTCCCGCACTGCTGGGACCTCATCACCACCTCCGGCAAGGACGCGACCGCCTACTACGGGGCTTCCTCCACCGAGTCCCGCGGCTTCCGCGGCGCCGAGGCCCTCGACTGGTGGGCCGCGCGGACCCTGGCCGAGGAGGGCTACCGCGGCCTGGACCTCATGGGCGCCGACTCGCCCCGCGTGCCCGAGCTCTACCAGGTCGGCATGTACAAGAAGCGCTACGCCAAGCACCCCACCGAGGTGGACGGCGCCTGGGACGTGCCCGTCAACCAGGCTATGCACGCCGCGCTGCGCGCCGCCAAGACCGGCAAGGGGGCCTACAGGGTCCTGCGCGATCGCCTCGGGCGGCATTGAGGGGCGCCGAGTGGTGCTGAGGGCGGGGCCAACCGGGCCGCACTGAGCAGCGCTGAACGGTGCTCAGCGGTGCTCAGCGGCACTGGTTACTCTGAGTAGACTGCACCGCGTGCGCCGATGGCGCGCCCCGCTCTCACCCGACCCTAGGAGACCGCAGTGCCCTCCCAGATCCCGCAGACCATCGACGTGACCATCGACGGCGCCACCCGCGTCATCGGGGCGGGAACGACGGGCACCGAGTTCTTCTCCGAGGAGGTCCGCCGCGGCGTCGTCGCCATGCGCGTGGATGGCGAGCCCTGGGACCTCGGGCGCGAGATCCCCGCGGGCGCCGCCGTCGAGCCCATCCCCCTGGACTCCGAGGACGGCCTGGCCATCCTGCGCCATAGCGCCACCCACGTCATGGCCCAGGCCGTCCAGGAGATCTTCCCCGACGTCAACCTCGGCATCGGCCCCTTCATCACCGACGGCTTCTACTACGACTTCGGGGGGATCGACGCCGTCACTCCCGAGCTCCTCAAGGAGATCGAGAAGCGCATGAAGCGCATCGTCAAGGAGGGGCAGCGCTTCGTGCGCCGCGATATCTCCGAGGACCAGGGCCGCGCCGAGCTCGCCGACCAGCCCTACAAGCTCGAGCTCATCACCACCAAGGGGGCCGGCGCGGAGTCGGCCTCCGTCGAGGTCGGCGCGGGCGGCCTGACCATGTACGACAACGTCCGCCGTGACGGCACCGTCGCCTGGACGGACCTGTGCCGAGGCCCTCATCTTCCCACCACCAAGCTGATCGGCAACGGCTTCGCCCTGACCAAGTCCTCCTCCGCCTACTGGAAGGGCGATCAGTCCGGTGATTCCCTCCAGCGCATCTACGGCACCGCCTGGGCCTCCAAGGAGGATCTGACCGCCTACCAGGAGCGCATCAAGGAGGCCGAGCGGCGCGACCACCGCAAGCTCGGCGCTGAGCTCGACCTCTTCTCCTTCCCCGAGGAGATCGGCCCCGGCCTCGTCGTCTTCCACCCCAAGGGTGCGATGCTGCGCCACGAGATCGAGAGCCATGTCATCGAGCGCCACCGCCAGTACGGCTTCGATTTCGTCCACACCCCCGAGATCTCCAAGAGCGGGCTCTTCCACACCTCAGGCCACCTGCCCTACTACGCGGGCACCATGTTCCCGCCCATGCTCGCCGACGAGGAGCGCGATGAGGCGGGCACCATCACCAAGGCGGGCCAGGAGTACTACCTCAAGGCCATGAACTGCCCTATGCACAACCTCATCTTCCGCTCCCGCGGACGCTCCTACCGCGAGCTCCCGCTGCGCTTCTTCGAGATGGGGCACGACTACCGCTATGAGAAGTCCGGCGTCGTTCACGGTCTGACCCGCATGCGCGGTTTCACTCAGGACGACTCCCACACCTACTGCACCGCCGAGCAGGCGGCCGAGGAGATCAAGGCGCAGATCGCCTTCTTCATCTCCATCCTCGAGGACTTCGGCCTGACCGACTTCCACCTCGAGCTGTCCACCCGCGACGAGGACGGTGCCAAGAAGGACAAGTTCATCGGCTCCGATGAAGACTGGGCCACCGCGACTGAGGCCCTGGCCGCGGCCTGCGAGGCCTCCGGGCTCGAGGTCGTCCCCGACCCCGGCGGCGCCGCCTTCTACGGCCCGAAGGTCTCCGTGCAGGTCAAGGACGCCATCGGCCGCACCTGGCAGATGTCCACCGTCCAGTACGATTTCAATCAGCCCGAGCGCTTCGACCTGGAGTACACCGCCGCCGACGGCGCCCACCAGCGCCCCATCATGCTGCACTCGGCCAAGCTCGGCAGCGTCGAGCGCTTCATCGGCGTGCTCACCGAGCACTACGCCGGCGCCTTCCCCGCCTGGCTGTCCCCAGTCCAGGCGCGCCTCATCCCCGTGGCCGAGGCCTTCGATGAGTATGTCGACGGCGTGGCCGCGACGCTGCGCGCCGCCGGAGTGCGCGTCGAGGTCGATCATTCCAACGACCGCTTCGGCAAGAAGATCCGCAACGCCGCCAAGGACAAGATCCCCTTCACGCTCATCGCGGGAGGCGAGGATGCCGAGGCGGGCGCCGTCTCCTTCCGCTTCCGCGGCGGCGACCAGGTCAACGGCGTGCCCGTGGACGAGGCCGTAGCCCATATCCGCCGCGTCATCGCCGAGCGCCTCAATGACCCCGCTGATGAGAGGCTCATCGTCCATGAGTGACGACGTCGCCCCGATGGCGCCCGTCGGGCGCGCCTCGGTCGAGGCGCCGCCCTATCACGAGGGAGCGCCGGAGTCCTTCCAGCGGCTGTGGACGCCGCACCGCATGGTGTACATCGGCGGGGCTGACAAGCCCAAGGACTCCACGCCCGGCCAGTGCCCCTTCTGCGCCGCCCCCGGGCGGGACGACGAGGACGCACTCATTGTCCACCGCGGCGAGCGCGCCTACGTCATCATGAACCTCTACCCCTACAACACGGGGCACCTCCTCATCTGCCCCTACCGGCACATCTCGGAGTTGACCGAGGCCTCCGACGCCGAGCGCCTGGAGATCATCCACCTCTGCGCCCGCTCCATGGAGGTCCTGCGCGCCGTGTGCCGCCCGCACGGGTTCAACCTCGGCATGAACGCCGGGGAGACCGGGGGAGCGGGCATCGCCGCGCACCTGCACCAGCACGTCGTGCCCCGCTGGACCGGCGACGCGAACTTCATGCCGATCATCGGGCGCACCAAGCCCGTCCCACAGCTCCTGGGGGACCAGCGCGACATGATCGCCGGTGCCTGGGACTCGGCGCCCGCCACGCCCCGCGAGCCCTGATCGGCGCGCGGCGCCGGCGATCCCATACCCGACTGACACGAGACACGAGGCAACCCATGCTCGGAAACCACGGCAGAGGCCTGACCAAGGCCCTGTTCACCAAGCCGGCCCTGCTCCTGGCCAGGGCCGGGATCACCCCCAACATGCTCACCGTGGCGGGGACCATCGCCTCCATCACCGCGGCCGTCCTCACCATCCCCCAGGGCCGCTTCATCCTCGGCCCCATCCTGCTGACCTGCCTACTCGTGGCCGACTCCTTCGATGGCATCCTCGCCCGCGCCACGGGTGCCTCCTCCGCCTTCGGGGCCTTCCTCGACTCCACCATGGACCGCCTCGCCGACGGCGCCGTCTTCGGCTCGCTCGCCATGTGGGCCGCCACGCACCTGGACCCCGGGCCCTTGAGGACGTGGACGATCTCCCTGGCGCTGGCGGCGCTCGTGCTCGGCGCGGCCGTTCCCTACGCCCGCGCCCGGGCCGAGTCCGTGGGCGCGAAGGCCTCCGTGGGCATCGCCGAGCGCACTGACCGCCTCGTCGCCATCGGCCTGGCCGTGCTCGCCGTGGGCCTGGGCGCCCCCCAGTGGGCCATCACCGCGGGGCTCGGGATCGTCGCCACCGCCTCCCTCATCACCGTCATCCAGAGGGTCCTCACCGTTCGGACCCAGCTCGCCGGAGTGCCCGCGGGCGGCAGGACGGGAGCCGCCGAGTGAGGCGGCCCCGCGCCGAGGACGCCTACCGCATCGCCTGGCGGGGTGCCGGGCGCCTGCCCACCGGCCTTGGCTACGCCCTCGCCCACGCTGCCGGCGACGCGCTGTGGGTACGCCAACGCGTGCTGCCCTCCCGAGGCGGGGTGGGCCAGCTCGAGCGCAACCTGGCCAGGATCATGCCCGCCGGCACCCCGCGGCGCCAGATCCGCGCGCTGTCCCGCGCCGGGATGCGCTCCTACATGCGCTACTTCTATGAGGCCTTCGCCCTGCCCGGCGTCGGCCGGGAGCGCATCCGCGCCCGTGTCCGGGCCGACCTTCCCCCCACGCTGCGCGAGGACCTCCAGCGCGGCAGCGTCGTCCTGGCCCTCGCCCACATGGGCAACTGGGACCTGGCCGGAGCCTGGGCCTCGTCCGAGCTCGCCAGCGTGCTCACCGTCGCCGAGCGCCTGGAGCCCGCCGATCTCTTCGACCAGTTCGTCAGTTTCCGCTCCTCTCTCGGCATGCGCGTCATCGGGCAGGGCCGCGGCGAGAGGGTCTTCGAGCCGCTTGCCGCCGCTGCCGGAGAGCAACGCCACCTCATCGCTCTCTTGGCCGACAGAGACCTGTCGTCGGCGGGCATCGAGGCGGACCTCCTCGATCACACGATCCGCGTGGCCGCCGGGCCCGCAGCCCTGGCGCACCGCCTCGGAGCACCCCTGTACGCGACCGCCATCCACTACGAGCGCCTCAGCGGCGAGCGCCGTCGCCGCGCCGGGGCCCGCTGGGGGATCGTCCTCACCCTCGTCAAGGTGCCCGCCCCTCGGGGCCGGGAGGGACTGCGGAGCGACGGCGATGCCCGCGCGCTCATCACCACCTGGACGAGGGCGTGGGTGGCGGCGCTGGCCCCCGCCCTCGCCGCCCATCCCGAGGACTGGCATATGCTCCAACCCGTCTACGACGCCGATCTGGACCACGAGCGGCTGGCCAGGCGCCACGCCCGGGAGCAGGAGGAACCCGCATGAGGATCGGACTCGTCTGCCCCTACTCCATGGACGCCCACGGAGGGGTCCAGATCCATGTCATGGACCTGGCCACCGAGCTCATCAGCCGCGGATACGACGTCGGCGCGCTGGCGCCCGCCTCGGAGGACGTCGAACTGCCCGACTGGATGACCTCCGCCGGGGATTCTGTCGCCATCCCCTACAACGGATCCGTGGCCCGCCTCAGCTTCGGGGCGCGCGTGGCCCGCCGGGTGCGGCGCTGGCTGGCCGACGGCCAGTACGACCTGCTCCACATCCACGAGCCGATCACCCCGAGCATCGGGATGCTCGCCCTCCAGTCGGCCACGTGCCCGGTTGTGGGCACCTTCCACGCGGCCATGGACCGCTCGCTGGCCCGGGGCCTGCTCTCCCCGATGGCCATCCCCCTCATGGAGCGCATCACCGCGCGCATCGCCGTGTCCGAGGAGGCCCGGCGCACCCTCATCCAGTACCACGGCGGGGACGCCGTCGTCATCCCCAACGGCGTCAACGTCGCCCCCTTCGCCCGCGCGCCCAAGGACGACCCGCGCTTCGCCGGCGCTCCCGGGGCCCCGACCATCTCCTTCCTCGGAAGGCTCGATGAGCCCCGCAAGGGGCTGGCCGTGCTCGCCGGCGCCATCCCCACCGTCCTCGATGCCGTCCCGGGCGCGCGCTTCCTCATCGCCGGTCGCGGTCAGGCCGAGGACCAGCGGCGCGAGCTCGCCCGGTTCGGGGGCGCCGTGACCTTCCTCGGCGGGGTGAGCGACGAGGACAAGGCCGCCATGCTCGCCTCGACGACCTGCTACGTCGCCCCGCAGACCGGCGGGGAGTCCTTCGGCATCGTGCTCGTCGAGGCCATGGCCGCCGGTACCCGGGTCGTCGCCTCCGATCTCACAGCCTTCTCCGACGTCCTCCAGGGCGGTCGGCTCGGCTCACTGTTCGCCAACGGAGACAGCGCCGACCTCGCCCGGGCCATCATCGAGACCCTCACCCGGGCGGAGGCCGCGGAGGCCCGCCGCCGCGCCGCCACCGAGGTCGTCGGCCGCTACGACTGGGCGCGGGTGACCGACGCCGTCCTCGACGTCTACGACATGGCGCTGTCCACCGCCCACACACGCGTCACCGTCGCCCCGGGACAGCGCACCGCACTCGGGCGCCTGCGGGATGCCCTCGACGACTGAGAGAGGACCCCTATGAATGGGCTCGACTCGATCCTTCTGGCGATGATCGTCACTCTTCTCCTCCTGCTGGTCCTCGGCTGGAGGCTCTACGCGATCGCCGTGAGGGTCGACCGCCTCCACCGGCAGGTCCTCGGCGCGCGCGCCACCCTCGAGAAGCACCTGGCCTACCGGGCGCAGGCCGCGGTCGACCTCGCCTCGACAGGGCTGCTCGACGCCGCTTCGGCGATGCTCCTCCAGCGCGCCGCCCACGAGGCCCTCGACTGCGAGACTCCGATCGTCCCCGACGGCCTCGACCCCCTCGACACCGCGGGCAGGAGGGCGGCCCCCGCCGGGCCCTCCCGCAGCAGCGCGGGGCGCTCCCGGGCCGGAGTCGAATCCGATCTCTCCCGGGTCATCCGCACCGCCGTCGATGGCGAGGCCAGGGCCGAGCTGCGCGCCACCGAGATGGGCCTGGACGCCGTCGGCCGCCTTGAGCGGGCCAGCGCGCGCGTCGTCCTCGCCCGCCGCTTCCACAACACGCATGTCGCCGAGGCCCGCAGGCTCCGATCCACCCCCGTTGTGCGCCTGCTGCGCCTGGCCGGGCGCGCCCCGATGCCCAGTGCTTTCGACATCGATGACGACGCCGAGCCATCCTCTGATCAGGAGGCATCATGACCGCACCCGGAAGCTCGGGATGGGCGCCGCGCGCAGACTACCGGCGCTCGGCCTGGGCCCCCCGCCCCGCCCGTCACGAGGACATCTTCGCCTCCTCCGCCCCCGACTGGGATGATCCCGTCGCCATGCGCCCCGCGCGCCGGCGCCGCGTCATCGTCGGACTGCTTGTGGCGGCCGGCGTCATCGGCACGGGAATCATGTTCTACGTGCTGGCCTCCAGCGCCTCCAGCGGCTCCAGCCTCGTCCAGATGACCCTCCTGGCGCTCGTCCCCCTGACCATCGTGCTGACCACCGTGTGGTGGATCGATCGCTGGGAGCCCGAGCCGCTCGGAATGCTCCTGCTGGCATTCCTGTGGGGAGTGGGCGTGTCCACGGCGGTCTCCTTGATCGCCAACACGAGCGCCACCGTGCTCCTGGCCGGCGTCACCGACGACTTCCAGTACGTCAGCGCCGTCGTTATCGCGCCCCTCGTGGAGGAGAGTACCAAGGGACTGGGCGTGCTTTTCATCTTCCTGCTCTCGCGGCGCTCCTTCAACGGGGCCGTCGACGGCATCGTCTACGCGGCCGTGGTGGCCGCCGGATTCGCCTTCTCCGAGAACATCCTCTACTTCCTGCAGAACCAGGACGACCTTGCCCGCACCTTCGTGCTCCGCGGCATCATGTCGCCCTTCGCGCACATCATGTTCACCTCCTGCGCCGGTGTGGCGATCGGCGCCTCCGCCCGGATGCGCTCGCGCCTGGCCTGGCTGTGGACCACCCCGATGGGCCTGGCCGGGGCGATCTGCCTCCACGCCTTCTGGAACGGCGCGCTGTCGGGCAACCTCATGCTCTACTTCATCGTCGAGGTCCCCCTGTTCGTCGCCGCCATCGCCCTCGTCCTGGCCCTGCGCTGGCGCGAGCGGCTACGGATACGCGCGAGGCTGCGCGAGTACGGGCAGTCCGGCTGGTACCACGAGGCCGAGATCATCATGCTCACCACCTCCGCCGGGCGCAGGGCCGCCCGCCGGTGGGCCAGGAGGCGCGGCCCGGAGGCTAAGCGCGCCATGCGCGACTTCCAGGCCGCCTCCGTCCAACTGGCCAATCTCCGCCAGGGCGCCATGGAGGGCCACGCGGTGAACGACTTCGCCGCCTCCGAGAAGACTCTGCTCGCCCGCGTCATGGGCTCGCGCGCCGCCTACATGGGGAAGCGCTGACATGGCTGACATTGCCGCCGAGGAGGAACTCGTATGACCCCGTGCCGGAGCGCACCGGGCCTCGCCCCCGATGGGCGCGACCCCGCCCGCGTGCCCGCCGACTGGCGAGAATTGCTCGACGCCGAGGAGTGGCGCCTCGGTCCCGAGGGACTGCCGTCGCGGCGCGCCGCCCGCGTCATCGCCCTGCGAGAGGACCCCGAGCCGGGGATCCTCCTCGTCCTGGGCCACGACTTCGCCGACGCCGCCCACGCGTGGGCCTTCACCCCCGGCGGCGGCATCGCTGACGGCGAGGGGCTCCGCGAGGCGGCGCTGCGCGAGCTGCGGGAGGAGACCGGCATCTCCCTGGCGGCCGACCGGCTTATCGGACCCGTCGTCGAGCGATCCAGTGACTTCGTCTTCAACCTCGTCACCTGCCGCCAGGACGAGGTGATGTACCTCGCCCGCCTGGAGCCGGCCGACACCGCCGCCCTCGAGGGCCAGTGCGGCGAGCTCGATCGCGCCGGGTGGACGGACCTGGAGCGCGACGTCCTGGACTCGCTGCGCTGGTGGGGCCTGGATGAGCTCGACGACGCCATCGCCGCGGGCATGACCGTCTACCCCGAGGCCCTGCCCGTCCTGGCCCGCGAGCTCATGGCCGGATGGGACGGCGCCGTCCGCGCCATCCACGAGAGGTCCTGAGGCGCGCGGGCGCGGGCGGTGGGCCCCGGCGCGCTAGGATATGCGCGGTTCGCCGCGCCCACTCGCGGCACGTCAGAGACATTGATCCTGCACGCCGAGCCAGTCCGCTACTGCCGAGGAGAACACATGTCGGGTCACTCCAAGTGGGCCACCACCAAGCACAAGAAGGCCGCCATCGACGCCAAGCGTGGCAAGCTGTTCGCGCGCCTCATCAAGAACATCGAGGTCGCCGCCCGCACCGGAGGAGGCGACCCCGCCGGCAACCCCACCCTCTTCGATGCCATCCAGAAGGCCAAGAAGAACTCCGTCCCCGCCGACAACATCACCCGAGCCGTCAAGCGCGGCAGCGGCGAGGAGGCCGGCGGCGCCGACTGGCAGACCATCATGTACGAGGGCTACGGACCCGCCGGCGTCGCCTTCCTCGTCGAGTGCCTCACCGACAACCGCAACCGCGCCGCCTCCGACGTGCGTGTCGCCTTCACCCGCACCGGCGGGTCGCTGGCCGATCCCGGCTCGGTGGCCTACAACTTCACCCGCAAGGGCGTCGTTGAGATCGCCAAGGCCGACGGCATCGACGAGGACACGATCCTCATGGCCGTGCTCGACGCCGGGGCGGAGGAGGTCGTCGAGGGCGCTGAGTCCTTCGAGGTCGTCTCCGAGCCGCAGAACCTCATCGCCGTGCGCAACGCGGTCACCGAGGCCGGCATGGACTACGACTCCGCGGAGTCCCAGTTCGTTGCCGGCACGAGGATCGAGGTCGACGCCGACGGCGCCCGCAAGGTCCTGCGCCTTGTCGACGCCCTGGAGGACCTCGACGACGTCCAGAACGTCTACACCTCCGTGGACATCTCCGCCGAGGTCGCTGCCGAGCTCGAGGCGGCCGAGGACTGAGCGCCACGGCGGGCCCCGCCCGGGGCACGAGAGCGCGCACCTCCAGCCGCGCCGTCGTCGCCCAGCAGCGCGTCCTGGGCATCGATCCCGGGCTCACGCGCTGCGGGCTCGGCTGCGTGGACATCGATCCGAGACGCCGCGTCCGACTCGTCGAGGTCGGCGTCGTGCGCACCCCGCCCTCTCAGAGCCCCGAGTTGCGGATCCTGGCCATCGCCGACGCCCTCGACGACTGGATCGCCCGCCTGGGGCCCAGCGCGCTGAGTGTCGAGAGAGTCTTCGCCCGGGACAACCTGCGCTCCGTCATCGGCGTCGCCCAGGTCATGGGCATTGTCATGCTCGCCGGCGCCCGCGCCGGAGTCGAGGTCGCCCAGCACACGCCGAGCGAGGCCAAGGCGGCCGTCACTGGATCGGGAGTGGCCGGCAAGGCCCAGGTTCAGGCCATGGTCGCCCGCATCCTCGGTCTGGCCGAGCCCCCCAGGCCCGCCGATGCCGCCGACGCGCTCGCCCAGGCCATCTGCCATGGTTGGCGCGGCGGGGGCACCGGGGCGGACGGCGCCACCGAGATGGTCTCCGCCGGAGGAGCCGTGCGCGCCAGCGCCCGGACCCCCGCCCAGCGCCGGTGGGCGGCAGCCCAGGCGGCGGCCCGTCGCACCGGCGCCGTCGACCCGCGCCACGCCGGATGAGTGCGCGGGGCCCGCGTCGCGCACCCCTGCTACTATCCGAACAATTGTTCGAAGGGAGTTCCCGCCTATGATCTCCTCGCTGCGCGGCACCGTCACCGCTGTCACGCTGACCTCGGCGGTGATCGAGATCGGGGGAGTGGGCATGACCGTTCTCGCCACCCCCACCACGCTGTCCTCACTGCGCGTGGGCGCCGAGGCCCTCCTGCACACCGAGCTCATCGTGCGCGAGGACTCCCTGACCCTCTACGGCTTCGCCGACGCCGATGAGCGCGACTGCTTCCGCGTCCTGCTCGGGGCCAAGGGCGTGGGCGCCAAGCTCGCCCTGGCGATGCTCGCCGTCCACACGCCCGATGCCCTGCGTCGCGCCATCGCCGCTGAGGACGTCGCCGCCCTCAAGCGCGTCCCCGGCCTGGGGCCCAAGGGCGCGCAGAGGATCATCATCGACGTCGGCGACAAGCTCGGCCCCCCGCTCGGCCAGGATCCTTCCGCGAGCCGTGGCGCGCCCGGGGCCGCCGACGGCGCTGCCGAGGACGGCGAGCCCCACCCCGACGTCGTCGCCGCGCTCATCCAGCTCGGCTGGAACGAGGCGAGCGCCCGCGATGCCGTCCTCGCCGTCGAGCCCGGCCTGACCGCCCCCGGCCAGACCCCGGCCGTCCCCGAAATCCTGCGCGCGGCCCTGAAGTGGTTGGGCGGTGGCCGCCGTGGCTGAGGACATGCCGGGCCGCTTCATGGGCGGCGAGGCCGATGAGACCGAGCGCGCCGCCGAAGCCGCCCTGCGCCCCAAGCGCCTGGAGGACTTCACCGGCCAGGAGGTCGTGCGCGACCAGCTCTCCGTGGTCCTGCGCGCGGCCCTCGCCCGCGGCGCGGCTCCGGACCACGTCCTGCTCTCCGGCCCGCCCGGCCTGGGCAAGACCACGCTCGCCATGATCATCGCCGCCGAGGTCGGAGGGGCGCTGCGGCTCACCTCCGGGCCCGCCATCCAGCACGCGGGGGACCTCGCGGCGATCCTGTCCTCCCTGGAGGAGGGCGATGTCCTCTTCATCGACGAGATCCACCGCCTGGCCCGCACCGCCGAGGAGATGCTCTACCTGGCGATGGAGGATTACCGGGTGGATGTCGTCGTCGGCAAGGGCCCGGGCGCCACCTCCATCCCCCTGGCCCTGCCGCCGTTCACCGTCGTCGGCGCCACCACCCGGGCGGGCCTCCTGCCCGCCCCCCTGCGCGACCGCTTCGGATTCACCGGCCACCTCGACTACTACGCCCCGGAGGAGCTCGCCCGCATCCTCAACCGCTCCGCCGGCCTGCTCGGCGTGGGTCTGGAGCCCGAGGCCGCTTCCGAGCTCGCCAGTCGGTCGCGGGGCACGCCGCGCATCGCCAACCGGCTCCTGCGGCGCGTCCAGGACTGGGCTCAGGTCCACGGAACCCCCGGGCTTCTCGATCTTCAGGCCGCCCGTGCCGCGCTGGAGGTCTTCGAGGTCGACGCCCTGGGCCTGGACCGCCTCGATCGGCAGGTGCTGGAGGCCCTGTGCTCCCGATTCGGCGGCGGCCCGGTGGGCCTGACGACGCTCGCGGTCAGCGTGGGGGAGGAGCCGGAGACGGTGGAGACCGTGGCCGAGCCTTACCTCGTGCGCGAGGGCCTCGTGGTGCGCACGCCTCGGGGCCGCGCCGCGACCCCCGCCGCCTATGCGCATCTCGGCCTGGAGCCCCCCGCCGAGGGCACCCTGTTCGCCTGAGCGTCGTGCCGCCTCCGGCCGTGCCCTGCCGGGCGGTCGGCCCGGGCGGAAGGACACAGTCGGGCCACGGCGCGGTCACGCGCGCGTCTCGGCCTCTGCTGCCCCGCCACAACGGGGCGCGTGTCACAGCCCAGTCCGGGTTTCGGCCTCCCCGTCGCCCCCGGCGGTGACCTAGACTCGGTGCGGTTTGCCCCACGTCGGGGCGTCGTCGCCGCAGGAGCTGCGGATCACTCTCGGAACTGGAGTCCCTATGTCCATCATGATCATGCTCGCCGCGTTCCTCATCATTATGTGGCTGTTCAGCGGCTTCGCCCGCCGCCAGCAGCAGAAGATGCTCGCCGAGCAGGACCGGCGCCGCGAG
The DNA here is from genome assembly GCF_002076915.1 of Actinomyces gaoshouyii. NCBI lineage: Bacteria > Bacillati > Actinomycetota > Actinomycetes > Actinomycetales > Actinomycetaceae > Actinomyces > Actinomyces gaoshouyii. The sequence goes on from NZ_CP020468.1 coordinate 1,007,213, forward strand.
GAGGCCCTCGTGGCGGGCACCTGGGTGCGCACCACCGGCGGCTTCTACGGCCAGGTTGTCGATGTCGACGGCGACGTTGTCGTGCTCGCCACTCAGCTGGGCGACGAATCCCTGTGGAACAAGAAGTCCATCGTCTGCGCCGAGGAGCCTCCCTTCGCCTCCACGGACGAGGGCAGTGACGCCGATGGCGCCGCCGATGCCGGTGACGCCGTCGACGCCCCCGCCCCCGAGACCGCCGAGTCCTGAGCCCGTCACCGCCTGGCCCCCACCCACTCCCCAGGACCCGCCGGGCGATCTCCCTCACCCCACGCATCCCGCTGCCCCAGGGCGGCGACCTGATGAAAGGGACCCCGTGCCCACCAAGAAGACCAAGCGCCCCGGAACCAGGATCCTCCTCCTGCTGATCATCCTCGCCGTCGGCTTCGGCGCCCTCGCCTTCGGCTCAGCGACCAAACGCACCGCCATGACACCGGGCCTCGCCCTCGACCTCGAGGGCGGCACCCAGCTCATCCTCACCCCGACGACGACCGACGGTTCGGAGATCTCCGACGAGGACGTCAACCAGGCGATCGAGGTCATCCGCCAGCGCGTCGACGCCTCCGGCGTGGCCGAGGCGCAGATCTCCCGCCAGGGCGGGCAGAACATCGTCGTAGCGCTGCCCGGCACTCCGAGCGAGGCGACCCTTGACCTCGTGCGCAAGGCGGCGGTCCTCTACTTCCGACCCGTCATTCGCATCATCCAGGGCAACGCCATGCAGATCGCCGAGCAGCAGAACAAGCTGGCGGCCCAGCGGAATCAGGCCGCCTCGGCGGCGCCGACAGACGCGGCCGCTCCGAGCGCCGCCCCGTCCGCTTCGCCCACCATCCCGATGACGACGCCCGAGCAGGTGGCCACCCGGGCCGCCGACGTCAACGGCGACGGTGTCATCAGCGAGGATCCGCTGCCGGCCACCAGCAATGACAACTCCTCGGATGCGTGGATCACCGAGAAGATGATCTACGACGCCACCATGCGTGACTGCACCGCCCCGGAGAACCTCACCGGCGAGGCGCAGGATCCCGCCAAGGCCGTCATCTCCTGCGACAAGCGGGGCAGCGGCACCGCGTACATCCTCGGCCCCGCCGACATCGCCGGCACCGACATCGAGACCGCCGTCTCCGGCACCGAGACCACCGAGCAGGGGGGGACCACCAACAAATGGGGCGTGTCCGTCGAGTTCAACTCCACGGGCACGGAGAAGTTCGCCGCGGTCTCCGAGCGCCTCCTGGCCTACCGCAATGCCGCCCGGGCCGCGAAGCCCTCCGCAGGTGCCAACAGTGCGCCGACCAGCACCACCGATTCGCAGAAGGCCCAGTTCGCCATCGTCCTGGACGGTCTGACGATCATGTCCTCGGGCTTCCGCGACTCCGTCACCTCGCCGATCACCGATGGGCGCGTGCGCATCGACATCGGCCAGGGCGGGAAGGCCCGCGCCCAGGCCAACACGCTGGCCAATCAGCTCTCCTTCGGCGCCCTGCCCATCAACTTCACCGTCCAGTCAGAGCAGCAGATCTCGGCGACTCTGGGAACCGAGCAGCTGCGCAACGGCCTCATCGCCGGGCTCATCGGATTCCTCCTCATCATCATCTACCTCGCCTGGCAGTACCGGGGCCTCTCGCTCGTCGCCGTGGCCTCCCTCATCATCGCGGCGGCGGGCACCTACCTCGTCATCGCGCTGCTGAGCTGGTTCATCGGCTACCGCCTGTCGCTGGCCGGCGTGGCCGGACTCATCATCTCCATCGGCATCACGATGGACTCCTTCATCATCTACTTCGAGCGGGTCCGCGATGAGGTCCGCAACGGCCGCACCCTCATCGCCGCCGTCGATGAGGGCTGGAAGCACGCGCGCCGGACCATCGCCGTCTCCGACGCAGTCAACCTCGTCGCCTCGGCGGTCCTCTACGCCCTGGCGGTCGGCGGCGTGCAGGGCTTCGCCTTCACCCTCGGCGTGACCACCGTCGTCGACCTCGCCGTCATCTTCGCCTTCACCCATCCGCTCATGGTGTGGATCCTGCGCTTCCGCTTCTTCGGCGAGGGGCACCGGCTCTCCGGCCTCGACCCCGAGCACCTCGGCGCCCGCTCGCTCGCCGCCTACGGCAAGGGCCGCGACGCGCTCATCGAGGGCGCCGTCGGCTCCCTGGCCCGGCGCAAGGCCCTCGCCCGACGCGGTGAGCCCGACGACGGTACCGCGATCCAGGGGGACGACGCCGTCGACTCCCAGGCCCACGATGGGAAGGACGGTGAGTCGAAGTGAAGAACCTTGCCACCCTCGGAAACGAGCTCTACTCCGGCAAAACCTCGATCCCCTTCATCGCCAAGCGGCGCATCTGGTACACGGTCACCGCGATCATCGTCATCGCCTCGGCGGCGCTGCTCGGAACCGTGGGCCTCAACCCCGGCATCGACTTCAAGGGCGGCTCGGAGGTGACCATCACCGGTCTGGCCGCGCCCGCCGAGGGCCCGGCCAACACAGTCCTGTCCGACCAGGGCCGCTCCGCGGGCTCGACGGTCACCAAACTCGGCTCATCCTCGGTGCGCGTCCAGACCACCGCGCTGGACAAGGCTGACCTCGACGCCCTGTCCAGCGGCCTGGCCAGCGCCTACGGGGTCGACGCGGGCAGTGTCTCCTCGACGACCATCGGCCCGACCTGGTCCTCCGACGTCACGAACAAGGCCGCCCGGGGCCTCCTGCTGTTCTTCCTGCTCATCGGCGGCCTCATCTGGATCTACTTCCGCACGTGGAAGATGGCGGTCGCGGCCCTGCTCGCCCTGGCCCACGACATCATCATCACCATCGGCATCTACGCCCTGACGGGATTCGAGGTCACCCCCGCTACGATCATCGGCGTGCTCACGATCCTGGGGTACTCCCTCTACGACACGGTGGTCGTCTTCGACAAGATCCGCGAGAACACCGCCTCCTTCACCGCGCAGACCCGCTCCACCTACGCCGAGCTGGCCAACCTCGCGGTCAACCAGACCTTCATCCGCTCCGTCAACACCTCGATCGTCGGCGTGCTGCCCGTGGCCTCGCTGCTCTTCGTCGGCGCCTTCATCATGGGCGCCGGCACGCTGCGCGACATCGCCCTCACCCTCTTCATCGGCATGATCGCCGGCACACTCTCCTCGATCTTCCTGGCCACACCGCTCCTGGTCGACCTGCGTCGCCGTGAGAAGGGAGTGCGCGAGCAGGCCGAGCGCGTCGAGCAGGCCCGCAGGGCCCGCATCGACGCCGCCGGCGACGACGAGGACGCCGTCGAGGCGATCCTGGCGGCTCCCAAGGCCTCGCCCCTGACCCCCGGCCACCACCTCGGCCACGCCGCCCAGCCCAAGAGGAGGAAGAAGCGCCCATGAGCGTTCCCCCGCCCCTGCCCGCCGCGCTCACCCGGCTCGTGGCCGACAACCTCCGGGAGATCCCCGACTTCCCCGAGCCCGGAGTCCTCTTCCGGGACATCACGCCGCTGCTGGCCAACGGCCCGGCCTTCTCCGAGCTCATTGACGGCCTCGCCGAGCACTACCGGGGCCGGATCGACGCCGTCGCCGGCCTTGAGTCCCGGGGCTTCATTCTCGCCGCGCCGCTGGCAGTGAGGCTGGGCATCGGGATGCTCACCGTCCGCAAGGGCGGCAAGCTCCCCGGACCCGTCATCGGCGTCGACTACGCCCTGGAGTACGGCACGGCCCGCATGGAGCTGCGCCCCGAGACCGTGCGGGCGGGGGACAGGGTCCTCATCATCGACGACGTCCTGGCCACCGGCGGCACGGCCGCGGCCTCCATCGAGCTCGTGGAGCGCGCCGGGGGCAGTGTCGAGGCGATCTGCATGCTCTTGGAGCTCGCCGAGTTGGGCGGCAGGGCCCATCTGGGCGGGCGGGGCGTCGATGCCGTCGTCGTGTACTGACCTCCACTGATCTCGCCCCCGGCCCCGCTACTGCCGGAGGCGGGATTGCCCGAGGTGGGTCCCGCCTCGGGCCCCGGACGGGCCTCGGGGCATCAGATGTCCGATGCGTGGGTCTCCTCGTGGCTATGATGTTGGAATGACCGAGACCAAGGGCGCAGCGGACACGGGGCACGACGCGATCGTGCCCGGCTCGCGCGTCCGCAGCCGCCTCGCCTGGTTCGGCTCCCGGGGGCACTCGACGCCCCCCGCGATCGACCCACTCCTGCGCGCCCTGCGGGCCAACCACCCCAAGGCGGACACCGGGCTCATCGTGCGCGCCTACGAGGTCGCCGAGAAGGCCCACGAGGGACAGACGCGCAAGTCGGGGGAGCCCTATATCACTCATCCCGTCGCGGTGGCGACCATCCTCGCCGAGCTCGGCATGACGCCTCAGACGCTGGCCGCGGCGCTCCTGCACGACACGGTGGAGGACACCGACTACACCCTCGACAAGCTGCGTGCGGACTTCGGCGGTGACATCGCCCTGCTCGTCGACGGCGTCACCAAGCTCGACAAGCTCCAGTACGGGGAGGCCGCGCAGGCCGAGACCGTGCGCAAGATGATCATCGCGATGTCCCATGACATCCGCGTGCTCCTCATCAAACTGGGGGACCGTCTCCACAACGCCCGGACCTGGAAGTACGTCCCCGCCGAGAGCGCCGCCCGCAAGGCCAAGGAGACGCTCGAGATCTATGCTCCCCTGGCCCACCGGCTCGGGATGAACACCATCAAGTGGGAGCTCGAGGACCGCTCCTTCAAGGCCCTCTACCCCGGCGTCTACGACGAGATCGAGCGGATGGTCCACGAGAGGGCGCCGGCTCGCGAGGAGTACCTGCGCCAGGTCCGTCTGCAGATCGAGGAGGACCTGCGGGTCAACAAGATCAAGGGGACCGTCACCGGTCGGCCGAAGCACTTCTACTCGATCTACCAGAAGATGATCGTGCGGGGGAAGGACTTCGACGACATCTACGACCTCGTCGCCGTGCGCGTCATCGTTGACTCGGTGCGGGACTGCTACGCCGTCCTCGGCGCCCTCCACTCCCGCTGGACACCGATGAGCGGGCGCTTCAAGGACTACATCGCCGTCCCCAAGTTCAACCTCTACCAGTCACTGCACACCACGGTGCTCGGGCCCGGGGGCAAGCCCGTCGAGATCCAGATCCGCACCGCGGAGATGCACCGCATGGCGGAGTACGGCGTTGCCGCCCACTGGAAGTACAAGGAGGACCCCAACGCCTCCGCGCCGGCCCCGGGCGGCGCTGGCGTCGAGGACGCCGGCGAGATGGGCTGGCTGCGCCAACTCGTTGACTGGCAGAAGGAGACGCAGGACCCCGCCGAGTTCCTCGACTCCCTGCGCTTCGAGATGGCCGGCTCACAGGTCTACGTCTTCACCCCCAAGGGCGACGTCCTGTCCCTGCCCAGCGGCTCCACAGCCGTCGATTTTGCCTACGCCGTCCACACGGAGGTCGGTCACCGCACTGTCGGCGCCCGCGTCAACGGGCGCCTCGTTCCCCTGGACACCCGCCTGGAGAACGGCGATGCCGTCGAGGTTTTCACCTCCAAGGCGGCTAATGCCGGCCCATCACGGGACTGGCTCAGTTTTGTGGGCTCCACTCGGGCGCGCAACAAGATCCGCGCCTGGTTCTCCAAGGAGCGCCGCGAGGAGGCCATTGAAGAGGGCAAGTCCGCGATCGCGCGGGCGATGCGCAAGAAGGACCTCCCGATCCAGCGCCTCATGAGTCACGATTCCCTCACGGACGTCGCCAAGAGCCTCGACAAGGTCGATATCGACGGGCTCTACGCCGCGGTGGGCGAGGGGCACATCTCCGCCCAGCACGTCGTCGACACCCTCGTGACCGCCATGGGCGGCGAGGCGGGCGCCGAGGAGACCCTCGCCGAGGGCGTTCTTCCCACCCGGGCCTCGGCCTCCTCCAGCCACCGCCGCAGTGGGGACTCAGGAGTCGTCGTCGAGGGCATGGACGCCGACGACGTCTACGTCAAGCTCGCCCGCTGCTGCACGCCCATGCCGGGGGACCCGATCGTCGGATTCATCACCAGGGGATCCGGGCTCTCCGTGCACCGGGCGGACTGTCAGAACGTCGCCCAGCTCCAGCGCGAGCCCGAGCGGATGCTCCCCGTGACCTGGGCCGAGCACGCGCACTCGGTCTACCTCGTCCAGTTGGAGGTCGAGGCGCTCGACCGCGGCGGCCTCCTGGCCGACGTCACCCGGGTCCTGGCCGACAACCACGTCAACATGATTTCGGCGACGATCACCACCTCCAGGGATCGCGTGGTCACAGGGCGGTTCGTCGTCGAGCTCGCCGCAGCGAGCCACCTCGACCACACCCTCGCCTCCCTGCGCAGGATCGATGGCGTCTACGAGGCCCGCCGCACCACTTCAGGCGCTCGGAACCACGGCTCCTGAACCGCGATGCGCGGCAAGCGGCGCGGTCCGTCGGTGCAGGGGCCCCGCGCGCTCGGGGAACGCCCGCTCCACGCTCAGGATGAGCCGCTGAGCGCGGGGGCGGCCGCGCGCCGCCCCGCCGCGGCAGTGCCCCAGGGCCAGGAGCATCCCGCGCCGCGTCGCCCCGGCGGCGTAGGCTGCCAGGATCGCCTCGACCGCCCGGGTCGGCGGCGCGGTCCTCGCCACGTCGACGGCGGCGCGCTCCAGGGTGGAGCACTCCACTCCGGCCAGTACCACTCGGTCCTCGGAGGGCAGCGACATGCGGTGGGAGTCGAGGCCCCGCCACGCGCCGGGCCTCTCCGTGCTCGCCACGGACAGGACCTCGGGCGGCCTGAGCCCCGTGTGGACCCAGAGAGCGCTGGGGCCGCAGACCAGGTTGCCCCGCGGCACATGGGGGCCCAGAGCCCGAGCGCGCAGCGGGGGAGAGGTGAGCAGGTCACTGGGGTAGTGGCCGCCCAGGAGCGGGGTGAGCAACTCGTCATCGAGCCCGTGGCAGCGCAGCACCCGCATGTCCTGTGGCGGGAGGGCGCCGAGCGCCGGCTCGATGGGACGGGGGCGCAGCCATGCGAGAGCCGCGCGTGCGGGGACGTGGGGATGCCTGGCCATAAGGACCATGCTGGGCCCCCGCGCAGCGCCGCGGAAGGGGGTGCGGAGGATCTGTGGATAACCAGGGCGGTGGGCCTCGCACGGACGGCGGCTGGGCGGGACGGGAGATGCCCGGCACCGATCGAGGTGCCGGGCATCAGCCGGTTCCTGAGGCGTCGCGCGCCCGGATCAGGCCTGGGCCGAGCGCAGGACCTGGTCGAGCCAGGCGCGACGGGCGGTGAGCGCCGCCTCGGCCTCCGCGACCTTCTTGGCGTCCCCCGCGGCCTGGGCGGCGGCGAGGTCCTTCTCGAGCTCGGCGATCGAGTCCTGGAGCTGGCCGGCCAGGCCCTCGGCGCGGGCCTTGGTCTCCGGGTCGGTCCGGCGCCACTCGGCGTTCTCCGCCTCGCGGATCGCGTCCTCGACGGCGCGCATGCGTCCCTCGATCCGGCGCACGGCCGAGCGCGGCACGCGCCCCGCCTCCTCCCAGGCGTCCTGGATGGGGCGCAGGGCCTTCTTGGCGGCCTTGATGTCCTTGATCGGCAGCAGGGCCTCAGCCCTGGCCACGAGGGCCTCCTTGGTCTTGAGGTTCTCCGCGAACTCGGCGTCCACGGCCTCGTCCTTCGCCTTGCGGGCGTCGAAGAAGATCTGCTGGGCGGCGCGGAAGCGCGCCCACAGGGCGTCGTCCTCCTTGCGCGAGGCGCGGCCGGCCTTCTTCCACTCGTCCATGAGCTCGCGGTACTTGGCGGAGGTGCCGGCCCAGTCCGTGGAGCCCGAGAGCTCCTCGGCCCGCTTGATGAGGGCCTCCTTGGCGGCCTTGACCTGCGACTGCTTGGCGTCGAGCTCGGAGAAGAACTGGCGACGGCGGCGGTCGAAGGCGGTGCGGGCGTGGCTGAAGCGCTTCCACAGGGCGTCCTCGGTGGGGCGGTCCAGACGCGGCCCGCGACGCTGGGCCTCCTTCCACTTCTCCAGCAGGGCGCGCAGCTCGGCGCCGGAGTTCTTCCACTGGGTGCGCGCCGGGTCCTGCTCACTGATCTCCTCGGCGCGCTCGACGATGGCGGTGCGGTCCTTGAGGGCCTGCTCCTTGGCGGCGGCGCGCTCGGCGGCAACGGCCTCGCGGCGCTCCGCGGCGACTCCGCGCAGGGCGGAGAAACGGGCGCGCAGCCCATCGAGGTCCCCGACGGCGGCCGGTTCGACGAGCGAGGCCTCGATCGAGGCAATCGTCGTGTCGATGTCGTGGATGGAGAGCTGCGGCAGGCGCGTGGCGAAGAGGTCGATCGTCGCCTTGAGGTCGAGGTAGCGGCGCACGTAGAAGGCCATGGCCTCGGCGATCGGGGCATCCGGGAACTGGCCGACCTCGCGCTCGACGCCGCTGTCCTGGACGTAGACCTTGCCCTCGCCGTCGACACGGCCCCACTTGGCGGCGTCCATGGCCTCCTCGGGGTCGATCGGCGCCTCGTTCGTCGCTGCGGGCGAGGGCTGCTCGGCCGAGGCGGGGGCTGCGGCATCCGCAGCGCCGGCGGCCGGCTCGATGCTCGCGGCCTCGCCAGAGTCCTCGACGGCGGCCCCCTCCGAAGAGCTGGGGGTCTCGGAGGGCGCAGCCGGTTCGGCGGCTTCCTCGGTCCCCGTCCCCTCGGGCTCCGAGGCCCGGGCCGCTGTCCGGTCGATGGGTGCCTCGGCGGTCGTCGGCTCCGGCGCGCCCGCGGGGGCGGTGGTGGTCTCGGTGGTGGCGGAGGCGGGCTCCGACTCGGACGTGGCGGTGGGCTCCAGCTCGGCGGCGGGCTGCGTCTGCTCAGTCACGTTGTGCTCCTTCGTGGTTGACGGGGCGAGGGAGGAACCTGATCCCTGTTCCGTTCGCGCCCGGCCTCGCCGGCCGGGTGGTCGTGCGCTGGCCCGGGAGGCGCCAGCACACCGAGCCTACCGGCAACATCACTGAACTCCGAGCGCCGACCGCCCTTGATCACGGATGGGGGCGCCAGGACCGCCGGACCATGACCGCCGTTCCACTCGGGTGAGGCCGAGACCCTCGCCCGCCGCCTCGAACCGGACTCCGATCCGGCCGTCACCGAGCTCCTACCGCCGCTCAGGACCCATGCGAGTCGGGCCCATCGGCCCCGAGTCGACTCGAGCGCACGCGGGAGCCGCTATGGCGCATCTATGCGCAACTATGTAGAATTAGTTGCGTAGTGCGAAGGGGTCCAAGGTAAGGACTACGAGGACTGCGGGAGGCCGCAGAAGCGCGGGCCGGAGAGGAAGCGAGGGCGAGAAGATGACGCTGACCGTCGCGGATGTCTACGCGGAGCAGGGCCTCGACTACGACGAGGAGGCCCACGCCCGCCAACTCCGGGCCATGCTGCGCAAGGCGCCACGGGGAATGGCCGTGGGGGAGACGATGCTCGCCGACCTCGTGGAGCGCGGAGGCCTGGACGAGCCCGCGCGTCTGCGCTCCTGGTCGGGGCGGGACGCCGCGAAGCTAGCCGCAGGCCATGCCGAAATGGTCATCAATCGGACCCTCGAGCTCACGCTCTCGGCCGCGCAGGCCGCGCAGGAGCTGGGCATCAGCCCCTCCCGCCTGTCCCACCGCGCCGCATCCACGCCGCTGGCCTCCACGGTGGTGGGCGGGCGCAAGCGCTACTGGCGCTGGCAGCTCGCCGCTGGGCGGGCACTGCCCCACCTGGGGGAGATCGTCTCGAGGCTGCCGGGGGACCTGGCGGGGATCGACATCGCCACCATCATGACCTCGCCGGATGAATCGCTGGGCGGCCGCAGTCCCGTGGACCACCTCCTGCTCGGAGGCGACGCCGAGCCCGTCGTCGAGCTTCTCGACGCCGCCGCCCGCGCCGCCTGAGCGCCGCCGCACTCCCACCATGCCCCTCGACGCTCCGAAAAACCCCAGTCGCCCGCCGTTGCCGCTCTTGATCGGGCCGGAGGACATCCACCTCCATCAGAGTCTGCTGTGGCGCATCCACCGCACGGCGGGGGAGTACCCGTCGGCCTGGAACGACTTCCGCTCCTACGGCCCCCTGACCACCATGCGCTGGGACCCGCATCCTGGGCCCGTCGGCGATCACCCCGGGCATGGCGTGCTCTACACGGCCACAGACCTGCGCACGGCCGTCGCCGAGGTCTTCCAGGCGCAGCGCCGGGTCGACCCCATGGGGGCGGGCATCGCCGCGACCACCTTCGTCCCTGTCCGCCCGCTGCGGCTCCTGGCGCTCCTCGCCGAGGACTCGCCCTGGCTGCTGCGCAACGGGGCCAGTCATTCCCTCATGGCCGCTCCCCGGGACACCTGCCGAGCCTGGGCCCGGGAGATCGCGCGGGCCGAGCCCGCCGACGGCCGGGGCCCGGTGGACGGGCTCTGGGCGGAATCCACGATGACGGGGCGCCCCATGGTGGTGCTCTTCGAGCGGGCCGCCTCCGCCCTGCCCGAGGAGCCCCGGGCCAGCGCCCTCCTGGCAGCGCCGGTCATGATGACGGCGCTGGCGGATATCAGCGCCTCCCTCGGCTGGGAGCTCGCCTGGCCGACGGCGTGAGTGACCCGCGCTTGGACCTCCTCCGCGCGCTCGGCGAGCGCAGGTGATCACGCGAGCGGCCCGGGGCGAGCGACTACGCTGGCCCCATGATCCTCGAGCGCACGATCGCACCCGTCTTCGCCGCCAACTGCTACGTGCTCGCCCCCGCCCCCGCCGGCCCGGCCCTCGTCGTCGACCCGGGAGCGGGATCCGTGCGGGGCGCGATGGCCCTGCTCCGCTCCAACCGGCTCGCCCTCGGCGCGATCCTTCTCACCCACGGGCACGCCGACCACGTCTGGGACACCGCCGCTCTCATCGAGGCCGCCCGCGCGGAGGACATGCTCGCCATCGCCGACCCGCTCGCCCCCGAGGCCTCCGTCCCCGTCTACGTCCCCCAGCCCGATCTCCACCGCCTCGACGACCCCGATGCCTCCACCGCCATCAGCGCCAACGGCATGGGCTTCGCCGACATGGCCGGCACCGCCTGGAGACGGCCTGCCGACGTCCGCGCCTTCCCCGCCGAGGGATTCGGCGCCGCCTTCGAGATCCTCCCGGGCCTGGGCCTCCAGGCCATCCCCGCTCCCGGCCACACCGAGGGCTCCACGCTCTTCTTCTTCAACTCCCGTCTGGCGGACAACTACCTCCTCACCGAGGCCGAGGTCATCGACGACAACCCCGGCCACGCCGATGAGGAGCACGACTACCTCATGGCGCTGGCGGGCGACGTCATCTTCAAGGGCTCCGTGGGCCGCACCGACCTGCCCGGCGGCGACCAGGTCCAGATGTGGGCGACCCTCCGCCTCCTGGCAAGCGCCGTCTCCCCGGAGACCATTCTCCTGCCCGGCCACGGGGCGGTGACCACCATGGAGCACGAGCACCACGGCAACCCCTACCTCGCCGAGGCCAAGATCCGTGGTGGGGATCGCAACGCCTGATACGCCCACCACCTGGCGAGCGCACCATGACACAATGCCCGCCATGGCATCGAGCGTCCAGGCGCGTCAGGCGCAATCGTCCCTGTCCGGATTCCCCGAGTGGCTGCCCGCGGGCCGCATCGTCGAGCAGTCCTTCCTGGACGCCCTGCGCACCACCTTCGAACTGCACGGCTTCTGCGGCATCGAGACCCGCGCCGTCGAGCCCCTGTCCGAGCTCGCCCGCAAGGGGGAGACCTCCAAGGAGGTCTACCTCCTCAACCGCCTCCAGGCCGAGACCGCCGATTCCGAGGAGGCCGACCCCGCCAAGCGCCTCGGCCTCCACTTCGATCTCACCGTCCCCTTCGCCCGCTACGTCCTCGACAATGCCGGCACCCTCACCTTCCCCTTCAAGCGCTACCAGATCCAGAAGGTCTGGCGCGGCGAGCGCCCCCAGGACGGCCGCTTCCGGGAGTTCATCCAGGCCGATATCGACATCGTCGGCGACGGCGCCCTCCCGCTGCACAACGACGTCGAGGTCCCGCTCATCATGCACGAGGCCCTGGCCGCCCTGCCCATCCCGCCGATCACCATCCACGTGTCCAACAGGAAGGTCGCCCAGGGGTTCTACCAGTCCATCGGAGTGGGCGACGACGAGCTCATCGAGGTCCTGCGCATCGTCGACAAGCTCGACAAGATCGGCCGCGACGCCGTGGCGGCCGAGCTCATCGATGCGGTCGGGCTGAGCGCCGATCAGGCGGAGCGCGCCCTTGACCTCGCCACCATCACCGGGACCAGCCCCAGGGCGATCGACGCCGCTGTGCGCACGGCCCTGGGCGAGGCCGCCCCCTCCGAGATGCTCCTCGAGGGCCTGGCCGAGCTCGCCGGCCTCCTCGACACCGCCAACCTGCGGCGCCCCGGCGCGATCATCGCCGATCTCAAGATCGCCCGCGGCCTCGACTACTACACAGGCACCGTCTACGAGTCGTTCATGGCCGGCCACGAGGACCTCGGCTCGGTGTGCTCCGGCGGGCGCTACGACTCCCTGGCCTCCAACGGCAAGCGCACCTTCCCGGGTGTGGGCATCTCGATCGGCGTGTCCCGCCTTCTCGCCCGCGTCATCGGCGCGGGCCTCATCAAAGTCACCCGCGCCGTGCCCACTGCCGTGCTCGTGGCCGTCACCGACGAGGCCCACCGCGCCGACTCCGACGCCGTCGCCGACCGCCTTCGCCGGCGCGGGATCCCCGCCGACGTCGCCCCCAACGCCGCCAAGTTCGGCAAGCAGATCCGCTTTGCGGACAAGCGCGGCATCCCCTACGTCTGGTTCCCCGGCGCCCCCGGGGAGGGCGACTCCGTCAAGGACATCCGCTCCGGGGACCAGATTCCCGCCGACGCCGCCACCTGGCAGTGCCCCGAGGCTGACCTCGCCCCGCGCCTCGTGGCCCGCAGCGGCCGGGCCTGAGAGGCATCATGGTCGCCCCTGGCACGCCACCTGGAGTCCCGGGCCTCTCCAACGGCATCGGCGCACCGACCGCCACCACCGCCCTGGAAGGGCTGGAAGCACGACTGGGCTCCGTCGATCTGCCCTACGCGCTGCCCGGTGCCGCCGAGGCCGCCACGCGCGCGGCCCTGGTCGCCGACCAGCTCGGCGACTACATCCTTCCCCGCCTCGCCAGCATCGACGCCCCACTGCTCGCCGTGGTCGGCGGCTCGACGGGTGCCGGGAAATCCACCCTCGTGTCCTCCCTCATCCGCAGGCGCGTCGCCGCGGCCTCGGCCATCCGCCCGACCACGCGGCGCCCCCTGCTCCTCCACGCCCCCGCTGACGAGCCCTGGTTCGTCTCCGACCGGGTCCTGGGCTCCCTGGCCCGCGTGCGCGTGCCCGAGGACGCCCCGCCCAGCGCGCCGATCACCACCGCCGACGGCGAGTCCCCCGCCTCCTGGAGGGAGCTGGAGGTCCGCTCCTGCAGCGAGCTGCCCTCGGGGCTCGCGCTCCTGGACGCCCCCGACGTCGACTCCGTCGTCGATGAGAACCGCGAGCTCGCCGCCACCCTCCTGGCCTCCGCCGACCTGTGGGTGTTCGTCACCACGGCGGCCCGCTACGCCGATGCCGTGCCCTGGCGGCACCTGCGGGCCGCCGCCGAGCGGGACATCGTCGTTGCCGTCGTCCTCGACCGCGTTCCCGACGGCGCCGCTGCCGACGTCGAGGCCGACCTGCGTCGCCGCCTCGCCTCCGCCGGGCTCGCCACGTCACCCGTCATCACCATCCCCGAGACTCCCCTGGACGCCGAGGGCCTCCTGCCCGTCCCGCTCATCGCCCCCCTGCAGGACTGGCTCACCACCCTGGCCGCCGACGCCGAGGCCCGCCGCGACGTCGCCCGGCGGACGCTCACCGGGGCCCTGGGCAGCGCCTTGGCGCAGATCGAGCTGCTGGCTGACGAGCTCGACGTCCAGGCCCAGGAGCACCACGAGCTCGCCGAGGCGGCCTTCTCCGCCCATGCCGAGGCTGCGCAGCGGATCAACGCCGCCTGCGCCGACGGATCCATGCTGCGCGGCGAGGTCCTGGCCCGCTGGCAGGAGTACATCGGCGCCTCCGGGATGATCAAGGGACTCGAGACTCAGGTCGGGCGCATCCGCGATCGCCTCAGCGCCGCCCTGCGCGGCCGGCCGGGCCCCGCCCAGCGCGTCGAGGACGCCATCGAGTCCTCCCTGGCCACCCTCATCGTCGCCGAGGCTCAGCGCGCCTCGATCGCCACCGAGCGGGCCTGGCAGCGCGCCGGCACCGCGGCTGCCGCCCTGGAGACCGTTCGCGAGGTCCTTCCCGGCCAGGAGGTCCTCACCGAGCGGGCCACCGCCCTCGTCCACGAGTGGCAGGGAGATCTCCTGGGCCTCGTGCGGGCCGAGGGCGCCGACAAGCGCCTCACCGCCCGGCTCATCTCGCTCGGCGTCAACGGGGTCGGCGTGGCCCTCATGATCGTCGTCTTCGCCCACACCGGGGGCCTGACCGGGGGAGAGATCGGTATCGCCGGGGGCACAGCCCTCGTCGCCCAGCGGCTCCTCGAGGCGATCTTTGGCGACCAGGCCATGCGCGCCATGGCCGAACGCGCGCAGATCGACCTCGACGCCCGCGTCCACGCGCTCGTCAGCGAGCAGGCATCGTTCCTGGCCTCCGCCCTGCGCCGGCCCTCCCCCACGGGCCCCGAGCTGAGGCGGGCCGCGCGCGCTGCCGCCTCCGCTCTCGAGGCCACTAGCGGCGTTATCGGGGAGGGTCGCTCATGAGCGGGACTGTGTCCGAGCCCGCCAGGCGCGCCACGCGCGGCAACCCCGCGGCCCGGAGCCTCGCGGAGGCACTCGGGGCGCTCGGGAGGATCATCGAGCTCGGTGACGGCCTCGGCCTCGGAGAGGAGCTCGACGAGGCTCGCGAGATCGTTGCGCGCGCGGGTGCGCGGGCCTCACTGGCACCGGGGCGCACCGTCATCGCCCTGGCCGGAGCGACCGGTTCGGGCAAGTCCTCCCTCCTCAACGCGCTCGCCGGGGCGCCCATCGCCCGGACCGCCGTCACCAGGCCCACCACCACCCGCCCCCTCGCCCTCCTGCCGGGCGGGCACACCGATGGCGAGGCGTCCGCGCTCCTGGACTGGCTCGGAGTCGATGAGCGCGTAGTCGCGCCGCTGGCAGGGCCGGTCCCCGCCGATGCGATCATCCTCGACCTGCCCGACATCGACTCCGACGTGCCCGAGCACAGGTTCATCGCCGAGCGCATGGCCGCCCAGGTCGACGCCCTCGTGTGGGTGCTCGATCCCGAGAAGTACGCCGACGCTGTCCTCCACAAGGACTTCATCGCGCCCATGGCCGCCCACGCGGAAGTCACCCTCGTGGTCCTCAACCAGGCCGACCGGCTCGATGCCGCCTCACGCGAGCAGGTGAGCGCCGACCTGCGCCGCCTTCTGGCCCGTGAGGGCCTGGCCGGTGCTGTCCCGATACTGGCCTCCGCCCGCACCGGTGAGGGGATCGATTCCCTGAGAGGCGCCCTGGAGCGCATCGCCCGGGCGCGCAACGCCTCAGCCCTCCGGCTGCGGGCCGATACGCGTCGGGCCGCGACCCGGCTGTGCGAGCGCGTCGGGGCCGGCGGGACCGGGGCGCCGATCGACGGCCGGCGCCTCGCCGAGGCGGCCTCCCGCACCGCCGGCGCCGAGGTCGTCGCCAGCGCCGTTCGCGCGGCCACGATCCATCGCGGCGCGCTGAGCGTCGGGTGGCCGCCGGTGCGATGGATCCACCGACTCCGGGCCGATCCGCTCGCCGCACTCCACCTGCGGGACCCCTCTCCTTCGACCCTCAGCAGGGCGGGGGAGGACCCGAGGCCTGTCGATGCCCTCGCGCGCACATCCCTGCCCGAGCCGAGCCCCGTGGCCGTGGGGCTCCTGCGCACCGAGGCGCATCGCCTCGCCGCGGACGCCAGTGCCCACCTGCCAGGGGCGGCCCGGGACGCCATGCTCCAGCGCATGGATGAGCGCGCCGAGGCGATCGGCCCTGAGCTCGACGCGGTCATCGCCCGCGCCGATCTGGGGATGCGCGCTCCTCGCTGGTGGTCGGTCGCCTCAGCTCTCCAATGGCTCGCCCTGACCGCGGCGATCGCCGGAGGCGTCTGGCTGGTCGCGCTGCGGGGCATGCGGGACCTGCTGCTCATCGCTGTCGAGCCGCCCCGCTGGGGCCTCGTGCCCTGGCCAGTCGTCCTGCTCGCAGGCGGCCTGGCCGGCGGCGCCCTGCTGGGGGCCATCGGCGTGGCAGCCGTGCGCGCGGGCGCCGAGCGACGTGCGGCACGGGCCGGGAAGTGCCTGCGGCGGGCGACCGACGCCGTCGTCGACTCACGGCTTCTCGAGCCCCTGCGCGCCGAGCGCGAGCACTGGGACGAACTGGGCGCGATGGCCGCAGACCTCAGTCGGCACGAGCGCTGACTGTTCCCGACCAGGGACGACCCGCGCACGTCGGGACTGTTCAACTCGGGGGAACCGGGATGCGGATCGCCCCCGGCCGGAGCACCGGTCGGGGGCGATCGCGCCTCATCGCTCTGAGCGCGGGCACTCAGGAGTCAGCGCGCCGCGAGCCCCAGGACCCGCGGTTGTCCCGGTTTCCGCGGTAGCCGCCGCGGTTGCCCCCGCGCTCGTCGCGCCCGGAGCGGTAGCCGCGGTCGTCCCGGAAGCCCGAGTCACGACCGCCGCGGTCCTCCCAGCGACGGCCGCCGCGATCGTCCCGGTACCCACCGCGGCGGTCAGGGCGACCGCGGTAGCCGCCGTCGCGGCCCCCGCGCTCATCGCGGTCGCGATAGCCGCGATCGCCACGGTCACCGCGGAAGCCACGGTCACCGCGGAAGCCGCGATCGCCACGGTCACCGCGAAAGCCGCGGTCATCGGGGCCGGACCAGCCGTGGCCCGGGCCCTCATCGGGGCGGATGCGCAGCTCGCGCCCGGAGAAGGTCGCGTGCCGCATGGCCTCGAGTTGGTCCTCGCTCAGCGGCGCGTGAATGGTGACGAGGGAGAAGGACTGCAGGATGTCGATCTTGCCGATGTCCGAGCCGCTGATCCCGCCCTCATTGGCCAGCGCGCCCACGATCGCGCCGGGCATGACCCGGTCGCGATGGCCGACCTCGATCCGGTAAACGGTGCCGGGGCCCTCATGCTCGCGGCGCCCGCCGCGCGAGGCTCCCGGTTTGCCCTCGGGACGCTCGCGACGGCGGCTCTCGCGGCCTCCCTCGAAGCTGGCCGAGACGAAGGCGCCCTCGTCGTCGACGCTCACCTCGCGCCGCTCACGGCCCCGGCGCGGGCGGTCGTCGTCGTGGCGGCGCTGCGGTCCCTCGTCGCCCACCGCGAGGGCGAGCAGGGTGGCAGCGAGCTCCTCGGCGTCGATGTCCAGCTCGGCGATGAGCGGGGTGTACATGCTCAGGCGGCCGCGCTCGTGGCGGGCGGCGGCCTTGGCCAGGAGCTTGTGGGCGCGGTGCGCGGAGACGTCGGCGGGGGAGGGCAGGGTGATCTCCTCCAGGCGCGTGCCGGTCAGGCGCTCGATCTGGCGGAGCTTGCTCTTCTCCTTGGGGGTGAGGAAGGTGACGGCCTCGCCGTGGCGGCCGGCGCGGCCGGTGCGCCCGATGCGGTGGACGTAGGCCTCGGCCTCGCGGGGCACATCAAAGTTGACGACGAGCCCGATGCGGTCCACGTCCAGCCCGCGGGCCGCGACGTCAGTGGCGACGAGGACGTCGAGGGTGCCGGCGCGCAGTCGCTCGACGAGCCGCTCGCGCTCGCGCTGGGGGACGTCGCCGGAGATCGCGGCGGCCTGGATGCCCCGCCCGGCCAGCTCGATGGCGACATCCTCGGCGGTGGACTTGGTGCGCACGAAGACGATGGCGGCCTCCGCCTCGGTGACCGCCAGGACGCGGGAGACCGCGCCGATCTTGTGGCGGAAGGGGACCACCGCGTAGGTCTGGTGAACGGTGTCGACGGTGGAGGACTGGCGGGAGACCTCGATGCGCGCGGGGTCGACGAGGTGCTCGGCGGCCACCCGCTCGATGGCGGGCGGCATGGTGGCGGAGAACAGCGCGGTACGGCGCTCGGAGGGCAGGGAGGCGGCGATGGTCTCCACATCCTCGGCGAAGCCCATGCGCAGCATCTCGTCGGCCTCGTCGAGGACGAAGTACTTCACCGCATCCAGGACGAGCGCGCCCTTGTCGATGAGGTCGATGATGCGGCCCGGCGTGCCGACGACGACCTGCGCGCCGGATTTGAGCGCGCCGATCTGGGGGCCGTAGGGGGCGCCGCCGTAGACGGCGACGACGTCGAGGCCGCGCGAGCGCGACGCCATCTCCGTGATCGCGTCGGCGGACTGGAGGGCGAGCTCGCGGGTGGGGGCGAGCACGAGGGCCTGGACCTCCCCGTCGCGGGCGTCGACGGCGTCGAGGAGGGGGAGCCCGAAGGCGGCGGTCTTGCCGGTGCCGGTCTGGGCCACGCCGACGACGTCGCGCCCGTCCAGGAGGACCGGGATGGCCTCGCGCTGAATGGGGGTGGGGGTCGTATAGCCCATGTCGGTGACGGCCTTGAGCAGGTCGGCGGGCAGACCGAGGTCGGAGAAGGTGACCTCGGCCGGTGCGTCGCCAGCGTCGCGGGCGGAGTCCTCGGGCTCGTCATCGTCGTCGGAGGGATCGAAGGGCGCGTGGCCGTCGACATCCTCCTCATCGATGTCGGCGCCGTCGTCAGCGTTCTCGGCCTCGTCGGGCGCGTCGTCCTCGGGGTCGGACTCGGGCAGGGCGCGATCGACGTCGTCCTCCTCGTCCTCGTGCTCGACGTCCTCGGGATCCTCGGGGGTGTCGGAGGAGGCCGGGGTGTCGAAGGAGGGCGCTGAGGCGGACGAGTCGGCGGACACGGCTGAGATGGCCGTGCCGATGGCACCGGTGCGCGCCGCGGTGGGCGAGGCGATCCCCTCCTCGGAGGTGCTGAAGAGAGCATCGAGGCCGAGAGGCCCGTGCTCGTCGGAGGCGGACGGGTTCTGAGTGGTCATTGAGTTCTTCCCAGGTTCTGGCCATGAGGCCTTCGCGGAGTGTGGGGGAGCGCCGGTCGGCCTCCTCTCTTGCCGCACCTGGCCCACCACACTCGCCCACCGGCGCTCGCCGCGCGAAGGCGCGGATGCGCTGAGGGCTTGACGCACAGACTCACGGGCTCACTCGTCCGCACCCCTTCCCATGCGCTGTCGACCGCCGTGGGGCGGCAGGGGCCCGGGGCTGCCGGGGAGAGCTTGGGGAAGAGTGCGGGAGTCCCGAACGGGGTTCTCAGGACGCGGATCACTCCGGAACCCAGCGTAGATGAGGGTGGGAGGCGGACCGGGACTCGCCGCAACAGGTCACAAGTGATATAGGTCTCAGGGGCGGGTCTTGAGTTCAAGTTGCGCCGATCCCCACCTGCGAGTATGCGGGGAGCCCTCGGCGGGAGAATTGCCTGGTCGCTGACGATTCGCTGACGATCGGCCTTCGTTTGGGACTCGATCCGCCGCAGGATCGCGCGACTGACACGGCTCGGACGGTAGTATATGGCTGTATCCACATGGCCGCAGCCCCGAGCGGCCTTGACGTTCCCGGGCCCGTCGGAGACGGTGGGCCCGCCTGAGACAGGAAGCGCACCCGCCGAGATGTCCCGATCCCTGTGCCGTCCGGGCCTCGAGCCCCCCCGTGCTGCGATGGTCCTACCCGCGGCGCTGGGCATCGTCCTCACCGCGGGCCTTGGCCTCGGTTCCATTGTCGTGAGCCCCACCGCCGGAGCCGATGAGCTCAGTCCAAAGGCCGCTCAGACCTCCGAGGCGGTCCCTGCCGCCGCCCCGGATGGCGCTGAGGCTTCCACCCCTCGGGTCGGCCGCCCTATCGACGAGATCGTCGATCGCCCCGAGCGGGGCGCCGTCAAGAAGCTCGCCGATGCCCCCGCGGGCAATATCGAGCCGGCCCCGAGCCCCATGGGGGCCCCGCAGATCAACATCCTCCCCCGTCAGACTGAGGCGCCGAGCCCGACCCCGGGCGAGTCTCCGACGCCCGCTCCTCCGGCTCCTTCGGCGACTCCCAGCGCGGTGCCCTCCCCGTCGGCCGCGCCGAGCGCGTCCGCCACCGCCTCGCCGTCGCCCTCCGCGTCCGCTGAGCCGAGCGCCTCCCCGTCGGCCGCGCCGAGCGCGTCGGCCACCGCATCGCCCAAGGTGATTACCGGGAAGCCTGAGGCCAAGGTCGGCGGTGACGGCCCGCTCAGCACGACGGCGCTCTCCTTCAAGAGCTCGAACTGGGCCGATGCCAAGGGGCATGCTCTCAACGGGACCGTCAATATGACAGTGAACCTGTACGGCGCGGGTGGCGCGATCGACCGCAAGGCCACGATCCCGGTCATGGTGGAGAACGGCGCGTTCTCCACCATGATCGACGCCGAGACCCTCTTTGATCTGAGTGCGAAGGATCTCGTCGACAACGGGAGATTCCGCCTGCGGATCTCCTCTCCCGACGGCAGACAGGCCGAGACGAGGCTGTTCTCCTTCGTCGCCGGCACCAGGCCCGCCCCGGCGCCGACCGCGGAGCCGAGTGCCCCGGTCCCGTCGGCCGCGCCGACCGCGCCCGCTCCCACGAGCGGGCCCACGGCCCCCGCCCCGAGCGCCGACCCGAAGCCGGCGCCCACCGCGGAGCCGAGTGCCCCGGTCCCGTCGGCGGCGCCGACCGCGCCCGCTCCCACGAGCGGGCCCACGGCCCCCGCCCCGAGCGCCGACCCGAAGCCGGCGCCCACCGCGGAGCCGAGTGCCCAGCCCGCTCCTCCGACCCCGGACGCTCCAGCGCCTCTTCCCGAGGCTCCGGCCCCCATTCCCGAGGGCCCTGCTCCGCAGGAACCGGCTCCGGAAGTCCCGGCCCCCGAGGGTCCGTACGCGGCCGCCAAGCCCACCGCCGGGGCGGAGGGCGCCCCAGGCGTCCTCCCGGAGGCGCCGGCGGCGGATCCGGCGGCCCCGCCCACCATCATCGCCACCCTGCCCGCAACTCCTGAGGGGGAGTCGGCTCCGGCGCAGCCCGAGGCCTCATCCGACGCGGACCCGAGCGCGAGCCCGTCCGCGGCGCCCACCGAGCCCAAGCCCTCGGACCCGCCTCGTAGCCCCGTGGCCGACGGGAGCCAGCTCACCGCTGACAACGCCGGCTCGCTGTCCGGCGGGCGCCAGGGCGACCGCGTCAGTCTCGTCCTGCCGAAGGACAAGGCGAAGGAGGGTGACTGGGTCGCGGTCTTCCTCTACCCGGGAGGCGAGAGCGCCGGCTGGGTCCAGGTTGACCGCTCCAACTCCGTCCAGGTCGACATCTCCAGTATCGATGCCGGATCCCACAAGCTGGCCATCGCGGGCCGCGACTCCCAGCTCCTGGGATGGGTTCAGCTGGAGATCGCCCGCACGGACACGGTCAATACCGACCTCATGGACAAGGCGAACAGCGCGCCGGTCAAGGAGGCCGTCCTCGGCGGCGACGACTGGATGCTCATCAGCGCCGCCGGGATCCTCACCGCGGGCGCGGCCGCATACATGTTCCTGGCCCGTCCGCGCGCGAGGCGCCCGGTCCAGTGAGCACCGGGCGAATGGGAAGGCTTCGCCGGGGGAGCGCCGTCGCACTGGCGGCGATGCTCTCCTTGGGCGCGGCAGCGGGCGTGGGCGCCACCGCCGCCCCGCCGGCGGCCGCCGAGGACTCCGTCAGTGGGGAATCAACCACGGGCACGGCGTCGACCGTCAGCCCCTCGACAATCGCCTCGGGTGGCTCGCTGAGCTACACCCTCTCCGGATTCCCGCCCGGGGCCACCGTGCAGGTCCTCATCGACGACGGCGCCGTCGGGCCCGAGCGGAGCCCTGCCGCGGTCACCGGCTCGCCGTCGGGAGGCTCGGTCGCCCAGTTCACCGTGCAGCCCGACGGCACGTACTCCGGCGCCTTCGAGCTCCCCGGCTACGTCCCGTCGGGCACCCACTGGCTGCGATTCCGTGTCACCGGCGGCCCGGACGTTCCGACCTCCACGGTCCGCACCGCCGACTACACCAACAAGAGCCCGTTCTTCACGGTCGGCGCCGTCACCGTCATCGGCGGCGAAGCGCCTACCGCGCCGGTGGCGACCGCCTCCCCGGGCGCGTCCGACGGCGCCTCAGCGACCAATGGCGCCACGGGTGCCCCGGAGACGACCGGGGCGGCCGTCGCAGAGGCCAGTAGTGATCCTGGTGACTCCGGCGACACCTCGCCGGTCGAGGTCAAGGACGATTCGTTCCCGGTGGTGGGCGCCTGCGTCCTGGGCCTGTCCGTCCTCCTGGTCATCCTCGCCGCCACCGTGGGGACTAACCGCTGGATCCTGGCCAGGCAGCGCCGTCGCAACGAGTCCACCGCCCCTGAGTACTGACGCCCCACCGGCTGGGTAGGCTTGCCCCCGGCGCCCGCTCGTCTCGCGGTGCGCCCCGACGGGCACCGGTCTCAGTGCTCCGAATGGGAAGGAACCCAGTTCCATGCTGCGAACCCACACCGCGGGCTCATTGCGCGCCTCCGACATCGGCGCCACCGTCACCCTCGCCGGATGGGTGGACCGCCGCCGGGACCACGGGGGCGTTGCCTTCATCGACCTGCGCGATGCCTCGGGCATCGCCCAGATCGTCATCCGCGAGGAGATCGCCCACGACCTGCGCGCCGAGTACGTCCTGGCCGTCACTGGCGAGGTGAGCGCTCGCCCCGAGGGCAATGCCAATCCCAACCTCCCCACCGGTGAGATCGAGGTCGTCGTCACCGATGTCGAGGTCCTCAACGCCGCCGCCCCCCTGCCCTTCCAGGTCTCCGACCACGCCGAGGATGCCGGGCAGGTCGGTGAGGAGGCGCGCCTCAAGCACCGTTACCTCGACCTGCGTCGCACGCCCATGCAGCGCGCCATCCGCCTGCGCGCCAAGGTCTCCGCCGCCGCGCGCCGCGTGCTGGACGCCCACGGCTTCGTCGAGATCGAGACTCCCACCCTGACCCGCTCCACGCCCGAGGGCGCCCGCGACTTCCTCGTTCCGGCCCGCCTGGCCCCCGGCTCCTGGTACGCCCTGCCGCAGTCCCCCCAGCTGTTCAAGCAGCTGCTCATGGTGGCCGGCATGGAGCGCTATTACCAGATCGCCCGCTGCTACCGCGACGAGGACTTCCGGGCGGACCGCCAGCCCGAGTTCACCCAGCTCGACGTCGAGATGAGCTTCGTGACCCAGGAGGACGTCATCGCGGTCGCCGAGGACATCCTGCGCGAGGTCTGGGCCCTGATCGGCCACGACCTGGCCACTCCCATCCCGCACATGACCTACGCCGACGCCATGGAGCGCTACGGCACTGATAAGCCCGACCTCCGCTTCGGCTGCGAGCTCGTCGACCTCACCGAGTACTTCAAGGACACCACCTTCCGCGTGTTCCAGAACCCCTACGTGGGAGCCGTCGTCATGCCCGGGGGCGCCTCCCAGTCGCGCCGCACCTTCGACGCATGGCAGGACTGGGCCAAGCAGCGCGGCGCCAAGGGCCTGGCCTACGTCACCGTGGGCGATGACGGCGAGCTCGGCGGGCCCGTCGCCAAGAACATCACCGACGCCGAGCGCGCCGGCCTCGCCCTGGCCGCCGGTGCGACCCCCGGTGACTGCATTTTCTTCGCCGCCGGTCCCGTCGACTCCTCGCGCGCGCTCCTGGGTGCCGCCCGCCTCGAGATCGGTAAGCGCTGCGGGCTCATCGATTCCGACGCCTGGTCCTTCGTGTGGGTCGTCGACGCCCCGCTGTTCAAGCCGAGCGCCGAGGCCCGCGACGAGGGTGATATCGCGCTGGGCGCCTCGGCCTGGACCGCCGTCCACCACGCCTTCACCTCGCCCAAGCCCGAGTGCCTCGACACCTTCGACGCCGACCCGGGCAACGCCCTGGCCTACGCCTATGACATCGTGTGCAACGGCAACGAGATCGGTGGCGGGTCCATCCGCATCCATCGCCCCGACGTCCAGGAGCGGGTCTTCAAGGTCATGGGCATCGGGGAGGCGGAGGCCC
This sequence comes from Actinomyces gaoshouyii, assembly GCF_002076915.1. Classification (NCBI taxonomy): domain Bacteria; kingdom Bacillati; phylum Actinomycetota; class Actinomycetes; order Actinomycetales; family Actinomycetaceae; genus Actinomyces; species Actinomyces gaoshouyii. The sequence goes on from NZ_CP020468.1 coordinate 1,031,212, forward strand.
ACGAGAAGTTCGGCTTCCTGCTCAACGCGTTCAAGTTCGGCGCCCCGCCGCACGGCGGCATCGCCTTCGGCTGGGACCGCATCGTCTCCCTGCTCACCAAGGCTGAGTCCATCCGCGACGTCATCGCCTTCCCCAAGTCCGGGGGCGGCTACGACCCCCTGACCGAGGCCCCCGCACCGATCACCGCCGAGCAGCGCAAGGAGGCCGGTGTCGACGCCGTCCCCGGCGACAAGGACTGACCTGACGCGGATCCCCATGCGGAGAACTGCGGCGGGCGGCGCGAATCCGCGCCGCCCGCCGCAGTTTCGTATGCGATGAGCGAGGAGCCGTCCTCAGGCCGCGTGGGCGCAGGTGGGGCAGGAGCAGTTCGCGCACTCGCACGAGGAGCAGGTATCCGAGCAGTGCTCGCACTGGCAGGTGTTGTGGTTGCAGGTGGGGCAGGAGCAGTCCGCGCACTCGCACACGGCGCAGGCATCCGAGCAGTGCTCGCACTGGCACGTGGAGCACTCGTCGTAGTGGCCGCCGTCCTCGCGGTGGGCGTGGCCGTCGTGGATGTAGTCGACGTGGTCACCGTGGATGACGGCGAGGTGGCCGCAGTCGGGACCGTGGGTGTGGTTGTGGGCCTCAGCGGGGCGGTGCTCAATGGTGGCAGTCATGGTCATGCTCCTTGGTGTGCTTGATGGCGTCGAGAACGATGTGGGCGACGTGCTCATCGATGATCGAGTAACTCTGCCGCCTGCCGTCGCGCCGCGCCTCGACGAGATGCGCCTCGCGAAGGACTCGCAGGTGGTGGGAGACGAGGGGCTGGGAGACACCGGTGAGCTCGACGAGCTCGGTGACATCCGCATTGCCCCGGGTCAGGCGGTGAATGATCGTGGCTCGAACGGGATTCGCCAGAGCCTTGAACAGACGGATGACCGCTGAGTCCTCGTCGAGCACCACAACCTGCAGCATGCGAGGAACTTTATATCAATGAGCGTGCATATGCAATTCGATTCATGTGACGCGCCGTCGACTCCTCCCTCTCGGATCCGTCCCGGATCGGGTGGGGGAGGGGCACAATGGTCACCATGTCGCGCTACATCGAGTTGCACCCGGTCAACCCCCAGGCCCGTCTCATCACGAAGGTCGTCGAGTGGCTCCGCTCCGGCGCCCTCGTCGCCTATCCGACCGACTCCGGCTATGCCCTAGCCTGCGCGCCCGGCAACAAGGAGGGCTTGGATCGGATCCGCGCCATCCGCCAGCTCGACGACAAGCACAACTTCACCTTCGTGTGCGCTGATTTCGCCCAGGTCGGTCCGCTGGCGATCGTCGGCAACAACGCGTTCCGCCTCATCAAGCGACTCACCCCCGGCCCCTGGACCTTCATCCTCAAGGGCACCAAGGAGGTGCCCCGGATGACCCTCAATGCCAAGAAGCACACTCTTGGCGTGCGAATCCCCGAGCACCCCATAGCCCAGGCACTCGTTGCCGAGTTCGGTGCGCCGATCCTCTCCTCCTCCCTCATCCGCCCGGGCAGGACCGTTCCCGAGTCGCATGGCTGGGAGATCGAGGAGGGCCTCGGGCACCTCGTCGACGTCGTCATCGAGGGCGAGGTCGCCTCGGTCGAGCCGACGACGGTCGTGGACCTCACATCGGATGTCCCCGAGGTCGTGCGCCAGGGCTCAGGAGCCCCCGACCTCATCTGACGCGGGCGCCGAATCGCCCTCGGGGCCCGTGCCGGCGGAGGCCTGCCGGGACGGAACTCTCCCGGCGCCGTTCCGCCCCGAGACTCCCGCGCCGTCGTCGTCCTCCTCCGCTGCCCCGGTCTCATCGCCGGCACCGGGCTCCCGGGCATCCTCGGTCGTCTCGGCGTCCTCGGGCTTGCGGGCGTCAGCGGTCTCCTCCGGTGCCCCTGAGTCCCCGTCCGGGCTGATGCCCGCCCAGCGCCGCAGGAACGATGGCGCCCACCAGCCACGCGAGCCCAGCAGGCTCATCGCCGCGGGGAACAGGAGCAGACGCACGATCACCGCGTCGATGACGACCATGAGCGCCAGGATGAGGCTCACCTCCTTGACTGCGATGAGCCTGCCAGTGGTGAAGCCCATGAGGACCACCAGGAGGACCGCTCCCGCTACCGAGAGGATCCTTCCAGTGCCCTGGAGGCCGGCCGCGACGACGGCGTCGCCCCGCTCACCGCGCGCCCTGCGGTCCCTCATGCGAGCCAGGACGATGACCTCCCGGCTCATGGCGAGCCCGACCCCCAGGGCGAGAGCCGTGGACACGGCGTAGCCCTCCACGCCGCCGATCGGCGTCACGCCCAGGGCGCCCGCCAGGTAGCCGTCCTGGAACAGGAGGGTCGCCGCGCCCAGGGAGGCTGCCAGGGACAGGGATGTGGTCAGGAGCGCCAGCAGTGGGATGATGAGCGATCCCGTCATCATGAGCATGAGGACCATGGTCGCGCCCATGCCGATGACGATCATGGGCGGCAGCGCGCCCACGAGAGCGGAGCGGAAGTCCACCTGCGTCGCCGCCTTGCCGGTCACCCATGTGTCCGCCGGCGGGTTGAGCGCGCGAACGGCCGAGACGGCCCTCTCGGCGGACAACGACGATGCCGAGCCCTCTAGACTGAGGTAGGCCACCGTGTACTGGCCCGCCTTCGTCTGCGTCACGCTGGACACTCCGGGCGCATGGGCCACCTGGTCGTCGATGAACGACGTCGCGGAATCCCCAGTGGCCTGCATGATGAGCACGGCATCGGTGGCGGCGAGGCTGGGGTACTGCTCCTCCAGGACGCGCTGGTACACCCGCTGCTCGGCGTCCGGGGGGAGGAGGTCGCGATCGGAGACCAGCAGGTGCAGGTGCCCCAGCGGCCACGCCAGCAGTGCCAGGAGAGCCGCGCAGGCCGCCAGGACCGGCCAGGGGCGCGCCTGCGCCCCGCGCGCGAGCGCAGCGAAGGCGCCTTCCTCCCGAGAAGAGCCGTCGACCGGGTGGACGAGGGCGCGCAGCACCGGCACCCGGCCGAGCAATGAGGGCCTGACCATGAATCCGTGGAGCAGGACGAGCGCGGCCGGGACGAGCGTGATCGCCGACAGCGCGGCGAGCACCACGACGATCACCCCCGCGATCGCCGTCACCCGCAGGGAGGACGTGCCCACTGCCACCAGTGCCGCCAGCGGAAGCGCCACCGCGACGGTGGTCATGAGCACCGTGCGCCCAGCCGTGAGCATCGTGCGCTCCATGGCCTCGGCGATAAGTGGGTCGCGGCGCCCGGTGCGGCGCCGTCGGCCACGGGCGGCGAGGGGCGCCGACGCCCGCGGATCGGTGCGCCCGAGTCCGAGCTCCTCGCGGAAGCGGACGGTCATGAGCAGGGCGTCGTTAATCGACAGGCCCAGGCCGATCATCGCGACGACGGTGACCTCCAGCCCTCCCGGATCCACCATAAGGCTCGTGAGCCAGAGCACGCCCAGGCTCGAGACGATCGATGTGATCCCGCCGAGCAACGGCATCCCCGCCACGAGGAAGCCCCCGAAGACCAGAACCATGATGATGAGCGCCGCGGGCAGGGCGAGGGCCTCCCCGCGCGCGAGATCGGCCCCGGCCTGGTCATTGACCGCCGCCGACACGAGGGCATCCGTCGTGACGATGCCGCTGACCCCCGGCGCGATCTGGCGCAGGTCGTCGGGGACGCGGCGCAGGCGGTCCGTGACGCGCTGGACGTCGCGCTGGAGCTTGCGGGCGTAGGCGGTGTCATCGGGGGAGGCGATGTCACGGCCGTTGGGGTTGACGGTCACGAACATGAGGAAGCCGCTGCGGTCCTGGGCGATGAAGGCCTGGACTCCCTTGTTCCCCAGGGGGTCCGGCACGACGAACGGGTCGGCCACGTTCACCTCGCCGACGAGGTCGTTGAGGTCGGCGTGGACCGGGGCCAGCGCGGCCGTGACCGCGTCGATCTGGGTGTCGAGGTCGAGGCCCGTCACCTGCAGGGTGACCGCCACCCCGTCCCCCTGGAGCGCGGAGTAGATGGCCTGACCCTGAGCGCTCTGGGAATCGTCGATGGAGGTCTTGGCGGGGCCGAGACGGTTGAAGAGCCCGTCGATGCCGGCACCGCCGAGCGCTGGAGTGAGCAGCACGAAGGCGATGACGGCCCAGGTTGCGACGATGAACCAGGCGTCCTTGACGATGCGGTGGGCGAGCCAGGAGAGCATGGCGGCATTGTTCCACTGATAGAACCGCCCCGCGGGCTCGGTGGCGGGGCCCGGATGAGGATAGGGTCACCCTGTGGACCTGTTCGACGCCGCCGGCACCGACGAGGCGGGCTTGCCTGCCGACTCGCACGCGCCGCTCGCCGTGCGCATGAGGCCGCGCGATCTCAGTGAGGTCCTGGGCCAGGGGCACCTGCTCGGCCCCGGCTCCCCGCTGCGCCGGCTCGTCGAGCCGACGGGTGGCGCGGGCGGAGCGGGCGTGTCGAGCGTCATCCTCTGGGGACCCCCGGGAACGGGCAAGACCACGCTCGCCTACCTCGTGGCGCGCGGCTCGGGCCAGCGCTTCGTCGAGCTCTCCGCGCTCACCGCCGGGGTCAAGGACGTGCGCGCCGTCGTCGCCGATGCCAGGAGGCGCCTGGCGGCCTCGGGGGAGGAGACGGTGCTCTTCATCGACGAGGTCCACCGCTTCTCCAAGTCCCAGCAGGACGCCCTGCTGCCCAGTGTGGAGAACCGATGGGTGACCCTTGTGGCGGCCACGACCGAGAACCCCTCCTTCTCCGTGGTCTCACCGCTGCTGTCCCGGTCGCTGCTGCTGACCCTCCACCCGCTCGGTCCCGATGACATCCGCGCCCTGGTGTCCCGAGCGGTCACCGATGAGCGGGGGCTCGCGGGGGCGGTGGCGCTCGACGACGATGCGCAGGAGCAGATCGTGCGCATGGCCGGATCGGATGCGCGCAAGTCGCTCACCGTGCTCGAGGCGGCCGCCGGCGCCATCCTCGCGGCCCGCCCGCAGGATGCCGGCGCTCCCGAGGATGGCGGGCCGCCGGTGGTGGGGCTGGCCGATGTCGAGCGCGCCGCCGATATCGCCGCCGTTCGCTACGACCGCGCCGGCGACCAGCACTACGACGTCACCAGCGCCTTCATCAAGTCCATGCGCGGATCGGATCCTGACGCCGCCCTGCACTACCTGGCCCGCATGATCGCCGCGGGGGAGGACCCGCGCTTCATCGCCCGGCGCATTGTCATCCACGCGGCAGAGGATGTCGGGCTGGCCGATCCCGGGGTCCTGGCCACCGCGGTGGCGGCGCAGCAGGCGGTCGCCATGATCGGGATGCCCGAGGCCCGCATCATCCTCGCCGAGGCGGCGCTCGCCGTGGCCACCGCGCCGAAGTCCAACGCGGTCATCGCCGCCATCGAGTCCGCCATCGAGGACGTGCGCGCGGGCAAGGGCGGCGCCGTGCCCGCCCACTTGCGCGACGCGCACTACGCTGGCGCCTCCGGGCTCGGGCACGGCGAGGGCTACCGCTATCCCCATGACTACCCGCACGGCGTCGTCGCCCAGGACTACCTGCCCGCGGACCTGGCGGGCGCCTCCTACTACCGGCCCACGGGCCACGGCTTCGAGGCCGAGGTCGCCCGGCGCCTGGAGTCGATCCGATCCCTCATGCGCGGGGGTCGGTGATGGGCGATCGTCCGGCCGTCGCCCGGCTGGCACTCGCCGCCTGCGTCGGCCTGGGCGCGGGGGTGCTCTCGGGGATGTTCGGCGTCGGGGGAGGCATCGTCCTCGTGCCCGCCCTCGTGGCGATCCTGGGCATGGACCAGCGCCGCGCGGCGGCGACCTCCCTCGTGGCGATCATCCCGGCGTCCCTGGCCGGAACGACGACGTACGCGCTGCGCGGTGATGTCTCCCTCGCCGCGGCCCTCATCATCGTTCTCGGCTCCCTCGCGGGCGCGCGGATGGGCACGCGCCTGCTCGCGGTCCTCCCGGCACGGGCGCTGCCGTGGATCTTCATCGCCTTCGCCGCCTCCGTGCTCGTCATGGGGCGGGCGCACGAGCCCGTGCGCGAGGCGGCGCTGAGCCTCGATGCCGCCCGTGATCCCGGCGCGGTGGCGGCGCTGGTGTGCATCGGCCTCATCGCGGGGCTTTTGGCCGGGCTCGTCGGCGTGGGCGGGGGAGTGGTCATCGTCCCCGGTCTCGAGATCCTCGCCGGGGCGGGCGACCTCCTGGCCCGGGGGACCTCGCTGGCGGCCATGGCGCCCACCGCCATCGCGGGGACGGTCTCGAACCTGCGCCGGGGTCTGCCCGACGCCCGCATCGGGATGGTGGTCGGACTCGCCTCGGTGATCGGCTCGCCGCTGGGCGCCGTCATCGCCCGGGCGCTCAGCCCGAGGGCCGCCTCATGGCTGTTCTCCGCGTTCATCGTCGTCGCGATCGCCTCCGTGCTGCGACGGGCGCGGCGCCCCGGGGGCGCGGCCGTGTCGGGGCCCGCGGATCCTCCGCCGCGGGAGAGCGGGCGTTGAGGATCTGCTCACACGCCGGCCTCCGGGGCGGTGAGCGCGGGGCGGTCTGCGCTAGAGTACCGGCGCCGCCCAGGCGCGAGTCCGTGGACCGCCCGGTCCTCAGAGCCGTGCCGGGCGCCTGGGGTCCTGGCCCGATCGCCCCGATCAGAGGCTGACCCCGCGCCGCGAGCAACCGCCCGCGGCGTGCGATCACTCCGACAGGAAGAACACAGGTATGAGCTCTTCGCGCTCCCGCCGCCAGGTGCGCCTCTCGCGCGCCCTCGGCATCCCGCTGACCCCCAAGGCCGTTCGCTACTTCGAGAAGCGCCCCTACGGCCCCGGCGAGCACGGCCGCGCCCGTCGCCGCACTGAGTCCGACTACGCCGTCCGCCTCAAGGAGAAGCAGCGCCTGCGCGCCCAGTACGGCATCCGCGAGGCCCAGCTCCAGCGCGTCTTCGAGGAGGCCCGTCGTGAGAAGGGTCTGACCGGTGAGTCGCTCGTCGAGCTGCTCGAGATGCGCCTGGACGCTCTCGTCCTGCGCGCCGGCATCGCCCGTACGATCGCTCAGGCCCGTCAGGCCGTCGTGCACCGCCACATCGTCGTCGACGGCAAGGTCGTCGACCGGCCCTCCTACCGCGTGCGCCCCGGCCAGACCATCCAGGTCCGAAGCCGCTCCCAGGTCATGGTGCCCTTCCAGGCCGCCGCCGCCGGCGTTCACCGTGACGTCCTCCCGGCGGTCCCGGAGTACCTCAAGGTGGACCTCGAGAAGCTCTCCGCCACCCTGGTGCGCCGCCCCAAGCGCGACGAGGTCCCGGTGACCTGCGACGTGCAGATGGTCGTCGAGTACTACTCCCGCTGAGCCGATCGGGCCCGCTGGCCCGCCCAGTGCGGGATGCCCCGTGCCGGACTGCCGGTGTGGGGCATCCCGCGTTCCGGGGGTAGGCTCGCCCCTGGGTAGAACCCGCTCCTCCGACCGCCCTCGGCCGCAGAGTCCGGGGCCCGGTCAGGCCGGAACCAACCACGTCCCCGCTCCACCCGGCCGCGGGGGCACCGATCACCCCCGAGCACGAGGACCCCCATGCGCACCTCCGAGATCCGCTCCCGCTGGCTCGACTTCTTCGCCTCCAAGGACCACGAGATCCGGTCGTCGGTGCCCCTCATCTCGCCAGATCCGTCCATCCTGTTCACCGTGGCGGGCATGGTCCCCTTCATCCCCTACATCCTGGGTACCGAGCCGGCGCCCTGGCCCAGGGCCGCCAGCGTGCAGAAGTGCATCCGCACCAACGACATCGATAATGTCGGCCGCACCACTCGCCACGGCACGTTCTTCCAGATGAACGGCAATTTCTCGTTCGGCGACTACTTCAAGGAGGGGGCGATCCAGTACGCCTGGGAGCTGTTGACCACGCCCACGAGCGCCGGAGGGTACGGTCTGGACGGCGATCGCCTGTGGATGACCATCTGGGAGAAGGACGAGGTCTCCTGGGATTACCTCACCAAGACCATCGGCGTGGCCCCCCTCCATGTACAGAAGCTCCCCTTCGCCGAGATCTCCTGGTCCACCGGCCAGCCGGGCCCCGCCGGCGCCTGCTGCGAGATCCACTACGACCGCGGCCCGGCCTACGGCCCTGACGGCGGCCCGGAGGCGGACACCGCCGGCGACCGCTTCCTGGAGATCTGGAACCTCGTCTTCGACGAGTTCGTCCGCGGGGAGGGCGAGGGCCACGATTTCGAGCTCGTCGGCAAGCTCGACTCCACCGCCATCGACACCGGCGCCGGCCTGGAGCGCATCGCCTTCCTCCTCCAGGACAAGCCCAACATGTACGAGATCGACGAGGTCTACCCCGTCATCGCCGCTGCTGAGGCGATGAGCGGGCGCGCTTACGGCCTGGGAGCCGCTGGCCCGGAGGCCGGGGCGGCCTACATGGACGACGTGCGCATGCGCGTCGTGGCCGACCACGTCCGCAGCGCCCTCATGCTCATCGGCGATGGCGTGCGCCCCGGCAACGACGGCCGTGGCTATGTCCTGCGCCGGCTCATCCGCCGCGCCGTGCGCTCCATGCGCCTGCTCGGCGTCGACGAGGCCTCCCTGCCCACCCTCCTGACGGCCTCCAAGGACGTCATGAAGCTGTCCTACCCCGAGCTCGAGGAGCGCTGGGGGACCATCTCGGAGGTCGCCTACGGCGAGGAGGAGGCCTTCCGCCGCACTCTCAGCGCCGGAACCACCATCCTGGACACCGCCGTCGGGCGGGCCCGCGAGCGGGCGTCCGCGGCCGGCGCGCGCCCCCTGGTCAGCGGGCAGGACGCCTTCGAGCTGCACGACACCTACGGCTTCCCCATCGACCTCACCCTGGAAATGGCCTCCGAGCAGGGCGTCGATGTCGACGAGGCCGCCTTCCGCTCACTCATGGACGAGCAGAAGGAGCGCGCCCGCGCCGACGCCCGCGCCAAGAAGACCGGGCACATCGACGTCCGTCTCTTCCAGGACATCGAGCGCTCCATGGGAGGGGGGTCGGAGTTTCTCGGCTACACCGAGGCCTCCGCAGAGGCCACTGTCGCCGGTCTCCTGCTCGACGGTCGGCCCGAGCCGGTGGCCACCGCCCCCGCGCAGGTCGAGGTCGTCCTGGACCGCACCCCCTTCTACGCCGAGATGGGCGGCCAGCTCGCCGACCACGGCGTCATTCGCCTGGCCGGCGGCGGCATCGTCGAGGTCGGCGACGTCCAGGCCCCCATCCGCGGCCTGTCCGTCCACCGGGGCACCCTCACCGAGGGTGCCATCGCCGTGGGAGAGAGGGCCTACGCCGAGATCGACACCGAGCGCCGCCTGGCCATCGCCCGGGCCCACACCTCCACCCACATGGTCTACGCCGGGCTGCGCCGCACCGTCGCCCCGGACTCCGAGCAGGCCGGGTCGGAGAACTCCCCCTCCCGGCTGCGCTTCGACTTCTCCCACAACACGGCGCTGACCACCGGGCAGGTCAACGACATCGAGGCCCTCGTCAACGAGAAGCTCGCCGAGGACCTCCAGGTCCGCACCGAGACCATGAGCCTCGAGGACGCCAGGGCCTCTGGCGCCATCGCCCTGTTCGGTGAGAAGTACGGCACCGAGGTCCGCGTCGTCACCATCGGCGACGACTTCGACCGGGAGCTGTGCGGTGGCACCCATGTGCCCTCCACCGGGCACATCGGGCGCATCGCCATCCTGGGCGAGTCCTCCATCGGCTCGGGCGTGCGGCGCATCGACGCCCTCGTGGGGGATGCCGCATACGGATTCCAGGCCAAAGAGCACGCCCTCGTCTCCCAGCTGTCCACCATGATCGGTGGGCGCCCCGAGGAGCTGCCCGAGCGCATCGAATCCCTCATGGGCCGCCTCAAGGACGCCGAGAAGCGCCTGGCCGCCGCCGAGCAGGCCGCGATGGCGTCCCGGGTCGTCGAGGTGGTCAACGGCGCGCGGCGCGTGGGCGCCTACCGCCTGGCCGTCGCCGACCTCGGCGCCGTGTCCAACGCGGACCTCCTGCGATCCCTCGTCCTCGATGCCCGCGAGCGCCTCGGCGAGGCGGAGCCGACGGTGATCGTGGCCGCCGGGGTGTCGGGTGAGCGCCCCGTCATCGTCGTGGCCACCAACGCCGCTGCCCGTGACATCGGCGCCAAGGCGGGCGAGCTCGTCAAGGTGGCCGCCAAGGCCCTCGGCGGCGGTGGCGGCGGCAAGCCGGACCTCGCCCAGGGCGGCGGGCAGAACGCCGGCGCCCTCCCCGAGGCGATGGCCGCCATCACCCAGGCCCTGGGCGCCTGAGCCCGGGGGGAGCCATGCGCAGCGGACTCCGCCTGGCGTTCGACGTCGGCAAGGCCAGGATCGGCGTCGCCAGGTGCGACGCCGAGGCGATCCTGGCCATTCCGGTGGCCACGCTTGAGCGGGATCGTTACGGAGGCGACATCGATGAGGCGGCCGAACTGGTCGCCGAGCACGGGGCCATTGAGGCTATTGTGGGGTTGCCCGTCTCCCTGGGGGGCAAGCGGACCCCGTCCACGCGTGATGCGAGGGACTGGGCACGCGCTCTCGCGCAGGCCATCTCCCCTGTGGTGGTCAGGCTCGTCGACGAGCGGCTCTCCACAGTGTCGGCGCATCAGGCGCTCCACGCCAGTGGGCGCCATGAGAAGGACTTCCGGGGCGTCGTCGACCAGGCGGCCGCCGTGGTCATCCTCAACCAGGCCCTGGAGGCCGAGCGTTCCACGGGCTCGCCGATCGGTGAGCCCGTCACCCCGACCAGGAGAGACACGCGATGAGCCAGGACGATCTCTTCGAGCAGATCGGCATCATCTCCGATGACCCGCTGACGGCCGAGCCGCCGTCCAGGCGCGGCAAGGCCCGTCGCGAGAAGGCGCGCAAGAAGCGCCGCTTCCGCCGCCACGTGCTCACCGTGCTCATCCTCAGCGTTGCCGTGGCCGGCGCTGGTGCGGGTGCCTACTGGGGCTACGGGGTGCTGCACGGCGTCCGCGAGCAGCAGTCCACAGTCGCCGATTACTCGGGTGAGGGCGAGGGCTCGGTGATCGTGGAGATCCCCCAGAGCGCCACCGGAGCGATCATCGCCGATCTGCTGTACAAGAACGACGTCGTCGCGTCCCCGAAGGCCTTCATCGACGCGTTCAATGCCAACTCGGAGTCCGCCAACATCCAGCCAGGCACCTACACGCTCAAGCAGAGGATGTCCGGCGCCTCCGCCGTCGCCGCCCTGCTCGATCCGGCCTCCCGAGCCGACCACTCCCTGACCATCCCCGAGGGATTCACCAAGGATCAGGTCAAGGAGAAGATCATGAGCGTCATGCAGGTCAGCGCGGAGGACGTCGACGCCGCCTACAAGGATCTCAAGGGCATCGGCCTGCCCGAGGCCGCGAAGGGGGACGTCGAGGGCTGGCTCGCCCCGGGAACGTACGGCCTCAAGGAGGGCGAGACCGTCACGCAGGTCGTCGCCAGAATGGTCAGCGCCACGATGGCGCGCCTCCAAAAGCTGGGCTTCGATCCCGCGGGATACGAGGACGCCCTCATCAAGGCCTCCATCGTCGAGAGGGAGGCCGGCAGCCAGCAGAACTTCGGGAAGGTCGCCCGCGTCGTCGAGAACCGCCTGACGAAGCAGGAGTCGGGGACCGGCGGCCGCCTCGAGATGGACTCCACCATCCTCTACGGGCTCGGGCGCACCGGCGGAGTGCCCTCCAAGGAAGAGGTCGACGACGCCTCCAACCCGTACAACACCTACCGGAATGCGGGCCTGCCCCCAACACCCATTGGCAGCCCCGGCGAGGCGGCCCTCAAGGCCGTCGCCAGCCCGGAGCCCGGCGACTGGCTCTACTTCGTCACCGTCGACCTCAACACGGGGAAGACGCTCTTCGCGAAGACGAAGGAAGAGCAGGATGAGAACACGAAGAAACTCACCGCCTTCTGCCAGGCCCACCCGGATGTGTGCAACGGCAGCTCCGCCACCGCCACCCCGACGCCGGCCGGCTGAGCCGGGGCCTCGGGCTGGGCACTGGGACAGCATCAGGAGGACCGCTGACCCGATGACACGTATCGACTCCCCTGCCGGCGCGCCGCCCGCGTCCGCTCACCGGGCGGCAGTCATCGGCGATCCCATCGCCCACTCGCTGTCCCCCGTGCTCCACCGCGCGGCCTATGAGGGCCTGGGCCTGGCCGACTGGTCCTATGAGGCGCTCCGGGTCGCGCCCGGTGAACTGGTCGGCCTCGTCGATGCCCTGCGCGCCACCGTGGGCGAGGAGCCCGCCTGGGCGGGGCTGTCGGTGACCATGCCGCACAAGCAGGCCATCATGCCGATGCTCGACGTCATCGACCCACTCGCCCAGGCCGTCGGGGCGGTCAATACCGTCGTCGCCCAGCGCTCCGGCGCGGGCCCAGCACTCCTGGCGGGCTTCAACACCGATGTCGCCGGCATCTCCGGCGCGCTGAGGGAGGCGCGCGACTTGCCCGGCGCCGCCGCGGCCGAAGGCTTGAAGCTCCCGGCGCCCACCGCTCTCGTCCTCGGCTCCGGGGCCACGGCCTGCTCCGCCCTCGCCGCGCTCCCCGAGCTCGGCGCCCACAGCATCACGGTGGCCGCCCGCCGCCACGCCGGCCCGGGCCGCGCGCTCGTCGCGGCCCACCGCATGGGCCTGGAGATCCGGACCCTCACCTGGCGGCCCGGCGAGCCCGCCTCCGACGCCATCGTCGCGGAGGCCGTGGCCAGGGCCGATCTCGTGGTCTCCACCCTGCCCCGGGGCGCGGCCGACACCCTCGCGGCACCGCTCGCCCGGGCGCACCGCGTCCGCGGCGGCGCCCGGCGCGAGGCCGTTCTCCTCGACGTCGTCTACGCGCCCTGGCCCACTGCCCTGGCCCGCGCTTGGAGCGGAGCCGGAGGCGCGATCGCGCCCGGCTGGCTCATGCTCCTGCACCAGGCAGTGGCTCAGGTCCGTCTCATGACCGGCCGCTCACCGGATACCAGCGCCATGCGCGGGGCCCTGCTGAGCGCGCTCGACACTCGGTGACAGCGCGCCGGCGCGCCGGCCCTGTGCGATGATCCACCCATGCTGCGATGGATGACTGCCGGCGAGTCCCACGGCGAGGCGCTGACCGCGCTCATGGAGGGCGCGCCCGCGGGCGTGGCCATCACGAGCGCACGGATCGGCTCCGCCCTGGCCCGGCGTCGGCTCGGTCACGGCCGCGGCGCCCGCCAGCGCTTCGAGCGCGATGAGCTGAGCATCATCGGGGGCATCCGCCACGGTCTGACCATCGGCAGCCCCATCGCCCTGCGGATCGGCAACTCCGAATGGCCCAAGTGGCGCACCGTCATGAGCGCTGACCCCGTCCCCGCCGAGGACCTGCTCATCGACGCCGGTACCGGCGATGAGCGCGAGATCGCCCGCAACCGGCCTCTGACGCGCCCGCGCCCCGGGCACGCCGACCTCCCTGGCGCCCTCAAGTACGACCTCCCCGACGCCCGGCCCGTCCTAGAGCGAGCCTCAGCGCGGGAGACCGCCGCGCGGGTGGCGCTGGGCGCCGTCGCCGAGGCCATCCTCGAGCAGATCGCCGGCATCAGGCTCGTCAGCCACGTGGTGCGCATCGGGGAGGTCCGCCTGCCGGCCGGCGCGCCCACCCCCACGCCCGAGGACGTCGAGCGTCTCGATGCCGACCCTGTGCGCTGCGTCGACCCGGCCACGAGCGCGGCCATGGTCGAGTGCATCGACGCCGCGCGCAAGGACGGCGACACCCTCGGGGGAGTGGTCGAGGTCATCGCCACCGGCGTCCCCATCGGCCTGGGCACGCATACCGTCGCCGCCTCGCGCCTCGACGCCCGGCTCGCCGGTGAGCTCATGAGCATCCAGGCCGTCAAGGGCGTGGAGATCGGGGATGGTTTCGAGACCGCCGGACTGCCCGGCAGCCAGGCTCACGATGAGATCCTCGCCCTCGCCGACGGCGCCGTCACCCGCGCATCCAACCGGGCTGGCGGTATCGAGGGAGGCATGAGCAACGGCTCCCCGATCCGCGTGCGAGCCGCCTACAAGCCGATCTCCACCGTTCCCCGCGCCCTGCGCAGCGTGGACCTGGCCACTGGGGAGCCCGCCACTGGCCTCCACCAGCGATCAGACACCACGGCGGTGGTGCCCGGGGCCGTTATCGCCCAGGCGGCCACCGCCCTCGTCCTCGCCCAGGCCCTCCTGGACAAGACGGGCGGTGACTCGGTCACTGAGTGCGCCGGGAACCTGCGCGCCTACACCGAGCGCATCGCCGAGAGGACCCACTGGACCGCCTGAGCCCTGACCGATCCACTGCGGGCGCCGGGAGGCGCCACCGGATACCACCGACGAGGAGACGCCCATGAAGCACTACCGCACGGACCCCGCCACCACGGCAATCATCAGCCGGGAGCGCCTGCCGCTGGTGCTGGTCGGCCTGCCGGGCGCGGGTAAGACGACGGTCGCCCGCCTCCTCGCCGCCGCCCTGGGCATCCAGGTCACCGATACTGACGCCGAGATCCGGCGCCGGGCGCGCATGACGATCCCGGAGATTTTCTCCGCCGAGGGGGAGGAGGGCTTCCGCGACCGCGAGACCCGCGCGCTGCGGGACGTCCTGGAATCCCTCGGCGCGGCCCACGGGATCATCGCTCTGGGCGGCGGCGGCATCCTGCGCCCGGAGAACCGCGAGATGCTGCGGCATCACACCGTCGTCTACCTCTCCGCCCGCCCCGCCACCGCCGCCCAGCACGTCGGCAGCGGGGAGGGCCGCCCCCTCATCAGCCCTGGATCGGACTCCGACGCGGCCCTCACCGCGGTGCAGGCCTCCCAGGGAGCGCTGACTGGCGTGCTGGCGCGCATGGAGGCGCTCGACGCCGAACGCCGGCCCCTCTACGAGGAGATCGCCACCGCCACCGTGCCCACCGATGGGCTCACTCCGGCCCAGGTGGCCGCTCTCGTGCTCGTCTCCCTCGGGGCGACGCCGGCCGCCACCGCCCGGGGACTCGCCCATGCGGGCATCCGCTCGGACGCGCCCGCCTGCCGGCCGCCGTCGCCCGAGGCGCCCGCCGGCCCCGCGCCCCGGCGGACCGCCCGCCCCCGCGTGACCGAGGACCCTGAGGGCGCCACCACCGTTCACGTCCCCGGAGCACCGGGATACGACGTCGTCATCGGGCGCGGGCTCGCCCCTCAGGTGACGAGGGCGGTCCTCGCCTCGCCGGGCCAGGGCGCGGGCGGCGTCGGGATCATCCACTCCGGCGTCCTCGCCCAGGCCGCCGGGGGACTCGCCGGGGACCTCCATGCGGCCGGCCTGCGGACGGCCCTCATCGAGGTCCCCGATGGGGAGGCCTCCAAGCGCGCCGACGTGCTGTCCTCCATCTGGGAGCGCCTCGGGCGGGCGGGGGTTGGCCGCGACGGCTGCCTTATCGGCGTCGGCGGGGGAGCGACCACAGACCTCGCCGGCTTCGCCGCGGCCACCTGGCTGCGGGGCATCCCCGTCGTCCAGGTGCCCACCACCCTCCTGGCCATGGTCGATGCCGCGGTTGGCGGGAAGACGGGCATCGATACCGCCGCCGGCAAGAACCTCGTGGGGGCCTTCCACACGCCCAGCGCCGTCGTCGCCGACCTCGGCACCCTGGCCGGCCTTCCGCTCGACGAGCTGCGCGCCGGGCTCGGTGAGGTCATCAAGTGCGGGCTCATCCACGACGAGGAGATCCTGCGGCTCGTCGGGGCCGACCCGGCCGCCTGCTTGCGCTCGGACGCGCCCGTCCTGGCCGAGCTCGTGCGCCGGGCGGTCCTCGTCAAGGCCGCCGTCGTGGCCGAGGACCTCACCGAGTCCGGGCTGCGCGAGATCCTCAACTACGGGCACACCTACGGCCACGCCATCGAGCGGATCACCGACTACGCGTGGCGTCACGGCGAGGCCGTGGGAGTCGGATGCGTCTTCGCCGCCGAGATCGCCCACCGGAGGGGACTCCTGAGCGGCAAGGGCCTTGCTCGTCATCGCGAGGCCCTGGCGGCGGTCGGCCTGCCGGTGTCCTTCCCCGACGGCGCTGAGCGCTGGGACGACCTGCGCGCGGCGATGCGCTCGGACAAGAAGAACCGCGCCGGACGGCTGCGCATGGTGCTCATCGAGGACCGCTTCGGACGGGCCCGGCCCGTCCGGGGCGTCGAGCCTACCCCGGGCGAGCTCGAGGCGGCCCACCGCGCCGTCACCGCGAGCCCGGAGGGAGGCGCATGAGCACCGCTCCGGCGATCGTCCTCATCGGTCCGCCCGCCGCCGGCTGTACCACCGTCGCCCGCGCCCTGGCCGACTTGCGGGGCGCGCCCTGCCTGGACCTCGGCGCCCGGACTGCCGCCCGGCTCGGCACCGAGGAGGAGCTCGCGCTCGTGGCCATCCCGGAGGCCGAGTACCGGCGCGTTGAGGAGGCGGTTGCCCTCGGGCTCATCGAGGCCGCCCGCGTCTCCGGCGGCATCCTCGCCTTGGGATCGGGCTGCCTGGGATCGGAGCGCGTCAGGGCCGCCCTGGCCGCCCTGCCCGGGCAGGGCGGCGCCGTCGTCGGCCTGACCGCCTCCGTGCGGAGCCTGACCACCCGCAACGGCCTCGACGCTCCGCGCTCGGTGGCCCTGGGCACCATCCACCACGAGTTCACCCGGATGCTGCGCGAGCGCGAGGCCCTGTGCCGGCGGGCCGCCGGCGTCGTCGTCGACACCTCGGATCGAGAACCGGCGGACTGCGCGGACCGGATCGTGACGCTCCTCGACACCCCTGCGCCCCGTCCCTAGCCTGAGCCGCATGTACGTCGCCCAGCACTTCGAGCTGCCCGAGGACTACACCCGTCGACTCCTCACCGAGCCGCGCCGGGGCAACCTCGTCACCGTCCACGACCACGGCCCTGAGGCCAGTCTCGTCCCCTTCTACTACGACGACGCCGCGGGCGCCCTCGTCACCCACCTGGTGAGGAACAACCCCCAGGCCGCCGAGCCGCTCGCGCATCCCACCGGGCTCGTCATCCTCGACGAGGCCGACGCCTACGTCTCCCCGGGCATGTACGTCACCAACGGCATCATGCCGAATGTCCCCACCTGGGACTACATCACGCTCCACGTCAGCGGGCGGGTCCGCATCGACCCCGGGTCGGACGCGGCCCTGGAGGCCGCCGTGCGGCTCACCGAGGCCATGGGCGATGGCGGTGCCCTGGACGCCGTCGGCCAGGACAAGCTCCAGCGGATGTCGCGGGCGATCGTCGCCGTGAGCGTCGAGGCGACGACGGTGCGTGGCAAGGCGAAGATGAGCCAGAACCGCCACCCCGATGATGTGCGCGGCCTCATCGCCGCCATGGAGGCCCAAGGGGAGGTGCGCCTGGCCCGGTACTTGCGAGAGGTCTCCCTTCCCTACGCCGAGGAGCGCTTCGCGACGATCACCCGCCTGCGCGGCGCGCGCCGGGCTGTCGCAGGCCCTGGCCCGGCACGGTAGACTCGCCGCGTCCTAGACGCGCCGGACCCCGCGGACAGCCCAGGGAGCCCGGTCCCCGACTTGAAGTAGAGGAAACCACTCGTGGCAACGACGAACGACCTGAAGAACGGCCTGGTGCTCAACCTGGAGGGCCAGCTGTGGCAGGTGGTGGAGTTCCAGCACGTCAAGCCCGGCAAGGGCCCGGCCTTCGTGCGCACCAAGCTCAAGAACGTCCTTTCCGGCAAGACCGTGGACAAGACCTTCAACGCCGGCCTCAAGATCGAGACCGCCACCGTCGACCGCCGTGACATGCAGTACCTGTACAAGGACGGTGACGACTACGTCTTCATGGACGTCAAGTCCTACGAGCAGACCAACGTGCCTTCCGACGTCGTCGGCGATGCCGCCACTTTCCTCCTGGAGAACCAGGAGGTCATCGTCGCCTTCCACGAGTCCTCCGTGCTCTTCGTCGAGATGCCCCCCTCCGTGGTGCTCACCATCGCCCACACCGAACCTGGTCTCCAGGGCGACCGCTCCAATGCCGGCACCAAGCCCGCGACCGTGGAGACCGGCGCCGAGATCCAGGTCCCGCTGTTCGTCAACACCGGTGACAGGGTGAAGGTGGACACGCGCTCGGGCTCCTACATCTCCCGCGTCAACGACTGAGGCCCGCCGTGCCAGCCGTGCCCGCTGACGACGCCGCTCGGGCGGCCGACCCGCGCGGGGGGATCCCCGCGCCCAGCGTCGAGTCCCCGTCGGCACCGCGCTCCTCGAGGGCCGCCTCGAAGCACGCCGTCACCGCCCGCACGAAGGCGCGGCGGCGGGCCATCGAGATCCTGTTCGAGGCGGACCAGAAGGGCCTCCTGCGCCCCTCGCGCGAGGGGGACCCCTCGGGGGCTCCCGAGCGTCTGCGCGACCTGGCCGTCGAGCGCGCCGTTCACTCCGCCAACCACACCGAGGCGCCCGCTTACACCCGCGAGATCCTCGCCGGCCTGGCCGATCACCTGGCCGAGGTGGATGACGCCATCGAGGCTTACGCCCAGGGGTGGACGCTCGCCCGCATGCCCGCCGTCGATCGCGCCATCGCCCGCGTGGCCGTGTGGGAGATCGTCCACAACGATGACGTCGACGCCCCGGTCGCCGTCGACGAGGCCATGACACTGGCCCGGATCCTGTCCACCGACGACTCACCGCGCTACCTCGGCGGCCTTCTCGGCCGTGTCGTCGACCTCGCCGACACGCTGCGCTGATCCCTCGGGCAGTAGTCACCGCCCGCGCCCGCGTCGACGCCGCTGGGCTATGCTGGCCGCATGAGCACCCGCATCGCCATCACCGGTGCGACCGGCCACATCGGCGGCATGGCAGCCGGTATCCTCCACTCCGAGGGCGTGGCCGCCCGCCTTCTCGTGAGAGATCCCTCCCGCGCCCCGTCGTGGGCCGACGACGTCGCGGTGGCGCCCTACGGCGACCAGGAGGCCTGTCGGACCGCCCTGGAGGGGGTCGATGCTCTCCTCATGGTCTCGGCGCACGAGGCAGAGGACCGGCTCGAACAGCACCTGTCCCTCATCGGGGCTGCGCGCGAGGCCGGCGTGGGGCACGTCGTCTACACCTCGTTCCTCTCGGCCGCGCCCGACGCCGTCTTCACCTACGCGCGCACCCACTGGGCCACTGAGCGGGCCCTGGCGGCCTCCGGCATGGGATGGACCTTCCTTCAAGACTCCTTCTACACCGACGATCTCCCCGAGTTCGCCGTGAACGGCGTCATCGCGGGACCGGCGGGGGACGGGCGCGTGGGCGCCGTCGCCAGGGCGGACGTCGGCCGCTGCGCCGCCGCGGTCCTCCTCGACCTCGCGGGCGCCGGGCGGCGCCCGGCATCGGCGCACGACGGCGCCGCCTACCGGCTCACCGGCCCGGCCTCCCTCAGCCTGGCCGAGATCGCCCAGGCCCTCACCGAGCACGGCAGCCCCACCATCTACCGCGCCGAGACGATCGAAGAGGCGTACGCCAGCCGTGAGGCTTACGGGGCGCCGGACTGGGAGCTGGATGGCTGGGTGAGCACCTACACCTCGATCGCCTCCGGGGCCCTCGATGTCGTCACCGATGATGTGCGTGCCCTCACCGGCCGGGAGCCGATATCCTTCGCCGACCTGCTCGCCACGCGGGGCTGAGCCGCCCCTCCGCCCCATCCCGGGAGAGGCGAGACCCGCCTGCCACCGCGCGTCACGTGGCTGGTCTCACATGCCCATGATGCGGTCGCGCCCGGCCGGGCGACCCGCCACGCGCTAGCCTCGGGGCGCCAGACATCCTTTAAGTCCGTCCGGAGAGGCGGGGAAGGGGGCCTTCATGGCCATGAATCTGTCAGGCGCCACTGCCGGCGCACCCACGAGCGGGAAGAAGATCCTCGGCGATGCCGAGATCGCGCGAGCCCTCCTGCGCATCGCGCATGAGGTGATCGAGCGCAACCGCGGACTGGAGGACGTGGTCCTCCTGGGCATCCCCAGCGGGGGAGCGCCCCTCGCGCACCGGCTGGCCGAGGCCCTCGCCGTCGCCGCGGCCACCAACACCGCGATCGATCCCGCCGCCAATGGGGACCCCATGATCGAGGTCGGCACCCTCGACATCACGATGTACCGCGACGACCTGGGCCGCCACCCCATCCGCGTACCGCGGCCCACAACCATCCCCGCCGGGGGCATCGACGGGCGCACCGTCATCCTCGTCGATGACGTCCTCTACTCGGGCCGCACCATCCGCGCCGCCCTGGACGCCGTCGGCGCCGTCGGCCGCCCGTCCTCCGTGCAGCTGGCCGTCCTCGTGGACCGGGGTCACCGCGAGCTGCCCATCCGCGCCGACTACGTCGGTAAGAACCTGCCCACATCCCGGTCCGAGAAGGTCGTCGTCGCCCTCACCGAGCTGGGCGCCACCGCGGACGCCGTTACGATCGAGACCATCCCGGCCGGCGAGGAGGCCACCCGATGAAGCACCTGCTGAGCGCCAAGGACCTGGACCACGACGCGATCGTCATGGTCCTCGACACCGCCGAGGCGATGGCCGCCACTCAGAAGCACTCCATCAAGAAGCTGCCCACTCTGCGCGGCAAGACCGTCGTCAACCTCTTCTTCGAGGACTCCACTCGCACGCGGCTCTCCTTCGAGGCGGCCGCCAAGCGGCTGAGCGCCGACGTCATCAACTTCTCCGCCAAGGGCTCCTCCCTGTCCAAGGGAGAGTCCCTCAAGGACACCGCCCAGACGATCATGGCCATGGGCGCCGACGCCGTCGTGGTGCGCCACAGCGCCTCGGGCGCCGCCCACCTCCTGGCCCATGCCGGCTGGATCAACGTCCCCGTGCTCAACGCGGGCGACGGCACCCACCAGCACCCCACCCAGGCACTCCTGGACGCCATGACCCTGCGCCGCTGGTACGCCCCAGGCGGGCCGGCCGGCGGGGCCGGGCGCGCCGCGGACGGATCGCCCGCCCCCCGGGGCCGCGACCTGGACGGGGCCCGGGTCATCATCGTCGGGGACGTCCTCCACTCGCGCGTGGCCCGCTCCAACGTGGACATGCTCACTCACCTGGGAGCCTCCGTCACCCTCGTCGCTCCGCCGACCCTCCTGCCCGTGGGCATGGAGGACTGGCCCTGCGAGGTCTCCTACGACTTCGACGGCGCCATCGCCTCCGTCGAGCCCGACGCCGTCATGATGCTGCGCGTTCAGCGCGAGCGCATGAGCGCCGCGGGCGGCGGCTTCTTCCCCAGCCCCGCCGAGTACTCGCGCGCCTACGGCCTGGATGCCCTGCGCCGGGCCGCCATGCCCGAGCACGCCATCGTCATGCACCCCGGGCCCATGAACCGCGGCCTGGAGATCACCGCCGAGGCCGCGGATGACCCGCGCTCGCGCATTATCGAGCAGGTCGGCAACGGGGTCTCCGTGCGCATGGCCGCCCTCTACCTCCTCCTCGCCGACGAAGGGAACCAGCTGTGACCGCCCACCTCATCACCGGTGCCCGCCCCTACGGCGAGGACACCGCCGACATCCTCATCATCGATGGCGCCATCGCCGTGATCGGCCCCGACGCCGCCGCCCAGGCGCCCGCCGGCGCCACCCGCCACGACGCCACGGGCCTCGTCGCCCTGCCGGGCCTGGTCGACATCCACACCCACCTGCGCGAACCCGGCGGCGAGGACGCCGAGACCGTCTTCACCGGCACCAGGGCCGCCGCTGTCGGCGGGTACACGGCCGTGTTCGCCATGGCCAACACCAATCCCGTTCAGGACAACGCCGGTGTCGTCGAGCAGGTCCTGCGGCTCGGCCGTGAGGCCGGGTGGGTCGATGTCCATCCCGTGGGCGCCGTCTCGGCGGGCCTGGAGGGCGAGCACCTGTCCGAGATGGGTGCGATGGCGGCCTCCGAGGCCCAGGTGCGCGTCTTCTCCGACGACGGCAAGTGCGTCGCCGACCCCGTGCTCATGCGCCGCGCCCTGGAGTACGTCAAGGCCTTCGACGGCGTCATCGCCCAGCACTCCCAGGACCCCCGTCTCACCGAGGGCTCCCAGATGCACGAGGGGGCCCTGTCCGCCGAGCTCGGCCTGCGCGGCTGGCCCGCCGTCGCCGAGGAATCGATCATCGCCCGCGATGCGCTCCTGGCCGAGCATGTGGGCTCGCGCCTGCACGTATGCCACCTGTCCACCGCCGGCAGCGTCGACATCATCCGCTGGGCCAAGGCCCGGGGCATCAACGTCACCGCCGAGGTCACCCCGCACCACCTCCTGCTCACCGATGAGAAGGCGCGCACCTACTCGCCGCTGTACAAGGTCAACCCCCCGCTGCGCACGGCCGAGGATGTCGAGGCCCTCCGCGAGGCCCTCGCCGACGGCACCATCGATGTCGTCGGCACCGACCACGCCCCCCACCCTGTGGAGGACAAGGACTGCGAGTGGGCCGCCGGCGCGTTCGGCATGACGGGCCTGGAGACGGCCCTGCCGATCATCATCGCCACGATGGTCGAGCCCGGCCGCATGACCTGGCGCGACGTCGCCCGCGTCCTGTCCACCGCGCCCGCCCTCATCGGGCGCGCCGAGGACCAGGGCCAGGGGCTCGCCGCCGGGGCGCCCGCGAACCTCTGCCTCGTCGACCCGTCGGTCAGGAGGGTCGTCGACCCGGCCGCCCAGTGGACCCGCTCGGCCAACAGCCCCTACGCGGGCATGGAGCTGCCCGGCCAGGTGATCGCCACCTTCCTCCACGGCCGCCCCACGGTCCTGGACGGCAGGCCCGTCGAGGCCGCCTGATCCAGCGCCCCTCCGGCGGGCGGCGCCCCGGCGCGCCGCCCGCCAGTCCGGCGCGCCCCTGCTCGTCCCTCCCCGCACCCCGGACGCTCCCTGGTCCCAGGGCCCCTCCCACCCGCTCCACCACTCACCCCTCAGGAGCCGCATATGGCAACCAATGGAAGCGCCGGGGCCGCCACGGCCCCCGGCTCGACGGGCACCGCCGCCAGGCCCCCCGCGATCCTCGTCCTGGAGGACGGCTACGTCCTGCGCGGGCGCGCTTACGGCGCTCAGGGCCGCGCGCTCGGCGAGATCGTCTTCAACACCGGCATGACCGGCTACCAGGAGACCCTCACCGACCCGTCCTACCACCGCCAGATCATCACGATGACCGCGCCGCACATCGGCAACACTGGCATCAACGACGAGGACTGCGAGTCCTCGCGCATCTGGGCGGCTGGCTTCATCGTCCGCGACCCGGCCAGGCGGGCCTCGAACTGGCGCTCGCGCGGCGAGCTGGAGGATGCGCTCATCGACTCCGGCGTCGTCGGCCTGTCCCACGTGGACACCCGGGCGCTCACCCGCCACCTGCGCGAGCGCGGCGCCATGCGCGCCGGCATCTTCTCCGGCGACGCCCTGCCCATCGGCGCCGCCCATGAGGGGCCGGGCTCGGCCGCCGCCATCGACATCTGCCTGGACATCGTCCGCAGGACCCCCACCATGGCCGGCCGGGCCCTCGCCGGAGAGGTCACCACGTCGGCGGGCTACGTCGTCGAGCCCAGCGGCGCCTTCGCCGGGCGCGAGCCCGTCGCGGTCGTGGCCGCCATCGACCTGGGGATCAAGAGCCGCACTCCCGCCCAGCTCGCCGAGCGCGGCGCGCGCGTCCACGTCCTGCCGCAGTCCACCACCCTGGCCGAGGTCCTCGCTCTGGACCCTGACGGCGTCTTCTTCTCCAACGGCCCCGGCGACCCCGCCACCGCCACCGCCGAGATCGAGCTCCTGCGCGGCGTCCTGGACGCCGGCATCCCCTTCTTCGGGATCTGCCTGGGCAACCAGCTGCTCGGCCGGGCCCTGGGCTACGGCACCTACAAGCTCGACTACGGGCACCGCGGCATCAACCAGCCCGTCCTCGACCGCGCCACCGGGAGAGTGGAGATCACCTCCCACAACCACGGGTTCGCCGTCGACGCCCCCACGGGCGCCCCCACCACGGCGCCCTTCGACTCCGGGCGCTACGGGCGCGTCGAGGTCAGCCACGTGGGGCTCAACGACGGCGTCGTCGAGGGCCTGCGCGCCCTCGACATCCCCGCCTTCTCCGTCCAGTACCACCCCGAGGCCGCCGCCGGCCCCCACGACGGCGAGCACCTCTTCGACCGGTTCATCGGCCTCATGCGCTCCCGCCGCGGCGCCCCGAGCATCCCAGACGCAGGCGCCGCGGCCCCCGCCCATGTCAGCCACCCCGGCAGCCCCGTCAAGCCCATCAAGGAGGCCTGAGATGCCATTGCGCGACGACATCCGCTCCGTGCTCGTCATCGGCTCCGGCCCCATCGTCATCGGCCAGGCCTGCGAGTTCGACTACTCGGGCACCCAGGCCTGCCGAGTCCTGCGCGCCGAGGGGATCAGGGTCATCCTGGTCAACTCCAACCCGGCCACCATCATGACCGACCCGGGGATGGCCGACGCCACCTACATCGAGCCCATCACCACTGAGGCCCTGACCACTATCATCGCCCGGGAGCGGCCCGACGCACTGCTTCCCACGCTTGGCGGGCAGACCGCCCTCAACGCCGCCATGGCGCTCGTCGAGGCCGGTGTGCTGGAGCGCTACGGCGTCGAGCTCATCGGCGCCAGCGCCGAGGCCATCAACGCCGGCGAGGACCGCGACGCCTTCAAGACCGTCGTCGAGCGTTGCGGCGCCGAGGTCGCCCGCAGCGTCATCGCCCACACGCTCGACGAGTGCCACGCCGGGGTCGAGGCCCTGGGCGGCTACCCCGTCGTCGTGCGTCCCTCCTTCACCATGGGCGGGCTCGGCTCGGGCGTGGCCCGCAGCGCCGAGGACCTCGAGCGCATCGCCGGCGCGGGGCTGGCCGCCTCGCGCACCACCGAGGTGCTCCTGGAGGAATCGATCCTGGGCTGGAAGGAGTACGAGCTCGAGCTCATGCGCGACACCGCGGACAACGTCGTTGTCGTGTGCTCCATCGAGAACGTCGACCCGGTGGGCGTCCACACCGGCGACTCGATCACCGTCGCCCCCGCCCTGACCCTGACCGACCGCGAGCTCCAGCGCCTGCGGGACATCGGCATGGCCGTCATCCGGGAGGTCGGCGTGGACACCGGCGGCTGCAACATCCAGTTCGCCGTCGACCCGGCCACCGGCCGCGTCATCGTCATCGAGATGAACCCCAGGGTCTCGCGATCCTCCGCCCTGGCCTCCAAGGCGACTGGCTTCCCGATCGCCAAGATCGCCGCGCGCCTGGCCGTGGGCTACACACTCGACGAGATCCCCAACGACATCACCGGCTCCACGCCCGCCTCCTTCGAGCCGGCCATCGACTACATCGTCGTCAAGGTGCCGCGCTTCGCCTTCGAGAAGTTCCGGGGCGCCGACCCGACCCTGACGACCACCATGAAGTCCGTCGGCGAGGCCATGGCCATCGGGCGCTGCTTCACCGAGGCCCTGCTCAAGGCCATGCGATCGATCGACAAGCGCGGATCGGTCTTCCACTGGGAGGGCCCCGCCCCCGACGCCGAGGCCACGGCCGCGCTCCTGGAGTCGATCCGCACCCCCACCGAGGGCCGACTCATCGAGGTCCAGCAGGCCATCCGCGGCGGCGCCACCATCGAGGCGCTCCACGAGGCCACCGGCATCGATCCCTGGTTTCTCGACCAGCTCATGCTGCTGGAGGAGATCGCCGCAGCGGTGCGCCAGGCGCCCGCCCTGACCCCCGGGCTCCTGGGCGAGGCCAAGCGCCACGGCCTGTCCGATCAGCAGATCGCCGTCCTGCGGGGCATCGGCGAGGGGACGGTGCGCGAGATCCGCCACGCCTACGGGCTGCGGCCCGTCTACAAGACCGTGGACACCTGCGCCGCCGAGTTCGCCGCTCGCACCCCCTACCTGTACTCCAGTTACGACCTGTCCACGGAGGTGGCTTCCCGCGAGCGCGAGGCCGTCATCATCCTGGGCTCGGGGCCCAATCGCATCGGTCAGGGCATCGAGTTCGACTACTCGTGCGTTCACGCCACTATGGCGCTGGCCGAGCGCTACGAGACCATCATGGTCAACTGCAATCCCGAGACGGTCTCCACTGACTATGACATCTCAGACCGTCTCTACTTCGAGCCCCTTACCTTCGAGGATGTCATGGAGGTCTATGAGGCCGAGCTCGCCGCTGGCCCCGTCGCCGGTGTCATCGTCCAGCTCGGCGGGCAGACGCCCCTGGCGCTGGCCGCCCGCCTCAAGGCCGCGGGCGTCCCGATCCTGGGAACCAGCCCCGAGGCGATCGACGCCGCGGAGGACCGTCAGGTCTTCGGAGGAGTCCTCGAGCGCGCCGGCCTGGTCTCCCCGGCCCACGGCACCGCTCGCTCGGGTGAGCGGGCCCTCGCCGTGGCCGAGGAGATCGGCTACCCAGTGCTCGTGCGCCCCAGCTACGTGCTCGGCGGGCGCGGCATGGAGATCATCTACGAGCGCGCCGGCCTGGTCGACTACCTCGCCCGTGCGGAGCAGGACGCCGGGGGAGCGGAGGCGGTTTACGCCGCCGGCCCACTGCTCGTGGACCGCTTCCTCGACGATGCCATCGAGATCGATGTCGACGCCCTCTACGACGGCGAGGAGCTGTTTCTGGGCGGCGTCATGGAGCACATCGAGGAGGCCGGCATCCACTCCGGGGACTCCTCCTGCGTGCTGCCCCCGATGACCCTGTCCGATGCCGAGATCGCCCGTATCCGGGCCGCCACCGAGGCCATCGCCGCCGGTGTGGGAGTGCGCGGCCTCATCAACATCCAGTTCGCCCTCATGAGCGGCACGCTCTACGTCATCGAGGCCAACCCGCGGGCCTCGCGCACCGTGCCCTTCGTCTCCAAGGCCACCGGCGTCGCCCTGGCCAAGGCGGCCGCCCGGCTCATGGCGGGGGAGTCGATCGCCCAGCTGCGCGATCGCGGGGCGCTGCCCGCCGAGGACGCCTCCACGCCCGGCATCCCCAGCGTCATCGCCGTCAAGGAGGCCGTGCTGCCCTTCAAGCGCTTCCGTACGCGCTCCGGGCGAGTCGTCGACCCGATCCTCGGCCCCGAGATGCGCTCCACCGGTGAGGTCATGGGCTGCGACGCGGATTTCCCCAAGGCCTTCGCCAAGTCCCAGACCGCAGCTTACGGCGGCCTGCCCACCGAGGGCGCGCTGTTCGTCTCCGTGGCCGACCGCGACAAGAGGGCCATAATCCTGCCCGTGGCCAGGCTTGCCGAGCTCGGCTTCCAGGTCTACGCGACGAGCGGCACCGCCCAGGTGCTGCGGCGCAACGGGATCAACGCGACCCCCGTGCGCAAGCTCAGCGAGGGTGTCGGCGAGCACGGGGAGGACACGATCGTCGGCCTCATCGAGTCAGGCGCCATCGACATGGTCGTCAACGTCCCGAAGGGCCAGGGCGCCCGCGCCGACGGCTACGCGATCCGCGAGGCCACCACCAGCGCGGACAAGCCGATCATCACCACCGTCCATCAGCTGCAGGCCGCCGTCCAGGCGCTCGAGGCCCAGCTGCGGGGGGCCTTCTGGGTGCGCAGCCTCCAGGAGATGCGCGCCCCGGCCCCGAGTCCCGCCGGCGCCCCCGCCACCGCGCATCACGACGACTGAGGAGACACGATGAGCCGCGAGCCCAGCACTGGCACCATTGCCAGCGGCGCCCCCGCCCGGCCTGCGGGGTCTCGGGGGGAGGCCGAGGAGACCGGCTTTCCCGGCACCCTCCCCTTCGGCGCCCGGCTGGGAGCAGCCATGGACGACCACGGTCCGCTATGCGTGGGCATCGACCCGCACGCCGCGCTCCTCGCGGCCTGGGGCCTGACCGACGACGCCGCGGGTCTGCGCGAGTTCAGCCTGCGCGTCGTCGAGGCCATCGGCGCCCGGGTGGCCGCCGTCAAGCCGCAGTCCGCCTTCTTCGAGAGGCACGGCAGCGCCGGCATCGCTGTCCTGGAGGAGACCCTGGCGGCGCTGAGGGAAGTGGGAGCCCTGTCGATCCTCGACGTCAAGCGCGGGGACATCGGCTCGACCATGGGCGGCTACGCCCAGGCCTACCTCGTCGACGCCGCACCCCTGGCCGCCGATGCGATCACCGTGTCCCCCTACCTCGGATACGGCTCCCTGACCCCCGCCCTCGAGGCGGCCAGCGCCAGCGGGCGCGGCCTGTTCGTACTGGGACTGACCTCCAACCCGGAGGGCGCCACCGTGCAGCACGCCACGGCCTCCTCGGGCCGGGCCGTCGCCGCGATGATCGCCGACGGCGCCGCCGCCTCCAACGCGGCGGCGCGCGCCGCGGGCACCCTGGGGAGCATCGGCCTCGTCGTCGGCGCCACCATCGGCGATGCGGCGCGCGACCTGGGGATCGACCTCGCGGCGACCAACGCGCCGCTGCTCGCCCCGGGGGTCGGCGCGCAGGGGGCTGGGGAGGCGGAGCTCGCGAGAGTCTTCGGGGCGGCGCGCGCCCAGGTGCTCGCCTCGACATCGAGAGGCGTGCTCGGCGCCGGTCCGGATCCGGAGGCGCTCCGCGGGGCGGCCGGACGCGCGGCGTTGGAGGCTGGAAGGGCTCTGAGGAGGTAAAACGACACGCCATTGACGTGTGTCGCTCATCACTTGCGTGAGGGCGTTGTGCGGCTGTAATGCCCCTGACCTGCGTAGGTAGCCGGAGCGTTACGGTGTCCGGAACGATACCTCGTAACGTCTTCGCAAAACTGCCCGTAAAGGGCGGTTTCGGGTCATAACCTTTCATCACCGCACAAAGTGACCGATATGAAGGAGATTACAGGTCATGGCGCTTCCCACCCTCACCCCCGAGCAGCGGGCCGAGGCCCTCGCTAAGGCAGCCGTCGCGCGCACCCGCCGCGCGGAGGTGAAGATCGCACTCAAGCGTGGTGCGATGAGCCTGTCAGAGCTCTTCGAGCTCGCTGCGACCGACGAGGCGATCGGCAAGATGAAGGTCCTCGACCTTCTCCAGTCGCTCCCTCGTGTCGGTTCGACGACGGCTCGCGCCCTCATCGAGGAGATCGGGATCTCCGAGTCCCGTCGTGTCCGCGGCCTGGGAGCGCAGCAGCGCGCTGCCCTCCTGCGCCGCTTCCACTGAGCTTCCCCGGGTTCCCGCCCTGACGAACTCAGCACCCTGAGGCTCCCCGCGTCGCCACTGGCGACGCGGGGAGCCCTCTTCTTCGCGCTGGTCTCCCAGCGGCATTGTGGTCGTGCCCCGGGGTTGCGGACGTGCTCGGGGGGTACCGACGCGGCCCCGGTGCGCGGCGGCAACTGCGGTGCGCGGTGACAACCGGGAAAGGACGGGCCCGGCCGAGGAGAGCCACCACCAACGGAGAACGTCCTACCGGTCTCTCGAGCCCCCGCAGGGTGTTCCGGAGACGGCACCGGATGGCCCATGATTGGGGCCATGATGCCCGCGATCCCCGCGCCCCCCCCAGTGACGCCGCCGGCCCGGCTCGCCGTGATCGCCGGGCCGACCGCCGTCGGCAAGGGGACGATCGTCGCCGAGCTGCGCAGCCGCCACCCCGAGCTCTTCGTCTCCGTCTCCTGCACCACCCGCGCGCCGCGCCCGGGTGAGGAGGATGGCGTCCACTACCGCTTCGTGGACGACGCCGACTTCGACGCGATGGTCGAGCGGGGAGACATGCTGGAATGGGCGCTCGTCCACGGGGCCCACCGCTACGGCACCCCCCGGGAGCCGGTTGCCGAGGCCCTCGCTCAAGGGCGCCCCGCCCTCCTCGAGATCGACCTCGCCGGGGCCCGGCAGGTGCGCGAGTCCATGCCTGACGCCCTCTTCGTCTTCATCGCCCCACCCAGCTGGGAGGCTCTCGTCGAGAGGCTCGTGGGCCGGGGCACGGAGGGCGCCGCCGAGCGGGAGCGCCGCCTGGCCACCGCCCGCACCGAGATCGCGG
Source organism: Actinomyces gaoshouyii (assembly GCF_002076915.1). NCBI lineage: Bacteria > Bacillati > Actinomycetota > Actinomycetes > Actinomycetales > Actinomycetaceae > Actinomyces > Actinomyces gaoshouyii. The sequence continues at coordinate 1,061,015 of NZ_CP020468.1, forward strand.
CGGCGGAGGAGTTCGATGTCGTCGTGGTGAACGACACGGTGGGGCGTGCCGCCGCCGAGCTCGAGCGTCGCCTCGGATTGGTCCCCGCCGCTCCTTAGGATCAGGTCATGCCTCTCCCCGGGACTCCTGCTCGGACCTCGGCGGCTACCAGCAGGCCTCACTGGCGCTCGGCGTTCCCATCGTCATGGGCTGAGACGGGCACCACGGCGCTCCGGGGCCGAGCGGGTGGTGATTCCCCGCTCCCTGAGGGGCTAGGATGTCCTGGCTCGGCCCATTGGCCAGCACCGGCCAGCACCACGGACATATCCGGGCCCTCACTCCCCGCTCGTCGGAGCGGGGACCCGCCGGGCCCGCTGGTACCCGATCGATCCGAAAGAGGAGCTCATGCTCGGAACCTCCCCCCAGCCCGAGGGCATCACGAATCCGCCGATCGACGATCTCCTGGAGAAGGTCGATTCGAAGTATGGGCTCGTGGTGGAGGCCGCCAAGCGCGCCCGTCAGATCAACACCTACACCCAGCAGTTGGAGTCCAACCAGTTCGAGTACTTCGGCCCGCTCGTCGAGGTGGCCCCGGAGGAGAAGCCCCTGGGTATCGCTCTGCGCGAGATCGCCGAGGATAAGCTCCAGGTGATCAGCGGCGAGGAGGCCCGCGCCCGTCGCGCCGAGGCCGATGCCGCCCGTCGCGCCGCCGAGGATGACATGTTCTCCGATATCTCGCTGGACACCGCTGTCACTTTCGACGAGACCGAGACGACCGGACCCGGCGTCGACAGCATCGAGTTCTGACGCGACCCGCCCGTGCCGCAGCGCAGCGAGGGCGCCCGTCGCGCCGCGACCCCAACGGGGCCGTGGCGCGTCGTCGTCGGCGTCGCTGGCTCCATCGCCGCCTACAAGGCGCCCACCGTCATCCGTCTTCTGCGCGCCCAGGGCCATGAGACGCGCGCCGTGGCGACCCAGGCCGCCCTGCGCTTCATCGGCGCCCCCGCCCTGGCGGCCGTCAGCGGCCGACCGGTGGACACCGACGTCTTCGACGACCCGGCGGCCGTCGAGCACGTGGGGCTGGGGGAGTGGGCCGAGCTCGTCCTCGTCGCTCCCGCCTCGGCCGACCTGCTCGCCCGCATTGCGGCCGGCCGCGCGGACGATCTGCTCACCGCCACGATCCTGACCACCACGGCGCCCGTCGTCCTCGCGCCGGCCATGCACACGCAGATGTGGGCCAACGCCGCGACGGTCGAGAACGTCGCCACCCTGCGCCGCCGCGGACTGACCATCATCGAGCCCGATGTCGGGCCCCTTACAAGCGGGGACTCCGGCGCGGGGCGCCTGCCCGCCCCGGAGCGGATCGTCGCCGAGGCGCTGGCCGTGCCGGCCGGGGCGACTGCCGCCGTGCGCCGCACCGGTGCCGGCGGCCCGGGGACGGCCTGCCCGGAGCAGTTGTCCGGCCGGCGCCTCGTTGTCTCCGCGGGCGGCACCCATGAGCCCATCGACCCCGTGCGCTTCATCGGCAACCGGTCCTCCGGCCGCCAGGGCGTGGCCATCGCGAGCGCCGCCGCCGCGCGGGGCGCCGACGTCGTCCTCATCGCCGCCAACATCTCGCCCGAGGTCCTTGCCCCGCTGGGAGAGTCGACGGCAGCGCCGGGCGCCGGAACCGCCCGGATCGTCGAGGCCCCCACAGCCCTGGACATGGAGGCCGCCGTTCGCTCCGAGGCCTCCAGCGCCGACGCCGTCGTCATGGCGGCCGCAGTCGCTGACTTCCGGCCATCCCATCCCGGGATCTCCAAGATCAAGAAGCACCGTCTGGCCGACGGCGCCGGCCCGGCCACGGGCGGCGCGGACGAGGCCGTCGGGCCCGCGGGGGGACCGGCGCCCATCGAGCTGGTGGCCAATCCCGACATCCTCGCCGGGCTCGTCGCCGATCCTCCCCAGCCGGGGCAGCTCATCGTCGGCTTCGCCGCGGAGACCGGGGATGAGGAGGGCGACGCCCTCGCGCATGGCGCGGCCAAGGCCCGCCGCAAGGGCGCGCACCTGCTCGCCGTCAACGCCGTCGGCGACGGCAGGGGATTCGGGGACGTGCCCAACGCTGTCGTCGTCCTGGATCCCCAGGGTGCTGAGGTGGCACGGGGCGAGGGCACGAAGGCGGAGGTCGCCGAACTGCTTCTGGACCTCATCGCCGAACGGCTCCCCCGCTGAGCAGCGTCCCCGCCGCGGACCCCGGGGATCGGCACGGGGTGTGAGGGGGAACGGGCGGTCATTCCTGTCGGGGGCCGTGGTTAAGATGCGGCCGTGACTTCCCAAGCGCGCCTCTTCACCTCCGAGTCGGTCACCGAGGGCCACCCGGACAAGGTCTGCGACCGCATCTCGGACTCCATCCTCGATGCCATCCTCGCCCAGGATCCCGATGCGCATGTGGCCGTCGAGACCATGGTGACCACGGGACTGGTGCATGTGGCGGGGGAGGTCACCACCTCGGCCTACGTGGAGATCCCGCAGATCGTGCGCGATGAGATCGTGCGCATCGGCTACGACTCCTCGGACGTCTGCTTCGATGGCCGCTCCTGCGGCGTGTCCATCTCCATCGGCCAGCAGTCGCCGGATATCAACGCCGGCGTCGTCAAGGCCCTCGAGGCGCGCGATGACTCCTCCGACCTCGACCCCCTCGATTTCCAGGGCGCGGGGGACCAAGGCCTCATGTTCGGCTACGCCTGCACGGACACCGCCGCCCTCATGCCTCTGCCCATCCACCTCGCTCACCGCCTCGCCGAGCGCCTGGCGGTCGTGCGCAAGCAGGGGATCGTGCCCGGCCTGCGCCCCGATGGCAAGACCCAGGTGACCATCGGCTACGACGGCGATCGCGCCGTGGGCATCGAGAGCATCGTCATCTCCACCCAGCACGATGAGGACCGCAGCCGCGCCTGGCTCACCGACGCCCTGGCGGCCGAGGTCATCGATCCCGTCATCGCGGCGGAGCAGGCGGCGGGGATGGATGTGGCAGTCGGCGGCATCGAATTGCTCATCAACCCTTCCGGCCAATTCGTCATCGGCGGGCCCACCGGGGACGCGGGCCTGACCGGCCGCAAGATCATCGTCGATACCTACGGAGGCATGGCGCGCCATGGGGGCGGCGCCTTCTCCGGCAAGGATCCCTCCAAGGTGGACCGCTCCGCCGCCTATGCCATGCGCTGGGTGGCCAAGAACGTCGTCGCCGCGGGGCTGGCCACCCGCTGCGAGATCCAGGTGGCCTACGCCATCGGCGCCGCCCGCCCCGTGGGCCTCTACGTGGAGACCTTCGGCACCCACACCGTCCCCGTCGATCGCATCCAGGCCGCTATTGACGAGGTCTTCGACCTCCGTCCCGCCGCCATCATCCGCGACCTCGACCTCCTGCGCCCCATCTACGCGGGCACGAGCGCCTACGGCCACTTCGGCCGCCCGGGCTTCAGCTGGGAGAGTACGGATCGCGTCGAGGCGCTGCGCGCCGCGCTCTGAGCCCGGGGGACGCGCGATGGGCGAGCCGATGACGGGCAGATGACAGACACTGCCCAGCAGGGCGAGCTCATCGCCGCCCCCGCACGCCCCGAGCGCACGATCACCCCGCCGGACGGCGTCATCGACCCGGTGGCCAGGGTGCTCCTCGACACCCCCGTGGCCCACCTCGACCGGCTCTTCGACTACCGCGTCCCCGCTGCGATCGACGCCGATGCCCGAGTGGGCACGCGCGTTGCCGTGCGCTTCGGCGGTCAGGAGGCGCACGGGTGGATCTGGGAGCGCGGCTCGACCACCACCCACCCGGGCGCGCTCACACCCGTGCGCAGGGTCGTCTCCGACCTGCCCGTTCTCACGCCGGCCACCATGCGCCTGGCCGAGTCCGTGGCCGAGCGCAGCGCGGGGGCCCGCCCCGATGTGCTGCGCGTGGCCATTCCGCCGCGCCATGCCCGCGCCGAGGCCTCCGCGCGGGAGGGTCCAGCACCCGTCCTGCCCCAGTGGCTCGCCCCCGAGGGCGGCGGCTGGGCGGTGTACGAGGGCGGCGAGAAGATGCTGCGCTCGCTCGCCGACGGCGGCGCTCCCCGGAGCGTGGTCACCGTGCTGCCCGGGAGGCAGGGCATCACCGCGTCCTGGCCCGAGCTCCTGGCTGACGCCGCCCGGGCGGCGCTCAGCGCTGGCAGGGGCGTGCTCGTGCTTGTCGCCACCGCCGAGATGGCCGAGGATCTCGCGAGCGCTCTCACGGCGCTCCTGCCGGGCGAGCCCGTGGTCACCCTCGCGGCGGACCACGGTCCCGCGCGGCGCTATCGGGCTTTCGCCCGCCTGCTCCTGGGGCGAGCCCGCGTCGTCGTGGGCACGCGCGGCGCCGCTTTCGCTCCTGTGGCGGACCTCGGCCTGGCCGTCATCTGGGATGACGGCGATGACCGCCTCGACGAGCGCCACGCCCCCTACGCGCATGCCCGCACCGTGCTCGCCCTGCGCTCCAGCCTGGAGCACTGCGGCCTGCTCATCGCCTCCCACGCGCGCAGCGTCGAGGCCCAGGCCTATGTGGAGCGCGGGTGGGCCGTGAGCCTCGCCGCTCCCAGGAGCGTCGTGCGCGCCGCGGCCCCGCGCGTGGAGGTCCCGGGCGTGGAGCTGGAGGCCGAGGGGGCCTCCGGGGCCGCCCGCTTCCCCTCCTTCGCCCACCGGGCGGTGCGCGCGGCCGTCGAGGCCGGGCCCGTCCTCATCCAGGTGCCGCGCGGGGGCTACGCCCCGCTCGTGGCCTGTGATCGCTGCCGGGCACCGGCGCGCTGCACCACCTGCGGCGGGCCCATGACCATGGAGCGCGGGGGGGCGATGTCCTGCCGGTGGTGCGGGAGATCCCCCCACGGATGGCGCTGCGAGAACTGCGGGTCCGACCGCCTGCGGATGCGCTCCGTCGGCTCGGCGCGCACGGGGGAGGAGCTGGGCCGGGCATTCCCCGGAGTCGGCGTCGTCATCTCCGGGGCGAGGGAGGACCACGGCGTCATCGCCGAGGTCGATGACTCCCCTCGGCTCGTCGTTGCCACCCCGGGGGCCGAGCCCATCGCCCAGGGGGGCTACCGGGCGGTCATCCTCATGGACGCCGGGGCCCTGTCCTCACGGGTGGACATGGGCGCCACCGTGGAGGCGGTACGCCGTTGGACGAACGCGGCCGCGCTGGTGGCTCCCGGCGCGCGGGTCATCGTGCTGGGGGGCCCGGAGCCCGTGGCCGCGCAGCACTTCCTGCGCTGGGACCACGAGGGCTTCGCCCGCAGGGAGCTGGCCGAGCGCGAGGAGCTGCACCTGCCGCCGGCATGGCGGACCGCCCGCCTCGACGGGCCTCGCCGTGCCGTCGAGGATCTGCTCATGGCGGGGCAGGCCGAGGGCTACGAGGCGCTGGGGCCCGTAGAGGCGCCGCGCGCGGGAGCCGGGCGGGCCAAGGACTCTGCGCAGGCCTCCCAGGCGACGCACCGAGGAGTGCTGCGCGTGCCGGTGCCCCGGGGGCGCGAGCTCGCCGGCTGGTTGCGTCATCGTCTGCGGGACCGTTCCGCCCACCGCGAGGACCCCATCCGGGTCGAGCTCGACCCGACCCACCTCTGGTGACGATTCAATGACACTGGCGGATCAGCCGGATTCCGGTGGTACTTTCTCCAATTGATGGGTATCACTCTCTCCCCAGAGTGATGTCCCTGTCCCGAGCGGCGCTCGTGCCGCGAGATTCCCCTCATCCCCGCAGGAGCCAACCGTGCTGCCCTCTCGCCGTTCCCTCGCTATTGCTGCCTGCGCAGCGCTCATCCTTCCTCTGCTCGCCGGATGCGATACCGACGCCGCTTCGTCGACGAAGCCAACCCCAAAAGCTGTTGTGACCTCTGATGCCAGCGCTGTGGAGGCCGAGGCGAGTCGCGCCGCCGCGGAGGCGGAGGCATCCCGCCAGGCAGAGGCGACCAAGCAGGCTGAGGCGGAGGCATCCCGCCAGGCAGAGGCGACCAAGCAGGCTGAGGCGGAGGCATCCCGCCAGGCGGAAGCGACCAAGCAGGCCGAGGCGAAGGCCTCCCGGGACGCCGCTGCGACGAGGCGGGCCGAGGCGAGTCGCGCCGCCGCTGAGGCGGAGGCGAGTCGCGCCGCCGCGGAGGCATCCCGCCAGGCAGAAGCCTTTCAGCAGGTGGAGCAGGACTCGTTCTCCAGCCGAGGCGACCAGCAGATCGCCTCGTTCGCCGGCCGTGGCGGCTCCTCGTCCTCCGACCAGGGCGGCTCCGCCTACTACTCCAACTGCAAGGAGGCCAGGGCGGCTGGCGCTGCGCCGCTCTACCGGGGAGAGCCCGGGTACCGCCCCGGGCTCGATCGGGACGGCGACGGCATAGCCTGCGAGAAGTGACGAGCGCGCCTCACATTCTCTCGTGAACTGTCCAGCCTCACTGTTGCGCCCTCGGCCCGCAGATACCGTCTCACCCCGCTCTTGCGCCCTCATCCTGCGAGAATGAGACGGTATCTGCGGGCCGAGGCCGCAGGACGGGGCCGAGGGGGCAGGACGCACCGGGCGGTGCCCGCTACAGTCTTGGTGTGAGCACTGCGAGCAACTGTGAGCACGTCAGCACCGGTAGTGCCTCTCTAGCGCACCCCGTTGGCCTTACGAGCGCTGATCCCGCGCAGTCGCGGCACCCGTCGGCCCGGCAGTCCGCCGGGCGGGCCCGTGCGAGGATCGCCGGCACCGCGGACGGGGTGGACGCGATCATCCTCGACCTGGGCAATGTGCTCTACGCCTGGGAGGCCGTGGCCGCCGTTGCCGGGCGCGTGAGCCTGCCCGCCTGGGAGGAGTTCTGCGCGGGTGCCGACTTCACCGCCCTCAACCGCCGCTCCGACCTCGGGGAGGACTTCGACGCCATCGTCGCCGACCTCGCCGCCGCCCACCCCGGGAGGCCCGACTGGGTGGACATCCTGCGCACTTATCGGGCTTGCTTCCGCGATTCCCTCACCGGACCCGTGCCGGGGATGGAGGGCCTCGTCGACGAGCTCCTCGCCGCAGGTCTGCCGCTCCACTGCCTGACCAATTACGACGGCCCCACCTTCGACGACACCCGCGATCTCGTTCCGCAGCTCGACCGCTTCGCCGGGATCGTCGTCTCCGGCAAGGAGCATCTCATCAAGCCCGATCCCGCCATCTTCCGCGTCGCCCTGGAGCGCTTCGGCCTCGAGCCCTCCCGCACTCTCTTCATCGACGCTTCCCCGGCGAATACCGCCAGTGCCTCCGGCATGGGCATCCTCACCCACACCTTCACTGGCGCAGGTGCCCTGCGCGCCGAGCTCGTCGAGCGCGGCATCCTGCCGGCCCGCGCGACCCGCCCCTAGACTGGAGCCCATGCGCATACTCTTCGCCGGGACACCCGAGCCGGCGCTCCCCGTGCTGCGGGCACTCATGGACTCTCCCGAGCACGAGATCGTTGGAGTCCTCACCCGGGCGGACGCCCGCTCCGGCCGCGGCCGGGCCCTGCGCCCCTCGCCCGTGGCGGCCGTCGCCCGCGGGGCCGGCATCGACACGCGCACCCCGACCACCCTCAAGGATCCCGGGACCCAGGACTGGGTGCGCTCCCTGGGCGCCGACGCGGCCGTCGTCGTCGCCTACGGCCGCATCGTCCCAACCGCCCTCCTGGATGTTCCCGCCCATGGCTGGCTCAATCTCCACTTCTCCCTCCTGCCCGCCTGGCGCGGTGCCGCCCCCGTCCAGCACGCGATCATCCACGGCGACGACGTCACCGGTGCCTGTGTCTTCCGCCTCGAGGAGGGCCTGGACACCGGGCCCGTCCACGCGCGCCTGGTCGAGCCCATCGGCCCCGCCGACACCGCCGGGGATCTCCTGGCCCGCCTCGCTCAGGCCGGAGCACCCCTCGTCCTCGACGTCCTCTGCCGTCTCGCCGCCGGCACCGCGAGGCCCACCCCCCAGCCCGATGAGGGCGTGAGCCTGGCCCCGATGCTCACCCCCGACGACGGGCGCATCGATTGGGCGCGCCCGGCCGCTGAGATCGACCGCCGGATCCGCGGTGTCACCCCCGCGCCCGGCGCGCACAGCACCTACCGCGGCGCCCGTCTCCGCCTCGGGCCCGCCACTCCCGTTCCCGGGGGCGCCTATGCGGGCGACGACGCCGATACCGGAGCCCTCGCGCCCGGCGAGCTGCGCGTCTCCAAGCGGGAGGTCCTCGTGGGTACGGGCTGTGGAGCGCTGCGCTTGGGCCAAGTGGCGCCAGCCGGAAAGAACTGGATGGACGCGGCGGCCTGGGCCCGCGGCGCGAGGCCCGCTCCCGGCGCCCGCCTCGGCGAGCAGGCCGCCGCGACAGTGATGACGGGAGGCGAGCGCTGATGGCCGGGCGCGCAGGCGGCAGCGGCCAGGATGGCCGGGCAGGCGGCCGTCGCGGCCAGCAGCGGGGCCATGCCGCCTCCCAGCGCCGGGGGCAGGGGCGCGAGCGCGGCCATGGCAATGAGGGCGGCCGCCATCACCCGGCCCGCCCGGGCGCCCAGCGGGGGCGCGGCCCGCGGGACGTCGGTGCCTCCCCGCGCTCGCTCCCCGATCCCGACGCCGCGCGCCTGGCGGCCCTCGAGGCCCTGACGAGGGTCCGCGAGGACGGCGCCTACGCCAACCTCGTGCTCCCGCCGATCCTCTCCGCCGCGCGCCTCGACCGCCGGGATGCCGGTTTCGCCACCGCCCTGACCTATGGGGCCCTGCGCCTGGCGGGCCGCTATGACGCGATCCTCGCCCTCTGCGTCGATCGCCCCCTGGAGCGGCTCGACGGCGTCGTCCTCGACGCGCTGCGCCTGGGCGCCCACCAGCTCCTCGGCATGCGCGTGCCCGCCCACGCCGCCGTGTCGGCCACGGTGGAGCTGGCAGCTCATGCCGCGGGGCGCGGCGCTTCCAGCTTCGTCAACGCCGTCCTGCGGAAGGTCTCCGCCAAGGCCCTCGACGCCTGGCTGGCCGAGTTGCGAGACGCCGCCCCGGACGAGTTGGCCGCCGTGGCGGCCATCGAGTCCCACCCTGTGTGGATCGCCAAGGCCCTGCGCCAGGCCCTCGTGGTGGGCGGGCGCGATCCCAATGAGCTCGAGGATCTCCTCAGGGCGGACAATGCCGATCCCGAGGTGGTTCTCTGCGCCCGTCCCGGCCTTGTCGAGACCGAGCGCCTGGCCGCCGAGGCCCGTCGCGCCGTCGGCGATGAGCCTCGGCCGGGGGACATCAGCCCCTGCGCCGTGGTTCTGACCGGGGGCGACCCCGGCCGTGTCCCCGCGGTGCGCGACAGCCGCGCGGGCGTGGAGGACGAGGGCTCCCAACTCGTCGCCCTCATGGCCAGCGAGCCGGCGATCGCCGGGCGCGACGAGCGCTGGCTCGACATGTGCGCCGGCCCCGGCGGCAAGGCGGCGCTCCTGGGCGCCCGGGCCGCGCAGCGGGGCGCTCGCCTCGTCGCCAACGAGGTCACGCCCCACCGCGCCAGGCTCGTCGAGGCCGCCGTGCGAGCCATCCCCGACGGCGTCGTCGAGATCCGCTGCGGGGACGGGCGCCAGTTCGGGCGGGACGAGCCCGGGCGCTACGACCGCGTCCTCGTCGACGCGCCCTGCACGGGCCTGGGCTCCCTGCGACGCCGCCCCGAGGCCCGCTGGCGCCGCGATCCCAAGGATGTCACCGAGCTCGCCGCCCTCCAGCGCGAGCTGCTCCTGTCCGCCTTGGCCACTGTGCGGCGCGGGGGATTGGTCGCCTACGTCACCTGCTCGCCCCACGCCCTGGAGACCAGCCTCGTCGTCAAGGACGCCCTGAGCCGCGCCATGCGCGGGGGCATGAGCATCGAGACGCTCCACGCCGGCGACGCCGCCACCCGTATCGCGCCGCGACCGCCCGCCGGATCGGACCGCGCCCAGCTCCAGCTCTGGCCCCACCTGGACGGCACCGACGCCATGTTCTGCGCCCTCCTGCGCCGCGACCGCTGATAGCGGGCCGACCGTGCACCACCAGCCTTGATATTTCACGGAGGAGAATCCGCCATGACCGCCGCGCCCGCGATCCACCCCTCGATCCTCAACGCCGACGTCTCGCGCCTGGCCGATGAGATTGCCCGCATCTGCGGGCCCGGGGGCGCCGACGGCGTCCATGTCGATGTCATGGACAATCACTTCGTGCCCAACCTGTCCTGGGGGCTGCCGGTGGTCGAGGCCGTCGTGGGCTGCACGGGCCTGCCGATCGACGCCCATCTCATGATCGAGGACGCCGACCGCTGGGCCCCCGCCTACGCGGAGGCAGGCTGCACCACCGTCACCGCCCATGCCGAGGCCACGACGGCGCCGGTCCGCCTGGCTGCGGAATTGCACCGCCTTGGGGCCCGCGCCGGCATCGCCCTGCGCCCGGCCACCCCGTTGGCGGCGGTGGCCGACGTGCTCGGCGACTTCGAGATGCTCCTCATCATGACCGTCGAGCCCGGTTTTGGCGGTCAGTCCTTCATCGAGTCGATGCTTCCCAAGATCCAGGGCGCCCGGCGCCTGGTGGGCCAGCGCGGCCTGGAGCTGAGCATTCAGATCGACGGCGGGGTCTCCGCCGCCATGATCGAGCGCGCCGCCGAGGCGGGCGCCGATGTCTTCGTCGCCGGGTCAGCCGTCTACGGCGCCGACGACGCGCTGGCCGCCATCGGCGAGCTGCGCGCGCTGGCCGCCGCCCACATGTGCTGAGGCGCGTCGGCCCGAGGCGCTGCCATCAGACGACGCTTAGGGGGCAGTGCTGCGTATCCCCTTGCTCACGCGCCCGGATCGCAGTCCTTCAACCGACCTCTCCGGTCAGTACGCCTAGACTGTCCGCGAAGCAGGGGGGCTAGGTGGCGGCGTTCTTGATGCGGATGGCCTTGCGGATCGCGATGGAGCCGCGCAGCAGCTGGCCAGCCTTCGCGGTGCTCTTGCCGCGCAGCTGGTCCCTGGTCCTGAGCGGCGCGAGTATAGGCATGGTCGTGGGCCCGACAGCCCTTCCAGGGCGCTTGGCCACCGCCCTCAGGCGCCTCCTGGCGTTGCCCCGGTTCCAGCCGGTCACCGCGCACGCCTCGTCCAGCATCCTGCCCTTGCCCCCTGGACGTCTTGGCGCAGGCCCCCGCGCACCTCCTCGTGATCTCCGCCCTGGCCCGTATCGACGACCTATTCCCCATGCCCACAACGATCCGCGACTCTCGTGGGCAGTGCCGGATGAGGCCCGATCCTCTTTGGCGGGCATCCCTCATGAGTCTCGTTGACCCCTTGACTTCAAAGTGGGATGGAATAAAATAAAATAACACTATCATCGGCGCCCGTAGCACGAGTGTACCCATCGACTCATGGCGATGACGCATCGATCAAGGACTTCTGGCAATGGAATTCAACGGCGCGTTCGGCGGTCTCCGACGAGTTGATCAACACAGTGAAGGCCTGAAAGCGCTGTGGCTGCTGCAAGTAATCGGTTTTGTCGCCGCAGGGGTAATGGTTCTTCGTTTCATGATCCCTGAGTTGATTAGCCCCCATGCAGAACGCTTTGCATCAAGTCAGTATATGGGCGTCGTGTTGTTTTCGGCCATTTTGGCGGGCGCGTATATGATCATATTTCTGCTCCCCGGCGACGTGATGAGGCGACGTATAAGGGGTGTTCGCATTGCTGCGGTTGTACAAGCGCTTTGGTTTGGGGGGAGTGATCGTCACGCACAACGGAGTCTCGTCAAGTTTTGTGTACCAGGCTCTTGCGGTGGTGGCTGTCACGGCCAGCCTGCTCACGCTACGGTCCACCTCAATGATTGGACGAGGTGAGGAAGAAAGATGAATATCGTCCTGGTCGTCACCGGCGCCATCGGCGCGTCGTTAATCCCGTCGTGGGTTCTCAGAATGAGGAGAGAGTTCAAGTCTGAACTCCGCTGTATAACGACGCGCTCCGCAGAGAAATATGCCTCCGCCGACTTCTGACCTGGGGCTTGAGGCGACCGGCCACAAGATCGTCGACTCCGGCAGTGCGGGAACGCCGTGGATCCAGTGCCGCCCCGTTCTGGCCGACCTGCACGAGTGCCTGTTCTGCTCCTCCTGGGGGGGCGATGGGGAGGCGGGCCGATCATGTACCACCAGGCCTAATATCCCACTGAGGAGAACCCGCCATGACCGCAGCGCCCGCGATCACCCATCCATCCTCAACTCCGGCATCTCGCGCGGGCCGACGCGGAGCGCGGCGGTGGGGCGCTTGTCAGTCTGTGATGCCGAGCCGTCTCGTGAGCTTCCTGCGCCTTCGGTGGAGGCGCCACCAGCTCGCGGTTTGCTCGGCCTGGATTGTTCCCACCTCATCGAGCGAGGGCAGCCCGAGGCTCTCCAGCTCCGCGGCGATCGCCTCGGTGTCCCCAGGCCCATGGCTCTCGATGATCTCGTGGGCGCGCCTGATCGAGGGATCGGACAGCGGGTGCGCCGCGATCAGCTCATCGACCGAGGCCAACTCGCTTCGAAGGCTCTGCGCGGACTTGCGCCGGAACATGGTCCTCACTTTCCGAAGATGCATGCCACTGCGCCGCGACCGAACGCGGCCAGGATGGACCAGTGCGATCGGGTCGGCCACGACAGGGTATCGCGAGCCGCTCTCGTAGGGAATTCCTCACAGGGGACCGCCCGAGGCGGCGGCCCGACACGCCGCGAGGGGCACCTCGCCCGGCCCGTGAGAGGCGCGCCTCAAGATGACTTTTCCCCGTCCTGGCGCGGAATGTCTCGGGATGATCACGCTGCTTCAAGGTGCCTGAGCGCGTTTGTGAGGATTCCACAATCGGTTCTCGGCGGGCCTGGGACGTAGCGTGGGGCATGGCCGCAGGGGCTGTCTGTTCCGACAGGCCTCCCGCGCGGTCCGCACCCGGCACCCGTCGGGATGCGACGTCGACACCGCCGGCAGCCCGGCCCGAGCCCGCCCCCTCCCGCGCCCACCGCGGGGAGGAGCGGCGGCGATCGGCCCGACCGGGCGACGGCCCCAAGGAGCCATCGGTGACACACGGTCAGTACCCCTCCCGCGTCCTCATCGCCAATCGCGGCGAGATCGCTCTGAGAGTCATCCGCACCGTCAGGGACCTGGGAGGGACCTCGATCCTGCCGTACACGCCCGAGGACCTCATGAGCCCGGCCGCCGAGCTCGCCGATGAGGCCCACGCCCTTCCCGGGGGCTCCGCCTATACCGACGCCGACGCCATCCTCGCCCTGGCCCGCGCCACCGGCGCCGATGCCATCCACCCCGGCTACGGCTTCCTGTCCGAGAACGCCGACTTCGCCCGCGCCGTCGCCGGCGCCGGCATCACCTGGGTCGGCCCCAGCCCCGAGGCCATGGACGCCCTGGGGGACAAGATGAGCGCCCGCGCCACCGCCGAGCGCGCCGGCGTCGCCCCCGTGCCCGGGATCACCGAGCCGGTCACCTCCGCCTCCACCGTCATCGGCTTCGCCGCCGAGCACGGCTACCCGGTCGCCCTCAAGCGCACCGACGGCGGGGGCGGCCGCGGCATCACGGTCCTGTCCAACGACGACGAGGCCCGCTCCACCCCCGCGTTCGAGTCGGCCAGTGCCGGGGGCGGCACCCTCATCCTCGAGCGCTTCGTCACCGCGGCCCGCCACATCGAGACCCAGTGCGCGAGAGACTCCCACGGCGCCTTCGCCGTCGTCTCGACCCGCGACTGCACCCTCCAGCGCCGCAACCAGAAGCTCCTCGAGGAGGCGCCCGCCCCCTTCCTGCCAGAGGGCATCCATGAGACCCTCGTCGACTCCTCCCGGCGCCTCCTGGAGACCGTCGGGTACGTGGGCGTGGCCACCTGCGAATTCCTCCTGACTCCCGACGGCGACCTGTGGTTCCTCGAGGTCAACCCCCGCCTGCAGGTCGAGCACTGCGTGAGCGAGGAGGTCACCGGCGTCGACCTCGTCGCCCTTCAGCTGCGCGTTGCCGCCGGGGGACGCCTCGGCGAGGTCCCGCCGGTGCGCGGGCACTCCATCGAGCTGCGCATCACCTGCGAGGACCCCGCCGCCGGGCTCGCCCCCTCCACCGGCACGATCACCCGCCTGCGCTGGCCCGCTGGCCCCGGCATCCGCATCGAGTCCGGGGTGGTCGAGGGCGACGTCGTCACCCCCATGTTCGACCCCATGCTCGCCAAGATCGTCGTCACCGGCGCCACCCGGGATCAGGCCCTCGCCCGCGCGCGGCGGGCCCTGGCCGAGACGGTCGTCGAGGGCGTCACCGTGTGCGCCGCCCTGCACGAGGCCGTCCTGGGCATGCCCGCCTTCACCCAGCCGGATGCCTCCGGCCTGCTCGGAGTCACCACCCGATGGATCGAGAACGACGTCCTGCCGGGACTCGCCACCGGCGCCCCGGGGGACGGCACCGCGACCGCGGGCCCCGTCGCCGCGGGCGGCCAGGCCTCCGCCCCGGCCGCGGCCTCCACCCGCACCCGCTCCACCTACGTCATCGAGGTCAACGGCCAGCGGGTCTCCCTGACCATCCCCGACGGCATCCTCGGCGGGCACGGCCACCGCGGGGGCATGGCAGGCTCCGACGGTGGCTCGCGCCCCGCCCACCGGGGCCAGCCCCTGCGCGGCCGCGGCGCGCGCGCCGCCCGCGCCGGGGCGGAGAGCGCCGAGAGCGCCGAGGGCGTCATCGCCGCGCCCATGCAGGCGATCATCACCCGCATCTGCGTCGAGCCCGGCGCGCGGGTGGCCGAGGGCGACCTCCTCATCGTCCTGGAGTCCATGAAGATGGAGAACTACGTCCACGCCCCCTACGACGGCGTCGTCGAGCAGATCGCCGTGAGCGCCGGGACGACTGTGAGCGCCGGGGACGTCCTCATCCGCTTCGCCGACGAGACCACCACCGGCCAGAAGGAGGCCTGAGCCATGACAGACACCGCCATCCCGGCGCCGGCCACGGGTGCCGCCCCCGCGGCCGGCGGGGGCTCGACGATGGCCGATTCAGCGGCCACCCAGGCCTTCCGCGAGCGCATCGCCCGCATCGACGCGCAGGCCGAGGAGACCGCCGCGGCCCGCCAGCACGCCAAGGGCAAGCAGACCGCCCGCGAGCGCATCGACGCTCTCCTGGACGAGGGAACCTTCCTCGAGATCGGCCGCTACACAGGCTCCGGCGCCGGTGCCAAGGCCCGCCCCTCCGGCGTCGTCACCGGCTTCGGGCAGGTCGACGGCCGCCAGGTCGCCGTCTACTCCCAGGACTTCTCCGTCTCCGGTGGCGCCCTGGGCTCGGTGGAGGGGGACAAGATCGTCGGCCTGCTCGACGACGCCCTGCGCCTGCGCATCCCCGTGGTCGGGCTCATCGACTCCGGCGGCGCCAAGATCCAGGAGGGCGTGGGCGCCCTGCGCCAGTACGGGCGCATCTTCAACCGCACCTGCGCCGCCTCCGGCCTCGTGCCCCAGATCAGCGTCATCCTCGGCCCCTGCGCCGGCGGGGCCGTCTACAGCCCGGCCCTGACCGACTTCGTCATCGCCACGCGCGAGGCCTCCCACATGTTCGTCACCGGCCCCGACGTCGTGCGCGCCGTCACCGGTGAGTCGATCAGCGCCGAGGACCTGGGCGGGGCCCGCGTCCACGGCAGCGTCTCCGGGGTCGTCCACTACGTCGCCGAGGACGAGGCGGATGCCCTCGACCAGGTGCGCACCCTGCTCGCCTACCTGCCCTCCTCGGCCGAGCTCGAGGCCCCGTTGTACGAGTACACCCCCGCCGACCGCGAGGAGGACGCCGCCTCGGCCGCGCGGGTCGGCACCCTCGTTCCCGCCTCCACTCGCCAGGCCTACGACGTTGTCGATGTGGTCTCGGCGATCGTCGACCACGGCGAGCTCGTCCAGGTCCAGGAGGAGTACGCGCCCAACGTCGTCGTCGGCTTCGCCTGCTTCGAGGGCCACCCCGTGGGCATCGTCGCCAACCAGCCCCTCGTCGACGCCGGTACGCTGGACACCGCCGCCTCCGAGAAGCTCGCCCGCTTCGTGCGCTTCTGCGATGCCTTCGGCCTGCCCGTCGTCACCCTCGTGGACGTCCCCGGTTACCGGCCCGGCGCCGAGCAGGAGCACGCCGGCATCATCCGCCGCGGGGCGAAGGTCATCAACGCCTACGCCACCGCGACCGTCCCCCTGGTGACCGTCATCCTGCGCAAGGCCTACGGCGGGGCCTACATCGTCATGGGCTCCAAGGCCATCGGCGCCGACCTCAACTTCTGCTGGCCCGGCGCTGAGATTGCCGTCCTGGGCGCCGCCGGGGCCGTGGGCATCATCCACCGCCGCGAGCTCGCCGCCGTGCGCGCCGAGTCCGGCGACGAGGCCGCCGCTGCCGAGCAGGAGCGCCTGACCGCCGCCTACACCGACGCCGTCATCAACCCGGACAAGGCCGTGGCCATCGGGGAGATCGATGCCGTCATCGCCCCGGAGGAGACCCGGGGCGTCATCGCCGAGTCCCTGGCGGCCCTGCGCGCGAAGCGCGGGGCCCGCGCCGGGAGCCGCAAGAAGCACGACAACGTCCCCCTATGACGCTCCCGAACCAGGGCGCGGCGCCAGCCAGCGGCTCCGGCCGCCCCGCGCGGCCGCTCGCGCAGCGCGCCGCTCAGACCAGCACGACCACCCATTGCCGCCACTACGAGGAAGATATGAGCCACTCCACCACCCCGATCGCCCGCACCACCGCCGCCCGCCTGAGCGCCGGCGAACCCTACGTCCTGGCCTTCGGCGGCCAGGCCACCCCCTGGCGCGCCGTCCTGAACGAGCTCGCCGGGCTGGACCGCGAGCTCTCGGCCCGCCTGGCCTCCATCGACGCCGCTGTCGCCCAGCGCCTCGCGCCGGTGGCCACCGAGCTGCTCACCATCTCCCCGCGCGGGGCCCGCCTCCTCGACGACGTCGCCGCGCCCGTCACCCCCGCCCCCTCCGGCAGGGGCGCCGCCGCCGCGGACACCGCGGACGTCTCCGTCCCCGGCATCCTCCTGGCTCAGCACGCCGCCCTGGACACCATGCGCTCGTGCGGGCTCGACGCCCTCGGCGAGACCGCCGCGCGCCCCGCAGGCGTCATCGGGCACTCCCAGGGAGTCCTCGGCGTCGCCCTGCTTGACGCCCTTCAGGGCCCCGCTGACCAGCGCGAGGAGCGCGCCGTTGAGATCCATGCCATCGCCCGGCTCATCGGCGCCGCCGCCGCCCGCACCACCCGCCGCCTCGACCTGGGGACTGTGGGCGAGTCCACCCCCATGCTCTCCGTGCGCGGCGTGACCCGCAAGGTCCTCGACGCCGTGCTCGCGCGCGTCCCCGCCGCCGCGGGCATTTCGGTCGGCGTCATCAACGGCCGCCAGGCCCATATCCTCTCCGGGCGCCCCGCCGACCTCGAGCAGGTCGTCACGGCCCTCGAAGCGGCCGCCGCCCGCAGCGCCAAGGCCCGCAAGGAGCGCCGCCTCGGCGGCGCCGTCCTCGCCCCCGTCACCGAGTTCCTGGCCACCTCCGTGCCCTTCCACACCCCGCTGCTGGCCCCCGCCGTCGAGGATGTCGTCCAGTGGGCGGGCCGCTGCGGCCTCGACCGGACCGCGGCCCGCCGGCTCGCCGGGGCCGTCCTCATCGACGTCGTCGATTGGCCCGCCATCGTCACCGGCGCCCTGGAGGCCGCCAGCACCGGGGGCGCCCCGGCGCGCACCGTCGTGGACCTCGGCCCCGGCACCGTGCTCTCCCGCCTCACCGAGGCCGTCCTCGCCGGCACCGGCTCCACCATCGTGGCCGCGGGCACCGCCTCCGCCCTCGATGAGCTCGACCGCGAGGGCGCCGAACCCACCCGCACCGTCGACCGCTCCCGCTTCTCCCCGCGCCTGACCCGCCTGCCCGATGGGCGCCTGACCGTCGACACCGCCTTCACCCGCCTGACCGGCCGCAGCGCCGTCATGCTCGCCGGCATGACCCCCACCACCGTCGACCCGGCCATCGTCGCAGCCGCCGCCAACGCCGGCTACTGGGCCGAGCTCGCCGGCGGCGGGCAGACCACTGGCCCGGTCCTGACCGAGAACATCGCCGAGCTCACCAGGCTCCTCGACCCCGGCCGAACCGCCGCGTTCAACGCCATGTTCATGGACCGCTACCTGTGGAACCTCCATCTGGGCGCCCAGAGGCTCCTGTCCAAGGCCCGCCTCGGCGGCGCCCCCGTCGACGGCATCACGATCTCGGCGGGCATTCCCGAGCTGGAGGAGGCCACGGCCCTGCTCAAGCGCTTCCATGCCGAGGGCTTCCCCTACATCGCCTTCAAGCCCGGCACCGTCGACCAGATCCGCCAGGTTCTGGCCATCGCCCGCGCCAACGAGGACACCCCCGTCATCATGCAGATCGAGGACGGCCACGCCGGCGGCCACCACTCGTGGGAGGACCTGGACACCATGCTCCTGGCCACCTACGACGCCATCCGCGCTGTCGACAACGTCGTCCTGTGCGTCGGCGGGGGCATCGGAACCCCCGAGCGCGCCGCCGACTACCTCACCGGCCGCTGGGCCCTGGCCTACGGCACCGCCGCGGCCCCCGTCGACGGCGTCATGGTCGGTACCGCCGCCATGACCTGCCTGGAGGCCAGGACCAACGACGACGTCAAGCAGTTGCTCGTCGACACCCCCGGCATCGACCCGGCGAACGAGGGCGGATGGGTCGCCTCCGGCGCTTCCATCGGCGGCATGACCTCGGGCCTGTCCCACCTGCGCGCCGACCTCTACGAGATCGACAACTCCTCGGCCCGCGCCTCCCGGCTCATCCAGGAGCTCGCCGGCGACGAGGCGGCCATGGCCGAGCGCCGTGAGGAGATGATCGAGGCCCTCTCGCGCACCGCCAAGCCCTACTTCGGCGACGTCGAGACCATGACCTACCTGGAGTGGGCCACCCGCTACGCCGAGCTGTGCGTCGCGCCTCATGATGGGCGCGCCGCCGTCGAGGCCGATTGGGCCGACGAGGGCTGGTACGACCGCTTCCTCGACCTCCTGCACCGCGTCGAGGCCCGCCTGTCGCCCGCGGACCGCGGCTCCATCGCCACGCTCTTCGCCGACTACGAGGACGTCATCGACTCCGATGCGGCCCTGTCCGCTCTCCGCCGCGCCTACCCGAGCGCCGCGACCACCCGTGTCGAGCCCATCGACGCCGCCTGGTTCGTCGACCTGTGCCGCAAGCACCCCAAGCCGGTGCCCTTCGTGCCCGTCGTCGACGCCGACATCCTGCGCTGGTGGGGCACTGACTCCCTGTGGCAGTCCCAGGACCCGCGATACACCGCCGACCAGGTCCGCATCATCCCAGGCCCCGTGGCGGTGGCCGGCATCACCACCATCAACGAGCCGGTCGGCGAGCTGCTCGGCCGCTTCGAGACCGCCGCCGTCGAGGCCCTGATGGCCGCCGGCGCCCAGCCGGGCGATGCGGCGGGCCGCATCGGCGTCGCTTGGGGGCCCGATTCCGTCCCCGTGGCCGACGCCCTCGCCCTCGTGCGCACCTCCCCGCACGTGCTGTGGAATGGGCACCTGTCCATCAACCCCGCCCGGGTCCTGCCCGACGAGGCATACGTCGTCACCGCCCGCCCCGATGTCGCGGCCGATGCCTACGACCTCGACATCCGCCTCGACACGCACTGGGACTCCACCCCTGGCGGGGACGCCATCCATGCCGTGCGCCGCCTCGTCATCCCCCTGCGCCTGGCCCGCGCCGCCGATGGCGCCGTCCCCCTGGTGGATCCCGGCCGCATCAGCGAGACCATGAACGACCTCCTGCGGGTCACCGCCGGCGTGGGCGCCACCTCCATCACCGGCGACTTCGTCGAGCGGCTCCCCCAGGTGCGCCCCGCCGCCGACGGCGCGACCGACGCCCTGGGCCGCCCGGTCTCCCAGCCCTTCGGCACCGTCCACGCCCAGTTCACGCTGGCAGACACCCTCGGCCACGACCACGCCGCCGTGACCGCCGACGCGCTGCCCACGGACCTGTCCGCCGCGCCGCTGGTGCCCGATGCCCTTCTCGGCCCGGCCTGGCCCGTGGTCTACGCGGCCCTGGGCAGCGTCGTCGAGGACGGCATGCCGCTCATCGAGGGACTTCTCGGCGCCGTCCACCTCGATCACACGATCGACCTGCGCCGCCCCCTCGACGAGCTCGAGGCCTGGGCGGGCGCCGGCGCCCACGTGCAGGTCGACGGCTGGGTCGCCGCCCTGGAGGAGTCAAGCGCCGGCCGCGTCGTCGACGTGCGCCTGCAGATGACCGATTGCTCCGGCGGCGATCACGACGGCGAGCTCATCGCCCTGCTGCGCGAGCGCTTCGCCATCCGCGGCCGCGCCTCCGGGACCGCCGTCCCCTCGGCCCCCGAACCCGCCGGCGGGACCGGCCGCGAGACCGCGCCGGCCGCCCGTCGTCTCCTGCGCCGCGCCACCGTCACCGCGCCCGCCGATATGACGGCCTTCGCGCGTGTCACCGGTGACTTCAACCCCATCCACACCAGCTACCACGCCGCGAAGGTCGCCGGCATGGACGCCCCGCTCGTGCACGGCATGTGGTTGTCCGCCACCGCCCAGCAGGTCGCCGCCGCGGCCGCGGCCGACGGCACCCACCACGAGCTCGCCGGTTGGACCTACGTCATGACCGGCCCCGTCGAGCTGAACGACGCCGTCGAGATCAGTGTCGAGCGCACCGGACTCGTGCGCGGCGGCGGCTACATCCTGGAGGCCGTGTGCCGCGTCAACGGCGAGGTCGTCTCGCGCGGCACCGCCGTCACCCTGCCCGAGCCCACCGCCTACATCTACCCCGGCCAGGGCATCCAGAGCGCCGGCATGGGACTGGACGAGCGCGCCTCGTCCAAGGCCGCCCGCGAGGTCTGGGAGCGGGCCGACGCCCACACCCGCGCCGAGCTCGGCTTCTCCGTCATCGCCCTTGTGCGCGACAACCCCACCGAGATGACCGCCCGGGGCGTCACCTACCGCCACCCCGAGGGCCTGCTCAACCTCACCCAGTTCACGCAGGTCGCCCTCGCCACCGTCGCCATGGCCTCCACGGCGCGCCTGGCCGAGGCCGGGGCGCTCGTCGAGGGCGCCGCCTTCGCCGGGCACTCCCTGGGCGAGTACACGGCCCTGTCCTCCTACGGGCGGGTCATGCCGGTGGAGACCACCATCTCCATCGTCTTCCAGCGCGGCTCCACGATGCACTCCCTCGTCCCGCGCGACGAGACCGGAGCCTCCGACTACCGGATGGGGGCCCTGCGCCCCAACCAGGCCGGCATCCGCGCCGAGGACGTCGAGTCCTACGTCGCCTCCATCTCCGAGGCGACCGGTGAGTTCCTGCAGATCGTCAACTACAACCTGGCCGGTGTCCAGTACGCCATCGCCGGGACCATCAAGGGCCTGGACGCACTGGCCGCAGACGCGCGCGCCAAGGCCAAGGCCCGCGGCGGCAAGAACCCCTTCATGCTCGTGCCCGGCATCGACGTGCCCTTCCACTCCGAGGTCCTGCGCCCCGGCGTGGCCGAGTTCCGCGCCCGCCTCGAGCAGCTCGTCCCGGCCGACCTCGACGTCGACCGCCTCGAGAACCGCTACGTGCCCAACCTCGTGGCGCGCCCCTTCGCGCTGACCCGCGAGTTCGCCGCCTCGATCCTCGAGGTCGTGCCCTCCGAGCAGGTCCGTGCCGCCCTGGATGACTGGGACAGCTGGTCGGCGCGCCGCACCGAGCTCGCCCGCCTCCTGCTCATCGAGCTCCTGGCCTGGCAGTTCGCCTCCCCGGTGCGCTGGATCGAGACGCAGGACGTGCTGTTGCGCTCGCCCGCCGAGGGCGGGCTCGGCATCGAGCACGTCGTCGAGGTGGGCCTGGCGGCCTCCCCGACCCTGGCGAACCTGGCCAGCAACACCCTCAAGCTCCCGGCCCACGCCGGGCGCCACGTGACCGTCCACAACGCCCGCCGCGACGAGGCCCGCGTGCTCGCCACCGACACCGACCCCGCCGTTGAGCTCACCGAGCCGGTCAAGGAGGCCCCCGCCCCGGCTCCCGAGACGGCGCCGGCCGAGGGCGCTCCGGCCCTGGTCGAGGAGGCCCCCGCCCCGGCCGCCGAGTCCGCCGCCGCGGCGCCCGCCGCCACTGGCCCCGTGGACGATCTGCCCTTCGGCGCCACCGACGCTCTGACGGTCCTCCTGGCGCATGCCTCGCGGATCCGCCCCGAGCAGATCGGCGCCACGGACACCACCGAGACCCTCACCAATGGCGTCTCCTCCCGTCGCAACCAGCTCCTCATGGACCTGGGAACGGAGCTCCAGCTCGCCAGTATCGACGGCGCCGCCGACGCCGACATGACGGCTCTGGCCGCCACGGTCGCCAAGGGCGCCCCCGGCTACAAGGCCTTCGGGCCGGTCCTGTCCGACGCGATCCGCACGGGCCTGGGCCGCATCCTCGGTCCCTCGGGCGTGCGCGCCACGCGCGTGGGCGAGCGGGTCAAGGGCACTTGGGGCCTGGGCGACGGATGGGTCTCCCACGTCACCGCAGAGCTCATGCTGGGCACCCGCGAGGGCGCCTCCATGCGCGGCGACGACCTGGCCAGCCTCGGCTCCTCCGCGCCGCTGACCAGCGCCGGCGCCGTCGACGCCCTCATCGACTCCGCCGTCCTGGCGGTCGCCGGCGCCCACGGGGTGAGCGTCGCCAAGCCCTCCACCGCCGGTGGCGCCGGGGGAGCGGTGGTCGACTCCGCCGCCCTGGACGCCTTCGCCGCCACCGTCACCGGCTCCTCCGGCGTGCTGGCCGCCACCGCCCGCACCATCCTCGACGCCCTGGGGCTGTCCGAGAGGGTGACGATCCCCGCGGACGCCGACGACGAGGCCGCCGCCACCCGCGCCGCCCTCGCGGCGATCGATGCCGAGCTCGGCCCCGGCTGGGTCAAGTCCGTCACCCCGGCCTTCGAACCCGCCCGCGCCGTCCTCATCGACGACCGCTGGGCGAGCGCCCGGGAGGACCTGGCCCGCCTGGGCAACGGCGAGCTCGACCTCGCCGAGGCCCACCGCCTCCTGCGCCCCGAGGCCTTCACGGGCCTGGGCCGGGCCGTCGCCGATCAGGCCGACTGGTGGGCGCGGACCCTGCGCGCCGGCGAGCGCGCCGACCGCGAGGAGCGCGCTGCCCTGGCCGCCTCCCTGGCGTCCGCCGCCCGCACCACCGCCACTCGGGGTGACGCGGCCATCCGCTGGGCCGAGGACGTCGCCGTGGTCACCGGCGTGGCCCCAGGCTCCATCGCCGCCGCCGTCACCGGTGAGCTCCTGGCGGGCGGTGCGACGGTCGTGGCCACCTCCTCACGGCTGAGCCACGAGCGCCTGGCCTTCGCCACGCGCCTGTACCGCGAGCACGCCTCCGCCGGCGCCCGACTGTGGATCGTGCCCGCCAACCTCGCCTCCTACCGCGACGTCGACGCCCTGGCCGACTGGATCGGCAACGAGCAGGCCGTCACCGCAGGGGGCACGACCACCGTCGTCAAGGAGGCCCTCGTCCCGACCCTCCTGTTCCCCTTCGCGGCCCCCCGGGTCATGGGGACCCTCGCCGACGCAGGTCCCGCCGCCGAGTCCCAGACCCGTCTCCTGCTGTGGAGCGTCGAGCGGAGCATCGCCGCGCTGAGCGCCATCGGCACCGACACGCATGTGGATCACCGCCTGCACGTCGTCCTGCCCGGCTCCCCGAACCGCGGCATCTTCGGCGGCGACGGCGCCTACGGCGAGGTCAAGGCCGCGCTCGACGCCATCGTCAACCGCTGGTCCTCCGAGTCGGCCTGGTCCGGGCGGGTCACCCTGGCCCACCCGCGCATCGGCTGGGTCCGCGGGACCGGCCTCATGGGCGGCAACGACCCGCTGGTCGCCGCCGTTGAGGCCGCCGGGGTGCGCACCTGGTCGACCGAGGAGATGGCCGCCGAGCTCATGGGCCTGTGCGATCGCGCCACCCGTGCCCGCGCCGCCGAGCGCCCCGTCGAGGCCGACCTGACCGGGGGACTGGGCGATGGCATCGACCTCGTCGCCCTGCGCGAGTCCGCGGCCTCCCTGGCGTCCGCCAAGGCCGCCCCCGCCGAGCAGCGCGCCGAGATCCGCGCCCTGCCCTCGCCGGTGGTGCCCACCCAGCCCACCGCCCCCCAGTGGGGCGACGTGGAGACCGATCTGGACGACATGGTCGTCATCGTCTCCACCGGTGAGATCTCCACCTGGGGCTCGGGGCGCACCCGCCGCGAGGCGGAGCTGGGCATGAGCGGTGGGGAGGACGTTGAGCTCACCGCCGCGGGCGTCCTCGAGCTCGCCTGGGGCATGGGCCTGCTCACCTGGTACGACTCGCCGAAGGCCGGCTGGTACGACACTGACGGCGAGCGCGTCCCCGAGGAGGACATCTGGACCCGCTACCGCGACGAGGTCGTGGCCCGCTGCGGCATCCGCGAGTTCGTCGACGACGGCGTCATCGCCACCATCGCCGACGAGGAGGTCGCCGTCTACCTCGACCACGACATCACGCTGAGCGTGCCCGACGAGGCCGCGGCCCGCGCCATCGAGGCCTCCGACCCCGAGCACACCCTCGTGGCCCCCGACGCCGGGACCGGCGAGTGGACAGTCACCCGCCTGGCCGGGTCGCTGGCCCGCGTCCCGCGCCGCGCGGCCCTGTCGCGCACCGTGGGCGGCCAGTTCCCGGTGGACTTCAACCCCGAGCGCTGGGGCATCCCGGCGGCCATGGTCCAGGGCATGGACACCATCGCCTCCTGGAACCTGGTGACCGCTGTCGAGGCCTTCCTCGCCGCCGGCTTCACCCCGGCCGAGCTGCTCACCGCCGTCCATCCCTCCGACGTGGCCTCCACGCAGGGCACGGGCTTCGGAGGCATGGAGTCCATGCGCAAGATGTTCGTCGGCCGCCTGCTGGGCGAGGAGCGCCCCAGCGACATCCTCCAGGAGGCCCTGCCCAACGTCGTCGCCGCGCATGTCATGCAGTCCTACATCGGCGGCTACGGTTCCATGGTCCAGCCGGTGAGCGCCTGCGCCACCGCGGCCGTGTCCATCGAGGAGGGCTGGGACAAGATCGCCCTGGGCAAGGCCGATGTCGTCATCGCCGGCGCCATCGACGACATCTCGATCGAGTCGGTCGTCGGCTTCGGCAACATGAGCGCCACCGCCGAGGCGGCCGCCATGCGCGCCAAGGGCATCTCCGACCGTCACTTCTCGCGGGCCAACGACCGCCGCCGCGGCGGCTTCGTCGAGGCCGAGGGCGGCGGGACGGTCATCCTGGCCCGCGCCTCCGTGGCAGCGCGCCTGGGCCTGCCCGTGGCCGGCGTGGTCGGCTTCGTCTCCTCCTACGCCGACGGCGCCCACACCTCCATCCCGGCCCCGGGCCTGGGGGCGCTGGGAGCCGGCCGCGGCGGTACCGATTCGCGCCTGGCGCGCGCGCTGCGCTCGCTCGGCGTGGAGGCCGACGACATCGCCCTGGTCTCCAAGCACGACACCTCCACGGGCGCCAACGACCCCAACGAGTCCGAGCTCCACACCCGCCTGGCGCGGGCACTGGGCCGCTCCGAGGGCAACCCGCTCGTGGCGGTCTCCCAGAAGACCATCACCGGCCACGCCAAGGGCGGCGCCGCGGTCTTCCAGGTCGCGGGCCTGACCGAGATCCTGGCCACCGGCATCGCGCCCGGCAACGCCTCCCTCGACGTCGTGGACGCCCCGCTGGCCAAGGACGCCTTCTGGGTGTGGCCGCGCACCCCGATGCGGCTCGCCGGCCGCGGAGGGGAGACGGGCCGCGTGCCCGGCGCCGGTCCCGTGCGCGCGGGCCTGCTGACCTCCCTCGGCTTCGGGCACGTCTCGGGCCTCATCGCCCTGGTTCACCCCGGCGCCTTCGAGGCGGCCCTGCGCAAGGCCGGCGGCCAGGAGGCCGTTGACACCTGGCTCGCCTCGGCCAATGCCCGCCTCGCCGCGGGCACGCGCCGCCGCCGCGCCGGCATGATCGGCCGCGTCGAGCTCTTCGAGCAGATCCAGGGACGCCGCCTCGGCGAGGCCGGTAAGAACCGCGACCCGCATGAGGTCGAGGCCGCCATGCTCCTCGACCCCGAGGCCCGACTGGGCGCCGACGGCGTCTACCACGCGGGGGAGTGACCCCGCTCGGCGCGGGCCCGGCGATCCCCCGGGGGGATCGCCGGGCCCGCGCCCGTGACCATTCCTAGACAGCCAGGGACTTCGGTCCTACTCTTCTCATGTGCCGGGATCCCGCGCCGTCGTCAATGACGCGCGCCCGAGAATCGCCCCGCACCGACCACCCCCTGGAGGCCCCCGTGAGCGAGACCACCTATCAGGCGATCGCCATGATCATCTACTTCGTCGCGATGATCATCATCGGCCTGTGGGCCTACACCCGTACCAACGACATCGATGACTACATGCTCGGCGGGCGCGACCTCAACCCCTTCGTCGCCGCCCTGTCGGCGGGCGCGGCGGACATGTCCGGCTGGCTCCTCATGGGCCTGCCCGGCGCCCTGTACGCCTCGGGCTTCGTGGAGGCCTGGATCGCCGTCGGCCTGACCATCGGCGCCTGGGTCAACTGGAAGGTGACCGCGCCGCGGCTGCGCGCCTACACGGAGGTCGCCGGGGACGCCATCACGATCCCGAGCTTCCTGGACAACCGCCTGCACGACCCCAGGCGCCTGCTGCGCTGGGCCTCCGGGCTCATCATCCTCATCTTCTTCACCCTGTACGTCTCCTCCGGCATGGTGGCCGGAGGCGTCTTCTTCCAGTCCTCCTTCGGAATGGACTACCGGCTCGGCATGACGCTCGTCGCCGCGATCACCGTGCTCTACACGCTCGTGGGAGGCTTCCTCGCGGTGTCCTGGACGGACCTCGTCCAGGGCCTCATGATGGTCGCCGCGCTGCTCGCCGTGCCCATCGCGGGGATCGCGCGCGCCGGAGGCGCCTCCCGATTGGCCGACCGGGTCAGCGAGGTCGATCCCGGCTACTGGGACCTGTGGGGGCCCTCGGTGTCCACCATTGGCATCATCTCAGCGCTGGCCTGGGGCCTGGGCTACTTCGGCCAGCCCCACATCATCGTGCGCTTCATGGCGATCCGCACCCCGCGCGAGGCCATCCAGGGCCGGCGCATCGGGATCGGCTGGATGCTCTTCGCCGTGGCCGGCGCCGCCGGCACCGCCGTGGTCGGCGTGGCCGAGTACGGGCGCGACCCCTCGCGCCTGGCGGACCCGGAGGCCGTCTTCATCGAACTCGGCCAGCTCATGTTCCACCCGCTCGTCGCCGGCTTCATGCTCGCCGCGATCCTGGCGGCCATCATGTCCACGGTCTCCTCCCAACTGCTCGTCACCTCCTCGGCCCTCGTGGAGGACCTCTACCGGGTGCTGCGCAGGACCCCTCCGGCGGGCGGGCACCTCATCATCATGTCGCGCAGCGCGGTGCTCGTCGTCGCCCTCGTCGCGGCGGTGATGGCCTGGGAGCAGAACGACACGATCCTCGCCCTCGTCGCCTTCGCCTGGGCCGGCTTCGGGGCCTCCTTCGGCCCGACCGTCCTGCTGAGCCTCTATTGGCGCGGCCTGACCTCCGTCGGAGCCGTGGCTGGCATGGCCGCGGGCGCCCTCATGGTCATCATCTGGGGCAACGTCGACGGCGGCCCCGGCGGGATCTTCGACCTGTACGAGATCGTCCCCGGCTTCCTGGTGAATCTCGCCGTGGCCTGGGGCATCTCCCGCCTGGGCACCCCGCCCCCCGACGTCGACGAGGAGTTCTCCCGCGCCGTCGCCGCCTCCCGTGGCTGAGGTGCCCCGCCTGCCCGAGGCGTCGGGCGCGCCCGGCTCCGGCGCCAGCGCGCGCAGCGCCGAGGGCCCAGGCACTCTTCCGGGCGTCGTGGGCGCAGTGGGCATGGACCTCGTCCACGTGCCGGGCCTGGCTCACCAGTTGACGATCCCCGGGACCGTTTTCGCCGAGCGGGCCTTCACCGCTCGTGAGCTGCGTGAGGCCCAGCGCCGTGCCGATCGCGCCGGTGCGCTGGTCGCCGAGCCCCTGGCCGCCAGGTGGGCCGCCAAGGAGTCCTTCATCAAGGCCTGGAGCCAGGCGCTCGTCGCCAGGGCCCGGGAGGACCGGGAAAGCGGCGGTGCCGCGCCGGTCATCGCCCCGGAGTCCGTGGACTGGCGCGAGATCGAGCTCGTCTCCGATCGCTGGGGGCGCCCGTCCCTGAACCTGACCGGCGCCATCGCCGATGCCGTCGAGTCGAGCCTCGGGGCCGGGGCGGCGTCCCCGGGGCACTGGCCGGTCTCCCTGACCCATGACGGGGACTGGGCCGCCGCCATCGTCCTGTGGGCCGGAGCCTGATCACCCGATCCGCGCCTGCCGGGACGGTACCGTCTCCGGGCGGAAGCCGATAACTTTTAGGCCGGAGGGCAAGACACTGTCGGAGAGGAGACCACGATGACGAAGCGCGCGCTCATCATCGTTGACGTGCAGAACACCTTCTGCGAGGGCGGCAACCTGGCCGTCGCGGGAGGCACCGCCGTCGCCGGGCGCATCGCTGCCTGGCTCGCCGGCGGGGCCGGGGCCCACTACGCCGTGATCGTCACCACTCAGGACTGGCACATCCAGCCAGGCGACCACTTCTCCGCCTCCCCGGACTTCGTGGGCACCTGGCCCGTTCATGGCGCCGCAGGCACTGATGATGCCGCTCTGCGCCCCGAGATCACCTCCGCCGCCCCTGGCGCCACCGCCTTCTACAAGGGCCAGTACTCGGCGGCCTACTCGGGTTTCGAGGGTCTCGACGCGCCGACGTCCGGGACCTACCTCGACCCGTGGCTGCGCGAGCGCGGCATCGGCGCGGTCGACGTCGTCGGGCTCGCCCTCGACTACTGCGTGCGCGCCACCGCCCTCCAAGCGGCGGCCCTGGGCTACACCACCCGGGTGCTCACCGATCTGACGGCGCCCGTCAGCGAGCGCAGCGCACCGACGGTCCTTGCCGAGCTAGCCGTCGCCGGTGTGGAGGCTCTGGACTCAGGCAGAGCGGATCTCTGAGGCCACCCGCTTGCCCCGCCGGGCCAGGCTCTCGGCGCGGACCACGGGCCAGAGCTCGGAGAGCAGCATCGCCGCCAGCACCAGCCCGCCGCCGGCCAGGAGCCGCCAGGTCATGGGCTCCTGACCGGCGAGGATCGCGAACAGCGAGGCGAAAACCGGCTCGAAGGTCATCACCACCACTGCCCGGGTCGCGCTCATCCGCGCCTGCGCCCAGGTCTGGAGGAGGAGGGCCAGCAGGCCCGAGGCCAGCGCCATCCACAGCAGCGGGCCCCACACGCCCCGCACCATTGGCACGCGAACCCCTCCCGGCAGCGCCGCCGGCCACAGGACGGCGCAGATTCCGAGCATCTGCAGCGCGGTCAGGCTCAGGGGGTCCTGCCCCTGGACGAGGGAGCCCAGGAGCACGATATGCAACGCGTAGAGGAACGCTGAGGCCAGGAGCAGTGGGATGCCCGCGCCCACGGCGAGGCCGTCGAGGCTCAGCGCGCTGACTCCGCCGAGCGCCAGGACGGCCGCCACCCATGTCGCCCGGGACACGCGTGCGCCCAGAAGCACCAGCGCGAGCATCGGCGTGATGACCACGTACAGGGCGGTGACGAATCCCGCCGTCGAGGCCGGCGTGTAGCGCAGCCCCACCGTCTGGGCGATCTGCGCCAGCCCGTAGACCGTGCCCACGCCGATCCCCGTGAGCGCCCGCCCCCGGTTCAGCGCGCGCAGGCGCCGCCAGGACAGCGCGCAGGCCACGCCTCCCGCGATCGCGAAGCGCACCGCCAGGAAGTCCGCCGCCCCCACGAGGCCGAGGGCGTCCTTGAGCATGAAAAAGGTCGATCCCCAGATCGCAGTGACCAGGAGCAGGGAGGCCGTGGGGAGGAGTGCTGGTCCGACCGTGCGGTACGACGGCGTCGCAGCACTGCGCGGCATGACGACCTCCGGGGCGAGATGGGAGAAGGAGCAGCTTACTCCTCCCGATAGTAGATCCGACACCACGCACTCACCGGTCCGGCGGTGTCTCGGCGCGCCCGGCCGACCTCGTCATGGGACCAATGCGCACATGGTGCGCCTCCATCGCGCCGTTGGGCCGCGCGGGCCTCCTCGGGGTAGAGTCGCCTCAGCAACGTGCTCCGGGGTCGGTGGAAATCCGAGCCGGCGGTGAGAGTCCGCGACCCGAGCCCTCCGCTCGCCGGGCGGATCGGCTCGGCTGAGCCGGTGGGATTCCGGCACCGACGGTGAGAGTCCGGATGGGAGGAAGCACGGGGCGGCCGCGTGGGCCGGATCGGCCACGCGCAGGAGCTACCAGCGCCGGCCGCCACGGGCGCCGCTGGCCCGCCACCCCGGAGAGCGCCCCTGGGGCCACCCGGGGGGGGAGCCCGGAGGAGAACCGACGTGCCAGGCGGCAGCAGCCCCAGCGCCACGAGCGCGGAACGACCCTCGTGGCGCGGCAGGCGACGGAGTGACGAGCACCGCGGGCCCCTGCCCGCGCTCCTGGTGGGCGCCGTCGTCCTGCTGCTCTGGCTCGCCTTATCCCGCAGCGGCGCCATCCCGCAGATC
The DNA here is from genome assembly GCF_002076915.1 of Actinomyces gaoshouyii. Lineage (NCBI taxonomy): Bacteria > Bacillati > Actinomycetota > Actinomycetes > Actinomycetales > Actinomycetaceae > Actinomyces > Actinomyces gaoshouyii. The sequence continues at coordinate 1,091,533 of NZ_CP020468.1, forward strand.
CTCCTGCCGGCCCCGCTGCGCGTCCTGGAGCGCCTGTGGATGGCCACCACGAAAGCCGGCTTGCTCGACTACGCCTGGGTGACGCTCCGCGAGGCGGTGCTGGGCTGCGCCGGCGCGGCCGCCTTCGCGATCCCCCTGGCCTGGATGCTGCACCACTGGGAGCTCTTCCGCCGCGCGGTGCTGCCCTACGTGGCGGCCAGCCAGGCGGTTCCCGCGATCGCCATCGCCCCCCTGCTCGTCCTGTGGATCGGCTACGGCACCGTGCCGATCGTCGTCCTGTGCGCCTTCATGGTCTTCTTCCCGATCACCGTCGCCATCCTGCTGGGCCTGCGCGGGCTGGACACCGACGTGCTCGACGCTGCCCGCCTCGACGGCGCGCACGGCTGGACGATGATCATCCATATGGAGGCGCCCATGGTCCTGCCGGCGATCCTCGCCGGCGTGCGCACGGCCTTCACCCTGTCCATCACCGGCGCCGTCATCGGAGAGATGGTCATGGGTGGCGACGGCATGGGACAGCTGCTGTCCATCCAGCGCGACGCCGTCGACACCACCGGCCTGTTCGCCACCATCACCCTGCTGTGCGCCATGGCCACCACCGTCCACTGGCTGCTGCTGGCTGCCGAGCACCGCAGCCGGACCGTCGCCGCCCTGCGCGGGCGGCGCGCCACCTGACCGCCTCTGAGCGCCGACCCGACCGAACCGCCCCGCGACCCGCGCAGCCCAAGGAGAATACCGTGACCAGCCAGCCCTCCCGCCCCCGCCTCACCCGCAGGGGCCTCATCGCCTCAGCCCTGGCCCTGACCGGGGGCGGCGCCCTGGCCGCCTGCTCGTCCGGCACCGCCTCCCAGGTCCTCAGATCCGGCGGCGCGGCGACGGGCGGAGCGCTGACCATCGGCTTGACCTACACGCCGAACATCCAGTTCGCGCCCTTCTACATGGCCCTGGCCAATAAGGATTACGAGTCGTCCGTCGAGCTGCGCCACCACGGCGGCTCCGAGGGGCTCTTCGACGCGCTGCTGGCCGGCACCGAGCAGATGGTCATCGCCGGGGCCGACGAGGCGGTGGTCGCGGCCTCCAACGACTCGCCGCTGGTGGTCATCGGCGGTTACTACCAGCGCTACCCGGGATGCGTCATCGCCCGCGAGGACTCCGCCGTCGCCTCGCTCGCCGACCTCGAGGGCCGGGTCGTGGGTCTGCCCGGGCGCACGGGGGAGAACTGGTACGCCCTCCAGGTGGCGATGCGGAGCGCGGGATTGAGCGAGTCCGACCTGACGATCCTCGAGATCGGCTTCACCCAGCAGGCCGCCCTCGCCCAGCCCAAGCCCGACACGGGGGACGCCTCGAGGCCCGACGCGATCATCGGCTTCTCCAACAACGACGCCGTCGGCCTCAAGGAGTCAGGGGTGGCCGTGCGCACTATCCCCGTCGGTGATGACATCCCCCTCATCGGTGCCTCCCTGGTCACCACGCGGGCAGTCCTGGAAGCGCGCCGCGCCGAGCTCGACGCCGCCGTCATGGCCTCCTCGCGCGGCATGGCCGCCTTCGTGACCGACCCCGACGCCGCAGTGGCCGCGACCCGCCAGTACGTGCCCGACCTGGTGGACGACGCCCAGGCCGCGCGGGCCCGCGCCGTCGCCGTGGCCACGGCCGAGCTCATCGCCCCTCGGGGCTCCGACACCACCATCGGGGCACTCGAGCAGGCCAAGGCGGCCACCATGATCGATTTCCTGGGCGGTCAGGGCATCCTCGGCTCGACGGCGGTCACCGCCGACGTCGTCTGCCAGCCGCTGCTCGCCGCCTGACGGGCGGGCGACGGATCCAGCCCTTGGGCGGACTGGAGATTCAGCGCGCGCCCCGAGGGCCGGGATGGCTCAGAGGGACTCAGAGGGAGCCGGACGCGGCTGTCAGAGGCGGCAGGCCAGGAGCTCGGAGACGAGGATCGCGCGGGCGCCCACCTCGTAGAGCTCATCCATGAGGCGGTTCATATCCGCGCGCGGCACCATGGAGCGCACCGCCACCCAGTCCGGGTTCTGCAGCGGGGACACCGTGGGGGACTGGATGCCCGGTGTGATCTCGGTGGCCAGGTGCAGGCGGTTCATGGGCACGTCGTAGTCCATGAGCACGTAGGAGCGCGCCCGCATGACGCCCTCCAGGCGCCGCACAAGAGTGGCCAGCCCCGGCTCACCGGCAAAAGCCTCGGTGGTGATGAGCACCGCCTCGCTGGCGAGGATCGGCTCGCCGAAGACCTCCAGCCCGGCGGCGCGCAGGGTGGTGCCGGTTTCGACGACATCGGCGATGAGGTCGGCGACGCCGAGCCGCACGGAGGACTCCACGGCGCCGTCGAGGTGGACGGTGGCGGCCTCGATGCCCCGCTCGGCGAGGAATGCGCGCACGAGCACGTCGTAGGAGGTCGCGATGCGTTTGCCCGCGATATCGGTGAGATCGCTCATGGCGCCGACCGGGGCGGCGAACCGGAAGGTGGAGCGGGCGAAGCCGAGGGGCAGGTGCTCAGTGGCCTCGACGCCGGAGTCCAGGAGGAGGTCGCGGCCGGTGATACCGGCATGGACCGTGCCCTGGCCGACGTACACGGCGATGTCGCGGGGGCGCAGGAAGAAGAATTCGACGTCGTTGGCCTCATCGAGGAGGACCAGCTCGCGCCCGGTGCGGCGCGCGCGGTAGCCTGCCTCCCTCAGCAGTGAGATCGCGGGGTCGGACAGGGAGCCCTTGTTGGGGACTGCGATGCGCAGCATGGTGATGGTCCTCCGGCTCACAGGTACTTGTAGACGTCGTCGAGCGTGTAGCCCTTGGCGATCATCATGACCTGGGCATGGTAGAGCAGCTGGGACAGCTCCTCGCAGGCTGCCTCATCGGACTCGTGCTCGCAGGCCATCCAGGCCTCCGCGGCCTCCTCCACAAGCTTCTTGCCGATGAAGTGGACGCCGCGGTCGAGCTCGGCTACGGTGCCCGAGCCCTCGGGCCGCGTGGCGGCCCGTTCCTGCAACTGCGCGAAAAGGTCCTCGAAGCGTGTCATGGCGTCAGGCTAGTCCACGCCGGCGCGCATCCCCGCACCGGTCTCACCGGCGCAAGGGGCCCGCAGACCGGTGGCTGGGGGAGCGGCCCGGGCTCTGCCGTGCCGGGCGGCCCGCCCTAGTGGGTGACGAGGGCCGCCGCGTGCCTGCCCGCTGCGGCCGCGGCGATGAAGGCGGCCTCATCGGCGTCCAGGCGCCGTCCCATGGTGGACAGGCGGATGCCGGTGGCTGCTTCCATGGCCTCCAGCGCCTCGCGCAGTCCCTCGGCTGGCGCCTCGACGAGCCGGTGCCGCTCGCCCTGCTCGCGCTCCGCGCAGGCAGAGGCCGCTTGCTCGCGGGTCCGGGCCCAGAAGCCCTCCATGCCGGCGGGGTCGGGCGCGCCCACCGGCACGACTACGTCGGCGCCAGCCAGGGCGACCCGCCCGTAGGCGGTCATCGAGTGATGGGAGACCCCCAGATGTCGGGGCCGGGCGTCCGCCTGGGACACGCGTAGGCAGGCCACCGGACGCCCGCCGAGGGCGGCGGCCGCGTTGATGGCCTCCCCGCAGGCCACCCCTGAGAAGCCCCAGGGGGTGTCCGTGCCCAGGTTCCCCGGGCCCTGGATGACGACGATGACCTCCGCGCCCAGCACATGGAGGGCCGCGAGCAGGGCGTTGTGAACGGAGACCGCCTCGAGGTCTCCGCCCCAGGCCTGCCCGGCGGTGACCGTGCCGGCCAGCCATCCGGCGTCGACGAGCGCGCAGACCGCCCGCGAGTAGGGCAGGGGCAGCGCCCCGCCGTCGGTCATGACATAGACGACCCGTGGGCCGGGGCCAGGAGCGGTGCCGGGGGAACGCAGGCCCGCGAGGATCGCCGGCAGGCTGGAGTGGAGGTCCGCGACGACGACGGGCGCGCCGTCCAGTCCCAGCTCGCCGATGGGCGCGGCCAGAACGTGGTGGTGCTCCGTGTCCTGCTCGTCGACGCCGGTGACCATGACCTGGTCCGGCATGTAGCGGGCCTTGACGAGGTGCCCACCGGGCGCCGGGTCGGCGGGGAGGGCGTCGAGACGCGCCGTGACCATTGCGTGCCCGCCAGTGCCCAGGCGCCGTGCCAGCGCGGAGACCTCCAGGCGGACGCGCTCTCCGGGCTCCGGCAGGCCACCGAGAGCCTCATAGGCGACCGCCCGGCAGGACTCGCCCGCCACGAGCGCGGCGGCGCCCTCGGGGGCGGCGATGATCCGTGCCTCGAGTTCGGCGCAGCGTCGGCCCGGTGCGCCCCAGGCCTGCCGCAGGGCGGCGATCTCGGCATCGCGCAGCATCATGATGGCAGCGTAGCGGCGACTGGGATTCTTCGAGGCGGGTTGCCGGTCGGCGGCGGTGGGGCCCTCCGCTGGGGGGGAGTGCTGGTTCCGGATTCCCGCGTCCGCTAGTCGCCCGCCACGAAGGAGCGGACACAGGCGGCTGCCTCGTGAGGCGCCTCCGACAGGATCAGGTGCGTGGTGCCGGGGAAGTCGTCGGCCAATGCGAAGCCGCCGGTGACGTGCGCACGTATGTAATCGGTGTTCACCGTCGAGTACAGTGGGATCTCGGGCATCAGGTACAGAAAAGGAACGTCAATCCGCTTCATCGCCGGGCGCTGGTCGGTGCGGAACAGCGAGTACCACAAGCCGGCGAAGGTGAGCGGGTCGAGCGACTCGCGCATCGCCTCGATGGCGGCTTCCTCCTGGTCGGCCGGCAGGTTCCGCAGCTTCGGGTTCATGAGGTTCTTGGCGATGTACCACGAACCGTAGCCGCTGTCGTCGAACAGATGGTCGAGATCGCGGTGGAAGTCCTCGTCGGTCCACTCCCCTCTGCCGATGCCGCCCCTCCAACCGTCATTGCGCAAGTACGGCGACATGTCGGCCGCGACGATGCGCCGTAGACGCCCCGTCCCGTACTGGGCCACGTAACTGAAGATGGCTGCCGCCCCCATGGAATGGCCGATGGCCGTGACGCTGTCCAGGCGGAGCTGCTCAATGACGTCGGCCAGGTCCTGCCCGAGAGTACGCACGTTCAGGTGCATGCGGGCGCGGTCGGAGTCGGCGTGCCCGCGCTGGTCGTAGAAGACCACGCGGTGGTCCTGATTCAGATCGTCGATGAAGTCGGCTAGGTCGTAGTGGGAAGAGCCCAGGCCGTGGATCACCAGGAGCGTCTCCTCCTTCGCCCGCCGTGATTCCTTGGCGGGCAGGTCCTCATAGTAAAGACCGGTGCCGTCCTGCGTGATGATGTGCGCCATGTTCTTCCTCTCGGGTATCGGGATTCAAGGGTGCTATTCACGGGACCGAGGGCACGGCCGTGCCGTTGCTGAGGGAATCAGCCGCCGGACGGGGGATCGGCCTGCTGCTCTAGACCAATCCTGCGGAGGCGACCGATGCGGCATGATTATACGCCTGGGTCACCGGCCCTTCACGGTCCGCGATGCGGTTGGGGCTTGATCTCCTTTGGTCGTGGGGCGGTGCGGTGGGGGTGTTGTGCGGACCCGGTGAGCTGACGCGCGGGTGCTCTTGGTTCCGGTGGGGCCGGCCGCGGTGCGGGGCCGATGCCCCGGCCCCAGATGAACCGGCTGCGGGCTCCGGCGCCAGGTGGCGAAAATACGCCCGGGCCAATCAGCCTCCGGCGCTCAGAGCTCGATCTGGTGGTCGTGGGCCTACGCTTGGAGGCATGCCCACGACCGCCATCCCCGCCGAGGAACGGCAGATCAACCTCCTGCTCGCCCTGCGCGCCACCCGAACGGGCCTGACCGCCGCGCAGATCATCCGGGACGTGTCCGGCTACGACCATGCCGGCGGCGCCACCGCGACCCGCATGTTCGAGCGGGATAAGGACGCCCTGCGCGAGCTCGGCATCGTCATCCTCACCGAGGGCCCCGCCGACGCCGTCCGCTACCGTATCGACGACGCCGACTACGCCCTGCCCGCCATCCACCTCGACTCCGCCCAGGCCGGCGCCATCGCCCTGGCCGCCTCCTCCTGGTCCGACGGCGCTCTGCCCGTTGCCGCCCGCCGGGCGCTCACCAAACTGCGCGCCGTCGCCGAGACGGTCAGCAGCGCCCTGCCGGACCTCACCGTCGACCTCGCCGGCCACGAGATCCCCCTGACGCTGCTGACCGCCATCGAGGAGCGCCGCGCCGTCGCCTTCGACTACGCCTCCTCCTCACCCGGCAGCTCCGGGGCCACGCGGACCCGTCGGGTCGAGCCCCACCGGATCATCCGTCTCGAGGGCGCCTGGTACCTCGACGCCAGGGACCAGGACGCCGACCAGCCCCGCAGATTCCGCCTTGCGCGCATCCTCGGCTCCATCACCCCCATCGGCCCCGCGGGCGCCTTCGAACCACCGCCCCCCACCTCCCCCGAGCCCAGGACTGCGCGGCTCGCCGTCATGCCCGGGAGGGCCCTCGGCCTGCGGGCCCGAGCACAAGATGCTCCGCCTGACGACGCGCCCGGCGAGCAGTGGCGGGGGCGCGATATCATCCGCGTCCCCTACGCCGATCCCTTCAGCTTCGCAGGCGCCCTGGCCGCGCTCGGCGATGCCGTCGTCGTCCTCGGACCCGCCGACCTGCGCGAGGCCGTCCTCGCGCACCTGCGCGGCGCGGCCCGACTCACGGCCGATGCCGTGACCGAGAAGGAGGACTGACATGGCCCGCACACCCGCCGCCGCACGCCTCGTCCGCCTCCTCGCCCTGCCCGCATGGGTCGCGCAGAACGACGGCGCCACCATCGCCGAGGCCGCCGCCCATTTCGAGGTCGACGAGGACACGATCCGCCGCGATGTGGGCACCCTGTGGCTCTCCGGCCTGCCCGGCGGCCTGCACGACGACCTCGTCGACTTCTCCGCGACCGCCTGGGAGGTGGGCCGTCTCAGCCTCAGCCAGGCCCACGGCCTCGACCGCCCCGTGCGCCTCTCCCACGAGGAGGCCGTCTCTCTCCTCCTGTCCCTGAGGGTCCTGCGCGGCGTTCTCGGCGCCGACGCCGGGGCCGCCACCGCTCTGGGCGGCGCCGAGAGGGCGCTGGCCTCCCTGCTCGGCCCAGCGGCGCCCCCGCCCGATGACAACGCCCCCGACACGCCCGAGGCTCCCAACGAGCCGGATTCTCCCGGCGAGCCCGGTCCTGCCGGTCCCGACTCGGAGGCGGACCCCACCACGATCCTCGCCCAGGTGCGTCGCGCCCTCGACGAGGGGCGCAGACTCCACCTCTCCTACGTCTCGGCCACCGACGTCCCCTCCGAGCGCAACGTCGACCCCATCGCCCTGCACTCCGACGGCTCCACGCTCACCCTGACCGCCTGGTGCCTGACCGCCAGGGCCGAGCGGAGCTTCCGCCTCGATCGCATCCTGGCCGCAAGCGCCCTCGACACCCCGGGCGCCACCCACCGGAGGCGCCGCAGCCCTCAGGGACGCGACGCCGGGCATGATCGGGGCGCGATCGAGGCCCCCACGGCGGAGCTCATCCTCGAGCCCTCAGGTCGCTGGCTCATCGAGCAGCTGCCGCGCACCCGCGCCGAGATCCTCGACGATGGGGCCATCCGCGCCGTCGTCGAGGGGCGGGACTGGGACTGGCTGCGCGGCCTTGTCCTGTCCACCGGGCGTCACCTGCGCTCCGTCGCCCCCGCGCACCTGGCCCGGAGTGCGAGCGAGGCCGCCCTCGCCGCGCTCGATGCTTACGCCGACGGTGGAAACCCCTCGGCCTGAGCGAAGCGGTGAGCGGGGCTTCCACCCGGGCCAGCTACACTCGGGGCGATCACATCGCGCATCGTCAAGCGGAAGCAGGAATCATCATGGGAGCCTTCAAGCCCTGGCACTGGATCGTGCTGCTCATCGTCATCCTCCTCGTCTTCGGGGCCGGCAAGCTGCCCGAGATCGCCTCGAGCCTCGGCCAGTCGATGAAGGTGTTCAAGAAGGAGGTCAAGGAGCTCCGCGAGGACGATGCCCCCGCGCAGATCCAGCAGCCCCAGCAGGGCACCTACTACACCCAGCCCACCCAGCCGGGCCAGGCCGCCTCCCAGCCCCAGCAGAACGCCGAGGGCGCCAACCAGCAGTAGAGCCCGACGCCCCGGAGCCCACCCACGGATCCGCCCGGATCAACGCCGCAATAGCGGCCAGACACACCCGCCGTCGCAGGAAGCAGCTCATGGTCACCGTGCCCAAGGCCTCCAAGGCCCGCCGCAAGGACAACCCCGAGGCGCGCATGTCCATCGGGGATCACCTGCGCGAGCTGCGCAACCGCATCGTCATCTCGGCGATCGCGATCGTCGTCGGCTCGATCGTGGGCTACTTCGTCTACGACTCCGCCTTCGCCCTCATCACGCGTCCCATCTCGCAGGCGAACGCCAAGGGCGCCAACCTGTCGCTCAACTTCGGCACGGTGCTGTCCTCCTTCGACATCCGCCTGCGCGTATCCATCTGGCTCGGCCTCATCCTCTCCTCGCCCATGTGGATCTACCAGTTCTGGGCGTTCGTCGGCCCGGGCCTGACGCGCAAGGAGAAGCGCTACGCCTGGCTGTACTGCGGCATCGGCGCCCTACTGTTCCTGGCCGGTATCGCCCTGGGCATCTGGATCCTCCCGCACGCCATCGCCATCCTCACCGGCTTCATCCCGGCCGGAGCGACCACCGGGTTCATCGATGCCAGCCCCTACCTCTCCTTCGTCACACGGATCATCCTGGTCTTCGGCCTCACCTTCCTGCTCCCCGAGGTTCTCGTGGCGATCAATCAGTTGGGACTCGTCAAGGGCCGCACCCTCCTGCGCGGCTGGCGGTGGGCCGTGGTGGGCATTGTGGCGCTCATGGCCGTGGCCAACCCCCTGCCGGACCCCTGGTCCATGATCTTCATGTCCATCCCGATCATCGGCCTGTACTTCGGCGCCTGCGGTATCGCCATCCGCCACGACAAGCGCCTCGCCAAGCGCCGCGCGGCCCTCGATGCCGAGCTCGACGCCGCCCTGGCCCGCCCCTCACGATCCGCGATCGAGGCCGGGCCGGAATCGGCCTCCTGAGCCGCGCGCCCGATGCCGATGACTCGGTCCCGCTGCTCGGACGCCCCCGCCTCGCCCGCGGAGCGATACGCCGCCGACCGCCGCCGCCAGGCCGCCTCTCGCACCGAGCTCGCGGCCTTCGCCTCCGGGCTCGGCTTCGAGCTCGACGACTTCCAGGTCGCCGGCTGCCAGGCGCTCGAGCGCGATGAGGGCGTCCTCATCGCCGCCCCGACCGGCGCCGGCAAAACCGTCGTCGGGGAGTTCGCCGTCCACCTGGGACTGGCCAAGGGCCTCAAGACCTTCTACACCACGCCCATCAAGGCCCTGTCCAACCAGAAGTACCTCGACCTGACGCGCCGCCACGGCGCCGAGCGCGTCGGCCTGCTCACCGGCGACACCTCGATCAACCCCCACGCCGACGTCATCGTCATGACCACCGAGGTCCTGCGCAACATGCTCTACTCGGGCTCACGGGACCTCGACCGCCTCGGCTACGTCGTCATGGACGAGGTCCACTACCTCGCCGACCGCTTCCGCGGCCCCGTATGGGAGGAGGTCATCATCCACCTCGCCCCCGAGGTGCGGGTGGTGTCCCTGTCCGCCACCGTCTCCAACGCGGAGGAGTTCGGGCAGTGGCTCGGCGAGGTGCGGGGGAGCACCACCGTCATCGTCTCCGAGCACCGGCCCGTCCCGCTCACCCAGCACATGATCGTGGGGCGCAGGCTCCTGCCCCTGTACTCCTACAGCGAGGCCGCCCCGGGCGGCGTCCGAGGCGATGACGGCGCCCCATCGTCGGAGCCCGCTCCGCCCCTCAACCCCGATCTCGTCAAGGCGGTGCGCGCCGCCCAGCGGGCCGCTGCGGCCGAGGGCGCCGCCTCGAAGAGCCGCGGCGGGCCCGGCCCCCAGCCCTGGAAGCGCGGCGGCCGGGCCCCTCGGCGCGGCGCGGGGGGCGCCAGGCTGGGGCGCCTCCGCCCGCCCTCGCGCCTGACCGTCATCAGTGCCCTCGAGACGGCCGACCTCCTGCCCGCGATCGTCTTCGTGTTCTCCCGGGCGGGCTGCGAGGCAGCCGTCAGCCAGGCGATGGCCGGGGGAGTGGACCTGACTACTCGGGAGGAGGCCGAGCGCATCCGGGAGGTCATCGACCGCCGCACGGCCGGCATCCCCGCCACGGACCGGGGCGCCCTCGGCTTCCACTCATGGGCCTCGGCGCTGGAGCGAGGCGTGTCCGCGCACCACGCGGGCCTGCTCCCGGTGTTCAAGGAGACCGTTGAAGAGCTCTTCAGCGCCGGCCTCGTCAAGGTCGTCTACGCCACCGAGACCCTGGCACTCGGCATCAACATGCCCGCGCGCACGGTCGTCCTGGAATCGCTGCGCAAGTGGAACGGCTCCGCGCATGTCTCCCTCAGCCCCGGCGAGTACACGCAGCTCACCGGCCGCGCGGGGCGTCGCGGCATCGACACCGAGGGCCACGCGATCGTCCTGGCCGCCGACGACGTCGAGCCCTCCCTCGTCTCCTCACTGGCCTCCCGGCGCACCTACCCGCTCGTCTCCGCCTTCCGACCCACCTACAACATGGCGGTCAACCTGCTGGGCCGCACGAGCCGCGAGCGGGCACGGGAGATCCTGGAATCCTCCTTCGCCCAGTTCCAGGCCGACCGGGGCGTCGTCGAGCTCGCCGCGCAGGCCCGCCGCAAGCGCCACGGCCTGGAGGAGCTCGAGGTCCGGATGACCTGCCATCTCGGGGACTTCCGCGAGTACGCCGCCCTGCGCCAGGAGATCGCCGAGGCGGAAGCGGACCTGTCCTCCGAGCGTCGCTCAGCCCGGCGCGTCGAGGCAGGGCGATCCATGGCCTCGCTGCGGCGCGGCGACGTCGTCGTCTACCGCAAGGGGCGGCGCTCCCGGCACGCGGTGGTGCTCTCCGGCGGGGAGGACCGCTCCGGGGCCCCGGCGCTGACCGTCCTGAGGGAGGACGGGCGCGTGGTCACTCTCAGTCCGGACACCTTGCCCGACGGCGTCATGAGGCTCGGCTTTCTGCGCGTGGCCAGCAGTGCGGATATGCGCCGCCGTGAGCACCGTGACCGGCTCGTCGGGCGCCTCATCGACACCATCCGCTCAGGCACGCTCTCCGAGGCGCCCGCGCGCAAGCGCCGCCGCACCAGCCCCGCCCAGCGGCGCGGAGAGGCGGACGGCCGCGCCCAGGCGACCACCGCCGAGCGCATTGAGGACCTGCGGCGGCGCTTGCACACCCATCCGTGTCACGGCTGCCCGGACCGCGAGGAGCACGCCCGCGTGGGGCGCAAGTGGGCCAAGGCCCGCGCCGAGGCCGCCCGGATCATGTCCCGCATCGAGACCCGCACCGGCACGATCGCCCGGCTCTTCGACGCCGTCTGCGAGGTCCTCCTGCAACTGGGCTACCTCGAGCCCGCCGATGAGAGGTGCCCTGAGGGCGAGGTGCGGGTCACGAGCGCCGGGCGCCTCCTCGCCCGCGTCTACGCCGAGAGGGACCTCCTCATCACCGAGTGCCTGCGCTCCGGGCTCTGGGACGCCCTGGGGCCGGCCGATCTCGCCGGGGCGGTCTCTGCCTGCGTGTACGAGCCGCGCCTGAGCGCGCAGTCCCTGGGCCTACCCGTCTCCCCGGGCAGCAGGCTGGGGCAAGTCCTGCGCGGGGAGCTGCGGGTCTCCCAGTCGATCAACGACCTGGAGGGCCTGGGGCGCATCGCCCACTCACCGGGCGCCGAGCCGGCCCTGGCCGGGGCCGTCGCCGCCTGGGCGCGGGGAGCCGAGCTGGCCGAGGTCCTCGACGCCACCGATATGACCGCCGGGGACTTCGTGCGCTGGGCCAAGCAGCTCCTCGACCTCCTGAGCCAGCTCGCCGGGCTCGTCCCCGAGCCGGGCGCGGACCCGCGCGACGCGGAGGCTCTCACCGCGCTGGCGCTCACCGCCGCCGAGGCGAGCCTCGACGTCGGCAGGGGGGTGGTCGCGTGGTCCGGGGTGTGAGTACCGGCGCCGGCCCGGGCCGGGGAGAGCGCCTCGCCCGCTCGCTGCGGGGGATGATCCTGCCCACTGCCTGGGCGACCGTCTCGGGCCTGGCCCTCGCCTCCGCCTTCGCCCCGCTGGACTGGTGGTGGGCGGCGGCGATGGGCGTGGCCGGGCTCGGCGTCATTGCGCGCGGGCGGACGTGGGGGAGGAGCGCCTGGCTCGGCTTCGTCGTCGGACTGGCCTTCTTCGCCCCCCTTCTCCACTTCACGGTGCCCGCCATGGGCAACGCCCTGGGCTGGGTGGCGCTGACGATCACCGAGGCCTCCTACCTCGCGCTGCTCGGCGCCGCCTGGTCCTGGGTGAGCAGGCTCGGGCCGCTCGACGACGGGCACGGAGAGGACGGCGGGACCATCTGGCGCGGCACCGCCGCCCGGGTGGCCGCCCTCGCAGCACTGTGGGCCGCCGTCGAGGAACTGAGGTCCTCCTGGCCCTGGGGAGGCTTCCCCTTCGGGCGCCTCGCCTTCGCCATGGCCGACTCTCCACTCCTGCCCCTGGCCTCCATCGGAGGCGTCACCGGGCTCGGCCTGCTCGTCGCGCTTATCGGCGCCCTCCTGGCCGAGGCCGCCCGCGCCCTGCGCCACGGCGCCGGCCTGGGGGCGCTGACCGCCCTCATCGCCGCGGGGGCCGCCGCCGTCGCGCCGCTGGCCATCCACATGCCCTCCCAGGCCGAGTCCGGCGCCCTGCGGCTGGCCGCCGTCCAGGGCAGCGTCGCCGACGCGCAGGACTCCTACGCCCGCGCCCTGGAGGTCACCGGCAGGCACGCCGATGAGACCACCCGCCTCGCGGGCGAGATCGCCCCGGAGGCCGTCGACGCCGTCGTCTGGCCGGAGAACGCCGCCGACCTCGACCCGCGCGACCATTACGCGTCCGCGCGGCGCATCGACCGGGCCGCCCGGGCCATCGGCGCCCCGATCCTCGTCGGAGCGGTCAAGTACGAGGACGACGCGCGCTACAACGACCTCCTCCTGTGGTCCCCGATCACGGGAGCGGGCCCGTACTACCGCAAGCACCGTCCCGTGCCCTTCGCCGAGTACGTTCCCCTGCGCTCCTGGATCAGGAGGCTGACCACTCAGGTGGACCGCATCGGCGTCGACATGCTCCCCGGGACCGGCCCGACCACACTCGCCGTGCCATCGGCCTCCCAGGGGCGGGACGTGCCACTGGCCATCGGCATCTGCTTCGAGGTCGCCTACGACGATCTCCTGCGCGACGGCGTGCAGCGGGGAGGCGAGGCGATCATGATCCCCACGAACAACGCCAATTTCATCGGCACCTCGGAGATCGGCCAGCAGATCGCCCAGGGCCGGGTGCAGGCCGTCGCCCACGGCCGCGCCGTCCTCCAGGTCTCCACCACCGGCACCACCGCCGTCATCAGCCCGCGGGGTGTCATCGAGCAGGAGCTCCCCGACAATGAGCAGTCCTCGCTCGTAGCGGAGCTTCCGCTGCGGACTACGCTGACCATCGCCGACCGGCTGGGATACTGGCCCGCGCGTCTGGCGCTGATCGCTGGGGCGCTGCTCGCTATCACCGGTATGGTGTCCGCTGGACGACGGCACTGGGCCGCTCACGCCCCGCGTGGCGGATACCGGAAGCGACATCGCGCGTCAGGCTCGGTGCCCGGCACCGGGCGGTCATCGACCACACGGAGGAAGCGGACATGAAAGCACTCGTCGTCACCCCCACCTACAACGAGATCGAGTCATTGCCCGTGGCCCTGGACCGGGTGCGCGAGCACGCCCCGGCCGTCGACATCCTCGTCGTGGACGACAACTCCCCGGACGGCACCGGCGACCTCGCCGATGGTCGCGCCGCCGCGGACGAGCAGATCCACGTCCTGCACCGTACCGAGAAGAACGGCCTCGGCCCCGCCTACCTCGCCGGGTTCTCCTGGGGACTGGGCGCCGGCTACGAGCTGCTTGTCGAGATGGACGCCGATGGCTCCCACCGCGCCGAGGACCTCGCCCTGCTCATCCAGCGCGCCGAGATGGCCGATGCCCCGGACCTCGTCATCGGCTCGCGCTGGGTGGCCGGGGGAGCCACCGAGGGGTGGGACGCCAAGCGCGTGGCCCTGTCCCGCGCGGGCAACCTCTACATCAACGCCATGCTCGGCCTGCGCGTCAAGGACGCCACCGCCGGCTTCCGGGTCTACCGGGCCGACTTGCTGCGCCGCATGGACCTATCGGCGATCGAAGCCCTCGGCTACGGCTTCCAGGTCAATATGACCAAGCTTGTCGACGAGGCTGGCGGGCGCATCGTCGAGATGCCCATCACCTTCCTGGAGCGCGAGGCCGGCCAATCCAAGCTCAGCGGCGGTATCTTCACCGAGGAGCTCGCCCTCGTGACCCGCTGGGGCGCCGCCAAGCGGGGCGCGCAGCTCACCGGTCTCGTCTCCTCCGCCACCAAGCGCCTGCAGGGAAAGTAACACCAGTTGTGCGAGCGCCGACCGATCATTCCAGGATGGCGCTGGAGCACCAATCCCCGTGATTTAAGAACTGTGGCGAGATGAAGTATAGTTGACGCCTTTAAAATTGCTCAAATTTATAACTTGACCTCTTTCGATCCTCTGGGTATGTTCGATGCGGATGGCAAGGTCGCCTTCCCTTTGGAGGAGATGTTGAAGTGCCCACTCTCAGTGATCTCATCCAACCCGACGCCATTCAGCTCCAGATCCAGGCCAGTGACTGGCGAGCAGCGGTCTCTGCCGCGGGGAGTGCGCTTGTTGGCGCTGGCGCCTGCGGACCCAGTTACGCCCAGGCCATGCTGAAAACCGTGGAGGAGCACGGCCCGTATATCGTTATCGCTCCGGGCTTCGCTCTGCCCCATGCCCGGCCCGACGATTCAGTGACTCGCACAGCGATGTCGGTCGTGCGACTAGCCGAGCCCATTGCCTTCGGCAACGAGGACAATGACCCTGTGCGGCTGGTGATGGGGCTTGTGGCTGTCGATGACGATGCACACCGCGGCGCCCTGGTTGAACTTGCTGGACTGCTGGCCGATCCGCGGCGACGTGACCAGTTGATGGCCGCCGACACCCCGGAGGCGGTCCTTGGCGCGCTCGGGCCTGCAGAGCCTGAAGATCCTGCTCCTGCGCGAGCTCCAACTGTTTCCCCTGCCGCCTCTAGCGCGGTGGTGCCAGCCGACGCCGTGGCCTCTAAAGGCCTGGTCCTCACGGTGTGCGGCAACGGGCTGGGCACCAGCCTGTTTCTCAAGAACACCTTGGAGAAGGTCCTGGAGCAGTGGGGCTGGGCGCCCTACCTAAAGGTGGAGGCCACTGATACTATCTCCGCTAAAGGGCGCACCAAGGAGGCCGATGTTGTCATGACCTCCGCTGCTATTGCTCAGACCTTGGGTGATCTTGGGGTTCCCGTTGAGGTCATTACTGATTTTACGTCCACCTCGGAGATCGACGCGGCGCTGCGTCGAATCTATGCTGTCTAAAATTAAGGGGGGAAATGTCTGTCGTCCTTGCTGTTGCGCAGTTCCTGGTCAACGAGATCCTCAGCGTCCCAGCCTTCCTTATCGGCTTGATCACTGCTTCCGGGTTGATTGCGCTGCGGCGCGGCACTGGGCAGGTGCTCGGCGGCGCGATCAAGGCGGTTCTGGGCTTCCTGCTGGTCAGTGCGGGTGCCGGGCTGGTCGCTACGTCACTTGCGCCGCTGGGAACCATGATCCAGGGTGCGCTAGGCGCCCATGGGGTAGTTCCCACTAATGAGGCGATCGCCGGCATCGCGCAGGAGATGTACGGCGCTCAGGTGTCCTGGGTTATGATCTTAGGTTTTGTTGTCGCCCTGCTGTTGGCCCGCTTCACCCCGCTGCGCTACGTATTCCTCACCGGGCACCACCTGCTATTCATGGCCACACTTATTACTATCGTCATGGCCTCGGCCGGGATGAAGTCCCCCGTGGTGGTGGGTTTAGGGGCGCTGCTTCTAGGGGTCCTCATGGTGTCACTACCTGCGCTGGTACATCCATGGACCCGGCGGGTGACGGGTGACGACTCCATCGCCATCGGGCACTTTGGCACCCTGGGGTATCTGGCCGCCGGCATGACTGGGCGTCTAGTCGACCCTAAGGGTCGTTCTCGCTCCACCGAGGACCTCAAAGTCCCGGAATCACTGCGCTTCCTGCGTGACTCGATGGTGGCGACCGCCCTATCGATGGTGCTGATGTACCTGGTGCTCGCTGTGGTTTACCTGGTGCAGCGGGGATCGGCCACCGCATTCACCGCCTTCTCAGTCGAAGCGACAAATGTCGGAAACTACCTCATGCAGGCCGTCACTCAAGGTCTCCAGTTCGGTATCGCCGTCGCTGTCATCCTGTTCGGAGTCCGCACCATCCTTGGTGAGCTTGTTCCCGCCTTCCAGGGTATCGCCAAGGCCGTTGTGCCCGGGGCTATCCCCGCGCTGGACGCGCCGATCGTCTTCCCTTACGCGCAAAATGCTGTGCTCATCGGCTTCATCGCTTCATTCTTGGGCGGACTGGTCGGCTTGCTGCTGTTGGGAACCTGGCTGGGGCCCGCGTTCGGTTTGCCTCTGGTCTTGCCGGGTTTGGTTCCACATTTTTTCACCGGCGGCGCGGCTGGCGTCTATGGCAATGCCGCCGGTGGTCGCCGCGGCGCTATAGCGGGGGCATTCATCAACGGCCTGATGGTCACCTTCCTGCCGGCATTTCTCCTGGGCGTGCTCGGCAGTCTAGCGTCAGCCAACACCACATTCGGTGACACTGACTTCGGGTGGTTCGGGCTGCTAATTGGCTACGGAGCAAAACTCGGGGACGCTGCGGGGAGTATCGTGCTGCTGGCTATCGGACTGGCTATCTTCCTCGCTGCCATCGTAGTTCAGCGACGTCTGGTTGATCGCGGTTGGGATCCAGCCCCCGCACGGGAGCGCGTCTCTGAGGATCCGGGAGAGCCGGCCCATTCAGCATCGGCCACCTCACCGGGGCGAGGCTATCCGCGCGTGCTGCCACCAGCCGGAGCACCCGCGCCCCCGGCGGCGCTTGAGGCCAGTTGAGGTGACGGGCGTCGTCGCACGCGCCGGGCAGAGGGCTGGGCGATCGCAGTGCGCGGCTAGTGGCGAGACCTGGAGCGGGTGACGGGAATCGAACTCGCGCTGTCAGCTGGGGAATCGGTGATAGGCGCACTTACGACAGGCGCGGCTGGGGCGGCTCCTCATGGGAGCCTCCCGGCCGCGCCTGGTCTCTTCGGGGCCTTGCTTTGAGGGCGCTCAGAAGCGCTCGCGATAGATCTCGCCGGTGCGCAGCATCTCCAGGCGCTCGTCGAGGAGGACCTTCAGCTCGTCCATCTCCCGGCGCTCCAGGAGCATGTCCCAGTGCGTGCGGGGGGCCTTCTTGGGCTCATCGGACTCCGGCTCGTCCTCCTCGCCGCGGCGCACCGCGGGAAGACCGCACTCGGGGCACTCCCAGGTCTGGGGGACCTCCGCCTCCATCGCCATGGGGACCACCGTGACATGCGCCTCGGGGCACTCGTAGGTGATCTCCTGCCGCTGGACGAACTCGACGCCCTCCTCGGACTCCATCGACTTCGCTCCGATGGTCATGCCTCGCAGTGCGCGGTCTGCCATGCCTGTGCCTCCTGGGTGCGGTGAATCGGGGCGCCGTCCCGCCCGATCACCGCGCGGGTGAGGGGCCAAGGGGCGGCCGACGCCGTGAACCTCAACACGGGGAGGGCCGGGAGTGTTCCCGGACCGCGTCGGGCCGCCCACATCATAGCGTTCGCGGGCGCGCGGCCCCTTCACGTGAGATGCTGCGGTCATACCCTGAACGAATGGCTGGAGGAGGCCCTGATGTCCGACGCCATGACAGCCCCGCAGTCCGTGGCGCGCGGATCGCGGGCGCGCCTGAGGCTCTGGCCCGGGCGCCGCGCCGAGCCACTGGGCCTGTGCCTCGTGGTCCCCGGCCTCGGCTACACGGCTTCCATGCCGCTGCTGTTCTGGCCGGCGACCGCCTTGACCGAGGCCGGGTGGGCGGTGGTGGCCCTGGAATGGGACGAGCCGCCGAGCAGCCTGGAGGAGCTGGAGAGCCAGGCCCACTGGACGCGATCCGCGTCCAAGCGCATGACCGGCCGGGAGTCGCCGATGCTGATCGTCGGCAAGTCCTTGGGCACTCGACTGGCACCCTGGGCGGAGCGTGAGGCGATCCCTGCGGCCTGGCTCACCCCCGTGCTCGACGACGAGGCGGTCCTCACCACCCTCGAGCTCGGCAAGGCGCCCGCGCTCGTCGCCGGCGGGACCGCGGATCCGGTGTGGCGCGGTGGTCCCCGCCCCCGGATGGACCTGGAGGTCCTGGAGTTCCCCCAGGCGGATCACTCCCTGCTCATCGCGGGTGACTGGCAGCGCTCCATGCGGATCCAGAACCGCATCACCTCGCGCGTCCTCGACCTGGCCGCCAGGGTCGTCGCGCGGGGCTAGCGGCCATCACCGCAGTAGTCGGCCAGGTGGCGGCCGGTCAGGGTGGCGCGGGAGGCCACGAGATCGGCCGGTGGCCCCTCGAAGACGACACGGCCGCCATCGTGCCCCGCGCCGGGGCCCATATCGATGATCCAGTCGGCATGAGCCATGACGGCCTGGTGATGCTCGATGACGACGACAGTCCGCCCCGCTTCGACGAGCCGGTCGAGCAGCCCCAGCATCGCCTCCACATCGGCCGGGTGCAGACCGACGGTCGGCTCATCCAGCACGATGACGTCCCCCTCCTGGCCCAGGTGGACGGCGAGCTTGAGGCGCTGGCGCTCCCCGCCGGAGAGCGTGCTGAGCGCCTGCCCGAGCCTCACGTAATCCAGGCCGCAATCCGCCAGCCGGTCCAGGATCCGCTGCGCCGCGGGCAGATGAGCCTCGCCGTCGCCGAAGAACTCCCGCGCAGCGCCGACGCTCAGGTCCAGGACATCCGCGATCGACAGGCCGCCGAGGGTGAAGGCCAGGACCTCCTCGTTGAAGCGCCTCCCAGCGCACGCCTCGCAGCGCGACTCGACGGTCTCCATGAATCCCAACTGCGTCTCGATGATCCCCGAGCCGCCGCACACGGGGCAGGCTCCCTCAGAGTTCGCCGAGAAGTGCGCCGGCTTGGCCCCCGCCGCCTTGTTCTCCTTGGCGAAGGCCTTGCGGATGGGATCGAGGAGCCCGGTGAAGGTCGCGGGGTTGGAGCGGCGCGAGCCCCTGATGGGGGACTGGTCGAGGGTGACGACGCCGTCCATGGGGGACAGGTGGCCGTGGACGAGGCTGGACTTGCCCGAGCCGGCCACGCCCGTCACCACGGTGAGCACGCCGCGCGGGATATCCACATCCACGCCGCGCAGGTTGTTCGTTCTGGCACCGCGAATCTCAATAGTGCCGGCGCCCCGGCGCGGGGAGTCCTTGAGCCGCGCCCGGTCGGCCAGGTGGCGGCCGGTGAGGGTGCCGGAGCGCCGCAGTCCGTCAACCGGGCCCTCGAAGCAGACACGCCCGCCGGCATCGCCCGCGCCGGGACCGAGGTCGACGACGTGGTCGGCGATGGCGATCGTCTCGGGCTCGTGCTCGACGACGAGCACCGTGTTGCCCTTGTCCCTCAGGTCCTCCAGCAGAGCGTTCATCCGGTGGATGTCATGTGGGTGGAGCCCGATGCTGGGCTCGTCGAAGACGTAGGTGACGTCGGTGAGGGCCGAGCCGAGGTGGCGCACGAGCTTGGTGCGCTGGGCCTCGCCGCCCGAGAGCGTGGAGGCGGGCCGGTCCAGGGACAAGTATCCCAGGCCGATGCCGACGAAGGCATCCAGGCTCTCGCGCAGCGATGCGAGCAGGGCAGCGGCGCCTGTCAGGCCGTCAATGCGGGGCAGTGGCGCTGGGTTCGAGGCACCGCCGTCGTCGGCTCCCGTGGCGGCGCGCTCGAGGCGGGCGACCCAGTCGGCGAGGTCGGAGATCTGCATGGCGCAGGCGTCGGCGATGGATCGGCCGTCGATGAGGCAGGTCCGGGCGGGCTCGGCCAGGCGCGTTCCGTCGCAATCCGGGCAGATCCCGAACACGACGGCGCGCTCGACGAAGGCCCGAATATGCGGCTGCAGGGCCTCTGGCTCCTTGGAGAGCATGGACTTGCGGATCCTGGGCACCAGGCCCTCGTAGGTGATGTTGACCCGACCGACTTCGATCCTGGTCGGCTCCTTGTAGAGGAAGTCGTCGAGCTGTTTCGGCGTGAAGGTGGAGATCGGCTTGTCGGCGGGGTAGAAACCGGACTCGGCGAAGGCCCGCGCGGACCATCCGCCAGCGGTGTAGCCGGGGACGGTGATGGCGCCGTCGTTCAATGAGCGAGTTCCGTCGTAGAGCTCGGACAACCTTATGTCAGAAATGCGTCCGAGGCCCTCGCAGCGCGGGCACATCCCGCCGATGACGCTGAAGTGCTTGCGCTCGACGACCTTGCGCCCACCGCGCTGGGTCGTAACCGCGCCGCCGCCGGTCACGGAGGGCACGTTGAAGGCGAAGGCCTGGGGGCCACCGATATGGGGAGCGCCGAGGCGCGCGTACAGGACGCGGAGCATCGCGCCGACGTCGCTGGCGGTACCCAGCGTGGAGCGCGGGTTGGAGCCCATGCGCTCCTGGTCGACGATGATCGCGGGGGTCAGTCCCTCTAAGCGGTCGACGTCGGGGCACGCGGCAGATGGCATGAAGCCCTGGATGAAGGCCGGGTAGGTCTCGTTGATGAGCCTGCGCGACTCAGCGGCGATCGTGGACAACACGAGCGAGGACTTGCCCGAGCCCGAGACGCCCGTGAACACCGTCAGGCGCCGCTTGGGGATCGTCAGGCTGATGCCGTCGAGGTTGTTCTCGCGCGCGCCGATGACGACGATCGCGTCGTGGTGGTCCGGCGACTCGTGCGCGGGTACTGGCGCCGCGTGGCCGTCGGGCTGGTTCTCGCTCCGCATTCCACCGATCATGCCAGAAGCCGGGAGTGCACCGGCGCTCGCGAGGCGATGGCCGGCGCGGTCATGAAGGAAGCCGATGGGCGCAGCCCTGTCCATTATCCACCGATAATGGACATTATGTCATTTCGTGTCGACGAGAGGCTCCTCCGCTGTCGTCATGTCGAGCACCAGCCGACGGGCTCGGAAGGTCGCCATCATGATCGTCGTGCCCACGACGACGCCGAAGGCTCCCAGCGGCCACAGCACGAGCGCGGCCGCTCCGCGCCCGAGAATGATCGCGAGCAGCCCGACGCACGCCAGGATGCCTCCCGCGCCTATGCCCGTGCGCCACACGGGCGCCAGGAGGCTGCGACTCCGCGGATGCGGGACGCCTTCGGCGAACGCGCCCGGGCGATCGCCGAACCGGTCGCGAGGCGCCTCGATCGGCGCCCCCGACTCGTCAATGTAGATCGTCCCCGACGTCCCTGTCCCAGTCTCAGCGGACCTGCTTCCGGCCATGATCGGATCCTGGGTCTGCGACCTGCGTCGAAGCCCTGAGCAACCTGTGAGGAGGCTGGTAGCGATCCGCTCCGACGCAGAAATGACATAAGCGCCTCCGAGCCCGTGCTCCGTCCTCGTGACGCCAACGCGCCCACCCGGTCGTGCTTGGTAGCACGCCGTCGTGCACATCCCCATCGACCTGCGCGGCCGCGGCCATCGGCCTACGCTCTAGCCATGACGTCACCAGACCCGCCCGCAGGACCCGACGGCCCAACGGTCCCCCGGCTGACACCTCACCCCACCGCCGTCTTCCTCGGGGACTCCGTCGTTACGGGGTGGAACTCGGTCAGCCACCCCCGCAACCGCTTCTCGTCGCTGGTCTGCGAGCACCTGCGCTGGCGAGAGGCGAGCCTGGCGGCCGATGGCATCGGCTTCTTCTGCCGGCGCGGTGGGAAGCTGCCCGGGGGCGGCCGCTCCCCCTCATGCCGGGACACCACCTGGTTGGAGACGGTCCTGCGCGCTGAGCCCGACGTCGTCACCATCTGCCTCGGGCTCAACGACGCCGCGCTCCTGCCTTCCCAGCGGGACCTCGTGGAGGAGGCCATCGAGCACGACTTCGCCTTCCTGGTTGAGCGCCTTCCGGGCGTCCCCACGATCGTCGCTCCCTACTTCCCCGCCCTCGGCATCGGCCCGCGCTTCGGCATCATCCACCGGCTCGTCCACGACCACGCCACCCGCCTCGGCCTGGCCTCGACCGACGCCATGAGCACCGCGATCGACGGCAACGAGAACAAGCTCGCGATCGACGGGATCCACCCCAACGACGCCGGTCACGCGGCCATTGCCCGTGCCATGATCGCCATCTACCGCGAGATGGTCCCCGACCTGGTCCCCACTCCCCCGCCCTCCGGCGCGCTGTCGAGCGGCGCCCCGCTGTAGCAGTCCGGTGCGCGCGGGCATAGGCTTGCCCGCGGTTTCCGTCCAGACGTCAAGACATAGGAGTTGCTGTGCCTCAGCGCCGAGAGCCGACGCTCGCCGATGTCGCCGAGCTCGCGGGCGTCTCGCTGACCACCGTGTCACGAGTGATCAACAACCGCGGTTACCTCAGCGAGGCGGCCAAGGAGCGGGTCAGCGCCGCCATCGCGGAGCTCAACTACCGGCCGAACCAGGCCGCCCGCGTCCTGCACGGCATGGCCACCCGGAGCATCGGCGTCATCGTCCCGACGGTGGCCCTTCCCTTCTTCGGTGAGCTCGCCGCGCAGCTCGAGATCGCATTGGCGGAGCACGGCTACCGCATCCTGGTGTGCAACTCCCAGGGCCGCGCCGAGCGCGAGCGGGAGTATCTCGACCTGCTCGTCTCGCATCGTGTGGACGGCATCATCTCGTCGGCTCACAACGAGGACCTCGCCGATTACGGCACGGTCCGCATGCCGTTGGTCATGATCGACCGCGACCTCTTCCCTGCCATCCCCAACATCCGCTGCGACAATGTCCGAGGAGGCGCTCTCGCCACCGAACACCTCCTCCAGCGAGGGTCGCGCCACCCGCTGCTGCTCACCTCGCGCACGGGCAGGCGCAACGGCCGTGAGGCCGGCTATCGGTCCACGCTGGCCCTGGCCGACATCGAGGCCCAGATCGTGGCCGTCGACTTCAATACTCCCGAGCCGGAGCGGACCCAGCGCATCAACGATGAGCTGACCAGCCGCCTCGGTGGTTTCGACGCCGTCTTCGCCACTGATGACCTCACCGCGGCCGGCGTTGTGGAGTGGGCCCGATCGGCGGGGCTGGGCGTCCCCGAGGACCTGCGAGTCATCGGATTCGACGGCACGCGGGCGATCCGCCAGGCGATGCCGGGACTGACCACCATCCGGCAGCCCATCGCCGAGCTCTCGCGTCGCGCCGTCGCCGAGTTGCTGGCCCAGATCGCGGCGATCCATGACGGCGTTGAACTGCGCGCGCTGGAGATCGCTCCGATCGAGCTCCCGGTTGAGCTCGTCATTGGCCGGACCACCTGAGCCACGCGTCCTCATCAGCGCTGCGGACCGGTCTCGTCGCTGTTTTCGACCGGTCTCGGTGGAAAAAGGGGTCGGGCCCACCGCGGGAATGCGATGGGCCCGACCCTCTCTGGAGATGCCCTGGGCTTCTCAGTCGTGGTTGACGCTGAACAGCGCGTCGCCGCGCGAGGCGTCGTGGGTCCCGGCCTCGGAGATGCCGGAGAACTTGTCGCCATTGGACACGACGATCGGCGTGACGATCTGGTACCCGGCCGCCTTGACCGCGTCCCAGTCGACCTCCACCAGCGGCGTGCCGCGGCGGATGACGTCGCCCTGGTGGACCTTCGGGCTGAAGTGCTTGCCGTCGAGCTGGACGGTGTCCATGCCGACGTGGATGAGCACCTCCACGCCGCTGGCGGCGCGGATGCCGTAGGCGTGGCCTGACGGGAAGGCCACGATGACCTCACCATCGACCGGGGAGACCACCGGGCCCGCCGACGGGATAACCGCCAGGCCCGGGCCGAGCAGCCCCTGGGAGAAGACGGCGTCGTCCACCTCGGACAGCGGAACCACGCGCCCCTCGATGGGCGAGGTGACGGAGAAGTCCTCAGCGGCCTCAGCGGGGAGCTCGACCTTGACCGCCTCATGGGGCTGGCCCTTGGCGGTGTGCTCGTGGATGGCCTCAGCCTCAGCCTCGGCCTCATCCTCGACGTCGCCATCGGCCAGGGAGGCGGCTCCCTTGGCGGTGCGGGAGTAGAAGTAGGCGCCGCTGAAGGCGATCACCGCGACAAGGACCTCGAGAGCGAGGTAGGCCGGAATGTGCTTGGGGACCATGGACACGAAGCCCACGAATCCCGCGGCGCCGAGCGCCTGGCTGCGCACGTTGAACAAGGACACCAGAGCGGCGCCGATGGCCGCCGATCCCATGCCGATGAAGAACGGCCAGCGCAGGCGCAGGTTGACACCGAAGATCGCGGGCTCGGTGATGCCGAGGAGCGCGGAGACGCCACCGGCGCCAGCCAGGCCCTTCATCTTGGCATCCTTGGTGCGCAGGAAGACTGCGATAGCGACGGCGCCCTGGGCGACGTTGGCCATGGAGGCGATCGGGAAGATGAAGGAGCCGCCGGTGTTGGCGATGTCGGAGATCAGTGGGATCTCCACTGCCGGGAAGGACTGGTGCAGGCCGGTGACGACGATCGGCGAGTAGACGAGACCGAACAGCGCGCCGCCCAGGGGGCCGAGCGTGTTGTACGTCCAGTCCAGGCCGTCGGTGATCCAGATGGAGAGCTGGCGCGTGATCGGGCCGACGACGACGAAGGTGAGGAAGCCGGTGCCGAGCAGCGTGATGAGCGGGGTGAGGAGGAAGTCGGCCGTGCCGGACAGGCGCTTGTGCAACTGCTTCTCGATGACCGACATGAGGTAGGCGACGCAGATGATCGGGATGACCATCGCCTGATAGCCGATCTTCTGGACCTCCAAGCCGAACAGTTGCCAGCTGGGATTCGCCCCCGTGAACTCCCAGAACTTCGCGGCCGCCTCGGGGTTGCTCATGTCATAGGCGCTCAGCAGGGAGCTGGAGACCATGGCGGCGCCCATGGCCCCGCCGAGGTAGATGTTGCCGCCGAAGCGCTTGGCCGCCGAGAATCCCACGAGCACGGGGAGGAATGCGAAGGCCGCTGAGGAGATGAGGTTGATGAGGTCGGCATAGTCGGCCAGCCAGGTCCACCGGTCCTTGAGCGACATCTTGCCGAAGAGGCCCTCGGCCGTCAGGACGTTGTTGATGGCCATCATGAGACCGCCGGCGATGAGGGCGGGCAGGATCGGGACGAAGATGTCCGCGATCATCTTGATGAACCGCGAGGCGAGGTTGCCGGACTGGGCGGCTACCTGCTTGGCCTCATCCTTCGAGACCTCCTTGACCCCGCCGGTCGCGATCATGCGATCGAAGACGTGGTCCACATCGCCGGGGCCGACGATGATCTGGTACATGCCGCCGGCGATGAAGGTCCCCTTGATATCGGGGTCCTTGTCGAGGGCCTTCTGATCGACCTTGCCCAAGTCCGCAAGGACAAGTCGCAGGCGGGTCGCGCAGTGCGCGGCCGCCGTGATGTTCTCCGCGCCGCCGACGTAGGTCAGGACGTCGGTCGCCACCCGGGCGTGATCCATTGCCACCCGGTGCCTCCTCTCAGTGGTCGGCACTGCCAGGCGCCATCCTCCCCGTCACCGGGCGCGGCGAGCCGCGAGATGGGGATCGTGGGGGTGGGATGCGGCGCCACGGGGTCATCGATGATCCCCTGGCAGGGCCTGTGTTAAACGTGAGTCACACTACCGTTACGCGCCCGTCCGGGCAAGGCCGGTCTGAGTGCCGGGCGATGCGACTGCCGACGCGACCGACCCGCGCCGATCCGCCGAGTCCCCGATCGTCGCGTCCGCGCCTGATTCTGCCCGCCACTTTGCCCGTTCCCCGGTGGGGCTTCGGCCCTATTTGCCCGGGTCCCGCTAGGCTCAGCACCATGACAGCCGAGCGCCCGCGCACCTCAGGGACCCTGCCCACCTCCTCCTCACGCGGCCGCTGCCGAGCCAAGGCTCCGGCCCCGGGCGAGAACCGGCCCGGTCCCTCCCTCGGCATCGACCTGGGCACCACGCGCACCGTGGTGGCTCGCGTCGACCGCGGTAACTACCCGGTCGTGCCCTTCCCCGATGAGCACGGTGATCCCCAGGAGTACCTGCCCTCGCTCACGGCCCTGACCCCGGACGGCCTGGTCCACGGCTTCGCCGCGCGCGCCGCCGCCCGCGAGGGCGCCCCGCTGCTTCGCAGCCTCAAGCGGCGCCTATCGAGCCCGCGCATCACCCCGGCCACCGAGCTCGAGCTCGGTGGCCAGCGCTTCACCGTCCTGGAGATCCTCACCGACTACCTG
This sequence comes from Actinomyces gaoshouyii, assembly GCF_002076915.1. Classification (NCBI taxonomy): domain Bacteria; kingdom Bacillati; phylum Actinomycetota; class Actinomycetes; order Actinomycetales; family Actinomycetaceae; genus Actinomyces; species Actinomyces gaoshouyii. Next base: position 1,117,887 of record NZ_CP020468.1, read on the forward strand.
CGCCACCTGCGAGCCCAGCTCAAGGCGGCCCCCGGCATGGACGGCACCGACCCCGGTGCGCGAGGATCGCGCGTCTCGGTCGCCGTCGCCGTGCCGGCCCATGCCTTCGGCGCCCAGCGCCTCCTGACCCTCGAGGCCTTCGGCGATGCCGGCTTCAATGTCATCGCCATGCTCAACGAGCCCAGCGCGGCCGGATTCGAGTACACGCACCGCAAGGCCCGCACCGTCTCCTCCAGGCGCAGCCGGGTGCTGGTCTACGACCTCGGCGGCGGCACCTTCGACACCTCGCTCGTGGATGTGCGAGGCGTTGCCCACGAGGTGCTGGCCTCCCGCGGTCTGGGGGACCTCGGCGGCGATGACGTCGACCTCCTCCTCGCCCAGCTCGCGCTCGAGCGCGCGGGCGTGCGGGAGGAGGACCTCAATGATCGTGAGGTCTCCGATCTGCTCGACCAGTGCCGCGATGCCAAGGAGGCACTCGCCCCCCAGACCCGGCGCATCGCGCTGGACGTACGCGGCAAGGACATCATCATCCAGACGGCCGAGCTCTACGACGTCTGCAAGCCCCTCCTGGAGCGCTCACTGGACGTCATGGAGCCCCTCATCGGCCGTCTCGCCGACGGCGACCCGGATCTCACCGAGGTCGCGGGCGTCCACCTGGTCGGCGGCGGCTCCGCGCTGCCCCTCGTGCCCAGGATGCTGCGCGAGCGCTTCGGCGCGAGGGTCCACCGCTCCCCCTACCCCGGCGCCTCCACCGCGATCGGCCTCGCCATCGCCTCGGACCGGGACTCCGGCTACGACCTCATCGACCGCCTCTCGCGCGGCTTCGGAGTGTTCCGTGAGGCCGACGACGGCCAGCGCACGACCTTCGACGCCATCCTTGGGGAGGACGCGATCCAGGCCGGCGCCACCCGTGAGGGCACGGTCATCACCCGCCAGTACACGGCCGTCCACAACATCGGCTGCTTCCGCTTCGTCGAGTGCGCGGGCGTCGACGCCGACGGCGAGCCCCGCGGCGAGCTCGCCCCGTACCAGGAGATCATCTTCCCCTTCGACCCCGCCTTGCGCGACGAGGACCTCTCCGGACGCCCTGTCGAGCGCACAGGCGCGGGTCGCCGCGTTCAGGAGCGCTACGAGATCGACTCCGCGGGACTCGTCCAGGTGACGATCACCGACCTGGAGGACGGCTTCTCGCGTCGCTACGTCCTGGGCCGCCAGACCGCCTGAGGTCCTGGAGGCCCGGTGACGCCCCGCCCACCCCTGGAACGGGGCGGGCGGGGCGTCTCAATATGCTGTGATGGATGGTGTGGAGCGGGCGTCGTCCGGTGGTATCCCGCCACCATCGCTCCCAGGGGCCGCCGGCGCGTGATCCCCGGGAGCGGATCAGCCGGCCTGGCGCTTGGCGGCCCGGCGCTTGGCGAGCTCATCCTCGACGACGGGGGCCTCGGCGTGGTCCACGGGGAGCTCGGCGAGCGATCCCTCGACCTCATGCCAGACCCGGCCGACGGCGATCCCGAAGACGCCCTGCCCCCCCTGGACGAGGTCGATGACCTCGTCGGCAGAGGTGCACTCGTAGACGGAGGCGCCATCGCTCATGAGGGTCATGGAGGTGAGGTCCTCGACCCCCCGCTCGTGGAGAGCATCCACCGCGGTGCGGATCTGCTGGAGGGAGACACCGGTGTCGAGCAGGCGCTTGACGATCTTGAGCAGGAGGATGTCGCGGAAGGAGTAGAGGCGCTGCGTGCCCGAGCCCTTGGCGCCGCGCACCGTCGGCTCGACCAGCCCGGTGCGGGCCCAGTAGTCGAGCTGGCGGTAAGTGATGCCGGCGGCGCGGCAGGCGACCGGTCCGCGGTACCCCGAGGAGGCGTCGAGGTCCGGAAGAGTGTCGCCGAAGAGCATGCCCTGGGCGAGCTGCGGTGCGGGTGCGTGAAGACTCGCTTCGTTCGCGCTCACAGGACTGCTCCTCACAGATCGGTTACTGGCTTTCGGATCGCGACGGGCTGCCGTCAACGACCGCATGCCCCACGATAGAGGGCGATCCGCTCCCGCTCAACGAAGGGCGCGCCGAGCGGAACTCCTCCGCTGGATCTCAATCTCAACTTCAAGTCAATGACGGACGACGGGAGGCCGGGTTTCACCTGGTATTCGGGGATTTCATCAGTGCGCCTAAAAAGGTGATCATGACCGAGATCACCTCAATAGTCACATCTGTCACACATGTGCCGCGTGTCGCGCTGGGTCCAGGCAGCGCCGGATCCCGCCCTCACCTGGTCGGGGGATCCTCCGGGATGGCGGTGGCCAGGCTCCTCCGCCAGCGCGCCATCCGCTCGTGCATCGTCTGCTCGCCCAGGTCCACCCCGCGCAGCCTCAGCAGCGTCTCGGAGGCGAGGATCGGCCGGTCCAGGGCGCTCGCCAGGACGAGGGCGTCGCCCGGGGCGCAGGGGACCTCCCCCACCTCTCCGCGCTCGTCCCTTCCGGCGATGGCCAGGCCGCAGACGAGGCGGGCATCGGCGTCGACCCCAAGCCGTATCTGGAGGAGGGAGCCGCCCAGCATATGGACGCTGCGCGCCAGCAGGCTCACCCAGCCGGGTCGTGTGGAGGGAATCGGCTCGGAGAGCACGAGTCCCTCGCGCGCGGTGACGGGAACGGCGGTCATGCCAGGGCCACCGGCCTCGACGAGGATCGCGACGAGGCCGGTGGAGGCTGCGGTGGATCGGATGCCCACGAGATGCATGGGGCGCACGCCATAAGGCTACGGGTCAGCCGGGTGCCGCGTCCGGCGAATGGGCGCACCGACTCATCGGCTACTCCGGCCTTCGCCGGCGCCCGGCCGGCTGGGAAGTCTGCGGCTCAGGACAGGGCGCGCACGGCCAGGTGGAGCAACTCCCCGTGCAGCTCGCCGATGAGGCCGGCGAGCCGGGTGGCGGAGTCCTCGGCCGCCGTGGCCGAGCGGCGCCGGGCGGACTGCGTGGCCTGATCGATGGAGTCCGCCGCCCGCTCCGCGCTGGTGCGCACCAAGCGCAGATTGCGCAGGGGCAGTCCCAGGCGCGCGGCCTCCAGGGCCAGGCGCGTGATGCGCAGGCTCTGGGGGGCGAAGCGCCCGCGGGCGTCGGCGGCGATGAGACCCACTGAGATGAGCTCGTTGATATCCGGCTCGGAGGCCCCCGTGAGGGCCCTGAGATCCTCCAGACTCATGTCGGCTCCCTCGACGGCGCGGCCCCGCGAGGCCACCACCCGGGCGATCGGGGCGGGATCCGGCGCCGAGGCGGAGGCGTCCATGTCCTCCAGCCTCTCCCGGATGACGCCCAGCGGCAGGTACTCGTCGCGCTGGGCCGTCAAGGCGAAGCGCAGCCTGGCGACGTCGGCCTGCGAGTAGCGCCGGTAGCCGTTGCCGATCCGGTGCGGTGAGATGAGCCCCTCAGTCTCCAAGTAGCGCAGCTTGGACACCGACAGCGCGGGGAACTCGGCCCTCAGTGCCTCGACGACCTCGCTGATCTTCATCGTGGCCTCGCGGGAGACGCCGCGCGGCCACGGCCCTGGAGCCCCCTTCCCGGCGGCGGGGCTCTGCTCGCGGGATCGACTGGGTCGGTTCACTGGGCGGTCGCGGCAGGGCCGGGGTGGTAGGTCATCCGGAACTTGCCGATCTGGACCTCGTCGCCGGCCCGCAGGGTCGCCTGCTCCACGCGCTCCCTATTGACGTAAGTGCCGTTGAGCGATCCCGAATCGCGCACGGCGTACCCGCCGTCGACGGCGGAGAAGATCGCGTGCTTACGGGACACCGTCACGTCATCGAGGAAGATATCGGCGCGGGGGTGGCGGCCCACGGTCGTCTGCTGCGCGTCCAGGAGGAATCGCGCCCCGGTCACCGGGCCGTGCTGGACGATGAGAAGCGCCGTGCCCGCAGGCAGTGCGGCGATCGCAGCCCGGTCCTGAGCCGAGAGGCCGATGACCTGGACGTCGACATCGGCGGACAGGTCGATCGCGCCGAGGGTCTGGGTCGACGTGGTGTCCGAATCCGATGGAATGCTCGTCATCGTGGCCCCCTCTGGTAGGGCGGCGCTCGTCGCGCCGCGATGGGCCCACCATACCGGTCCCCGCGCGCCGTCGTCGCGCCGTTCAGGCTCTCGCTCCCTCACCGAATGCGGGAATACGGCGCCGGGACAGGTGGCAACCGGCAGGTCCAGGCCATCGCGGGTCAGGCTCAGGAGCTCATCGGCGTCCAGGTACTCGGCATCCTCGTCCCGCTCCGGCCTCAGGCCCACTTCTCCTCGACGCGCTCGGGCGCGGACCAGGTGACGTGGTAGGTGCCCTCCGGGTCGTCCACGCGGTGGTAGGTGTGCGAGCCAAAGAAGTCCCGCTGGCCCTGGATGAGGGCCGCTGGCAGGCGCTCGGCCCTCAGCTGGTCCACGTAGGCCAGCGAGGAGGCGAAGGCGGGTGCCGCGACGCCGGCAAGGGCCGCCGTGGCGACGATGCGGCGCCAGGCGGGCAGGACTGCCTCCAGTGCGGAGGCGAAGACCGGAGCTGTCAGGAGGCTGCCGAGCGCCGGCTCCTCGTCGTATGCGCGGGTGATATCGTCCAGGAGGCGGGCGCGGATGATGCAGCCGCCGCGCCAGATGCGGGCCATGGCGCCCAGGTCGACCTGCCAGCCGTAGAGTCCCGAGGCCGTGGCGATCTCGTCGAAGCCCTGGGCGTAGGCGGCGATCTTCGAGCCGTAGAGCGAGTCCTTGACCGCCGCCACGAACTCCTCGCGCGCCTCGGGCGCGTCGAGCGCCGGCGGCTGGGCGCCAGCGTCGAAGGAGGCGTTGCGCACGGCCAGGCGCGCACCGGCCGAGGAGGAGGCGGCGCGCGCGAACGTGGCCTCCGCGATGGCGGGCACGGCCACGCCGAGCTCCAGGGCTGTCTGAGTGGTCCACACGCCGGTGCCCTTCTGGCCCGCGGCGTCGACGATGGCGTCGACGAAGGGCCCGCCCGTGGCGGGGTCCGTGCGGGAGAGGACCTCGGTGGTGACGTCGATGAGGTAGGAGTCGAGCTCGGAGTCCTTCCAGGCGCGGAAGACCTCGGCGATCTCGGCCACGCTCATGCCCGCCACGCCGCGCAGGAGGTCGTAGGCCTCGGCGATGAGCTGCATGTCGGCGTACTCGATGCCGTTGTGGACCATCTTGACGAAGTGGCCCGCGCCGTCGGGGCCCACATGGGTGCAGCAGGGGACGCCGTCGACCTGGGCGGAGATGGACTCGAGCATCGGGCCGAGGCGGTCGTAGGACTCTGCCGTCCCACCGGGCATGATGGAGGGGCCCAGCAGCGCGCCCTCCTCCCCGCCGGAGACGCCCATGCCCACGAAGTGCAGACCTCGCTCGCGCAGGGCCTCCTCGCGGCGGCGGGTGTCGGTGTAGAGGGTGTTGCCGGCGTCGACGATGATGTCGCCGGGCTCCATGAGCTCGGCGAGCGCGTCGATGACCGCCTCGGTGGCGGCCCCGGCCTGGACCATGATGATGGCCACGCGGGGGCGGCGCAGGGAGGCGACGAAGTCCGCGAGCTCGGCTGCGGGCACGAAGGCGCCCTCGTCCGCGTAGCGGTCCATGAGCTTCTCGGTGCGGACCGGAGTCCGGTTGAAGACGGCCACCTCGTGGCCGTGGCGGGCCAGGTTGCGGGCGAGGTTGGCTCCCATCACCCCCAGGCCGACGACGCCGAGGTCTGCGGTTGAGGGGGCAGGGGTGAAGCTGGTCATCACGTTGCCTTTCGGTGGATCGCGGCCCGGGCAGCCGATGCGGCTGGCTCCTTCGGCCCCGCTGCGCGCGGGGATCCTCGCGTGGGCCGCTGCCAACAGTAGCCCGCGGCGCCACCGGCCCCTGCCCCTTACTCTCCACGTGAAACACGCCAGGGCCCAGCGCGCCGGGCACCTAAAGTAAGGCCGGCCGCAGAGCCCTGCGGCCAAGACCACTCCAGGAAGGCACCCGTGCCAGCATCCACAGCACCGCCCCAGTCCCGTCCCCCCTCGGCGACGGCACTGCTCGATAGTCGTGACCTGCGACTCCCAAGGATCGCCGACCCCTGCGTCCTGGTGATGTTCGGCATCACCGGCGATCTCGCGCGCAACAAACTGCTGCCGGCCATCTACGACTTGGCCAACCGCGGCCTGCTCTTCCCCAGCTTCTCCCTGGTGGGCGTGGGCCGGCGCGACTGGGACGATGGCGCTATGCGCGACTACGTCGAGAAGTGGGCGCGCGCGGGTGCCCGCACCCCGTGGCGCGGCACCACCTGGGAGCAGCTGGCGGCCGGGATGCGCTTCGTCACCTTCTCCTCCTTCGAGGACGATGACGCCTACCAGCGCCTGACCGGCGTGGTCGAGGACCTCGACGCCTCGCGCGGCACGGCCGGCAACCGGGCCTTCTACCTGTCGATCCCCCCGGGCTGGTTCCCCGCCGTCACCGAGCGCATCGCCCGCTCCGGCCTGGTGGAGCGCGACGAGCGATCCTGGAGGCGCGTGGTCGTCGAGAAGCCCTTCGGCCATGACCGGGCCTCCGCGCGCGAGCTCGACGAGCTCATCGGCCGCATCGTACGGCCCGATGACGTCTTCCGGGTCGACCACTACCTGGGCAAGGAGACGGTCCAGAACATCCTGGCACTGCGCTTCGCCAACACGATGTTCGAGCCCCTGTGGAATCAGCGCTATGTGGATCACGTGCAGATCACCATGGCCGAGGACATCGGCATTGGCACGCGGGCCGGCTACTACGACACCATCGGCTCGGCGCGCGACGTCATCCAGAACCATCTCCTCCAACTCCTGGCCCTGGTGGCCATGGAGGAGCCGACCTCGATGGATGCCGCCGCCGTGCGGGCCGAGAAGGAGAAGGTCCTGGCCTCGGTGCGCCTGGAGCGCGACGGCGTCCTCGACCTGGACGCCACGACCTCCCGGGGCCGCTACGCCCCCGGCTACCAGGGCGGCACCGCGGTCAAGGGCTACCTGGAGGAGGACGGCGTGGCGCCGGACTCGCGCACGGAGACCTTCGCGGCGCTGCGCCTGGAGATCGCCAACCGCCGCTGGGCGGGCGTGCCCTTCTACCTGCGCGCGGGCAAGCGCCTGGCCCGCCGGGTCACCGAGGTTGCCATCGTCTTCCGCCAGCCGCCCTTCCTGCCCTTCAACGACGCCGCGACCGCCGGTATCGGCGCCAACACCATCGTGCTGCGCATCCAACCCGACGAGGGCGTGACCCTGCGGGTGGCCTCCAAGGTGCCCGGTACCCAGATGGAGCTGCGCGACGTGACGATGGACTTCGGCTACGGCGCCGCCTTCAACGAGGAGTCCCCCGAGGCCTACGAGCGCCTCATTCTCGATGCCCTCCTCGGGGACGCCCCACTGTTTCCCCACCAGCGGGAGGTGGACCTGTCATGGAGGATCCTCGACCCGGTCATCGAGCACTGGTCGGCCTCCGGGCCGCCGCGGGACTACCGCCCCGGCTCCTGGGGACCCGAGGACGCACACGATCTGCTCGCCCGCGAGGGCCGTGCCTGGAGGCGCTCATGATCACCACGCTCACCGCCACCACCACCGCCAGGATCACCTCGGCGATCCTGGCCAACGAGGGCGCCCACGGGCACTCCCACGTCCTGACTCTGCTCATCACCTGCGACGCCGAGCACCTCGAGGCCTCCCTCGAAGCTGCTCACGGAGCCAGCCGGGATCACCCCAGCCGCATCATCGCGGTGGTCCCCGAGCGAGGGGAAGCCCAGGAGCCCTCGGGGCCCCGCAGCCGGGACGGCCACGTCGCCTCCGACATCGGGGGGCACCTCGACGCCGAGATCCGCACCGGCCATGACGCCGGCGCGGGCGAGACGATCGTCCTGCGCCCCTGGGGCGAGGCCGCCGACCACATCGACACGCTCGTCGTCCCCTTCCTCCTGCCTGACACGCCCGTGGTCGTCTGGTGGCCCCATGAGTGCCCGCGCGTGCCCGCCGACGATCCCCTGGGGCGCCTCGCCACCGCGAGGATCACCAATACCCCGGCCCTCGAGCGGCCCGAGACCGCCCTGCGCGGCCTGGCGCCGAGCTCGCGGCGCGGGGATATCGACCTGGCGTGGACGCGCATCACCCTGTGGCGCGCCATGGTGGCCTCCGCCCTGGCCCCCGCCCTGCGCGGCGCGGGCGTGACCTCGATGGTCATCGAGGGAGAGCACTGCAACGCCTCCGTGGCGCTCATGACCTCCTGGCTGAGGCTCCGCCTGGGCGTGCCTGTGGAGCGCCGCGATGTCGAGGGGTTCAAGGGCATCGCCTCCGTGCAGGCCCGCACCCCGGAGGGCGAGATCACGATCACCCGTATCGACACCGACCGCGTGTGCGTCTGCCGCCCTGATGGGCGCGAACCGCAGATCGCCACCATGACCCGCCGCAGCGACGTGACGACCCTCGACGAGGAGCTGCGCCGGCTGTCCCCCGATCCCCTCTACGGGGAGGTCCTCGCGGCCTTCCTCGCCGAGAGCCCCCGGACCCAGGACCCCCAGCCCTCACAGGAGGCCACGCGATGACCGAGCCCACCTCCGCGCGCCCCGGCGCGCGCCACGACATCGAGTCCCGGACGGCTGGCCTGCCCGCCCCGATGGTCGATATCGCACCCACCCGCGAGGAGGCCGCCGAGCGCGCGAGCGCCGCGATCGCCGCGGCCATCGCCGAGGGCCTCTCCGCCAGGGGCGCCGCTCATCTCGCACTGACCGGCGGCTCCGGTGGCAGGGCCATCGCTCACGCGCTGCCGACCGCTCTCGCCGAGGCCGGGTTCCCATCCCAGGACCTGCGGGGGCTGCACATCTGGTTCGGCGATGAGCGCTTCGTGCCCGCTGGCGACGCCGAGCGCAACGACCTGTTCGCCGCTCCCCTGGCGGAGGCCGGCGTGCCCGAGGAGAACATCCACCGCCTGGCCGGGCCGGAGGCCGCCGCCGACGTCCGCCTCGCCACGGAGGCGCTCGAGCGCGACCTGGCCGTCGCGGGCCCCGTCGGCGGGCGCTTCGACGCGATCCACCTGGGCATGGGCCCCGATGGGCACGTCTGCTCCCTCTTCCCCGGCCATCCCGTGGCGCTGACCACGGGGAGGGACATGGCCGCCGTCGAGGACTCCCCCAAGCCCCCGCCCCAGCGCGCCACCCTCACCTTCCCGGCGCTCCACCGCTCCCGGCTCGTGGTTCTCCTGGCCTTCGGGCAGGACAAGCGCGACGCCGCCCGCGCCGGCCTGGGCTCGCCCGACGCCGCGCTCGCCCCGATCTCCTGCGCCCGGGGCGAGCGGACCCTGTGGTTCCTCGACGACGCGGCCGATCCCCGAGACCGGTAGTCCTTCCTGTGGCGCAGACCTCCTCCCACCCGTAGGCTCGGGACATGAGAACCGTCGCCCTGGGCAGCTCCGACCTGCTCGTCCCCGCCATCGCCCTAGGGTGCATGCGCATCAAGCACCTCGAAGACGCGCGGATCCGCGAGCTCATCTCCACCGCCCTCGACGAGGGCGTGACCATGTTCGACCACGCCGACATCTACGGCGGCGACCACGCCTGCGAGGAGCGCTTCGGGACGGCCCTGGGCTGGTCCGCGTCCGAGCGCGAGCAGGTGATCCTCCAATCGAAGTGCGGGATCCGCGAGGGCTACTACGACGCCTCGGCGGAGCACATCGTGGCCTCGGTGGACGAGTCCTTGAGGGCGCTGCGCACCGACTACCTCGACATCCTCCTCCTGCACCGCCCCGATGCCCTCATGGAGCCCGATGAGGTCGCGGAGGCCTTCGACACCCTGACCGCCTCGGGCAAGGTCCGCGCCTTCGGCGTGTCCAACCACAGCCGCGGGCAGATGGAGCTCCTGCGCGCATCCGTCGCCCAACCACTCGTGGCCAACCAGCTCCAGCTCTCGCTCGCGCACGCCCCCGTCATCGCCGAGGGTGTGGCCCTCAACATGGCCGACGCGCAATCCGTGGACCGCAGCGGTGGGATCCTCGACTACTGCCGGATGACATCCACGACGGTGCAGGCATGGTCCCCGATGCGCGGGCCCGGCTGGGAAGGACCCTTCCTCGGAGACCGGGACCGCTTCCCCGGGCTCAACGACGTCGTGGACCGGCTGGCCGCCGAGTACCAGGTATCCCCTGAGGCGATCGGCACCGCGTGGATCACCCGCCACCCGGCTCGGATCCAGGTGGTGCTGGGCACGACCAGCCCGGAGCGGCTCCGCCGCAGCGCACCGGGCGCCGACCTGGTCCTCACGCGGCCGCAGTGGTACGAGCTGTTCCGGTCCGCCGGGCACATCGTGCCCTGAGCCTGTGGATCCAGGCCTGTGGCGTGCACTGTCCACAGGCCTGCGCTCAAGTGCCGGCCCGGCGACGTACGGTCGGCCCATGCGTCGTCCCATCCACGCCCTGCCCTTCGGCATGGCGGCGTGCGCCCTGGCCCTGGCGGTCGCCCCGATCGGCGCGACCGCCGAGTCGGAGCCGTCGCCTCCCGCCACGCCCGTCGGCGCTCCCGACGCCCAGGCATGGCTCGACGGTGTCGCCTGGGACGATCGGGGGAGCGCCGTCCTCGATCCGGCCGCCGCGATCGCGGCGCTCGACGCGCTCGCCGCTGATCAGCCCGCCGTCGAGTCCTGGAGCGCTGGCGGCAGCCGCACCGGCTGGTTCGGCAAGGCGTGGGAGGACGTCGACGGCGATGGCTGCGACACGCGCAATGAGATCCTCGCCCGTGACCTGTCCCACGCGGACTTCTCCCGCGCGGATGGGCAGCAGGGCCGTGAGGACGGCGGGGGCCAGGGCGCGGCGGTCTGCCCCGACGCCACGGTGTGGAGTGGGGTCCTCCACGACCCGTACACCGGCGCCTCGGTGAGCTTCCAGCGCGGGCAATCGACGTCCGACGCCGTCCAGATCGACCACGTCGTCCCGCTCAACTACCTCTACGCCCATGGCGCCTGGGCGTGGGACGCCCGCACTCGCCTGCTGGTGGCCAACGACCCGCTCAACCTCGTGGCCGTCGAGGGCAAGGCCAACCAGTCCAAGGGGGCCTGCGGCCCGGCCACCTGCCCCATCGGCTCCACGGAGACCGGCACGTGGTCCACCGCTGTCTCCCCCGGCTGGTGGCCCCCCAACGACTCGTTCCGGTGCGCCTACGCTCAGCGCTTCGTGAGCGTTGCCGCCGCCTACCGGCTCGGCCTGCCGGACGCGGATCGCCAGGCCCTGCGCTCCACGCTCGCCGACTGCTCGGACGGCGGGGATGGCGCCCCCAGCATCATCGAGACCACGAGGGACGCCATCACCCGGGCGCCGGGGGCGCTCCTGAGTGATGGCCGCTACCGGGCGCTCCTCATCGCGGGGATGCTGCTGCTGGGCGCCGGGATCGTGGCACGGGCTCGTCGAGCCCTTCGGCGGGCGTCACGCCGCCGGCGTCGAGGCTGAGCCCCGCCGAGGCTAGGATGCCGCTGTGAGAACCGACGATGGCTCCGGGGCGCGGGAATCCCTCGATCAGGCGCGGCAACGGGCGGTCGAGGACGCCGCGGGCACGGACGGGCCCACGGGCGCGCGCGTGGACGTATGGCTGTGGAGCACGCGCCAGATCAAATCCCGGTCGGCGGCGACCGCCGCCTGCAGGGCAGGGCATGTGCGCGTCAACGGGGAGACGGCGAAGCCCGCCCAGCAGGTCAAGGTCGGTGACGAGATCCGCTACCGGGTGGATGGTTTCGATCGCCGACTGCTGGTCACCCGCATCCTCGTCAAGCGGGTCGGCGCGCCTATCGCCCGCACTGCCTACAAGGACTTCTCCGCCCCCAGGCCCTCCCCCCTGGACTCGCCGGCGGCGATCATCCGGGATCGCGGGGCGGGCCGCCCCACGAAACGGGAGCGCCGTCGGCTCGACGCACTCATGGGAGGCGCTGCGGTGGAGCGGGGCGAGCGGGTGATCGCCGATGAATTGGATGCTAAGCTCGCTAGGGCTTTCGATGAGGAGGATTGAGATGCCGGGACTCGGCGGGCGCCCGTCGATGGGTGCTGCGGCATTGGCCGGTATTGCCGCGATCGGCGTCGCTGCGGGGGCGGTGAGCGCCCGGCGCCGGGACCTGGGCCCGGCCTTCCACGACGTCGCCTCGGAGCTGCGCGCTCCCCTGCTGGTCCTCGGCCACGGGCCAACGGGCGAGCCCCGGCCCATCGCACCCGACTCCTCCACCAGGATAATGCGGCTGAACAGCCAGGCCCGGGTCTTCCCCCGTCGCCTGGGCCGCGAGCAGGTCATCGACTCGGGCGGGCGGAGCCTGCGCCTGTGGCTCTACGAGACCTCCGCCCGGCGCGAGGGCGGGCCGAGCGGCGCGCTCATCTGGATCCACGGCGGTGGCCTCGTCGCCGGCACCCCCGCCCAGGACCACGCCCTGTGCTCGCGCATCGCGCGCGAGCTCGGCATCCTCGTGGTCTCGGTGGACTATCGCCTCGCCCCCGAGCACCCCTACCCCGCGGCGATCGACGACGTGCGGAGTGCGCTGCGGTGGCTGCGCATGAGCGCCCCGGCCCTGGCGGTGGACACCTCCCGCGTGGCGGTGGGAGGGGCGAGCGCCGGCGGGGGACTGGCGGCGGCGCTGGCTCAGCGCTGCCGCGATGAGGGGATCGACCTGGCCTTTCAGATGCTCATCTACCCCATGCTCGATGACCGCACCGGCGTCGGCGGCGTCGACATCCCGGGGCGGGGCGACTTCGTATGGACGGCCCGGCAGAACGCGGAGTGCTGGCAGGCCTATCTCTCGCATCCCTCCGGGGAGCCCGAGGATCGCCCCTGGGCGGCGGCGGCTCGCCGCGAGGACCTGACCGGCCTCGCCCCCGCGTGGATCGGTGTGGGAGGCCTCGACCTTTTCGTCGACGAGTGCGTCGACTACGCGGGCCGGCTGGAGGCCAGCGGCGTGCCCGTGCGCTTGCGCGTGGAGCCGGGCATGTACCACGGGGCGGACATCTGCCAGTGGGCCCGCTCGATGCGGGACTTCCGGGCGGAGTCCATCGATGCGCTCGGGCGGGCGCTGCGCGGAGCCTGACGCGAGCCCTCACCGATCCCGCTGACGGGCTCGGGCAGCTGCTCAGTCGCGGCCGGCGGGCAGCCGCGCCATGAGGGCGGCGACGGTGCGCAGCACGCCGTCCTCGGTGTTGGCCGGCGCCGTGTAGGCGGCAGCGGCCAGGATGCCGCGGTGGGCGTTGGCCATGGCGAAGGACAACTCGGAGTAGTCGTAGAGCCCTAGGTCATTGAGGTAGTCGCCGAAGACTGCGGTCTGGGCGGGGGTGATGCCCAGACGGTCCTGGATGGCGCTGACGGCGCGCCCCTTGTCCGCGCCGTGGGACATGAGGTCCACCCAGTGCTTGCCGGAGACGACGGTCTGGACGGTGGGAACGGCCGCGCGCATCGCTTCGGCAGTGCCGCTCTCGACGTCGTCGAAGTCGAACACGGCGACCTTGAGAACGGTGTCCAGCGGGAGGGCCAGGAGGTCCTCAACGCTGCGGTGGGCGGTGTAGTAGTGCCCGATCTGGGCGGAGAAGAGGACATCATCCCTCTCGGTGTAGGCGCGCTCCTTACATGCCACGACCGCCCCGAGATCGTGCCCCTCGGAGACGAGGCGGTGGACGGCGGTGATGGCGGCGCGAGCCTCGTCAGGGCTGATGGTCGCGGAGTGGATCTCGACGCCGTCGTGCACGACGAAGGAGCCGTTCTCCGCGATGAGGGGCGAGTCGTCGACGGCCGTGCCCAGCACGGCGCGGAGGTTGGCCATCTGCCGACCGGAGGCCGGGGCGAAGAGGACTCCGCGCTCGCGCATCTCGGCGACGGCGTCGTCGAGTCCCGCGGGGAGGCGTCCCTCGCCGTCGACGAGCGTGCCGTCCATGTCGGTGACCACGAGCCTGAGGTCGACGGTATCGGGCAGGGCGGCGGACAGACGGGCGTCGAGTGGTTCACGTTTCACGGCGCCCATCATGTCAGAGGCTCCTCACCATGACAGGAGCCGTGCTCGGGGATCTGTGACGGCTGACCGATGAGCCAGAGCAGCACGTGGGTATCGAGGAGGTAGATCACTCCCATAGGAGGAGCTCCTCCTCGGGCATCGGCTCGCCGAAGTGCCGAGGAGAATTGAGCCTTGGCATCCTGGACGCTCATCGTGGTCATGGGACCAGGCAACTCGGCAGTGATGGTTCTGACCAGGCTGAATGGGTCAGACTTGATGCGATTCAGGGCATTGGGGCACTGCGACCAGCCGAGCGCCCGACTCCCGTGCTCTCGGAGGGCAGACTTGACGCCTTCCGGGATGCGGCATCCTCCGGCACTCGGTTCCCGGCGGCGTCGTCGGCATCGCCCGGCTCGCCGTCGTTCCCAGCATTCTCGGCACTGGCGCTCTCGGCCTGGGCGACCTGCTCGAGGGCGGACTGGCGCGAGAGCGGGACGTCCTCGTAGAAGAACCCGATGAGCATGGCCAGGCCGAAGACGGGCACCATGAGCAGGAAGATCGGGGTGAGCGCGTCGGCGTAGGCGTTGGTGATCGCCGTGCGGAGAGCGTCCGGGAGCTGGTTGACGAGTGCCGGCGTGAGCGAGGAGCCGGCATCGCCGTGGAAGCCCTGCAATGCCTCCTGGATCCGCGGGTCCTCGCTCGTGGCCAGGGCCATGAGGTTGGCACCGAGCTGATCGGTCAGGTTGTTGGAGAAGGCCACGCCGATGAGGGAGGAGCCCAGGGAGACGGCGACCTCGCGGAAGAAGTTGTTGCCACTGGTGGCCGTACCGAGGTTGCGCGGCTCGACGTCGTTCTGGACCAATGTGACGAGCAGCTGGAAGAACAGACCGATCCCCGCGCCGAGGACGAAGACGGCGGTGGAGATGATCCACACGGGGGTGGAGGCGCTGAAAGTGCTCATCCACAGCAGTGCCGCGCCGGCAATGACAGGTCCGATGATGAGGTAGATCCGGTAGCGCCCGGTGCGGGTGACGAGGATGCCCGAGCCGATCCCGGCGAGCAGCATCCCCGCCGTCATGGGGACCAGGAGGAGGCCGGAGGCGGTCGCGGAGTAGCCGTAGCTCATCTGGAGGAAGGTCGGCAGGTAGAGGCTGGCGCCGATCATGCCGCCCATGGCCAGCATCCCCTGAATGGTGGAGAGGATGAAGGTGCGGTTCATCAGGACCGTCATGGGCAGGATCGGCTCGGCCGCGCGCTTCTCGACCAGGGGCAGGACGAGCCAGGCCAGTGTGCCGACGACGATCATGGCGATGAGCGCTGGGCTGGTCCAGTCGAGCTGGTTGCCGCCGAAGGTGGCCACGAGGACGATGAGCACGGCCCCGAGATTCATCAGGCACAGCCCGGCCCAGTCGATCGTGGCCCGGAGTTTGTGGACCGGAAGCTTGAGGACCGCCCACACGGCGATCCAGGCGACGACGCCCAGCGGCAGGTTCACCCAGAAGACCCAGTGCCAGGAGACGGAGTCCGTCAGCCAGCCGCCGACGATGGGGCCGAGGATGGAGGCGATGCCGAACATGGCGCCCATGGGGGCCATGTAGGTGCCGCGAACGCGCGGCGGGATGAGGTCCCCGGTGATGGCCTGGGAGGAGATCATGAGGCCGCCTCCGCCCAATCCCTGGAGGGCCCGCCAGGCGATGAGTGCCGTCATGGAGTCGGCGGTGCCGCACAGCGCCGAGCCGACGAGGAACAGGGCGATGGCGATCAAGAAGAGGGTCTTGCGGCCCACGAGGTCGCCGAGCTTGCCGTAGATCGGCATGGCCACAGTGACGGCGAGGGTGTAGGCGGTGATGATCCACGCCATGTGGCTGGCGCCGCCGAGGTCGCCGACGATGGTGGGCAGCGCGGTGCCGACGATCGTCTGGTCGAGGGCGGACAGGAACATGACGACGAGCAGGGAGGCGTAAACGGCCCAGAAGCGGCGGTCGGGTGTGAAGACGTCCGCGGCTCTGACGGTGTGCGATGCCCCGGCCTGCGCGGTGGGTGCGTCGGTGTCGCGCTTGGTCACGCGTGGTCCTTTCTCGTGGCGGCGGTTGGCGCCATGGGGTTGTCGAAGATGCCGCGGAGGCTGGCGGTGACGAGATCGAGCGCCTCGGCGAGGGTCTCGGGCGCGGCCGATGAGCGGGAGGAGGGGGCCGTCCCGTCGCAGGGCGCGCCGGTACCGGGATCGCCGCCGTCGCCGGACCATAGCTCGAAGGCCGCCCTGTACAACGTGATGGCCAGTGCGGCGGCCGCGATGACCTGCGGAGAGCCAAGGTCCGCCCCCAAGCGCCGGGCGAGGGCGGCGCGGACGACCGAATGCACGAGGCGCACGCGCGACTGGAGCTCGGGGACGATGCTCGGGGCATCGCGAAGCACGAGGCGCAGCCGCTGAAACTCCTCGGCGTCGCTGGCCATGGGGGCCACGGCGTGGGTGATCAGCTGAAGGAGATCGGCCAGGAGCTCGCCGTTGGAGGCGACGAAGGCCTCGATCTCGGCCTGGGGCGGGACCTGGGGCGCCCGGAGGATGAGGTCGGCCTTCGTGGGGAAGTAGTTGAAGACGGTGCGTCGGGAGCACCCCGCGTCCGCCGCCACATCCTCCACCGTGGTCGCCTCGTATCCACGCTCCGCGGCGAGTCGCAGGGCGCTGGCCTGGATGGCCTCTCGGGTGCGGCGCGCGCGAGCGGCGCGCAGCCCGGGACCGGAGGAGGCGCCGATTGCGGCTGGCTGATTCACAGCACGATGATTGCACTCAGTGCAGCCTTGCACCAAGCGCAAGACATATGCGCATGAACACATACTGTCAGGTTGTACGCGAGCGGTGGGGCTTCTCTCGCCCCCGTGGGCGATTGGCGGGCGGGCATCTCGCCATGGAGGCCGGGTACCGGGCGAACGCGGGGACCCTCGCGTCGGCGCGCCCCGACGCCGGCGAGCCTCCCACCGTGGATACCGGCTCCGCGCTGCACCCCGCCGCCTACCCGGCGGACTGGGACGCCATCGACGAGCCCCGCCCTATCCGGGCGATCCTGGGACGACTGCCCGGGTGGCGCCTGGTGATGGATGATGAGATCCCACGGGCGCTCCTGCGGGCGCCGCCACCGTCGTAGTCGAAGGCCGATCATGTCCTCTCCCCTGTCCACCGCCTCCAGCGAGCCGCGGATGGCCCCTGCCCGTCCCGACGCCGCCGTGACGGCGGGATCTGCCCGCTTCACCGTGATCACCGATCGGCTCATCCGCATGGAATACTCCCCTGATGGGGCTTTTACCGACGCCGCCACCCAGCTCGTCCTGTCCCGGGACCTGGGCCCCACGCCGACCTTCCGAGTGGTGCGTGGCGATGACCGCCTGGAGATCCTGACCGAGCACCTCCACCTGACCTACCAGCCCTCGCGGGGCTTCTCCCGCTCCGGGCTGAGCGTCAGCCTGCGCACCGCCGTCCTCAACCTCCACGGGGGTACCTGGCATCACGGCGATGCATGGGACCCCCACGAGAGCTACCCGACGAACCTCGGCGGCACCCGCCGCACCCTGGACGAGGCCGACGGCCGGGTGGATCTGGGGACGGGGCTGCTGTCCACCAACGGCATCTCCGTCATCGACGACTCCGGCTCCCTGCTCCTCCAGAAGGATCAGTGGGTGCGGCCGCGCCCGGGGGCTGGCCCCGTGGACGGCGCTCCGGGAGGAGAGGACCTCTACCTCTTCGGCTACGGCCAGGACTACCGCGGCGCCCTGCGCGATTTCTTCGCCTTGACTGGCCCGACGCCGCTGGTACCCCGGGCGCTCCTGGGCAACTGGTGGAGTCGCTACCATCCCTACTCCGAGGAGGAGTACCTCGCGCTCATGGACCGCTTCGCCGCGGAGGAGCTGCCCTTTTCCGTGGCGGTGCTCGACATGGACTGGCACTGGGTGGACATCGACCCGGCCATCGGCAATGGCTGGACCGGCTACTCCTGGAACACCGAGCTCTTCCCCTCCCCCTCGCGCTTCCTCGCCGCGCTCCATGAGCGGGGCATGGAGGTGACCCTCAACCTGCACCCGGCGGCCGGCATCCGGCGCCATGAGGACGCCTATGCCCCGATGATGCGGGATCTGGGCCGCGATCCCGAATCCGGTGAGGAGATCCCCTTCAACATCACGGACAAGGCCTTCGTGGCCGCCTATCTGGAGCGCGCCCACCATGTGCTGGAGGAGGAGGGCGTCGATTTCTGGTGGCTCGACTGGCAGCAGGGCGGAGTCACCGATATCCCGGGGCTCGACCCCCTGTGGATGCTCAACCACATCCACTATCTGGATTCCGGCAGGGAGCGCCCGGGCGGACGGCGCCGCCCCATCACCTTCTCCCGCTTCGCGGACGCCTCCAGCCATCGCACGCCCATCGGCTTCTCCGGCGACACGGTCGCCAGCTGGGACTCTCTGGCCTTTCAGCCGGAGTTCACGGCGAGGGCGGCGAATATCGGCTACTTCTGGTGGTCGAATGACATCGGCGGTCACATGTTCGGCGTCAAGGACTCCGAGATGATGGCGCGCTGGGTGCAGCTGGGCTGCTTCTCCCCCATCAATCGCCTCCATTCCACTGCGTCGGTCTTCAATTCCAAGGAGCCGTGGCGCTACTCCCGTGATGCGCGCGCCACGATGAACGCCTACCTGCGTCTGCGCCACCGGCTGGTGCCGAGCCTGTACACGTGGGCCCGGCGCGCCGCGGCCGACGGCCTCGCCCCGATCCGCCCGCTTTACCACGACCACCCGTGGTGCGCGGGGGCCTACTCCCATCACACGGAGTTCCTGTTCGGCGACCTCCTGGTGGTGCCCATGGTTCACCGCTCCGATGCCGCTACCGGGCTCGCCCAGGAGAGCGCCTGGCTCCCCCAGGGGGCCTGGTTCGACCTGCCGACCGGCCGCCGCTACCCGGTCGGGGTCGAGGACGGCGCTGAGCTCGCGCTCTCGCGGCGCCTGGAGCAGGTGCCGGTGCTGGCGCGTGCGGGCAGCCTCCTCGTGCTCGCCGGCGACCTGGCCGAGGCCGCGGGCGCCAATCCCCGGTGCCTCGACGTCGTGGTGGTGCCGGGGGCCGACGGCGTGTTCGTCCTGGAGGAGGATGATGGCTCTCCCGAGCCCGGCCCGGATGGAGTGGTGCGCACGCGCTTCGCCCTGACCTGGGATGAGAATGCCGGGCGCGCGCGACTGGAGATCGACCAGAGGGGCCCGCGGGGCGTGGTGCCCGAGGCGCGGGAGATCACCGTGCGCCTCCTGTCGGCTGGCGGTGATGTGCGCGCGTCCCTGGATGGGCGGGTGCTGGAGGTGCGCGGTCGGCGCGCCGATGGCCTCACGCTGGGCGCAGGGCTCGACATCGAGCTGGGAGAGGTTCTCCCAGCCGACGGCGTGGTGGTGGAGCTGGAGGGGCTGCGGAGCGCGCCGCCGGTTCTGGCCGATGAGGTGTTCTCGATCCTCGAGCCGGTGGAGATCGACTATGCGGTGAAGGATCGCGCCTGGGCCGTTGTCCGGTCGGGGGCGACCGGCGGGGCGCTGCTCGGCGGCCTGCGCGCCGTGGGAGTCCCCGACGCCGTGCTGGCCGCGGTCGCCGAGGTCGCCTGAGGCCCGCTGGGCGTGGCGGCCCGGCGATGCTTCGTTGGGCCGGGCGGCCGCTTGATCGTTGAAACCGTCTCCCGAACCGTCCAGGGTCGCCCGTAAGCGCTGATGGAGCACTCCGCCACAGGCGCCATCAGCGCTTGCGAGGTGCTTCGGAGGGCCTGCGGTGCTCATGAGGACTCCCGCAACAGCGATTCGGTCCATGAAACCGCGAGAATCCGCGCTACGAACTCGCTGTGCGGGTGAGGGGTATTCGTCTGTCAGCCGCTCTCTCGCCCCACCACTCAAAATATTGGGAGGAGGCGTAGCGGTATGTCATGGCAGTGGTGGTGCGAGCCAGGAGGATGTGGAGGCTGGTGAAGGGACAGGTTCGTGGCAGGATTC
The DNA here is from genome assembly GCF_002076915.1 of Actinomyces gaoshouyii. NCBI lineage: Bacteria > Bacillati > Actinomycetota > Actinomycetes > Actinomycetales > Actinomycetaceae > Actinomyces > Actinomyces gaoshouyii. The sequence continues at coordinate 1,137,808 of NZ_CP020468.1, forward strand.
CGTGAGCACTGAGCGGGTGGGCTTCCATAAATGACGCTCTTCTGCAGCCCATACCCTGCGAAGACAGGTCTCTTCACTTGTTGACGGCAACACCTGACGCACTGTTGGTCTTCCTCAGTGTTTGGAGTACCTCCAAGAGCATTTCGGTAGATTCCTGCAGTTCATGTTGCTTGTAGGGGGCATTGCAGCTATTCTCAGGATGATGGATAGAATTTCGTATGTAGTACGGAAGCGTTACATCCTCTGGTTCGCAGGCTTGAATATCATCGCGCCGCCATGTTTTACTGGATCGAAGATGGTGAGCATCCTTCAAGAAGGAATCGAATTTTTTTTTGCACTCCCACAACCAGCGAGCCTATACGCTTCTCCCCACAATTCGTCATGGAACTCAGGAGATGGAATTCCGAAAGCGAAATAGGTGATTTCTCCCCAGGAAGGATATCCCCCACTCAATACTCCGAGATCATTGGAGTCATGAATTTTTGGGGCATCACCACCGCGAGAAAATACAAGAAGGCGATGACCTTCGGGCCTGTATGAGCGCAGCATATAGGGCGAGTGCGTGATGAGAAACAATTGTTCATTCTCCGCAATTCTTACCAAAGCCTCACTCAACTGGAGTTGCGCGCGAGGATGAAGCCAGGTTTCAGGCTCATCCAGAAGAAGTGTCAACGGCGCATGCTCTTTTGCCTCATGTTGCAGTTGTGAGTAGACTTTGATCAGCGCCAAGGTCACTGCGCGTTGCATGCCTGTACCCTTGTCGGACAGAGGGGTTTCGTAGCTTCCGTCCTTAACGAGCAGTCGCCCGCCTTTGATGAATGTAGTCGCTTCAGGGAGAGTAAAATCTAGCCGGATCTCAGCTTGGCCGTACTGCTCTTTCACACGAGCCTCGACCTGGCTCGTCATATTCTTGGTCAGTGATGCAAAGGAGTCGTCGTCCGTCGAAAATGCTGCCTCATGGGCTTCCTGAAGTGCTTTCCACTATATCTTGCTCAACTCCGTATTATCTACGCCGCCTGCAACTTACTCTCAGTGATCGCTACGCAACCGCTGAGCTGCTTCTGTGGGATGGGTGCCAGTTGCCGGCGAGCATCGTCGAGGTTGCCGGCATCGACGATCCGGGCTTGCTCGACCAGCCGCAGCTGTTCCTGGCTGTAGTGTAGGCGGCCATGGCGGCAATCTGTCCAGGTGTGAGGTCGGCATCGCCCCATTCGAAGTACCCTGCATGGCACGGCATAGCGTGAGTCTAGGATGGCCAGTGAGAAGTCAGGTGATGTCCAGCAGGCACCGTAGATCACGGTTCGGCCACGAGCCTCAGGCCTACGTCCTCACCGCTCATCAGCCTCAATGCCGATCGCCTCGGCGATGCGCTCAATGTCAGGTTGCGCTCTCCTCACGCCACCCATGTAGGTGCGGTGTACAGCCGAGGACTTCAGCGAAGGCCTGTCTCTTGGCTGCCCCAACGAGCCCCTAACAAGCGCAAGGCGATGAGCCTCGGGGCGATCATCGTCAAGGAGTTCGTCGAAGGCGGCGTGTCCACCACCACCCGACGACCCGCCCTCCAGGACATGCTGCGCTACCTCGACGAAGAGGCGGCCGCCGGGCGGGGCATCGACTACATCATCGTGCACACGCTCGACCGCCTGGTGCGCAACCGCTACGACGACACCGCCCTGGGCCGACGAGCTGGCAGCCCGCGGCCTGACCAGCGTGCCCGCAGCCAAGCGCCCCGCCAAGCCCAAGACCACCGCCTACCCCTACTACGCCTGCCTGGGCCGCCACTCCAAGAAACAACCCGACTGCACCTTCCACGCCACCCTGGTCACCGACATCGAGCAAGCAGCCAGCCGACTCTACGACCGCATCCACCTCGACCCCACCAGACGCCAACAACTCCAAAGCGCCCTGCAACACCAACTGACCAGCCTGACCCAACAAACCACCGAGCAGCTCCAGGACTACACCACCCACCGCCGGCAACTGGGACGCCAACGCCACAAGCTGCTCCAAGCCCACTACGCCGACGCCATCGACCTGGACACCCTCAAAACCGAGCAGACCCGCATCACCCGCGAGCTGACCACCATCCAACGCAGACAAGCCGCCCTGAGCCAAGACCTGACCGACACTCAGCACCTCATCCGCCAAGCCCTCGACCTGGCCCAGCACGCCGCCACCGCCTACCACGGCGCACCCGACCACCTACGCTGCCTGCTCAACCAAACCCTGTTCGACAAGATCTACATCACCACAAACCAAGACGCCAGTCACCTGACCACCACCGCCACCCACCAACCACCCTTCGACAGCATCCTGACCTGGACAGAAAAAGACACCGACACAAACACAGATACAAACGCAGACACAGACACCCTGGACACGCAGGAGGGAGCCGAAGGGCAAGAGGTGCAAGAGGCAGTCGAAGAGCAAATTGAAGAGCAAGCGGGAGCTGAAGAGGTGGGCATTCTGGGACTAGAGGCGGGGCTGCACGAGAACGGCTCAGGCCTGGGAGTCGACCTCATGAACCTCCATCCGACCCGCCAGACCAAGCCCGCAACCACCCAGAAGACCCCTCAAGCAGCCCGAGACAAGCAAAAACCCGCGCCATGGGTCAACCATGACGCGGGTTTGAGTGCGAGGTTAATGGTCGGGCTGGCGGGATTTGAACCCACGACCCCTTGACCCCCAGTCAAGTGCGCTACCAAACTGCGCCACAGCCCGTTGCCCCACGTCCCTGCGACTGGATTCACCTCCGCCGCTCGGGTCCGCTCGGAACGTGTAGAACCTTAGCCCACCGTGGCCCCGCAGGCGAAACCGGCGCGCGGTGACGCCGGTCACGACAGGGATGATGGTGGAGTCAGCCGAAGCCGCCGCGTCACGATCCAGCCGCAACCGGCCCGCGCGAGTGCCTCAGGCGCTCTCATACCAGGCGCGGGCGCCGCCCTCGAGGTTGGTCAGCGCTCCCGCGTATCCGGCGGCCTGGAGGGCCTCGATGGCCTTCTTGGAGCGGGCGCCGCCCTGGCAGGTCACGACCGTCTCCTTACCGGCGTCCAGCTCCCCGGCGCGCTCGGTCACCTCCCCCAGCGGGATGTGGACCGCCCCCTCCAGGGGCATGGCGGCGATCTCATCGGCCTCGCGCACGTCCAGGAGGGTGTAGGCCCCACCGGGCTTCTCCCCCGCCGCGATACGGGTGCGCAGCTCGGATGCGGTGATGGTGCTCATGGTCCCCTCGTCCCCTCCTCCTGGTTCAGGCGCGGCGCAGGTGTCCTCCACCGCTTCAAGGCTCGTGATGGTGGGGCTCGGCCCGCACAGGGGGCAGTCGGGGCGCTTGGCCACGGGCACCTCGCGCACGCCGGCGCCCCAGGCGTCCACGAGCAGGAGGCGGCCGATGAGGGGCTCGCCTCCCCCAATGATGAGTTTGAGCACCTCAGCGGCCTGCATGGTCCCGATGATGCCCGGCAGGACGCCGAGCACACCGGCCTGGGCGCAGGACGGCACGGAGCCCGGTGGCGGTGGCTCGGGGTGGAGGCAGCGGTGGCAGGGGCCCCGGGCGGCGTCGAAGACCCCTACCTGGCCCGCCGAGTGCAGGACCGCGCCGTGGACGAGCGGGATGCCGAGCAGGGCGCAGGCGTCGCCCACGAGGTAGCGGGTGGGGAAGTTGTCGGTGCCGTCCACCACCACGTCCCAGCCCTCCAGGAGGCCCCGGGCATTGACGGCGTCGAGCCGCTCCTCGTGGAGGATGACCTCGACGTCGGGGTTGAGCGCGGTAATGGCCGACGCCGCCGAGCGGGCTTTCGAGGTGCCGACGCCGTCGGTGGTGTGGATGATCTGGCGCTGGAGGTTGGAGGCGTCGACGACGTCGAACTCGACGATCCCGAGCGTCCCCACTCCAGCGGCAGCGAGGTAGAGCGCGGCGGGCGCGCCGAGGCCGCCCGCCCCGATGAGCAGGACGCGGGCGGCCCGGATGCGCTGCTGGCCGGCGACTCCGACTTCGGGGACGAGCATGTTGCGCGAGTATCGGACGCGCTCGGCGTCGGACAGGGCTCGCAGGCGCTCGTCACTGATGACGGGCGCCCACGGGGCTCGATCCTGAGGGGGCGTGGCGGCGTTCAGTGGCGCAGCTCCCGGTAACGGCGGATGAGTGCCTGGGTGGAGGGGTCCTGCGCGGCCAGCGCCTCGGCGTCTCCCTGGACTGCCGGCGCGATCTCCAGGGCGAGCTTCTTACCGAGCTCGACGCCCCACTGGTCGAAGGAGTCAATGCCCCACACGATGCCCTGGGTGAAGGTGATGTGCTCGTAGAGGGCGATGAGCTGGCCCACGACGCTCGGAGTGAGCGCGGGGGCAAGGATCGACGTCGTCGGCTTGTTCCCGGCGAAGACCCGGGCGGGGACGATCGGCTCCGGCGTGCCCTCGGCGCGCACCTCCTCGGCGGTCTTGCCGAAGGCGAGCGCGGCGGTCTGGGCGAGGTAGTTGGACAGGAAGAGCTCGTGGACGTCGACACCGCCGTCGGTGACCGGGTGGGCGGGATTGGCCACGGCGATGAAGTCGGCGGGGACGAGCTGGGTGCCCTGGTGGATGAGCTGGTAGAAGGCGTGCTGCCCATTGGTCCCGGCCTCACCCCAGAAGACCTCGCCGGTCTCGGTGGTGACCGAGGATCCGTCCCAGCGCACGGACTTGCCGTTGGACTCCATGGTGAGCTGCTGGAGGTAGGCGGGAAAGCGGTGCAGGTACTGCGAGTAGGGCAGCACCGCGTGGGAGGCGGCGTGGAAGAAGTTGACGTACCAGACGTTGAGCAGGCCCATGAGCATGGGGGCGTTCTCGGCCGGGTCCTTGGTGGCGAAGTGCTCGTCGACGGCGTGGAAGCCGGCCAGGAAATCCGCGAAGTTCTCCGGGCCGATGGCGACGGCGAGCACGGTGCCGACGGCGGAGTCCACGGAGTAGCGCCCACCAACCCAGTTCCAGAAGCCGAAGGCGTTATCGGGGTCGATGCCGAACTCGGCGACCTTGTCCAGGGCGGTGGAGACGGCCACGAAGTGCTTGGCGATGGCGCCTTCGGCGGCGATGCCGCGCTCGGCCAGGGCGGAGAGGAACCAGTCGCGGGCCATGCGCGCGTTGGTGAGGGTCTCCAGGGTGGTGAAGGTCTTGGAAGCGATGATGAACAGGGTGGTCTCGGGGTTGAGGCCCTTGACCTTCTCCGCGCAGTCGTTGGGGTCGATATTGGAGATGAAGCGGCACTCCAGACCGTCCTGGACGTAGGGCTTGAGGGCCTCATAGACCATGACGGGGCCGAGGTCGGACCCGCCGATGCCGATGTTGACGACCGTCTCGATTCGCTTGCCGGTCACACCGACCCACTGGCCGGAGCGCACGCGGCGCGCGAAGTCGTAGACGCGGTCGAGGACCCTGTGGACGTCGCCGACGACGTCCTGGCCGTCGACCATGAGCGCGTCGTCGGCCGGGCGGCGCAGCGCGGTATGGAGGACGGCGCGGTCCTCGGTGACGTTGATGCGCTCGCCGGCATACATGGCGTCACGGCGCCCGGGCACGTCAACCTGCTCGGCCAGAGCGACGAGGGCGTCACGGACATCGTCGGTCAGCAGGTTCTTGGACAGGTCGATGGTCAGGTCCCCGACCTGGTAGGTGAAGCGCTCGGCGCGCTCGGGGTCCTGGGCGAACCAGGCGCGCAGGTCAGGGCGCATCCCGATGTGCAGCTCGGTGAGGCGGGACCAGGCGGGCGTTGCGGTGGCATCAATAGGCGTCTGCATGCGCACAAGCCTAGCGGTTAGGCACGACTGCGTCGCGGCGCGGGTGGGTCGGATTCAGCCGGGCCCGCAGTGCGGGCGGACTAGACGGTCCCGCTATTGACGGCACAGCCCAACCCTGTTCCTGGTCATCGTCGGCTGGACTCTACTGGCTACTGGCTATCGGACTGGTCTGGTTTGTAGGGCGGCTGCCTCGTCATCGGCCCGGCCGGAGCGCCCCGATGCTCATCGCCGCCGGCGCTTCTCCCTCACGCGCACGCCGATCTGGATCGGGGTGCCCACGAAGCCGAACTCCTCGCGCAGGCGGCGCTCGATGAAGCGCCGGTACCCGGCGTCGAGGAAGCCGGTGGTGAAGATGACGATGCGCGGCGGGCGCACCTGCGCCTGAGTGGCGAAGAGGATGCGGGGCTGCTTGCCGCCTCGCAGCGGGTGCGGGGTGGCGGCCTGGAGCTCGCCGAGGAATGAGTTGAGCCGCCCGGTGGGAACGCGGGTGCCCCACCCCTCCAGGGCGGCATCGAGAGCGCGCACGAGCCTGTTCGTGTGCCAGCCGGTGGCGGCGGCGAGGTTGATGTGCGGGGCCCAGGACACATGCGCGAGGTCGTGCTCGATCTCCCACCGGAGCATTTTCTGGCGGTCCTCGTCCACGAGGTCCCACTTGTTATTGACCAGCACGAGCGCGCGCCCGGCGTCAACCGCCTGCTGGATGACGCGCACATCCTGCTCCGTCAGCGGCTCGGAGGCGTCCAGGAGGACGACGGCGACCTCCGCCTTCTCAATGGCCCCCTGAGTTCGCAGGACGGCGTAGTAGTCGGCGCCCCGCGACTGGCGCACGCGGCGGCGGATGCCCGCAGTGTCGACGAACACCCACTGGCGCCCGTCGAGCTCGATGATCTCGTCGACCGGGTCCCGGGTGGTGCCGGCCATCTCGTTGACGACGACGCGGTCCTGCCCGGCGATGGAGTTCAGCAGCGAGGACTTGCCGACGTTCGGGCGCCCCACGAGGGCGATGCGGTGCATCCGCCCCTCAGGGGCGGCAGGGGCGACGGCCGAGACCTCCGGGAGGACCTCCATGCAGGCATCGAGGACCTCACCGCTGCCGCGCCCGTGGAGGGCCGAGACGGCATAGGGCTCGCCCAGGCCCAGGTTCCACAGGGCCGCGGCGTCGCCCTCCTGGGCCGGGGAGTCCACCTTGTTGGCGGCCAGCACGACCGGCTTGCCACTGCGCCGCAGGAGGCGGACCACCCGGGCGTCGGTCTCGGTGATCCCCACCTGCGCGTCGACGACGAGCAGGACGGCGTCGGAGAGCTCCACGGCCACCTCAGCCTGGGAGGCGACGGAGGCCTCAAGGCCCTCGACGTCGACCTCCCAACCGCCCGTGTCCACGATGGTGAAGCGGCGGCCGGCCCACTCGGCGGGATAGGAGACGCGGTCGCGGGTGACGCCCGGCCTGTCCTGCACCACGGCCTCGCGGCGCCCGAGAACCCGGTTGACGAGCGTGGACTTGCCGACGTTCGGGCGACCCACCACGGCGAGCACCGGTAGCCCCGCCCCGAAGGCGGCGTCGCCGGAGGGGAGGTCCTCCTCGCCGGCGAGGAGGGCGACGTCCTCCTCCTCGAGCTCGTACTCCTCCAGGCCGGCGCGCAGGGCGTCGGCCCGCTGCTCATCATCCTGGTCGCGCTCGGCGGCCTCGGCGCGGGCGGCCTCGATGAGGCCCAGGACGTGCTCGACGGTCTCCTCGAGCGTCATGTCGGAGGAGTCCACGAGGGTGACGCCCTCGGGGGCGGTGAGGAACTGGGAGACGGTGGCGTCATCCCGGTCGCGGCGCACCACCTGGTCGCGCAGGGCCGCGGCGTCCACGCTCTTGCCCGCGGCCTTCAGGTCGCCCGCGCGGCGGGCCAATCGGGCCTCCTCGCTGGCCGTCACCAGGAGGCGGACATCGGCATCGGGGGCGATGACGGTGGTGATATCGCGGCCCTCGGCGACGATCCCCTCCCCCGCGCTGAAGGAGCGGTGAAGACCAACGGCGTCGCGGGACTCGCCCGCAATGATCTCGCGCTGGAGGCGGGCCAGCTCGGCGCGCACATCCAGGTTGGTGGCGACCTTCGAGACGACGGAGGCGATATGCGGGTCGCGGATGACCTCGGCGATGTCGACGCCGTCGCAGGTCACCCCCGGGGACGTGGGATCGAGGCCCATGTCGAGGGGCATGGTGAGGATGGCGCGGGTGACGGCTCCCGCGTCCACCTCGTCGGCGGTCAGGTCGATGCCGGTGCGCTCGCACCACCAGGCGGCGGCGCGGTACATGGCGCCGGTGTCGAGGTAGGCGAGGCCCAGCGCGGCGGCGACCCGCTTGGCGACGGTGGACTTGCCCGACCCGCTCGGCCCATCGATGGCGACGACGATTCCCATATGCTCCCGGCCCTTCCTCACGATGCGCTAGCGCGCCCAACCGGTCAAGCGTCCCACATTCCCCCGCGCCCGCGCCAAAGCCGCCCCGGCCCCTCCCCCCTCACCGAGACCGGTCGAAAACAGCATCGAAACCGGTCCGGCGGGGCAGCGCTCGACTCTGGCTCCCTCTCACACCGAAGATACAGTTTCGGCCCGCAAACACGCCCTCACGCCGGAAATACCGTCTCAGCCCGCTTATGCGCCCTCATTCTCGCATTTCGAGGGCGCAACGCCGGGCTGAGACGGTATCTGCGGGCCGAGGGCCCGCCCTGCCTCAGGCGACGACGACCCGCCACCCCCGCTCATCCAGCGCGGCCTCCAGGGGCTGGGCGGCGCCGGGCAGCACGGAGATCATGGCCAGGCCTGCGCTCTGCCCGGCGGAGTGCTCCATGGCGAAGTCCTCGATATTGACTCCCGCCTCGCCGACGTCGGTGAACAGGCGGCCCAGGTAGCCGGGCTTGTCGGGGACGAGGACCTGCACCACCGCGTAGCGCCTGGGCGCCCCGCCGTGCTTGCCGGGGATACGGGCCTGACCGGCGTTGCCGCGCCTCATGACGTCCGTAATGGCGCTAACGGCGCCGGGCGCGATCTCCTCAGCCCTGCCCGGGGCGGTGTACTCCTCGTCGGCAGTGTCAACGGCGGCCGGCTCGATCCCACTGATGAGTGCGTCGAGATCATCGCGCAGCTCCCGCAGCAGCCCGGTCACGGGACCGGCGTTGCCCACCACGATCGCGGACCACAGTCGGGGATCGGAGGCGGCGATGCGGGTCACATCCCTGATGCCCTGGCCCGCGAGCTCGAGCGCCGCCTCCGGCAGTGTCTCGAGACGGGCAGCGACGAGGGAGGAGACCAGTTGCGGCATATGCGAGACCGCGGCGACAGCGTTGTCGTGCTCGGCGGCGCCCAGGCGCAGTGGCGCCGCCCCGGCGTCCATCGCCAGGTTGCGCACGGCGATCTCGGCAGCCGGCTCGGCGCCGTCAGCGACGATCACCCAGGGGCGACCCGCGAAAAGGTCGGAGTCAGCGGCCCCCGCCCCAGAGCGCTCCCGGCCGGCCATGGGGTGCGAGCCCACGTAGCGGGAGGCCGCCGCACCGGCCCGGGCCCTCACCTCCGCGCCCACGCGCGCCTTGACGGAGGCGACGTCGGTGACCACCGCCCCCGGGTGGGCCTCCAGGGCCCCGACCGCCACTTGCGCGGCCACATCCGGCGGGGTGGCGACGACAACGAGCGCCGGCTCGGGATCCCCCTCTGCCCTCACGGTGCCGGCACCCATGTCCCGGGCCAGGGCGAGCGAGGTGGGCGAGGTGTCCCGGAGTTGGACGGGCACGCCGGCCGCCCGCAGGACGAGCGCGAGCGAGGTGCCGAGCAGTCCGGTACCGATGATGAGCACAGGGCCGCGCGTGGCGGCGGGAGGGCGCGCCGCCGGGCCTCCCCCATGCTCCTCCGCTGCCCCACCCGTCCCTCTACCGGGCGGTCCCACCTGGACGACGCGCGCCTCCAACCGGCTCATAGTCCGACCTCTCTCTGGAGTGCCGCGATCTCCTCACTGGTGAGGGCCCTCATGGCGCCGGGCTTGAGCCCGCCGAGCGCCAATGGGCCGAGCCTGGTGCGGGATAGCCGGATCACGGGGTGCCCGACGGCGTCACACATGCGGCGCACGATCCGGTTGCGCCCGGAGTGCAGGGTGATCTCCAGGATCGAGCCCGCGGGCCCGGAGTCCTTGATGACCACGCGGTCAGCGCTGATGAGGCCGTCTTCGAGCTCGATGCCGCGCTTGAGCTTGCGCGGTACCCAGGGCTCGACCCTCCCCTGGACGATCGCCACGTAGGTCTTGGAGATCTCGTAACTGGGGTGCATGAGCCGGTGGGAGAGCTCGCCGTCGTTGGACAGCAGGAGCAGGCCCTCGGTGTCGGTGTCGAGACGCCCCACGTGAACGAGCCTGATGCGCCCGCTCGCGCCGTCCCCGCGATACGCGCCCGCCCCCTGCGCTCCGCCTGTGCCCCTCCGTGAGAGCTCGTCGGCGCGCTCGGCCACGTACCGCTCCCCCAGCTCGGCGACGGTGGGCCGCCCCTCGGGGTCCTCCATGGTGGTCACGACGCCGGCGGGCTTGTGCAGCATGACGGTGAGCACGTCGGGGTCGGTGAGGATGCGCGAGCCGTCAACCCGGATCTCCTGGCGGGTGGGATCCACGCGCACCCCGGCCTCGGTGACGATGACGCCGTCGACGCTCACGCGGCCCGCGGCGATGATCGCCTCGCAGGCCCGGCGGGAGGCCACGCCCGCGTGGGCGAGGACCTTCTGGAGGCGCTGCCCGGAGTGGACGTGCGGGTCATCCTCACCGCCTCGGGAGGCCCTGCTGCGCTCGTCGACGAGCCTGGCCTCCTCATCCTCGGCCAGGGCGCCGTCGTCGAAGGCGGCGATCTCCTCGGGCGTCAGGTCCGCGTCGCCGAGCTCCTCGATGTCGTCCTCGTCGTAGAACTCCTCTGCCCCGAAGTCGCCCAGGGGGACCTCATCATTGCCGGTGCTGTGACCGCGGGTGCTCATCGCGTCTCCGTCTCGTGCTCGATGTCCTCCAACTGGGAGGCGTCCGGGAGGTGGGGTGCCAGGGGCGGTAGCTCGTCGAGGCCGTCGATCCCCAGGTACTCGAGGAACTCGTTGGTCGTACGGTAGAGGATCGCGCCGGAGGTCTCATTGCCGGCCTCCTCGATGAGCCCGCGGGCATGGAGGGTGCGCACGACGCCGTCGACGTTGACCCCGCGGATGGCGGCGATGCGTCCGCGGGTGACGGGCTGGCGGTAGGCGACGACGGCGAGGGTCTCCAGTGCCGCCTGGGACAGGCGCGCTGAGGCCCCGCCGACGACGAAGCTCTCGACGATCCCGGCGTGCTCGGGCGCGGAGGCGAGGCGCCAACCCCCGGCCACGCGACGCAGGATGAACCCCCGACGGCGCGCGGCCGCCCCATCCGCGGACTCGCCCCGGTACTCGGCGGCCAAGGCCTGAAGCAGCGCCTCGGCCGCCTCGGATCCCAGGCCCAGGGCGGCGCCGAGAGCGGCGGGCGTCACGGGCTCATCGGAGACGACGAGCACCGCCTCGGCCGCGGCCAGCAGCTCATCGCTCACAGCGCCGACCGCGGGCGCCTCCTGGCCGTCGGCCCCCGGGGCGACCTGCGCCGCCGCTCCATCCCCGCTCATGAGAACTCCTCCCCCAGGCCGTCCATGTCCGGGGCCATGATGCCCGCGGGATCGTCCTCCCCGCCGCACCACGTCACCGTGATCTCGCCCATGGCCTCGCCCTGCTCCAGGTCGACGCTGCCCTGCCGGTGGAGGATGAGCAGGCTGAGGAAGCGGGCCACGACGACGGCGACGCGCTCGGCGTCGCCCGTGAGTTCGGAGAAGGTGAGTGTCCCAGCGGCGCGCAGGCGCTGGGCGAGCACGGTGATCTGCTCGCCGACCTGGACCGCCTCGTGGAGGTGGACGGTCTGCACGCCAGGGGCGTCGGGGCGGTTGAACGCGGCCAGAGCGATGCGGGCGAGCTCAGCGGGGCCGACGGTGGCCACGAGCCTGGGCAGCAGGGAGGCGAGCTCGGGGGCGAGGGCGACGACGCGCGGGTGGGCAGTGGCCGCCGAGGCGGCCATGGAGGACAGGGAGGAGGCGGCCCGCTTGTAGGCGCGGTACTGCAGGAGGCGGGCGAAGAGCAGGTCACGGGCCTCCAACAGCTCCAGATCCTCGTCCTCCTCCCCGTCCACCTGGGGCAGGAGGCGGTGGGCCTTGAGAGCCAGGAGCGTGGAGGCCACCACGACGAACTCACTGGCGTGCCCGAGGTCCCAATCGGCTCGCATATGGGCGATGAACTCGTCGGTGACCTCGGCCAGGGCGAGTTCGGTGACATCGAGCCGACGTCTGGCGATGAGGCTGAGAAGGAGGTCGAAGGGACCCTCGAACTGGGGCAGGCTGACGGAGAAGCCGGGGAGCCTGGCGGGCCCCTCCTGCTCGGCGCCCTCGCGCCCGCCGGAGCCGGCGCGCACCCCGGCATCGAGCGCGCCGACGCCCATGGGCTCCCCCGCGCCCTCGGGCGCGGCGGCCTCCTCAGGCGACACAGCCGCGAGCGATGATCTCCCGTGCCAGGCGCCGGTAGGCCTCGGCGCCGGCGTGCGTGGGGGCGTAGGTGTTGATGGGCTCGGCGGCCACGGAGGCGTCGGGGAACTTCACCGTGCGGCGGATCCGCGTGTCGAAGAGACGCTCGCCGAAAGCCTGCTCCAGGCGCTCCAGGACCTCGCGGGAGTGCAGGGTGCGGGAATCCACCATGGTGGCGAGGATGCCGTCGATGTCGAGGCGCGGGTTGAGGCGGTCCTTGATCCGCTCGACGGTCTCCACGAGGAGGGCCACGCCGCGCAGGGCGAAGAACTCGGTCTCCAGCGGGATGATGACGCCATGGGAGGCGGTCAGCGCGTTGACCGTGAGCAGGCCGAGGGAGGGCTGGCAGTCCACGATGATGGCGTCGTAGTCGTCGACGACGGGGCGAAGCACCCGGGCGAGCGCCTGCTCGCGTGCCACCTCGTTGACGAGCTGGACCTCGGCGGCGGACAGGTCGATATTGGCGGGCACGAGGTCCAGGCCCGGCATGGAGGTCTGCTGGATGACGGGCAGGATGTCGGGGCGGGCGGCCACGAGGAGGTCGTAGATGGTGGTGTCGAGCTCATTGGCGTTGACGCCGAGCCCGGCGGAGGCGGCTCCCTGCGGGTCGAAGTCGACGATGAGCACCTTGCGCCCGTACTCCACGAGGGAGGCCCCCAGGCTGATGGTGGTCGTCGTCTTGCCGACGCCGCCCTTCTGATTGCACATGGAGATGATCCGTGCCGGCCCGTGGGACTCCAGGGGCGCGGGGGCGGGGAACTCCTTCTGCTCAGGGGCGGGAAGGTCGATCAGTCCGGGCTGCTTGGAGTCGCTCACGGGGCCAGGGTAGCGGACGGCAGTGGAATCATCAGTAGGCATCATCAGTGAGCCCGGGGGTGGCTCGTGGCGTAGACCTCCCTGAGGTGGTCGACGGTCACCTTCGTGTAGATCTGGGTGGTGGTGACCGAGGCGTGGCCGAGCATCTCCTGGACGATCCGTACGTCGGCCCCGCCGGCGAGCAGGTGGGTGGCGAAGGAGTGGCGCAGCGTGTGGGGCGAGACATGGCGGTCGGCTTGCGCACCGCCGTCCTCCCCGACGACGCCGTCGGGGACGGTGAGGGCCTCCCCGGGGGGCCGGCCGACGAGCCCGGCGCGGGCGGCGGCCTGCTGGAGGACGCTCCACGCGGTCTGGCGGGACAGGGGCCGCCCGAGCGTGTTGAGGAAGACCTCGGGCACTCCCCTGCCCTTGGAGGCCAGGCTCGGCCGCCCGCGGACGAGGTAGGCGTCGAGGGCCGCCCAGGCGTACTGTCCCATGGGGACGATCCTCTCCTTGCGTCCCTTGCCGAAGAGCCGGAGCACGCCCGAGTCGGCGTCGAGGTCGTCGACGACGAGGCCGACCGCCTCGGAGATGCGGGCCCCTGTGGCGTAGAGGATCTCCAGGAGGGCTCGGTCGCGCAGGCTCACGGGCGAGTCGTCGATGGCGGCCGCCTCCAGGAGCGCGCGCACCTCCTCGACGCTGAGGGCCTTGGGCAAGCGGCGCCCCACCTGCGGGGGGCGGACGGCCGCGGAGGGGTTGGTCGGCGTGGTGCCCTCGTCGAGGAGGAATCGGTGCCAGCCGCGCACGGCGGTGACAGTGCGGGCGGCGGAGGAGGCTGCCAGGGGGCGACCCCCGTCCTCGCCGGTGCGGATGGCCTGGGAGAAAGCGGAAACGTCCTCCTCGGCGACGCCGCCGGGCTCGGTGATGCCACGCCCCCGGAGGAACCCCGCGTATCGGGACAGGTCCCGCAGATAGGCGGCCAGGGTGTTCTCACTCAGGCCCCGCTCGACCCGCAGATGCGCGAGATACCCGCGCAGGCATCGCTCGAGGGCGTCCCCACGCGGGTCTGCCACGTGGCTGGATGGGGTGGTCAGGAGAACTTCACCAGGAGTCCGAGGCCGATGATCGTCACGCTCCAGACGAGGCCCACGCCCACGGTGATCCGGTCGAGGTTGCGCTCGGCGACGCCTGAGGAGCCGGCCGAGGAGGAGATACCGCCGCCGAACATGTCGGACAGACCGCCGCCCTTCCCCTTGTGCAGGAGGATCGACATGATGAGGAAGAAGCTCGACAGAACGAGGAGCACCTGGAGGATGATGCGGAGGATGTCCACGCCGTCGTCCTTTCATTGAGGGGGCCCGCGAGGCCCGGAAGGATCAGATACGCCGCTGGCGAGCGATCGCGCGGCATGACCATGGCCGACTCTACCCGAATCGCGCGCCGGGGCCAGGGCACGCCTCCTGTGAGGTGCCCTGGCCCCGATCGCGGTTGCGTCACGGGCACCGCCCTGCCCGAGCACCGCTCAGGCGGCGGCGGATGGTGCGGCGCCCGATCCCGCTCAGGCGGCGTAGAAGCGGCACATGGCCGCGAAGGAGTCCGCCTTGAGGGAGGCGCCGCCGATGAGGGCGCCGTCGATGTCGGCCTGGGCCATGAGCTCGACGATGTTGCCGGGCTTGGCGGAGCCCCCGTAGAGCACGCGGGTGGCCTCGGCGGTCGCCTCGCCGAAGTCCTCGCGCAGGGCCGCGCGGATGGCCCCGCAGACCTCCTGGGCATCGTCGGCGGTGGCGGTCTCACCGGTGCCGATGGCCCAGATGGGCTCGTAGGCGATGACGATCTTGGCGACGTCCTCGGCGCTCCATCCCTTCAGGGCGGCACGGATCTGGCCGAGCACGAACTCGACGTGCGTGCCGGCCTTGCGGATCTCCAAGGCCTCGCCGCAGCACAGGATCGGCGTCATGCCGGCATCGAGGGCCTTGCGGGCCTTGGCGCCAACGAGCTCATCGGACTCGTTGTGGTACTCGCGGCGCTCGGAGTGGCCCATGACCACGTAGGAGCAACCGAGCTTGGTGAGCATGGCGGTGGAGATCTCACCGGTGTAAGCGCCGTTGTCGTGGATGGAGACGTCCTGGGCGCCGTACTTGATCTCCAGGTTGTCAGCGTCGACGACGGTCTGCACGGTGCGCAGGTCGGTGAAGGGCGGGATGACGACGGCCTCGCAGTTGGCGAAGTCGTGTCCGGCGTCCTTGAGCTCCATGGCGATGCCCTGGACGAGGTGGTTGGCCTCGAGATGGTCCAGGTTCATCTTCCAGTTGCCCGCCATGAGGGGGGTGCGGTTCGACATTGCGGTGGTGTCCTTCGTTGTCAGTTGGGGTGTGGGGCGGCTGGCGCGATCAGTCCTCGAGGACGGCGATGCCCGGCAGGGTCTTGCCCTCGAGGAGCTCCAGGGAGGCGCCGCCACCGGTGGAGATGTGGGAGAACGTGGTCTCGTCGAAGCCGAGGGTGCGCACAGCCGCGGCGGAGTCACCGCCGCCGATGACGCTGAAGGCGTCGGAGTCGCTGATGGCCCGGGCCACGGCCTTGGTACCGGCGGCGAAGGCGTCGAACTCGAAGACGCCCATGGGGCCGTTCCACACGACGGTCTTGGACGAGGCGATGGCCTCGCTGAAGATCTCGGCGGTCCTGGGGCCGATGTCCAGGCCCATCTGGTCGGCCGGAATGGCGTCGGAGGCCACGACGGTTGCGGGGGCGTCGGCCTTGAACTCCGGGGCTGCGACGGTGTCGACGGGCAGGAGGAGCTCAACGCCGTTGGCCTTGGCGGTAGCCAGGTAGCCCTTGACGGTCTCGACCTGGTCCTTCTCCAGCAGGGAGGTGCCGACCTCGTGGCCCTGGGCGACGAGGAAGGTGTAGGCCATGCCGCCCCCGATGAGGAGGCGATCCGCCTTGGACAGCAGGTTGGCGATGACGCCGAGCTTGTCGGAGACCTTGGAGCCGCCGAGCACCACGGTGTAGGGGCGCTCGGGGTCGTTGACGGCGCGTCCGAGGGACTCAATCTCCTTGACCACGAGCAGGCCCGCGGCGGCCGGGAGGATCTTGGCGATGTCGTAGACCGAGGCCTGCTTGCGGTGGACCACACCGAAGCCGTCGGAGACGAAGGCATCGGCGAGCTCGGCGAGCTGGGCGGCGAAGGCCTCGCGCTCGGCGTCGTCCTTGGAGGTCTCGGCGGCGTTGAAGCGCACGTTCTCCAGCAGGACGATCTCACCGGCGCTCATGGCCGCGACAGCGGCCTTGGCGGACTCGCCGACAGTGTCCTCGGCCAGGACGACTTTGACGCCGGTGACCTCGGCGAGGCGTTTGGCGACAGGGGCGAGCGAGAAGTCCGGATTGGCCTGGCCCTTGGGACGGCCGAGGTGGGCGGTGATGATGACCTTGGCGCCGGCCTCCAGGAGCCTGCGCAGGGTGGGCAGGGCGGCCTGGATACGGCCGTCATCGGTGATGTTCCTGTCGGCGTCGAGCGGGACGTTGAAGTCGGAGCGGACGAGGACGCGTTTGCCGGCCAGGTCGCCGAGGGAATCGATGGTCTTCATGAAACCTCTCAAGGTGTGATGTGGCGTTCGAGTGAACGGTGGATGGGGGATGGGTGACCGACGCCCGCGCACGCTGAGCGTGCGCGGGCGTCTTCTCATCGGGTGCTCACGGTGCTCATGACGCCGCGCCTCCCGATCGTGGGCTCAGCTCGTGCGCCGACTCAGGCGAGCTTGGAGCCGATGAGAGCGGTGAGCTCGACGAGGCGGTTGGAGTAGCCCCACTCGTTGTCGTACCAGGACAGAACCTTGACGAGGTCACCGATGACCTTGGTCTCGGTGGCGTCGAAGATCGAGGAGTGCGGGTCGCCGACGATGTCGGTGGACACGATCGGGTCCTCGGTGTACTTGAGGATGCCCTTGAGCTCGCCCTCGGCAGCGGCCTTGACGGCGGCCTTGATGGACTCGACCGAGACCTCCTTCTCGGCCTGGAAGGTCAGGTCGGTGAGCGAGCCGGTCGGGGTGGGCACGCGCACGGCGAGGCCGTCGAACTTGCCCTTGAGCTCGGGAAGGACGAGGGCCACGGCCTGGGCGGCACCGGTCTTCGTGGGGATCATGTTGAGGGCGGCGGCGCGGGCGCGGCGCAGGTCGCCGTGCGGGGCGTCGAGGACGCGCTGGTCACCCGTGTAGGAGTGGATCGTCGTCATGATGCCGCGCACGATGCCGAAGTTCTCGTGGAGGACCTTGGCCAGCGGAGCGAGGCAGTTCGTGGTGCAGGAGGCGTTGGAGACGATGTTCATCGTCGCGCCGTCGTAGTCGCCCTCGTTGACGCCCACGACGAAGGTGCCGTCGACGTTCTTCGCGGGTGCGGAGATGACGACCTTCTTGGCGCCGGCGTCGATGTGGGCCTTGGCCTTCTCACCATCGGTGAAGAAGCCGGTCGACTCCACGACGACCTCGACACCGAGGTCGCCCCACGGCAGGTCCTTGGGGTCGCGCTGAGCGAGGACCTTGATGCGCTTGCCGTTGACGGTGATGCCGTCATCGTCGAAGGAGACCTCGCCGTCGAAGCGACCAAGGATGGAGTCGTACTTGAGGAGGTGGGCGAGGGTCTTGTTGTCGGTCAGGTCGTTGACCGCCACGACCTCGATGTCGGCGCCCTGCTCAAGCGCGGCACGGAAGAAGTTGCGGCCGATGCGGCCGAAGCCGTTGATACCAACGCGGGTGGTCACTTTGTGTCCTCCTAATGCGCCGGTGAGGCGCACGGTTACGTAGTTCCAGCGCATCAGCGATGCGCCCCGGCCCGCCGGAAGAGCTCTCAAGGGGTTCCGTGGGCCAGCGCGACGAGTCTACCGTCACAGCGCGGTGAGGCGCGAGTGGTATCCACGCCCTTGGCGAACGCTCTCGGGGCCACCGGCGTGATCTCGTCGTGACAGCCTCGGCATGGGGGACGGACGTCCCAGCCTCCTCCGGGGCGCAGGCGCCGAGCCGATGCCGGCGGCTACAGGTCGAGCATGTCCGGGGTGAGGACGGACTCGGTGTCGGGGATGCCCAGATCGTGGGCGCGCTTGTCCGCCATGGCGAGCAGGCGGCGGATGCGCCCGGCGACGGCGTCCTTGGTGAGCTGGGGGTTGGAGAGCTGCCCGAGCTCCTCGAGGCTGGCCTGCTTGTTGGCGATGCGCAGCCGGCCGGCCTCGACGAGGTGGGCGGGGATGTCATCGCCCAGGATCTCGAAGGCCCGCTCCACCCGCGCCCCGGAGGCGACGGCGGCCCGGGCGGAGCGGCGCAGGTTGGCGTCGTCGAAGTTGGCCAGGCGGTTGGCGGTTCCGCGCGACTCGCGGCGGCTGCGCCTCTCGCCCCAGGTCCTGAAGGCCTCCTTGGCGCCCATCCGGTCCAGTAGGACGCCGATGGCCTCGCCGTCGCGCACGACGACGCGGTCGGTCCCGCGCACCTCGCGGGCCTTGGCGGCCACGTCGAAACGGCGGGCGGCGCCCACGAGCGCCAGGGCCGCCTCGGAGCCCGGGCAGGTGACCTCCAGGGAGGAGGAGCGGCCCGGCTCGGTCAGGGAGCCGCGGGCGAGGAAGGCCCCCCTCCAGGCGGCGGCGGCCGAGGTGCGCACGCCGTGGACGACGGCCACGGGCATCCCGCGCACGGGGCGGCCGCGCCCGTCGACGAGTCCGATGAGGCGCGCGAGCTCCTTGCCGCGCTCACTCACGCGCAGGACGTAGCGGGTACCGCGGTGCAGAGAGCCGCCTTGGACGACCATGACCTCGGGCTCCATGCCGAAGAGCTCCTTGAGGTCGTGGTGGAGGCGGCGCACCGCCCCGCCGTGGTCGAGCTCGGCCTCGACGACGATGCGCCCGGAAACGATGTGGAGCCCACCGCCGAAGCGCAGCATCGACGCCACCTGGGCGCGGCGCTGCGCGGTGCTCTCCGCGCTCACGCGCGCCAACTCGTCCTTGACGGTGACGGTCAGCGACATACCTTCCGCTCTCCTCGCTCGTGTCTGGCTGAGGGGCTGGGCAGCGTCCGGGTTCAGTCCCCCAGGGCTCCGCCGTTGCCGACATCGCCCACCACGCCGTCGAAGGCGTCCCGGAAGGCGGCGGCCAGCCGCAGGGGGTCATGGTTGCACATGGAGTCCCCGGTGCGCACCTGCCGCAGGATCACAGTTGCGCCCATGGCGCCCGCAACCTCCTCGAGATCATCGAGATCCTCGATGGTGGAGGGGTCAGCGAGAACGACGTCGAGGCGCAGCGCGGGGGCGTGCTCGCGCAGGACTCTCAGGAGATCGGCCGCCGTCATGCCATCGGTCTCCCCACTCTGCGCCGTGAGATTGAGGACGACGGCCCGCCTGGCGCGGGTGGTGACGAGGGACTCGCGCAGGGAGGGCAGAATGACGTGGGGCAGGACGGAGGTGTACCAGGAGCCTGGGCCGAGCACCACCCACTCGGCCTCCTCGATGGCGCGGATGGCCTCGGGATGGGCCTGGGCGTCCTCGGGGACGACGGCGACGTTCTCGAGTCGGCCGCGCGTCCTGGCCACGGCGACCTGGCCGCTCACGCGCGCGCGCTCATCGCCGTCGACGACATCGGCCTCGATGACCAGCGGGGAGGCGCTCATCGGGATGACCCGGCCGTGGATCCCCAGCAGGCGGCCCACCCAGCCCAGCCCCTCGACCTCGTCGCCCAGGAGCTGCCACAGGGCCAGGATGAGGAGGTTGCCCAGGGCGTGGTTATCCAGCTCGCCCTCGCCGGAGAAGCGGTGCTGGAGGACATCGCGCCAGGTGAGACCCCAATCGGATTCATCGCACAGGGAGGCCAGGGCCATGCGCAGGTCGCCCGGCGGCAGGCAGTCGAACTCCTGGCGCAGGCGGCCCGAGGATCCGCCGTCGTCGGCGACGGTCACGACCGCCGTGAGCCGGTTGGTCACGTGCCGCAGGGCCCGCAGAGTGGCCGACAGCCCGTGGCCCCCTCCCAGGGCCACGACGGCGGGGCCCTCCTCCCCGCGCCGGGGCCACCCCCCGGAGTCGATGGTGGTGGGCATGGCTCACTCCCGTCCGAGGTCGCGGTGCTGGGTGTTGACGCGGAAGCCGCGCGAGCGCAGGCGCGCCGAGATGCGCTCGGCGGAGGCGACGGAGCGGTGCTTGCCGCCGGTGCAGCCCACCGCGATGGTGACGTTGGGCTTGAGCTCGTCGACGTAATGGGGCAGCGCGGGCGCGAGGAGGTCGGCGTACCCGTCGACGAAGGCCGCGGCGCCGGGCTGGCGGAACACGTAGTCGGCCACGGGATCGTCGCGCCCGGTGAGGTGGCGCAGCTCGGAGACCCAGTACGGGTTGGGGATGAAGCGGATGTCGAGGACGTGGTCGGCGTCGACGGGCAGGCCGTACTTGAAGCCGAAGCTCATGATGTTGACGCGCAGCGCGAGATCGGACTCGGTGGCCACGAGGTCTCGCACGCGGCGGGCGAGGTCGTGGACGGACAGGTCGGTGGTGTCGATGACCATGTCCGCGGCGCCCTTGAGACCGCCCAGCAGTGTGCGCTCGTGCTCGATGCCGTCGAGGATGGAGGAGGTGCCCTGCAACGGATGGGGCCGGCGGGAGGACTCGAAGCGCCGCACCAGAACGGCGTCGGAGGCGTCGAGGAAGAGGACGCGCACATTGGTCCCGCTCTCGCGCAGCTCGGCGAGGTAGCGCATGAAGTGAGCGAAGAACTCCCGGCTGCGCACATCGACGACGGCGGCCAGCCGGTGGACGCCCGCGCCGACGGTGGTCATCATGCCCGCCAGCGCCGGCAGCAGTTGGGGCGGGAGGTTGTCGACGACGTACCAGTCGAGGTCCTCCAGGGCGTTGGCGGCCCGGGAGCGACCGGCCCCGGACATGCCGGTGACGATGATCATCTGGGGGCTCGTGGCGGGGGCCACGGGAGGCGCCTCCTCGTCGATCCGGGGGATCTCGATGGGTACCGTATCCTGGCGGGGCCCAACGGCCCGGTCGCCGTCTGCGTCGTCCTCGCGCCCGGAGGACCGGGGCCGTGGCGTGCGATGGTTCTCCATGGGCCAAGCATGGCATGACGGGCAGGGCTGTAGCCTGCTCCTGCTCACCGGGATCGCACTCCGGTGAGCCCTCGGAGGAACACCCGCCCCGCGTCGCCAGGACGCTCGGGCGCCGACCTCGGATACAGGAGTCACGCGCATGAGCATCAGCGCCGCCCCCACTGCTTCGACCACCGGGCCCGGCGGGCCCGCCCCGCTCGGCACGCCGTGGACACCGCGCGCCACCCGGGTGGCGCTGCTGGGCTCGGGCGAGCTCGGCAAGGAGGTGGCGATCGCGCTGACGCGCCTGGGCGTGGAGGTCATCGCCATCGATCGCTATGACGGCGCTCCCGCCCAGCAGGTCGCGCACAGCGCGTTGACCATCGATATGTCCGACGCGCACGAGCTGGCCGCGGCGATCCGCTCCTGTGGGGCGCGGGTGGTCGTCCCGGAGATCGAGGCACTGGCCACGGACGCCCTCGAGGCCCTGGAGTCCGAGGGCATCCGGGTGGTGCCCTCGGCGCGCGCCGCGCGGCTGACGATGGACCGCGAGGCCATCCGGCGCCTGGCGGCCGAGGAGCTGGGCCTGCCCACGAGCCCCTACGTCTTCGCCTCCTCTGCGGCTGAGCTGCGCGCAGGCGCCGAGGAGGTCGGACTGCCCTGCGTCGTCAAGCCGGTCATGTCCTCCTCGGGGCACGGGCAGTCCGTGGTGGGCTCGGCCGATGAGCTGGATGCGGCCTGGCGGCGCGCCGCTGAGGAGGGCAGGGTGGACCGGGGCCGGGTGATCGTGGAGGGGCTCGTGCGCTTCGACACGGAGATCACGCTGCTCACGGTGCGCTCGCGGGACGCGGCGACGGGCGGCACGGTGACCTCGTTCTGCGAGCCGATCGGCCATCGGCAGGCGGGCGGGGACTACGTGGAGTCGTGGCAGCCGCAGGCCCTGCCGGCACGCGCGCTGATGCGCGCCCGTGAGATGGCCGAGAGGATCACCGCCGCCCTGGGCGGCTGGGGCGTGTTCGGGGTGGAGCTGTTCATCAGCGGCGAGGAGGTCCTGTTCTCGGAGGTCTCGCCGCGCCCGCACGACACCGGCATGGTGACGATGGCGAGCCAGCGCCTGTCCGAGTTCGAGCTGCACGCACGCGCCCTCCTGGGTCTGCCCGTGGACACGGCGCTGCGCTCGCCGGGGGCCTCCGCGGTCATCAAGTCCCCGGGCGCGTCGGCCCCGGGCGAGGGCGCCCGCTTCGACGGCGTCGCCGAGGCGCTGGCCGTGCCGGGAGCCGATCTGCGGATCTTCGGCAAGCCGGAGGCCCATGAGGGCCGCCGCCTCGCGGTGGCGGTGGCCGAAGGCGTGACAGTGGAGGAGGCGCGCGACCGCGCCACGCGCGCCGCCGGCTCCATCCGCGTCCTCCTCCAACCGCCCCTCCCATCGAGACCGGTCGAAAACAGCATCGAAACCGGTCCGCCCTCCGCAGGCCGGGCAGGGGAGATCCCTCCCGCGGGGTAGTGGTTCCAGGCGGCGCAGGTATCGCCCGCTACTCCCCCGCCGGGGTGGAGGAGCCGAGGAGCCGTGCGATATGGATAGCCAGATAACTGATCTCGTCCGGCCTGACCGTGATCCTGATCCGCTCCTGGAGGAGGGAGGCCACCTCCTCGGCGAGCCTGAAGGCGTCGGGATAACGCCCGCGCAGGGACGCGGCGATGATATCGGCGGTTCCATCGTCGATCTGGGCGCCGGTGCGGGCACGGGCGAGGAAGTAGCGCAGGTGGGTGGCGAAGCGGGCGGCGTGGATGGAGCCCTGATCGATACCGTCGGGCGCGGCGCGGTCGATCAGCTCGATGGCCCGGGTCACGATCCGGGACTGCGCCGCGGCTTCCTGGAGGGAGCCGGCCCCGGTGGAGGCGGCGAAGAGGTGGAGCGCGAGGGCGAAGGCCTCGCCGTCGGGCAGGCGCACGGCCTGGGAGGCATTGAGGCCGGCCACCATCCGCTCGGCCAGGCGCAGTTCCTCGGGATGGAGGTGGGCGACCTCGGCCCGCAGGGGGTAGTCCATCCGCTCGCCGCGCCGGGCGCGTTCGAGCGCCTGGTGGACGTGGTCGACGACGGCGATGAGGCCCGCCGAGGTGATCGTGGCGCCGAGGTTCTTGAGCGCCTGGGTGAAGACCTCCTCGATGAGGGCGATGCGAGCGAGCGGGATCTCGGAGAGCATCTGGCCGACGAGGCCGGCGTCCTGCGCAGTGACGTAGCGGCGGGCGATGAGGGACTCGTCGAGGTCCTGGCCCGCCTTGCGCCCGAAGGCGAGTCCCCGGCCCGTGGCGACGACCTCGCGCCCCAGGGCATCACGGGCCAGAACGACATTGTTGTTGAACACCCGCAGGATTCTCACTCCCCGAGTGTGCCACACCATACCCGCCCCTGACCGGGACCGGTCGAGAACGGCGTCGGAACCGATCCTCTCTCCACAGGCCCCAGGGCGGTCGCGCTCCGTGCCCTTCCTGCGCCGGCTGCGGTTCCCGGGCCGGCACTGGGGCCGGCCCGGGCCCGGTCGTCAGCCGCCGGATACCCGGAGCGTCGCCCCGTTGGATGCGATGAGCTCCTTGTACCAGCCGAAGGACTTCTTGCGGTAGCGCGCCAGGCTGCCCGCGCCATCGTCGTCGCGATCGACGTAGATGAAGCCGTAGCGCTTGGACATCTGGGCCGTGGAGGCCGAGACGCAGTCGATGCAGCCCCAGGAGGTGTAGCCCATGACCTCGACGCCGTCGGCGATGGCCTCGGCCACCTGCACGAGGTGGTCGTTCATGTAGGCGATGCGGTAGTCGTCCTCAACGGTCGGGCCGTCGGGCCCCTCGATGAGCTCGTCCTTCGCCCCCAGCCCGTTCTCGACGACGAACAGCGGCTTGCCCCAGCGGTCCCAGAACTGGTTGAGGATGATGCGCAGGCCGATCGGGTCGATCTGCCAGCCCCACTCCGAGGCGGCCAGGGTCGGGTTGGGCACACCGCCCATGATGTTGCCCGCCCCCTGGCCCGCCGCCTGGGCGGCGGTGTCGCACACGGACATGTAGTAGGAGAAGGATACGAAGTCCACCGTGTGCTCCTTGAGGGTGGCCAGGTCGCCCTCGGCGATGTCGAGTTCGACACCCTTCTCGGCCAGGGTCCGCAGGAAGTATCCCGGGTACTCGCCGCGCACGTGGACATCGGAGAAGGCGAGGTTGGCGTGGTCGGCCTTCAGACAGGCGAGCACGTCGCGCGGGTCGGGGGTCAGCGGATAGATCGGCACGCCGATGACCATGCATCCGACCTTGATATCGGGGTTGATCTCGTGGGCGATCCTCGTGGCGCTCGCCGAGGCGACGAGCTCGTGGTGGATCGCCTGGTAGAGGTCCTTGGGCGCGAGACGCTCCTTGGGCGTGTTGATGCCCCCTGACAGGAGGGGCGCGTGCAGCACGGAGTTGATCTCGTTGAAGGTGAGCCAGTACTTGACGCGGTGGCCGTAGCGCTCGATCACCGTGCGGGCGTAGCGCTCGTAGAAGCCGATGAGGCGCCGGTCGGTCCAGCCGTCGTAGGCCTCAGCGAGGTGCAGCGGGGTCTCGTAGTGGCTGAGGGTCACGAGGGGCTCGATGCCGTGCTTCTCGAGCTCATCCAGGACGCGGTCGTAGAAGGCCAGGCCCTCCTCGTTGGGCTCGGTCTCATCACCGAGAGGGAAGATGCGGGACCAGGCGATGGAGAAGCGGTAGATCTTGAAGCCCATCTCGGCGAACAGCGCGATGTCCTCGGCGTAGCGGTGGTAGAAGTCGATCGCCTCGAGTTTGAGATTGTCGGGGGTCGGCCTCTCGGTGCGAGGGGCGACGATGCCCTTGGGCATGACGTCCTGGATGGATAGTCCCTTGCCGTCGACGTCGTAGGCGCCCTCGACCTGGTTGGCTGCGGTGGCGCCTCCCCAGAGGAATCCCTCGGGGAATCGGGGCGTGAACATGGTTGATCCTGTCATTCTGGTCTCCTTGGTCATTCGCGGTTGATGATGGTCTGCTGCTGCCGGGGCGTCAGCGGTCGATCTCGATGATGGTCTCACCTGCGCGCACATCGCCGTCGACGATGGGCACGACGGCGCCCAGGCTGGCGGTGGAGGTGATGACGACGATAGTGGTGGTGTCGTAGCCGGCGGCATTCACGGCCTCGAGGTCGACGTCGACGAGCGGGTCACCGGCGCCCACGCGGTCCCCCACGGCCACGCGCGGCGTGAAGCCGGCGCCCTTGAGGTTGACGGTGTCGATGCCCACGTGGATGAGGATCTCGACGCCGTCGTCGGTCTTGATGCCGAAGGCGTGCCCGGTCTCCATGGCGGTGACGACCGTCCCCGCGGCCGGTGCGGCCAGGCGGCCGGAGGCAGGGACGATGCCGACGCCGTTGCCGAGTGCGCCCGAGGAGAACACCGGGTCCTTGACCCTCTCCAGCGGGACGGCGGAACCGCCGACGGGGGCGACGAGGGCGTTGGTGGGCTCGGCGGCGCGGGAGCCAGTGGTCGCAGCGGACCCGGCGGGGCCGCCCGTCTGCTCCCCCGGCGCGGCATCGGCATCGTCCTTCACACCGAACATGAAGGTGAGGATGAAGGCGATGGCGACACCGACGATGACACCGATGAGCCACAGGATGAAGTGCGGGGTCTCCAGGTAGGCGGGGATCGCGATGAGCGAGGGGAAGACCCCTGCCTGGGAGACCCGGCCCCCGGCGATCGCCCCGATGGCCCCGCCGACGGCGCCGCCGAGGATGCCGAAGTAGAAGGGGAGCTTCCGGGGCAGGTTGATACCGTAGATGATCGGCTCGGTCACACCGGCGAGGAAGCCGGACAGCGAGGCGGGGCCGGCGAGCTCGCGGACCTTGGCGTCGCGGGTTCGGATCATGACGGCCAGGCCGGCGGCGGCCTGCGCGAGGACTGCGGCCCCGATGGGTCCGTAGATGAGGGAGTAGCCGTTGGTGGTGATCTCCTGGGTCATGATGGGCACGAGCCCCCAATGTAGGCCGAACATGACGATCACCTGCCAGAACCCTCCGATGACGATGCCGCCGAGCAGCGGGACGTGGATGAACAGCAGCTGGACGCCCGAGGCGATGCCGTCGGCGATGGTCGTAGTGAGCGGGCCGATCGTGAGCAGGGTGAGCGGCGCCATGACGAGCACGCTGATCCAGGGGGTCATGAAGTTGCGGAAGGCGCTGGGGAAGACCCGGTCGCAGACCCGCTCCACGTAGCTCTGCACCCACACGGCCACGATGATGGGAAGCACTGAGGACGTGTAGCTCATGATGACCAGCGGGATGCCGAGGAAGGTATGGGCGCCGCCGTCGTTCATCGCGACGATCGAGGGGTAGACGAGGGCGCCGGCGATCGCCATCGCGGTGAATTGATTGGCCTTGAAATGGCGCGCCGCCGTCACAGCGAGGACGAGGGGGAGGAAATTCATGAAGGCGTCGGACGCAGCGTAGAGCACTGTGTAGGTGTCCGAGGCCTCATCGATCCAGTTCAAGGTGGCGAACATGGCGAGGAAGGCCTTGAAGAGGCCGGTTCCCGCCAGGGTCCACAGCACCGGGGCGAAGATTGCCGAGACGAGGGCGATGAAGGCGTCCAGCGGGTTGCGCGACGGCGCGCCCCCACCCTCACTGCCGTCGTTCTTCCCTGATCCGAGACCTGGGAGGAGGGCCTGGACCTGGGCGAAGAGCAGTGGGACGTCGGTGCCGATGACCACCTGGTACTGGCCTCCGGCCTGCACCACGGTGACGACGCCGCTCATTGTCTTGATGGCGGTGGTGTCCGCCTTGGACTCATCCTTGAGGACGAATCGCATGCGGGTGGCGCAGTGGGAGAGCGCGGTGACATTCGCCTCTCCCCCGATCCGCTCGAGTAGGTCCGGCGCCATTGCCGCGTAGTCGACTTTTGCCATGAAGAGCCTCCTTGCCTTCCCATGATCCGCGCCGGGGCAACAAAAAAGACCCAAGACGCTATTCTACGGCATGGCGCGGAGCGTCTCAGGTCTTGCCCCGAGTGGGTCACAATCCTGGTGGGCTATTGCCCACGGATGACGATAGGCGGAACGCTCTTGGCACGACAAGAGCATCCTCATATGCTGCACGTCACATCCGAGGAGGGAACCATGGGCATCCCGGCCATGACCGAGGATCCTCCTGATCGACGTTGACGGCGCGCTCGTCACCTACGAGAACACGATCCCGGCCTCGGTCGGCGGCGCGGGCGCTGTGCGACGCGCGCGGGCGGCCGGCCGGCCGGCCACAGGCTCTACTCTACGCCTGCACGGGGCGCTCCCGGGCCGAGATGCCGCCGGCGCTGTGGAACCTGGGCCTGCACGGCATGATCGGAGGAAACGGCGGCTATGTGGAGGACGACGGCGAGGCGGTCCTCCACAGCCATCTGAGCGCCGAGCAGTGCGGGCAGGCGGTCGCCTTCCTGCGCGAGCGGGGCCTCACCTTCTACCTGGAGGCGAACTCGGGGCTCTACGCCCCGTCCGACTTCACCGAGCGCGCTCTGACGGCGCTGCGCGCCTATATGGCGGGCAAGGGGCCCGACGCCGCGCGCCTGACCGTCCCCGACGCGTTCCCGGACATGATCCTCACTGAGGAGCTCGTGCGTGCTTCCCAGCCTCACCCCGCCGACTCGCCTCCGCCGCCCAGGTGCTCGTGGACGGTGGCGGCGAGCGCCGGGCCGATGCCCCTGACGTCGGCGATCTGCTCCACGCTGGCGGCGCGCAGGCGCTTGACCGATCCGAAGGCCCTGAGCAGCGCGGCCTGGCGGGCGGGCCCGAGGCCGGGGACGTCATCGAGCACGGAGCGGGTCATGCCGGCGGAGCGCTTGGCGCGGTGGTGGGTGATGGCGAAGCGGTGGGACTCGTCGCGCAGGTGCTGAAGGAGGTAGAGCGCGGGCGAGGTGCGCGGCAGGATGACGGGGAACTCGTCGCCGGGGATCCAGACCTCCTCCAGGCGTTTGGCCAGGCCGATGATGGGGATGTCGATGCCGAGCTCGTCGAGGACGGCGCGGGCGGCCCCAACCTGCGGCGGCCCGCCGTCGACAACGACGAGGCCGGGCGCGTAGGAGAAGCGTTTGGCCCGCCCCGTCCCGGGATCGATGGGCCCGGAGACGACGGCGACGCCCTCGGCGTCCTCGACCTGCTGGGCGGCCTGAGCCGCGCTCAGCTCCGCCGTGCTCCGGCCCTGCTCGGCGAGGAGCCGCTTGAAGCGCCGGGTGAGCACCTCGCTCATGGCTGCGGTGTCATCGGCCGCGCCGCCGCCGTTCTCACCGCGGATGACGAAGCGGCGGTAGTCGGATTTGCGGGGGGCGCCGTCCTCGAAGACCACCATGGAGCCGACCTGGTGGGTGCCCTGGGTGTGGGAGATGTCGTAGCACTCGATGCGCAGGGGCGCCTCGGGCAGGTCGAGGGCCTCGGCGAGCTCGTCGAGGGCGGCGGAGCGCTGAGTGAGATCGCCGGCGCGCCGGGTCTTGTGGAGGCGAAGAGCCTCCTCGGCGTTCTTGCGAACGGTCTCCATAAGGGCCGCCTTGTCCCCTCGGGCGGGGACGCGCAGGTCGACGGCGGCGCCGCGCAGCCCGGCGAGCCAGGCCCGCACGGCGGGGGCATCATCGGGAAGGACGGGGACGAGCACCTCGCGGGGCACGGCGGTGGTGGAGGCGTGGGCGACATCGTCGACGCTGGTGGCCGCGGCCTCGGCGCGCCTGGGTGCGGGCTCGTCCTCGCGTCGTGCGCGCGGGGCCGGGCAGGCGAGCGCGCGCCCGACGCCGACGGATGTGGTGGGACCGGAGACGGGCCCGCTGGGAGCGGCCCCCGAGCCGGCCGATGATGGCTCGAGGGCGCCGGTGTCCCCGGGGTCGAGAAGGTCGGCGTAGACCTGCTGGATGAGGCGCTCGATGAGCTCTGAGTCGGTCGCGTCATCGGGGGTGTCGATGACCCAGCCGCGCTGGCCGCGGATGCGCCCGCCGCGGACGTGGAAGACCTGGACGGCGGCGGTGAGCTCGTCGCGCACGAGGCCGAAGACGTCGGCGTCGGTGGCGTCGAGCAGGACCACGGCGTTGCGCTCGATGACCTTGCGCAGCGCGGCGGCGTCGTCGCGCAGGCGGGCGGCCTTCTCGAAGTCGAGTGCGCCGGCGGCAGCGCGCATCTGGGACTCGACTTCGCGCAGATAGGGCCCGGTGCGGCCGGCGAGGAAGGAGCAGAGGTCCTCGGCGAGGGCCCGGTGGTCGGGGGCGGAGATGCGGCCGACGCAGGGGGCGGAGCATTTGTCGATGTAGCCCAGGAGGCAGGGGCGACCGGCGGCCTTGGCGCGCCGGAAGACGCCGGCGGAGCAGGAGCGGACGGGGAAGACGCGCAGGAGCTGGTCGAGGGTGTCGCGGATGGACCAGGCCTGGACGTAGGGGCCGAAGTACCGAGCGCCGCGCTTGCGCGCCCCGCGCACCACCTGGGCGCGGGGGAACTCCTCACCCAGGGAGATCATGAGGTAGGGGTAGGACTTGTCGTCCTTGTACATGACGTTGAAGCGCGGGTTGAACTCCTTGATCCAGGAGTACTCCAGGGCGAGGGACTCCACCTCGGTGGCCACGACGGTCCACTCGACGGCGCAGGCGGTGGTGACCATTCTCTGCGTGCGCGGGTGGAGAGCCGCCAGGTCCTGGAAGTAGTTGCTCAGGCGGGCTCGTAGATTCTTGGCCTTGCCGACGTAGATGACGCGACCCTCGGGGTCGAGGAAGCGGTAGACGCCGGGCGACGTGGGGATCTCGCCCGTAGCGGGCCGGTACGTCGAGGGGTCTGCCATGGCCGGTGCCTCACTCCCACAGCCCGGGAACGGACAGAAAAACCCGGACCGTGGGTCCGGGCGGGGTGGGCTGCGAGTGGGCGATACTGGGTTCGAACCAGTGACCTCTTCCGTGTCAGGGAAGCGCGCTACCACTGCGCCAATCGCCCGAGGTGGGTACCGGATTCGAACCGGTGTAAACGGCTTTGCAGGCCGGTGCCTAGCCTCTCGGCCAACCCACCAGTGAGATGCTGGGGGCTGGGTGGCCGCCCGGCTCCTCGGAGCGGATGACGGGACTCGAACCCGCGACCCTCACCTTGGCAAGGTGATGCTCTACCAACTGAGCCACATCCG
This sequence comes from Actinomyces gaoshouyii, assembly GCF_002076915.1. NCBI lineage: Bacteria > Bacillati > Actinomycetota > Actinomycetes > Actinomycetales > Actinomycetaceae > Actinomyces > Actinomyces gaoshouyii. Next base: position 1,168,151 of record NZ_CP020468.1, read on the forward strand.
CATGGCTGCCCGCTCTCCCCGGCTCAACGCCGGATCGCTCGGTGCTGCGCAACCATATCACTCCACCTCCGCGCCCGCGCAAATGACATCGCGGTGACTCACCTCACCGACCACCCGTTTGCCGGACGCGCCCGGTTCTGGCTAATCTGTGCGGACATCGGGCGATTGGCTCAGGGGTTAGAGCGCCTCGTTCACACCGAGGAGGTCACTGGTTCGATTCCAGTATCGCCCACCACCCCGAATGGTGCCGTTCCCGCCGAGCGGAGCGTCCCGCCCGCACCAGCGGTAGCGAAGCGCTCCGGTCAGCGCGAACGGCACTGCCGAGCCGCCGTGGAGCGCCCGGCCTCCTCACAGTTCCGCCCCATCGGCGATGGAGCCGGGTGCGCCCTCCTCCGTCACGAGGGCGTCGCCCGAGGCCACAACGCCCTCGCCGAAGGTCCAGTCGCCGCGCACCGTCAGCGTCCGCGCTCCCCGGATCGAGGGCACCCCGCCGGGGAACCGCGCCTCGAAGTCCTGGATTTTCTTGTAGTAGCGCGGGTCGAGGTCAACGGTGCAGGAGGTCTCGCAGACCATGCGCAGCAGGCCGTCCTCATCCACTTCGTACACGTCCGAGCGCACGAGGAGGAGGTCGTTCGTCGTCTTGACCGGCAGGAAACGGCTGCGCGGCACCTCCACGGCGGTGGCGCCCTCGAAGGCCTCGACCGCCGCGCCCATCGCCGTCTCCAACTGGTAGACCGGCGTTGAAGAGGCGTCCGACGGGTCCACGGTCTTCTCATTGCGGATGAGAGGCAAGCCCAGGATGCCCCTCCTCTCGACGAGAGTGGCGCGCAGGACCTCCAAATCGAACCAGAGGTTGTTCGTGTGGAAGAAGGGGTGGCGGAACTGGTCGGTGAAGTAGTGCATCTCATCGGCCGGCGTCTGCGCGGTGTCCCTCAGGATGATGCGCCCATCGGACTTGCGCACCGCCAGGTGCCCGCCCTTGACGTCCGCCGGTGTGCGACGGCACATCTCCGGAGCGTAGGGGGCGCCGGAGGCCGCGAACCATCCGGCGATGCGGGCCGAGGGCGCCGCGCCCAGGTTGTCCGCGTTCGACGTCATGGCGTACCTGTAGCCGCGCTCGATGAGGGCGTCGAGCACGCCGGAGGCCATGAGCGCGGTGTAGATGTCGCCGTGCCCCGGGGGGCACCACTCCAGGGAGGGGTCGGCCTCCCATTCGACCGGCTCGAGGTCGTCCTGCCGGATCTTCGGGATGCGGTTCTGGAGGAAGTCGAGCGGCAGGCCGTCGACGGCGATCCCCGGGTGACACTCCAACGCGGCCAAGGTGTCCTCGCGGGTGCGGAAGGAATCCATGAAGATGAGCGGCAGGGTGACGCCGTACTTGGCACGGGCGGCCTCCACCTGCCCCACGAGGAGATCGAGGAAGGACTTGCCATCGCGCACCGGCAGAAGGCTCTTGGCGCGGCTCATCCCCATCGAGGTGCCGAGCCCGCCGTTGAGCTTGATGAGGACCGTGCGCGACAGTGCCTCACGCGCGTCCTCATCGCTGACCTCGACATCGCCGATGGAGTCGATGGAGGTCAGCGGCTCGATCGTGCTCTCGGGGATGAGGCCGGTGGCGCCGGCCTCCAGCTCCTTGTAGTAGTGGGTGAAGACGTCGATGGCCTCCGGAGCCACCCCGCCCTGCCGCATCTTCGCTTGCGCTGCTCGCAATCCGCTCTCGCCCATGCGCCAGAGCCTACCCGTGCGACTGCCGGATATGAACGATAACAATCAACATCCTGGAACTCGCCCGCTCGCGTCCGGTTGGACTCCTCGATGACGCGCGCCCTCATGCGAGCAGCTCGCGGTGGATGGTGGTGTCCCCCGTGAGCTCGGGATGGAAGGCGACCCCGATGATCCGCCCGCCCGCGCCGATCCGCTCGACACCGACGACGCTGGGGTCCTCATCCGGCCGCCTCGGATCCGTCCATGTGGACAGCGCCTCCACGCCCTCCCCCACGCGGGTGATGCGCGGTGCCCGGATGAGGGCGGCCCGCACCCGACCGCCGCGCCAGGGCAGGACGGCCTCGGCGGAGTCCACCTGAGGGCCGAAGGCGTTGCGCTCGACTTCGACGTCCAGCGCGCCCAGGCGCGCGAGCAGGATGAGGCCGGCGCAGGTGCCCAGAGTCGGCACTGCCCGAGCGGTGTCGGCGAGGGCCCGTGTGAGGTCGAAGGCGGCGAGCAGGCGCAGGAGGGCGGTGGATTCCCCTCCCGGCAGGATGAGCGCGTCCAGACGGGCCAGGTCGCCGGCGCGGCGCACGGGGACCGCCTCGCTCCTCAGCTCCTCCACCATCCGGGCGTGCTCAACCACCCCGCCCTGGAGGGCGAGGATGCCGACACGCCGACTCACCAGCCGCGCTCCGCCAGACGGTGGGGCGCGGGGATGTCGGCCACATTGATGCCGACCATCGCCTCGCCCAGGCCCCGGGAGACCTCGGCGATGACGGCGGGGTCGTCGTAGGCGGCGGTGGCGCGCACGATGGCGGCGGCGCGGGCGGCCGGGTCCCCGGACTTGAAGATCCCCGAGCCCACGAAGACGCCATCGGCCCCGAGCTGCATCATCATGGCGGCGTCGGCCGGGGTTGCGACCCCCCCGGCGGTGAACAGCACCACGGGGAGAGCGCCGGTGCGCGCCACCTCGGCCACGAGCTCGTAGGGGGCGCGCAGCTCCTTGGCGGCCACGTACAGCTCGTCGGCGGGCAGGCCCCGCAAGCGGGCGATCTCTGCGTTGATCGTGCGGATGTGCCGGGTGGCCTCGGAGACGTCGCCGGTTCCGGCCTCGCCCTTGGATCGGATCATGGCCGCGCCCTCGGCGATGCGGCGCAGAGCCTCCCCGAGGTTGGTGGCGCCGCAGACGAAGGGGACGGTGAAGGACTGCTTGTCGATGTGGTGCGCGTAGTCGGCCGGGGAGAGCACCTCGGACTCATCGATGTAGTCCACGCCGAGGTGCTGGAGGACCTGGGCCTCGACGAAGTGCCCGATGCGGGCCTTGGCCATGACGGGGATGGAGACGGCGTTGATGATGCCCGTGATGAGGTCCGGGTCGGACATGCGGGCCACACCCCCCTGGGCGCGGATGTCCGCCGGCACGCGCTCAAGCGCCATGACGGCAACCGCACCGGCCTCCTCGGCGATGACAGCCTGCTCGGGGGTGACGACGTCCATGATGACACCGCCCTTGAGCATGTCGGCCAAGCCGCGCTTGACGAGTGGGGAGCCGGTCGTGGACGGGGCGGTGGCGGCCGGCGCTGGGGAGATGGGTGCAAGCGGGATGTCAGTCATGGCGCGATCCTCGCTACTTGTGTGGTCCATCGATGAGTCCACATCTGATCGATATTTGTGGACCACCACTATCCTTGCCCCATGATGCCGCATCGCCAGGCGCCCCCGGACCGCGCGGGGCGATCCACGGCGCGGCGCGACCGTTTTGCCGAGCCTGCCGCCGCTCCCCCTGCCGAGCCCGGCAGCGGGCCGCTGCGGGGCCGGGCGTCCGCCGGGCAGTCGCTGCCGCAGAGGATCGTCGCCGATATCCACCAGCGCATCACCTCCGGCGTCCTCGCGCCAGGCGACCGCCTCCCGTCCTCCCGCCGCCTGGCCGCCGAGCTGGGAGTGTCCCGCGGCAGCGTTGTGTCCGCCTACGAGCAGCTCGTCGGCGAGGGCTACCTCATGGCGACACACGGGGGAACGCGCGTCGACCCCGCGCTCCCCCGGCGCGTCCCGCACGCCGCGCCCGGGGCACCGGCCACTGCCCCCGCCCCCGCTCCGGCACCGCTGCGGCCCGGCTCGCCGGACGTCTCGGAGGTGACGTCGGGGCTGTGGCGGGCGACCTGGCGGGCCGCCGCGGCCGATCCTCGCCCCCACCCGCCGCAGGGCTCCGAGGAGCTGCGGGCGCTCCTGGCCGAGCATGTGCGCCTCACCCGGCGCGTCACGATCGATCCGCGCAGGATCCTCGTCACCGCCGGCGCCCGCGATGGCCTGCGACTCGTCCTCTCAGCCATGCGCGCCACGGGAACGATCGGCGTCGAGAACCCCGGCTACCCGTCACTGCGCGCCATTCCCCGCCTACTGGGGTGGCGCATGCGGCCCTTGGCCAGGGACGCCGACGGCGCGCTGCCCGAGTCGCTGGAGGGGGTCGAGGCGGCGCTCCTCACCCCGAACCACCAGTTCCCCGCCGGTGGGCGCATGCCCGCGGTGCGGCGCCACGCGCTCCTGGCCGCAGCGTCGTCAAGTGGAACGCTGCTCATCGAGGACGACTTCGACGCCGATCTTCATGAGGCGCCCGCGCCCCTGCTCGCCTCGGGGACCGACGGGCCCGTGGCGCTGCTGGGATCGTTCTCCGCCAGCCTCACCCCCGCCCTGGGGCTCGGCTGGGTGGTCGTCCCCGAGGGCCTCGTCGACGACGTCGCTCAGCGCTGCGTGCCAGTGTCCGGGATCGTGCAGGACGCGATGACCCGCTACCTCCGCCAGGACGGGCTTCGCCGCCATGCGGCCAGGGCGCGCCGCCTCGATCGGAAACGGCGGGAGGTGTTCCTCTCGGTCTTCCCCGCCGGCACGCCTATGGAGGGCGGGCTGCACGCCGTCGTGCCGCTGACTCCGGGCACCGATGAGGCCGCGGCCGTGGCGAGGGCCAGGACCGCCGGTCTCGGTGTCGAGGGCCTGGCCTCGTACTGGTCGGTCGAGGGGCGGGGCGGTTGGCCGGGGATCGTCCTGGGACTGGGCAGCCGCTCTCCGGAGCGGCTGCGCGAGCTGCTCGACGTCCTCCGGGAGGCGCTGGGGCCCGGGAACATCGTCGGCTGAGCGCCCGGGGCCCAGCCTCCCCCACCGCATCAGCGGCGTCGCCGCTGGAGCACCTCGGCGAGGAACGCGCCCGTGTGGGACTCGGCCACCTTCGCGAGCTGCTCGGGAGTGCCCGTGGCCACGACGGTGCCGCCGCCCTTGCCGCCCTCGGGACCCATGTCGATGACCCAGTCGGCATTGGCGATGACGTCGAGGTTGTGCTCGATGACCACCACGGTGTTGCCCTTGTCCACGAGGCCCTGGAGCACCTCCAGGAGCTTGCGGATGTCCTCGAAGTGCAGGCCGGTCGTCGGCTCGTCCAGGACGTAGATGGTACGGCCGGTCGAGCGGCGCTGCAGCTCGGTGGCGAGCTTGACGCGCTGGGCCTCCCCGCCGGACAGCGTGGTGGCCGCCTGCCCCAGGCGAACATAGCCGAGCCCCACCTCCACGAGGGTGCTGAGGTGCCGGGAGATGATGGGCGTGGAGGAGAAGAACTCGGCGGCGCGCTCGATCGTCATATCGAGCACGTCGGCGACGGTGTGATCCTTGTAGCGGATCTCGAGGGTCTCGCGATTGTAGCGGGCCCCGTGGCACACCTCGCAGGGGACGTAGACGTCCGGGAGGAAGTTCATCTCGATCTTGAGCGTGCCATCGCCCTTGCAGGACTCGCAGCGCCCGCCCTTGACGTTGAAGGAGAAGCGGCCGGGCCCGTAGCCGCGGACCTTCGACTCGGGCACGGCGGCGAAGATCTTGCGGATGTGGTCCCACACGCCGGTGTAGGTGGCGGGATTCGAGCGCGGCGTGCGGCCGATGGGCGACTGGTCGACGTGGACAACCTTGTCGAGCTGGTCGAGGCCGCGCACGGTCTTGTGGCGCCCGGGCACGCCATGGGCGCGGTTGAGGCGATTGGCGAGCACCTGGAAGAGGATGGAGTTGACCAGGGAGGACTTACCGGAGCCTGAGACCCCGGTGACGGCGGTGAGCACGCCCAGGGGGAAGCCGACGGTGACATCCTTCAAGTTGTTCTCCCGGGCGCCGACGACGGTCACCTGCCGCTTCTTGTCAACGGGCCGGCGGGCGGGCGGGATCGGGATACGGCGTCGCCCGGCGAGGTAGTCGCCCGTGCAGGAGTCCTCGGCCTCCAGAAGGCCGGCGAGCTCGCCCGAGTGGATGACCTCACCGCCCTTCTCCCCCGCCCCGGGCCCGATGTCGACGATCCAGTCGGCGGAGCGGATGGTGTCCTCGTCGTGCTCGACGACGATGAGCGTGTTGCCCAGGTCGCGCAGCCGGGAGAGGGTCTCGATGAGGCGGGCGTTGTCCCTCTGGTGCAGGCCGATGCTGGGCTCGTCGAGGACATAGAGGACGCCGACCAGCCCGGAACCGATCTGAGTGGCCAGGCGGATGCGCTGTGCCTCGCCACCGGACAGGGTGGCGGCGCCGCGCGAGAGGCTGAGGTAGTCCAATCCGACATCGACGAGGAAGCCCAAACGGGCATTGATCTCGGTGAGCACCGAGGAGGCGATCCGCTTGGCCTGTCCGGTGAGCTCCAGGCCGGCGAGGAAGTCCCGGCACTCCCCCACGGGAAGGTCGCAGAGCTCAGCGATGGACTTGCCCCCCACGCGCACGGCTAGCACCTCGGGTTTGAGGCGCGTGCCGGAGCAGACCGGGCAGGGCACCTCGCGCATGTAGCCCTGGTAGCGCTCCTTCGACCACTCGGACTCGGTCTCATCGTGCTTGCGCATGACGTAGCTGAGAACGCCCTCGAAGCCGGTGGAGTAGACGCGCTCGCGCCCCCACCGGTTGCGGTAGGTGACCTTGACCTCGTAGTCCTTGCCGCGCAGGATCGCGTCCTTGGCGCGCTCGGGAAGGGCTCGCCAAGGGGTGTTGATGTCGAAGCCGAGCTCGGCGCCGAGCGCGGACAGGGTCCGGTTGAAGTGCTTCTGGTGGATGGTCCAGGGGGCGACGGCACCCTCGGCGAGGGTGAGCTCCTCGTCGGGGACGACGAGGTCGGGATCCACCTCGAGGCGCACGCCGATGCCGGTGCACTCGGGACAGGCGCCGTAGGGGGCGTTGAAGGAGAAGGTCCGGGGCTCCATCTCGTCGAGGGCGAGCTGGTGCTCGTTGGGGCAGGCGCGCTTCTCGGAGTAGCGGTGGAGGCGGGCGGGGTCGTCCTCGTCGCGGTCGACCTCCTCGATGATCACGATGCCGTCGGCGAGGCCGAGGGCCGTCTCCACGGAGTCGGTGAGGCGCCCCCGGATGCCCTCGCGGACGACGAGCCGGTCGATGACGACCTCGATGTCGTGCTTGAGGCGCTTGGACAGCTCGGGCGGGACGTCGAGGCGGTGGACGCCGCCGTCGACCCTCACCCGGTTGAAGCCGCGCGAGCGCAGCTCCTCGAAGAGCTCGGTGTACTCGCCCTTCCGGCCGCGCACCACGGGCGCGAGGACCTGGAAGCGCGTCCCCTCGGGCAGGGAGCGGACGCGATCGACGATCTGCTGGGGGGTCTGGGAGGCGATGACCGCGTCGCAGACGGGGCAGTGCTGGATGCCGGCGCGCGCGTAGAGCAGGCGCAAGTAGTCGTAGACCTCGGTAACGGTGCCGACGGTGGACCGGGGGTTGCGGGAGGTGGACTTCTGGTCGATGGAGACCGCTGGGGACAGTCCCTCGATGAAATCGACGTCGGGCTTGTCCATCTGGCCGAGGAACTGCCGGGCGTAGGAGGACAGGGACTCGACGTACCGCCGCTGGCCCTCGGCGAACACCGTGTCGAAGGCGAGGGAGGACTTGCCGGAGCCGGAGAGCCCGGTGAAGACGATCATCTTGTCGCGGGGCAGGTCGAGGCTGACGCCCTTGAGGTTGTGCTCGCGGGCTCCACGGATGATGAGGGTGTCGTTCACGGGCGCGAGTCTAGGCGCCGGCCGATGTCGTACGTGTGTTCGACTCACCGCGTCACGGCTGGTCTGTGCCACGGCTCACGCGCGCGCCCCCGGGAGGATAGGCTGACGTCATGAGCAAGATCTTCGCCGTCGAGTACACCTACGTCACCGGCCGGGATGAGGAGCTGTCCGCCATCCGCCCGAGCCACCGCGCCTTCAACGGGGCCCTCGCCGATCAGGGCCGCCTCATCGCCGCAGGCCCCTACACGGGCACGAATGAGGCCCTCATCATCGTGCGCGCCGAGGACGCCGACGACGCCCTGGCCCTCCTCGACGAGGATCCCTTCCAGAGGGCCGGGCTCATCGCCGAGCGCGCGCCGCGCGAGTGGAACCCCGTCATCGGTACGATCTCATGACCACCGCTCCCAGGGACTCCTAGTCCGCGCGCCCCGGCGGGGGCCGCGATGACTTCGTCAGTAGGGACGCGGCGGCCTTCCGGGCGGACCGCTCGGGCATGAGCATTCCCGGCGCCGAGGAACTGTCTCCGAGGCCGGCTTCGCCGAGGTGGACTGGGATCGGCATCCCCGCCGCGGTTGGCTGCGGGTGCTGGCGACCGCCTGATCGAGTGGTTCAGCCCCCCGGGCGGGCGCAGCGGCGGCGCGCCACGTGGACCGCCTCCATGCCCGCGACGACGACCGCCGCCATGGCGGCGATGATCAGCCATGTCGTGCTGGTCGGCCAGGCCAGGAGGAAGAAGCGGCGCACGGGCGGGACGACGACGCCGAGCACTGCCAGGGCCCCCATGAGGACCACGAGCCCGAGCCGCCACCCCAGGAGCGGGCGCGCCGTGAGGGTGAGGAGAGCCAGGCCCGCCGCGACGAGCACAAGGGTGGTGCCGGAGGTGATCTGCTCGAGAGGCAGCGCCGCCCCCCACAGCCAGGTGCGCGCGGCCAGCGTCCCCACTCCCGCCACGATCCCCGCGGGCACGGCCAGGGTGAGCACGCGCTTGAGGAATCCCGCGCGGTAGCGCTGGTCGGTCGGCGCGAGTGCCAGGACGAACGCCGGCACGCCAATGGTCAGTGAGGAAACGATGGTGAGCTGCCGGGGCAGGAACGGGTAGGGGATCGCCGTGATCGCGACGGCGATGGCGATGAGGGAGGCGTAGACGGTTTTGGACAGGAACAGCGAGGCGATGCGCTCGGTGTTCGCCATGACGCGCCGCCCCTCGGCGACGATCCCGGGCAGGGCGGAGAACTTGCCGGTGAGCAGGACGAGACGCGCCACGGCCTTGGTGGCCGGCGCGCCGTTGCCCATGGCGATGCCGAGGTCGGCGTGCTTGAGGGCGAGGGCATCATTGACGCCGTCGCCGGTCATGGCCACGGTGCGTCCGCGCGCCTGGAGGGCGGCGACGAGGGCCTTCTTCTGCTCGGGGACGACGCGGCCGAGCACTTGGGCCTCGGCGATGGCGTCGGCGAGGCGCTCCAGGTCGGCGGGGTCGTCGGCGGTGGTGGGCAGCTCGCGGGCGTCGAGGACGGTGAGCTCCTGGCCATCGGAGCGGGTGATGCCGGCGGCCCGTGCGACGGCGGCGACGGTGACCGGGTTGTCCCCGCTGATGACCTTGACATCGACGCCCTGGGCTCGGAAGTAGGAGAGGGTCTCGGGGGCGTCGGGACGGACCTGTTCGGTGAGCATGACGAGGGCGGCCGGGCGCAGGCCGCCGGGGAGCGCGTGGTCTGCGCCGCTCTGGCCGCAGGGCTGCTCGGAGCGGGCGAGGGCGACGACGCGGGCGCCGGTGGCAGCCGCCTCGCGGACCTGCTCGAGGGCGAGGGACCGGTACGGAGCATCGTCGGGGCAGGCACCGAGGACGATCTCGGGAGCGCCCATGATCCAGGTGATCCCGTCGATCACGACGGCGGACCATTTGCGCCGGGAGGAGAAGGGCACGAGCCCCTCGATCACCGGGGCGGTGACGCGGGCGGGCTCGATGCCGGGCAGGCCTTCGCGCAGCGCCAGGGCGGTGGCATTGGCGTCGCCGCCGGCGGCGAGGGCGTCGAGCGCGGCGAGGGCGAGCGGGTCGGCCGGTCCGCCGTCGGGGGTGGTGACATCGCGCAGGGCGATGCGGCCGGTGGTGATCGTGCCGGTCTTGTCCAGGCAGAGCGTGTCGACCCGGGCCAGGACCTCCACGGCGGGGAGCTCTTGGACGAGGACCTTCTGGCGGGCGAGCTTGAGGGAGGCCGTGGCGAAGTTGACGCTGGTGAGCAGGACGAGTCCCTGGGGGACCATGCCGACGACGCCGGCGATGCCGGCGACCATCGCGGTGCGCCATGCGCCTGACTCGATGGCGGCGGAGAGCCCCCCGGCCTGGCGCATCTGCGACCAGATGAGCAGGAGCGCCACGGGCACGATGACCCAGGAGATCCAGGTGAGGACCCGGTTGGTGCCGTCCTGGAGCTCGGAGCGCACGGTGGAGAACTGGCGGGCCTCGCGGGCGAGCCGGTGGGCATAGGCCTGCGCGCCGACGGCAGTGGTGCGCATGAGCGCGGCGCCGGCCGTCACGGTGGTGCCGGACAGGACCCGCCCGCCCTCCTGGGGCCGGACGGGATCGGATTCCCCTGTGAGGATGGACTCGTCGACCTCGAGGCCGTCGGTGGCCAGGATGGTTCCGTCGGCGGGGATCTGCTCTCCCGAGCGCAGACGGAGCACGTCGTCGAGGACGACATCGGCGACGTCGATCTCGCTTTCGGCGCCGTCTCGGATGGCATGGGCGCGAGGGGCCTCCAGGACGGCGAGGCGGTCGAGGGCGCGCTTGGCGCGGATCTCGGCGATGGTGCCGGTGGAGGTGTTGAGGATGAGCACGAAACCGAACAGGGCATCGGCCCAGTGCCCTATGAGGAGGATGAGGACGAGCGCGGCGCCGAGGATCGCGTTGAAGATCGTCAGGACGTTGGCGCGCAGGATATCCAGCGCGGAGCGGGAGGTCGTCTCCTCGTAGGCGTTGGTGAGACCGTCGCGGATGCGGGCGGCGACCTCCTCGCTCGTCAGCCCCTGGACAGCCTCTGTGGCGGTGCTCACTGCTTCACCGCCTCGCGCTCCGCGGGACCCTCGGCAGCGGTCTCCTCGCGGGCCTGACATTTGGAGGCGATGACGGAGGCGATGACGGTGACGAGGATGACGACCACGATGAAGCCGAGTGAGACCGGGATGGAGGGCTCGGGGATGGCTTCCCAATGCTCGCCGCCATTGATGAAGCCGACCTCGTTCTCGTGCAGGGCGTGGTTGATGAGCTTGAAACCGATGAAGCCGAGGATGGCGGCCAGGCCGTAGTGCAGGAAGACGAGGCGGTCGAGGAGGCCGTCGATGAGGAAGTAGAGCTGCCTCAGTCCCAGCAGGGAGAAGGCGTTCGCCGCGAACACCAGGAAGGGCTCGGCGGTCAGGGAGTAGATCGCGGGGATGGAGTCGACGGCGAACATGACGTCGGCGGTGCCGATGGCGATGATGCACAGCATCATGGGGGTGATCATGGTCCTCCCGCCGTGGCGGTGGAGGACCTTGCCGCCGACGAAGCCATCGGTCATGGGGATCACGCGGGCCACGAGTCGTACGAAGCGGGAGGGCTCGTAGTCGTCGGCATCGTGCTCGTCGGGGTCCTCGACGCCCTCGCGCACCTGGGAGATCGCGGTCCAGATGAGCCAGGCCCCGAAGAGGTAGAAGATCGCGGAGAAGCTCTCGATGAGGGCGGCGCCGACCAGGATGAAGATGAGTCGGAGCACGAGCGCGATGACGATGCCCGCCAGCAGCACCTCCTGCTGGTACTTCCTGGGCACTCGGAAGGCGGCGATCATGATGACGAAGACGAAGAGGTTGTCAACGCTCAGTGACTTCTCGACGATGTAGCCGGCGAAGTACTCGCCCCCGTAGCGACCTCCCCAGACGGCCCAGACGATGCCGCCGAAGGCGATGGCCATGGCGATGTAGGCGAGGGACCACCAGGCGGCTTCCCTCATCGTGGGCTCATGCGGGGTGCGCACGTGCCCGACGATGTCGATGATGATCATGGTGAGGATGACGGCGGCGAGCGCCAGCCATCCGAGGGAGTGGACATCCATGTGGTTACCTCCGGTACGGACTCGGGTACCGAAGGTCTCCTCCCGCCAGCATCGCTCCCGGTGCGCGGGACGACTGGCCTGCGGCGCCGGGGGCCGCCGGCCTGGGCCGCTGGTCCGCCGTGATGACGACGCCGCTGTTGGTGGGAGTACTCCCCTCCGACATATGCGGTTGCGCCCCGCAGTCTAGCGGCCCGGCCGCCACAGATCGCGGGTCGGATGCGCCTCAGTCATGTGATCCGCGCCGGGAGTCGTCGCAGAGGTGGCGGATCGCACTCGAGGAGGACACCGGACGATCCCGTCCCGAGCTGATCGCGACTCCCCTCCTGGGCTCATAGGGTGTCTTCTGCTGGTTGTGGTTCTGCTGTCGGGCCTGTTGTCGCCTGGTTGCCGCCGTGCGGTGGGGTTGCGGACGTGCCCGGGAGTTGTGGACGCACCCCGGGGGCGCGTCGGCAGCCCCACCGCACGTCCACAACCCCGGGACGCGTCCACAATGACCCCGGTCCTACGCCTCAGCGGGCGCTCGGTGCGGAGCGGGCCCGCACCGCCGGTTCTCAAGCGTCGTTGAAGCGGTAGAGGCGCCAGGCGAGGCCCCGGCCGTCCTTCCACTCCCTTATCAGGGAGGCGACGCCCGCGCCGTTCTCCCACATGCCCGGATACACCTTATCCACCGCGTCCGCAGGAGCGCTGTCGGGGGCGCTGATGAGCACGTAGTCCGCCGCGGAGGACCGGGGATGAGACAGTCGATCCTCGAAGTCGCGGTCGGTGGTGATCGTGAAGACCGCGGGGTTGCGGGAGGCGAGGACAATCGGGAACGAGTAGGCGACATCGGTGATCACCGCGCCCCTCCCGAGTCCCATGCGCCCAATATCCTGGGCGACCGCCGCCTCGATCTCGTACTGCCGACCCTTGGCGACTTCGCGGGCGAGTGCCTCCTCGCGACCGAACCGGGGGTCGGCCTCCGTGACCCAGGCCAAGGGCAGGGCCAGGACAAGCGCGCCCGCCAGCGCTGGCCCGAGACCCTTGCGAACCCACCGGCTCCGACTCCACTCGCTTGCCGATGCCGCGAGGTATCCGGCGGCGAGTACCGCCAGGGGCACGGCGGCGATCTGGAAGCGGATCCATCCGAATGACATCCCTCGCAGGAATGCGAGGTTCTGGAACAGCAGGATCGATCCGAGCACGAACATGGGCGCGAGGAAGGTCGGCTCCCGGCGCCGCCAGGCGACCAGCAGCGCCAGGATTGTCAATGGGACCGCCAGGGGCGCGGTGCGGATCAGTTGCTCACTGATGTAGACCAGTTGCGCGCCGCTGCCCGTGCCAACGATTCCGTCGATCGACACGCGGAAGGTCCCGACCTGGGCGGAGTTGCCGTATTGTGAGGTGAAAGTCTCCAACCAGGAGCCGACGATGATCTTGCTGGCGAGGGCCCATAGGCCGAATGCCGCAGTGATCGGCGCGGCAACGAGCACCCCGTCGAGCAGAGCCATCCCCGCCGCCCCTTTCCGCCTTCTCTCGCGCCACCACGTGGTCCCCACGACGAGGACTGTCATCGCGGCGCCCGCCGCCAGCGCTTCGTAACGCACGAGGTAGGCGATGCCGGCGCCCATCCCGGCCTGTACAAGATGCCAGGGCATGGGGTCGGTGAGCCACCGAACGAGATGAAGCGCGGTGAACAGGCAGGCCAGGAGGAACATAGCCTCGCTAGCACCCGTCGTCGCGCCCAGCAGCACGAGGGGATGGAGAGCGAAGGCTGCGGTGAGCAGGAGGCGTACCACACCCCGGGCTCCCAGGATCCCCAGTAGACGGTGCGCCAGCCCCGCCGTCACCGCCCCGCACACCGCGGATACGAGGCAGCCCGCCACAGCCTTGGAGGCCAGCGCCGGCCAGATCGGCGTGAGCAGGAGGAGGGGGATGACGGCCAGCGAGGGCAGCGGGTTCCAGACGAAGCCGATGGCGGCCAGGTGCGGATCCCGGCTGTGCATCGTGTAGTAGCCGTTGGCGACGCGGCTCATGGCATCGGGGAAGATGAGGTCGTGAGCGCTGAGCCACCAACCCGCCCCGAGGTAGGCGATCAGCACCGCGACGACGACTCCCCGCTCGATCCTCCGTTGCCTCCTCCGAGCGGAGCCAAGGTACTGCCGGGTCATACCGCCACCCCCGCGGCCTGCTCGGTCCGGGGCCCCTCAGCCTTGTGGAGGCCGTGCGCGGTCTTCTCCCAGTAGGAGGGCGCTGTGATGAGCTGCAGCACCGCCTTGACCGCCGCCAACCACATGAGGATCCAGTACAGCGGCATGAGAAGCGCGGGGATGAGGAGCCCCGGGCGCTCCATCTGCCGAGCGGTGAACAGCCCCATGTAGAGCACGGCGAAGTTGCCGAGGATGAGGCTGACCATGCCCAGGTAGTAGACGGCTGGCGGGAATAGCGCCGCCACCGCCGGGTCGTGGGAGGTGAACCAGGCGACCGTCAGGGCCCAGAAGAACCCGTTGAGTGCTGAGAGCAGCGGCGTGCCCGCGATGAAGATGACGAGGCCGGCGATGCCCCTCGCGCCGAGCTGACGGCTGACGAGTCGGGGGCGGCGCAGGTGGACGAGGAAGCTCTGCAAGTAGCCCTTGTACCAGCGGCTGCGCTGGCGCACCCAGTTGATGGCGTCGGGATTGGCCTCCTCCCCCGTGTCCGAGTCGAAAACTCCCACCTGGTAGCCGGCGCGGGCCAGGCGCAGCCCCAGGTCGGCATCCTCGGTGACGTTCCAGGGATCCCAGGCTCCGACCCGCCGCAGCACGTCGGAGCGGAAGTGGTTGGAGGTGCCGCCCAGCGGGATCGGCGCGCCGAGCGCCACGAGCCCAGGCAGGAGGTTGCCGAACCATGATCCGTAGTCGAGCGCGAAGAAGCGGGTGAGGAGGTTCTGATCGGCGTTGTAGAAGCCGAGCCGGGCCTGCACGCAGGCGTACCGGGGCCCGAGCCTTCTCATCGCGACGACGGCGCGGAGCAGCTGCAGTGAATCGGGGGAGTCCTCGGCGTCGTAGATCGTGCACATGCCGCCCTCGGCGGTGAGGAAGCCGTAATTGCAGGCCTTCGGCTTCGTGCGCGGCTCGTGGGCGGGCACGCGGACGATGGTGATGTGCCGACCGAGGGCAAGCCCGGAGGCGGCCGCGTTGGTCTCCTCGTCGTCGGCCTCCAGGAGGAGGCGGATGTCGAGGAGGTGGCGGGGGTAGTCCAGGCGCTCCAGCCTGCGCACGAGCTCGCCGAGCAGGGGCTCGTGGAAGACCGGGACGAGCACGGTGTACCGGGGCAGTTCGGCATGGGGCACGGCGCGCGCCTCCTCATCGCTCACCGTAACGACATGGCCGCCCTTGGCTCCCAGCTGGAACAGGGCGACCCGGTAGACGAGCGCGATGGCGTAGACGGCCGTGACGATGGCGACGACGGTGATCCCTGTGCACCTCGGGACGAGAACGAGGCCGACGATGAGCAGTGCGACGACGGCGATGAGCACCACTCGCTGCCAGACCACCAGCACTCCCCTGGCGGAGTACTCGGGCGCCGCCTCGGACAGGCCGTAGCAGGCGAGTTCCAGGGCCCGTTCGTCCTGGTCGACGAGCTCGGCGGGATCGGGCAGATCGAAGAGGTGGTGCTGCCGCCCGGGCAGGACGCGGATGTCGCTCAGGCGAACCACCCCCTGGTGACTGCGGCCAGCGCGATGGCGGCGAGCGCGGGGACGACGAGGCGCGCGGGGACGATCCGCTGGAACTGCCCCCGTGGGGCGAGGCCGTTGGCGACGGTGAGGGCCAGGGCCGCCAGCGCACACAGCGCCAAGGCGGTCATCCCGAGCAGCACCGAGTCGAGGCAGGGCACGAGACTGAGACCCAGGGGAAGGATCGCGGGGGCGAGCCAGGAGATCTCCCGGGTCCCCACGACCCACAGCGCCAGGCCCAGGCCCACGGAAATGGCGGCGAATACTGCGGCAACGGGATGTGTCGAGGTCTCCCACTGCGTGATGATCCACACGGCGGTGACGAGGCCGCCGACGGCGAGGATGCGGTCGAGATCCCGGTCGTCGATGCGGGGCTGCTTGCGGCGCGTCATCACGAGGGCGAGTGCGAGGATCACAGCGCCGATCCGCCACATTCGGGCGCCCGTCGTGATGGCGGGCCCGGGAATGAGCAGAATCGCGATCAACGCGATCATGGTGAGGATGAGGAGATGCGGCACGAACCGCGGGATCTTGAAAGCGCGTGAGGGCCGGCGCGCTGCCGCCAGCACGGGACTGCTCATGGGAGGGGTGTGCTCTTCCGTTGAAGGGAGGACGCCGTCAGGGAGCAGCAGAATGAGACGAGAAGGCGGGCAGGGCCCACGCCCATGCGGAGGATACCCGACGTCAACGCATATGGCGAGTATTTCGTTACCGCCCCGTGAATCCTCTGTGATCCCCGTGTTTTCTCGCCTTCCGCTCATGGTCCCCGGATCATGGCGGTCCCATTGGCGCCAGTGGGTCAGCTCGTTTCCCGCATGGCGCGCAGTTCCTTCTTCAAATCCTGAATCTCATCGCGCAATCGCGCCGCGAGCTCGAACTGGAGATCGACCGCCGCCGCGTGCATCTGCTCAGTGAGCTCGGTGATGAGATCGGCGAGATCGCCCTGCGCCGCTCCGGCGAGGCGCTCACGGACCGTGGCCTCGGCGGCCTTCCTGCGCCCCCTTCGCACCGCGGCCTCCTCGTGGCCCCGGTACCCGCCGGCGAGGAGCTCCTCGGTATCGACGTCCTCGCGGGCGAGCATGTCGGTGACATCCGCGATCCTCTTGCGCAGGGGCTGGGGGTCGATGCCGTTGGCCTCGTTGTAGGCGAGCTGGAGAGCGCGGCGTCGCTCGGTCTCCTCGATGGCCTCCGCCATGGCGGGGGTGGTGGTATCGGCGTACATATGGACCTCGCCGGAGACGTTGCGCGCCGCGCGACCGATGGTCTGGATGAGGGACCTCGTGGAGCGCAGGAAGCCCTCCTTGTCAGCATCGAGGATGGACACCAGCGAGACCTCGGGCAGGTCGAGCCCCTCGCGCAGGAGGTTGATGCCGACGAGGACGTCGAAACGGCCCTGCCGAAGCTCGCGCAGCAGCTCGACGCGGCGCAGCGTGTCGACGTCGGAGTGCAGGTACTCCACGCGCACGCCGCGCTCGGCGAGATAGGTGGTCAGATCCTCCGCCATGCGCTTGGTGAGCGTGGTGACCAGGACGCGCTCGTCCTTGTCCACCCGCCGGCGCACCTCCTCCAGGAGGTCGTCGATCTGCCCCTGGGTCGGCTTGACGACGATCTTGGGATCCACGAGCCCGGTGGGGCGGATGATCTGCTCGACGACGCCGTCGGAGCGCTGCCTCTCGTAGTCGCCGGGGGTGGCGGACAGGTAAACCGTCTGGCCGATGCGGTTCTCGAACTCGGTGAAGGTCAGGGGGCGGTTGTCGAGCGCCGAGGGCAGGCGGAAGCCGTGGTCGACGAGGGTGCGCTTGCGGGACGCGTCGCCCTCGTGCATGGCGCCGATCTGGGGGACGGTCACGTGCGACTCGTCGATGACGAGGAGGAAGTCCTCGGGGAAGTAGTCCAGCAGGGTGTTGGGGGGCGTTCCGGGGTCGCGCCCGTCCATGTGCATCGAGTAGTTCTCCACTCCCGAGCAGGTGCCGATCTGCTGGAGCATCTCCAGGTCGTAAGTGGTGCGCATGCGCAGGCGCTGGGCCTCGAGGAGCTTGCCGTCGCGCTCGAAGACGGACAGGCGCTCGGCGAGCTCGCCCTCGATGCCCTCGATCGCCCGGGCCATCCGCTCGGGGCCGGCCACGTAATGAGAGGCGGGGAAGACGTAGACCTGCTCGGCGGAGGCGATGACGTCCCCGGTGACCGGGTGCAGGGTGGAGAGGGACTCGATCTCATCGCCGAAGAACTCGATGCGGATCGCGAGCTCCTCATACATGGGAATGATCTCAACGGTGTCGCCGCGCGCACGGAAGGTGCCGCGGGTGAAGTCGATGTCGTTGCGGGTGTACTGCATGGCGACGAAGCGGCGCAGCAGGTCGTCGCGGTCGATCCGATCACCCACCGTCAGGGGCGTCATGCGGTCGACGTACTCCTGGGGCGTGCCCAGGCCGTAGATGCAGGACACCGAGGAGACCACGACGACGTCGCGGCGCGTGAGCAGGGAGTTCGTGGCACTGTGACGCAGTCGTTCGACCTCGTCGTTGATCGAGGAGTCCTTCTCGATGTAGGTGTCCGTCTGGGGGACGTAGGCCTCGGGCTGGTAGTAGTCGTAGTAGGAGACGAAGTACTCCACCGCGTTGTTCGGCAGGAGCTCGCGGAACTCGGCGGCCATCTGGGCGGCCAGTGTCTTATTCGGCTCCAAGATGAGGGTGGGGCGCTGCACCTTCTCCACGAGCCAGGCGGTGGTGGCGGATTTCCCGGTGCCGGTGGCGCCGAGCAGGACGATATCCTTCTCCCCCGCGTTCAAGCGCTCGGCAAGCTCATTGATGGCGGTGGGCTGGTCGCCACTGGGCGTGTACTGGCTGACGACCTCGAAGGGCTTGTCGGTTCGACGCAGGTCGGTGACGGGGCGCATGGGCTTTAGGCTACTGCTCCGCGCTTCCCCGGATCGTCGGTGGAGGCGGTCATGGCGCCCGCCGTACCGCGCACCGCGGGCCCGGGCGCACCCCCAGCAGGGTGGGCGACCTGCGCCCCAGTGGTGGTCCGGTCAGGGCAGGGCGGGCTCCAGCCGGTCCTCCCACAGCCGGGCGACGGCGTCGGCCAGTTCCCGCTCGTCTCGATCATTGGGCAGCACGATATCCGCCAGGCAGCGGCGCTGCGCGTCACTGGCCTGGGCGGCGATCCGCCGCAGCGAGTCCGCCTCATCCATTCCACGCCGGGCGAGCCGGGCGAGCCGAGTCTCCCGGGACGCCTCGACGACGATGACGCAGTCGAACAGGTCGGCTATGCCGCTCTCGACGAGGAGGGGCACGTCGTAGACGGCGACCCCGCCCGGGGAGACGGCCTCCAGTCGGTAGGCGGCCAGCTCTGCGATGCGAGGCAGGGTGATGGCGTCGAGGCGCGCCCGGGCAGCGGCATCCCCGAAGACGCGGCTCGCCAGCGCGGCCCTGTCGAGTGAGCCGTCCGCGGCGAGGATGCCGTCCCCGAAGGCCGCGGCCGCTTCCGCCAGGCCCTTGCTGCCGGGGGCGAGGACCTCCCGGGCGATCGCGTCGGCGTCGACGACGCCTGCCCCATGCTCGATGAGGAGGCGGGCGACGGTGGACTTGCCAGTGCCGATACCGCCGGTCAGGCCCACGCGCAGGGCGCGCTCACCCCGAGGGGCGGCCAGCCGGCCCACCCCTGCGGCCAAGGCGCGCCTGCGGGCGAGGATCTCTGTCAGCTCCCCGATGAGGGCGAGCAGGGCTCGCTCGCCCGTGCCGGGGGGAAGGGCTGCGGGGGCGGGCAGACCGAGGATGGTGCCCGGTTCGGGGGGCGCTGCGGGATCAGGGAGGGAGAAGGGGTGCCCATGAGCCCTCAGGCGCCCCACCAGAGAGGCCGCGATCTGCCCCTCCCACGGCCTGACCGCCGTATCAGGCCGGTGAGCCATCGGTATCCGCTGATCCGGCGGCGCGGTGCCGGCCTCCCCGGCCGCGGACGTAGGGGGCGATCCGCTCCTCAACCGCGCTCAGGCGGGCTTCGACGCCCTCGGGGGCGCGGCCGACCCTGCCGAGCTCGAAGCGCGCCTTCCGGCAGGTCTCACGGGTGGGGGCGGCCAGGGTGCCGTCCTCCTCAATGTTCCGGCAGGTGCGCTCGGCGAGGTCGGTGAGGAGGAGGACCGAACCGGTGGGGTCCCCGATGGCCTCGACGAGCACGGTCAGGCGCTCGCTCATGCGGCTGGTGCCCCAGTCACTGAGGATTGCCCTGACCTGGTTGGCGTGCTCGCGGGCGGCACGGACCTCGTCGCGCTCGAAGGCTGCTCGTCCGGCTGTCGCATAGGAGGCGCAGGCGATCTCCTGCCAGCCCTGGGCGAGGCACAGCTCCGCCGTGCGCAGCGCCTCGCCCTCCGCGCGCTCGGTGGCTCCCAGGGCGAGGAGGAGGCGGGCGAAGAGGACGCGGAGCTCGATGATGACTTCGAGCTGGGTCTCATCGATGCCCGCAGCGAGGGAATCGCTCACCATCTCCGCAGTGCGCATGGCCCGCTCGCGCACCGCGCCGAGGCCGTAGCCGCGGGCGAGGACGAGCAGTTCCCGGGTCTCCTGGATGAGCGCGGCGCGGTTGGCGACGGTCTCGACCTGCACGCCGAAGCCACCGGTCATCGTGCCGTGGGAGCGGTTGCGCAGACTGGAGGCCTCGGCGGCCATGCGCGTCTCAATGCGCTCCGAGACGCCGTTGCCGCCATTGCGCTCGTCGAAGATGCGGGCCAGGACTCGGGCGAAGGCGGTGGTCATATCCCAGGCGTGGGCGACGGTGTCCCAGCCTGTCAGCGCGAGCTCGGGTCCAAGTTCGCAGCGCAGTTGCACGGCGGCGCCCAGTGCGTCATGGCCGTGGCCGACGCTCACGGCCTCGCGCAGGACGAGCGCCATGCGGGCCGCGGTGTTCATGAGGGTCCAGGCGGTGGACTGCAAGCCGTCCTTGAGGTCGGTGTGCCGTATGACGGCCATGGCCCGCTCCCACTGGCCGGCCAGGGCCATGTACTCCAGGCGGCGACCGAGCACGCGCAACCGCTGCCAGCCCGGGATCTGGAGAGTATCGAGGGCGGCGAGCGCATCCTCGCCCTCGACCCGGCGGTCCTGCGCGAGATACGGCAGAAGACTGAGGGACAGTCCCTCGGCTGCTGCGGAGGGATCTGCGATCTTGCGCAGTGCGGCGCAGGAGGCGGTGCGGATGACACCGGAGAAGTCATCGTTGAAGGCCGCCGCCGCCAGGGTGACTCGCGGGTCGATATCCCCCATGGAGAAGAGCCTGGCCTCGCGGAGCTCGCCGAGTGCCTCGGCGGGCCGGCCGAGCGCCGCGCACATCTCGATGCGGGCGTAGCGCGTGGGGAGCTCGGAGGCGCCCGCCGCGCGCCGGATGCCGATGCAATGGCTGATCGCCGCCTCGATCTCATCCCTGCTGAGCCGCGGGTCCTCGGCGAGTGCCACGAGCGCTGCGCGGTCGACAGCGGCGAGGGCCTCCCCCAGTCCGCAGCGGCGCAGTTCCTCCCGACTGCCGGGATCCGTGGGATCGGGGCCGTCGAATGCCGAGGTCACAGCGGCGAGGAACGCGGACGCCCCGGAGGGGGACCTCGGTTCCTCAATACCGCTCAGGGCCTCGGAGTCGTCGGACCAACTCATCATCCTGCCTCTCAGGGGTCGACTGCGACGGCAGGGCGCCGCGCCCTGGTTCAGCCTCGCATAGAGAGTAGATCATTCGCGATGGGAGCACTGCCGGATATGACGCGCTCGTGGCATGGGAGCGCCCCCGGCCGCTGGGCCGGGGGCGCCGTCGGAGCGCTATGCGCGTTGGCCGCTCAGTTGCCGGTCAGCTTCTCGCGCAGGGCGGCGAGGGCCTCGTCGGAGGCGAGGGTGCCCGTGGCCTCCGCAGGGGCCGAGGAGTAGGAGGTGGAGCCGGCGGGGACGGCCTCGCCGGAATCCTGGTCCTCCTCCTGAGCCTTGGCCACCTGGGCCTTGTGGGCCTCCCAACGGGCGTGAGCGGCGGCGTACTCGGCCTCCCAGGCCTCGCGCTGGGCCTCGAAGCCCTCGAGCCACTCGTTGGTCTCCGGGTCGAAGCCCTCGGGGTACTTGTAGTTGCCGTTCTCGTCGTACTCGGCGGCCATGCCGTAGAGCGAGGGGTCGAAGTCCTCGCCGGCGGGGTCGACGCCCTCGTTGGCCTGCTTGAGGGACAGGGAGATCCGGCGGCGCTCGAGGTCGATGTCGATGACCTTGACGAAGACGTCCTCACCGACCTTGACGACCTGCTCGGGCACCTCGACGTGGCGCTGGGCGAGCTCCGAGATGTGGACGAGGCCCTCGATGCCGTCCTCGACGCGGACGAATGCGCCGAAGGGGACGAGCTTGGTGACCTTGCCGGGGACGACCTGACCGATGGCGTGGGTGCGGGCGAAGGCCTGCCACGGGTCCTCCTGCGTGGACTTCAGCGACAGGGAGACGCGCTCGCGGTCGAAGTCGACGTCGAGGACCTCGACGGTGACCTCCTGACCCACCTCGACGACCTCGGAAGGGTGGTCGATGTGCTTCCAGGACAGCTCGGAGACGTGGACGAGGCCGTCGACGCCGCCCAGGTCCACGAAGGCTCCGAAGTTGACGATGGAGGAGACCACACCGGTGCGGACCTGGCTCTTGCCGAGGGTCTGCAGGAAGTTGGTGCGGACCTCGGACTGGGTCTGCTCGAGGAAGGCCCGACGGGAGAGCACCACGTTGTTGCGGTTCTTGTCCAGCTCGATGATCTTGGCCTCGAGCTCGCGGCCCACGTAGGGCTGGAGGTCGCGGACACGGCGCATCTCGACCAGGGAGGCGGGCAGGAAGCCGCGCAGGCCGATGTCGAGGATGAGGCCGCCCTTGACGACCTCGATGACGGATCCGGTGACGACGCCGTCCTCCTCCTTGACGCGCTCGATGGTGCCCCAGGCCCGCTCGTACTGGGCGCGCTTCTTGCTCAGGAGCAGACGGCCCTCCTTGTCCTCCTTCTGGAGCACAAGGGCCTCGATCTCATCGCCGACGGAGACGATCTCGTCGGGGTCGACGTCATGCTTGATGGACAGCTCACGAGCGAGGATCACGCCCTCGGTCTTGTAGCCGATGTCGAGGAGGACCTCGTCGTGGTCGACCTTGACGACAGTGCCCTCGACGATGTCGCCGTCATCGAAGTACTTGATGGTCTCGTCGACGGCGGCGAGGATGTCCTCGGTCGAGCCGATGTCGTTGACGGCGACCGGGGCAGGGCTGGGCGTGTTGTTGGTCATGTAGGGGTTGCTCCGAAACGGACTTGGGGGTCGGGACGATAGATGCCATGCGTCCCCCGCGCGATGAGGCAGCCCGGACTGGCATCACCACGCGGTCGGGCTGATCATCCCTCATGAGAGGGCGATCCGCCCGAGGGGCGCACGCAGCGAACTCTACCAGGCCGTCGGCGTTTCGGAACCCTGAGGTTCCCACAGCCCTGGCGCGCGCACCATCATGGTTTTCCTCACAGGCGGTGCTCAGTGGGCGGCATCGCGCCAAGTGCCGCCGCGCCCCACGGAGACGTCGAGGGGCACGGACAGCGCGATGGCCCCGCCCATGCACTCTTCCACGAGGGCCTCGACGGCGTCGGCCTCCCCCGGTGCGATCTCCAGGAGGAGCTCGTCATGGATCTGCAAGAGGATGCGGCTGTCCAGGCCCCGTCCCGTCAGCGCCTCCGCGACGTCCACCATGGCGCGCTTGACGATGTCCGCCGCCGAGCCCTGGATGGGGGCGTTGAGGGCCGCCCGCTCGGCCATCTCGCGGCGCTGCCTGTTATCGCTGCTCAGGTCCGGCAGGTAGCGGCGCCGCCCCAGCATGGTCTGGGTGTAGCCGTCGCGGCGCGCCTGGTCGACGACGGCCTCGAGATAGTCGTGGACGCGCCCGAAGCGGGAGAAGTAGGCGTCGCGCAGCGCCATGGCCTCGGTGTTCTCTATGCCCAGCTGCTTGGCCAGGCCGTAGGTGGACAGCCCGTAGGCCAAGCCGTAGCTCATGGCCTTGACGTGGCCGCGC
This sequence comes from Actinomyces gaoshouyii, assembly GCF_002076915.1. NCBI lineage: Bacteria > Bacillati > Actinomycetota > Actinomycetes > Actinomycetales > Actinomycetaceae > Actinomyces > Actinomyces gaoshouyii. The sequence continues at coordinate 1,191,669 of NZ_CP020468.1, forward strand.
TGCTCAGGGGTGACGTCGTCGACGTCGATGCGGTGCACGAGGGCGGCCACGTAGCGATGCAGGTCCTCCCCGGAGCGGAAGGCCTCGATGAGGGCCTCGTCCCCGGACAGGTGAGCCATGATGCGCATCTCGATCTGGGAGTAGTCCGCCGTCATGAGGCACTCGTAGCCCTCGCCGACGGTGAAGGCCTCGCGGATACGGCGCCCCTCCTCGGTGCGGGCGGGGATGTTCTGCAGGTTGGGGTCGATGGAGGACAGGCGCCCGGTGGCGGCGATCGTCTGCTGGAAGGTGGTGCGGATGCGGCCATCGGGCTGGATCGCCTTGCGCAGTCCCTCGACGGTCTGGCGCAGCTTGATGGCGTCGCGGTGCTCCAGGAGCTGGGCGAGGAAGGGGTGCCCGGTCTTGGCGTAGAGCTCGGCCAGGGCACCGGCGTCCGTGGTGTGGCCGGTCTTGGTCTTGCGGGTCTTGGGCATGCCGAGCTCGTCGAAGAGGACGGTTTGGAGCTGCTTGGGGCTGGAGAGGTTGAGCTCGTGGCCGGCGGCCTCGAAGGCGGCTGCCCGGGCATGGTTGACGCGCCCGTCGAGCTCGGCCTCGCGGGCGGCCAGGACATCGTCATCGACGGCGATGCCCAGGGCCTCCATCCTGCCCAGGCACTGAGAGACGGGCATCTCGAGACCGGTGAAGAGCGCCGACGCCCCGCGCCTGTCCATCTGGGCGTCGAGGGCCCCCTGGAGCGGCAGGAGGGCGGCGGCGCGGCGCGCGGCGCGCAGGGCGTCGGCGGGGATGGCGTCCGCGGCGAGGGCGTCGAGGTCGAAGCCCTGCTGGGCGCCGTCAGCACCGGCGTCGTCCTCCATGGCGGCCAGGTCGATGCCGAGCCAGCGCTGGACGAGGCTGTCGACATCGTAACTGCGCTGCTCGGGGCGGCACAGGTACCCGGCGAGGGAGGGGTCCGCGACCACGCCGCGCAGCTCGAATCCCCGGGCGGCCAAGGCGTGGGTGGCGCCCTTGGCGTCGGTGACGACGAGGCGCCGCGCCGGATCGGCCAGGAGCGCTCCGAGGGCCCGCTCGTCATCGGGCAGGAGCAGGGAGGGGTCGGCGACGACGGCCCTCTCACCGTCGGACAGCGCCACGAGGCGCGGGTCGCCCAGACCCGGGCGCAGATCGCCGACGATGTGGAGGCCGAGAGGTCCCTCGGCCAGCTCCTGGAGGGCCTCGGCGAGGCGGCCGGGCTCGACGCCGCGGCCCAGAACCCGCGGCGCGAGGGCCTCGAGGGCCGCAGTGGGGCCCTGGAGGGCGGCCGTGCCCTGGGGACCGTGGTCCGAGGTATCGGCGAAGGGCAGGGCGCGCTGGGCGCGCTGGAGGATGGTGCGCAGCTCCAGGGCCTCCATGACGCGGGTGAGCGCGGCGCGGTCGGCACCCAGGTACTCCAGGTCCCGAGCGGGGTCGACGCCGAGGTCGAGGTCGGTCAGGAGCCGGTTGAGGCGGCGGTTGCGCAGGACGTCGTCGAGGTGGTCGCGCAGGGACTGGCCCGCCTTGCCCTTGATCCGGTCGGCGCTGGCGATGACGCCGTCGAGACCGTCGTACTGGGCGATCCACTTGGCGGCGGTCTTGGGGCCCACCCCGGGCACGCCGGGCAGGTTGTCGCTCGCCTCGCCCACGAGGGCGGCCAGGTGCGGGTAGCGCTCGGGAGTGACGCCGTAGCGCTCCTCGACCTCGGCGGGAGTCATGCGGCGCAGGGTGGACACGCCCTTGATCGGGTAGAGCACGGTGCATCGCTCGGTGACGGTCTGGAAGGAGTCGCGGTCCCCTGAGCACAGGAGGACCTCCATGCCCTCCTCCTGGCCGGTGGTGGCCAGCGTGGCGAGGATGTCATCGGCCTCGTAGCGGTCCTTGGTCAGCCAGCGTACGCCCATCGCGTCGAGGACCTCCTGGATGAGCTCGACCTGCCCGATGAAGGGCTCGGGCGTGGCGTCCCGGGTGCCCTTGTACTCGGAGTAGTCCTCGGTGCGGAAGGTACCGCCGGCCAGATCGAAGGCGACGGCCACATGCGTGGGAGCCTCCTGCTCGATGAGGGAGAGCAGCATGGAGGCGAAGCCGTGGACGGCGTTGGTGGCCTGGCCGGTGGAGGTCATGAAATTCTCCACTGGCAGGGCGTAGTAGGCCCTGAAGGCCATGGAGTGGCCGTCGATGAGGAGCAGACGGCGGGCCGCTCCAGCCTGCGATGAGGGTGCGGGTCTGGTCGTGGAGGTGCTCACCGTGCCAGCCTACGGGGTATGCGCGACATGAGCCCCAGTGCCCTCCCGACCGACCGCCCGGCCTTCTCAGATGCGGAGACGGCACCCAGCCCGGTCAGCCCAGATGCTGCCGCCGGGCCCAGCGGGGCGGGCGCCAGTGGGGAATCGGCGGAGTCGCCCGAAGTGACGGCGGCATTTCCCCCTCGGCGGACGAGGCGCTTCCCCGTGCCCCTGCCCCCCGGCTCGGCCGTGTCGGCCGCCTCCGCCATGGGAACCGCGATGGATGACCGCGAAGCGGGAACCCTCATGGCGACCCTGGGAATGCAGATCGTCATGCTCGGCGCCCAGCGCACGGTCATGCGGATGCCCGTCGAAGGCGCCCGGCAGGTCTCCGGGGTTCTGCACGGGGGCGCGAGCGCCTCGCTCATCGAGACGGCGGCATCCTTCGCGGCCCGGCGGGCGGCGCCGGAGGGCATGCTCCCGATGGGCGCGGAACTGCAGGTCAGCCACCTCCGCCCGGTGCGGCAGGGATGGGTGACGGCGGTGGCGCAGCCCATTCACGTCGGCAGGAAGACCTGCGTCCACGAAGTGGTCCTCAGCGACGACGAGGGCAGGACCACCGCCCGGGGCACGCTGCGGAGCATGTTCGTCTGACACGGTGCCCCGAATGGCAGCTCGGGCGAGGCCGGCACCCACGGGCAGTGCCCGCATGAGCGCTGAAAGGCCGCGGGACTGAGACGTGAGACGCTGGAGCGCCCTGCCCAAGCCCGGCTCAGGCGTCCGCGCTCTTGGGGGCCTTGGCCGTCTTCCCGCCGCTCTTGGCGGCGGAGCCGACCTGCTCGATGACGGCGTCGGCGACCTCGCGCATGGTCAGGCGCCGGTTCATGGAGGTCTTCTGCATCCAGCGGAAGGCCTCGGGCTCGGACAGGCCCATGCGCTCCATGAGCAGGCCCTTGGCGCGATCCACCCGCTTGCGGGTCTCGAAGCGCTCATTGAGGTCGGCGATCTCGGATTCGAGGGAGGCGATCTCCTCGTGGCGGGAGAACGCGATCTCGAGGGCCGGCAGGAGATCCGCCGGGGTGAAGGGCTTGACGACGTACGCCATGGCGCCGGCGGCACTGGCGCGCTCGACGAGCTCGGTCTGGGAGAAGGCGGTGAGCATGACGACGGCGCAGCCATGCTTCTCGATGATCTGCTCCGCGGCGGTGATGCCGTCCATGACGGGCATCTTGACGTCCATGACGCAGAGGTCTGGCTCGTGCTCGCCCGCGAGGCGGACGGCCTCCTCGCCATCCGCGACCTCGGCGACGACCTCGTAACCGGCCTCGGTGAGGGTCTCGACGATGTCGAGACGGATGAGGGTCTCGTCCTCGGCGACGAGAACCCGACGGGCGCTAGTGCTGGACTCGGTACTCACGGGCATGAGTCTAGTATGATCGTCGTACGTGGTGGGCCAGGCACAGTGGCACAGCGAGACACGAGCCGGTCACTGCCCGGTACCGCCGCGTGGCGGCCCCGGTCGTCACGCGCCTCCGTAGCCCAACTGGCAGAGGCATCCGACTCAAAATCGGAGTGTTGTGGGTTCGAGTCCCACCGGAGGTACCGAGGAGGGCCTCTCGCACCGAGAGGCGCGGAATTCGCCCACTGGTGCGTCCGCCCGCACCAGTGGGTGGATTTCGCTCCAGCGGGTGCGGATGGCACCGGTCGGCGCAACGCAGAACCGCCGCGGCGCCGCATCCATCGGCCGCCTCAGCCGAGGTAGTCGGCCTTCTCCCCCACGGTGTGGACGCGGATGGAGTTCGTGGAGCCCGGGGTGCCCGGGGGCATGCCGGCGACGATCACGACGGAGTCGCCGACCTGCGCGAGGTGCCTGTCCTGGAGGGTCTTATCCACCTGTGCCACCATCTCATCGGTGTGCCTGACCTCGTGGACCTCGAAAGTCTGCACGCCCCAGGAGACCGAGAGCTGGTTGCGCGTCGTCGTCAGCGGCGTGAAGGCCAGCAGCGGGATGGGCGAGCGCAGGCGGGACAGGCGGCGGGCCGTGTCGCCGGACTGGGTGAAGGTGACGAGGTAGTCGGCGCCGAGCTGCTCGCCCATCTCGGCGGCGGCGCGCGTCAGGGCCCCGCCGCGCGTCTGCGGGAAGGAGCCCAGCGGGGCGATGCGCTCGCCGCCGTGCTCCTCCACGTTCTCGATGATGTTGGCCATCGTGCGCACGGCCTCGATCGGGTAGGCGCCCACCGAGGTCTCACCGGAGAGCATGACCGCATCGGCGCCGTCGAGAATGGCGTTGGCGCAGTCCGAGGCCTCGGCGCGCGTCGGGCGCGGATTCTGGATCATCGACTCCAGCACCTGGGTGGCCACGATGACCGGCTTGGCGTTGCGTCGGGCCAGCTCGATGGCGCGCTTCTGCACCAGTGGCACGGCCTCCAGGGGCATCTCCACGCCGAGGTCCCCACGGGCCACCATGATGCCGTCGAAGGCGTCGACGATCTCCAGGAGGTGCTCGACCGCCTGGGGCTTCTCGATCTTGGCGATGACGGGGATGCGCGTACCAACCTCGTCCATGATCTCGTGGACGTCCTTGACATCGTTCGCGTCGCGCACGAAGGACAGGGCGATAACATCCGCGCCGACCTTCAGGGCCCAGCGCAGGTCCTCGCGGTCCTTCTCACTGAGCGCCGGCACGGAGACGGCCACGCCGGGCAGGTTGATGCCCTTGTTGTTCGAGACGTACCCGGGGACCTCGACCCTCGTCACCACATCGGTGTCCGTGACGGCGGTGACGCGCACGGCCACGTTGCCGTCATCGATGAGGAGGCGGTCGCCGGGGCGGCAGTCCCCCGGCAGGCCCTTGAAGGTGGTGGAGGAGCGCTTGACGGTGCCGAGCACGTCATCCGTGGTGATGGTGAACTCGTCGCCCTTGTTGAGCATGACCTTCTGGTCGCCGACGAAGCGGCCGAGGCGGATCTTGGGGCCCTGGAGGTCCACGAGGATGGCGATGGAGCGACCGGAGGCCTCGGCGGCCTGGCGCACGCGCGCGATAACCTTCTCGTGGTCCTCGGCGCTGCCGTGGGAACGGTTGATGCGGGCGACATTCATGCCCGCGTCCACGAGCGCCTGTACCTGCTCGGGAGAATCTGTGGCGGGACCGAGGGTGCAGACGATCTTGGCTCTACGCATGGCCCATATGCTAGCCGAGTTCAGCAGGAGCCACGGTGGGGGCCGCGCGGATCGTCGGCCTTCTCACGGGTCGGCGCGTCAGACCCCTCGGCGGGCCCTGCGCCGTCGGCGGTGACCGCGTCACTGGGACCGCGGCGGGTCACGACGACGAACCCGATGAGCCCGATGACGAAGACCACCAGCGAGGTCCACTCGTTGAGGCGCAGGCCGAGCACTCGCTGGGCCTCGTCGATTCTCAGATGCTCCACCCAGGCGCGGCCGGCGGTGTAGACCATGAAGTAGGCCCACAAGAGGCGGCCACCGCACGCTCCCGCGCCGCGCAGGCGGCGCTCCAGCCAGAGCAGGGCGCACACGCCCATGGCGGACCACAGGGCCTCGTAGAGGAAGGTCGGGTGGAAGAGGGTCCCGGGCGCGTAGCCGGCGGGCAGATGGGCCCGGTCGATCTCGAGACCCCAGGGAAGGGTCGTGGGCCCGCCGAAGAGCTCCTGGTTGAACCAGTTGCCGAAGCGACCGATGGCCTGCGCCGCCAGCAGGGCGGGGGCGACGGCGTCGGCGAAGGGCGCCAGGCGCACTCCCCGGCGGCGCAGGAAGAGGGCCCCGCTGATCAGGCCGCCTGCCACGCCTCCCCAGATCCCGATGCCGCCCTCCCAGGTGCGCCAGATGCGCGCGAGATCGCCATTCGGCCCGAAGTAGGCATCCGGCGAGGTGATGACGTGGTAGAGGCGGGCGCAGACGATGCCGATGGGCACGGTGAGCATCGCCGTGTCGAGGGCGAGCTCGGCCCGGCCGCCACGAGCCCGGTAGCGCCGATCCGTCCACCACACGGCCAGGGCGACCCCGGCGAGGATGCAGATCGAGTAGGCGCGGATCGGGATCGGGCCAAGGTGCCAGACGGACTGCGGGGGGCTGGGGATCGACACGGGAATGAGCGAATCCCCGATGGCTGCGATGGGAAGCGGCACTCAACTGGCCTCTCGGTTCATGGCGTTCTGGAGCGCGGGGTGGTTCCCCGCCGCGACGAGCTCGGCGACGAACTGCTGGGGGTCCTGGGAGCGGATGATGGCCTCCCCCACGAGCACCACGTCCGCGCCCCAGCGGGCATAGGACATGACGTCCCTCGGGCCGGCGACGCCCCCCGTGGCCACGCGCAGCACGGAGGAGGGCAGGACCTCGGCAACCTGCTCGAAGCGGCAGTGGTCCACCAGGCCGGTGAGGGGATCGCGGGCATCGGCGGACACGCACAGCGCTCCGGTCTCCACGGCGGTGATCGCCTCCCTGCGGGAATGGGCCTCGACGACGGCGAGCATCCCCAGGGAATGCGTGCGCTCGATGAGGGCCTCCAGGATAAGCGGCTCGAGCCGGGCGTCGAGGAGGAGGAGGTCGGCCCCGTGGGCCCTCGCCTCGTGGACCTGGTAGGGAGTGACGACGAGGTCGTTGACGAGGATGGGCACGTCGATGCTGGCGCGCACGGCGTCGAGGTCCGCCAGGCGGCCGTGGGAGCGCACGGGCTCGGTGACCACGGAGACGCCAGCAGCGCCGCCGGCGGCGTAGAAACGGGACAGGACGGCCACGTCCCCGACCCCGCTGAGGTCCGCGAAGGTAGCGGTGACGCGCTTGACCTCGGCGATGACGGAGACCGAGCCGCTGCGGGAGCGCAGGGCGTCGAGGGCGTTGGTGGGACTATCCGCCTCGCGGACCCGGTCCCGCATTTCCTCGAGGGGGACCCGGGACTCACGCTCCGCGACAACGGCGCGGGCGGAGGCGACCATCTCCTCGAAGGATGTCATCGCGCACCTCCTAGCGCCTGAGTGGGGCCCGTTGTGCCGGTTCCCATATCGTTATCCGCTCCCATGGTCCCTAAGGCGGCGCCCGGCACGCAAATCCTCAACGCAGGGCCGAGATCCGCGCGCCGGGCGGAACCGTGCGCGACGAGGAGCGAGGGGCCGCTCAGGCCCGGCGGGCCGCCTTGCGGGAGTACCAGTACATGCCAGCGGTCACGAGGGTGAAGACCACCGGGCCGAGCCAGTAGGCGACGGTCTCGAAGCTGTCGGGGACGAGGGCCAGAGGCGCCTGCTCCCCCCAGAAGCCGACGATGCCGGCATAGACGACGCCCCACAGGGATTCACCGACAATGAGGCCCGTCGCGGCCAGGGTGCCCATGCGCTTGGCTCGCTCGGGATCCGCCTGCCTGGCGGCCCAGCGGTCGTGGATGAGGCCGAGCAGCGCGCCGATGGGGATCATGATGGTGATCGCCATGGGCAGGTACATGCCCATGCCGACGGCCAAGCCGGGCAGGGACAGGTTCTTGGTCGTGCGGGTCAAGACCTCGTTGATGATGATGACGACCACGCCGATGATGGCCCCCAGGCCCAGAAGGTTCCAGTTCAGGTCCCCGCCGAAGACGCCCTTGATGAGATCGGAGATGAGGGAGGCCTGCGGGGCCGCGAGGGCCTTGTCGCCCGCGCCGGGGGCGCCCTGGAACCCGAAGGCGGTCTGCATGAGGTTGAGGACCGGTGGGATGATGATCGAGCCGAATCCCACGCCGATGACGAGGGCGACCTGCTGCTTCCAGGGGGTGGCGCCCACGAGTTGGCCCGTCTTGAGGTCCTGGAGGTTGTCGTTGGAGATCGTCGCGATGCCGAAGACGACGGCGGCGGTGAACAGCGTGTAGGCGACGAGCGCGGAAAGCTGGTCGCCCTGGACGCTGCCGTGGACGGCCTTGACGATGAGCGCGGCGGCGATGGCCACGATGATGCCGACGCCGGAGATCGGGGAGTTGGAGGCGCCAATGAGGCCGGCCATGTAGCCGCACACCGAGGCCACGGCCAGGCCGGTGAGCAGGATGAAGATGATCGAGACGATGACGAGCCCGATGACGGAGTGCGCGATGGCAGTGCCCTGGACGAAGAGCCACAGGAGCACGCCGATGGGCAGCATGGAGGCCAGGGTGACGGCGATGACGACCTTGGCCGACAGGTCGCGCTCGGTCAGGTCGACTTCCTGGCCGGAGCCGCGCAGCGACGTGGAGCGGATCGAGTCGCGGATGCCGATGACGATCGGGCCCATGAGCTTGATGAGCGTCCACACGGCGGCCACGGCGATGGTGCCGGCGCCGATGAGGCGCACGTCGCTCTTGAAGACGGCGCCGACGGCATCCGCGAGGTCCTCGACGCCGTCGAGCTCGCCCGAGGTCTGGATGGGCAGGAGCACGCCGTAGGAGATGACCAGGCCGACGATCATGGCGATGCCGACGCCGATGCCGACCAGGTGGCCGACGCCGATGAGGGCCAGGGAGAGGGAGCCGGCCACCGTCGTCCCGCCCGCGCCGATCCTGAAGGCACCGGAGACCTCGGTGGACACGGCCTTGAGGGAGCCGAGGATGGCGAATCCGGCGGAGGACAGCCCACCCCAGATGATGGCCATGAGCCCGCGGCGCGACTCATCGGCGCCCTCGTGGGTGTCGCCGACCTTGAGCACCTCGGCCGCGGCCACGCCCTCGGGATAGGGCAGGCTGGAGTGGGTGACGAGCGCGCGGCGCAACGGGATGGAGTACATGACGCCGAGGATCCCGCCCAGGGCGATGACGAACACGGACTGCCAGTACGGGAATCCCTGCCACCAGCCGACCATGACGAGGCCCGGCAGGACGAAGATGATCGCGGACAGCGTTCCCGCCGCGGACGCGATGGTCTGGACGATGTTGTTCTCCTGGACCGTGTGGTCCTTGAAGTAGCGCAGGATCGCCATGGAGATGACGGCAGCCGGGATCGAGGTGGCGAAGGTCAGTCCCGCCTTGAGGCCGAGGTAAACGTTCGCGGCGGTGAAGATGATCGTGATGATCCCGCCGATGAAGATGCCGCGGAGCGTGAGCTCCTTGATGGGATGGGATGCGGAGGGCCGGGTACCCGCCGCCGCGCCCGTAGTGGACGAGGAGGACATGCGAAACTCTCGTTGCTCGGTAGACGATGGAGCATCCCGGTGCCACGCGGGCGCGCGGAGTCGAGGATACCGTTGCACCGTAGCACTGATGCCTGGAAACGCGCGTTCCCACCTCAGGAAGTCGGGCGGGCGCCGACGATGGCGCCCAAGTCACCACCGGTGGTGAAGCAGGTGCGCTCGCCGGTGTGACAGGCGGCGCCGATCTGGTCCACCTCGACCAGGAGGGCATCGCCGTCGCAGTCCAGGCTGACGGCCTTGACGTACTGGGCGTGCCCGGAGGTGTCCCCCTTTCGCCAGTACTCCTGGCGGGAGCGGGACCAGAAGGTGACGCGCCCCTCGGTGAGGGTGCGCCGCAGGGCCTCATCATCCATCCAGCCGACCATGAGCACCTCGCGAGTGTCCCACTGCTGGATGACAGCGCACACGAGCCCCCGCTCATCCCGCTTGAGGCGGGAGGCGATAGCCTCATCGAGGAGAGGCGGGAGGGCGGTGGGCGCGTCATGGCTCATGGGCGCATCCTCGCACGGCGGGGTACTGCCGGGCGGCATGAGCATCCCTGGTCGGGCGCGTCGGGGCGGTACGGCTCGTAGCCGGCCGCGTTCGGATCGAAGCCCCTGCCGGGGGACAGCATCCTCAGTTTCTGCGAGCAATTCCGTGCGCGAGTCATCGGCCGCAGAGCCGCGCCCTTCGACGACTCGGCCATCCGTGGGTTCCAATTCAGCCAGGGGGCCCGAGGAGGGGACTCACCCGCGCCCACATACCCGGGAGGTTCCGCAGGACGAGGAACCCGACGCAGGCGATGCCGTAGCCGACTGCCTCGGCGGAAGTGAGGAGGGGACCAGGGCGCCCGGCCAGTCGGCGGGCGGTCCAGCGCGCCACGAAGAGGACCGCGACGACCTCGGTGGCCAGGGCGAAGGGGTTGTAGGCCAGGGCAGTGGCCAGGTCCCCGTCGATGAGCGAGGCCGTGGCCCGAGTCCCTCCGCACAGCGGACACCAGAAGCCGGTGAGGCGGTGCAGTACGCACAGGTCAGGCATCCTCGGGAAACGGTCGGGTGCGAGCGCGTTGCCGAGGATGATGAAGACCGCCGGTAATCCCCAGGAGGCAGCGGCCGCGACCGTGGCGATAGCGATTCCCCGACGGGAGGAGGCACGGCCGTCCCAGGGCCCCGGGGGGTCAGTTCGCGTTGTTGATCGAGTCAATGGTCGCCTGAAGGCTGCCCGTAGCGATCGCGAAAATGGTCATCGCCACAGAGATCACGCCCAGGACCACACCCGCAATAGCCATTCCCTTGTTCGTGGCCTCGCCCCTGCCGGCGGCGCGCATGCCCATCGCGCCGAAGATGATCGCCGGGATTCCCGTGAAGATTCCGCACAGGAGGATGAGGCAGCCGCAGACGAGCGCGGTGATGCCCATCCAATTCTTCTCAGTCGGGTTGGGGCCGAAGCCATTCGACATCCCATAGGGGTTGACTCCCTGCTCGGGGAACTGCGGTGCCCCGTTGCCCGGGTACTGGGGCATGCCGTTACCGGGAATCTGGGGGTCGGGATAGTTGCTCAACGTAAGCTTCCTTATCGGTCAATGGCAGCGCTCCTGCCGGGGCGAGGGAGTACCGCGCCATGCGCCGCAGACTCCGTGTCCGCAGCCGACCGTACAGGCTGGAGCACCGGGACACCAAGCCGCGTCCGGGCCCCGGTCTCAGCGAACGGGGTGGCCCGCGGCGCGCAGGGCATCCTTGGCCTGGCCGATGGTCATCGTGCCGTAGTGGAAGACACTGGCGGCCAGCACTGCGTCGGCGCCGTGGTCGGCGGCGGCGGCGAAGTGCTCGGGCTCGCCCGCGCCGCCCGAGGCGATGAGGGGGACACGCACCGCCCGGCGGACATCGTCGAGCATGGCCAGGTCGAAGCCGCCGGTGACGCCGTCGGCGTCCATGGAGTTGAGCAGGATCTCCCCCGCGCCAAGCTCAGCGGCCCGCACCGCCCACTCGATGGCATCGATGCCGGTCGAGCGGGTGCCGCCGTGGGTGGTGACCTCGTAGCCCGAGGGGGTGCTCACGCCGTCGGGGCAGCGTCGGGCGTCCACGGACAGGACGATCACCTGGTTGCCGAAGCGCTCGGCGACCTCGGTCAGGAGCTCGGGGCGGGCGATGGCAGCGGTGTTGATGCCCACCTTGTCCGCGCCGGCGCGCAGGAGCCGGACCACGTCGTCGGCACTGCGCACTCCCCCGCCGACGGTCAGGGGCACGAAGACCTGCTCAGCGGTGGCCGAGACAACCTCCAGCATGGTGGCGCGGCCCTCGGAGGAGGCGGAGACATCCAGGAACGTGATCTCGTCGGCCCCCTGGGCGTCATAGCGGCGGGCGAGCTCGACGGGGTCCCCGGCGTCGCGCAGGCCCTGGAAGTTGACGCCCTTGACGACGCGCCCGTCCTTGACGTCAAGGCAGGGGATGATGCGGACGGCGACGCTCATGGATTCACTGCTCCTGGGTTCAGGTGGTGGATGGGCCGGATCAGTTCCCAGCGGTTGCGGCGGGCGCTGCGGGGCTGGGCGCTCGGCTCGATAGCTCGGGATCGGTGCCGACGGTGGGAGTGGCGCCCGGGCTGGCTCCAGAAGCCTCCGTCTTGGGTTCCTCAATGGCGAGGACATCGACGACGACAGCCACGGGTCTGTCCCCCCGAGCCTGATCGGCGGGCAGGGCCAGGACAACCCTGCTGCCCACGGGCACATCCACGAGGTGGTTGCGCAGCCCGGCATAGGTCTTGGCGCTGCTCAGCTCAACGGCGACGGGCAGGGCCGTGGCGCCGTAGTCATTGGTGATGACGCTCCCGTCGGTCCAGGAGACGGCCTGGACGCGGGCGATAATACGGCTGTTGGAGTGGACCTGCTCGCCCGTGCCCTGGATGAGTATGACGGCGGTGGAGCGGGTGGGAGCGGGGAGACCGGTCACGGAGAGCGTGACCGCCCCGGCGTCGCCGGGGATGACGGTCGGCATGCCTGCGACAGGCGCGACAGCCGTGCCCGAGGCGGTGGTCGGCAGGACATCGATGACGGTGATCTCGGTGGACGGAGTGCCGTCGACGACGACCGGGCCGCGCAGGACGAGCCGGGTGCCCTCGGTGGTTCCGGTGATGATGTCGGTGAGGTCGTTGAGGGAGGCCTGGTCGACGCTCACGCTCACGAGGCGCCGACTGGTGTGCTCCTCACCCGAGGAGCCCGCGCTGAGGGAGGTCGTGTTCCTCCCGTCCGTGCCGGAGAAGGTCGCGATGGACAGCAGCGCGGCGTCCCCGGGCTGGAGGGCGCGACCCTCACCGGTGATGAGGGTGTCGATGATGAGGGAGGACGGCGCGCTCAGTGGCGCCGTCAGCTTGACCACCGGTGTGGCGCCGACTCGCCCGGAGACCGTCATCGCCTGGTCCAGTGGGGTGTCCGCCGGGAGCATGGCGGCACCGGTGGGGCTCGCCACCGCCCTGCTGGCCGGTGACTTGCCGTTCACAGTGGACAGGACCAGCGGGATGATGATGATCGCCGCCACCGCGAGGCAGACGAGGACGAGTGCCGCATGCCCTCTGGGTCGGGAGCGGTTGAGCGCGGCGCCGAGGGCGCGCTGCCCGCCCGTCGTGGAGAGCGGCTCCGGGGTCTCGAGTGCGTCCTCCGCCACCACGCCGTCGGAGGCGGACCGGACTTCCGGGAATCGGGGTTCGGCGGCCCGGCGCTGCGCGGCGAGGCGCTCAGCCGCCATCCTCTCAGCCTCCCGGCGCTCGGCCTCGATCCGGGCGGCCTCGGCGCGCTGGGCCCTGAGGCGGGTCTCCTCTGCCGCGCGTCTGCGCTCGGCCGCCTGACGCTGCGCGGCCTCCCGGCGCTCGGCCTGCACCTCTCCCAGCCGCTCCAGGCCCCTGCGCTCGCGACGGGTCAGCGGACGGGTGCTCTCGAGCCCGTCGTCGTTGTCATCGTGGTTCGTCATAGGGGAGCCTCGCGGAGGACGTCCGCGCTCTGACGCCTCATCGCGTTCAGGGCGGACATGAGCTTATCGACTCTCTCATCCCACGTGGCGAAGGGATCGCGAAGCGCGATGGCCGGCACCTCCTGCCCGCCTGAGCCGGCGTCGAGGCGCAGGTTGACCCAGTCGGCGGCCAGGTCGGCGCGCAGATCCTGGGCCAGGCCGATCGCCGCGCCCCGCAAGGCCGCCCTCGTCGTGGCCGGCGGGGTGCTCATCGCAGCCCGGCAGACGTCGTCGTCGAGGTAGCGGCGCAGCATCCCGGCGGCCTCGAGGCGGGCCCGCAGTCCCTCCTCCGGGGACACGTCATGGTAGGCCAGCGCGAGGCGGGTGACGCGCGGGTCGTCGAGTCCGGTGCCGGCGCGCTCGGCGTAGCGGGTGAGGAGCTGGTGCTTGGCGGCCCAGTCGAGCTCGGTGTCCACGGCTCCGGGGTCCTGCGCGCGCAGGGCCTCCAGGCCGCGCTCCCACAGGTCGAGGACGGCGGACTGGAGGGGGCTGAGGTCGAGCTCGGCGTCGGCGTGGGCGCGCACGCGCGCCAGGTGCTCCCCCTGCAGGTCCAGAGCGGTGATGCTGCGCCCGTCCTTGCGCTCCAGGAGCGCCGTCCCACTGAGATCGTGGCAGGTGTCCCGAATGGCGCGCATGGGCTCGGCGAGCTCGAGGTCCGCCAGGTTGCCCCCGGACTCGAGGTAGTCCAGGAGGAGATCCATGGCCCCCGCCTTCAGGAGCGTGGAGCCCTGGGCGATGTTGGAGTCCCCGACGATGACATGCATGCGCCGGTAGAGCTCGGCGTCGGCGTGGGGCTCGTCGCGGGTGTTGATGAGGGGGCGCGTGCGGGTGGTGGCAGAGGACACGGCGTCGTGCATCTGGTCGGCGCGCTGGGAGAAGACATAGCGGGCGGGGGCGCCGGTGACCGGGTCGGCGGGCAGCACGTGCCCGGCGCCCACGAGGATCTGCCGGGTGACCAGGTGCGGGACGAGGGTACGGGCGTCACTCCAGAAGTCCCCCCGGCGGTGGACGAGGTAGTTCTCATGGCAGCCGAAGCCGCTGCCCTCGGCGTCGAGGTTGTTCTTGAGCAGGTGGATGCGCCCGGGCACGCCGGCCGACTCGAGCCGGGCGTTGGCCCGGGCGGCGAGATCGGCCATGGTGAGCTCGCCGGCGCGGTCCTGGGCGAGGAGGTCGGCGAGACGGTCGCACTCGGCGGTGGCGAACTCCGGGTGGGAGCCGACGTCGAGGTAGAGGCGGGCGCCGCCCCGGGTGAAGACGTTGGAGGAGCGGTGGGCGGCGATGACGGGGGCGAAGAGCTCGCGCGCAGCGTGATCGGCGTCGAGCGGCGCCGCGCCGCCAGTGGTGGAGGCGCAGGTGATGCCGTACTCGGTCTCGATACCGATGATCCGCCGGGAGGGCGGGCGGCACCCGCCGTCAGCCGCGGCGCTCACTCACTGACCGCCCTTCTGAACGAATCCCTGGACGAAGGCCGCCGCGTTGGTCTCCAGGACGGAGTCGATCTCGTCGAGGATGGCGTCGACGCCAGTGGTCTGGACCTGGCAAGCCGCGCTGGTGACCTCGGACTCGGTGCCGCCCTCGCCGCCGGAGGGCCGGATCTGCTGCGCTTCCTGGCTGGTCATGGTCGTTCCTTCGCGTTGGCCCGACGGTTGGAGCGGGTGGGTCGGGAGTGAGGGGCGGTCACTGGACCCAGTCTCCCCCACCTTGGGCCGCGCGCTCAATCGCCGTGAGAAGTCCCTCAGTCTCGGCCTCGGTGACGGCGACGGCGCCTGGCAGGGCGACTCGGATGAGCTGGGGGCGCTGGGGGGCATCGATGACGAGGCTGGTCCAGGAGGCAGAGACGACCTCGGGGATCGTGGCGATCGCGCGGCCCCGCACGGCGGCGCGGGTGCCCGCCGGCGGGGTGTCGGCGGCGGCCTCGATCCGCGAGGGGTCGAGGAGGCGGCGGACGCGGCCGGCGGCGTCGAGGCGATCGACGACGGACCCCTCGCGCAGGTCGCCCCACGTGATGTCGAGAGCGGCCAGGCGCGGATCGCTCCAATCGGTGCCCGAGCGCGCGCGCAGGCCCTCGCAGAGCTGCATCTTGGCGGCCCACTCGATCATGGGTGCGGCGGCCGCCACCGGCTGGAGGTCGCCCGGCGCGGCGGCGATCGCCTCGAGGAGGCCCAGCGCCTCCTCCCACAGGGCCAGGGCGCGGGCGGTCTCCTCACCGAGGTTCTGCGCACCGATGCCCCCGTAGTCGGCCTCGAGCGCGGCGGCGATGACCTCCAGGAGCGAGCGCTGGATGGCAACGGCGCTCATGGGCCCGCCTTGGGTGGTGAGCGCGTAGGCGAGGGTCGCGTCGTGGGAGAGGGCCCACTGCTGCTCGACGGGGTCGCCGAGGATCCGCAGGGGCGCCAGGGCTCCGATCCCCTCGCCGCGCTCATGGGAGCGCTCCAGGAACCACAGGAGAAGGTCGGTGGTGGCGATCTTGAGATAGCCGGGAACGTCGAAGCGGTTGGCGTCGCCATTGATGACGTGGAAGCGGCGCCAGCGGGCTGCGTCGGCATGGGGCTCGTCGC
Source organism: Actinomyces gaoshouyii (assembly GCF_002076915.1). Classification (NCBI taxonomy): domain Bacteria; kingdom Bacillati; phylum Actinomycetota; class Actinomycetes; order Actinomycetales; family Actinomycetaceae; genus Actinomyces; species Actinomyces gaoshouyii. The sequence continues at coordinate 1,207,578 of NZ_CP020468.1, forward strand.
GGGTGTTGACGATGGGCCGGTTGAAGGTGGTCTGCAGGCCGATCGGGCAGCCGATGAAGTCGGCGCGCTGGCTCATCTGGAAGCCGGGGCGCTCACTGCGCTCGCCCAGCCCCACGCGCCCTGCGCCGACGACGACTGGCCGGGTCATGAGGAAGGGCGTCAGGGCCGCGGCGAGGGCGTCGAGGGGCAGGTCGCGACGCACGAGGTAGTTCTCGTGGCTGCCGTAGGCAGCGCCCTTGCCGTCGGTATTGTTCTTGTACAGGACGATCTCGGGACCGCCGGAACGGGCCCGGGCCTCCATGGCGCGCCGGGCGATGACCTCTCCCGCCCGGTCCCAGGCCAGGGCGTCCGTGGGGGTGAGGGCTTCCGGGGCCGAGTACTCGGGGTGGGCGTGGTCCACGTAGAGGCGCGCGCCGTTGGCGAGCACAGCCGTGGTGGCTCGGGGAAGCGCGGCTTCCTCGTCACTCGGCCTGGGGCGAGTCCCCCAGTCGAGGCCCACGGGGCCGCCATCGGCGGGCGCATCGCCGGAGGGGGCGGGGGCGGTGGGGTCGTCGGTGAGCTGGCTGGGGTGGGCGGCGGCACGGTCGATGCGCCCGCCGCGCAGATCCGCCAGAGGATCTTCCCCCTCGTAGTCCCAGGTCACCGAGGCGGCACCGGGCAGGCCCGGGCGGGAGCGGGCTGCGTAGGCGTCGACGATGAGGCTGGAGAGCACGACGGGGTTGGCGCGGGAGTTGCCGGGCTCGGTGACGCCGAACTCGGTCTCGAGGCCGACCGGCCTCGTCGTGGGGCCGAGCGCGGCGGCGACGGGAGCTTGGGCAATAACGGGCATGGATGTGGCTGAGGTGGTCATGCGCCTTCCTGCGTCTCGTGGGGCCGCGCGGCGCTGATGGCGGCGCCCAGGCGCCGAGCACCGCGGATCGGCCCGGACTGGGCGCCGATGAGCCTGGCCCATCCCTCGGGACTGGTGGCACCGGTGATCTCCTCATTCTGCCGTGCCTCCTCGGCCACGGCGGCCAGGAGACGGGCAGTGGAGAGCCCTCCCGCCCCACCGGAGAGCTCGTCCTTGATGGCGGCGGTCTTGGCGCGGGCGACGATCTGGGCGAGCATCGCCCCGCTGACGAGGTCGCCGAGGTGGAGGGTCCGGGTGGTGCCGGAGGTGTAGGAGACCTCGAGGACCGCGGTGGCGGGCGAGCGGGCGTAGAGGGCGTCGACGGCGGCGGCGCGCATGGCGGCGGCCGCACTCTCGCGGTCACCGCCGTGGGCGGCGAGCTCGGCCGGATCGAGGGGGATGTCGGTGGTGAGGTGCCGGGCGAGGATGTCGAGAGCCTGGGCGGCATCGGGGCGGGAGACGCGGATCTTCACGTCGAGGCGACCGGGGCGCAGGATCGCGGGGTCGATCATGTCCTCGCGGTTGGAGGCGCCGATGATGACGACGTTGCGCAGGGACTCCACGCCGTCGATCTCGGCCAAGACTTGCGGGACGATCATAGTCTCAACGTCGCTGGAGAGCCCGGTGCCGCGGGTGCGGAAGAGGGCCTCCATCTCATCGAAGAAGATGACGACGGGCCGGTCCTCGGCGGCGGCCCTGCGGGCCTGTTCGAAGATGGCGCGGATCTGGCGCTCCGTCTCTCCGACGAATTTGCTGAGCAGCTCGGGGCCCTTGATGTTGAGGAAGGCGGCGGTGCGACCCGTGGCGCGCTCGCCGCCGGTCCCGCCGCCGCCGGCGGCGAGCGATGTGGCAACGGCCTTGGCGATGAGGGTCTTGCCGCATCCGGGCGGGCCGTAGAGGAGGAGGCCCTTGGGAGCGCGCAGCCCATAGGCGCGGTAGAGGCCGGGATGGGTGAAAGGCAGTTCGAGCGCGTCTCGGATGGCCTGGATCTGGGGGCCGAGGCCGCCGATGTCCTCCCAGGTGACGTCCGGCGTCTCGGCTACGACGAGCTGCTCGACGCTCGTGCGCTCGATGATCGCGGTGGCCACGTCCGCGCGCAGGTCGGCGGCCAGCGTGGTGCCGGGGGCGAGGGCGCCAGCGTCCAGGGCGCCGCCGAGCCGCAGGACACGGGTTGCGCCGGAGCCGGTGGTGACAAGGGCGCGGGTGTCATCGAGGACCTCGTCGAGGACGACGGCCTCGCCGGTGTCGGGCTCGGGAAGGGCGTCGACGACGAGCATGGCGTCATTGACGGCGACGAGCTGGCCGATGCGCAGGGCCCCGGGATCGAGGCCCGGGCGCAGACCGAGGCTCATGATGCGCCCGCCGAGGAGGACGAGGGCCTCGGGGGCGGAGGCACTCACGGAGGCAGCGGCGACGGAGGCGGACTCCTCGGCACGATCTGGGGCACGGTCTGGGCGCTCTGGGCGGGTGCGGAGGCCGGTGAGGAGGGCGAGGGCGACGGGCGGGTGGGTGACGGCGTCGAGCTGGGCGCCGAGCTCGGCGATCCGCTCTCGGGCGGAGGTGAGGGCCCGGGTGAGGCGCTCGTTCTTCTCGGCCAGGGAGACGGCCTCGGCGCGGGCCTCGCGCAGCTGGTGGCTGGTGAAAGAAGGCGCGGGCATGCCCAGGTCGGCGGTGTCAGTCATCGAGGGGCTCCTGCGGGGCGTCGTCGCCCCCGGCGGTGGGGACGCCGGGGAGGACGGGGGTGGCGTCCTCGGGCTGCTTGGCGAGGCAGTCGCGCAGGACGCGGCGGACCTTCCGGTCGGTGCTCGTGCGCTCGCGCACGTCCTCGGGGATCCAGTGGCCGGCGTCGTCGTAGGCTCCGCGGGCGGGTGGGCGCTTGCGCGTCAGCGGTGCGCTGCCGGGGGCCAGGCGGCGGGCGGTGAGGAGGAATCCGGTGTGGGCGACCATGCGGTGGTCGGGGCGCACGGACAGGCCATCGACGTTCCAGGTGCGCACCATGGACTCCCAGGCCTCGGGCTCGGTGAAGAGCAGGCTGTGGCGCAGGGCCTCGACGGTGCGCGACATCTGGGTGGTGGTGGCGACGTAGGCGAGAAAGAGGCCGCCGGGGGCCAGGACGCGGGCGGAGGCCTCGATGTTCTCCCAGGGAGCGAGCATGTCCAGGATGACGCGGTCGATGGAGGCGTCCTCGACGCGAGCGGCGACGACGTCGTTGAAATCGCCGGTGCGCAGCTCCCAGGCGGGATGATGGCCCCCGAACCAGGAATCGACGTTGGAGGCGGCGATGGCGGCGAAATCCTCGCGCCGCTCGATGGACATGAGGCTCCCGGTCTCCCCGATGGCCGACAGGAGGTTCATCGTCAGGGCGCCGGAGCCGACGCCGGCCTCAAGAACGCGGGCACCGGGGAAGATGTCGCCCAGGGCGATAACCTGGCCTGAGTCCTTGGCGTAGACCACTTGGGCGCCGCGGGGCATCGACAGGACGTAGTCGGCGAGCAGGGGGCGCAGTAGGAGGAGCTCGTGGCCGGAATCGGTGGTCAGGACGGTCCCCTCCTGCCTGCCGACGACATCGCGGTGGCGGAAGGAACCGCGTGCGGACTGGAAGTAGCCTTGGGGATGGAGGTGGAAGGTGTTCTTGGAGCCCTTGACGTCGGTAACCTGGATGCGCTCGCCGTAGCGGAAGGGGCCGCGGCGCCCGGCCTGGCCCAGGACCTCCTGGGTGACGTGGCGCGGGGGGAGTTTCGGGGCGGCCTGCGGGTTCTGAGTGTCCTGCTCGCTCATCGGCCCCAGTCTATGCGCCGCCCCTCCCCCTGCCGTGCTCCTCTCGCAAGACCGGGCGAGCAGCGCACCGAGCACACAACCTCCATGCGTTACTTCGATCACAGGGCTGAACGCCTCACCCCAGCGAAGATGGCGAGGTTTGAGGATTGCTTCTTCCTCAGACCCTCCTAGCAGCCGCCAGGTCCGCAGGATCATGCGGTCCTTGAACGATCAAACACTGCAATTCGGCCGAGCAATCCTCAAATCTCGCCATGTCACCCCGCACACCCCTCACACCCCGGGCAGGCGGCGCTGGGAGGGCGCGCGCCCCACGAGAAGGTAGGCGGCCCAGGCGCCGATGATCCCGGTGAGCATGACGGCGACCATGGGCACGGCGCTGGCACCGCCCCCGGAGCTCGCCAGCGGCGCGGAGATCCCCATGGCGATCGCCTGCACGACGCCCATGAGGGCGCTGGCCGCCCCGGCCACGTGCCGCACCTCGCCGAGGGCGAGCGCGCTGGCGTTGCCGAAGATGAGGCCCTGCGCCGCCATGGTGAGCACGAAGCCCGCGCACAGCGGCACAAGCGCCACGCCCCAGGCCAGCACAGCCAGGGTCACCAGTGCGATCCCGCCCCCGGAGATCCCGAGCCCGACGGCGATGAGCCGCCGGGGCCGGTAGCGCCCCACGAGCCGGGAGTTCGTCAGCGCCATGAGCATGTTGGCCCCGGCGGTACAGCCGAAGAACACGGAGTACTGCATGGCGGTGAGTCCCTTGGTCTCCTGCAACACGAAGGAGGAGGCGGAGATGTAGGCGAACATGGCGAAGCCGGAGAACGCGGAGGTGAGCATGTATCCCATGAATCGCTTGTGGCGCACGAGCTCGGCGAATCCGCCGGCGAATCGGCGCAGACCCCCGTGGCGGCGGTCAGATGCCAGAAGGGTCTCGGGGATGACGATCGCGGCCATGGCCATCATGAGCAGCCCGAATCCGGCCAGGCACCAGAAGATCATCCGCCAGGTCGCCGCGGACAGGACGGCGCTGCCCGCCACGGGGGCGAGCATGGGGGCCAGGCCGCCCACGGCCATGAGGATGGACATGATGCGGGCGAGGCGGTCGCCGTGGGCGACGTCGACGAGGACGGCGCGCCCGACGACGGAGGCGATTCCCCCGCCGAGGCCCTGGAGGATCCGCCCGGCCAGAAGGATTCCGATGCCGGGTGCGAGGGCGCAGACGATGCCGCCGAGGGTGCAGATGAGCCCGCCGGTGATGATGGGGCGGCGTCTGCCGTAGCGGTCGGAGGCGGTTCCGCCCGCGAGCTGACCCGTGCCCATGCCGATGAAGAAGGCGGTCAGGGTCAACCCGACGGCGGTGGCTGAAGTGCCGAGGTCGGTGGCGACTTGCGGGAAGGCGGGCGAGTACATGTCCGTGGCGAAGGGCGGCACGGCGTTCTGGATGGCGAGGGCGATGATGAGGCCGGCAGTGATGGGGACCTCGGGGCTCCGGGATGGGTTCCGGGATGGGTTCATGCGTTCCTTCTACTCGGATGAGTGGTCCTTCGGGTCAGCGGGCGCCGGTGGGGACAGCGCCGATCATGCGTCCGCTGTCGACAACGATGAGCCAGCGGGAGACGGTGCGCGCCGTTTTGAGGGCGTCGGCGGCCTCCTGGCCGGTCAGGGAGGTGGTGATGGCCGCGACGGGCAGGACGGTGCAGGCTTGCTCGGCGGTGGCTCCCTCCCCCCTGACACCGAGCTCGGCCAGGCCGGCGGCGTCGATGGTGCCGAGGATGGTGGGGCCGTCGGTGATGAGGGCGAGGGCGGCGCCGTCGTCGAGGGCGGCGCCGACCTGGACAAGCGGCGCGGCGGCGGGGAGCGTGGCGATGGGACGGGCGAGGGAGCGCAGGTCGAGGCGGGCGGCGGCGCGCTGGGCGCCACCGAGGCCGAGGATGCGCCAGCTGGTGGAGCCGATGGTCCAGCAGACCATGGCGGCGAGGATGAGACTGGTGGGGCTGGGGCGGTGGTGGTCGATGAGGAGGGGCTGGAGGAGGTAGAGCCAGGCGATCCCGGCGACGACGGCGAGCCCGCCCCAGGCGGCCGCCTTGAGACCGGCGGCGCGGTTCCCGGTGGCCTGGGCGACGAGGGAGGCGAGGGCCTGGCCGCCGTCGAGGGGCAGGCCGGGCAGAGCGTTGAAGATGGCGAGGGCGAGGTTGAGCCAGGTGATGGCCCACAGGGCGACGTAGATGGCGGGGGTGGTGAGGGCGCCGAAGTCGAGGACGGTGCGACCGGCGATCCATAGGAGCGCGTTGGTGGCGGGGCCGGCGAGGGAGCAGACTGCGTCGCGCCAGGGGGACCAGGCGCGACGGGGCGGGCCGAAGCTGGTGCGCCCGCCCCACAGGAGGAGCTCGTAGCGGATGGGTGGGCGGCCGAGGGCGGCGCCGACCAGGCCGTGGGCGAGCTCGTGGAGGAGGATGGAGATGGCGACGCCGATGACGGTGGCGGCGACGGTTCCCAGGACGACGACGATGCCGGCATCCCCGAGGGCGCTGGTGACCAGGGGGTACCAGGAGGCGGCGATGATGAGTCCGAGGAACAGGGATGTGGAGGACACGACGACGGGCGCGCCGCCGATCCGCCCCAGGGTCATCTCCCCGTTGCGCGTGGCTGCAGATGGCATGCGCCTGAGACTACCGGGATGGGCGGCCGGTCAGCTGGTGGCGCCCATCAGGATCATTGAGATCGAACTCATTAAAGACCGATACAAGGGCAGGGATGACAGCATCCTCAATCACCCCTATTTCACCGTCACTGCCCGCATCTTCACGAACCATCCTCGACTGGAGACGGTGCGGTGAAACGCTACCCGCACGGATAGCATCATTATCCGTCTTCGAGACGATGCCGCGCCCGCAGAGGGAGAGGCTTATTCATAGGGGTATTCGGGGTGTTTAAGGGGGCGACATCGCGGAGCCGGCCAGCGGCCTGCTTGCCATCGTTGCTCAGCGCGGCCCTGCCGCCCTCGCCGCCTTCCCGCACGGGCGTCCTCCCCTCCCCCTCCCGCCAGCCGGATTCATGTCGGAGCCTCGGGGTACGGTGCCACCATGACAGTAGACGGCACGGCGCCCGCAGCGCACTCATCCCCCGAGCCGCCCGCCGCCCCGGCCACCACCCGTCCGCGCGCCACGGGCCCGGGCGTCGGCCGATCCGCGCGCAGGGGACCTCGCCGGGCGGCGCTCTCCCCGTCGCGTGCCAAGGACTTCCTCCAATGCCCCCTGCTGTTCCGACTGCGCACCGTGGACGGCCTGGCCGAGCCCGGCTCGCTCGCCACCCACAAGGGCACGCTCGTCCACGCGATCCTCGAGCGCCTCTACGACCTGCCCGCGCGCGAGCGCACCCCGGAGGCCGCCCTCGCCATGCTGCCCGAGCAGTGGGAGGCTCACCGCGCCAAGAGCCCGGAGGTCATGGGGCTCTTCGAGGAGCCCGCGCAGATCGAGGCCTGGCTCGGCCAGGCGCGCGACCTCATCGCCTCCTACTTCCACATGGAGAACCCCCAGCGCCTCGCCCCCGCCGAGCGCGAGCTCTTCGTGGAGACCGAGGTCGCCGACGGCCTGCTCATCCGCGGCTTCGTCGACCGCCTCGACATCGCCCCTGACGGCGCCATGCGCGTCGTCGACTACAAGACCGGAAAGTCCCCCTCCCCCAGATTCCAGGAGGAGGCGCTGTTCCAGATGCGCTTCTACGGGCTCGTCCTGTGGCGCCTGCGCGGACGGGCCCCCGCCCGCCTCCAGCTCCTCTATCTCAAGGACGGCCGCACCCTCACCCACGACCCGCACCTGCGCGAGCTCGAGGCCACCGAGACGCGCCTGGCCCGCATCTGGGACGACATCGAGGACTGCGCCCACGCCGGCACTTTCGCCCCCAGGCGCGGCCCCCTGTGCGGCTGGTGCGCCTTCCAGGCCCACTGCCCCCTCTTCGGCGGCAAGACTCCCCCGCTGCCGGACGACGGCGTCGCCCGCCTCCTCACCGCCCGCACCAGCGTCGCCTCGGCAGGCTCCCGCTGAGGCACCCAGCCCGCTCGGTGGGCCGCCTCACGTGGACACCGCTTGCCATGGCGGTATCCGCACCGATAGCGTCCGAGCACGTCGCCGCACCTCGCGGCACCACGACTGAACGGACGATCGCATGAGCACGGACCACGCACGCCGCAACCGCACCGCTCTCGGCGAGGTTGCCATGTGTATGCGCTGCCTGGTCCAGGCGATCTGAGGGCTGCGCTCCGCAACCAGCATCCGACGAAGCACCCCCTCACCGGCCATGGCGCGATGACCACGCCGGCCTCCCCGGACCAGGCGCACCGCTCACCCGACACCCCGGGTGACGGCACCGTGCGCCCCAGCAGCCACCGACCGCGCAACGCGTCGCCGCGGCGCCACTGCCGCTGCCAGCGCCTGCGCACCATGGCGCCGCACGCCCCGTCCACCCGGGCCCTCCCAACAACCGGGCGCCGCACCCGCGCCCCACCCCAGGAAGGACCCCCATGATCATCACCGGACTGATCACCGGAGCCGCCCTCGGCTTCATCCTCCAACGCGGCCGCTTCTGCATCACCGGCGCGTTCCGAGACCTCTGGGTCTCGCGATCCTCCTTCTGGCTCACCGCCTTCCTCATCGCCATCGCCGTCCAGGCCGTCGGCGTCCTCGCGCTCACCCTCACCGGCAGCATCGCCCCGGAGGCGCCCCAGCTCTCCGTGGTCGCCACCGTCGTCGGCTCCCTCCTCTTCGGAGTCGGCATCGTGCTGGCGGGAGGCTGCGCCACCGGCACCTACTACCGCGCCGGCGAGGGCCTCGTCGGGTCCTGGTTCGCCCTCATCGCCTACGCCCTGGCGGCCGCTGCCGCCAAGACCGGCATCCTCGCCGGCCCCAGTCGATGGGTGAAGGGCCTGTGGACCACCGAGCTCACCACCATCCCGGCCACGCTCCACCTGCCCCAGTGGGTCGGAGTGGCCGCCCTCGCCGTCGGAGTCGCCCTCCTGGCCCGCAGGCAGCTGCGCCTCACCGCGGCCCGCGGCCCGCAGTTCAGCCTGCCCGCCCGCCGCACCGGCCTGTCCCACCTGCTCCTGGAGAAGCGCTGGAACCCCATGGCCACCGGTGCGATCGTCGGGATCGTTGCGGCCGCGGCCTGGCCCCTGTCATGGGCGACCGGCCGCGAGGACGGCCTGGGCATCACGACGCCGTCCGCCAACCTCGTCGGCATCATCGTCACCGGGGACACCAGCCGTTTCGACTGGGGTGTCCTGCTCGTGCTGGGCATCCTCATGGGCTCCTTCATCGCCGCGAAGGCCTCCGGCGAGTTCCGCGTGCGCGTCCCCGACGCCACCATCATCATCCGCTCCATCCTGGGCGGCCTCCTCATGGGCATCGGCGCCGCCTGGGCCGGCGGCTGCTCCATCGGCAACGCGCTCGTGCAGACCTCCCTGCTGTCCTGGCAGGGCTGGGTAGCGCTGGTCTTCCAGGTCCTCGGGGTCGGGGCCGCCGCCTGGGTCCTCCTCATCCGCCCCCGCCAGAAGCGGCGCGCGGCCCGAGCCGCCCGTGCTGAGGCGACCGACGCCTCCGCCCCCTCACCCGCACTCGAGGCCGCACCCGCATGACCCGCGGGGCGGCGCAGTTCCCTCCCGCCCTCATCGCACCGCTCCTCCACCACACTGAAAGGACCCCATCATGCGCACGATCCTCGAGACGAACGGCCAGGTCTGCCCCTTCCCCGTCATGGAGGCGGAGGAGGCCATGGAGGACCTCGAAGCCGGCGACGAGCTCGTCATTGCCTTCGACTGCACCCAGGGAACAGAGACTCTGCCCGCCTGGGCCGCCAAGAACGGCTACACCGTCACCGAGTTCGAGACCGTCGGCCCCGCCTCCTGGACCATGACCGTGCGCAAGTAGCGGAGACCCCCGGTAGATGGGGAGGGGTGGTGGCTCCGGTCCGCAGGGCCGTCACCGGGTCTGCGGGAGCACCGGAGGGCGCCCAGCGCCCGATGGTGCGAGGGACCGACCCGCGGACCGGAGCCACCACCCCGACCCAGTACGCACGACACGAGAATTCGACGCCGGGACAGGTACCTTTGGCGCCATGGAGTACAGGAGACTGGGCCGCACCGGCCTGCGCGTGTCCACCGTCGGCCTCGGCACGATGACCTGGGGCAGGGACACCGATGAGGTCGAGGCCAAGGACCAGCTCGGGATCTTCCTCGACGCAGGCGGCACCCTCCTGGACACTGCCGCCACCTACACCGAGGGCCTGGCCGAGCGCACCATCGGCACTCTCCTGCGCGACTACGTCAACCGCCAGGACCTCATCATCGTGTCCAAGGCAGGGGTTCGCACCTGGCGCACGGGCGATGGCCCGGCCACCGCCGACGCCTCACGTGGCACGCTCCTGGACAGCCTCGACGCAACCCTGGAGACCCTGGGCACGGACCACCTCGACCTGTGGCTCGTCCAGGTTCCCGACCCCGCCACCCCCCTGGAGGAGACGGCTGACGCCCTGCGCCGTGCCGTCGCCTCCGGTCGGGCCCGCTACGTGGGGGTCTCCAACCATCCCGCATGGGCGAGCGCGCGCGTCGCCAGCCTGCTCGCCGAGGGCCCTGAAGCGCCCGGGATGGCCGCTGTCGAGGTGGAGCACTCCCTGCTCAACCGAGGCATCGAGAGGGAAGTCATCCCCGCCGCCGAGGCCATGGGCTTCGGCGTCATCGGCTACGCGCCACTGGGCCGGGGGGTCCTCAGCGGCAAGTACCGGGCCACAATCCCCGCGGACTCGCGAGCCGCCTCCCCGCACCTGCGCTCCTACGCCTCGGCCTACCTGGGCAGCGAGCACCGGGGCATCGTGGAATCGGTGGCCACGGCCGCCGCCGGCCTGGACCGCAAGCCCGTCGAGGTGGCACTCGCCTGGGCCCGCGACGCCGAGGGCATCGCCTCCACAATCGTGGGCGCCCGCACCCCGGCGCAACTCCAAGGAGCGCTCTCAGCGCAGGACCTCGAACTGCCCGCGCAGATCCGCCACGCCCTCGGCGAGGTCAGCGCCCCGAGGATCGGATACCCCGAGAGGTTCTGACCGATCAGGCCGCCGCGACGGGGCCCGGGAGATCAATCCTCATCGTCGTAGTCGACGTCATCGTCCTCATCATCGTCGTAGTCGACGTCGTCATCCTCATCGTCGTCATCGATGATGTCGTCGTCATCGTCGTCCCCGTCGTAGGTGTCGAAGGGGAGCTCGATGCCGTAGGCGGTGAAGAGGACGTCGTCGTAGGTGAAGAAGGCATCCTGGAGGGCGTTCTCAGCGGCGACCACTGCCGGCGAGTTCTCGTCACCCGTCGCGGCGGCGTCGAGGTGGGCCTCGAAGGCGGCGATGAGTCGGTTGAGCGCGGACCGCGGGTCGTTCGTCATGGCGCCAGCCTACCGGCATCCCCCGGCGGCGCGCACCACATCAGCACCCTGGCCCCGCGGGAGGGGACCAGGACGCCCGCGGCCGCAAGCGGGCGGAGGGCGATGAGCGTCAACCGACCAGGCCGAGCTGCTCGCGCAGATTCTCCGTGAACAGGTCCTCGCCCTTGATCCGATTGGTGAACTCGGGGCCCTCGACCACCCTCATCCCGTCCTTGAGCACCTGGGAGGCTCCGCCGACCGGGCCCAGCGGGAGCACGACGAGATCGGACTGGGGCGTGTAGGAGGCCGACGGCTCGCGGCCCGCCATGATGTCCTGGATGTTCTGGGCGACGACGGCCGCGTGGTCACGAGCGTGCTGGGCGCGGTTGGACTCGCGGACGTCGGCGATGTCCCCGATGGCCCACACGCCCGGGTGATCGATGACCCGCAGCTTGTCATCCACGCGGATCGTGCCGTCATAGCGGCGGATCTCGTCGTAGTCCTCGCCGAGGAAGCCCGTTGCGGCGCAGGCCCCGTAAGCGCGGAACCAGATATCGGCCTCGATGGTGCGCCCACCGGTGGTGGTCACGCGGAAGGGGGCGAGCCCGCCGACATCGATCGGGGGCAGGTAGGCCAGGGTGTCCCCGGTGATGATCTCGACGCCGCGCTCGGCGAGCTGGGCGGCGATCGAGTCGCGCAGCTCGGCCTTGTAGTCGCCCTGCGGCAGGATGGTGGGACCGGCCTCGACGATGGTCACGCGCAGGTCCGGGAAGGCGGAGGTGAGCTCGCCGGCGAATTCCAGGCCGACGGCGCCCGCGCCCAGGATGAGAGCGCGCTTGGCGGACTCCAGGCAGACTCGCACGCGCTCGATGCGGGCCTTGGCGATCGCCGTGGTGGACTCCAGATGCTTGGCGGGGAACGGGTAGTTGGTGCCCGTGGCGAGCACGAGGTGGTCGGCCTGGATATCGCCCTCGCCGGAGACCTGGACGGTGGTGCCCTTGACCGCCATGGCGGTGCCGCGCACCACGCGGCCGTTGATCAGGAGCTTGTCGTAGGGCAGGAAGATCCTCTCCGACCACTCCTTGTCCACCGCCGCGCGCAGGGAGGCGGCGTGGTGGACGAAGGCGTCCTTCTGCTCGACCAGGGTCACTTCGGCGATGCCGTCGAGCGCCTTGGCCAGGGTGATACCGCCGTAGCCTCCGCCGACGATGGTGACACGTGCCATGGGGATCCTCTCACGGGGGCCGGGCGCGGATCCGTCCTCGGACCGGGCCGACCGATTCTGGTGTGGGCCGGGCCAGGCTATCCCGATCCCGGCGCGCTTCCCAAGACCGGTCATCCCCGCGCGGCGGCCTCGCGCTGCTCGCGCAGCACTCGGGCCACATCCGGCGGGAAGTAGCCCGGGCCCTTGAGGACCTTGCCATCCTCGCGGTAGATCGGGCGCCCGTCCTCCCCCAACTTGGACATGTTGGAGCGCTGCACCTCGGCCAGCACGGCGGCCAGGTCGATGCCGGTCTCCAGGGCCATCCCATAGATGACGTAGACGAGGTCCGCCAGCGCGTCCGCCGTCTCGACGATGTCCCGGGAGCCGTCATCGGCCGCGCGCGCCCGGGCGCAGGCGGCCTCGATCTCCGCCCTGGCGGCTCGGCCATAGACGGCTCCGGTCAGCTCGGCGAATTCCTCGGCGATGAGGCTCATCCGCATGTCCAGGCTCTCACGGTCCAGGCTCGGCCCGTCGGTGCGGATCGGGAGGCCGTAGACGTGGTGGAAGCGCCGCACGAGAGCCTCGGGGTCATCGCCCTCGCGCTCGCCGACGCCGTCGTGCGCAACGAGCGGGGCCTCCGCGGGTACCGCCGGTCCGTCCCAGGGGGCCGCAGGACGCCGGGGCTCGCCGGCCAGGAGCGTGGCCGTCCACTCGTCGAGGCGGCGCCCGCCGCGGACGCGGGCCGCGCGTCGCAGCCCCTCGCGGGTGAAGCCGAGGGACCAGGCGATCCTCCACGACGGCCAGTTGGGCACACCGTCCTCGATCCAGCAGCTCCAGGACACGGCGGGAAGGGCCAGGGCACTGGGATCGAGAGCTGCATCGACGACGGCGCCCGCCGCCCGGGTGGCCACTCCCCTGCCGCGGGCCTCGGGCGCCACCCAGAAGCCGAGCTCGCCCCTGCCGGACGAGTCGATGCGCAGCCCGATCATCCCCACGGGCCTGCCAGCCGCGCCATCCTCGCCCGCGTCGCGCCGTTCGCGGATAGCCCAGGTGAGCTCGCGCCCCGTCTCCCAGCCGGGGGCGACGACATCGGTGAGGTACTGCCTCGCGTCGTCGAGCGAATAGGGCGAGGGGACGAGCGTCCAGCGGTGGATCTCGGGGTCCTGGCAGATCTCGTGTACCCGCTCGGCGTCGTCCATCGTGGGTGCGGACAGGAGGAGGCCCGGGCGGCCAGCCTCGGCTGGGACAGTGATCTCGAAGGGCTGCATGCCCCGATCCTAATCAGGCGGCCCGTGGGCACTGCCAGGCGGCCTGCCGCCCCCGCCCTGGCCGGGAGTCGTGGAGCATCGGCCAGGAGGCGATCATGATGACTCCGCCGAGGATCCCGTACCCCAGGGCCACCCAGGTGCCGTGCGCGTCGGCGAGCATTCCGACGACCGGCGGGGCGATCATCATGATGACCCGGGCGAGCCAGCTGACGATCGTCAGGCCCACGCCGGGCGCCAGGCCCGGGATGCCGTCGGCGGCGGCGAAGGCAACGGGGACGGCGACGGCGCAACCGGCCCCGGCCAGAACCATGCCCACGAGGATCCCCCCGATCGTTCCCGCGACGATTCCGGTGCCCATGCCCAGGACCACGAGCGCGCCGCCCGCGGCGATGACCCGCCGGCCGCCGAGAGCATCGATGATCCGGTCCCCGATGAGACGGCCGACGATCATGGTGGCCTGCATCGTCACCAGTCCCATTCCGACCATCCCCGCCGGGGGCCGAAGCTCGACGAGGAGGAGAGGGGACCAGTTGGCGCTCACATCCTCGGGGAACATGGCGGCGGCGCACATGGCTCCCAGGACCACGATCATGGCGATCACCGCGAGCCGGGAGGCTCGCGCGGGCGGCGCGAGGCGCGCCGGGCCGCCCGGCGCGGGCGCGGTGGGGGCAGCCGTGGGGGACGCGGAGGGCTCCACCGCCGCATCACTGCGGTCATCGGAGTCGGGCCCCGGGATCATCCAGCGCAGAGCTGCCAGTGACAGCGCGGCGAGGATGAGCACGACGCCACTCAGGTGCCAGGCGATCGGCACTCCCGAGGCGGCCATCCACTGGCCCATGAGCGCGCCGCAGACAGCCCCCAGCGACCACGCGGCGTGGAAGGAGGTGATGATCGAGGACCCCCAGCGCCTCTCGACCCTCAGCCCGTGGGCGTTCTGGGCGACGTCGATGATCGCGTCCAGCCCGCCGCCGAGCGCGAGGCAGACGGCGAGTACGTGCCAATTCTCCGCGGTCCCCGCACCGAGGTAGGCCAGTCCTGCGAGCGCCATGCCGGCACTGGCCACGCGCGCCGATGTCCACCGGGTGATGAGCGCGGAGGCGGCGAGCCCGGCGACGAGCGCGCCGATCGACCCGGCCATGACCGCCTGGCCGAAAGCGGCCTTGGTGATGGCGAGGCGCTCGACGATCTCGGGGTAGCGGGGCACGAGGTTGGAGAAGGCCAGCCCATTGCAGAAGAAGGTGAGGCACACGGCGGCGCGGGCACGGAGCACGGCACGGGAGCGACCACCCAGCGATGCGCGGTTCAAAGTCACGGCAGGAAGAGACGATACAAGTCCGTTACGATGAGGGCGGTACTGGCGATGAGCCAACATCGTCGCAGACCGGAAGTTCTTAATATCGTCCACCCACAGGAGTTATCTTGACTCTCCCCCATGGGAACGGCCAGCCTTTTCAGGCCCCCTCTCCCCAGCCCGGCTACCCCATGGGCGCCCCCGCTTATGGAGCGCCCCAGACGACCGTGCTCCCCCCTGAGCTCGCGGCCCTCCCCAGGGCCTCCTTCGGCGAGGCCGTGCGCCGCTTCTTCCGCCACTACGCCCAGTTCCGGGGCACGGCCTCGGTCTCGGAGCTGTTGTGGCCCTGGCTGTTCCACTTTCTGGTCATCAGCGTCCTGATGACGATCGCCGGCATCTCGCTCAGCGCCGGCACGACCCCCGCCAAGACGGTCCACGCCGACCCCGAGGTGGCCGGTTGGGCGACCGCCGTCGCGGCCCTCTGCTGGATCACCACCGGGATCTTCAACTTGGCGCTCGTCGTTCCCGCCATCGCGGTCCAGGTCCGCCGTCTCCATGACGTCGGCAAGTCCGGCGGGTGGTGGTTCATCGGCCTCGTGCCCATCGTCGGGCCGATATGGCTGCTCGTCCTGCTGCTGTCGTCATCGAAGCCGGAGTTGTTCCGCCCCGAGTGGGCCTGAGCCCCGACCCGCACCGCTGGCCGCACGCCGTCCCCTGCGCTTGCCGACGCGCAGCGGGGTTGCGGACGCACCCCGAGGACGCGTCGGTAGCCCCCGAGCACATTCACAATCCCGGGACGCGTCAACAGCGCAAGAGCCCCGGCCGAGAACACAACGAGGGCGGGCCCCAGGATCACTCCTGAGGCCCGCCCTGGTCGTGTCCGAGGGGGGACTTGAACCCCCACGCCCGTTTAATAAGGCACTAGCACCTCAAGCTAGCGCGTCTACCAATTCCGCCACTCGGACCTATTCAGTTGCGCCGCCCGCCCAGGTCTCCCGCGCTGGCAACGCAGAGAAAGTTACCCAGGAGGAGCGCTCGCACGCAAATCACCCCGCGGTGCTTCATCTCACAGCGCCGCGGCGCCCGAACTCATTCCCCCTCCTCACAGGTGCTCGACGGCGATCCTGGCCCCCATGGCCATGGTCTCCCCCATCTCGAGCAGAGCCGCGGAACGGCCCAGCCGGGCGGTCTCGACGCACACCATCGTCGGGAACTCCTCCTCGGCCATATCCGCCAGCGCGGCAGCGCCGCTGCTCCACGGGTTCCAGACGACGGTCTGGGCCGCCCCCGTGGGCGAGACCCGCACGCGGCGGTCGAGCGCCGGGTCGAGGACCGTCGTCGGAGCGCCGGACTCATAGATCCTGTCCACGGGGCCGCGCACGCCCAGTGGACCGGTCTGCACCGAGACGGCGCCCCCGGCCACCTTGTCCGCGTACTCGCACCCCTCCAGCCCGATGATCCGCACGGCGGTCACGTCACCGACCCGCAGGTAGGTGTGCAGCGCCGCCTCCACGCTCCGGGGCGCCGCCCCGCGGTTGCCGATCGACAGGGACAGCTCCAGCTCCTGCCCCACGCCGATCTCGTAGAGGAGGCTCAGCCCATCATGCTCCAGGGCCATGAGGACCCGCACGGCGCCATCGGGCCGGCTCTCGACGCAGCGCAGTTCCCACTCCATGATCCGGGCCCATCCATGGGAGGGCCTCCGCTCGCCGTCGGGCCCGGAGGCGAACCAAGGAAGGCACAGGGGCACGCCGCCCCGGATGGCGGTCTCGCCGTCGAAGACGGCCCTGCGGGAGGTGAACAGGGCCTCATCACCGCCCCGGGGGATCCAGGAGGTCAGGTGCGCTCCGTGGAGGTAGATCTCCGCCGCCCCGGAGGGCGCGTCGATGAGCAGGCGGGGCTGGCCGCCCCTGCCCGGGGTCAGGGCCGCGACGCGCGGCAGGCGGAAGGGCGGGCGGGAACCGGCACGGCGTGAGGGACTCATGGCCCCACGCTAGTAGGCTGACCGGGCCCCGTCAGCGAAAGCGAGACGCAAGGATCATGACGAGTCCCCGAAACCCGACGCCCCACGGCGCACCAGACACACCCGACGACGCCGCGGGCACCCCTGACGTCACCGCCGTCCCCAGCGCAGCGGGCACCACGGCGCCGATGACCAAGGAGCCCCACGACCTCGCCGATCGCGGGCGCGCGCCGACTGGCGGGGCCGCGCAGGCGGAGGGGACCCAGGAGACAGTGGAGGCCGAGAAGACCGCTGCTGCGGGTCCGGCGACCCCGCCCACCGTCGTCGTGGCCTCGAGGCCCACCATCCTGGACGCCCTGCCCCATTGGCTCGTGCGCGGCGGGATCGCGGCCTGGCTGGGGCTGGGGCTCCTCATCATCATCAGCCTCGTCTTCTTCGCGACCTTCAAACTCGTCCCGGTGGTCGTCGGGCTGTTCATCGCCCTCGTGTTCACCACCCTCCTGCAGCCCCTCGTCATCTTCTTCGCCCGCGTCATGCCCCGCTACGCGGCGACCTTCCTCGCGCTCGGGGTGACCGTCGGCGTCGTCGCCAGCCTCATGTTCTACGTCATCACCTCGGTGACGGACCAGTGGAACAGCCTCGCCGACCAGTTCAACACCGGTATCGACACGATCGTCAACTTCCTCGAGCACGGCCCCCTGCCCCTGCACCTGACCGAGGACCAGATCTTCGCCCAGGTGCACAGCCTTGTCGTCAAGGGCCAGGAGTACCTGCGCACCAATGCGCCGACCCTCGTCTCCGAGGCCCTGGCCAACGCGGGCGCCGTCGTCGACGTCTTCGCCGTACTCGCCCTGGCCCTGTTCTGCACGATCTTCTTCCTGGCCTCCGGGGGCCGCATGTGGCGCTGGTTCCTCAACGAACTGCCCGCCCATCTGCGCGAGCCCGTCCACCGCGCGGCCGGCGCGGGCTGGTACACCTTCGCCGGCTACGCCCGGGGCACCGTGCTCGTGGCCGCCACCGACGGCATCATGGCGGGAATCTTCCTGCAGCTCATCGGGATCCCCCTGGCCGCCCCCCTGGGCGTGCTCGTGTTCATCGGCGCCTTCATCCCGCTGCTCGGCGCGCCGGCGGCCATGGCCGTGGCCATGATCGTGGCCCTGGCCTCCAAGGGCTTCCTCACGATGATCATCGTGTGCCTCGGCGTGGCGGGCATCGGCCAGATCGAGGGGCATATCCTCCAGCCCCTCATCATGGGCAAGCAGGTCTCGCTGCACCCGGTGGTCGTCATCATCGGTGTGGCGGTGGGCACCTACTCCGCGGGCCTGCTCGGCGCGGTCATCGCCGTCCCCCTCATCAGCGTCGCCTGGTCGGTCTACTCCGAGCTCCACGTCAAGGACGCGCCGGTCATCGGGGAGCTGCCCGCTTACTCCGAGATCCGCACGAAGCCCTAAGGGCGCCCGGGCCTCCGCTCCCGGCCGTCCCGATCACCCTCGGGTCCTGCGGATCAGGTCCAGTCGCGGCTCGACGGCGCCACGATCCCTCCCAGGGCCTCCAGGCGCTCGCCGATGAGGACCACCGCGCCGTCGCCGACCTCCACCGTCCCGCGCACCACGAGAGCGCCGGCCCGCCGGCCGATCCCCCGGTAGCGGCGCCACATGCCCGCGGAGCACACGACGTTGAGCAAGCCGGTCTCATCCTCCAGATTGAGGAAGATCATCCCCGACGCCGTGTGGGGGCGCTGCCGGTGGGTGATGACCCCGGCCACCCGCACCCGCTGACCCGCCCGGCGCGCCACCTCGGCGATCGTGAGGATGCCGCCGGCCGCCAGGGCGGGGCGCGCGAGAGCCATCGGGGAGCGCGGCGAGGCCACCCCCGTGAGCCGGATATCGGCGACGGCCTCCTCCGCGGGGGTCATCGGAGTCAGCTCCGGCGCGCTCGCGCCGACGGCGGTGCCCGGCAGCGGCGGCTGGGACCAGGCCTCGCCCGGGGCGGGGGCGCGGCGCCGCCCGATCTCCCCGGCGACCACCCCCGCCGCCCAGAGGGCCTCGCGCCGATCCGCCCCGAGTGAGCGCAGCGCCCCGGCAGCGGCCAGGGACTCCAGCCTCGCCGTCGTCAGCCGCACGCGGCGAGTCAGGTCCGCCAGGTCCGTGAAGGGCCCGTTCTCGGCGCGCTCGGCGACGATCCGCTCAGCGGCTCCGCCCAGACCCTTGACACGGCCCAGGCCGAGGCGCACGGCCAGGGCCGGGTGGGCGTCAATGGGCGCCAGGGCGTGCGGGGAGGGCGCGAGGGGCTCCCAGTCGGGACCTGCCGCCGCAGGGCGCTGCTCCACCCCGGCCTCGACCTCCGAGGCATTGACGTCGGCGGGCAGGACGCGCACCCCGTGGCGGCGGGCGTCGGCCACGAGCGTGGAGGGCGACCAGAAGCCCATGGGCTGGGCGCCCAGAACGCCGGCGTAGAAGTCCTCGGGCCGGCGGGTCTTGAGCCAGGCTGAGGCGTAGACGAGGTAGGCGAAGGAGAAGGCGTGGGACTCGGGGAAGCCGAAGTCCGCGAAGCCCCTGAGCTGGGCGAAGACGGATTCGGCGTCGTCCTGGCTCACCCCGCGCCGCGTCATGCCGTCCACGAGCCGGGCGTGCAGGGCCTCCATGCGCTCAGCCGAGCGCTTGGCGCCCATGGCCTGGCGCAGGGCATCGGCCTCGGCGGGGGTGAAGCCGGCGGCGTCGATGGCGATCTGCATGAGCTGCTCCTGGAACAGCGGTACGCCCAGGGTCTTGGCCAGAGCGGGCTTGAGGGAGTCGTGGAGGTAGGTGATGGGCTCGCGGCCGAGTCTGCGCCGGATGTAGGGGCTCACGGCGTTGCCCTGGATGGGGCCGGGGCGGATGAGGGCGACCTCGACGACGATGTCGTAGAAGGTCTCGGGGCGCAGCTTCGGCAGGGCGGCCATCTGGGCGCGCGACTCGACCTGGAAGACGCCCACGGTGTCCGCGGCCCGCAGGAGCCGGTAGACCGCCGGGTCCTCCTCGGGCAGGGTGTGCAGGTCCCAGGGGCGGCCGACCTTCGCCGCGCGCAGCTCTCCCCCGGGCGCGAGCTCGGGCACGGTCTCCCCACGGGCGGCCAGGCTGGTGAAGGCCAGACGCAGCGCGGTGAGCATCCCCAGGCCGAGCAGGTCGAACTTGACCAACCCGGCGTCGGCGCAGTCGTCCTTGTCCCACTGCAGGACGGTGCGCCCCTCCATGGCGGCCCAGCGCACGGGGCAGACCTCGGTGATGGGGCGGTCGGCCAGGACCATGCCGCCGGAGTGGATGCCCAGGTGGCGGGGCAGGCCCAGGAGGGATTCGGCGACGTCGAGGACCTGGTCGGGAATGCCGTCGCCGCCCCCCGGGGCGCCGTTACCCGTGCCTTCTCCGCTGCCCGGCGCGCCCTCGGCCAGGTCCGTGCGCACGGTGGACCGGCGGTCCATGAGGCCCGCCCACCAGTCCTGGAGCCCGCCGGGGTGGCCCAGGGCCCTGGCGGCGTCGCGCACGGCCGAGCGCGGCCGGTAGGAGATGACGTTGGCGACCTGCGCGGCGTACTCGCGCCCGTAGCGGGCGTAGACGTGCTGGATGACCTCCTCGCGGCGGCAGGCCTCGATATCCAGGTCGATATCCGGGTAGCCCTTGCGCCCCGGGGACAGGAAGCGCTCGAAGAGCATCTTGTGGCGCACGGCGTCCACGGCCGTGATGCCCAGGGCGTAGCAGACGGCGGAGTTGGCGGCGCTGCCGCGCCCCTGGCACAGGATGCCGGCCTCAGCGCAGAAGTCGACGATGGAGCGCACGATGAGGAAGTAGCCGGGGAAGCCGAGGGACTCGATGACGTCGAGCTCGTGGGTCAGGGTCCTCCAGGCCTCGGGCTCCTCGCGCGGGGACCCGTAGCGCTCCAGGGCGCCGCGCCGGGTGAGCTCGCGAAGCCAGGTGGCTGGGGTGTGCCCCTCGGGGACGGGTGGGATGGGCAGGTCGGGGACGACGAGGGCGAGGTCGAAGGCCAGCTCCGCCCCGATATCCGCTGCGGCGTCGACAGCGGCCGGATCACGGCGGTGCAGGCGCGCCATCTGATCGGGGCCGCGCAGGTGGCGGCCGACGGCGGGCAGATGGCCGCGCGCGGAGTCCAGGTCGGTGGCCAGGCGGGTGGCGATGAGCACGTCGGCCAGGCGGGAATCGGCCGGGCGGGCGCAGCGCACAGCGCCGGTGGCCACGAGCGGCAGGCGGTGGGCGCGAGCCAGGGAGCCCAGGGCCTCGGTCAGCGGCGCGTCGGTGAAGGACCCGTCGAGCGCGAGCTCCACGGCGACGCCGTCGGGCCCGAGGAGATCGACGAGTCGGCCCAGAGCCGCGTCAGCCGCCGCGAGGCTCCACTCGGCGGGGCGGCGCGGGTCCCCCAGGGCCCGGCGCAGAGGGCCGTTGGCAGTGCCGGTCAGGGCCAGGATCCCCCCGCCCTCCAGGGCCGCGGCGAGATCCTGGAGGCGGTGGACCGGCTCCTCGCGCCGCCCGGCGGCGAGGTTGTGATGGGAGATGGCGGCGGCGAGGCGCCGGTACCCGCGGGGGTCCCGGGCGAGGATCGGCAGGTGGGAGGCGTCATCGAGGGTGAGCTCGGCGCCGTGGATGGTGGGGACGCCGTGGGCGCGGCCGGCCTGGGCGTGCTTGACGATGCCGGGCATGCCGTCGTGATCGGTCAGGGCCAGGGCCTCCAGGCCGAGCTCGACGGCCGCGGCGTGGAGCTCGGCGGGCTCATTGGCGCCGTCGAGGAAGGAGTAGGCCGAGTGGGCGTGGAGCTCGGCGTAGCGGTGCGAGGACGGCAGGGGCGGCCCCTCCCGAGCGATGGATTCGAACAAGTGTACAGAATAACGCGCTCGAGTCGTGACGGCGCTCAGACGCCTCTGAGGCAGCCACGTGAGACAATCCCCGTCGTTCACCCGCGGAGTAGCTACTGTGCCCGCATTCCCAATGTCGGCGACTCATCCCTGAGCGCCGCGCCACCTCGATCCAGGATCCAGCATGACCGATTCCCAGCTTGCGGGCGCCGCCGCAGAGTCCGACGGAGAACAGGAAGAGCCCCAGGAGCTGAGCCGCAGCCTGCTCAGCCGCCACCTCACCATGATCTCGATCGGCGGTGCGATCGGCACCGGCCTGTTCGTCGCCTCCGGCGCCACCATCTCCCAAGCGGGCCCCGGCGGCGCGCTCGTGGCCTACGCCGCCGTCGGCATCATGGTGTGGCTCATCATGCAGTCCCTGGGCGAGATGGCCGCCTACCTACCGGTGGCCGGTTCCTTCGGCGAGTACGGGACGCGCTTCGTCTCCCGCTCCTTCGGCTTCGCGATCGGCTGGAACTACTGGTTCAACTGGGCGATCACCGTGGCCGCCGAGCTCGTGGCGGCGGCGCTGGTGATGAAGTACTGGCTGCCGGACGTCCCCTCCCTGGTCTGGTCAGCCCTCTTCCTCATCATCCTGTTCGCCATCAATGCCCTGAGCGCCCGCGCCTACGGGGAGTCCGAGTTCCTCTTCGCCTCGATCAAGGTGGTCGCCGTCGTCGTCTTCCTCATCCTCGGCACGGCGATGATCGCCGGGATCCTGGGCGGCCCCAGCCCGGGCATGACGAACTGGACCATGGGCGAAGCGCCCTTCGTGGGAGGCGGTGAGGGGATCCTCCTCGTCCTCCTCGTAGCCGGCTACTCCTTCCAGGGCACCGAGCTCATCGGGACGGCTGCAGGCGAGGCGGAGAACCCCGAGCGCACCATCCCCCGCGCCATCCGCACGATCTTCTGGCGCATCCTGCTGTTCTACATCGGGGCGATCGCCATCATCGGCTTCCTCATCCCCTACACCGACCCCAATCTGCTCAACTCCTCGGAGTCCAATATCTCGGTGTCCCCCTTCACGCTCGTCTTCGAGCGAGCGGGCGTCCTGGGGGCCGCCTCGGTCATCAACGCGATCATCCTCACCTCCGTGCTCTCAGCGGGCACCTCCGGCCTGTACTCCTCCACCCGGATGCTCTTCGCGCTGGCCGAGCGCGGGCACGCCCCGCACTTCCTCACGCGCCTGTCCTCCCACCAGGTGCCGATGAACGCGCTCGTGGCCACGACCCTCGTGGGCCTGGCGGGCTTCATCACCTCCCTCATCGGCGACGGCGCCGCCTACGAGTTCCTGCTCACCCTGTCCGCCCTGGCGGGCTTCATCACCTGGGCGGGCATCTCCTGGTGCCACTGGCGCTTCCGCATGGCCCTCGAGGCGCAGGGGCGCCCGCTGACCGACCTGCCCTACCGGGCCCGGTTCTTCCCCGCGGGCGCCATCGTGGCCCTACTGGCCTGTATCGCCATCATCATCGGGCAGGCCTACGGGCCGATCACCAGTGGGGACTCCCTGGGAAAGATCCTCATGCCCTACATCGGCATCCCGGTGTTCCTGGCCCTGTGGTGGGGGCACAAGCTCGTCACCCACGCCCCCACCGTGGACCCCGCGCAGGCGGACCTGGGCAGGGAGTAGCGGGGGGCAGCGGCGACCCGCGCGACGTCGGGCAGTCCGCCGGGACGGGGAGCGCCCCATGGGCTCCCGCAGCGTCGGCACAGCGCGCGCCCCTAGGATGACCTCGTGCGATTCTCATTACCGGTACTCCCCGAGCCATCGTTGCGGTCCCTGCCGTCCAGTCGGGCCATCGCCTGGACGATGGCGGTGGCGCTCGCCGTCTTCACCATCGCGGCGGTCGCCACGCTCACTGTCAACGGCGGCAGGGGCGCCGGTGCGGGCGCCCCCGGCCGGACTCTGGCCGTCGACCTGTGGGCGGCCAGGCGGGCGGCCTCGTTGCGCGCCCCCGCGCTCACGCCCCTCGCCTGGTCCCTCACCCATGCAGGAGGGACGATCGGCCTCACACTCCTCACAGCGGCGATCGCTCCCGCGCTGGCTCTGCGGGGCCTTGGGGCGCAGGCGGTCATCCTGGTGGCCTCCATGAGCGGCGCGTCCATCCTCACCCTCGCGCTCAAGGGAGTCTTCAGCCGCCCGCGCCTGGGCGCCGAGTTCCGCCTGGGCCCACCCCTGCGCACCGCGGCCTTCCCCTCGGGGCACTCCCTCAACACCGCGGTCTTCATGGCTCTTCTGGCGGGATTCGTCCTCATCTCAGCGGCTTCGCGGGCAGCGCGGGCGGGCGCCGTGGCGGCGGCCCTGGTGGTCACGGCCGCCGTGGGCGCCTCCCGCGTCTACCTCGGCTACCACCGCCTCACGGAGATCCTGGCGGGCTGGGCCCTGGGACTCGCATGGGCTTGCGCCACGGCACTCGTGGTCATCGCGCTCAGCCGTCAGCGGCCGCGCCGCGCCATCACCCACCCGTAGTCCCGTCGCAGCCGGTCGCGGTCCCCCACGGTCAGTCGTAGACGGCGTCGAGCCACCACCTCCCGGAGCGCTCCAGGAGCAGGGGAGGGCCGCAGCGGCGGGTCACTTGCAGGTAGGCGCGCCGGTGGGCGCCGGGCCCCCACCAGCCCTCGTCGATGACCCAGGGCCCGGCCCAGGCCAGGACCTCATCGCTCCCATCCCACTCCGAGCGCGGGCTCCCCGGTTCCCCGATGCGGATGGCGGCGGGAGCGCCGTCGAGGATCCCCTGGGCGTCGACGCCGATCTCCTCCCCCATGGCATCGGCGAGGACCGCGGGCACGCGGTGGCAGGGGACGGTGGCGGGGCTCGGTTCCGGGAGCATCCCGGCCCAGGGCGGCGTCCCCTCGCGCGCGGCGCCGCCCGGGCGCCCCACCGGGGAGGGCCCGGCGGGCGACTCGTCCCAGCCGATGAGGCGGGCGCGGGAGCGCGGGTCCCGCCCGGGGACGAGGCGAGGGGACAGCACCCCGCCGACCCCGAGGAGGGACTCGACGCGCTCGGCGGCCCTGCGAGCGAGGCGCTGCCCCCGCTCGCCCGGGGTCCCCCACAGCCCCTCCCGGTGGGCGCCGGCGACGACGGGCTCGAGAGCGGTCAGGCGCAGGAGGGTCAGGGGTGCGGCGGGCGGGCGGCCGGAGCGGCCGGCCAGCCAGCCCTCGATCTGCCAGCGGACGCGGTCCGTGGTCCAGGAGGGGTCGGGGAAAGAGTCGAGCATCCAGGAGCGGGCGAGCTCGGAACCGTCCTCGCAGCCGGCCTCGATGAGGAGCCGCCCCGCGCCGAGGCCCGCGCCCGCCAGGCGGGAGGCCAGACGCTCGGCGAGCCCGCGGGCCACGAAGGCGGCGGCGTCGGCCCGCTCGATGGGCGGATCGAGGCGCTCCTCGACGCCGATGCTCGCCCGAGGGCGCGGGGCCCGGGGGGCGTCGCGCGCCTCGGCGCTGGCCAGGAGGTGGAGACGCTCCCCGGTGATCCCGAATCGCGCGGCGATATCCCGGCGCGGGAGGCGGGCCAGATCCCCCAGGCGGTGGATGCCCAGGCGCGAGAGCGTCTCGATGACGGCCTTGGCCTCCTGCCCCGCCGCGCGGGAGGTCAGAGCGGCCAGGGCGGAGGGCATCGGCCAGGGGGACAGGAAGTCGGCGGTGGCGCCGGAAGAGACGATGATGCCGCGCCGGGCGGCGAGGACGGCTCCGAGGAGGGAGTCGGCGATGCCGACCTGGCACTCGACGCCGATCCCCTGGGCGACGGCCTCGATGACGGCCTCGGCGAGGGGCTTCTCTCCCCCGGCCCACGCGGCGGGGCCGCGAGCGCCGGACAGGGCCAGGCCGGGCCGCACGATCGAGGGGTCGGCAAGGACGGTGGTCAGGGCCTCCATGACGTCCCCGAAGGCGCGGGCCTCCCGCTCGGGACACGGGGGGGATGACGGCCAGGCCGGGGCACAGGGATCGGGCCAGGCGCAGGCGCATCCCGATGCCCACGCCGGCAGCCCTGGCCGCCGGGGAGGCGGCGACGACGCCCCGAGCGCCGATGACGGCGACCGGCCCGGTGGCCGGATCGGGCGGAGACTCTCCGGATCCCCGGCGGGCCCGGGCCTGATCGCGTGTCTGGAGGGTGAGGGCGACGACTGGCCAGTCGGGGACCCATACAGCGAGGAGTCGCGGGACGGTGGGAGTCGGGGGCGGCGAGGGGCTCATGCGCTCCCCCTGCGGGCAGTAAGGGTGCCGGGCTCGGCGGGGGCGGCGGGGCCCTTGGACGCGGCCGCTCCCTGCTCATCGGCCCCTGCGAGATCCTCGAGCTCCATGCCGCCGCCTCCCAGGCGCAGCTCGAGGCGGGAGCCGCGGGCGTCGTCGTGCAGGCGCCAGGACAGGGCGTCGAGATATCCAGCGGACATCTCCTGCGCGCCCTGGGCGGTGGCGCGCAGGGGGACGAGGGTGCCGCGGGACTCGACGCGCAGGACGCGAGCGCCCTCCCAGGGGATGGAGCTGAGGATGAGGGCGCCGCGGTCCCGGGCGCGGGCGGTCAGGGTGGCGCGATCCCGGGATCGGAGGCGCGAGGCGGGGCGAGCGGCGATGAGGAGGGCGTCGACGCCGTCGAGCAGAGCGGCGGTGACGGCGAGGATGCCGGCGGGGGCGAGTTCCTCCCGCACCGCGTGGACCTCCTCGCCGCCCCCCCCGTGCCAATGGGGACGGCGAGCACGCGGTCGAGGGCGAGGCCGAGGTGGTCGGCGGCGCACCAGCCGAGGTCATCGCCGCCGACCACCGCGCACCACCCCTGGGCGCCCTGGCGGTGAGCGAGGAGGGCGAGCAGGGCGCTGGTCGAGCCGGTGAGGACCACGGCCCCACTGGTGGCGGCGCCCACGCCGAGCCAGGGGCCGGGAGGGGGGGTCGCCGATGAGGCCTTCCCGGGCCCGGGGGGCGAGAGGCTCGCGCGCCGAGCGCAGGCCGGTGCGCTCCTCAGCTCTGGCCAGGGCGCTCCTGGCGGCCCGGAGGCGCGAGAGTCCCTCGTCCCCAACCATGGCGCCTCTCCTCCCGTAGCGCATTCGAACGCATGTTCGAGTTCGGTATGAGCGTAGCGCACGGGGGCGACAGGAATGAAGCCCGCTCGTCAGGCGCCTTCAGGAGAGAGAGACCGGCGTCTAGAGTGGCCCCATAGGCTCGACCGAGAACGGAGGCATCCATGACCGACCTGCGACGCCCGCGCCCCCCTTTCCCCTATGACCTGCTTCCCACCGTCCCCGCATTCACCCTGGAGTCGACGGACATCGCCGCTGGCGCGCGCATCGCGGACCGTTTCACCGCCGCTGCGGGCGAGAGCATCTCGCCCGCCCTGTCGTGGTCGGGCTTCCCCGAGAGCACCTCCTCCTTCGCAGTGTCCTGCTTCGATCCCGATGCCCCAACGCCATCGGGCTGGTGGCACTGGACCATCGTGGATCTCGACGCCTCCACGACCTCCCTGCCACAGGGGGCGGGAGCCTCGGACCTGACCCTTGACGGCGCCGCCTTCCACCTGCGGGGAGACTCGGGTGATCACTCCTACTTCGGCCCCTATCCCCCTGCGGGCGACGGCGATCACCGCTATGTCTTCGCCGTGCACGCCCTGGATGTGGAGACCCTGGGACTCGACGATGAGGCGACGCCGACCATGGCGGCCTTCCAGATGGCGCAGCACGCCCTGGCCCGCGCGACGCTGACCGCCGTCTATTCGCTCCCCGGCGAAGCCGGCGCCGAGCCCTTCCTCCAGGAGCCGGCATGAGCCGACGGGCGGCAGGGCCGCCCATCACCGCGCCTCCGGCCGGTCCGCCCTCCCCCACGGGCGCGGCAAGCCCTTCGCAGGGGGCGGGCACGCGCCGCAGCCGCCGGGACGCGGCGCGCGGCGAGCTCGTGGAAGCGGTCACCGGCGCGTTCCCGGCGGCGCCGATCGGGCGCCACCAGCGTCGGCCGATCGCCGTGGTGACGGGGGCGACGTCGGGGATCGGCCTGGCGATCGCCCAGGACCTGTCCCGGGACCACGACCTCATCCTCATGGCCCGCACGCAGTCGGACCTCGATGACCTGGCCGTCGCCCTGCGCCAGCACGCGGGCACCCGGGTGCGCGCCGTGGCGGTGGATCTGACCGACGACGAGGCGCTGGCCCACGAGGTGACGAGCCTGAGGCTGCCGCGCCTCGATGTGCTCGTCCACTCGGCGGGGGTGGAGGCTCCGGGCCGCGTGGAGGAGCTTGAGCCGGCCCAGTGGCGCTCGGCGCTCAACCTGGACCTGGTGGCGGTCGCGCATCTGACCAAGCTGCTGCTGCCGGCCCTGCGGGTGCGCAAGGGCCTGGTGGTCATGATCAACTCCGGCGCGGGGCACCGCTCCTTCGCGGGCCAGGCCCTGTACTGCGCGGCCAAGCACGGGTTGCGCGCCCTGGCCGACTGCCTGCGGGAGGAGGAGCGCGGAGACCTGCGGGTGACCACCATCTACCCGGGCCGCGTAGACACGCCGCTGCTGAGGCGCCTGCAGGAGGACGCCGGCCAGGAGTACCGGCCGGCGGAGTACATGACCCCGGACTCGGTGGCCTCCGCCGTGCGCGTGGCCGTGGACATGCCTCAGGGCGCGGCCGTGGAGGACCTCATGGTGCGCCCTTCCCAGCTCACCTGAGCCGCGCGTCGTCCTTCCCCGCTAGCGCCCGCCGGGGAAACCAAGGACCCGCCAGGCCTCGTAGAGCCCGATGGCCGCGGAGTTGGCGAGATTGAGGGAGCGATTGCCCTCGACCATGGGGATGCGGACGCGGTCGGTCACGCGGGGGTGGGCCATGACCTCCTCGGGCAGACCGGTCGGCTCGGGCCCGAAGAGAAGGGCATCGTCGGCCCGCCAGTCCACCTGGGTGTGCAGGCGCTCGGCCTGGGCGGTGAAGGCGTAGATCCTCCCGGGGACGTGGACGAGGCAGGACTCCAGGTCCTCGTGGACGCGCGTCCGGGCCAGGTCGTGGTAGTCCAGGCCGGCGCGGCGCAACTTGGCGTCATCCATGTCGAACAGGGGGTCGATGAGGTGGAGCATGGCGCCGGTGTTGGCGCTCAGCCTGATGGCGGCGCCGGTGTTCCCGGGGATCCGCGGCTCGAAGAAGACGACGTGCAGCACGCGGACCATCCTGCCACCCGCGGTCCCGCCCCCGCGCTCGGGGGGGGGAGGAGGGGGCGCGGTCGATCCGGCGTCCACTGCGGCGCCGTCGGGGATGAGGCGGACCTCAGCCGCGGTCCCGCGCGCCGGCAGGATCAGGGTTTCTCAGCCGCGGGCGAGCGAGCGCAGGACGTACTGGAGGATGCCGCCGTTGCGGAAGTAGTCGGCCTCGCCGGGGGTGTCGATGCGCACGACCGCCTCGAAGATCGTCGCAGTCCCGTCAGCCCGCTCGGCGCGCACAGCCGCGGTCCGCGGCGTCACGCCGTCGTTGAGGGCGGTCAGGCCCGTGATCGAGAAGGACTCCGTACCATCCAATCCCAACGAGGCGGCCGACTGCCCCGCAGGGAACTGCAGGGGCACCACGCCCATGCCGATGAGGTTGGAGCGGTGGATGCGCTCGAAGGACTCGGCGATGACCGCTCGCACGCCCAGCAGGGCCGTACCCTTGGCCGCCCAGTCGCGCGAGGAGCCCGAGCCGTACTCCTTGCCCCCCAGAACCACCAGAGAGACACCCGCGGCCCGGTAGGCCTGGGAGGCATCGAAGATCGACTCGGTCTCACCGGTGAGGAAGTTGCGGGTGTACCCGCCCTCGACGCCATCGAGGAGCTGGTTGCGCAGGCGGATGTTGGCGAAGGTGCCGCGGATCATCACCTCGTGGTTGCCGCGGCGTGAGCCGTAGGAGTTGAAGTCCGCCCTGGCCACGCCATGCTCGGCGAGGTAGCGCCCGGCCGGGGAGTCGGCCTTGATGGCGCCGGCAGGCGAGATGTGGTCCGTGGTCACCGAGTCCCCGAGGAGTGCGAGCACGCGGGCGCCCTCGATATCCGTCACCGGCGTCAGCTCCATGGTCAGCCCCTCGAAGAAGGGCGCCTTGCGCACATAGGTGGAGTCGGCATCCCACGTGAAGGTCTGGCCCTCAGGGGTGTCCAGGCCGCGCCAGCGCTCGTCACCGGCGAAGACGTCGGCGTAGTCGCGCTCGTACATCTCGCGGTCGATGGTGGCATCGATCGTGGCCTGAACCTCGGCGGGGGTGGGCCAGATATCCGCCAGGAGCACGTCGTTCCCCTCGAGGTCCCGACCGAGCG
The DNA here is from genome assembly GCF_002076915.1 of Actinomyces gaoshouyii. NCBI lineage: Bacteria > Bacillati > Actinomycetota > Actinomycetes > Actinomycetales > Actinomycetaceae > Actinomyces > Actinomyces gaoshouyii. The sequence continues at coordinate 1,237,475 of NZ_CP020468.1, forward strand.
GCTCAGTGGCGAAGTCGAAGTCCATCGTCCCGGCCAACGCGTAGGCGATGACCATCGGCGGGGAGGCCAGATAGTTCATCTTCACATCGGGGTTGATGCGGCCCTCGAAGTTGCGGTTGCCCGACAGCACCGATACCACCGCCAGGTCCGCCTCATTCACCGCGGCCGAGACCTCCTCGGGCAGGGGCCCGGAGTTGCCGATGCAGGTGGCACAGCCGTAGCCCACCACGTTGAAGCCCAGCGCATCCAGCGCCGGCCATAGCCCGGCCTTGGCGTAGTAGTCCGTGACCACTTGGCTTCCGGGCGCGGTGGAGGTCTTCACCCAGGGCTTGGAGCGCAGTCCGCGCGCCACCGCGTTGCGGGCCAGCAGGCCCGCGGCCACCATGACCGAGGGATTGGAGGTGTTGGTGCACGAGGTGATGGAGGCGATGACGACGCGCCCGTGGTCGAGCTCGGTGGCAGTGCCATCGGCCAGGGTCACGCCGGTGGGCTTGTGGTTCTCGGGCGCGTAGGCGGGCAGGGCCTCACGGAAGGCCTCCTTGGCCCGGGAGAGCTCGATGCGGTCCTGAGGGCGCTTGGGACCGGCGATCGAGGGGACGACGGTGGCCAGGTCGAGCTCCAGGTACTCGGAGTACACGGGATCGCGGGAGGGGTCGTGCCACAGGCCCTGGGCCTTGGCATAGGCCTCCACCAGGGCGATGGACTCCTCGGAACGGCCGGTCAGGCGCAGGTAGTCCAGGGTGATGCCGTCGATGGGGAACATGGCGGCGGTGGAGCCGAACTCCGGGCTCATGTTGCCGATGGTGGCGCGGTTGGCCAGCGGCACCGCGCCCACGCCCTCGCCGTAGAACTCCACGATCTTGCCGACCACTCCGTGCGCGCGCAGCATCTGGGTGATGGTGAGGACCACGTCCGTGGCAGTGGCCGCGGCGGGGATCTGTCCGGTGAGCTTGAAGCCGACGACGCGCGGGATGAGCATGGACACGGGCTGGCCGAGCATGGCGGCCTCGGCCTCGATGCCTCCCACGCCCCAGCCGAGCACGCCCAGCCCGTTGACCATGGTGGTGTGGGAGTCCGTGCCCACACAGGTGTCCGGGTAGGCCACGGTCGCCCGGGCGCCGCCGCGCTCCTCGGTGCGGGTGAAGACCGTGCGGGCGAGGAACTCGATGTTGACCTGGTGGACGATGCCCGTGCCCGGGGGCACGACGCGGAAGTTGTCGAGAGCCCCCTGGCCCCAGCGCAGGAACTGGTAGCGCTCGGCGTTGCGCTCGTACTCGCGCTCCTTGTTGCGCTCCAGGGAGTCGGCCAGGCCGAAGGAGTCAATCTGCACCGAGTGGTCGATGACCATCTCCGCGGGGGCGAGCGGGTTGATGACGGCCGGATCCCCACCGAGCTCGGCGACGGCCTCGCGCATGGTGGCCAGGTCCACGATGCAGGGAACGCCGGTGAAGTCCTGCATGACGACGCGCGCCGGGGTGAACTGGATCTCCGTGTCCGGCTCAGCGGTGGGCTCCCATGAGGCCAGGGCCCGCACATGCTCGGCGGTGACGTTCTCGCCATCCTCGGTGCGCAGCAGGTTCTCCGCCAGCACCTTGAGGGAGTAGGGCAGGCGCTCCAGGCCTGGGACGGCGCTGAGGCGGTAGTACTCGTAAGCGGCGCCGTCGACGTCGAGGATGGCGCGGGATCCGAAGGTGTCGATGCTGGTCAACGTCGCTCCTGTTGCTCGAGGATCACCGGAGGCGGCGCGGCCCGGGTCGTCCGGCGCGGGCCCGCCCGGTGTGGCGCCCACGCTATCCGACGGCGCGTCATCGCCCGTCAACATGCCGATCCGGTGCGGTGCGCCCGTCCTTGGGGAAGGGGAGCGAGCACCGAATATCGCGAGCCGCTCCGCACCTAACCGGCACCGGGCCGCCCCGCGCCGGAGGGCGCCGGGCTCAGGGGCGCTGGAGCACTGCGATCGTCTCGAAGTGGTGGGTGTGGGGGAACATGTCGAGGGCTCGCAGGTCCTCCAGGCGGTAGCCGCCGCGCAGGAGGCAGCCCACGTCCCTGGCCAGGGCCGCGGGGTCGCAGGCCACCAGCACGACCCGCCCGGGGCCCATCTCCACGATCGCCTCGATGACGTCCCTGCCCGCGCCCTGGCGGGGAGGGTCGAGGACGACAACGTCGGCGCGCCCATCCGCACCGGGGCCGAAGGATCGCCCGAGCTCAGCGACCGAGGCGCCCGTCACCCGGCCCGCCATCAGGCGGGCCGGGGGAGCCGGGCGCAGATTGCGGTCGGCATCGCGCACCGCGCGCTCGGAGCCCTCCAGGGAGATGACCTCGCCGGCCAGCAGGGCCAGTGGGAGGGTGAGCAGGCCCGAGCCGGAGTAGAGCTCCAGGACGCGGGGCCCTCCCGGCCGACCGGCGCCGGAGGCGTCCGCCCCGCCCGCCTCATCGCCCAGGGCACTGCGGGTCACGGCCTCCACGAGGACCCGGGGGGCATCCCGGTGGATCTGCCAGAAGGCGTCGGCGCGCACCGTGTAGCGCAGCTGCCCCAGGCCGAGGCCCGAAGCATCGACGGACTCGTCCACCCGCTGCCTGCTCAGGGGGCGCCCGGTGGTCGACAGGACGGTGCCGTCGACGATGACAACGGGAGCGCCCGCGCTGGGGGCGACGGCCTCGACATGCCGTGCCCCGGCCAGGCGCCGGCGCCAGGACCCGCGCATGGTCAGGCCCAGATCCCGGATGGCAGGGACCGCCAGTGGGATGTCGCGCACGGGCAGGATCGTCGCCGAGCGAAAGGCATGCATGCCGGGGGTGCCGTTGTCGTCGATGGCGAGCTCGATGCGGGTGCGCGTACCGGTCCCCGCCAGGGCGCGAACCCGGGGATCCTCGGCGGCCTCGGCGGCCGCCTCATAGGGCATGGGCTCGACGGGCACACCGCCGGGAGGCGTCGAGGAGGGCAGGGCCAGGACGGCCTCGGCAACCTCCGGTCCACCGATGCGGCGCAGGCAGTCGGCCAGGACCCATCGCTTCCAGGTGCGCTGGGCGGGCAAGGCCACATGGGACAGCTCTCCTCCGCCGACCCCGCCGGGGCCGGCCTCGGGCCACACCGGCTCCACCCGGTCCGGGGAGGCGGTGAGTGCCTCGACGGCGTCAGCGCGCCACATCTTGGAGGTCCTGGCGGTGATGCGCGCCCGCACGGTCTCCCCAGGCAGCGCGTGGCGCACGAAGACCACGCGGCCCCCCGGCTCCCCCTGGGGCCGGGCCACGCAATGCCCTCCGTGGGCGGGGGGCCCGACGACGAGGATCATCTCCTCCGGCTCATGGGCAGCGCCCTGGGTCTGCTCCCGGCGGGCCGGACCGCGCCCCCGCCCTCTCATGGCTCTCATGGCCTCTTCCCCGCGTCGGGGCCGGAGGTGCCGACGAGCGCCGCGGCACCACGACGACGGGCCCGCGCGCCCCGGCGCACCGCCTCATCGGCGTCGACGATGCCTGCGGCCGAGGCCAGGCGCCGCTCCTGGCGCGCCCGCCGCATCCCCGGAGCCCCCAACTGCCACGGCACCGAGGCCACCACCACCCCGGGGGTGAACAGGAGCGCCGTCTTGATGCGCAGCGCCATCTGGTTGTGCAGCACCTGCTCCCACCAGTGCCGCACCAGGTACTCGGGGATGAAGACGACGACGAGGTCGCGCGGGGACTCCCGGCGCACCGAGCGCACATAGGCGATGACCGAGCGGGTGATATCGCGGTAGGGCGAGTCGAGGACGGTCAGGGGGACCTGGAGGTCCGCCTCGTCCCAGTCGTCCAGGAGCCGGTCGGCCCGGTCGTCGCCGATATCCACGGTGAGCGCCTCGATCGAGGTCGGGTTCGTGGACAGCGCGTAAGTCAGCGCCCGCAGGGTGGGCTTGTGCAGGCTGGAGGCCAGCACGATGGCGTGGATGTGGGCGGGAAGGACCCGGGAGTCATGCAGATCGGTAATGGCCAGTTCCTCGTGGACCCTGTCGTAGTGGTGGTGGATCCAGTTCATGACCAGGAAGATGATCGCCATGATCGTCAGCGTGATCCACGCGCCTCGGGTGAGCTTGGTGATGAGGACGACGATGAGCACGAGCCCTGTCGCCGCCAGGCCGATGCTGTTGACGATCCGGGAGCGGCTCATCCGGGAGCGCAGCCGGGCATCGGTGGCGGTGGCCAGCTCGCGGGTCCAATGGCGCACCATGCCGATCTGGGACAGGGTGAAGGAGATGAACACGCCCACGATGTAGAGCTGGATGAGGCGGTTGGTGTCGGCCTCGAAGCCGACGATGAAGGCGATCGCCCCGAGCCACAGGGCGATGATCCCGTTGGAGTAGGCCAGGCGGTCGCCGCGCTGGGTGAGCTGGCGCGGCAGGAAGCCGTCGGTGGCCAGGACGCTCGCGAGCGTCGGGAAGCCGTTGAAGGCGGTGTTGGCGGCGAGCACCAGGATGAGGCCCGTCACCGCCGTCACCAGGTAGAACATGGGGCTGAAGCCGGCGAACACGGTGGCGGCGAGCTGGCCGATGACCGGGTCCTGGTGGTAGTCCTCACCCACGGGCAGTCCGTGGGAGGTGAGCTGGGTGGCGGGGTCCTCCACCATGTGGACGCCGGTGGCCCCGGCCAGGTGGATGATGGACATGAGCATCGCCGCGGCGATACCGCCGAGCATAAGCAGCGTCGTCGCCGCGTTCTTCGACTTGGGGCGCTGGAAGCTGGGCACGCCGTTGGAGATCGCCTCCACACCGGTCAGGGCCGCGCAGCCGGAGGAGAAGGCCCGCAGGATGAGGAAGGCGCCGGCCAGGCCCGTCAACCCGGAGTCCCATCCGGGCCCGGCGACGACGTCGAAGGCCGAGGACTCCGCTCTGCCCAGCGTCCCCATGACCTCCTGGACGAAGCCGGTGACGGCCAGGGCGCCGATGGCGATCATGTAGATGTAGGTGGGGATGGCGAAGGCGCCGCCCGCCTCGCGCGTGCCGCGCAGGTTGAGCAGCGCCAGGATGGTGGACACGCCCACGGCGATCTCCACCTTGTAGGGGGCGGCCGCGGGCACGGCGGTCACCAGGTAGGACGATCCCGAGGAGATCGACACGGCGACGGTCAGGACGTAGTCGGCCAGCAGCGCGGAGGCCACGGCGAGGCCGGCGTGGGAGCCCAGGTTGGTGGAGACGACCTCGTAGTCGCCGCCGCCGGAGGGGTAGGCGTGGACGGTCTGGCGGTAGGAGGCCACCACGATGAGCAGCACGCCGACGACGGCCACCGCCACCCAGGGCGACAGAGCGGTGGCGGCCACGCCCGCCAGGGCGAGGGTCACGATCACCTCGTCCGGAGCGTATCCGACGGATGACAGGGCATCCGAGGCGAAGACCGGCAGGGCGATCCGCTTGGGCAGGAGGGTCTCGCCGAGCGCCTCACTGGGCACGGGGCGGCCGACGAGGAGCCGCTTGACGCGGTCGGCGAAGTCACGCACGACCCCGAATGCTATGCCCGCACTCGGCTTCGGCCAAGAATGAGGGTACGGTTCGGTCGTGCACTTCGTCATCATGGGCTGCGGCCGGGTCGGCGCCACCATGGCCTCCCAGCTGGACCGCATGGGCCATTCAGTGGCCGTCATCGATAGGAACTCCGAGGCGTTCCGGCGCCTCCCCAAGGATTTCAACGGCCGCAAGGTCAAGGGCGTGGGTTTCGACCGCGATGCCCTCGAGCAGGCCGGGATCGATGAGGCCTACGCCTTCGCCGCCGTGTCCAACGGGGACAACTCCAATATCGTCTCGGCCCGCGTGGCCCGCGAGACCTTCGGCGTGGAGCACGTGGTCGCCAGGATCTACGACGCCAATCGCGCCGATGTCTACGAGCGGCTGGGCATCCCCACGGTCGCCACCGTGCGCCGCACGGCGGACCAGATGATGCGCTGGATCCTGCCCGGGGGCTCAGCCAGGGAGGCTGAGGACCCCTCCGGCGCGGTCTGCCTCGTCCAGCCCGATGCGTCGTCGGGCTGGGTGGGCGTGTCCGTGGCGACGATCGAGGACCGCGTGGGCGGGCGCGTCGCCTGGATCTCGCGCGGCTCGGGGGCGCTCGTGCCCGAGCCCACCACCCTGCTGCAGGAGCATGACCGCCTCCATCTGGTGGTCGCCACCGAGCGCATCACCGCCGCGCAGCGCGTCCTGTCCCGCCCGCCCGTCCAGGAGGCCTGAGCCATGAAGATCCTCATCGCCGGGGCCGGCAGTGTGGGGCGCTCCATCGCCCGCGAGCTCATCAGCCACGGCCACGAGGTCACGCTCGTGGACCGCTCGGCGGAGGCCATGCGCCTGTCGACCGTCCCCGACGCCGATTGGCAGCTCGCCGACGCTTGCGACGTCGAGGCCCTGGACGACGCCGGGGCCGGGCAGTGCGACGTCGTCGTGGCCTGCACGGGCGACGACAAGGCGAATCTGGTCATCTCCCTGCTGTGCAAGACCGAGTACGGGGTCCCCCGCACGGTGGCGCGCGTCAACAACCCGAAGAACGAGTGGCTCTTCGATGAGACCTGGGGCGTGGACGTGGCCGTCTCGACGCCGCGGATCATGACGGCGCTGGTGGAGGAGGCCGTGAGCGTGGGCTCTCTGGTCGCCCTGTTCACCTTCCACCAGTCCGGGGCCTTCATGCACGAGCTGACCCTGCCGGATGACTCCCCCATGATCGGCGAGCTCGTGTCCTCCGTGGTCCTGCCCCCTCACACGGTGCTCACCGCGATCCTGCGCGAGTACCGGCCGATCACCCCCGATGAGGATGAGCGCTTCGAACGCGGGGACGAGCTCATCTTCCTCACCGCCAAAGAGGGCGAGGCCACGCTGGGGGAGATCCCGGAGATCTTCAACGCCTGACCCCTCATCGCGCGGCCCGGTTCGGCGCGCTCCGGCTAGTCCCGGGGCCGCACCAGGAGCCAGACGATCCACAGGGTCAGCGCGTACAGCGGCAGCCCCAGGATGATTCTGGCCGCCCCGAGCGGCCCGACGGCGCCCGCCAGGTACAGGGGCAGCTCAATGACCAGCCGCAGGGCGAACATGCCCGCCAGCACGGCGGTGCCCCAGGTGTAGCGGCGCCGATCGGCCCGCAGCGCGGGGTCCTTGCGCCAGGAGGCCCAGCCCGCGCCGTCCTCGCCATCGGTGGTGGCGCGCCACAGGCCCATGAGGACTCCCACGAGGGGCCAGCGCAACGCTAGGGAACCCGCGGTGAACGCGAGCCATCCGGCGTTGATGAGCAGGCCCGTGATGTAGAAATCCTCGGCCTTGCCCGTGCGCCAGGCCCAGGCGGCCGAGATGGCGGCCAGGGCTGCCCCACCGATGACCTGGGTGAGGCCCTGGCGGGCGGCCAGGCGCGCCACGAGGCCGACGGCGCTGATGGCCAGGGATGCCACGAGCGCTGGGATGAGGGCGGAGGGGCGCAGCGCGACGATGGTGACGAAGATGAGCGTGGGGGCGACGGATTCGATGATCCCGCGCCAGCCGCCCACGGCGGTCGAGACGTCGAAGGCCTGGGCGCTGATCGCGCCCAGCCCGCCCGAGGGCCTGGCCAGGCCCTCCTCCCGGGCGCCGGGCCCCTGCTCCGGAGCGTGTCCGCGGCTCATCGTCGAGCACCCAGCAGTTCGTAGGCGGGGTTGAAGATCGTGGGCCTCGTGCGGCCGGCGACGACCATGCCCTCCACGGCCAGGCGCGCGCCGGGCTCGATGCCCACGATGCGGCGGCGCCCCATCCACACCAGGTCCACGCTGCCGGTCCCGTCGAAGAGCTGGCCGACGAGCACGGGGCGGGCCTCGGAGGGACGGTAGGTGACGGCGCGCAGCACGCCCGTGACGCGCACGCGGTGGCGGGGGACGATGCCGGCGATCTCCACGGCGCCGAGCTTGGCGAGGCGCTCCCCCGCGACGCGGGCCTCGTCGTCGGCGTCGAGGTCCTCCCGGCTGCGGCCGAGGGAGCGCAGGCGGGCGAGCAGGCCTGGGGCCGGGCTCATCGGACCTCGGCGATGGTGGGGCCCGGGGTGAGCGGGTCCAGGCCGGGCAGGTCCTCGACTTGGGGCATCACCGCAGCGCCCGGGACGCGGAGGGGGAGGATCTCGCGCGGGGGCCGGGCCGCGCCGTCGCGCACGACGACGACGCCGCGGAAGACGTCGCGCAGCTCGCGGGCGGCCGCATCGTCGACGGCGGCCGGACCCTGGAGCACACCGCGCAGGAACCAGCGGGGGCCGTCGACGCCGAGGAAGCGGACTCGCACGGTGCCGGTGGCCCCCTCGGCGTTGCGCACGGGGACCTCGGCGATGATCTCGACGCCGTTCTCGCCGTCGACCTCCTCGGTGCGGGCCTGGGCGCGGCCGAGCTCGTCGAGGATGTCGGCGCGCAGCTCGTCCCAGATCCCAGCGGTGCGGGGGGCGGCGAAGGCGCGCAGCTCCAGCGTGGAGCCGCCCAGGACGAGGGAGACGGCCTGGATGCCGCCGGGGCCGGGGGACTCCATGCGCAGCTGCATGCCATCGATGGCGGGGACCCTCAGGGACCCGAGGTCGATGCGGTTGTCATCGTCGTCCTCGGCGACTTCCTCGGAGTCCCAGGGGCCGTCGGCCGGGCGGGCGGTGGCGGCCGACGAGTCGTCGCCGTCCTCGGGGGAGCCGGCGGAGCCCCCGGCAAGGGCGTCATCATTGCCGCGCTCGCTCTTGCGGCGGGAGAACAGTGCCATATGGGGCTCCTTCGGTGATGGGGGATCCTCGGCCGTAGTCGGCCGACGGGGGCGGCGGTCAGCCGGCGCAGTCGGTGCACACCGGCAGACCGGTGGCGTCGTCGATGTAGGCGAGCTGGCTGCGGTGGTGGACGAGGAAGCACTCCGAGCAGGTGAACTCGTCCTCGAGCTGGGGCACCACGTGGACGCTCAGCTCCTCGCGGGATAGATCGGCGCCGGGGAGCTCGAAGCCCTCGGCGACCTCGTTCTCATCCTCCTCGATCGCCTCGGAGGACTGATCCTTCTGCCGAGCGGCGGTCAGTTCCTCGATGGAATCGGCTTCGGGCTCGTCATCGTGCTTACGCGGGGCGTCGTAGTCGGTCGCCATGGTCCACGTCACTCTCTCTCGTCGACGGCTCGTCACGCGGGGTCCGGCAGCAGGGGCACTACCGGGCAGGCTCGCCTCCACGCAGAGGCGGTCCCGTTCAGAGCAGGGCACGCGCACCATAGCACCGCTGAGGATCAGCGCAAGCCCCTGTGAGACGGGGCGTCCTGCCCTGTCCGGAAGCGGCTCACCGGCGGGCCTCCCCGGCATCCCCGCCCTGTGATGGCAGGCTGTGCCCTGGAACGAGAGATCCTTGAGGAGGCACATCGCCATGATCGAGCTCGAGCTCCTGGGTGCGAACGGCGACACGGTCGTTCTGACGGATGCCGACGGCGAGCGCTACAGCGTTGTGATTGACGACGCCCTGCGCGCCGCGGTGCGCCGTGACCGAATCGCCGCCCTGCCGCAGCCCACGGACGCCGCGCCGACGGACTCCCCCGTGCGCCCCAAGGACCTCCAGTCCCTCATGCGAGCCGGGGCCTCGGCGGAGGAGGTGTCCGTCGCCACTGGTATGGACCTGGAGCACGTGCGCAAGTACGAGGGCCCGGTCATCGCCGAGCGCCGGTGGGCCGTCCAGCAGGCTCAGGCCTGCCGCATCGGCTGGGGCAAGGACTCCCCCGTCCTGGGCGACCTCGTCGTCGACCGCTTGGCCACCCGCGCCGTCACGCCCGCCAGCCTGGAGTGGGATGCCATGCGCGAGGGGCGCGACCCCTGGCGCATCTGCCTCACCTTCGTCCAGGGCGCCCAGGAGAAACAGGCGCGCTGGCTCCTCGACCTCTCCGCGCGCACCGTGACCGCCCTCGACGACGAGGCCCGCTGGCTCACCGAGGCGGCCTCGCCCTCGGCGCGGCGCCCCGACGTCTTCGACCAGGATGACGCCTCACCAGTGCCGAGTGCCCCCCGCTCCTCGCTGCGCACCAGTCGTACGGTCCCCACGGGACTGCCCGTCGTGGAGAAGCCCCTGGAGGGCGCTCCGGGCGGGGCCGCCCCCGCGCTGGACCCCACCGACGCGCTCCTGGCGGACCTGGCCTCCAGCCGAGGGCGGCGCGTGGAGGTCGATATCCCCGATGACGACCCGGCCGGCGCCGAGGCCGCCGCGGATCCCGCCGCCCAGGACCCGTCCCAGGGCGAGGCCCAGGTGCTGTCCATGGAGGGGCGCCGCCGCCGCGCCAAGGGCTCGTCCAACCACCCCGCCGGCAAGCGCAGGGGCGGCGCGGCCGAGAGCCAGGAGCGCGGCTCCGACAGCGCGGAGGACTCGAAGGGGCCCGGCACGAAGGGCTCCCGCTCCCGGCGTGGCAGGGCCGTCGAGCCCGAGGACGTCTCCGACCCCACCACGGAGGTGGCCGCGGTGGCCCGCGTCAGCGGCGTCCTTCAGGAGGCACTGCCAGAGATGCCGCAGGCCCCCGCCAAGCCCAAGCGGCGGGCGCGCCGCTCCGTGCCCTCCTGGGACGAGATCGTCTTCGGCGCCAAGCCCGAGTAGGCGGGCGCGAGGGCGGTGGGTCCCGGCGTCAGGCGCGCGTGATGAGCAGGGGGATGCGCGTCTCGGCGCCGGTGAAGGAGCCGTGGACGCCGGGCATCCCCAGGACGGCGTCGGCGTGGACGCGCGGGTCGAGCACCACCCAAGTGCCGGCGGCCGCCACGAGCACGTCACCGGTGACCCCGCGCGCCCTCTCGCTGAGCGGGCCGAGATGCTCTCCGGCCTCGTCGCGGGTGCCGACCCATAGCGCCCTCTCCCCCAGCTCCGCTCGCCAGCGCTCGGCGAGCGCCGATGCTCGCTCGGAGCGCTCGGCATCGTCCCGGCCGCCGACGTAGAGGTGGGTGAATCGCGGCTCCCCCGCCACGCAGGCGACGTCCCGCATGAGGCGGGGCGAGTCGGTGATGAGGAGGCGGTGCTCGGCGTCGGTATCGACCATACCGTGGTCGGCGGTGAGCATGATCCGCGTGCCGCGCGGGACGCGGCGCTGGAGCTCGGCCATGAGGGCGTCCAGGCGCTCCAACTGGGCCAGCCACTTCTGCGAGCGCCAGCCGTGGGCGTGCCCGGCATGGTCGAGCTCGCCCACGTAGAGGTAGACGAGCGGGATGCCCCGCCTCAGCGCCTCGGCGGCGTGGCCGGCGCGCGATTCCATGGCGTCGGCCCCGATATGGGGGGCGCCGCGCAGGCCCGCCTCGGTCAGGCCCGAGCCGGCGAAGCGGGCGGGCCCGATCGTGACGGCCAGGGGCCGGTCCGCGGCGGGGCGATCGGGGAGACGAAGGCGCTCGAAGATTGTGGGCACGTCCTGCCAGGCGCGCGGGTTCGGGCAGCGCCCCTCCCAGGAGATGAGGCTGAGCAGATCGGAACCGTCGGGGGCGTCCTCGGCGGAGGCCGGGGGCAGCAGGGGGTTGCGCACCGAGTAGCCGACCATGCCGGTCATGCCGGGCAGGGCGCCCGTGCCGAGCGTGGTGAGAGCGGCCGCCGTCGTCGAGGGCCGGCAGGTGACGGCATCGGGGCCCGGCCCCTGGCCAGCGCGGGCGGCGGCCTCGGAGTCGGCCAGCAGGCCCCGCAGGGCCGGGGCGTGGCCCCGACGCTCGCGCAACTGGTCCAAGCCGAGCCCGTCGACGAGCACGACGACGGTCGGCGAGGCCGATGCGGCCCCGCCGACCGGCATCAGCCCCCAGCGCTCAGCGGCATCCTCGGCCTGGGTTTGCGTGAGCGCGCCATCGGGGCCATCGGCCAGGAAGAGCCCGGAGGCGAGGGCGGCGGCGCCCAGGATCTCGCGCAGGTGCGGAACAGGGACGGCCGTGGGCCGATCCCCCGGGTTCTTCGGCGTCGTCATGCGGTCATTGTGCCACCGGGCACGGGTGTCGCTGCCCGGGCGGGAGGAGCCCGGACACGAGAATGCCCCCATGCCGAAGTCCGCCACCCAGACGCCCCCTCCGACCGACGGCGCGATCGTCGAGCAGGATCTCTCCAGCGAGATGCGCTCGAGCTTCCTGGAGTACGCCTACTCCGTCATCTACTCCCGGGCCCTGCCCGACGCCCGTGACGGCCTCAAGCCCGTCCAGCGCCGCATCCTGTTCCAGATGGACCGCATGGGACTGCGGCCGGACCGCCCTCACGTGAAGTCCTCGCGCGTCGTCGGCGATGTCATGGGCAAACTGCACCCCCACGGCGACGTGGCGATCTACGAGGCGCTCGTGCGCCTGGCCCAGCCCTTCACCATGCGCCTGCCGCTCATCGACGGGCACGGCAACTTCGGCTCCCTCGACGACGGCCCCGCCGCCCCTCGCTACACCGAAGCCCGCCTGGCCGCACCGGCGCTGGCGCTTACCGCGGACATCGACGAGGACACGGTCGACTTCTCCCCCAACTACGACTACACGCTCACCGAGCCGGAGGTGCTGCCCGCAGCCTTCCCGAACCTGCTGGTCAACGGCACCTCGGGGATCGCCGTGGGTATGGCGACGAATATGCCGCCGCACAACCTGGGCGAGGTCGTCAGCGCCGCCCGCCACCTCATCGAGCACCCGGATGCCACACTGGAGGACCTCATGGCCTTCGTGCCGGGCCCGGACCTTCCCGCGGGCGGCATGATCGTCGGCCTGGACGGAATCCGGGAGGCCTACCGCACGGGCCGCGGCAAGTTCCTCACCCGCGCCACCGCCCGCGTCGAGAACGTGACGGCCCGCAAGAAGGGCATCGTCGTCACCGAGCTTCCCTACCTCGTGGGGCCGGAGAAGATCATCGCGGCCATCAAGGACAGGGTCGCCTCCAAAAAGCTCCAGGGAATCACCGACGTCGCCGATCTGACCGATAGGAAGAACGGGACCCGCCTGGTCATCGGGGTCAAGAACGGCTACAACCCCGAGGCGGTCCTGGCCCAGCTCTACCGGTACACGCCGCTGGAGGACTCCTTCGGCATCAACAACGTGTGCCTCGTGGACGGCCAGCCCCGCACCCTGGGCCTGCGCGAGCTCCTCGAGGTCTTCGTGGGCCATCGCCTGAGGGTGGTGGAGCGGCGCACCCGCTTCCGCCTGGGCAAGCGGCGCGAGCGCGCGCACCTGGTGGATGGCCTGCTCATCGCCATCCTCGACATCGATGAGGTCATCGCGCTCATCCGCTCCTCGCAGGACGCAGTGACGGCGCGGGAGCGCTTGCAACAGGTCTTCGACCTGTCCGAGGCGCAGGCCTCCTACATCCTGGAGCTGCAGCTGCGGCGCCTGACCAGGTTCTCCGTCATCGAGCTGGAGAAGGAGCGCGACGAGCTCGCCCGGGAGATCGAGGCCCTGGAGGCGATCCTCGCCGACGACGTGCTCCTGCGCCGGGTGGTCTCCCGCGAGCTGTCCTCGGTCTCCGAGGAGTTCGCCACGCCGCGACGCACCGTGCTGTTGGAGGCCTCCGGCGCCGTCCCCAGCTCCGCCGACGGCGCGGGCGACTCGGATGGGGCGGCGGGGCCGGCCCCGGTGGGCCTCATGGCGGGCGCGAAGGATGTGCCCTTGACGATCCCGGACGACCCGTGCCGGATCCTGCTGTCCGCCACGGGCCTCGTGGCGCGCACGGCGGGGTCCGAGCCTGTGCCCCGCTCGGGCGCGAGGCAACCCCATGACGCCCTGGTCTCCCAGGTGGCGACGACGGCGCGCGGCCGCGTGGGCGCGGTGACCGACACCGGCCGCCTCGTGCGCCTCGACGTGGTCTCCGCCCCCGAGGTCCCGCGCCCGGAGGGCGCGCCATCCCTGGCGGGGGGCACCCCGGTGCGCCTCCTGGTGGAGATCGAGCCCGAGGAGCGCGTGGTGGGGCTCGTGCCGGTGGGCGATGCGGGCGCGGCCCCAATCGTCCTGGCCACGGCTGCCGGTGTCATCAAGCGCGTCAAGGTGGGCGATGAGCCCGCCAGGGGCGATTCCTGGGAGGTCATCTCCCTGGCGGACGGCGACTCCGTGGTCTTCGCGGGCACCGCCGCCGACACCGATGTGCTCACCCTCGTGGCCTCGGATGCCCAGTTGCTGCGCTTCGAGGCCTCGAAGGTGCGCCCGCAGGGCCGCGGGGCCGGGGGCATGTCGGGGATCAGCCTGCACGACGGCGCCCGCGTGGTCGCCGCCTCGGCGGTGAGCGCCGATCTGCTGGCCGAGGCGGTGGTGGTCACCGTGGCCGCCAGCGCGGGCGCCCTGCCCGGAACGGGCGGCAGCGTCAAGGTGACGCCCCTGGACCGCTACCCGGCCAAGGGCCGGGCCACCGGGGGCGTGCGCGCGCAGCGGTTCCTGCGCGGCGAGGACGAGTTGGTCCTGGCATGGGTGGGCGTGGGCCCGGCGCGCGCCGTCGGCTCGGGGGGCCAGAGCATCACCCTGCCGGGTCCCGACGAGCGCCGCGATGCCTCCGGCATCCCCACCATCGCGCCGATCACCGCCATCGGCTGATCGCTGCCCGGGACGCGTACAGTTCCATGAGCGGTCTTCTCATCCGTGGCGCGCGCCCTGTCCGCTTCCGAAGCCGCGGCGAGCTGGGCCGCCTGCGCGCCGCTGTCCCCTCCGCGCGCACCGGGCTGAACGGGCCCCCGGCCCCGGGCGGCCCCACGGATCTGAGGATCGAGGCGGGAGCCGTCGTCGAGATGGGACCGGCCCTGGCGCACCGCGACGGCGAGGAGGTCCTTGACGCGGGAGGCGCTTGGCTCATCCCCGGCCTGTGGGACGCTCATGCCCACCTGGACCTGGAGGCCGCTCGCGTGGCGCGCCTCGAGCTGGGGCGCGCCTCCTGCGCGGAGGAGGTTCTGGGAATCGTCGCGGTGCGGGCCCGCGCTCTCCGCGCGGGCGCGGGCGCGGCGGATGGTCCCGCGCTTATCCAGGGCTTCGGGCACCGCCTGTCCAACTGGCCGCGCGTGCCCAGCGTGGCCGAGCTCGACGACATCCCCGGCTCGCGCGAGCTCGTCGAATCGGGCTATCGCAGGGTCTTGGAGGACATGGCCGCCCGCGGCATCACCGGTGTCACCGATATGACCTGGGGGCAGGACTCCCGCCTGGATCGCGCGCCTGGATCGCATGAGCGCGACCGGCCCCCTGCCGGGCCTGCCGCGCATCCGGGTATCGACCTGCCGTGAGGGCCTGGAGGAGCGGATCGACGCCCATCTGCGCACGGGCAGCCCCTTGCCGGGCTCCCCCGCGGGCGGCGACGGCGCGGCGCTGCCGACACAGGGGCCCCTCAAGATCATCTCGGATGGCTCCATGGGCACGGGCACGGCCCGCCTGTGCCGTCCCTACCCCGCTGATCTGGGCCTGGATCATCCCCATGGAGTGATGAGCGTGGGGCTGGACGAGCTCACCCGTCTGCTGGGCCGGGCCCACGAGCATGGGATGACGGCGGCCGCCCACGCCATCGGGGACGCGGCGCTCATCGACGTCGCCGCGCCCGTTCGCGCGGGGTCGCGGGCGGATCTCGTCCCGCTGCCGGATGATCCCCTCATGCTCGGCCCGGAGGATCTGCGGGCAGTGCGCCCCCTGGCCACGGTGGTCGCCGGCGCCCTGACTGCCCACCGCTGAGCATCACCGCCGGGGTCACACGTCCAGGCCGTAGAGGATCGTGCCGCGCGTGGGCTGGTAGCCGAGCCGCTCGTAGAGGCTGCCGGCGCCCGTCGGGCTCGCGGAGTCGACGCCGGCGGCGGCGTACTCCATGCCGTCGGCCGCGTAGGCGCGCATGGCCGCGGCCAGCAGGGCCGCGCCGAGGCCGCGGTCGGCGTACTCGGCGAGCGAGCCGAGCATATCGGTGTAGCCCTCCTTCCAGCCCAGCGCCTCCCAGTCCTGCTCGTACCGGCTGGATAGGAGGTACCCGGCGATCCGAGCGCGGTCACTGGAGCGGTCCAGGGCCACGAAGGACCACTCGGGGGCGAAGAAGGCCCGGCCCGCGGCCCACCGTTCGGGGCTCATCGGCTCCGCGCCGGCGTCGTCGGCCGCCCGGTTGTGGGCCCGCAGGATCGCCTCATCCAAGTCCTTGGACCACGGTTCGATGCTGAGGAAGCGGTCCACGGGGGCCTGCGGGATCGGCTCGCTCAGCGAGCGGCGCACCTCCCGGTACCAGCGCTGGGGCGAGTATCCGAGGTTCGTCAGATGCGTCTGCATCCGCTCATCGTCCTCGAGCACCGTGGTGATGATGTGGGCGGGGATGAGAGAGCCATCGCCCTGCCTCCCCGCGCGCTCAGCGCCGATGAGGTGACGGGCGCGCTCGGACTGCCAGCGCAGGATCGCCCCGCCGATGCCCCGGCCCCGCCAGAGCGGGTCGACGACGCCGAGCACGGAGGCGAAGATCTCCGCGGCCGGGCGCACCCGGGCGAGCCCGAAGGCGCGCATGACGCCATCGGCGTCCCTCCCGGCGACGCCGGAGTACGTTGGGTCGAGGAAGTACTCGGCGGTCTCCTGCTCGGTGGTGCGGTAGGGGGGATCATCGACATCCTCGGCCCGGGCGACGAGCGCGGCCAGCTCGGCGTTGTCGGCGGGGCCCAGGGGCCTCCAGGACAGGGAGCGGGGCAGGGCCGAGCGCGCGCCCGGGCGCATCATCGACCACGCCGCGGCCGCGGTGGCCTTGGGTCGTCCGTAATATGCCATTACCGCCTCCTTACTGCCTGATCCGATGCCCTGCCGACGAAGTGCCAGTGAGCCGCCACTGCCGCCGCCGGTTCCACGGCCGGCCCGCTGCCGGCCTCATCCGGGGGGGCGCCCGTGTCCACAGCGACACCCGCCCCGGCACCGGGACACGTTTCCGGCAAGGCTACCGGAGAGGCGGGGCCGGCCCCTCCTCCTGCAGGTGGAACCGGGAGCGGCCCGGGATGGGCGACGGCGGACCCCTCACCGGCGCTCAGGCGTCGATGCGATCGCGGTCCACGGCGTCGGCCCCCGCGATGATGAAGTCGCGGCGCGGCTCCACGCTGGAGCCCATGAGGAGCTCGAAGACGTCCTCGGCGTGGGTGAGGGCGGCCTCGTCGGCCAGGGTGATGCGCCGCAGGGTGCGGTGCTCGGGCTCCATGGTGGTCTCGGCGAGCTGGTGGGCGTCCATCTCCCCCAGGCCCTTGTAGCGCTGGGGCTCCTTGAAGGAGCGGCCCTGCTTCTCCAGCCTGCGCAGGGTGGTGACGAGCTCGTCGTCGGAGTAGGTGTAGATGATCTCCCTCTTGCGGCGCCCGGAGCCGGAGACCTCGATGCGGTGCAGGGGCGGCACGGCGGCGAAGACTCGGCCCGCCTCGATCATGGGGCGCATGTAGCGGAAGAAGAGGGTGAGCAGGAGGGTGCGGATGTGGGCGCCGTCGACGTCGGCGTCGGTCATGAGGATGACCTTGCCGTAGCGGGCCTGCCCAAGGTCGAAGGTGCGCCCCGAGCCCGCGCCCACCACCTGGATGATCGCCGAGCACTCGGCGTTGCGCAGCATATCCGCCTGGGAGGCCTTCTGGACGTTGAGGATCTTGCCGCGAATGGGCAGCAGCGCCTGGTACTCGGAGTTGCGGGCGTTCTTGGCGGTGCCGAGCGCGGAGTCGCCCTCCACGATGAACAGTTCGGAGTGGGCGACGTCGTTGGAGCGGCAGTCGGCGAGCTTGGCCGGCAGGGTGGAGGTCTCCAGGGCGGTCTTACGACGGGTGATCTCCTTGTGCATGCGCGCGCTCACACGAGCGCGCATCTCCCCGACAACCTTCTCCAGCAACGAGCGGGACTGGGCCTTCAGGTCCCTCTTGGTGGAGGTGAGCAGGGCTGTGAGCTCCTTCTCCACGACGCGGGCGACGATCTGGCGCACGGGGGCGGTGCCCAGGACCTCCTTGGTCTGCCCCTCGAACTGCGGCTCGGGCACGCGCACGGTGACCACGGCGGTCAGGCCCGCCATGATGTCCTCCTTCTCGATGCGGGGGTCCTTGGCCGTCATCTTCAGGGCGCGGGAGTTGGCGTCGATCTGCTTGCGCAGCACCTTGACGAGGGCCTGCTCGAACCCGGTGAGATGGGTGCCCCCCATGGGGGTGGCGATGATGTTGACGAAGGAGCGCTCCAGGGTGTCGTAGCCGATGCCCCAGCGCAGGGCGACGTCGACGGAGCAGGTGCGCTCCACCTCCACGGGGCGCAGGTGGCCGGTGGACTTGTCGAGCTGCTGGACGGTCTCGGTGTAGGAGCCCTCGCCGCTGAGCCGGAAGGTGTCGGTCACTGAGGCGTCGGTGGCGAGGAAGTCGACGAAGTCGGCGGTGCCGCCGCGCGCCCGGAAGACCTCGACGCCGTCCTCGGCACCGGTGTCGAACAGGTCCCCCGAACCCTCGACGGCGTTTTTGGCGCCCGTCCGCAGCGAGGCCTCGGCCACGGCGTCGTCGGTGGCCCCGGCGTCCGCAGCGGGCGTGGTGGATGCGGCGATGGCCTCGGCCTCGGGGCGCTGGTCGTCAAGGGACAGGGTGAGGCCGGGCACGAGGAAACTGGTCTGGCGCAGGCGGGCGCGCAGGGCCCCGGCATCGTACTCGGTGGGCCTGGGGAAGATCTGGGGGTCGGCCCAGTAGCGCACGCGAGTGCCGGTGGTGCCCCGCTTGACCTTGCCGATGACACGCAGCTCGGAGGCGTCGGTGAACTCTGTGAACGGCGAGTCGGGGCCGCGGCCGGCGGAGTCGTCGAAGGAGCCTGGGACACCGCGGTGGAAGCTCATGGCGTAAGTCCTGGAGTCGCGGTCCACCTCGACGTCCATGCGGGAGGCCAGGGCGTTGACGACGGAGGCGCCCACACCGTGCAGGCCCCCGGCGGCGCCGTAGGACCCGCCGCCGAACTTCCCGCCGGCGTGGAGCTTGGTGTAGACGAGCTCGACGCCGGTCAGCCCGCTGGAGGGCTCGATATCGACGGGAACGCCGCGCCCGTTGTCGCGCACCTCGATGGAGCCGTCGTCGTGGACGATCACCGAGATGGCGTCCCCATGTCCCTCGAGGGCCTCGTCGACGGCGTTGTCCACGATCTCCCACACGCAGTGCATGAGGCCGCGCTGGTCGGTCGAGCCGATGTACATGCCGGGGCGCTTGCGCACCGCCTCGAGCCCCTCCAGGACGGAGAGGTGGCGCGCGGAGTAGTCGCCTCGGCTGGTCTTGTTCTCGGATGCGGGCACGCCCGGAATCTAGCCGATACCGGGGCCGCGGTGCTTCTGCCGCGCCGCCGGCACGGCTCGCGGGCGCCGTTGCGGAAGCAGGCTCACAAGGGGAACGCTGACATGCGGGAAGTCGCAGAACCATCACATAATGACTACAAGTCCATAA
The DNA here is from genome assembly GCF_002076915.1 of Actinomyces gaoshouyii. NCBI lineage: Bacteria > Bacillati > Actinomycetota > Actinomycetes > Actinomycetales > Actinomycetaceae > Actinomyces > Actinomyces gaoshouyii. The sequence continues at coordinate 1,256,752 of NZ_CP020468.1, forward strand.
AATCCCGGACTTAAACGGTTTTCCGGGGGTTGTGAGCTTCGACAGCGCCGGAGCCAGCACCGCTGACCGCTGCCCTGTCGGTGACGGCGCATCCGCCACAGCGGTGCATCGCCGCCTCGACAATGAGGTTCCTTCACTCCCATGCGCGACTCCACCACGCTCGATCAGATCTCCCAGGCCGCCCCGCGCAGGGGTTCATCAACCGCATCGAGGGCCCCTTCTCCGCCATCATGATCACCTCGGCCCTCGCCCTCGTCGGCGGCACCTGGGGCCTGGGGCGCCGCTGGCAAGGACGGTGTACCGAGCGATCGCCCGCAACCGGCACAGCCCCGGCCGCCAGGGCTCGTGCGCCGTCCCGCCGCGAGAGCCCTCCGCCGCCCTCCGGCGCCATAGCTCGTCAGCGCAGTCGCCGTCGCCGTGATGCGTCGGGTCGCGAATCGGGGACGGCTGGGAGGTCCCGCGTGAGCGGGCCTCCCCACGTCCCCGATCGGCCCACGGCGAACTCTCTGCGCCCCCGGCGGAAACCCGGGTCCGCGGACCGGATCGGGAGGGCGGACGTGGTCCAATCGAGTCATGAGCACTACGAGCACCTCCATCATCGAGCGCGCGGCCGCAACCGAGGCCGCCCCTCTCACCGAGGGCGTCGCCGTCGAGGCTCGTCCTCTGACCACGGCGGACCGCTGCGACGCCTGCGGCGCCCAGGCCTGGATGCGCGTGTTCCTCGTCTCGGGAGAGCTGCTCTTCTGCGCCCATCATGGGCGGGAGCACTCCCAGGCGCTCGCCGAGCGGGCGCTGTTCATCCAGGACGAGAGCTCGCGCCTCACCGAGGGCGCCTGACCCCGGGCCCGTTGCCCCGGTGCAGCCGGCATCGTGCGAGCGCGCCCGGCGGTGACGGGCATGGCGATCGTCGTGGCATCGGGGACGACGCCGTCCAGGGGTGTCGAGCTGGAGGCGCGCGAAATCGACCGGCGCCGCCTCATCGTCGTCAGCCATCCCCGGGCCGCAGCCCTTACCCAGCGGGGCGATGATCTCCGAGTCGTTCGCGCGCACCACGGTGGGCCGCAGGGATGAGCCTGTAGGCCGGGGTTTACGGCCCCCGAGCGCGATGGATGGGATACGCGTCCGCGCTCGGGCATCAGCCGGCGTCCGCGGCTTGGGCGCCCTGACCGTGGAAGTTGGACTGGACGACGGCGCGATCGCCCAGGGGCGCGGCGAGGGTGACCCGCACGGTCGCGGTCTCGAGGATCGCCGGGCACTGCGCAGGAGCACCCGGGAAGGAGCCGACGCTCAGGTTGATGTCCACGGCGTCGGGTGACTCCCCGACATCCGCGTGGACTGCCATGCAGGTCGCCGGCCCGCTGGAGAAGCCGAGCTCGATCGTGGTCTCGTCAACGGCGCGCCAGGTGTCCCACGCCTGGGGAAGGGGGTTGATGAGGTCATCGCGCGAGACCCACTCACCCCCCATGGTGGTCTGAACGGCGGTGGGCTCCCCGGTGGCGGACTGCCGCGATGACGAGGACCCGGAGGAATCCTTCGAATCCTTGGACTGGGAACAGGCTGCGGCCAGCAGGGGAAGGCCGACGGCGCCGAGGCCGAGCACCAGTCGCCGGGCGGGGAGGCCGGGGCGTGCGTTTCTCATGGCTCCATCCTCTCCCGGACCGGCGCCCAGCGTCCAGAACCCAGCAGGTCAGTGGCGGCGGGGCCCTGAGCGCGCGCCGACCGGGTCCCGAGATCAGTCGAGGTAGTCTCGCAGGACCTGGCTGCGCGAGGGATGGCGCAGCTTCGACATGGTCTTGGACTCGATCTGCCGGATGCGCTCGCGGGTGACCCCGTAGACCTTGCCGATCTCGTCGAGGGTCTTGGGCTGGCCATCGGTCAGCCCGAAGCGCATGGACACCACGCCGGCCTCCCTCTCGGACAGGGTGTCGAGCACCGCGTGCAACTGCTCCTGCAGAAGGGTGAAGCTCACCGCATCGGCCGGAACCACGGCCTCGGAGTCCTCGATGAGGTCGCCGAACTCGCTGTCCCCGTCCTCGCCCAGCGGCGTGTGCAGGCTGATGGGCTCGCGGCCGTACTTCTGGACCTCGACGACCTTCTCAGGGGTCATGTCCAGCTCGACGGCGAGCTCCTCCGGGGTGGGCTCGCGGCCCAGGTCCTGGAGCATCTGGCGCTGCACGCGGGCGAGCTTGTTGATGACCTCGACCATGTGGACCGGGATGCGGATCGTGCGGGCCTGATCCGCCATAGCACGGGTGATGGCCTGGCGGATCCACCACGTGGCGTAGGTGGAGAACTTGTAGCCCTTGGTGTAATCGAACTTCTCCACGGCTCGGATGAGGCCGAGGTTGCCCTCCTGGATGAGGTCCAGGAAGAGCATGCCACGGCCGGTATAGCGCTTGGCCAGCGAGACCACGAGGCGCAGGTTGGCCTCGAGGAGGTGGTTCTTGGCGCGCTGACCGTCCTGGGCCACCCAGTGCAGCTCGCGGCGGTACTTCGCGGGGAAGTCGTTGCCCTCGGTGGCCAGCAGGTGCTCGGCGTACAGGCCGGCCTCGATGCGCTTGGCGAGCTCCACCTCCTGCAGGGCGTTGAGGAGGGCGACCTTGCCGATCTGCTTGAGGTAGTCCTTGACCGGGTCCGCCGTGGCGCCAGCGGTGACCACCTTCTGGGCGGGCTCATCGGCGTCGTCGGAGTCCGAGACGGTGAAGGAGCCGTCCTTGTCGCGCTCCTTGACGCGCTTGCCGGCCTTCTTGGCGGCGGCGCGCTCGGCCTCCTCCCGGCGCATCCTCTCCAGCTCCCCGGTGAGGGCGGCGATCGAGGGCTCCATCTTGATGCCCTTGATAACCCAGCCGCGGAAGATGTAGCCGTTCTCGGCCAGGAACTCGCGGGCCACCAGGGGCGCGGAGTCGCCGATGATGAAGCGCGGGACGGGACCGTGGCCGTAGGGGGCCAGGGTGATCGGCTCCTCGAGGGTGCCGTTGCCGTCGATCTCCAGGCCCTCGACGATCGTGTGGGAGCGCACGTAGAGGGTGGCGCCGGGGGCGAGCTTGACGCCCTTGAGGGCGGCCGGCGTGTTGAAGGGGTGCTTCTTCGTGCCGTCCCCGTTCTCCTCCAGGTTCACGTCGAGGTAGTAGTCGCGCAGCTCCGGGGCCGGGCCATCGTCCTCCTGGGCGCCATCGGCGCCCAGGGAGCCCTCGTCATCCTCGTCGGAGTCCCCGTCCAAGTCGTCGTCGAGGTCCGCCTCCTGCTCATCGGAGTCATCGGCGTCGTCGGCGTCCGGATCGAGGTCGAAGTCGTCCTCGGGGACCTCATCGGCGTCGTCGATGTTCTGAGCACGCTTGCGCAGGGCAGTGGAGGAAGCCACGGGGCACCTTTCACGTGGGGAGTCTGCTCGGCGGCGGGCCAGCCCCTCGACTCCCCTCATCTCCACGCGGGGAACCGGGCGCAGTCCACCACCATCGCAGCGGGCAACCCAGCGATTGTAGCGTTTATTCCCGCTCTGCTCAGCATCGCCCCAGCGCAGCCGTGCTCGGCGGCCCAGGGGCGGGTGCTCCCGGGATCGGCCGATCGCCGCAACCCCCTGCCGCTGCTCCCACGACCGCCACCGCCTTTTGCCACTACCCTGGCGCCATGACGCAGATCGACCGCACGATGAGCCTCGTGCGCCGGGCAGTGGACGAGCGCATCTCGCAGGCGATCGCCGAGCGGAGGGACGAGTGGTCCGATGCCGGGCCCGCTGCGGCCGAGCTCCTCGACGCCGCCGCGGATCTGCTGGGGGGCGGCAAACGGATGCGGGCCGTGCTGGCCGCCATCGCCCTGTCCGCCACAGCCGATAGCGCGCGCCGCGAGGATGTCCTGTCCGGACGGGCCTGCGCCGGCCTGGGCGCCGCTCTGGAGCTCTACCAGGCCAGTGCCCTCATCCACGATGACGTCATCGACGGCGCGCTGACCCGCCGGGGCCTGCCCGCGGCCCACCGCCGCTTCGCCATCGCCCACCGGGGCTCCCACTGGCTCGGCGATGCGGAGGCGCATGGCCGCAGCGCGGCGATCCTCCTGGGGGACCTGCTCCTGTCCGCCGCGGGCTCCGAGCTCGGGGCGGCCCTCGCCCAGTGCCCGCAGGGGACCCGGGCGGCGGGGCGGGCCGCCTTCGACGCCATGGCGGAGGAGGTGGCGCTCGGCCAGTACCTGGACGTGCGGACGGAGTCCCTGCCCCTGCCCGATGAGGGCGCGGATCACGCCGCCGCCGGCCGGGCGATGGAGGAGGCCGCCCTGGCCGTGGTCCGCCGCAAGTCCGCCCGCTACTCCGTCATGCACCCCCTGCTCATCGGCGCACTCCTGGGGGGACTGCCGCCCCACGGCGAGGGGGCCCGCCGCCTCGCGGAGCTGGGCGAGGCCACCGGGATCGCCTTCCAACTGCGCGACGACGAGCTCGGCGTCTTCGGAGACCCCGCCCGTACGGGCAAGCCCGCCGGGGACGACCTGCGCGAGGGCAAGCGGACGGTGCTGCTGGCGCTGGCCTGGCAGCGCTGCGACGCCGGGGGCAGGGCGATCCTGCGCCGCGTCCTGGCCAACACCCGGGCGGATCCGGCGGAGATCGCCGCGGCTGCGGCGATTATCGAGGAATGCGGGGCCAGGGCCGCGCACGAGGAGAGGATCGACGAGCATGCCGAGCGGGCGCGCCGGGCCCTCGAAGCGCTCATCACCGCGGAGGCGGGGCTCTCCAGGAGCGCCACTGCCGACCTGGCCTCCGTCATCTCGCTGCTGACCGACCGCAGCGCCTGACCCGCGTGGGAGCCCGCCCCGGCGCTGCGGTCCGGCGCGGACTCCCGGGCCCCATACAATGCCGTCGTGTCCCACGACCCCCTGACTGGCCGGATCGTCGACTCTCGCTACGAGGTCGGCCGGCGCGTGGCGCGCGGCGGCATGGCCACGGTCTACAAGGCCTATGACCGCCGTCTCGAGCGTGATGTCGCCCTCAAGCTCATGCACGCCCACCTGGCGGACTCCCCCGACTTCGTCGCCCGCTTCCGCAGGGAGGCCAGGGCCGCGGCGCGGCTGTCCAATCCCGGCGTCGTCGCCGTCTACGACCAGGGCGCGATCGACGGCATCGCCTACATCATCATGGAGTACGTGCCCGGGCCCACCCTGCGGGACCGCATCGCCTCGGGCCCCCTGACGGTCGCCGAGGCCCTGGAGATGACCGGCCACGTGCTCCGGCCGCTGGGCGCCGCCCACCGCGCCGGCCTCATGCACCGCGACATCAAGCCGGAGAACGTCCTGCTGCCGGTGGACGGCTCCGTGCCGAAGGTCGCCGACTTCGGGCTGGCCCGGGCGGTCACGGAGGCCACCCAGACCTCCACGGGCAACATCCTGGGGACGGTCGCCTACCTCGCCCCCGAGCTCATCACCTCCGGGGCCTCCACGCCGCGCGCCGATGTCTACTCGGTGGGGGTCATGCTCTTCGAGCTGCTCACCGGCGAGCAGCCATTCAGCGCCGACACCCCGATCCAGATCGCCTTCCGCAACGTCCACGAGGACATCCCCGCGCCCTCGACGCGCGCCGATGGGATACCGACCGCCGTCGACGGGCTCGTGGCCTCGATGACCGCGCGGGACCCGCAGGAGCGGCTCGCCAATGCCGATGACGCGCTGCGCGCGGTGAGGGAGGTGGCCGCCGAGGTCGTGGATGAGGCCGGGGCCGACGACGCACCGGCGACCAGTGCCGCCGTACTGGGCGCCGCCATGGGCGCGGTCGGTGAGGAGGGCGCTGGCGGAGCCGCCTCCCCATCCGGGGCGGACACCGCCGGCAGTGCGGGCAGCGCTGATGGCGCCGTCGGCTCGGCGAGCGCGCCCGGAGCGGTGAGCCCCGCCGGCGCTCCCGGCCCTACCAGCGCGGGAGTCTCCGCCAGCGCGGTCACGCCCGCCGAGGCCTCATTGACGGCCCGCCTCCCCCAGGGCCCCCCCGATCCGGGCGCTGCCACTCCCAGCGCCGGTATGCGCACGGTCTCCCTGCCGATCGGCTCGATCTCCAACACGAGCGGCGATGATGGAGACAGCAAGGAGGATCCCGACACGCGCGCGGCCGGGCTCCTCGGTCGCCGCCTCCTCATCGCGGGTGGCGCGCTCGCCGTCCTCGGCGCGGTGGGCGGCACCGGCGCCTGGTACTTCGTCGCCGGCCCGGGACGCCGGGTCAGCGTCCCCAGGATCGAGGGCATGACCACGGAGGAGGCCAGTGCCGCCGTTTCCGGAGCGGGACTGATCTGGGTCGAGCCGACAACGGTCCACTCCGACTCCGTCCCGGTCGGCACGATCATCTCGGCCATGCCCGCGGGCGGCACCTCGGTGACCGTCGGAGCGCGCATCCAGACCGTCGTCTCGCTCGGCATTGAGCAGAAGACCGTTCCGGACGTCGTCGGCAAGACCGAGCACGATGCCCAGACCGCCATCATCGACGCTGGCCTGACAGTGGGTCAGACCTCGAAGGAGTACTCCGCCTCCGTGGCCACCGGCATGGTGATCTCCACCGATCCAGCGGCGGGCCAATCCCTGGACAAGGGCTCGACCGTCAGCATCACGGTCTCCAGGGGGCGCGCCTCGGCCACGGTGCCCGACGTCGTCGGCAGGACCGAGAGGGAGGCGCGCAAGGCGATCGAGGCTGCCGGCCTGGAGATGAGCATTCCCACCAGGGCCAATGACAAATCGGTCAAGGAGGGTCGTGTCATCTCGCAGTCGCCGAAGAAGGGCGCCAGTGGCGTCTACAAGGGCGACACCGTCGCGCTCGTGATCTCGCAGGGCCCGAAGATGGTCACCGTCCCCGATGTGACGGAGAAGTCCGAGAGCGAGGCGAAGAAGGCCCTCAAGGACGCCGGCTTCGAGGTGCAGGTGGACAAGGCCTGGACGGGCCACGTCTTCGGCGAGGTCGACTACACCAAGCCCGCCAAGGGCGAGCAGGCCGCTGAGGGCTCCACGGTGGTCGTGCGCATCAAGTGACGCCGCCACGGTGATCGACCGACGCAGCGGGACGCGCCGGCGAGTCCCGCCGACCGGGCGGGCGCCGGGAGGCCCGGACGGCTCACTCGGCGGCCGTGCGCGCCCGGCGCGCCAGGAGGGCGATGATCCCCGTGCCGTTGCCGCGCAGTTCGCGCAGTCGGTTGCGCCATGGCTCCGGCCAGCCGAGGGCCTGGCCCTGGGTGGTGACGATGGCCAGGGCGAGAGCAGCGCCGGCGGCGTCCTGACGGCGCATGAGGGCATCGGCGGTGCTGACGGGCAGACCGGACTCGGGCAGGAGGCGCAGCCGGCGGGCGCGCTCGAGTGCCGCGGCGGCTGTGGCGGCGAGCTCCCCGGCGAGGCTCGCGTCGCCGACGGTTCCGGCCAGGCGCTCCAGAGAGGCCAGGCAGGCGGCCTCGTCCTCCCAGTCGGTGGCGGCCAGACGGCCGGCCCAAGGAGCGCAGAGCGGGCGGGAGTCGCGCTCGATGTCCTCGAGCAGGGCGCTCATGGCCTCCAGGTGGTCACGGTGCCAGCGCAGGGAGGCGCCATTGTCAGGGATCATGGCGGCAGCGAGGCTCTCCATGCGGCGCAGGCGAGGCAGATCGGCCTCGGCCTGGGCGTTGGGCTCGGCGCCGCGCGCGAGTCGGCGCAGGACGGCCAGGTGCTCGCTCCAGTCGGCCGAGAGCGCGCTGTGCCCAGCGATCGCGCTGATCGCGGCGGCCGACTCGGCTCGGGCGCCGTCGCGGACGATGCCCTCCAGGAGGCTGGGCAGGTCTGGCAGGACATCGCTCCACTCCCCCAGGGCCGCGATGAGCTCGGGCTCGCGGGCGGCGGCGAGGAGGAGGCGGGCGTAGCGCAGGCGATGGCGGTCGGCGATGTGCCGAGGCGATGTGGCCGCCAGGGCGAGAGCGGCGTCGCGGCCCTCGGTGGCCACGTGGGCGAGGATCGTCCAGGCCTCGGGGGCGTCGAGCCAGGCGATCATGGCGCGGGCGGCGGCCAGGCGCACATCGGGGCGGGTGTCACGCGCCATGGCGGCACCGGTGAGGGTGGGCAGGTCCGCGGGGCGGTGGAGGCGGGCGAGGATGCGCAGGGCCTCCTTGCGCGCGCTCATGCGGATGGGGCCGGACATCGCGCCGGTGAGGATCTTGGAGGCCATGGCCGGGTCGAGGCGCGCTGCGCAGGCCATGGCGCCGTCGAAGGCGGTGCGGGCCCAGTCCTGCCCGGCGTGGTGGACGATCTCGCGCAGGGCGGCCTCGGGGTCGGACAGGTGGGCGAGGGCCTCCAGGGCGGAGGCGCGGGTGTCGGGGGCGCCGTCGTCGAGCCAGGGCCGCAGGTCCTCGACAGTGGTGGACGGGATGCGCGCCAGGGCGGTCAGGGCGCGATGGCGCTCGGGGCGGGTGGTGGCGCGCGCGTCGATGCGGCGGCGCAGGGCGGAGGCGTAGGAGGCGAGGTGCTCGGGGGCCCAGCCGTGGGAGCCCTCGGGAAGGAGCGCCAGGTAGGTGTGCTCGCGGTGCCAGAAGCGGCCCCGCAGGGGGCGGTCGAGGAAGAGGATCTCGACGAGGTCCTGCCGCATGGTGGCGATGGCGTCGGTGACGGGGCGCAGGGCGGCGAAGGACTCGTCGCGGCGCACGAGCTCGGCCACGCGCTCGCCGCGGGTGGCGGGGTCGGCCAGCCAGGCGACGGCGGCCCCCTGGCGGTCCGCGGCAACGGGGGAGTCGAGCGCCTGCACGAGGAGGGAGTCGAGCAGCCGCTCGCCGTTCGCCCGGCGGCCGAGGGCGGAGTGGAGGTCGAGGAGGAGGCCGCACTCCCCCGCGAGGGACTCCTCGCGAAGCCGCTTGGCGAGGGCCTCGACGGCGGTGGAGGCCAGGGCGCGCCCAGGGGTGAGCGGCGGGTGCCACAGGTGCGGTTCGTCCCCGACGGCGGCCTGGAGGAGACGCGCGGGGGCGGTGGGAGAGCCCCCAGTGGCGATCGCGTGGTCGATCAGGGCCCAGGCGAGGCCCTGGAGGGTCCACTGAGTGGCGCTGGAGGCGTCCTGGGCGCGCAGGGCCGAGCGGGTGAAGCCCTCCAGGGGCGTGAGGGGGCAACTGGCCAGGACGGACAGTGGGATGGAGGCCAGGGTCCTGGCGACGACGAGGCGAACGGCGTCCTGCTCGTGATCGAGGGCGCCGAGTCGCAGGAGGACATCGGTGAGCGCGTCGGCGTCGCGGCTGCGCCCGGCGGAGCCGATGAGGGCGGCCCAGGCCTGGGAGCGTTCCTCGGCGCCCAGGGCGTGGAGGCGGGGCGCGGCCTGGAGGATGGCCTGTTCGGGCGGCAGGAATCCGGCGAGCGAGAGCTGGTCGAGGGCGCTGGCGGCCTCTGGCAGGGCCGCCATGCGCTGGGCCTCGCGCTGGCGCCGGGCGCGGGGCAGGACCTCCAGGAGCGCCTCGGAGTAGTGGCGATGGGCGGTGTCGACGCCGTCGAGGGCGCCGTCGAGGACCTCCTCGCGATCCCGGGGAGGCAGGGCCGCGAGGATGGCGGCGAGGCGGCCGTCGTCATCACGGCCGGCGCGGGCCAGGGCGATGCGCTCGGGGACGGCGAGCAGGTGGAGGGCGCGGTGGAGGCTCTTGACCAGGCGGGCGCTGGCGGTGGTGAGATGGCGCTGGCCGACGTCGTGGGGGGCGCGGGCCAGCAGGGAGCCGACGGCGGTGGGATCGTGACGCAGGAGGCGCCCGAGATGGGGGTCGAGGCCGTCGGGGATGACGCGGGTGGGCCCGGCGGTCAGGAGCAGGGCGATGATCCCGCCGGGCAGGCTGGCGGCGAGCGGAGCGTAGGCGGTGCGGGCCCAGGCCCAGGCGCGGTCGCGCTGGACGGGGGCGGCACCCTCGAGACGGCGGGCGAGCTCGTCGAGGACGACTCCGGGGTGGCGCCGGGCCAGGGGGGCGAGGCTGGGCAGGAGGTCGCCGAGGTCGGCGATGAGGGAGCGGGCGGTGGGCTCGTCGGCGGAGGCGAGGAGACGGGCGCGGTCGGCGTCGGCCAGGGGAAGGCCGAGGAGGATGGCGGCCATGTCGGTGCGGCGCGTGGCGCGGATGCGGTGCTCCAGGGCTCGGCGCTGATTCAGGGGCAGGCAGAGGTAGCGGGTGGCGAGGTCGTCGGTGCCGGGGACGGCACTGCGGCTGAGGGCGCGCACGCGCTCGACGTCGCCGATCGCCCTGGCGGCGGCCAGGACGAGGCGGGCGTGGTAGTCGGAGACGGCGGCGAGGCCGTCGAGGAGGGAGCCGAGGGTGGGATCGGCGGCGTGGTCGCGGGCGAGGCGCACGAGGGCGCGCACGCGCTCGACATGCGGGAGGGAGGGCAACTGCCGAGCCAGGGATTCGGCGTCGGGAAGGGTCATGGGGCGAGGCTACCGGGCGTCCTGCCGCTTCTTCGCCCTGACGGCGAAGCCTTGTCCCCTTCGAGACCTTCCCGGACACCGGGGCCCGGCTCAGCCGTGGTGGGTTTGGAGCATCTCGGCGACCTCGAAGGCCATCTCGAGGGACTGCTGGTGGTTGAGCCGGGGATCGACGAGGGTCTCGTAGCGCTTGGCCAGGCCGGCCTCGTCGATGCGCTCGCCACCGCCGAGGACCTCGGTGACATCCCCGCCGGTGAGCTCGACGTGGATGCCCCCGGGCACGGTGCCCAGTGCCCTGTGGACCTCGAAGAAGCCGCGGACCTCGTCCATGATCGCCTCGAAGCGGCGGGTCTTGTAACCGTTGTCGGAGATGATGGTGTTGCCGTGCATGGGGTCGGTGATCCAGGTGACGGGGCGCCCGTCGGCGCGGACCGCCTCGACCAGGGGCGGCAGCGCGTCGCGGACACGGCCCGATCCCATACGGGTGATGACGCTCAGACGGCCGGGCTCGCCATCGGGATTGAGCCGGTCGACGAGGGCTAACAGCTCCTCCGGCGCGGCGGTGGGGCCGAGCTTGACACCGACGGGGTTGCGCACGCCCGCCAGGAGGGCGACGTGAGCATCGTCGGCGCCGCGGGTGCGCTCACCGACCCACAGCAGGTGGGCGCTGGTGCCGTAGAGGTCACCGGTGCGCGAGTCGCGCCGGGTCATGGCATCCTCGTACTCCAGCAGGAGGGCCTCGTGGGCGGCGTAGAAGTCGACCTGCTTGAGAGCATCGAAATCGACCCCGGCGGCCTCCATGAAGCGCATGGCCCGGTCGATCTCCTCGGCGAAGGCCTCGAAGCGCTTGTAAGCGGGGTTATCGGTGAAGCCGCGGTTCCAGGAGTGGACCTCGCGCAGATCGGCGTAGCCGCCCATCGTGAAGGCGCGGATGAGGTTGAGGGCGGTGCCGCTGCGCAGGTAGGCCTCGAGCATCCGGGCGGGGTCCGGTGTGCGGGCCTGAAGGCTGAAGTCGTGACCGTTGACCGAGTCGCCGCGGTAGGCGGGCAGGGTCAGGCCATCACGGGTCTCGGTGTCGGCGCTGCGGGGCTTGGCGTACTGACCCGCCATGCGCCCGATCTTGACGATCGGCATCGAGGCGCCGTAGGTGAGCACTGCCGCCATCTGCAGGATGGTCTGGACCTTGAGACGGATGTCCGTGGCGGTATTGCCGTCGAAGGACTCGGCGCAGTCCCCGCCCATGAGGACGAAGGCCCGGCCCCGCGCGGCCTGGGCCATGCGGGAGCGCAAGGAGTCGACCTCGCCGGCGAACACGAGCGGGGGGCGCGAGCGCAGATCCTCCCCAACGGCCGCCAGAGCCCCGGGATCCGGATAGGCGGGCTGCTGCGCGGCAGGACGATCTCGCCAGGTGCCGGGACTGGCGGTGGCCTCAAGCTCGTTCATCACGCCGGTCAGCATAGGTCAGGGCGGGGCGGGCCCGACTCCCCCACCGCATGCCGGGATCAGGGCCCGCCCGGGCCGGACAGCCGCGACCCGCCTTTGGAGCACCACGGCAGCGTCAGCCGATTACCGGCAGCGCGCTGAGACGCGGAGTCGCACGCTCGGAGGACACCTCAGGATTCAGAACGTTGGAATCACGCGAAGCGATCTCGGGCCGTGGAGTCTCCCGTGCGCATTCGAGGCCCGAATGCGCACGCGGGATCTCGGGCGCGTGCAGCGCCTACGCCATTCCGACGAGAAGTCGGAGCGCTCCCGCTGCAAGCGTGCGATTCCCACTCCGCTCACCTGAGATGTCACGCCCATGGGCGCCGAGAACGCGCCTGGGGGCCGGCGGCGCCGCAGCACGGCGCCGCCGGCCCCGAGTGGCGGTCCTGGCCGGTCCGGTCGGCCGGGCCGTCCCTGGCCTCAGTGCTCCGGGGCCGTGTCGGCCGGGGCGACGGTCTGGCCGAGTTCGCTCATGAGCTCGGTGAACCAGGGCTGGGTGATGTCGAAGGGCTTGCCGCCGGCGATGCGCGGGAACGGGATGGCGCCCAGGGCGTCACCGTTCTCCTCGTCCTGGCCGATGACGCCCGACTCGCCGCGCAGGGCGCAGTCGACGGCGAGGTCGCACATCTGCTTGATGAGGGCGAGGTCCTCGGCGTTGGCGGCGGCGGCGCGCGAGTAGTAGCCGGACTTCTGGACCATGACCTTCTCAGCACCGATCAGCTCGGCGAACTGCCTCGCGAACCACTGGCCGGGGTTGATGGTGTCGAGCTTGACGTGGCCGAAGGGGTCGCGCTGGACCTCCTCGCCCTTGGCCTCCATCTCAGCGATGATCTCGGGCACGCCGGCGCCCTCGGACAGGAAGACGTTGACGTTGCCCTGCTCGTCCATGATCGCCTTGAGGCGCTCGGCCTCAGCGGCGATGTCGAGCTTGACCTCGGGCAGGAAGACGGCGTGGACGTCCCAGCGCTCCTTGGTCAGGCCCAGCGAGGGGGCCCACTGCTTGGTGTCGAGCAGCTTGTGGTAGCGGCGGGCGGTCTCCGCGGTGAGGTAGCCGCAGTTGCGGCCCATGCACTCGTGGATGATGAGCATGCGCGGGTTGGAGCGGTGCTCGCCGATGACATTGAAGGCGAATCCGGCGCCCTCCTCGGCGGCGGTCCAGGCGCCGAGGGATTGGCGGATCGGAACGACGTCGTTGTCGATGGTCTTGGGCAGGCCGACGACGGTGAGCTCGTAGTCGTTGTCGTGGAGGTAGGCGGCCAGGTCCGCGGCGGTGGTGTTGGTGTCGTCGCCGCCAATGGTGTGCAGGACGTCGACGCCGTCCTTGCGCAGTTGCTCGGCCGCGAACTCGAGGGGGTTCACGCCCTCCTCCACCAGGCCGCGCTCGACGAGGTTCTTGGCGTTGGTGAGCTTGACGCGGGAGTTACCGATCGGGGAGCCGCCGAACTCGCGCAGGAGGCCGGCGTTCTTGCGACCTTCGGCGTCGACGACGATGTAGTTTCCGGTGAGCAGACCGTGGTAGCCGTACTGGTAGGCGATGATCTCGACGTCGGGAGCGACCTCGGTGTAGCGCTCGATGAGGTCGCCGACGGCGGCGGAGAGGCAAGGGGCGAAGCCGCCCGCAGTGAGCAGGGCGACGCGACGGATCGTCATCGTGGGCCTTTCGGTGAAGGTTGAGAAGTGACAGCCCTCATCCTAGCCGTGCGCGCTCGGAAGGCGCTGGCGCCGCTGGTCGCCGCTTCCCCGATCCCAGTCTCCCCCAGAGCGAAACCGTTGGCTCCAGCCACGGCGAGTAGAATAAAGTTACACTATGGCGGCCTGAATTGCCATAATCTCCACTTCTGAAAGTAGGTCCTATGCACGCCCGGCGCTCCCAGATCGCGCTCCTCCCCTCTACCCCGCCCTCCCTGAGCCGACGCACGGCACTGACGGGGGCGGCCGCCCTTCCGGTGGCCGCGCTCCTCGCCGCCTGCTCGCCCGGTCAAGCGCCATCATCGGCCGGCGGCGCAACGGCCGCTGACGCCATCCTGCCCACCTCAGCCGATGAGACCAGGACCTTCGCCGTCCTGGCGGCCTGGGGAGCATCCCTGGCACTGGCCGCCTGAGACCGATCGGCCCCGTCGTCAGCGGTCTCGGGACTCCGGGGTGGGCTCCTCGTCCGACTCGTCGCCATCGTCGGCCTCATCGGCGGGAGGCTCGGGGACGCTCACCTCGGGGGCGGGGCGGCCGCCGGGGGCCGCCACGGGACCGGCGGGGCGCGAACCGGCCTGCTGGGTCAGCAGGCGGTCCGTGGCCTCCAGGGCCGTGATCTTCTCGGCGTCCATCAGCTTCTTCACATCCGCCGCATAGACGTCCACGTACTCCTGCCCCGACAGGGACATGAGCGCGTACATGACCTCGTCGGTGATGGAGCGCAGCACGAAGCGGTCGTTCTCCAGGCCCCGGTAGCGCGAGAAGTCCAGCGGCTCGCCCACCACGATGCCCACGCGGTGGCGCGTCGATGGGATGACCTGACCGATCGGCTGGGCGATATTCGAGCCGATCATCGCCACCGGGATGATCGGCGCGCCCGTGGCCAGCGCGATGCGCGCCACGCCCGTCTTGCCCCGGTACATGCGGCCATCGGGGCTGCGCGTGCCCTCCGGGTAGATGCCGAACAGCTCCCCCGCCCGCAACCGGTCGATCCCCGCCTGGAGGGCCGCCTGCGAGGCCTTGCCGCCCGAGCGGTCCACCGGGATCGTGCCCACGGCCGTCATGAAGCGCTTGACCGCCCAGCCCTTGACCCCCTTGCCGGTGAAGTAGTCGGACTTGCCGATGAACGCCACCTCGCGGTCAATGAGCAGCGGCAGGAAGAACGAGTCGATGACCGCCAGGTGGTTCGAGGCGAGGATCGCCGCGCCCTCGGCGGGAATGTGCTCCTCGCCCCTGATCCAGGGCTGGTAGAGCATCTCCAGGGCGGGGCCGGCGGCGGCCTTCATGCCTCGGTATCCCACGGGGGCCTCCTGCGCTCTCGTCTCCTACTGCTGGCGCTCGCATCCCCCACGCGCCCGGCGGGGCGCCCTTGGAGCGGCTGCACCACGAAGTCTAGCCTCGCACCGTGCCCCCACCCACACGTTCCGCCGACGGCGCCCGCGATCCACGCGGCGCCGCCGTGACCGCCCGCCCGTGGGTCACCACCGGGACGCAGGGCTCCTTCGAGGATATGGGCACACCCCTGCGCGAGGCGACCTTCGTCGTCGTCGACCTGGAGACCACCGGAGCGGGCCCCGGAGCCCACGCCATCACCGAGATCGGGGCCGTCCGCGTGCGCGGCGGCATCGTCGACGACGAGTTCTCCACCCTGGCGAACCCCGGCGCGCCCATCCCCGCCCAGATCACGCTGCTCACCGGGATCACCAACGCCATGGTCGCCACCGCGCCGGCCCTTGAAGAGGCGCTCACCGCCTTCCTGGCCTGGTTCCGCCGGGCCCGCCCGGCCGGCTCCGGGGCCGCCGGCCCGATCCTCGTGGCGCACAACGCCCGATTCGACGTCGGCCACCTGCGCGGCGCCGCCCGCGCGCTGGACCTGCCCTGGGACGAGCCCCGCGTCGTCGACACCCTCGCCCTGGCGCGCAAGGCCTGGTCTCGCTCCAACGTCCCCAACCACAGGCTCGGCACCCTCGCCTCCTTCGTCGGCTCCCCCACCCGACCCACGCACCGCGCCCTCGACGACGCCCGCGCCACTGCCGACGTCCTCCACGCCGCCCTGGAGGCCCTCGCGCCGCTGGGCATCACCCACGTGGAGGACCTGGCCACCGCCGCGGACCCCGTTCCCGCCAAGCGCCGCGCCAAGGCCCGTCTGGCCGACCCGCTCCCCCACGCACCCGGCGTCTACCAGTTCCACTCCCCCTCCGGGCAAGCGCTCTACATCGGCAGCGCCTCCGACCTCCACCGCCGCGTGCGATCCTATTTCACCGCCGCGGAGAAGCGCGGTCGCATCGCCCGCATGCTCGACACCGCCGTGAGCGTGCGCCACATCGAGACCCCCACCGAGATCGAGGCCCGCGTTCGCGAGTTGCGCCTCATCGCCGAGCTCGACCCGCCCCTCAACCGCCGCTCCCGCGCGCCCCAGCGCCAGCCCTGGCTGCGCGTAGCCCAGGGGAGCGGTGGCCTCGGCCCACGCCTGGCACTGACAACAGCGCTGCCCACCGACGACGTATCCGAGGCCGTGGGTCCCTTCCCGTCCCGCGCGACCGGATTGGAGGCGCAGCGGGCCGCCGAGTCGGTCCTGCGGCTGAGCGCCTGGGACGGCACGGGCCCGCGCCGAGTCTCGGGCGATGACTCGCCCGCCGACGCCGCTACCGCGCGCCGGGCCCTGGCCGGACACATCGACCTCGTGGCCGCGCCCATCCTGGAGCGCGTGGCCGACCTGGCCGAGCGCGAGCGTTACGAGGAGGCGGGCGCGTGGACCTCCCGCCTGCGCTCGCTCCTGCTCGGTGCGCGCCGCGCGGAGGCCGCCAGGCCCCTGCTCGCCTGCCCGCACCTCATCGCGGCCAGGCGCCGCGAAACGGGCGGCTGGGAGCTCGTGGCCGTGCGCTGGGGACGGCTTGCGGGCTCGCTCGTCAGCCCGCCCGGCGCGGACCCGCGCCCCTACGTCGACGACCTGCGCGCCACGGCCCAGGTCGTCGCCCGCCCCGAGCGCGTCGGGCAGGCAACTAGCGTGGAGGAGACGCTACTGCTGGCCTCCTGGGTTCTCGACGACGGCGCCCGCCTCGTCGAGGTCGACGCAGATCCCTCCGTCCTGGCCTGGCCCATCGGCGCCGCCGCCCGCCACCGACGAGTCATCGACTCGGGTTGATGCGAGAAACTTCGGATGATTTCGGCTGAGGAGTGGGGGATCCGGTCCGCCTCAGTCCTCCTGTCAGCCCGCCGCGACGACGCTGCCCCGGCGGGCGCGGAGCGCCGCGACGATGCCCTCCTGGAGGGCCAGTGGCTCCAGGGGCCGGGGAACGACGGCCTCCGCCTTGGACCAGGCGGCCAGCCAATCATCCTGGGGGCGGGCGGTCAGGAGCAGCACCGGTGGGCGGCGGTCCATCTCGGTGAAGAGCTCGTGGGCCAGGCCCATGCCACCGTACTTCTTGACCTCGCCGTCGAGCACGAGCGCGTCGAAGGGCCTCCGGCCGGCCTCGGCCCGGTCCTTCATCGACAGGCGCACGCCCTCGGCGGTAGCCGCCTCGAACCAGGTCACGAGCGGCATTCCCTTGGCGGGGCGGCGGCCGATGCCCTCGATGACCTCGCGGCGGACGTTGGCGTCGTCGGAGAAGACGAGGAGCTCGAGGCGGTCGGCGGCGCCAGGGGAGTCGATGGCGGTCATGAGGTCCTCCGAAGGACGGTCTGGGCGGCAAGGCGTTCAGCGGTCAGTGTAATCACAGCCGGGCAGGGGTGCTCGACTACCCGCACCCGGCTCGGCGACCTACGATGGGAGCACATCCGGGACTTCAGTCCTAGCGCTTCGTCGCGCCGGGCTGGGTCCGCCCACCGACCTGAAAGGCACGCCGCATGGCCGTCTACACCCTGCCCGAGCTCCCCTACGACTACGCCGCCCTCGAGCCCCACATCTCCGGGCGCATCATGGAGCTCCACCACGACAAGCACCACGCCGCCTACGTCTCGGGCGCGAACGCCGCGCTCGATGCCCTGGCCGCCGCCCGGGACGCGGACAACTTCGCCGCCATCAACCAGTGGGAGAAGGATCTCGCCTTCAACCTGGCCGGCCACACCAACCACACGCTCTTCTGGAAGAACCTCGCCCCGAACGCCGGCGGCGAGCCCGAGGGCGAGCTGGCCGAGGCCATCAAGGACTCCTTCGGCTCCTTCAAGCAGTTCCAGGCCCATTTCACCGCCGCCGCCCTGGGCATCCAGGGCTCGGGCTGGGCGATGCTGGCCTTCGATGTGCTGTCCGGCAAGCTGGTCATCTTCCAGCTCTTCGACCACCAGTCGAACCTGCCCGCGGGCACCCTCCCCCTCTTCCTGGTGGACATGTGGGAGCACGCCTTCTACCTCGACTACCTCAACGTCAAGGCCGACTACGTCAAGGCCATCTGGAACATCGCCAACTGGCAGAACGTCTCCGAGAGCCTGGCCCTGGCCACCGCCACGCGCTCCGAGATCCTCAAGGCATCCTGAGCCGCGCTGCGGGGCCCGACTGCGGACCCGGGCCCGGGATGAGAAGGGCCCCGCGACCGATCGTCCGGTCGCGGGGCCCTTCTCACCCTCCCCTGAGCGGCGCTGCCACTCCCGGGTGAGTGGTGAAGCCGGTCAGAGGGCCTCGCCCAGGTCCATCACGTAGGCGAGCGATGGCGCCGAGCCGTCCGGGGCGGGCGGGGTCAGCACGATGACGCGTGATCCGGTGGGCACCCCTTCCAGGCCCTTGAGCTGGGCCGTCTGCACAGTCTGGAGGACGCCCTCCTTCCAGGTGGAGCCGGTCCGGGAGCCGTCCCATGTGGAGAAGGCGACGTTCGCCGCAGCGGTGGCACCCGCGGGCAGGGGCTGCCCCGTACCTCGGGCCAGCACGATGACCTCGGGCGCGGTGGGCTCCGCCGTACCCGGGGCCACGCTGATCGTCGCCTCGGAGCCGAGCGCTCCGGTCACCGTGATCCCGCGGGCGGTCGCCGTCTCCTCGCCCTCCATGGTGGCCGTGGAGACGGCGGATTCGACATCTTGGGATGAGGCCTTCGAGACGATCTCGACGACGAACACCAGCGGGCCCTGGGGAGGCTTCCGCGCGGCGGCCTGCGTCTGGCCGCCGGTCATGCCCTGCCCGTAACCGAGCTCCGGCGGGATCGACATGAGCACGCGCTCGCCAACCCTGTGTCCGGCCAGCCCGCAGGTCCAGCCCGGGACCACCTGCTGGAGGCTGAAGGGGGTCGGGGCCCCGCGATCGTAGGAGGCATCGAAAGTGGCGTCGCTGCCCCACTCCCAGCCGGCGTACGAGGCATTGACGATGTCGGAGCCCGAGACCGCCTCTCCCGTCCCCTCGTCGAGGGTCTTGACGGTCAGATTCGCCGGCGCGGCCTGGCCGCTCCAGGCAAGGGTCGGCTTGGCGCCCGCATCGCCGCTGACGGTCGGCAGTGCGGCCGAGTCGGAGTCGATGGTCAGCGTCGAGCAGTCGACCCTGGCCAGGGGCGAGACCGTGGCCGCCGGCGCATCTGCCGCGTCTGCCTGCTTGGAACTACCGCCGCAACCGGCGAGGGTCAGGCCCGCGGTCAGCGCGATCGCGCCGAGGGCGAGGCCGCGGCGCTTCGCGCGGCCGACGGTGGGAAGGGGGAGGAAGGAAGGCACTACTCGCCTCTCGGGTCGGTGAGAAGTCCTGCCGCCGCTGATGGCGGCGGCAGGACCCGCTCAGTGAGGATCAGTGGAAGGACTCGCCGCAGGCGCAGGTGCCGACCGCGTTCGGGTTCTCGATGGTGAAGCCCTGCTTCTCGATCGTGTCCGCGAAGTCGATCGTCGCACCGGACAGGTAGGGCACGCTCATGCGGTCCACGACCACCTCGACGCTCTCCATGGCGCCGCCACCGGTCGGGAAGGCGCGCACGGCGTCGCCGTCGAGGGAGCGCTCGTCGAAGTAGAGCTGGTAGACGAGGCCGGAGCAGCCACCGGGCTGCACGGCGACGCGCAGCCGCAGGTCGTCCCGGCCCTCCTGCTCCAGGAGGGAGGCGACCTTGGCGGCGGCCGCCTGGGTGAGGAGGACCTCGTGCTCGGGCGACTCGGTGGTCCCCATGGCCGTCTCGGTGCTCGTGGTCTCAAGAGTCTGGGTCATGACTGTCTCCGTACTGTCTGCGAATCGTCCCCGTCGATCGACGTGGTTATTCACGACTACCTTACGTCCGCGCCCCTCGGATCACCGAGTGACGGCACTCACCGGAGCGCACGAGCCTCTCTCGGCCTCCTGCCAAGCTCCGATCAGGCCATGGACACGAGATCGAGGTAGTCGTCGCCCCACAGGTCCTCGTCTCCGTCGGGCAGCAGGAGCACCCGGTCGGGATTGAGAGCGCTCACCGCGCCCTCGTCGTGGGTGACGAGCACGACGGCTCCGGTGAAGGTGGACAGCGCCCGCAGGATCTCCTGGCGGCTGGCCGGGTCGAGGTTGTTCGTGGGCTCATCGAGCAGCAGGACGTTGGCGCTGGAGACCACGAGGATCGCCAGGGCCAGGCGCGTCTTCTCCCCGCCGGACAGGACTCGGGCGGGCTTATCCGCGTCCGCTCCCGAGAACAGGAAGGAGCCGAGCACGCCGCGCACCTGGGTGTCGTCCATCTCCGGGGCGGCTGAGCGCAGGTTCTCCACCACGGTGCGGTCGTTGTCGATGGTCTCGTGCTCCTGGGCGTAGTAGCCGATCTTGAGGCCGTACCCGGGCAGGATCTCGCCGGAATCCGGGGTCTCAACACCGGCCAGGAGGCGCAGGAGTGTCGTCTTGCCGGCGCCGTTGAGGCCGAGGACCACCACGCGAGAGCCCCGGTCGATCGCCAGGTCCACCCCGGCGAAGACCTCCAGAGAGCCGTAGGCCTTGGACAGCCCGGTGGCCTTGAGCGGCGTCTTGCCGCAGGGGGCTGGGTCCGGGAAGCGCAGGCGGGCGACCTTGTCCGCCTGCTGCTCGGCCTCAAGGCCGGCCATGAGCCTCTCGGCGCGCTTGAGCATCTGCTGGGCGGCGACGGCCTTGGTGGCCTTGGCGCGCATCTTCTCGCCCTGGGCGCGCAGGGTGGCCGCCTTCTTCTCCGCATTGGCGCGCTCGCGGCGGCGCCGGTGCTCGTCGTCGGCCCGTTGCTTGAGGTAGGCGTCCCAGCCGAGATGGTAGACGTCGAGCGCGCCGCGGTTGGCGTCCAGGTGCATGACCTGGTTGACGGTGTCGCGCAGGAGCTCGACGTCGTGGCTGATAACGATGAAGCCGCCGGAGTAGGCGCGCAGGTGGTCGCGCAACCAGACGATGGAATCGTGGTCGAGGTGGTTCGTGGGCTCGTCGAGGAGCAGCGTGTCGGGGTGGGCGAACAGGACGCGGGCGAGCTCGACGCGGCGCCGCTGGCCACCGGAGAGCGTGCCGATGGGCTGATCGAGGATGCGGTCGGGCAGGGAGAGCGCCGCGGCGATGCGGGCGGCCTCGGAGGCCGCGGCGTAGCCGCCGGCCATGGTGAACTCGTGGTCGAGGCGGGTGTAGCGGTCCAGGGCCTTGGCCATGGCGTCGCCCTCGGTGGTGGCGATGCGCTCCTCCGCCTTGCGGATGCGGGCCAGGAGGGAGTCGATGCCGCGGGCCGACAGGATGCGGTCGCGGGCGATCTCGCCCAGGTCCCCGACCTTCGTGTCCTGCGGCAGGTAGCCGACGGTCCCGTTGCAGGAGATCGTGCCCTCGTGCTCGACGGCGTCCAGGCCGTGGCGCTCATCGCCGTCGGCCACGGCCTGGCCGGTGCCCTGGGCCACCGAGGCGGCGGCGAGGAGCTTGGTCATCGTCGTCTTCCCGGCGCCGTTGCGGCCGACGAGGCCGATGCGCATGCCCTTGTCGACGCGGAAACTGGCACCGGCCACGAGCCGGCGGGCGCCGATGCGCAGGGTGAGGTCCTGGACGTTGATCACGGCGGACATGCTACGGGGCGCGGCGGCGCGCTCCCGACGGAGCCGCGCGGACGAGGGCCGGGTTCCCGCTCCGGTACGACGGGTCACGCTCCCGGTACGACGCCGAGACCCGCGCAGGATTGAGGCAGCCCTCACAGGGCTGTAACATCTCAGCAATGCGGCATCCCCGTGCCCGTCCGCCCGCGCGGCCGATCCCTGGGCCCGGAGAATCGCTATGCCGACGGCACTGCCCGCCGTCGGGCCATACGTCAGAAAGGCACCCCCACGCCATGACCACCACCACGAGCACGCCCGAGGCTATCCTCGACGCGGTCGGCGGGGCGGACAACATCGTCCACCTCACGCACTGCGCCACCCGCCTCCGGTTCGAACTCCACGACGCCTCGGTCATCGACAAGGCCGCCGTCGAGGCCATCCCCGGAGTCCTCGGCGCGGTTCCCCAGTCCGGCGACCGCTACCAGATCGTCATCGGCGGCGCCGTCCAGGGCGTGTACACCGAGATCATGAACCTGCCAGCGATGAAGAAGAGCGCCGGGGCCGTGTCCGACGCCGACGTCAAAGCGGCCGCCCGCTCCAAGGCCCGCGGGAAGAACGCGATCATCGACGCCTTCTTCGAGTACCTCTCCGACTCCTTCCGCCCGCTGCTTCCCGTGCTGCTCGGCGCCTCGCTCATCATCGCCTTCGAGGCGATGCTCGACGCGCTGGGCGTCGTCGACTTCCGGGACGACGCGGCCAAGGGCGCCACCTGGGTCTTCGTGGACTCCATGTGGCGCTCGGTGTTCTACTTCCTGCCGATCATGGTGGCCTACAACGCCGCCAAGAAGCTCAACATCGACCCCTGGGTCGGCACGGCCATCATGGCCGCGCTGCTGACCCCGAACTTCATGAGCCTGAGCTCCAAGGCCTACACCGAGACCGCCGAGGGCTCGGGCATGTTCGCCGAGGCCCTGAAATTCTCCGACCAGGTCACCTGCACGATGAACCCCACGCTGGGCACCGAGTCCTGCGTCGCGCACATCTTCGGCCTGCCCATGCAGCTCAATGACTACGGCGGCCAGGTGTTCGTCCCCCTCATCATGGTCGCGGTTCTCGCGCCGCTGTACAAGGGTCTGCAGAAGCTCATCCCGGTCAATCTCCAGATGGTCTTCGTCCCCTTCCTCTCCTTCGTCATCATGATGCCGGTCACCGCCTTCCTCCTGGGCCCCATCGGAGTGTGGGCCGGCAGCGCCATCGGCGCCGGCCTGGCATGGCTCAACAGCAGCGCTCCGATTGTCTTCGCGATCGTCATCCCGCTGCTCTACCCCTTCCTGGTGCCGCTGGGCCTGCACTGGCCGCTCAACGCGCTCATGCTCATCAACATCGACACCCTGGGCTACGACTTCATCCAGGGCCCCATGGGAGCCTGGAACTTCGCCTGCTTCGGCGCCACCGCCGGTGTGCTCGTCCTGGCCATCCGCGACAAGGACCGCGTCATGCGCCAGACCGCCTCGGGCGCTCTCGCCGCAGGCCTCCTCGGTGGTATCTCCGAGCCCTCTCTCTACGGTATCCACCTGCGTTTCAAGCGGATCTACCCGCGCATGCTCGTCGGCTGCGCCGTCGGCGGTCTCATCGTCGGCATCGGCGGTGGCCTGAAGGCCTCGACCTTCGTGTTCACCTCCCTGCTGACCATCCCGGTCTTCTCCCCGATGTTCCTCTACGTCGTGGGCATCGCGGCGGCCTTCACCACCGCGATGGTGCTCATCATCCTCACCGACTACCGCACGAAGGAGGAGCGCGCCGCCATGGCCGCTGCCGCCGGCGGCACCGCCGAGGCCTCCGCCGAGGACACCGCTGCGGATCTGGCGCTCGAGGCCAGAGCCGCTAGCGCTGCCGGTGCCACTGCTGAGGCGCTCAAGCCCGGCACGGTGACCGAGATCGCCTCTCCGCTCGTCGGTGATGTCACGGCCCTGGCCGATGTGCCAGACCCGGTGTTCTCCACCGGGGCCGTCGGTGCCGGCGCCGGCGTGACGCCCTCGGGCGAGATCGTCGTGACGGCCCCCGCTGCCGGGACGGTCGTCGCCGCCCCCGCCTCTGGCCACGCCTACGGCATCAACCTGGACAACGGCGTCGAACTGCTCATCCACGTGGGCATCGACACCGTCAACCTGGAGGGCAAGGGCTTCGACGTCAAGGTCAAGCAGGGCGATCGGGTCGAGGCCGGCCAGGAGCTCGTGCGCGTCGACCGCGCCGTCGTCGAGGAGGCCGGCTACTCGCTGACCACCCCGGTGCTCGTCACCAACACCGCGAAGTTCGCCTCCGTCGAGCTGGTGGCCTCCGGCAGCATCGAGCGGGGCGCCACGCTCCTGCGCATCACCGCCAAGGATTGATCCTGGACTGATCCTCTGGCGAGGACTGACCGGACGGTTCCGGTTCTGAGGGTCGGCGCCCGCTGGGGCGTCGGCCCTCAGTTTCACCGCCGCGCTGGGAAGAGCGGGCAGGAGCCCGGGATCGAGAGCCGGGCCCCTCAGCCCTCCCCCGGGACTCGCAGCGCCCAGAAGGCGACGGCGGCCGCGGCGGCCACGTTGAGGGAGTCCACTCCTCCGGCCATGGGAATGCGCACGACGGCGTCGCAGGCGCTCACGGTGCGCCGTCGCAGCCCGTCGCCCTCGGTGCCCAGTACAAGGGCGACTCGGGATCGCGGGGAGGCGCAGGCGGGTGAGGCGGCGAAGGCGTCGAGGCTCATCGAGTCCTCGGACAGGGCCATGGCCGCCACGGTGAAGCCCGCTGCGTGGAGGTCATCGAGGGCCGGCCAGGGATCGATGCGCGTCCACGGCACCTGGAAGACGGTACCCATGGAGACGCGCACGCTGCGCCGGTAGAGCGGGTCGGCGCAGCGCGGTGTGACGAGCACGGCGTCCATCCCCAGGGCGGCCGCGGAGCGGAAGGCCGCGCCCACGTTCGTGTGGTCGACGAGGTCCTCGAGAACCACCACCCGGCGGGCGCCCGTTCCCCCGCGGGCCGCCGCGAGCAACTGGGGGACCGGGGCGAGAACAGGGCGGTTCATGGCTGCAAGCGCTCCCCGATGGAGGTGGAATCCGGTGATGGACTCCAGCACAGCCTCCTCGGCGACGTAGACGGGCACGGGGCCGCCCTCGGGATCGCCCTGGCAGCCGAAGGCCGCTGCGATGAGCGGCGCCATCTCGTCCAGGTAGCGGGGGGCCATGAGGAAGGAGCGGGGAGCGTGCCCCGCCTCCACGGCCCTGGCGATCACCTTGGTGGATTCGGCCATGTACAGTCCGCGCACGGTCTCGAGGCGGCGGCGCAAGGCGACGTCGGTCAGGCGCGTGTAGTCGGCGAGGCGGTCGTCATTGCCGTGCTCGACGGGGACGATCATCGCACGGCTCCCTGGTGGAGGGGACGACAGGGGACGGGAACGAGCGGGGAGCGTGAGGGGACGGGCAGCACAACGGGGAGACTAGGACGGCCGGTCGGCCGATTCCATGTCTCCCCGTTGCGCCATCGGGTTTTGGGACGCGCCTCACCCCTGCTGCGGGGGCTCGGGCTCCTGGCGGTGCGCGCCGCCCCGCGACGGCGGGAGGGAGGAGGTCACCGGGTTGGCCCCACCGGCGGACTGCGGCGCCTCGGCCGCCTCCTGCGAGGCGGAGGCCGCCTCGCCGCGGGCCTGCGCCAGGGCCTCCTCGGGGGTCTGTAGGTTCGTGGCGGCCAGGTCGGAGGCGATGTCGAGACCCGTCTCCATGCCGGCCAGATTCACCTGGGCCTCACCGGAGTCACCAGCGTCGGCGAAGGCGGCCGACGGGCCGTCGACGCCCTTTCCGCCCAGCGCACCGGCGATGCCGTTGAGAGCCGCGGTGAACTCCGTAGGCACCACCCACATCTTGGAGGACTGCCCGTCGGCGATCTTGGGCAGCGTTTGCAGGTACTGGTAGGCCAGCAGCTTGGGGTCGGGATTGCCGCGGTGGATGGCGTCGAAGACCTGGAGGATGGCGCGGGACTCGCCCTGGGCCTTGAGGATCGCGGACTGGGCCTGGCCCTCGGCCCGCAGAATCGCGGACTGCTTATCGCCCTCGGCCGTGAGGATCTGGGACTGCTTGACGCCCTCGGCCGTGAGGATGGCGGCACGGCGGTCGCGCTCAGCGCGCATCTGCTGCTCCATGGCGCCCTGGATGGAGGCGGGCGGGTCGATGGACTTCAGCTCCACATTGCCCACGCGGATGCCCCAGCGGCCGGTGGCCTGGTCGAGGACGCCGCGCAGTTGACCGTTGATCTGGTCGCGGCTGGTCAGCGTCTGCTCCAGGTCCATGGCACCGATGACGTTGCGCAGCGTGGTGACGGTGAGCTGCTCGATCGCCTGAAGGTAGTTGGAAATCTCGTAGGTGGCGCGCTTGGGGTCGTTGATCTGGTAGTAGATGACCGAGTCGATGGACACCACGAGGTTGTCGGAGGTGATGACCGGCTGCGGCGGGAAGGACACAACCTGCTCGCGCAGGTCCACGGTGGTGCGCACGCGGTCCAAGAAGGGCACCAGGAGGTGCATGCCCGCACCGTACTCGGCCTGGAACTTGCCCAGGCGCTCAACGATGATCGCGTATGACTGGGGCACGATCCTCACGGCGCGCACGATCGCCACGAGGACGAGCAGGAGGAATAGGCCGAGGATGACGAGGATGGCGTTCTCCATATCAGCTCCTTGATCCGTAGATATGGGGCCGCCGCGCGAGGGCGGGCAGGCCCCGGGTCAGATTCTGGTCAGTCGGTGGGGGCGACGACGGCGGTGGCGCCGTCGATCGACAGGACGGTGATGGGGGTGCCGGGCTCGAGGCGCACGCCGCTCCCCTGGCCCTCGGTCAGGCGGGCGCTCCACTCCGCGCCGCCCAGGCGGACGCGCCCGCCCAGAGTGTCCACGGCGGTCAGGGTGCGCCCGGCTGAGCCGATGATGGCGTCCGCGTTGGTGCGCATCCCCGGCGCCGAGGAGGATATGCGGCGCTTGAGGACCGGGCGGACGGCGAGGAGCAGCAGGCCGGCGATCCCGGCGGCCACGATGACCTGCAGCCACAGCGGCGCCCCCAGGAGGGAGGCGCTCATGCCGCCGAGCGCGCCCCCTGCGAGCATCAGGAAGGTGAGATCGGCCGAGAGGGTCTCGACGATGGCCAGGATGAGGGCGGCGCCAAGCCACCAGGCCCATTCCATAGGGCTCTCGCTTTCTGCCCGATGACTGGGCTGTGGTTGACGAGTGGGACGGGGATGGGGCCTGCAGGGCCGATCGCCCAGACCGGATCCGGGCCCGGCTCAGGACTGGTGATCACCGGAACGAACGGCGGGGCCGCTGAGTCCGCGGGCGGTGAAGCGCCCGCGATCCCTCGCGATCTCCAGGGGCAGGCCGAAGGCGGCCGACATGGTCGAGCTGGTGAGAACCTCGTCGAGCGCTCCAGCGCCCACGGCCCGCCCGTCGCGCAGGGCGAGGGCGTGGGTGAAGCCCACCGGGATCTCCTCCAAGTGGTGGGTGACCATGATCATCGTCGGGGAGGAGGGCGTGGCCACGATCTGGCTGAGCGCTCCCAGCAGCTGCTCGCGCCCGGCGACGTCGAGCCCCGAGGCGGGCTCGTCGAGGATGAGGAGCTCGGGGTCGGGCATGAGGGCGCGGGCGATCTCCACGCGCTTGCGCTCGCCGGAGGACAGGCTCGCCCAGGGGCGCTCGATGAGCGCGCCCGAGCCGAGCGCCGTGAGCAGCGCGGTAGCGCGCTCGGTGTCCTTGTCCTCGTACTCCTCCCGCCAGACGCCGATGCGGCCGTAGGAGGCCGACAGGACGATGTCGAGGATGCGGTCGCCCGCCTGGAAAGTGGAGGCCATGGCCGATGAGCTCAGCCCGATGCGGGGGTGGAGCTCGGAGATGTCCACCCTGCCCAGCCGCCGCCCCAGGACCTCCACGGCCCCGGAGGAGGGGAAGAGCCGGGCCCCCGCGATGCGGGCGGCCGTGGTCTTGCCAGCGCCGTTGGGCCCGAGGACCACCCAGTGCTGCCCCTCGTCGACCCTCCAGGAGAGGTGGTCGAGGATCTGCGTGCTCCCGCGGTGGAGGGAGACGTCGTCGAGGAGAAGAACACGGGTCACGGGATCACCCTATCCCACCCGCGTGACCTGAGCCGCAAGCACTCGCGAGGAACTCTCCCCTCCTCGATCGAGACCGGTCCAGCGGGGACGGGGTACCGGCATTTTACGTCCCCGCAGCGCGGTGCGGCCTCGCAATCGCAGCGCTCCCAACGGTTTAGGGTGCGCAGCGTGACTGACCTCGACCTGCGCCCCTCGATCCTGCTCGCCCTGTGGCTGCCCGTGCCTTCCTCGCGTGGCGCCGCTGCCGTCGAGGGCGCCGACGGCGCCCACACGGTCGCCGCTCCGGAGCTCGGCGGCGAGGTGCCCCTGCTGGAGTGGATGACCCTGGTGGGACGGCCCGAGCGGGTGGCGGCGGTTTTCCCCAGCCCCTCCGATCCCCTGCCGGGACTGGGCTCGGCGCTCGACGCCGGTGAGGCGGTGCTGCTGCGGACCGCAGCAGCACGAGGCGGCCCGCATGAGGCCCGGACGCGCCTGCTCATCCCCGAGCCGTCGGGAACGAGCGCGGTGTGGCGCCTCGTCGATCTGGGCACTGGGCCCACGGGCCCCGCTCCGGCAATCCCTCCCTTCGATGCCGCGCACGCGCGCACCCAGGTTCATGCGGCGACGGAGGAGGCCATCGAGGCGCTCACCGAGCTGGACCTGGCCCGGGAGCGTCCCGAGCTGGCCGACGATCTGACGGATCTCATCACCGCTGTCGCCGACCCGCGCCTCCTGCCACCGGGGATGGACCAGCGGCGCCGCGAGCTCCTGGAGCGCTCACTTCGCCTCCTGGGCATCTGCGAGATCGCGCTGGACGACGACGGCGCCGCGGCGACGGCACTCCAGGCCGAGCGGAGGGCGCGGGTGCTGCGACCTCTGCGGGACACCGCGCGCCGCGGCGTGGCCGCGGCGACGGACTGGTGGGCCGGGGCGCGCTGAGGACGCCCCGGTCCCGGCCCGCCCCGGAGCCTGTGCGAGACCGAGGCGGGACCGCGATCGAGAGATCAGCCGCGATCGAGCACCCAGCGGTAGACCTCCATCGTGCGCTGGGCGATCGCCTCCCAGGAGAAGTGCTGCTCAACGCGAGTGCGAGCCGCCCGGCCCATGCGCCGGGCCAGGGCCTCATCCATGACGAGCGAGGTGAGGCGCTCGGCGAGGTCCTGGATGAAGGTCTCGGGCTCCACGGGGGTCCCGGTGCCGTCGGTGACCTGCTCGATGGGCACGAGGAGGCCGGTCTCACCGTCGACGATGACATCCGGGATGCCACCCGTGGCCGAGCCGACGACGGGCAGCCCGCAGGCCATGGCCTCGAGGTTGACGATGCCCAGGGGCTCGTAGACGCTCGGGCACACGAAGACGTCGGAGGCGGACAGGACGGCGATGAGCTCGGGCCGCGGCAGCATCTCCTCGATCCACACCACGCCGGTGCGCTTCTCACGCAGCCCCGCCACGAGGCCCTCGACCTCCGCTTTGATCTCTGCGGTGTCCGGTGCGCCGGCGCACAGGATCACCTGGACCTCGGCGGGCAGGAGCTCGCAGGCGCGCAGCAGGTAGGGCAGGCCCTTCTGGCGGGTGATGCGTCCGACGAACACGATCGTGGGGCGCGAGGGGTCGATGCCCAGTCGTTCCAGGACGGCGGTGGATGCAGCGTCGGCCTCTGGGCCGGTGGGGCGCTGCCAGGCGTCGAGGTCGATGCCATTGTGGACCACCTTGACCCGCTCGGGGTCGATGGCCGGGTAGGAGCGCAGGATGTCGGCGCGCATGCCGTTGGAGACGGCGATGACGCCGGCGGCGGCCTCGTATGCGGTGCGCTCGGCCCAGGAGGACAGGGCGTAGCCCCCGCCGAGCTGCTCGGCCTTCCACGGGCGCAGGGGCTCCAGGGAGTGGGCGGAGATGATGTGCGGGGCGCCGTGGAGGAGGGAGGCGAGGTGACCGGCGAGGTTGGCGTACCAGGTGTGGGAGTGGACGATGTCGGCGCCCTCGCAGCCAGCGGCGATCTCCAGGTCGACGCCGAAGGTGCGCAGCGCCGCGTTCGCGCCATCCAGCTCCGCGATCTCCGGGTAGCCTGTGACGCCGTCGTCGGCCCCCTCACTGCCCGGGTCGCGGGGCCCCCCGAAGGCGTGGACGCGCACATCGGCCAGGGGCCGCAGCACGCGCGCGAGCTCGTTGACGTGGACGCCAGCGCCTCCATAGATGAACGGCGGGTACTCCTTGGTAAGCAGATCGACTCTCAGTGACGCCATGTGCCTATGCCTCCTCGGCTGCGCGTTCGGGGCCGCCCTGCGGGCCAGGGCGCCGTCGGCCGTGATGCGGGCCTCAGTGCAACCGTAGCGGGATCGGGCGGTGCGCCGCCGGGGTTTCAGCCCTTCTCCGACGCCTCGCCATGAGGTCAGATGTCAACCCGCATCCCAAACCGGTCACATGAGTGGCCCCGATCACCGTAAGGTGGTCCCATGGCTTCCCCTCGTGTCCTCGCAATCATCCTCGCCGGCGGTGAAGGCAAGCGCCTCATGCCCCTGACCGTCGATCGGGCCAAGCCCGCCGTGCCCTTCGGCGGGATCTACCGGCTCATCGATTTCTCCCTGTCCAACATGATCAACAGCGGCTTCCTCAAGGTCGTCGTGCTGACCCAGTACAAGTCGCACTCGCTGGACCGCCACATCGCCAAGACCTGGCGCCTGTCGAACATGCTGGGCAACTACATCGCGCCCGTGCCCGCGCAGCAGCGCGTGGGCAAGCACTGGTTCCTCGGCTCGGCGGACGCGATCTACCAGTCCCTCAACCTGCTCGACGACGAGCGGCCGGACTACGTGGTGATCACCGGCGCGGACAACATCTACCGCATGGACTTCTCCCAGATGCTGGACCACCACATCGCCTCCGGACTGCCCTGCACCGTCGCGGGCATCCGCCAGCCGCGGTCCCTGGCGGACCAGTTCGGCGTCATCGAGTCCGACCCGGCCAACCGGGGCGTCATCAAGGCCTTCGTGGAGAAGCCGAAGAACACCCCCGGGCTGCCCGACTCCCCCGACGAGATCCTCGCCTCGATGGGGAACTACATCATGAACGCCGACGCCCTCCTGGAGGCCGTGACCGCGGACGCCGCCGACGAGTCCTCCAAGCACGACATGGGCGGCAACATCGTGCCGTGGTTCGTCTCCCGGGGCGAAGCCGGCGTCTACGACTTCAAGGACAACGACGTCCCCGGGGCAAGCGAGCGCGACCGCAGCTACTGGCGCGACGTCGGGACGGTGGACGCCTTCTACGAGGCCCACCAGGACCTCATCAGCGTCAGCCCCGTGTTCAACCTGTACAACGACCGCTGGCCGCTGTTCGCCGGATATGACGCCTCGATGCCCCCGGCGAAGTTCATCTACGCGCACCACGAGCGCCTGGGGCACGCCGTTGACTCGATCGTCTCGCCCGGCGTCATCGTCTCCGGTGGCGAGGTGATCTCCTCGGTGCTCTCGCCGTCGGTGCGAGTGAACTCGTGGTCCTCGGTGCGCTCGTCGGTGGTCATGGACGGCGCGCAGATCGGCCGGAACACAGTGGTTAACCGCGCGATCCTCGACAAGCACGTGGTGATCGAGGAGGGCGCGATGGTCGGCATTGATCGCGAGCACGACCTCGAGCGCGGCTTTACCGTCACCGAGTCCGGCATCACCGTGGTCCCCAAGGGCAAGGTTGTCACGCGCTGAGGCACTCCCCGGGGCCGGCCGATCCCAGGCCGGCCCCGGGGACGCGCTCGGCGAGGGGCCGGGCGGCACGGGCGACGTCGTTGGGAGCAATATGAGCACGGGACCGGGCCTGCTGGTGATGGACGTGGACTCCACGCTCATCGAGCAGGAGGTCATCGAGCTCATCGCCGAGCGGGCGGGGACTCGAGAGGAGGTCGCCGCCGTCACTGAGCGGGCGATGCGCGGCGAGTTGGACTTCGCGGCCTCGCTGCGCGAGCGGGTGGCGACGCTGGTGGGCGTGCCGGAGACAGTATTCGCCGAAGTCCTGGCCGAGATACGCCTGACGCGCGGGGCGGCGGGCCTCATCACGGGTCTGCATGAGCGGGGCTGCGCCGTGGGCGTGGTCTCAGGGGGCTTCGAGGAGGTCGTCCTGCCCCTGGCCGAGCGCCTGGGGATCGATCATGTGGCCGCCAACCGGCTGGAGGTCGCCGATGGGCACCTCACCGGGCGGGTCCTGGGGAGGATCGTGGATCGAGGCGTGAAGGAGGCCTGCCTGCGCCAGTGGGCGGCTGAGCGCTCGGTGCCGATGGAGCGCACGGTGGCGGTGGGCGACGGCGCGAATGATCTCGATATGATCCACGCGGCGGGCCTCGGGATCGCGTTCTGCGCCAAACCGGTGGTCCGCGAGCAGGCCCCGGCGCGGATCGACGCGCGCGACCTGCGCCTCGTGCTCGACCTCCTCTAGCCGCACCGCCCCCTTTCGCGAGACCGGTCGAAAACATGGGCGAGACCGGTTGGCCGTCCACAGGACAGTGCTGGTGGTGAGGGTTTTCCACAGGTTGGTGGTGGGGCCTGGCGCTAGGGGTGGGCGGGGCCCTTGCCCTGGCGGCCTACCGCGCCCTAGACCCAGCACCGCTGACGGCCCGTGCCAAGGACCCCGCCCCGCCCGAGGCCAGCGGGGCCCCTCCCACCCAACTGGCGGCCGCCGGCCCGAGCGAGGCCACCGCCCCGGCGCCGACCACCGACGCGCTCGACGGTGGTACCGGAGTGGGCACAGGTGCCAGGCGACACGGTGGGGTTCCCATCGACGCATGAGCCGCAGGACAGCAATTCGTCGAGGCCGGACGACGCCTACCCTCAGGCGTCAGGAGTGCGTTAGCGCGGGCCATGAAGGCCCCTGAAGGGCCGTGAGCGCGGTGACCCGCGTCCTACCGGAGGCTTCCGCCTGCCCACGAACCCGTTCGCGGCCTTCCGAGGACGCGGGACAGGGCGCGAGAGCACTCCCCCCATCCCTCTGCGAGATCAAATCCTTCACCATATCCGAGATGATCCACCCCCTTCGTTGCGTCCGACAGATTCCATGGGCCTCCCCGTGGCCCTCAAGGACAATTCCAAGATAGGCAGCGACATCATAGGCGCCCCCCGGGACGCTGTGTGCGCTGTTTCCGGCAGGACCGATCAACGGCCCTGCAGGGCCTGGGCGTCATACATATTGCGATAATGCGCGCAGCCTTCCATTAAGTCCGCGTGCCTGCCAACGCCAACGACCGCACCATCATCGACGACGATGATCCTGTCCGCATGAGCCACTGTGGCGAATCTATGCGAGACGAGCACGACTGTCGTCTCGCCCCCAAGCGCGGCCATGGCCTCGAAAAGTATCTTCTCCGAGACCGCGTCCACAGAAGCGGTCGGCTCGTCAAGGACCAACAGGCGAGGCTTCTTCACCAAGGCCCTCGCAGCCGCGATCCGCTGCCACTGCCCAATAGACGGTTGATGACCTCCCTCAAAATGCCGCCCCAGCATCGTGTCCAACCGCTCAGGCAGGGACATGGCCCAATCCCTCAGTCCGACCGCTTCAAGAGAATCCCAGAGCCGTTCATCATCAGCGGTGCCGCGATCTCGCGGATAGCCGTATTCAATATTGTCTCGCAACGATCTCTCATATTTAACGAAATCTTGGAAAAGAGCGGAGGACCATGAGTATAAATATTCTCGCGACAGCTCTCCGATGGGGCGGCCATCAACGAAAATTTCCCCTTCATCCGGCTCATAGAACCTTAGCAGCAATTTACATATCGTTGATTTGCCGCAACCGTTGACTCCGACAAAAGCGGTGATGCTGCCACTGTCGATCGAAAAGGAAACATCATTCAACGCGAGAACATCAGTCCCAGGATATCGGAAGCTCACATTACGGAACTCCACTGAGCCGCCGCACCCACCGGAAGGCCCTCGGAACGCGCCTTCAGCGATACGGGCGGGTTTCGTATCGACCAGTGCCGCCCAATTTGACACATAAAGAAGATGCTGATAAATGCCTGTGAAGCCGATGAACGCCGCGAGCACTAATGGGCCGACCTGAGTAGTGGCCGAAATAAATCCCGCAAGCTCGCCCACCCTATTATGCGCCCCGGCAACAATTGCCGCGTAAACCACTGCGCCGAAGCTGGCGAGCACAGAGACCATCCCAAGGCCTCCGGCCTGGAGGAGAGTGAAGCGCGCCAGGCCGATGTCTTGGCGCAAGAAATTTTTCTTGATCAACGAATACGAGTCCGTGAACAGTTCATCCAGGCGGAATAGGCGAGTTTCCTTCTTGGCGCTATCCGACATGAGCAAGCCGCGGAAGTATCCCGCCAGCCTAGCCTTCGTGGCACGCTCGTACTCTATATCATAAGCCCTCGTTTGAACGCGAAAAGTAGCAACGCATCCAGGGATAGGGGCGACAAGGAGTATCGATGCTATAACAGGGCTCCATTGCCAGAGCACTGCGCATATGCTCAGCAGCGACAGCAGCGATTGGATCGCAGATCTCAGCGTATCGAACAAACCGTAGACGTGCTCACCCGTCGATTCGTTCACACGTTGGATGATGTCATACGTCTTTGAGGATTCAAAATTTTGCACCTCCATGCCCCCCAGTCGTTGAGCCACATCGATCTCTATGTCATACGATAGCCTTAAAGTTAAGGTATCTCCAAGGAATTTGATCATGTTCTCGAGAATGTATTTCACGAAAACAATCAGTCCGAACACGATGGCCCAAACGAGGTACCCTCTATGACCAGCACTGTCCACGACTGACGATACGAGAACTCCGACCGCATATACTTGCGCCCCAGGGAGAATACCGGCCACTATCGACAATATTCCGATCACGGCGAAGCGGCGACGCGCGCTTCTGTCGATTCGACTCCAAGCAATGCTCATTGTCCGGGACAGAGGAGCCGCCCCGCGCATCAATTGCCGTGACTCAAACTCAGTTTCCGCAGCAATCATCCCCTTTCTAGATAGGTGTATCGATGGATTATCTTCCTCAACATCCATAGAATATCGGTTTCAAATTCCCTGTTCGCTGAATTCAGTCGGTTGCAATGCATGCGCATAAGAGAGTCGATAATCGAATTATACTGGCCAGAACCGAGGTCGCGATGATTAGCAATCGTTGTCACCGGATCAGAATTGAGCATCGCCATACTATCTCTTTTTTGTGGATCATTAAATATATCTCGAAAGAACACTAGTAAGGAATCTCTCTGCTTTGAATGCGCATTCATAGAAATTTTAGTAGCATGGATATCCCTCGGAATGCGATCAAGTAGATGATGAGGCTCGATACCTAGCGCATCAATATATTCAATCAACGACTTGACGCCATCAATTGGTAAAATTGGATCACTCCGTCTGTCGGTCTTGTACCTCTTGACTAAGGCCTGGAGCGCCACAGACTAAGCATCCAACTCATCACCACACCTTCTTGATCACGCCCTTGGAACGAGCAGGCTCCCATCGCGCTTCCACAGGCGCGCTGCCGGTCCCCTCCACGCCTCTTTGCGGGCCACTTCCGCAGAGCGCTCATGACGGCGACTAATGGGCGGGGGTGAGAAGATCGATGACCTCGGCGGTGCCGCCGGTGAGGGCGTTCCACGGCGAGCCCACCCGCAGGACGGCGGCGTTGGCGGTCGACATGCCGTAGGAGACCCGCCGCCCGAGGTCGCTCACTCCCCCATCGAGATAGGCGGCGAGCTCGGAGGTCGTCGGCTCGTGCCCCACCACGATCACCGTGCGCGCGCCCGGCCCCGCCTGACGCACCAGCTCGAGGACGGCCCGGCCTCCCCCGAAGTACACGTCCTCCTCCACGAGGGCTCGCCCCGGGGACAGCCTCTCGGCGATCGGCTGGGAGGTCTGCCGCGCGCGCTCCGCGGGCGAGACGATGAGCAGGTCGGCGCTCCCCACCCGGGTGGCGAGGACCGCCGCCAGGGCCCGGGCCTGCGCCGCGCCGGCGTCGGACAGTGGGCGCTCGATATCCGTGGGCGCCGCGGCGGCACGGGCGTGGCGGATGAGGACGAGCGTGCGGGCCTCAGCGGCATCGGCGGCGCCAACAGCGGCGTCGGGGGCGGTCTCAGTCATGGGTCCTCCTCGCGGGTTGAGGGCGTGCGGATCGGTGGCCGGGGCGGTGCCGGACGACGCCCGCGATCACAGGGTCGCCCCACCGTCGGCGTGGATAACGGCCCCGGTGGTCGCGGGCATCCAGTCGGACAGGAGGGCGACGGCGGTGCGCGCCACCGGCGAGGCGTCGTTGGGGTCCCAGCCGAGCGGGGCGACCGCCCCCCAGCCGCCCACGAGATCATCGAAACCGGGGATCGCGGAGGCCGCCGTCGTGCGCAGCGGCCCGGCGGACAGGGCGTTGACCCGCACTCCCCTGGGCCCGAGCTCGACGGCGAGGGCCCGCACCGAGGCCTCGAGGGCGGCCTTGAGCGGTCCCATCCAGCCGTATCCGGGGTAAACGCGGGAGGTGTCGAAGGTGAGGGCGAGCACAGAGCTCCCCCGCCCCAGCAGCGGCGCCGTCGCCTCGGCGAGCGCGGCCAGGGACGCGGCGGAGACGATGAAGGCGTCGCGGAGCGCCGCCATGCGCGCCTCCCCCGCCTCCTCCAGGCGCGCCCTCGCCCGCTCGCCGTCGTCATCCTCCCCCGAGCCGGCGGGCAGCACCGTCCCGAGGAGGTCGCGGCTGGCACGGGCGATCGAGTGGACGAGGCCGTCGAGCCGCACCACGCCAAGGCGCTCCAACTCGCCCGGCAGCGCGGCCAGGAACGCGGGATCGGCCGCATCGAGCCCCACCACGGGCTCGGCCAGGCCCTGCAGCGCGGCGACGGACTCCGTCAGGGCCCGGGCGCGCGGGTGCGCGGTGAGGATGACGCGGGCGCCCTGCTCAGCGGCGGCGCGGGCCACGGAGGCGGCGATCGAGGAGGGGCGCATGACCCCGGTGATGAGGATCGTGCGCCCCCGCAGCAGCCCGGGAGATGCGCCCGGGCTCGGATCCCTCGGATTCATGGCCCCTCCCGGGCCCGTCACAGCCGTCACAGGCACAGCCTACGGGGTGGCGCCGTCCCCGGGGAGGCGACTCCGTGCCAGCATGAGCGCGTGATCGCCCCTTCGCACTCCCCCGCCCCGCTGCGCCTGGGCCCCATCGAGGTGCCCATGCCCGTGGTCCTCGCTCCGATGGCGGGCGTCACGAACGCCTCCTTCCGCCGGCTGTGCCGCCAGGCCGCCGAATCCGCGCTCCCCGACGCCCTGCGCCCCTCCTCCCCGGGCCCGGTCCCCACCGACGGCGGCGGCCTGCGGGCGCCCGCAGGCCTGTACGTCACGGAGATGGTCACCACCCGGGCCCTCGTGGAGCGCAATGAGAAGACCCTCGCCATGGTGCGCACCGACCCCGCCGAGCGGGTCCGCTCAATCCAGCTCTACGGCGTCGACCCCGTCATCGCGGGCAGAGCCGTGCGCATCCTCGTCGAGGAGGACCTCGCCGACCACATCGACCTCAACTTCGGCTGCCCCGTGCCCAAGGTGACCCGCAAGGGCGGGGGCGCGGCCCTGCCGTGGAAGCGGGACCTGCTCGCCGCGATCCTGCGCGAGTGCGTGGGCGCCGCGGAGAACGCCGTCCGGGCCGCCCGCCGCTCACGGGAGGTACCGGTGACGATGAAGATGCGTGTGGGGATCGACGAGTCCCACGAGACCTTCCTCGATGCCGCCCGGGCGGCGGAGAATGCCGGCATCGCCGCCGTCGCGCTGCATGCGCGCACCGCCCGGCAGCACTACTCGGGCCAGGCCGACTGGGCCCGCATCGCCGAGCTCAAGGAGTCCACGCGCCTGCCGGTGCTGGGCAACGGGGACATCTGGGTGGGGGATGACGCCGTACGCATGATGGCCGCCACCGGCTGCGACGGCGTGGTCGTGGGGCGCGGCTGCCAAGGGCGCCCATGGCTCTTCGCCGACATCGTCGCCGCCATGCGCGGCGAGGCCTCCCGCACCCGCCCGGATCTCGACGCCGTCATCGCCGTCATCCGCGAGCACGCCCGGCTGCTGGCCGATGAGATGGGTGAGGACCGGGGCGTGCGCGACCTGCGCAAGCACGTGGGCTGGTACCTCAAGGGCTACCCGGTGGGCGGGGCTGCCCGCAACGCGCTCATGCGGGTGGGCTCGTTGGCCGAGCTCGACGCCGCCCTGGGGACCATGCGCTCGCACCTGCCCGCCCAGGTGCCCTACCCCGGCGAGACCGTCGAGGGGCCCCGTGGCCGCGCGGGCCATCCGAAGCGCCCTCACCTGCCCGATGGCTGGCTGGACTCCCCCGTGCTCGACGCCGATCAGGCCGAACTGCTGGGCGAGGCGGAGTCGGACGTCTCGGGGGGCTGAGCCGGGCCCTCAGGGGCGGCCGCCCCCGGGCCGGCCAAGCCCTTCGTGCCATCGGCGCTCTGCCCCGCCCCACCGGTGCGGCACAGGATGGTGGCGATGGCCGTGGTCGCGGGGATCGCCAGGACGAGCCCGATCGAGGACACGAGCGTGCGCACGATCTCCTCCCCGATCTCCCCGCTGAGCAGGGTGTCGATCACGGAGCGGTCGATGAGCGCGGCGGAGAGGATGAGCGGGAGCGCGGTGCCCGCGTAGGCGAAGGCGAGGGTGTAGACGGTGGATGCGATGTGGTCGCGCCCGATCCTCATGCCACCGGTAAACAGGCGGCCCCGGGGCATGGCGGGGTTGGCGGCGTGCAGCTCCCAGACGGCCGAGGCCTGCGTGATGGTGACGTCGTTGAGGACGCCGAGCCCCGCCACCACCATCCCGCAGGTGAGCAGGGCCCGCAGGTCGAGCTGAACGCCGGCCTCGCCCACGAGCCCGTTGAGGGTGAGGGCGGTGTCCTCGACGGCGCCGGTCAGGTTGGATGAGCTCGTCCCCCACAGCGCGAGCAGCACGGTGATGATGACGCCGGCGAAGGTGCCCAGCAGCGCGGTGGTGGTGCGCACGGATACCCCGTGCGCCACGTAGACCGCCATGAGCATCATCGCCAGCGAGCCGGTGAGGGTGACGGCCAGCGCGTTCTCCCCGGCGAGCAGCGCGGGGATCATGAAGCCCATGAGCACGGCGGTGGCCATGAGCAGGCCCAGGACGCTGAGCGCGCCGCGCTTGCCGGCCACCGCGAGCACGAGCACGAGGTAGACGGCCGCCAACAGCCCGATCGGCAGGCTCCGCTGGTAGTCGACGAAGACGTAGGGGGTGCCGCCGGCGAGCGCCTGGGGCGTGTAGAGCACCTTCATGGAGTCACCGGGATGGGCGACGCGCGCCGACTCGGGCGGGATATGGACCGGCACGACGAGGCCCTTGCCCTCACCACTGGTGATCTCGGCGCACAGGGCGTCGGTGAGCAGTGAGCCGTTGGAGATCCCGCTGAGGACCTTGGCGGAGTCCTCGCAGTCGGATACGGAGGTGGAGGTGACCGTGGCGGTCTCCATGGAGGACCCCCCGACGGCGAAGGGCCGCGAGCCCACGAGGGAGCCCTTCCCCGGCCACAGCAGCGCCAGCCCCACGAGGGTGGCCAGGACGATCGGCACGATGATCGCCGCCAGCACGATCCTCACGCGGCGCGCCTCGCCCACCGTGACGGGCGAGGCGCCGTGGTGGTGGGAGTGCCCCGACATGCCGGGCGCCGTCAGCAGCCGGCGAGCCGCTCGGCCAGGTAGCGCTCGATGCCCTCCAAGGGCACGCGCTCCTGGACCATGGTGTCGCGCTCGCGCACCGTGACGGCCCCGTCCTCCGGGGAGTCGAAGTCGTAGGTGAGGCACAGCGGCGTGCCGATCTCGTCCTGGCGGCGGTAGCGGCGGCCCACCGCCCCCGCGTCGTCGTACTCGACGTTCCACAGGCGGCGCAGGCGCGAGGCGACGGCCTTGGCGGGGCCGGTGAGCTCCTCCTTGCGGCTCAGCGGCAGGACGGCGGCCTTGACCGGGGCCAGGCGCGCGTCGAGCTTGAGGACCACGCGGGTGTCGAGCCCGCCCTTGGTGTTGGGGGCCTGGTCCTCGTGGTAGGCCTCGACGAGGAAGGCCATCATGGAGCGGGTCAGGCCGGCGGCGGGCTCGATGACGTAGGGAACCCAGCGCTCGTTGGTGGTCTGGTCGAAGTAGGACAGGTCCTTGCCGGAGTGCTCGGCGTGGGTGGACAGGTCGAAGTCCGTGCGGTTGGCGATGCCCTCGAGCTCGCCCCACTCCGAGCCGGCGAAGCCGAAGCGGTACTCCAGGTCGACCGTGCGCTTGGAGTAATGGGAGAGCTTCTCCTTGGGGTGCTCGTAGAGACGCAGGTTGTCGGGGTCGATGCCCAGGTCGATGTACCAGTCGCGCCGGTAGTCGATCCAGTACTGGTGCCACTCCTCGTCGGTTCCCGGCTTGCAGAAGAACTCCATCTCCATCTGCTCGAACTCGCGGGTGCGGAAGATGAAGTTGCCCGGGGTGATCTCGTTGCGGAAGGACTTGCCGACCTGGCCGATGCCGAAGGGAGGCTTCTTGCGGGCGGCGCTCATGACGTTGGCGAAGTTGATGAAGATCCCCTGGGCGGTCTCGGGGCGCAGGTAGTGCAGGCCCGCCTCGTCATCGACAGGCCCGAGGTAGGTCTTGAGCAGACCGGAGAATTCGCGGGGCTCGGTCCAGCTCCCGCTCTGGCCGGTCTCGGGGTCGGGGACCTGGTCGAGCGTGACGGCGTCGGGGTCGAGGCCCTTGCGCTCGGCGTACTCCTCGATGAGCTGGTCGGCGCGGTAGCGCTTGTGGGTGTGCAGGGACTCAACGAGCGGGTCGGTGAAAGCACCCACGTGGCCGGAGGCGACCCAGGTCTCGCGGGGCAGGATGACCGAGGAGTCCAGGCCCACAACGTCGTCGCGGGAGCGGACCATCGCCAGCCACCACTGCTTCTTGATGTTCTCCTTGAGCTCGACGCCGAGCGGGCCGTAATCCCAGGCGGAACGCGTGCCGCCGTAGATCTCGCCGCAGGGGAACACGAAGCCGCGGCGCTTGGCCAGGTTGATGACGCGATCGAGTGTGGAGGAGTTCTGTGCCACCGGGTGTCTCCTGAATCATTCCGTCGTTGTCCGCACCTGGATGGTGGGAACGAGTGCCGACAGTCTAAGCGCAGCACCGCGCCTCCCCGACGACACCCCGCCCGGCCTGCCGAGAGGCGGTCCTCGCCTGTGACGAGCATTGCCACACCGAGGCACCCGTCGGTGAGATGATGAGGGCGGGCCGACGCTGGGCGCGCTCTCGTGCCGGGCTCCCCAGTACCCCTTGAGCACTGGCGCGATCGCGCCGACGATGAGAATCGAGGCCATATTGTGAGCAGGACGGCGGGCGACACCCCCTCCAAGTCCACCGCGGGCTCGACGGCGGCCAGGCCCCGCGCCACGCGCCAGCGCGCCGCCGTGGCGGGGATCCTTCAGCGCACCGCAGAGTTCCGCTCCGCCCAGCAGATCTACGCCGCCCTGGAGGCGGAGGGCACGAAGGTGGGGCTGGCCACGGTCTACCGCAATCTCACGGCCCTGGCGGACAGCGGGCAGGTGGACCAGGTCCGCAGCGCCGACGGCGAGATCCTCTACCGCTCCTGCGAGCGGGTGGGTCATCACCACCACATCGTGTGCCGCAACTGCGGACGCACCGAGGAGGTCGCCGGAGAGGAGCTCGAGGCCTGGATCGAGAGGGTGGGCACGGCCGCCGGGTTCACCCAGATGGAGCACGTGGCGGAGTTCTTCGGGCTGTGCCGGGACTGCTCGGCGCGCGCCGAGGGCGACGACGCCTGACAGACGCGGCGCCGCGGCGGGGCGACATCGCCCCGTCCATTCTCTTCCACCGCATCATCGCCGGGGGCGTCATGATCGTCCCAGTGGCGATCTCTCCACATCCTCACCCACTCCCCCGGCCGCGCCATGGCGCTGGCCATGGGCGTCGGCGTGGCATCCTGCGCGGCCGGAGTCGTCATCACCCGCATCATCCCGGTCTCGCCAGGAGCGATGATCGTCATCCTCCTCGTGGGCGGATACGCCCCCGCGGCGCTCATCGATGCGATGATCTCTGCTGTTCGCTCCGCACCCCGCCGTCAGGAGGCAGTTGATGATCGACGAGCGCCCGGGCCGATCCCCCCGCGCTGACAGCCCCGTCCCCGCGCGCCCCCTGCTCGTGGCCGTGTGCCGCGAGCCCGGGCCCATCGCCGACGACGAGCTCGCCACCCTCATCGAGTGGGGCGGTCTCGACCCCGAGCACGGCATCGAGACCATCCACCTCCTGGAGGCAGGCGCCCCCGAGCCCGAGG
This sequence comes from Actinomyces gaoshouyii, assembly GCF_002076915.1. Taxonomy (NCBI): domain Bacteria; kingdom Bacillati; phylum Actinomycetota; class Actinomycetes; order Actinomycetales; family Actinomycetaceae; genus Actinomyces; species Actinomyces gaoshouyii. Next base: position 1,298,557 of record NZ_CP020468.1, read on the forward strand.
AGATCGACCTGGATCGCTACTGGGCGGTGACGATCACGGGTTCCCCCTTCGGCATCCGCCCCGATCCGGCCCACGATGCCGCCCGCCCTCCCGCCGGGGGGCTGGCGGCGCTGGAGCGGATGCGCCGCCGCGCAGTGGCGCTGGCCGGGAGGCTCGTGGCCGAGGACCGGCCCACCCTGGCCCTATGCTTCGGCCTCCAGGCGATCGCGCTCGCCCTGGGCGGAGGCCTCACGAGCGCTCAAAGCGAGGACTTGAGCGCGCCGCACCTGGCGCCCACTGAGGCCGGGCTCGCCGACCCGGTCACGGGCAGGCTCCCCGCAGCGCTACGGGGCTATGTGGGGCACGCCGACTCCCTCGCCGTCGGACCCGATGGCGCTCTTCCCGGTGGCGGGACGATCCTGCTGACCGGCGCCACCTGCCAGGTGCAGATGGCCCGCTGGGGCGAGCACGTGTACGGCACCCAGTTCCACCCGGAGATCACCACCGAGGGCATGCGCATCCGCATCGCCCAGTACGGGGGCGCCTACTACCCGCCCGAGGAGCGAGCCGCCGTCATCGAGCGCTGCGACAGCGCCGACGTCACCGGCGCCAACGCGCTCATCACCGCCTTCGCCAGCCGCTACGCGCACAGCCCTACCACGTAGGAGGGACCCGCCATGTCCCTGAGATTCGCCGCCTCGGCCCGCTCCACCATCGGGGTGGAGTGGGAGTTGCAGATCATCGATCCCGCGACACTGCGCCCCGTGCCCTGCGCCCCGGAGATCCTCGCCGAGTTCGCGCACGCCCACCCCGCCCATGGGCGGATCCATGCCGAGATGCTGCGTAACACCCTCGAGCTGGTGAGCAGGCCCCGGAGGACGGTCGCCGGATGCGCCGAGGATATGGGCATCGCCCTGGACATGCTCGCGCCCTTCGTCGAGGCGCATGAGGCTGTGCTGGTGGGATCGGGCACGCATCCCTTCGTCTCACCGGCCAGTCAGGGCGTGTCCGAGTCCGAGCGCTACGGCGCACTGGTGGACCGCACCCGGTACTGGGGCCGTCAGATGCTCATCTTCGGCACCCATGTGCATGTGGGGGTGGAGGATCGGGCCAAGGTCCTTCCCATCGGCGAGCACCTGCTCGCCCACCTGCCCCACTTGCAATCGCTGGCGGCGGCCTCGCCGTTCTGGGATGGGGAGGACACCGGCTACGCGGACAACCGCGCCTGGATCTTCCGCCAGCTGCCCCACGCGGGCCTGCCGGAGTGGCCGGGGGATTGGGCCGGGCTGGAGGCTCTCACGGAGTCGATGTTGCGGGCGGGAGCGATCAAGAGCTTCAACGAGCTGCGCTGGGACGTGCGCCCCTCCCCCGGCTTCGGAACGATCGAGGCGAGGATCTGTGACGCCTCCTCCAACCTCCTGGAGGTGCGGGCGATCGCAGCGCTCACGCAGTGTCTCGTGGAGTCCGCCTCGCAACGGCTCGATGAGGGGCTCCCCCTGGCCCGTCTGCCCCGCTGGTTCCTGGCGGAGAACAAGTGGCGCTCGGCCCGTTACGGGCTGGACGCGACCATCGTGACGAGTCCCGACGGCGAGCAGGCGCCCCTGCGCCAGTCCCTGAGCGCCCTCGCAACCGAACTTGAGCCGGTGGCGCAACGACTGGGCTGCGCGGATGACCTGGCGCTCGTTCAGGGGATCCTCACCAGCGGCGCCGGGTACGAGCGCCAGCGTTGGGCCCACGACGACTCCGGTCTGGAAGGCGTCGTCGAGCAGCTCATCGGTGAGATGAGGGCGGGGCGCCCGCTGCCCTGAGTCGGCGGGCGGCGCGGGCGCTACTGCCCGTCCTCCGCCTTCCCCGCGACGGCGTCGATCGCTCCCCCGAAACGGCGGTTCCTGGAAGCGTAGGCGACGCAGGCCCGCCACAGCTCGGCCCGATTGAACTCGGGCCAGGGCAGATCGGTGAAGTAGAGCTCGGCGTAGGCCGAGGACCACATGAGGAAGTTGGAGGTGCGCTGCTCGCCGGATGTGCGGATGAAGAGGTCGACGTCGCGCATGGCCGGGGAGTAGAGGTAGCGCTGGATCGTCTTCTCCGTGATGGAAGCTGGCTTGAGGCGGCCGGCGGCGATCTCCTGCCCGATGGCCCGGGCGGCGTCGGCGATCTCGGCGCGGCCCCCGTAGTTGAGGCACATGTTGAGCACCATGGTGGAGTTGCCCGCGGTGATACGCTCGGCGCGGCGCACCTCCTTGAGGACGGACTTCCACAGCTTGGGCTCGCGTCCGACCCACCGGACCTGCACGCCCCAGTCATTGAGATCGTCAGTCTGAGCGCGCAGGACAGTGCGGGCGAAGCCCATGAGGAAGCGGACCTCTGCCGGGCTGCGGCGCCAGTTCTCCGTGGAGAAGGCATAGACGCTCATCTCCTTGATGCCGAGCTCGACGCCACCGGCGATGACATCCATCATGGTGGCCTCACCGATTCGATGCCCCTCGGTGCGGGCCAGGCCCCGGCTGTTGGCCCAACGCCCATTGCCGTCCATGACGAGGGCGACGTGCTCGGGGAGCGCAGTCGCGGCAATGAGCGGAGGAGTGAGCCCATCGCGGTGCAGCGGAACGGATTCGGGCGCGGTAGTGGGATCGGGGGCGGTAGGCATATCAGGCTCTTTCGACGAGGGCGAGGGACCGCAGGCGGCGCTCCAGGTGCCAGGTGGTGTAGGCGGAGACGAGCCCGGAGGCCTGGGCCCGGTCCCGGGTGGTCGAGGCGTCGGCGAGCCGCCAGTCGCCGGATAGGAGGGCCCCCATGAGCGCCATGGCTCCGGGGTCGACGGTGACACTCCCGGCGGGTCGACAGCTCTCGCAGACAGCACCGCCGGCCTGGACGTGGAAGGCCGTGTGAGGTCCGGGGGCACCGCAGATGGCGCAATCGAAGCACGATGGAGCCCAGCCGGCCAGGGCGAGAGCGCGCAGGAGGTAGGAGTCGAGGACAAGGCCAGGGGCATGGCGCCTGCGGGCGAGGGCGGCGAGGGCCCCGTAGAGGAGGAGGAACTGCTGGGGGGAGTCGCCGGTGCCGAGGTCGCCGTCGTCCTCGGTGAGGCGCTCGGCGGTCTCGGCCATGGTCTGCGCGCAGGTGAACATGGCGTAGTCGGTGGCAATCGGGCGGCTGAAAGGGTCGATGGTCTCGACCTGGGTGACGACGTCGAGGCTGCGCCCGGCATGGAGCTGGACGTCGATCATGGAGAAGGGCTCGAGGCGCGCGCCGAAACGAGAGGTGGTGCGCCGCACGCCCTTGGCGACGGCCCGGGCCTGCCCGTGGTGCCGGGTGAGCATGACGATGATGCGGTCGGCCTCACCCAGCTTGTGGGTGCGCAGGACGAGGGCCTCGTCGCGGTAGAGCCTCTGCACGGGCCAGATCCTCTCACGCGCCGCGCCCTCCGGGGGCGAGGCGGGGCGCCGCGCCATGCCCCGCCCCCGGGGACCGCCCGGTGGGCGGCCTCAGCGCAGAGCGCGGTTGACGGCGGAGATGATCGCCTTGAAGGAGGCGGTCGTGATGGAGGGGTCGAGGCCGACGCCCCACAGGACCTGGCCGTCCACCTCGCATTCGACGTAGGAGGCAGCGGTGGCATCGCGCCCCTCGGACAGGGCGTGCTCGGCGTAGTCGAGGATGCGGATGGACACGCCGGTCTGCTCCAGGGCAGAGGTGAAGGCGTCCACGGGTCCGTTGCCGGAGGCGGTGAGCAGGCGCTTCTCCCCCTCGTCGGTGAGCGTGACGGTGAGGATCGAGTCCTCATCATGGGTGGAGGTGAGCGTGGCGCCCTTGAACTCGAAGCGCCCCCAGGCCGCCAGGTCCTCCAGTCCGTCGCGGTGGATGACGGCATCGATGGGCAGGTACTCGTCGGCGAAGATGCGCCAGAGCAACGTCGCGTCGACCTCGCCGCCGTAGGTGTCGGTATGGCGCTGGATGATGCGGGAGAACTCGATCTGGAGACGGCGCGGCAGGTCCAGGTTGTGGCTGTTCTTGAGCAGGTAGGCGACCCCGCCCTTGCCCGACTGGGAGTTGACGCGCACGACGGCCTCGTAAGAGCGGCCCACGTCGTGGGGGTCGATCGGCAGGTAGGGCATGGACCAGGGCACGGCGATCTCGGCGGCGTCATCCTCGAGTCCCTCGGCGCGCCTGGCCTCGACGGCCTTGGCGCGCGCGGCGAAGCCCTTCTTGATGGCGTCCTGGTGGGAACCGGAGAAGGAGGTGTAGACGAGGTCCCCGGAATAGGGCGTGCGCGGGGGGACGTCCATCTGGGTGGAGCGCTCGACGACGCGGCGCACCTCATCGATGTCGGACAGGTCGAGCATGGGGTCGATGCCCTGGCTGAAGAGGTTGAGGGCCAGGGTGACGAGGTCCACGTTGCCGGTGCGCTCGCCGTGCCCGAAGAGGCAGCCCTCGACCCGCTGACCGCCCGCGAGCAGGCCGAGCTCGGCGGCGGCCACGCCCGAACCGCGGTCATTGTGGTTGTGCAGGGAGAGGCACACGTGCTCGCGATGCGACAGGTGGCGGCTCACCCACTCGATCTGGTCGGCGTAAACGTTGGGGGTGGCGCGCTCGACGGTGGCGGGCAGGTTGAGGATGATCTCGCGGTCCTCGCCCGGCTCCCAGGCACCCATGACGGCCTCACAGACCTCCAGGGTGTAGTCGCGCTCGGTGTCGACGAAGATCTCCGGGGAGTACTCGTAGCCGAAGATCGTGTCCTCGCTGAGGATCTTCTCGGCGCGGGCCATGACCATGCGGGTGCCGTCGACGGCGAGCTCGCGGATGTCGTCCTTGCCCATGCGGAAGACGACATCCCGGAAGAGGGGGGAAAGAGCGTTGTAGAGATGGACGGTGGCGCGCGGGATGCCGACGCAGGCGTCCAGGGTGCGGTCGATGAGATCCTCGCGGGACTGGGTGAGCACGGAGATGGTGACGTCCTCGGGGATGGCGCCGTCGTCGACGAGACTGCGCACGAAGTCGAAGTCGGTCTGGGAGGCGGCGGGGAAGCCGACTTCGATCTCCTTGAAGCCGATGCGCACGAGGAGGTCGAAGATGGCGCGCTTGGCCTCGGGCCCCATGGGCTCGATGAGGCTCTGGTTGCCATCGCGCAGGTCGGTGGACAGCCAGCGGGGGGCGGCGGTGAGGCGCTTGGCGGGCCAGGTCCGGTCCGGCAGGTCGGTGACGACGGTGTCCTGGAAGGGGCGGTACTTGGCGAAGGGCATGCCGGAGGGCTGCTGGGGGGCGGGCAGTGCGGTGCGCATGGTGGGGCTCCTGAGGTCAGTGGCGGCGGTCGGGCGCGCTGGGCGCCCGGCGGCCGGCAACGCGGATCGCCGCGGTCGGGGTGCCGGCCTGTCAGGCCCCGCCGCGGCGGCTAAGCAGGAGGTCGCCGCCCGGGCGCAGGGCCCGGCTCCGCGCTGGGATCACCGCTGGCATCGCTCGCTTCACTGGCATGGCCCCGACCGTACTCCAAAGGCGACGCCCCGTCAGGACGAACCACACTCCGGACCCGCATCCCCTTGCCGAGACCGGTCGAAAGCGGCACCGAAACCGGTCGACATGAGGGTCGGGAGCGGTTCGCCGCGCCTGCGCGCCCAGGAACCGCCCCGACCCGGCCTTGCGCCCTCGATCGGCGAGGATGAGGGCGCAGGGCCGGGCCGGGGGCGCTCAGACGAGGCCGGCGGCGAGGTCAAGGGGCGTGCCGAAGCGGTGGTTGGTGATCGCGACGGACTGCTCGCGCAGGAAGGGGAGCAACTCGGTATGCGGGCAGGGGGTGACCGCCCCCGTGTAGAGGGCGACGTCGGGACTGCCGATGGTCAACGACGTCGCCTCCTCCCAGACGGAGGCCTCAGGGAGGCCGCGCGGGGCGAGGATGCGCACGCGCGCGCCCAGAGCATTGGAAGTGCCCAGATCCGCCAGGCGGGCGGACCACACGCCCCCGGGCTCCAGCTCCACGCGCACGCCCGCCGCCTGAGCTGCGGCGATCAGGCTCGCCTGCAGCGGCGCCTCCACGGAGAGCTCCACGTCGGCACCCGCGAGCACGCCCGCGGCGAGGACGCGCACGAGGTCCGCCGTCTCGACGCCGAGCACGGAGCGCACGATGACGGGGGTGGGCCGGTAGCGCAGGATGTTGCGCTCGCAGACCAGCCCCGTGACATCGAGCGCCCGGCCGTAGCGCTCCTGCCAGGCGGCGGCATCGGCCGCGAGGGCGCGGCGCAGCCAGGCGGCGTCGGCGCGGACGAGCTCGTGGCGCACAGCCTCGAAGAGCCCCGCGACGCGCTCATCGACGTCGGACAGTGAACCGCTCTCGACCTCGACCTCGGCGCCCTCCTCCGGGGAGACCTCCCCCAGGCCGAGCAGGTAGGAGGGACCGCCGGCCTTCGTGGTGGCGCCGATGGCGGAGCGCTTCCAGCCGCCGAAGGGCTGGCGCCGCACGATGGCGCCGGTGATGCCACGGTTGACGTAGAGATTGCCGGCCTCGATCCCGTCGAGCCACTGGGCGAGCTCGGCGGGGTCGAGGGTCTGCAGCCCGGAGGTCAGCCCGTAGTCGACGGCGTTGACCGCCTCGATCGCCTCGGCGAGCGTATCCACCCGCATGATGCCGATAACCGGCGCGAAGTACTCGGTGAGGTGGTACTCGCTGCCGGGGGCCACACCGGCGCGGACGCCGGGACGCCACAGGCCCCCACCCAGATGCTTGGGGGCGAGCACCCAGTGCTCCCCGCGCCCCAGGGCCGTCAGCCCCCGATGCGCCTTGGGGTCATCCGGGACTGCGACGGGCCCCACCTGGGAGTCCAAGTGCTCCGGCCCCTTGACCCGCAGGGAGGCGGTGGCGTCCACGAGCTGACGGGCGATGCGCTCGGACCGGCCCGCCGAGCCGACGAGCACGAGGAGGGAGGCGGCCGAGCACTTCTGGCCGGCGTGTCCGAAGGCCGAGGCGACGGCGTCGCGCACGGCGAGGTCGGGATCGGCCGAGGGGGTGATGATGATGGCGTTCTTGCCGCTGGTCTCCCCCAGGAGGCGCATGGAGGGCCTCCAGGAGCGGAAGAGGCGGGCGGTGTCGTAGGAACCGGTGAGGATGACGCGCTCGACGCCCTCATGGGTGACGAGGCGCTGGGAGACATCACCATCCTCGACGGGGGCGAGCATGAGGACCTCCCGCGGCACCCCGGCGGCGTGGAGGGCGCGCACGATCTCGGCGCCGCAGCGGCGGGCGGGCGGGGCGGGCTTGAGGACGACGGCGCTGCCCACGGCCAGGGCGGCCACGACTCCCCCGGTGGGGATGGCCAGTGGGAAGTTCCAGGGCGAGGCGACGACGGTCACCCGAGCGGGGGTGAAGCGGGCGCCGGTGAGGTAGTCGGGATCGGCCAGCTCCAGGGCCATCCGCGCGTAGTGGCGGCAGAAGTCGATGGCCTCGCCGACCTCCGGGTCGGACTGGTCGATGGTCTTGCCGGTCTCGGCGGCGGCCACTTCGATGAGTTCGGCCCGGCGGGAGGCGAGGACGTCCCCGGCATGGTCGATGATGGCGGCGCGCTCTGCGACGGGTCGGGCCGCCCACGCCTTCTGCGCGCTCGTGAGCCCGGCGATGGCGCTGTCCACATCCTCGATGGTGGCCAGGAAGGCCTCGCCGGAGCGCACGTCGTCGATGCCGCGCTTCGAGCCGGGGATGGCGGCCGCGATGCGGCGCGCCCATTCGCGGTTGGCGGGCAGGGCGGGGTCGGAGTCGGGGGTGGGGGCGTACTCGGGCAGGGGGCCCGGGGCGGGCGGCCCGGGAACGGGGGCTTCTTGCTCGGCGAGGCGGTCCTGGGTGCGGCGAGGCGCGGGCACGGGGGCGCCGGGGTCGAGGTCGGCAAGGGCGTCGAGGAAGCGCTGCTGCTCACGAGCGAAGACTGCGGGGTCGGAGGCGAGGTCGAAGACGCCCGACATGAAGTTCTCGGGGGCGGCGTTCTCCTCGAGGCGGCGCACGAGGTAGGAGATGGCGACGTCGAACTCGCCGGGGTCCACCACGGGCACGTACAGGAGGAGCTGGCCGACGTCGCGGCGCACGACCTCGGCGATGCCGGTGGCCATGCCGGAGAGCATCTCGAACTCGACGTCGTCCTGGGCGCCGCGGGCCTCGCGCAGTTCGTAGGCGAAGGCGATGTCGAAGAGGTTCTGGCCGGCCACGCCCAGGCGGATGTTGGCCAGGCGCTCAGGGGTCATGGCCCACTGAAGCATCCGCTTGTAGTGGGTGTCGGTGGCCTGCTTGCTGGGCCAGGTCACCAGCTCCCAGCCGTGGATCTCGGCATCGACGCGCTCCATGGACAGGTTGGCGCCCTTGACGATGCGGACCTTGACCCGGCTTCCGCCGGAGGCGACGCGGGCGGCGGCCCAGTCCTGGAGGCGCTCCATGGCGGCCAGGGAGTCGGGCAGGTAGGCCTGCAGGACGATGCCCGCCTCGTAGTCGCGCAGGTCGGGTTGACCGAGGATGGCGGTGAAGACCTCGATGGTCAGATCGAGGTCCTTGTAGTCCTCCATGTCGAGGTTGAGGAAGGTACCGTGGTCGCGGGCGACGCGGTACAGGGGCGTGAGGGCCTTGACGCCGTGGGCGACGGTCTCCTCGTGCCCCCAGGGGTTGTGGGGGCCGGTGACGGCGGAGACCTTGATGGAGACGTAGTCGACGTCGTCGCGCGTGACGAGGCCCATGACCGCGGCGAGGCGGCGCTCGGCCTCCTTCTCCCCCAGGACGGCCTCGCCCAGGAGGTTGACGTTGAGGCGGTTGCCGCCCTCGCGCAGGCGGGCGAGCGCGGGTCCGAGATTGGCCTCGGTGGCGTCGACGACGAGGTCGCCGACGAGCTCGCGGAAGGTGCGGCGGGCGATCTTGGCGGCGGTGCGCGGGGCGAGGCGCGCGACGCGCCCACCGACGCCTGTGGCTGCGCCGAGCAGCTTCGGCAGGAAGCTCGTGCGCTTGGCGGCCAGGCGGGCGAGCGCGGCCCCGGCGACGTCGAGGTCGGTGGGGCGCACGACGTCGTCGGTGAAGCGGGTGGTGAACTCGAGGCCATCGGGGTCGGCGAGGATGCCGGCCAGGAGGGAGGCGCTGCGCGGGACGGGCTCGTGGGCGGAGGCGTCGGCCCAACGGCGGGCTCGGGCGGTGGCGCGCTGCCCAACGGCCCACAGGTCGTCGGGGCAGGCGCGGTTGCGGGCGGGGCCCGTCGGGGCTGGGCTGTCCTGGGTCGCCATATGCGGCTCGCTCTCACTCGATGATCAGGGACTGATCCAAGTGTGCGACACGGCGCCGAGACGTGCAGGACTTTCGGCCCTGAGCGTCGCGGGTGCTTGCCCGAGCAGCCCGCGGACGCCCCCTCGGCGGCCCGCCGGCGCCAGCGCTCCTGGGCGCGCGGCTAGAAGCCGAGCTTGGCCAGGGCCTTGGGATCGGACTGCCAGTCCTTGGCGGTGCGCACGTGGAGGTCGAGATAGACCTTGCGGCGCAGGTAGTCCTCGATGCCGCGGCGGGCGCGCACGCCGATCTCCTTGAGGCGGGCCCCGCCCTTGCCGATGACGATGGCCTTCTGGGAGTCGCGCTCGACGACGAGGCTGACGCGCACCTGCATGCGGTTGCCCGCGCCCTTGACGGGCCCCAGGCTGCCGGGCGTGGTGCCGCGCGGGTCCATGACCTCGTCGACGATCACGGCGAGGGAATGCGGGAGCTCGTCGCGCACGCCCTCCAGGGCGGCCTCGCGGACGAGCTCGGCGATCATGATGTCGCGGGGCTCGTCGGTGATCTCACCGGTGGGGTAGAGCGGCGGCGAGGGGGGCAGGTGACCGGCGAGGACGTCGGCGAGGACGTCGATCTGTTCGCCGCGCGCGGCGGAGACGGGCACGATGTCCGCCCAGTCGCCGAGTTGGTCGACGGCGAGGAGCTGGGAGGCCAGGGCCTCCCTGCCCACGGTATCCGCCTTCGTGACGACGGCGACGACGGGGGCGCGCAACTCGGCGATGTCGCGGGCGATGAAGCGGTCGCCGGGCCCGATCCTCTCGTTGGCGGGGATGCAGAAGGCGATGACGTCGACGTCGGTGAGGGTCTCGCGGACGAGGTCGTTGAGGCGCTTGCCCAGGAGGGTCCTGGGGCGGTGCATGCCGGGGGTGTCGACGAGGACGATCTGGGCGTCCCCGCGATGGACGACGCCGCGCACGTTGTGGCGGGTGGTCTGGGGGCGGTCGGACATGATGGCGACCTTCGTGCCGACCAGCGCGTTGGTGAGTGTGGACTTGCCGGCGTTGGGGCGCCCGATGAGGCAGGCGAAGCCGGCGCGGAAGCTCTCGGGGCAGGCGGGCAGGGAAAGCCCTGCGGCGTCGCCAGTGGTCTCGGGAGCCGGGCCCTCCCCGTCGGTCCCCTCGGCTCCGACGTCGGTGGGGCGGATGCCCGTCAAGGCGTTCTCACCGGCCATGAGCTCGGCATCGGAGGGGAAGCGGATGGGCTCAGCGGGCCCAGTGGACTCAGCGGAGTCAGCGGGCTCGGCGTTGTCGTTCTCGGTGCTCTGGCCGGTCATGGGCGATGATCGCTCTCGTCGTCGTGGGTGTCGGGGGTGCGGGTGGCCAGGAGGGTGGCGACCTGGCGGCGCCTGCCGGAGGCCTCTCCGGCGGTGAGGCGGATGCCCTGCCAGTCGCCGACGGCACCGGGCAGGGGCACTCGGCCGATGGCTTTGGTCAGCAGGCCGATGGCGGTGTCGACATCGTCGTCGTCGATCTCGAGGCCGAAGAGCTCCCCGAGTTCGTCGAGGCCGAGGCGCGCGGGGACGCGGTAGGCGCCGTCGCCGAGGCCCTCGACCTCGGGCTCGGCGTGGTCGTGCTCGTCGGTGAGCTCCCCGACGACCTCCTCCAGCAGGTCCTCCATGGTGACCAGGCCGGCGATGCCGCCGTACTCATCGACGGCGAGGGCCATGTGGAAGCGGCCGGACTGCATGTCGCGCAGGAGGTCGTCGGCGGCCTTGGTCTCTGGAACGTAGACGGCCTCACGGGTGAAGTCGACGACGGCACGGGTCTCGTGCTCGGGATGCTCTCCGAGGCGGCGCAGGACATCCTTGAGGTAGAGGATGCCGCGCACGTCGTCGGCATCGTCGCCGATGATGGGGACGCGGGAGTACCCCGAACGGATGAACAGGCGCATGGCGGCGGCCATGGGCTCGTCCTCCTCCATGGTGATCATGTCGGGGCGGGGCACCATAACTTCGCGCACGAGGGTCTGGCCCAGCTCGACGACGCTGCGCATCATCTCGCGATCCTCGTCCTCGATGGACTCCGATTCGCCGATCTCGTCGATCATTTCGCGAAGGTCCTGGGTGACGGCCTCACGGGCCTCGGCCTCGGTGAGGGTGGAGGCGCGCCCGAAGCGGGACTCCAGCCAGCGCCAGGGGGCGCCGAGGGCATCGACGCGGCGCAGGAGGCCGGCGAGAATGAGAAGGGTCCCCTCGGGGTTGCGGCGCCCGAGACGGCGCGGGGAGATGCCCACGACGAGACCGAGGAGGACGGCGTTGACCCCGGCGGCGGCGAGGAGGACCTGCCACCAGGAGGTGAGCAGGCCGGCAACGGCGAGGGTGACGAGGACGGCGGCGAGCATGTCGACGCCGATGCGCGCGGCGCCGATGGTGCCCAGGACCTCGCCGCGGCGCTCGGCGAGGGCCAGGACTCCGGCGGCGCCCCGACGCCCGTCCTCGAGAAGGTCCTCGGCGGCGGCGCGAGTGATACGGACCAGGGCGGCCTCCCCGGCGGAGAGGGTGGCGCCAAGGGCGAGGATGAGGACCGAGGCGGTGATGAGCAGGGCGACGGGGGTGCCGGTCATGCGCCCCTGCTCGCGAGGAAGGTGAGGAGGAGGGTGCGCTGGAGATCGAACATCTCCTTCTTCTCCTCGGGCTCGGCGTGGTCGTAGCCGAGCAGGTGGAGGATGCCGTGGGTGGCCAGCAGCAGCATCTCCTCCACGGCGGAGTGCCCTGCGGCGATGGCCTGCTTGGCGGCGACCTGGGGGCAGATGACGATGTCGCCGAGAGTCCCGGCGGGGGCGGGGTCGTCCTCGTCACCGGGGCGCAGCTCGTCCATGGGGAAGCTCATGACGTCTGTGGGGCCGGGCAGATCGAGCCAGCGGACGTGGAGCTCCTCCATGGGCCCGGGGTCGATGAAGAGGATGTTGAGCTCGGCCAGCGGGTTGACGTGCATGGCAGTGAGCACGTGGTCGGCCAGCGCGGCGAATTCGGCGCCGTCGATGGCTACCTCTGTCTCGTTGTTGATCTCGGTGGTCATGCGCGGCTCCTGGCGGGGGCGTGATGGGCGGGGCGGGCGGTGCGGTGCCCGCGAGAGCGGTGGGCGGCGGCCCCGGCGCTGGCGGTGGGGCCATCGCGGTTGGCCCGCAGGGCCTGGGCGGCAGCGGTCTCGGCGTCATGGGCGGCGTAGGCGTCGATGATGCGCCCGACGAGGCGGTGACGCACGACATCGGCGGCGCCGAGCTCGCAGAAGGAGATGCCGTCGACGCCGTCGAGGATCCGGCGCACGACGACGAGACCCGAGCAGTGGGAGCCGGGCAGGTCGATCTGGGAGATATCCCCGGTGACCACCATCTTGGAGCCAAATCCGAGGCGGGTGAGGAACATCTTCATCTGCTCGGGGGTGGTGTTCTGGGCCTCGTCGAGGATGACGAAGGCGTCGTTGAGGGTGCGCCCGCGCATGTAGGCCAGTGGCGCGACCTCGATGGTGCCGGCGGCCATGAGCTTGGGCAGGGTCTCGGGCTCGAGCATGTCGTGGAGGGCGTCGTACAGGGGCCGCAGGTAGGGGTCGATCTTGTCGGTGAGGGTGCCCGGGAGGAAGCCGAGGCTCTCGCCCGCCTCGACGGCGGGGCGGGTGAGGATGATGCGGGAGACCTGATGGCGGGCGAGTGCGTCGACGGCCTTGGCCATGGCGAGGTAGGTCTTGCCGGTGCCGGCGGGGCCGATGCCGAAGGTGATGGTGGCGTCCTCGATGGCGTTGACGTACTTCTTCTGCCCCAGCGACTTGGCGCGGATGGTGCGGCCCCGGGCCGTGAGGACGCCCTCGGCGAGGATGTCGGCGGGGCGCGCAGCGGCCGCGAGGAGGCCGATGGCGCGCTCGACCGCGTCGGCGGTCAGCGGTGTGCCGGCGCGGGCGACGTCGATGAGCTCGGAGAGCAGGAGGACGACGGTGTCGACGACAGATGAATCGCCGGTCACGCGGATCTCGGTCTCGCGCACGAGGATGTCCGCGTCGGGGAATCCCTTCTCGACGGCGCGCAGGACCTCGTCGCGCACGCCGAGGAGGGCGACGAGGGCGAGATCGGGGGGCAGGACGAGGGTGCGGGTGACCTCTGCGGCGGAGGCCGTGGGCGAGGCGGCACCGGGCGAACCGGGGCGAGCGAGACGCGCGGCATCGCCGGGGGCGGCTGGCGAGGTGGTCTGCGGCGCGTGGGCTGCCACTACTGGGTCGATGGGCACGTTGGTCATCGCGGCCGATCCTACCGGGGCGGGCAAGGCCGAGAGGACGGGGCGGATAGGGAGGTCTGGACGGGCTGGTCCGCGCGGAGATCTGCGCCGAGAAGCAGAACCGGCTGGTCAGCAATGATCCAACTCCGCCGACGGCAGTCGGCTGACTCCCCGCTGCTGCGCCCCGGTCACGAGAGGTACGTCCACAGCGGATCAGCAACCTGGGATCGCTGCGGTCTACAGAGCCATCGCGAGCGTGCCGATCGTCAGCAGGACCAGGCCGGCCAGGTAGCGCCCGCTCAGGCGCTCGCGCAGGATGAGGACGGAGAAGACGACGGTCACGAGGATGCTCAGCTTGTCGATCGGCACGATGACACTCGCAGGGCCGTCCTGCAGCGCCCGGTAGAAGCAGAGCCATGATGCCCCGGTCGTCAGCCCTGAGACCAGCACCAGCGCCAGCTCCTGCCGGGGCAGAGAGCGCAGGGGGCGGCGTCGCCCGCTCACGGCGACCATCGCCCATGCCATCACCAGGACCACGGCCGTGCGGATCGCCGTGCCCAGGTTCGACTCCACGCCGACGATCCCGAGCTTGCCCAGGATCGCCGTCAGCGCGGCGAACACCGCCGAGCCCAGCGCGTAGACCAACCACCCCCGGGAGCCGGGTCGCCCGGCGCAGAGAGTCAGGGCATCGGCGCGCTCCAGCATGAGCAGCGTGCCCACGACCATAAGGACCACGCCCGCTCCCCCGAGCGCCGTCAACGGCTCGCCCAGGAGGACGACGGCGAGCAGCACCGTGAGCACGGTGCTCAGCTTGTCGATCGGGGCGACCCTCGAGGCCTCCCCGAGCTGGAGGGCCTTGAAGTAGCACAGCCACGAGGCTCCTGTGGCCAGCCCGGAGGCGACGAGCCAACCGAGGGCGGCGGCGTCGATGCTCGCGATCTGGGCCTGCGAGCCCCGGAGGAGCACCATGGCGACGGCGGCGGCCAGTACCGCGGGCGTGCGCAGGGCGGTGGCCAGGGTGGAGTCGATCTGCCGGGTGCCCGCCTTGGCGAGCACCGCCGTCAGCCCGGCGAACAGGGCCGAACCACAGGCGAAAACGATCCACATAAGCCCAGGCTAGCCTCCCCGCCCCCCCAGCGGCCTCGTCGAGTTCGTACTTTCGGTGACGAGTTCGGTGGGTGGTCGGTGGGTGGAGGGACTAACTCGACGAGACGCACGCGTGCCGGCAGTGCCACCCAGCCTTCAGCGAGTCCTGCGGGGCATCGTCAGCGGGGCGGCGGTGAGCAGCACGAGGCCGATCATCACCAGGACCGCGGCATCCATGACGAGGCCCTGCGTCACCCCCGGCCCCGCCTGGACCTCGCCGACGGCGTTGACCGCCCAGCTCATCGGCATCACCAGGCTGACCGGCTCCAGGGCCGACGGCAGCTGGCCGCGGGGGACGAGCATCCCGCACAGGAAGACCTGCACGCCGATGAGCAGTGGCATGAACTGCACCGCCTGGAACTCCGTGCGTGACAACGCCGACACCAGCAGCCCCATCGCCACACCGACGAAGGCGTCCAGCAGCGCGGTCAGGATGATCCACGCCCAGTTCCCGGCGATCGTCACCCCCAGCGCCCAGGCGCACACGGCGGAGAGCACGAGGGCCTGCCCCACCGCAATCACCATGAACGCCGTGGCGTAGCCCATGAGGAGGTCGGCGCGCCTCATCGGCGTGGTCCACAGGCGCTCCAGGGTCCCACTCACGCGCTCCTTGAGCATGGAGATGCTCGTGACCAGGAACATGACGGACATCGGCAGGATCGCGATCATCTGCACGGCCACCCGGTCGAACAGCGCATCCCCGCCCGGGTAGTCCCTGTAGATGAAGTACAGGAGCGTCACCAGCAGCGCCGGGACCGCCAGGATGAGGGCGATCGTGCGCCTGTCATTGAGCAGTTGGAGCAGGACTCGTCTGACAGTGGCGGCGTAGGTTCGCATTCTCATCGGCTCATCTCCTCACTCGTGGCGCTGGGGCCGCCGGATCGCCCGGCGCTCTCGGCCGACTCGGCCTGATGGATGATGGCGAGGAAGGCGTCGTCGAGCGTCTCGGCACCGGTGCCGGCCAAGAGCGCCGGCGCGGTCGTCTCTGCCAGGATGCGGCCCTCTCGCATGAGCAGGACGCCGTCGCACCGGAAGGCCTCGTCCATGACATGGCTGGAGACGAGGATCGTGGTACCGCCCTCGGCGATGCGGCGGAAGGCCGTCCACAGATCTTCCCTGGTCACCGGGTCCAGGCCGACCGTCGGCTCGTCGAGCACCAGCAGCTCCGGGGCCGCGACGAGCGCGCAGGCCAGCGAGACCCGGTTGCGCTGCCCGCCGGAGAAGGTGCCCACCCGCCTTTCGGCGATGCCCGAGAGGCCCACCTCCGCCAGGACCTCGTCGACGCCCCTGGCGCGCGGCCCGGCCAAGCGGGCGAAGTAAGCCACGTTCTGGCGGGCGCTCAGGTCCGGGTAGATCGAGGCCTCCTGGGTGAGGTAGCCGATGCGGCCGCGCAGTGGCGCGCTGCCCGGCACGGCCCCCAGGACCTCCAGTTCCCCCGAGTAGCGCTGCACGCCGACGATCGAGCGCATGAGCGTCGTCTTCCCACAGCCCGACGGCCCCAGCAGGCCGGTCATGGAGCCCGGGGCCAGAGCCAGGTCGAGTCCGTGGAGGATCTCGTTGCCGCCGCGGCTCACCACGAGGCCGGTGGCGCGCACGGCGGGTGCGAGCGCCTCCGATGGGGCATTCTCATTTTTCATCATGTGATGAATATATGGGCGCGGGCCCGCATCGTCAAGAGTCATCACTGGATCCCGCCGCCTCCCGTCAGGCGGCCGACGAGGGCAGCTCCCCCGTCGCATAGCGCTGAATGGTGGGGGCGATGAGCGCCACCGCCTCCTCGATATCGAGCGAGGCGACCTCATCGAGACGGGCCAGCCAGCGCACCACGCCGAATCCGATGAGCTGGCCGGCGATGAGCTGGCCGCGCAGCTCGGGCCGGTCAGGGGCGAGCTTGTCCATGATGTTGCCCAGGATGCCGGTCACGATGAAGTCGCGGAAGGGCGCCAGGCTCTCGTCATTGCTCATAGCGGCTCGGATGACGGCGGAGAAGCGATCACCGCCGAGCCCATCCCACAGTCCCACGAAGGAGCGGACGATCCCTTCTCCCAGCTCCTCGGGTGCGAGGCGGGAGATCGCCTGGGCCCGCTCGGAGATATCGACGGCGCCGGTCCCGGCCGCCGACGCGACGACGGCCTCGGCGAAGAGCTCGGCGCGATCCCTGAAGTAGTGGTGGACGAGGGCGGGATCAACGCCGGCATCCCGTGCGACGCCGCGCAGCGAAGTGCGGTAGCCGTCTCTGGCGAACGCCGTGCGGGCGGCGGCGAGGATCGCCTCTCGCGCATCCGGGCTCCCGGCGGGCCTGCGACCGCGCGGGCTCATCGCCGCCTCCTCACAGGTGATACCAGCATCGACAGCATGGCCGCAGTATGCCCCATGGGCGCCGGTCGACGCCGCGGCCCCGCGGCTCACCCCCAGAGACCGGCCCGTTGGGCGAGGATGGCCAGGGCGACGGGGCCGGCGGAGGCCGTGCGCATGACATGCGGGCCGAGCCGCACCGTCACCGCGCCGGCGCCCTCCAGGGCGGCCAGCTCCGCAGCGCTGATCCCGCCCTCAGGACCGACGACGACGCCCACTGCACCGGCGCTGGGGAGCTCCACACCGCTGATGGGCGCCACCGCCTCCTCATGAAGGACGAGCACTGCTCCCCCGTCGGCGACGACACCTCTCACCCAAGCGGCGAGATCCGCGGTTCTCCTGGGCTCGGCCACCTCTGGCACACGGGCGCGGCGCGCCTGCTTCGCCGCCTCACGGGCGGTGACCTCCCAGCGCGCCCGCCCTTTGGCGACCTTCGGCCCCAACCACACGGAGATCGAGCGCTCCGCCTGCCAGGGCAGCACGAGGTCCACGCCGACCTCGGTGGCGGTCTCCACGGCCTGCTCATCGCGGCCGCCCTTGGCCAGGGCCTGGACGAGGGCGAGCCGCACAGGCGGCGCCTCCTCCGCTGCGCGCTCGATCACCCTCACGGCCAAGCGGTCCTTCGCGCCGCCCTCACCGGCGGCGGTCACCTCGCAGACCAGGCGCAGGCCCGTTCCATCCACGAGATCAACGCGCTCACCGGCGCGCAGCCGCCGCACCGCGACGGCATGACGGGCCTCCGGGCCAGTGAGGACGAGGGCGTCCCCCGGCCCGGCCGCAGCGGCTGCACCATCGGGCTCAAGGGTCTCGGGGCTCATGAGGAACACGGGCGCGGTCACCCCCCAAGCCTACGGCCCGCTCCGGCAGCTCCGGTGCTAGCGTCCGGGCCATGATCCCCAGCCCGCACGACGCCCCGGCCGCTCCGATCACGCCGGAGGACTTCGCCCGCAACCTCGCCGCGGTCCGCTCCCGCCTGGAGGCCGCCGCCGAGCGCGCGGGTCGGGAGGCCCGTGAGATCAGGCTCCTGCCGGTCTCGAAGACCGTCCCAGAGGACCGGCTGCGCGCCGCCGTCGCCGCGGGCATCACCCAGATGGGCGAGAACAAGGTCCAGGAGGCCAGGCGCAAGAGCGAGAATCTGGCGGATCTTCCCATCCACTGGGCGCTCATCGGCCATCTCCAGACCAACAAGGCCAGGGATGCGGCGGCCTTCGCCCACGAGTTCCAGGCACTGGACTCCCTGCGCGTGGCCGAGGCCCTCGACCGCCGTCTCCAGGCGCTCGGTCGGCCCCTGGACGTCTACGTGCAGGTCAACTCCTCGGGCGAGGCCAGCAAGTTCGGCCTGGAGCCCGCGGATGTTCCCGCGTTCCTTGCGGCACTGCCCGTCTATTCCTCCCTGCGGGTGCGCGGGCTCATGACCCTGGCCGCCCGCACCGACGACGCCGCCCGCATCCGCGCCTGCTTCACCACCATGCGCGAGCTGCGCGACGCCGGGCTCCAGGCGGGCGCTGTGGGCGACGGCCAGCTGTCCATGGGCATGAGCGGTGACTTCGAGATCGCCATCGAGGAGGGATCCACCTGCGTGCGGGTGGGTCAGGCGATCTTCGGGGCGCGCCCCGCTACCGGCGCCCAGTACTGGCCGGAGCCGCGCCGGGCCTGAGGGCACGGGCGGCCAGGGCCCTGACGCCGCCCGCTCAGCTCAGCGCCCGGAAAACTTCTCCTTCAGGCGCCCCATGACGGACTCGTCGCGGTGGGACAACTCGCCCTCCTCCCCGCGCAGCTCGGCGAGCTGGCGCAGCAGGTCGCGCTGCCGCTCGTCCAGGCGTGTGGGCGTCTCGACCACGATCTCGACGTTGAGGTCACCGCGCCCGGCTCGGCGCAGGCGCCCCACGCCGAGCCCTTTGAGGGGCAGGACCTCGCCGGGCTGCGTGCCCGGCCTGACGACGATGTGCTGGCCGCCGTCGAGGGTGGAGATGTCGAACTCGGCGCCGAGCGCGGCCGCGGTCATGGGGATGCGCAGCTCGGTCCACAGATCGTCGCCATCGCGGCGCAGGTTCTCGTGCTCGACCTCGTGGAACTCCACGTAGAGATCGCCGGCGGGACCGCCCGCGGGCCCGGCCTCGCCGCGCCCGGACATGCGCATGCGCGTGCCGGTGGACACGCCGGCGGGAATGCGGATCTCGATGTCCTGGTGGGTGCGCTTGCGGCCCTCGCCGGAGCAGTCGGGGCAGGGGGTCACGATGACGGTGCCGTAGCCGTGGCAGGCGGTGCACGGCGAGGTGGTCATGACGTTACCGAGGAAGGAGCGCGCCATGTGCTGCACGGAGCCCGAGCCGTTGCAGGACGAGCAGTTCACCGGCGAGGTACCGGGCGCGCAGCAGGAGCCCTCGCAGGCGGGGCAGGTGATGTAGACGTCGAGGGGGACGGTGCGGGTGGCGCCGAAGGCGACCTCCTCCAGCTCGACATCGACGCTCAGGAGGGCGTCCTGGCCCCGGCGCGCGCGGGACGCGGGCCCGCGAGAACCGGCCGCGGCCCCGAAGAAGGAGCTGAAGATGTCGGCGAAGCCCCCGAAGTCCCCTCCGCCGAACCCGGCACCGCCCCCGCGCACGGCATCCTCCCCGCCGAGATCGTAGAGCTCGCGCTTCTCGGGGTCGGAAAGGGTCTCGTAGGCGGTGGAGACGAGCTTGAACTCGTCCTCGTGCCCGGGGCCGGCGACGTCGGGGTGCAGGGCGCGGGCCTTCTTGCGGTAGGCCTTCTTGATCTCGTCGGCGCTGGCCCCACGGGTCACGCCGAGCACCTCGTAGTAGTCGCTCACAGTCGGGTCTTCCTTCAATCGTCAGTCGATGGTGGTCAGTGGTGCGGTGCAGCTGGCGCGGCGGCCGCTCAGTCCTGCGGTCCGGCGAGGAACCGGGACAGGTAGCGGGCAACGGCGCGCACAGCAGCCATGGTGGCCGGGTAGTCCATTCGGGTGGGGCCGATGATCCCCAGGTGGGCGACGGCGTCGCCGACGCCCGGGCCGTACCCGGCGGTGACGACGCTGGCCTCGGCCAGGGCATCCTCGTGGTTCTCCGAACCGATGCTCACGCGCATCCCGGAGGCGTCGGCAGGGTCCCCTGAGAGCAGGCGCAGCAGGACGACCTGCTCCTCGATGGCGTCCAGGAGCGGTCCCATGGTGGTGAAATCTGGGGTGGCGCGGGCCAGGTTCGCGGTGCCGGCCACGGCGATGCGCTCCTCGGCGTCGGGGCGCAGGGCGGCGATGAGCTCGCCGGTGACGGCGGCCAGCAGCGCGCGCTCGTCGGAGGGGGCCTGCTCCGCCAGACCTGCCAGTGCGGGGGCGACGTCGTCGGCCCGCCGCCCCACGAGTGAGGCGTTGAGGCGGATCTTGAGGCGCTCCAGGACGACGGGGTCGATGACGCCGTGCGCGCCGTCGTCCCCCGGGTTGGGACGGTCGCCCATGAGGGTGATGGTGCGCTGCTCGACGCGCCCGGTGTCCGTGATGATGACCATGAGCAGGCGCGCGGGCGCCAGGGCCACGAGTTCGAGGTGTCGCAGCGAGGTCAGCCGCAGGCTCGGGTATTCGACGACCGCCAGCTGCCCGGTGAGCTGGGCCAGGACCCGCACGGTGCGGAGCACCACCTGCTCCAGGTCCACCGCGCCGGTCAGCAGCGCGGATATCGCCGCGCGCTCGGGGGCGGACAGAGGCCTGATGCGGGCGACCTCGTCGACGAAGAGGCGGTAGCCCTTCTCGGTGGGGACGCGGCCCGCGCTCGTGTGGGGCTGATGGATGTAGCCCTCGTCCTCCAGGGCGGCCATGTCGTTGCGGATGGTGGCCGGGGACACGCCGAGGTGGTAGCGCTCAACGAGGGCGCGCGAGCCGACGGGCTCACGAGTGCGCACATAGTCCGTGACGATGGCGGACAGGACTTCGAGACGGCGGTCATCAGCCATGGCGCTGTCCTCCTCCCGGCTCCCATGCGTTAGCACTCTCGGTCGACGAGTGCCATCCTACGCCCGGCCCGGCGGGTCTCCCGTTCGCCCAGCGTGAGCCTCGCTACCGTGCCCGGCGTGACTCCAGTCCCCCTTCACCGCCCCCAGGCCGTCCCCGGCGCGACGGCGGCCCGCCGCAAGGCCCTGCGCGAGCAGGGCGCCACCCGCGCGCAGCAGCACGCGGCGGGGCCGACGAGGACCGCCGCGCCCGGATCGGCCCGCGCGCCCTCGCTGTCCGACCGCTACGGGGGCGACGTGCTCGCCGCCGACCCGCATCGAGTGGGCCCGCGCGCCATCCGCCTGGAGTCGGTCCATGTGGCCGTTGAGCGAGGCATGGTGCTGGAGGACCGCGAGACCGGCTTCGTAGGGGCGGCGGTTGCCGTGGAGAAGTCCGGGGGGCGACAGATCGTCGTCCTGGAGGACCGCCACGGCGCACGGCGCGGCTTCACGCTGGGCCCGGGCTTCTGGCTGGAGGGCCGTCCTGTCATCCTCGATCCCCCGGCGCCGGCGCGCCGCTCCCCGAGCGGCCCGGTGAGCGCCGGCGGCAGGCGCCTGACAGCGTCGGGCTCCTACGCGGTGGAGGGCGGGCGCGCCCGCACGGCCCGCGCCTCGAGGATCTGGGTGGAGGGCAGGCACGACGCCGAGCTCGTGGAGAAGGTCTGGGGCGATGACCTGCGCCATGAGGGCGTCGTCATCCTCATGCTCGACGGCGTGGACAACCTGGAGGAGGTTATGGCCGAGTTCGCCCCGGGGCCGACCAGGCGGGCGGGCGTCCTCGTGGATCACCTCGTCACCGGCTCGAAGGAATCGCGCATCGCCGAGCGCGTCCGCTCCATGCCGGGCGGGGACGACGTGCTCGTGCTGGGCCACCCGTATGTGGATGTGTGGCAGGCAGTGCGCCCCGAGAGGCTGGGTCTGCGCGCCTGGCCGGATATCCCGCGCGGCACGGATATCAAGCGCGGGACGCTCGAGGCGCTCGGCTGGCCGCACGCCACCCAGGCGGATGTTGCCCGGGGCTGGAAGCGGATCCTGGCGAGGGTGCGCTCTTACAAGGATCTGGAGCCGAGCCTGCTGGGCCGCATGGAGGAGCTCATCGACTTCGTCACTGCCCCCGGCACTGCCTGAGGGGCCCGCCGGCCGGCTCGCCAAGGCGGGCCGCGTCCCATCGCAGCGCGCCACCATCGCCACGGGGGCTATCGGAGGGGCAGAATTGATGGGTCGTCTATCCGGATGGCACCGATGAAGGAGCACAACGATGTCCTCTGCCGATCAGCGCCCCCTGGGTCTCCTCTCCGCGCCCCCCGCGCTCCCCCGCCTGCCCGATCATGAGATCGCGCCCACGTACAGGAGGTGGAGGGCCAGCGCCTTCATGGGGATCTTCATCGGCTACGCCGGGTTCTACCTGATCCGCAACAACGTGTCGCTCGTAGCCTCGATCCTCAAGGATCACGGAATCATGAGCGCCTCGGATATCGGCCTGGTGGCCAATGCGGTGCTCTTCGCCTACGGGCTGTCGAAGTTCTTCATGGCGATGCTCTCCGACCGCGCCAATGCCCGCTACTTCATGCCCCTGGGACTGGCGCTGTCCGCCATCATGAATCTGTTCATCGCCCTCGTGCCGGCCCTGACGGCATCGGTGGGCCTGTTCGCGGTCCTCATGTTCATCAATGGCTGGTTCCAGGGCATGGGATGGCCCCCATCCGGGCGCGTCCTCGTCCACTGGTTCTCCACGCGCGAGCGCGGCTGGAGAACCTCGATCTGGAACTGCGCTCACAACGTCGGAGGCGCCGGAATCGGCCTCATCTCCGCCTGGGCGCTGGACTCCTTCGCCTCCGACGACGCCGACTGGACCCCCGCGTTCTGGGCGCCCGCGCTCGTCGCGCTCGTGGTCGCCGCCGTCGCCCTCCTGCTCATCCGCGACCGCCCCGAGGCCATGGGCCTGCCACCGATCGAGGAGTACGCCGACGATCCCGCCAAGGTCGAGGCCGACAACGACGAGGAGGACTGGCGCTCCCTGCTTTTCGACCATGTGCTGAGGAGTCGCGTCATCCTGCTCCTCGCGGTGACCAACGTGTTCGTCTACACGCTGCGCTACGGGGTGCTCAACTGGATCCCGGTCTACCTGACCGACTACATCCATGGCGCGAACGTGAAGGACGGCATCCTCGGATTCGCGATCTACGAGGGCGCTGGCATCGCCGGCACGCTCCTGTGCGGGTGGGTGTCCGACCGCGTCTTCCACGGCTGGCGCTCGGGCGCCGGCATCCTGTTCCTCGGCGGCGTGGGCGTGGCCCTCGTCATCTACTGGCAACTGCCGCCGACAGCCCCCATGGGCCTGTTCTACCTGCTCATCGCGATCATCGGCGGGCTCATCTACGGGCCGGTGATGCTCATCGGGCTGCAGGCGATCGACCTGTCCCCGCGCAATGTGGCCGGCACGGCCGCGGGCTTCACCGGCCTGTTCGGCTACCTGCTGGGCGCGACGCTCGCCTCCAGCGGCGTCGGCCACCTCATCGACCAGGCGGGCTGGAATATCACCTACATGTGCCTCGTGGGAGTGGTTGTGGTCGCCGTCATCCTCATGACTGTCGTCGGCCGCGATGAGCGCCGCCTCCTGCGGGAGGGCTCCGCGCACGTGAGCGAGGGCTGAGGAGAGCGAGGAGGCGCGGCGGCCAGCCCATCGAGGGCCGGTGGCCGCGCCTCCTCCCGCTCGCCTCCCTCTCAGGCGTCCTGGATGGCCAGGCGGCGGCCTCGCCGGATGAGGACGGCATCCCAGGCGAGCAGGGCCGCCGTGAGCAGGCCGCCCAGGAGCTTGGCCCACAGGGACTGGGCGATGAAGAGCATGACCATGGCGGCCAGGATCGGGACGAGTCGGGTGGCGGTCTGCACGACGTAGCCGCCGAAGGAGGGCATGGCGACGCCGTCGGCCTCGGCCACGGACTTGACCATGAGATTCGGGCCGTTGCCGATGTAGGTGATGGCGCCGCAGAACACAGAGCCGAGTGCGATGGGCACGAGGTAGCGCTCGGGAGCGCCCGCGACGAGCACTTCGCCCGGGGATTCCACGACCGAGACGACCTCGAAGAAGGTGACGTAGGTGGGGGCGTTGTCGAGCACGGAGGACAGGCCTCCTGTGAAGATGAAGAAGGCGATCTCGTTCATCGGCAGGCTCGGGGCGATCTCGTCCAAGTACTCCAGGGCCGGGATCATGGTCAGGAAGATACCGACGAACAGGGCGGCGACCTCCGCGATGGGCCCCCAGGTGAACTGGTTGTCCTCGTAGCGCACGCGCTTGTCCCCCAGGAAGTAGGAGGCGGCCGCGGCGCCGATCATGATGGCCTCGCGGATCGGCAGCCAGTCGCTGAGGGTCGCGTGGCCCGCCTCGATGGCGTGGACGTCGATGGAGGGGGCGAGTGCGACGGCGGCGATGATGACGGCGAACCAGATGAAGTTCACAGTGCCGCGCAGCCCCAGGGGCTCGAGCTCGGCCTTGTCGCGCGCGATGTTGGCGCTGGGCTCCTGGGAGTGGAAATAGGTGTCCAGGGCGAAGTAGGACACCAGCAGCATCCCGTTGACGAACAGCCACTCGGGCAGGAGGTGGAAGGTCCATGTGAAGGGGACGCCGCGCAGGAAGCCGAGGAAGAGCGGCGGATCACCCAGGGGTGTGAGCAGGCCGCCGCAATTGGCGACGATGAAGATCGTGTACAGAACGGTGTGGACGCGGTAGCGCCGCTCCCGGTTGGTGGCCAGCAGGGGGCGGATGAGCAGCATGGCGGCACCGGTGGTGCCCACGAAGGAGGCCAGGACACCGCCAATGGCCAGGAAGGTCGTGTTATTGCGGGGCGTGGCCTCGATATCGCCCTTGAGGTAGATGCCGCCGGCGACGACGAAGAGCGAGAGCAGCAGGGCGATGAACTGCCCGTACTCGACGACGGCGGCGAAGACCCGCTGCCAGCCCAGGGCGTGCCACATCCAGGCGGCCACCGGCAGGCCGAGGGCCGAGGCCAGGATGAGCTGGTTGCGGTTCTTCTCCCACCAGTGCGCGGTGGCGGGAATGAGGGGAAGGGTGGCGATGCTCACGAGCATCGCCACGAACGGAAGGGTGGACCACCAGGGCAGGTGCACAAGGTCTCCTCTGATTCTCGGTTTGTCCGCCACCCACCATAGCCGACAGCGCGAAACCGCCCCGTTTCAATCCACCCATCCGGACAGCGCGCTGCGGGCCTGCTCGGCCAGCGCGGCCACGCAGCCGGGCGCGTCATTGCCCCAGGGGATGTAGTGGAAGTCCCCTCCCCCGGCGGCGGTGAAGGCCTGCCTGTTGAGCTGGTCGATCTCCTCCAGGGTCTCCAGGCAGTCGGCCATGAAGCCGGGGCAGATGACGTCGAGGCGCGGGCAGCCGGCCGCACCCAGCCCAGCAACGGTGTCGATGGTGGCCGGCCCAATCCACTTCGCAGGCCCGAACACGGACTGGAAGGTGGTGCGGATGAGGCCCTCGGGGGCGGCAAGCCGCGCGGTGAGGAGGTCGGCGGTGCGCTCGCACTCGGAGCGATAGGGGTCCCCGGCGTCGTGCATGGCCCGGGGGATGGAGTGGAAGGACAGCAGGAGGCGCCCGCCGGCGGCGGGGTCGGGGCGGCCGTAGTGCTCCCAGTGGCCCTCGATGGCGGTTGCCAGGGCCTCGATGTAGGCAGGGGCATCGGGGAAGGAGCGGATGGTGCGCAGCTCGGGCTGATCGCGGCCGGCGAGGATGAAACGGGCCGCCTCGTCGATGACGGTGCCCTGACTGGAGGCGGAGTACTGGGGGTAGGCGGGCAGGACGGCGATGCGGCGGCAGCCCGCCTCCATGAGCTCGCCCATGACGCGCCTGAGGGCCGGCTTTCCGTAGCGCATGGCGATGCGGACCTGGACGGCGTCGCCGAGGGCACTCGCGAGGAGCTCGCCCTGCCGCTCGGTGTGGTGCATGAGGGGAGAGCCGGAGTGGCTGGTCTCGTGGCCGACGCGCCAGATGGTGGCGTACTTGCGGGCTGAGCGCGCTGGTCGGATGGTGAGGACGACGCTCTCGAGGATGGGGCGCCACAGGGCGGGATGGGTCTCGATGACGCGCCTGTCGGTGAGGAACTCGCGCAGGAAAGGGCGCACGTGCTTGGCAGTGGGCGCCTCGGGCGTACCGAGGTTGGCCAGAATGAGCGCTGGACGGGAATCAGGGCCAGGATGTGCGGGGGTCACGGGGTCCTCGACGGCGTGGGCGGGTGGCTTCATGACGACGCGACTCGATTCGTCACCTCCGCGAGATTACCCGATCCCGGCCGGGCTAAGTTGCACTTCCCTGGCGTCCGATCCGAGGAGGCCTTCATGACTGACGCTAACGCACCTTTGACGCCTGAGGGGCGTCGTCGTCTGGCCCGTGTGGTGATGGAGGAGGGCTGGTCGATGCGTCGGGCGGCTGAGCGCTTCCAGGTATCACCGGCCACGTCCAGCCGGTGGGTGGGGCGCTGCCGGGCCTGCCGGGCGATGGACAACCGCTCCTGCCGTCGCCACCGCACTCCCATCAGCCGCGCCCACAACCTCACAGGGAACTACACCTAACCGGCACGGGTGCCGGCACGCGAAATGGCGAGGTTCGAGGTTCGCTTTCCGCGCGCGCCGCCGGAGCAGGCCTCAGGCGGTCAGGGCACGGGTGACGGTGTCGGCCATGAGGCGGCCGCGCAGAGTGAGGATGGCGCGCCCGCGCAGGGCGGCCGCGCCATCGAGCAGGCCATCGGCGACGAGTCGGCCCACCACGGGCACGAGCCTCCTCGGCGCGCGCCCGGCGCCGGAGCCCGGCTCATCGCCGCCCACCTCACCCGGCTCCCCCAGTTGCGCCAGTGCGATGCCCTCGCGCAGGCGGATGCCCAGCATGACCCGCTCCAGGAGCCGGGAGTCGGCGTCGATCACCTCGTGCCCGGCCACCGGGAGCCTTCCGCTGAGCGCCTGCGCCGCCCAGACCAGGGGGTGCTTGGCGTTCCACAGGCGCACGTCGCCCAGGTGGCTGTGCGCCCCGGGGCCGGCGCCCCACCAGTCCCAGTCCTGCCAGTAGGCGCGGTTGTGCCGGCACTCGTGGCCGGGCAGCGCCCAGTTGGAGATCTCGTACCACTCGTAGCCGGCGCTCGCCAGGAGGCGGTCGGCCAGCTCGTACTTGGCGGCCTCATCGTCGTCGCTGGGCATGGGCAGCTCGCCGCGCCGCACCTGGGCCCACATGCGCGTGCCCTCCTCGATGACGAGGCCGTAGGCGCTCAGGTGATCCGGGCCGATCTCCACAGCGGCCTCGAGGGAGCGCTCCCAGTCCTCCAGGGACTCCCCCGGCGCGCCGTAGATGAGGTCGAGGCTCGTGCCCAGTCCCGCTCGCCGCGCCCAATCGACCACCAGTGGCACGCGGGACGGCTCGTGCGTGCGGTCCAGGGCCCTCAGCACATGGGGCACCGCCGACTGCATCCCGAAGGACACCCGGGTGAAGCCGGCCTCCGCCAGCGCTGCCAGACCCGCCTCGTCCACGGAGTCCGGGTTCGCCTCGGTGGTCACCTCGGCGCCCTCATCCAGCCCGAAGGCCTCCCTCACGAGTCCGATCATCGCGGCCAGGTCCGAGGGCGGGAGCATTGTCGGGGTGCCGCCGCCCACGAAGACCGTGGCGGCCCGGCGCGCGGGAAGGCCCGCGTCATCCATCGCGGCGCGGGCGGTGCGCAGTTCGGCGGCCAGAGTGCTCACGTAGTCGACCGCGGAGGCGCCCTGCCCCATGTGGAGGTTCGTGTAGGTGTTGAAGTCGCAGTAGCCGCAGCGCACCCGGCAGTAGGGCACGTGCAGGTAGACGGAGAACGGACGCGCAGCTCCATCGGCGCGCCCGGGCCCCGCTGCCCCGCACCGGGCTCCCGGCGCCGGCGCGGCCGCCTCGGGTGGCAGGCCATCGACAAGGGGCGCCCCCACGGGCTGGGCCGGGCTCACGCCTCCGCCTCCCCCATGAGGCCGGCGGGGCCAGTGGCCCGGAAGGCGTCGCCCGCGGGCCATCGGGCCGCGATCTGCCCGCAGACCGTCATGAGCACGAGCGCCGCCACCACGACGGCGAACGGCGCCGCCCAGCCCCCGGTCGCCTCGCGCATCCAGCCCAGGACGATCGGTCCCACCGCGGCGGCGCAGTACCCTACCGTCTGGATCAGCGCGGTGGTGCGCCGGTTGTCATCCAATGATTCAGCGCGCTGGATGACCAGGGAGAACAGGGCGGCGAAGAACGCGCCCTGCGCGATCCCGGACAAGAGGCACGGCACCAGCCAGGCGGTCGGCGCCACGATCATCGCCACCGGTAGCGCCAGCCAGCAGGCGCTCAGCACTCCCAGCATGCGCGCGCCGGACCAGCCCAGGGCCTCGAGCATGAGGGGCACGAGCATCGGGCCCACGATCCCCGTCATCGCGAACACCGAGGAGGCCAGGCCCGCGGCGGACTCGCTCATCCCGGCGGTCTGCGCGAGCGCCGTCGGCAGCCAGCCGGAGATCGCGTAGAAGGCGAGGACGTGCCCGGTGAAGGCCAGCGCCATCACCCAGGCCAGCGGACGGCGCCACACGGGCCCGCCCGTCGGCGTCCGCCCCGTGGCGCCGATCGCCCCACGATCGCCCCCGGCATCCTCGTGGCCCCCGCCGATCAGGGAGCGCTCCCCCACCCAGGCGCTCATGCCCGAGCGGCGCCGCAGGCTCTCACGCGGCGCAGTCGAGCCCGGCGGGTAGACCCACCACCAGGCAGCCGCTGCCAAGGCCACGGGGATCACGGTCCACGCCAGGGCCGAGCCGCGCCAGCCGACCGCTGCGGCGAGGGGGACGGCCAGTGCCGTCGCGGCCATGACAAGGACATTGCAGGTGGCCGAGTACAGGCCGGTCATGAGGGAGGCCCGGTGCCAGAAGTCCCGGCCGATGACCATCGGCGCCACGAGGTTGCCGATCGTCAGCCCCGCGCCGATGAGCACGGTCCCCGCGAAGGCCGCCGCCGCGCCCCCGGCGGAGCGGAGCACGGCCCCGACGACCACCGCGCCCATCATCACCAGGCCCGAGGCATTGACCCCCATCCGCCTCACCGCGATGGAGGCCGCCGGGGTGAGCAGGCCGAAGCAGAGCACCGGCACGCTGGTGAGCGCCCCGCGCACCGCCCCTGACAGGCCCAGATCATCGCCCAGGCGCGGCAGGAGCGGCGGGATGACGCCCACCGGCACCCGCACGACAGCGCAGAGCCCCAGGAAGCCGAGCGCGATGATGGCGAGCCACGCCCGCCTGGGCAGTCGGATCCCGCTCATCGGGCCGTCAATCCGTCAGCCCCTCGGGCGCGAAGAGCCCGGGGGCGCCGTTGTCCAGGCGCTCCAGCGCGGTGGGGCGGGCGGCCGGGATCCACTGCTCCTCTGTGCGAACCGCCGTCAGGTCGCGGATCGTGCGCCCCTCGTCGATGCCGCGCTGCTCGAAGCGGGTCATGGCGCGCCCGGCGAAGCGCTCCGACCATCCACCGCGCGCACCCGATGGAGAGCCGGGGTCCACTCCGTTGCCCGCGTCCCCGGCGACGGCGCTCCCAGCGCCCAGGTCGGGGCGCGCACCGGCGTCGTCGTAGCGGAAGTAGGGGCCGGTCGAATCGGCCTCGATGCCCTCGGGAAGGGCGGAGGCGCCCTCCAGGACGTCGCGCATCTGCCAGGCGTAGTCCGCCCAATCCGTGGCCAGGCGCCACACGCCGCCGGGGCGCAGCACCCGGGCCACGGAATCCGCGAAGGCGGCGTTCACCAGACGGCGCTTGCGGTGCCGGGCCTTGCGCCACGGATCGGGGAAGAACACCCACACCTCGCTCGCGCAGCCCACGGGCAGGGCGGTGGCCAGCAGCTCGGCGCCGTCGGCGGGCACGACGCGCGCATTGCGCAGGCCCTGGCGGTGGATCGAGGCGACGAGCCGGGCGATCGCTGTCTCCCATACCTCGACGGCCAGGTGGTCGACGCCCGGATGGGCGGCGGCGTGGGCCAGGACGGCCTCCCCCGAGCCCGAGCCGATCTCGACGACGAGGGGGCGGCCCCAGCCCTGGTGGCCGAACAGCGCCTCGGGATCGAGGCGGAAGCCGGGGGCGACGGTGCGCACGGCGTCGCGCCGGGGCACGTCCACCACGTAGCGGGGGGCGAGAGCGGCCAGGGCCTCGGCCTGCGCCTCGCTCAGGCGCCCGCCGGCGCGGGAGTAGGAGCGCACTCGCGAGTGGATCGCGTGGGAGCGCGGTGGGTGCTGCTGCATCGGTCCGTCCCCTCAGCCGACCTGTTCATTAGCGGCGGCAACCACGTACTTGCGCGTGAAATCGGCCAGGCGGAGGTTGCCGAAGGCCTCGGAAGCGAGCATCGCCCGGGCATCGCGCGGGTCGTGGTGGGCGAACCAGCGGTGGCAGGTGACGCGGTGCCCGGGGGTGGACACCACCCGGACCTCGTCGCCGGCGGACACGCTCCCGTCGCGCAGCACGGAGAGGTAGACGCCCACGCGGGCTCGCTCGGAGAAGACCTCCGCCCAGTCGCCACGGCCCATGCCGCGGGCGAAGGTGGAGCAGGGGTTGCGCACGCCGGTGACCGTGACGAGGATGCCGCGCCGCGGACTGTCCTCACCAGGCTCGCCGGGCGGGATGGGCCCCTCGGCCTCGCCGATGGACCGCTCGCTCCCCCTCCCCTGAGCGGAGCCCGGACCGATGGACAGGATCGCACCGATCTCGACGTCGTCGATACCGCCGATGGCGCCCGGCTCGATGAGCATGTTCTCGCCCATGTTCCCGGCGGCCAGGCCGTGCTCGGGGCCGAGCACCCCGGCCCAGTGGCGGGCCTCGGCGGCATCCATGACGTAGAGGGCCTTGTCGAGGCCGCCGTGATGCTCGCGATCCGCCTGCTGGTCCCCCAACAGGCCCAGGGCATTGACCGCCACGGGGCCGTCGACGGGGGCCTTGTGGATCGCGGAGACGCCGGGGGCGCCGCAGTCGGGGCGCAGGCGCGCCACGACGCACACGGCGCCGACGGCGCCCACGAGGTCTCCGTCGACGAAGGGCGAGGGCTCGTCGCGGTGGCGCCCATCGGTGCCCGCGTGCGGCTCGCCCAGCACCCGGGCGAGCCCGCGGGTGAGAACCAGATCAGCGCCGTCGTCCCTCATGACATCCTCCTGCTCCCCGCGGCCCGGCGAATCGGAGCGCCGAGCCGCTGTCCGCGATTCTTCCTACTTGCCGTCCTTGCCGGTGGGGTTGTCCGCGCCGAGCGCCGCGATGAAGGCCTCTTGCGGGACATCGACGCTTCCGATCGCCTTCATCCGCTTCTTGCCCTCCTTCTGCTTCTCCAGCAGTTTGCGCTTGCGGGAGATATCTCCCCCGTAGCACTTGGCGAGCATGTCCTTGCGCAGGGCGCGGATGGTCTCACGGGCGATGATCCGCGAGCCGATGGCCGCCTGCACGGGCACCTCGAACTGCTGGCGCGGGATGAGCTCCTTGAGGCGCTTGGTGAGTTTGAGGCCGTAGGAGTAGGCGGCGTCCTTGTGGACGATGGCGCTGAAGGCGTCCACCTTCTCCCCGTTGAGCAGGATGTCCACCTTGACCAGGTCCGCGGACTGCTCGCCGTCCATCTCATAGTCGAGGGAGGCGTAGCCGCGGGTGCGGGACTTCAGGGCGTCGAAGAAGTCGAAGACGATCTCCGCCAGGGGCAGCACGTAGTGCATCTCCACGCGGGTCTCGGAGAGATAGTCCATGCCCTGCATGGTGCCGCGCCGCGACTGGCACAGCTCCATGACGGTGCCCACGAACTCACTGGGGGTCAGAATGGTCGCGCGGACCACGGGCTCCTGGACGTCGAGGATCTTGCCCTCGGGGTACTCCGAGGGGTTGGTGACGGTGTGGACGGCGCGGTCCTCGGTGGTGACCCGGTAGACCACGGAGGGGGCGGTGGAGATGATGTCGAGGTTGAACTCGCGCTCGAGGCGCTCCCGAATGATCTCCAGGTGCAGCAGGCCGAGGTAGCCGCAGCGGAAGCCGAAGCCGAGGGCCACGGAGGTCTCGGGCTCATAGGTGAGGGCGGCGTCGTTGAGCTTGAGCTTGTCCAGGGCGTCGCGCAGGACGGGGAAGTCCGAGCCGTCCACGGGGAAGAGGCCGGAGAACACCATGGGCTTGGGCTCCTGGTATCCGGCCAGCGGCTCGGCGGCCGGCGCGGCGGCGGAGGTGACGGTGTCGCCGACCTTGGACTGGCGCACGTCCTTGACCCCGGTGATGAGGTAGCCGACCTCCCCGGCGCCCAGGCCCCCCGTGGGGCTGGGCTCGGGGCTGATGACGCCGATCTCGAGCAGGTCGTGGACAGCGGTGGTGGAGAGCATCTCGATGCGCTCGCGGGGCTTGAGGGCGCCGTCGACGACGCGCACGTAGGTGACGACGCCGCGGTAGGTGTCGTACACGGAGTCGAAGATCATGGCGCGCGTGGGTCCGGCGGGGTCGCCCACCGGCGCGGGGACGGCCTCGACGATGCGGTCGAGCAGTTCGGGCACGCCGGCACCGGTCTTGCCGGAGACCTTCAGGATGTCTGCGGGCTCGCAGCCGATGAGCGCGGCGATCTCGTCGGCGTGGCGCTCGGGCTCGGCGGCGGGCAGGTCGATCTTGTTGAGCACCGGGATGATCGCAAGATCGCCCTCGATGGCCATGTAGAGATTGGCGAGGGTCTGGGCCTGGATGCCCTGGGCGGCGTCGACGAGCAGGACGGCCCCCTCGCAGGCCGCCAGGGAGCGGTTGACCTCGTAGGAGAAGTCGACGTGCCCGGGGGTGTCGATCATGTTGAGGGCGTAGGGGCGGATGGCGCCGTCGGGGCCGGGCGCGCCCCAGGGCATGCGCACGGCCTGGGATTTGATGGTGATGCCGCGCTCGCGCTCGATGTCCATGCGGTCGAGGTACTGGGCGCGCATGTCGCGGGGGGCGACGACGCCGGTGGCCTGAAGCATGCGGTCGGCCAGGGTGGACTTGCCGTGGTCGATATGGGCGATGATGGAGAAGTTCCTGATCAGCGCGGGATCGGTCGCGGCCGGGGTGACGGCGGCGGCCTGCTCGGGCGTGAGGATCGGTGACACGGATACCTTCCGGACGGGCGCGGCGGGGCGCGCGGAACATACTGGGATCAGTCTCCCACGCCGTCGCCCGGGGCTGCGCGACCGCAGCCGGATGCGGGCCCGTGGCCTCAGAGATGATCGGCTGAAATGGCGAGGTTCGAGGATCGCTCGGCCGAACCGAGGTGGTTGGCCGATCAATGACCGCGTGATCCTGCGGATCTGGCCCCTGCTGGCTGGACGCGTGGGAGAAGCAATCCTCAAACCTCGCCATTCCCGTCGGCTGCGGATGGCGCTTCGCGCCTCAGGTGAGGCTCGACTAAGGTGCATGGCGTGATCGAGCGGATCCACGAGCTCCCCTTCGCCTGGGTGCTCTTCTTCTTCTGGTGCGGCGCCATGGCGCGCTCGAACGCCATGTACTGGACGGGGCGGTGCCTGGGCGCGGGGGCCTCGCGGAGCCGCTGGGCCCGGATCCTGCGAACCCCGGCGTACGCGAACGCCCAGGAGTGGGCAGCGCGCTGGGGCATCTGGGCAGTCCCCCTCTCCTTCCTCACGATCGGCGCGCAGTCACTCGTTCAGGTCTCGGCCGGGGTCGCGCGCGTGCCCGTGCCGCGCTACCTGCTGGCCACGGCGATCGGCGCACTTCTGTGGGCCGGGATCTACACGACCATCGGCATCGCGGTGCTGGCCGGATGGATGGCCAGCCCCGCGGGACGCTTGATGACGATCGTGGCGCTGGCGGCCGTGGCCGCCGCCCTCCTGCTGCGCAGGAGGGCGGCGGGGAGGAGGGCCCCCGCACCGCAATGAGCCGGGGCCCACGGCTCAGGGAGGGCGGCGGCCCCGGCGCGTCGGGGGCGCCGAGGGTAACTCGACGCCTGCACCCGGCCGCCCCTCGCTCCATCCCATGATATGAGCGCCGCCACATCGGATTTGCCGCCCGCTTCCCGGCTCCCCTAGCCTTCCTCCCATGACGACGACGCGCACCCGCTGCTGGTGGTGGCTCCCCTGAGGGCGAGCCACTGACACGTCGTACCCGACGCCCCGCTCGCCACGAAGGCGGGCGCGAGAGCGCAAGGAGTCCCCGGGCCCGCCTTGAGAGCATGACCACCCCTCCAAGGAAAGAGCCCCGCATGAGCACCGCGAACGCCGCCCAGTCGGCTCCTACTGCCCACGACGCCGAGTCCCTTCCCGGCGCCGCCCCCACCGCCGGCCGCGTCCCGACCGGCCCGCTCGGCCCCGACGCCCCGGGATACACGGCCCCGGCCCCCGGCACGGACATCCCCCGCCGCACGCTGCTGCCGGCCTTCTTCGGGCGCTTCGGCGGCCAGGAGGTCCCCGATTTCCTCCTACCCGCGCTCGATGAGCTCGAGGCCGCCTATACCGAGGCCGTCGACGACCCGGACTTCCTGGCCGCGCTCGAGGACCTGCGCGAGGGATACCTCGGCCGCCCCACGCCCCTGTACGAGTGCCGTGGCCTCTCGCGCCCCGACACCCGCATCATCCTCAAGCGCGAGGACCTCGTCCACGGCGGCGCCCACAAGGGCAACAACGCTCTCGGGCAGGCCCTCCTGGCCAAGCGCATGGGCAAGACCCGCCTCATCGCGGAGACCGGCGCGGGCCAGCACGGCACCGCCACCGCGATGGTCGCCGCCCTGCTGGGCCTGGAGTGCACGATCTACATGGGCGCCCACGATGTCGAGCGCCAGCGCCCCAATGTGGAGCGCATGGAGCTCATGGGCGCCAGGGTCGTCCCCGTGACCACCGGCTCGCAGGGCCTCAAGGACGCCGTCGACACCGCCCTGACGCAGTGGTGCGAGCGCCTGGAGTCCACCGCCTACATCCTGGGCTCGGCCACCGGTCCCCATCCCTTCCCCACGATCGTCCACTACTTCCAGTCGGTGATCTCCATCGAGTCCCGCGCCCAGATGCTCGCCCGCTACGGACGCCTGCCGGACGCCGTCATCGCCTGCGTGGGCGGGGGATCCAACGCCATCGGCGCCTTCAGCGAGTACCTGGACGACGACGTCGAGCTCATCGGCGTCGAGCCCGCGGGCAGGGGCCTGAGCACCGGCCTCCATGGCGCCCCCATCTGCGCCGGCCGCACCGGCGTGCTCCACGGCACGCGTTCCTACGTCATGCTCGACGACGACGGCGCCGTCCTGCCCTCCCACTCCATCTCCGCCGGCCTCGACTACCCCTCCGTGGGCCCCGAGCACGCGCACCTGGCCGACACCGGTCGCGCCAGGTACGTCGGCATCACCGACGACGACGCCCTGGCCGCCTTCCGGGAGCTCTCCCGCCGAGGGGATCATCCCCGCCATGGAGTCCTCCCACGCCCTCGCCGAGGCGCTGCGGATCGCCCGCGAGCGCGAGGTGGGCGGACAGACCGAGGATATGCTGCTCCTGGTCAACCTGTCCGGGCGCGGGGACAAGGACATGCACGAGGTCCGCGAGCACCTGTCCTGACCCGCCCTGGAGATGAGCGGAGACGATGAGGAGCGATCAGACGCGATGAGGAGCGCAGCATGACCATCACAGGAACTGCGGGATCGGCGGAGCCCGCGGATCCCATCCGGCCCGCTGAGCCCACTGTGCTGACCCGCAGGGTCCGCTACCCCCACGACTCCGGGGCGCTCGTGAGGCGCCTGGCGGAGGCCGGCGCGATCGCCACCACCGCAGACGCCGCGGGCAGTGCCCGCAGGCCGGTGGATGTTGTCCTGCTGGAGAGCGCGGATATCACCACGGGCTCCTCGCGCACGACGGTCCTCATGCTCGAGGCGAGCGCACGACTGACCTGTGAGGGGAACCAGGTGGTCATCGAGGCCCTGGACCGGGCCCGGCCCGACGGAGAGGCCGCCGTGGCGCGCATGCGCGCATCCCTGGCGGATCGCGTCGTCGAGGAGGCGCCCGGCCGTCTGGCGGTGCGGATCCCCTCACCGGCCGACAGCGCCGGGATGGAGGAGCGGGAGCGGCTGACGGCCCCCTCCACCTTGGAGCCGCTGCGGGTGCTGGCCTCCCAGGAGGTCGACCATCCCCACCTGCCGCTCGTGGCGGGAGTGTTCGCCTTCGACTACCTGGCGGGCTTCGAACAGCTGCCGCAGGTGTCCGCAGGGCCCAACACCTGCCCGGACTACCTGTTCTACACCGCGCGCATCCTCCTGGTCATCGACCACCCCACCGGTGAGGCGACACTGGTGGGGGCGAGCGTGGACGCCGATGATCTCGCGCGCAGGATCGACGAGCTGGCCACCGTCATCGACACCGCGAGGCCCGCGCCGGCCCCGGATGCGGGCGGGCCCGCGCCGGTGGCGGGAGGCGCCGGCCCAGTGTCCGTCCCAGCCGCCCGACCGATCGCCCGCGCCGTGCCGAGCGTCTCGGACAGCGATTTCGCGGGGCTCGTGGCCGGGCTCCAGGAGTCGATCGCCGCCGGGGACGTCTACCAGGTGGTTCCGTCGCGGGCGTTCACGATCGACTGCCCGGACGCGCTGAAGGCCTACCGCGCGCTGCGCGAGTCGAATCCGAGTCCCTACATGTTCTACGTGGCCGCTCCCGGCTTCGAGCTCCTGGGCGCCTCCCCCGAGTCCGCCCTGCTGCACAGCGCGGCCACGGGCGAGGTGGCCATCCGGCCCATCGCCGGCACTCGGCCGCGCGGGCTGGCCCCGGACGGCTCCGTGGACCATGAGCGGGATACGCGCCTGGAGCTGGAGCTGCGCACGGACGCCAAGGAGATCGCCGAGCACGTCATGCTCGTGGACCTGGCGCGCAACGACGTCGCCCGAGTCAGCGCGCCGGGCACCCGGAAAGTGCGCGAGCTGCTGCGCGTGGACCGCTACAGCCGCGTCATGCACCTGGTCTCGGAAGTATCCGGACAGCTGGACCCGGGCCTGGACGCCCTGGACGCCTTCCGCGCCTCGATGACGATGGGCACGCTCACCGGCGCGCCGAAGCTGCGGGCCGCCGAGCTCATCCGCGCCACCGAAGGCATGCGGCGCGGCTCCTACGGGGGCTCGGTGGGCTACTTGCGCGGCGACGGCGAGCTCGACACCTGCATCGTCATCCGCTCGGCCTTCGTGGCGGGCGGGCGGGCCCTGGTGCAGGCCGGCGCGGGCGTCGTCGGCGCCTCCGATCCGGCCGCCGAGGCGGCCGAGACCGTCCACAAGGCCAGCGCGGTGCTGGCGGCCGTGGCGGCCGCGCGGGGCGCTGAGCTCGTCATCGAGACCGGGGAGGCCTGAGTGCGCATCATCCTGCTGGACAACCGCGATTCCTTCGTCTACAACCTCGTCGACCAACTCGCCGTGCTGGGCATGGACACCGAGGTCTACCGCAACACGGTGCCGGCTTCCACGGTCCTGGCCGCCTTGGGGCCGACGGCGCAGGAGGCGGCCGCGGGCCAGCGCCCCGCCCTGGTCCTCTCCCCCGGCCCCGGGCACCCCCGCCAGGCGGGCTGCATGATGGAGGTCCTGGGCGCCGCCCTGGAGCGCGGCCTGCCGACGCTGGGCATCTGCCTGGGCTTCCAGGCCATCGTCGAGGCCTGCGGTGGGAGCGTGGGCAGAGTCGAGCCGGTCCACGGCCGCTCCACCCGCGCGGAGGTCACGTCCGCCGGGCGCGCCGATGCCGCCTTCGCCGTGCTCGGCGGCGGGCCCCTGGACGTCGCCCGCTACCACTCGCTCGGCACGCGCGAACTGCCCGCCGATCTGGAGTGCCTGGCCCGCACCGGCGACGGGATCGTCATGGCCGCGCGCCACCGACGGCGCCCCGCCGTCGGCCTCCAGTTCCACCCCGAGTCCATCCTCACCCCGGCCGGCCCCGCGATCCTGCGGGCCCTCATCGCCGGATTGACCACCGCGACCGCAAGCGCAGGAGAAAGACGATGACAGAGCCGACAACCGTGCCAGAGCCCACCACTGCCCCGGTCCCCTCGGCATCGACCGCCGCCGGGCCCGAGGACGCCCACCGGCTCCTGCGCGAGGTCATCCAGGGCCGCCGGCTCAGCCGCGAGGAGACCGGCATCGTCTTCGCCGCCCTGGGCGCCGGGGACCTCTCCGAGGCAGAGACCGCCGCCCTGCTCGCCGCCCTGCACTCGCGCGGGGAGACCGCCGACGAGGTGGCGGGGGCCGCGAGCGCCTTCCGCCGGGCCGCGCGCCCCTTCCCCGCCGTCGCCTTCCCCCTCGTGGATGTCGTGGGCACGGGCGGTGACGGCGTGGGCACGATCAATATCTCGACGGCCGCCGGCCTCGTCGCGGCATCGATGGGCATCTCGGTGGCCAAGCACGGCAACCGGGCGGTGTCCTCCAAGACAGGGGCGGCCGACGTCGTCGCGGCCCTGGGCCTGCCCCTGGAGGTGACAGCGGAGCAGGCCGTCGAGCTGCTGGCGCGCGATCACTTTACGTTCCTGTTCGCCCAGGCCTACCACCCGGCAATGAGGCACGTGGCGCCGATCCGCCGGGCCCTGGCCACGCCCACGATCTTCAACGTGCTCGGCCCTCTGCTCAACCCCGCGCACCTGACCTACCAGCTCATGGGCGTGTGGGATCCCTCCATGCTCGACATGATCGCCGAGTCCATGGTCAAGCTGGGCCGCAAGCGCGCCCTCATCGTGCACGGGGCGGGCACCGATGAGATCGCCGTCCACGGCGCCACGCAGGTGCGGGAGGCCACCCCCCGCGGGATCAAGGCCTACGAGGTCACCCCCGCTGATCTCGGAGTGAGGCGCTGGGAGCTATCGGATATCCTGGGCGGGCAGGCGGCGGAGAACGCCGCCGCCCTGCGCGAGGCGCTCGCGGGCAGGGGAGAGCCGGCCCACCGCGATGCCATTGCCGTCAACGCCGGCGCCCTGCTCTACCTCGCGGGGCCCGCGGACAACCTGGCCGATGGCACCCGCATGGCCCTGGAGCAGATCGCCTCGGGCGCGGCCGGCAGGCACCTGGAGACCATGACCACCGCAGAGCAGTTGGCGGCCCGCTCCGGACGGGCCGACGAGACGAGTCGCGAGAGCAGTGAGAGCACTGAGGAGGAGCGCGCATGAGCATCGGCTCCGCCTCGCAGGGCGCGGCGGCGCGCCCCGATCGCGCCCCGATCGAGGAGCGCCTCATGTCCACCGGCACGGTGCTGGACACGATCGTGGCCGGGAGGCGTCGACGCCTGCCCGAGCTGCGCGAGCGCTTCGGCCACCTGGAGGCCTCGGCCCTGCCCCGCTCCGGGCGCTCCTTCGAGGCGGCGCTGCGGCGCCGCACGGGCCCCGCCGTCAGCCCGCGCCCGGCGATCATCATGGAGTGCAAGGCGGCCTCGCCGTCGCTCGGCTCGATCCGGACCGACTACGACCCAGCCGCGCTGGCTTCCTCCTACGCCCCCTACGCGGCGGCGATCTCCGTGCTCACCGAGCCCGACCGCTTCAACGGCGAGTACGAGGACCTGGCCCGGGTGCGCGCAGCGGTGGACCTGCCGGTCCTGTGCAAGGACTTCATCGTCGACCCCGTGCAGGTGCTCGCGGCCCGCCACCTGGGGGCGGACGCAATCCTCCTCATGCTCTCCGTGGTGCCCGACGACGTCTACCGGGAGCTGGCGGGGCTGGCGGCCTCCTTGGGCATGGGCGTGCTCACGGAGGTCTCCACCCCCGGCGAGATGAGCCGGGCGGCCGCCCTGGGCGCGCGGGTCATCGGCATCAACAACCGGGATCTGCGCACGCTGGACACGGATCTGGCGCGCACCGAGGAGATGTCGCCCCTGGCGCCGGCCGGGGCGGTCCTCGTGGGCGAGTCCGGGATCCATGGGCCGGGGGATGTGCGGCGCCTGGCCGGGATCGTGGACGCCCTGCTGGTGGGCTCGAGTCTGTCGGGCTCGGCGGATGCCGGGGCCGCGGCCCGTGCGCTCGTCGAGGCCGTGCCGCTGCCGAGCGGGCCCTCCGGGGCACGGGCCGGCGCCGGCTCCCCGGCACCCGGGGCGTCCCCGGTCTCCCCTGCGCTGAGGCGCGCGCGCCTGGCCGAGGCCGCCGCCACGCCGCCGGGCCCGGACGGCCGCTGGGAGCACCCGCGCCTCGATCCCTACTTCGGGGAGTATGGGGGCCAGTTCGTGCCCGAGCTGCTCATCCCCGCCCTGGATCAGTTGGAGGACGCCTTCATCGCCGCGAGCGCGGACCCCGGCTTCGCCGCCGAGCTCGACGAGCTCCTGCGCCGCTACTTGGGGCGCCCCACGCCGATGACCGAGCTGCGCAATCTGCCGCTGCGGGGCAATGCGAGGATCCTGCTCAAGCGCGAGGACCTCGTCCACGGCGGTGCCCATAAGGGCAACCAGGTGCTCGGCCAGGCACTCCTGGCCAAACGGATGGGCAAGCGGCGCATCATCGCCGAGACCGGCGCGGGCCAGCACGGCACCGCCACCGCGATGGTCTGCTCGCTGCTGGGCCTGGAGTGCACGATCTACATGGGCGCTACCGACGTGGTGCGCCAGGCGGCCAATGTGGAGCGCATGGAGCTCATGGGCGCGCGAGTGGTGCCCGTGGCCAGCGGCGCGGGTACTCTCAAGGACGCCGTCAACGAGGCGTTGAGGGACTGGACGGCCTCGTTCAAGGACACCCACTACCTGCTGGGCACCGCCGCCGGCCCGCACCCCTTCCCCACGATCGTCCACGCCTTCCACCGGGTCATCTCCACCGAGGCCCGCGCCCAGGCGCTCGCGCTCACGGGGCGCCTGCCCGATGAGGTGATCGCCTGCGTGGGCGGGGGGTCGAACGCCATCGGCATGTTCTCCGACTTCATCGACGACGCCTGCGTGGGGCTCATCGGCGTCGAGCCCGCGGGCGAGGGCCTGGATCGCCGCCACGGGGCGCCGATCAACGCCGGCGCCATCGGGATCCTCCACGGCGCCCGCTCCTACCTCATGCGCGACGACGACGGCCAGGTCGAGGAGTCCTTCTCCGTGTCCGCCGGCCTGGACTACCCCGGGGTCGGCCCTGAGCACGCACGACTGTCCGATACGGGACGGGCCCGGTACGTCGGCATCACCGATGAGGAGGCTCTGGAGGCCTTCCGGCTGCTCAGTCGCCATGAGGGGATCATCCCGGCCCTGGAGTCCTCCCACGCCCTCGCCCAGGCCCTCAAGATCGCTGAGGCGGTCCCCGATGGCGCCGAGCCGCCCATCCTGCTCGTGTGCCTGTCCGGACGCGGGGACAAGGACCTCGACCAGGTGCGGGCGCGCATGGGCGGCTCCTTCAGCGACGACGGCGCGGTGGCCCGGGCAGCCGTGATGCTGAGGCTGATGGGCAAGCGCGGTGAGTACGAGGCCCTGGCGGCCCAGGCCGGAGCCGCCGGCCGGGCTGCGCCGACGGCGCTCGGAGTGGGCTCGAGTGATGAGGGGGAGCGCTGATGGATCGCTACGCATCGATGTTCACCGCCCTGCGTGAGCGGGGCGAGGGGGCCTTCGTCCCCTTCGTCATGGTGGGCGACCCCAGCGCGGAGCTATCCGAGGAGGTCATCGAGGCGCTCATCGCCGGGGGCGCGGACGCCCTGGAGCTCGGGGTGCCGTTCAGCGACCCCGTCGCCGACGGACCCACGATCCAGCGCGCCCATATCCGAGCCCAGGAGGCCGGGGCCACCCTGGCCGACTGCCTGGGAGTGGTGGCGCGCGTGCGCCGGCACCACCCGGAAACGCCCATCGGCATGCTCATCTACGGGAATGTGCCCTTCGCCGTCGGCCTGGAGCCCTTCTACGCCAGGTGCGCCGAGGCGGGGATCGACTCGGTCCTGCTGCCCGATGTCCCGGTACGCGAGTCACCCGCCTTCTCAGCCGCCGCGGCGCGGGCGGGGATCTCCCCGGTGTACATCGCCCCGCCGTCGGCCGCGCCCCACACGCTCGACGCCGTGGCGGGCGCCTCGCGGGGCTACGTGTACGCGGTCTCGCGCGTGGGGGTCACCGGCGCGGAGCAGGCCGCCTCGACCGTGGGACTGGCCGAATCGGTGGCCAGGCTGCGGGCCGGTGCCGCGGCACCGGTCATGCTCGGCTTCGGCATCTCCCGCCCCGAGCAGGTCGCCGAGGCGATCGCCGCGGGGGCCGATGGGGCGATCTCCGGGTCGGCGACCGTCCAGATCGTGGAGTCTCACGCCCCGGCTATCGCCGCGGCGCGGCCGGGCAGCCGCGCGAGGGAGGAGGCCGTCGCGGCGATGCGCGCGGAACTGCGCGGCTTCGTCGCCGCGATGAAGGCGGCCACGCGGCCCGGGTGACGGCGCGGGACGGGAATCGGAGCGGCAAAGGCCTTGTGACGAGGGAGGATAGCGGGGGCGACCTCCCAATTGACGGGCGCGAATCTCTTCACAAGTGATGCCTGCCACGTTAGATTGACGGGGTGTCCTTAATCGTTTCGAGACATTGTGAGAGAAGGCCTGCCATGCGCCGAGCACGTTCCGTACCTTCGTCCCCGCCGCGCCGGGTCCTCGGCGCCGTCCTGGCCCTGCCCCTGGCGCTCGTCGCCCTGGTCGCCGTCCCCGCCGACGCGCAGATGGCCGCTCCCAGCGGCGGCAATGACGACATCAGCGTCACCGGCTCCTACTCCCCCGGGGGCACCGGCTGCCAGGGCGCCGATGAGGCCGCCCACTGCCTCTTCTGGGGCGTGCGCATCCCTGACACCGTGGCACCGGGCAGGGAGATGACCCTGACCCTCGAGGCCGACTCCCAGCCGGGACAGTGGACCTGGAACTGCCCCTCGGCGCAGGGGGTCACCGGCATAGCCACCCTCTACACCAGTGACGACCCGGAGGGCCCGATCCGTCGCTACGGTTCATCGGGACTCGGGCTGCTCTCCCGCATCTACAACCAGTACTCCAGGCACGGCGACTACTCCGCATCCGCCGATGGCGTCTCCTGCTCCCCCGAGCACCTGAGCCTGGCCTACACGGTCGACTTCTCCGGCCGCCCCTCCGGCTCCTACCTCGACCTGAGCATCGGGACGCTGGTCAACGCGCCGGGGGACCAGGCGCGCGACTACACGCTCAAGCCGACCCTGACGACCACCGAGGACGCCACGCCTCACAGCCCCACGGCCACAGCGGCCAAGGAGCCGGCGAGCGCCACTCACGCCACAGTGACCACGAGCAAGCAGGATCCGCCCGGGGACGCCGCCAAGGACGCCGGTCGATACACGGCCACCATCCACAACGACTCCACCACCGCCCTGTCGGGCTTCACGATCGCGGCCGCGCGCACGGAGGGCCCGGCCACGATCACGAGGCTGAGCTGCGATCTGACCGCCTTCGGGGGCGGCGTCGTGACCGCGGAGGGCCCGGCCACGAGGCAGGAGATTTCGGGGGGCGGGGCCGTCATCCCGGCGGACCAGGAGGCCACATGCCAGGTGGATCTGAGCGGCGTCATCGGGTACAACACCATCTCCACGTCCGTCACCGCCCAGGACGGCAAGATCTTCTCCTCCCTCTACGAGGATGAGCGCGCCCGCGGCGAGGTCTCGGCGACGGTCGCCCAGAGCGGCGTCACCGTGCAGGGCCCGGACGCCACGCACCCGGCGCCCCACGTCATCGTCGACTACACCGTGGCCCTCTCCAACACCACTGACGTGGTGGGTTGGACGCCGAGCTTCACCCTGACCGCGAGGCCGCCGACAGGATTGAGGCTCGAGTACGCCGAGCCCAGCGGCACAGCCTGGTGGCTGCGCAGCACCCTGCTGCCCGACGCCAATGGCAGTATCGCCGTGGGCATGTCGAGCCCGTTGTACAGCAACTCCGGGCACACGGTGACGCTGTCCGTCGTCTACTCGGTGGACAGCGGCGCGATCACCCCGGACGGCTGGAAGGCCCTAGGGACCTGCGACCCGAATGACCCGTCGAAGGGCCTGAGCGCCACGATCGACGTCAAGGGCAACGACACGATCGACACGGTCTCCCTCCCCCTGTGCACCATCGTGACCCAGGCGAGGAAGTAGAGGCGGCGGACCGGCGCCGCGCCGGCGCGATCCACCGGGGGCGCCCCCTCGCAGTCGGCCGCGGGCTGTAGGGTGGCGCCCATGGCCAGCCTTCTCGACGGGATCCTGCGCGCGGTCGGCCGCGCTGCCACCGACGTCCTCACCCCCGCCCTCAAGCAGCGCGCGCGCCGCACCAGTCGCGCCGCTCGCCCTGGGCATGAGGGCTCCATCGACTCCACGGCCGGAACCGCCTCCCCCGCCCCCCGCCGCCGAGAAGGCGCGGCCGCCCGGACCACGCCGGCCCCCATCGGCGGGAGCGCCGGCAT
This sequence comes from Actinomyces gaoshouyii, assembly GCF_002076915.1. Classification (NCBI taxonomy): domain Bacteria; kingdom Bacillati; phylum Actinomycetota; class Actinomycetes; order Actinomycetales; family Actinomycetaceae; genus Actinomyces; species Actinomyces gaoshouyii. The sequence goes on from NZ_CP020468.1 coordinate 1,342,803, forward strand.
CCGCCCCTACGACGTGGCCTCCGCCGGGCTCCCCTCCTTCGACTACACCCCCAACCCCGACGGCAACGCCGACCCCGGCGAGGTCGTGTGGACCTGGGTCCCCTACGAGGAGGACGCCTCCCAGGGCAAGGACCGCCCCGTCCTGATCCTGGCCCGCAGCGGGGATCGCCTCATCGTCGCCCAGATGACGTCGAAGGACCATGATCGCGACGCCGCCCAGGAGGCCCGCCACGGCCGCTACTGGTTCGACGTCGGCCCGGGCGCCTGGGACCCGAAGGGCCGTCCGAGCGAGGTCCGGCTCGACCGCCTCCTCGTCGTCGAGTCGTCCGCGATCCGCCGCGAGGGAGCCACGATGGGTCGGGGGACCTTCGCCGCCGTCGTCGCCGCGCTGCGCGAGCACTGGGCCTGACGAGCGGGGGGAGGTCCGCGGGAAGAGCGCGACGCACCTCACGCCGCCCGCGCTCCCGCCGCGGGCGCCGAGGGGCGCCGTTTTGCTAGAGTGCGTTCTTGGACCTCTGGCCTGGCCGGCTTCGGGGTCCGGCGACCGGGCATCGCCGGGTGCTTCCACCACCTTCTCACGCCTGCGACGCGAACCCTCTTTCCGGCCAATGACCATCTGACGATCGAGAAAGCAACACTGAACAGTGGCGAACATCAAGTCCCAGATCAAGCGCATCAAGACCAACGAGAAGGCCCGTCTGCGCAACCAGTCCGTCAAGTCCGAGCTCAAGACCTACGTGCGCCGCGTGCGCCAGGCCGTTGAGGCCGGGGACAAGGCCGCCGCAGAGGAGGGTCTCAAGAAGGCCTGCCGTAAGCTGGACAAGGCTGTCTCCAAGGGCGTCATCCACAAGAACCAGGCCGCGAACCGCAAGTCGAAGCTGGCCAAGCGCGTCGCCTCCCTCTGAGGCCACCGCCTCCGACGATCAGCGGCTCGGGGCGCCTCCCCCGTGGAAAGGCGCCCCGAGCCGCTCTCCATCCACCCGCCACCGTTCACCCGCCTCTTCACGGTGATTGGTCACAGGACGGCGCCAGCGGAACGGTGTCACGCCGTCGTCATCATCGCGGGGGATACGATGACGCGCGGCCTGCGGCCGAACCGGCCGGCAGGCGGTTCGACCACCGCGACCCCAGGAGCCCATATGCCCATGCGAATCGGATTCGACCGGGACAAGTATCTCAGGATGCAGTCCGAGCACATCGCGGAACGGCGCAGGCAGTTCGGGGGCAAGCTTTACCTGGAGTTCGGGGGCAAGCTCGTTGATGACATGCACGCCTCCCGCGTGCTGCCCGGTTTCACCCCGGACAACAAGATCGTCATGCTGGCCGAGCTCATCGACGAGGTCGAGATCATCGTGGCCGTCAACGCCCGCGATTTCCAGCGCCGCAAGGTCCGCGCCGACCTGGGCATCGGCTACGAGGACGAGGTGCTGCGCCACATCGACGCCTTCCGCGACTACGGACTGTACGTGGGCAGCGTCGTCGTCACCCAGTGGACCGATGACAACCGGGAGGCGCAGGCCTTCAAGACCAAGCTCGAGCGGCTCGGCATCACCGTCTACCGGCATTTCCCCATCCCCGGCTACCCCGGCGACGTCGCCAGGATCATCTCGGCCCAGGGCTACGGGAGCAACGAGTACATCGAGACCGAGCGGGATCTCGTCGTCGTCACCGCGCCGGGACCGGGCAGCGGCAAGATGGCGACCTGCCTATCCCAGGTCTACCAGGACCACCAGAGGGGCCTATCCTCCGGCTACGCGAAGTTCGAGACCTTCCCCATCTGGAACCTGCCGCTGGACCACCCGGTGAACATCGCCTACGAGGCCGCCACCGCCGACCTCGACGACGTCAATATGATCGACCCCTTCCACCTGGCCGCGCACGGGGTCCAGACCGTCAACTACAACCGCGACGTCGAGATCTTCCCCGTGCTCGTGCGCCTCTTCGAGCAAATGCTCGGGACGTGCCCCTACGCCTCCCCCACGGATATGGGCGTCAACATGGCCGGCCACTGCATCAGCGACGACGAGGCCTGCCGCGAGGCCTCCAAGCAGGAGATCATCCGCCGCTACTTCAAGGCCCTGGTCACGGAGAAGCAGGACGCCATCGACCCCGTCCAGTCCGAGCGGATCGCCTTGTCCATGGCGAAGGTCGGGGTGACGGTGGAGGACCGACCGGTGGTGCCGCCCACGCGAGAGCTGGCCGCCGCCACGGGCGCACCCGCCGCCGCGATCGAATTGCCCGATGGGCGGATCATCACCGGCAAGACCACCGCCCTGCTGGGCTGCTCCTCGGCGATGCTGCTCAACGCCCTTAAGGCCCTGGCGGGAATCGATCAGGAGGTGCTGCTGCTCTCGCCCGAGTCGATCGAGCCGATCCAGACCCTCAAGACGACGCACCTGGGCTCGCGCAACCCGCGCCTGCACACCGACGAGGTACTCATCGCCCTGGCCGTCTCGGCGTCCACGGACCCCATTGCCGCGCGCGCGATGGAGCAGATCGCCACGCTGCGGGGCTGCGACGTGCACACCTCGACGATCCTGGGCAGCGTGGACGGGGGGATCTTCCGGTCCCTTGGCGTTCAGGTGACCAACGAGCCCGTCTACGCCACGAAATCGCTGTACCGCAAGCGCTGAGGAGGCCGGGCCGGGGTTAGCGGCGTGTGACCAGGCGCCCCCGGCGGGCAGAGCAGATCGCCAGGACGGCGCGCTCGGCAGCATGCTCGGGGTCGCGGCTGGCGCCCTTGGTCTCGGCGTCGGCGCGGGCGACGGCGATGATCGCGGCGGCGAGGGCGTCGTCGGACCAGCCGGCGAGCTCGGCGCGGGCGCGCTTGGCCTGCCAGGGTGACATCCCGAGCTCCTTGGGCCCCATGCCGGGACGGCCGCCCGCGGCGGCGACGCGGGCCAGTTGGCGGAGCTTGGTGGCCAGGGCGGACACGATGAGCACGGGCGCGACGCCGGTGGCCAGGGCGTGGCGCAGGAGGGTGACGGCCTTGGCGACATTGCCCGAGATGGCGGCGTCGGCCACGCTGAAGCCGGTGGCCTCGATGCGGCCGGCGTAGTAGGTGTTGACGTGGGCGACGGTGATGGTGCCCTCGGTGTCGGCCATGAGCTGGGCGACGGCGCTGGCGAGTTCGCGCAGGTCGGAGCCCAGAGCGTCGACGAGCGCCCCGATGGCCTCGGCCTCGATGCGGCGGCCGGCGCGGCGCGCGTCGGCGTTGACGAGGGCCGCCTTGTCCCCGTCCTTCTTGATCGGCTCGCAGGTCACCACTGGGTAGGGGGAAGCGGCGAGGGCGTCGAGGAGCCTCTTGCCGCGCTGGCCGGAGTTGTGACGCAGGATGACGACGACGTCGGGGTCGGGGGCTGCGACGTAGGCGAGCAGGTCGGTGAGAAGCGCATCCGTCATCTGCTCGAGGTTGGGCACGTGGACGAGCTTGGGCTCGCCGAAGAGGGAGGGCGAGATGAGGGTGTCGAGCATATGGGGCTCGTAGGTGGCCGCGTCGAGGCGGACGACCTCCGTGGTCGGGTCCTTGGCCAGGGCCTGAGCGAGGAGTCGGTCGACGGCGCGCTCGCCGAGGAGCTCCTCGCCGCCGCGCACGAGGACGACGGGAGCGAGCTCCACCTGGTCCCACGAGGGGCCCGCGGGGCGGGAGCGCTTCGAGGCGGCGGGGCGGGCGGGCGGCATGCCCCAAGCCTGCCACAGCCCGCTTCTCGCCCTCTCTCCCTTGAATCGAGACCGGTTGTTGTGAGGGGTGAGACCGGTTGTTGTGAGGGGTGGGGTTGGTTGTTGGTTGCTGGGTGGGGTGGGTGGGGGTTTTCCACAGGTTGGTGGTGGGCTCTGGTGGTGGGGGTGGGTGGGGTTTTAGGGTTGGGGTTCGACGGCGATGCTGCTGTCGTTGGGGCCGACCTGGGGCCTCGAACCACCACCCTGGTCCATGTCCGTTCCTCCTTGGCCGGAAGGTCCCAGAGCCCATGATCCCCGTGCACTGCCTCTTGCTGATCCGCGCCGCCGGCGTCGAGCCCTTGCAGGAGCATCTCTCTCATGCCGGCGGCCCGCCGTTGTACCAGCCGGCAGGACGCCGCGCTGCAAGGGTCGCTTATTGCCCGCGCCCAGTGGTCCTCGTCCTGATCATCGTCTGCTGCGGCGCCCTGGCGTCGGGGCTGTTGGCGGCCTGCGCCAAGACCCCCACCCCGCCTGAGACCGGTGGAACCCCACCCACCCACCTCACCACCACCACTGCGGCACCAACCACCAGCGCGCCGGCCTCGCTCAGCCCCGAACTACAAGCCCAACGCGCCACCGCCCTGGCCGCACCCAAACCAGTCAAACCCACCGAAGCCACCGAGAACACCCAACAAGGCGCCGCTAGCTCAGTGGCATACTTCTTCACCCTGTACCGGCATGCCTTCGTCACCGGCGACACCACCGACCTAGCAGCCATGAGCGAAGAAGGCTGCGTCTTCTGCCGATCCACCATCGACGACGCCACCAAACTCCACAAAGACGGAGGATGGGCCAACCCCTGGACTATCACTCTTCATGACTTGAGTTACATTCCGCCGGATGAAGGAAAAGAATACTCGGGGATCAAAGGGAAGGTGGATGCCGAGGCGTCCACTGTCATCAAAGGAAATGGAGAGGTTGTCGAGAAATCTCAAGAAACCATTTCAATGTTCGTTGCCATGAAATATGTGGGCGGCGGATGGGTGATTAAAGGGGTGTCGGTGGAATGATTATATCGGTCTTCGTTACATCGCTTGCAATCATTTCCGCCGGTGTTGGAAGTTTTGTTACGGGCGACACAGGTGACACCTACTCTCCCGAGCAAATAGGCGAGATAACCGGGCGGGCAAGTGATGAGAGCATCATTCTCCAGCAATCTGTAATTAAAGCAATTCCGGTTGGGGGTGGTTCTTCGCCATCAGGCAGCGGGGGTGGGGGGCAGGTGGTGGTCTCGGCCGCCCAACCCCAGAGCGCGCCCATCGAAGGCGATTTCATCTGCGATGGGCAGGACCCCCAAGGCAACGACACCGGTGCATGCCGCTTCCAACCAACCCCCACACGCCCCACAGCACCCGCACCCGACCCGGCCACCACGACACCGCCACCACTGATCATCACCGCCCACGACATAGCCACCCTCATCGTCGACGGCTCAGGCATCACCCTACAACCACCCGGGAACACCATCTTGCTCCACATGCCCCTGATCGCCCACACCAACCCCGCCACCCGCACACTAACCACCACCATAGCCAACACCACCATCGACATCGAAGCCACCCCCACCACCTACACCTGGAACTGGGGAGACAACACCACCACAACCACCACCGACCCCGGACACCCCTACCCCAACCACACCATCACCCACCAATACACCACCACCAACAACAACACCACCATCACCCTGACCACCACCTGGACCGCACGATACAAACCCACCAACACCACCAACTGGAAACCCATCACCGGCTACATCACCACCACCCAAACCACCCCACCCCTAACCATCCACCGCCTCACCCCCTACCTCACCAACGACACCCAACACCACCACAACCACTAACCCACCCCACCCCCAACAACAACCAACCCCACCCCCAACAACAACCAACCTCGGCGAAGGGGAAGGACGGGATGGGGAGGGATCAGGCGGTGCGGGCGGAACCGGCGATCTCCAGGGCCTCCTCGAGGGTGAAATTGCCGTTGTAGAGGGCCTTGCCGATGATCGCGGAATCCACGCCGATCCCCACCAACTCCGTGAGCGCGTGAATGTCGTCCAGTGAGGAGATCCCCCCGGAGGCCACCACGGGCGCGCTGGTGCGCTCGCACACCCGGCGCAGCAGTTGCGTGTTCGGCCCGGTGAGAGTGCCGTCGCGGGTGACGTCAGTGACCACGTAGCGCGAGCATCCCGCCGCGTTGAGGCGCTCCAGGGCCTCCCAGAGGTCTCCGCCCTCCTCCGTCCAGCCGCGCGCAGCCAGCGTCGTCCCGCGCACATCGAGCCCTACGGCAATGGCCTCCCCGTGCTCGGCGATGGCCCGCGCCGTCCAGTCCGGGTCCCTCAGCGCGGCAGTGCCCAGGTTGACCCGTGCGGCGCCGGCGGCGAGCGCGCGCTCCAGGGAGGCATCGTCGCGGATGCCGCCGGACAGCTCCACCTTCACCCCGACCTCGCCGACGATGCGGGCCAGCAGCTCGGCGTTGGAGCCCCGCTCGAAGGCGGCATCGAGATCCACCAGGTGGATCCATTCCGCACCCGCGCGGGCCCAGTCGAGGGCTGCGTCCACGGGGCTGCCGTAGTCGGTCTCCGATCCGGCCTCGCCCTGGTGCAGGCGGACGGCCTTGCCATGGGCGACGTCGACGGCGGGAAGAAGCGTGAGCATAAGGGGTCTCCTGGGTGGTCTCGGGGCGGCGCGCGAGGAGCGCAGCGGTATGCGGTGGGCGTGATGCGGTGGAGATCGGGTCAGTGGTGAGGGCTCATGCGCCGTTCAGAGCGCGCCCAGCCAGTTGCGCAGGAGCTCGGCCCCGGCGTCGCCGGACTTCTCGGGGTGGAACTGGGTGGCGGACAGGGGGCCGTTCTCGACGGCGGCCAGGAAGTCCTCGCCATGATGCGCCCAGGTGGGCAGCGGCGGGCGCGTCGCGGATGACCCCAGCCCCGCCCCCGGGTCCGTCTTGGCGGCGTAGGAGTGGACGAAGTAGAAGCGCTGGTCGGCGACGCCGTCGAACAGGACACTGCCAGCGGGCGGGCGTACCTCGGACCATCCCATGTGCGGGGCCACGGGGGCGTCGAGACGGCTTACCTCCCCCTCCCACTGGGCGAGCCCCGGGATGGTGGAGCCATGCTCCTGACTCGACTCGAACATGACCTGCATGCCCACGCAGATGCCCAGCACGGGGCGACCGCCGGCCAGGCGGCGCTCGATGAGCCGGGGGGCGTCCACGGCGCGCAGCATCTCCATGACGGCGCCGAAGGCCCCCACGCCGGGGACGAGGAGCCCATCGGCGGACTCCACAGAGCCGGCGTCGGCGGTGAGGTCGACCCGCGCGCCGACGCGCTCCAGGGCACGAACGGCCGAGCGCACATTGCCGGAGCCGTAGTTGAGGACGACGACGCGGGGTGAGGGCATGCCCGAGAGTCTACCGGCGTCATCGCCAACGGCCGCTCAGGGGTCCGGGGAGCGTGCGCGCCCGCGCGAGGCGCTGGGTGATGGGGCCCTGATGGTCGCAGGGCCGCGGGCGGCCCTCCTCAGTCTGTTCCGGGGCGGCGCAGGCCGCGCCCGATCCAGCGCATCGCGCGCCCGGCCTTGATCTCACTGGTCAGCATGGCCCCGGGGGCATCCTCCGGTCGGAGGATACCGAGCAGCACGTCCTCGACGATCTGATCCATCTGGGACAGGATGAGGCCGGCGGAGGCCTCCTCTCCCGGCCTGCCACCGGCGAAACGGCGCGCGGTGATCGTTCCGGACAGGCCTTCCTCGATACCGACATCGGTGGCCAGGTCCGCGGTGAGCAGCACGGATCCGCCGCGGCTCAGGCGGGATAGGGTGGCGGCGAGCTCAGCGGCCTCGGCCGGCTCATTCTCCGAGCCGCCCAGGAGCTCGGCGATGTCCCATTCGGCGTGGGCGGAGGCGAACTCCTTGACAGCGAAAGCGCCCGAGGAGGCGGGCACGGCAACGCAGTCGAGCCCGCTCATAGCGCATAGGGAGGCGAGGGCCTCTGCGGTGGGCAGGGGCGTGAGGACGACGGCGATCTTGAGGGCGCGCGCGGCCGGGGAGCCAGTCGGCGCGGGGTCGACCGTACCCCCGTCCGAGGCCCCCGCCGTCCCACCCGCGGCGGTGGGGCTCTCGGGGCTCTCCCCGATGGCGCCCTCGGCGCCGCCCAGGTCGAGGCCCTCCACGAGGGCGGCGAACTGGTCGTCGATGCGGTCGGCGTCGTCGGGGCGGGCCCCGTCGGGGGTGGTCTGGTCGTTCATCACAGGGCTCCCTTCGTGGAGGGGATGCCGTCCACCCGCGGGTCGGGCTCGACGGCGGTGCGCAGGGCTCGCGCGAGGGCTTTGAACTCGGCCTCGGCGATATGGTGGGGGTCGCGCCCGGAGATGACGCGCACGTGCAGGCAGATGCCGGCGTGGTAGGCGATGGCCTCCAGGGCGTGGCGAACCATGGAACCGGTGAAGTGGCCGCCGATGAGGTGATGGGCGAAGGCCTCGGACTCGCCGGCGTGGACGAGGTAGGGGCGCCCAGAGATGTCGACGACAGCGGTGGCCAAGGCCTCGTCGAGAGGGACGGAGGCGTCGCCGAAGCGGCGGATGCCGCTCTTGTCCCCCAAGGCCTGGCGTAGGGCCTCGCCGATGCAGATGGCGGTGTCCTCCACGGTGTGGTGGACGTCGATATGGGTGTCCCCCGTGGCCCGCACGGTGAGGTTCATGAGCGAGTGCTTGCCCAGCGCGGTGAGCATGTGGTCCCAGAAGGGGACGGTGGTGGCGATGTCGGTGGCGCCGGTGCCGTCGAGATCGAGGTCGACGACAACACTGGACTCGCTCGTGGTCCGCTCGATGCGGGCTGTACGGGCGGCGCTGATGCGGCTGACGGTGCTGCTCATGCGGGCTCCTGGGGGTCGGGGCCGACGGCGCGAGCGCCGCTGAGGGCCTTGGTCAGGGCGGCTCGGAAGGCCGCCATCTCCTCGGGCGTCCCCACGCTGGCGCGCAGGAACCCCTCGGGGCCGACGACGCGGATGAGCACGCCGTCGTCAAGGAGATCCTGCCAGACACGATGTCGATCGGCGAAGGGGCCGAAGAGCACGAAGTTGGCGTCGGACTCGTGGGCGGTCAGGCCCTGGGAGCGCAGCCAGGCCACGAGGCAGTCGCGCTCCTCGCGCAGGGAGGCGACCTGCCCCATGAGCTCCTCCCGGTGGGCCAGGGCCGCCAGGGCGGCGGCCTGGGTGATCGCGGAGAGGTGGTAGGGCAGGCGCACGACGCGCAGCATGTCGACCAGCTCGCGGGAGGCGGCGAGGTAGCCCAGGCGCAGGCCGGCGGCGCCGAAGGCCTTGCTCATGGTGCGGGACACGGCCAGGTGCGGGTTGCTCTCGAGGAGCTCCAGCGCGCTGGGCACGCCGGGCCGGCGGAACTCCGCGTAGGCCTCGTCGATGACGACGACGCAGTCGGTGGGAGAGCCATCGGCGGCAGTGGGTCCGTTGCCGCGGGCGGCCTCCAGCAAGGCGCGCGCCGCGGCCAGGGGCAGGGCGGTGCCGGTGGGGTTGTTGGGGCTGGCAGTGATGAGCACGGCCGGTTGGCGCTCGGCAATGACGGCCGCGGTGGCATCGACGTCGATGGTGAAGTCTTCCCTGCGCGGGATCGTCACGTACTCGGTGAGGGTGTCGCGAGCGTACTCGGGGTACATGGAGTACGTGGGGGTGAGGGACAGGCAGGCCCTCCCGGGGCCGCCGAAGGCCTGGAGGAGGTGGAGCATGACCTCGTTGGAGCCGTTGGCCGCCCAGATCTGATCCGCCCCCAGGCGCGCGCTGGACTCGACGGCGAGGTAATCGGCCAGGGCCTGGCGCAGGGCGGGGAAGTCGCGGTCCGGGTAGCGGTTGAGACCGGACGCCGCCCGGGCGACGGCGTCGGCGATATCCGCGATGATGGCGCCGCTGGGCGCGTAGGGGCTCTCATTGACGTTGAGGCGCACGGGAACATCCAATTCCGGGGCGCCGTAGGGGGTCTCGCCCTCGAGCCCGGGGCGGATGGGAAGGCTGCTCACGGGCATTGAGTCTACGGTGCCGTCGACGGCACCGTACCATCGCCCGATGGCGCCGGGATGACCCGGTCCGGCGGGGCCTCGTTGATGGCCTCCCGATAGACCAGGATGATCTCCTCGTAGTCGAGACGGGTCAGGGCGTACTCGATGAGCCCGGCGGAGTAGAGGCCGAGCTCGCCTGCGTCGAGCAGGGCCTGACGCTGGGCCCGGACGATGTCGAGGGAGACCGCCCGCGCGTGCGCCTCCGCCCGCTGCACGGCCCAGTCCGCCTCCTCATCGCTCTCCGGTGCCCCCTCGCGGGCCGCGTGGGCCACGAGGGCGGAGGCCCCCTGGGAGTCCGAGGCGATGCGCCTGCGGCCGTCGTCGGTGAGCGGATGGTCCTCGCGCTCCGGGATGACGTCCTTGGCCGCGGAGATGAGAAGCCCCATGAGCTCGCGGCGCTCGGCCTCATCGGTGGGGCCCTCCATCGTCGGCCTGACGGCCCTGACCATCCATGGCAGGGTCAGGCCCTGGAAGACCAGGGAGCCGGCAGCGACGAGGATCGCGATGAGCAGGAGGAAGGGGCGGTTGGGGGCGGCGGCGGGAAGGGTCTGGGCGGCGGCGAGCGTGACGGCGCCGCGCATCCCCGCCCACACGATAATCGTCCCCTCGCGGGCCCCGAGGGGGACCTGCTGGTAGTAGGCCATATCGGCGTCGACCCGCCGGATCCTGTCGATGGTCCGCGCGGCGTGGGCCTGCGCATGCGCGTGCCCCGTCCCTCGGCGCCCCTTGGCCAGGCCCTTGAGCCTGCGCTGCACGCCACGGCGGCGGCGATCCCAGGGAACGAGCATGTCCTCGGGGACCTCGCCGCGGGCGATCGCCCGGCAGCGCTCCTCGAATTCCTGGAGGGGCTCGCCCATCCCGTCCCATCTCTCGGCCAGGCGCGCTCCCCGGCGGCGCAGCCACAGGAGCATCGGGGCGACGATGGCGGCTCGCACGGCGACGGTGAGGACCCCGGCTAGGACGGCGAGCCAGACGGCGGTGGTGATCGAGGGGCCCTCGGCGCGCACGTCCTCCACGATCCCGAACAGCTGCAGGCCCATGACCAGGAAGATGAACCCCTCGAGGACGAGCTCGACGGTGCGCCAGGTCTCGTTGCCGGCGATGCGGTGGTCCGGGGGCAGGAGCCGGGGCGAGCGATGCCCGGTCACCAGGCCGGCGACGACGGCCGCCACCAGGCCGCTGCCGCCCATGTGCTCGGCGGGGATTGCGGCGAGGAAGGGCACGGTGAAGGAGATGACCGTGTCGACGCTGGCATCGGTGACGCGGGCGCGCAGATGCAGGGTGAGCTCCCCGACGATCCAGCCCACGACCACGGCGACGACGACGGCAAGCGCGAAACTGCCCAGGACGACCCCCGCGCTGGTCCGACCGGCCACGGCGGCCGAGATCGCTGAGGACAGCACCACCAGGGCGGTGGCGTCGTTGAGGAGCCCCTCGCCCTCCAGCACGGTGATGACGCGCTGGGTGACCCCGAGGCGCCGAGCGATGGAGATGGCCACGGCATCGGTGGGGCTGAGCACCGCTCCCATGGCGATGGCCCAGGCCACGGACAGACTGGGCAGGACGAGGGTGAGCACTCCCCCGATCACCGCCGATGAGACGGCGACCAGGAGGACGGCGAGGATAGCGACGGGGGCGAGCTCCCTGCGGAAGCTGATCGTGGGGATGGCCACCGCCGTCGCATACAGGAGCGGCGGGAGGATGCCCTCGAGGATGACCCCCGGCCCGATCTCGATCGCGGGTACGACCGGCAGGAAGCCGACGGCGATCCCCAGGGTCAGGAGCAGCAGTGCTGGCGCCACCCGGAGGCGGTCGCTGATCTGGCTGGCACCAGCGATCGCCAGGAGCCCGGCGATGATGATGATGAGGGTCATGGGGGCATTTTGCCACCCCTAGGCCTCAAAGCCGGTCGCTGGCCAGACGGGCGCCGGCTGCGAGGGACTCGAGCTTCGCCCAGGCGATGGAGGGATAGATGCGCCCGCCCAGGCCGCAGTCGGTGGAGGCGATGACCCTCTCGGGGCCCACGAGGCCCGCGAAGCGCTCGATGCGCTCGGCCACGAGCTCGGGGTGCTCCACGACGTTGGTGGCGTGGGAGACGACGCCCGGGATGAGGTACTTCTCAGCGGGAAGCACGACCTCCTCCCAGATCCTCCACTCGTGCTCGTGGCGGGCGTTGGCGGCCTCGAAGCTCAGTCCGTTGGCGTTGACGCTCAGGGCGAGGTCCACGATGTGCTTGAACTCCAGATCGGTCGAGTGCGGGCCGTGCCAGGAGCCCCAGCACACGTGGTAGCGCACGAGGGCGGGGTCGATGCCCTCCAGGGCATGGTTGAGAGCCTCGATGCGCACGGCGGAGAAGGCCCGGTAGTCCTCGAGGCTCGGCTCGGCGACGAACTGGTCCCAGGACTCGGCCAGGTCCGGGGCGTCGATCTGGACGGTGAGCCCCGCATCGGTGATCGCCTTGTACTCCTCGCGCAGCGCCTCCGCCCAGCCCCAGACGGCGGCCTCATCATCCTCATAGTAGGTGTTGCCCACGCGCGCCGCCGACGCCGGGGACAGGGCGGCGACGAAGCCCTCGGAGAGCGGCTTGCCCGCCGCTTCCAGGCCGCGCTTGATCAGGGCGATGTCGCGGGCGACGAGGTCGGCACCGGAGTAGGCCAGAGGGCCGGTGACCGTGGGGAACACCCAGGGCTGGCGGTTGGCGATGTGGATGCCGCTGGCCGGGTCGGCGTAGGCGTCGGCGAAGGCCACCCAGTCGCGGCGGTCGGTCATCGCGTCGAGCTCGAGCTTGTCCGAGGACTTGCGCGCCGGGGGCTCGGGGAGGACCTCGAGGCCGGAGAAGCGCAGGAAGGAGTAGCTCCACCAGGCGCCGTAGTCGACGGACTGGGTCATGAGGTGCCCGTACTCGCCGTCGTTGACGATGTCGATGCCGATGGACGCCTGCCTGGCGATGACGGAGTCGACGGCCTCGGTGATGACGGCCTCGAAATCGGCATCGGGCAGAGCGCCGTCCTGGTGGTCCTTGTTGGCGGCGATAAGGGCGTCGGTACGGGGAAGGGAGCCGACGTGGGTGGTGCGGATGCGTGTCATGGTGCGGTCCTCAATGGTCCTGGCGGCAGTGCCGCCGTCCGGGGTGGGTGGTTGGGACCGGAACCGCGCCGGGCGCGGCTTGGGACTGAGGCGTCCGGGCGCCTCAGCGGCGCATGACAGCCCCTGCGAGGCGCCGAGGCGCGCGCAGGGGACGCTCCGTCCTGGTGGGGGCGTGCGCCCCATCCCTTGGTGTCATCACTGGCCTTCCCCCACCGCGAGAGGTGGTGGAGCGAGAATAGTGCAAGTCGGGCCCAGCGCCCTCCCTGTCCCAGGAAGTGAGCCGCGGCTGGAGCCGGGTCGGCGAGGATGAGGGCGATCGCGCCATCGGGCCCCGCGCCGCCGCCCGTGACCGATGCCGCGGTGGCGACGCGCTCCACGAGCGCTCGTCGTGGGCCCGGATCGCCCCGGGCTACCGTGGAGCCATGAGCGCCACAGCATCGTCCGCACCCTCGTCAGCACCACTGGCCGCCCTGCGCGAGCGCGCGGAGGACGTGCTGCGCGCGCTCGTCGGCAGCCCGGCCGCGCGCCTGCGCCCCGATCAGTGGCGGGCGATCGAGGCGCTGGTGGTGGGCCGCTGCCGGGCTCTCGTGGTGGAGAGAACGGGATGGGGCAAGTCCGCCGTCTACTTCGTGGCCACCATGCTTCTGCGCGAGGGCTGGGGCGGCCGGCACGAGGGGGACTCCCTCCCGCCCCATGGGCGGCCGGGAGCGGGCGGCACCGGGCCCACAATCATCATCTCCCCGCTATTGGCCCTCATGCGCGACCAGGTCACCGCTGCCGAGCGCGCCGGCATCCGCGCCGTCACCATGAACTCGGCCAACAGCGCCCAGTGGGGTCAGGTCGAGGATGAGATCCGCGCCGGGCGCGCCGATGTCCTCCTCGTCTCGCCCGAGCGCCTCAACAACCCCGTCTTCCGGGATGAGGTCCTTCCGCATCTGGCGGCCAGCGCGGGCCTCGTCGTCATCGATGAGGCGCACTGCATCTCGGACTGGGGGCATGATTTCCGGCCGGACTACCGACGCATCCGCACCCTGCTCGCCGGCTTGCCGCCCCGCACCCCCGTCCTGGCGACGACGGCCACGGCCAACGAGCGCGTGACCATGGATGTGGCGGAGCAGTTGGCTGGGCGCGAGATGGGTGGCCGGGGCCCCGAGGTGCTCGTGCTGCGCGGGAGCCTCCAGCGGGACTCCCTGCACTTGGGCGTGGCGCACTTGGCGGACTCGGCCACGCGCTTGGCCTGGCTCACCGATTACCTCCAGCGCGCCCAGGGCTCCGGGATCGTCTACTGCCTCACCGTCTCCGCTGCGGGCGAGACCGCCCAGGCCCTGCGCGCCGCCGGCCTGGAGGTGTCCACCTACACCGGTCAGACCGAGCCCGCAGAGCGCGAGCGCCTTGAGGCCGATCTCAAGGCCAACCGCGTGAGGGCACTCGTGGCCACCAGTGCCCTGGGCATGGGATTCGACAAGCCCGACCTCGGATTCGTCATCCACATGGGCGCGCCCGCCTCACCCGTGGCCTACTACCAGCAGGTGGGCCGCGCGGGGCGCGGCGTCGAGAGGGCCGAGGTGGTCCTCCTGCCCGGCGCGGAGGATCGCGCGATCTGGAACTGGTTCGGCTCCCAGGGCTTCCCGCCGCCCGAACAGGTCCACGAGGTGCTCGACGCCCTGGGGACGGCCGATGGCCCCCTGGGCATCGGCGCTCTGGAGACGGTGACGAGCCTGCGGCGCGCCCGTCTGGAGTCGATGCTCAAGGTGCTCGATGTCGACGGCGCCGTGCGCAGGGTGAGGGGAGGCTGGCTGGCCACGGGCGAGCCCTGGGCGTACGACGCCGAGCGCTATGCCCGGGTGGAGGCGGCCAGGAGATCCGAGCAGGAGGCGATGCTCGCCTATGAGCGCCTTCGCGGCCCCGAGTGCCGAATGGCCTTCCTGCGCGCCGCACTCGATGACCCGGAGATGTCCGAGGGCTGGCGCTGCGGCGCCTGCGACCTGTGCGGGGGCCTGTCCCTCCCCCAGGGGCCGGGTCCGGAGCAGGTGGGGGCGGCGCGGGAGTCACTGGAGCGCACCGGGGTCGAGATCTCCGCCCGGCGCCAGTGGCCCGTGGGCATGGAGAGGCTGGGACTGGGCGCCCTGCGGGGCAGAATCCCGCCTGAGCGGCGGGCGGGGACGGGCATCGCCGTCGGCAGGCTCGACGGCCTGGGCATCTCGGCGGCGCTGCGAGAGCTCTTCGATTCCGGAGAGGACGGGCTCGTCCCTCCGGGACTGCGAGCCCCCGTGCTGGAGGCGGCGGACCGCCTGGCCGTCCTCGCCCGCGCCGAGAGCGGGGCCAACGGCGCCTCTGCGGGCAGCGCGGGCGCTCCTGAGGGGCAGGGCGGCGCGGTGGGCGCCGAGGGCATCATCGACGCTGTCGTCATCATCGACTCCCACCGCCGTCCGCGACTGATCCGCCACCTGGGAGGGGCGGTCGCCCACCGCCTGGGCGCCGAGCGCCTGGGCATCATCGCCGCTGGCAGGCAGCAGGGGCGCCATGACGTCAACTCCGCGACCCGCCTGGCAACGGTGGCCCGGTGCCTCAGCCTCGACGGCTGGGGGCCCGAGGCCCTGACACGTCTCAACGGCGCCAGGATCGCCCTTGTCGACGACTCCACGGACTCCGGATGGACCCTCACGGTCGCAGCAGATCTCCTGCGGCGCTCGGGCGCCGCGGCGGTCCACCCCTTCGTTCTCGCCCAGGAGTCCTAGCCCCTCGGCGTGAGTCGAGGGGGCCGCCCGACGGCATGGGCACGCTCTCAGGATCCGGAGGCAGAAGCGCAGTCCGATGCCCGCTTGAGCGAGCGCCCCACCGGCCCGAGGCCCCCGGGTCCTCCGGCGGAGCCCCCACCGCCGCTCCCGTCGGTACCATCGGCACTGCTCGCGCCGGCCTCCTCGTCGTCCAGGAAGTACCACCAGAAAGGCGCCCCCCAGGCCTGGGGGCGGCCCAGGGCGGCGCCCGTCACCTGGGCTATGAGGGTGATCCGGGCGGCGTCGGCATCCTCGCGGGACCCGAACCACCAGGGCCCCTCGTCCAGGTCCGCCCCTCCGTAGCCGAGCTCGGTGACGGCCACTCGCTTGCCGGGGAAACGATCCGCCAGGGTGCTCATGACCCGATCCGCCGCGGTCCCCAGCGGGTGGGACTGCGGGTAGACGGAGATGCCGATGACGTCAACGAGCTCCATGAGCTCGCCACCGGCAAGCGAGGCCGCCACATTGAACAGGGCCCCCTGGGCCGCTGCCTGCCCGAGCTGGTAGTAGAGGGTCAGGACGGTGAGCGCGCCGGTGCGCTCCTTCACGGCCCGCGCCGCGCGCGCCGCGCGCCCCACCGGGTCCTCCCCCACCCAGTCGCCCCCGAGCTCGTTGCCGACCTCCCAGGAGTCCAATCCCGGCAAGGCGGCCAGCACGGCGTCGACCCTCTTGTCGAATTCCGAGTCGCTCAAGGCGGCGAGGCCCTCGGAGTCGCAGATCTGCCCCATGACGTGGATACCGGCGCGCTGAAGGGCATCGGCCGCCTCACGCCAAGCGGCGAGGGCCGGGGCGCTCGCGTCGTCGAGGACGAGCCGCACGGCGCCCCGCCCTCCAGAGCCGGTGGCGGCGATGACGGCGCCCCGCTGCTCCGGGCTGGGTGCCTCGGTGAGCGTCGCGCCGATGAGGGCGTCCGGCGGTGCCGCGCCAATGAGGGCGGTGTCGAGGGCGACCTGGGCGGCGGAGGCGAGCTCGAGGAGGCGCGCCCCCTGCTCGTCGCCGATGCCCGAGTCGATCGCGGACTGGGTCGCCATATGGGCGCGGCGCGGGGCCTCGAGGGTGCTGGCCGCGCTCCCGGTGGAGCCGGTCGCCCCGTTCCGGTCGGCCAGGGCGGCGAGGGCCGCCCCCTGCCTCTGGTGCAGGCCTCTGGCGGCCAGGGTGAGGACCTCGGCGCTGCCCTGGCGGGGCAGGTCGGCGATCAGCGCGGAGTAGCCCTGGGAGGTGGGCCAGGACAGGCACAGGGCGCAGTCCCGGCCCTCGGGCACGTCGACGAGGATCTCCCCGTCCTCCTCGTAGAGGGGCCCGATCGTGATGACCTCGAGGGTCGTGGAGTCCAGGAGGGCGTCGTCGTAGCCGTCCTCGCCCGTGCCCGCAGACTGGATGGCACGCGCCTGAGCCAGGGTCATCGGCGCGCCATCGGTGTCGCGCAGCACCAGGGTGATGGTGGTGGTGGGGCTCGCGTCGTCCAGGCCACGACACGTCATCAGCGCACCCGCAGCCCCACCGGCGAGCGCCAGGCCCCCGGCGGCGAGCAGGGCCCGGCGGCGCGTGATCCTCCCCCGCCCGGTGTCCTCTGGAGCGCTGGGCGGGCCCGGGAGGCGGCTTGCGCCGTCCCCCGGGCCCGCTGGGGGGCTGCCGGGATCCGTCATCGAAGGTCCTGGGCAGCCACGAAGGTGTAGCCCTGGGATTTGATGCCCTCGACGATCGTCTTGAGCTCGCTCAGCGGGTAGTAGGGGTGGAAGAAGAAGCTCGCCGTCGCGTGCGTTCCCGCCAGGTTGAGACGAGCGGAGTCGATCACCTGCTGGGCCGAGCGCGGCGGGTGGTTGTTGATGTCCTTGGGCTCGTAGTTACCCAGGTTCTCGGGCAGGACATGCGTGCCGTAGGGGTCGTTCACCGAGTAGGGGAAGAACTGGCCGATGTAATCGTGCGGCCCGCCCGGGTTGCCGGTGAGGGTGCCCGCGTACATGAGTTCGCGCTCGTAGCGGGTGGAGTAGACCTTGTTGATGCCCTCGTAGCCGCTGCGGGAGGCCGAGTAGTGAGGGGTCTCGAAGATCTCGGGAGTGGGTAGGCCGAGCTTCTTGAAGTACTTGCGGCCGTCCTTGACGCGCTTCTTGGCCCACTTGGCGTTCGTTCCGGGCAGCTCCCCGCCGATCTGCACCCAGGAGTTCTGCTGGCAGGGCGCCACCGGAGCGTCCGGGGATTTCTCATCGGAGCACCACGAGCGGATGAACTCGAAGTCGTCGCTGGACACGCCGTTGTAGGGGTTGCGCAGCTCGCCGAACTGGTGGGAGGTTCCGTGCTGGATGATGGTGCCGCCCTTGCCGACGGCGTCCTTGAGGACGGCGACGAGCTCAGGGGTGTCCTTGAGCGTCATCGACTGCGCAGTGCCGTTGTTCTTCGCCCCGGTCGGATCCTCGTACTTGGGGAAGACCGCCATCTGGAAGGGGACTCCCTGGGAGAACAGGTAGTCCACTATCGCCTGGAGCTCGGCGGGATCAGTGTCGGGGCCGACGTCCTCGATGCGCACGGCCGCCTGGCGGATCTGCTCGGCGCCGGGCTGGAGGGAGTCCAGGACGATGTCGGCCGCCGCGATGTAGCGGTCCTGCTCGCTCATATAGGTGACGGGGACCTCGCCGATGAACGTCAGGCCCCCGGAGGACACCGCCCAGGGGAAGGACGTCGTGCCCGATTGGGCGATGCTGGCGCACTGGGCGGCGGCGCCGTCGGCCGAGGAGCACAGGGCCCTGCCGAGCACGGCGACGGCGCCCGCATCGGTGATGTGGGGGGCGATGATGCCGCCCTTGTTCAGCTCATTGCGGCCGAAGATCTGGCCGTTGTACTCCACCTGGGTGACGCGGTCGGTGGCATCGACGTAGGACGTGGCGGCGTCCCATCCGAAGCGGGCGGTGAAGGCAGCCCGGTCGGCGTCGGTCTTGACGAGCTGCCAGATGTTGAACCCGGACCACAGGACGGGAACGTTGCCGGTCAGGACATCGTCGATGAAGGCGCGGGGCAGGGGCTCGTCATAGGTCGACCCGGTGTAGATGACGTTGGTGTAGTGCCCGGCCAGGCCGGCCCGGTAGTCGGCCACCGGCAGGGCGGTGACGAGCCCGGAGTGGCTGGCCAGGTTGCCCATGGCCATGGCGTAGTACTCGCCCAGCTTGCTCCACTGCCCGGTGGTGTCGTAGAGGACCAGCGTGGAGGCGGGGCCGGCGTCCTGGTTGGAGTAGGTCACGGCGCGGCTCGGCACCGCCGGCGGGTCGGCGCGCAGGTCGCGGATCTGGGGAGCGGCCTGCGCGGCAGGAGCGGCGGCGAGATCGAGCCCCGCTCCATCCCCGGCCAGGGGAAGGGCCTCGGCCCGGGCGGCGGCGGGCGCGGGCGGCGCCTCGAGCGGGGTGTCCGCCCAGCCGAGGTCATCGGCGGGGTTGTCCGCCGCGGGCGCGAGAGCCGCGCCGATCGCGGTCGGGGCGCCAGAGGCCGCCTGGGCGGAGCCGACGAGGCCGATCGAGGCGCTGAGCGCCACGAGGGCCGTCAGGACCGCGCAGCGCCGGCGCGCGTGGGTCGTCAT
This sequence comes from Actinomyces gaoshouyii, assembly GCF_002076915.1. Lineage (NCBI taxonomy): Bacteria > Bacillati > Actinomycetota > Actinomycetes > Actinomycetales > Actinomycetaceae > Actinomyces > Actinomyces gaoshouyii. Next base: position 1,362,020 of record NZ_CP020468.1, read on the forward strand.
TGTCATAGGGGATCTCCTTGTCGGGGTGAGGGGCGGTCAGGGTTCGGGTCAGGCGCGGGAGGGCTCGAAGTCCGACAGGGGCTCCCCCCTGCCGAACAGGGCGGCGATCGCCGCCATGACTCTCTCGCAGGCCCTGCCGTCGCCGTAGGGGTTGGCAGCCTGGGCCATGGCCGTGTAGGCGGCGCCGTCGGTGAGCAGGGTGGTCACGGCCTCGACGATCCGCTCCTCGTCGGCTCCGACGAGCCTGGCGACGCCGTAGTCGATGGCCTCGGGGCGCTCGGTGCTCTCGCGCATGACGAGGACGGGCTTGGACAGCGCGGGGGCCTCCTCCTGGACGCCCCCGGAGTCGGTGAGAACGATATGCGCTCGGTTCATGAGCGAGCAGAAGGCCCCGTACTCCAGGGGGTCGGTGACCACGACGTTGGGCAGCCCCTCGATCCGCGGCAGGAGGGCCTGACGGACGATCGGGTTGCGATGGGCGGGCAGGACCATGAGGGCGTCGGGGTGAGCGCGAGCGAGACGGGCGATCGCCCTGCCGATCCCCTCCATGGGCTCGCCCCAGGACTCGCGCCGGTGCGCGGTCACCAGCACGACCCGGCGCGAGGAGTCCTCGAGGGCCTCGCGCAGGACCCGGTCGGCGGGGGGCGTCGGCCTCGCGACCGCCTCCAGCAGGGCATCGATGACAGTGTTGCCCGTGACGCGAAGCGAAGCGGGATCGACGTTCTCCCGCAGGAGGTTGTCCCGGCTGGTCGCCGTCGGGCACAGGTGCAGGGAGGCGATTTGCCCGACGAGCTTGCGGTTGGCCTCCTCGGGGAAGGGCGAGGAGATCGTTCCCGTGCGCAGCCCGGCCTCGAGGTGGAGGACGGGGGTGGAGTGGTAGAAGGCGGCCAGCCCCGCGGCGAAGACCGAGGTGGTGTCGCCCTGAACCAGGACGGCATCGCAGGGGCGCTCCTCCAGGGCCCGACCCACGCCCTCCAAGCACCGGGTGGTGACCCGGGTGAGACTCTGGCCCGGGGAGTGGATATCGAGGTCGATGTCGGGTGCGATGCCGAAGAAGTCGTTGACCTGGTCGAGCATCTCGCGGTGCTGCCCGGTGACGACGACGACCGGGTCGAAGCGCTCATCGGCCCGCATCCGGTTGATGAGGGGGGCGACCTTGATGGCCTCGGGCCTCGTGCCATAGACCAGCATGATCCTCAGAGGCGCGTCCTGCCGCGGCTGATCGGGGGGTGTCGTCGGCTCGATGGTCATCGGCGCTCCTTTGAGATCGGGTCAGTTGCGCGAGTAGGTGGTCGCGGCGAAGGTGACGACGGCGTCCTCGGTGTAGGCCCCCACCGGACCACTGCGGTAGGGGCTGTCGGAGTCCTCGATGACACCGAGGTCCTGCCCATCCGCCGTGACGGTGAAAGCGACGGCATCGCCGGTGGTGTCCACCCGCACCTGCGCGAGGTGGGCGACGCCGATCTCGAAGGAGGGCTCGTGAGCGGAGGCGAGGAATCGCTGGTTGCCGGGGTAGGCGGGGTCCTGCTTGGAGACCTCCCAGCCGTTGGGCTTGAGGGCGAGGGCGTAGAAGTGCTCGTTGTCCTGGAAGGACCACATGAGCCAGGCGACCTCCCAGGGGTTGGGCTCCGTGCCCTGGCGCAGCTGTTTCTCCGTGGTCATCATGGAGGTGATCGTCTGGGTGGTCCTGTCGGCGATGGAGGCGGTCGTCGAGATGGCCAGGGCCGCGTGCGTGCGCTCGTCCTCGGTGGCCGGGTTGGGGGCGAGGTGCAGGGCGCCGCCCTGGCACGTGGCATCGCCGTAGCCATCGAAGAGGACCTGCCAGTCATCGCAGCTGGTTTCCTGGGTGGAGAAGTAGCGGTATCCGAGCGCGCCCCCTCCCCCGATGAGCGACATGAGGGCGCCCCCGAGCACGAGCCTGCGGCGCAGCAGCGCGGACCTCGCGCCGTTGTCCGGCGTCGGGGCGGGCGAGGCGGGTACGCGCTCGTCGGCGCGGGCGGGCTCCTCCGGCGGGGCGCCGATCCGGGGGGACTGCTCCGAAGCGCTCATGCAGCCGCCTCGTGGTGCTCGCTGGTGGCCGGCGGGCGCGGGGAGCGCTGGATGCCGGGAGGGACGGTCCGGGGGAAGCGCGGCGGGAGGCGATCGACTCGCACGAGCGCGGGCGGGATGCGGAAGTCCTGCGGAAGCGCCGCCGCTCCAGCCGTTCCAGCCTCCGCCGCCCGAGTCGCCGGCTCCTCCTGCCGAGTCGCCGGCTCGGCCGCCGGCACCGCCGATTCTGCGCCATCCGCGGACTTCTCGGCCTCACGAGAGGTTTTCGCCCACCCGGTGCGCCCGACGATCTCGCGCAGCAGGGCTCTCCACCCGAAGAGCGCCGGGAGGAGCCCGTAGAGGACGAAGAGATGCGCGTAGCAGAGGGATTTGAGAAGGCCGAGCCCCTCCGAGCGCTCGATCCTCCAGTACAGGACGCCGAACACGAGGCCAGGGCCGAAGGCGAGGAGGTAGGCGCTGAGCAGCCACCACCAGGTCTGGCTGTGACCGAGCACCGCCTTGGACACCACGATGGCAACGGTGATCCCGAACGAGGCCATGAGCAGCGAGGCCGCAAGGAGCACGTAGGGCGTCAGGATCTGCCAGGTGGTATCCGCCCGGGCCAGGCCGCGCTGCTCGCGCGCGGCCCGCCCGAGGAGGTCGAGGGACTGGATGTTGCCCTGGAACCAGCGCGTGCGCTGGCGCAGAAGCCTCCTGAGGCTGGTGACGCCCTGCTGGTGGACCGCCGCCGTGGGGCGGAAGTCGTTGACCCACCGGGTGCCGTTGAGCCGGACGCCGAGGTCGAAGTCCTCGGTGAGCGACTTGGTCCAGGGCCTCTCGCCCAGCGCGCTCAGGGCGTCGAGGCGAGCAAACTGCGCGTTGCCGCCCATGCCGACGCTGCGGAGATGGCGCCTGCCCCTCTGGAAGACCTCGGTGAAGATGACGAACTCCATGTCCTGCATGCGAGCGAGCAGCGAGGAGAAACGGTTGTTGATCCGCACGCCGAACTGCACGGCGCCGATGCGCCGATTGCGGAAGGCCCACCGGGTCTCATCGATGGCCTGCGGCTCGAGGCGGCCATCGGCATCGACCACCCCGACCACGACATCGGTGCCCGGATCCCCGCCCCATGTGTCGCGCACGTGGCCCAAGGCATCGTTGAGGGCCTCGCCCTTGCCGAGGCGGGCGCGCGGGGGGACTCTGCGCATGACGCTCACGCGCGGATCCGGAATCGCCCGCACGACATCGGCGGTTCCGTCGTCGGAGCCGTCATCGATGACGAGGATGCGCAGCTTGTCATCGGGGATATCGAGGAGGCGGCCAACGCTCGCGCCGATGACCTCGGCCTCATTGAGGCACGGCATGAGGATGACGACCAGGATGTCCTTCGCCCGGGAGCTGCCGGAATGCCGGGGCCGCTCGATCCGCGGCGACCGCCTGGAGATGAGGAGGAGGACGAGCACGTAGAGCAGACCCGTCCCGATCATGACCACAGCACCCCAGTGGCCGACCAGCGCGACAGGGTCGTTGGCGCCGCCGCCGATCATGCACCCCTCCTGCGGCCCGGCCCCCTGTACCAGCCGATGAGGGTCCGCCTGAGGGCCCCGACGAGGTTCACCCACAGCCAGGCGACGGCCACGACGGCGAAGAGGAGTCCGGCGAGAAGCGTGAGAATGTGCGCAATCGTCCCGACGATGGCAAGAATGCGCGCCATGGCGCCCGGACCGGGCAGCCATGGGGAATGCACAAGAATCAGGGAGCAACTGCTCATCACACCGTCATTTCGACTCAAGGGATCAGGGCGGAACCACGATGATGATCGTTCGCACCGGAACACATCCAGATGGGGTCCGGACGCATCTGAACCGAAGATAACGATTTGATATAGGAGAACAACACTGTGGGAACATACAATTTGAACATGTTCGAGTTGTGATATATCACATGCCTGTTGGAATATCAGCCATGGTCAGCGGCCCATTCGGCTCCCGAGGACAGAATTCAGTCGCGTCTATCACGTTCTCATCATTATTCGATCGCCACCACCAAAAGCGCGTTGGAATCGCGGCGACGACCGCTCCCCACGAATCCCATCAGCGCGGATGAACGAAAGTAGGAGGCCCAATCCTCCCTGGGACGAGAATCCGCGCCGAGCACCCATGGATGGGCGCTCGGCGCGGATTCCAGATACGAGTTCAATCGCGGCCGTGAAAACGCGCGCCAACAGCCTCGGCATGGGCGGGAAGATCCTCCGCCTGGGCCAGCGCCGCAAGCGGGCCGGACATCGCTCCCAGGGCCTCGGCGCTGTACTCGATCATCTGAACGGGCTTGAGGTAGACCATGACGCTGAGCCCCGCGGCGAACCGCGCCGTGCCGCCGGTGGGCAGGACGTGGTTGGAGCCGGCGAGGTAGTCGCCGAGCGGGACGGGGCTGTAGGGGCCGACGAAGACCGCCCCGGCGTTGCGAATGCGGCGCGCCACGTCGGGCGCATCCGCGGTCTGGATCTCGAGGTGCTCGGCAGCGTAGGCATCGGCCACGGCGATGCCCTGCTCCAGGTCCCGCACGAGCACCACCCCCGACTGGGCGCCCCCCAGGGCGGTCGCGGCGCGCTCCCGATGCCGCGTCGCCGCGAGTCGACGCTCGAGTACGGCGTCGACGGCATCGGCGAGACCGGCGCTGTCGGTGATGAGCACTGATCCCGCATTCGGGTCGTGCTCGGCCTGGGAGAGCAGGTCGGCCGCGACGTACTCGGGATTCGCGGAGGCGTCAGCGAGGATGGCGATCTCCGTGGGCCCGGCCTCGGCGTCGATGCCGACGTCACCGAGGACGGCGCGCTTGGCTGCGGCGACGTACACATTGCCGGGCCCAGCGATGACGTCGACGGGCTCGCACAGAACACCCTCGGCGCTCATCCCCTCATCGACCCCGGTCTCGGCCTGGGCGCCGTAGGCGAGCATGGCGATGGCCTGGGCGCCGCCCGCGGCGTAGACCTCGGTGACGCCGAGCAGGCCGCAGGCCGCCAGGATCGTGGGATGGGGCAGCCCTCCGTGCTCGGCCTGGGGCGGCGAGGCGAGGACGACGCTCTCCACCCCGGCGACCTGAGCCGCGACGACATTCATGACCACCGAGCTCGGGTAGACGGCAAGTCCCCCCGGGACGTACAGGCCGACCCGCCGGACGGGGATCCAGCGCTGGGTGATGATCCCGCCATCGATGATGCGCGTGACCCGCTCGGAGGGCATCTGGGCGGCGTGGCCCGCGCGGTTGTGGGCGATCGAGAGATCCAGGGCCTCTCGGACGGCGGGATCGAGGCCGTCGACAGCGCGCTGGATCATCTCCTGCGGCACGCGCAGGCGCTCGGGGCGGACGCCGTCGAACCTCTCAGCCAGATCCCGCAGGGCGGCGGCGCCCCGCGCCCTGACATCACTGATGATCGGCGCCACCGTCTCCAGGGCGGCGGCGACGTCCAGGGCCGCGCGCGGCAGGCGCTGGGCGAGCTGATGAGGGGTGAGGTCGGTGTCACGCAGGTCGATGCGGGTCAGCATGGGCACAGGTTATCGGCAAGGACGGGCGGCTCACGCCCCCGACCGGAGCCTGGATGCCGCCTGGAGCCCCCTGCCGGCGGGGGGCTCGCCAGGGACCGAAGGAGCAATACGGATGATTACGAAACGATAACCTTATGGCGATCGAGCCCCCTGCTATCCCTGACGACGAGGAGTCCTGCCATGAGCATGCCCCGCATGCCGTTACCCGCGATGCCCGCTGGGAGGGACTGGGCGGGAATCCTGCCCCCGATCATCGGCGCCCTCCTCGGCGCGACCGCGCTGTGGGCGGGCACCTCCCAGCTGGCGGCGCCCCGGTACACGGCGGTGCTCGTCGGCGGCGGCGCGACCGTGATGGCGCTCTTCGCGCTGCTGACCCTCATCAGGCTGGCCGGGCTGCTGCGCCGCGCATGGCGGGCCCACCGGTTCCACTCCGGCCATCCGAACGCAGCGGAGTCCCAGGCGCTCGAATGGCACGCAGGACTGGTTGCCTCCCAGGAGCAGGCGAGGGCCGTGGCCCGGGGCCTGGCCCTGGGCGGGGCCTTCGACCTGGGGCGCCCCTGGGATGTCGCGATCGACGCGAACGAGCAGGTGCTGGCCGACTGCCCCTCCGAGTACGCCCGGTACTACAGCGAGAAGGCCCATCCTCTCCCGCCCGGTACCGGAGTCGGCGGTGGATCCGGCGGGGCGTCGGCGGGGCTGGACGCCGTGCCGTTGGCGCAGCGCCACCGACTGTGGACCAGGAGTCGGCCGAGGCACCAGTGGAGGGAGAACCAGTCCGTCCGAGCGCTGGTCACCCAGCGGCGCGTGCTCGTCCAGCGCAACGACCTGCATTGGCTGAGCTTCCACTACGACGCGATCGTCGCGATCCGCCCGCAGTTGCCCGCGGGCGAGCTCATCCTGGAGTTCGAATCGGTCTCGCCCCTCCGCCTGGCCGGCCCCGCCTCGGCGGTGACCGCCGTGGCGGCGGTCTACGCGCTCTTCGGCGCCAAGGGGCTGCGCGATCACCCGGGACTGGAGCCCCTGCGCATCCGCAACGCCGGCGATTCGGATAGCGATCGCGGCGATAACGACGGCCACGACAGCGCCGAGTCGCCGGCGACCACCGCCTCGGAGGCCTGAGCAGCGGCACTCTCGCGGCCGCGGGTCGCACCGGGGACTGCGCTCCGGGAGCGGCTGGACCACAGATCCCAGCAGGCCCGGCGATTGGGAGGCGCCCAACGCGCATCCGGGGTCGAGACCTCGCCCGTACCAGCGGACACCACGAGGGAGGCCAGGCTGGGCTCGCCGCGGGCGGCGCAGTCATGGGCGATCATCGACAGCAGCGGCCCCATGCGGTGGGGCGGAACCGCCCCCGCAATCTCGTCGCTGAGCTCGCCGTAGGTGATGACATCCCGGTTCCCGGCCACCTCGATGAGCACTTCCCGGCAGCGCGCGACGGCGCGCGCCAGCCGCTCGGAGAGCAGGTACTGCCGCTCCCCCACCGGATAGCGCGCGCCGACAGCGATCGCCAGGGGCTCCTCCCCCGATCCGCTCATGCGCGCATCGACAGGAACCAGCGCCGCAGGAACGGGCCGAGGATGCTGGCCAGGAGCGAGGCGAAGGCCCCGCCGACCATGAGGGTCCTGGCCTTCGGCTTGACGTCCTGGGCGATCTCGGCCCGGGAGGCGGCCGCCTCTGCCTTGGCGGCCGGAGTCTCCTTGGCAGCAGGGGCTGCCGCCTGAGCGGGTGCGGCAGAGGGCGCCTGGGCCTGCGCCGCCGCAGCGCCGCCCGTGGTGGGTGCGGCAGAGAGCGCCTGGGCCTGCGCCGCCGCAGCGCCGCCCGTGGTGGGTGCGGCAGAGGGCGCCTGGGCCTGTGCCGCCGCAGCGTTGGCGTCCGCCGCCTGGGCGGCAGCGGGCTGCTCGCCATTCCAAGCGGCATTGACCAGGGCACCCATGTTCACGGCAGTGCCGGCATCGACACCGACCTTCTGGGCGATCGCGGAGGGCAGGGCCTCGCCCGCGCCGGAGGCCGGGCTTCCGGACTTGAGGCGGAAGTCCGAGGCCTTCCAGTTCGCGCCGTCGGCCTCCTTCGTGAACAGCGGATTGGCGTCCGGGTTACCGCGCAGGTCGAGACTGTGCCTCTCCTTGCCGCCGGTGGTCACACCCTTGTTCGAAGTGAAGGTCTTCAGATCCTGGGAGTAGAAGGCCTCGTTCTTCGAGCTCGTCCCGTACTGCCACCAGTGCAGGAAGTTGTAGTCACCGCCCTGCGGACGGTAGTAGGCGTTGTGGTCGATGCTGGAGATCATCTCGTTGGCGTAGACGGCACCAGGGGCGCGGCGGTTGGCGTCGCCGTCGACGTTGACCATGGAGGCGTAGCGCCAGGGGTCATCGGAGGCGCCCTGCGTCTGCTCCGAGGAGAAGATGTTGTTGGCGACCACTGTGTTCTTGGTGTCCCAGCTCAGGCCGTGCTTGGAGCTCCAGGCCTCCACCGCGGTGCAGGTCCCGTCCGCGCTCCTGTCGTTGCAGCCCTTGGAGCGGTTGTCCTCGCGCACCACGAGGCTGGTCAGCGCGTGGGAGACGGTGTTGTTCCACACCGCGGAGTTGTCGGATCCCTGAACCCTGATCGCAGTTCCCGCGCCGTTGACGATGTTGGAGGCGATGGTGTTGCGGGAGGAGACCTCGTCGATGATCCCCAGGGGGACGTTGATGAGGTGGTTGCCCACGATGTCGGAGTTGATGACGCCCTCGTCGAACCAGATCGCGGCGGTCTGCACGCTCTCGTTGTTCTGGGGCAGCGAGGCGTCCTTGCCCGACGCCGAGTTATCCACGGTGTTGAAGGCGTAGCGCACGTTCTCCGAGTGCGTCACCTTGGTGTCGGCGATGGTGCAGTAGGCGCCGCAGCCGGTTGTGATGAACCCGGCGGAGTTCGTGCCCTGCCAGTAGTTCTTCTCGATGACCGCGCCGGAGGAGGTGTTGACGTTCAGAGCGGCGCCGCCGTTGTTCTCGAAGCGGTTCCCGGTCACCTTGGCATTCGGCGCGCTGGCCAGGTTCAGCGCGCTGCCGGCCGCGGAGTAGCGGAAGGTGTTGTTCTCAATCGTCTGGCCGCCCTTGGACACGACAACGGCACCGCCACCGGTGAAGACACCGATCTCGGGATCGTTGTAGTCCCAGCGCTGGAGTGGGGAGTACTTCTCGACGACGATTCCGGACAGCGTCGCGTTCGCCCCGTGGAGGGTGAGGGCGCGGTGCTGCTGGACGACTTCGACGGTGTGCTGGGAGGGATCGACCCCGATGACGTAGGAAGTGCCGCGGTGCGGCTTGGAGTTGAAGCCGGCGTAGGAGTTGCCCGACCTCTTGAGGGTCACGGGGTCCGGGTCGTCGACGTAGAAGGAGGAGGCATTCACCTCGCCCCTCGAGGCGACCTGCGTGAGCGGCTTGCCGTCGACGAAGACCTGCTCGGGGTAGGCCGCCATGCCCTCGACCGCGGGGTTGGCGTTGGTGGTGCACACGTCGCAGAAGCGCACCATGTCGTAGCCCGTCGACCATGTGCCGTCGCCCCTGTTGGACCACGAGGTGGGCACCTCGGCGCCGGACAGGACCGGGGTGGCACCGGAAGCGGCGCGGATGGTCACGCCCTTGTCGACGTAGATATTGCCCTCTCGGTAAGTGCCATCGGCGAGCTCCACGACCTGCCCGGAGCCCGCCGCCTTGAGGGCGGCGGCGAGAGTCTTGTAGGGCTTGGCGGTGGAGCCATCGCCGGAATCGGATCCGGAGGAGGCTGAAACATGGATCACTGACTCCTGCGCGGCGGCTGCCGGGGCCATGAGCCCCGGGGCCGCCGCTCCGAGGAAGAGGATGGCGAGCAGTGCTGTGTATCGACGGTATCGGCGCATCATTGTGTCGTCGTCTCCTGGTGGTGGTCGGACCCCGTAACCGTACCGTTACGAGGAGCCTCAAAACGGTGACATAGTGCGCATTCACGCCTTTCTGGGCTCCCAGAAGGAGCCTTTCAGGATCCTCCAAGGAACCATTCACTCACGGCCAATCCGCACCAGGAGAAGCCCTGCGCGATCGATCCGACACGCCGTCAAGCACCACATGCGCACCACTAGTCACACCTGCCACAATCGGCTCATGAGTGACACGATGTACCCCGCCATCCTTGTTCGCGGAGAGATTAAATTGGGCCAGTTCTTGAAGCTCGCCGGCCTCGTCGAGGACGGCGCCGAGGCCCGGATCGCGATCCAGTCGGGCGATGTGAGTGTCAATGGCGAGGTGGAGAGGCGCCGAGGGCATCGCCTGTCCAACGGTGACACTGTCGAGATCGCCCTCCCCTCGGGATCGGCGGGAGCACGGGTGAGAGCCGAGCCCTGAGGCGGGCGCGGAGAGATCCGTGGGCCGCCGGCGGGAGGACGGAAGCGGTTCGGCCATTGCCCATCGAGGCGATCAGGTCTCCTTGAGCGAGGACGGCCCCGCACCGCGAGGGGAGCCCTCCCCAGAGGCCAGGCGATCAGCGCCCGGCCAGAGCCCGTCCAGTGATTTCTCAGCGATGGAGGCACCCCGGCCCGAGGAGGGCCTTGACATCCGAGTAGAAGGCCTGAGATGCCTCCACCCTCAGTGAGGGGGCGAGCTGGGTGCGCACCTCCCGCCCGGGGCTGGTCAGGTTGAGGCGCACGACGCTCGCGCCGGGGTGGCGCTGGAGGAGATCGCGCAGCTTCTCCACCAGCGGACCGGTGCAGCGGTTGGTCGGCAGGGTGAGCGTGACGGCCTCATGGGTGGCGCTGGAGATATCGGGGAGGGTGAGCTCTTGGGCGTAGAGGGAGACGGCGCCGTCGCGGCGGGTGAGCTTGCCCCGAATGGTGACCACCGTGTCCGGCGCCAGCATGGTGGAGACGGTCTGGTAGGTGGAGGGGAAGAAGAGGGCCTCGATGGAGCCACCCAGGTCCTCGACCTGGGCGATGGCCCACAGGTTGCCCTGCTTGGTGGTCTTGCGGGTGAGGCCGGTGATGAGGCCGGCGATGGTGACCATGGCGCCATCGGGGCGCTCGTCATCCTCCACGAGCTCGGAGATCTCGGTGTCGGAGAGCTTGGCGAGGAGGGGCTCGATGCCGAGCAGTGGGTGATCGGAGACGTAGAGGCCGAGCATGTCGCGCTCGTAGGCGAGCTTGTCCCGCTTGTCCCACTCGGGCAGGTCGGGGATCTCGGCGGAGAACACTGGCCCGGAGGAGAAGGGGTCATCGGCGCCGTCCGCTCCGCCGTCGCCCATGAGGGAGGCGAAGAGGTCGAACTGGCCGGCGGCCTCGTTGCGCTTGACGCCGATGATCTCGTCGACGAAGTCCTCATGGCAGGCCTGAAGCGCGCGGCGGGACTTGCCCAGGGAGTCGAAGGCGCCGGCCTTGATGAGCGAGTCGATGGTGCGCTTGTTGCACACGACGGCGGGGACCTTGTCGAGGAAGTCCTCGAAGGAGGTGAACTCGCCCTTCTCCTTGCGGGCCTTGACGATGGCCTCCACGACGTTCAGGCCCACGTTGCGCACGGCCGACAGCCCGAAGCGGATGTCCCCCCCAACGGCGGCGAAGCGCGCGCGGGAGGCGTTGACGTCCGGGGGCAGGACGGTGATGCCCATGTGGCGGCACTCCCCCAGGTAGACGGCGAGCTTGTCCTTGTTGTCCTTCTGGCTGGTCAGCAGGGCCGCCATGTACTCGGTCGGGTAATGGGTCTTGAGGTAGGCGGTCCAGTAGGAGACGACGCCGTAGGCCGCGGAGTGCGCCTTGTTGAAGGCGTACTTGGCGAAGGGGACCACGACGTCCCACAGGGTACGGACCGAATCCTTGGAGAAGCCGTTGGCGACCATGCCGGCCTCGAAATCGACGAACATCTTGTTCAGGATGTCCATCTTCTTCTTGCCCATGGCCTTGCGCAGTGCGTCGGCCTTGCCCATCGTGAAGCCCGCCAGGTCAGTGGCGATCTTCATGACCTGCTCCTGGTAGACGATCAGGCCGTAGGTGGTGCCGAGGATGGGCTCGAGGGCGTCGGCGAGCTCGGGGTGGATCGGGGTGATCTCCTGCAGGCCGTTCTTGCGCAGGGCGTAGTTGGTGTGGGACTCCGCGCCCATGGGACCGGGGCGGTAGAGGGCGCCGACGGCCGAGATGTCCTCGAAGTTGTCGGGCTTCATGAGACGCAGAAGGGTGCGCATGCCGCCGCCGTCGAGTTGGAAGACGCCGAGGGTCTCCCCCCGGGAGAGGAGCTCGTAGGTGGCGCGGTCGTCGAGCTCGATGTGGTCGATGTCGAGGGCGGGCTTGCCATTGGCGACGATGTTGTCCAGGGCGTCGGAGATGACCGTCAGGTTGCGCAGACCCAGGAAGTCCATCTTCAGCAGGCCGAGGTGCTCGCAGGTGGGGTAGTCGAACTGGGTGATGTAAGCACCATCCTGAAGGCGCTGCATCATGGGGATGATGTCGGTCAGGGGCGCCGACGACATGATGACGGCGCAGGCGTGGACGCCCCACTGGCGGGTCATGCCCTCCAGTCCCTTGGCGAGCTCGACGATCTTCTGGGCATCGGGGTCCTCGGCGTGAAGCTTGCGGAACTCCTCGGCCTCCCCGTAGCGCTCGTCCTCGGGGTTGAAAATCCCCTTGATGGTGATGTCCTTGCCCATGATGGTGGGGGGCATGGCCTTGGTGAGACGGTCGCCGACGGCGTAGGGGTAGCCCATGACGCGGCTGGAGTCCTTCAGGGACTGCTTGGCCTTGATGACGCCGTAGGTGACGACCTGGCTGACCTGGTCGGCGCCGTACTTGTCCTTGACGTACTCGATGACCTCGTCGCGCCGGCGCTCGTCGAAGTCGACGTCGATGTCGGGCATGGAGATGCGCTCGGGGTTGAGGAAGCGCTCGAAGATGAGCCCGTGGTTGAGAGGGTTGAGCTCGGTGATGCCCATGGCGTAGGCGACCATGGAGCCGGCGCCGGAGCCGCGGCCGGGTCCGACGCGGATGCCGCGCGCCTTGGCCCAGTTGATGTAGTCGGCCACGACGAGGAAGTAGCCGGGGAAACCCATCTGGACGATGACGCCGATCTCGTACTCGGCCTGCTTGCGGCAGTCCTCGGGGATCTGGCCGCGGAAGCGCTTGTCCATGCCGGCCCAGCACTCCTTGATGAACCACGAGTCCATGGTCTCGCCCTCAGGGACGGGGAAGACGGGCATGAAGGAGGCGCCATCGTCGACGGTGGCGAAGTGAACATCGCACTGCTCGGCGACGAGAACGGTGTTGTCGCAGGCCTCGGGCATCTCCTTGAAGAGCTCGCGCATCTCGCGGCCGGGACGCAGGTAGTAGGTGTCGCCGTCGAACTTGAAGCGGTCGGGGTCGGACAGGACGGAGCCCGAGTTGATGCACAGCATCGCGTCCTGGATGGTGCGGTCCTCGGGGCGCACGTAGTGGGAGTCGTTGGTGGCCAGCAGGGGCGCACCGATATCCTTGGCCAGGCGCAGGAGGTCCTTGGTGACTCGCCGCTCGATCTCGAGGCCGTGGTCCATGAGCTCGACGTAGAAGTACTCCTTGCCGAAGATGTCCTGGAGCTCGCCCGCGGCCCGACGGGCCTCCTCCCACTGGCCGAGCCGCAGGCGGGTCTGGACCTCGGATGAGGGGCAGCCGGTTGAGGAGATGAGGCCCTTGGCGTAGCGGCTGATGAGCTCGCGGTCCATGCGGGGCGCCTTGCCCATCTGGCCCTCGAGTGAGGCGAAGGAGTCCAGGCGCATGAGGTTGTGCAGGCCCTCGTTGTCCCGGGACAGCAGGGTCATGTGGGTGTAGGAGCCTCGGGCTGAGACATCGTCGGAGCGCTGGGACTCGTCGCCCCAGAAAACACGGGTCCTGTCATGGCGCGAGGTCCCGGGCGTCACGTAGGCCTCGACGCCGATGATCGGCTTGATCCCGGCCTTGCGGGCCGCGGCGTAGAACTCGTAGGCGCCGAACATGTAGCCGTGGTCGGTGATGGCCAGCGCCTTCTGCCCCAGGCGCTTGGCCTCGGCGACGTAGTCCTTGATCTTGCCCGCGCCGTCCAGCATGGAGTAGTCGGTGTGGACGTGGAGGTGGACGAAGTCGTCCGCCGGAGTCTTCTGTTCCTGCTCGCTGCTCGCACCTGCCATGACCTCATCCTAGGCCCCGGCGAGGGGCGCGAGCAGGGGCCCGCGCCGTCACCCGAGCCGATGGCTCCGACCGGCCGAGAAATGGCGAGGTTTGAGGATTGCTCACCCCTTCACCGCCCACAGCGCGGCACCGGCACGAACAGCATCTCACTGACCTGCACCGTTGCAGATAGCGACCTAATGCCAGAAAAAGGAATCCTCAAATCTCGCCATCATGAGGAGGCCTCATCAACGAGCCCAGTACGAATCCGCCGTGTGATCGTCTTGGCCATGTCCTGGTGAGGGATGCCGGCGTCGAGGTAGGACTCGCCGCTGATCACCTCGTAGCCGCAGCGCCTGTAGAAGCCCATGGCCCGCTCCTGGGCGGAGAGCGCCACCGTGACGCTCACCGCGCCATCGCCGCGCACCCCGGCTCTCTCCAGGGCGACCTCCTCCAGGGCCGCCACCATTCGGGCGCCCAGTCCAGTGCCCCGGCAGACCCGGCGCACCGCCAGCCTCCCCAGGTGGACCCGCCCGGAATGCTCGGGATCCAGGAGGATCCTCCCCGTTGCCAGCGGTGTCCCGTCAGCTCCCCGCGCGAGCAGATGGATGGTCGACGTCTCGAAGTCCCGAGCGTCGATCTCCTCCACGAACGGCACATCCTGCTCGTCGACGAAGACCTCCAGGCGCACCTCCACTGCGCCGTGGCGCAGCGCGTCGGCCCCGGGCCCCGACTCATCGCCGACCGCGCTGGTCAAGCGGATCGGCTCGATCGCTGCCGTCGCCGGCGCGATCCGCAGCCCCGCCGTCCCCGCCAGGCTCATACGGCCCTCATCGTCTCGAGGGCGCGCACCAGGTCCTCCGGGTACTCCGAGCGGAAGCGCATCGACTCCCCCGTGATCGGGTGGTCGATGCCGAGCTCCACGGCGTGCAACCACTGCCGGACCAGCCCGGCCCGCTCCGCGAGAGCCGCATCCGTCCCATAGGTCTCATCCCCGACGCAGGGATGTCCCACCGCCGCCATATGCACGCGGATCTGGTGGGTGCGCCCCGTCTCCAGGTGCACCTCCACCAGGCAGGCCCGCGGCATGACCTCGATGACGTCGTAGTGGGTGATCGATTCCCGTCCGCCGTCGATGATCGCCATCCTCCACTCGCGGCTCGGATGCCGGCCGATCGGCGCGTCGATCGTCCCCGACGGCGGATCGAGATGCCCCTGGACGAGCGCGTGGTAGACCTTGTCCACATCATGGCTCCGGAATGCCTGCTTGAGCACGGAGTACGCGCGCTCCCCCTTGGCCACGATCATCACCCCGGAGGTGCCCACGTCCAGGCGCGAGACGATCCCCTGCCGCTCCGCCGCGCCGGAGGTCGCCACGCGCACGCGCATCGCCTTGAGCGCGCCGAGCACGTCCGGGCCATCCCAGCCCATCGACGGATGCGCGGCCACGCCCGCCGGTTTGTCGACGACGACGATGTCCTCATCCTCGTACAGGATCCCCATCCCCTCCACCGGGGTGGCCACGGGCCCAGCGGGCCGAGGATCGGGCAGATCGATCTCCAGCATCGCGCCACCGACCACGCGATCCGACTTCCCCAGGGGGGAGCCTGCCATCCTGGCTCCGCCGTTGGCGCAGATCTCGGCGGCCTTGGAGCGGGACAGACCCGTCATGCGGGAGACGGCGGCATCGGCGCGCTCGCCATCGAGCCCATCGGGCACGGGCAGGAGGCGCAGGCTCATGCCCGTGCCCCCGACTCATCGCGCCGCCGTGCCCGCCGGGACCTCCTCGTCTCGCCGACCCCCTCGGGCCCGATCGCCGCGCCCGCGGCAGTGACGGCGCCGTGATGATCGTCGTCCTCGCCCGCGCGGGTGCCATCGAGATTGATGCCCAGGACCGACAGGACCATGATGGCCCCGGCCGCGCCGACGATCGCGATATCGGCCACGTTGCCGACGAACTGCCCCCCGTAGTCGATGAAGTCGACGACGTGCCCGCGCAGGGGGCCCGGTGCGCGCACGAGCCGGTCGATGAGATTGCCGACGGCCCCGCCGAGCACGAGGCCCAGGGCGATCGTCCACGCGCGCGACCCGAGCCCGCGCGAGGCCCGGATCACGACGACGACCACAACGAGCGCGACGACGGAGAAGATCCAGGTCTGGCCCGTGGCCAGGGAGAAGGCGGCACCTGGATTGCGAACGAGGACAAGCCCCAGCAGATCGCCGATGATCGGGATCCGCGCGTGCCCGGACAGGGCCGCCACGGCCCACAGCTTCGTCACCTGATCGACGGCGACGAGGATCGCGGCGATGAGGCAGACGATCGCCAGCGCGCCCATGCGGCCGATCGGGCCGCTCGCTCCACGGGTGGGCGCCCCGTCGCGTTCGGAGGCGGGGCCGCCCGGCCCGCCCGGGTCGACGAGAGGCGCGGGCCCGCCGGGGGGGGTGTCCGCAGACGGACCGGAGACCTGGACCGGGCCCAGGTCGACGGGACCGGTGCTCGAGTCGGCCGAGGGCATGGAGTGGATCTGGGGGATGTCGTCGTCGGTCATGGGTTCTTCCAAGAGTCAGCGCGGTGCGCCCACACGTCGAGGGCGGCCACCCGGCTGGGGTCGCCGCCCTCGACGATGGGCATGCGGTGCCGGCGCGCGGGGCGCCGGGCCGATCAGATGTGGCCGGCCTCGGTGCTGGAGCCCTCCTCGACATTGGTGAGGAGGTTGGTGAGGTAGCTCTTGAGGCGGGTCCGGTAGTCGGACTCGAAGCGGCGCAACTCGTCGATCTTGTGCTCCAGGCCGGAGCGCTCCTTCTCGAGCTGGGCGAGAGTGCGGTTGCGCTGGTCCTCGGCGTCGCGGACGATCTGCTCACCAGTGGCGCGGGCCTCGGCGACGATGCGCTCACCCTCAGCCTTACCATTGGACACGTGCTCGTCGTGCAGGCGCTGGGCGAGCTCGAGCATGCCGGAGGCAGCACCGGGCTCGTCCCCGTTGACGCCCATGGCCGACATGGCCGACAGCGCCGGGGAAGCGGTGGGAGCGGAGACCGCCGAGGGCTCGTTGACAACCGGAGCGGCAGCCGCAGAAGAGGCGGCACCGGTGCGCGCAGGAGCGGCCTGGGAAAGCTCCTCGATGCGGCGGTTCGCGGCATCCAGCTTCGCCTTGAGCTCGACGTTCTCTGCCTCGAGCTGGCGCATCGCCTCGACGACCTCGTCAAGGAACTCATCGACCTCGTCCTGCTCGTAACCCTCGCGGAACTTCGTCGCCTGGAACTTCTTGTTGAGGACGTCGTCTGCTGTCAGCAGCGTCATATCGTCACCTCGGTGTCGTTACGGACATTGTCACAAGCACCGGATCAACCGGTGACTCACGTTGACTACAGTACCTGAACTGACGCCGCGCGGGGCCGGAGAGGGATGCGAATCACGCTGTCCTCGTCACACCCGGAGCAGATCGATCCCCTTGCCAGAAGTGGGAAGAAGCAGGTCACCAGGATTCATGAGCGCCCCCTCACAGGAGCCTGTCGAGGATCACCAGGAGGTACTGGACGATCATGATGCCGAACCAGAGCGCCAGGAAGCTCAGGTCGATCCCGAAGGAGCCCAGAGTGAGAGCAGGGATTCGCCGCCTGAGGAAGCGCAGCGGGGGGTCGGTCAGGGAGTACACGAGATTGGCCAGCAGGAGCACCGCGCCGGTGGGCCTCCACGACCTGGCGAACACGGTCACCAGGTCGAGCACCACCCTGATCACGAGGATGAGGATGCAGATGCTCAGCAGGCTACTGATGATCGAAATGATCGAATGCAGCGCTTCCACCCCTATGACTCAGCTCTGGTTGAAGAAGCGGTCGCGCTCCTCGGCCTCACCGTCGTCGATCTCGACGCTCGCGGGGGTGAGCAGGAAGA
Source organism: Actinomyces gaoshouyii (assembly GCF_002076915.1). Classification (NCBI taxonomy): domain Bacteria; kingdom Bacillati; phylum Actinomycetota; class Actinomycetes; order Actinomycetales; family Actinomycetaceae; genus Actinomyces; species Actinomyces gaoshouyii. Next base: position 1,379,589 of record NZ_CP020468.1, read on the forward strand.
CGCGGGGCGTGATGGGCTCGATGGCACCGCGCAGGCCGTGCACGAGCCCGGCGGAGAAGTCCACCATCCGGCGGGCCTCGGCCTCGCTCATGCCGGTGAGGTTGATGATGACGGGCGCGCCGTCGCGGAAGGCCTCGCCGATGACGCGGGCCTCGTTGTAGGTGGAGGGGTGCACGGTGACGATGCGGCGCAGATCGGGCACCGACACCGGCTCCAGAGCGGCCTCATAGGCGCTCGGGGCCGACGGCTCGGGGTCGGCCTCCTCGGCCACCTGATCGAAGACGGGGGCGTAGACCTCCTCGTCCTCCGCGTAGAGCTCCCGCTCGGGCTCGGTGTACCCGAGGAATGTCGACACCTTGCGCAGTGCGCTCATAGCTGGCTCCTTCTCCGTTGGCTCCCCCGGGCGTCCCCTGGCCTCCCGGTGTGGGCGACGTTATCGGTCATCGGAGCGAGCGTCGGTGATTGGGCACGGCGTGTCCTCGAAGCGACCATGAGGCAATACCCCTACGATCAGGCAATTCTCAGATTGTTGTCAGGACGATACCAGCCAGGCGCCCCGTGGTTCCCTCGCGGCGGTAGGAGAAGAAGCGCTCATCCTCGAAGGTGCACCACTCGCCCGGCGCGATCCGCGCGACACCGGAGCGCTGAAGCTGGGCGATAACGCCGGCCGCGACGTCGAGGCCGGGGGTCCCCCAGGATGTGGTGGAGGCGCAGGCCGGCTCGACGGCGGCGGCCTCGTCGCGCATGGTTCCGGGCACCTCGTAGCAGCGCCCGCAGATGCTCGGACCGATCGCCGCGCTGATTCCCGACGGATCTGCCCCGAGCCGCGTCATCTCCTCGACCGTCCTGGGCACGACGCCGCCGAGCATGCCCCTGCGGCCGGCGTGGACCGCGGCCACCAGGCGCCCATCCGCGGAGGCGAGCAGCAGTGGCACGCAGTCGGCGACCAGCACGCCCGCGCCGCGCGGGGACCGGGCAGAGGCCTCCTCAGCGCGCGCGTCGAGGATGAGGGCGTCGGCGGTCGGGGCGCTCCCCCGCCGGGCATGGGCGATGATGTCGGAGTGGACCTGGTTCATCCAGGCGATGTCCCCGCCCTCCAGGCCCACGGTGCTCTCCAACCAGGCACGGCAGGCGGCGACATGGGCGGGGTCGTCGCCGACGTGGTCGGCGAGGTTGAGCCCGGCGTAGCCCGCATCGATCGGTGCGGGCAGGCGAGAGGCCCCCGCGCCGCGGGAGGTGAAGTACCCGCGGGCGCGGGGGCCCAGGTCGGCCTCGATAAGGCCGGGGATCGTCATGCCGGCTCCCGCGCTCAGCGCAGGAAGTCGGGCAGGTCGATGGTGTCCTCGGCGTCGGCGCCCAGCATCGGGGGCACCGCGAGCTCCACGGGGGGCTGCTCGGCGGCGGCGTCCACGAACACGGGAACGGAGCCGGTGTTGTCCGAGGGCGAGACCGGGACGGAGGCGGGGCGCTCCTGGGCGACGGGCGCGGGCAGCGGAGGAACCGCAGTGGGGGCGGAAGCGGACACCGGGGCGGACTTCACCGCCGGCGGCTGCGGGACCGGAGTGGTCACGGCGGGGTCCGCCGCGTGCGAGGAGTTGCGGGGCTCAACGGTGCGGGTGGCCGGCTGAGCGGAGTGGCGGGCGCTCTTCTGGGAGGCCGCGCGGTCGAGGCCCGCGGGGACGGGCTCCTCATCGAAGCCGGCCGCGATGACGGTGACGCGGACCTCGTCACCCAGAGCGCCGTCGACCACGTTGCCGAAGATGATGTTCGCCTCGGGGTGGACGGACTCGCGCACGAGGTTGGCGGCCTCGGAGATCTCGAAGAGGCCGAGGTCGGAGCCGCCCTGGAAGAAGATGAGGACACCGTGGGCGCCATCGATGGAGGACTCCAGCAGCGGGGAGGCGATGGCCTGCTCGGTGGCGGCCAGCGCGCGGCCCTCGCCGGTGGCCGAGCCGATGCCCATGAGGGCGCTGCCGGCGTTCTGCATGACGGACTTGACATCGTTGAAATCGACGTTGATAAGGCCGGGGGTCGTGATGAGCTCGGTGATGCCCTGAACACCTTGGAGGAGGACCTGATCGGCCTGCTTGAAGGCGTCGACCACGGAGATGTTGCGGTCCGCGATCTGCAGGAGGCGGTCGTTGGGGATGACGATGAGGGTGTCGACCTCGGCGCGAAGCTTGTTGACGCCCTCCTCGGCCTGGGCGGCGCGGCGCCGGCCCTCGAAGGAGAACGGACGAGTGACCACGCCGATGGTCAGGGCTCCGAGCTCGTGAGCGACACGCGCCACGACGGGCGCGGCACCGGTGCCGGTGCCGCCACCCTCGCCCGCGGTCACGAAGACCATGTCCGCGCCCTCGAGGGCCTCGCGGATCTCCTCCTCATGGTCCTCGGCGGCCTTGCGCCCGATCGACGGGTCCGCCCCGGCGCCCAGACCGCGGGTCAGATCCCGACCGACGTCGAGCTTCGTGTCCGCGTCGGACATGATGAGGGCCTGGGCGTCGGTATTGACCGCCAGGAACTCCACGCCGCGCAAGTCGGCCTCGATCATGCGGTTAACGGCGTTGACTCCGCCACCGCCGACGCCCACGACCTTGATGATCGCCTGGTAGTGCTGGGACTCCACCACTGTCTGCCTCCGCGCTCGTGCGAGCCCTCCGGGCTCCCCTCGACCCTCAACCTCACGTTGAGGTTTATACTTATGTCATTCTTGCGATGACAAGGGCAACGCTATGGGTCCGCGGCGGAACCGGCCTGGATTTTCCTCGGCGTGTCAGACGCGCGCTCAGCGGGTCGTCGGGTTGTGCGGCGCGGAGACGTCATAGACGCGGGCAGACGTGGTCAGCAGGGTGGCCAGGACCCTCGCCTTGAGGGCGTTCTGGGAGCCGTCGCCCCACACGACGCTCGCCCCATCGGCCAGGGACAGCCCCACCTGGCCCGTGGTGGAGATCGTCGCCTGGGAGACCCGCTGGCGGGTCGCCGCGTCGAGGCTGCCCATGATGGCCGTCATCGTGGCGACCTGCGCGGCGTTGAGAGGCGGGGCGCCGCCCTCCCCCGCCCCGTCAACGGCCAGGCGCGCGAGGCCTGCGGGCGCCTCGGTCACGGTCTCGAGAACAACGGCTTCGGAGTCGAGCACCGCGTATCCCTCTTCGGTCTCCTGCGCGGCGACCGGGTTCCTCAGCTCCAGGGAAACGGTCAGGCCGTGGGGCCAGGAGCGGGTCACTGTGGCCGAGCGCACACGGACCAGGCCGTCGGCGACCTCGCCACCGAGCCGATCGACGTCGAGCCTCACGAGGGACTCCCCCTCGTGGGCGGCGAGCACGCCGCGCACCTGGTCGGCGTCCACTCCGCTGCTGGCGTCCTGCGCCCCCTCGACAGTGATATCCGCCGGGCGCAGGGCCAGGAGCGGGGAGTAGAGGACGCCCCAAGCGATCGCAGCGATGACCAGGATGACGGCGACGGCGCCCGTCAGGCGCCGCAGCCTCAGGGTGCGGGCGGCCCGGCGCCGCTCGGCCAGGCGGTCGGTGAGCCCGGTGGAGATGACGGAGGAGGCGGCGTGCTCGCGCAGCCGCCCGAGTGAGCCGGGTTCGGCCCTGGTCGCGACCCCGGTCGGAGCAGTGGCAGAGTCCGCGCCGGGCACTGCGGCGGAGTATCGCGCGGGACCGGCCCCCTCGGGGATGGCAGAGCCGGGACGGGCCCTGCCTCCGGCCCGGTCGGGGGCCTGCCGCGCCTCCTCGACGCCCGTGGGCTCGACGGGCTCGTGCGTCGGGCGCGGAGCGCGGGGCCTCCTCATCGGCTCCCCCGGCCCTCGGAGTCGGAGGCGGGCGACGCCGTGAGATCGGCGAGGATCACCTCGCCGAGCGCGGTGACATCCCCCGCCCCGACTGTCAGAAGGAGGTCGCCGGGGCGCGCGAGGGCGGCGATGGCGTGGGCGGCCTCGAGGCGGTCGGGAATGAAGCGGGCCCTGGAGCCGGGGACCTCGGCGACGATCGTCCCGCCATCGACCCCGGGGAAGTCCTCCTGGGCCTCGCGGGCGGGGTAGACATCGGCGACGACGACGGCGTCGGCCTTGGCCAGGGCGGCGCCGAAGCGGGGGGCGAAGGCGGCGGTGCGGGAGAAGAGGTGGGGCTGGAAGAGGACGAGCAGGCGGCCGCCCCGCGCGGTGGCAACCCCGCGGGCGGTGGCCACCAGGGCCTCGATCTCGGTCGGATGGTGCGCGTAATCGTCCACCACCCGCACTCCCCCGGCCTCGCCGCGGTCCTCGAAGCGGCGCCCGGTACCGCCGAAAGCGCCCAGGGCATCGGCCATCGCCTGACCGGCGACCCCCAGCTCGACGCCCGCGGTCCAGGCGCCGGCGGCGTCGAGGGCCACATGGTCGCCCGGGACCCGCAGGTCGAGTGAGACCAGCTCCCGCGCGCCGTCGGGAGTGGCGCGGGCGAGGGTGGCGGCGGTGGAGCCCGCTGCCCTGCCGGTGATCCGCAAGCGGGTGTGGGCCTCGTGGCTGGGACCGAGGAAGGCCGGCTCGGCGTTGCCGAAGGTGGCCACGCGCAGTCCCTCGGCGACGGCGGAGGCGGCGAGGCGGGCGGCGCCCGGGTCGTCGGCACAGGCCACGAGCAGCCCACCGGGGACGAGACGCCGTGCGAAGTCGACGAAGGCGGCCTCGAAGGCCTCGGGCGTGCCGTAGTTGTCGAGATGGTCCGGCTCGACATTCGTCACCAGGGCGATGCGCGGGGCGTAGTTGAGGAAGGAGCGGTCCGACTCGTCGGCCTCGGCCACGAAGGCGCGACCGGAGCCCAGATGCGCGCCGGTGCCCAGGGCGCGGACCACGCCGCCGATCGCGAAGGAGGGGTCCGCCCCCGCCTCGGTGAGCGCCTCGGCGAGCATGCCGGAGGTGGTGGTCTTGCCGTGGGCGCCGGCCACGGCGACGAAATCGCGGCCCTCCGCGGCCAGGGCGAGGGCCTGGGAGCGGTGCAGGACCTCCTGGCCGCGCCGGCGGGCGGCGGCCAGCTCGGGGTTGGCCTCCTTGACGGCGGTGGAGACGACGAGCGTCGCGTCGGGCGGGACGTTGGCGGCGGCGTGGCCGATGACCACGCCGATCCCGGCCGCGGCGAGGCGGTCGAAGGCCTCGCCCCCATTGGCATCGGAGCCGGTGACCGCGGCACCGCGCTCGACGAGCAGCTGGGCGACGACGCTCATGCCCGCGCCGCCCACGCCCACGAGGTGGAAGGCCCGGCCCTCCAGGCCGGCGGGCCCGGAGGCCCCCGGATGACTGGGCTGCTCGCTGGTGCTCATTTCTTCTTCCCTTCGGCATCGGCGCTGCTGGTCACTGCGGCTCGGATGAGGGCTCCGAGCCGGGCGGCGCCGTCGCGCACGCCCACACCGGCTGTGGCCCTCGCCATGGCGGCGCGCTGCTCGGCGTCGGCGATGACGCCGGTGAAGGAGAGCAGGGCGTCGGCGTCGAGATCGGCGTCGGGGACGATCCGCCCTCCCCCAGCGCTCACGCAGTCGGCGGCGTTGAGGCGCTGCTCGCCGTTGCCGATGGGCAGGGGAACGTAGAGGGCCGGCAGGCCCAGCGCCGTCAGCTCGGCCACGGTCCCGGCACCGGAGCGGCACACGACGCCGTCGGCGCAGGCGTATGCCTGCTCCATGGCAGTCAGGTAGTCGAGGACCCGGTAGCGGTCCGGAAGGGACGGGTCCTGCCCGGCGGCGCTCTCCAGGGCCTCGCGCACGGGGACGTCCTTGCCCCTTCCGGTCAAATGGAGAACCTGGAGCCCCTTGGGCAGGCGGGCCATCGAGGCGGAGAGGACCTCGTTGAGGCGCTGCGCGCCGAGCGAGCCCCCGGTGACGAGGAGGGTGGGGCGCTCGGGGTCGAGGCCGAGGGCGGCGGCGCCCTCGCGCCGGGCGGTGGCGGCGCCGTCGGCGGTGACCTGGGACGCGACGAGCCCGGCGATCGCGGGGCGCAGGGGTAGCCCGGTCATCTCGGTGGATCCCTTGGCGGCCATGAGCGGAGTGGAGGCGAAGGTGAGGGCCACGGCGCGGGCCCAGCGGGCGCCGAGCCTGTTGGCCAGGCCGGGGCGGGCGTTCTGCTCGTGGATGACGATGGGCACGCCGGCGCGGCGGGCGGCGAGGTAGGCGGGGGTGGCGACGTAGCCGCCGAAGCCGACGACGACGTCGGCCCCCACGCGCTCGATCGCCTCGCGCGCGGCGCGCACGGCGGAGCGCAGGTTGCCGGGCAGGCGAAGCAGGTCGAGACTCGGCTTGCGGGGCAGGGGGACGCGGGGGATGAAGGCGAGGTCATGGCCGGCCTCGGGCACGAGGCGCGCCTCCAGTCCCTGGCGGGTGCCCAGGACGAGGATCCGAGTGCCCGGATGGCCGCCCAGGGCGGGGTCGGTCAGGGCCGCGGCCGTGGCCAGGAGGGGGTTGACGTGGCCGGCGGTGCCTCCCCCGGCCAGGAGGACGCGCAGGGGGCGCAAGGGGGCATCGTCGGGGCGGTTGTCAGGCACGGTTCCTCCTGCGGGTCGAGATCACCGCAAGCGTACGGCGCACGGCGCCGGGCCGTGATCTGAGCCCCTGCTGGGCTCCCGGCTCCCGCCTGGCGAAGGACAGGGCTATCCCGATGGCGAGCAGCACGGATATGAGGGCGCTGCCGCCCTGTGAGATCAGCGGCAGAGGGACGCCGAGCACCGGCAGGAGGTTGGTCACCACGGCCATGTTGATGATGGCCTGGCCGATGATCCACACCATGATGCCGCCGACGACGACGCTGGCGTACAGGGAGTTGGAGCGCCGGATGATCCGCGCCAGGGCCCAGCCCAGGACCGCGAACAGGATGATGACGAGCAGCGCCCCGGCCAACCCGAGCTCCTCGCCGAGGACCGCGTAGGCGTAGTCGGACTCGGCCTGGGTGAGGTAGCCCCACTTCTGGCGCGATGATCCCGGCCCCACGCCCTGCCATCCGCCGGTGGCCAGGGCCCAGCGGGCGTGCTTGGGCTGGTAGCCGATGTCCAGGGGGTCATCGCGGTCGGGGTGGAGCCACACGAGGATGCGCGTACGCCGGTTGAGGGAGATGACCGAGGCGAAGATGAACAGGGCCGCCCCGGCTGTCCCGAGGGTCACGAACCAGCGCTTGGCCAGGCCCGCCATCCAGCCCGCGCCGGCCAGCAGGATCCCCAGGATGATGACGGTTCCCAGGTCCCCGCCGCCCATGACCAGGGCGATGGCGGCGGCTGGGAGGAGGGCGGCGGTGGTCTTGACGAGCCAGTGCAGTCGCTGCCAGCGCCCCTCCGCGAACCAGCGGGCGATGATGAGGCCCGTGTACAGGCTCAGCCCCACCTTGATGAACTCCGAGGGCTGGGCGGTGCCGATGCCGGGGACCTCCACCCAGTTGCAGTTGCCGCCGGTGCAGGTGCCCAAAGGCGTGAAGACGAGCGATTGGAGCGCGGTGGCGCCCATGAGGACGGGGATCGCCAGGTAGCGCAGCGCGCGCTCGGAGAGCAGGGACATGCCCCACATGCCGATCAGCCCGACCCCGGCGAAGATGAGGTACTTGGAGAAGTCGACGACGGCGTCGCGCCCGCGGGCGGCGGATACCACCTGCTGGACGGAGAAGACCGTCATGAGGCCGAGCGTGAGGAGCAGGACGGTGGCCAGCAGCAGCGCGTAGAAGCTCAGCAGGCTCATATCCGCGTCCCTCGGCCCGTCGGGGCCGCCGATACGCCTGGCCGCGCGTCGCAGGGCGCGGCCTATGGGCCCGGGCCGGCGCTCGGGCGCGGCGGCGGGCGGCGCGGCGGCTTCACACCCGGAGGGCGAGCCCTCCCCCGGCAGGGGGATGATGGGCGGCCGAGAACGCTGTCCGCGCGCACGACCGCTGGGGCCCGTGCGCGCGGGCCGACGTTGCTGGGCGCTCATGACCGCTCATCATCCTCGTTCTCGACACTCGCGGCGTGATGGCGCGCCGCGTCGGCGAAGAGGTCGCCGCGCTCGGCGTAGGAGGCGAACTGGTCCCAGGAGGCGCAGGCCGGGGCGAGCATGACGGTGTCCCCCGGCTGCGCCATGGCGGCCGAGGCGGCCACGGCGCCCTCGATGACCTCGCGGGGGGAGCCGTCGGCCACGCGGGTGACGGGCAGACCGGGGGCCTGGGCGGCCAGGGCCTCGGACATCGCGGACTGGTCGCGCCCGATGAGGACCACGCCGCGCAGGGCGGGGGCGACGGCGCGCACGAGCTCGTGGAAGGTGGCGCCCTTGGTGTCCCCGCCGGCGATCCATACGCCGGTGCCGGCGGGCAGCCCGGCGAGGGCGGCCCGTGCGGAGTGCGGGTTGGTGGCCTTGGAGTCGTCCACCCAGGCGACCCCACCCGCCTCGGCGACTGTGACGATGCGGTGGGCGCCGGGGGCGAAGGCGCGCAGTCCTGCGGCCACGGCCTCGGCTCCGACCCCGGGAAGGCCCGAGCCCAGCGCGAGGGCGGCCGCGGCGAGGGCGTCGGCGACGATATGGGCCGGGAGGCGGTCGGCGCTCCCGCCGGGCGCCAGGTGGGCGAGGTCGTCGAGGGTGGCGATCTCGCGGCCCTCGGCGTGGCGGGCCGAGTGCAGGGCGCGGTCCACGAGGAGGTCCTCGACGAGGCCGACCTGTCCCAGGCCGGGTGCGCCCAGTGTGAAGCCGACGGCGAGGCAGCCCTCGACGACATCGGCATCAGACACCATGGCGCGGGTGGCCTCATCCTGGCAGTTGTAGATGGCGGCGCGCTGCGCGCGGGCGTAGACGCGCGCCTTGTCCGCGGCGTAGGCCTCGGGACCGCCGTGCCAGTCGAGGTGATCAGCGGCCACGTTGAGACAGGCCGCCGAGGCCGGCGAGAGGGTGCGGGTGGTGTGGAGCTGGAAGCTGGAAAGCTCGACGGCCAGCACGTCGGCCTTCCCCGCCAGGACGGTGGAGATGACCGGGTCGCCGATATTGCCGACGGCCGGGGCGGCGAGCCCTGCGGCGGTGAGTATGGACGCGAGCATGCCGACCGTCGTCGTCTTGCCATCGGTGCCGGTGACGGCGAGCCAGGGCACGCCCGGGCGCGCCGAGGCGCGTTGGAGGCGCCAGGCGAGCTCGATCTCGGACCAGGTCTCGATGCCGGCGGCCTGGGCGGCGGTGAGGATCGGGCCGGTGGCGGGGACTCCCGGGGAGACCACGAGCAAGCGCAGATCTGAGGGCTCCAGGGCGGCGGCGATGTCCTCGGGGCTGCCCGCCATGCGCGAGGCCACTGGGGCGACGAGGGCCTCAACTGCCTCGGCGCGGCCGTCGTAGGCGTGTACCTCGGCTCCCAGGGTCGTCAGGGCATCGACGACGGCGGCCCCGGTCCTGCCCAGGCCCACCACTCCGACGCGCGCACCGTCCAGCTCGTTCATCTCGGGACTTCCATTCCTTCATGTGCTCGGGAGGCGCCGTGGGCGCCGTCGGGTGCGGCGCCGTGGGCGCCGATGCGGGCGGGGACGGGATCAGGAGACGAGGAACTCGGCGTAGAACAGGCCCAGGGCCGCCACGACGCACAGGCCCGCGACGATCCAGAAGCGGATGACGACATTGACCTCGGTCCAACCGCCGAGCTCGAAGTGGTGGTGCAGGGGCGCCATGCGGAAGACGCGCTTGCCCGTGGACTTGAAGGAGACGACCTGGAGGATCACGGAGATGACCTCCGCCAGGAACAGGCCGCCCAGGATGACGGCGAGGAACTCGGTGCGCGACAGGATGGACATCCCGGCGACCGCCCCGCCCAGGGCGAGTGAGCCGGTGTCCCCCATGAAGATCTTGGCCGGGGAGGCGTTCCACCACAGGAACCCGAAGCAGGCGCCCATGAGGGCCGCGGCGATCATGGCGAGATCGCGGGGGTCCCGGACCTGGTAGCAGGTGTTGACCACGATGTCCGGGTGCCCGTAGACGCAGGACTGGTTGGACTGCCAGACGCTCACGAGGGTGTAGGCGCCGAAGACCATCGCGGAGGCGCCCGCCGCGAGGCCGTCGAGGCCGTCGGTGAGGTTGACGGCGTTGGACCAGGCGGTGATGAGGAAGTTCGACCACAGGATGAACAGCAGGAGGGCGACGGCCGCCCCCGCCAGGGTCAGGCCGGTGGCGCCGCCGAGGCTGAACGATCCGTTCCCGCCGCGCAGGAAGGCCATGTCGATGAGGGAGTCGCGGGCGAAGGAGATGCGGGTGGAGGCGGGGGTCAGGCCGTTGCGATCGGCGAAGAGGAGGCCTGCCACGGAGAAGGCGATCCCGATGACCGCCTGGCCGAGCATCTTCTGCCAGGGGGTCAGGCCCAGGGATCTCTGCCGGGAGATCTTCTCGAAGTCGTCGAGGAAGCCGATGAGCCCCAGCCCGACGATGAGGAAGAGCAGGAGGATGCCGCTGGCCCGCGGCGTGCGGAGCTCGACGAGGTTGGCCGCGGCGTAGCCCAGGACGAGGGCGATGATGATGACGAGGCCCCCCATCGTGGGGGTGCCGCGCTTGATGAAGTGCCCCTCGGGGCCGTCGTCCCGGATGAACTGTCCGTAATGGCGCCGCTCCAGGAACTTGATGAGGGCGGGTGTGCCCAGAAGGGCGACGAGCAGGGAGACGGCGGAGGAGACGAGGATGGCGGTCATCGGGCGTCCTTTCCATCGCGTCCGTCGATCGCGTCGTGGCTGGCGGACGTCGGGCCGCCGGCGGCCAGGTGGTCGGCCACGCGCCAGGCGCCCGATCCGTGCGAGCCCTTGACGAGGACCGCGTCCCCGGGGGCGAGGAGTGAGGGGATGCGAGCGATGGCCTCGTCGGCGTCGGGGGTCTCGACGACCTCCACGCCGCGCCGGCGGGCGGCCTCGGCGGCGGGTGCCGCGCCCGCGCCGATGGACACCAGGAGGGCGGCGCCGGCGTCCGCGACGAGCCTCCCCGTGGTGGCGTGATCGGCGGCGGAGGTCTCGCCGAGCTCGAGCATCTCCGAGATGACGACGACGCGGCGGCGGTCCCCGGCCAGCGCGGGCAGGGAGGCGAGCGAGGCGGTCATCGAGTCGATGTTGGCGTTGTAGGAATCGTCGATGAGGCGGCCGCCTCCGGGCAGGTCGCTGACCGCCATGCGGTGGGGGCTCTCCAGACCCGCGGCGGCGATGGCATCCAGGAGATCATCGGCGCCCACGCCCGCGGCGAGGGCCAGCCCGAGGGCAGCCAGGGCATTGGCGACGTTGTGAGCGCCGGGCAGTCCCAGGCGCGCGCGGCGGGGCGCGGCGCCGGGCAGGTGGATATCGGCGACGGCGTGGGCGGCCTCATCGAGCTCCACGCCGGTGGCGCGCAGGTCCGCGCGCTCGTCACCGCTGGCGGAGAACGTGAGGACCCTGCCGGGCGCGAGGGGACGCATGGCGGCGGCCCGCTCGTCGTCGAGGTTGAGGACGGCGGTGCCGTGGGGCAGAAGGCCGCGCACGATATGGCTCTTGGCGGTGGCGACACCCTCGATGGAGCCGAAACCGCCCATATGGGCGTGGCCGATCATGAGGACGGCGGCGGCGTCCAGCGGAGCGATCTCTACCAGTTCCGCGATGTCATCCGGTCCGGAGGCGCCCATTTCGAGAACGAGGTAGCGGGTGGACTCGTCCGCCTCGAGAACGGTCAGGGGCAGGCCGATCTCGTTGTTGAACGAGGCGACCGGCGCGATCGTGGGCCCTTGGGCGGCCAGGAGCTGGCGGGTGAGGTCCTTGGTGGTGGTCTTGCCCACCGATCCGGTCATCGCGATGACGGCCAGGCCCCGATCCCCCGCGCGCTGGCGCAGGTCCGCGAGGTGCCCCCGGGCGATGCGCCCGAGGGCGGCCACGGTGTCCCCCACGACGATGAGTGCCATCGCCGCGCCGGGCCCGTCGGCCTGGCCGGCCTCGGCGAGGGCGGCGCGAGCCGCGGCCTCGTCGCTGACGAGGGCGGCCGCGGCGCCGGCGCGGGCGACGGCGGTGAGATAGTTATGGCCGTCAGCGCGCTCGCCCTTGATGGCCACGAAGAGCGCGCCCGGCCCGGCCCGGCGGGAGTCGGTGACGACTCCGGTCACGGGAGCCGCCGGCGGGCCGGGAGGAATGAGGCGGCCCTCGGCCCAGAAGGCGAGCTCGTCTATCGTGCGGGCGATCACGCGGCACCCCATTTCGCGTCGACGGCCTCGCGCATGACGGGGGCATCGTTGTAGCGGATGAACTCGCCGGCAGCCTCGAGGAAGGGCTCGTGGCCCTTACCGGTGACGATGACGGTGTCCTCGGGGCCGCAGAGCTCGACTCCGCGGCGCACGGCGTCGCCACGCCAGGTGGTGATCTCCTCGACGTCGGTCAGATCGGGGCGCACGGAGCGCACGCCGTCCAGGATCGCGTCGCGGATGAGCTGGGGGTCCTCGCTGCGGGGGTTCTCATCGGTGATGACGAGCACGTCCGCCAGGCGCGCGGCGACCTCGCCGAGCATGGAGCGCTTGCCCTGGTCGCGGTCTCCGTCGGAGCCGAAGACGACGATGAGGCGCCCGGGGGTGATCGGGCGGACGGCGGCGAGCGCCAGCTCCATGGCGTCGGGGGTGTGGGCGAAATCCACGATGGTCAGGCCCCGAGTGCCGTCGCGCTGGCTGATGCGCTGCATGCGTCCCGGGATGTTGTGCGCGGTGGCCAGCGCCTGGACGGCGACCTCGGCGGGCACACCGGCGCGGATCGCCATGACGAGTGACAGGGCAGCGTTCTGGACGTTGACGAGCCCGGGCAGGGGGCAGCTGGCGGCGATCTCCACGCCGTCGGGCCCGTGAAGGGTGAAGGTGGTGGCCGAGTCCGTCAAGGACACGGCCGCGTCAGCGACCCACCAGTCGGCGGGGGCGTCGCCGCCGTAGGCCCGCACGCGGTCCAGGGGGAGCTCGCCTGCCCGGGCGATTCGCTCGGCGAGCGCGGCCCCCCAGGAGTCGTCGACGCAGACGACGGCGCGCCGGGCGTGCTCGGGGGTGAAGAGCTGGGCCTTGGCGTCGAGGTACTCCTCCATCGTGCGGTGGAAGTCGAGGTGGTCGCGCTGGAGGTTGGTGAAGCCGGCGACATCGATCCGGGTGCCGCCGAGGCGGTGCAGGACGATGGCATGGCTGGAGGCCTCCAGGGAGGCGGCGCCCACGCCCTGCTCGACGCACAGCGCCATCATGCGCTGCAGGACCGGCGCCTCGACAGTGGTGCGGGGCGACTCCACGGACAGACCGCCCGCGCGCAGCTCCACTGTGCCGGCCATCATGCAGCCGCCGAGGTGGGCGGTGAGCATGGCGTCGAGGAAGTAGGAGGTGGTGGTCTTCCCGTTGGTGCCGGTGACGGCCGTGGCGACCAGCGAGCGCGAGGGGTGGTGGTAGATCTCCGCGGCCAGGGGGCCCACAATGGCGCGCGGGTCGGCGCTGATGAGCACGGGGATTGCGGGGCAGGAGTCGTGCACGATGCTCGCTCCCGCCTCATCGGTGACGACGGCGACGGCGCCGGCCTCGACGGCCTGGGCGGCGTAGTCGGCGCCGTGAGCGCGGAAGCCGGGCAGGGCGACGAAGAGCTCTCCGGGAGCGATGTCGCCGGAATCCACGGAGGCCCCGGTGACGGTCAGGGGGGCGGGGGCGTTGATGCCCTGGGCATCGGCGGGAGCGGCAGGGGTCAGGGAGAATCGCTGGGCGAGGTCGCTCAGAGCGATGGGAGCGTTTCGGTGCGGGCGCAGGGCCGCGGCCGACTCGTACGCGTGGTTGCTCATAGTCCCACAATCTATCGTGACCGGCGGCGCGCGCAGATCAGGAGAGGCGAGCTGGTTCTGTGATCCCCGCGTTCTCCCATACGGCGCTTGAGGGGCGTGAGCAGGATCTCCCCCGAACCGGGAAGGCGCAGGCGCGTGGGGGTCCGCCGGGCGGCGCGCCCGGCGGTCGGCCCCATGATTCCCTGCTCGGGCCCGGCCGGACTCGTGAGAACCGGCGCCATCGCTCAGCCCTGCCCCGGGGTCGCGCTTGCCCGGTCCTGGTCGGAGGGGGCGGCCTGGGCCCCTTGGTGGGCCTTGGCCGTCGCGATGACAGAGGGGTCCGGGGCGATGCCGAGCTTGTGGAGCGCGGCCAGGGCGATGGTCCGGAAGACGGGGGCGGCGACGACGCCGCCGTAGATGCCCGAGGGCTTGTTGACGATGACGGCGGCGGCGATGGCCGGGTCATGGGCGGGGGTGAAGCCGACGAAGGAGGCGACGGTGGCGTCCTCGGAGATGATCTCCGTGGTGCCGGTCTTGCCGGCCACGAGGTAGCCGTCGATCGAGGCCTCCTTGGCGGTGCCCCCCTCCTGGGTGACGCCGACGAGCATGTCTGTGAGGGTCCTGGCGGTGGCCTCTGAGACGACGCGCACGCCCTCGGGCCGGGCCTGCCGCGTGACGGTGCCGTCCGCGGCGGTCCAGGAGGCGATGACGCGGGGCGCCACGCGCACGCCGTTGTTGGCGATGGTGGCCAGGACCTGCGCGGACTGGAGTGTGGTGCCGGCGATGCCCTGGCCGAACATCGTGGTGTAGCGGGTGCGGTCGTCCCATTCCGAGGGGGGCGTGAGCAGCCCGGCGGACTCCCCCGGCAGCTCGATGCCGGTGGGGGCGCCCCAACCGAAGCGCTCCATGTAGGCGTAGCGGACGTCGTCGGCGAGCCTCTCCCCGATCTGGACGGTGCCGACGTTCGAGGACTCGGCGAGGACCTGCGCCGTCGTCAGTTGCTCGACGCCGTGGGCATGGGAGTCGACGAAGCTCTGGCCGTTGGCCGAGGTCCAGGAGTAGGGGACGGTCCAGGTGTCCTCGGGCGTGACGGCACCCTCCTCCAGGGCGGCGGCGAAGGTGACGACCTTGCCGACGCTGCCGGGCTCGAAGACGGCCTCGACGCAGCGAACGCCGCGGTCCCCCGCGGCGGAGCCGATGGGGTTGGCGGGATCGACGGTGCGGCTGTCCGCCATGACGAGGACCTCGCCGGTGGAGGGCTCCATGACGACACAGCAGCCCCATTCGGCGCCCTGGGCGGTGACGACCTCGTCGATGGCCTGCTGAGCGAGGACCTGGAGGTCGGGGTCGATGGTGAGGGTGACGGTGGCCCCGGGGATCGAGGCGGTCTCGGTAACTCTCCCCGAGGGGATCTGCGTGCCGGTGCGGCCCACCTCCATGGAGCCGGAGCCGTTGATGCCGGTGAGCTGCTCGTCCTGCGTGATCTCGACACCGGCCGTGCCCTCCAGGACGCGGCCCTCGCCCTCGGCGGTCAGGCCGACGACGTTGCCGGCGACATAGCCGGCCGGGTAGGTGCGGCGCACCCGCTGGTCCGGCTCGATGCCGCGAATGCCCAGGGCCTTGATCTGGCGCCAGGTATCCGGGGGGACCGCCTCGGCGATGACGGAGTAGGTGGACTCCCCCACCATCCTGGCCCCGAGCTCGGCGGCGTCGACCCCGAGGATGGGGGCGAGCCTGTCGGCCGCGGCGGCGGGTCCGTGCCCGACGACGACGGTCTCGGGCAGGCCGGTGGTGGGGCTGTCCTGCTCCACCTTGTCCTCCCATTGGGCGACGAGCACCTGATTGACACCGATGTCGAAGCTCACCGAGGAGGTGGCCAGGACGGTGCCATCACGGCCGCAGATGTTGCCGCGCAGGGCAACGTTGGTCCATGTCAGAGTGCGCTCGGCGCGGGCCTTCTCCGCGAGGTCCGGGCCCTGGACCACCTGGAGCCAGGCGGTTTTGCCCGCCACGGCGACGAAGCCGGTCAGACCGAGGAGCTGCAGGGCACGACGTCGACTCGGGTTCATCGGCGATTACTGCCCACTCGCGCCTGTGCTGCCGGCGCTGGGAGCACTGGCAGCGCCATCCGCGCCCCCGGCGCCACTCGCGCCGGGGGCTCCGGCGGCGCTGCCGCCGGTGACGGTGCCGCCGCGCAGGTCGACCACGCCGGGGGCGGCCGCCGGCACCATGCCGAGCTCGGCGGCGCGCTTGGCCAGGGCGTCGGGCGCAGCGGCGGCGTTCACCTGGCCGCGCACGGTCTCGACGTGGTCCTGGACGACGTCGAGCTCGGCGGAGGCCTTCTGGAGGTCGTAGGCGGTGGCGGCCATCTTGGCGTTGAGGACCATCGTAGTGGCCAGCGCGCCGACGAGGATCGCGGCGATGAGCAGGACGAAGGGGATGGTGGAGCGCCCGGGCGCGATGCCCCGCACCACGTGCAACTGGCGCTGGGACGGTGAGGACTCCCGGACGCCGGAGCGGGGCCGGACGGCGCGGCGTTCGCCCTCCCAGGTGGTCGGGGCGGGGCTGGTGGGGCGGGCCGTGGCAGTCGCTGCGCTCATCGGCTCCTCCTTCCTCGATCGGTCTGTGCTCTGCGGCGGTGTGCCGGTTCAGGGGCCGGTGCAAGGGAGGCGGGGCGGGTACGGGTAACGGCCCGCAGGCGCACGGGGGCGCTGCGGGGATTGGCGTCGAGCTCGGCCTCATCGGCCCGCTCGGCGCCCCGGGTGAGGGGCTCCAGGTAGGGGCGGTCCTCCTCGGGGACGATGGGAAGGCCCTGGGGGGCCCTGCTGGTGGTTCCGGCGGCGATCGCCTGCTTGACGATCCGGTCCTCCAGGCTCTGGTAGGACTCGACGACGAGGCGCCCGCCCACCCTCAGGGAGTTGAGGGCCCGGGGCACGGCGCGCTCGAGGACGTCGAGCTCGGCGTTGACCGCGATCCGCAGCGCCTGGAAGGCGCGTTTGGCGGGGTGTCCGCCAGTGCGCCGGGCGGCGGCGGGGATCGCGTCGCGCACCAGCTCGGCGAGCTCGTCGGTGCGAGCCAGCGGCACTCCGCCATCGCGCCGGGCGATGATCGCCCGGGCGATGCGGGGAGCGAAGCGCTCCTCGCCGTAGACGCGCAGGATGCGGGTGAGCTCGGCGGCGTCGGCGGTGGCGAGGATCTGCGCGGCGGTGGGGCCCGCGCCCTGGTCCATGCGCATGTCCAGCGGGGCGGGGCGGGCGTAGGAGAAGCCGCGCTCGGCGTCGTCGAGCTGGAGGGAGGAGACCCCGAGGTCCATGAGGACGGCGTCGACGACGCCCACGCCCTCCTCGGTGGTCACGGCTCGCTCGCGCGCCACGTCCTCGACGGCGTCGTAGGTGGCCCGCACGGCTGTGAAGCGCTCGCCGAAGGGGGCGAGGCGCTCGCGGGCCAGGGCGATGGCCTGGGGGTCGCGATCGATGCCGATGACGTGCAGGGTCTTGAAACGCTCCAGGGCTCCCTCGCTGTGCCCGCCCATGCCGAGCGTGCAGTCGATGAGGACGGGGGTGGTGCCGCGGGCGGCGGCCTCCTCGATGGCGGGGGCCATGAGGTCGAGACAGCGGGCGAGGAGCACCGGGGTGTGCCGCTGCGCCGCGGAACCCGCGGGGGCGGTGATCGCGTTCATCGGTGCTCCTCCTTCCTGTCGTGCTGCGGTGCTGGTGGGGGTGGCGCCGTCGGCGCCGGGCCGAGTCGGCCGCGGATCGTCCTGCCAGGACTCCTCCCGCAGGTTCCGGCGCCGGGGAAGAGACGTCGGATGCGGCGGCGGGCGGAGACCTCACGGGGCGATCCGGCTGGGCCGATCGGTTAGAAGAAGCCGGGGATGATCTCCTCGGCGGTGTCGGCGAAGACCTGCTCCTGGGCGCGCAGGTAGTTCTCCCAGGCGGTGGCATCCCAGATCTCGACGCGCGACCCGGCGCCGATGACGGCCAGGTCGCGATCCAGGCCGGCGTAGGCGCGCAGAGGAGCGGGCAGGGTGATACGGCCCTGCTTGTCGGGGATCTGGGAATCGGCGCCGGAGAGCATGACGCGCACGTAGTCGCGTGCCTGCTTCTGCGCCAGGGGCGCCTCGCGGAGCTGGGCGTACATGCGCTCGAACTCCGCGGTGGTGAAGGCGTAGAGGCAGTGCTCCTGGCCCCGGGTCAAGACGATCCCCCCGGCCAGCTCCTCGCGGAACTTGGCCGGGAGGATGAGGCGGCCCTTGTCGTCGAGGCGGGGCGCGTGGGTGCCCAGGAACATCGGGTCCACTCCTCCCCCTCGGCGATCCAGTGGACTCCACCATACTCCACTTTCCTCCCTTTCCAACCACCTCGACATTCACTTGTGATGGATATCCACCAACCGTTGACAGAGGATCCGCGGGATTCCGCGGTTTCACGCGGTGGAGGGAAGTGGGGGACATGACGGCGCCGGGCCCGTCAACCATGGGTGGTGACGGGCCCGGCGGGCGGATATGGAGTCAGGAGAAGGGCCGATACAGGGGTCTCGACGGCGTAGGGACGGGGGGTGCGGGGGCTCCCGTGGAGGGGAGTGGAGGAGGCCTGCGGGAGATGCCGAGGGCACCGGGGCGGAGGGAGGAGTGCCGAGCCCGGAGGGGAGGTAGAGAGATGCGGGGAGCGCTGATCAGGAGGATGCTCAGCGGTCGCCGTCCCGGCGGCGCTCCCAGCGCTCGGACTGGCGCTCCATGAAGGTGGAGCGCCCGGTGCGGTCCTTACCCATCCCGCCACGGGCATCCTTGAGCACCGGGGGCCGGCGCACCATGAGCGCGACGCCGGCGACCGCCAGGCCGAAGCCGGTCACGCCGACGATGATGGAGACGAGCCCGTTGCCGTGGCCCAGTACGACGCCGGAGATGACCACGACCAATCCGACGAGCACCAGGGCGATCCCCCATCCGATATTCCTCGGGGAGACGCGCGCGAGATGGCGCTCGGGGTACTGGATGGTCTCCGCGAGGGTGGGATCCTCCTCGTGGAGCTGGCGCTCGAGGTCTCGCAGCACCCGCTGCTCGCGCTCCGAGAGCGACATGCCAGTGCCTCGCTTCCTGTTCACCACTTGAGCCTCGCCGCCCTGGGGTGATGGGAGCGGGGCAGGGCCGGGACCGGCTCTCGGAGCCCGGCCTGAAGCCCCGAGTCGGTCGCTCATGCAGGTATGCCGAGCCCAGGGATTCGTCACCGAGTCTACTTGCTCTGGTTCACCGACCGCTAACCGGACGGCGGAGAAGACTGGCTGGGGCCACGGCTCCGGCTCCCCATCTGCGCCGCACCTCGTCCGCCGCGCGCTCGGGCGCCCCGCGCCGGGAGTCGTCGTCGAGGAGGAGCTGGACACCGTCATCGCCGCGGCTCAGGCCCTCGCAGCGCACGCCGAGGAGACGGTACCCGCCCGACGGGGCGGGCAGGGCCTCGAAGAGGGATTCGATGGTCTGCCACACATCGCGGGCCAGGTCCGTGGGCTCGGCCAAGGTCCGTGAGCGGGTCACCGTGGTGAAGTCGGCGCCGCGGGCCTTGAGGACGACGACACGGGCCCGCAGATCCCCCGCCCTCAGGCGCGCCGCGCATTGGTGGCACTGGTCGAGCAGGACACGACGGGCGTGATCGCGGTCGTGCAGGAGGTCGAAGAAGGTGGACTCCGTGCCCACGGACTTCTCCTCGCGGGAAGGGCTGACGGGGCGAGGGTCGATCCCGTGGGACAGGGCGGACAGGTGGTGGGCGGCGGAGGGGCCGAGGATGCGGGTGAGGGTGCGGGTGTCCGTGACGGCCAGCGCGCGCACGTCGGTGATGCCCCAGCGGGCCAGGGCGGCCTCGCTCTTGGCGCCCACTCCCCACATGGCGCCCACCGGCAGGAGATCCAGGAAGTCCTGGGTGGCGGTGGCGGGGATGAGAAGGAGCCCGTCGGGCTTGGCGTGGGAGGAGGCGAGCTTGGCGACGAACTTGGTCGACGCGATGCCCACGGAGGCCGGCAGACCCAGGCGGTCGCGGATCTCGCGGCGGATCCAGCGGCCGATGGCGGTGGGGCTCCCCATGCGGCGCCGGGATCCGGCGACGTCGAGGAAGGCCTCGTCGACGCTGACCTTCTCCAGCAGGGGGGTGACCTCTCCCAGGATGCCCATGACGGCCCGGGAGACCTGGCTGTAGTGACGGTGGCGCACGGGCAGGACAACGGCCTGCGGGCAGCGGCGCATGGCCTCGGCCATGGGCATGGCGGAGGCCACCCCGTAGGCGCGGGCCTCATAGGTGGCGGCGGAGACGACCCCGCGCCCCTCAGTGCCGCCGACGATGACGGGGCGGCCGACAAGCTCGGGATGGTCGAGGAGCTCGACGGAGGCGAAGAAGGCGTCCATGTCGACGTGGAGGATGGGGGCGGCGGAGTCGTCGTCGCCCCAGTCGCGGCGGGCACCGGCGGCGCGCGGGGCCCTGCTCATGGGTCCTCCTCCCCCGCCGGCGCCCTGCGCGGCGCCGTGCTGATCCGATCGTGCTCGTGACGGCCTCAGGCTAGCGTGCTCCTGTGACACGCAAGCAGGCCCGGAGCGGCGATCGACGGCGCGCAGGCGCGGCGCGCTCCCCCGCGCGCTCACTGGCGGCCCTCCCGGTGGGCCCGGTGCCCACATCCTTGGCAGTGGCGGAACTGCGGGTGCGCGAGTCGGGCGTGCTCCTCCTGCTCGATGGGACGGAGTCGTCGTGGATCGACCTGCGCGATCCGGCGCACCTGGACTTCGAGTACCAGCAGCAGATGGAGGCCGTGCTCAACGCGCTGAGCAGGACCGGGCGGGTGGGCACGGCGCACGGGCCCGGCGCGCCGGTCCATGCCCTGCACCTGGGTGGGGCGGGCTGCGCGCTGGCGCGCGCCTGGGACGCCACCCGGCCGGGCTCGACGCAGACGGCGGTGGAGATCGACGAGGTCCTGGCGGGAAGCGTGCGGGAGTGGTTCGACCTCCCGCGCTCGCCACGGCTGCGGATCCGCGTGGGCGATGCGGCACGGGTGGTGCCCGGGCTGCGCGCCGGCGAGTGGGATGTCATCGTGCGCGACGTGTTCGCCGCTGGGCAGGTGCCCGCGTCCTGCCGGGACGAGTCCTTCCTGAGGGGCTGCCGCGAGGCGCTGGCCGACGGCGGGCTGCTCCTGGCGAACTCACCGGCGATGCCCCGCGAGCAGGCCCATAGCGAACTGGAGGCGGCCTCCCGCCTCTTCGGCGGGGTCCTCGTGGTGGCCGATCCGGCAGTGGCCCGTGGCAAGCGCCAGGGCAATGTGGTGATCGTGGCCCGCCGCGAGCCCTTCGGACCGGCTGAGGAGGAAGCGGTCGAGCGGGCGGTGCGGCGGTTGCCGCTGCCGGTGCGCACGTGGGGCGCGGACGCGCTGGCGCCTCGCGGGCGCTGAGCCCGTCCCGCCTCTTCCCCCCAGGGTCAGGACGGGTTGGTGCCGGGGTCCTTCGTCTCGAGGAAGGCCTCGAGGCGCGCGCCGATCTCATCGGCGCTGGGCAGGTCGAGCAGGGAGGCGAACTCGCCGATGCCCTCCTCGTCCTTGCTCGGGGCCAGGGCGTCGTACTGCGCCTCCAGGGCCTTGACGATCGCGGTGACCTCGGGCTGCTGGGAGGCCTCGGCGTCGATCTCGAGCCTGTTGAGGCTGGCGGCGGCCTCGAGGTCGCCCAGGGGCAGGGCGAGCCCGGTGACATCGGCGACCGCGGCCAGGAGCGCTGAGGCGCCGGCCGGATAGTCGTCACGAGCGACGTAGTGCGGGATGCCCGCGGCCAGCCCGCGGGAGTCGAGCCCGGTCTCGCCCAGCCGGACCTCCATGTAGGTGGCGAAGGTGCTGGGGATCTCGACGGTGCCGAAGAAATCAGGCTGCTCGGGCAGCAGATCGAGGCGGCTTCCATGCTGGTGGATGAAGGTGGGGCGGGTGTGGGGCACGGCCAGGGGCAGCCCGTGGATACTGATGGCCTGGCCGACGCCCAGCGAGACGGCCAGGTGGGTGATGGCACCGGCGACATCCTGCCAGCGGTAGTCCGGCTCGGCGCCGTGGAGGAGCAGGAGCTGGGCGCCGTCGTCGTCGGTGAGGAGGTCCAGGACGAGGCTGGGCATCTCCACATTCGTGAACTGGCGGGACTCGAAGCGCGCGACGGGGCGGCGGGCCCGGTAGTCGATGATCCCGTCGACGTCGAAGGTTGCGAGGCGCTCGTGCGGGAGGGCGAGGAGCAACTGCTCGACCGCGAGCGCCCCGGCGTGGCCCGCGTCCATGGCGCCGTCGAAGTGGTGGAGGAGGACGCGCGGGGCGATGGGGCGCGTCAGGTTGGCGAAGGTGTAGAGCGGCGGTTGGATCATCCCTGGTCTCCTCTCGTGATCGTCGTCGCAGTTGTGGCGATGATTGCCCGGCTGCCCGAGGAGGGCAGGGGCGCTCCTCATCGCTCCGGGCGAGGGGCGCCTCAAGGCCAACACGCTGCCGCCCCGGAGTGTTCCCGTACTGTTCCCGCCCGGCCCGGCCCGTGCCCGGGAGCGCGGTGCGGCGCAGATGACGGGCGTGTTCGCGGTGGGCGTCGCCCGGGCCGCGCCACGGCGCCCCCATGAGGAGAATAATGGACGCCCCTGTGCTGCGGGCGCATCGGACGTCCGCGCCACCGCAGCACGACCGCGCCCGGGCCCGCCCGGAAGCGCGCTGGGCCGTCCGACGGCCCGTCATATTCCGTCATTGATCTCAGTGAGGCCCCGTGAGCACGTCGAGCCGGTCCCCCCAGGTTGCGCCCGATCCCACCCCCGAGGCGCTCCCCGCCGACCAGGGCCCGGAGGCGGCGGCCCGTGAGCGCGAGATCGCCGTCGAGCAGCGGGTGGTGGACGGCGCCTACGGAGAGCTGGACCGCCGGCTCGCCGAGGCCAGGTCCGCTCTGAGGCGCACTGAGGCGCGCGGCGCGAGCGGCACCCATCAGTCCCGGGGCGAGCGCGACGCCTACGCCGTTCATTACTCCGGGCTGATCTCCACCCTGGAGGGCGTCGAGGAGCGCCTGGTCTTCGGGCGGATGGACATGCGCGCAGACGATCCCGCCGCCACCGAGGCGGGCGGGAGCGGTGGGGATGCCGACGGCGCGGGCGCCCCGCCCCCGGGGGATGGAGCGGGCGCAACTGGCGCCGTCGGCGGGCCCGAGCGGCACTACGTGGGCAGGATCGGACTGCACGACGCCGCCCGCCGCGAGGTGGTCCTGGACTGGCGGGCGCCCTTGGCCAGGGCCTTTTACCAGGCGACCGCCTCGGATCCGATGGGGCTGGTGCGGCGCCGCCATATCGATACGCGCGCCCGGCGCGTCCTGGGGGTGGAGGACGAGCTCATCGATGTCTCGGCCCTCGGCGGCGCGGGGTCCGTCGGCGGGCAGCCGGCGCGCCTGGCGGCGAAGGGGCTGCAGGGCGAGGGGGCGCTCCTGGCGGCGATGTCGGCGGCCCGCGATGGCCGCATGGGGGACATCGTCGCGACGATCCAGGCCGAGCAGGACCGGATCGTCACGGCTCCGGGCACGGGGGTGCTCGTGGTCCAGGGCGGGCCGGGCACCGGCAAGACGGCGGTGGCGCTGCACCGGGTGGCCTACCTCTTCTACGCCGAGCGCGAGCGCCTGGAGCGCTCCGGAGTGCTGCTAGTGGGCCCCTCGCGGACCTTCCTGCGCTATGTGGAGCAGGTGCTGCCCTCGCTGGGAGAGACGGGCGTGGTCTCCACGACCATCGGCGACCTGGTGCCCGGGATCCGGGCTCGCGGCGCCGAGAGCGCCGCCACCGCGGAGATCAAGGGGCGGGCCGTGTGGGCTCGGGTGCTGGCCCGGGCGGTCAAGGGCCTCCAGCGCGTGCCTGACGGGCCGCGCCCCATCGTGGTGGAGGGCACGGCGCTGGAGCTGAGGCCCGACGACGTGCGAGAGGCGATGTCCCGGGCGCGGCGCGGCGGCAAGCCGCATAACCTGGCCCGCGAGCCCTTCGTGCTGTGGCTGCTGGAGCGCTTGACTGACCAATTCGCCGCCGCGACCCGCCAGGACGCCTCGGACCCGGAGACGCGCGCGTGGATCCGCGAGGACATCCGCACCTCGCGCGACGCTCGCCGGGAGATCAACCTGTGCTGGATGCCGACGACGCCGCAGGGCCTCCTGGAGCGCCTGTGGGCGCGCCCGGCCCTGCTGGAGCGCCTGGCCCCCGAGCTCACCGGCGCCGAGCGCGAGGCCCTGCGCCGCTCGCCCGGTTCCGAGCTGACGCCCGCGGACATCCCCCTCATCGATGAGCTCGCCGAGCTGCTGGGCCCCAGTGACGACGCCCAGGCGCAGCGGGCCCGCCTGGAGGCGCGTCGCCGCGAGGAGCTGGTGGCCTACGCCGCCGAGGCGATCGAGTCCCAGGAGCTGGGCGGCGGGATCGTGACGGCCGAGATGCTGGCCGATCGCGTCGCCGATCACGGGCCCTCACTCACCCTCGCCGAGCGTGCCCGGGCGGATCGGAGCTGGACGTACGGGCACGTCGTCGTCGACGAGGCGCAGGAGCTGGGGGCGATGGCCTGGCGTGCGCTGGCGCGGCGCTGCCCGGTGCGCTCCTTCACGGTGGTGGGCGACCTGGCGCAGTACTCGGGGCCGACGGCGCCGTCGAGCTGGGAGCAGGCTCTGCGGGCGCTGGGCACGAGCCCGTCGGCGGATGGCGGGAGGAGCCCCCAGGCAGATCATCACCAGCGCGGTCGGCGCGCCCGCGGAAGGCACGGAGGCCGAGGGCGGCGTGTCGCGCAGGAAGGCTCGACGCCGCTGCGCGAGGAGATCCTCACCGTGTGCTATCGCACCCCGGCCACGGTCATGGAGGCCGCGGACGCGGCGGCGGCCTCGCTGGGGCACCCACCGGTCTACCCCGTGTCCTCGGTGCGCGACCTGCCGGACTGCCTGCGGGTGGACCGCGTGGGCCCGGCGGGCCGGACGGAGGGCGCCGGGGGCGCCGCCCTCGAGGGGACGGTCCTGACGGCGGTGCGCGAGGAGATGGCGGCGCTCGATGAGGCGGTGGGGCCCGAGGGGGGCCGGATCGCCGTCATCGCACCCGATCCCGAGCCCTGGGCCGCGCGCCTGGCGTCCGACGCCGCACTGGCCGCCGCGATGGGGGCGCCGGGCGGGGACGTGCTGCGCTCGCGCCTGGCGGTCATGGGCCCGGTGATGTCCAAGGGACTGGAGTTCGACGTCGTCGTGCTCGTGGAGCCGGGCCGGATCGGCCGGGCGAGTCCGGGCGACCTGTACGTGGCCATGACCCGCCCGACCCGGCGCCTGCGCGTGGTCTCCTCCGGGCCACTGCCGAGCGGGCTTACGGCACCGTAGGTTACGGTTGCGTAGGAGCGCGCGCCGCGCCCGGCGGCGCCGACCAACGCGAGGAGGACGAGTGGATCAGGACCAGGACGGCCCCGCCGCCACCCCTGCTGGCCCCACCGCGCCGGCCCCTCGGGCCACCGGCCCAGGGGCCTCGGCACCCGGGCGGGCGAGCCGGCCGCACTACGCCCCGGGCGTGGCAGCGACGATCCCGCCCATCACCGAGCCGCTGTCCCGGATGCTCGATGACGCCGCGCGCGACTACCCGGACCGGGTCGCCCTGGACTTCCTGGGCGCCACCACGACCTATGAGCGACTGGCCCGACAGGTGGCCCGAGCCGCGCAGGCGCTGCGGGGCCTGGGGGTGCGGGCCGGCGACGTCGTCGGCCTCATCCTGCCCAACTGCCCCCAGCACGTCGTCCTCGCCTACGCGGCCTGGCGGATCGGCGCGATCGTCGCCGAGCACAACCCCCTGGCCCCGGCCGCCCAGATCCGCGAGCAGATCGAGATCCATCAGGGCGAAGTCATCATCGCCTGGGAGAAGACGATCGCCCGGGTCGCGGCGGCCACCGGATCGCTGGCCGAGGCCTCGCTGGAGGGCCGCCAGATCTTCAGCGTCGACCTCTCGCGCCGCCTGCCCCTGACGAGCCGCCTCGCCCTCAAACTGCCGGTGGCCGCCGCCCGCTCCCAGCGCCACGAACTGCGCGGGCAGGTGCCCGCGGGCGTGCGCTCCTGGGACGACCTCGTGGCCGCCTCCCCCCTGCTGCCCACGAGCCACCCACTGCCCGGCGTCGACGACGCCGCCGTGCTCCTCTACACCGGCGGCACCACGGGAGCCCCCAAGGCCGTGCGGCTGACCCATGCGAACCTGCGCTCCAACGCCGAGATGAGCCTGGAGTGGGCCTCGCAGGTCTGCGCGCCTGGCCGCGAGACCTTCTACGCGGTGCTGCCCTTCTTCCACGCCTTCGGGCTCTCCCTCAACCTGCTGTGCGCCGTCGGCCTGGCGGCCGCCCAGGTGGTGCTGCCCAAGTTCAGCGCGGATATGGTGCTGACGGCCTGGAAGCGCCGCCCGGCCACCTTCTTCCCGGGCGTGCCCGTCATGTTCGACCGGATCCTCACCCGGGCCAACGCCACTGGCGCCGACCTGTCAAGCTGCAAGATCGCCGTGTGCGGGGCCGCCGCCAACCCCAAGGCCGTCGCCCAGGCCTGGGAGGAGGCCACCGGCGGGACGATCATCGAGGGCTACGGCATGACCGAGGCCTCCCCCATCATCCTGGGCAACCCGATCTCCCCCGAGCGGCGCGCAGGGGCGCTGGGTGTGCCCTACCCCTCCACCGACGTGCGCCTGGTCGACCCGGAGGACACCGAGGTCGACGTCGAGCCCGGGCAGGTTGGTGAGCTGCTCGTGCGCGGCCCCCAGGTCTTCGCCGGTTACTGGGACAACCCCGAGGAGACCGACGCCGTCCTGCTGCCCGGAGGGTGGCTGCGCACCGGCGATCTCGTGCGCCAGGAGGCCGACGGCTTCTACGTCATCGCCGACCGCCGCAAGGAGCTCATCATCTCCGGCGGCTTCAACATCTACCCCACCGAGGTCGAGGCCGCCGTGCGCTCCATGCCGGAGATCGCCGACGTGGCCGTGGTGGGCGTGCCCAGTCGCGCCGGCGATGAGCGCGTGGTGGCGGCGATCGTCCCCCATGAGGGGCAGACCGTCACCCTGGAGCAGGTGCGCGCGTGGGCCGAGCGGACGCTCTCCCATTACGCCCTCCCCCGTGAGATCGCGATCCTGTCCGAGCTCCCCCGCTCGATGATCGGCAAGGTGCTGCGCCGCGCGGTGCGCGACCAGATCATGGCCGTCCGGGGCGAAGGCGCGGGAGGCCAGGGGCCCCAGTCCGATCAGTGAGGGCCCCAGTCCGAATCGACGTTCTGCACCAGGTCGGCGAAGCGGTCCGGGAAGAAGTTGGACACGCCGATGGTGCGGGCCTTGCTGGCCCCGAGGGCAGCCTCCATGGCGCGGTAGGTGCCGTAGTAGTCGCCTAAGGGCCGGCGGACGAGGAGGAGGTCGGCGTCGTCGGTGCCCAGGCATCGCAGGGAGGCGTCGATCGGGCGGCAGCCGACCTCGATGGCCTCGCGCACGGCCCGCTCGGTCTCCTCGGGCGGGGTGAGGAAAACGCCGTAGCCGATGACCGGCGTGGCGACGCCGTTGTTGAGGGTGGTGGTGGAGACCTCAGGGCTGGATAGAGCAGTGGTCATGAGGATCCCCCTCGCGGTGAAGAGGTTGCGGTGGTCGCCGCGGTGACGGGCGCAGTGGCGGGGCTCTTACAGGAGGCCGGAGGCGGCCAGCACCGCGCGCAGGGCATCGATCTCCTCGGCGGAGGCGCGCACGAGCGGCAGACGCAGGGCGGCACTGGGGATGCGCCCCTGGAGGAGGAGGGCCTCCTTGGCCATGACGGCGCCCTGACCGCCTCCCATGATCGCGGCCGTCAGCGGCCGCATCCGCTGGGCGACAGCCCGCGCCCCGGGCAGGTCCCCGGCATCGACCTCGGCCACCATCTCGCGCCAGGAGTGCGCGTCAGCGTGGGCTACCACGGAGACCACGCCGCTGGCCCCGTGCGCCAGCCAGGCGAAGTTGAGCCCGTCGTCGCCCGAGTAGTAGGCCAGCCCTGTGGCCTCCATCCGTCTGAATCCCTGCTCGACGTCGCCGGTGGCGTCCTTGACGGCGAGCACCCGCTCGTGCTCGGCCAGCCGGGCCAGGGTGTCGTCCTCGATCCTCACCCCGGTACGGCCAGGGATGTCGTAGACCATGACGGGCAGGTCGGTGGCCTCGACGACGGCCATGATGTGCTGGTAGACGCCCTCCTGGCTCGGCCGGTTGTAGTAGGGGGCGTTGATGAGCAGCCCCTGCGCCCCGGCCTCCTGGGAGCCGGCCCCAATGCGCACGGCATGGGCGGTGTCGTTGGATCCCGCGCCGGCCACGAGCATCGCGCGCCCGTCCAGGGCGTCACCCACCTCGCGAAGCAGGGTCTGCTTCTCCGGCAGGTGGGTGGTAGGAGCCTCCCCTGTCGTGCCGGCCAGCAGGATCATGTCGGCCCCGTCCTCGACAAGGCTGAGGGCCAGGGCCTGCGCGGCCTCGATGTCAATCGAGCCGTCGGGGTGGAAAGGAGTGACCATCGCGACGCCGACGGATCCGAAGGGGCGCGGGGGCAGGGTGTTCGGGGTCATGCCCTGAGGGTAACGGCGATCACGCGCCGAGGACAGGGCGTCTCAGGGCCTCTCCGAGTCTTCCTGGGTCTTCGGCTCTGCTCGGGCTCGCGGCTACTGCCTCGGGGCGACGACCCTGTCGATGGCGGCGACGTCGAGGCCGCCGTAGCCCTGGGCGTGGGCGGCGGCCAGCTGCATGAGCCCAGCCGCGCCGACGGGTACGGGCACCCCCAAGCGGGCGGCCGCCTCGACGGCCAGGCGCAGGTCCTTCAGGGCCAGGTCGATGCCGAATCGGTTAGCCAGGTCTCCCTCGATCATCCACGGCAGGCGCAGGTCGGCCTGGTAGGACCAGGCGCCGGTGTCCTTGAGCGCCTCGTGGAAGACGGCGGGCTCCACACCGCTGGCGCGGCACAGCTCATAGCCCTCAGCAACGAGCGCGACGGTGGTCATCCCAATGAGGTTGGAGACGAGCTTGAAGGCGGCGGCGCTCTCCACCGTGCCCATGCGGTGGACGACGGCGCCAATGACCCCGAGGACCTCCGACAGCTCCTCCAGGGCGCCCTCGTCCCCGCCCACGAAGAGCGGCAGCTCGCCGGCCTCGGCCTGGGCCGGGCCCTTGCCCAGTGGGCAGGCGACGAAACGGCGGCCGGTGGCTCGGGCGCCATCGGCGAGAGCGCGGGCGGTAGCGGGATCGACGGTGGAGGTGTCCATCCAGATCGCCCCTGCGGGCGAGTACTCGCGGTTGGCCTGGTGGACCTCGAGGACCGTCTCGGGCATGGGCAGGCAGGTGATGACGAGGTCGGCGCCGTCGAGGGCCTGCCTCATGCCGGCCGCGGCGATGGCCCCGGCTTCGACGCAGGCCTCGACAGGAGCCTTGCTGCGCCCGACCACGCGCACCTCGAAGCGGCGGCTCCTGGCCAAGTTCCTCGCGATGCCGCCGCCCATGCGGCCGACCCCGATGCAGGCGATGGTGTGGATCATTCGCTTCCTCCTCCGCGTGGGGCGCTCGAGCCCGTTCCCGCCGCCTGCCAACCACCATAGCCAGGCCGGGGCCGGCAGGGGAGGGGTCAGCCGATAGGCTCGCGCTCATGAGTGAGACCAGCGAGCGGCACCAAGCGCCTTCCGTCTTCGACGCCGATCCCTCCTCCGGGCTGAGCCCCGTGGCCGAGGAGCCGGCGGCGGGCCACGGTACGGCGCGAGCGGGCTTCGTGCGCCCCGCGCGGGAGTCGGACCTGCCTCTGATCGGGAGGGTCCACGCGGTGACGATGCTGGCCTCCATGGAGGCGGGCCACGCCAGCGCTCACGGTGGCGCAGGCCTTCCCGACGGCGTGCGGGCGATGATCGCGGCGCCCGTGGTGGCGGCGGGCTGGGAGGAGGCGGTGACCGCGCCGCCGAGCCCGCGGCATCATGTCCTGGTGGCCACACAGGGAGCTCTGGTGGTGGGGCTGGTGGGGCTCGCCCCCACGCAGGGCCTTGATGATTCCGGGCGGCCGGTGGCTGGCGCCGAGGCAGTGGAGGTGACGGCAATCGGGGTGGCGCCGGAGCACCAGCGGCTCGGGCACGGCTCGCGGCTCATGGCGGCAGCGGTGGACGTGGCCCGTGAGGACGGGGCGGGCGCGGTGAGCGTATGGGCAGTGCGCGGGGATGAGTCGATGTCCCGGCTGTTCACGGCGGTGGGGATGGCTCCCACGGGGATGCGGCGCGAACTGCCGATCGGCGATGGCGTCATCGAGGACTGCTGGGCCGCCGTCATCTGACTGATCGCGCGGAATGGCGAGGTTTGAGGATTCCTTTTTCTGACGCGATTCCATATTACACGTTAATGCTGGTCAGAGCGTTACCTCATTCGAGAATCGGGCATTCAGGGCCCATCTGCGGGCGAGCAATCCTCAAATCTCGCCACTATCGAAGCGCCTCAGAGATCGAGGAGGTTCTCCAGGCCGATGGTCAGACCCTCGCGGTTTCCGACCTGGCGCACGGCCAGCAGCACGCCGGGCATGAAGGAGGCCCGGTCGAAGCAGTCCGTGCGAATGGTGAGCTGCTCGCCCGGGTTGCCCAGGACGACCTCCTCGTGCGCGGTCAGGCCCCGCAGGCGCACGGCGTGGATGTGAACGCCGTCGACGACCGCCCCACGGGCGCCGTCGGGGTCGGTCCGGGTGGCGTCGGGCGAGGGGCCGAGGCCCACCTCGGCGCGGGCGGCGGCGATACCCTTGGCGGTGGCGACGGCCGTGCCGGAGGGGGCGTCAACCTTGTTCGGGTGGTGCAGCTCGATAACCTCGACGGACTCGAAGTAGGGGGCGGCCAGGGCAGCGAAGCGCATGGAGAGCACGGCCGAGAGGGCGAAGTTGGGGGCGATGAGGACGCTGCGCCCGGCGGCCTCGGGACGGGCCAGGTGCTCGCGGACGCGGCCGTAGGACTCCTCGTCCCAGCCGGTGGTGCCGACGACGACGTCGACGCCGGCGTCGACGAGGGCGTGCACGTTGGCCTCGGTGACGGTGGGCACGGTGAAGTCGACTGCGACGCCCGCTCCGGCGAGGGTTTCGGAGGTGATCTCATCGCCGACGTCGAGGCGGGCGACGAGCTCAAGCCCCTCGGCCTCCTCCACCGCCTGGCAGACGGTCGACCCCATGCGCCCGGCGGCGCCGACAACGGCAACACGAATCATCATGCCGGCAGTCTACGCAGCCGCCCCCGCGTGCCACCGGACGTGACCGCGGGGTGGCCGGTCTCTCGGGCCTCAGGCAGCGGGCCCGACGAGGACTCGGGCGCGCCTCTGAGCGGCCAGCCAGGCGGCCAGGGCGCGCACGTCCTCGGCGGTGACAGCCTCCAGGAGCCGCAGGTTCTCATCCATGGAGCGCAGGCGGCCCGTCGAGACCTCGCCGCGGCCGAGGCGGCCCATGCGGGCCAGGGAGTCCTCCCCGCCCAGCACCATGGAGCCGCGCAGCTGGGCGCGGGCACGGGCGAGCTCGCGCTCGGTGATCCCGTCGGCGGCCAAGCGCTCGAACTCCCCCACCATGACAGCGGCGACCTCCTGGGCGTCCCCGGGGGCGCAGCCCGCGTACATGCCGAAGGCGCCCGAACCCGTGTAGGCGGCGTCGAAGGCGTAAGTCGTGTAGGCCAGGCCGCGCTTCTCGCGCACCTCCTGGAACAGGCGCGAGGACATGCCCCCGCCCAGGATGGTCGTGAGCACGCTCATCACCCAGCGGCGCTCGTCGCGCACGGGGATGCCCTGGCAGGCGAGGTACAGGTGGCTCTGCTCGCTATCGCGCCCGATGGTGACGTCGTGGACATCGAGATCGACGATCGGCTCGGTCTCGAAGCGGCGGGGGCGCGGCACGGCATCGGCCGAGGCGTCCCAGCCCGCCACCGCGAGGTCGGCGACCACGCGCTCGCAGATCTCGTCGTGGTCGACGGCGCCGGCCGCGGCCACCACGAGCGTGTCGGAGGCGTAGGTGCGCCGGTAGTGCGCCCACACGGCGTCGCGTGGCACGGCGGTCACTGTCTCCGGCGTGCCGCCGATCGGACGGCCCAGCGGCGTGCCCTCACCGAAGGCGGCGCGGGCGAAGGCCTCCTGCGCGACGTCCTGGGGATCGTCGGCGGCATCGGCGAGCTCGGAGACGATAACGGTGCGCTCGGTCTCCACCTCGGCGGGGTCGAGGAGGGAGGAGGTGACCATATCGGCCAGGATGTCCAGGGCGGTCGGAACGTCCTCGCCCTGGACGCGGGCGTAGTAGGAGGTGTGCTCCTTGGCGGTGGCGGCATTGGACTCCCCACCGATCACGTCGAAGGCCTCGGCGATGCCGCGGGCGTCGCGCGTTGGCGTGCCCTTGAACAACAGGTGCTCCAGGAAGTGAGTGGAGCCCTCCTGACCGGGGGCCTCGTCGCGCGAGCCCACCCCGAGCCACATGCCGAGCGCGGCCGAGCGCAGCCCGGGCACCTGCTCGGTGATGACCCGCACTCCCCCGGGCAGAATGGAGCGGCGCAGCCGGGCACCGTCGTCGGTGAGGGTCAGCTCTGTTCCGGGAGCTCCCGCGCTGGCGCGGATGAGCTCCGCCTCGGCGTAATCGGCTCCGCTCCGCGCGCCCCTGGTTCCCGTGTCCGTCTTGCTCGTGCTCGTCTCAGTCACCCGCGCAGCCTAACCGCCCCGGTAGACGTTCCTCGCGCAGGCGGAGCGTGATGCTCCGCCTGCGCGAGGAACGTCAGACGCGGTTCGCCGCGGGAGGATCAGTCCTCGGCGGCCTCCGCGGTACGGGTGCGACGACGGCGCGGGCGGCGCTCACGGCGCTCAGAGCCCTCGGCGTCGCCCGCCTCGGCATCCTCCGACTCGGCGGAGGCGGCGCGGGCGCGGCGGGGCCGGCGCTCACGGCGCTCGGCCCCCTCAGAGCGCTCGCCGCGGTGGGCACGGGCCTCGTCCTCCGCGGCCTGCTGCTCCTCGGTAAGGACGGCGTGCAGGCTGAGCTTTCCGCGCGGGTCGATCTCGGCGAGCTCGACCTGGACCTTGTCGCCCACGGCCAGGACGTCCTCGACGTTCTCCACGCGCCTGCCCCCGACGAGCCGGCGGATCTGCGAGATGTGCAGCAGGCCGTCCTTGCCCGGGGACAGGGACACGAAGGCGCCGAAGGTCGTGGTCTTGACGACCGTACCGATGAAGCGCTCGCCGATCTCGGGCATCTGCGGGTTGGCGATGGCGTTGACGGCCTCGCGGGCGGCCTCGGCGGACGGGCCGTCGGTGGCGCCGATGTAGATCGTGCCGTCATCCTCGACCGTCAGGTCCGCACCGGTGTCCTCCTGGATCTGGTTGATCATCTTGCCCTTGGGACCGATGACCTCGCCGATCTTGTCGACGGGGATCTTGACGGTCAGCACGCGCGGAGCGGTGGGGGCCATCTCGAAGGGCTCATCGCCCAGGGCCTCGTCGATGAGGTTGAGGATGTGGAAGCGGGCGTCGCGGGCCTGGCCGAGCGCACCGGCGAGGACCTCGGAGGGCAGACCGTCGAGCTTGGTGTCGAGCTGGAGGGCCGTGATGAAGTCACGGGTCCCGGCGACCTTGAAGTCCATGTCGCCGAAGGCGTCCTCGGAGCCGAGGATATCGGTGAGGGTGGCCCACTTGGTCTCGCCGTCGATCACCTCGTGCATGAGGCCCATGGCGATGCCGGCCACGCGGTCGCGCAGCGGAACGCCGGCCTGGGACATCGACAGGGTCGAGGCGCAGACCGAGCCCATGGATGTCGAGCCGTTGGAGCCCAGGGCCTCGGAGACCTGCCGGATGGCGTAGGGGAAGTCGTCGCGGCTGGGCAGGACGGGCACGAGGGCCCGCTCGGCGAGGGCGCCGTGACCGATCTCGCGGCGCTTGGGGGCGCCGACGCGGCCGGTCTCCCCGGTGGAGAAGGGCGGGAAGACGTACTGGTGCATGTAGCGCTTGTGGGTGATCGGCGAGAGGTCGTCGATCTGCTGCTCCATGCGCAGCATGTTGAGAGTGGTCACGCCCATGATCTGGGTCTCGCCGCGCTCGAAGATCGCCGAGCCGTGGACGCGGGGCAGGACCTCGACCTCGGCGCCCAGGGTGCGAATGTCCTTCAGGCCGCGGCCGTCCATGCGGATGCCCTCGGTGAGGGTGCGGTGGCGCACGACCTTCTTGGTCACGGACCGGAAGGCGGCCTTGAGGGCCTTGGCGTCCTCCTCGGCGGGGAAGGCCTCGGCGAGGTCGTCCAGGACCCGGTCGCGGACGGCGTCGATGGCCTCGTCGCGGGCGTGCTTGCCCTCGGTGGCGATCGCGGCGGCGAGGTCGTGGGCCTGGGCGGCCTTCTCGACGGCCTCGTACTGCTCGTCGGAGTAGTCCAGGTAGAGGGGGAAGTCGGCGGTGGGCTTGGAGGCGTGCCTGGCGACCTCCATCTGGGCCTCGCACAGGGCCTTGATGTGCGGCTTGGCGGCCTCCAGGGCCTCGGCGACGACGGCCTCGGTGGGGGCGGTGGCGCCGGCGGCGATGAGGTCCATCATGTTCTCCGTGCCACCGGCCTCGACCATCATGATGGCGACGTCGCCGTCCTCCAGGACGCGGCCGGCCACGACCATGTTGAAGGTGGCGCGCTCGAGCTCGGACCAGCGGGGGAAGGCCACCCACTGGCCGTCGATGAGTGCCAGGCGGGTGCCGGCCACGGGACCGGCGAAGGGCAGGCCCGCGATCTGAGTGGACATGGAGGCGGCGTTGATCGCCAGGACGTCGTAGGCGTCGTCCGGGTGGATCGCCAGGACCGTCTCGACGACCTGGACCTCGTTGCGCAGGCCCTTGACGAAGGAGGGGCGCAGGGGGCGGTCGATGAGGCGGCAGGCCAGGACGGCGGAGGTGCCGGCGCGGCCCTCGCGGCGGAAGAAGGAGCCGGGGATGCGGCCGGCGGCGTACTGGCGCTCCTCGACATCCACGGTCAGCGGGAAGAAGTCGAACTGGTCCTTGGGGTGCTTGCCCACGGTGGTGGCGGACAGGATGGCGGTCTCGCCGTCGAGATAGGCCATGGCACTGCCCGCGGCCTGCTTGGCCAGGCGGCCGGTCTCGAAGCGGATCACGCGCTTGCCGAAGGAGCCGTTGTCGATCACTGCCTCAGCGGCGGTGACCTCGGGGTCATCAATGAACATCGTCGATGTGTCTCTTTCTCACAAAGATATGGCAGGAAAAGTTTAATCCGGAAGCCGCCCGGGCGGCCGGATCCATCACGTGAGATGGGACGCGCCGCGAGGAGGGCCGCGGGCGGCGGAAGCGGTCGCGGCCGATCCCCGCCCACCAGCGCCCCCCCACCAGCCCCGATGCCGGCCCCGCCAACCGCTTCGGCCGCCCCGCCCGCTACACGACGTCGAATGCCGCGTGGGCGCTGGCCGCGCTGGAGCCGCCCACGTAAACATCGATCGTGGTGGCGTCCTGGACGCGCGAGCGGGTGGCGGCCGACCAGTAGGACAGCTCATCCGGGCCGAGCACGAACTCGACGGAGCGGGATCGGCCGGCGGGAATGGCGACGCGCGCGAAGGCCTTGAGCTCCCGCTCAGGGCGGCTGGAGGTGCCGTGGCGCTGGTGGATGTAGAGCTGGACGACCTCCTCGCCGTCGCGCGGGCCGATGTTGGCCACGTCCACGCTCACGGTCACGCTCCGCCCCACGGCGATGCTGGGCGAGGACAGGCGCGGCTCGGAGTAGGAGAAGGCCGTGTAGGAGCCCCCGTGCCCGAAGGCGTAGAGGGGCGTGGAGGCCTCGTCCCAGTAGCGCTCGCCCGCGCCCTCGGGCTGAAAAGTGCGGTAGTGGGAGTGGATCATGGGGACCTGGCCCACGGTGCGCGGCCAGGTGAAGGGCAGGCGCCCGGCCGGGTCGATGTCCCCGAACAGGGCTGCCGCCACGGCCTCGCCGCCACGCGTTCCGGGGTACCAGACCTGCATGATGGCCGGCAGGTTCTCCTGCGCCCAGCTGAGGTTGAGGGGGCGCCCGGACATGACGAGCGCGACGGTGGGCGTGCCGGTGGCGGCCACGGCCCGGAGCAGCTCGAGCTGGCGGCCGGGGAGCTCCAGCGTGGAGGTGGAGGCCCTCTCGCCGATCTGGTTCTGCGCCTGCCCGACGACGACGATCGCCACCTCGGCGCCCTGCGCGGTCTCGACCGCCTGGGCGAGGGCCGCATCGTCGTCGAAGCCCTCGGGGCGCACGGGTAGGGATCCCGGGGCCTCCTGGTCGTCGAACATGGAGGGGAAGACCCGCGGGGGCGCCCACTCCCCCACCGCGTAGTCGACGCGCGCGCCTCCCGCTCGCGCGCGGATACCGGCCAGGATCGTGGTGACCTCTGCGAGGTCCTCGTCGAAGACCCAGGGCCCCAGGGTGTCGCGGGGCGAGTCGGCGAGCCGGCCGATGACGGCGATGGAGGGGACGCCCTCGCCCAGGGGGAGGACGGGAGCCCCGCCGGGCATGCCGCCATGCGCCTCGCCCGCCGAGGGCCCCTGCCAGGGCTCGTTCTTGAGCAGGACGAGGCTGCGCTCAGCGGCGCGGCGGGCGACCTCGCGGTGGGCGGGATCGGCGAGGACCGCGGGGGCGGCCTCGGCATCGGCGTAGGGGCTCTCGAACAGGCCCATGGCGAACTTGGCGGTGAGCACGCGGCGCACGGCCTCATCGACGTCGCGCTCATCCGCCCTCCCGGCCCGCACGGCCTCCGGCAGGCGCCTGAAGGCGGCGTCCTCGAACGCCATCTCCATATCGAGGCCCGCCGTCAGGGCGCGGGCGGCGGCGTCGGGCAGGTCGGCGGCGAAGTGCTGGGTGGTGAGCGAGCGCACGGCGTTGGCATCGGAGACGACGAAGCCCTCGAAGCCCATCTCCTCGCGCAGCACGTCGGTGAGGAGCCAGGCATTGCCGGAGGCGGGCACGCCGCCCAGATCCATGTAGGCGCTCATGATGTTGCCCGCCCCTGCCTCGATGGCGGCGCGGAAGGGCGGGAGATAGACATTCCACAGCTCGTTGTCGGAGATCTCGGCGTCCTCGTAGTCGCGGCCACCGCGCGCCGCCCCGTAGCCCGCGAGGTGCTTGGGGCCGGCGATGACGCGCCCGGGGGCGCCGATCCGCTCCCCCTGGAAGCCGCGCACCTGGGCGGCGGCGGCTGCGGCGCCCAGGCAGGGGTCCTCCCCCGCCCCCTCGACGATCCTGCCCCAGCGCGGATCCCGGGCGATGTCCACCATGGGGGCGAAGGTCCAGGACAGGCCGACGGCGCGGGCCTCGCGCGCGGCGACGGCCTGCGCCTCCTCGGTCATGGCGGGGTCCCAGGAGGCGGCCATGGCGATGGGCACGGGCATGATGGTGCGCAGGCCGTGGATGACGTCGTAGCCGAAGAGGAGGGGAATGCCGTGGGGGCCCTCCTCGACGGCGATGCGCTGAAGCGCGTTGATGGTCTCGGGGCTGCGCACGAAGAGCAGGCTCCCGGCCCGCCCGGCGCGCACCTCGCCCTCGACCATCTCGGACTGGGCCAGGGCCTTCCGGTCCTGCTCTGCGAGGTGATCGGCGCCATCGGGCCCGGGGAGCCCGGGGATCATGGAGCGCAGGTAGAAGTACTGGGTGAGCTGGCCGGCCTTCTCCTCCAGGCTCAGGCGCCCGAGCAGGTCCTCGACGCGCTCGCCGATGGGCGCGGCGGGATCGCGGTAACGGGGGCGAGCGGGACCGGCCGGCTGATCGGACGCGTTGGGCGCTGCGGGCATTGGGGCCTCCTCGGGCGGGACGTCGGCGGTGGCGCGGGCCCGCTCTGCGCGGACGGCGGCCCTTGCGATCCTAGACGACCGGGGAGGACGAGCGCGGCCGGATCAGCACGAACGCGCCCGGCCCCGCCATCCGGGGGATGACGGGGCCGGGTCGAGGATCTCGGGCGCGGGCCTCAGCGGCGGATGCCGAGGCGGGCGATGAGCGAGCGGTAGCGCTCGATGTCCTCCTTCATGAGGTAGTCGAGGAGGCGGCGGCGCTTGCCGATGAGCAGGTAGAGGCCGCGGCGCGAGTGGTGGTCGTGCGTGTGGGTCTTGAAGTGCTCGGTGAGGTTGGAGATGCGCTCGGTGAGAACGGCGACCTGCACCTCGGGGGAGCCCGTGTCACCCTCATGGGTGGCGTACTCGGCGATGATCTCGGACTTGCGCTCAGGGGTGACCGACATATGCGGGCTCCTCACTTCTCGTTGCGCGGAGCGCCGGGGCATGTTCACCCGGGCATGACGATTCCGCGGCCGATCGACGGCGCGCCAACAGTACCAGCAGACCGCTCGCCTCCCCTCCCCGGGGCCTGTGGGACCGGGCACAGGGCGGACGGCCCCTCGCGGCGGGGCGCACTCAGGCGGTGACATCCTGCGGGCGCAGGGGCTCGGGAACGGGGACACCCAGGGCCCCGGCGGTCTCGATGACATCCCGGCGCATCCGCTCCAGCAGCGGCTCCAGGGAGTCGAAGGCGAGCATGGGGCGCAGGTGGGACACGAAGTCCACGGCCACATCCTCGCCGTAGAGATCGAGGTCCGCCCGGCCGAGGACGTGGGCCTCGACGGTGCGTGCCGGGACATCGTCGAAGGTGGGGTTGGTGCCGATCGAGATCGCGGCGGGCAGGCGCTCGCCCTCGGAGGCACCGCCGCGCCCCCCTCGCACGAGCCATCCGGCGTACACGCCGTCCGGGGGCACGACGCCGGCGGTGGCGGCGTCGAGGTTGGCGGTGGGGAAGCCGAGTTCGCGACCGCGCCGCAGCCCATGGATGACGACGCCGCGCACGCGATGGGGCCGCCCCAGGATCTCAGCGGCTTGGCGCACGTCCCCGGCGGCGAGGCACTCGCGCGCCCAG
This sequence comes from Actinomyces gaoshouyii, assembly GCF_002076915.1. NCBI lineage: Bacteria > Bacillati > Actinomycetota > Actinomycetes > Actinomycetales > Actinomycetaceae > Actinomyces > Actinomyces gaoshouyii. The sequence goes on from NZ_CP020468.1 coordinate 1,418,145, forward strand.
GTGGAGGACCATCGCCGCCCGCCGGGGGCCAGGACCTCGGGAACGATCTCGATCTCGACGCCGTCGGCGGCGCCGATGGCGCGCAGGGAGTCGGCGTCGCCGGAGTTGTCCCGGCCGAATCGCACGTCGCCCCCGACGACGATGGCCCGCGCACCGAGGAGCCTCTCGAGCCAGTCGCGCACGAAGCCTTCGGGCGACTGGTCGGCGAAGCCCAGGGTGTAGGGGATGACGAGGGCGGCGTCCAGGCCGGTGGCGGCCATGGCCTCGAGGCGGTCGGGCAGGGAGGCGATCATCGCCAGGTCGATCCCGGGGCGATGGACGGTCAGGGGATGCGGGTCGAAGGTGACGGCGACGGCGAGGCAGCCGGGCCCCAGGGCACGGGCGCGCTCGACGACGCGGGCCAGGATCCGCTGGTGGCCGCGGTGGACGCCGTCGAAGACGCCGACGGTCACGGCGCTTCCAGCGTTAGCGGCGCCTCTGGGGGGGCGCGGCGACTCGGGCACCTGCTCGGCGCCGTACCAGATCTCCACCGGGTGCGATCCTGCTCTTCTCATGGCCGGCGGGCGCCCGCGGGTGGGCGGCCCCGCCGGGCCGGCCTGCGTCACTGGGGCAACCCTGCCACGGAGGCGACGACGGCGCGAACCAGGAGGAGGCAACGGGCCCCGTCCCCCCCCCCCCCCCCCCGCACTGTCGAATCGGCCGCGGCCAAGCGGGGCCTCAGTTCCCCTGGTGCCCGCAGCCGCAGCCACCAGAGGTGGCCGGCGCGGTGCTGGCGGCGCGCAGGCCCAGGACGTTGCCGGCCTTGCGGCCGGGGACGATGCCCCCGGGACTCGCGGAGCCTCCGGCCGTGACCGCCACGGGCCGGGCCGCCTGGGGGGCCGGGGCGCGACCTGCCCGGACCTCGGCGGACTCCGCGCCGGGGCCGCCGCACGCGCATCCTCCGCAGCCACATCCACCCATCGCCGTACTCCCTTCGCCGGGGCTCATCATGCCGATGAGAGGACGAGGGCCGGCCGGGCCCGCCCGCCCTTTCGGATCAACAGTGCCACGAGGACGCCGTCGGGATCGAACCCGGCGACGATGCCGCGCCCCTCGTCGTACTCGTCACCGGCGGCCTTCGCCGCTTTCGCGACCACGGGGCGCTCGGGCGCCGGACCTGCGCGGTCCAGCACCGCCGCGGGCAGTCCCCGCCCATAGCGGATCGCGCGAGCCTCGTCGCGGCCGAGCTCGACGGCGGGGAAGCAGCGCCTCCCGGCCTCGGCCAGGGGCAGCGTGCGCAGCCCCGATGGCGGATCATCTCCGGCGCCGGCCTCCACCTGGGCACCGGCCTGGTCCAGGGAGAGGGCCTCGGCCGCATCGAAGGGGCCGACGCGGGTGCGGCGCAGGGCGGTCAGGTGCGCGCCGCAGCCCAGGGCCTCGCCGAGATCGCGCGCCAGGGCACGGATATAGGTCCCCGAGGAGCAGGACACCCGCAGATCAAGGTCGACGACGGGCACCTCCTGTCCCGCCCGGCCCGTCACGGTTCCCGGGCGCAGGGCCCCGAGGGGGGTGATCGAGTGGATCGTGACGGGGCGGGCCGCCAGGGCGACCTCCTCGCCGTCGCGCACGCGCTTATAGGAGCGCACTCCGTTGACCTTGATGGCGGAGACGGCGCTGGGGACCTGCATGATCGGGCCGGTCAAGCCGGCCAGCACGGCGTCGAGGCGCCCATTGAGATCGGTCTCCCGCGCCTCGCCCGCGGGCGCCGGGCAGCCCCGCCAGGCGGTGGGCTCGCCCTCGGCGTCCTCGGTGAGGGTCTCCTGGCCCAGGCGCACGGTCGCCTCGTAGGTCTTGTCCGCACCCACGAGGTGGGTGAGGAAGCGGGTGGCGCGGCCGACGCCGAGGATGAGCAGGCCGGTGGCCATGGGGTCGAGGGTGCCGGCGTGGCCGACCTTGCGGGTGGCGCCCATGCGGCGCGCAGCGGCGACGACATCATGGCTCGTGACGCCCACGGGCTTGTCGATGAGGAGGAGACCGTCGTCGGCGGTGACGGCGCCGCGGGCGACCCGGGGACGGTTCACCGCTCGGCCGCCGTGCCCGGTGCCCAGGTGCCCCCGGGGGCGGGGTCGTCGTCAGGACCCTCGGCGAAGTCCTCAGCGGGCTCCTCGTCGTCATGCCGGTAGGGGTCGGCGTCCCCGGCGTAGGCGGCGCCCTCGGCGGCACGGGCGATCCGCTCGTCGTTGACACGGGCCTGAGCGAGGGCGTCCTCGATGGACTTGGCCGTCGTCGGCAGGGCATCGAGTTGGAAGGCGATCGTGGGGGTGAGCCGGATGCCGAGCGCGCGGCCGACCTCGGAGCGGATGAGGCCGGTCGCCGAGCGCAGCGCGGCGGCGGTGTCCCGGCGCTCCTCGTCGGAGCCGTAGACGGTGTAGAAGACGGTGCCCTGCTGCAGGTCGCCGGTGACGCGGACGTCGGTGATGGTGATGAACCCCAGGCGGGGGTCCTTGATGCGGCCCTGGAGGAGGCGGGCCACGGTCTCATGGATGCGGTCGGCGACCTTGCGGGCGCGGGCGGAGTCGGCCATGGGGCTCTCCTTCATCCGGCATGCGGATTCACACGGCATGCGGGTCGATGCGGGACGGTGAGACATCCGGGCGGGGCGCCCGGCGCGCCGATAGTATCGGGCCCGCCCCTGCAGGCACGAAAGCCAGGTCGACCACGCCATGAGCGCACGATGAGCACCGCATGAGCACTCCCTTCCCACCCACCCGGTCCCCCGCCCCGGCCACCGTCGGCCTGACGATGGTGCTCGGCTGCTATCTGCTGTGGGGGATGTTCCCACTGTACTTCCGCCTGCTGGCCGCCGCCGGCAGCCTGGAGATCATCGGGCACCGGATCCTGTGGACGCTGGCCACCTGCCTCGTCACCGTGGCCCTGCTGCGCCACTGGGGACGGCTGCGAGCCGCGCTGGCCATGCCCCGGCTGGCCGGATCCCTCGTGGTCTCAGGCGTCATCGTCACCCTCAACTGGCTCATCTACGTCTATGGCGTGAACTCGGGGCGCACGGCCGATGCCGCCCTGGGCTACTTCATCAACCCGCTCGTCACCGTGGCGCTGGCGGCACTCTTCCTCGGGGAGCGCCTGCGTCGGCTCCAGCTGGTGGCGCTGGCCCTGGCGGGGGTCGGTGTGCTCGTGCTCGTCGTCGCCCAGGGGACGCTGCCGTGGGTGAGCCTCGGACTGGCGGGGACCTTCGGGCTCTACGGGTTGGCGAAGAAGCGCTCCGGGGCGCATGTGGATGCCCTCACGGGGCTCACCGTGGAATCCCTGGCCGTAGCACCGCTCGCCGCCGCCTACCTGGGTTGCCTCGCCGCCCAGGGCCGGACGGTCTTCCAGGGCGCGCAGGCCTCGCCGAGCATCGGGGCGCTGCTCCTGATAGCGGGGCCCGTGACCGCCGTCCCCCTCCTGCTCTTCGCCGCGGGCGCCCGCCGAGTGACCCTGACGACGATCGGCATGGTGCAGTACCTGGGGCCGATCCTTCAATTCCTCCTGGCGTGGCTGGTGTTCCACGAGGAGATCTCCGGCGCGCGCTGGGCCGCTATGGCGCTGGTATGGGCGGCGGTCGCCGTGTTCGTCATCGATCTCGTGGCCCAGATCCGCTCTCGAGATCGGTTCCTGGCGCATGTCGTCCAAGGACGTCTTCGAACTCTACGAGCTCGTCCAATCGCTGCGGCGCCAGGGCGAGCCGATCGCGGAGACCCACGAGGAGAGATGGAGGCACCAGGAGTTATGCGCCGGCCTGTTCCGCGCCATGGGCCACCGGGCCGAGGTCACGCTGCCGACCAATGACGGCGGGCTGGACCTCAGAATGGAGAGAGACGGACGCAGGTACATCGCTGCGTGCAAGTACTTCACTCCGGGGAACGCCGTCGGGAGGCAAGCCCTTCCTCGTCGGGGACGGGAAGGGCGGGGCGAGCAGGATCACGGTGGTCAGCGCCGTGCCGTCATGCTCAGAACGGTCTTGCCGCGCGAGTGCCCGTTGGCCACTTTGTCCAGAGCGGCGCCGACCTCGTCGAAGGGGAACACCTCGTCGACGGACGGGACGATCCGCCGAGTCGAGAGAAGGTCGGCGATCTCCTGGAGCTGCACCCCGTTTGATTCCACGAAGATGAAGTCGTAGCGGACCCCGTATCTGCGGGCGGCGCGGTCCAGGCGCCATCCGGCCGCCGTGAAGAGCGCCCGCTTCCAGGTCGGCATCCCCATCCGTGAGGCGAAGGCCCCGTTGGGCAGGCCGCGCAGGGAGACGAGGTGCCCACCGCGCCTCATGATGCCCATCTGCCGACGGGTCTCCTCGCCCCCCAGGGTGTCCAGGACGTAGTCGATGCCACTGAGGACCTGCGCGTAGTCCTCGGTGCGGTAGTCGAGGAAGCGGTCCGCGCCCAGGGAGAGGACCCGCTCGCGGTTGGGGGCGCTGCCGTTGGTCGTTATGGTCAGACCCCTGGACTTGGCGATCGGGATCGCCATCGCGCCCACCGAGCCCGTACCGCCCGAGATGAAGATCGTCCCCCCGGCGGTGGCGCCCATGAGATCGAGCGCCTGGACGGCCGTGAGGGCCGTCAGGGGCACGGCGGCGGCCTCCTCGTCGCTGAGGTGCTCGGGGACCGCCGCCAGCGCGTCGGCGTCAACGGCGACGTACTCGGCGAAGGCGCCGATGGAGCCCAGGGGAAGGCGCGAGAAGACGCGCTGCCCCAGTTCCAGGGAGCGCACGCTCGAGCCGACATGCTCGACGATCCCGACCATCTCGTTGCCGACGACCAGCGGCAGGCCATAGGGAGTGATGAGGCGGACCTCGCCTCGGGCGATCATGACGTCGAGCGGGTTGACCCCGGCGGCGGAGACCTTGATCAGGGCCTGGTGCGGGCCGATCTCGGGTCGGCGGACCCGCGTGAGCTCCACGCGGGGGTTCTTCGCGTCGTAGGAGGTCTGAACGGCGGCTCTCAATGGTGCGTCTCTCATCTGGGGCCGGGCGCGCTGAGCGCGCGGCGGCCGGATACTGTGTGGATGCGGCGGTGGTCGACGGCGGGGGCGAGGGCGAGCGCATCTGCGCCCCGCACGAGCCGCCCAGCCGTTCCCCCGACGGCGGCGGCCGGCCACGACGAGGGTGACCGGCCGCCGCCGCTCGGAGGCGCTCAGGAGCGGGGCTTCTCGCGCATCTCCCAGGTCTCGATGACGTCGCCCTCCGCGATGTCCTTGAAGCCCAGGTTGATTCCGCACTCGTAGCCCTCGCGGACCTCGGTGACATCGTCCTTCTCACGGCGCAGGGTCTCGACGGTGAGGTCGCCGCCCACGACCACGCCGTCGCGCACCAGGCGGGCCTTGGCCCCGCGCTTGATGGCGCCCGAGCGGACGATCGAGCCCGCGATCGAGCCGAACTTCGAGGAGTGGAAGACCTGGCGGATCTCGGCGGTGCCGAGCTCGACCTCCTCGTAGATGGGCTTGAGCATGCCCTTCATGGCGGCCTCGACGTCCTCGATCGCGTTGTAGATGACCGAGTAGAACTTCATGTCGACGCCCTCGTGGTCGGCCAGCTCCGCTACGCGCTCGGCGGGGCGGACGTTGAAGCCGATGATGACGGCCGAGTCGACCGTCGCGAGGTTGACATCGTTCTGCGTGATAGCGCCGACACCGCGGTGGATGACGCGCAGGGCGACCTCCTCGCCGACGTCGATCTTGAGCAGCGAGTCCTCCAGGGCCTCGACGGCGCCCGAGCTGTCACCCTTGAGGATGAGGTTGAGGGTGTCGACCTTGCCGGCCTTGAGGACGTCGGAGAGGTTCTCAAGGGACACGCGCTTGCGGCGCTTGGCCAGGAGAGCGGCGCGCTCGGCGGCCTCGCGCTTGTCCGCGATCTGCCGGGCAGTGCGGTCGTCCGGGGCGACGATGAAGGAGTCGCCCGCGCTGGGCACACTCGTCAGCCCCAGGACCAGGGCCGGGCGGGCGGGCCCGACCTCGTCGAGGTTGTCCCCGTGCTCGTTGAACATGGCGCGCACGCGCCCGTAGGACGAGCCGGCCACGATCGGGTCCCCCACATGCAGGGTGCCCTGCTGGACGAGCACCGTGGTGACGGCGCCGCGGCCCTTGTCGAGCTTGGCCTCCACCGTCACGCCGCGCGCGTCCGAGCTCGGGTTGGCCCGCAGGTCCAGAGCCGCGTCGGCGGTGAGGACGACGGCCTCGAGGAGCTCATCGATGTGAAGGCGCTGCTTGGCGGAGATGTCGACGAACATGGTGTCGCCGCCGTACTCCTCGGGCACGAGGCCGTACTCAGTGAGCTGGCCGCGGATCTTGTCCGGGTTCGCGCCCTCCTTGTCGATCTTGTTGACGGCCACCACGATCGGCACATTCGCGGCCTGGGCGTGGTTGAGGGCCTCGACGGTCTGCGGCATGACGCCGTCATCCGCGGCGACGACGAGGATCGCGATGTCCGTGACCTCGGCACCGCGGGCGCGCATGGCCGTGAAGGCCTCGTGACCGGGGGTGTCGATGAAGGTGATCGGACGGGTCTCGTTGCCCACGGGGACGCGCACCTGGTAGGCGCCGATCGACTGCGTGATGCCGCCGGCCTCGTCCGCCACGACATCCGTGGAGCGGATGGCGTCGAGGAGCTTGGTCTTGCCGTGGTCGACGTGGCCCATGACGGTGACCACGGGCGGGCGGGGGGCCATGTCCTCGTCGTCCCAGGCGGCCTCCTCGGCCTCCAGGTCGATGTCGAAGGAGCCCAGGAGCTCGCGGTCCTCGTCCTCCGGGGAGACGATCTGGACGTCGTAGCCGAGCTCGGCGCCCAGCAGGCCGAAGGTGTCCTCATCGAGGGACTGGGTGGCCGTGGCCATCTCCCCCAGGTGGAACAGGACGGTGACCAGGGCCGCCGGGTTGGCGTTGATCTTCTCGGCGAGGTCGGTCAGCGTGGCGCCCTGGCGCACGCGCACCACGGTGGAGCCATCGCCGCGCGGAACGATGACGCCGCCGAGCGACGGCGCGCTCTGCTGCTCGAACTCCTGGCGCTTGGCCCGCTTGGACTTGCGCCCGCGGGGGGCGCCGCCACCGCGCCCGAAGGCGCCCTGCGTGGAGCCGCGGCCGCCTCGGCCCCCGCGGGGGGCGCCGCCGAAGCCGCCACCGGGACGGCCGCCGCCACCGGGGCGAGACCCGCGGCCGCCACCGGAGCCGCCGCGGCCGCCGGCGCCGCCCCGGGAGGAGGAGCCGGGCCGGCCGACCGAGGAGCGGCCGGGCATCATGCCCGGGTTCGGGCGGGGGCCGCCGCCGGGACGGGGCCCGGGAGCCGGGCGGCCGCCTTGACCGCCGGCGCCCTGGGGGCGCGGGCCTCCGGAACCGCCGCGGCCGGCGGCACCGCCCCGGGGACGGGGGCCGCCGCTGCCGCCGGGCCTGGGCATGCCCTGGCTGGAGGCGAAGGGGTTGTTGCCCGGGCGCGGGCCTCCGGGTCGCGGGCCTCCGGGTCGGGGGGCGCGGTCGGAGCGCTCACCGCGCTCCGAGCGGTCCTGCCGGTCGGAGCGGCCATCGTGCCTGGGCATGCCCTGGCTGGAGGCGAAGGGGTTGTTGCCCGGGCGCGGGGCGCCGGGGCGAGGGCCTGGGGCTGCCGGGCGGGGGGCCGAGGGCCGGGGAGCCGAGGGCGTCGCGGCCTGGGGCTTGGAGGGCTCCCGGGGGCTGTCCGGCACGGGGGCCGGCTGAGGAGCGGGCACGGCCTCGGGCGCCGACGGGGCGGCGGGGGCCGGGGCGGGCTCAGTCGGCCTCGCGCCGGGCTTGGGGGTCGCCGGCCTCGCGCCGGGCTTGGGCGCGGACGGCGCCTTGGCCTCCTTATTCGCCTCGGCGGGCTTGGCGGCCGCGGCCGCTTGCACCGCGAAGTGCTCGCGCACGCGGCGCGCGACCGGGGGCTCAACGGCGGAGGAGGCCGCCTTGACGAACTCCCCTTGGTCCTTAAGCCACGAGAGGATCATCTTCGAGGTGATCTTCTTGCCAGTGGGGTCGAGCTCCTTGGCGAGCTCGTGAACGCGTGGTTTTGCCACTTTTCTCCTGTCAGGTTGCCCGCTCCCTGGCAGGAGCGGGCGCTAGTAGAGGCAGCTCATCGCTGGGTACTCATCGGGTGCCCATCGGCTTCCTACCCGCCTTCGCTATCGGTGGTCCGGTCCCGCAAGGGGCCGGTCGGATCATGCGCTCCCGAGGGCGCCGCGTGAGCGGCGATCCAGTCGCGCACATGGGCCGCGTCGAGCGGGCCCTCAGCGCGCAGAGCACGCCCGAGGGCGCGCCTGCGCTCGGCGAGATCGAGGCACACCGGATCCGCATGGATCCAGGCGCCGCGCCCTGGCATGAGGGCCCGGGCGTCGACCGCGAGCTCGCCACTCGCGGTCAGAGCCAGCCGCAGCAACTGCGATCTGGGGGCCTTGACGCGGCAGCCGGTACAGGTCCGTTCAGGCACATGCGAGGAGGCTGTCACCGACTCACCGTGTCCTTCCGGGATCTCATCTCCCACCGCTCGCGGGCGCGAGAGCGCTGCTCGGCGTCCCGCGACCCGCTCAGGGCCCGCGGGAATTCTACCGAAAGCGCTGTCAGGAGCCGTCGTCGGGGTTTGAGGTACCTGTCACGTCGTCGGCGCGCGATCCATGGCCCGGGGCGATCTCGCCGAGCTCGGCGTCGGCGTGGATATCGATCTTCCAGCCGGTCAGGCGCGCGGCGAGGCGGGCGTTCTGCCCTTCCTTGCCGATGGCCAGCGAGAGCTGGAAGTCCGGGACGACAGCGCGGGCGGTGCGCTCGGCCTCGTCGATGACCGTCACGGAGGCCACCCGCGCCGGGGACAGGGCGTTGGCCACGAAACGGGCCGGGTCCTCGGAGTGGTCGACGATGTCGATCTTCTCCCCGCCGAGCTCGGCCATGACGGCGCGCACGCGCTGGCCCATGGGACCGATGCAGGCGCCCTTGGCGTTGACGCCGCGGGTGCGGGCGCGAACCGCCATCTTGGTGCGGTGCCCGGCCTCGCGGGCGATGGCGACGATCTCGACGTCGCCGGAGGCGATCTCCGGGACCTCGCGCTCGAAGAGCTTCTTGACCAGCCCCGGGTGGGTGCGCGACAGGATGATCTGGGCGCCCTTCATGCCCCGGGAGATCTCAGTGCAGTAGACGCGGACGCGGTCCCCGTGGCGGTAGCGCTCGCCGGGCACCTGCTCGTGCGGGGGCATGATCCCCTCGTGCTCCTCGTCGAGGCGCACGTGGATGATCCGGGGGTCGCGGCCCTGCTCGACGACGCCGGAGATGAGCTCCCCGGTCTTGTCCTTGAAGGCGCCCAGGACCTCGAAGTCGCGGCGGTCCTGGATGCGCTGGACGATGACGGATCGGGCTGTGGCCTGCGCGATGCGCCCGAAGTCGTCCGGAGTGTCGTCGAAGAACTCGCCGGTGGGCTCGTCCTCCTCATCCACCTCCGGGGCCAGCACCGACATGTGCCCGGTCTTGCGGTCGATCTCGACGTGGGCGCCCCGGATGGCCCCGGGCACCTTGGAGTAGGCGCCGAGGATGGCGTCCTCGATGGCGGGCAGCAGGGCCTCGAGGTCGATGCCCAGCTCATCTGCTGCGACGCGCAGCTCCGGCATGTTGATGTCCATGGTTCCTCTTGTCTGGTGCCGTGTGCGGATTCGGGGGTGGGGTCCGGACGGTTCGTGCGGTCAGAAGACGACGATCATCCGCGCGCTGGCGATGTCGTCGAGGCGGAGCACCGCGGCAGTGCCATCGGTCTGGATCGTGACGGTCTCGTCGTCGACCTGGGTGACGACGCCGGTGACAGTGATGGGGGCGGCGCTCCCAGTGCTCTCAGGAGTTTCGACGCCGCCGGCGGTGGTGAGGGTGGCGCTGTGGCCGACGGCGCGGCGGAAGTGCCGGGGAGAGCGCAGCTCGCGCTCGGCGCCGGGGGTGGAGACCTCGAGGGAGTACTGGCCCTTGACGGGATCGGCGTCGTCGAGGGCCGCGGAGAGAGCGGCGGTGGCCTCGCCGATGCGGTCGAGATCGAGATCGCCGGGACCGTCGGGGAGGTCGACGATCACCCTCACCACCGAGTGCTTGCCGGCCCGGGTGGTCTCGATGCCCTCGAGGAAGAGGCCCTCGGCCTCGACGACGGGGGCCAGCAGGTCGGTGAGCCGCGACGCGAGCGTGTCCGTCATGGTGTCCCTCGTTCCTCATCGGCGTGGTGCCGGCTGAGCGCCGGCATTGCGGTGGCGCGATGCCGGCGGGCACCGCGCGTTCGGTCGGGACAATCGTACCCGCCCGCCGCGGATGGCCGAGAGGGCGGGTGGGCGGCGCGGTGCCGCGATCGCATCGGGCTCTCGCGCTGCGCGCCGTGCCCTTCGCGCCCCCTGGGGCGCCTCACGCTGAAGGATGCGCCGCGGCGTGGGAGGATCGGGGCGTGAACGACACCGCGCGCCCACGCTCCCCGCGCTTTTCCCCCCAGCCGGCCCGCGCCCTTCCATCCAGACGATCCGCCCTGGTCAGAATGGGCGCCGCCGTGCTCGGGACGGCCGCTATGGCGGGGGCCGCGGCGTGCGAGGTGCCGGTGGGCTCCTCCGATCCGGATCCGCTGCCGACGATGACGGGCGACGAGGCCTCGCGCGAGGCCCTGGCCCGCCGCGCCGCGCTCATCGGCTCCACCGCGCGCGCCGTCATCGCCCAGGGCGGGCGGGGCAGTACCAGCGCGCAGGCGGAGGTGATCGCGCAGGAGGCGGATACCCAGCTCGCAGCTCTCGGGGGCGTCTGGGAGCCCTGGCCGACCGGCGCCCCGACGGGCTACCCCACCGCCACTCCCGTGGAGACGGCGGCCGGGACGGCCACGAGCGAGGATCTGGTCGCAGCGCTGGGCGACGGCGCGGCGTCGGCGCGCTCGGCGCTGGAGTCCGCCCAGGCGGAGGAGCTCGCGAGACTCGTCGTCTCGCTGCACATCGCCTGGTCTCTGCGCGAGGAGGCCCTCTCCCCCGGCTCGGTGGCGACGTCCGCCCGATCGGCCTCGACGACGACTTCGCCGCTGCCCGACACCACCCTGGCGCTCTACGACCAGTTGCGTTACACCGGTGAGCTGTTGGCGGCGCAGTCGGCCTCGGACTCGACCGCGCGGAGGCGTGCCGTCGAGGACGCCGCGGCCGCCACCGCGGTGGTCAACGCCTCGATCGCCGCCAAGGGGCCGGCGACGGCACAGCCCTCCGACCCGCGCCAGCCCGCCTACGGCGCGCCCGCCGGGGCCGACTCCGCGGACTCCCCCTCCGGCCAGTGGATGGGCGCGCTGTGGCGCTCAATCATGGTCGAGGAGATGTCGATCGCCGTCTCCGGCTCGGGCGAGCAGCGCCTGGTGTCCGCCGACGCCTCCGTGGCAGCCGCACTCCGAGCGATCTCCTGGGGGGTCGAGACCGCCGAGGCGCTGCCCGGTACCGCGGGCTGAGGCGCCCATTGGGACCAGGAGGCCGGCGGGCGCGCCGCCGCGCCGTCACCACCGGTTATTGGGCGAGGGCGTCGCGCACGAGCGCGCAGGCCTGCTCGGCCGCCTGGTCGGCGGGCACGGAGCGGCGCGCACCGCTGCGGCGGTCGCGGATCTCCACTGTGCCGTCCTTGGCGAGGTCGCGGCCGATCACGATGGTGTAGGGCAGCCCCAGGAGCTCGGCATCGGCGAACTTGACGCCGGCGGAGACCTTGCGGCGGTCGTCGTAGAGGACCTCGATGCCGTCTGCATCCAGAGCGGCGGCGATGCGCTCCGCCGTGGCGAAGACGGCGTCGTCCTTGCCGGTGGCCAGGATCTGCACGTGGTACGGCGCCACGGCGATGGGCCAGGCCAGGCCGCGCTCATCGTGGTTGGCCTCGGCCAGGGCCGCCATGACGCGCGAGACGCCGATGCCGTAGGAGCCCATGGTGACCACGCGGGACTTGCCGTTCTCGTCGAGGACGCTCAGCCCCAGGGCCTCGGAGTACTTGCGTCCCAGGGCGAAGATATGGCCGACCTCGATGCCGCGGGCGAGGCTGAGCGGACCGGAACCATCGGGGGCGGGGTCGCCCTGGCGAACCTCTGCGGCCTCGATGGTGCCGTCGGCGGTGAAATCGCGGCCCATGACGAGGCCGAGCACGTGCTTCTTGGGCTCGTTGGCACCGGTCACCCAGCTGGTGCCGTTCACGATGCGGGGGTCGACGAGGTAGGGCACGGAGCCCACGAGGCGCTCGGAGCCGTCCTGGTCCCTCTCCACGCGGCGCAGGGGCGAGTTGGGACCGACGGCTTCCGGGCCGATGTAGCCGCGCACGAGCTCGGGGTGGCCCTCGAAGTCCGATTCCTCGGCCATGGCGACCTCTGCGGGGGCGACGGCCGCCTCCAGGCGCTTCATGTCGAGATCGCGATCGCCGGGGATGCCGATGACGAGGAGCTCGCGCTCACCGCCGGGGTGGGTGAGGGTGACGACGAGGTTCTTGAGGGTGTCGGCGGCCTCCCAGGCCCGCCCGTCGGAGCGCGGGTAGGCCTCGTTGCACAGGGCGACGAGGGTGTCGATCGTGGGGGTGTCGGGGGTATCGACGACGCGCGCCTCGGGCGCCCCGGAGGCGTCGATCTCATCGGGGACGACGGTGGTGACGGCCTCGGCGTTGGCGGCATAGCCACCGGCGGAGCGCACGAAGGTGTCCTCCCCGATGGGCGAGGGGTGGAGGAACTCCTCGGAATGGGAGCCGCCCATGGCACCGGACATGGCGTTGACGATGACGTAGTCCAGGCCGAGGCGCATGAAGAGCCGCTCGTAGGCGTCGCGGTGGAGCTGGTAGGAGGCGTCCAGGCCGGCCTCGTCGATGTCGAAGGAGTAGGAGTCCTTCATGACGAAGTCGCGGCCGCGGATGATGCCGGCGCGGGGACGGGCCTCGTCGCGGTACTTGGTCTGGATCTGGTAGACGATGGCGGGCAGGTCCTTGTACGAGGAGTACATGTCCTTGACCGCAAGGGTGAACATCTCCTCGTGGGTGGGGGCCAGGAGGTAGTCGCCGCCCTTGCGATCCTTGAGGGTGAACAGGGTGGGGCCGTACTCGGTCCAGCGACCGGAGGCCTTGTAGGGGTCGGCGGGCAGCAGCCCGGGGAAGTGGACCTCCTGACCGCCGATGGCGTCCATCTCCTCGCGCACGATCGCCTCGATCTTGCGCAGCGTGCGCAGCCCCAGCGGCAGCCAGGTGTAGATGCCGGGCGCTGCGCGGCGGATGTAGCAGGCGCGCACGAGGAGCCTGTGGCTGGCGACCTCGGCGTCGGCGGGGTCCTCGCGCAGAGTACGGATGAAGGCGTTCGACATCGTCTGTAGCACGTGCCGATCCTACGTGCTCAGCGCACGGGCGCCCGAATCAGGGCGGGATGGGCGGCGCCGGGACGGCGAGGCCCGGGATGCTGCGGGCACTGGCCCTGGGGCGACGGGCGCCCCCTGGTTCGACATGACGTGGCCGAGCGGTGGGTGCTGGCACCCGCCGTGCGGCCCCTGATGGATCAGAGCATCACCGTGGCGAAGGCGCCGTGCTGGGTGAAGCCGAGCGAGTGGTAGAGCGCCTGCGCCGGGGCATTGAAGTCATTGACGTACAGGCTCACCCCACCATCGGGCCCCACGTGCTCTTGTCGCACGGCGTCGACGGCCGCGGCCAGCGCCGCGCTGCCCACTCCCCTGCCTCGCAGGTCCGGGCGCGTCCACACGCCGGTGAGCTGGGCGACCGCGCCGTCAGGAGCGTGCCAGATCCCGCCGACGTCGACCTTGAAGGCCACTCGCGCCGGGCCCCCGGGGCGCGCGGGGCGCCCCTGGCCGTCGTCGAGGAGTACGTAACTGCGGCCCTCGCCCACGAGCCATGAGACGTGGCGGGCGTAGGAGCCGCCGGAGGATATGGGGTCGTAGCCGACCTCCTCGGTGAACATGGCCACCGAGGCCGGCAGGACGAGGGGCTCCTCCTCGGGGCGCGCCCGGCGAGTCCCGCGCGCGGCCCAGTCCAAGGATGGGCGCCGGGCCACCGCCTGGGCGGCGAGTCCCCCGGGTGGGCTCGGTGCGATGAGGACGGGCTGGTTCCACCGCGCCTCCCGGTAGCGCATCCCGGCGGCCTCCAGGCGTTCCCACAGCAGGGAGACGTCCTCGGGGCTGCCGAGGATCGAGCCGTTGCGCGTCAGGCGCGGGCGGGCGTGCTCGGCGAGCGCCTGGGCGCCGACGCGGCCCGCCCCGGGCAGGCCCAGCTCGGGGCGCGGGGCAAGGCCCATGACGATGAGGGAGCCCGTGGACCAGGCGGCGGCGTCGGGGGCCGCGGGCCGTCCCAGGACGACGACGTCCCCCGATCCCCAGTGCCTCCAGCGCTCGAGCTGCTGGGCGAGCGGCAGGAACAGAACGGGATCGCGGGAGCACAGGGCGAGCACGCCCCCGGCGCGGCGGGGGCTCACGGGGGTCAGTCGGCGCGTGAACAGGGGCATACCGAGGCGGACGGAGCGGACCGCACCCGCCACTGCTGTCCCTCAGAGCGCCAGGACCGAGGGCGCCGTGCCCTTGAGGGCGTCCTCGCCGAGCTCGGCGCGCATCTGCTCGGCCATGGCCTCGGCATGCTTGATGAGGGTCTCGACGACCTGGTCCTCCGGGACGGTCTCGACGACCTTGCCGTGGACGAAGATCTGGCCCTTGCCGTTGCCCGAAGCGCAGCCGAGGTCGGCCTCGCGGGCCTCTCCGGGCCCGTTGACGACGCAGCCCATGACGGCCACGCGCAGCGGGGCGCTGATGGACTTCAGGCCCTCCTCGACGGACTCGGCGAGGGACCACACGTCCACCTGGGCGCGGCCGCAGGAGGGGCAGGAGACGATCTCGAGCTTGCGCTCGCGCAGGCCCATGAACTCCAGGAGCTTGGTGCCGACCTTGACCTCCTCGACCGGCGGGGCGGACAGGGAGACGCGGATGGTGTCCCCGATGCCCTGAGCCAGCAGCGTGCCGAAGGCGGCGCAGGACTTGATGGTGCCCTGGAAGGCGGGGCCGGCCTCGGTGACGCCGAGGTGGAGGGGCCAGTCGCCCATCTCACTGAGCAGCTGGTAGGCCCGCACCATGGTGACGACGTCGTGGTGCTTGACCGAGATCTTGAAATCGTGGAAGCCGCACTCCTCGAAGAGGCCGGCCTCCCAGACGGCGGACTCCACGAGGGCCTCCGGGGTCGCCTTGCCGTGCTTCTTGAGCAGGCGCGGGTCCAGGGAGCCGGCGTTGACGCCGATGCGCAGGCTCACGCCGGCGTCGGAGGCGGCCTTGCAGATCGCGGCGACCTGGTCGTCGAACTTGCGGATGTTGCCCGGGTTGACGCGCACGGCCCCGCATCCGGCCTCGATCGCCTGGAAGACGTACTTCGGCTTGAAGTGGATATCGGCGATGACGGGGATGCGAGACTGCTTGGCGATGATGGGCAGGGCCTCGGCATCCTTGTCCGTGGGGCAGGCGACGCGCACGATGTCGCAGCCGGAGGCGGTGAGCTCAGCGATCTGCTGGAGGGTGGCCCCGATGTCGTGGGTCTTCGTCGTCGTCATCGACTGCACGGTGATGGGGGCATCGCCGCCGACGGAGAGGTCGCCGACCCGGATCCTCCGGGTGGGCCTGCGGGGGGCGAGAACAGGGCGCTCCTCGCGCATGGAGGGGATGCCAAGGGCGATCGCTTCAGTCACGCGCCCCAGTATGGCACCGCGCTGCGCGCGCGCACGACGCCGGAGGGTGTGGTGCGCGCGATGCCGCAGCCGACCAGGTCACCCGGTGGTGTCACTCGGATAGTGCGGAGACATGCCGCCACCGCGCCACGAGTCCGGCCCGTCAGCAGGAGATCACTTGGGCAGCGCGCCTATCCGGCGATCGGGGCCACGAGGTCGACCCACACGAGGATGACGGTCATGACGATGAGGATGCCGAAGACCACCTGCCCCACGGGCAGCATGCGGGCGGTGTCCACGGGGCCGGGGTCTGGGCGCCCGTGCGCCAGCGCCCAGCGGCGTCGGGCCCCCTCCCAGAGGGCGCCGGCCACATGGCCGCCGTCGAGGGGCAGCAGGGGGATGAGGTTGAAGGCGAAGAGCGCCAGGTTGAGCGAGCCGAGCAGCATGAGCATCTGGGCCACGCGCAGTTCCAGCGGGACGCTCACCGCGGATGTGCCCGTGCCGGCGCTGGACACCTCGCCCGCGATGCGCCCGACGCCCACGAGGCCGATGACGCCGGCGGAGCGCTCCTCGTGACCGAGCCCGGCGGCCACTGCGTGGTAGAGGCCCACCGGCAGGGTGGCGATCACCTCAACCGTGCCGGTCACGGCCTGCCCGATCGTGGATGGGAGCTCGCCGATCGGCAGGGGCACCGCCCCGTACACGGGGCTGATGCCGACGTAGGGGCGGCTGGTGGTCGTGGGGCTGCCGTCGGAGTCGAGCACGGGGTTGCCCTGGAGATCGAGGACCTTTCGCTGGAGCTCGGCGGCGGTGACGGTCAGGGTGACCTCAGCGCCGTCGCGCTCGACGACGACGGGCACGGAGCGCGTGCCGGAGGCGGCGATCGCGGCCTGGACGTCCTTCCATGAGGATGTCCGCGCGCCGTCCCAGGAGCGGATCTCGTCACCCGCCCGGAGGCCCGCGGCCGCCCCGGGCGCCGCCGGATCGGCGTCCGTGCAGGCGGTGTCGGAGTCGACGTCGGAGGTCAGGCAGGTCGAGACGCTCTTGAGCGTGGTGGTGCCGCCCGGGATGCCGATGCCGCAGAAGGCGACGGCGAGCAGGAGGACGCCCAGCACGAGGTTGGTCAGGATTCCGCCCGCCATGACGAGGAGCTTGCGGGGCACACTGAGGAGGTAGAAGGCGCGGTGCTCCTCGCCCGGCCCGATCTCCGCCAGAGCCTCGGCGCGGGCCTCGGCGATCTGGGAGCCGGGCTTATCCGGGCGGCCCGACCTGGCCGGGGGGATCATGCCGACGAGCTTGACATAGCCACCCAGCCAGATCCATTTCACCCCGTACTCGGTCTCCCCCCGGCGCGTGGACCAGACGCGGGGCCCGAAACCGATGAAGTACTCGGGGACCTTCACGCCGAAGCGCTTGGCGGGGATCATGTGCCCGAGCTCGTGAAGCGCGACCGAGATGCCGATGCCGATCACGAGGACGAGGATGCCGAGGGCGTATGCGAGGGCCTGAGTCATGCGCGCAGTCTGCCATGGGAGGCGATGAGCTCGTCGGCGCGCGCCCTCGCCCAGGCCTCCACCTGCGCCACCTCGTCGAGGCCGGGCGCGGCCAAGCCCTCGTGCTCGCCCAGGACGGCTGCGTCGATGCCCACGATGTCCAGCCATTCCAGACCGCCCGCCAGGAAGGCGGCGACGGCCTGCTCGTTGGCGGCGTTGAGGACGGCGGGGTGGGTGGCTGAGGCGGCCACGGCGGAGCGCGCCAGGCCGACGGCGGGGAAGGCGTCGTCATCGAGGGGCTCGAAGCCCCAGGCCACAGGGGCGCTCCAGTCGTTGGGGGCCACCAGCCCGGCCAGGTCCGGGCGCTCGGGCCAGGTGAGGCCCAGCGCAATGGGCAGGCGCATGTCCGGAGGGGAGGCCTGGGCGATCGTGGCGCCATCGATGAACTCGACCATTGAGTGGATGACCGATTGGGGGTGGACGACGACGTCGATGCGCTCGGGCGGGATGTCGAACAGGAGGTGCGCCTCGATGAGCTCGAGCCCCTTGTTGACAAGGGTGGAGGAGTTGATGGTCACCACCGGGCCCATCGCCCAGGTGGGGTGGGCCAGGGCCTGCTCGGCGGTGACACCGGCGAGCGAGGCGCGGTCGCGTCCGCGGAAGGGGCCGCCGGAGGCGGTCAGGATCAGGCGGCGCACCTCGCTGGTCCCGGTGATGACGGGACTGGTCAGGCCCTTCTCATGACGGCCGGAGGCCAGGGCCTGGGCGATCGCGGAGTGCTCGGAGTCCACGGGGACCACTTGGCCGGGGCGGCGCAGCGCTTCCTTGACCAGCGCCCCGCCGACAACGAGTGATTCCTTATTTGCCAGGGCCAGGCGCGCCCCGCTGGCGAGCGCGGCCAGGGTGGGGCGAAGGCCCACCGAGCCGGTGATGCCGTTGAGGACCGTGTCCCCCTCCCCCATGCCGGAGGCCTCGATGGCGTCCGCGGCGGCGTCCGGGCCGGTCAGGATCGTGGTGACGGGGTCGGGGCGGCCCAGGCGCTCGGAGGCGGCGGTCAGGGCGTCGCGCAGCGCCCGCTCGATTCCCGGACGCTCATCGGCCAGGGCCACGAGCGGAACGGTGAAGCGCAGAGCCTGCTCGGCCAGGAGATCGAGGCGGGAGCCGCCGGCGGCCAGCGCGGCGACACGGGGGGCGCCCCGCCCGAGGCGCCGGACGACCTCGAGGGCCTGGGTGCCGATGGATCCCGTGGAGCCCAGGAGGACGAGAGCCCCGGGGGCGCCGGCGCGGGCGGTCATGCTGATGATGCTCGTCCCCTTCCGGACTCGGCCCGGGCGGGCCTCACTCAACGGAGAAGACGACCTCGACGACGCGCGCGAGGTAGCGGTCGACGCTGGACTCGTCATAGGCCTTGGAGCCGCGCGCGCTGCTGAACACGGCCGTGCGGACCTCGGCGGAGGTCAGGGGCTCCTCGGAGTCGAAGTAGGCGGCGATGCGGTCCATGAGGGCGTCGACGTCGGCCTTGGCGTAGCCGTGGCGGCGGGCCGGGGCGAAGCGCTCCCCAGCGGGGCGAAGGAGGCGGGGGTAGAGCGTGGTGGCGAGCTCGGCCACTTGGTCCATCCAGGCCTGGCGCCCGTTCTGGGCGACGAACTCGGCCCGGCGCCGCTGCAGGAAGGCGGTCTCGAGACGGTCGAGGGCCGCGTCGACGGCGCCGGGCTCGTAGCCCCGGCGCACGATGTCGAAGGCGACGGTGCGCACGCCCTCGGAGTCCATCTCGTCGAGGTCCTCGGACTCGTAGATGTCCTTGGCCGTCTCGAAGTAGCCGTCCACCTGCGAGGGACGGTATCCCCGGCGGAAGAACGACGTCCTGGGGAACATGGTCATGACCTGATCCTCTCCTGCTTGAGAACCTCCGCCGCCAGCTGGCCGCAGGCGCCGTCGATGTCGCTTCCGCGCGTGTCGCGCACGGTGGTGGTGATGCCGGCGCGCCGAAGCGTGCCCACGAATAGATCTTGCACGCTGGGCTCGGAGCACGTCCAGATCGATCCCGGCGTGGGGTTGAGCGGAATCGGGTTCACATGCGCCCAGCCGCGGCCCCGCCGGTTCAGCTCATCGGCGAGCATCTGAGCCCGCCAAGCGTGGTCATTCATGTCCTTGATCAGGGCGTACTCGATGGATACGCGCCTGCCGGTGGCGCGGAAGTAGTCGTGGGCGGCGTCGAGGAGCTCGCCGACCCGCCATTTGGAGTTGACCGGGATGAGGGCGTCCCGCAACTCGTCGTCGGGGGCGTGGAGGGACACGGCGAGCGTGACGGGCATCCCCTCCCCCGCCAGCTTGCGGATGAGCGGCACGAGGCCGACAGTGGAGACTGTGATGCCGCGGGCGGACAGGCCGAAGCCCTCCGGTGAGGGGTCGATGAGGCGGTGGAGGGCGGCGACGACGTTCCTGTAGTTGATCATCGGCTCGCCCATGCCCATGAAAACGACATTGCTCAGGCGCACGGGGCCGTCGGCCGGGGCGCCGTCGGCGCAGACACGGGCGGCGTGGCGGACCTGTTCAACGATCTCGGCGGTGGTGAGGTTGCGGGTCAGGCCCATTTGCCCGGTGGCGCAGAAGGGGCACGCCATGCCGCAGCCGGCCTGGGAGGAGACGCACAGGGTGGTGCGGTCCTTGTAGCGCATGAGCACGGATTCCACGCGCACCCCGTCGTGGAGCTCCCAGAGGTGCTTGAGGGTGCGGCCGCCGTCGGCGCGCATGGTCCTCACCTCGGTGATGAGCTCGGGCAGGAGCTCGGCGGCCAGCTGCTCGCGCACGGAGGCGGGCAGGTCCGTCATCTCCGCGGCGTCACGGGTGAAGCGGGTGAAGTAGTGGCGGGAGAGCTGGTCGGCGCGGAAGGCCGGCAGGCTGACTTCGGCCAGCGCCGCCTTCCTGCCCGCGAGGTCGAGGTCGGCCAGGTGGCGGGGAGCCTTGCCGCGGGCGGGCGGGACGGCGAAGGACAGGCGGGGGCGCGCGTCAGAGGTAGCGGCGCCCTCGGGAGGCTGGTCCGTGGGCATCACCTGGACCTCGCCGGGCACTGGACCGCTGGCCCGGCGCCGCAGGGCGACGGGCTCAGGGCGCCCGGTGCGGGCGCGACCGACGGTGGAGCTCACGGGGCTCGGGGTCCTTTCTCTCAATTTGTCTCACTGGTGGCTCATGGTCTCGTCCCGCGCGGCCGTCACCAGGGGATGAGGGTGAACAGGTACACGATAGGCGCAGTGACCAGGATCGAGTCGAGCCGATCCATGAGGCCGCCGTGCCCGGGCAGAAGCGTACCCATGTCCTTCAGGCCGAGATCGCGTTTGAGGAGCGACTCCCCCAGGTCGCCGAGCGTGGCCACGATCGTGCAGCAGGCGCCGAGCGCCGCGCCCGCCCACAGCGGCCCGTCGAGGAACAGCAGGCAGGCCGCGCCCGCCCCGACGGCGGCGATGAACGATCCGGCGAATCCCTCCCAGGACTTCTTCGGGGAGACCGCGGGGGCCATGGGGTGGCGACCCATCGTGATGCCGGCCAGCCAGCCCCCGGTGTCGTTGGCGATCGGCAGGGCGAGCAGGGTGATGACCTTGGCGACGCCGTGGTCCTGGGCGACGAGCAGCACGGCGAAACTGGCGAGGAACGGGAGGTAGGTGGCGGCCAGGACGGAGGCCGTGGCGTCCACGGAGCGCGAGCGTCGGACCTCGTCGTGAGCATCGGTGCGCGGCACGTCGTGGGGGCTGGCCTCGAGGACGGTCCCGTCCTCGGCCTCGGCGTGCTCCACGAAGGACCACAGGACGCAGGCCCCGGCGGTCGCCAGGTAGGCGCCGAAGGCGCTCTCGGCACCGAGGGTCCAGGCGGTGATGGCGATACCGGCGGTCCCCACCCACAGGAGCAGGAGTGGCAGGGCGATGCCCTTGCGCGCGAAAGCGCCCGCGAGCTCCCACAGCGCCCCGCACACGGCGAGGATGACGACGCCGACGAAGTACTTCTTCTCGAAGACCAGGGAGGCCAGGATCCCGCCGATGAGGACCGCGGAGACGCCGATCGCGGCCGGCAGGTTGCGGCCGGCCCGGCCCGTGGCGGGCAGGGGCGCGCGATTGCGCGTCGGTGGCGGTGTCAGCAGAGCGCTCAGAATGGTCACGAGGGGTTCTTCGGGTCGGGGTGGGGCGTCGCCGTTCCGTCAAGTCCCGCGAGGGGCCGGCGGGCTCGGGCGGATCAGACGGAGAGGAGCTCCTCCTCCTTGGAGGCCAGCGACTTGTCGATGGCGTCGACGAAACGCTTGGTGAGCTGGTCGAGCTCACCCTCGGCGCGCTTGACGTCGTCCTCACCGGCCTCGCCATCGCGCTTGATGGCCTCGAGCTCCTTCTTGGCCTTGCCGCGCACGCCGCGGACCTGGACACGGGCCTCCTCGGCGCGCGAGCGCGCGAGCTTGACATAATCCTTGCGGCGCTCCTCGGTGAGCGCGGGCAGGGTGACCCGGATGACCGTTCCGTCATCGGTGGGGTTGACCCCGAGGTCGGACTCGCGGATGGCGGTGGTGATCGCCTTCATCGCGGAGCGGTCGAAGGGGCTGACGATGACCGTGCGGGCCTCGGGGATCGTCAGGGAGGCGAGCTGCTGGAGGGGGGTGGGGGCGCCGTAGTAGTCCACCAGGATCGAGTTGAACATGGAGGGGTTGGCTCGGCCGGTGCGGATGGCGGCGAGCTCGCCCCTGGCGGCCTCCAGGGCCTTGTCCATCTTCTCCTCGGTGGAGAGCATGACATCGTCGATCATCGTTCTTCCTTCGCTTGGGGGGGTATCTGGGTGGTCATCGCACCGCGGCGCGGCACGTGCTGGATCGGACTGAACCGGTTCTCGCGCCCCGTGACTCAGGGCCTCCCCCTGGAGACGAGCGTGCCGATCTTCTCACCCAGGAGGGCCCTGGTGATATTGCCGTCCTCGCCCATCCCGAACACGCGCATCGTCAGGCCGTTGTCGCGGGAGAGGGCGAAGGCGGAGGCGTCGACGACGGCGAGCCCGTCCGCCAGGGCGCGTTCGTAGGTGAGGTGGTCGAGCTTGACGGCGCTGGGGTCCTTGCGGGGGTCCGCCGTGTAGACGCCGTCGACCCCGTTCTTACCGACCAGCAGCTCGTCGCAGCCGGTCTCCAAGGCCCGCTGGGCGGCGACGGTGTCCGTGGAGAAGTAGGGCAGGCCCGCGCCCGCCCCGAAGACGACGACGCGTCCCTTCTCCAGGTGGCGGATGGCGCGCAGCGGGATGTAGGACTCGGCGACCTGCCCCATGGCGATGGCGGTCTGCACGCGGGCGGGCACCCCGGCCTTCTCGATGAAGTCCTGGAGTGCCAGGGCGTTCATGACGGTGCCGAGCATGCCCATGTAGTCGGCACGGGCGCGCTCCATACCGCGGGCCGACAGCTCGGCGCCGCGGAAGAAGTTGCCCCCGCCGACGACGACGGCGACCTGGACCCCGGCGCGCACGGCGTCGGCGATCTGCGTGGCGGCATCGGAGACGACGTCGGGATCGAGGCCGATGGACCCTCCGCCGAAGACCTCGCCCGAGAGCTTGAGCAGGACGCGCCGCGGGTGGTGGCCGTGCGCGACGCGGTCGTCTCTGCTGCTCTTGTCTGCCATCTCTGCCTCTCCGCTTCTCTGCCTGTGCCGTGGCCCGCCCGCGCGGCCGCCGGACAACGCCCGCGCTTCGGCGGGGCGGTGGTCGCGGGCGGGCCTTGAGCCGTCTGGTAGAGACTACCCGCTCGCACCGTCGCGGGAGACCCGCATGGGGCGGCGGGACGGCGGCGCGCAGGCAGGCGATCCAGGCAGATCGGTGTACCAAAACGGTCACAAGCCCTTAACACGAACGCTAGGCTCGCACAGAAGACCCATTCATGTGTCTCGGTTCACATCCAGGAGGCGTTGATGACCGCATCCCACTTGATCCCTCCCCTCGCCGCGTCGGGCTCCTCCACACTGCTGGAGGCCCGCTGGTACGACTACTTCCCCATCATCGTCTACTTCGCCTTCGTCATGGGAGTCGGCTTCATGGCCAAACGGCGCACGGCCTCATCCGATGACTTCCTCACCTCCGGCCGCTCCCTGCCCGCCTGGGTGACCGGCATCGCTTTCGTGTCGGCCAACCTCGGCGCCGTCGAGATCATGGGCATGTCCGCCAACGGCGCCCAGTACGGCCTGCCGACCTTCCACTACTTCTGGATCGGCGCCATCCCGGCCATGATCTTCCTGGGCCTGGTCATGATGCCCTTCTACTACGGCTCCGGAGTGCGGTCGGTGCCCGAGTTCATGCTCAAGCGCTACGGCAAGGCCGCTCACCTCATCAACGCCCTCTCCTTCGCGCTGGCCCAGCTGCTCATCGCCGGCGTCAACCTGTACCTTCTGGGCTCGATCGTCCACCGCCTGCTGGGGTGGCCGCTGTGGGTGGCGCTCATCGTCGCCGCCGTCATCGTCTTCAGCTACATCAGCCTGGGCGGGCTGTCCGCAGCCATCTACAACGAGGTCCTCCAGTTCTTCGTCATCATCGTGGCGCTGCTGCCGCTGACCCTCGTCGGCCTCAACCGCGTGGGCTGGTGGAGCGGCCTCAAGGAGAGGATCACAGAGGCGGCCACCACCCACGGCACCGGGGCCTACGCGGACCCCAGCGCACAGTTGCACTCCTGGCCCGGCAACCTGCTGTCCGGCTTCGACTCCTCGGCCCTGTCCGTCTTCGGCATCGTCTTCGGCCTGGGCTTCGTTCTGTCCTTCGGCTACTGGACGACGAATTTCGTGGAGGTCCAGCGCGCCATGGCGGCCGACTCGATCTCGGCGGCGCGCTCAGCCCCGATCATCGGCACCTTCGCCAAGATGGCCGTGCCCTTCCTCGTCATCATCCCGGGCATGGTGTCCGCGGTCCTCGTCTCCGAGATCATCGCACTCAAGCAGTCCTCGCTCAGCGGCGCGACCGCCAGTGGGGAGATCACCTACAACGACGCCGTCCTGCTGCTCATGCGCGAGGTCCTGCCCAATGGCCTGCTGGGCCTGGCGATCACCGGTCTGCTGGCCTCCTTCATGGCAGGCATGGCGGCGAACATCTCCGCTTTCAACACGGTGTTCACCGTGGACCTCTACGAGCGCTACATCAACACGAAGGCCGATGACGCCACCTATTTGCGCATGGGCAAGCTCACGACGGCGATCGCCACGATCGTCGCGATCTTCACCGCGCTCATCGCCTCGAACTACTCCAACCTCATGGACTACCTCCAGCAGCTCTTCTCCATGTTCAACGCGCCGCTGTTCGCCACGTTCATCATCGGGATGTTCTGGCGCCGGGCCACGAGCCACGCGGGCTGGTCCGGGCTGGCCTGCGGGACACTGGCGGCGCTCGCCCTCAACGTGGCGTCCCGGACGGGGCACCTGACGCTGCCCGGCCAGGGCCTGGCCTTCCTCGCCGCGGGCACGGCCTTCGCCGTCGACATCCTCGTGACCGTCGTCGTCTCGTTGATGACCGCGCCCAAGCCCGCCGCGGAGCTGGAGGGCTTCGTCTACTCCCTCACGCCGCAGGAGGCGCGCACGGACCCGAACGAGGCGGCGCTGCCCTGGTTCCGCAAGCCGGTCCCGCTGGCGATCTGCGCGGGCACACTCGTCATCCTGCTCAACTCGATCTTCCACTGAGGAGCCGCAGACATGTCATTGCTGTCAAAGATCCTGGCCGATATCCGCACGGTCATCGCCGCTGTCCTCGGTATTTTCGGCCTCTTCCTGCTCATCTGCGCGGGATTCCTCAACGGCGCGGAGGAGATGGCCAAGACGGGCGGCGTCAACGCGAACCTGTGGGCGGGCATCGCCCTCGTCGTCGTCGCGGTGCTCATGGCCCTGTGGTGGGGCGTCTCCCCCGGCAACTCCGGCAAGGGATCGGGCGACTCGCCCTCCGATCCCGGGGCCCACCGCCAGGGCTGAGCCCGGCCACTGCTCGGATCCCCCATCGCCGCATCGCGCCTCCCGGTTACCGTCGCGCGCGTGCGGACGCGCGGAGTGCTTGCGGACGCGCCCCCGGCGCGCGTCGTCAAGCCCCGGGCGCGTTCACAAGCACCAAGCGCATCCTCAACGGACCGGGTTCCGCGTTGGTCGCGCTGCGCGCCACGGCCCCCGGTCCACGAGGGACCGGGGGCCGTGCTATCGCTGACCGCTGAGTCAGCGGGCTTTCGTGATCAGGCGCCGACGCGGAAGCGGACGAAGCCGACGAGCTCACCGCCGGTGGCCTCGATGACCTTGCCGACCGTGGTCTTGGGGTCCTTCGCGAAGGCCTGCTCGACGAGGCAGTTCTCCTTGAAGAAGCCGCCCAGGCGGCCCTCGACGATCTTCGGGATGGCCTTCTCGGGCTTGCCCTCGGCGCGAGTGGTCTCCTCGGCGATGGCGCGCTCCTTGTCGACGATATCGGCGGGGACGTCCTCACGGGTGGCGTAGGCCGGGGAGTAGGCGGCGGTGTGCATCGCAACGTCGTGAGCCACCTCGGCGGCCTTGGCGTCGGTGCCGACGAGCACGCCCACCTGGGCGGGCAGGTCGGGATTGGTGCGGTGCAGGTAGAGCTCCACCTTGGGGGCGCTCAGGCGGCCAACGCGGCGCACGACGATCTTCTCGCCGATGACGGCCTGCATGGAGTCGGTGAGGTCCTTGACGGTGGAGCCGTCGACCTCGACCTCGGCCAGGGCCTCGGCGGACTCGGCGCAGGAGGCCAGAGCGGCGGAGAGGACCTTGTCGGCGTAGTCGAGGAACTTCTCGTTCTTGGCCACGAAGTCGGTCTCGGCATTGATCTCGACGAGCACGCCGGTCTGGCCGTCGGCGTCGTCAACGACCTTGGCGGCGATGAGTCCGGCCGAGGCTGCGCGGCCCTCGCGCTTGGCGATGCCCTTGAGGCCCTTGACGCGAATGATCTCGATGGCCTTGTCGACGTCGCCGTCGGCCTCGTCGAGGGCCTTCTTGACATCGAGCATGCCGGCGCCGGTCTTCTCGCGGAGCGCCTTGATGTCAGCAGTGGTGTAGTTCGCCATGGATTCTCCTGGTGTTGAAGCGTGGGGAATGTCGTCAGGGGCGCTCAGGCCTGCTCGGCCGAGGGCCCGTCGGGGTCGGCCTCAGCCGGGGCGTCGGCGGGAGCCTCGGCGGCCGCCTCAGCGGGCTGCTCGGCCGCGGCGGCCTCGGCACCGGCGAGGAGCTCGGCCTCCCACTCGGGCAGCGGCTCAGCCTCGGGTGTGCCGGCCTCGGAGCCGGTGCGGGCGCGGCCGGCGGAGCGGGCGAGGAGGCCCTCGGCGGCGGCGTCGGCGACGACGCGGGTGAGCAGGCTGACGGAGCGGATGGCGTCGTCATTGCCCGGGATGCCGTAGGTGACCTCGTCGGGGTCGCAGTTGGTGTCGAGGATCGCGATGACCGGGATGCCCAGCTTGGAGGCCTCGGAGATGGCCAGGTGCTCCTTCTTCGTGTCGACGACCCACACGGCGGCGGGGAGCTTGGCCATGTCGCGGATACCGCCGAGGGTGCGGATGAGCTTGTCCTTCTCGCGGCGCATCATGAGCAGCTCCTTCTTCGTGCGTCCGGAGCCGGCCACGTCGTCGAAGTCGATCTGCTCGAGCTCCCTCATACGGTCCAGCCGGGCGCGCACGGTGGAGAAGTTGGTGAGCATGCCGCCCAGCCAGCGCTGGTTGACGTAGGGCATGCCGACGCGCTGGGCCTGCTCGGCCACGGCGGCCTGCGCCTGCTTCTTGGTGCCGACGAAAAGAATGCTGCCGCCGCGGGCGACGGTCTCCTTGACGAAGTCGTAGGCGGTGTTGATGCCGTCGACGGATTTCGTGAGGTCGATGACGTAGATGCCGTTGCGCTCGGTGAGGATGAAGCGCTTCATCTTGGGGTTCCACCGGCGGGTCTGGTGCCCGAAGTGGACACCGGACTCGAGGAGCTGGCGCATGGTCACGACTGCCATGACTTGTCCTTTCGCGCGGCCGGGAGGCTGCCCGGTCCGCCATGTATCAGGGGACGCCGTCGATCTGCGACGGCGTCCCATGGGTTCTTTGAGTTGATCCCCTGCGCCCGGACGTGCCGGGGCCGCCCTGGAGCGGGCGGATGGGGCCTGGTGCCCACGACGCGCGGCCACCCGCCTGCGCCTCCCGGTGCTTCGGGAAGGCCCTGCGGGACCGCGACCGCGGCGTCCGAAAGGACGTTCCCAGAGCCCGAGGGCGCTGGTTGCGGGCACGCGAAGTCGGTCGCCGCCCCCCGGGATCCAGAGGATCCGGGCCCGCGCCGGACCGATGCTCCCGAGGGAACCCGACCGACACGCATCACAGCGAACCGCGTGCGAGAGGCTATCACAGCGATATCGACCTTTCCGCATTGTGACGGGCAATGATGCCACTGCCCAGGTGTCGTTCTCATCACGGGGCCGGGTCTCGCCCGGGAACCACAGGCATGGCGGCGCGGCGGTTCCCGGCGCTCCTGTGAGGGCGGGGCACCGGGGCGCGATGAAGAGGCTGAGCATGGGGTCATGCCGCTTTCGCCGCCCGTTCCGCCACCCGCCCCACTACCGTTCTCGCCCGCGGCTTCCGCTCTGATCCCCCATGCCTCCCCATGGCCGCACCGCGCGCTGCTCCTGCTGGTCACGCCGCTCATCGCTCTGGCCCCCGCGGTGCTCATCACCTCCCCCGCCGTCGGCGCTCTGCCCGTGGAGCCCGGTGCCGAAGCGGCAGCGCTCAGTGCGGCCCTCCCCACGAGCGCGCCGGTGGAGCGTGCGGATGATGCGCATCGGGGCACGCGCTACGTGTGGCCCACGGGTGAGCCAGTGGCGGTGGTCGAGGGCTTCGATCCTCCCGCCGTCGTCTGGGGCTCGGGGCACCGCGGCATCGACCTGGCAGTGGCCGCGGGCAGCCCCGTGCGCGCGGCGGGCGCGGGCACGGTGTCCTTCGCGGGGATGGTGGCGGGGCGCCCCGTGGTCTCGATCGATCATGCGGGCGGGGTCCGCACCACCTATGAGCCGGTGGAGCCGGCGGTGGCCGCGGGCGACGCGGTGGGCGCCGGTCAGGTGATCGGCACCCTGCTGCCCGGTCACCGCTCCGACGGCGTTGATGCTCTCCACTGGGGCGCCAGGACTGGGAAGAAGTCCTATATCGATCCGCTTCGCCTCCTGCGCCCGCCGGTCATCCGCCTCAAACCCGCCGCGCTGACCGGTGCCATCCGCACCCACTGGTGCGGGCAGGATGCGCCACTCGGCGGAAACGGCACCACCCGGGACGGCGCGCACCAGTCGATGGTTGCCTGAGCGCCCCGGGGCGCGCCCTCAGGCCCGGGGGAAGGCCTGCTCGTAGACGGCCCGCAGCCGCTCGGCGGACACGTGCGTGTAGCGCTGGGTGGTGGCCAGGGATGAGTGGCCCAGGAGCTCCTGGACGCTGCGCAGGTCCGCCCCTCCGGAGAGCACGTGCGTGGCGGCGGAGTGGCGCAGCCCGTGCGGGCCCAGGTCCGGAACCCCGGCGGCCGCGGTGGCGCGGTGGACCACCTCGCGGATGGCGCGGGTGTCCACGCGCCCGCCCCTGGCACCGAGGAAGAGGGCGGCGCCGGTGCGGGGGCCGACGAGGGCGGGGCGCTGATCGAGCCATCGCTCCAGGGCCCGGGCGGCCGGGGCGCCGTAGGGGACGGCGCGCTCCTTGTCCCCCTTGCCCAGGACGCGGATGGTGCGCCTGCCGCTGTCGACGTCCCCGAGGTCCAGTCCGGCGAGCTCGGAGACCCTCATGCCGGTGGCGTAGAGGATCTCCAGGAGGGCGAGGTCGCGCGCGGCCAGAGGGCGCTCGGCGGGTGGGGCCTGGCTGGCGCGCGCGGATGCCGCGGACAGGAGCACGGCGGCCTGCTCGGCGGTGAGGACGGTGGGAAGGCGGTTGTCCACGCGCGGGGAGCGCAGGCGCGCGGCGACGTCGGAGTGGAGCAGGCCGCAGCGCTGAGCCCAGGTGGAGAAGGCACGGATCGCGGCGCTGCGCCGGGCCATGGTGGCCCGCGAGCGCCCGGCTCCGGACATGCCTGCGAGCCAGGCGCGCAGGTCGGCCAGGTCGAGGCTGGCCAGGGCGGGTCCGATGGGCTCGGCCTCCCCCGCGCCCACCCCGAGGAAGTCGAGCAGGTCCTCCAGGTCGCCCACGTAGGCGCGCACCGTGTGCCCCGACAGGCCCCGCTGCAGGCCCAGATGCCGGAACCAGGCGTCCAGGAGCTCCCCGCGCAAGGAGGGCAGGTCCGTGCCCGTCCCGGGGCCGTGGTCGCCGCTCATGCGCCCAGGGTAGAGGACCGGACCCGGTCCGCTGGTGCTGAGCGGCGCAGGGCGGGCCGTCGCCAGCGGGCACCATCGCTCTGGGCGCGACCGGCCAGCTCGAGCGCGCCCAGGGCGGCCAGGGTCTCCCGCTCGGACAGTCCGGCGGCCCGGGCGACGGATTCGATGCTGGCCGCCGCGCGCACGGGCAGGGCGTCGACGACGGCGGCGGAGACGGCGTCGAGCCCATCGAGCAGCCCGGGCCGGCACGCCTCGGATAGCTCCTCCTTGGGGGCATCGGCGTCCGCGGCGCCCATGGGAAGGAGCAGCTCGAGGGCCTCCTCGACGTCGGTGACGCAGGTCGCGCCCTGGCGCAGGAGGCGGTGGCAGCCGCCTGAGGCCATGGAGGTCACCGGCCCGGGAACGGCCCCCACAGGGCGCCCGATCTCCATGGCGTGGTGGGCGGTGGACAGCGCGCCCGAGCGCCAGGCCGCCTCCACGACGAGGGTGGCGCCCGTCATCGCGGCGATGATCCTGTTGCGGGTCAGGAAGCGGTGGCGAGCGGGCTGGCTGCCGGGCGGCACCTCGGCCACCAAAGCCCCATGGTCCACAACTGCCTGGAGCAAGGTGGTGTTGCCGGCCGGGTAGAGGCGATCCACTCCCCCGGCCGAGACGGACAGCGTGGGCCCCGCGGTGAGCGCCCCCCGGTGCGCAGCGGCGTCGATGCCGAAGGCACCGCCGGAGACGATGAGCGCGCCGCACTCGGTGAGCCCCCGGGCAAGATCGATGGCCATGCGCTCGCCGTAGGCAGTGGAGTCTCGGGCGCCGACGAGCGCGAGCGCGTGACCGGCCCCGCGTCCCGCGCCCATGCGGTCCTCCCGCACCGCCAGCCCCAGCGCTCCCTCCCCGGCGCCCGCCTCCTCGCGGCCCACGAGCAGGGCGGGGTCCCCTCGCAGCCAGAGGCAGAAGGGAGGCTGCTCGAGGTCGTCCATTCCCGGTGGCCACCAGGGATCGCCGGGGACCACGAGGGAGCCGCCCAGGCGCTCCAGGACATCGAGCTCACGGCGGATGTCCAGGCCCGCGAGCCTGGGCGCCCATCGCTCCACGGCGCTCGCCCATCGGCGGGGCGTGACGTCCTCCAGGAGGTGCTCCGGCAACGGCGGGGGCTCAGGGCGCCCCGAGCCGTGCTCGGCCCTGTGGCGCGCCCAGGCCAGGGCCTCGGGCGCGCCGAGGCCGGCCACGAGGATGGCCGCGGCGTGGTCGGCCGGCTCGGCGAGCCGCGACCAGGTGGCGCGGGCCAGGAAATCCGCCTCATCGGGCGGTTCGACCGGTCGTGCCTGCCGAGGCCGCGGCTTCGGTGCGTCACCGGGTGGCGCGGTGCCGTCGCCCGGTAGGACGGGGCGGAGGGCGGCATCGGAGGCGACAGGATCGGTGGTGTCCCGGGCACTCATGAGCGGGCTCCTCGTGTGCGCAGGGCCAGGGCGGCCCCGAGGTCGGGCGGGGCGGGGCGGTCGTGCTCAGCGAGATCGGCCAGAGTCCAGGCCAGGCGGAGAACGCGGTCGACACCGCGCAGAGTGAGGTCGCCCCGATCGAGGGCCTCCATGAGCGGGCGCATGAGGGTCGGATCGGCCCCACCCTCCTCGCTGCGCAGGTAGGAGCCCGGAACCTGGGAGCTGAGTCGCCAGGGGGTTCCCGCCAGTCGCGCCGCGGCCCGCTCGCGCGCGGCGAGCACCCTCGCGGCCACCGCGGCGCTCGACTCCCCGGGCGCGCCCGAGGCGAGGTCGGAGGCACTGAGCGCGTCAACCTCCACCTGGATGTCCACCCTGTCCAGAAGCGGTCCGGACAAGCGGGAGAAGTAGCGGCGCCGCTGAAGGGAGGTGCAGGTGCACCCCAGGCCCTTGCCGCCGGCGCGCCCGCAGGGGCAGGGGTTGGCGGCGAGCACGAGTTGGAATGCCGCAGGGTAGTCGGCCCGCCCGCCGACGCGGTCAATGCTCACCTCCCCGGCCTCCAGTGGCTGGCGCAGGCAGTCCAGGACACTGGCGGGGAACTCCGGCGCCTCGTCGAGGAAGAGGACGCCCCGGTGGGCCAGGGACACGTCCCCAGGGCGGGGCAGACCGGAGCCCCCGCCGATGATGGCGGCGCGCGTGGCGGTGTGGTGCGGGCAGCGCATGGGCGGCTCAGTCAGCAGGCCGGCATCGGCGTCGAACAGGCCCGCCAGGGAGTGCAGGGAGGTGACCGTGACGGCGTCGCTCTCGGCCAGGGGAGGAAGGATCGAGGGCAGGCGCTCGACGAGCATGGTCTTGCCCGCCCCGGGCGGCCCGACCATGAGCAGGTGATGACCGCCGGCGGCAGCGACCTCGAGCGCATGGCGGGCCTGAGCCTGCCCGACGACGTCGGCGAGGTCGGCCCGACGGCCGGAGCCCGCGCGCCCGCCGGCGGGGGCGACGACGACGGACGGTGGGCGCTTCTGGGCGCCGCGCATGATCTCGACGGCGGCGCGCGGCAGGCGCCCGCCGTAGCCCTGGACGAGCTCGCCGAGGTGGTGGACCGCCTGAATGCTCGCTCCCGGCACCAGACGGGCCTCCGACGCGCAGGCGGCGGGGACCACAATGCGGCTCACGCCGGCCTCGACGGCGGACAGCACCGCAGGGAGCACGCCGCGCACAGGATGCACAGCGCCGTCGAGGCCGAGTTCCCCGATGTAGGCCACCCGAGCCATGCTGGCCAGGGCGCGGGGCGGGAGGGCTCCGCGCGCGCCGAGCACGGCCAGGGCCAGGGCCAGGTCGAAGCCGGTACCGGTCTTGGGCAGGTCCGCCGGGGAGAGGTTGACGGTCAGGCGCTGCTCGCCCCAGGTCGTGCCGCAGACGGTGAGAGCGGCGCGCACGCGCTCCCGGGACTCCCGGATCGCGGCGTCGGGCAGGCCTACGAGCATGAAGCCCGGCAGGCCGGAGGTGGCGTGGGCCTCGACGTCGACGAGGTGCCCCCGCAGCCCGGTGAGGGTGACGGCCAGGGTGCGCGCGATGCTCATGATCCGCACACCGCCCTGTGGTGGCGCAGGAGCGCGGGGGCGCCCTCGCGCAGGATGACGGAGACAACGTCCAGGCGGAGGCGGTGCGGCGGGGCTCCCCGCTGGCCGGCCCAGGCGATGGCCAGGCGCCGCAGGCGCGCCTCCTTGGGAGGGGTGACGGCGGCGGCGGGCGGCCCGGCGCGCAGGGTGGATCGGGTCTTGACCTCGACGATGACCAGAGCGCCAGCGGGATCCTCGGCGATGATGTCGATCTCGCCGCGAAGCCCGGATCCGGCGGGTGCGCGCCAGTTGCGATCGAGGATCCGCCAGCCTGAGTCGCGCAGATAGTCGACGGCGATGTCCTCGCCCCGTTGGCCGGTGAGGCGCCGCTTCTCCGCGGAGCGCGGGGCCGCGGCGGGCGGTGCCTCCCGAGCGGCGGGCGGGATCAGTGGGTCGGGGCGCGCTGCCAGCGGCGCGGGGATGGGCGGGTTCGTCGGGATCATGGTGGTCACCTCCGTGACCACGGTGCCTCGCCGTCGGACTGGTCCGCGCCCGCCGTCCCCAGGAGGGGATGGGACCCGCACGCGGCGGCCCCGGTGGTTCCCGGCGCATGGTGGCGCGAGGGCAGCGCGCGGACCTCGGGCGCACCGCCCCGGGCCCGAGAACCGTCGCCGCGAGGGGTCAGGCGCTCATGAGGGGATCTTCATCTCCGGCTTGGACAGCTCCTCGACATTGACGTCCTTGAAAGTGACCACGCGCACGGACTTCACGAAGCGGGAGGAGCGGTAGATGTCCCACACCCACGCGTCCTCCAGGCTCAGCTCGAAGAACACCTCGCCGCCGTTGGTGCGCACCTGGACGTCCACGGAGTTGGCCAGGTAGAAGCGGCGCTCCGTCTCGACGACGTAGTCGAACAGGCCCACGACGTCCCGGTACTCCCGGTACAGGTCGAGCTCCAGATCGTTCTCGTATGCCTCAAGGTCCTCTGCACTCACCGGGCCATCATGCCCGCCACCGCCGCCCGGACGCGAGAGGCGGGCGGGTTGCGTCGCCCACCCACGACTCCCTGCGCCCGGGCGGCGGGCGCGGGGAGTCAGCCCAGCCCGGGCAGGCGCCAGCTGCGGCGGTGCTGCTCGCAGGCGCCGAGCGCGGCCAGGCCTGCCTGATGCGCAGCCGAGCCGTAGCCCTTGTTGGAGGCCCAGCCGTAGCCGGGGTCGGGCAGGGCGGACATGATCGCGTCGCGCTCGACCTTGGCGAGCACG
Source organism: Actinomyces gaoshouyii (assembly GCF_002076915.1). Lineage (NCBI taxonomy): Bacteria > Bacillati > Actinomycetota > Actinomycetes > Actinomycetales > Actinomycetaceae > Actinomyces > Actinomyces gaoshouyii. The sequence continues at coordinate 1,451,838 of NZ_CP020468.1, forward strand.
GAGGCGGCTGCGACGACGGCGCAGCTGGCGTCGGCCTTGACGCGCATGACGACGCCGGGGATGTCCTCGCCGGGGATCGCAGGACCGTACTCGCGGCAGAGCGCGATCGGATCCGGCTGGTCGAGGGAGGACAGAAGGTCCCCGGCGGGAGGGGTCAGCCAGTTCGTGGCGCCGTCGAGGATGATGACGCCGGGCAGGTGCCCGCGCTCACGGACCTGGGCCAGGGCCCGCCGCCCGGCCAGGCGCAGGGCGGCGGCGATGCCGAGGGCGTCGATCTCGGCCGGTGAGGCGTGGGCGATGGCGTGGTCGGTGAGCCATGCGGCGCAGGGGGCTGTGAGGGCCTCGCGCCGGGAGGCGCTGAGCATCTTGGAATCGGCCAGCCCCTCGGGGAAGGCGCCAGCGGTACTCCGGGAGACAACCGCGAGGCCGACGGTGACGGGGCCGGCCAGCGCGCCCCTGCCGACCTCGTCGAGGCCGCCGACGAGCTCGTGGTCCCTCAGGAGCGAGGTCTCGAGAGCGCGGTCGGGTCGGGTGCGCGACATGGGTCAGGCCGCGCGGACCATGCCCGCGGGCGCATCCTCCCGGAGGGCGACGGCCGCGGCGGTGGTGGTGGCTGCGAGCGGGTCAGCGGCGGGGACCTCCTTGAAGGCCTCGCGCCCACCGGCCAGCGTGCCCCAGTGGGAGAAGGGCCAGACGATCCCCTTGGCCACGCCCACGACGTCGGTCAGGGGCAGGGCGCCTCCATGGGCGTCAGAGGTGTGGAATCGGGAATCGGCGGAGTTGGAGCGGTTGTCCCCCATGACCCACACGCAGCCCTCGGGCACGACGACGTCGAAGGGCGTGGTGGACGGCGAGGTCCCCGGCCGGAGGTAGGGCTCATGGATCTGGACGCCGTTGACGGTCAGGCCGCCGTGGCCGTCGGCGACGACGCGGTCCCCCGGCATCCCGATGACGCGCTTGATGAGGTGGTGCCCGGAGCCCTCGGGCAGGAGGCGGATCGCGATGGCGAAGTCGCGCAGCGCGCCCCTGAAGCCCGTGGGATCAGTGGTATCGAGCCAGGAACCGGGGTCGCGGAAGACGACGATGTCCCCGCGCCGCAGGTCCTTAGAGTCGTACATGGTGACGGCCACGCGGTCCCCGTTGACGAGGGTGGGCTCCATGGAGGCCGAGGGGATCTCGAAGGTCTGGACGACGAAGGACTTGATGAACGCCGAGCCGGCCAGGACAACGACGACGACGATGAGGCTCGAAAGCAGGCGCCGCCAGCGGCTGGAGGCCGAGGGCGTGGGGGCCGAGTCGGCCAGGCGCGTGCCGGTGGCGTTGGCGACCGGCTGGCGGGGAGGGATGGCGGGGGGAAGGGAGAGGGGGGAGTTTCCGCCCTCCTGGTGGGGCTCCTCGTCCTCGGGGTCATCCTGGGAGGCGCCCAGGACGATGATCGGCTGGCGCTGATCGGTCACAGGGCCTCCTCTCGATGATCGTGGTGGCGGACGTTGACGGGGCGGCGCCATGCGCCGGATGGACTCAGCGCCCGGGGCTCGGGGCCCCGGGCGCTTGAGGGAGAAGCGGGATCAGGCCTCCCGGCGCTCCTTGATCTTGGCGGCCTTACCGCGCAGGTTGCGCAGGTAGTACAGCTTGGCGCGGCGCACGTCACCGCGGGTGACGACCTCGATCTTGTCGATCGAAGGGGTGTGCACCGGGAAGGTGCGCTCGACGCCAACGCCGAAGGAGATCTTGCGGACCGTGAAGGTCTCGCCGATGCCACCGCCGTGACGGGCGATCACGACGCCCTGGAAGACCTGGACGCGGGAGCGATTGCCCTCAACGACCTTGACGTGCACCTTGACGGTGTCGCCGGGGCGGAAGCTGGGGATGTCGTCGCGCAGCGACTTGGCGTTGATCTCGTCGATCAGGTTCATTGTTCTCTCCTGCGCACGTGCCACTGGTCATGAGCGCTTGATAAGTGGGGCCGCACCGTCCCGTGAGGATGGGGCCGCCCCGGAGCGTGTGCCCGACGGGTCCTGCGATGCTGGGCCCTCCCCAGTGGCGGAGGCGCCCCGAGTCCCGTGGGCGGGCCCAGTCTGCCACAGGGCCGCGGGGCGCGGCGATGAGGCCCATGCCCAAGTGCGCGACCTCACGCGGTGCCCGCGGCGTCAGGAGGCGGTGGGCACGCCGGAGAAGGCCTCCTCGCCGTCGGTCAGGCTTCCCCAGCGGGAGATGGGCCAGGCCACGCTCTTGGCGACGCCGACGACGTCGTCGAGCGGCACGAAGCCCCCGTTGGCATCATCCTGGTGGTAGCGCGAGTCCTCGGAGTTGGAGCGGTTGTCTCCCATGACCCAGACCTTCCCCGGCGGGACGACGACGTCGAAGGCGAGCTCGGAGGGGGCCCGGCCGGGTTTGATGTAGGGCTCGTGGATCGGCGTCCCGTTGACGGTGATGGGGCCGATGCCGTCGGCGACGACATGGTCCCCCGGCATCCCGATGACGCGCTTGATGAGGTAGTCGCCAGTGCGGTCGGGCAGCAGGCGCACGGCCACGAGGGCGTCCCGGAAGAGGCCCGCGAGGCCGGTGGGCTGGGGATCGTTGAGCCAGTCATCGGGGTCGGCGAAGACGACGATATCGCCGCGGCGGATATCGGTGGCATCGTACGTGGTGACGACGACCCTGTCGCCCTTCTTGAGGGTATTCTCCATGGAGCCGGACGGGATGATGAAGGACTGGGCGACATAGGTCTTGAGCAGGGCGGCGCCGATGATGCCGACGATGAGGAAGGCGACGACGATGAGGCGGCCGCGCCAGCGGTCGGCCCGGCTCCGCTCGGCGCCGTCGACCCCGTCAACAGCGTCGGCGCCCTCGGCGGTGTCGGCGGTCCCGGTCTCGGCACCCGGGTCGGCTGGGGCGTCCTCGGCTCTGGTCAGCGCGTCGCTCATGCGTGCGGCTCCTTCCTGGGGTTGGGCTCGCCGGCGGGATCGAGGGTCAGGGACATGACGACGTCGCGGCAGGCGATTCCGCCCACCTCGTAGACGCGCTTGCCGCGCGGTCTGAAACCGGCGCGCTTGTAGGCCTTCTGCGCGCGCCTGTTGCCCTCATGGGTGCCCAGCCAGATCTCGGTAGCGCCGGCGCGGCCCGCACCGGCGAGGGCATGGGAGATGAGGACCGGGGCCAGGCCCGAGGCGCGCAGCCGGGAGTCGGCGTAAACCTTGGACAGCTCGGCCACAGCCCTGCCGCTGGCTGCGTCGGGCGCGGCGATGCCGGGCGGGCGGGCGTCGAGGCCCTCGGGAAGGGCGCCATCGGCGTCGCGGGCCTCGAGGAGGCTGACCGCGTAGCCGACGAGTTCACCGGGGGCGATCGGCTCGGCGTCGGAGTCAGCGGGCGAGCCCTCGGGCAGCTCCGCGACGGTGACACCGGCGCGCTCGTCGGCGATCCACTGGGCGAAGCGCTCGGGGCACAGGGCGCGGGAGATATGCGTGGCGATCTTCTCGGGGGGGAGGAAGGGCGGGCAGGCGTCCGGGAAGGTCCGCGCGGCCAGGGCGGCGAGGGCCTCGGCATCGTCGGGCTCGGCGGGGCGCAGGCGCATGGGAACGGGGCGTGGGGCCCCGGCGGGCACCACCCAGCCGTGGCGGGCGAGGGTAGTGCGGTCCTGGGAGTCGAGGGTGGCGGGATCCAGGGCGCGGATCATGTCGGGGCGCCGAGCGGCGGTGCGGGCCAGGGCCTCGTCGCGACGCGCGCGGGCGATGCGGGCATGGTCCCCGGAGAGCAGCACTTCGGGAGCGTCGAGACCCCGCCAGGCGACGGGGCGGGTGAGCGCCTCATGCTCGAGGAGGCCGGCGGCGCTGTGGGACTCCTCGAGGACGGAGGCGGGGTTGCCGACGACGCCCGGCAGGAGCCTGGCGATGGCCTCGATCATGACGATGGCGGCCGCCTCTCCCCCGTTGAGGACGTAGTCGCCGATCGACAGCTCACGCACCTCGAAGCCGCGCGCCGCGTAGTGGCGGGGCACCCGCGAGTCGATGCCCTCGTAGCGCCCGCAGGCCACGACGAGGCGGTCGGCCCGGGCCAGGTCCTCGGCGGTGCGCTGAGTGAAGACCTCCCCGGCGGGGGTGGGGATGAGTAGGACGGCGCGGCCCGCCCCGGGTGCCTCGGGGCCCCCAGCGAGGACGGCGTCGAGGGCCTCCCCCCACACATCGGGCCTCATGACCATGCCGGCGCCGCCGCCGAGCGGGGTGTCATCCACGGTTCGGTGGCGGTCGTGCGCCCAGTCGCGCAGGTCGTGGATGCGCAGATCGATGAGGCCGTCCTCTCGGGCGCGCCCGATGAGGGACAGATCCAAGACATCGAGGAAGGCCGGGAAGATGCTGACGATGTCGATGCGCGTCCGCTGGGCTCGCGAGGGGAAGACCCCGCTCGTCTCAGTCATGATGAGCGCCATCGACGGCCTCCCCGGCGCTGCGAGTGGCGCGGGAGCCCGAGGTCCCCGCGGTGTCCTCGCTGACCTCTGCGGCGCCCAAGTCCGGGAAGAGGCCTCCGGGCGGGTCGATGACGACCAGGCCGGCCTCGAGGTCGACCTCGGGCACGAGCGCCTCGACGAAGGGGACCGCGACGCGCTGCCCACTGGGCGTGGTGATGATGAGACGGTCCTGGGCGACGCCGGGCTCGAGATCGGTGACGGCGCCGAGCCCAGTGCCGTCGACGCGGCGCGCGGTCAGGCCCACGAGCTCGTGGCGGTACCAGGCGTCGTCGTCCTCGTCCTCGGGCTCGGTATCGGTGTCGATGAGGAGGCGGTGGCCCCGCAGGGCCTCGGCGGCGGTGCGGTCGGGGGCCTCGGCGAAGGCCGCGAACCAACGGGTGCCGTCGAAGCGCAGGCGCTCCACGGTGAGGTCGGCGGCCGGTCTCCCAGAACGGTCCTGGGTGGCCAGGACGGCGCCGGGGGCGAGGCGGCCCTCTGGGTCGTCGGAGCGGATCTCCAGGCGGACCTCGCCCTTGAGGGCATGGGCGGGGCCGATGATGGCGACGGTGAGCTGCACCTGGTCTCCTGGGTGGGCGTGGGTCGGCGGCGCGATCGATCCGCCGTGTCGGTGACCAACCTACCGCGCCGCTCGCCCTGGCCCTCGCGCAGGCGCGAGGAGGGGCGAAGGTCACTCCTCGAGCAGGAGGCGGCCCCGGCGACGCTCTCTCACGGTCCGATGGGAGGAGGCCGGGGCGGCGTCGAGAATGGCGGTGATCATCCTGTCCATGAACTGAGGGGCGCCGAGGTCGGCCGGGATCTCGTCGGCGAGGATCGACACCGCGCCGGATGGGCCGGCGTCATACATGAGGAGGCATGTGGCTGTGTAGCCGTTGCCGTCACCGCGGTCGCGGAGCTTGCGCATCATGTCGATCGCCCGCTCCAACTGGCTGGGCTCGGCGTCGATCGCCGAGGACAGCGCGAAGGCGAATCCCACGGCGGCCAGGGGGTACCTCGCACGCAGGTTGCCGGCGTCCCCATAGGCCTCCTCGAAGCGATTGGGGAGGTTCTTGCCGAAGGAGGAGCTCTGGGACTTCGTGGACAGGAGGAGCTCGGGCCCGGTGGACCAGGAGGACATGACGACGTCGACCTGCTTCGTGTACGCCCTGCCCAGGATGCTTGCGTCCTGGGGCGCGACGGCGCGCAGCCTGAGGAGCCTGGCCGTCAGGTCGTTCCTCAGAGCAGTCGGTAGGCGCTCGAGGAGCGCCTTGAGGTCAGTGGGCAGCACTCGTGGATCACTCGCTCGTGGCCACACCGAATCCGGGTCGAAGCCCGCGCGGCGGAACTCGTGGGCGAACCACGCATCGAGGCCCTTGCCGAGGAGGCCGGTCTGCGTGGAGGCGCTCTCGCTCACGGGGATCGTGAGGATGCTCCCCAGGAGATCGAGATCCGGGAGGTAGACGCGGCCCCCGACCCCGTCATGGCGCCAGGGCGACTCGCAGGACGCGGCCCGGATGAGGTCGTCGTAGCGGGCGACGCCGCGGGGGCCGGTCTCAGCGCTGCTGGGCATGGTCGACTCCTCTGCCTCTGGCCGCGCGCCTCGCCGCCAGGTAACGGCGGGTCCGACGGATCTCCTCCAGCCCGCTGTCGCCGATCAGGGCGCCCAGCCCGAGGGCCTCATCGACGACGCACCGGGCGGCTGCGGCCTCGCCCTGGTCGACCAGCTCCAGGACCCGCGGCAACGCCCGCTCGAGTGGTTCGGCGGCGCTGCGCACCACGTCGAGACTGGGGACCGGCAGATCGCGGGCCTCGCGGGGCTCCAGCTTGAGCAGGCCTCCCCCATAGGCGCGCCCCGTGTACTCCGCGCCGAGCGCGGTGGCGGAGTTATGCGCGGCCAGGGCCAGCAGGCGTGGCGGGATCCCCGAGGCGTCCGGCGCCAGGACGAGCCCGTGGACGGAGTTCAAGTGCGCCGCCCCGGCCTCGTTCGCGCACAGGGCGACGCTGTCCGCGTTCATGTAGGTGACGAGCAGATCGGCGACAGGCGGCCTGGGAACGCGCCACCAGGGGGACCTCACCCGGCACTTGTAGGCCTCGGAGACTCCGGCGAGCTCTCCGGCCCGAATATACCGGGCGCCCGCGGGCGAAGGAGCGCCGGGCGGCGAGAACAGGAGGGTCCGCGCGCCGCTGTCCCCCAGGGCGCTGAGATCGGCGGCGCTGAGCCGCAGGCGGCGCAGATGGCGCGAGCCGGGAGGGCTGAGGGGGACGACATCGCGCCCAGTGAGACCGAGCTCGTCAGAGCGCTGCGGGCTCAGGGCGAAGTACTTGTTGGCACCGGTGACCGCCCCGAGGGTGAGCCGCCCCCATCCCGAGAGGCGCCCGAACGCCTGAGAGTCAATGATCTCCTGGTGGGAGGGGCAGGCGGCCAGCGCCGGGGTCCACTTGTCACCGGGCAGGGCCGGAGTCCATGTGCTCACGGCTCGCGAGGTGGCGAGGTCGGCGAGGCTCTCCACCTGCATGACCTCGAAGGAGTCGGATCCGCCTCCGTCAGGGCGGTAGCCATCAGCGAGCAGGAGCAGCACTTCCTCCTGGACATCGGGGAAGACCCTCGCGGCGAACAGGACGAGCCTGACCCGCTGGAAGGAGCGCAGCAGGTAGGAGCGCACCTCGGCGGCGTAGTTGACGCTGAGCAGCTCGGCGGGCAGGACGAGTCCGAGCCTCCCGCCGACCACCAGGTGGGTGGTGGCGACGACGGTGAAGGCCGCCCACGAGGAGGCGAGCGCGGTCAGGCGCGCGCCCGCTGCGAGGGCCGCCTCGGCGCCCTTCAGGCGAGCGCTGCCACTGAAGCCGTGGTAGCGGATATAAGGGGGATTCCCGATGACCGCGTCCACGGCGGCCCCACGGTAGTCGAAGAAGTCGCTCACCGTCAGCGCGGCCTCGATGCCCTGTGCGCGCAGCGCGTCGGCCGCCCGGCGCACCGAGCCCTCGTGAAGGTCGACGCCCATCAACTGGGCCGCGCGCGGGTCCCCACCGAGCTCGGCGATGCGGCGCGCCGCCGCGGTCAGGAATACAGCCTCGCCGCAGGAGGGCTCGAGGACGGAATCGCTGGCGCCCCGGATCGCCCAATCGGCGATGAAACGCGCCAAGGAGGGCGGAGTGAAGAAGGCCCCGCGCTCCTTCCTGGACTCACGAGGATCCACGTAGGTCTGCATGGTCGTAGTCTGCCCGCCCGCTCCGACACGAATAGTGGACACTTGGCGCGCCGAGCCTAGCAGCGCGGGTGGTGCCCGGAGGGCGCTGCGCCGACTCGGCCCCTCCCGCGGACCGCCGGAGCTGTCTCAGGCGACGGCGTCGGACAGGCGCGTGAGGCGATCGGCCTCCTCGGGGGCCAGGACGAGGTCGAGCGCGGTGGTGATGGCCGGGAGCTGGGCGAGCGAGCGAGCGGAGGCCAGGGGCGCGACGACACCGGGGCGGTCGCGCAACCAGGCGAGAGCCACGGAGGCCGGCTCCACGCCGTGGGCGGCGGCGATCTCGACCACGGCGTCGACGACGTCGAAGCACTCAGGGCGCAGATAGTCCGCGACCATTCCGGAGCGAGCGCCGGTGGGCATCTCATCGCGCCGGTACTTGCCGGCGAGGAATCCCGCGGCCAGGGAGAAGTACGGCACGAGGCCGAGGCCGTGCCGGGCGGCCACCCCGCCGCGACCGCCGGGGCCCTCGACGTCACCGCGGTGCAGGAGGTTGTAGTGGGGCTGGAGGGCGACGGGGGCGGCTGCGCCCTGCTCGGCGGCGAGCGCCATCCACTCCTCGATGCGCTCAGGGGCGTAGTTGGACAGGGCGACGTGGCGGATCTTGCCGGCCGCGCGGATCTCCTCGAACACGGCGACGGTCTCGCCCAGGGGCACGACGGGGTCGTCGAAGTGGGCGTAGTAGAGGTCGATGGCCTCGACTCCCAGGCGTCCCAGGGACTCATCGACGGCGAGGCGCACGTTGTCAGGGGCCAGGCCCCTCCGGTCGGGCTTGGTGGAGACCTTGGTGGCGATGACGAGATCGTCGTGGTGGCCCCGCGCGCGCAGCCAGGAACCGATGATGGTTTCCGACTCCCCGCCGCGGTTGCCGCTCGCCCAGTGGGAGTAGCCGTCGGCGGTGTCGATGAAGTTGCCCCCGGCCTCCACATAGGCGTTGAGCACGGCGTGGCCGGTGGCCTCATCGGCGGTCCATCCCAGGACGTTGCCGCCGAATCCGATCCTGGCGACGTCGAGGTCCGAGTCCCCTATGCGCATGAGTCTGTCTCCTTCGTCGAACCGCGTGAGGTGGCCCGGATGGGGCCGGTGAGAGGCACAACGCCGTTGCCCGGCCCTCCATTCCTGAAGGGCCGGGCAACGGGTTGGGAGATGCGCAGACCTCTCGGCCGCTCCGTGCTCAGCGGCGGTCGGTGTCGACGACGTCGACGCGCACCGGCGAGTCCGCCAGCGCGCCCACGACCGTGCGCAGGGCCCGGGCGGTGCGGCCCGAGCGGCCGATGACGCGACCGAGGTCCTCGGGGTTCACGCGCACCTCGAGGAGGTCGCCGCGGCGCAGCGACCGGGGGGTGACGGTGACGTCATCGGGATTGTCGACGATCCCGCGAACGAGGTGCTCGAGCGCGTCGGCGAGCATGTCAGGCCTCCTCGGAGGGGACCTCGGGAGCGGAGTCCCCGGAGGACCCCTCCGCGGCCTTGGCCTCGGCGTCGGCCTTCGCCTTGGCGGCGGCGGCCTTGCGCTTCTCGGCGTCGTCGGAGACGGCCTTGACGGCGGCCTCCTTGGCGGCCGCAGCGGCCGCAGCGTCCTTGACCTTCAGACGGCCCTCGGCGCCGGGCAGGCCCTTGAACTTCTGGTAGTCGCCCGTGATCTTGAGCAGGTTGAAGACGGTGTCGGAGGGCTGGGCTCCCACGCCGAGCCAGTACTGGACCCGCTCGGAGTCGATGCTGATGAGCGAGGGCTCCTGCATCGGGTCGTAGAGGCCGACCTCCTCGATGACACGGCCGTCGCGCTTCTTGCGGGAGTCGAGGACGACGACCCGGTAGAAGGGGGCGAACTTCTTGCCCATGCGCTTGAGGCGAATCTTGACTGCCACTTGGTTGAACTCCTGGTTCTGGATGGTTTGGCCCGCGCCGATCCCCGGTGGGGTCAAGCAACGGTTTCCGGCGGGAGCCGAGACGCGAGGGCGCAAGGGAGAGGGGCCTCGCGCGCTCGAGTGCACAGGGGATTGTGCCAGATGCCGCCAAGAGGCCGCCACCGCGAGCGCCACCGACCAGCGGTGGCGTGGTGCGAGATCGCCCACAGGGCGCTCCGCCAGAGCGGGCCCGATGCCCCGGGGCCCGTGGGCGAGACTCCGGGGCCGCTCAGGCCTCCTCGTCGAGGCTGGCCACGCGCGCGGCGGCCTTGTCCGCCGTCCAGATATCGCCGTCGAGGTCCGCGGGCAGGCCGGCGCGCTCGGCGACGAAGGCCGGCTCGGCGACGCCATCGGATCGCTGGCGGTCGTAGTCGCGCAGAACGGCGAAGACCCAGCGGCTCAGCCAGAGCACGGCCACGAGGTTGAGGATGGTCATGAGGGCGAGGGCGACGTCGGCCATCACCCAGGCCAGGTCGAGGGCGACGACCGCGCCCAGTCCCGTAGCCGCCGTCATCGCCAGGCGCAGCGCCACGCCGGTGCGGCGCCCGCCGCCGAGATAGCTGAGGTTGACCTCCGCGAAGTTCGAGTAGCCCAGCACCGAGGAGTAGGCGAAGGTCGCCACGACGAAGGTCATGAACCAGACGACCCACCCGCCGGGCAGGGCGTCGGCCAGGGCGTGCTGGACGAGCGTGGTCTCGGCCCACTCGGGCTCGACCCCCGGGGTGTAGATCGAGGGGGCGGCCAGCAGCACGGTCAGGCCAGTGGCGGTGCAGATGATGATCGTGTCGATGAAGACGCCGAGGGACTGGATGAGTCCCTGGACCACGGGGTGGGCGACGTCGGCGGTGGCCGCGCCGTTGGGCGAGGAGCCCTGGCCCGCCTCGTTGGAGAACAGGCCGCGCTTGGTGCCGTTGAGGAAGGTGGCGAACAGACCCCCGCCCACGCCGGCCAGGCCCGGCCGCAGGCTGAAGGCGCCGGCGATGATATCCCCGAAGACCCCGGGAACCCTGGGCAGCGAGACGATGATGACGACGGCGACCACGGCGATGTAGGCCAGGGCCATGAGGGGCACCAGCCACTCGGTCACCTTCGCCACGAAGCGCATCCCGGCCAGGAGGATCGGGGCGGTCACCAGCATGAGGACGATCGCGGTGGCCGTGGTGGACACGTGGTGGGAGGAGTCGAGGGTGGCCGCGATGGTGTTGGACTGGACCATCGGGAAGATGAGCCCGTAGGAGAAGATGAGCATGAGCGCGAAGACGACGCCCATCGCCCGGCCGATCCCGCCGCGCCCGGCGAGGGCCAGGCCCCGCTGCATGTAGTAGGCGGGCCCGCCCCGGAAGATGCCGTCGGCGTTGCGGACCTTGAAGACCTGGGCGAGTGTGGACTCGGCGAAGGATGTGGCCATGCCGAGCAGGGCGACCACCCACATCCAGAACAGGGCGCCGGGCCCGCCCATGGTGACCGCCAGGGCGACGCCGGCGATGTTGCCGGTGCCCACGCGCCCGCCCAGGCCGATGACGAAGGCCTGGAAGCTGGAGAGGGATCCGCGCTGGTGGCGCGAGCGCAGGACCAGGCGGAGGCTTCGGGTGAAGAGGCGCAGTTGAACGCCGCGGGTGCCCAGGGTGAGGAAGAGCCCGGCGCCGAGCAGGATCCACACGAGGATCTTGCCCGACACGAAGCCCTCGAAGGCCCCCAGCGACTCGGTGAGCCGCTCGGCGAGAGGCTCGTCCGAAGCCGCGGGGAGGGCCGCCGGGAGGGCGATGGGCATGGCGATGGGCATGAGGGGTCCCGTCAGTCCGGTTCCGGGTGAACCCCGTGAGACTAGCCGAGACCGTGAAACGCCGCGTTCTCACGTCCGGCCCTCGGCTGGCGCGGGGAAGGCCGCCGGGAGACGGTCCCGCCCCCGTGACATCTGTCATCGGCGGATGGTGACAGCTCTCAGTACCCGGCATCGCCCATCGCTCCGACCATGGGGCCATGGTGCAGCACATGACGGGCGGCCCAGGCGCCCTGAAACCCTCCGGTCACTCGCCCGCCCCGGGCCCGCTCGCCGAGAGGAACGCGCAGCCCCCGGCCGTCGAGGTAACCGGCCTGGTCAAGATCTTCGGGCCAGTGCGCGCCGTCGACGGTATCGACCTGCACGTGGCCCCCGGCGAGGTCGTGGCCTTCCTCGGTCCCAACGGCGCCGGGAAGTCCACCACCCTGGACATCATCCTGGGCTTCTCCTCCCCCGATGCCGGGGCCGCCCGGGTCTTCGGCCTCACCCCCGCCCAAGCGGCCCGGGGGCTGCGCACCGGCGCGATCCTCCAGGAGGGTGGCCTCCTGCCCGACTACACGGTGGGCCAGACGATCCGCGCTGTGGCCGCCATGCGCGGAGCTCGCCACGATATTTCGTCCGTCCAGGAACTCTCCGGGATCTCCCCGATCCTGGGCCGGAGGGTGGCCAAGTGCTCCGGGGGCGAGCGTCAGCGCCTGCGCCTGGCCCTGCTGGGCAACCCGGATCTCATGGTGCTCGACGAGCCCACCGCCGGCATGGACGTCACCGCCCGCCGCTCCTTCTGGGCCGCGATCCGCGAGCGCGCCGCCGGGAACAAGGCGGTCCTCTTCGCCACGCACTACCTCCAGGAGGCCGCGGACTTCGCCGACCGGATCATCATCATCCACCACGGCCGGATCATCGCCTCGGGCTCGGTGGACGACGTGCGGGCGCTCGGCGAGGGCACCATTGTCACCGCCACCTGGCCCGGCATGTCCGGAGTGGCCGCGCTCGATGAGGCGCTGGCCGAGGTGCGCGCCTCGCTCCAGGACGTCGCGGTGCGCGGCGAACACGTCGAGCTGCGGACCACCGCGCCCGACGACGTCGCCCGCATCCTGCTGACCCGCACACCCGCCCACCACCTGGGGATCACGCCTCTCAGCCTCGACGATGTCTTCGCCGATCTCGTCGAGGACTCCGTGCCGGCCGGAGGAGCGTCCGCCCCTCCGGCGCGATAAGCGCTCGGGCACGCCCGTCCACGACCATCTCGACACCGCCCGGAGACCGCCATGAGAACTGAGACCAGCGCCGATACCAATACTAAAACCAGCACCGCGATCGACCCGGCCCCCTCGGAGCGCCCGAGCCCGATCCCCTACCTGCTCTGTGAGCTGCGCGCGACGGTCCTGAGGGCGGACACGATCATCTTCATCGTCATCATGCCGCTGGGCATGTACCTCCTGTTCGGGACCATGGCCTCCTACAGCGATATTGATGCGGACCGAGGCAATGTCAACGCCGTCATCATGGTCAATATGGCGGCCTTCAGCACCGCCATGGCGGCCACGACCATGGCGGGGAGTTGCGCCGTCGAACTCGCGGGGGGATGGGGTCGCCAGATGGGACTGACCCCCGGTGGAATGCGCACGTACTACCTGGTCAAATCCGCCGCTGCGGTTCTGCTGTCACTCGTACCGACCACCCTGCTCTTCACCACCGGGGCCCTCATGGGCGCACAGTGCGACAACCCGCTCGTCTGGCTGGGCTCGTACGCGGGCAGCCTGCTGCCGACGATCCCCTTCGCCCTGTACGGCCTGGCCATCGGCATGTGGTTCCCCTCCCAGGGGGCCGTGGGCACGGCCGCCGCCTCCGTGACGGTGTGGGCCTTCCTGTCCAACATCTTCATGCCGCTGTCCGGGACGCTGTTCACGATCGCGCACTACACGCCGCTCTACGGAGCCGCGACCCTCGCGCAGCGCCCCATCATGGGCGATGTCATCAACACGGCCTCGAGCATCGTCCACGAGAGCCCGTGGATCCAGGTCGCTAACCTCATGGCATGGACGCTTATCATCGCCACCGTCTGCCTGCTCTCCCGCCGCCGGGGAACGAGCCGGCGATGAGCGAGCGGGTGACGGGCCCCCTGGCCGCGACGCCGCAGGCGCCCAACTGGCGGGACTGGCGCTGGACCTGGCCCGGCGCGCCCGGATGGTGCGGCGTCGACTGGGAGGCCTCCATCTGGATCGGCTTCCTGCTACCGGGGATCGCCTTCCTCCTGGCGTCGCGGGCCCCGCTGTGGGCGAAGATCCTGGGGACCTCCGGCATGGCGGCCTTCGCGGTCATCTACGTGATCGAGGTCAGCCTTATCGCCAAGCGCGGTGACTTCTCCCGGCTCACCCCGGGCTCGGCACTGCGCGAGGAGTTCGCCCCTGCGATTCGTCCACTCATCCTCCTGGGACTCTGCGCGGTTGGGTCCACGATCGCGATCACCTGGTATTACGCGGTATTCCTGCCCTATTTCTGCGCAGTCGTCCTGTTCACCACCAGGTTTGGCACAGGTCTGGCGGCCAGCGCGGGAATGTGCCTGGCCGCCCTGGCCGTCGTCCTAGCGGCAGGCCCGGGTGAGTCGGGGCTCATGACACTCAGCTGCATCGCGTCGTCGGGATTCGTGGTCATCGCCCGCTCCTTCTCCGAGCAGGAGGTGCAGCGCGCCCAGCGGGCCCGCGCGGAGGCGGCGATGGCCGAGCGCGAGGAGATCGGCAGGAACGTGCACGACATCCTCGGGCACTCGCTCACCGTTCTCACCCTCAAAGCGGAAGTGGCCCAAAGGCTCCTGCACAGGGATCCCGAGGCGGCCGAACGCGAGCTCGCGGAGGTCATCGAGCTCTCTCGGGCCGCCCTGGCCGATGTGCGCTCCACCGTCACGCGCCTGCGCACCCCGGATCTGGCCAGTCAGATCGAGTCCTCGCGCACGGCTTTCAACGCCGCCGGCATCGACGCAGGGATCACCGGCGGCCCCGAGGACATCGCGCTGGGCCAGCGCGAGCTGGCCTCCTGGGCCCTGCGCGAGGCCACGACGAACATCCTCCGACACGCCGCGGCCACCCGGGTGAGGATCGCTCTGGCTCCGGGGCGGATCGTCGTGACGGACAACGGGCGGGGGATGGAGGGAGCCTCGCCCGGCAACGGGTTGCGGGGGCTGCGCCAGCGCCTGGAGGCAGCGGGCGGTGAACTGCTCCTGGCCAGCCCCGTGCCGTCACCGCCTGGATACGAGCCGGATGGAACGGGCGGACCGGGAACCGAGATGGAGGTCGTGCTGTGAGCATGGGGAACGCGGGGAGCACGGCGATCCCAGGGGCGGCGGCCAGGGGCATCCGCCTGCTCATCGCCGATGACCAGGCGCTGGTGCGCGGGGCGATGTCCACTCTGCTGGGGCTGGAGGCGGATCTGGAGGTGGTGGCGCAGGTGGGCACCGGCAACGAGGTAGTGGCGGCCGCCCGCGAGCATGGCGCCGATGTAGCACTGCTGGATATCGATATGCCCGATGGCGACGGCCTGGCCGCCGCCGCCGCGCTGGCAGCCTCCGGGCTGGCCTGCCGCAGCCTCATCGTGACGACCTTCGGGCGGCCGGGGTACCTGTCGCGGGCGCTGGAGGCCGGGGCGAGCGGCTTCCTGGTCAAGGACACTCCCCCGGAGCAGTTGGCGGACGCGATCCGCCGCATCCATTCAGGGTTGCGGGTCATCGACCCGACCCTGGCCCAGGAGTCGGTGCTCCTGGGCCCCAATCCACTCACCGAGAGGGAGAAGGAAGTGCTGCGCCTGGCCGCCCGGGGCGATGACGCCCACGGGATCGCGGCGGGACTGCATCTGGGCAAGGGGACGGTGCGCAATTACCTGTCCAGCGCGATCGCCAAGACCCACGCGCGCAACCGCACCGAGGCGGCCCACACCGCCGAGCGCAACGGCTGGCTGTAGGAACGGGTGGTTGAACGGGTGGTTGTCGGAGCAGCCGGCAGCCTCCCCAGCATCGAGTTCGTGCTGTTGGTGACGAGCTCGTCCTCTACCCGCCGCCCTCGACGCGGGGCCCGGGGTTGTGGAGGCGCCCCGGGGACGTGGACTGGCGGTGGGGTTGCCGACGCGCCCCGGGGACGCATCCACAACCCCCGCGCACGTCGGCAACCAGGCGCCGGCGTACCCGACCAGACACCCCGACCAACAGACAACACCCGACGAGCCGGCGGGTGCGGCCTGGGCGCCCACGGAGGCGCCAGCGGCGCATCCCGCACTGAACGGCACGGTGCTATTCGCGCCCATTGGTGCGTCCTGCCCGCACCAGTGGGCGCGAGCAGCACCACCCGGTGGAAGCCCCCACCAATCGGCGCAGCCCCCGTCTCATACCACGGTCTGAAGCCGCCTCTGCGCCCTCCGCCACGGCAGCAGAGGCAGCAGAATTGACGCAGCGATCGCCGCCACTCGCCACCCAGCGGTCCGGGGCACGGGCATGATCCGTCGGTCGCTCAGCGCCTCGCAGGCCCTCGCCGACATAGAGGACGCGGCCGGAGCCGGGACACGGGAGCACGAGCGTCCATGACGCCGACAACGCGGCCCCCGCGGAGGCGGAGGGCCCCGCGCCACCTACGGGGGCGCGTCGCCGGGGCCCGGGTACCAAGGGCGGGATCGAGGCCCTCAGCACCTGAGTCCGCGGGCCGCTACCCCGCCGGCCTCAGAGCCCGAGACGGCGTCGCAGGTCCTCGGGGAGCGCTGCCATGGCGTCGGCGACGTCATCGCCACCGGAGACAGCGGCCTGCTGGGACTGCGCAGGGGCGGCCTGCTGGCCCGGCATGATGCCGTAGCCGCCGGCAGTACTGCCGGTACTGCCCGCGCCCGCTTGGCCCAGCCCGAAGGAGGATCCGGCCACCGGCGCGGCGGGCGCATCCTGGGCCCCCCGCGCGGTCTGCCTGGCCTGGCGCGCCGCCTTGGCGGGGTTGCCGGAGCGGCCCTTCTTGCCGCCCTTGCCCTTCTTCTTGGCCTTGGGCGCCTGGCGGGCCTTGGAGTGCTTGCCCATGGACGGCAGCGACCCCATTCCGGGCATTCCACCCGGGCCGCCGGCGCCTCCCATGCCGCCCGACGCCATGGCCTCCATCATCTTCTTGGCCTGCTCGAAGCGGTCGACGAGCTCGTTGACCGCCTGGACGGTAGTGCCCGAGCCCTTGGCGATACGGCTTCGGCGCGAGCCGTTGAGGATCGTGAGGTCCTTGCGCTCGGCGGGAGTCATCGAGCAGACGATCGCCTCGATGCGGTCCACCTCGCGGTCGTCGAATGCCTCGATGGCCTCGCGCATCTGCCCCATGCCGGGCATCATGCCCAGCAGCTTCTTCATCGAGCCGAGCTTGCGGATCTGGCGCAGCTGGGTGAGGAAGTCGTCGAGGGTGAACTCGCCCTTGGCGAGTTTGGCGGCGGCGTCCTCGGCCTCCTTGGCGTCGAGGGTCTTCTCCGCCTGCTCGATGAGGGTGAGCAGGTCGCCCATGTCGAGGATGCGGCTGGCCATGCGGTCGGCGTGGAAGCGCTCGAAGTCGTCCAGGCCCTCGCCGGTGGAGGAGAACAGGACCGGGGCGCCGGTCACCCCGCGCACGGACAGGGCCGCGCCACCGCGGGCGTCTCCGTCGAGCTTGGAGAGCACGACGCCGGTGAAGCCCACGCCGTCGCGGAAGGCCACCGAGGTGTTGACGGCGTCCTGCCCGACCATCGCGTCCAGGACGAAGAGGATCTCGTGGGGGGCGACGGCGTCGCGGATGCGGATCGCCTGATCCATCATCTCCGCGTCCACGCCCAGGCGGCCGGCTGTGTCCACGACGACGACGTCGTAGCCCTTGGCGCGAGCCTGCTCGACACCGCTGGCGGCCACCTGAACCGGGTCGCCGACGCCGTTGCCGGGCTCGGGGGCCCAGATGTCCACGCCCGCGCGCTCGGCGACGACGCCGAGCTGTGTGACGGCGTTGGGGCGCTGGAGGTCGGAGGCCACGAGCAGGACGCGCTTGCCATCGCCCTTGAGCCAGCGCCCGAGCTTGCCGGCGAGCGTCGTCTTACCGGCGCCCTGGAGGCCGGCGAGCATGATGATCGTGGGGCCGCGGTCAGCCCAGTTGATCTCGCTGGTGGCACCGCCCAGGACCTCGATGAGCTCGTCGTTGACGATCTTGATGACCTGCTGGGCGGGATTGAGCGCCTGGGAGCGGGCGGCGTCGACGGCCTTCTCGCGCACGGCGGCGGTGAAGGCGCGCACAACGGGCAGGGCGACGTCGGCCTCAAGGAGGGCGCGGCGGATCTCGGTGACGGTCGCCTCGACGTCGGCCTCGGTCAGGCGGCCCTTGCCGCGCAGTGAGTTGAAGGAGGCGGTGAGCCGGTCGGAGAGGTTGCCGAACACGGGGGTCCTTCCTGGGGCGCGGACGCGCCGGTCGGGGGTGCGGGCCCGAGCGGCATGGCGCCACCCGGACTCCGCGTTGCTGCCGCCCAGGATAGCGGCCAGGGCAAGCGCGCTCCCCCACCCCGCGCGTCACTCCCAGGTGACCGAGCCCGGGTCCACCCCCTGGGCGAGGGCGGATGCGTCGATGATCTCCTTGATCCAGGCCGCCAGCCCCTTCTCCTCAGCATCGTAGTGATCGGTGAAGCGCTGATCGTCGACGTAGCCGCGGGCGATGAGCACCTGCTTGGGCACGGTCACATCGAACCAGCGGTTCAGCTCCTCCCGGTGGCGCTCGGCCAGGGCATTGGCCTCCTGACTGCCGGGAGCGACACCGCGGCGCATGGCATCGGCGAGATCGGCTTCCAAGCGCTTGGCCTCATCGGCCGCCCGCTGCCAGTCGTCCAGTGTCATGGCGGCTTTGCGCCGCTCGGACTCCGCCCAATCGTCGGTGCCGCCCCAGCGTTCCTCGGCCTGCGCGGCGTACTCCTCGCTCCACTGGCCGTGCCAGGCCCGGGCCCGCTCGGCCCCGCTCATGTGATTTCCCATGGTCTCTGCCTCCATCATGGTGTCGATGACGCGGACCATCCGCGTCAGGCGGGAGATCCGCTCGGACAGGAGGCGGCGCTGCTCCACCAGGTGCTCGGCGGCCGTCGCCGGGGCGCCGTCAAGCAACTCGCCGATCGCGGCCAGGCCCATGCCGGTCTCGCGGTAGACGAGGATCTGCTGGGCGCGGTCGAGGTCGGCGTCGCTGTAGAGGCGGTATCCGGACCAACTGCGTCCTGAAGGGGTGAGCAGGCCGATGGCGTCCCAGTGGTGGAGCGCGCGCACGCTCACGCCCAGCAGCCGCGCGGCGGCGCCGACCGTGCAGTCGTCCCCTCGCGCGGGGGCCTCGGCTGCGGCCGGCATCGGAGTCGGCGTCGGGCGCTGGGGAAGAGCGTCATCCATGCCCTGAGGATCTCTCATGCGGCGCAGCCTGTCGCCTCACACCGCGTGAGGGTCAAGCAGTGGCCCGCAACCAGGCGAGGACGGCGCGGAAGGGGTGGTCGTCGTGCGGGCGAGGGGTAGCCGACCCCGCCGGACTCTTCGGCGAGCAGGTCGCGCGCGTGGTCGAGGCGCTTCCCGAGAACGAGGCGACGGGAGCTCGCGGACCCTCCTGCGGGCGCGGGAGTGAGGAGGCGAGCGCCGGTGCTCGCCCTCAGGCCAGGAGGGCGTCAACGAAGCCCTCGGGATCGAAGGGGGCCAGGTCGTCAGCGCCCTCACCCAGGCCGACGAGCTTGACGGGCACTCCGAGCTCGCGCTGGACGGTGACGACGATGCCGCCCTTGGCGGTGCCGTCGAGCTTGGTGAGCACGATGCCGGTCACGCCCACGGCCTCGGAGAAGACCTGGGCCTGTCGCATGCCGTTCTGGCCGGTGGTGGCGTCCAGGACGAGGAGGATCTCGCCGACGGGGGCGATCTTGCCCATGACGCGCTTGATCTTGCCGAGCTCGTCCATGAGGCCGGCCTTGTTCTGGAGGCGCCCGGCGGTGTCGATGAGGACGACGTCGGCGTTCTGGTCGGCGGCCTTGCGCACGGCGTCGAAGGCGACGGAGGCGGGGTCGGCGCCCTCGCGCTCGGAGCGGACGACCTCCACGCCCACGCGCCGGCCCCACGTGGACAGCTGCTCGGCGGCGGCGGCGCGGAAGGTGTCGGCGGCGCCCATGACGACGGTCCTGTCCTGGGCGACGAGGACGCGGGCGAGCTTGCCGCAGGTGGTGGTCTTGCCGGTGCCATTGACGCCGACCATGAGGATCGCGGCGGCGGGCTCGGCGCCCGCGGGCAGATCGGCGCTCTCGGCAGCCGCGGGCCGGGCGAGGTTGAGGGAGCGGTCCATGGTGGGGTCGACGAGCTCGAGGAGCCCGGAGCGCAGGACGCCGCGGATGGCCTCGGGGTCGGAGGTTCCGAGCACCTTGGCCTGGGTGCGCAGCCCGTCCATGAGCTCCATGGTCACCTCAACGCCGAGGTCGGAGGTCAGCAGGGTGTCCTCGATCTCCTCCCAGTCGGACTCGGACAGGTCGCCGCGGGACAGGACCGACAGGATGGCCTTGCCGAAGCCCCCGGAGCCGGCCAGGCGGGCGCGCAGGCGCTGCATGCGCCCGGGGATGGACTCGGGCCGCTCCAGGGTGGCGACGGCGCCCCCGGCGCGCTCCCCGGCCTCAGGGGCCTCGCCGGGGGATTCGGTCCCCGCCCCCGCCTCCTCGGGTCTGGCGGTGGGAAGGGCCTCCTCGCGATCCAGGGGCTTGTGGGGGCTGACCTCGGGGGGTACGCGGCCGCGGCGGCGGCCGGAGACGAGCCAGAGCCCTCCCGCCAGGGCGAGGACGGCGAGGACGGCAATCACGACGAGCATCGGGTCCATGCCCCCATCATGCCCGATGCCCCGCGCCCCGTGTCAGCCCCCAGTGCCCTCATCGCCGTCGGCGCCCCGTTTGCGCGCCAGGCGCTGGGAGACGGCCTGGGTGATGCCGTCGCGCATGGTGATGCCGTAGAGGGCGTCGGCGACCTCCATGGTGCGCTTCTGGTGGGTGATGATGATGAGCTGGCTGGACTCGCGAAGCTCGGTGAAGATCTCCAGCAGGCGCCCCAGGTTCGTGTCATCGAGGGCCGCTTCCACCTCGTCCATGACGTAGAAGGGCGAGGGACGCGCTTTGAAGATCGCGATGAGCAGGGCGACCGCCGCCAGGGATCGCTCCCCGCCGGAGAGCAGGGAGAGGCGCTTGACCTTCTTGCCCGCCGGCCGCGCCTCGATCTCGATGCCCGTGGTGAGCATGTCGCCCGGGTCGGTGAGCACGAGGCGGCCCTCGCCGCCGGGGAAGAGGCGGTCGAACACGGAGGCGAACTCACGGGCTGTGTCCTGATACGCGGAGGTGAAGACCTCCTGCACGCGCGCATCGATCTCCTCGACGATGTCCAGCAGGTCCGCGCGCGAGCGCTTGAGATCGGCGAGCTGCTCGGCGAGGAAGCGGTGGCGCTGCTGCAGCGCGGCGTGCTCCTCGAAGGCCAGGGGGTTGATCTTGCCCAGGCGGGCGAGGTCGCGCTTGGCACGGGCCAGGCGCTTCTCCTGCTCGGCGCGCGCGTAGGGCCGCCCGGGGCGGGCCCTCGGAGTCCGCGAAGCGCGCTGCGCGTCGGTCCCCTCCCCCGGCTCGGCGGCCTCCGGTTCAGAGGCGCCCGGCGGCTCTGACGGGCCCGGCGCCGGCTCGGCGTCGTCCTGCTCGATCTCGGGGACGGGCATATGAGGTCCGAACTCCTCCACCAGGGGATCGAGCTCGAGCCCGAGCTCGGTCAGCGCCCGCTCGGCCAGGGCCTCCAGGCGTGTGCGGTGCTCGGCGCGGGCGATCTCCTCCCGGTAGGCGGCGTCGGTGAGCGCGGCGATCTCCTTGGTGAGGCGGTCGATCTCATCGCGGACCTCCCGGGTGGCCTCCAGGGACTCGGTGCGCTCCGCCTCGACGGCGGCCCGCCGCTGCGCCGCCTCGGCGGCCCACTCGCGGCCCGCCTCGGCGGAGCGCCGGGCCTCATCGCGCACCCGCTGGGCCACGAGGAGCTGCCGCGCCCGGCGCTCCCGGGCGCGCTCGGCGGCCGCTCGGGACTCGCGCTCGCGCCGGGCGGCCAGGCGCAGGGACTCGGAGCGGCCCCGCCCGGAGCGCTCGCGCTCCTCGGCGGTGCGAAGGGCGAGACGGGCATCGGTCTCGGCGGCGCGGGCGGCGGTGGCCGCCTCGGCCGCCTCATCGCGGCGCGCCCGGGCTGCCTCAATGGCCGCCTCGGCGTCCACCGGCGCCCCTGACCCGCCGCCCTCCTCGCCGTCGGGGGCGCCCGGGCCGGGGGCCTGCTCGATCTCGGCCAGGGCGGTGGAGGCGGCGGCGAGCTCGGCGGCGCGCCGGGCGGTCTCCTCCTCGGCGCGCTCGAGGGCGCGCCTGGCTCGCCCGGCCTCCTCGGTGGCCGCATGGGCGGCGGAGGCGAGGCGGGCCAGGGCCTCGGCCTCGCGGGCGGCCTCGGCGTCGGCGCGGCGCAGCTGCTCCAGGGCGGCGGTGAGGCCGCCTCTGCAGGCCTCCTCGGCCTGGCGGGCCTCTACCAGGGCCGTCTCCGCCGCCTCCTGGGCCTCGCGGGCGGCCTCGGCCCGACTGGCGGCCTCGTCATGGGCGGCGGCGAGCTCCAGGACGCTGGCCGAGCCGCGCCCGCCTCCGCCGGCCCATCCGGGGGCCAGGATGTCACCGTCGCGGGTGACGACTCTGGCTCGCGGGTCGGCGACGCGCGCCGCGGCGCCGGTCTCGAGATCGGGCACGGCCCACGCCCCGGCGAGCAGGCGATCGAACGCGGCCTGGAGGCCGGAGCGCTGCGCGGTACCCGCCTGGATGGTGACCAGGCCCCTGGCGGGGACAGCGCCCTCCACCGGGGGTACGGGCCGAGACCGGTCGATATCACGATCGAGACCGGGCCCGCCCCCCTCCACCGGGGGCTCGGGCGCATCCGAGGCCCCGTCGTCGCCGTCAGTCCCCTCCTGGGCGATGATGAGCCGGATCGCCCCGGCCTCGGCCCTGCGGGCGTGCTCCAGGGCGGCGATGGCCGTGGCCTCGTCGGCGGCCAGGGCGGCTGCGGCCAGATCCCCGAGAAGCGCGGCGATGGCGTTCTCCCAGCCCTTCTCGATGCTCAGGTGCTCGGGCAGCGGCCCGAGCAATCCCTCCAGGCCGGCCTCGGCGAGCTCAGCGGTGGCGTCCTCCGCCCGCAGCGACAGTGCCAGGGCGTCGCGGCGGGCCGCCCAGGTGGCCTGCTCGGAGACTGCCTGGGAGCGGGCCTCGGTCGCGGCGGCGAGTGCGTCGCGCGCGGAGGCGAGGGCCGCCGTCGCCGCCTCGTGGCGAGCAGTGGCCTCCACCTGCTCGGAGCTGGCGCTCCCCGGCGCGTCCTCTTCCGCGGCGGCGGCGCCACCGGCCCCGGGGGCGGCCTCCTCCAGAGCGGCCTGGGCGGCGGCCCGCCGCTCCTCCGCGGCGACCAGGGCGATGCGGGCCTGCTCTCGGGCGGCAATGGCGGCCTCGTGGCGGGAGCGCGCGGAGGCCAGACGGCCGCCTGCGCGCGCCACCCTCTCCCGATGCTCGGCCTGGCTGCGTTGAAGGGCGGCGAGCGCACTCTCGGCGGTGCTCTGCGCGGCCTCGGCCTCCACCCGCTCCTGGGTGGCGGCGGCCAGCGCGCTACGGGTCGACTCGATCCGCTCAGCGAGCTCGGCCTCCTCGACGGCGGCGGCCTCAGCGCGCCGGTCCAGCTCCTCGGGGTCGGTGCCGAAGGACGGCTCGGGCGCGTTGGCCAGGCCCCTGACACGCTCGGCGGCGACGTCGGCGAGCGAGGAGAGCTGCTGGGCGGCACCGGCGAGGTTCTCCCACACCTGGGTGGCGGCGGCGAGCCTGCGCCCGGCGCCCGCCTCGACCTCGGCGAGCCCGGCCAAGCGATCGCGGGCGGCCTTCTCGGCCTCCTCGGCGGCGGTGCGGCGCGCGGTCACGGCGGCCGTGTCCTCCTGGCCGGCCTCGAGAAGCTGCTGGACAGCAACAACATCGTCGGCGAGCAGCCGGGCGGTGGCGTCGCGGACCTCGATCTGGATGGTGCGGGCGCGGCGGGCGACGGCGGCCTGCTTGGCCAGGGGCCCGAGCTGGCGGTGGAGCTCGTTGGCCAGGTCGGCGACGCGCGCGAGGTCGGCTGCCATGGAGTCGAGCTTGCGCAGGGCGCGCTCCTTGCGGCGCCGGTGCTTGAGGACGCCGGCGGCCTCCTCGATGAAGCCGCGGCGATCCTCTGGGGTGGCGGCCAGAACGGCGTCGAGCTGGCCCTGGCCGACGATGACGTGCATCTGGCGCCCCAGGCCCGTGTCGCTCAGGAGCTCCTGGACATCGAGGAGGCGGCACTGGGCGCCGTTGATCTGGTACTCCGAGCCACCGCCTCGGAAGAGCGTGCGGGTGATGGTCACCTCGGAGTAGTCGATGGGCAGGGCGCCGTCGGCGTTGTCGATGGTCAGGGAGACCTCGGCGCGCCCAAGCGCGGGCCTCGACCCGGCGCCGGCGAAGATGACATCGGCCATGGTGCCACCGCGAAGATTCTTGGCGCCCTGCTCTCCCATGACCCAGGTCAGGGCGTCGACGACGTTGGACTTCCCCGAGCCGTTGGGGCCGACGACGGCGGTGATGCCCGGTTCCAGGCGCAGCGTGGTTGACGAGGCGAAGGACTTGAAGCCCTTGATCGTCAACGTCTTGAGATGCACGACCCCACGATACCGTCCGCCGTGGACCGTCGTCCGAGGAGGCCGAGGAGGCCGAAGGCCCGCCCCGTCCGGCCACCGGCACCGAGGTCCCTCATCCCGCTCACGGGCACCACGTGGTCCTCCTCGCCCGGGACGATGAGCACCGGCGGGGCGGGGGATCGGCACGCGGGTCGGCCGCGCGGGCCGATCCCCCACCCCGGCCCGTCATGCCCCCATGGCGCCGAGGGCAGTCGGCCCGCCGGCGAGGAGGGTCTCGAATCCCAGCTCGTCGAGGATGGGCAGGCCGAGATCGCGGGCCTTGGCCTCCTTCGAACCGGCATTGGCGCCGACGACGACGTAGCTCGTCTTCCTCGACACGCTCCCGGCGGCCTTGCCGCCGCGCGCCACGATGGCCTCCTTGGCGCTGTCGCGGGTGAAGCCCTCCAGGGCGCCGGTGACGACGACGGTCAGTCCCTCCAGGGTGCGAGCGGGGGCCCCGCTGTCAGGGGCCTCGTCGGCGGTGCGCACGCCGGCGGCTGCCCAGCGCTGAAGGATCTCGGCGTGCCAGTCCACGCCGATCCACTCGATCCAGGAGGCGGCGATGGCGGGGCCCACGCCTTCGACCTCTCCCAGCTCCTCCGGGCTCGCGACGCGAAGGGCGTCCAGGGAGCCGAAGCGGGCCGCGAGCGCGCGGGCGGCGGTGGGACCGACGTGGCGGATGGACAGGGCCACGAGCACTCGCCACAGGGGCTGGTCCTTGGCGGCGGCGAGCTGGGAGAGCATGGCGGTGGCGTTCTTGGCTGGCGCTGCCGGCTTCTTGACCTCGCCGTCCTTGGTGAGGATCGCCTTGGTCCAGAAGTAACGGACGAGGCGCCAGTCACCGGTGGGGCGCCCGTGCGCGGCGACCGGGCGCCAGACCATGACGTCGCGCAGGTCCTCGGCGGTGAGGTCGAAGAGCTCCCCCTCCCCCGCGATGGCGGGGTCCTGCTCGATGATGCCGTGCTCGGCGAGAAGGGCCTCGACGGCGTCAACGCGCTGGGAGGGGCGGAGGGCCCCCAACTCGGCGGCCTCGAGGCGAAGGCTCCCCCGCTCGGTCTCCAGGCGCGCCCCGGCGGCGAGCGCCGCGATGGCCTCGGGGCGCCCGGCGTCGGGCTGGGTGAGGGCAACGGCGGCCTCGTCCCCCAGGCCCTCGACGTCGAGCGCGCCGCGTGAGCCGATATGAGCGATGCGCTCGGTGACCTGAGCGGGGCAGGAGCGCGTGTTGGGGCAGCGCAGGTCCACGTCCCCCTCCTTGGCGGGCGCCAGGGGGGTGCCGCAGGACGGGCAGTCGGAGGGCATGACGAAGGGCTGCTCGGTGCCGTCGCGCTGGGCGACCACGGGCCCCAGGATCTCGGGGATGACATCGCCGGCCTTGCGCAGCACCACCATGTCGCCGATGAGGATGCCCTTGCGGGCCACCTCGGCGGCGTTGTGGAGGGTGGCCCGGGCGACGGTGGAGCCGGCGACGCGCGTGGGCTCCATGATCCCGAAGGGCGTGACGCGCCCGGTGCGGCCGACCTGCACACCGATGTCGAGCAGGCGCGTGTGGACCTCCTCGGGCGGGTACTTGTAGGCGGTTGCCCAGCGGGGCACGCGGGAGGTGTGCCCGAGCTCGTCCTGGAGGGAGCGGTCATCGATCTTGAAGACGATGCCGTCGATCTCATGGAGGAGGTCGTGTCGGTGCTCGGCGTAGCGGTCGATGTAGGCCTGCCGCTCGGCGGCGCCGCGCACGATGGCGTTGTAGGGGGAGGTGGGCAGCCCCCAGCGCTCCAGGAGCTCGTACCACTCGTGCTGGCTGGCGGGAAGATCGGCTCCGGGGCCGGGGATGATGGCGCCGATGCCGTGGGCGATGAAGGCCAGAGGCCGGGTCGCGGTGATCCGGGGGTCCTTCTGCCGCAGGGATCCGGCGGCGGCGTTGCGGGGATTGGCGAAGACCGGCAGGGCGGCGCCCCGGCGGGCGGCGCGCCCGGCGGCGTCATCGGCCTCGGCCTTCTCATTGGCGGCGCGGCTGGCGGCGTTGAAGGCCTCGAACTCCTCGACGGGGAAGTAGACCTCGCCTCGGATCTCCACGAGGGAGGGCAGGCCGGGGCCGGCGGGGCCCTCGGGCTCGGCACCGGTGAGGCGCTCCGGGATGGAGTCGATAGTACGGGCGTTGGCGGTGATGTCCTCGCCGGTGGTGCCGTCGCCGCGGGTGGCGGCACGGGTCAGACGTCCATCGGTGTAGGTCAGGGCGATGGCCAGGCCGTCGATCTTGACCTCGGCGGTCATGGCGAGGTCGGCGTCGGCCCGCCCGGTGGCGGCGCTCATGCGCGCAGCCCATTCCCCGACCTCCTCGAGGGTGAAGACGTCCTGCAGGGAGTACATGCGCTCGTGGTGAGTGGCGGGGGGAAAGCCCCGGGTGGCACTGCCGCCGACGGTGCGCGTGGGGGACAGCGCGTTGTCGAGGGCCGGGTGGGCCCCCTGGAGGGATTCGAGCTGTCGGTAGAGCTCGTCGTAATCGGCGTCGGAGATGGCGGAGGCGACGATCCCCTTGCCGGTACCCGCGCTGTCGGCGACATTCTCGACGGCGTCGTAGTAGTCGGCGCGGGCGGCCTCGATGGCGCGCACGAGCTCGGCCCAGCGCAGGCGGTCGGCCTCGGGGACGCCGGCGAGCTCCGGGGAGGCCAGGAGGGCGTCGAGCTGCTCGTCGGGGGTCGACGGCACTGACGGCACTGACGGCACTGACGGCGCAGCGGGCACAGCGGGCGCGGTTCGCTCAGTCATGCCCCCATCCTCCCCCATGTCCGCCACTTCCCGGGGACAGCGGTGCCCCGGGAGCAGTGGCGCCGTCGTCTCGCCATCCGCCGTGAACCACCGGGGACATCACGCAGCCCCAGCGGAGGTCCATCCACACTGGCCGAGCGCGGGCCCGGCCCCGGGGCGCACTCTCATGCCATGCCCTCGCGCTCCCCCTCCCCGGCCTTCGACTCCCCCGTCTCCGCGGCCCGCCATGCCCTGGGCCGCGCCTGGCACATGGCGGTGCTCTCGGGCCCCGACGCAGGCCTGGTCCTCCCACTGCCCGCTTCGGGGACGATCGGGCGCTGCGGGGCGCTGAGCGATCCGGAGGTCTCCCGTGAGCACCTGCGGGTGCGCTGCAGGGCCGACCGCGTGATGATCGGGGACGCGGGCTCGGCCAACGGCACCCGGGCGCGACGACGCCTGCGAGGCTGGCGCCGGCTCCGCCGCCCGCGCGCCTTCCACGAGGGCCAGCGCCTGAGGGTGGGAGGCAGTGTGCTGGAACTGCGGCGCCGGCCCGCCTCGCTCCTCGTCCCGGCTCCCGACAGCGGTCGGCCCTCCGGGAGGAGGCGGATCGGCTCCATTATCGCCGGCCTGCTCTGCCTGCTCGTCATAGGGGCGATCGTGGTCGGTGCGCTGCGCATGGGCGGGCGCGGTGGCATGGGGATGCTCATGCTGGCGCCGATGCTCCTCATGGGCATCATGAGGATCGGCTCATTGCTCTCCGGTGGGGGCGCCCGGGAACGCGGGGCCGAGAGCGCCCGCGCGGGATGGCGGGGGCGGTCGCATCGGCGGCCCGACCCCTCCGAGGCGCTCCTCGCCGTGGCGGCGCGGGCGCTGTCCGGAACTGCGGGGGCCTCGCCCCTCAGCGCCCCGGGAGCGGGCTCGGGCGCCTCGGGCGAGGAGCCGGCGGCCTGGCTCGGGCACCGTCGGCGCGGGACCGCCCTGACGCTCCGGGCAGGGGACCGCCTGGCCCTCACCGGTGCGGGCGCCCTGCGGGCCCAGCGATGGTGGGCGGCTCAGGTGCTGGCCCGGATCGGAGCACCAGCCGACTTCGCCTCCGCGCCGCTGGCCGGCGGGCGGGCCGAGGAGGCGCCGGGCATGTCTGCGCCCGATGCGCCTGCTGCGCCCGGCGAGCCCGATGATTCCCGGGCTCCGGGGGCCGCGCGCGCCCTGGTCCCCCACTCCCCGGCGAGCTGGAGAGCCCCGGGCGGGGTCCCCTCGGCGGCGCTCGGCGCGAGCCGCGGCGCCCTGGACCTCCAGATGGTCGGGGAGGCCGAGTCCACCGGGATCGTGGCGACCTGGCGCGGTGATCGCGCCGAACTGCTCATCGCGCCCCAGGGCAAGGACCTCCCTGCGAGAGCCCTGAGCGCACGACGCGCTCCCAGAGGAGCTCCGGCCGTCACCGATCGCTGGTGGGAAACGGTCCTCCTCGCCTCAGGCCGGCGGCTTCCCCGGCGCTCCGGTCCCGCCCGGCCCCGCGGGCGAGGCGTTCCCACCGGGGTGGATGATCCCCTGGCTCCCCCCGAGGGGATCATCCTCCCCGAGCTCACCGGCCCTCTCAGCGCGCGGGCCATCCGCGAGCGCTGGCGGACGACAAGCCCTGGCGGGATGCGGCTGCCCGCGATCCTCGGCGTCGGGCCGCGCGGCGCCATCGACGTGGACCTCGTGGCCGACGGGCCCCACGCCCTTCTGGCCGGGACGACGGGCTCAGGGAAGTCCGAGCTGCTCACGGCATGGCTCCTGCAACTGGTCCTGGGGGTGCCGCCGGAGCGGCTGTGCCTGGTGCTCGTCGACTACAAGGGCGGGGCGACCTTCGGCCCCCTGGAGGACCTGCCGCACACGGCGGGCGTGCTCACGGATCTCGACCCCGCTGCCACAGCACGGGCGCTGTCCTCGCTGGAGGCCGAGCTCCGGCGCCGAGAGCGCCTCCTGGCCGCGCACGGGGTCCGGGATCTGGGCGAGCTCGAGCGCCGATGCGCCTCGGCTCCCGCAGTCGGCGCGCTCGCCCGCGGGGAGGCTCCTCCCCGCCTGCTCATCGCCGTCGATGAGTTCGCGACCCTCGCGGGCCAGCACTCCGAGGTCCTCGACGCCCTCGTGCGGGTGGCGGCGCAGGGCCGCAGCCTCGGCGTCCACCTCATCCTGGCCACGCAGCGCCCCGCCGGCGCGGTCTCTCCGGCGATGCGCGCCAACACGACGATCCGCGCCTGCCTGCGAGTCCTGGACCCGGCGGACTCGCGGGACGTCCTCGGGCACGACGGCGCAGCTCTGCTCCCCCGCCATCCGGGCAGGGTCATCGTCGAGGGCTGCGCCGCTTCCAGGAGCCAGGAGGTCCTCCAGTCCCCCTGGTGCGGCCCTCGCGGGGAACTCGAAGCGCTTGTGGAGCAGGTGCGCCAGGCCCATCAGGGCCCGCGCTCGCCCGATAGCGGGACGGGGACGGGCAGTGGTGCGATCTCCAATGGCCTGTGGCGGCCCTGGGCCCCGCCACTGCCCGAGCGGGCCCACAGGGGGCAGGCGGGCGAGCTGGTCTCGACCGCCTGCCACCCCGGGGGATCGCGGACGGAGAGGGGCGAGGGAGTAGCCCTGGCGATGACGGATCTGCCGGAGGAGCAATCGCTGGGACTGTGGCGCTGGGACACCGGGGAGTCGCTGCTCGTGCTCGGTCAGGCGGGGTCGGGCAGGACCACGGCGCTGGACTCGGCGGCGCTCGGGGCGCTGGCGGCGGGCCGCGTCGTCCACCGCTGCGGCGCGCCGAGCCCCCTGTCGTCCCTGGCCGAGGGCGCCGTGGGCATGGGCACGGTGGTGGGCCCGGATGATCCCCGGCGACTGGCGCGCCTGTGGCGCCTGGCGGCGGAGGGCCGGCTGACGAGAGAGATCCTCGTCCTGGATGATGTCGACTCCCTCATCCCCGCCGTCGATGAGGCGCTGGGGCCGGGCGAGGGCCAGCAGCTCGTGGAGGCGCTGACGAGGATCGCGCCGGCCACGGGGACGGCGCTAATCATCGGCGCGCCCTTCGGCCTGGCCGGCACCCGGTGGGCGGGATCCCTGCGGCACCGTATCGTCCTGGGGGCCTCGACGCCGACCCTCGCCTCGCTGGCCGGGCTGCCCCGGGGCACGGTCACCGGCGCGGCGCCCGGCCGAGGGGCGCTGGTGGACGGCGCGGAGTCGACGCCCATCCAGATCCTCCTGCCCGCGCCCGGCGAGCGGGCCGCTCGCGGCCTCGCCGCCGCCCGTCCGCTGCGCCTGGCTCCGATCCCCCGCGAGGCGCGCCCCTCGCTGCTGCCCGTCGGGACCTGGGCGGTCGGGGGCGACGACGCCGCTCCTCTTCCGGTCCCCAGCGGCGCCGTCCTCGTGACCGGGCCCCCTGGATCGGGGCGCACCACGGCACTGCGGGCGCTGGAGGGCGCGCTCGCCGCCCAGGCGCCGGAGAGGACCGCCCCGCTGGTCATCGACGATGCCGATCTCCTTCCCCAGGCCTCTCACGCCCAGGCGGAGGCGGAGATCGCCGCCGCACTGGGCGAGGGGCGGGGCGTGCTCGTCTCGGCGACCACCGAGCGCGTGGCGGGATCCTTCCGGGGCCCGCTGATGACGCTCAAGGAGAGGGGCTCGCTGGTCATCCTGTGCCCGGGTACGGGCCCGGCGGCACAGGTGGCCGGGGCGCCACTGCGAGGGGTGATCGATCCCCGCGCCCCTCTGGCCCCGGGGCGGGGCGTGCTCGTGGATCACGGGCGTTTCACGCCCTTGCAGGTGGTTCACGGCGAGGCCGCTCAGGGGCGTCCGGCCATGCGTGAGAGAACGAGCTGACGGGGAATCGCGACTGTGAGAATTGCAACATCTTTTCATCGACGGTCTCACACGCGTCAGGTCTTGCCGTTGGGAGAACGGCGTGTGAAAGTTTCCCCAGGACGCGCGACGGCCACTCTGGCCCCCTACCGGGTGGGCACGACGCGCTCGGCCCTCCCCTCTTCTTGACTCACCTGCCCGAAGGAAGCACTCATGGACTGGCGTAACCAGGCTGCTTGTCTCACTGTCGACCCCGAGCTCTTCTTCCCGGTCGGCAACACCGGTCCGGCCATCGCCCAGATCGCCCGGGCCAAGGAGGTGTGCGCCCGCTGCGAGGTGGTCGAGACCTGCCTCAAGTGGGCCCTGGAGAACGGCCAGGACGCCGGCGTCTGGGGAGGCATGAGCGAGGATGAGCGCCGCTCCCTCAAGCGCCGCGCCGCCCGCGCCCGCCGCTCCTCCTGATCGAGACCGGTCGAAAACAACGCCGAGACCGGTTCACCCGGCGCTCATGAGCATCAACGGCGGCCCCTGACCTCGGAGGAGGCGGGGCCGCCGTTCTCACCCCCGCCGGATGCGCGCGGGACCCGGCTGCGCCGCGCGGCGCCCCAGTGGCGCGGTGGCTCAGCCGAGCACGGGCTCGCCGCGGCTCGCGAGCCTGGCGATGATGGCGACATCGGTCCCGCAGGGGCGCCCCTCCTCATCGACGACGGGCTCCCAGTCGATGCTGCCGCGCAGCTCGCCTCGGACGAGCGTCTTGACGATCCTCGTGCCCAGCCCGGTCATGACTGTTCCGGGCTCGATGCCCGCGCCGTCGTCGATGACATGGACCTCGATCCGCTCGCCGTCCCGCAGGGCACGCACGGTGACGGTGCCGTCGCGCTCCTCGAGCCCGTGCTCGACGGCATTGGTCACCAGCTCGGCCAGCACCGTGGCTAGGGCCTGGGCTCCTTCGGCGTCCACGATACCGAAGGAGCCCTCCAGCACAGTCTTGACCTGCCCCGTTGGCGTGGCAACGACCGCGGCGGTGCGCAGGATCGACTCGAAGACCTCGTCGAAGTCGACAGTCTCGTCGACGTTGTGGCTCAGCGCCTCGTGGACGGTAGCGATCGCGGCGACCCTCCGCTCCGCCTCGGCCAGCGCCTGGCGGGTCTCATCGTTGGTGGCGCGGCGGGCCTGCATCCGCAGCAGGGCGGAGACGGTCTGCAGGTTGTTCTTGACCCGGTGGTGGATCTCCCGGATCGTGGCGTCCTTGTTCATGAGGACCTGCTCGCGGCGCCGCAGCTCGGAGACGTCGCGGACCAGGAGGATCGCGCCGGCCCTCTCCCCGTGCACAACGAGGGGGATCGCCCGCAGGACGAGGAAGACACCGGAGATCTCGATCTCCGTGATCCAGGACTGCCTGCCCATGAGAACAACGGCCATGGTCTCGTCCACCGGCGTGCGCTCGGGGATGATGTCCGTGATCGCCGATGCCAGATGCGCGCCGACGATCTCCCCGGCGATGCCCAGCCGGTGCAGGCAGGAGCGGGAGTTGGGGCTGGCGTAGACGATGGTGCCCTCGGCGTCGAGCTGGACGACGCCGTCGGCCACTCGCGGGGTGCCGTGGCGCAGTGCGGTCACTCCTCCGAGGATCGGGAAGGCTCCCTCGGAGATCATCTGGCACAGGGAGTCGGCGAGGGCCTTGAGGGGCTGGTCGCCGAAGCGCTCCCCCCGCATAACCCCCACGCGCGTCTCCCGCGTGACGACGGCGACCGCCCGGCCCTCGTGGAGCACGGGCACGTACTCCTCGCGCACCGCGGTGGTCCCGGTCCACTGGGGATCGGACATGACCAGGATGGTGCCGGTGGTCAGGGTCTCCAGGGCGGCGATCTCGCGCGAGGAGGGCATGCGGCGCCCCACGACCTCCTCCAGGTGGACCGTCTGCCCCGTGGAGGGGCGGCAGTGGGCGATCGCCACGAAGCGACCGCTCAGACCGCGGACCCACAGGACGAGGTCGGAGACGGACAGATCGGCGATGACCTGCCAGTCCGCGATGAGGTGGCGGATCCAGTCGAGGTCGCGCGGCGGCAGGTCGATGGAGGCGCGCGACTGGGGCGGGAGGATCGGCGGCACGGTGGAAGCCTAATCGAGGGGACCGCCCGTGGCGCGATGGCCCCCTCCATGGCAGGCTCTACGGCATGAGGAAGACATTGACCATCACCTACCCCGCCGATCCCCCCAAGGTCGCCACCATGCTGGCGGACCCGGAGTACCAGCGCGGACGGGTCGCCCGACTCGGCTCCGAGACCGTGACCAGCAAGGTAACCACCCAGGGCGACGGCTTCTCGGCCACCGCCAGCGGCACCGTCCCCGCCGATTCCCTGCCCTCGGCCGCCCGCCGCCTGGTGCGCTCGGGCGTGTCCTTCACCGTCACCGAGGCCTGGGGCGGCCCCGCCGAGGACGGCTCGCGCACCGGCACGCTGAGCATCGACGCCGGCGGCGCGCCCGTGCGCTCCTCGGGCACCCTGGCCATGCGCCCCAGTGGCGAGCAGACCGTCGTCGAGGTGGACCTGGAGCTGAAGGTCACCGTGCCGCTGGTGGGCCGCGCCGTCGAGGACAAGGCCCTGTCGATGGCCGGGCGCGTCATCGCCGATGAGGAGTCCCGGGCCGCCGCCTGGCTGGGCTCGCACTGACCGCCCGCCTCCCCGCTCCTCCCCGGAGTATTCCCACCGGCCCGCCGTGTCCGCCCTGCGCGCACGGCGGGCCCTTCGCGCGCGCGCCAGTGGTCCCGGGCCCACTGGGCGTGCCACGATCACCCCATGAGCGATACCCCGACCATCATCCCTACCGCGAAGAACTCCGTATGGGCCGAGCGGACCGGCACGCGCCAGTACGTGGGCCGCAATCACTCCGGCGCCGAGGTGCGCATCGGCACGGGCCCCGGGGAGTTCTCCCCCGGAGAGCTGCTCAAGCTCGCCCTGGCCACCTGCAACTCCCTGTCCGCTGACCACCGCCTGGCCAAGGCCCTCGGCGAGGGCTTCGACGCCAACGTCGTATGCGCGACCACCAAGAACGAGGATGAGGAGCGCTACGACTCCTTCGAGGTGCAGCTCGTCGCCGACTACTCCTCCCTGAGCGACGAGCAGCTCGCCGTCCTGCGCCAGCGCGTCGACGGCGCGATCGACCGCGCCTGCACCGTGGGCCACACCTTGGAGAAGAGCCCCGAGGTCCGCCTGCTCATCGTCCAGGATCCCGACGCCGAGCCCGCGGCCTGACGCGGGTGCCTTCCCCGGCCCGGGGTGTCGGCGCCCGCTGGCGCCCCGGGAAGCACCCCATAGACCACCCTTGACACCTCCCTACGCACCTCAGGAGCATCCGTGAGCCGATCCACCGCCATGATCGAGGCGGCCGTCGACAAGGCGATCGCGATCCCCGCCTCGCGCATCACCGAGCGCGTGGCCCGCATGCGCCGTGACCGCCCCGGCGCCGACACGGCCGAGCTCGTGGCACTCGCCGCGGATCGCTTCCGCAACGAGGCGGGCCTGTCATCCGGGGCCGTCGGCGCCTCGGCGGCACTGCCGTCAATCGGCACCGCCAGCGCGGCAGCGCTCACCGTGGGGCAGGCGGCCGTCTTCATCGGCTCGGCCGTCACCTACGTGCTCACCGTCGCAGAGCTCCAGGGGCTGCGCGTCGTCGAGCCGGAGAAGCGGCGCGCCCTCGTGCTCTCGGCGCTCCTGGGCCGCGAGGGCTCCGAGGCCGTCCAAGGCCAGCTCGGACTGGCCAGCCTCTTCTGGGCGGCCCAGTCCCTGGCCCAGATGCCGATCCCCACCGCCAAGAGCATCAACGGCCAGCTCGCCAAGCGCCTGGCCAAGCGCGCCGTGGCCAAGGGAGGCGCCGTCGCACTCGGTCGGCTCCTGCCCCTGGGCATCGGCGCGGCCATCGGCTACTCGGGCGGGCGGGCCCTGGCCAACCAGGTCATCGAGGGCGCCCAGGCAGCACTGGGACCGGCCTCGCCCTTCACCCCCGCCATGGAGGTCATCGAGGCATGAACGGCACACCAGCACCGGTGCTTCAGGCCATGGGCCTGAGCGCGCCCGACGGCGTCAACGTCGCCTATGAGGAGCTCCTCGCGGACGTCCTCCTGAACGGCACTCTCAAGGACGACCGCACCGGCACGGGCACCCGTTCCCTGTTCGCCCGCCAGCTCCGCTACGACCTGGCCGCCGGATTCCCCCGCATCACCACGAAGTTCGTGGCGATGAAAGCGGTCAAGGGCGAGCTCCTGTGGTTCCTCAAGGGCGCCACGAACATCGGATGGCTCACGGAGCAGGGCATCACCATCTGGGATGAGTGGGCCGATGCCGACGGCGAGCTCGGCCCGGTCTACGGCGCCCAGTGGCGCTCCTGGCCCTCGCACGACGGCGGGGCCATCGACCAGATCACCGCCCTCGTCCACACGCTGCGCACGGATCCGGATTCCCGGCGGATGCTCGTGTCGGCCTGGAACGTCAGCGAGTTGGACCGCATGGCCCTGGCCCCCTGCCACGCCTTCTTCCAGTGCTACGTGGCCGATGGCCGCCTGAGCCTGCAGGTCTACCAGCGCAGCGCGGACATGTTCCTCGGCGTTCCCTTCAACATCGCCTCCTACGCCCTGCTCACCCACATGCTCGCCCAGCAGGCCGGGCTCGAGCCCGGCGAGCTCGTGTGGACCGGCGGGGACTGCCACATCTACTCCAACCATGTCGAGCAGGTGCGCGAGCAACTATCCCGCGTCCCCCAGGCCTACCCGTTCCCGACGCTGCGCCTGGAGCGGGCCGAGTCGATCGACGCCTACACGATGGATGGTATCGACGCCTCGCAGGGCTACCAGCACCACCCCTCGATCAAGGCTCCCGTCGCCGTCTGAGCCCCGGCGCCCGGCGGCTCACCGACGGCGCCAGGCGTCGACCCGCCAGGCGGCGTCCCCCGACACGGCCCGCCATGCGCCCTCGGGGTCAGATAAGGCGGTATCGCGGGCCCAGGCGGAGGTATCGATGCGGGGCGCCCGCACGGCGCCATCGGGGGCGTCGACGGCGAGGTCGAGAGTGCTCACGAGCAGCAGTTCAGCGGCATCGGCATCCATCGCCTGGGCGTAGACGCTGCCGCCGCCGATGATCCACACCCGGGGCAATGCCCCCGCCCGCACGCGCTGATCGGGGCCGAGCTCGGCGTCGAGGTCCCCTCCCGCCAGGGCGATGGCGGAGGCGAGGTCGGGAGCGGCCAGGGCGCCCTCCGCGGACCAGCCGCGCTGGCGGGTGAGGACCACGTTGCGGCGCTTGGCCAGCGCCCTGCCCAGGGAGTCCCAGGTAGCGCGGCCCATGACGAGGCCGCAGCCGAGGGTGGAGGCGCGGAAGTGCCTGAAGTCGTCGGGCACGCGCCACAGCATTCCCCCATCGGCGCCGATGACGCCGGCAGCGTCCTGGGCCCAGATCATTCCCACATGCTTCGCGCTCACGGCCGCCATCCTGCCAGGTCCAGGGGGCGCTCGCGAGCGCGGGGGCCCGGGAGACGCGGCCTGCCGGGCATCGCCGCCCCTGCCATGCCCTAAAGTGCGCCTGTGCCCCTGCCCTCCCCCTCGACTCCTGCCTCCCAGGTCTCAGGCACGGCCTGCGCCACGCTGCGCGCGCTGCTTGCCATCGTCCTGTTCACCTACGTGGCGCAGAACATGCTCAACGCGTCGATCGCTCCCCTGGCCCGGGCACTCGGCCTGCGCGAGTGGATCGTCGGCCTGGCCGTCTCCCTGGCCGCGCTCACAGTGGCCTCCCTCTCGCAGTTCTGGGGGCGCCGGTCGATCGCCTGGGGGCGCCGCCGCGTGCTGCTGAGCGCTCTCGCCCTGGCCATGATCGCGGGCTGCCTCTTCGCCGTCGCGGTGGGACTGCGGAGCGCCGGCCTGCTGGGAGCGGGCGCCGCCGCGGTGGCCGTGGTGACAGCCCGCGGCCCGTTCTTCGGCGGCGCGGTCGCGGCGATCCCACCCACCGGTCAGGCGCTCATCGCGGAGATGACGCCGGACGAGCACGCCCGGGTGAGGGGGTTGTCCGCCTTCGCCGGCGCCGTGCAGATGTCGATCCTCATCGGCTCGGTGCTCTCCTCGGCGCTGGGGGCGTGGTCGATTCTGGCCCCGGTGTACGCCACGCCCGCCTTCGTGGCGATCGCTCTGCTCATCGGCCTGCTCCAAATCCCTCACGACGGCGCCCGGTCGCCCGCCAACGGAGCGGCGATGCCGTCCTCCCCCGCGGGAGCGGACCCGGGGGAAATGCCAGCGCCGCGCGCGACCGCCCTCCCACCGCGCGTGTCCTGGAGGGATCCGCGCCTGCTGCCCTGGATCGGCTCGGGTCTGGGCATGTTCTTCAGCGCGGGAGTGGTCCAGATCATCGTCGGCTTCATCGTCCAGGACCGCCTCGGCCTGCCCCCGGAGCGCGCGGTGAGCCTGACGGCGCTCATGCTGCTGGCCAACGCGGCGGGCGCCATGCTCATGCAACTCGTCGCGGTGCCGCACCTGGGATGGCCGCCCCAGCGGCTCATCCGCATCGGCCTGACCATCGCCGTGGTCGCGCTGGTGGCGCTGGCGATGGCGCCCGCCCTTCCCATCATGGTCATCTCGACGCTCTTCCTGGGCGCGGCCATGGGCCTGGTGGGACCCGGCTTCACGGCGGGCGGCTCACTCGCCGTGCCCGCCGCCGAGCAGGGAGGGGCGGCGGGCATCCTCAACGCCACGGGCGCGGTGACATGGGTTTTCGCCCCCGTCACGGCGACGGCGCTCTACGGCTGGCAGCCCCTGGCGCCCTTCGGCCTCGCGCTGGCCGTGCTCACGGCGTCCTTCACCGTCGCCTGGACGCATCCGGGACTGCGGGGACGATCACGGAGGGCGCCGGAGGCATGACTCCCCCTCGGGTGGAGCGCCGCGCGGGGCCGATCGCAGCACTGGCTGCACCCCTGACGACGTGGACGGATCCGCACGCCGAAGGCGGTTCGGCGCCACGCCCCCTCGCGGTGGTCGTGGCGCCGGACCGTGTTCCATCAGGCTCCGGTCAGGAGTACTTCTCCTCGAAGTGCCGCTCGAGGGACTCCAGGGAGCGGCCGAAGGTCTCCGGCAGGTACTTCGCGTAGAACACCAGCGTGCACGCGTTGATCACCGCGAAGACGAAGAACGTGTTGCCCTGCACCGCCGCGATGAGATTCGGGAAGGCGAAGGCCACGATGACATTGCCCATCCAGTTGCAGAACACCGCCACGCCGTTGGCCAGCCCCCGTACGCGCATCGGGAAGATCTCCGAGAGCATGAGCCAGAAGGTCGGGCCGATGAAGCACTGCATGGAGAACAGGAAGGTGAGCATGAACAGCAGCACCAGGTAGGAGCGCGCCGTCGACTCCGGCAGGAGGAACATCGAGCCCAGCAGGATCAGCGAGATGACCACGCCGGTCTGGCCGATGAGCATCATA
Source organism: Actinomyces gaoshouyii (assembly GCF_002076915.1). Lineage (NCBI taxonomy): Bacteria > Bacillati > Actinomycetota > Actinomycetes > Actinomycetales > Actinomycetaceae > Actinomyces > Actinomyces gaoshouyii. The sequence continues at coordinate 1,489,955 of NZ_CP020468.1, forward strand.
CGCCGGCGGGGCAGCTTCTTCAGGAAGCCGATGCCGATGGATACCGCCGCCACCGAGACCACGCCGTTGGCGATTGTCGCGACGAGGGCCGCCTGGGTCCCCAGGCCGGTGGTCTGGAGGATCGTCGGGGCGTAGTACATGATGCCGTTGACGCCGGTGAGCTGCGACAGGGCCGCCAGGCCGATGCCGATCGCGGTGATCTTGCCGATCCACGGGGTCTTGAGGTCCACCCAGGAGCCCTTGCCGAGCGCAGCCTCCTCCTCGACGCGGCGGATGATGTCGCTCCCCTCGTCCTCAACGCCGTCGGCCATGCGGACCTCGTTGAGAACCTGCCACATGTCGGCCGTGCGCCCCTGGCTCGCGAGCCAGCGCGGGGACTCCGGAAGCAGGTGCATGCCGATCCACAGGCCGATGGCGGGGACCGAGGCGATGACGAGCATCCAGCGCCAGACGTGGGCCTGCGGCCACATGACGGCGATGAAGGCGTTGAAGGAGTAGGCCAGCAGCTGGCCGGTGACGATCATGAGCTCATTGCGCGCCACCATCGTGCTGCGGATCGTCACCGGCGCCATCTCGGAGAGGTAGACGGGCACGGTGGCGGAGGCGCCGCCCACGGCCAGTCCGAGGAAGAAGCGGAAGGCCACGAGGGCGGGGTAGTTCGGGGCCAGGGCGCAGCCGAGCGCCCCGATGAGGAAGATGACGGCGACGGTGTAGATGTTCCTCTTGCGCCCGTAGCGGTCGGACAGGCGCCCGCCGACGATGGCCCCGATGGCCGCCCCCATCGTGAGGGAGGAGGTGACGATCGACTCCTGGAAGGCCGTCAGCCCCAGGCCGCCCTCCTCGGCGCCGCGCGCGAGGAAGGGCAGGGCGCCGGCGATGACGCCGGTGTCGTAGCCGAACAGGAGGCCGCCGAGGGTGGCGATCGTGCGGATGGTGAACAGGCGCTTGTCGACGCGGGTCTTTTCCGCGGGAGTCCCCGCGTCAGCATGGCGGGCCTGGACGGCCGCACCGGCGTTGTCGCTCATGCGGGGCCTCCTACGGTGAAGGTGGTGATGAACTGGTCCAGGGCCCCCTCGGAGGCGGCGGTGGAGCCGGGCTCGTCCGCGTCGGTGGCACCCCAGGCGAAGGCCTCCATGCCGATGTTGCCGTGGTAGCCCATGTCGGCCAGGGCGGTGACGATGGCACGGTAGTTGATCTCGCCGGTGCCGGGCTGGGCCCGGCCGGGGACGTCGGCGACCTGGAGCTCCCCGATCCAGGGCAGGGCCTGGCGGCACAGCTCGATGAGGTTGCCCTCCCCGATCTGGGCGTGGTATAGGTCGAGATTCAGCCTCAGGTGAGGCGAGTCGACGGCGCGCACGAGGGCCAGGGCGTCGGCCGCGGTGGCGAAGGGGCAGCCGGGGTGGTCCAGCGCGGTGTTGAGGTTCTCCAGGGTGAACACGCGCCCCTCCCTGGCTCCGAGCCGGGCCAGGCGGGCACAGGTCTCGGCGGCGCGCAGCCAGTCGCCCGGGGTGGGGTGGGCGTTGGCCACGACGGGGATGCCGCCCTCGCCCAGGCCGGTGCCGTGGAAGTTGAGCACCGGGCATTCCAGTGTCTCGGCCGCGGCCAGTGACTGCTCGGCGGTCTCGAGCAGGCGGGCGATGCCCTCGGAGGTGGTCAGATCGCCCTCGATGTATCCGGTCATGGACATGATGCGCGCCCCGTCGGCGCGCCGGGCGGCCAGGGCCTGGAGGTCCTTGGCGGTCCAGTCCCAGATCTCCACGCCCAGGCCGCGCGCGGCGATGGCCTCGACGCGCTCCATGAACGGCTTATCGAGATAGATCATCTCAGCGCAGGCCGCCAGGGTGAAGGCGTTGCCCGCAGGCACGGTCACAGATCTCATCGAGCCACCTCCTCAAGGCGCACGGTGCGCGACTGCTGGACCGAGAGGATGGCCGCTCGGGCGATCTCCAGGGCCTTGACGCCGTCCTCACCGGTGGGGATGGCGGGGGCCGCGCCGCTCACGGCCTCGACGAAGGCGGCGAACTCGGCCACGTAGGCGCCGTGGAGGAGATCGGTGTCCGCCCGGGACGTGTCGTAGGAGACGCCGGCCGGCCCGTAGTACTCCATGTCGCTGGTACGGCTGGAGCCGGCGACGGCCATCCCGCCGTTGCCGAAGACCTCTCCGCGCACGTCATAGCCGTAGGTGGCGCTGAAGGAGGCCTCGGCGGTGGCGAAGGCGCCGTTGTCGAAGCGCAGGTGGACGACCGAGGTGTCGAGGAAGCCGGCCTCGCGGGCGTCGGGCCGGATGAGGGCGTCGGCATGGGCGGTGACCTCGGTGACCTCGGAGCCGGGGTTGAGGAAGCGCAGGGTGTCGAAGTCGTGGATGAGGGTCTCCAGGAAGATCGTCCACAGCGGGGTGCGCTCGGGCTCTCCGCCGTAGGGTCCGGGGTCGCGGGTGAGCGAGCGCAGCAGCTGCGGGGTGCCGACGCGGCCGTCGTCCACCGCTCTCCTCGCAGCGACGAACCCGGGGGCGAAGCGGCGGTTGAAACCGACCTGCAGGACGACACCGGCCCGGGCCGTGGCGGCCACGCACCCGTCGGCCTCGGCCAGCTCGGTCGTGATGGGCTTCTCGGCGAAGACGTGCTTGCCGGCCTCGGCGGCGGCGATGATGAGGTCGTGATGGAGAGCGGCCGGGGTCGTGACGACGATGGCGTCGACCCCGGGGTCCTCGAGGACTGACTCGGCGTCGGCCTCGGCACGGGCGCCGAGATCATCGGCCAGGGCGGTGGCGGCGTCGATACGGGGGTCGACGACGGCCACGAGCTCCGCCGTGTGGAGGTCGTGGGCGATCGCGGTGGCGTGGTGCGCGCCGATACGGCCGGCACCGACCAGCGCGATCCTGACGGGCTTGCGAGATGCCATGCTTCCTGACTCCTTCGTCATGGTCTGGGTGGTGAGGCCGGGACTCCGCAGCGTCATCACTGTGCTCCTGGCGACGAAATAGACCGTAGTGCATTCCAATTCCCCTGGATCGCGAGCGCATGAAGTCTGCACCTTCGTCAGCGTCTTATCGCTGCTGGCAGGCCATTCATCCGATGACGGCTCTCGACAGAACGTTCTAAAATTATTAGATTCCAGTTTCAGGCGACCGCCCCGGGGGCGGGAGCCCCGGCCGGGCCCCATCGCGCGGGCAGCGTGCGGCGATGAGAGGACGGCACGATGGCCCGTGGCAGGAGCAGGAGGGTGACGCTGGTCGACGTCGCCCGGGAGGCCAGTTGCTCCGTGTCGATGGCCTCGATCGTCATGCGGGACGCCGCAGGCGCCTCCGAGGAGACCCGTCGTCGCGTCAAGGCCGTCGCCAAACGGCTCGGTTATCGGACGGACCAGAGGGCGCGGGCCCTGCGTTCGGCGCGCTCGGGCCTGATCGGGGTGACCTTCGCCGTCCACCAGCCCTTCCACGCCGAGCTCATCGAGAGCCTCTACCACGCTGCGGAGACCGCCACGACGCACCGCCTCGTCCTATCCGCCGTCATCGACACGATCGATGACCGCCGTGCCGCGGATACGCTGCTGCGCGACCGCGTTGACGCACTCATCATGGTGGCGCCCTCTACCGGCGCGGCGCGGCTGAGGAGCCTCGCCGACGAGGTGCCGGTGGTGACGATCGCCCGACCGGCCGCCAGCCCTGCGGTGGACGTCATCCGAATCGATGATCGGGGCGGGCTCATGCTCGCCGTCGACCATCTCGTCTCCCTCGGGCACCGGCGGATCGCGCATGTCGACGGCGGCACGGCGCCGTCCTCGGCCGAGCGCAGCGCCGGGTACCTGGAGGCGATGGACTCGCACGGCCTGGGCAACGAGATCGTGGTCCTGCCAGGAGGCATCGAGCAGGAGCACGGGCTCGCCGCCGCCGCCGCAATGGTGGAGAAGGCGCTGGCAGCCGGCGGGCTGGAGCACCTGCCGACCGGCATCGTCGCCTTCAACGACCGGGTGGCCGGCGGCATTGTCCTGGGCCTGAGGGCGGCCAGGGCGGCGGTGCCGGAGCGGGTGAGCGTCGTCGGCTTCGACAACGCCCGGCGGGCGCAGGCCGGGCCGGTGACCCTGACGACGATCGACCAGAACACGGATCTCATGGCGCGCCTGGCGCTGGAGCGCGCGATCGGCCGCGCGGCGAACAGCTACCTGCCCACCGAGCAGGTGGTCGTGCCCCGACTCGTGGTCAGGACCTCGACCGCGAAGGCTCCGGGACTGGGCTGACGGACACTCCTCAGGCCTCCTGGGTGGGCGCTGTCGCCGCGGCCGGGAACCGCTCAGCTCACGAGGCCCTGGGCGGCCAGCCAGTCGGCGGCGATGACCTCGGCGGCGAGCTGCTCGCCGGTGGAGCGGGCGTTGAGGGAGCGCAGCTCACCCGGATCCAGGCGCGCGCAGACCGCGTCGATGGCCTCCACGGCCGTGGGCGCCAGAGCCTCGGCGACCAGCGGGGTGACGCGCTGAGGGGCGATGAGACCGGCGGGATCCTCCAGGATCACCAGACCATTGGCCTCGATGGCCGGATCGGAGGAGTAGATGTCGGCGACATCGACGCTCCCGTCGGTCAGGGCCTTGACGGTCAGCGGCCCGCCGGAGTCCTCCACAGGGGTGAGCTCGATATCGACCCCGTAGACGGTTCTGACACCCGCCGGCCCGTAGGGACGGGCCGTGAATTCGCTGTTGGCGGCCATGCTCACCGCGCGACCGAGGCCCGCGAGGTCGCCGATGGAGATCAGGCCATGCTCCTCGGCGCTAGCGCGGGTGACAGCGAAGGAGTCCTGGTCGCTCGCCTTCGCGGGGGCCAGGACCCGCAGTCCGCTGGGGAGGATCCGGGTGAGCTCCTCCTGGACGGCCTCGGCGGTGATGGGGCTGGCGGCGGGGATTGCGGCCCCCTGGGTGGGACCGGTGCTCGCCGTCGCCGAGACGCGCTGGTAGTACTGCAGGAGGTTGCCGCCGTACTCGGGGATGACGTCGATGGAGCCGCTGGCGATCTCGGGCAGGTAGGCCTCGCGCTGGCCGATGCGGAACTCCCGCTGGACGGTGAGCCCCTTGGCCTCGATGGCCTGGGCGAAGAGCTCGGCGATGATCTCGTTGGAGTAGTACTGCTGACTGCCGACGACGATGCTGCCCTCGCGGCGGTGGACGGCGAAGGGATTCGCGTCGGAGCAGCCGGCCAGGAGGGCCGCGGCCCCGGCGCCCAGGCCCGCAAGCATGGCGCGCCGGGTGGGCCGCGCGGCGGAGTGGTTCGGGCGGTTCATCAGGCCTCCTTGCGCCGCTGCCGCGATCCCGCGGGCACACTGGCCCTCTGGAGGAGGGCGAAGAGCCCCTCGGAGACGAGGGCCAGGGCGATCACCAGGAGCGCGGAGGCGAGCATGATCGGGTAGTCCTGGGTCTTGAGGCCGAGGAACATGAGGCGGCCCAAGCCCCCCGCGCCGGTGTAGGCGGCCAGGGTGCCCGTGGCGATGACCTGCAGGGAGGCGGCGCGCAGGCCGCCGAGCATGATCGGGGCGCCCAGCGGCATCTCAACCCGCGCGAGGATCTGCAGTGGGCTCATGCCCGCCCCTCGCGCACCGTCGACGGCGGTGGGGTCCACGGATTCCACGCCCGAGTAGGCCCCGGCGAGGGCGGAGGGAAGCGCGAGGATGACCAGGGCGATCATGGGCGCCCCCGGTCCGATGCCCAGGGCCAGGCCGAACATGGTGACGAGCCCCAGAGTGGGCAGGGCGCGCACGGCGCCGGTGAGGGAGATGACGAGGGCCCGCCCGTGGCCGGTGTGCCCGATCCACCACCCGATGGGCATGCCGATGAGGGCGGCGATCGCCACGGCGGCGAGAGAGTAGGCGGCGTGCTGCACCAAGAGCCGGGCGATGCCCATGGAACCGGACCAGTGGGCGGCGTCGGCCATGTAGGCGAGGGCGTCGAGGAGGAGCCTCATGCGGCGGCCCTCCCTGCCCGGGCTCCCCCGCCGCGGGACCAGGGCATGAGCAGGCGCCCGCCGGCGACGATGAGCAGATCCACCACGAGGGCCGTCAGGGCGGTCAGCAGCACGCCGGCGATGATCTCGGGCCAGATGCCCCGTTCGAAGCCATCGGTGAAGAGCCAGCCGAGGCTGCGCACGCCCAGCACCGCGCCCACCGTCGTCAGCGAGATCGTGGAGACGGTGGCCACCCGCAGGGCGGCGACGATCGCCGGGCCCGCCAGCGGCAGCTCGACGGTGGTGAATCGGCGCAGCCGCCCCATGCCCATGGCGGTGGCGGCGTCGAGGGAGCGGTGGTCGACGGCGTCGAGGGCCTCGACGGTGGCGGGGACGAGGAGGGCCAGGGCGTAGAGGGCCAGGGCGACGACGACGTTGAGCGTGGATCGGATGCCGGTGGCCAGGATGATCGGCAGGATGACGAACAGCGCGAGGGAGGGGATCGCGTAGAGGAGCGAGGCCGCGATGGTGATGAGGCCGCGCAGAGGGCGGGCCCTCTGCGCGAGGCGCGCCAGGGGGATGGTGAGGAGCAGAGCGGCGCCGATCGCGGGCAGCGCCTGGGCGAGGTGGGACTCCAGGCAGCTGAGGATGAGGGCACGGCTGGCGAGGATCCACGTCATGGGCGCGCCACCTCGGCGGCCTCGGGCGCGGGGGCCGGTGAGGACGGCGATCCGGCGCCGGAGTCGCGTATGGCCGTCTCGCGCAGACGGGAGGCCCGGATGTGGTCGTCGAGGCCGAGGAAGCGCTCGACGAATGCGTCGGCCGGGTGATGGAGGATCTGGGGGCCGGTGCCGCGCTGGGCGATCCGGCCGCCCTCGCGCAGGACGATGATCTCGTCGCCCAGGGCCAGGGCCTCATCGACGTCGTGGGTGACGAAGAGGATCGTCTTGCCGAGCTCGCGCTGGAGGCGGGCGGTCTCGGCCTGAAGCTCGCGGCGCACGAGGGGATCGACGGCGCCGAAGGGCTCGTCCATGAGGAGGATCGCGGGGTCGGCCGCGAGGGCCCGGGCGACGCCGACTCTCTGGGCCTGCCCGCCGGAGAGCTCATGGGGGTAGCGCTCGGCCAGGGCGGGGTCGAGGCCGAGGATGCCCATGAGCTCACGGGCGCGGTGGGCGGCATCCGCCCGGCTCGTGCCATTGAGCCGGGGCACGAGGGTGATGTTGTCGATGACGCGGCGGTGAGGCAGGAGACCGCCGTTCTGCATGACGTAGCCGATGGAGCGGCGCAGGACGACGGGATCCCGACCGGCGACGTCCTCGCCGTCGATGAGGACGCGCCCGCTTGTGGGCTCGACCATCCGGTTGACCATGCGCATGAGCGTGGTCTTGCCCGAACCCGACGAGCCGAGCAGGACAGTGGTGGTGCCCTGGGCGATGGTGGCGCTGAAGGCGTTGACCGCGGGGCCCGCCGAGGCATCCGCGCCCTGGCGCCTGGCGCGCCGAGGGACGGGGTAGTGCTTGGTAACGGAGTCGAACTCGATCTCACCACTCATCGACGTGCTCTCCTCGTGGTGTGGGGCCTGGGCTGCCACTCGCTCAGTCCGGGCGCCTGGAGACGCGCTGAGGGTGGTCCCGCATGAGCCAACACCCGATGATCCCATCTCATTCCCCGCTGCTGGGAGGAATCTTCATATCCGCTCCGATTCCCCGCAATCGGCCATGAGCATGAGCGCCCTCCGGCACGCCCTGCCGATCCTATTCAGTCCTGAACGGACTTGATCGGACCTGGTCGGCTCGGCAGGATAGCCGTTCGCGCCTGGCGTCCCACGCCGATTCCTGAGAGATTATCCAGGAGGCCCACCCCGCATGAGTCTTGACGAGGAGATCCCATGCCCGCATCGAGCTCGACTGACCGCTCCACCGCCGCGACTATGCGCGCCGCCGTGCTCACCGGCATCGGCGTGGAGAACCTGCGCATCGTCAATCTGCCGGTTCCCGAGCCCGCGCCGGGATGGGTCCGGATCAAGGTGATGGCCTTCGGGCTCAACCGCTCGGAGTACCACTCGGTGACCGGCCAGGCCGAGGGGATGACCCTGCCGAGGGTGCTGGGCATCGAAGCGGTCGGCGTCGTCGATCTGGATCCCGACGGCACCCTGGCGCCCGGAGCTCAAGTGGCCACGCTCATGGGGGGCATGGGCCGGATTTTCGACGGCGGCTACGCCCAATACACGGTGGTACCGAGCGAGCAGGTCATCCCCTTCTCATCCGATCTGCCGTGGGAGGTCATCGGCTCGGTCCCCGAGACTCTTCAGACCGCCCACGGCTCGCTCACCACCGGCCTGGATCTTCAGCCGGGCCAGTCGCTACTCGTTCGCGGCGGGACCTCCGCGCTAGGCCTGGCCGCGGCGGCCCTCGCGGCGGAGAAGGGCTGCCGGGTCTACGCGACCTCCCGACGCCCCGAGGGCTGCGAGCTCCTGGCCTCCCGGGGTATCACCGCCCTGCTCGACGACGGCTCCGTGGCGCCGCAGGTGCGCGAGGCCGAGCCCAATGGCGTTCACGCGGCACTCGAGCTCGTGGGCGTGCCGGCTCTGCGGGACACGCTCGCCGCCACGGCGGTGCACGGCACCGTGTGCTTCTCGGGGATGCTCTCCGACGCTTGGGCGATCCCGGAGTTCTACCCCCTGGAGTGGCTGCCCTTCGGCGTCCGGCTGACCGCCTATTCCGGGGGCGCGGAATCCCTGCCGGCCGCGGAGTTGCAGCGGGTCCTGGACGCGATCGCCTCGGGAACACTCGACCTCCTGCCGATCCATGCCTACCCGCTGGAGGACATCGCCCGAGCGCAGCGCGACATGGCGGCCGGCACCCATATAGGCAAGCTCGTCGGCCTGCCCTGGTGAGAGGCCGCCTCGCCAGCGACACGCCGGGGAGCCTGATCCTGCCAGTGCCTCTCAGGCGAGCAGGCCGATGGCGAGCGCCACTACGGCCAGCAGGGGCAGCGAACCCTGCTTGAGGGCGGCGGCTCGATGCGGGCGCGAGCTGAGCAGGAGAACGAGGGCCGCGGCCAGCATGGATCCGGTGCCCGCCAGCGCCAGCGCGGCGCCGATCCCCCGGTTCCCCGCGGCGGCGATGGCAATCCCGGCGATGGTCTCGATGGCGAGGAATAAGTTGTAGAAGCCCTGGTTGAAGGCATAGAAGGCGTGCGGGCGCGCCTCGGCGGCAGTGCCGCCGAAGGTCTTGCGGGCCAGCGCCCCCTCCCAGGCGATCGACTCCATGTAGAAGATAACGATGTGGAGGGCGGCCGCCAGGGCGGCGGCGATGAGGCCGAGGACGAGCACGTTGTTTCCTTCCGGGAGGCGGCGGGGCACGGTGCGGCAGCGCGGAGCGCCATCGTCAGATTCTGCACCCTCTCCCCCGCCGCCCCTCCATCGAGACCGGTCGAAAACGGCAACGAGACCGGTCCGCCGTCCATAGGCCGGGGCCCGCCGAACCAGGTGGCGTAGAACTCCTTGGCGCCCTCGAGGTCCCTTACCCGGATGGCGGCATGAGCGATCCGGGCATAGCGCCCCCTCTCCTTGCCCCTGTCATACCAACGGCGTCTTCGGGCAGTGCGCTCACACCACGATCGCCCCGATGACGAAGCCCAGGGCGACAGTGACGATGATCGCCACCGTGCCCGGCAGGACGAAGGGATGCGCGAAGACGTTGCTGCCGACCCGTGTCGATCCGGTGTCGTCCATCTCCATGGCGGCGACCGTCGTCGGGTAGTTGGGCAGGAGGTAGTAGTTCGCCACCGCCGGGTAGCTGGCCACGAGCGCAACTGCCGGCAGGCCCAGCCCCACCATGAGGGGCATGAAGGCCGAGGTCGTGGCGGCGTGGGAGAACATGAGCGGGGCGGCGAAGTAGAAGAAGACGGCGGCGAGCCACGGCGCCGCCTGCAGCGGCCCGGACAGAGCATCGGAGATCGTGGCCGTGTAGTGGTTGACGAAGGTGTTCCCCAGCCAGGCCAGCCCCAGGATGCACACCGCCGCGGTCATGCCGGCGCGGAAGGTGTCCTGGGAGGTGATCGACGTCGTCGGCTTCTTGGCGAGCACGCAGATGAGCGCTGCCGTGGTGAGCATGATGAGCATGATGGCGGCAGTGGAGTCCATCGGGGCCTCGTCCACGAGGCCGAGCTCCTTCGAGGTGATGGTCGCGTAGGCGACGGCGGCGACGAGCCCGCCGATGAACAGCCAGAGGCCGGTGACGGCTGCGGGAGCGGCGACGTAGGAGTCGTCCCCCGCCGTGGAGGGCTTGATGAGGCCGGCGGCCTTGCGCTCCTTATACACCGGGTCGTCGACGAGTTCGCAGCCCTGGTGGGCCGAGACGATCGCGCCGACGGCGCATCCGATGAAGGTCGTGGGGACGACCACGGCGAGGCACTCGAGGTAGCCCACGCCGATGGGCTCGAGTGCGACGACGAGGGCCACCATGGCCGCGGAGATCGGGGAGGCGGCCACCCCGACCTGGGATGACACGACGGCGATGGACAGCGGCCGCGAGGGGCGGATCCCATGCTCCTTGCACACGTCGACGATGACGGGGATAACGGAATAGGCGGTGTGCCCGGTCCCGCACAGGAAGGACATGAAGAAGGTGACGAAGGGCGCGAGGTAGACAATATGGGTGGGATGGCGGCGCAGAAGCACCTCGGTGAGGTGGACGAGATGATCCATGGCGCCGACGACTTGCAGCGCGGCCACCGTGCAGATGACGGACATGATGATCCCGATGACGGACCACGGGATGTCTTCAGTGGCCGCGTCAACGCCGGTGACGACGAGCACGAGGACGCCGGCCGCGCCCATGAGGCCGATGCCGACGCCCCCGAGTCGGGCACCGAGGATGATGAACAGGAGAACGACGAGGATATGGAACCAGATCATAAGTGTCTCCATCAGCATGAGTTCCGAGCATTGTGTTCCGAATGCTCTGATCCAAGAATAGTGACACCTCGCCAGGACCGCCAGGGTTGTCCCAGATGGAAGACACTTTCACCGCCGTTTTTCCACTATTCGGATAACTGAGCCGGGCCCTGGTACCGACGACGGCGCCCGCCCTCCGACATAGCGGGCGCCGTCGTCGGTCCCGCCTGGCCGGGCCCTCTCGATGAGGGCCCGGCCGAGGGCCCGCGCTCAGCGGGCGCGGCTCACTTGGCGGCGCTGGGGTGCGTCATATCCATGGGCACCACCCAGGCGTCGAACTCCTCGGCGGTGACGAAGCCGAGCTCGAGGGCGGACTCGCGCAACGACAGGCCCTTGCGGTGCGCGTTCTTGGCGATCTTGGAGGCCTTGTCGTAGCCGATGTGGCGGTTGAGGGCCGTGACCTGCATGAGGTTCGTGGCGAGGTTCGCCTCGATCTTGGGCAGGTTGGGCTCGATGCCGTAGGCGCAGTTGGTGTCGAAGGAGACGCAGGCGTCGCCGAGCAGGCGGATGGACTCCAGGACATTCCAGGCCATGACGGGCTTGAAAACATTGAGCTGGAAATTGCCCTGGGATCCAGCGAAGCCGACGGCGGCATCGTTGCCGAAGACCTGCACGGCGACCATGGTCATGGCCTCGCACTGGGTGGGGTTGACCTTGCCGGGCATGATCGAGCTTCCGGGCTCGTTCTCGGGGATGAGCAGCTCACCGATGCCGTTGCGCGGGCCGGAGGCGTACCAGCGCACGTCGTTGGCGATCTTCATGAGGGCATCGGCGAGCACGCGAAGCGCCCCGGAGACCAGGACGAGGGCGTCGTGCGCGCCCAGGGCCGCGAAGAGGTTGGCGGCCTGGGTGAACTCGATGCCGGTCTCCTCGCTGATCTTCGCGGCGCAGAGCCGGCCGAAGTCGGGGTGGGCGTTGAGACCGGTGCCGACGGCGGTGCCGCCGATGGCGAGCTCGCGAGCGCGGGAGTCGGCGTAACGGATGCCGTCGAGTGCGAAGTCGATCTGGTCGACCCACCCGGAGATGACCTGGCCCAGGGTGATGGGGGTGGCGTCCTGGAGGTGGGTGCGGCCCACCATGACAACGTCCTTGTATTCCTCGGACTTCTTGGCCAGGGTGTCGCGCAGCTGGGCGACGCGCGGGTACATGGCCGCCAGCTCGCTGACCACGGCGATGTGCATGGCCGTGGGGAAGGTGTCGTTGGAGGACTGTCCGCGGTTGACGTGGTCATTGGGGTGAACGGGGGTTTTGGAGCCCATCTGCCCACCGGCCAGCTCGATGGCGCGGTTGGAGATGACCTCGTTGGAGTTCATGTTGGACTGGGTGCCCGAGCCGGTCTGGAAGACGACGAGCGGGAAGTGGTCGTCGAGCTTGCCGGCGATGACCTCATCCCCGGCGGCGGCGATGAGGTCGGCGATGTCCTGGGGGAGCTCGCCGAGCTCGGCATTGGCCAGGGCGGCTGACTTCTTGAGCACGCCGAGGGCGCGGACCATGGGCCGGCCCCACACGAAGGTGTTGCGGCCGATGTCGAAGTTGTGCAGGGAGCGCTCGGTCTGGGCGCCCCAGTAGCGGTCGGAGGCGACCTCGATGGTCCCCATGGAGTCGGACTCTGTGCGCGTCGTCGCGCCGGACTTCTCAGTTGTCATGGTCCCAAGGCTAGCGAAAAGCGGGCCCACGCACCCGCGGACTCACGTCCCGCAGCACCGGGAGATCGCCGGCTCCCACTCGGAGCCCCAAGGACCGCACCGGAGAAATACCCGGCCAGCGCCCATAGGGCACCTGGCCGCGCGGCGGCTGCCTCAGGCCACGATATGAGGCCCGGCCCGAGGTGGGCCGCACCGACTGGTGCCGCTCCCACCGAATAGCGCCTTCGCCACCGAGTGGTGCTGTGTGCACCCACTGGTGCGTCCTGCCCGCACCTGTGGGTGCACACGGCACCGGTCAGCACCGCCCCGTGCGGAATGCACCGCCGATAGCCCGTGGGTGCCGGCGGCGTACGTGCCGGGCATGCGGGAGGCCCCGGCACCTGCTGGTGCCGAGGCCTCCGGTCTCGTAGCGGGGACAGGATTCGAACCTGCGACCTCCGGGTTATGAGCCCGGCGAGCTACCGAACTGCTCCACCCCGCGTCGGCGAGTGAAACTCTAGCCCGGGCCCGCGCCCGTCTTCAAGCCGCCAGAGCGTGCCCTTCCTCACCAGGAGCGCGGCCGAGCCGGAGGCCGGACCTCCGGCAGCACCGGACCGCAAGCGGCGCGCGGGGTTGGCCGGCCGGGCGCGCCCGGCCGGCCAACCCCGCGGCCCCTACTTGCTGTTCAGCTTCCCCTGGGCGTCGACGGCCCGGGAGATCGCCGCGTCGAGGCGCTTCTGGGCGTCTCCGTAGGCCGTCCAGTCGCCGGCCTTGAGCGCCTTGTCCGCATCGCTCATCGCCGTCTGCGCGTCGGCGAGGGCGCTCTGCAGATCTGTCGCCGGGTCGCCGGTCGAGCCGCTTGTGGAGGCGCTGGGGGCGGGGGAGGCGGGCGCCGTCGTCGCCGGGGCGCTCGGAACGGCCGTCGGCGCGGAGCCGGCTGCCGCTGAAGGATCCACGGCAGGAGCGCCCGCACCCGCCCCACCGGAGTCGATGGGCGCCGTCGAGGTGCCGTTGGCGGCGGCGGCATCGCCGTTGACCTCCTCCTGGCCCGTCTTGGCCCCGGAATCGCCGCCGAAGACCTGATCGAGCGCGCCGGACAGGTTGTCCGCGAAGCCCACCTTGTCCCCGAAGGAGACCAGCACCTTGCGCAGCAGCGGGTACTGCGTGCCCGAGGACGACTGGACGTACACCGGCTGGACGTACAGCAAGCCTCCTCCCACTGGGAGGGTCAAGAGGTTCCCCTTGATCACCTGGGAGCCCTGCTGGGACAGCAGGTTGAGCACCGTCGAGGCCTCGTTGTAGGAGTTGAAGTTGCCCTGGACCTGACCGGGACCCGGGATATTCGAGGATCTGGGCAGCTCGAGGACGCGTATCTTGCCGTAATTCGGATTGCGCACCCCCGCCTGGCCGGAGGAGGTCTCGGAGTCCACCGCCATGAAGGCCGTGAGCACCGTGCGCCCGGGGAAGATGAAGACGCTGGACAGGGAGAAGCTCGCCGCGTCCTGATCCGGCATCTTCAGGCTCAAGTAGTAAGGGTCCTGCGGGGACTCGCCCTGCCTGTTCGGGTCGGCGTCCCGGGTCGGGTCGTCGGGGACCTGCCAGAAGTCGCCGCCGGAGTAGAAGCTGGCCGGGTCCTGCACGTGGTACTTCGCCATGATGGAGCGCTGCACCTTGAACAGGTCCTCCGGGTAGCGCATATGCGCCATGAGGTCGGCGCTCATCCGGCTCATCGGCGTGATCGTTCCGGGGAACACCTTGGACCAGGCCTTGAGGATCGGGTCGTCCTGGTCCCATTCGAACAGGTGCACCGAGCCGTCGTAGGCGTCGACGACCGCCTTGACGGAGTTGCGCACGTAGTTCGACTCCTCGGGCGCTCTCACCAGGTCGTTCGAGCCGGTGGCCGCCGTGAGGGAGGCGTGCTGGGAGTACGGGTAGTTGTTCGTCGTCGTGTAGCCGTCGAGGATCCACAGGACGCGCTTGGGGGTGGAGGGGTCGTCGTCATCATCCACGACGGCCGGATAGGGGTTGCCGTCCAGCGTGAGCCAGGGGGCGACCTTCGCGACGCGCTCGGCGGGGTCGCGATCGTAGAGGATCTGGGAGCCGTCCCGGACCTCCTTGGAGAACAGGAGGTTCATCTCCTGGAATTTCACCGCGTACAGCAACCGGTTCCAGTAGTTCGACACGTTCGGGCCGCCGTTGCCGGCGAAGGTCGAGTTCACCTGGCCGTTGGGGGCGGTGTCGTCGGGGTAGTCGAGCTCGCTGGGGCTGCCGCCGTCGTCCCCGCCGACGATCGAGTACTTGGGCGAGGACTGGCCGAAGTAGATGCGCGGCTCGTAGGCGCCCAGATCCCCCTGGGAGGGGATGCCGCCCTCCCAGAACGCCGGGCTGCCGTCGGAGGCCACCGTGTTGCCGTAGGCGGTGACGACGCCGTAGCCATGGGTGTACACGGTGTGGTCATTGATCCAGGTCCGCTGATCCCGCCCGACGCCGTTGAGGTTGAGCTCGCGCACCGCGATGACCGTGTCCCGGCTGCGGCCGTTGATCTGGTAGCGGTCCACGTTCAGGCGGGGCTGGAAAGAGTAGTACTGCTTGTTCTGCTGGACCTGGCGGAAGGTCGGCGAGATCTGGCCCGGGTCGAGCAGGCGGATCGACGCCGTCGACTCCGCGTCCTCCAGCAGCTGGCCCGGCTCCGCCGTGGTCTTGGCGTCATAGGCGGACAGGCTGGCGTCCCCCAGCCCGTAGGCGGCCAGCGTGGCGTTGATATTGCGGCCGATGTACTCCGACTCCTCGCGCTGCGCGTTGGGCTCGACGACGAAGCGCTGGATGACCACGGGGTAGCCGGTCCCGATGACCAGGGCCGAGGCGACCATGACGACGACGCCGATGATGGGAAGCCGCCACGAGCTGGAGCGGATCGAGGCGATGAACAGCACCGCGATGACGACGGCGATGGCGGCCAGGATCGCCTGGGCGGGCAGGACCGCGTTGACGTCGGTGTAGGCGGCGCCGTCGAACCTGGAGTTCGAGGAGTGCAGCGAGGTGTAGCGGGTCAACCAGTAGCGCGCGCCCTGCAGGAGGCTGAAGGCCGCCATGAAACCGGTGAGGTGGATGCGCGCGGCGCGGGTGACGTGCTGGGCGCGCGCCACCGCGATCCCACCGTAGAGGTAGTGGACGGCCACGCTCGCCAGGCCCGCGAAGATGACCACGCGGATGAGGAAGCCGACCACTGTGGTGAGCACCGGCAGGATGAAGACGTAGAAGGAGATGTCCATGCCGAACTGCGGATCGGTCGCCCCGAAGGGCTCGGCGTTGAGGGCCAGGAGGAACTGCTGCCACTTGGGCGCGAGCTCCCCGGCCGCGCCGGCCAGCGCCAGGGCCGCGGGGATGAGCCAGGCCAGACGCCGGCGGAAGGGCTCGACGAGCGTGCGGTAGGCCTCCAGATTGCGAGTGGCCTCGTCGGTGGGGACCTCGATCTCGCGGGCGCGGTAGGCCGCGGTCATCGCGCCGCCGATGGCCAGGAACATGATGGCGAACCCGACGACGAACAGCGCCCCGGCGCTGGCCCAGTGGGTCCAGAAGATCCGCTGGTAGCCCACCTGGTTGAACCAGAGGACCTCCGTCCACCAGTGCGAGAGGACGCCGATGAGCGCCGCCGCTCCGGCCAGGATGCCAATCGTCAGGGAGAGCGGTCCCGGGCGCCGGGAGGGGCCTGCGCCGCTGGAGGGCCGGTGGGCGCGGCCGCCGTCGTGCCCACCACTGCCATGAGAGCCGCCGGAGCCGCGGCCTCCACTGCGGGAGTCCCCGCCTCCGCCGTCCGCCGGGCCGGGGTCATGGGCCTTGAGGGCATCGCCGAGGTGACGCAGGAAAGCGGCGTCCCCCTCGAAGAACATCCCCGAGCGGACGCGGTCCTCCTTGCTGGGCTCGTCAGCGGAGCCCGCCGAGCCCCCGGATTTCCTCGGCCCCTTCACCCCCTCCGGTTCCTCGGCGCCCTCAGACGGGGTCCGGGGCGCATCCTCGGGCCGGTCGGGATCTGGCTGCTCGATGGGATCGTCGTCGGACCTGTTGTTCACGATCACGCTCCGTCGCTGGTGCCGCGCGACCCTCGCGCGGGCTGGGTCGGCGCCGAGGCGCCCGGTCCCCATGGTCCCATAGGCGCGAGACGGCGATCAAAGCGGGACGCGCCGGTCGGCGCCGGGATCGGCCGGAGGAATGGTTGCGAGGGTGCGAGGATAGGCGCATGACGCAGTCGACCGCCCCTGGGGAGAACCCGTCCGTCACCGGGACCGCGCGCCGCCTCGCGCTCGGCTCGCCGCGCCACGTCGCCCTGGCCGACGCCGTCATGGAGCTCGAGGAGCACATGGCGAAGCGGGGCTGGGACGCTCCCGTGGCGGTCTTCGCACTGGTGCGCACCTCGACGGCCCTCCAGGCCGATCCCTCCCTGGCCGACCTCCTGGACCCCGGCGCCGTGGAGGCGGCCGGGGAGAACCCGGAGTCGCTCATGATCGTTGAGCAGGAGGACCTGCCGCCCTCGTCCACGCTGGAGGACCTGCTCACCCAGCTCGCCTGGCCGATGAGCGTCGACGGCGTGGCCGTGTCCGCTGAGCGCATCATCCTGCCGGCGGAGGCGGAGGCGGAGGCCGCCACGATCGAGGACGAGGCCGAGCAGCTGGCCTACCTGGAGAGCCGGACGGATCGCGAGGAGGTGCGCGTCGTGGTCGGGGCGCTGCGCTCCAATGAGGCGTGGTGCGCGGTGCGCGCCCGCTCCCAGGACTCCCCCGCCATGGTCGCCCAGGGCCCCGACCTGGTGCCAGGGCTGGCGGAGGCCCTGCGGGCCACCTTCATCTGAGCCTCGTCCGGGCGCCGGGGCTCAGTCCTCCCCGCCGGGGGCGCCGGGACCATCCGAGTCGGGGCTCTCGTCCCGCTTCCCGCGCCCGCCCTGATCGGCCCTGTCCGCCTCTCGGGCGGCGTCGGTGTAGCCCAGGGTGCCGTCGAGCAGCGAGGCGAGATCGGCGTCCATCTCGGCGTCCATGTCCTTGTCCGCCTGCCGCATCGTCAGGAAGTCCTCGGGGTGGGCGAGCTCGGAGGCGGTGGGCATGACATCGGGGTGCTGCCAGAAGGCGTCGCGCTCGGCATCGCCGGCCTGCGAGCCGATGCGCCGCCACAGCTCGGCTGCCTCACGGGCGAGCCGGGGGCGGAACTCCAGGCCGATGAGCTGGGCGAAGACCTGCTCAGCGGGGCCGCCGGCGGCGCGACGGCGCCGCATCATCTCGGCCAGCGCCATGCCTCGCGGCAGATGCGGGGCGATCGCCCGCTCGGTGACCACCTGCACCCAACCCTCGATGAGGGCCAGGAGGGTCTCGAGGCGGCCGAGGGCCTCGAGCTGCTCGGGACTGGACTGCGGGGAGAACATGCCCCCGGCCAGGGCCGCCTGGATCGCCTCGGGGTCATGCAGATCCACCTGCGCCACGGCTGCCTCGACGGCGTCTGTGTCGATGGCGATGCCGCGGGCGTAGGCCTCAACGGCGCTCATGACCTGCCCGCGCAGCCAGGGGACATGCGCGTAGAGGCGCGCGGTGGCGGCCTCCCGCACGGCGAAGAACATCCGCACCTCCTCCTCGTCCTCCTCCAGCTCGGCGGCGAAGGCGCTGATATTGGCGGCTAGGAGGGCGGTGCCGGGCTCACGGGTCAGCGGCAGGCCGACCTCGGTGGAGGCGACGGCCTCCTGCGCGAGCCGCCCGATGGCGTGGCCGAGCTGCATGCCGAAGGCGGCGCCGGCCATGGTGCGCATGATCGCCTCCAGGGCGCCGACCTGCTTGGCGGCCTCATCCACCGCCTCGCCCATGTCCCGCATCTGGTGGGTGAGGGCCTCGAAGAGGGCGCGAGTGGCGGCCTGGGCGACGGGCGCGCAGACGTCCTTCCACACGGGCATGGTCTGAGTGACCCAGGCCTCTCGGCTCCAGGCCTCGCGCCCGCCGGGGGCCGGCATGAGCTCGGTAGCGGTGTCCAGCCAGAGATCGGCGACGGTCAGGGCCCGGCGGATGGCCTGGGCCTGCGCGGCCGTGACGGTGGGGTCGCCTGCCCCCTCACGCGCCTGCTGGAGGGCGAGGTCACGGCCCATGGTCCAGTTGACGGGCTGGGATGAGGAGGCGGCGAACATCTGGGACAGCTGCGCGCGCATCGCCATCGCCTGCCCGGGGCTCATGCGCGCGAGCTCTTCCATCCCGCCCATCGAGGCGAGCTGCTCGGGGGCGATGCCGGAGGATCGCAGGGCGGCGACGGCGTCGCGCGCGGTCTGCGGCCCGAGGATCGCGGAGAGGAGCTCCTCAAGGGTCTCGAAGGGGTCCTCGCTCATGGGGTTCCTCCCTGGCGGTGGTGACTGGCTGGCGTCGAGGCGGTGCCGTAAGGCGGGCGCCGAGGGAGCGCCCGCCGGGCACAGGATGATCGTGCCATGGGCGCCTGCGCGCCGGGTGCGCGCTTCGCCGGCAGCGCGATGACGCGAGGGGCGGGGCGGGTGGGCGCGGCGCTGCCCCGTGGGTCATGATGGGGCCCGTGACCGAGCATCCTGTCCCGGCGCTCCCAGCCCCCGGCGCGCCCGCCAACGCACCGACCGCCGTAGCCCCGGACGCGGGGGCCGCCCCTGAGGCCGCCGCCGGGGGCCGCCCGCGCATCGCCCACCCGTGGCGCTGGCTCCTGGCCTGGGTGGCTTTGGGGATCCTGGCCTTCATCGCGGCGGCGACGATCCCCGTCCCGAAGGTCATCGAGAGCCCGGGACGGACCTGGAACGTGCTCGGCACCGTTCAGTCCGAGGGCCAGTCCACCGACCTCATCAGCGTCTCGGGCGCCGAGACCTATCACGCGCAGGGAGCGCTGCGGATGACCACGGTGGCGGTCTCCGGCTGCCCGGGTTACCCGGTGACCGCGCTGGACGTCATCCACGCCTGGTTCAACTCCGATGAAGTCGTGCTCGACCGCGACCAGGTCTGCCCCGAAAGCGTCACCGCCGAGCAGCAGCACAAGGTGGAGCAGGCCCAGATGACGAGCTCGCAGGACGCGGCGGTGACCGCCGCGCTCATGGAGACCGGGTTGGCGGACTCCATGGTCCTCACCGTGCGGGGGACCACGCAGGAGCGGGGCGGCGGCGTGTTCAAGGCCGGGGATGTCATCCGCACGATCACGCCCGCGGGCGGGCAGACGACGACCCTGACCACCTACGCCCAGCTCCAGGAGCTCATGACCACCATCGTGCCGGGCGCCCAGGTCCAGGTCGTGGTGAGCCGCGACGGGCGGGACATCACCCTGGCGATGACGACCCTCGCCCCGGGCCGGGACTCGGGCCGTGAGGGCTCGCTCCTGGGCGTCATGCTCGATGTGCGCGCGAAGTCGGATGTCAACGCGACCTTCTCCCTGTCGGACGTGGGCGGGCCGAGCGCCGGCTCGATGTTCGCCCTCGGCATCGTCGACAAGATCACCCCGGGGGATCTCACCGGCGGCAAGGACATCGCCGGCACGGGGACGATCTCCTCCGATGGCACGATCGGGCCGATCGGCGGCATCGCTCAGAAGATGGCGGGCGCTTCCAACGCCGGGTCGCGCTATTTCCTCGCCCCCGCGAGCAACTGCGGGGACGTCCTGGGTCATGAGCCCGAGGGCATGGAGGTCTACGCGGTGTCCAATCTGCATGAGGCGGTGCGGGCCGTCGAGGGCATCGCCGCCGACGACGCCTCGTCCCTCACCACCTGCCAAGCGGTCGCCTCCCGCTAACCCCCCTCGGATCGAGACCGGTCGAAAAACGCGCCGAGACCGGGCCCCGTCCACAGGCACCCGACGCGCGCTCCCGCGCGCCGGGCTGTGGTTCACGAGTGGGTCAGGGGCTCTCCGAAGACCCGGTGCTCAGCGGGGTCCCAGGCGACCGCGGCGTCGAAAACTGTTCTCGGCCTGCAGAGGCGGGCGGTTTTCCACAGATCCGCCCGCGCCCCTGGCACGACGCCGTCTGAGGTGCCAGGCTGATCCCGGCCGCCCCGCTACCGGCTCACCGGTCCCCCGTTCCCATGTTCCCACGGCGGCCGTGAGGAGAGCGTCATATGCGCCTGCGCGGAGCATCCCCCGTCCTGTGGCGGGGCCCAGGAGAGTGCCAGATCGGGGCCGAGGCGGGCAACGCCGTCGTCCTCAAGGGGATAAGCGCGGCGGAGCAGCGGCTCATCGACCGCCTCGACGAGGGCGTCGACCGGGTCTCGCTGTCCCGCTCAGCGCGCCTGGTCGACCTGCCCCTGCGCCGCGCCCGCGAGCTCGTGGGCAGGCTGCGCGAGGCCGGGATGCTGCGCGAGGAGCCGCTCCCGGGCGAGGGCCGCGAGGCCGACGACCTCCTGTACTGGGAGCGCCTGCGCTCCCCCGGCGGCGCCTCGGCGCGCGCCCACCGCCTGGGCGAGGCCCGCTTGGCGGTCCTGGGGCGCCTCGACGGCGGGGCGCCGAGGATGATCGCCCGTGAAGCCATCGCCTTCCTCGCCGAGGCCGGGGTGGGCACGGTCCTGGCCGAGGATCAGGCCCTCGACGCCGCTGTCGCTCAGTCCTCCCCGACGACGGCGCGACGGGCCCCGCTGCGCACGACTCCCGACCTCATGCTCACCGTGGAGCCGCATCTCATTGATCCGGTCCGGGCGCGGAGCCTGGCACGGGCCGACGCCCCGCATCTGCCGGTGGTGGTGCGGGAGGTGAGCGTGCGAGTCGGCCCGCTCCTGGAGCCGGGCCGGGCCCTGTGCGCGGCCTGCCTCGATCTGCATGAGCGGGACGCCGACCCGCGTTGGCCGGCGGTGGCCACGCAGGAGCGCGGTCTGCCCGCGCCGCGCATCGAACGGCTTCTGGCGCATCAGGCGTCGGGGCTCGTGGCGAGGACGGTCCTGGAGGTTCTGGCCGATGGGCCGGGGGCGTGGGCGGGCCGCAGCCTGGAGATCTCCGGAGCCGAGCCCCTGGGACTGGAGCGGCGGTGGCAGCCGCATCCGGAGTGCGCCTGCGCGGCGCTGGAATCGCAATAGGCCGGGCGGTGCCCTAACCGGTCTGCTCGCGAACGATGGCGAGGACGGCCTCGGAGTAGGCCTCTATCTTGACCGGGCCCACGCCGCGGATGAGGGCGAGCTGCTGACGGGTGCCTGGTTTGACGACGGCGATGGACCGCAGCGTCGTATCCGTGAAGACCGTGTAGGCCGGCACGGAGCGCCCCTTGGCCTCCTCGGCCCGCCAGGCGCGCAGGGTCTCGAACAGGGCGATGGTGGCGGGATCGTTCTCCTGCTCGAAGAGGGCGGCGGCCTCCTTGGCGCGCTCGCGCGGCGAGGAGCCGCCGCCCCGACGTCGCGCCCCGCTTCCCGCGGTGTCGGCGTCGGTGGGCCAGATGCCATCGAGGAAGCGGGAGTGGCGGCGAGAGGCGCGGCCCCCGGGATGACGGGCGCGGGCGTAGGAGATGAGGAGGTGCTCGCGGGCGCGGGTGACGCCCACGTAGAGCAGGCGCCGCTCCTCCTCCAGGGCGGCGGTCCCCTCGGCCAGGGAGATCGGCAGGAGCCCCTCGCAGGTGCCGATGAGGAGCACCGCTTCCCATTCCAGGCCCTTGGCGGCGTGGAGGGAGGACAGGGTGACGCCGTCGACCGTGGGGGCGTTCTGCGCCTCGGCGCGCTCGGTGAGCTCGGCGATGAGGGTGTCGAGGCTGGAGCCGGGGCGGGGGGCGAGCTCATCCGCGAGGGAGATGATGGCGTTGAGGGAGTCCCAGCGCTCGCGCTGGGCGCCGCGGGCGGCGGGGGGCTGCTCGGCCCAGCCCTCGCGGGCGAGAATCTCCCGGGCGTCGCGGGCGACGTCCCCGGTGAGGATGGCGGCCTCGGTGCGGGCGGCGCCGCGCAGCAGCACCATGGCGCGCTTGACCTCGTCGCGCTCGAAGAACCGCTCTCCGCCGCGCACGAGGTATCCGATGCCCGCGGAGGCCAGCGCCTGCTCAACGGCCTCGGACTGGGAGTTGGTGCGGTAGAGGACGGCGATCTCGGACAGGGGCACGCCGGTGGCGGTGAGCCGCCCCACCTGCTCGACGACGCCCGCGGCCTCGGCGGTGTCATCCGCGTAGGAGTCGAAGCGGACGGCAGGGCCGCTGGGGCGCTGGGCGACGAGCTCGACGGCTCCGGCGGGCAGGCGCAGTGCCCCTCCCCCGCGCCGTGAGCGGGCGAGCACCCGGTTGGCCAGGGAGACGACCTGCGGAGTGGAGCGGTAGTCGCGATTGAGGCGGATGACGCGGGCTCCGTCGTACCGGGAGGCGAAACCGGTGAGGAAGTCCGGGGTGGCGCCGGCGAAGGAGTAGATGGTCTGGGAGACGTCCCCGACGACGCACAGCTGGCGGCGCCGTCCGAGCCACAGGTCCAGCAGGCGCTGCTGGATCGGGGAGACGTCCTGGTACTCGTCGACCACGAAGTGCTTGTACTGGCTTCTCACTCGGGCGGCGATGTCCTCGCGCTCGGCGAGGATGCCGGCGAGGATGAGCAGGACGTCCTCGAAGTCGATGACACCGCGCTCGCTCTTGGCCTCCTCGTAGAGGTGGAGGACGGAGGCGATGGTGCCGGCGTCGAGCCCGGCGGCGCTGCGCCCGCGCGCGGTGGCGGCCTGGGCGTAGTCCTCGGGGAGGGTGTTGGTGACCTTGGCCCATTCGATCTCCGCGGCGAGGTCCCGGATGAGGGCGCGGTCCGTTCCCAGACCGAGGCGGGAGGCGGCGACGGCGATGAGGGGGGCCTTGCCGGGCTGGAGGGGGAGGATCTGCCCGCCGATGGCGCTGGGCCAGAAGTAGCGGAGCTGGCTGAGGGCGGCGGAGTGGAAGGTGCGGGCCTGGGCTCCCTCGATGCCCAGCGCGCGCAGGCGGCCGCGCAGCTCGCCCGCGGCCTTCTTGGTGAAGGTGAGGGCGAGGAGCTGGTGGGGGTGGTAGGCGCCGACGGCGACGCCGTGCGCGATGCGGTAGGTGATGGCGCGGGTCTTGCCGGTGCCGGCGCCGGCGAGCACGCATAGGGCGCCCTCCAGGTGCTCGGCGACGGCGCGCTGATCGGGGTCGAGGGCGTCGAGCAGCTGGGCGGGGCTCAGCGGCCGCCCGGCCCGGGTGGGGCCGAGGACGTCGGGGGTCGGGCTGGGCTTGCTCATCGGGGACAGCCTGCCACGACCCGCTGACGCATTCCGACGGCGCTTATCGCGATCCTCCCGCAGCTCACGGTCGCTGCGGCACAACCGCCTCGGGACGGCCCTCGGCATTGCGCGCGGGCGTCTCGGGGAGCTCCCCGCCGTACCAGTCCTCGATAAGCAGGCGGGCGATGGAGGTGGGGCCGGGAAGGATGACCTTCCCGGCGGCCACGGCCTGCGCCAGCTCCGCGCGGGACAGGGTGACGGCGTCGGTGACCTCCTCGTCGTCGGGGCGCGCGGGCCCCTCGCCGGGGGCGAGGCGGGCACGGTAGCCGAGCATGAGGGAGCGGGGGAAGGGCCAGGGCTGGGTGGCGACGTGCTCGACCGCCTCGACCCGCAGCCCGATCTCCTCGGCGACCTCCCTGGCGACGGCGGCCTCGGCGGACTCCCCCGCCTCGACGAATCCGGCGACGGTGGAGTAGCGCAGGGGCGGCCAGGCGGCGCCGTGGACGAGGACGATGCGGTCGCGCTCATCGGTGACCGCCATGATGACGGCGGGGTCGGTGCGGGGGAAGGAGGTGGCTCCGCAGCCGCCGGGGCGCGGGCAGCGGCGGGCCCAGCCGGCCTCGCAGGGCTCGGTGCGGGCCCCGCAGGCGGCGCAGTGGGGGGCGGAGGCGTGCCAGGCGGACAGGGCGACGGCGGCGGTGGCGAGCCCAGCGTCGTGGGTGTCGAGGGCGGCGCCGACGGCGCGCAGCGCGGAGAGCGGGTTGGCCGCGAGGATCCGCCCGAGGTCGGCGCGGGGCCGCCTGGTTCCCTCGGCTTCCTGGGGATCGGTGGCAGTGGTGGCGGGGGCGCCGTCGGGAATGACGGCGGCGATCCAGCTGGCGCCCTCGGCATCCTGGCCCGGCCCTCCCGTTCTCCCCTCACTTGCAGCGCCACCGTGTGGGGAGCGGCCGAGGTAGATGAGGAGAAGCCCGCTCAGGTCCGCATCGGTGGCGCGCAGATCGGCCAGGCGCAGGTTCCCCGGCGCGGGCTCGAAGGGTGTGAGTCCGTCCAGGGGCAGGTCGGGGCGGATGGCGGGGGCCGCGAGCGCCACGCGCCCCCGGGCGTCGGCCAGGAGCAGCCGGGTGGCGGGATCGGCGGCGAGGCGCTCCAGGAGCCCCGGTTCGCTGCGGCGCGCGGTGTCCCGGTCGGTCTCATGAGGCGCGATGGGACGGAGTGCGCTGGGTCTGGAGGACATGGGCCCACCATGCTCCCTTCCCCGCTCGTCTGCCCAACGGGTCCCAGCAGTTGGGGCGCCGCGCCGTCGATGGATGCGGGTCTGGGCGGTCTTGGCCCCGGGGGATCCGACGACGGCGCAGAGGGCGATGCCCGCCCGCCAGCGCCTCGTGCCTCAGCGAGGGTTGGCGCATGCTATCGCGTCGGCCGGGAGCGTCCCCATCGGGCGATCCTCTAGGGTTCCTCCATGCGGACCTACCTCGATCATGCGGCGACAGCACCGACGCGCCCCGAGGTTTCCGAGCAGGTGGCGCGGGATATGGCTGAGATGGTCGGCGGCCTGGCGGGGGCGAATCCGGCGGCGCTGCACGGCTCGGGCCGTGAGGCGGCGGGGCGCCTGGCCGAGGCGCGGGGCCGGATCGCGGCGGCCCTGGGGGTGGACGCGCACGAGGTGATCCTGACCTCTGGTGGGACGGAGTCCGATGGGCTCGTCGTGGCGGGGCGGGCCTTGGCGGTCCCGGGTGGGGTGCTGGCGGTCTCGGCGGTGGAGCACCCGGCGGTGCTGGACTCGGCGAGGGCGGCGCAGGCGCGCTTGGGGGCGCGCCTGCGGATTCTGGGGGTCGACAGTGCGGGGCTGGTGCGGCCGGAGACCGCGGCCGCGGTGGTGCGGGAGGCGCGCGAAGCACGGGAGGCCCCGGCGGATGGGGGCGCGGCCCGCCTCGAGGACGGGGGCGCGCCGGGGCCCGTGGCGCTGGTGAGCGTCATGGCGGCGAATAACGAGACGGGGGCCGTGCAGGATCTGGCGGGGATCGTCGCGGCGGTGCGGGAGGCGAGTGGCGCGCCGCGCCCGGGACGGGCGGGATACGTGCCGGTGCATTGCGATGCGGTGGCGGCTGTGGGAAGGGCTCCGCTGGATGTTCACGGCTGGGGTCTGGACGCGGTGAGCATCTCCGGGCACAAGCTGGGCGCGCCGGTGGGCGTGGGGGCGCTGGTGGCCCGGCGCGATCTGGGGCTGGTGGCACCGATGGGCGGGGGGCGCCAGGAGCGGGGCCTGCGCTCAGGCACGCAGGACGTGGTGGGCGCCCGCGCGCTCGCATTGGCTCTTGAGCTGGCGGTGGCCGAGCGGGAGGCGGAGGCGGCGCGTCTGGAAGGGCTGCGGGCCCGTCTGCTGGCGGGGGCGCTGGCGATCCCGGGGGCGCATGCGACCCTGCCGGAGGCAGCGCCGCATCTGCCTGGGACGGCTCATCTGTGGTTCGAGGGGGTGAGCGCGGAGGCGCTGCTCATGGCCCTGGACATGGCGGGGATCGACGCCTCGGCGGGGTCCGCCTGCCATGCGGGGGTGAGCGGCCCGAGCCATGTGCTGATGGCGATGGGCCTGGGCGAGGAGGCGGCGCGGGGGACGCTGCGCTGCACGATGGGCGCGGGCACGTCTCCCGACGACGTCGAGCGCCTCCTGGCGGCCCTGCCCCGGGCGGTGGGGACGGCGCGGCGGGCGCATCGGCCCCAGTCATCTTCTACGGGTCGCGCCTCCGCACCTCCGTCCTGAGACAGCCGCTCGTGGGCACTCCCAAGGGCCCGAGGCGCAATGACAGGAACTCAACCGGATGCGTCCCCGGAGCTTGCGGCCCGGTCGATCCACTTGCTGAGGGCCTCCAACGGGACACTGACGTCTCGGATCAGGTCAGCAATCGGGTGAACAGCCGCTGATCTTCCGGGCCATTCCTGTGACCTGACGGACGCGGCGGCCTCTCGGCCTGCTCGGGGCCCTCACCCCTCGCTGACTCTCCATTCTTCTCCGGCAGGACACTGCGCGTTCCGGGAGAAGGCGCCGAAGAAGGCGGGGCGAGCCTATCCGTGAGCGGTGATAGATATCACAAAATCGCAGGCTCCCGGTGGACGCAACGGTTCGGCAACGACGACGCCGAGACCACTGAACGAGCCCATTCGCGTCAGTGCTTCGTTCTAGTCTGTTCCCGTCTCCAAGGAAGGAGCCCCCATGCCCCTGTCACCTGCCGCCCAGCGCGTGTGGGCGAAGTCCGGATATGACCCGGAGCGTCGGCGCTGGCTGCCCCTCTGGCTCCACTTCCTCGACTCCGCCGCCGTGGCGGGGCACTTGGCTCGCACGTGGATCGCCCCCACGATCTGCGATCTTCTGGAGAGGGAGTTCTCGGACTCGGCCTCGGGTCTGGCGCCCGCTGACGAGTTCCGTCTCCTCGTCTCGTGGCTGGCGGGCATCCACGACATCGGCAAGTGCACGCCAGCGTTCTCCATGCAGGTCCCGGGCCTCGATGACCGGATGAAGGAGGCCGGTCTTACCCATGCGACGATCGACCCTCGTGAGCGCCGCGAGGTTCCCCACGCGCTGGCGGGTCAGTACATCCTTGAGGGCTGGCTCACTGGCACGCTCGGGTGGACGGGCGCAAGCGCCCAGGCGCTGTCCTCGGTCGTCGGCGCCCACCACGGCATCCCGGCGAGCACGTCCATGCTCAACGACCTGGCCGGCCGGGGGCCGCTCCTGGGAGATGAGCGGTGGGCCGCAGTGCAGCACGAGCTGCTCGACCTCGTCACGTCACGTACGGGCGCCGCGCCGTACCTGGAGCACTGGTCCTCACGCCGGTGGTCGCAGCCCTTCCTCGTCGAGCTGTCCGGGCTCGTCATCGTCGCCGACTGGATCGCCTCCTGCGAGGACTATTTCCCCCTGCTCCACCTCGACGACGAGGGCCTGACCTGGCTGGAGCCTGAGGCCCACACGGTGCGGGCCGCGCAGGGTATCGCCTGCCTAGAGATCCCGAAGCCATGGCGTCCGCGGGACGGCGGGCACTGCCCCGACCATCTCCTGACGTCGCGGTTCTCGCTTCCCGAGGGCTCCCAGGCCACCGACGTGCAGGCCAAGGCGGTTGAGGCCGCCCGCACCATGGCCCTGCCCGGCATGCTCGTCATCCAGGACTCCACCGGAGGCGGCAAGACGGAGGCCGCGCAGCTGGCCGCCGAGGTGCTGGCGGCGAGAACGGGACGATCCGGGGTCCTGTTCGCCCTGCCCACCCAGGCGACGACGGACGCGATGTTCGCCCGGGAGCTGGACTGGCTGGAGCACATCGAGGAGTCCTACGCGGCCGCTGGCGCGCCGTCCACCTTCGCGGTGTCGCTCCAGCACGGCCGGGCTCGTCTCAACCGTGAGGCAGGCCGGTTGCGTCGCAGGGGCTGGGAGATCCACGACCGTCTTCTCAGCGGCCTGGGTGGGGACGACCCTCATGCTCCCGGACCCCGCCCGTCCGACATCGGCCGCGACGAGCACGAGGCGACAACCCCGACGGATGAGGAGCGCCGTCGTGCGGACCTGGCGATCCTGGCGTGGTTCAGCGGGCGCAAGAAGTCCATGCTCTCCGACTTCGTCGTCACGACCGTGGACCACCTGCTCTTCGGCGCCATGCGCGCTCCCCACCTTGCGCTGCGGCACCTGGGGTTGTCCCGCAAGGTCGTCATCGTTGACGAGGTGCACTCCTACTCCACGTACATGAACGTCTACCTGGACCGGGCGCTGACGTGGCTCGCTTCCTACGGAGTCCCGGTCATCCTCCTGTCAGCGACGCTGTCACAGGCGCGCAGCGCCCAGATGGCCGACGCCTACCGCCGCGGCCTGGACCTCATGGCGGGCCGGAAGCCGCCGAAGACACCCGCACCCGAGCCCGTCAGCACACCCTTCCCCTGCCTCGTCAGCGTGGACGCCACGGGAACCCGGGTGGAGGTGGTCTCCTCCTCGGGACGCTCCAGCGAGGTCCACGTGCGACGGCTGGGAAGGGAACCAGACCTGGCGCAGCTGCTGGGTGAGGCGCTGGCCGACGGCGGCTGCGCGCTCGTGGTCCGCAACACCGTGCGCCGGGCTCAGGAGACCTACGAGGAGCTGCGTGAGGTCTTCGGGCAGGAGGTGAGCCTCACCCACGCCCGCTTCA
Source organism: Actinomyces gaoshouyii (assembly GCF_002076915.1). NCBI lineage: Bacteria > Bacillati > Actinomycetota > Actinomycetes > Actinomycetales > Actinomycetaceae > Actinomyces > Actinomyces gaoshouyii. The sequence goes on from NZ_CP020468.1 coordinate 1,518,761, forward strand.
CCATCGCCGACCGTCAGGCCAAGGACGCCGACCTGCTGCATCGCTTCGGACCTCCCCGGTCTGGGCCGCAGCGTCCGCACCGGGCGATCGTCGTCGCCACTCAGGTGGTGGAGCAGTCCCTGGACGTCGACTTCGACCTGCTCGTCACCGACCTGGCCCCCATCGACCTCATCCTCCAGCGCATGGGCCGTCTCCACCGGCACGATCGGCCACGGCCCTCGCGCTTGACGGTGCCGACATGCTATGTCGACTGGCTTCCCTCTCTCACCAGCTCCGATCCGGGCATCGAGCCTGGTGCGAAGGCGATCTACGGCGAGCAGGACATGCTCCTGAGCGCTGCTGCCCTCGGCCGGGTTGTGGAGGGGGCGGGCACGGTGCGCACGCCGCAGGACGTCCACGAACTCATCGAGGCCGTGTACGGGGCCGGTGCGCAGGTCCCTCCGACCTGGGGCGAGGCCCTTGATCGGGCACGTGCGGCCGCCGACCAGGAGGCCTCAGACAAGCACAGGGCGGCCAAGGGCTACCTTCTGTCTGAGCCCGACCGGGCGGGAGCACGGGCGGACCTCGTCGACTGGCTCCACACTCCGGCCAGCGACAGCGAGGAGACGGCACGCGCCCAGGTACGCGACGGTGAGGACTCCCTGGAGGTCATCCTCATCACCAGCCGACGGGTCGGAGGCCAGGAAGAACTGAGGACCCTGCCCTCTTCTACCGGAAAGCCGGGCGTCATCCTCCCGATAGACCGGGCTCCCGACCGCGACGTCGTACGCACGATGCTCATGTCCTCAGTCCGCCTTCCTGCTGGGCTGACGAAGGGCCGCCGGATGGACCAGGCCATCGACGAGCTCGAACAGATCGGGATTCGTGTCGCACGTGCCTGGCAGGATGACCGTGACCTGAGGGGGCAGCTGGTCCTGCCCCTGACGGACGGCCGCGCACAGCTGCTCGGCACGACCCTGGAGTACGACTCGTCCACTGGGCTCAAGGAGGTCCGCGAACCATGACAGTTACCTTCAATCTTCTGGACGAGCCCTGGATCAAGGTGACCCGCCTCGACGGCTCCTCCGACGAGGTATCGCTCCTCTCCGTCTTCCAGCAGGCTGAGGAGATTGCCGCCATCCACGGGGAGATCGCCACTCAGGACGTGGCGATCCTGCGTCTGCTCCTGGCGATCTGTCACCGCACCATGGGCGGCCCTGAGGACCTGGACACCTGGGAGGAGTACTGGGACGAACCGGCGCGACTGGGCAGGGACGCCGTCGCCTACCTGGAACGGCACCGGGACCGCTTCGACCTGCGTCACCCGGACAAGCCGTTCTTCCAGGTTGCTGGGATCCACGCTGCATCCGGCAAGATCTCTGCGCTCACGTCCCTGATCGCTGACGTCCCCAACGGGGAACCCTTCTTCACCACCCGTATCGCCGAGGGACTTGAGCGGATGACCTGGGCGGAGGCGGCACGGTGGCTCATCCACGTTCACGCCTTCGACCCCTCCGGAATCCGATCTGGGGCGGTCGGTGACCCTGCGGTCAAAGGAGGGAAGGGATACCCGATCGGCCCCGGATGGGCGGGACAGATCGGAACGGTCTTCATCTCCGGTGACACCTTGGCGCGAACCCTGCTACTCAACACGGTCGTGACCGAGGAGGTCCCTGACCTTGAGGGTGTCGATCCAGAGCAGGACATCGCTCCCTGGGAGCGGGATCCGGACGGCCCGGCAGGGTCATCCTCGGCACAACCGGCCGGTCCGGTCTCCTGCTACACGTGGCAGGCCCGTCGCGTCCTCCTGCACGGGGACGAGGGCTCCGTCATCGGGCTGTTCCTGGGCAACGGGGACAAAGCCACCCCCCAGAACCGGTACTCGGTTGAGCCGATGACCGCGTGGCGCTACTCCGAGCCCCAGACCAAGAAGCTCGGCGGGACGGTGTTCATGCCACGCAAGCTGCCGACCGACCGCGCCTTCTGGCGGGGGCTGTCGACCGTGGTCGCCCAGCTGAGCCTATCGGCGAGAGTCAAGGGGGCCGGTGAGATCACCCGGTACCGGGCACCCGCCGTCGTCGTCTTCTACCAGCGGCTGATGCGCAACGGGGTGGCACCGCGAACCGGTCTCATCCCTCTGCACGCGGTCGGTATGGAGTACGGGGCGCAGGAAGCTGTTGTCTCCGAGCTCGTCAGCGACACCCTGTCGCTGCCGGCGGGCCTGCTGGATCCCGAGAACGTGCGCATGATCGCCATCGTCCATGACGTCATGGAGCAGACTGAGCAGGTGGTCGCTCACGTGCGCAACCTCGCTTCTGACCTGGACCGTGCCCGCGGAGGCAGTCCGGATACTGCGAAAGAGGCGTGCAAACACGCCGGTGCAGCCTTCTATCGGGTCATTGACGCGGAGTTTCCCCGCTGGCTGGCCTCACTCGACGGCGCTGTCCCGGAGACCGCCCGCGACCAGTGGCGCGAGTGGCTGCGGTGCGAGGCCTGGAGCCAGCAGGAGATCCTCACGGCTGCGGTCCCGAGCACTGCCTTCGCGGGCCGTGGTGAGGGCTCCAGCCGCATGGACGTCAGCCATGCCCTGTTCTTCTTCACCCACGCCCTCAGCACCTCGCTACCTCACCCCGACCATGAGGACTCCCCCGTCGACGACGGAGAAAGGACACGAGCATGACCGCCTCACAGACCACCAGCCCCTCAGACGCAGCGAGGGCGGCGCCGACGTCCAACAGACAACCGCGGCGGCTCGGCGTCGCGGGGAGAACCGTCGACCAGCGTCTCGCAGGTCCCCACGGGCTTCAGAGCCGGCACCTTCAGCGCAACGAGTCCGCCGCTCGCGGCCAGCTCGCCGCCCTGCGCAAGGCCTCAAGTCAGGCCCCGGGTGAGAGTCCCGAGGTCTGGAGCCTCACCGAGGTGGTTGTCCCCGAGCACGCCGGGGACGCCCCTACCTGGGAGGAGATCGCTGTGCACACGGCGATGACGCTCTACGCCGTCCACCAGCAGTCGCGGACCGAGCCCATGTTCTCACCGGGCCGAGGACTGGGCCGTGCCGCACGCGCCCTGGTCGGGATCGGGGAGGAGGAGAACCCCTCCACCAGAGCACGTTTCAACGCCCTGGTCACCTCCACGACTATCACCGAGCTGCAGCACCACCTCAGGGGCTTCATCTCCCAGCTGCGAGCACAGAGCATTCCGCTCGATCACGCCATGCTCGCCGACGACCTCGTCGCCTTCCAACGACCGGATGGCGCCACGACCGTCCGCCTGCGCTGGGCCCGTCAGTTCGCGTCCCTGCACACGTCTGAGGATCCCAGCCGGACCTCAGCCCCTTCCACCACCTCGTCCCCCACATCATCTACTCCGGAGAACTGACATGAGCACTTTCGTCGACATCCACGTCATCCAGTCCGTCCCGCCGAGCTGCGTCAACCGCGACGACTCCGGCTCACCCAAGTCCGCCGTCTACGGAGGGGTCAGGCGCTTGCGGGTCTCCAGCCAGTCCTGGAAGCGGGCGACTCGGCTGCACTTCATCGATCATCTCGACACCTCCGACCTGGGCACTCGTACCAAGCGCGTCGTCAAGGTCCTTGCCGAGGCCATTACATCCCAGGCCCCGGATCTGGAAGATCGGGCCATTGCTCTGGCGGAGGATGTGTTCAAGGCTGCCAAGATCAAGCTCACAGCCCCGCGGGGCAACAAGCAGGGCGCTCCTCAGGAGTCCGGCTACCTCCTGTTCCTCTCCCGCAGCCAGGTGGATCGGCTCGCCGACCTCGCCATCGCCGCAGAGCGTGGTGGCACCAGCCTGGAAGCCAAGGAGGTCAAGAAGATCTTCAAGGAGGAGCACGCTGTCGACGTCTCGCTCTTCGGCAGGATGGTTGCCGACGACGCTGATCTCAACGTCGACGCCGCCTGCCAAGTGGCGCACGCGATCTCAACCCACGCTGCGGAGAACGAGTATGACTTCTTCACGGCTGTTGACGACGAGAAGAACCGCTCCGAGGAGGAGGACGCGGGCGCCGGCATGATGGGCACCGTAGAGTTCGCGTCGGCCACCATGTACCGCTACGCGACGGTCAACATCGACCTGCTGAAAATGAATCTCGGGGACGGACAGGCAGCCCTGCACGCACTGGAGGCCTTCGTCTCCGGCTTCTGCCTGTCGATGCCCACCGGTAAGCAGAACACCTTCGCCAATCGCACTCTTCCGGAGATGATCATGGTCACCGTGCGCGAGGACCAGCCGGTCTCCCTGGTGGGCGCTTTCGAGACGGCCGTTCCCGCGAATGCAGGCGACGGGTACCTTGGTCGCTCCATCCAGGCCCTGGCCCAGTACGCGACCAGTATCGAGAGCGCGTACGGGATGAGGCCGGCTGCAAGTTTTGTCGTCTCCCTCATCGACTCCGACGCCGTGGCCTCGCTTGGCGAGCGGCTCACCTTCACTGACCTGCCGGCGCAGGTCAGCCAGGTGCTGGCTTCCCGCGTCCTCGACGAGGAGAATGCCTGATGAGCGTCCTTCTCCTGCGACTCGCAGGGCCGATGCAGGCATGGGGGGTGACTTCACGATTCACGGTGAGAGATACTGAGCCTGCGCCGACGAAGAGCGGGGTCATCGGCATGCTGGCCGCCGCAGTCGGGCGACGCCGCACTGACCCCATCGAGGACCTGCTATCGCTCAGCTTCGGTGTGCGCAAGGACCAGCCCGGCAGCGTCATCCGGGACTTCCACACCGCCCGCACTCTGGACGGCAAGACCTCCATGCCGCTATCCAACCGGTACTACATCGCCGACGCCGTCTTCCTGGCCGGCATCGAGGGGGACCACTCGCTTCTGGAGGGGCTCAACGAGGCACTCCGCCGCCCCGTCTTCCCCCTGTACCTGGGACGCAGATCGTGCCCGCCGACGCAACCGGTGTCGCTGGGACTGCGCCCGGCCCCGCTGCTCGCAGCGCTTCAGGACGAGCCCTGGCAGGCCTCACAGTGGTTTCAGACCCGGAGGCACGGTGCGTTCAAGGCGGAGGTTCTCATCGACCAGGATGCGGTTCCGGTCACGGAACGCCGCTCGGCCTACGCAAGCCGCGACGTTCCGCACTCCTTCGACCCTCGGCGCCGCGACTACGGGTTCAGGCAGGTCGAGCGCCAGTGGGTGGAGGTCGGCAACGCCCACCCTGATTCTCACGACCCCATGGCCGAACTGGAGGAGGCGCAGGAATGTTCTTGACGAAGATCGAGCTGGATCCTGGGCGGAGACTCGCACGCAAGTATCTTGGATCACCGCAGGCGATGCATGCTGCCGTTATGAAGGCCGCAACCCCCTTGGAAAGCACTTCCATCAAAACTCGGGGACGTATTCTCTGGCGCGTGGACCGGGGGGCTTTCGGCGTCACCCTTTATGTTGCCTCCCCCACAGAACCGGCCATGGCTCAACTTATCGCGGAGGCAGCCCCAGCCGGAGCAGACGCTCTCACTCGTGACTACGAACCTTTCCTCTTCCACCTGACGGCAGGACAAGTCTGGGCGTTTCGCCTCGCGGCGAATCCGTCGCATGCGGCACCGCAAGGACCTGGCCTCCGCGGCAAGGTCTATGGACATGTGACGGTGGCGCAGCAGCGCCAGTGGCTCCTCAACAGGGCCGCTAATCATGGCTTCGAGCCTCTTTCCGCAAGTGGCGACGATGGGGACGATTCAGTGACAGTGGTTCACAGAGAGCGTCCTGAATTCTGGAGAAATGATCCTCACGCGAATCGTCGCGCACGCGTGACGATTAATCGAACTGTCTACGAAGGACTTCTGAGAGTGACCGACGCCGACAAGTTGCGGACGACACTGGTGTCCGGAATCGGACGCTCGAAGGCATATGGCTGCGGGCTCATGACGCTCGTCCGGCCTCACAGGAGCTGATCATGACAAGGATGCTGCCCGTGCCCGTCACGGCGCTCCCTCGCGTTCAGGACCGGATGTCCTTCCTTTATTTGGAGCACTGCGTGGTCCATCGGGAGGATGGCGCCCTTACAGCTCGCAATGATCAGGGCACCATTCGAGTTCCAGCGGCTTCTCTGGTGGCTGTCCTTCTCGGCCCGGGAACTTCGGTGAGCCATCAGGCGATGAGTCTTCTGGGCGAGTGCGGGACCACAGCCGTGTGGGTTGGGGAGCGCGGCGTGCGGTACTACGCGCACGGGCGTTCCTTGGCCACCTCCACACGGCTCCTTGTTGAGCAGGCAGCACGCGTCTCCTCGCCCCAGAAACGCTTGCAAGTCGCACGGCAGATGTATTGCTGGCGTTTCGAGGGTGAGAACGTCAGTGGTTTGACGATGCAGCAACTGCGTGGGCGTGAGGGTGCTCGCGTTCGCGAGGTCTACAGGGACAACTCCCGCCGCACCGGTGTGCCGTGGACGAGGCGGGATTATCGACCTGACGATTTCGAAGCCTCCGATCCCATCAATCAGGCGCTGTCCGCCGCGCATGCCGCCCTGTACGGAGTGGTGCACGCGGTGATCGTGTCGCTCGGATGCTCGCCCGGGCTCGGTTTCATTCACACCGGGCATGAGCGTTCATTCGTCTACGACGTCGCCGACCTTTACAAGGCAGAGACGACAATACCGATCGCTTTCAACGTCATCGCGGAAAGAATGGAGGATATCACGGGCACAACCCGACGCAGGGTGCGGGACCGGATCTTCGAGCTGAAAGTGATTGAGCGCGCGGTCCATGATATCCACACAATGCTCGGCACTGAGGAGACAGAGGACCTGGCCATCAACGTGGTCTCCTTGTGGGACTACCAGAAGAAGGCCGTCTCCGGCGGGGCGAACTACGCCGCGATCGGAGTAGAGGAGGCAGGTGGATGGTAGTTCTGGTTCTCACCGCCGCTCCCGCGCAGTTGCGCGGCTCGCTCACGCGCTGGTTGATGGAGGTCTCCCCCGGAGTGTTCGTCGGGCATCTCGCCGCCCGAGTGCGCGAGCAACTATGGGACCTGGTCAGGGCGTATATCGGTGACGGTCGCGCACTCCTCATTTGGTCCACGCGGTCGGAGCAACATTTCTCTGTGGCCTCGCTCGGCCACGATCGGGAACCTGCGGATTTCGAGGGCTGCCTAGTGATGCGGACCCCGTACCGAGCAATCGAAGGATCGCAGGTGACCCCCGGAGCCGCGAGGCCGGCGAAGGAGTCGTGGTCCATTGCCGCTCGTCGACGCCGCTACAGGAACTCGGCGGAACGGGCTCTAGGTGGGGAGTGAAGGCAAAAGGTTTCAGATAGATTACAATGCCGTTGGGGTCTCAAGGATTGCCAAGTGTGCACCCCGCGTATGCGGGGATGATCCCCCCGTCAACGCGCTGCGTAGCGGGGCGCCCCAGTGCACCCCGCGTATGCGGGGATGATCCGCGGGGTTCGTCGGCTCCAAGCCTGACCGGTGGAGTGCACCCCGCGTATGCGGGGATGATCCCGGCTTGGATTCCGCTGAAGCGGCAGTACCAGGGTGCACCCCGCGTATGCGGGGATGATCCCCTGGGCGTGCACCCACATGGCCGGTCGATCGGGGTGCACCCCGCGTATGCGGGGATGATCCGGTGGCGTCATCCGGCAGAGTGCTCGTGCCGAGGTGCACCCCGCGTATGCGGGGATGATCCTCTGAATCAGATTGCCTCGATTAAGCCAAAGGCGTGCACCCCGCGTATGCGGGGATGATCCGCCAGACGCTCGTACTGGTCCCCGCTATCGAGCGTGCACCCCGCGTATGCGGGGATGATCCCTCCCAAGCCCGCCAACCTCATGAGATACCTCAGTGCACCCCGCGTATGCGGGGATGATCCCCAATCGCTGGATGCGTCACCCTTGCATGCGGCGTGCACCCCGCGTATGCGGGGATGATCCGCCACAGCGACGGAGCATCAGGCCCAGTTACCAGTGCACCCCGCGTATGCGGGGATGATCCGCGCGCCATCGTGCTGGGCATGTCTATGCGAGCGTGCACCCCGCGTATGCGGGGATGATCCCGTAGGCGGTGATCGCCCGGTGTGAGAGGCCAGGTGCACCCCGCGTATGCGGGGATGATCCATCCTCGGGCGTGTAGATCAGGCCGGCGAGGGCGTGCACCCCGCGTATGCGGGGATGATCCTATCGGTGCGGATATCCGAAAGAGCGCTCAGTTGTGCACCCCGCGTATGCGGGGATGATCCGAGGGATGAGGCGGTCGCCCAGTGTGTCGCCAGGTGCACCCCGCGTATGCGGGGATGATCCGCCACAATCGAGGATACGCAAAAAGCCGGGAAAGTGCACCCCGCGTATGCGGGGATGATCCGGTCACTGGTCATGGGGTGACGCGCGCCGCACGGTGCACCCCGCGTATGCGGGGATGATCCCATCGCCTGCCGACTGCTGAGCCCGTTGGCCGCGTGCACCCCGCGTATGCGGGGATGATCCGATATCGAGGAGTGCGGTGATTTTCGGAGAGCGGTGCACCCCGCGTATGCGGGGATGATCCGAGGCAGACCTCCTCGCGGGCGTGCAGGATGATGTGCACCCCGCGTATGCGGGGATGATCCCTCACTTTTTTCCAGCGCCCTGGCCCGAGCGGCGTGCACCCCGCGTATGCGGGGATGATCCGCAACTTGATCTCTTCGACACGGAACTCGCCTCGTGCACCCCGCGTATGCGGGGATGATCCGGCGTTCTCCGGCCTGAGCGGGATTCTGGGGGCGTGCACCCCGCGTATGCGGGGATGATCCGAGCATTATCGTCCCCACAGATGAGGGATGGACGTGCACCCCGCGTATGCGGGGATGATCCTGACATTCATTCCCGGCAAGGGGATAAGAAAATGTGCACCCCGCGTATGCGGGGATGATCCCAACCCAACCAGAGCCTCGACGACATGATCGCTGTGCACCCCGCGTATGCGGGGATGATCCGACGGATTGGCGGGCCACGTGGCGCAACTGGATGTGCACCCCGCGTATGCGGGGATGATCCTCCTCGACGGCGCCATCCGCTCCGGCAAAACCTGTGCACCCCGCGTATGCGGGGATGATCCTACGCATCTCGGTTGACGCGCTGTCTAGGGTCAGTGCACCCCGCGTATGCGGGGATGATCCGCTTCGGGACCAGTACCGCCAGCTTTCCACTGAGTGCACCCCGCGTATGCGGGGATGATCCCACGCCGGGCATGCTTGCCCTCGCGCAGCGCCCGTGCACCCCGCGTATGCGGGGATGATCCGATGGGCGGCGGCACGAATGTCGGGCTGGAGGAGTGCACCCCGCGTATGCGGGGATGATCCGTGAGAGTCCCATGAGCCTCACCGACCTGATCCGTGCACCCCGCGTATGCGGGGATGATCCCGCCCCCGCAGCCCCCGGCGGTAGGGGGGTCGCGTGCACCCCGCGTATGCGGGGATGATCCCAAGCTGCTCGGAGTCCGGATCGGTCCACTCCTGTGCACCCCGCGTATGCGGGGATGATCCTCGTACCGTCGCCAGATAGCCCAGCTCCGGTACGTGCACCCCGCGTATGCGGGGATGATCCCGCCGCTAAAATGATCGGTGACGCCCTCGGCAAGTGCACCCCGCGTATGCGGGGATGATCCGCGTCTTGGGGACCGACGCCCGCACCTGAGACAGTGCACCCCGCGTATGCGGGGATGATCCCCGCGCCGAGTTCATCAAGCAGGCGCAGGCTATGTGCACCCCGCGTATGCGGGGATGATCCGTGGGTGACATCTCTCACACTCGGCGAGCATAGGTGCACCCCGCGTATGCGGGGATGATCCGGCACCACCAACGAGGTCACCGCCTCGTGGGACGTGCACCCCGCGTATGCGGGGATGATCCCACGGAGTACACGGCCGACTCGTCCGAGAGCGAGTGCACCCCGCGTATGCGGGGATGATCCGCACTTCGTCCAGGAGAACGGCTTCACTGTGGCGTGCACCCCGCGTATGCGGGGATGATCCGCCGTGTGACCGGGATTACGTTACGGGGGCGTGGTGCACCCCGCGTATGCGGGGATGATCCGGTGCTTTTTGCGATAAGTATTTCAAAAAAGTTGTGCACCCCACGTATGCGGGGATGATCCCGCCCCCGCAGCCCCCCGGCGGTAGGGGTGTAGCGTGCACCCCGCGTATGCGGGGATGATCCCGTCTCGGGTGATGCGGTGACGGGTCAGCGGCGGTGCACCCCGCGTATGCGGGGATGATCCGGACGCGGCCGTCCCCGGCGGCGGCAACAGCCTGTGCACCCCGCGTATGCGGGGATGATCCGCCCCCGCAACCGCCCGGACGGCGGAAGCGGCGGTGCACCCCGCGTATGCGGGGATGATCCGCCGCCACCGAGAGGGTGGCGCCATGACCGGCAGTGCACCCCGCGTATGCGGGGATGATCCTAGCGAGTGGGTCTACGCGCTATTCAGCGGGGGGTGCACCCCGCGTATGCGGGGATGATCCCCGGCGGCCAGCATCGCATCGGAGACCGCCACAGTGCACCCCGCGTATGCGGGGATGATCCCGGCATCATGATCACTGTCGGATCATTGTTCAGGTGCACCCCGCGTATGCGGGGATGATCCCGCCCCAGCTCGCTCACGAGCACGGTCGTCTCCGTGCACCCCGCGTATGCGGGGATGATCCCGCGGGACGTAGCAGTGAAGATCACGCCAGCCGGTGCACCCCGCGTATGCGGGGATGATCCGCTGATCGACGCGGCGAACGCGGCGATCAAGACGTGCACCCCGCGTATGCGGGGATGATCCGACCATGGACCTCGACGAGATCGAGGCCCCCCGGTGCACCCCGCGTATGCGGGGATGATCCGAGAGAAGCTGACCGGCTCGACCAGGCCGCCTAGTGCACCCCGCGTATGCGGGGATGATCCCTGACTCCGTGGTCCTCGGCGTCGAGGGCGCCTGTGCACCCCGCGTATGCGGGGATGATCCCGCTTAAAACCAGGTCCCTCACGCTTCTGGCGTGTGCACCCGTGTATGCGGGGATAATCCCGAGCCAGAGCACGAGCGACACCTTAGCGGCCCGGACGCCTGGACTCATATATGGATGCGTGGTGGTCAACTGACGGCAGCCATGTCAATGACCAGGTTGACCTCCAGCGCACGAACGATGCGCCGGAGCATGAGAACTGAAATAACCCGGCCGCCGTTCTCGACGGCGAAGATGACTGACTGCCAGGAGCCTATGCAGTCGACCAACTCGGCCTGGGTCAGTCCGGCGCGCAAGCCGTGTGGACGCACCCGGCGAGCTGGAGGCGGATCCCCTCTTCGGCCTGGGTAACGTCAGAACAGGCCCGTTCGTCGGGACACGGCAGCCAGAGCCCCGAACTCGACCAGCCCCTGAGCAGTATCACCCTCATAATCACTCCGCCTCCCCTCTAGCTTACTTTTCCCTCGCCCTGCCGCCTGGGCCGTCGGCTCGACCCCACCTGGGCTCGACGGTGAAGCCGGGTCCAGCGACACCGGATCCGTCGGCGAGCTCGATGAGGCTGATGATGAGCAGTGCCGCCCCGATCAGGACCACGCCGCTCCCGATGATCGCGGCGAGACGGGATGCCCGGCCTCGGTGCGGATCACAGGACGGTGCCGGCCAACCGTCAGGCACCGACGGATGGGCGGTGACGGCAGGTAATGCTCACGTCGTGGACAGGCGGTAGCGCAGGGACCATAATGTGGAACCCGACCTGGCTGCGACCGAATGGGTCCCCGGGGGCAATGGCTCATATGGATCATTTGCCGAGGGCATCCGTTAGGACACCGATGGTCCGGATCAGGTGGGCGTTGGAGTTAAGTGCTGCGCCTACCTGCCTGACACTTCCTCCTCCCGGCGGCCCCGCGCGCTGATCTCTCAGCTTGGGCACGGCCGCCACCTCACTTCCCCGATCCCTTCCTCCTTCCGAGCTGGGACGGGACTGCTCCAGAGGAGCCGCCGTACGGTGGTACCACAACCTTACGCAGCAGCGCACCCCAACCAAACTACCCCGAGGAGCACCATGCGCGTCCTGGCCGCCCTGTCCGGCGGTGTCGACTCCGCCGTCGCCGCCGCACGCGCCATCGATGCCGGGCACGACGTCGTCGGCATCCACATGGCGCTGTCCCGCGACCGGGAGGCCACCCGCTCCGGCTCACGCGGCTGCTGCTCCATCGAGGATGCCTCCGACGCCCGCTGGGCCGCCGACATCCTCGGCATCCCCTTCTACACCTGGGACCTGTCCGACGAGTTCGAGGAGCGCGTCGTCGCTGACTTCCTTGCCGAGTACCGCGCCGGCCGCACTCCCAACCCCTGCGTGCGCTGCAACGAACGCATCAAATTCGACGCCCTCCTCGAGCGCGCCCTCGCCCTCGGCTTCGACGCCGTCGCCACCGGCCACTACGCGCGCCTGAGCGGCGGCGCCAGCGCCGGCCGCCCAGGCGACGCCGCCGGCCTGACCCTCTCGCGCGCCGCGGACACCGCCAAGGACCAGTCCTACGTCCTGGCCGTCTCCGGCCGTGAGGGCCTGGCCCGCGCGCTCTTCCCCCTGGGCGACGCCCCCAGCAAGGCCGCCGTGCGCGCCGAGGCCGCCCAGCGGGGCCTGCCCGTGGCCGACAAGCCCGACTCCTACGACATCTGCTTCGTCGCCGACGGCGACACCCGCGGCTTCCTCACCCGCGCCCTGGGCTCCTCCCCGGGCCGAATGGTCACGCCCGACGGCGAGGTGCTGGGCGAGCATTCCGGCTATTTCGGCTTCACAGTCGGCCAGCGCAAGGGCCTGGGGCTCACCCGCCCCGCCCCCGACGGTCGGCCCCGCTACGTCCTGGAGACCCGCCCAGCCACCAATGAGGTCGTCGTCGGCCCCGCCGCGCTCCTCCAGCGCAGGAGCCTCGACGCCGATGGCCTCATCCTCCTGGCCGACCCCGAGCCGTTGGGGCCGAGCGAGGGCACGGGCGCTGATTCAGGTGCCGCCCCCGGGCCGCTCGGATGGGCCGACGCCCACGTGCAGGTGCGCGCCCACGGACGTCCCATTCGGGCACGCGTCACTGCGGACGCCGAGGCCGCATCCCTCCACGTCGAGCTCGGCGAGCCTCTGCGCGGGGTTGCCGCCGGGCAGTCCGTCGTCGTCTACGGCGGGCCCGACAGCCGGCGCGTCCTCGCCCACGCCACCGTCGCCTGAAGCGCCAGAGGTCCCGATCCAATATCCATCGGCAGCCCGGCGTTCCGCGCTTCGCCCCCGAGATACCGTCTCACCCCAGCATTGCGGCTTCGCCCTCCAGATACCGTCTCGGCCCGCTCCTGCGCCCTCATCCTCGCAGTTTGAGGGCGCAGGAGCGGGCCGAAACGGTATCCCCAGGGCGAGACGGTCACGCGAAGCCAAGAGGGCTAGAAGAGGGCGGAATGGATGGAGAGGGCAGGATACTCGTACGAGTCCCTCCAGTCTCCAGGCCAGCGGTGCATGCGATGACGGCGACGGGGCTCATCCGCTGATTCCTCCTCCGAGTTCTCCGGTACGAGCACGCTCACCTCACGCAGGTCCTCCATGCGCATGCCGCGTCTTGAGCTGCTTGACATCCCGGAGGAACCTGGACGTCATATCGGCGCGCAGCATCGGGTTCAGATCCCGAGATCGGCGAAGACCTCATCAGGCCCGCCGAAGCGCACCCCGCCAGAATCGAGGATCCGCTCCGACTCCGCCGGGGCCTCGTGCGAATCCTCGTTGGGCGCCGGGCGGCCGAGCCTGAGAGGGATCACGTTGTCCCTGATAATTCCGCAGGTAGAAGGTACGAGTGACCGATGACAGATCGAAGCCGGAGTCCTCCGCGATCCGGAAGGCTCGGCGCTTGGCCTCCTCATCCGCGCGGTCAGTCACCGATGAACCGCCCATCGCCGTCCCGCCCTCTCCGCACCAATCCCATGCCTGACGGAGTTCGTAAGACATGAGTGCGCCGTCGCCTTACGTGTGTGTCAAGCAGTGACTGACCGCGCGGGGCGAGGAGCGCAAAGCGAGTCGGCTCGCTCGTCGGCCGGGCCTGGCCCGCCTCCACGGACCCACCGGCTCGGCAAGCAGACCCGCCGGTGCACCCCGCAGCCGGGACCGGCTCAGCCCCTCAGACGCGCCAACTCGGCCACCATCTGCGGGACCACCTCGCCCACATCCCCGACGACGCCGAAGTCCGCCATCTCGAAGATCGGGGCCTCGGAGTCGTCGCAGACCGCCACGATGGCCTGCGCACCCTGGATGCCGGAGGTGTGGTGCACGGCGCCGGAGACGCCCAGGCCGATGTACAGGCGCGGGGAGACGCTCACACCGGTCTGGCCCACCTGGGCGCTGCGCTCGATCCAGCCCTCATCGCAGGCCACGCGCGTGGCGCCGACGGCGGCGCCCAGCGGCTCGGCCAATGAGCGGACCAGGTCGAAATCGCCGTCGACCCCACGCCCACCGACCACGACGGTGCGGGCCTCGGTGAGCTCGGGCCCGGCCGCGGCGGCGGAGCGCTCCGACTCCACGAGCTCGACGGCCACGGACTCGGCCGCGGGGGCGACCTCGAGGACCTCGGGGGTGAGCTCGGCGATACCGTCGGCAACGGCCTCGTAGGCACCGGGCCTCACGGCGATCACGGGGGCGGGACCGCCAAGGGCGAGCTCGGAGGTGGTGGACCAGGAGCCGGATAGGACCAGCTTGGCACCGGTAAGGGCGTCGCCGCCCTCAGCCAGGCGCAGGTCGGCCAGGTCGCTGGAGGCGGCCGAGCCGAGCAGGACGGCGGCGCGCCCGGCGATCTCCTTGCCGCGGTAGTCACTGGTCACGAGCACGGCGGCGGCACCAGTGGCCTGCGCGCCGGCAGCCACGGCGTCTGCGGCGCATCCGGCCAGGGCGGGAACGGCGGCGGCCAGCAGCCGGGTCGCGCCCGCGGTGGCCAGGGCGGGACCGACGGCGCTGGCCGCGGCGGCGTCGCCGAGCACGAGGGCGATCGCCTGGGGGCCGAGCGACCTGGCCGCGGCGAGCAGCTCCAGAGCGGCACCTGTGGGATGGCCGGCGTCGTCGAGGTCGGCCAGGACGAGGATGGGGGTGTCAAGCGCGTGGGACATGCGGGATCTCCTTGGGTCTTATGGGCGGCGGGCGCGCACCAGACGTCTAACGGGCGGGCCTCGGATGAGCCCCAAACCAGTCTCAGACGAGCTTCAGACGAGTTTGGACTCGACGAGCCAGGCGGCGAGCTCTCGCCCGGCGTCCCCGGCGTCGGTGCGGATGACGCCGGCCTCGCGGGCCGGCCTCGCCTGGGCGGCCGCCACGCTGACAACCGGATCGCCCAGGCCCCCCAGCCCGAGATCGTCCAACGACAGCACGTCGACGGGCTTCTTCTTCGCCGCGCGCATGGCGGCGAAGTTCGGGTAGCGGGGCTCGTTGGCCTGGTCGGTCACGGAGACGAGGGCGGGCAACGGCGCACGCAGGGTCTCGCGCAGCGTGCCGGTGGTCCGCTGGATCGTCACGGCCCCGGCGGCGATCTCCAGCTCGGTGGCCAGGGTGAGCGCGGGCACGCCCATGGCCGCGGCGAGCGCCCCGGGGAGCATGGAGGTCATGCCGTCCAGGGAGGCCATGCCGGTGACGACGAGGTCGACGCCGCCGATGCGCCCGATGGCGGCCGCGAGCACTCGCGCGGTGGTGACGACGTCGGCCCCGGCGAGCTCGTCATCAGCGATGACGAGGCCGGAGTCGGCCCCCATCTGGAGGGCGCGGCGCACGCCGTCCTCGGAGTCCTCCGGGCCCATGGTCAGGGCGATCACCTCACCCCCGGCGTCCTCAGCGAGGGCGACGGCCGCCTCGACGGCGTTCTCATCGAGCTCGTTGATGACGTCCTCCTCACCGCGCACGAGGCGGCCCTCCTCGATGCGGCGTTCGGACTGCACGTCAGGAACGTGTTTGATGCAGACGACGATTTTCATGCGTCCAAGGTTGCCATAAAGCGGGGTGTGACCGCCCGCTCAGTCCAGTGATCCTTCTATCAGCTCTAGGCGCGACCCGGGCACTTGGTCCCGATCGGCGCGCACGCAACAATGGCGCCCATGTCCGAATCGGCCCAACTCGCCCCTGCGCCACTAGCGCCGGCACGCGCACTCGAGCGCACCCGCTTGGGCGCCACCCCCCGGGGAGATGGGACGGACTTCGTGGTCGTGGCCCCTCGCGCCTCAGCGGTGGACTTGTGCCTCGTCGAGGTCGACGACGCCGGGGTCGTCCTCTCCGAGCGCCGCATCGGCATGCACGGCCCGCAGCAGGGCGCCTGGGACGCGCATGTGCCCGACGTCGGCGCCGGGCAGCGCTACGGGTACCGGGTCCACGGGCTCTGGAACCCCTCCGAAGCGCTCCTGCACAACCCGCGCAAGATGCTCCTCGATCCCTACGCGCGCCTGATCAGCGGATCGACCACGCTCTCGCCGGAGATCTACGCCCACACGGTGGAGGACGACCTCTCCCCCGCCCTCATCCCCTTCGCCCCCTCTCAGTTGGACTCGCTGGGGAGCACGGCGCTGGGCGTGGTCACAGGCGAACCCCGTTTCCCCGTGGTCCCCGGCCCGCGCGTGCCCACCGAGCGCACGGTCATCTACGAGACCCATGTCAAGGGCATGACACTGGGGATGCCCGGCGTGCCCGAGCCCCTGCGCGGCACCTACGCCGGACTCGCCCACCCGGCGACCATCGAGTACTTGCGCGGCCTCGGGGTGACGACGATCGAGCTCCTGCCGATCCACGCGGCCTTCTCCGAGCCGTTCCTCCAGCAGCGGGGGCGGCGCAATTACTGGGGCTACTCGACGCTGTCGTTCTTCGCCCCCGAGCCGTCCTACGCGACGGCCGCCGCCCAGGCCGCCGGCCCCGAGGCGGTTCTCGATGAATTGCGCGGCATGGTCTCGATCCTCCATGAGGCGGGCCTCGAGGTCATCATGGACGTGGTCTACAACCACACCTGCGAGGGCGGCATGGACGGGCCGTCGCTGTCCCTGCGGGGATTGGACAACCTGGAGTACTACCTGCACGCCCCGCACCGGCCGGCCGCCTACGGGGATGTCACCGGCACGGGCAACAGCATCGACTTCCGCTCCCCCCGGGCGGTCCAGCTGGTGCTGGACTCGCTGCGCTACTGGGCGACCGACGTCGGGGTCGACGGCTTCCGCTTCGACCTCGCGGTGACCCTGGGCCGCCACGGCGCCGAGTTCACCCCCCGCCACCCGCTCCTGGCGGCAATGGGCTCCGATCCCGTCCTCAAGCGGGTCAAGCTCATCTCCGAGCCCTGGGACGTGGGCCCGGGGGGCTGGCGCACCGGCGAGTTCCCGGAGCCCTTCAAGGACTGGAACGACCGCTACCGCGGCGCGGTGCGCTCCTTCTGGCTGGCCGATGCCTCGGAGCTGTCCAAGGGGCGCCACGGCTCGGACCTGAGGGACCTGGCCACGCGCCTGTCCGGCTCGGTGGACCTGTTCGGCCACGGGGAGTACCCGGGTGGCCGGGGCCCGCTGGCGAGCGTCAACTTCATCACCGCCCATGACGGTTTCACGCTGAGGGACCTGACCTGCTTCGACCACAAGCAGAACCTGGCCAACGGCGAGGACAACCGCGATGGCACGGATGACAACCGCTCCTGGAACCACGGCTGGGAGGGGCCCGTGGCCGAGGGAATGGATGGCGGGCCGATCGAGGTCCTGCGGCGCCGATCCGCGCGCAACCTGCTGGGCACGCTGCTCATCAGCGCGGGCACCCCGATGATCCTGGGCGGGGACGAGATGGGCCGCACCCAGGGCGGCAACAACAACTCCTACTGCCAGGACTCCGAAATCTCCTGGTACGACTGGGATCTGGAGATCTGGCAGCGCGATCTCATCTCCATCACGCGCTTCCTCGTCCGCCTGCGCGACACGCACCCGGTGCTGCGCCCGGATCGCTTCGCCGTCGGAGCGCCCGCCCTCATCGACGGCGAGCCGGACACGATCCCGGACCTGTCCTGGTTCAGGGCCGACGGCGAGCACATGAGCCACTGGGACTGGCACGACCCGGGCTGCCGGACCGTGCAGATGCTCCGCTCGGGCGCCCCTTGGGGCGACGACGACCTCCTCGTCGTCATCAACGGCACCCTGGAGGAGCAGGAGGTCGTCCTGCCGGAGGCCCACGGCCGCGACTGGCATCTCGTGTGGGACTCCACATGGGCGGTCCCCCGCCCGTGCACCTCGGCGTTCGCGCTGGCCCGCCGGGCACGGCGGGCCCCGGCGCCCGTGCCGGTCTCCACCGTCGGGAGCGCCCAGGGCCCTGTCTGCCGGCAGGACCGCCCCGGGGACACCACGACGATGGAAGTACTCTCCATGCGCATCTACCTCTCCGGCGAGCCTCTCGCCCAGGAGCCGGAGCGCTCCCGCTAGCCGGTCCCCCTCCAGAACCTCCCGCCGGAGCGGTGAGGAGCCGCTCGCGGTTTTCGCCGTCGTCACTCCCCTGTCCGACGGCGGCTGTCTCTCCGTGCACACCCACACCCCGCCGTCGCCCTCGCAGCGCCCGCTCCCCTGAGCTCGGGCGGGCCCGGCGGGCAGGGGCGCGACGTCCTGCGAGGCCCCTCGCCTAGGATGTGCGCCATGACGTCCTCCCCCGCATCCGACACCGCCTCGGCCGCCCAGGCCCCCTCTGCCGCCGAGGAGGCCCTGGCCGGCGCCGTCGACGACGCCTCGCTCGCCCGCTCCATCGTGCGCAGCCGCGAGATCGAGGCGGACATGCCCCTCAACCCCGGCCGCTACCGGATGCTCACCGGCGTGCGCCCCACCGGCAACATGCATCTGGGTCACTACTTCGGGACGATGCGGAGCTGGGCGCCGATTCAGGACATGGGCATCGACACCTGGATCCTCGTGGCCGACTACCAGGTCATCACCGACCGCGACGGCGTGGGCCCCATCCGCGAGCGCGTCCTGTCGCTCACGGCGGACGCGCTGAGCGTGGGGGTGGACCCGGAGCGCTCGACGATCTTCGCCCACTCGGCGGTGCCCGCCGCCAACCAGCTCATGCTCCCCTTCCTGTCCCTGGTCACCGAGTCCGAGCTGCACCGCAATCCCACGGTCAAGGCCGAGCTGGAGGCCACGGCCGGGCGCGCCATGAGCGGCCTGCTGCTGACCTACCCGGTCCACCAGGCGGCGGACATCCTGTTCTGCCAGGCGAATCTCGTGCCCGTGGGCAAGGATCAGCTGCCCCACCTGGAGCAGGCGCGCCTCATCGCCCAGCGCTTCGACAAGCGCTACGGCCGGGCGGAGAAGTCCCGCCCGGTGTTCCGCCGCCCCGAGGCGCTGCTCGGCGAGGCCCCGCTGCTGCTGGGACTGGACGGGGAGAAGATGAGCAAGTCGCGGGGCAACACGATCGAGCTGCGCATGAGCGCCGATGAGACCGCCAAGGCCCTGAGGAAGGCCAAGACGGACTCCAACCGCGTCATCACCTATGACCCCGTGGGCCGCCCGGAGGTGTCCAACCTGCTCATGCTCGCCTCCCTGTGCGGGGCGGGCGCCCCGGAGGAGATCGCCGAGCGCATCGGCGATGGCGGCGCGGGCGCCCTCAAGCGGCTCACCACCGAGGCGGTCAACGAGTACTTCGCGCCGATCCGCGCGCGCCGCCAGGAGCTGGTCGCCGACGAGGACCACCTCCTGGCGGTCCTGGCCTCGGGCAGCGCACGGGCCAACGAGGTCGCGGACGAGACCCTGCGGGCGGTGCGCGCCGCCATGCGCATGGACTACTGACGCGGCTGGGGAGGCCCGGAGCCCGCCTGCCCGCGATCGTCGAGGGGCGCGCCCGGAGCTCCTCCGTTCGGGGTGCCGGATGCGCGCCGGGCCCGTAGTCTTGTCCTGTGATCCGACACACCACCGCCCCGCGTCCTGCCCGCCCCCTCGTCGGCCGGATCCCGGTCACCGAGGTCTTCCCCGTGGTCGAGGATGGCCACTGGCCCGCCAAGGCGGTGCCCGGTGAGGTCATTCCCATCCGAGCGACCGTCTTCCGGGAGGGGCATGACCGCTTCGCGGCGACCGCCGTGCTCATCCGTCCCGACGGCACCGACGGGCCCAGCGCCCGGATGCGGCTCATCGCCCCCGGCCTGGACCGCTACGAGGCCCGCCTGGCCCCGGACGCCCCGGGCGACTGGTCCTTCCGCGTCGAGGGATGGTCGGATCCCTACGCCACCTGGGCGCATGACGCCGGGGTCAAGGTGCCTGCGGGCGTCGACGTCGAGCTCATGCTCGAGGAGGGCGCGCGCCTCATGGAGCGCGCCCAGACGGTGCCCGGTCGGGGCCAGGCCGACGCCGCCGTGCTGGGAGCCGCCGCGGCCGTCCTGCGCGATACCTCCCGCTCGGCCATCGAGCGCCTGGAGGCGGGGCTGGCCGACGCCGTCGTCGGCGTCCTCGACCGCCTGCCGCTGCGGGACCTCGTCTCCCCCTCACGCGCCTACCCCCTGCAGGTGGACCGCGCCCGCGCCCTGGCCGGCTCCTGGTACGAGATCTTCCCCAGGTCGCTGGGCGCCTACTGCGACGAGCACGGCCACTGGCACTCCGGCACGCTGCGCACCGCCGCCGAGAACCTGGACCGCATCGCGGCGATGGGCTTCGACGTCCTCTACCTCACCCCCATCTCCCCGATCGGCACCGCCAACCGCAAGGGCCGCAACAACACCCTCAATGCGCGGCCGGGCGACCCGGGCTCGCCCTATGGCATCGGCTCGGCCGACGGCGGGCATGACGCCATCCACCCGGACCTGGGCACCTTCGAGGACTTCGATGCCTTCGTGGCCCGCTCCCGCGAGCTCGGCATGGAGGTGGCCCTGGACCTTGCTCTCCAGTGCTCCCCGGACCACCCGTGGGTGGCCGAGCACCCCGAGTGGTTCACGGTCCTGGCCGACGGCTCCATCGCCTACGCGGAGAACCCGCCCAAGAAGTACCAGGACATCTACCCCCTCAACTTCGACAATGACCCCGAGGGCATTTACGACGCCATCAAGGGGGTCGTCGACACCTGGATCGCCCACGGCGTGACGATCTTCCGCGTGGACAACCCCCACACCAAGCCCCTGGACTTCTGGCAGCGCCTCATCAGCGAGGTGCGCGAGACCCACCCCGAGGTTCTCTTCCTCGCCGAGGCCTTCACCCGCCCGGCGATGATGCGCACCCTGGGCAAGATCGGCTTCCACCAGTCCTACACGTACTTCGCGTGGCGCAACACCCGCGAGGAGCTGACCGACTACCTCGTGGAGCTGTCCCAGGAGACCGCGCACGTGCTGCGCCCGGCCTTCTGGCCCACGACGCACGACATCCTCACCCCGTTCATGACCCACGGGGGCGTGCCCGCCTTCAAGCTGCGCGCCGTGCTCGCCGCCACTCTGTCCCCCACCTGGGGCATCTACTCGGGCTACGAGCTGGCCGAATCCGTTCCGCGCCCCGGCTACGAGGAACAGATCGACAACGAGAAGTACGAGTACAAACCGCGCGACTTCGCCGCAGCCCGCGGCAACGGCATCGAGGATCTCCTCACCCGGCTCAACGCGATCCGCGCCTCCCACCCCGCGCTCGGCCAGTTGCGGGACATCTGGTTCCACGACACCGGCAACGACCAGATCATCGCCTACTCCAAGCGGGCGCGCCTCGCACAGGCCCCGGCGGAGCCCGAGGGCGCGCAGGGCGAGGATGACGTCGTGCTCACCGTGGTCAACCTCGACCCGCACAACGCGCAGGTCGGCCAGTTGAGCCTCAACCTGGTCCAGCTGGGGCTGCCCGAGGACGCCGACGGCTCGCGGCCCTGCCTGGCGGTCACCGATGAGCTCACCGGGCAGGACTACGAGTGGTCCGACTCGAACTACATCCGCCTCGACCCGCACTCGGGCCAGGTCGCGCACGTCATGCGGGTGCGAGCCCTGTGAGCGCTCCCAGCCCCCTGCCCCCCGAGGCACTGCCCGTCGGCGCGAGCACGCGCCCCCTGGCGACCATGGAGCCCCCGGCGAGCACCGGCCCGACCCCGATGACGGCACCCGTGCCCGCCCCTGGGGCCGCGCCGATGACAGTGGTCCCGCCCGTTCCGGGCGTGCCGGTGCTGCCCGAGCAGCCGCGCCCCGGCCTGGACGCCGACCCCGACTGGTTCCGCACAGCAGTGTTCTACGAGGCCCTCCTGCGCTCCTTCGCGGATTCCGACGGCGACGGCGTCGGGGACATCCCCGGCCTCATCACCCGACTGGACTACTTGGCATGGCTGGGCGTGGACTGCATCTGGATCCCGCCCTTCTACCCCTCCCCCATGCGCGACGGCGGCTACGACATCTCCGACTACACCGCCATCGACCCGCGCTACGGCACCATGGAGGACTTCCGCGAGCTGGTCCACCAGGCGCACCAGCGCGGTATGAGGATCGTCATCGACATGGTCCTCAACCACACCTCGGACGCCCACCCCTGGTTCCAGGCCTCCAGGAGCGATCCCGAGGGGCCCTACGGAGACTTCTACGTGTGGCGCGACGACGACTCCGGGTACCCGGACACGCGCATCATCTTCGTGGACACGGAGGAGTCGAACTGGGCCTACGACGTCGAGCGCGGCCAGTTCTACTGGCACCGCTTCTTCTCCCACCAGCCCGACCTCAACTACGACAACCCCGCCGTGGTGGAGGCCGTGCACGACGTCGTGCGCTTCTGGGCCCGCACAGGAGTGGACGGGTTCCGCCTCGACGCGATCCCCTATCTCGCCGAGGCCGAGGGCACCAACTGCGAGAACCTCCCCGCCACGCACTCGATCATCGCGGGCATCCGGGCGATGCTCGACCGCGAGTTCCCCGGAACCATCACCATCGCCGAGGCCAACCAGTGGCCCCACGAAGTCGTGGAGTACTTCGGCACCGCCGAGGCCCCCGAGTGCACCATGTGCTTCCACTTCCCCGTGATGCCGCGCATCTACTACGCCCTGCGCGCAGGCTCGGCCGAGGCGATCCGCTGGGTGCTCGAGCGCACCCCTGACATCCCCTCCCACGGCCAGTGGGGCACCTTCCTGCGCAACCACGACGAGCTCACCCTCGAGATGGTCACCGAGGAGGAGCGCGCACGCATGTACGCCTGGTACGCGCCCGAGGAGCGGATGCGCGCCAACATCGGCATCCGGCGCCGCCTGTCCCCCCTCCTGGACGCCTCCCGCGCGGAGACCGAGCTCGCCCTGGCCCTCCTGCTGAGCCTGCCGGGCAGCCCCTGCCTCTACTACGGCGACGAGATCGGCATGGGGGAGAACATCTGGCTGGAGGACCGCGACGCCGTGCGCACCCCCATGCAGTGGGACGACTCCCCCAACATGGGCTTCTCCGCGGTGGTGGACCCCGGCGCCCTCACCCTCCCGGTGATCCAGACGCCCGGCTACGCGCACCTGACCGTGTCCACCGAGATGGGCAGGCCCGACTCCCTCCTCCACTTCACCCGGCGCATCCTGCACCTGCGCCGTGCCCACCCGGTGCTGGGCCGCGGCAGCTTCGCCCTGCGAGAGGCCTCCGACCCCGCGGTCCTGGCGCACACACGCGGCCAGGACGGAGCGCCGGGCGACGAGGACGGCGCCATCCTCATCTGCGTGGCCAACCTGGCCGCCGCCCCACGGGCGGTGAGCATCAGTGTCCCCGAGCTCGCCGGCCGGGGCACGCGGGACATCTTCGGCGGGACCCCCTTCCCGCCCATTGGGGCCGATGGCGCCCTGCGCCTGACTCTCGGCGGCCTGGGCTACTACTGGCTCGAGGTCCTGCCCCGCCAGGGCGACCGCGAGGGCAGCGGGGGTCGCGACGACCGCGGCGATCATGAGGATGGAAAGGGCGCCGACCCGAGGCCGGGACACGGCAATGGAACAGGAGAATCGCGATGAGCGATGCCCGCCCCGCGCAGTGGCCCTCGGATGACGACCTCCTGGGGGCGCTGCTGCCCTGGATGCTGGCGCGCCGCTGGTTCCCCCTCAAGGGCGGCGCCACGCCGTCGGTGCTGCGGCTGGCCCACAGCGTCGATCTGGCGCCCGGCGCGCGCGACCTCATCATCGCCGCGCCGCGAGGCGATGCCGGCGGCCGTTCCGCCGAGGTGCTCATCCATGTGCCACTCGTGCTGGGCGAGCCCGAGGATCTGGCGCGCTGCACCGTCAACGGCGGCGCCCCCGGGGCCGCGGGCCTGCTCATGACCGATTCCCAGGGCCGCGAGCTGGCTCTCATCGATGGCGCCCACCACCCCGCCTTCTGGCGGGCCTGGGCCGAGGCCGCCGCAGCGGCGGGGACCGTGCTCGACTCCGAGGGCGCCGCCGCGATCGCCCAGCGCGCCGAGCGGCTGCGCGTGACCACCGGCGAGCAGTCGAACACGAGCGTCATCATGCCCGCACCCGCCTCCCCCGAGCAGGCGGGTGGTGCGGAGGACGCCTCCACCGGCGACCTCATCGTCAAGCTCTTCCGCGTGCTCGCCCCCGGCCGCAACCCGGACGTGGAGGTCCCCGTGGCCCTCGCGCGCGACGGCTGGGACCGCGTGCGCATGCCCGTGGCCTGGTCCGTCGTCGCGGCTCCCGGGCCTGACACGGCGGGCGTCCCCTCGATGGACACGGCCGTGGCCTGCGCCTTCATCCCCAGGGCCGACGACGGCTTCGAGCTGTTCTGCTCGCTGGCCGCCGACGACGGCTCCGGGCCCGCCCGCGAGCGCGCCCTGGCCCTGGCGGCGGACCTGGGGGCGACCACCGCGCAGATGCACGCCCATCTGCGCGCTTCATTGGGCGAGGTGCCCCCGCAGGCGCCGGAGGCGCTGGCCCGCACTCTGCGCGAGCGGGCCGACTGGGCCATGCGGGAGGTCCCGGCCCTGACCGAGGAGGTCCCCGGTCTGGGCGCCGCCGTCGACGCCCTCCTGGCCGAGTTGGCCTCCCTGCCCGTTCTCGAGCCCGCCTGCCGGGTCCACGGCGACTACCACCTGGGCCAGGTGCTCCATGAGATCGGCGGCGCTGAGCGCTGGTACGTCCTGGATTTCGAGGGGGAGCCGCTGCGCCCCCTGGCCGAGCGCTCCCGCCCTGACCAGCCGGCGCGGGACGTGGCCGGGATGCTGCGCTCCTTCGACTACGCCTGGGCGGTCGGCGGGGCGAGCGGCACCGCCGGCGCGCGGGGTTCCAGCGGTGATGGCGGCACCGCCGGCAGTGACTGGCTCGCGGCCGTCCGCGCGGCCTTCCTGAACGGCTACCGCGCCGAGAGCGCCGTCGTGCCCGGGGATGGGGCCGGCGCGGAGGAGGACCGGCGGCAGTCCGTCCTCCTGGCCGCCCTCGAACTCGACAAAGCTCTGTACGAGGCCGTGTACGAGGCCCGCAACCGCCCGGACTGGATGGCGATCCCGCTGCGGGGCCTGGCCGGCATCGTCGCTGCTCGCAGCGCTGATGAAAGCGCCTCCCGCAGCCCGGCGGGAGCCTGATCACCCCCATCCGCCTCCCCGCTCCCTCATCCGACGCAACCAGGGTCCGCATTTCCTCGCATCAGCCCGCCCCACCATGGAAGAATCACGATCATGACCGATGCCACACCCTCAGGGTCCCCCTCGCAGTCCCCCATCCCCAATGCCGAGACCGGCTCCCCCTCCCCTGTTGAGGTCGAGCCCTGGATCCTCGCGGATGTCGCCTACGCGCGCTACCACAACCCGCATGAGGTCCTCGGCGCCCACGTCGGCGCCGACGGCATCACCGTGCGCACCGTGCGCCACCTCGCCGACTCCGTCTCCGTGGTCACCTCCGCGGGCGAGTTCCCCGCAACACACGAGCAGGATGGAGTCTGGGTCGCCGTCATCCCCGGGGACTCGGTCCCGGACTACCGCATCGACGTCACCTACGGCGAGGAGACCTCCCGGGTCGACGACCCGTACCGCTTCCTGCCCACCCTGGGCGAGATGGATACCTACCTCATCTCCGAGGGCCGTCATGAGGAGCTGTGGGAGGTGCTCGGCGCCCATATCAAGCACTACGAGGGCCCCATGGGCGGCGTCGACGGCACCGCCTTCGCCGTATGGGCCCCCAATGCGCGGGCCGTGCGCGTCGTCGGTGACTTCAACTACTGGGACGGCACCGCCTCGGCCATGCGCTCGCTGGGGTCCTCCGGCGTGTGGGAGCTGTTCATCCCGGGCGTCGGGGTGGGAGCGCGCTACAAGTTCGAGATCTGCTTCGCCGACGGCTCCTGGCATCAGAAGGCGGACCCGATGGCCCGCGCCACCGAGGTCCCCCCGGCCACCGCCTCCGTGGTCACCACCGCCGTCCACGAATGGGGCGACGAGGAGTGGATGGAGCGCCGCCGCACCGCCGACCCGCACTCGGGACCCATGAGCATCTACGAAGTCCATATCGGCTCGTGGCGCCAGGGCCTGGGCTACCGGGGCCTGGCCGACCAGCTCGTCGCCTACGTCAAGGAAGCCGGCTTCACCCACGTGGAGTTCATGCCCGTGGCCGAGCACCCCTTCGGCGGCTCCTGGGGATACCAGGTCTCCGGCTACTACGCGCCCACCGCGCGCTTCGGCACCCCCGACGACTTCCGCTACCTCGTCGACGCGCTTCACCAGGCCGGCATCGGCGTCATCCTCGACTGGGTGCCGGCGCACTTCCCCAAGGACGAGTGGGCCCTGGCCCGCTTCGATGGCACAGCCCTGTACGAGGACCCGGACCCCCGCCGCGGCGAGCACCCCGACTGGGGAACCTACGTGTTCAACTTCGGGCGCAACGAGGTCCGCAACTTCCTCGTGGCCAACGCCCTGTACTGGCTCAGCGAGTTCCACGTGGACGGGCTGCGCGTGGACGCTGTCGCCTCCATGCTCTACCTGGACTACTCGCGCCAGGACGGCCAGTGGGCCCCCAACCAGTTCGGCGGGCGGGAGAACCTGGAAGCCATCAGCTTCCTCCAGGAGGCCACCGCCACCGCCTACCGGAAGAACCCCGGCATCATCATGGCGGCCGAGGAATCCACCGCCTGGCCGGGCGTCACCGCCCCCACGAACCACGGCGGCCTGGGCTTCGGGCTCAAGTGGAACATGGGCTGGATGAACGACACCCTGCACTACCTGCAGGAGCTGCCGATCAACCGTCGCTACCACCACGGCGAGCTGACCTTCTCCCTCGTCTACGCCTTCTCCGAGCAGTTCATCCTGCCGCTGAGCCATGACGAGGTCGTCCATGGCAAGGGGTCGCTGCTCTCCCGAATGCCCGGCGACGCCTGGCAGGAGCTCGCAGGCCTGCGGGCCCTGTACGCCTACCAGTGGTCGCACCCCGGCAAGCAACTGCTGTTCATGGGCCAGGAGATCGGCCAGGGCGCCGAGTGGAACGCGGACAACTCCCTGGACTGGTGGCTTCTGGACGACCCGGGCCACGCCGGCCTGCTGCGCCTGGTGACCGACCTCAACCACTTCTACACCTCCTCCCCGGCCATGTGGGCCGATGACTTCTCCCACCGCGGCTTCGAGTGGATCGAGGCCGGCGACGGCGATCACAACGTCATCTCCTACCTGCGCAAGGGCACTGGCCCCGACGGAGCCAGCGATCTGGTAGTCTGCATCGTCAACTTCGCCGGCACCCCGCACGAGGGCTACCGGGTGGGCCTGCCCTTCGCCGGAGGCTGGGACGAGATCATCAACACCGACTCCGAGATCTATGGCGGATCCGGAGTGGGCAACCTCGGCCATGTCGAGGCCGAGGAGCTGCCGTGGAACGGCCGCCCAGCCTCGGTGCGCCTGCGGATCCCCCCGATGGGGGCCGTCTTCCTGCGCCCGGCCCGCGGCTGAGCGAGTCGCGCCCATCGTCAGAGGCCCCCGGGAGGGGATCATGCGGCGCCGCGCCAGGGGCGGGCCCGCATGGGCCCGCCCCTGGCGCGGCGGCCGCGATGATCAGGCCGATCGTATGGCCTCCCGGCCCCGGGAACTCCGTAGCCCCCTGGTACGGGACACGGCTGCGTGTACGATCTGAGCGAGTTCTGCAACCAACTTGCAGCCATCCCAATCCATGTCCGACAAGGGAAGAACTATGACGAAGAACCTGATGGCGACGGTTCCCTCTCAAATCCGCGCCGTCTCCGGTCATCCGGCTGACGCCTCCACCCCGATGGAGGTCTGGCAGGGCCTGTCCGCCGCCGTCGTCGACGCCATCGCGGACGACTGGTATGCCACCACCCGCGCCTACCGGGCGGGGCGGATGGAGCACTACTTCTCCGCGGAGTTCCTCATGGGGCGGGCGCTGCTCAACAACCTGACCAATCTCGGGCTGGTCGACGAGGCCCGCGAGGCCGTCGGCGCCTTCGGCCAGGACCTGTCCGAGATCCTCGAGCAGGAGCCCGACGCCGCGCTGGGCAACGGGGGCCTGGGCCGCCTGGCCGCCTGCTTCCTCGACTCCTGCGCCACCCTCGACCTGCCCGTGGCCGGCTACGGCATCCTCTACCGCTACGGCTTGTTCAAGCAGCTCTTCTCCGACGGCTTCCAGACCGAGCACCCCGACCCGTGGATGGAGGAGGGCTACCCCTTCATCATCCGCCGCGAGGAGTGCGCCCGCATCGTGCGCTACAACGATCTCACCGTGCGCGCCGTGCCCTACGACATGCCGATCACCGGTTACGGCACGAGGAACGTGGGCACCCTGCGCCTGTGGAGGGCCGAGTCGATCGAGGAGTTCGACTATGAGGCCTTCAACTCCCAGCGCTTCACCGACGCGATCGTCGAGCGCGAGCGCACCGCGGACATCTCCCGCGTCCTCTATCCCAATGACACCACCTACGAGGGCAAGGTGCTGCGGGTGCGCCAGCAGTACTTCTTCTGCTCGGCCTCCCTGCAGGAGATCGTCGACAACTACGTCGCCCACCATGGCGCGGACCTGTCCGGCTTCGCCGAGTTCAACTCCATTCAGCTCAACGACACCCACCCGGTGCTCGCCATCCCCGAACTCATGCGCATCCTGCTCGATGAGCACCACCTGGGCTGGGAGGAGGCCTGGGAGGTCGTCTCGACGACCTTCGCCTACACCAACCACACGGTGCTCGCTGAGGCCCTGGAGACCTGGGAGATCTCCATCTTCGAGAAGCTCTTCCCTCGCATCATGGAGATCGTCCGAGAGATCGACCGCCGCTTCCGCTCCGACCTCGCCACCCGCGGCATCGACCCGGCGACCATCGACTACATCGCCCCGATCTCCGGTGGCCGCATCCACATGGCCTGGATCGCCTGCTACGCCTCCTACTCCATCAACGGCGTCGCCGCCCTGCACACCGAGATCCTCAAGCGCGACACCCTCAAGGAGTGGTACGCGATCTGGCCCGAGCGCTTCAACAACAAGACCAACGGCGTCACCCCGCGCCGTTGGCTGCGCCAGTGCAACCCGCGCCTATCCGCTCTCCTGGACGAGGTCACCGGCTCGGACGCCTGGGTCCGCGACCTGTCGGCCCTGCAGGACTTCGACGGCGCCGCCACCAATGCCGTCCTCGACCGTCTGGCCGAGGTCAAGCGCGCCAACAAGGCCGACTTCGCCGACTGGATCAAGGCGCGCGAGGGCATCGAGATCGACCCCGACGCGATCTTCGACGTGCAGATCAAGCGCCTGCACGAGTACAAGCGCCAGCTGCTCAACGCCTTCTACATCCTCGACCTGTACTTCCGGATGAAGGAGGACCCCACGCTCGCGGTCCCTCCGCGCGTCTTCATCTTCGGAGCGAAGGCCGCCCCCGGATACATCCGCGCCAAGGGCATCATCAAGCTCATCAACACCATCGGCGAGCTCATCAACAACGACCCGGTGATCTCCAAGACCCTCAAGGTCGTGTTCGTCCACAACTACAACGTCTCCCCCGCCGAGCACATCATCCCGGCCGCCGACGTCTCCGAGCAGATCTCGATGGCAGGCAAGGAGGCCTCGGGCACGTCCAACATGAAGTTCATGATGAACGGCGCCCTCACCCTGGGCACGCTCGACGGAGCGAACGTGGAGATCCTCGACGCCGTCGGCCCCCAGAACGCCTACATCTTCGGCGCCACCGAGGACGAGCTGCCCGCGCTGCGCGAGAGCTACGACCCGGCTTGGCACTACGAGAACGTCCCGGGCCTCAAGCGGGTCCTCGACGCCCTCATCGACGGCACCCTGGATGACAACGGCTCCGGCTGGTTCGCGGACCTGCGCCGCTCGATCTTCGAGGCCACCTACGAGCCGGCCGACGTCTACTACGTCCTGGGCGACTTCGCGGCCTACCGCGAGGCCAAGGACCGCATGGCCGCCGACTACGCCGACCAGCGCGCCTGGCAGCGCCGCGCCTGGATCAACATCACCCGCTCGGGCCGATTCTCCTCGGACCGCACCATCAGCGACTACGCGAAGGTCTGGGGCATCAGCCCCACGCCCATCGCCTGAGGCCGAGCGCGGGAGGCCCGCCGCCCCGAGGGGCGGCGGGCCTCCCGCTGCACACCGGCGAACAGTCGAGTCCGTGTCAGTAGAGAATCGTCGCGAGGCGTCGGCGGGCGACCTGGACCTCGGGGGCACTGGCACCGATGATCTCGAAGAGCTCCAGGAGACGCAGGCGAGCGGTCTCTCGCTCATCGCCGCCGTGACGGGCGACGGCGTCGAGCGCCCGGGCGAGGCAGTCCTCGGCATCCCCCACGGCGAGCGCAGCGTCGGCCCCCGCCAGAGCGGCGTCGAGATCCTCCGGGGCGGCGTCGGCGGCGGCGAGCAGCGCGGCGGGGTCCTGGCCGTCCATGCGCGCGAGCATCCGAATCTGAGCGCGGGCGGTCTTGAGGTCGGCGTCGGCGGGGCTGTTGGCGATGGCGTGGTCGTAGACGGCCTCGGCGCCGGCCCAGTCCCCCTTCTCGATGGCCTCGCGGGCCTGGCGCTCGACCTCGGTCTCCACGGGCCCCTCGTGATCGTCCGCGGCCGAGGCTCCCGGCGCGAGGCGTCCCGTCACGCCGTTGGCGGCGGCGACCTGGAGGAGCTGGTCGAGCAGGGCGCGGGTCTGCTCCTCACCGGCGGCTCCCTGGGCCAGGGGCACGGGCTGGCCGGCGAGGAGGGCGACGCAGGCGGGGATCGCCTGCACTCCGAGGGCCTGGGCGGCCTCCGGCGCCGCGTCGACGTCGAGGCGGGCGAGCTCGAAGCGGCCCGCGTACTCTTCGGCCAGGCGGCCCAGCATCGTCACGGCCTGGGCGGCGACCTCGCTGCGAGGGCTGTGGCAGATGATGACGACGGGAACCTGCGAGGAGATCGCCACGATATCGCCCAGGGTCTGGGCGTCGATGTCGACGATCAGGGGGGCGGGAATGCCCCCGGCCTGATCGCTTGACGGGGCCTGCGCCGCAGCGGAGGCGCCCGGCTCGGGACTCGCAGTGGGGCGCGGGGCGAGGGAGGACAGATCAACGGCGCCGAACATGCTCATAGGCGGCCTTCCTGAATCGGGCCCGCTGTTCGCGGGCAGGTACTGGTCAATGGGCGTGCCCGGGGCGGCGCCATGCGCGCGCCCCGGGCATCGGGATGGGGGTCAGGCGGGAGCCGTTGAATCATCCCTGGTCACGGACGCGAGGACCACGGATCCGCCCAGCGCGGCGGGAGCCTCCGAGCTCCCCTCGGCGGGGATCGAGAAGGCGATCATCGCGTCGTAGGTAGCAGTGACAGTGCCGCGGACCGCGTCATCGCCTCCCAGCATCTTGCCGAGCGTCGGCCCGGCCTGGAAGCCGGCGTCCTTGACGGTGCGCTTGAACTGCGTGGTGTAGCCGAGGGTGGTCATGACGATGGCCCCGCCGTCGGCGGTCCGCAGGCCGCGGAAGCCATCGGTGCCCGCCGTCGCCGTGACCGTGACCGTGCCCGCGGCGGAGACCTGGTTGTTGATGGACCGATCCGTAGCGACCTGCGCGCGGATGCGGTCCTGGTCATTGGCGAATGTGGTCGCGTTGGCGCCCGAGGGGTTGTTGAGGGCATCGACGTAGGCGGCCAGGACGTCGGCGGGGGTGGAGACGAGCCCGGTGGAGTCCGCGACGATGGCCTCCGTCCCGGCTGCGGCGGTCGGGGTCCCGGGCACGCGCGCGCCGGGGAAGAGCTGCCCCCAGGCCCACAGCTCGAAGTTGTCCCTGGCGTCCTCCTGCGACAGCACGATGATCCAGGGCGCCTTGGCCGCCTCGGGCTGCTGGGACACGACGACGGCGGTGCGCGGGAAGCCCTCGGCCAGGCCGGCGGCGCCAGCCGCGGAGTCAAGGACGATCTGGCTGATTCGCGTGTCGTCCCCCAGGGCCGAGGCCAGGGCGTACTGCTCCGCGCGGCCACGGGCGGCGGGCCCCATCAGGTAGCCGTTGAGGGAGTCGGCGGTGCGGGCAGTGTCCGCCTGGACCAGGCCCGCCTTGATGCGCTCCAGGATGGAGGTCAGGCGCTCGGAGTCGAGCGCCGAATAGGCCTTGGGCGTGCCCGTGGCGGCCACGGGCGTGGTGGTGACTTCCTGCCCGCAGGCGGCGAGCGTCGCGGCGACGGCCGAGGCGGTCACGCCCCCGAGGAAGGAACGGCGCGTGGTCATCAGATGGTCTCCTTGTCGTCCCGGGCACCACCGGCGCCCTGGCCGTCCGTGCTCCTGCCGAGTCCGAGCTCGCCCAGGTCCTCCGTGGAGGGACCCGATGAGCCGGCCCTGTAAGCGGGCAGATCAACAGGCGGGGACGCGGGCAGTGCTTCCGAGGCGCTCGAGCCCCGCGGGTCGTCCACCTGGAAGTAGGGCGCGGAGCCCGGGATCATCGAGGGCGCCGGGCGCAGCGCCTGGGCGCCATCGCCCTCACGGGAGGCGGTTCCGAAGTAATCCACGGGCTCGGCGAGGCCGGCTCCCGATCCCCGATCGCCTTCGCGCGCGCCGTCGTAGGGCCGCAGGGCAGGGGCCTGGTCATCACCGGTGGCCGTTGGGGCGGGGTCGAGCGGGCGCAGGGATGCCGTCGTGCTCTCCCAGGGGCGGTCGGCGGGACTATCCCACGAGCCCTCGCTGGAACTCTCCCATGAGCGCTCGGGGACGCCCTCCCAGGGGCGGTCATACGCCGTCATCCCATCGCCCTGGTCCGGGCGCGAGTCGCCCCGGCCCGCCCCATCGAGGGCGCCCGCCGCGCCACTGCTGGGGGGCGTCGAGGCGGACATGCCGGCGTAGGGATCGTATGAGGTCGCGCCGATGCTCGTATCCGCGCTCGCCGCCCCGGCGCCCTGAGCGGTGAGGGCCTCGGAGGACGAGGGGATCGAGGGGACCTCAACGCCACCGACGTAGACGCGGCCGGTGCGCGGGTCCACCCATTCCTCGCCCTGTCGCTCGGCGCGCTCCTTGTCCCGCTTCTCCCGGCGGGTCAACGGGCGGTCCGGGTCCTCGATGCTGGGCACCGCGGCGGTCGACACGCCATCGGCGGCATCGAGGCGGGCCTGCCGCTCGGCCGCGCGGTTGCGGCGCTCAGCCTCCGCCCGGCGGTTCTGGAAGTCGAGAAGCAGGCCGAACACCCCGATGAGGATGAGCAGGCCGCCCAGGATCAGGCTGGGCATGAACCACCACGTGGACACCGTCCGCTCCCACGACAGGGACACCGACGGCGCGGGACCCGAGCCGTCCGTGGCAACGAGCGCGACCATGTCCGAGGAGCTGACGTTGACGACGGCCGATACCGAGCCCGTGCCGTCGGCCTTGTTGCTCCACAGGTCCGAGGATGTGGGGTCGGCATTGGAGGGCGTCGCCGCGGAGCAGGCCCCCGAGGAGTCGCAGGCCTCCGTCACGGGCGAGGCCTGGAGGGTCTTCTCATCCGTGAGGCCGGTGACCGAGAGGTACGGGTCCTGGGCGAGCCAGGCCTTGGCGTCCGCCTCGTGGCCGACGGCGATGACGACGGGCGAGGCGCCGTCGGCGGCGGTGGCCTTGATCGTCACCGATGAGTCGACCAGGTTGAGCACACCGGGAGCGGTGACGACGTAGTTCTGCTCGGGCGACGCGGGAAGGGTGGCTTCGATGGTCGAACTGGGACGCCACACTGTGGCGAAGCAGACGGCCAGAGCGATGACGATCAGGCCGGCAGCGGCGACGATCGCGCTCAAGAGTCGTCGATTCACGACGCTGAACTCCTCGGACTCGGCGTTTGGTCCCCCGCATCCCGGGCGTGACGCCGGGCGGAACGGGGCATTGATGCCCAGAATCCCATGCCGGCGCACCGGATTCCCACCATCCTGGGGAACATCACACAACGCTGCGCCCTGAGCGGACGACCATCGGAAACCCTGGGAGTGATCTGAGAGCAATCGCAGAGTAATCTGGAAACCCTAAGGGATTCCGAGGTCGCGACCGAGCCGCCCGGAGCCCTACCCTTGTCCCTGAGCCGGGGCACCGCCCCACATATAAGGATGGAGACACCGTGTCCGACGAGACCCATGAGTTCGCCGTGACGATGCGCGGCTACGATCGCGCGCAGGTCGAGCAGCGCATCGAGTCCCTGGTGCGGCAGCTGGCCGATGCGCGCCGCGAGGTCGCCAATCTCGACCAACGAGCGATGACGCTCAGCGGTGAGCTGGCCGATGCGCGCCGTCGTCTGCGCGAGGCCGACAAGCCGACTTACGCCGGCCTCGGATCGCGCATCGAGCAGCTGCTGCGCAGCGCCGAGGAGCAATCCGCCACCGTGATGTCCAAGGCCAATGCCGAGGCCGAGGCCCTGCTCTCCCGCACCCGTACCAATGCCAAGCGCCTGCAGGAGCGCAGTTCCTCCGAGGCCGCCACTCTTGTCGCGGACGCCCGCCGCGAGGCCAGCGAGCTCACCAGCCGTTCCCAGGCGGAAGCGGCGACAACGCTCGCCAACGCCCAGGCCCGGGCCGACGAGATGGTGGCCGCAGCCGAGCGCACCGCCGCCAAGGCGACCACGGACGCGCAGACCGCCGCCACCGAGGCCCGTAGCTCGGCCGAGCGCGAGGCCTCCCTCGTCATCGCCCAGGCGAACAAGCAGGCCACGGAGACCACCGTCGCCGCCGATCAGCAGGCCGCCGCCACCCGTGATGAGGCGGAGGCAGCCGCCGAGGAGCTGCGCCGGACCTCCACGGAGGAGTCCGAGGCACTACTGACCTCCTCGCGCGAGGAAGCGCATCTGACCGTGGAGAAGGCCCGCACAGAGGCGGAGTCCCTCGTTCGCAACGCCAAGGCCGAGGCGGAGTCCCTCGTTCGCAACGCCAAGGCCGAGGCGGAGGCGGCCCGTTCCGAGGTGGCCGAGCTTCGCCAGCAGGCGGCCCTGGAGATCGCCGAGCAGCACGAGGCCGCCGCGACCGAGGACTCCAAGGCCCACCAGGAGACCCAGGAGTCGATCCGCCAGATGGTCGAGGAGGCCCAGGCCCAGACCGCTCAGGCGGAGGCGAGTCTCCAGGAGGCCCTCGATCGCGCGGAGAAGGTGCGCGCTCGCACCGACGCCGAGGCCCGCACCCGCTACGAGGAGGCCACGAACAAGGCCGACGAGATCGTGCGCGAGGCGCGCGACCAGGCTGAGCAGCTCCTCGAGGACGCCCGCGCCGACGCCGAGGCCCAGACCTCGGCGGTGCACCGCCAGATCGAAGAGCTGGAGCGCCAGCGCGACTCGATCGCCGCCTACCTGGAGGACATGCGCGGAATCCTCGGCGACTCCGCGCTCCCTCACGCGCCCGCCCCGGTGATCAGCGGCGCCGGCACCGCTCAGACGGCGCAGTCCCCCCAGGACGCCGAGGGCGAGGAGGCCGACGCCGGGCCCGGGGCCGAGACGTCCGCCAAGCAGTCCTCCGAGGAGGGCGCCAAGAAGGTCACGGCGAAGAAGAAGTCCTGATCCGCCTCGTGGCGCCCGCGCCGAGCGGGCGCCACGAACATCACCGACGCCATTGTCACGTCGCGCCGTGGGGCTCCTGAGTCGTCAGGGGCCCCACGCGCGCGCCAGGAGATCGAGCGCCCTCTCACGGCTCACCCCGAGGTCGCGCAGCGCGTGGGCGCAGCGCAGCGCCTCGCGCTCGGCGGCGGTCCCAGAAGGATCGATGACGAAGGTGCCCTGCCGTCCCCTCCCCTCGATGATGCCCTCGAGCTCCAGCTCGCGGTAGGCCTTGGCCACGGTGTTGACGGCGACGTCGATCTCGGCCGCCAGGGCGCGCGTCGTCGGGAGCCTGGTTCCGGCGGGAAGACGGCCGAAGGCGATGTCGCGGCGCACGGCATCGCAGATCTGCTCGAAGACGGGCGCCGCTGATCCCGAGTCGAGACGGATGCGCAGTCGGGCTGGTTCGGACATGCTTCCAGTGTGCGCTATCCGACAGTCTCTGGTGGCCTCATTGACGACTCGCTTTAGGCTTGGGTTATGCCCGGCATCCAGCCATCCCCCGACCACGACGTCCCGGCCCCGGCGCACGCGGATCCCCCAGCGGCGGCGCCAGAGGATCCCGAGGAGGCCGACTGGGCCTCGCAGCGCCGCGAGGCCGCTGCCCGCAGGGCCCGGATGCTCCGGGCCGCCCGCTCAGCCGAGACCGCCCGGGCGGAGCGGATCGTGCGGGCCTTCCTCGGCGTCGCCTCCGCAGAGGGCCTGGAGCCGGTGGCGCTGAGGGCCAAGGGCTATGGCGGCGGCACCGCGCGCACTCCGCTGAGGGGCTGGTACTTGCGCGCCGATAGGACTGTGGCGATCGACGTCGAGGGGCGCTTCTACATCCTCACCCGCCAACTGGGGCTGAGGGACAGACTGCTCGGCGTCTCCCCGAGCCCGGATCCCGTGCCCCTGACGATCGGGGAGGGCGGGCGCGACGGCGATATCGTGCCACTGCGATTCGCCCTGGACCGTCTGCTGCCCGGCTGGGAGGAGCGCTCGGACGCTCCCCTCGTCTGAGGCTGGTCCGCGCGCCTGCCCCGGATCAGGAGCGCTGCGCGGCACGGACCCGCGGCTACCAGAGGCGGCGCTCCCAGCAGGAGGTGTGCCAGTGCCGGCGCTCCTCCAACCCGCGGTCCGCCCCGAAGAGCGACTCATTGGACCAGGCCACCACATGCGGGGTGCCGGGAACGATGCGCCGATGGCAACCCGGACAGGTGTAGTCCTTGGCGCCGCCGCGCACATGTCGGACGGTGAACTCCGCTCCCCCCGGTCCGGTCTGGCTGCGCGGCACGGAGGCGAGGCGCCCCACGTCGAGGGGGATGTGCCCGGCCCCGTAGGGCCGCTTGGAGCTGCGGCGTGCCATGTCCCTGATTCCAGCACAGCGCCGCGCCGCGCTCCAAGGCGGCCGGGCGCGGTCGGATGCCGTCCGCGCCCGGCCGCGGTCGGCCCCCTCATCGTCTCGCCGAGGGATGAGGGGGCCGGCCCGGGCGCCGTCAGGGTTCCTGACGACTGAGCTCTCAGATGAGGCTCATCGAGGCGACGGCCTCCTTCTCGGAGACGAGCTCGGCGGCGGAGGCGTCGATCCTGGCGCGGGAGAACTCGTCGATCTCGAGGCCCTGGACGATCTTCCACTCGCCGTTCTCGGACGTGCAGGGGAAGGAGGAGATGAGTCCCTCGGGCACGCCGTAGGAGCCGTCGGACATGATCGAGGAGGAGGTCCAGGAGTAGCCCTTGACGCCCAGGCACCAGTCGCGAACGTGGTCGATCGCGGCCGAGGCGGCCGAGGCGGCCGAGGAGGCGCCACGGGCGTCGATGATGGCGGCACCGCGCTTGGCGACAGTGGGGGTGAAGTCCTCCTCCACCCAGACGCGGTCGGCGAGCAGGTCCGTGACGGGCCGGCCCTTGACGGTGGCCTGGGTGAGGTCGGGGTACTGAGTGGTGGAGTGGTTGCCCCAGACCGTGACCTTGTCGACGTCGGTGACGTGGCAGCCGGCCTTCATGGCGAGCTGGGCCAGGGCGCGGTTGTGGTCCAGGCGGGTCATCGCGGTGAAGCGGGAGGCCGGGACGTCGGGGGCGTGGGAGGCGGCGATGAGGGCATTGGTGTTGGCCGGGTTGCCGACGACGAGGACCTTGATGTCGTCCGCGGCGCCGGCGTTGATCGCCTCGCCCTGGGGACCGAAGATGCCGCCGTTGGCGCTGAGCAGGTCGGCGCGCTCCATACCGGCCTTACGGGGCATGGAGCCGACGAGGAAGGCGATGTTGGCGCCCTCGAAGGCCTGCTTCGCATCGTCGAAGATATCGATGGAGCCCAGCGCCGGGAAGGCGGAGTCGAAGAGTTCCATGGCGGTGCCCTCGGCGGCCTTGATGGCCGGGGGGATCTCGAGCAGGCGGAGGTTGACCCGCTGGTCCGGGCCGAGGAGGGTGCCGGAGGCGATGCGGAAGAGAAGGGC
Source organism: Actinomyces gaoshouyii (assembly GCF_002076915.1). Lineage (NCBI taxonomy): Bacteria > Bacillati > Actinomycetota > Actinomycetes > Actinomycetales > Actinomycetaceae > Actinomyces > Actinomyces gaoshouyii. Next base: position 1,556,959 of record NZ_CP020468.1, read on the forward strand.
GTAGCCGATATTGCCGGCGGCACCGGTGATCGTGATGTTCACGGGGGCGTTGGCCATGGGGTCTCCTTTGATTTCGATCGGGTGTGATGGGGACAGTACTGTGGCGGGACCGCCGCAGTGCTGTCACCGCACTGTTGCGGCACTGGCCGCGCTCGGCCAGCCGTATGGGACGAGCCTACGAGCACCGGGCCCCATGAGGGCGGGACGATGGGGGCGCGATTCTGGCACTCACCCTATGACCCGCAGCACAATAGCCCGTATGCCCGTCTTCTCCGGCCCAGGCCCCTCCCCCACGCGGATCCCGCTGGCGACGCCGTCGTCCAAGCGGGCCAACTTGGCCTCCTTCTGCCTGACCGTCCTCGCCTCCCTGGCGCAGGGCTGGTCGCTCATCTCAGCCGGCCGGGCGCTCGGCGCCCTCATCGATGGCACGGCCCCGGCAGCGCTGCTCGCCTCGGCGCTCCTGTCCGGCACGGCCTCGGCCCTGGCGGCGGCAGGGGCGCGGGCGGTGTCGCTGGGCAGCGCTGCCCGCGAGGAGGCAGCTCTGCGCCGCAGGGTCCTCGCCCACCTCATGGGGCTCGGCCCGGCCCGCGCGGCCCGACAGCGCACCGGGTCGACCGTCTCGGTGCTGACCGACGGCGCCGAGCGAGTGGCCCTGTACCGGCAGACTTTCCTCGCCCCAACGATCGCAGCGGGGCTCGCCCCGGCCCTCGTGCTCGCGGAGCTGGCCATCGCGGTGGACCCGCTCCCCTCCGCTGTGCTGACCCTCGCCGTCGTCGGCGTGCCCACGCTCATCATCGGCTTCCACAGAACACTGAGATCGTCGTCCTCGGGATCGCGCAGGAGCCGAGCGCGCCTGAGCGCGGAGTACCTCGACGCCATCCAGGGCCTGACCACCCTCACGCTAGCCCGCGCGGCGCGGCGCACGCACGAGCGGCTGTGCGAGGCCGGGGAGGGCAACCGTCGCGCGGTCATGCGCCTGCTGGCCGGCAACCAGCTCGTCATCCTGGTCACCGACTCCCTCTTCTCCCTCTTCCTCATCTCGGTGGCCGCGGTCAGCGCCGTGGCTCGACTGGGCTCGGGGGCCATCGGCGTCGGCGACGCGCTGGCGATCGTGCTGACCTCCTTCGTCCTGCTCGAGCCACTGGACCATGTGGGGGCGTTCTTCTACGTCGGCATGGGAGGCCAGGCCAACCAGCGGGTCATCCGCCGCATCCTGTCCTCCTCGGACCGGAGCGGCGCGGCGGCGCTGGGAGGGCCACGGCAGGCGGACGCGACGGGGGCTCGGGAGCCTGCGGGGCAGTCAGGACTGTCCGGGGCCCCGGGGGCGGGTCCCTCCGGGGCGATCCGCCTACGAGGGGCGAGCGCCGCATGGGGGCGCGCCGAGGTGCTCCACGGGATCGACCTCGAAGTGGCGCCCGGCGAGCACGTGGCGGTCGTCGGTCCCTCCGGCTCGGGCAAGTCGACGCTCACGGCCCTGCTGAAGGGCGATCTCCTTCCCTCGGGTGGCGCCGTGGAGGTCGACGGCGAGGCGCTGGCCCCGGGGTCGGGAGCCGCCGAGCAGGAACGGGTCCGCGCCGCGAGCGCCCTGGTGGCGCAATCCACCTGGCTCTTCTCCGGCACCATCGCCTCCAACCTCCGGCTCGCGGCGCCCTCCGCCGGCGACGATGAGCTCTGGGAGGCGCTGACCATAGCCAATCTCGCCGAGGAGGTCCGGGGTATGCCCCAGGGCTTGGCGACCCGTGTGGGAGAGCGGGGCCTGGGACTGTCCGGGGGCCAGGCCCAGCGCGTCTCCCTGGCTCGGGCGGTGCTCGCCGACCGGCCCGTCCTGCTGCTCGACGAGCCGACGAGCCAGGTGGACCTGGCCGGGGAGGCCGTGATCATCGAGGCGATCGAGCGGGTCTCCAAAGGGCGCACCGTCATCACGGTCTCGCATCGCGCCGGCGCGCTGAGCGGGGCTGATCGCGTCATCACCATCGAGGGCGGGCGCCTCATCGCCACCGAGCCCGGAGCGCGGTCGGGTACCGGGGCGGCCCCTGAGGCCGGACACGGGGCGGGAAGGGGCGAGCGATGAGCACGGGCGCGAGACGCGCGCGAGGCGCCCCGGGGGCACAGGACGCCCTGAAGACGCAGACCGGCCCTGGCGGAGCCACCGAGGCTGCCTCCACCCCGCCCTCCCCGCCGAGCCGCCGCGCGCTCATCGGCTGGCTCCTGAGCGTGACGCGGCCGGTCCTGGCGCCCCTGGTGGGCTCAACGCTGTGCCGCATCGCCGAGCTCCTCCTGGGCTGCGCCATCATGGCGATCGGCGCGATCGCCGTCGTCCGCACGGGCGCGCAGGCCGCCTCCGGGGCTCCCATCGGCATCCCCTGGGACCTGGCGGGGCAGCTCGCGCTCGCCTCCCTGCTCAAGGCGGCGCTGCGCTACAGCGAGCAGTTCCTCGGGCACTTCGTGGCCTTCAAGGCCCTGGAACTGCTGCGCGGCGAGATCTTCGCCGCACTCATCCCCCGTGCCCCGAGAGTCATGCTGGAGGCGCGCTCAGGGGACCTGCTGGCGCGCGCCACGAAGGACGTCGACCGGATCGAGGTGTTCTTCGCCCACACCTTCGCCCCCGCCGTCAGCGCCGTCGTCGTGCCCCTGAGCGTGGTGGGCGTCGTCGGGGCGACGACGTCCTGGCCCGTGGCCCTGACCGCCCTGATCTTCCTCGCCGGGGCGATCGGGGCCGTGCCCGCGCTCGGGTGGCGGGCGTCGCTGGCCTCCTCGCGCGGGGCAGTGGCGGAGCGGGCCGGGCTGACTCAGCACGTCACGGACTCCATTCAGGGAATGGCCGAGGTAGTGGGCTACGGGCGCGTGGACGAGCGCCTCGAGGAGATGGGCGCGATCGACCGCGCCATCCAGACCGCCGGAGCCCCGGCGCGGCGCTGGACGTCCCTGCGGCGGGGCGGCGTCCAGCTGCTCACGCTCCTGGGCCCTGCCGCGATGATCCTCGTGGGCGCCGACGACGTGCGGGCGGGGGCCTTCTCCGCGGCCGCCCTGGCGGGAGGCGTGGCGGCGGTGGTGCGCCTGGCCGAGACCGCGCGGGGGGTGGAGGAGTTCGCCGCCGCGCTCACTACCTCCTTCGCTGCGGCCGAGCGGGTGTGGGCCACCGCCCACTCCCCCATCGAGGTCGTGGACGGGCAGGAGGAGCTCCCCCGGGCGGGCTCCCATGAGCTCGTCTGGGAGGGTGTCTCCTACGCCTATCCCGACTCGCCGGGGCTCGCGCTGGAAGGCGCCTCCGTGCGCGCGGCGGCGGGCCGGTGGACCTGCCTCGTGGGGGTCTCGGGCTCGGGCAAGACGACGATGGGCCAGTTGGCGCTGCGCTTCGACGATCCCGCGACGGGCCGGATCCTCCTGGACGGCGTCGACATCCGGGACCTGAGGGGTGACTGCCTACGCCGCGAGGTGGCGCTGGTCAGTCAGAGCGCGCACCTGTTCCGGGCCAGTGTCCTGGACAACCTGCGGCTGGCCGCGCCGGGCGCGAGCGAGGAGGAGGTGCGGCGGGCCTGCCAGGACGCCGGGATCCATGACGACATCATGGCCCTGGAGTCCGGTTACGGCACGATGATCGGCGAGCGCGGGGCCTCGCTGTCCGGCGGCCAGCGCCAGCGGCTCGCGCTGGCCCGGGCGCTGCTGGTCCAGCCCGGGGTCGTCGTCCTGGACGAGTTCACCTCGCACCTGGACCCGGCGCTCGACGCCCGGGTGCGCTCCCGCGTGCGCAAGCGCCTGGCGGGCACGACGGTCGTGGAGATCACGCACCGCCTGCAGTGGGTGGGCGAGGCGGACCACGTGGCCGTTCTCGACGGCGGACGCGTCGTTGAGCAGGGCGCCCCCGCCGCGCTCATGTCGGCCGGCGGGGAGCTCGCCAGGCTCATGGCCCGTCAGGCGTGAGGAACGGCTGCGGCCCCGACTCGGCCTCAGGCACCGGGATTGCCCGCGGCGGCGCTGGAGGCGGCCAGCTCCTCGGGGCTGACAACACCCTCGACGCTCACGCCGTCGAGGTAGGCCATGCCGTCGAAGGCGAGCTCACGGGCGTTCTCCGGGTCCCCCTCGTGGCCGAGGCGGCCATCGGCGAAGCGGTCGATGGTGATGGCGATGGCCGCGTCGCCAGTGACATTGGTGGCGGTGCCGAAGGAGTCCATGGCGATGTACGTGGCGAACATGAGGCCGACCTGGGCGTCGTTGAAGCCCAGCATGGAGGCGATGAGGCCCGAAGCCGCGGCGATGGCGCCACCGGGGACGCCGGGGGCCGCGACCATCGTGACGCCGAGCATGAAGATGAAGCCGATCCACTGGGCGGCGCTGATCGTCAGGCCCTGGGTGAAGGCGATGGCGAAGGCGAAGGCGAAGATCTTCGACGTCGAGCCGGCCAGGTGGATCGTGGCGCACAGGGGGATGACGAAGGAGGCGACGGCGTCGGACACGCCCAGCTTCTTGGTCTGGCGCAGCGTGACCGGGATGGTCGCCGCGGAGGAGGAGGTGCCCAGGGCCGTCATGTAGGCGGGCAGCAGCTTGAGAATGGCCTTGAGCGGGTTCTTGCGGCCGATGGCCCCGGCGGCGGTGTACTGGCAGGCCAGGATGACGACCTCGAGGACGAGAACGACGACGACCACGCGCACGAGGGTCCTCATGACCGCCCATGCCTCGCCCGTGTAGGCGAAGTTGAGGAAGATGCCGAAGATGTGCAGCGGCAGGAGGGGGATGATGATCGTCTCGATGAGGCGGGTGATGATGGCGCGGAACTCGATGAATCCCTTGCGCAGCACGCCGCGGGGCACGAGCGAGAGGCCGATGCCCATGACGAAACTGAGGATGAGGGCGGTCAGGACCTCCACCGGCGGGGCGATCTCAAGGGTGAAGAAGCTCTCCAGGGCGCTCCCAGGCTTGGAGACGTCGCCGAGCATCACCCCGGACAGGAGCGAGGGGAACAGGGCCGCGCAGGTCGCATAGGTGACGAAGCCCGCGAAGAGGGTGGAGGCGTACGCGACGGCGGTGGTGACGCCCAGCCACTTGCCGGCCCCGCGCCCGAGGTCGGCGATGGCCGGGGTGACCAGGCCGATGATGATCAGCGGGATCGCGAATTTGAGGAACTGGCTGAAGACCGCCGAGAAGGTGGCGAAGCCGCGGCCAACGGGGGCGGGGATGATGGGGTGGCCGCCCACGCGAATCGAGCCGAGGGCCACGGCGAGCAGGATCGCGACAATCACCCACAGGAGAATGCCGCCCTTCATGCGGCACTTGCGCGCGACGGGCTGTGCGTTGGACATGTTGGGGCCTTCCAGATACCGGGGGATCGCCGCGTGAGCGCGATAACCGTGACAGCGGGGCAGAATCGCATAGTCGGGCCTGCGCGGGCCGGGGCGTCTGCCATCCGGGATGGGATGCCGCCCGGTTGGCACCCTCCGGCCCGTAGGCCTCAGCCGGAAATGCGCGGGAGGTCCGCGTAGGCGGCCAGTACGAGGAGCGCCAGGGCGAGCAGTGCCCCGAAGAGGACGTCGAAGAGCCGCGAGCGCGCGGAGATCCAGGTGCCCTGGGGACGCTGGAAGCGCATGACGACGAGGGTGAGGAGCAGGGCCACCAGCGCGATAACGCCGAGCCGCTGGTGCCCCAGCAGGCTGCTGGCGGGAACGACGGTGAGGCTCACCGCCACGGTGACGACGCCGGCGATCCGGTAGGTCTGATGGGCGCGGCTGCGCGGTGGAGCCACGCCCCGTCGGGGGCGCTCATCAGCGGGTCCCGCCGAGGACCCGCCCGTGGTGCTGGCGCCGGCGGCGCTGTCCCGCTCCTGGCTCACGCGCCCACCCTATCGCCCGTTCCGGTCGCGGCCCGGCCGCACCGGGCCGCGCCAGGCCGAACTGGGAGCGGCGGGGCCTGTCATGCCGGGGCGGGCGCCACGGCCTCAGTGGAAGAAGTGGCGCCGCCCGGTGAGGTACATGGTCACGCCCGCGGCCTTGGCTGCGGCGATGACCTCCTCGTCGCGGATGGAGCCGCCGGGCTGGACGACTGCGCGCACACCGGCGTCGATGAGGACCTGCAGGCCATCGGCGAAGGGGAAGAAGGCATCGGAGGCGGCCACGGCCCCCCGGGCGCGCTCGGGGGCGGAGCCGGTGAGGATCTGGGCGGCGTCGCCCCCGCCGACGGCCCCGGTCTGCCCGGCCTCCGCGGTGTCCCCGGTCTCCGCGGTCGCGGCGGCGGGCGCCGCGGCGTCGCCGGTGGAGCGGGCGCCGAGCGTGTTGGCGCGCTCGACGGCCAGGCGGCAGGAGTCGACGCGGTTGACCTGGCCCATGCCCACGCCCACGGTGGCCCCGCCGGAGGCCAGCAGGATGGCGTTGGACTTGACCGAGCGGATGGCGCGCCAGGCGAAGCGGAGGTCGGCGAGGGTGGCCTCATCGGCGGGGCGGCCGGCGGCGAGGGTCCATGCGGCGGGGTCGTCGTCACCGGCCTGATAGGCGTCGCGCTCCTGGATGACGGCGCCCCCGGAGATCTGCCTGATCTCCCATCCCTCGCGCTCGGGCGCCTCGACGGCGAGGATGCGCAGGTTCTTCTTGGCCCTGAGGATCTCCAGGGCCTCGTCCTCGAAGGCGGGAGCGACCACGACCTCGGTGAAGATCGGCTTGATCTGATGCGCCATGGCGGCGGTGACGGTGGCGTTGGTGGCGATGACGCCGCCGAAGGCGGACACGGGGTCGCAAGCATGGGCGAGGCGGTGGGCCTGCGCGACATCACCACTGGGGCTGATGGCCACGCCGCAGGGGTTGGCGTGCTTGATGATGGCCACGCAGACCTCGCCGTCATGGTCGTAGGCGGCGCGCAGGGCGGCGTCGGCGTCCGTGTAGTTGTTGTAGCTCATGGCCTTGCCGGACAGCTGCCGGGCCTTGGCCACTCCTCCGCGCGCCCCCGGGGCGGTGTAGACGGCGGCGCCCTGATGGGGGTTCTCGCCGTAGCGCAGGGCGGCGAGGCGCTCGTAAGCGGCACCGACGTAGGCGGGGGGCGCGGCCGGGCCCTCGGCATCGGCCGCACTGCCGGGGCCGGCCTCTGCGCCGTCGGCCTCGGTCTGCTGAGCGAACCAGGTGGCGACGGCGGCGTCGTAGGCGGCGGTGCGGGCGTAGGCGGCCGCGGCGAGGCGGCGGCGCTGGGCGAGGGAGAATCCGCCATCGGCGATGGCCTGGACGGCCTCGGCGTACTGGTCGGGGGAGGTCAGGACGGCGACGCCGGGGTGGTTCTTGGCGGCGGCGCGGACCATGGAGGGACCGCCGATGTCGATCTGCTCGACGCAGGCGTCGAAGGGAGCGCCGGAGGCGACGGTGGCGGTGAAGGGGTAGAGGTTGACGACGACGAGATCGAGGGGGGCCACGCCCAGGGAGCCGAGCTGGGCGAGGTGGTCGGGCTTGCGGCGGTCGGCGAGGATGCCGGCGTGGATGCGCGGGTGGAGGGTCTTGACGCGGCCCTCGAGGCACTCGGGGAAGCCGGTGACCCGCTCGACGCCGGTGACCGCGATACCCGCGGCGGCGATGGTGGCGGCCGTGGAGCCGGTGGAGACGATCTCGACGCCGGCGGCGGCCAGGGCGGTGGCGAGCTCGACGAGACCGGTCTTGTCGTAGACCGAGACGAGCGCGCGGCGCACGGGGACGATATCGGGATTGACAAGTCCCTCGGTGGGCACGTGGGCGGTGGGCACGGTGGTCGAGGCTGCGGGGGCCGGTGAGGCGGTCACAAGGGGCTCCTGTGGTTCCGGGGGTCGGCGGGACGCCCAGGCGGGCGACGTCCCCTCCACATGGGGCGGCGGCCACTCCCCGGTGGTGCCCCACCCTCGCCAGTCGCGACCGGTCCCAGGCTAGCGCGCTCCCGCCCCGCCCCGCCACATCACGCCGAGGCCGGTCGAAAATAGGGGCGAGACCGGTTCCCCGCACCCTGCCAACCGGTCTCGATCACTATTTCGACCGGTCTCGGGTTAAGAGCGAAGGACAGGGGCACGGGGCGCGGATCAGTCCTCGGTCTGCTCCTGCTGCTTGCGCCAGCGGATGCCGGCATCGATGAAGCCGTCGATGTCGCCGTCGAAGACGGAGTCGGGGTTGCCGACCTCGTAGTTGGTGCGCAGGTCCTTGACCATCTGGTACGGGTTGAGGACGTAGGAGCGCATCTGGTCGCCCCAGGAGGCCTTGATGTCCCCGGCGAGCTCCTTCTTCTTGGCGTCCTCCTCCTGCTGCTTGAGCAGGAGGAGCCGGGACTGCAGGACACGCATGGCCGCCGCACGATTCTGGATCTGCGACTTCTCGTCCTGCATGGAGACCACGAGGCCCGTGGGCAGGTGGGTGATGCGCACGGCGGAGTCGGTGGTGTTGACGGACTGGCCGCCTGGCCCCGATGAGCGGAAGACGTCGATGCGGATGTCGGTCTCGGGGACGTCGATGTGGTCGGTGGACTCGATGAGCGGGATGACCTCGACGGCGGCGAAGGAGGTCTGGCGGCGCCCCTGATTGTCGAAGGGGCTGATGCGCACGAGGCGGTGCGTGCCGCCCTCCACCGACAGGGTGCCGTAGGCGTAAGGGGCGTGGACCTCGAAGGTCACGGACTTCAGCCCGGCCTCCTCGGCGTAGGAGGTGTTGAGGACCTTGATGGCGTAGTCGTGGCGCTCGGCCCAGCGCGTGTACATGCGCAGGAGCATCTCGGCGAAGTCGGCAGCATCGACTCCCCCGGCGCCCGAGCGGATGGTGACGACGGCGTCGCGCTGGTCGTACTCGCCGCTCAGCAGGGTGCGGATCTCCAGGTCGGCCAGGTCCTTGGAGATGGCGGCGAGGTCGGCCTCGGCCTCGGCGAGGATCTCCGCGGCGTCGTCGCCCTCCTCCTCCCCGGCGAGCTCGACCATCGTCCCGAGATCGTCGATGCGCTCGCCCAGCTCCTCGACGCGTTTGAGATCCGCCTGGGCGTGGGACAGGGCGGAGGTGACCACCTGGGCGGCGTCCGGGTCGTCCCACAGATCCGGGGCGGCAGCGGACTCGCTCAACTCGACGATGCGGGCGCGCAGGGCGTCGGGGTCGGTCACCGCGGCGATGGAGGCGTAGGTGTGTCGGAGTCGTTCGATCTGCACGGGGAAGTCAATGGCCACTCGGCAAGACTAGTCGATCCGGGGTCGGGCGGTGGCGGGGCCACGCGTCGCGGCGCGGGAGGCGCCGTCCGCATCAGCCCATGACGGTGCCCAGGGGGATCGTCTGCTCCAGCAGCGCTGCCAGGACCGCGCGCACCGCCGGCCCGGGCTCGGTGCGCGTGGCGCGATGGCGCACGACGAGCTGTCGGGCCCCGATGCCCGGCAGCCGAGTGATGTGCAGGTCATCGGGGATGACGCTGCTGCGCACGGCGAGCTCGGGGAGGAGCGCGTAGCCCAATCCCGCATGGGCCATGGCGAGCACGACGTCGTAGTCGTAGCCCACGTGCCGAGTGGCCAGGGGGACTCCGAGTTGCCTGGACAGGCGGGCGAGCGCGAACGCCCCGGCGGTGGAGGGATCAAGAGCGATCCAGGTGGCGCCGGTCAGGTCCGCCAGCGACGCCGGCACGGCGCTGCCCGGCGGGACGACGACGAGCCAGGACTCATCGAGGATCGGCACATCGCCGAGACCTCGGGGGGCCGGCGGAAGGGCACGGGCGTCGCGCTCCAGGAGGAGCAGGTCGAGCTCGCCGCGGCGCAGGCGGGCCAGGCCCGCGCGCTCCTCGACCTCCTCGATGATGACGTCGAGCCCGGGGCGGTTGACCTCCAGGTCGGCGATGAGGGGCAGGAGGATGGCGCGCACGGCGGTGGCGAAGGAGCCCACGCGGACTGTCCCCGTGGGGCTGGCGCCGTCGAGTCCGGCGAGCTTGCGCTGAGCCTCTGCGAGCTCTCCCTCGATGCGCTCGGCGGTCTCAGCCAGGACTCGGCCCGCCTCAGTGAGCACCGATCCGGTGGGCGCGCGATCCATGAGGCGGGCGCCGGTCTCCTCCTCCAGAAGGCGGACGTGCTGGGACACGGCGGAGGGGCTCATATGTAACGAATCCGCAGCTGCGACCACCCCTCCGGAGCGCTGGACGGCGAGGAGGACGGACATCCGGCGAGGCGACAGGTTCATGAAGTAAAACTACATCCCCTATACAGATACCTGCGATTGATCTTCATCGCGAAGGGGTCCAGGATCATCCCCCGTGACCCATCTCGTTCCCTCCCTCCTGTCCCTGGCCGGTTGGCTCGGCGCCGCCGAGCTCCTCTGGGCGTACGCCCTCATCTCGTCGGGCAAGCTGGCCGGTGATTCCCTCAAGTACCAGGCCCTCAACATCTCGGGCTCGATCATGCTCATGGTCAACTGCGCCTCCTCGGGCGCCTGGCCGAGCGTCGTCGCGAACCTCTTCTACCTGGTGGTCGGCATCAACGTGCTCCTGACCGTCAAGCGCGCCTACATCGCCGGCCTCGTGCGCCGCGAGGCGGCCGCCGTCTCCGCCCGCTGGCAGCGCCCGGGGCTGGCGGGCCCCGCCACCGCCCCGGCCGCACGGGTGCTTCCGGCACCCACGGCCGAGGCGACGGCGATGCCCACTGGTCAGGCGGCGTCGGCCGCCGCTCTCCTGAGCACCGCCGCCTGACCGAGCCGCCCATCGACTGGTGCGCGCTCCGCACCGGGCGGTGCTGCGCGCGCCGAACGGTGTGAGCTGCCCGCACCGGTGGGTGCGAATGGCACCGGTGAGCGCGCATCGCGCGGTTCCCTGTCCGTCTCAGGGCCCCGTCGTCGTCCGGGCCGACCCAGTGGCACTGATGTCGAAGCCCTCGAAGGGCAGCAGCCCCCAGGGCAGGACGGGCGGGCGCGAGTGGCCGCTGAGGGTGACGACGGCGATCCTCCCATCCTCGGCGTGGGCATCGCTGACACCCACATCGCTCAGGCCCCCGGCGCTCGCCACTCCCAGCTCGGCCTGGGAGGCGAGGTCGTCGACGGCTGCGCTGCGCACGGAGGCGTCGTCCATGGCCACGGGCGCGGCGGGAAGGCCGCCCGCGTAATAGCCGTCGGGCGCGGTATTGCCCGCCCCCGCCACCGCGGCGGAGTCCGCCATGGCGGTCAGGCGCTTGACGTCCAAGTAGACGGAGGTCACCGACGTGATGCCGAGGATGAGGGCGAGCACGACGGCGATCATGCCGATCCCGAGCAGCATGGCCTGGCCGTCCTCGGCCGCGCAGCGACGGCGCAGCGCCCTGAGGCGCCGTCGCCAGGGGGCGGGCGCCGAGAGCGCGGGTGAGCCCGTGGCGGCACGGGCATTGTTGTGCCTCATCGATCACCCCCTGGGGCCGGGAGGCCATTCTCGATAGTGCTCACGGGGCGCACGGCGGAGATCGTGACGAGATCGTCACCGATCCCGGTCGCGGACACGAGCGGCAGGTCGACTCCCACCTCCACGCGCACGGCCCTGGGCCGGGCGCAGGCGGAGTCCTCGCAGTCGAGGGCGAGCGCGGTGGCGGGGTCATCGTCGAGCCCTTGATCGGCCAAGGCGAGGCCGACGGCGGCACGGGCGCGGGCCGGCCCCAGGCCATCGGCGTCACCCGCGCTGGACTCCATGGCGCGGGCGGCGGAGTCGGCGGCGCTGGCCACGGCAAATGAGGCCGCCTGGGCCTGGGCGAGGGCGACGATGAGGTAGAGGATCGGCACGACGATGACCACGCTCCATCCGATGAACTCGACCGTCGCACTGCCCCGCTCGGCTCCCCCGCCCGGCACGGTGAGCCACCGGGCCCTCGCCAGCCGGCTCATGGCGTCGCGCCCGCTCGGGCGAGGGCCGACTCATCGAGGGCGTGACCGCTCACGCGCAGGCTCCCGCCGGGGCCGAGCAGCCCGAGGACGGGCATGGGTGCGCTCGCCTCGACCTCCACCACGGGCAGACCATCGCGAACCACGCGGCGGACCCGCACATCCGTGACGTAGTCGTCGGCGAGGGCGGCGCCCGTCAGGGCGCGGACGCGCGCGGTGGCCTCCTCCTCGGTGCCTCCCGCCAGCGCGGCGCGCCTGGCGCCCTCGCCCGCGGCATCGGTGAGGACATTGCGGGCGTAGAGCCCCAGCGCGAGCTGGAGGAGGGCGATGGCCACCGCGATGACGAGGGCGCCGACCATGACGAACTCGGCGATCGCCGAACCCTCCTCACCGCTCCCCCGCCCAGGGGCACGGCGGCATCGGGGCAGGCGCGGGACGTCGAGCCGACGCGGGCCGCGGATCTCAGATCGCACCGGTCACCTTGTTCATCGCGGAGGTGAAGATGTTGACGAGCGCGGGACCGGCCACGGTCCACAGGGCGACGACGAGTCCGGCGGTCATGAGCGTGACGAGGACCCATCCGGGGACGTCGCCGCGCTCGGGCGAGAGCGCGCGGCCGGCTCGAACGGCGAGGGCCCTGGCGCGCCGGGCGCAGCCGAGCAGGGCGGCATCCAGTGAGTCGCTCAATCTGGCGGCGGCGCGCCGGACACTGCGGGAGGGGATGCTCATGGTGGTTCCTTTCTTGGATAGGGGCGGGGATTGGGCTGCGGCTCCGGGCGGTCAGATGCCCAGCCGCAGGACGACGAGCCCGGGATAGAGGGCGAACAGGATGGTGATGGGCAGGACGAGGAAGACGACGGGCACCATCTGGGCGATCTCGCGCTTGCCGCCCTCCTCGATGAGGGCCCGCCGGGCGGCCTCGCGGGAGTCGGCGGCCTGGGAGCGCAGAACCTCGGCCAGGGGCGTCCCGCGCTCCATCGCCACGGTGATGGCCTCGCAGAGGCGGGACAGGGCCGGGCAGCCGCACCGCGCCTCCAGGCCCTCGAGAGCGGTGGCCAGGACGGTCCCCGAGCGAATATCGGCCAGGGTCATGCCGAGCTCGTCGACGAGGTCCCCGCGCCCTCGGCGGGTGACCCGCTCGATGGCGTCCACCGGCCCTTGACCGGCCCCGACGGCGAGCGCGAGGAGTTCGACGACGTCGGGCAGCTGCGCCTCGATCCTCGCGGTGCGCCGCTTCACGGCGCGCGAGAGCCACCAGTCGCGGGCGGCCACCCCGGCGATCGCCGCGATGAGGGCGCCTATCAGCACAGCAGGAACGCTAATGGGCCGCACGAACGAGGAGATGAGCCCCAGCCCGAGGGCGGCGGATAGGCCCGCGCCCGCCCAGACGAGCTGCTGGACCCTCAACTCGTCGTAAGTGAGGTGGGAGCCGGATCGGGCCAGGCGCCGTCGGACTGAGTCCGCGGACGACCCCATGGACTCCAGGAGCCCGCCGAGGTCGGCGACGGCGGCCAGCAGCAGGCCGGGAACGGTCTTCCCGCCAGGACCGGGGGCGCGCAGGAGCGCGGATCCGCGGGGCCGCTCCTGGACATAGGGTTCGAGACGGGCGACGAGGCCGGGGCGCCGCCGCGACAGGGCCTGAAGGACCAGGACGATGCCGAGCGAGGCGAGCAGGCCGATCAGGCCCCCGACAACGAGATGGTTGCTCATCGCAGCACCCGCTCCTCCTCGGGCAGGCGCCCGATCCTCAGCATGAGGCGGTAGGCGAACGCGCTGGCCATCGCCCCGATGAGCAGGACGAGGGCGCCGCCGCTCGTGGCGTAGGCGGCCGCGGCCTGGGGACGCGTGGACAGCAGGCCCAGGACGAGCCAGGGGGCGGCCACGGCCACCCGCGCGCCATTGACGGTCCAGGACTGGCGGGCCTCGAGCTCGCCGCGGGTGCGCATGTCCTCGCGCAGCATCCGGGCCAGGGACCGCATGAGGTCGGCGAGCTCGGTGCCGCCGACCTCATGGGCGAGGTGGAGCGCCTCGATAATCCTGTCCGCGACGGGGTCGGCGAAGCGGGCCTTCAAACGGGCCAGGGACTCGTCGAACCGCGCGGTGGCCGCGTAGTCGACGGCGAAGGCGGAGAACTCGGCGCGCACCGCCTCCGGGCCCCGCTCGGCGAGGCTGGCCAGGGCCTCGGGCAGGCTCATCCCGGCCCGGATCCCGGAGACGAGCGTGTCGACCGCCTCGGGCCAGATCTCGCGCAGACGAGTGCGCCGGGCGCGGGCCCGCGAGGAGATGAGGAGGAAGGGGCAGAGGGATGCGATGACGCCGAAGGCGGCCGCGATGCTCCATGCCCCGGTGGCGCCGAGGAATCCGAAGGCGACGACGGCGCCGGCCCCGAGGCTCCCGGTCACGAAGGCGGCGGGGCTCGTGCGCCCGGCGCCGGCTCGGATGAGAAGGTCTCCCAAGCGCCGGGAGCGCTCGGATCGCCACTGCGGGGGCTCGCTCGTGCAGGCCTGCCAGATGAGGACGAGGCCCAGGCCCGCCAGGAGCCCTGCGATGGCACCCATCAGTGGCCCTCCCGCCCGGCGGGGACCACGTGGGAAGCCGTGACGGCGGGGCCCGGGGAGGAACGCCGTCGGGCGAGCGCCGCGGTCCCCGGTGACGCGGCGTCGGGGAGGGACGGCGCCTGGTCGACGGCCAGGAGGCGGGAGAGGTCGTGCCCGGCGCGCTCGTAGCGCTCCCGGCCCGGCGGCAGGCCGGTGCCGCGAACGAGGCGGTCAGCCCGGTCGCGGTGGAAGAGGTCGGCCAGTTCGATGACGCCGTTCTCGACCCGGCCCGTGACGGCGTGGATCTCTCGCACGGTGCGGCGGCCGGCGGCGTCGAGGCCGAGGTGAACGACGAGGTCGATGGCGCTGGCGACCGTGGGCATGACGAAGGCGGCGGAGACGTTCTCCCCGGCGAGCAGAGGCAGGGTGCAGATCTTGACGACGGCCTCCCTGGCCGAGTTGGCGTGGAGGGTGGACATGGCCGGCAGGCCGGAGTTCATCGCGATGAGCAGATCGAGGGCCTCGGCCTCCCGGACCTCGCCGATGAGGAGGCGGTCGGGGCGCATGCGCAGCGCCTCCTTGACCAGGCGCCGCAGGGTGATCTCACCGGCGCCCTCAAGATTGGCGGGGCGGGTCTGCATGGCCACGCAGTCGCGGTTGCGCAGGGAGAGCTCGAAGACCTCCTCGCAGGTGATGATGCGCTGCCCGGCGGGGATGGCCCCGGCCAGGGCGCGGACCATGGTGGTCTTGCCAGCCTGGGTTGCCCCCGAGACGAGGATGTTGAGGCCCGCCTGCACGGAGGCGTCGAGGAAGGCGGCCGCCCTGGCCGGCAGGGAGCCGAGGCGGACGAGATCGGTCAGGCAGCCGGCGCGGGCCATGTGCTTGCGGATGTTGACCGCCCAGTGGGCGCCGGTGATGGGCGGGATGACCACGTGGAGGCGCTCGCCGCCGGGCAGCTGCGCGTCGACGAAGGGACTGGACATATCGAGGCGGCGCCCGGAGACGCGCAGCATGCGCTCGACGAGGACGCGCAGGTCGCCTTCGGCCAGGAGGGTGGTGGTCAGCTCGGGGCGGCCCGAGCGGGCCACGAAGACGCGATCCGCGCCATTGACCCAGATCTCCTCGACCTCGTCGTCGTCGAGGTAGCGCTGGAGGGGCCCCATGCCGGCCAGGGCGTCGATGATGTCGGCGGTGGCCGCCTCGGGATCGAGCAGGGGCGGGACGAGTCCGGCGTCAGCACGGGCGAGGTAATCGGCGGAGGCCTCCCTGACGAGACCGGCCAGGGATCCGGGCTCGGAGAGGGGGTCGATGCCGCGACGGCGCACGAGCTCGCGGACCTCTGTGTGCAGCAGCGTCGCGGCGTCCATGGGGTTCCTCGGTGGTCGAGCGGGAGGAGGGGCGTCTGGCTCGGGGGACCAGTCGAGGTCAGGGGCCGGCGCTATGGTCGGATCGCGGCTCCGACCTGGGACGATCGGACGCGAACCGAGACTAAGCGAGGATCCGCGCCTCGCGCTACCCCATTCGGCGAACCTGTGGATAACCGCATGGATGGCGGGGATGGTGCTTGTAGGGGCGCCACTGGCCCGCTCACCAGGCGAGCGGGCCAGGCGCGGCGGCTGCGCGAGATGCCGCGCCTCGCCTACGGTTGGGTCATGACGCCCACGGACCCCGCCCCGGACCCGGCCATGGAGATGAACGCTGAGACGAGCGCTGAGACAGGCGCGGGGGCCTCCCCCAGCGCGCCGTCGGGCTCGAAGGGCGAGAGGCCCGGGCACGGGGTACTGCCCGACGGCGAGCAGGCCTCCCCCGAGGACGCCGACGAGGCGATCCCCTCCCCTGAGCGCGCCGAGGTCCCCGAGAGCGCGGGCGCGCCGGAGGGGACGCCGGTCGAGCACCGCTCAGCGCTGGCCTTGGCCGCCATGGCGTCGATCGCGGTGCGGGGCCTGGACCCGGCCCGCCTGGCGCTGCCCCAGTTGGATTCCGCGCATCTGAGGGTGGTCGGCGTCATCGACACCCGGGGGCGCCATTGGGAGGTCCACGAGGCCCTCGACGACCTCACCGGCGCCGAGCTGGTGGCCGAGGCGGAGGTGCTGCGGCGCATCGGCAGGGTCGTGGACGGCGGGCTCCTGTCCTTCGACGTGCCCCGGCCGGCCGGATTCCTCAGGCGCAACGGCGCCTGCATACAGGTCCGCTCCCATATGGCGGGCCGGCCGATCAATCTGATGTCCCTGCACCCGGGGCCGGGATTGTCGGCGGGGCTCGGCAAGGCGCTGGGTGAGCTGCATGAGCTTCCCACCGCCGTCGTGTCGGAGGCGGGTATGCCGGTGCACGACGCGAATGAGGTGCGGGGCTCGTGGCTGGCGCTGCTCGATGAAGCCGCGAGCACGGGCAAGGTGCCGTCCTCGGTGCTCTCGCGCTGGGAGCAGGCCCTGGAGGACGCGGCGCTGTGGCGCTTCCGGCCGGTGGTGGTCCATGGGGACATGGCCGCGGAGAACGTCCTGACCGCCGGGGGCACCGTGGTGGCGATGAGCGGGTTCGGCCAGGCGCATGTGGGCGACCCGGCGGAGGACCTGGCGTGGATCTACTCCTCGGCGCCCCTGGACTGCCTGGACTCGATCGAATCGGCCTACGACCTGGCGCGCTCGGAGGGGGTGGACCGCCACCTGCGCGACCGCGCGGAGTTGGTGAGCGAGATGAGCCTGGCGCGCTGGCTGTTGCACGGCGTCCACTCGGAAGACGAGTCGGTCACTCGGGATGCGGTGGCGATGCTGGAGGATCTGGCCGACCAGGTGGGCGACGATCCGATCGTCGACCATCATGAGCCGCGCCTCGCCTCGGTGCCAACGGACTCGGCGCTTCAGGCCGCCGGTGAGATGGAGGCGGTGACCTCCGAGGTCCCCACGCCCCTGCGGGCCGTGCCCCGCCCCGAGGAGTAGGGGCGAAGAGGCGGGGTTGGAGGATCGCTTTCCTCCCAACCGCTCCGTCGATGGCCGGATTCGTTGGAATCATGCGGTTGGGGCGAGGAGGCCCTCGACGGCATCCAGTGGCAGCAGATCCGCCGGCGTGAGCTCGTCGACCTCACCCAAGTCCACATAGGCGTAGGCGGCGCTCACCCGGTCCACCGCAATCCCCTGGCTGGCGGCCCAGGCATGGACGTAGACACTCAGCTGGCCCACGGGGACGCGGCGGCGCCCCGTCTTCCAGTCGACGATGAGCCAGGAGCCGTCCGGGGCGGCGAAGACGGCGTCGATCCGGCATCGCAGCGTTGTGCCGCCCAGCGTGAGCTCTCGCTCCACCTCGGTGGCGTGCAGGGCGCGGCCCTCCAGGAGGGGCAGGGACTCAGCAGTGGCGAGCCAGCGCTCGACGCGCTTCCGGTCGGCCGGGGGAAGGGCGTCGGGGACGCCCGCATCAGTGAGCGGGATGAGGGCCGCGCGACCCGCGAGGCGCTGGGCGATGGCGTCGTGGAAGACGGTGCCGAGCCGCCCGGCGATCCGTGGCTCGGGCGGCAGGGGGCGGCGCAGGTCGAGGGCGAAGGCGGCGGGATCGGCGCGCAGACGGTCCAGGCTTGTGGCCGCCAGGTGGGAGGGCATGCGCACCCCGGTAAGTGCATCCTTGGTCCGACGGCGCTCGGCCAGCAGTAATTCGGCCTCGGCCTCCCATCGGGCCACGAGTGGATCCGTGGGCGGCACCGGATCCTCTCCGGCCTGCGGCGCGGACGCGCGGCGGGCGGCGTCGACGGCACGGGCGGCCGCGATCCTCGCCGCGCGAGGGCTTCCGGGCCCGGCGGGGTGCTCCACCGGCCACCAGGCTGAGGCGGTGGCATCGTGGAGGGGGTTGGAGGCCCCGTCGCCGAGCTCAGTCAGGCCCGGGCCCCAGGCGGTGGCGGGCGAAGCCCCTCCACCGCCGCCCAGGACCTCGGCGAGGAAGCGGGACATGCACCGCGGGGTCTTGCCTGTCTTGACGAAGTGCGATCCGGTGAGCAGCAGGTCGTGGCGGGCGCGGGTCACGGCCACGTAGGCCAGGCGCCTCTCCTCGGCGATGGCGTGGCGGCCCAGGGCCCGCGTGTACCGCTCCCACATGTCCTTGACGTCCTCCTTGTCCACGTGCGGGGGCTCCAGGGCCCCCAGCTCGAAGGGCGGCAGCTCGCCGGCGTCGGCGCGCAGGGGATGGGGGAACTCCTCCGTGCTGGAGGTCCAGGAACCCGTCTTGATGGCGCCGTCCTCCTCGGCCTTGCCCCGGTAGGAGGGGAAGGCGGTCTCGGTCATGCCGATGACGGCGACGGCGTCCCATTCCAGGCCCTTGGCGGCGTGCATAGTGAGGAGCTGGACGGCGCCGGGCTCGGGAGCGGGCTCGGGGGCGTCGAGCCCGTTCTCCTCGGATTGGGCGACCTGGAGCCAGTTGAGGAACCCGGCCGGGGTCGGGGCCTCGGTATCCGCGGCGTACTGCTCGGCCACGGCCCTGAAGGCGTCGACGGCGCGCCGGCCGCCCCACTGGGGGCCCATGGCGGCGATCTCAATATCGAGGTCGAGGGCCTGCTCGGCGATGTCGATGATGTCCGGCAGTGGCAGGTCGAGGGCGGCGCGGACCCGGCGCAGGGCGCGGGCCAGGCGCAGGGCGAGAGCGCGCCCGGCCTCGGACAGGCCCTCGATGGGACCGTCGCCGCCCGGTTCCTCGGCGCGCCGGGCGATGGTCTCCAGTGCCTCGGTGAGCAGCGGTGCCTCGGGGGCCTCCTCCTGGCCGTCGACCGGGGCCCCGGGCAGGGCGGGGTCGGCGATCCCGCCCCGGCGCTCCGCGGGCCGCTGCGGACCGCGGGTATGGCGGCGCGCCAGGGCGTGGAGGGCTCGCAGGTCGGCGGCGCCGATGTCCCCGGCGCTCAGCAGGCGCATGAGGCGGTCCCCCCGCTCGGGGTCCGCGGCCGCGGTGATGAGGGCACGGAGGTCCGCGACCTCGGGAACGCCGAGCATTCCGCCGATGCCGACGACCTCGTAGGGGATGCCGCGCGCCTGGAGCGCGTCGGCGATGGGGAGGAGCTGGGAGCGCGTGCGGGACAGGACTGCGAGCTCGGCGCGCGGCCCCCAGCACCGCGCCATGAACTCGGCCACCTCCTCGGCCTCTGCGAGGGGATCGGACAGGAAGGCGACGCGGACGGCGCCCTCGGCCAGACCCGCGGCCGCGGAGCGGGGGACGAGGCGCGTCACGGAGATGCGCTCCACGGCGGCGTCCCCCGGCTCGGGGCTGCGGTCGCGCAGGGGGGCGGAGATGATGTTGGCGGCATCGAGGATGCGCCGGTCATTGCGCCAGGCGGTGGATAGGGGCAGCACGGGCGTGGCGAGCGCGGGGTCCGCCCCCGCAGCCAGGGCCTCGGTGCCCGCGGGGTTGAAGCGGGCGTGGAAGGAGTCGAGGGCCCCGGCACTGGCGCCGCGCCATCCGTAGATCGCCTGGTTGGGGTCCCCGACGGCGGTGACGCCTCCCCCGGCGAAGAGGCGGGAGAGCAGGAGGGTCTGGGCCACCGAGGTGTCCTGGAACTCGTCGAGGAGGACGGCGGAGTACTGCTCGCCGAGCGCGCGGACGGCGCCGGGGACCTCCTCGACGATCCGGCACGCCAGGGAGATCTGGTCCCCGAAATCGACGAGCCCGTGGCGGCGCTTGTGCTCGCGGTACTCGGCGGCGAGCTCGAGGAGGGCGCGCTGGGTGGCCATGGTCTCCGCCCTGGTCTTGAAGATGCCGGCCAGGCCTCTCACACCGGCGAGTCCCGCGAAGAGGTGCTGGAGGTCATCCAGGCCCTCAGCGGCCTCCTCGACGTCGAGCAGGTTCTCCGACAGGGCGCTGTCGACGCGCAGGACGGCGCGCACGGTGGTGGGGGTGGGGTCGAGGGGCAGTGGCGTGACGCGCTCGGCCAGCATGTCGTCGACGATCTGCCAGGCGCGCGCCGCGGTGATGAGCGTGGCGTCGGGATCGACGCCGATGCCCAGGCCGTGGTCGCGCACGAGTGCGGCGGCGAAGGAGTTGTAGGTGGAGATCGTCGGCTCGCCGAGTTCGGCGGCGGCGCCGTCGGCCTCGGTCGCTCCGGGCAGGAGCCCCGCCTCGGCGAGCTGGCCGAGGCGGGCGGACACGCGCGAGGCGAGCTCGGCAGTGGCCTTGCGGGTGAAGGTGAGTCCCAGGACCTGGTCGGGGCGAACGGCGCCGCTGGCCACGAGGTGGACGACACGCTGACTCATGGTGGCGGTCTTCCCGCTGCCCGCGCCGGCGACGACGAGCAGGGGGGTCAGCGGGTGGGCGATGACCTGGGACTGCTCGGCCGTGGGCGGGGGCAGGCCGAGTGCCTCGGCCAGCGCCCGGGGGCTGGGGCCCGGCCTGGCGTCGGGCTGGTCGGTTCGGCCAGTGGTCCGGGGCTCGCTCATGGGAGCGTCCTCCTCCCCTCGTCGACGGCGGGACAGGCGTCCTTGACGGCGCAGAAATGGCAGTGACGGCCCGTGGTGGCGCGCAGGCGCGGGCCCCTGGCGGCCAGGGCGGCGCCGGCGACGAGGGCGGTGGCCCAGTCCTCGCCGGTCTCGGGGTCGGGGATGGGAGCGAGGGCGGCGGCATCCGGGGCGAGGCGCACGCCGCCACCATTATTCTTGCGCGGCTCGGCACCGAGGAGGACGAGCGCCCCGCCGTCGACCCGATAGCCCAGGGATTCCAGGGCCAAGCGGTAGGCGGTCAACTGCGGGTGGCGGGAGGCGTCTCCCTCGCCCGCGCTCTTGCCGGTCTTGAGATCGATGAGGCGCAGACGCTGGCCCGTGCCGCCGGGCAGAGGGGCGCCCGGCTCACCGGCCGCGGGAGGGACCTCCCCCTCGATGACCTCGAGGCGGTCGATGCGGCCGCGCAGCCGCACCTCGATCGTCGCTCCGCCAGCGCCGCCCGATGTCGGGGCCCCGCCATCGCCCTGCCCCTCCCCAATGTCCGTGCCGGCAGGCAGCGGCAGGGCGAGGGTGGCGTCGATGGAGCGCTCGACCTCCACCTGACCGGGCACGTCCTCGAGGCGCGCGTTGAGGCGGCGGATCATCTCGCGGGCGCGCTCGGCCTCGAGGGAGCCCATCCAGGTGGACGGGAGGCCGAGCTCGGGCAGGCGCGCCTCGAGGGCCTCCATGAGGGCCTGCCCGCGCAGACCCTCGCGCTGTGCCCGCTCGGCGAGCGAGTGGATGAGGGTTCCGAGCGCCTGAGCGCCCGTGGGCGCGCCGCCGGCGCCGTTGCGCTGGAGGAACCAGCGCAGCGCGCAGGTGGTGAGGCCCTCGACGTCGGAGGGGCTCACGCGCACCGGCTGGCCGTCCGCCACGAGGGGCTCGGTGGAGGTGGGCTCGGACAGTCCGCCCCAGGTGGCCGGATCGGCGCCGGCCACGCCTGCCCCAGCCAGGCGCGCGAGCAGGGCGGCGGCGCGGGCACCCCGCTGGCGCGCCAGCGCCGTGGCCTGGGGCGATTGGGCGGCCAGGAGAGCATGGCGGAGCTCACCGACCAGGCCGCGCAGGGTGAGATCGCCGGTATCCGGCGCGATGAGCGGGTCGCCGTCGGCATCGGTCAGGGGGCGGCCGGCGGCGACGGCGACCTCGATGAGGAAGGAGGAGGGCGAGTTGTCATCGTCCTGGACGGCGGTGGCGATGAGGCGGCGGGTGGCGCGGGTGAGGGCGGCCAGGAGCATGCGGCGCTCGTCGGCGCGCACCTGGGCGCGGGCGGCGGTGACGTCGAGCGCACCGATGGGGGCGCCGTCGGGGCCGACGGGCAAGCGGCCGGTGGCGGCGTCCACGAGGAGGCCGGAACGGGTGAGGGAGTCGCGCAGGCGCAGATCAGGCCAAGAATCGCGGCCCAGCCCCATGACGGCGACGGTGGCCCACTCGCGGCCTGCGGCGGCGGCCGGGGTGAGAACGGCAACGCCCTCGGGGCGAACCCCGGCGGGGGCCACGGAGTCGGAGGGGAGGACCTCGGCGGCCAGCTCGTCGAGGAAGGCGGTGGCGTGGGCGCCGGGGTGCCGCTCGGCCCAGACTTCGGCTCGCTTGAACAGCGCGGTGACCACGTCGAGGTCGCGCTCGGCGGCACGGGCGAGCGGCGCCCCGTGATCGCCCGCCAGCGCAAGACGGCGCCAACGCTCGGCGCAACCCGAGGCGCTCCAGGCCGCCCAGAGCAGCGCCTCGGCGTCGATGCGCCCATCATCCGGCGCCTCCGCGCTCTCCGGCCCGTCATCGCACCGCGGGCCCTGGAGAGCGGCGACGCCGCGCAGGGCCTCGATGATCCGGGCGGCCCGGGCCAGACGCGCGGCCTGCTCGGCCAGGGGCTCCTCGGCGAGCTCCGCGGCGAGATCCCCACCGGCACTGGTGGAGGCGAGGGCGGCGAGCAGGTGCTCGTCCGGGACCGTCCGGGCGGGACGATCCTCGCGCAGACGGCGGCGCAGACGGCGCAGGTCCAGAAGGCTGAGGCCCACGAGCGGGCTGGTGAGCAGGTCGATCGCGGCAGTGCGCTCCGGTGGCTCGCCCACTGCCCCAAGACGACCGTCGACAGCGGCGCGGGACACCCGCAGGAGGGCTGCCGCAGCGGGCTCGGCGCGCAGCAGGACGGCGGGGGCGGAGGCCGCCAGGGGCACCCCTCGCCGCCCGAGCTCGCGGGCGACCGCACGGGCCCGCCCGGCGGAGCGCACGATGACGGCCATCTCCCGCCAGGGCGTGGCGTGGTGGATGTGCTCGGCGCGCAGGGCGCGCGCCACATGAGCGGCCTCCTGCGCGGCGGAGGAGGCGACGATCGGCTCGATCCCCGAGGGAGCGCCGGCATCCCCCGGCCCGGCCGGCGGTGCCCCGCCCGGCACCGGCTCGGTCGTAGCCGCGCCGCCGCCCCGCTCCGGGCTGAGGCTCGGGTGGCGGTGGGTGGCTGATCCCGTGACGGGCAGCCGCCCGGCCTGATCCGCCCACAGGGCCGCGAGCGCGGGCGTGCCGCGGTGCAGGGTGCTCAGGCGCAGGCGGCGCGCCGCGAGCCCGGAGCGGTCCTCGGCGGCCGGCAGAAGGCTGGGAGAGCCGCCGCGGAAGGTCTCGACGGCGACGTCCGGGTCCCCCAGGACCACCACCTGGGCGCGGTGCCCGCGCTCATCGGAGCGGGCGAGAGCGGTCAGGAACCGGGCGGTGGCGGCGGTGCAGTCCTGGTAGTCATCCACGATGACCAGGCCGGGCACGGGCCGGGGGACGGCGACGCCGTCGGCGTCCCAGGAGGCCAGGGCCTCAGCGGCGCGGTCCTGGAGGCGGGCGGTGTCCATGCGGCGGGTATCGGCGCGGCGCTCCGCGGTGGGACGGCCCTGGGCGTCCCAGGTGCGCAGGAGCGCGGAGGCCGGCCCCCACAGGGGGACGTCGAGGGCACGACCCAGCCCGGCGAGGTCGTCGGCGGTGACGCCGAGCTCCCCGGCGCGGGCGAGCAGGTTGCGCAGCTCGGTTCGGAAGGCGCGCGATCCGACGGCCTCGGGCGGCAGGCCGGGCCACTGCTCGGGGCGGATGAGGGAGGCGAGCGCGGCGTCCTCCTCCGCGCCGGCCAGCAGGATCGGGGCGGGCAGCGGGTCCGGGCGCTGAGTGAGGGATGCGGTGAGGATGGTCAGGGCGAGGGAGGCGGGCGTGCGGGCACGGACCACCCCCCCGCCGCGGGCGCCGAGGAGGGATGCGGCGCGTTGGCGCAGGCGGTCCGCGCGGGCGCGCGTGGGGGCCAGGAGGACGGCGTCGGTCCCCCGCCCGACGGCGCCGGCGAGCATCCGCAGGGCGAGGCTCGTCTTTCCGGTGCCGGGGGCGCCGAGCACAACGATGTTGTCCCCGCCGGCGACCGCCTCGAGGACGGCGCGCGCGGACGCATCCGGCTCCGGCAGGGGCTCGGGGGCGGGAGCCGGCAGGAGGCGCGGCGACGCGATGATCGCCGGATTCGCGGCGCTGGCCATACTGCCGGCACTGCCGGTGCTCGGGGTGGCCTCCTGGATCCGCATGGATCTATCTCACCACGCCTCACCGACACGCATAGGCGCGCGCAAGGCCCCGGCTCAGCGCTCCGGCCCTCCCCCGACCGCGCCCCGTCCGCGCGGCGCGAAAACCGACGCCGCCGGACCCGCGCTGTCGCCGTCGTCGACCACGGGCGCCCTACGATCGGGGCAGCGACGCGGGACCCTTCGGGGCCGCCCGCGCACAATCCGCCCCCCCCGATCCGCTCTTCAAGGAGTCACCATGCAGGTCAGCCTCGGCTTCAAGCACGCCGCCCGTCAGATCGAGATCGAGACCTCCGCCTCCCACGACGAGGTCCTGGGCGCGCTGTCCGACTCGGCGACGAAGGATGTCGTCCTCACGGATGACCGGGGCCGCAAGGTGCTCGTGCCCGCGGGCTCCCTGGCCTACGCCGAGCTCGGGGCCGCTGAGCAGCGTCGCGTCGGCTTCGGGATCTGAGCCTGCGCCGCCCGCGCGACGCCTGCCGGGAACGGCCCGCCCGCCCGCGATCCTACCGGTCTCAGACGCGCAGCCCGAGGCCCTTCATGCGGCTCGTCATGCCGGAGGACAGGACGGCGCTCAGGCGCGCCGCGCCCTGCTCCCCGCCGGCGAGCTCGGGGAAGCGGGCGAGCATGAGCTGGATCGCGCCGATCTCCTCGCCCGCCACCCGGCGACCCCACAGACCCAGGCGGGCGGCGAGTTGGGGGTCGCCGTCGAGATCGGCCATGAGTTCGGCGGCGGCGAAGGAGCCGAAGCGGTCCTCGGACAGGGCCTCCAGGACGGCGCCGCGCACACGCGGGGGCAGGGAATCGGTCAGGGCCATGCCGAAGTCGACGAGTAGCCCGAAGGATAAATAGGTCTTGACCAGCCGCTCGACCCAGTCGTGGGGGCGCAGGCGATCGTCGACGTCGCCCAGGGAGCCGAGGAAGCGCTCGGCGGCCGCCGGCACGTCCACGCCCTCATCGGCGCCGATGCGGATGATCGCATCGAAGGCACTCACCTTGGCCGCGCTCATGCGCAGCAACTCGACGCGCAAGGGCATCGCCGGGGCCCTGTCCGCGTCCTTGGCGTAGCGCGTGCAGGCCACGGAGCAGCTGTAGCCGACGACGCCGAGCACGGCGGCCATGAAGGCATCGGGCGCGCTGGGGGCGGGGGTCGGGGGCGGCGGGGCGGGGACCGGGTCAGGAACGGAAGGGCTCATGGGCAAAGCGTAGAGCGAAGGCCCCGCTCCCGCGGCCGCCTTGGCGAAGGCGCGTGATGTGCCCCACCTACCGGAGGCAATCGCCGTCGCATCACCGCCGCGAGGGCGAATGACCGGTAGTCTGCCGACGTCCACGGTTGCCCGGTCGTCCAGCAGCCTGGTCCCGCCTGCCCGCGAGCCGCGCCCAGAGCGCGGCGGCGCCCCTGGCCCCTGAACGGGACACGATTCACGATCGGCTGCCACACATACGACCGCAAGCGCGGCCCAGGGCCCCGCCGGCCCGGGCAGCGGGGCCCTGTCGGCCCGCGCAGGACCCCCCTCCGCGCCGGGCACTGGGCCGCGGTCCACATCCGAAGGAACGTCGTGACCGACGAGAACCCCGTCATCACCAGCCCCGCCGAGGCCGGCTCGGCCGCCAGCGCCCCCAGCCCGACCAGCCCCGCGAGCACCCCCGCCTCGGGCCTCATCGAGACCGCGGGTGCCCACGCCCCCGTCCTGGACGAGGCAGCCCCCGACATCACCGATGAGGGCGCCCAGGCGGACCTGAGCATCAAGTCCTTCGCGGACTTCGGCGTCGAGTCCGAGATCTGCGAGGCACTGGCCGCCAAGGGCATCATCCACCCCTTCCCCATCCAGGCCCTCACCCTCCCGGTGGCCCTGGAGGGCAACGACATCATCGGCCAGGCCAAAACCGGCACCGGCAAGACCCTGGGCTTCGGCATCCCACTGCTCATGGACACCCTGGGCCCCGGTGAGGAGGGCTGGGACTCCGATCCGGCCTCCGGCAGCCCGCAGGCCCTCATCGTCCTGCCCACACGCGAACTGGCCAAGCAGGTCGCCGTCGAGCTGGAGCAGGCCGCGGCCAAGCGCACCGTGCGCATCGTGCAGGTCTACGGCGGTCGCGCCTACGAGCCGCAGATCGAGGCCCTGGAGAAGGGTGCCGAGATCGTCGTGGGAACCCCGGGGCGCCTCATCGACCTCATGGACCGCGCCGTCCTGGACCTCGCCCACGTGACCACCGTGGTGCTCGACGAGGCCGATGAGATGCTGGATCTGGGCTTCCTGCCCGATGTGGAGAAGATCCTGGCCCGCACCCGCGCCGACCGCCAGACGATGCTGTTCAGCGCCACGATGCCGGGTGCCGTCGTCGCCCTGGCCCGCCGCTACATGACTCAGCCGACCCACATCCGCGCCCAGGACCCCGGGGATGAGTCGATGACGGTCAAGTCGGTGGCGCAGGTCGTCTACCGCACGCACGCCCTGAACAAGGTGGAGGTGGTCGCCCGGATCCTCCAGGCCGAGGGCCGGGGCCGCACGATCATCTTCGCCCGCACGAAGCGCACGGCGGCGCGAGTGGCCGACGACCTGGCCTCACGGGGCTTCGCCACCGGTGCGCTGCACGGCGATCTGGGACAGGGGGCGCGCGAGCAGGCCCTGCGCGCCTTCCGCAACGGCAAGGTGGACGTGCTCGTGGCCACCGATGTCGCCGCCCGCGGCATCGACGTCGACGACGTCACCCACGTCATCAACTACCAGTGCCCCGAGGACGAGAAGGTCTACGTCCACCGCATCGGGCGCACGGGCCGCGCCGGGAACGCGGGCACGGCCGTGACCTTCGTGGACTGGGATGACATCCCGCGCTGGCGGCTCATCGCCAAGGGCCTGGGCCTGCCGGTGACCGAGCCGATCGAGACCTACCACACCAGCGCGCACCTGCACTCCGACCTGTCGATCCCCGAGGGCACCACGGGCACGTTGCCGCGCTCCAAGCGGACACTGGCCGGCCTCGACGCCGAGGAGATCGAGGACCTGGGCGAGACCGGCAAGCGCAGCGGGCGCGATGACCGACGCGATCGCCGCGGCGGGGCCAGGGGCCGCGATGGGCGGGGCTCGCGCTCCCGAGGCGGCCGGGGCGGCGGCGCTTCGCGGGCTCCGAAGGACGGCGAGCGCCGGCAGCCCTCCGGGCGCGTCTGCGACGGCGAGGCCCCGCTGCGCGCGAGGAACCGCAAGCGGACGCGCGGCGGCAAGCCGATCGACTCCGCCGGCCAGGACTGAGCCGGGTCGCCGCGGCCAGCGGGCCGCGGCGACCGAATACGGCAGAGGCGGGGAAGGTGCGGGCGCCCCTGGTATCAGGGGGCGACGAGCGGGAGGGTCCCCTCGTCCACGATCCGCTCGAGGAGCTCGGGGGGCATGAGATTCTCCCCGAGTCGATTGGGCTTTCCGGCGCCATGGTAGTCGGAGGATCCCGAGACGCCCAGGCCGAGGCGATCGGCGAGGTCCTGCGCGGCGCGGCGGTCGGCGGGCCCGTGGTCGCGGTGGTCGACCTCCAGGGCGGCGAGCCCGACCTCGGCCATCGCGGCGAAAGTCTCATCGGGCACGAGCCGGCGCTGGCGCTCGGAGGCACGGGGATGGGCGGCAACGGGCACGCCCCCGGCGGCCCGCACGAGGGCGCAGGCCTCGACGGGGTCGAGAGCCCAGTAGGGCACATAGTAGGGACTGGAGACGGCCAGGGGACCGGCGAAGACTGCGTCCCGGTTCTCGAAGGAGCCCGCGGCGACGAGCGCATCGGCGATATGGGGCCGGCCGATGCTGTGGCCGACCGACTGGACGAGCACGTCCTCCCACGTGATGGGGTAGTCGACGGCGATGCGCTCGACCATGTGCTGGGCGCGGGTTCCCCGGGAGTCGCGGGCGTGGGCGAAGGCCTTGGCGAGGTCCGCGTTCTCGGGATCGAAGAGGTAGGCGAGCAGGTGGAGGGTGACCCCACTCGCGGCGCAGGAGATCTCGGTGCCGCGTAGGAGGGTCACTCCTGTGGACTGCACGGCGGCCTCGGCCTCCTCCCAGCCGATCGTCGTGTCGTGGTCGGTCAGGCCGACGACGTCGAGGCCCGCTTGGGCGGCTGCCCGCATGAGCTCCGCCGGGGTGTCCGTGCCGTCGGAGCAGGAGGAGTGGGTGTGGGGGTCGATGCGCACCGGCCAAGTCTAGGAGGGCGTGCCGGGCGGCGCAGGAGCACGCCCGCCGGCGGGGCACGGGCCGGCCGGGTACGCGCCCCGCCGGCCACAGCCGGTGACAGGGCGCCGGCTCAGTGGAACAGTGGGGCCATGAGCACAGCGAGCACCGGCCGTCCCTCCCCCGTCGTCGCATCTGGCGCGCCCCTCCCCCATACCCGCACCGGGCCCTCCGCGAGCGCTGGGCGCCCGGTGCGCTTCGGCGTCGTCGGCGCGGGATTCATCGCCGCCTGGTTCGCCCGCGCCGTGGCCGCCGAGCCCGCCGCCGAGATCGTCGCCGTCACCTCGGCCAGGCCCGAGCGCGCCGCCGCCTATGCCGCCAAGCACGGCGTCCCCCACGCCCATCCCACCCTCGAGGCGATGCTCGCCGAGCACGGCCCGGACTGCGCCGCGCCCATCGACGTCATCTACATCGCCTCGCCCAACTCCCTGCACGCATCCCAGGCGATCGCAGCCTTGGAGGCCGGATACGGGGTGCTCGTGGAGAAGCCCTTCGCCCTGACTCCCGCTCAGGCCCGGGCCATGGCCGTCACCGCGGAGCGCACCGGCGGCTTCCTCATGGAGGCCTGGCAGACCGCCTTCGAGCCCGGCGCCGCCGCCATCCGCTCCGCTCTTCCCCGACTCGGGGAGCTGCGCCGAGCCGCCTTCGTGCGCGAGCAGTTCTCCTCGCGCATGAACGCCTACCGGGCCGGCGAACTCCCCCCGGCCTTCAACCCGACGCTCGGCGGCGGCTCGCTCATGGATCTCGGCATCTACCCCGTCAGCCTGGCCATCCATCTGTTCGGACGCCCGGACCGCGTCACCGCCACGGCGCAACTCCTGGACTCCGGCGTCGACTCCCACGGCACGCTCACCCTCTCCTACGGCACCGGGGAGCACGCCGGCCTCGAAGTGGCCTGCCTGCACTCCAAGACCTCCGCCAATGCCCTGGGCAGCCAGATCTCCGGCGAGTCCAGGGCGATCCTCCTCGACCACTGCCAGTGGCCCGAGCGCATCAGTCTCATCACCGCGCCGGGCTCCCCCGAGGAATCCCATGAGGACCTGTCCGTGACGCGCTCGGCCGAGGTGATGGGCCCCCTCCTGGCGGAGGTCTGCCGGCTCGTGAGCGCCGGCGCGCGCGGCTCCGAGCTCCACCCCGTGTCCGCCTCGGTGGCCGCGATCGAGGTCCTGTCCGAGGCCCGCTCGCAGATCGGGGTCCATTTTCCCGACGACGGCGCCGATGCCTGAGCCTGCGGCTTGAGGGAGCACGGCCCGCCCAGCCCGGCCGTCCGGGCTGGGCGGGCGCCTGGCCGCGGTGGGAGGATGCCCCCATGAGCCAGTCCTCCCCCGCTAGCCGCCCCCAGGCGCCCGCCGCCCCCGAGACCACTGCGGGCGCCCCCGCCCCGAAAGCCCCGGTTGTCGCCGGGCAGTCCCTCGCGCAGCGGGGCGGAAACCGCTCCCGCCAGCCCACCAACCAGGCGTTCCGGGATTTCATCGGCTCCGGCTGGGGGCCTCGCCCGGCCGGGCTCCCTCCGCGCTCGGAGGCCGCCGACTGGGCCGTCGCGCGCCGCGCCGCCCTGGGCGCCCAATTCCCCGGCGAGCGCCTCGTCTTCCCCGCCGGCCCCCTCAAGGTTCGCAACAACGACTGCGACTACCGCTTCCGCCCGCACTCCGCCTTCTGCCACCTGACGGGCACCGGCACCGATTTCGAGCCCGACGCAGCGCTCGTCCTGGAGCCCCTCACTCCGCCCGGCGCCCCCGCGCCCGAGGGAGAGCCCACGCATGAGGGCGTCCTGTACTTCCGGCCCCGTGCTTCACGGATCTCCCAGGAGTTCTACGCCGACCCCCGCTACGGCGAGTTGTGGGTGGGGCCGCGTCCCTCCATCGAGGAGGTCGAGGCCGTCACCGGGATCCGCTGCGCCCATATCGATAGCCTCGGCGATGCCCTGGCCAAGGACGCCGGGGCCGACGGCGTGCACCTGCGCGTCATCGCCCAGGCCGATGAGGCCATCACCGCACTCGTGGACCAGGTCCGTCAGGCCTCGGGGCTGGCCAGTGGGCGGGCCGCCACCGAGGTGGACGACCGCCTCCTGGAGGCGGCCAGCGAGCTGCGCCTGCGCAAGGACGCCTGGGAGATCGCCCAGATGCGGGCCGCCGTCGACGCCACGAAGGCCGGATTCGATGACCTCATCCGCTCCATCCCGCGCGCGGTGGGTCACTGGCGCGGCGAGCGCGTGCTGGAGGGGGCCTTCGCCGCCATCGCCCGTGAGGAGGGCAACGGCCTGGGCTACGACACGATCGCCGCGGCCGGGGACCACGCCAACACCCTGCACTGGATCAACAACGACGGCCCCGTGCGCCCCGGCGAGCTCGTGCTCGTGGACGCCGGGGTGGAGATCGATTCCCTCTACACTGCGGACGTCACCCGCACGATCCCGGTCGACGGCGTCTTCACCGGCCCGCAGCGCCGCGTCTACCAGGCGGTGCTCGACGCCGCCGATGCCGCCTTCGCCCGCGCGAACCAGCCAGGCTGCCGCTTCAAGGACGTCCACAGCGCCGCCATGGAGGTCATCGCCGCCCGTCTGGAGGAGTGGGGGCTGCTGCCCGAGGGCGTGACCGCCGCGGACTCCCTGGGCCCCGACGGCCAGTATCACCGCCGCTGGATGGTGCACGGCACGAGCCATCACCTGGGCCTTGACGTGCATGACTGCGCACAGGCCCGCCGTGAGATGAGCATGGACGCGCTACTGGAGCCGGGCATGGTCTTCACGATCGAGCCGGGCCTGTACTTCCGCGCAGATGATCTGCTCGCCCCCGAGGAGCTGCGCGGCATCGGGATCCGCATCGAGGACGACGTCGTCGTTCGCCCCGATGGGAGCGTCGAGCGGCTGACGGCGGGCATCCCTCGCACGGTCGAGGAGGTCGAGGCCTGGGTGAGCGGCCTCATCGCCTGAGGCGCCCGAGCCGCGGGCCGTCCGAGCTCCCGGCCCCGGGCTCGGGCGGCCCTGCGAGGCGGCGCCCATGGCTGCCGGCCCGCGTGGGACCCTCGGGGCCGCTCTCCATGCGGGGATGCGCGACATCGTGGGGCGGCCGCTCTCCACGATGGGGCGCCTCGTCAGCGGCGCAGGTAGGGGTCGTGGTCCTCGGGAACCGGGGTCCCGCCCCCACTGGGCCGAGCGGCCCCGCCCGCCTCAGTTCCCCCGGCAGGACCGGCAGCGCCGGAGGCCCCGGAAGTGGCGGCAGCCCCGCCGCCCGAGACCGCGCCGTCGGGCTGGATGCGCACGCCGAAGCGGGGCTGCTCGTCGGGGCGCGATCCGAACGCCGTGGGCCCGTCAGCGGACTCCGCGCGGGCGCGACGGCGCTCCTCGGCGCGGCACGCGGCCTGGCCGCCCCGGCTCAGGTTGCCCGGCGCGTCCGCCAGCGCCCGAGCCGCCTCCTGGACCCGGTCCGCGGCGAGGATCGAGTAGCGCGAGGCCACCACCTGGCTGATGGAGGTGAAGTCCCGGCGACCGCGCGTGAGCGCGTATCCGACCACCTGGAAGAGGATCCCCCACACAACGCCCAGCAGCACGGCGCCGAGGAGCATCGGGGACGTCGAGGCACTGCCGATGAAGTTCATCATGAGGGCGAAGAACACGCCGATCCACAGCCCGGACCCGGCGCCGCTGGCCACCGCCCGCCCCCAGCTCAGGCGGCCGGTGATGCGCTCGACCTGCCGCAGATCGGTGCCGATGATCGACAGCAGTTGGACGGGGAAGCCCTCGTCCGACAGGGAGTCGACGGCGTGCTGCGCCTGCGCGTAGGTGGCGAAGGAGGCGATCTCCTCCCCCTGGGGCAGCGCGCCCCCGCGACCGACGATCGTGTCAGGACCCATCTGGATGCTCATGGCCCCATCGTCCCATGCCGACCGCCGCGGAGACGAGCCGGTCCGCCCTCCGTCGCCCCGATCCGCTCTCAGCGACCACGGGGCGGCGGGGGAATATCGGTCCGATGGCGCCCCTCAGGAATCAGCAGCGAGTGAGTGCCTGGCCGCTCGATTCCAGTCAGGAGTATTCATCAGACCTCCGCCGCGCCGACCGCGCTCTCGATTCCGAAGAGGCACATGCAAAACCATAGGGTCGACAGCAGGAGGAATAAGCCAATGCAATGCATCACGAACTCGCAACGACCGCATCGCGCCATGGAACCACTATTTACGCGAAGCCATGCCCACAGGTAATCTAGTGGCCGCGAACACAGCCGAAGGCATATGGGGCCATCATGACCGCTCAGAAGAGCGCGCGACTGCGGAATAAAACGGCACTTCAGTTCCTCTGGGGACTCCTTGTGATGAAGATCATCACCTGCTGCATCCGGGGGTTGCCCCTCTCAGCGCTCAGCACATGGGCGGACCTCACAACCTGGATGTACTCGCTTGTTCCAGCCATGATCTTCACCGTCAGCTACTACCGCTTCTCGATAAGCCGTCACAATCCGTCTTAGGGCTCAGGACAGCGCGAGGCGGCGCCGAGTAGGCGAGCGTCGGAGCCGGCGGGCACGAGGATTCGCCGAGGGCTCTTCCAGCGGGCCGTCCTCGCGCCCGCCGGCTCACGGGCCCGCCCCCTCGGATGCGGCTAGGCTGTGCCCGTGGAGAGCAGCAGGGCGCGCAGCGCAAACAGGGTCTTCGTGGCGCGGCTCGTCGGCACGACCGTCTTCGACCCCCTCGGGGATCCCGTCGGCCGCGTCCACGATGTCGTCGTCCTCATCCAGTTGCGCGGCGAGCCCCGGGCGGTGGGCTGCGTCATCGAGGTGCCCGGACGGCGCCGCGTCTTCCTGCCGCTGTCGCGCATCACGGCGATCGAGCCGGGCGCGGTCATCACCACGGGAGTGGTCAACATGCGCCGTTTCGAGCAGCGCAAGGTCGAGACTCTCGTGGTCGGCGAGCTCCTCGACCGCGTCGTCACCCTCAAGGACGGCACGGGCACCGTGGAAATCCGCGATGTGGCCATCGAGCGCGACGCCGGCATGGATTGGAAGGTCACCCGCCTGTTCGTCCAGCGCGCCTCGTCGGGCCCCCTGGGACTGCGGCGCGGGGAGACCGCCATGGTCCGCCCCGACGAGGTCACGGGCCTGGCAGGCGGCATGGAGCAGCAGGGCGTCACCGCCCTCCTGGCCACCCTGGAGGACCTCAGGCCCGCGGATCTGGCCGAGGCGCTGCGGGACCTCCCTCCCACCCGCCGCGTCGAGGTGGCGCGCGAGCTGCCCGACGACCGCCTCGCCGACGCCGTCGAGGAGCTGGGCGATGACGACGCCGTCGCCCTCTTGTCCGCCCTGGAGTCGGCCCGCGCCGCCGACGTCCTGGAGGCGATGCAGCCCGACGACGCGGCCGACCTCGTCGCCGAGCTCCCCCAGCTCAAGGCCAACGAGCTCCTCGAGCTCATGCAGCCCGATGAGGCCGCCGACGTGCGCCGCCTCATGCGCTACGACGAGTACACCGCCGGCGGCCTCATGACCACCGAGCCGATCATCCTGCCGCCCGAGGCGAGCGTGGCCACCCTGCTGGCCCGGGCCCGCAAGGCGGAGGTCCCCCCGGCCCTGGCGGCGGTGGCCTTCGTGTGCCGCCCGCCACTGGAGAGCCCGACGGGCATGTACCTGGGCATGGTCCACCTCCAGCGCGCCCTGCGCGAGCGCCCCCAGCAGATGGTGGGGCGCATCCTGGACAAGGACCTCGGCGCCGTCGGACCCACCGACTCCATTGGCACGATCACGCGCCTGCTGGCCACGTACAACCTCACGGCCATGCCCGTGTGCGATGAGGCCGGTCGCCTCGTGGGCGCGGTGAGCGTGGACGACGTGCTGGACCACCTCATGCCCGATGACTGGCGCGAGGCCGACGACGCCGTCACCGACGAGATGATCGAGAGGAGCGCCAATGCCTGAGCAGCTCGATCAGCCGTTGGACCAGGGACGCGGTCGCCGGCTGCGCGGGCTGCGCCCGCGCCGGTCCTCGCGCTCGGACGCCTTCGGGCGCTTCGCGGAGGCCACCGCCCGCTTCATGGGCTCGCCGAGGTTCGTCCTGTACATGACGGTCTTCGTCATCACCTGGATCGTGGCGAACATCGCCCTGGCGAGTGCTTCCAAGGCCTGGGACCCCTACCCGTTCATCCTGCTCAACCTGGCCTTCTCCACCCAGGCCTCCTACTCCGCCCCCCTCATCATGCTGGCGCAGAACCGCCAGGACGACCGCGACCGCGTCACCGCCGAGCAGGACCGCCAGCGCGCCGAGCGCAATCTGGAGGACACCGAGTACCTCACCCGGGAGATCGCCGCGCTGCGCCTGGCGATGAACGACGTCGCCACTCGTGACTTCGTGCGCGGCGAGCTGCGGGACATGCTCTCCGAGATCCTCGCCGAGGAGCGCGCCATCCGCGAGGAGATCTCCGAGCTCGGCGATGACGAGCACGCCGAGGGCGACGAAGCGCCCGTCCTGGCCGAGACGGCCTCCCCCGAAGGCTCCCACGGGGCCCGACCCTCACCGCCGCTCCCACTCGCCCCCTCCCCCTGATCCGACACGGTGGGCCCAGAGCTGACGAGCCCGTAGGATGAGGGCATGCCCATGCCCACTGAAGAGGCCGTCCGCGATGCTCTCGCCCGCGTCAACGACCCTGAGATCCGCCGTCCCATCACCGAGCTCGGAATGGTGGACTCCCTCGAGATCTCACCAGACGGCGTCGTGAGCGTCCATGTCCTCCTCACCGTGGCTGGCTGCCCGCTCAAGGACACGATCACGGAGGACACCACGCGGGAGGTCGGCGCCGTCGAGGGCGTCACCGGTGTGCGCGTGAGCCTGGGCGTCATGACCGATGAGCAGCGGGCGGCCCTGCGCTCCCAGCTGCGCGGAGGGGCGGCGGAGCCCGTCATCCCCTTCACCCAGCCCGGCTCGCTCACCCGCGTCTACGCGGTCACCTCCGGAAAGGGGGGCGTCGGCAAGTCCTCGGTGACGGCCAACCTCGCCGCCGCCATGGCCGCGCAGGGCCTGAGCGTCGGCGTCGTCGACGCGGATATCTACGGCTTCTCCATCCCCCGGATGCTGGGCTCGGAGCAGGTGCCCACCCAGCTCGATGGCATGATCGTCCCGCCCATCGCTCACGGCGTGAAACTCATCTCGATCGGCATGTTCGTCGATGACAAGCAGCCCGTGGTGTGGCGCGGCCCCATGCTGCACCGCGCGGTCCAGCAGTTCCTCTCCGATGTCTTCTGGGGGGACCTCGACGTCCTCCTCCTCGACCTGCCCCCCGGCACCGGGGATGTGACGATCTCCGTGGCGCAGCTGCTGCCGGGCGCGGAGATCCTCGTGGTCACCACGCCCCAGCAGGCGGCGGCCGAGGTGGCCGAGCGCACGGGTCTCATCGCCATCCAGACCAAGCAGCGGGTGGTGGGCGTCATTGAGAACATGTCCTACTTGACGCAGCCCGACGGCTCTCGCCTGGAGATCTTCGGCTCCGGCGGCGGCCGGGCCGTGGCCGGCTCCCTGACCGAAACGCTGGGCTACGACGTGCCGTTGCTCGCCCAACTTCCCCTGGACATCAAACTGCGCGAGGGCTCCGACACCGGCGTACCGGCGACCATCGGCGGGGGCGGCCGCGCGCCCGCGGACGCCCCCGCCGCCCAGGAGCTCTCGGCGGTGGCGCAGAGGCTGTCCCACCGCTCCCGGGGCCTGGCCGGACGCCCCCTCGGCGTCACCCCCGCCTGATTCTCTCTCCCCCCCCCCGCACCGAGACCGGTCGAAAACAGCATCGAGACCGGTCGATATTAGAAACGAGACCGGTTCGGGGCGGGTGGCGCGACGCGATCGGGGCGCGCCGGGGCCCCTCGCCGGGCTTCAGCAGTGATGGATGGGCCGAGCGCTGTGGGCTGCGGTGAGAACGCGCCCGGAGGCGCTCATCGCGACCATCGGTGCGGAGCATCATCGCCGACGCACCGTTCCACGGGCTGAGCCCAGTCGAATGACTGAGGGGGCTCAGTCGACGGGCGCTGACGCCGCGGCCACGCGGCTGCGAGAGGCCTCCTTGGCGGCCCGCACGATGTCGCGCGGCGAGAGTGGGCGCGGCGCGCTGGATGCGGCCGCCGACGCGGCTGCGGGATCCTCCACCAGCGAGGCCGGCACGGCCACCGGCTCGGTCATCGGGTCAGCGGTGGGCGCGACGACGGCGGGCTCTGGAGCGGCGGGATCAGCCGTCACAGGCTCGACAGGCGTGGGCTCCCCCGCCGACTCGGCCTCATCCCTCTCCTCGGCACCGGCCGCCGGATCGGCCTGGGACGCCTCCACCTGCGGGAGCTCGGCGGTGGAGGCCTCGCCCTCCTTCACGGCCCGGGCAGCGGCGAGGGCCTCGGCCTTCTTCTCCTCGATCTTGTTGGCCAGGGAGTTCGCCCGGTCCTTGTCCCGAGCCTCCTTGACGGAGGCGTCGATGGCGTCGGTGGTCTCCTTGGCGGCGTCCTTGACCGCCTTGAAAGGCGACTGGAGGTCCTTCTTGATGGCGTCGAGGTCCTCGCCCAGGGCGTCGCGCACGATCTTGCGCGGGTCGTACTGGCGCGGGTCGAGGCTGGACAGGTCGAGGTCGGCGAGCTCGGGGCCGACCTCCTCGGCGATCTGCGTCTTGGTGCTCTCCAGGAAGACGCGCAACTGACGGACCATCTGAGTGAGTTTGCGAGTGTACTCGGGCAGCCTCTGGGGGCCGATGACCACGACGGCCACCAGCAGGAAGACCACGAACTCAGATGAGGAGAATCCCAGCACGAGGCGAGTATAGAGAGCGCGGGCCGCGATACCCTCATGCCTCCGCTCCCGGCTCAGCGTGTCCCGGCCCAGCGCGCCGCACACCACACTCCGGGCAAGACGGCGGGTCGGGCGAGGAATTCCCCATGGTCCTGGGACAATTCGGTTGCCGCGCGGATGGCGCGGCGAGCTCGAGCGCACGCTTCACCGCCATGGAAGGGACTCACTGTGAGCGCGGACAAGACTCTGACCTGGTCCTACACCGAGGAGTTCCCCTTCGAGGACGAGGCGACCTCCCAGGCCCGCCTGCGCGGCATCGAGCTCGGCATCTCGCCGGTCTCCCCGGCCACCGGCGCCGCCCTGCGCGCACTCGCCGCGGCCGCGGGCGCGAAGTCCGTGGCCGAGATCGGCACGGGCACGGGGGTCTCCGGACTGTGGCTCATGGCCGGCATGGGCGCCGACGGCGTGCTGACGACCATCGACGTCGAGGCCGAGTTCCAGCGGGAGGCGCGACGGGCCTTCGACGCCGCCGGGTACTCCGGCCACCGCACGCGCATCATCCAGGGCCGGGCCTCCGACGTCATGCCCCGTATGGCGGCGGGCTCCTACGACATGGTGGTGCTCGACGTCGACCCGCAGGATGCCGCCGACCTCCTCCCGGACGCTTTGCGGATGCTGCGCGCCGGGGGGTCGCTCATCATCACCCACGCGCTGTGGCGCGACCATGTGGCCGACCCCGCGCGCCGCGACGCCGTGACGGTGGCCGCCCGAGAGCTGGGCAAGACCCTGCGGGACGCCGACGGGCTCCTGACTTCCCTGCTTCCCGTGGGCGATGGCTTGCTCGTGGCCGTGCGCCGGAGCTGAGGGCGGCTACGGCATCACCCGCCCCGAGGGGCGCGTTCCGCCCCGAGGGGCGCCAGCCGCTCCCACTGGTAGGTCCTGCCCGCGCCTGTCGGCGCAAGTGGCACCTCCCGGGGCGAGAGGTGGCTGTCGGTGCAAGACGCACCACTCAAAGCGAGGTGCGCCCTAGGAGCTGACGGAGACGGAAGAAGGACCGCCCCGATCCGGGAACGGTCCTTCTCCTATGCGATACGGCCATTCGGCCCCTCCGACGGTGGACGGGTGAGCGGCCGACCAGTTCCGGCACTCGGCGCCGGGGCATGGCTCAGATCTTGACAGTGGCCAGCGCCTCGCTGAGAGCCTTGATCTCATCAGGGGTGATCTCAACGACCAGGCGGCCGCCGCCCTCGAGGGGCATGCGCATGATGATGGCGCGTCCCTCCTTGACGACCTCCAGGGGGCCGTCCCCAGTACGGGGCTTCATGGCAGCCATATGCATCCCTTCCATCGTGCTCGCGCGGTTCCGCCCGCGGTGCTGCCTCTCATTCTAAGGCATGATTCTCGACGGCACGATAAGTAGGACACAAGGCTCACGGCCCGGCGCCCGACTCATTCCGGTGACGTGGGACGGATCCTCTGGGCGCCCGCGACCACGTACTCGACCGCCTCGGCAGCGGTGTCGACGACGCGCAGCAGGTCGAGGTCCTGTGACGCGATCATGCCCGATCCCAGGAGCGAGGAGCGGATCCAGTCGACGAGCCCGCCCCAGTATTCGCGCCCGACGAGCACCACGGGGAAGGAGTCGACCTTGCGAGTCTGAACCAGTGTGATGGACTCGAAGAGCTCGTCAAGGGTGCCGAAGCCACCGGGCATGACGACGAATCCGTCGGAGTACTTGACGAACATCGTCTTGCGGGCGAAGAAGTAGCGGAAGTTGATGCCGAGGTCGACGTACTCGTTCATGGATTGCTCCATGGGCAGCTCGATGCCGAGTCCCACGGACAGGCCGCCAGCCTCATGAGCTCCCTTGTTGGCGGCCTCCATCATGCCCGGACCGCCGCCGGTGATGACGCCGTAGCCGGAGCGGACCAGCCCAGTGGCGATCTCCTCGGCGAGGTGGTAGGCGGGATCTTCCCGCTTCGTGCGCGCCGAGCCGAAAACGCTGATCGCGGGTCCGATCTCCGCCAGGGCGCCGAAGCCCTCGACAAACTCGGACTGAATGCGCAGCACCCGCCAGGGGTCGGCGTGGAGCCAGTCGGAGCGCTCGGTCGCGGAAAGGAGGCTCGCGTCGGAGGTCTGCCGGGGGATCTGCGTCCCCCGCAGGAAGACAGGGCCCTTGCGATAGGTCTGGCGATCAGTCATGCCCGCATTGTGTCATCACGTGTGCGACGAGCCCTAGGTCACAGGTGTTCCATAGCCTCTGACCAGCAACATCAGATGTTGTGGGAGGTGCCACGCATGAACGCCATCACCTTGTCCACTAGAAGGAGAGCCCGACCGGTACGGTCAAGTCATGACCCACTCCCCCAAGGCTGCCCCGACCACCGGGGTTGTCCGTACTACCGTCGCGCAGTGGATCGCCGAGGACCCCGATGAGACCACTCGCGAGGAGCTATCCGAGCTGCTCGCCCTCCATGAGGCGGGGGATCCCGCTGCCACAGCCACCCTCGCCGAGGCCTTCTCCGGTCCGCTGACCTTCAGGAGCGCGGGCCTGCGCGGCAGGCTCGGCCCTGGTCTAGGCAGGATGAACCGGGCCGTGGTCATCCGTGCAACGGCAGGCCTGTGCGCCTATCTGCGCGAGGAGATCGGGGACGGCTTCATCGTCGTCATCGGCTACGATGCCCGCCACTGCTCCGACGTCTTCGCCCAAGACGCCGCCGCCGTGGTCACCGGCGCTGGGGGCCGAGCCCTCCTCATGGACTCCCACTGCCCCACCCCCCTGCTGGCCTTCGCCCTGCGCGCGCTGGACGCGGACGCGGGCATCATGGTCACCGCCTCGCACAATCCCGCCCAGGACTCCGGTTTCAAGGTCTACCTCGGTGGCCGGGCCACCGACGACTGGGACCGCGGCGCACTGATCGCCCCGCCGCAGGACGCGGCCATCAGCGAGGCCATCACCGCCCTGGGCGCCCTGGACTCGATCCCCCGCGCGGACTCCGGCTGGGAGCTCGTCGGGCCCGAGCTGCGCGAGGACTACATCGAGCGCGTAGTCACCGCCGCTCGGACGCGCGCGGCCGCGAGCCTGCGCATCGTCCTGAGCGCCATGCACGGCGTGGGCGGGCGGATCTGCCTCGAGGCGCTGCGCCGGGCGGGCTTCGACGACGTCGTCGTGGTCCCCGAGCAGTTCGAGCCGGATCCGGGATTCCCCACCGTGGACATCCCCAATCCGGAGGAGGCCGGCGCTATGGACCTCCTGCTGGACCTGGCCCGCCAGGAGGGCGCGGACCTGGCCATCGCCCTCGATCCCGACGCGGACCGCTGCTCGGTGGCCGTCCCTGATGAGACCGTGCCCGGCGGCTGGCGCCAGCTCACGGGCGACGCCGTCGGGATCTTCCTGGGCGAGCAGGCGGCCGAGCTGGCGGCCTTCACCGGCACCGGCGTGCTGGCCTCCTCCATCGCCTCGGGCCGGATGCTGCGCAAGATCGCCCAGGACCACGGGCTGGCGCACCGCATCACCCCGACGGGCTTCACCTGGATCAGCCGCGTGCCCGGGCTCGTCTTCGGTTACGAGGAGGCCATGGGCTACTGCGTGGACCCCGCCTCCGTGCGGGACAAGGACGGCATCGCGGCCGCCGTGCGCATGGCGCTCCTCTCATCGGTCCTCAAGACGCAGGGGCGCTCCCTGCTCTCGCTCCTGGATCGGCTCGCCCAACGGCACGGCCTGCACCTGACCGGGCAGATGAGCATCCGCGTCGACGACATGGCGATCATCGAGCGCATCATGCGGCGCCTGCGCGAGGGAGGGGCCCCCACAAAGCTGGCGGGCTCGCCAGTGGTGGACGTCTTCGACCTCATGGATGGGGCCAGCGACGGCAATGGCGCGCAGTTGCCGCCCGCGGACGGGATCATCATCAAGACCGCCGCGGACGACCGCGTCGTCCTTCGACCCTCGAGCACCGAGCGCAAGCTCAAGTGCTACTGCGAGGTCATCATGGAGATCCCCGACGGCGAACCGGTCCCGGCCGTCCGAACCGCGGCCGCCGAGCGCCTGGAGCTCATCAGGGCCGATCTGCGCGAGGCACTGGGGATCCGCGCCTGATCGCCCGCCAGCAGACCGCCACCAGGTAGACCGCGGCGACGATGGCGGCGATCATGCCGCCCACGGAGAGCCTCAGCGCCACGCCGAGCACGAGGCCCACCAGCGCGCTCGCCGCACCGAGCAGGGGAGCCCCGATGAGGAGCCCGCGCGCGCTGCGCGCCGAGGGCGCCAGAGCGGCCGCGGGGGCGGCGATGAGGGCGATGGGCAGGATGGTGCCGACGGCGGGCACCAGCACCACGATGGTGGAGGTGATGAGGACGAGCACCGCGCCCTCGGCCCAACCGGCTCGCAGGCCCGCCGCGCGGTGGCCCACCGGGTCGAAGGCATGGAAGACGAGGGCCCGATCCGTCAGGGCGACCACCGCCACGGCCACCACCAGGACCGCGCCCACGGCGGCTACGTCCACGCGCCCCACGTTGAGCACGGAACCGGTGAGGAAGGAGTCGATCTTGAGCGGCAAGGGCTTGAACCAGCCGGCCAGGAAGTAGCCCAGGGCCGAACCGATGGTGAGCACGATGCCCGCCGCCGACTGGGGCCCCAGCCCCTCCACGCGTGCCAGCGCGCGCATGAGCGCGGCCATGGGCAGGCACATGAGGGCCGCGCCCACGAGCAGCATGGCGCTCAGCAGTTCGAATCCGGGGCGCCCGTGCCCGAGCGCCGCGGCGATCCAGGTGGCGACGACGACGCCGATGATCGCCCCGGGAAAGGTCGCGTGGGTGAGGGACTCGGTGAAGAAGACGCGGCGGGACAGCAGGGCCAGGGCGCCGACGAGGCCGGCGAGGAGTCCCATGAGAACCGCCTCGAGTGCGGGCAGGGCCAGCAGTCCCAGTGAGACATCGGTGAGGCCGCCCGCACCGGGCGCGCCGACATCGCCTCCTGCGCCTCCCATGGCGCCGATGCCGCTCATGCCCTCCCCCTCCCGCAGGCCCGGCGCCGCACGGAGGCTGCGATGATGGCGCACAGGAGCAGCGCCGACGTCGCGAGGCTGACGGCCGCCTGCGGGGAGACGGGCCGGGGACTGGGCATGACGGCGGCGAGCATGCCGAGGTAGCCGCCGAGCACACCGGTGGCCACGGCGATGATGAC
This sequence comes from Actinomyces gaoshouyii, assembly GCF_002076915.1. Lineage (NCBI taxonomy): Bacteria > Bacillati > Actinomycetota > Actinomycetes > Actinomycetales > Actinomycetaceae > Actinomyces > Actinomyces gaoshouyii. Next base: position 1,599,378 of record NZ_CP020468.1, read on the forward strand.
CATGGAGCGCGCCCGGTGGGCGAGGACCCGCCCAGTGGCGCCGGGGACGATGAGGGCGCCGACGACGAGCAGCGTACCCACGGCGGTGGAGGCCGAGACGACGACGGCCGCGATGGCCGCGTTGAGGGCCAGGTCGAGGGCGAGGAGCCGGTGGCCGGCGGCCCGGGCCCCCACGGGGTCGAAGGCGTAGGCGACCTGCCCCCGCCAGGTGACGGCCACGAGGATGATCGCCATGAAGCAGGCGATGAGGGCATGGGCGAGCCCGGCGTCGGTGACCTCCAGGAGCCGCCCGAACATGAGGGCCTCCAGCTGCCCGGACATATCCCCCTCGGCCAGGGACAGGATGATGCCCACGGAGAAGAAGCCTGTGAGCACGACGGCGGTACCGGCCTCGGCCCCGCCGCCCCCGGCCGAGCGGCGGGCCCCGGCGATGCGCCCCGAGTGGTGGGTGAGAATGGTCAGGCCTGCCGCCGCGATCATGGCGACGGTGGAGGCCGCGGGGGTGATCGCCTCGATTCCCCAGAAGACGGCGCCGGCCACGATCCCGGGGAAGACGGCATGGACGAGGGCCTCGGCGCTGAACTCCGCGCCCCGCAGGTTGACGAGCACCCCGACGACGCCCGAGACGATCCCCAGCAGGACCACCATGACCAGGGGCCGGAAGAAGAAAGGGGCGCCGGCCAGGGGCACGAGGCCGGGGACACCGACAAGCGCCAGCCGAAGCTGCTCGACAGCGCCGGCCACGAGGGCGGTGAGCGGATCCATGGCGGTCATCAAGCCTCCTCCGCCTTGAGCAGGAGGTCGTCACGACCGCTCGCGCCGGCCCCGTAGGCCCGTTCGATGAGGTCGGGGACGAGGACCTCCTCGCGGGGCCCGAAGGCGATCTGACGCCCGGCGAGCAGGGCCGCCTGCTCGCAGCACTCGCGGGCGATGACGAGGTCGTGGGTGGAGATGACCAGGGCGACGCCGTCGTCCTTGAGGGCGGCGATGATGCGCAGGAGGGCGTCGCGGTTGGGCTGGTCGAGGCCGTTGAAGGGCTCGTCGAGGGCGATGAGCCGGGGGCGGGTGGCGATGCAGCGGGCCACGAGGACGCGCTGCTGCTGGCCGCCGGACAGGGTGCCGAAGCGCCGTCCCGCGGCCTCGGCCAGGCCCACGGACTCCAGTGCGGCCAGGGCGCGCCCCCGGGCCTCGCGGCGACGGTCCCCGAGCAGCGGGAGCGCGCCGAAGCGGGCCGCGGAGGCGGTGATCCCCATGAGGACGACATCGAGGACGGTGACGGGGAAGGTGGGGTCGAGATCGGCGACCTGAGGGACGTATCCGATCGAGCCCCTCCGGGCCCGGCCGGGCGCTCTCCCGCAGACCTCGATGCGCCCGGCGGCGACATCGACCATGCCGAGCAGCCCCCGCAGCAGGGTGGTCTTGCCCGAGCCGTTGGGGCCGATGAGGGCGAGCGCGGTACCGGGCCCCACCTCACCGGTGACGCCGGTGAGCGCCACGGTGCGCCCGTAGACGAGGGCGGCGCCATCGCAGCGGACAACAGCGCCCCCACCCTCGGGATGCCCGGGGATCACTGCGCCACCGCCTTGGGAGTCCAGGCGGCCAGCGAGGCGGGGATGGGGGCCACGGTGCCGCCCCAGGCATTGGTGAGCACGGTGATGTTGTGGAGGATGGATCCGATGTAGGTCTCACCGTCGGATCCGGGCTCGCCCAGCGAATCGCCGTAGAGGGCCTCGTCGCCGATGATCGCCTTGACGCCCGCGATCTGGGCCACCTTGCGCACGGAGGCGGGGTTGTTGGAGTTCTCGGCGAAGATGGCCACGGCGCCCGAGGCCCTCACGGCGTCGGCGGTGCTCTGGATCTGCTGGGCCGTGGCGTCCTGCTGGGCGTTGAAGTCGGACAGGGCGGCACCCTCGAACCTCAGTCCGTAGGCCTTCGACAGATAGCCGAAGGCATCGTGGCTGGTGAACAGGACGCGCTTGTCCGCCGGCACGGTCTCGAAGCTGGAGCGGGCCCAGGCGTCGAGCTCGGTGAGCAGGGAGACATAGGCCTCGGTGCGCTCGTTGATGATTGCGGCGCCGGCCGGGGAGGCCATGGCGAGGGCCTCGCCGATGTTGCGCACCTGGATCATGGCGCCGGCCGGGGAGGTCCAGACATGCGGGTCGAAGCGGAACTCGGCCTCGGACTCGCTCTCCTCGGGGGCGAAGGGCCAGGGAGCGGCGTCGACCTTCTGGCTCCCGCGCTCGACGGTGTAGGGCAGGTCCTTCTCCTTGGCCTTCTGAGCGTCGAGGTCATCGATATCGGCGGCTCCGTAGACGCCGGAGGTGATGACCATGGTGCCCTTGAAGCCGGTGGAGACGACGGCGTCGTCGAGGAAGTGCTCCAGGTCCACCCCCGAGACGAGGAAGAGATCAGCCTCGGACAGGGCCTTGGCCTGCGCAGCGGTGATGTCGTGCTCGTGGGTGGAGGCGTTGGGGGCGAGCAGGCAGGTGAGGTTGATTCCGGCGCCGGCCTTGGCGCCTTCAGGGCCCAGGTGGGTGGTGATGCCGTCGGCGCCGGTGCGGTCAAGGGCCAGGGAGTCCGAGTCGGAGGGATTGCCCCCGGTGACGATCTGGGTGACGTAGTCGCAGATCTGGGTGGTGGAGGCGACGACTTTGATGGCTCCGGTCCGGCCGCCCGGGGAGGTCTCGGCGCAGGCGGTGAGAGCGGGGATAGCGAGAGCGAGGGAGGCGAGCGCGATGGCAGCCCGGCGCCCGGGGCTGGGGAGGATTCTCATGAGAGCCGAGAATAGTTTCGGCCACCCGAAGTTCGCAAACCCGAAATTTCTCGTGCGCGCTTCGCGCGGGGCTGGCGGCTCGCGGGCGGCCTACAGCAGGCCCGTCCGGCCGTCCTGCTTGAGACGGTCGACGGCGCCCTTGACGTCCTGGGCGCACTCCGGCATCGTCACCAGCAGGGCGTCCGGGGTGTCGACGACGATGAGTCCGGGCACACCGAGCAGCACGATCCTCCGCCCGGTCGTCGTGGCGACGATCGCCCCCGAGGAGCCCACGGCCTCGACGTCGGCGGCGGGGCTTCCCTGGCCGGCGCCGTCGAGCACGGCAACGCCCTCGGCGCTGCCCTCGGCCTCGACGGGGACGATGGCGGACAGCGCGTCGAAACCGCCGACGTCGTCCCAGCCCATGGCGGCCGGGACGGTGGCCACTCCCCCTGCGGCGGCGACGGGCTCGGCGATGGCGTGGTCGATGGCGATCCTCTCCAGGCCCGGCCAGACGCGCTCCAGGACCGGCTCCCGCTCGGGGGTGTCCCAGGCGGCGGCGATCTCCTCCACGCCCGCGGCGAGCTCAGGGCGCTGGGCGGCGAGGTGGTCGAGGAGGACCCCGGCGCGCACGACGAACATGCCGGCGTTCCAGCGGTACTCGCCGGTGGCGAGGTACTCGGCGGCGGTGGCGGCGTCGGGCTTCTCGGTGAAGCCGAGGACGACCCGGCCCTCGGGGGCCCCGGGCACGGAGGTGGGGCCGCCGGCGTGGATGTAGCCGAAGGCGGTGGAGGGGTGGGTGGCCTCGATGCCGATCGTCACCACCCAGCCGTCCTCGGCCAGCGCCGCGGCCTGGCGCACGGCCCCAACGAAGGCGCCCTCGTCGGCGATCACCTGGTCGGCGGCGAATGAGCCGACGACGGCATCCGGTGTGTGGCGTCGGGCGATGACGGCCGCGGCCAGGCCGATAGCGGCCATGGAGTCGCGGGGGGAGGGCTCGGCGAGGATCGACTCGGCGGGCACGCCCGGCAGTTGCGCGGCGACGGCCTCGACATGGGCGGCGCCGGTGACGATCGTCGTCGTGGCGGCCACGGGCTCCAAGCGGGCGACGGTGCCCTGCAGGAGGGTGCGCCCGGCGCCGGTGAGATCGAGGAGGAATTTCGGGCGCTCGCGGCGACTGAGCGGCCAGAGCCTGGTGCCCGCGCCGCCGGCGGGGATGATGGCGTGGATGGGCTTGCCCTGACAGGTCGGCGCTGCGGCGCGCCGGGCCTCGGCACTGGCGGGGGAATCGGTCATTGGCCCAGGTTAGTGGGGATCAGCCCTCGGGAGGAACGTCCCGGTCGACAGGGCGCCCCCGACCCTCGGTCGGCGCGGGGACGCGCTCCCCGGCCGGCGCGGGCGGCCGGTAGTCGGGGTGCTCCGTGGGATCGACCTCGACGGTGCCGGTCAGGGACTGCCGGGGCCAGGCCAGTGTCTCGGGGACGGACAGGGTCACGTAGTTGGGGCGCGCCCTGGCATGGACCTCATCGGGATGCTCGATGAGGGCGGGTCGCGGGGGGTTGGCGATCCAGGCCGCGACGAGGAGGAGGATGCGGCTGGCCAGGTGCAGCCAGAGGATGAGGATGACGATCGCGGTGAAGGAGGCCAGGAGGGGGTTGTGCCAGCTCGACCCGACGGCGCGCGAGCCGATTTCGCGCAGTGCGCCGAAGGCGAGGGCTCCCAGGCACACGCCCCCGGCCAGGTCCTTGCGGGGGACGCGGATGCCGCAGGCTGCCAGCAGGAGGGCCAGCACGGCGGCGTCGATGAGGAAGGAGATGACGACGACCGCCAGGTGGGCGCCGGCACCGCTGAGCCAGGCGGGCAGCCCGATGAGGCTGGCCGTCGAGCCGGCGAGCGCCGTCGTCAGGGCGGACGCGGTGGCGGTGGCGAGCACGCCGGCCATCATGACGAGCAGCGCCGCGAGGTTCCACGCCCATGCCCTCACGGGATTCTCCGGGAGACGGGCGATGCCGAACATGGCGCGCAGGGCGGTCTTGAGGACCCCCATGAGGGCGACGGCGGAATAGAGGAGGACGCCGCCCGCGGCGAGAGAGCCGATGTTGAGCACCGAGCCGAGGGTGAGCTGGTCGACGGTCACCAGGCCGCCCGAACCGGTGTCGATGACACCGGGGAGGGCCTGTCCGATCTGCTCAAGGACCCGGTCGCGCAGGGCCGGCTGGCTGCCGAGCAGACCCATGAGGATCGTGACGCCGATGGCCAGGGCGGAGAACACGGAGAACAGGCCCGTGTAGGCGATCCCCCCGGCCAGGAGCGCGCCGCGGGCCATGGAGTACCGGGTCAGCGCCCGCCCGAGGCGGCTGGACTTGTAGCGGTTGACGAGCGCGGCGGCGCCTGCGCGCATCGTGGTGATCGCGCTCGCCATGCCGTTGCCGCCCTGACGTCTCACGCCGGCGCTGCCCCGCCCAAGGGGATGCGCGCCAGGAGCGCGCAGTGGTCCCGGTTCAAGGTGTGCAGGAGCATCTGCCCGGCGACGAATGCGGCGTCGAGGGCAGCCCCGGCCCGCATGGCGGCGTCGAGCGCGGCCTGGCCCACCTCATGGGCGAGGGTCACGTGGGGGTGGAAGGGGAAGCGCAGAGGGGCGCCGAGCGGGCCGGAGGCATCGCGGATGTCCTGCTGGAGGGAGCGCAGTGCGTCGCCGCCGCCGATCACCTTGAGATAGGCGACAGCGCTGACGGGCAGGAAGGTCGCGGCACCCGACAGGCGCAGGTCGATCGGCGCATGGGCGCGGGCGACGTCGGCCAGGTGCTCCTTGATGGAGTCGAGCCGGTCGGTCGGCACCGCCGTGGGCGGCACAAGGGTGATGTGGGGGGCGATCCGGGCAGCGAGCGGGTCTCCCGCGTCGCGGCGGATATCGCGGATCGTGGCGGCGAAGGGCTCGGGAACGGGCACGGTGACACCGACCACGCTCTCGCGGTCGGCAGGCTCAGGGACCTCCATGACCCTCCTCTCCGTGCGTTAGGGGCGCACTCGGCGGTCTCATCGGGTGTCCGCGGCGGCGGGGTCCGCCACGGGCCGGCCAAGCCTAACCCGCATCGCCCCCAAAGGCATCACCCGCATGGCACGATGTGCGTTATGAGCGACCTCACCACCGACGCTGACGCCGTCACGCCCCCCGCCGCCCCTGATTTCTCCCCCGCCTTGACGAATGAGGAGGGCATCGCCCAGGCCACCGCCCTGTTCCACGAGGCCTTCGACTCCGACCCCGACGGCGTCTGGTACGCGCCGGGGCGCGTCAACATCATCGGGGAGCACACCGACTACAACGGCGGCCTGGCGCTGCCCATCGCTCTGCCGCACCGCGCCTTCCTGGCGCTGCGCCGCCGGGATGACCGCACAGTGCGCCTCATCTCCCCGCAGACGCGCGAGGCCGTGGACGTGCTCGACCTGGACGCCATCGGCCCCAAGGGAACCCCCGGCGAGATCCCCCGGTGGGCCTCCTACATCGCGGGGGTCGCCTGGGCCCTCGAGTGCGACGGCCTCGGCCCCCTGCCGGGCTTCGACGCCGCCCTGGTCTCCTGCGTGCCACTGGGAGCGGGCCTGTCCTCCTCGGCCGCCCTGGAGTGCGCCACGAGCGTGGCCCTCGATGAGATCGCGGGGCTCGCACTGGCCGGGCCCGCCGACGCGCCCGCGGACGCCGGCCGCGCCCGCCTGGTGACCTCCTGCGTGCGCGCGGAGAACGAGATGGCCGGAGCGCCCACGGGCGGCATGGACCAGTCGGCCTCCCTGCGATGCCGCGCCGGCCACGCCCTCGAGCTCGACTGCCGCGACGGCGAGGTCGTTCACGTCCCCTTCGACCTGGCCGCCGAGGGATTGGCCCTGCTCGTCATCGACACCCGCGCCGAGCACTCACTGGCCGATGGCCAGTACGGCGCGCGCAGATCGGCCTGCGAGCGCGCGGCGGAGATCCTCGGCGTCGAACTCCTGGCGGATATCGCCCCCGAGTGCCTGGAGGAGGCGCTGGCCGCCCTGCGCGAGCGCGGCGGCGAGGAGGCGGAGGTCCTGGTGGCCCGCACCCGCCACGTCGTCACCGAGATCGCCCGGACTGTCGAGCTCGTCTCCCTCCTGTCCGACGGCCGCCCGCTGACCGGGGAGAAGCTGACGAAGGTCGGGCAGCTCATGGACGCCTCGCACGAGTCGCTGCGCGTGGACTACGAGGTGACCTGCCCCGAGCTGGACGTGGCCGTCGAGGCGGTGCGCGCGGCCGGCGCCCACGGCGCCCGTATGACCGGCGGCGGGTTCGGGGGCAGCGCGATCGCCCTGGTGGACGCCGATCGGGTGGACGATGCGGCGCGCGCCGTCGTCGCCGCCTACGGGCGCGAAGGCTTCGCTCCCCCTGCCTTCCTCGACGCCGTCCCCAGCGCTCCCGCGGGGCGCGCGAGGGGCTGAGGGGCTCCGCCGAGACCGGTCGAAGGATCGAGACCGGGCGCGCCCCCCGCTCGTCCGCCCCGTCATGGTCCCTGCCGCGGAAACACGGTTTCCGAACACACCCTCACGATCTCGGCCGTTTGGAGCGATAACAATGCCATTGCGCTGGTGGCGCCCGCACCCCTGAGGTTGCTATTGTCGCTTGCGTTCGCCGAGGTATGGCGAATTCCCATCGCCACCTCGATCCCTTCCTATCAGGACAAACATTCCCACACCCCGCCGCCCCACCCTCATCTGTCGGCGAGGCAGGGAGTGCCACGTCCGATTCACAACGAAGAGTGACTCATGGCATCCGGTTCCCACGCTCTGCCGCGCATCAACCACATCACCCGATGCGCGATACTCGCCGTCTGCGCGTTTGCCCTCATCTGCGTTGACGCGATCAGCATTCCCCGCCCCCTCGGCATCATCGCGACCGCCCAGGCGGCGGACGGGATCTTCGACTGCTCTCCCGGGTACGTGTACGGCCTGGACCGGGATGGGCACATCAGCAGGATCTCCCCCGACGGCACCGTCTCGGAGGTGGCCGGCGACGACATTCCCTGGGACTGGTTCTTCGATGGGTACCGGGCGAACAGCCTGGGCATCGAGAAGAACGGGACCGGCGCCTACTACGTCATCCAGAGCCAGCCGGACGGCGGCTCCCGGACCATCAGGATCGCCCGTTACACCAATGAGGGATGGACGTCCACGGAGCCTGTGGACTCCGCCGAGCGCGGTCTCCTCTCCGGAGGGACCTATATCGCCGGCGGCGTCCAGCCCTCGACCGGCGACTACTACTTCGGTGGCTACCAGGAGCACGAGGACGAGCAGAGCGGCAAGACCCACCTGCGTTTCCGCATCTGGAAGCTTCCCCACGACTCCGGGATGAACGCCGATCGGATCCAGGAAGTCGGCTACGTCGACGTCGGCGAGCAGCACCCCCGCGGCGACGGCAACGGCGACCTGGCCTTCGACGACAACGGGAACATGTTCATCGTCCGGAGCGTGAGCACCTCGGGCCTCACCCAGATCTACTCCGTCACCGCTGAGACTCTCGCCACGGCCATCGGCAGCGACTACAGCATCCCCTCGAACGCCACCAAGGCCGACATCGTCTCAGCCAATATGGCCATCAACGGCATCGCCTTCGACTCCGAGGGGAAGCTCTACCTCTCCGACGCCTCCAACGTGGGCACCTACGACCCGGTCAGCTTCGACGCCATCGAATCGAAGATCAATAAAACAACCCTCACTAACAACTACGACCTGGCGAGCTGCGGCTCGCCCGCAACATTCATCCTGAAGAAGGACATCGTCAAGCGGGACAAGCCCGGCGACCAGTTCCGCCTCTCAGTGAGCTACGGGGAGCCGAACGATGAGATCGCCTCGGTTGACACCACGGGTAGCAGGACTGGCGTGCAGAGCGAGCTCATCGGCCTCTTCCCGGTGAGGATCGGCGGCTCCTTTTCCTTCTCGGAAACCGCCGTCAATGGCGCCGTCCTCTCCAACTACTCCTCGTCGTGGAGCTGCACGAAGAACGGGAGCAGCACCCCATTCGCCCAGGGCATTGGAACCGGGAGCACGATCAAGATCCCTCAGGAGAACGGCGTCGCAGTGGAGTGCACACTCACCAATACCGCCCTCACCGGCTCCCTGTCCTGGGACAAGACGGCCAGCGACGCGCCGTCCCAGTATCTGCCCGGCTCCGAGTGGTCTCTCTCCGGCCCTCACGGCACCGCGCTGGCGGTGAAGGACTGCGTTTCCCCTGGGCAGTGCGATGGCACGAACGACGCCGACCCCGCCCCTGGCAAGTTCCGCGTCGAGAATCTCCCCCTGGGCGACTACTCCCTCACCGAGACCGTCCCTCCCGAGAACTATAAGAAGGCCACGACCGCCTGGAGTGGGAGGATCACGAGCGACCAGCTCGATGCGCGCATCAGCGACGTCACCAACGATCGCCTCGAAGCGGCCCTCACGATGACCAAGAAGGCCCTCGCGGTGGACGGGACTCCGCTGCCCGCCTCCCGCAAGGGCTGGGAGCTGACCGCCGCCGCCCAGGACTCCTCCACCGTGGTGGGCGGCACCCAGACCACGGGGGACGATGGCACGGTCACCGATCCTTGGACCGTCACCGTTCCCTCCGGCAAGAGCACCGGCACCGTCACCATCAGTGAGGCAGCCGTCGAGGGCTGGGAGAACAAGGCGATCTCCTGCACGGCCGAGGACGGTTCCTCCCTCCCCGTCACCCCCACCGGCAAATCCGGCGAGGGCACGATCACCGTCTCGCCCGGCACCACAATCGCCTGCGAGTTCACCAACCAGCGCAAGCCCGGCACCCTCACCTGGACCAAGACCGACGCCGGCACCGCGGAGGAGATCCCCGGATCCTCCTGGACGATCAAGAGCGCGAGCCCCGGCGCCGCAGAAGTGACCGTGACGGACTGCGTTGAGGACGGGAAGTGCCAGGACGGCATCGCCGACTCCGATCCCGCTCCCGGAAAGTTCAGGGTGACGAACCTGCCCTGGGGCCGCTACACCGTGACCGAGGCCACCGCTCCCAGTGGCTATGTCCTGGACGCCACCGTCCGGCCCGCGGAGATCTCGGGCACGGCACTCGACGTTGATCTTGGAGCCATCGCGAACACCCGGACCACTGGCGCAGTGACCTGGAAGAAGGTCGATGGCGATAGCAACAAGGCCCTGGCGGGCTCCGAATGGACCCTCACCGGGCCCTCCTTCCCCGCAGCGACTGTGATCACCGACTGCGATTCCGGCGATTGCAAGGCCAAGGCCGCGGGCGCGACCTACTACGACGCCGACCCGGCTCCTGGCGCCTTCAGGGTCGAGGGCATTCCCGCCGACGGCGCAGCCCTGGCACTCACCGAGTCCAAGGCGCCGGCCGGGTACTGGCTCGACAATACGGCGCAGGCCTTCAGCATCACGATCGGAGCGGACGGCGCCGTCGTGAACCACGTGTTCGACGATCCCTTCCCGAACTACAAGAGCCCGGTGCCCGCGCTCCCGGTGACCGGCGGAATAGGAGCCGATTTCTTCTACCTCGGAGGACTCGGCCTGGGCCTCACCGCGGTCATCGCGCTCGTCACCAGGCGGCTGCGCCGCCGTCGGGCCTGATCTCGCTACAGCCGAAGACGGCCCCAGGGCGGCCGAGACCAGGTCAGAAGCCTCCACCTGGTCTCGGCCGCCCTGGGGCCGCGCCCGGGCTACAGCCGGTAGTCGACGACGAGCGGGGCGTGATCGGACCAGCGCTTCTGGTAGTCCTCGGCGCGGTCCACGCGCAGGCTCTTGGCGCGCTCGGCCAGGCCGGGCGTGACGACCTGGTAGTCGAGGCGCCAGCCGACGTTGTTATCGAAGGCCTTGCCGCGTTGGGACCACCACGTGTATGGGCCCTGAGCGTCGGGATGAAGGTGGCGGGAGATGTCGATCCATCCGGCGTCGAACCAGGATTCCAAGTGGGCGATCTCGTCATCGAGAACGCCGGCGACCTTGTTGTGGTTGGGCTTCCAGTTCTTGATGTCGCGCTCGGAGCGCACCACGTTGAGGTCACCAGCCATGAGGATCTCACGGGCGCCATCGCAGGCCGCGCGCTCGGCCAGGAGGGCGGCCATACGGGCGTCGACGAGCTCGAGATGGGCGTACTTCTGCTCCATCTTCTCCGTGCCGATCTGGCCGGAGTGCAGGTAGGCGGAGATGACCGTGAGGAGGCGGGAGGCGCCCGGGGTGGCGTCGGGGAGGGCGAGGTCAGCCTCCAGCCAGCGGCCGGAGTCGACATCGGGCTCGTCGCTCCCGGGCACGGCGACTCCCAAACGGGTCCGCCCCACCGTGATGCCGCTGCCCTCGCGCACGGCGACGGCGACTCCCGCGCGACCTTTGATGCGGCAGGGCCAGATGATGGGCTCGTAACCGGGTAGGAGCGGGGCGGCGATCTCGGGGTCGGCGCGCACCTCCTGCAGGAGGAGGACATCGGGCGCGGCGGCCTCAAGCCAGTCCCCCATTCCCTTGCGGGCGGCGGCCCGGATGCCGTTGACATTGACGGTGGCGATTCGCATGGCGACCAGGGTAAGGCGAGCGGCGGCGCCCCAGCGAGCACCGGCGAGCCGCGGCAGAGCGCAGCTGAACGAGGCGGGTTGAGACCCGGCGAGGCGGATGACCGCCTGCGACAATGGGAGCATGAGATTCATCGGCGGCAAGGGCGGCAGAGCGGCGAGCGTTGGAGCACAGGATGAGGCGGACACGGGGGCTGACAGGGCGCCGAGCACCGGGACGGGCGCTGACGGCGGAACCCGCGCGCGCACGATCCACGCCCTGGTCTCAGGGCGGGTCCAAGGCGTCGGCTTCCGCTGGTCCTGCATGGAGGAGGCAGAGCGCCTCGGCCTGGTGGGCGAGGTGCGCAATCTGCCCGATGGCGATGTGGAGGTCCTCGCGCAAGGCCCTGCCGACGACGTCGCGCGCCTCATCGCCTGGCTCTACCGCGGCCCGCGCTGGGCCTCGGTGAGCGCCGTCGTCATCACGGACCTGGAGCCCGGGAGTCTGAGGAAGCGCGCCTTCGTCATGGGCAACTGACTGACCGTCCCCCTCCCCTCTCACCGAGACCGGTCAAGGGGCCACACGGGCGGTGCGCTCGGCGGCCTCCACGACGTTGGCCAGCAGGAGGGCGCGGGTCATCGGGCCCACCCCCCCGGGATTCGGGGAGAGCCACGAGGCGACCTGGTCGACGCCGTCGGCGACATCCCCGGCGATCCGGCCCTTGCCAGTGCCGGGGTCCACCACGCGCGAGACGCCCACATCGAGCACGACGGCGCCCGGTGCCACCATCGCAGGAGTAATGATCCCGGCCGAGCCGGCCGCGGAGATGACAACGCCTGCGCGGCGCACGTGCGCTGCGAGGTCGGCGGTGCCCGTATGACACACGTCCACCGTGGCGTTGACATCCTTTCGGGCCAGCAGGAGGCCGATGGTGCGCCCCACGGTGACGCCGCGACCGACGACGCACACGTCCTTGCCGGCCAGGTCGATGCCATGGCGGGCCATGAGCTCGATGCAGCCGCGCGGCGTGCACGGCAGCGGCGAGTCGATGGGCCCGGAGCCGCGCAGGACGAGTCGGCCGAGGTTGGTGGGGTGGAGCCCGTCGGCGTCCTTGTCGGGGTCGATGCGCTCCAGGATGGCGTTGGTGTCGATGCCGCGCGGCAGCGGCAGCTGAACGATGTAACCGGTGCAGGCGGGATCGGCGTTGAGGCGATCGATCGCGGCCTCGATCTCCCCCTGGGCGGCGGTGGCGGGCAGATCCACTCGGATGGACTCGATGCCGGCCTCGCGGCAGTCCGAATGCTTGCCGGCCACGTATTTCACGCTGCCCGGATCCTCACCGACGAGCACTGTGCCCAGCCCGGGCACGACCCCACGGGCCCGCAGCACCGCCACTCGCTCGGCGAGCTCGGCCTTGATGGCGGAGGCGGCGGCCTTGCCGTCCAGGACGCGGGCAGCGCCCTCCCAGGGGGCCCTCACTGAGCCAGGCCCGGGTAGAGCGGGAAGGCGTCGGTCAGGGCCGTCACCCGCGAACACAGGCCCGTGAGCAGATCCTCAGTGGCGTTGCCGGTGGCGCCCGCGGTCAGCGCGGTGGCGATGATCTCGGCGACCTCGGTGAACTCGGCCTCGCCGAAGCCGCGGGTGGCCAGAGCGGGGGTGCCGATGCGCAGTCCGGAGGTGACGCGCGGGGGGCGGGGGTCGAAGGGCACGGCGTTGCGGTTGACGGTGATCCCCGCAGCGTGGAGGAGGTCCTCGGCCTGCTGGCCGTCGAGAGCGGAGTCGCGCAGGTCCACCAGGACGAGGTGGACGTCGGTGCCGCCAGTCACCAGGCTGATGCCCGCGCCGCGCACGTCGTCGGCGAGGAGGCGCTCGGCGAGGATCCGGGCACCGGCGAGGGTGCGGGCCTGCCGGTCGGCGAACTCGGGGGTCCCGGCGATCTTCATGGCTATGGCCTTGGCGGCGATGACGTGCATGAGGGGCCCGCCCTGCTGGCCGGGGAAGACGGCGGAGTTGAGCTTCTTGCCCCACTGCTCGGCGCGGTTGGACAGGATCATGCCCGAGCGCGGCCCGCCGAGGGTCTTGTGAACGGTGGTGGACACGACGTCGGAGGCGGGCAGGGGGCTGGGGTGCAGGCCTGCAGCGACGAGTCCGGCAAAGTGCGCCATGTCGGTCCACAGGGCGGCGCCGACCTCGTCGGCGATGGAGCGGAAGGCGTCGAAGTCCAGATGGCGGGGGTAGGCGGACCAGCCGGCGATGATGACGCGAGGACGCTCGCGCAGGGCGGTCTCGCGCACCTGCTCCATCTCGATGCGATGGGTGGTCTCATCGACGCCGTAGGCGGTGGCGTGGTAATTCTTCCCGGAGAAGTTGATTCGCATGCCGTGGGTGAGATGCCCACCGTGGGCGAGCGACAGGCCGAGGATGGTGTCGCCGGAGTCGGCCAGGGCGTGGAGAACGGCAGCGTTGGCCTGGGCCCCGGCGTGGGGCTGGACATTGGCGTACTCGGCGCCGAAAACGGCCTTGGCGCGGTCGATGGCGAGCTGCTCGGCGACGTCGACGACCTCGCAGCCGCCGTAGTAGCGCTTGCCGGGGTAGCCCTCGGCGTACTTGTTGGTGAGCACGCTGCCCTGGGCCTGGAGAACAGCGCGGGGCACGAAGTTCTCCGAGGCGATCATCTCGAGCGTTCCGCGCTGGCGGTCGAGTTCGTCGTCCAGAACGGCGGCGATCTCGGGGTCGAGCTCGGCCAGGGGGAGGTTGTTGAGGCAGACGGTGGCTGGGGCGGTCATGCTTCTCCTGCGAGTACATCGGGCGCGCGTGCGCTGCGGCGGGCGATCCGCGGCCCAGGCGGGCGACCCCGGATCTGCGTGTCATGCCGCTCCCCGGTGGTGATCCACCCGGCGCCAGTCGCGACGGCCATACCCTATCGCGCCCGACGGCACGACGCGCGGCGACACCAAGGAGACGACGGGGGACGGCGCGCGCCGGTCGGCCGGTGCTATCCGCCCCGAGTGGCGCCATTCTCACCGAGTGGTGCGTCCTGCCCGCACCGGTGGGTGCGAGCCGCACCGGTCGGCCCGCCGGCCCCACGGCTCCTCAATCTCCGCCGAACCAGTCATCCATGGCATCGCCGTCGGGGCCGCTCCAGGCCAGGGCCATCACGAACTCGTCGGGCCTCAGGAGGATGCGGGAGAAGGCCTCGCGCACGCGCTCGCAGGCGGCGTCGTCGGCGATGCCGGTGATCACCAGGTGGCAGCGCGGGCCGACGGGCCCGCCCACTGCGGCCCCCAACGTCTCCTCCCCTCCCCAGGCAACGGGTGCCTCGTCCCAGGTGCCGGCATCCCCCACAGTGACGGCGCCGCCGGCGACCTCCCACGCGCAGACGCGCCCGGGACGGCTGGGCAGCCAGAAGCAGCCGCGCGCGCACATACCCGCCCCGGCGAGGTCGGCGACGAGCTCGCGCAGTCGCTCGGGATGGAAGGGTCGGTCGGAGACGAGGTCGAGGGTGCGCACGCCGTGCTCCACCGGCCCTCCCCAGGCGCGGGTGGAGGCGGGATGGACTCGGGCTACGGCGGCGCGGGCGTCATGGCGCACCGACATGAGGGCGTTGAGGACCGGCGCATCGAATCCGGGCAGGAGGAGCGCGTCGTGGGCGCGCAGGTGCTCGACGAGGTCCGCGCCCGCACCCTCCTCCCCCACCGCGATGATGACATCGGCGTAGCCGAGCCCCAGCATATGGACCTCGCCGGTGCAGCGGGGGTCGCCCTCGCCCCAGGCCAGACCGCGGTCGGCCAGGGGGATGTGGGTGAGGATCTCGTCGACGGCGGTGACGGTGAGCACCGCGTGGGCGACGCCCGCCAGCGCGATGCCCGGGACGGCCTCGAGTGCCTCTGCCAGGCGCGGTGCGAGGTGGACGATCTCGATCGCCGGGGGCAGGAGGATGACGGTGGCACCGCGCGGATCATCGGCAGCGCGGTCCTGGGCGACGGCGAGGAGCACCTCGCGCAGGGCGCAGGTGGGACAGGGCATCGGCATGTCGATATCGAGCACGGCGGGCTCGGCGAGCGCCGGGGAGGGCTCGCCGTCGAGGGCCTCCGATCCAACCGACGACAGGCTGATGACGCCATGCTCGCCCCGGTCTGGGTGGATCGTGGTGGCGATGACGAGGGCGTCCTCGCCATGGAGGCTGAGAGCCGCCAAGTCCAGCAGCGCGGGATCGACGGCGCCGATGAGGGCGATCCGGTGGCCGGCGTCGGCGTGGGGGCCGCGGGAGGGGGGCGGGTTCGCCCCGGGCGGGGATGAGTCGAAAGTCATGGGGGGCTCCAACTTGACGGTAATGAGATTCAATCCCAATACTGCCCCCATGACCACCTACTGCCAAGTCACGGGGGCCCGACCGGTCTTCGGAAAGTCCGTCTCCCACTCCCACCGCCGCACGAACCGGCGCTGGGACCCCAACCTCCAGCGCAAGCGCTACTGGGCGCCCTCGCTCGGGCGCACCATCACACTGACCGTCAGCGCACGCGGGATCAAGACCATCGACAAGAGGGGCATCGACGCCGTCGTGACTGACATGCTCGCCCGAGGGGAGAAGTTGCGATGAGCACGGCCGCCAAGGGCCTGCGCCCCATCATCACGATGGTGTCCACCGCGGGCACGGGCCGCACCTACGTCACGCGCAAGAACCGCCGCAACACCCCCGATCGCCTCGTGCTGCGCAAATTCGACCCCGTGGTGCGCCGCCACGTTGAGTTCAAGGAGTCCCGCTGATGGCCAAGAACTCCAAGATCGCCGCGGACAAGCGCCGCCGCGCCGTCGTGGCCCGCTACGCCGAGCGCCGCGCCGAGCTCAAGAGGATCTCCGTCAACCCGCACCTGAGCGCCGCCGAGCGAGAGGCCGCCATGGCCGCGCTGCACGCCCTGCCCCGAGACGCCTCCCCCACGCGAGTGCGCAACCGGGACGCCGTCGACGGGCGCCCCCGCGGATACCTGCGCGCCACCGGGACCTCCCGCGTGCGATTCCGCGAGATGGCCGCGCGCGGCGAGCTGCCCGGCATCGTCAAGTCGTCCTGGTGACAAGCTGATGACAAGGAGCACGCCATGAGACCCGGAATCCACCCCGACTACCACCCGATCGTCTTCCGCGATAAGAGCGCGGGCTTCGCCTTCCTGACCCGCTCGACCATGACCTCCGCCGAAACCATCGAATGGGAGGACGGCAATGCCTACCCCGTCGTCGACGTGGAGGTCTCCAGCGCTTCCCACCCGTTCTGGACCGGCCAGGGCCGGATCCTGGACACGGCCGGCCGCGTGGAGAAGTTCGAGCGCCGCTACGGCAAGCGCGCCCGCCCCGCCAGTAAGGAGGCCTGAGAATGAAGGTCCGCGCCTCGATCCGCTCCCTGGCCAAGCAGCCGGGCTCGAAGGTGGTGCGCCGTCGCGGTCGCACCTATGTCATCAACAAGAGGAACCCGCGTCTCAAGGCCCGCCAGGGCTGAAGCGCCGCGAGAGCTCACTCCAGGGAGCCCTCCGCTCACCCCCTCGCGCCCCGCGTCGGCATTGATCCGGCGCGGGGCTCGCAATGTTGTCGCAACACATCGGCACTAGCGTCCACCGGCGGAAAAGACCACTCCGCACGCCGTCGACGGCATCAGAATCCCCTACCGCCCGAGGATAGGATCCGGGCCCGCCGAAGGCTCTGGAAAGGACGATATGCATATTCCTGACGGTTACCTCTCCCCGGAGACCTGCGCCGCGACCTTGCTCATCACCGTGCCGAGCCTCGCGCTCGCCGCGCGCAGGGTCGGCGAGGAGATCGGTACCCGCCAGGTCCCGGCCCTCGCCCTGTTCTCATCCTCCAGCTTCCTGATCATGATGCTCAATCTGCCCGTGCCGGGAGGCACGACGGCCCACGCCGTAGGGGCCGTCATCATCGGGGTGGTGCTGGGGCCCTGGGCGGCCATGATCGCCGTCGCGGTGGCTCTGCTCTTCCAGGCCCTGCTCTTCGACGACGGCGGCATACTCACCTGGGGCGCCAACGTACTCAACATGGCGATCCTCATGCCGATCGTCGGCCTGGCGGTCTATCGCCTCCTCTCCAAGGGCTCCATGCTGAACTCGCGGCGCCGTACCCTGGCCGCAGCGCTCGGGGGGTACACGGGGATGCTCGCGGCGGCACTCGCCGTTGCGGTCGAGCTGGGCATCCAGCCGGCCTTTTTCCACTCCGACGATGGGACCCCCCTGTACTCACCCTATTCCCTGTCCCAGACACTGCCGGCGATGCTGGTGGCGCACTTGCTCGTCGCCGGGCCCGCCGAGGCCCTCCTCACCGGTGCCCTGCTCACCCGCATCGCGCGCACGCGCCCCTCGCTCCTGCTGCGCACCCATACCGGGCTCATCGGCGGGGCCGCTGCCGACGGAGCCGCACGCGCGGCCAAAGCTCCCAGGAGCATCCTGGCGCTCATCGCCCTGGCGCCCCTCGGCATGCTCGCAAAAGGCACGGCCTTCGCCGAAGACGCCCCCGAGGATCTCTCCCCCTCCGACCTCGGCCTCAATGCCCTCCCCTCCGGGATGACGCGCTACGCGGAATTCTGGAACCATGCACTGCTCTCGGGCTACGGCGCGGATGGCCCGCATCCCGTCCTCGCGTACTGGGGATCCGCCATCCTGGGCACCCTCACGATCGGGACCCTCGCCATGGTCATCATGCGCCTCGTCCGCCACCCGGCCGGCAGAGCGCCCCATTCCTCCCCGCCCCACCGGCCCACAGGACCGAACACGGCCATCGTGGCGTCGGGACCACCGGCGTCAGACTCGTGAGATCCCCGCACTGGGCCCGCTCCACGCGCCGAGCACTGACGAGGACCCTCGCCGATGCGACGGCGGCCGCCTCGCTCGCGCTGCGCGAGGGCCGCCCGCCGCATCCCGGAACCAGCCCGCCCCGCGGCATCGACGCCAGGTGCGCAGTCCTCCTCTCCCTGGCGGGCCTCATCCGCATCGCCCTCGTCCGCTCCCCGATCACCCTGGCCGTCATCTACGCGTCCGAGGTGATCCTCGCCCGCAGCGCGCGCCTGCCAATGGGGGCCTTCCTGCGCCGCAGCCTCCTGCCCGCTCCCCTGTTCACTCTCGCGCCCGCGCTGCCGGCCGCACT
Organism: Actinomyces gaoshouyii; assembly: GCF_002076915.1. Lineage (NCBI taxonomy): Bacteria > Bacillati > Actinomycetota > Actinomycetes > Actinomycetales > Actinomycetaceae > Actinomyces > Actinomyces gaoshouyii. The sequence goes on from NZ_CP020468.1 coordinate 1,617,784, forward strand.
GTCCGCAGTCTCACCGGGCCCCGTGCTCTTCGCGCTTCCCGGAGGCCTGACCGTGACGACCATCGGCGTCATCGTGGCTGCGCGCCTTGTCGAGCGCGCTGCCTGCTCACTCGCGCTCGTCGCCCTGCTCGTCATGACCACGCGGTGCTCCGCGCTCCTCGAAGCGCTCACGGCGCTGCGCGTGCCCCGTCTCATCACGACAATCGCGTCGATGGCCCATCGCTACCTGCTGGTCCTGCTCGGCGTTGTTGCCGATGCCATCGACGCGCGGCGCTCGCGCACGGTGCGCCCCAGGCTGGCGCCCGGCGGGACGGGCGCGGCAGTGGCCCATGTGGGAGCGGCCGCCCTCGTACGGGCCGGCGCACTGTCCGAAGAAGTCCACGACGCCATGCTCGCCCGCGGCTTCCGCGGGTCCTTTCCCGCTGTGTCCGGCCCTCGGGGTCTCGGGCACCGGGAGGCGGTCCTGATCGTCACAGTCTTCATCTCATTCCTCCTCTGGGGCGGTCTCGACGTCCTTGCGGGGCAGTGGGGCCCATGGGGGAGGTGGGCGGCGTGAGAGCGTGCCTCCGCTCCCGCGCCGCCTCGTCGTCCCCTCCCTCCGGGGCCGGCGAGCTCCCTCCCCTGATCCGCCTGGTCGGCATCAGCCACGTGTACGACGGCCCGGTCACGGCGCTCGACGACGTCACCCTCGATATCGTCGCCGGTGAGTCGGTCGCGCTCCTCGGCGCCAACGGATGCGGGAAGTCAACCCTCCTGCGCGTGCTCGATGCCCTCCTGGCGCCCACACGGGGATCATTCGCCCTGGAGGGCCGCCCTATCAGTGAGGATTCCCTGGAGGACGAGGAGGCCAATGCCTGGTTCCGCTCGCGCGTCGGGTTCGTCTTCCAGAACACCGATGCCCAGCTGTTCTCGGCCTCGGTGCGGGAGGAGATCGCCTTCGGCGCCCATCAGCTCGGCCTGAGCGTCGATGAGGCCGCGGATCGTACGTGGACCGCGATGCGACGCATGGGGATCGAGGCCCTCGCGGATCGGCCCCCATTCCGCCTGTCGGGCGGGCAGAAGAAGCGTGTGGCCCTCGCCTCCGTCCTCGTCATGGAACCGCGCGTCATTCTCATGGATGAGCCGACGTCGGCTCTCGACCCGCGCTCACGGGCATGGCTCATCGATGTGGTCGACGGCTTGCGCGCCGCGGGCACGACCCTCGTCATCGCCAGTCATGATCTGGACTCCGTCGCCGCGATGACCTCGCGCGCCGTTGTCCTGGGGGAGGACCACCGTGTGTCCGCCGACGCCCCGACTCCCGAGGTGCTGGCGGATCGCGTCCTGCTCGAGCGGGTCAACCTCATCGCCCCGTCCGGCCCCGCCCGCACGGCCGATGGGCATCCCGCCGCGTAGAAGCCAGCACTACCCGTCTCATCAGGGATTACCGTAAGCGTCCTGAAACATTCAGGGAGTTGCATCACCTTGTCAGCGGAGCCGGACCGTCCGGTCGTCCGCAACCCGGGAGGGACTATGCATCTGACGCCCAGGGAGCAGGAGAAGCTGCTCATCGTCGTCGCCGCCGACCTCGCCCGTCGCAGGAAGGAGCGGGGCCTCAAACTCAACCATCCCGAAGCGGTCGCCTACATCACCGCCGAGATCCTCGAGGGCGCCCGCGACGGGCGCAGCGTCGCCGAGCTCATGTCCTATGGGACGACCCTGCTCACACGCGACGACGTCATGGAGGGTGTCGCGGAGATGATCCACTCCGTCCAGGCCGAGGCGACATTCCCGGATGGGACCAAGCTCGTCACCGTCCACGACCCGATCCGGTGAAGGAGAGGCCGATGATCCCAGGAGAGTACCGACTGGCCGATGGCCCCATCACGATCAACGAGGGCCGTCCCACCGTCGAGCTGGCAGTCATCAACACCGGCGACCGCCCCGTCCAGGTGGGGTCGCACTTCCACTTCGCCGAGGTCAACCCCGCCCTCGCCCTCGATCGCGAGGCCGCCCGCGGCTTCCGGCTCGACATCCCCGCCGGAACCGCGATGCGCTTCGAGCCGGGGGACGCGCGCACCGTCCGACTCGTCGCACTGGCCGGCGCGCGCGAGGTCCATGGTCTGGCCGGGCGCACCAATGGCTCCCTCGATCAGGCCGACGACTGACGGGCGAAGGAGGCAGAACCATGAGCAAGGCACTCAGCCGCGAGGAGTACGTGGCCCTGTACGGCCCCACAACCGGCGACGCCGTGCGCCTGGCCGACACTGACCTGTTCGCCAGGATCGAGCGCGACCTGACCAACCACGGCGATGAGGCCGTCTTCGGGGGCGGCAAGGTCATCCGCGATGGGATGGGGCACAACGGCCGCCTCACGCGCTCCAACGACATACCGGACACCGTCATCACCAACGTCATCATCATCGACCATACGGGCATCTACAAGGCCGATGTCGCGCTGCGCGACGGCGTCATCCAGGCCATCGGAGCCGCGGGAAACCCGGATATCAGCGATGGCATCGACATCGTCATCGGCGCCTCCACCGAGATCATCGCCGGCGAGCACCGCATCCTCACCGCTGGCGGCATCGACTCCCATATCCACTTCATCTCCCCCAGCCAGGTGGGAACGGCCCTGGCCTCCGGTGTGACGACGATGATCGGGGGCGGCACCGGCCCTGCGGACGGCACGAACGCCACCACGATCACTCCCGGCTCATGGCACTTGGCCCGGATGCTCCAGGCCGCCGAGTCCTGGCCGATGAACATCGGCTACCTCGCCAAGGGGCATGCCTCGGCGCGGGGCCCCCTCGTCGAGCAGCTCGAGGCCGGTGCCTGCGGTTTCAAGATCCACGAGGACTGGGGCGCCACCCATGCCGTCATCGACGAGGCCCTCAAGGCCGCGGATGAGTACGACGTCCAGGTCGCCATCCACACCGACACGCTCAACGAGTGCGGCTTCGTGGAGGACACCCGGCGCGCCATCGCCGGGAGGGTCATCCACACCTTCCACACCGAGGGCGCCGGCGGCGGCCACGCCCCGGACATCATCGCACTGGCGCAGTACCCCAATATCCTGCCGTCATCGACGAACCCGACGCTGCCGTACACGCGCAACACCACTGAGGAGCACCTCGACATGCTCATGGTGTGCCACCACCTCAACCCCTCGATCCCCGAGGATGTCGCCTTCGCCGATTCGCGCATCCGCCCCGAGACGATCGCGGCCGAGGATGTGCTGCACGACATGGGCGTCTTCTCGATGACCTCGTCCGACTCCCAGGCGATGGGGCGCGTCGGCGAGGTCATCCTCCGCACCTGGCAGGTGGCGGACCAGATGAAGAAGGCCCGTGGCCGCCTCGCGGGCGACCCCGCCGGTGGGGACAACCTGCGCATCAAGCGCTACGTCTCGAAGTACACGATCAACCCTGCCCGCGCCAACGGCATCGGCGATGTCGTCGGTTCCATCGAAGTGGGCAAGTGGGCCGACCTCGTCCTGTGGGAGCCCCAGTTCTTCGGCGTCAAGCCGACGATGGTCCTCAAGGGGGGTCAGATCGCCAGCGCGGTTATGGGCGACGCCAATGCATCGATCCCCACCCCTGAACCGAGACTCATGCGTGACATGTTCGGTGCGCAGGGCAGTGCCCCGGCCTCCAACTCGATCACCTTCATGTCGCAGGCGGCGATCGATGCCGGCGTACCCGCCTCCCTCGGCCTGCGCCGCGAGGTGCGCGCCGTCCACGGCGTGCGCGCGCTGAGCAAGGCGGACATGGCCTTCAACGACCGGATGCCCGCTCTCGCCGTCGACCCGGAGACCTACGAGGTCACGGTCGACGGGGAGCGCATCGGCTGCGAGCCCGCCGAAGTCCTCGCAATGGCCCAGCGCTACTTCCTGTTCTGAGGAGGGCCCGGATGATCATCACTGAGATCGTCGGCTCCATCGGCTCCCTGTCGCCCGAGGAGCTGGACTCCTGTCACATCGAGCGCGTGCGCATGCCCCTGTCCGATCTCACCCGGCGCATCCAACGGGTGAGGACCGACCATGGCCGGGAGCTGGGCATCCGCCTCGCCCCCGGGGCCGCGGATCTGCGCGCGGGGGACATCCTCGCGCGCGACGAGCGCAGTCTGGTCGTCATCGAGTTGGAATCCACGGATGTCCTCGTCATCGCGCCGGCCACCATCGAGCAGATGGGCGTCGTCGCGCACAACCTCGGCAACCGCCATCTACCGGCCCAGTTCTTCGGGCCGGAGGAGGATTTCGAGGGGCTGGGGGGCCACGACGGCGTCATGGTCATCCAGTACGACCACACGGCGGAGCACTACCTCGAGCGCATCGGGGTCCCCCACATCCGCCTCCAGCGCGCCATGCGAGTCCCCTTCCGCCATGCCGAGCACACTCACTGACCCAGCGGCGGGCACGGCGCCGGAGGGCGCCGTGCCCGGGTGGTTCCTCCCTCTCGCCCAGTTGTGCGACTCAGCGCTTCCCACCGGCGCCTTCTCGCACTCGCTCGGCATGGAGACCTACATCAGCGAGGGCATCATCCATGACGAGGAGTCCTTCGTGGCCTGGCTGCGCGTTCTCATCACCACCCAGCTCACCTACTCGGATGGCCTGGGCCTGCGCCTGGCTCATGAGGCGGCTCTCGATGGGAGCACCGCGCGACTGCGGCAGATCGACCTGCGCCTGCGCGCGCAGGCCATTCCCCGGCAGGTGCGCGAGGCGGGCAGAACGATGGGGCGGCGCATGCTCGCCATCGCCCTGGCGAGCGTCCCCCAGGCGCGCAGCGCCCTGGAGGGGTACTCGATGGATGTCGTCTCGGGCGCCTGCTCGGGGCACCCCGCTGTCGTCCTCGCGCTCGTCGGCCACGCCCTGAACGCGCCCATCGGGGCCCTGATGGCGAGCTATCTGCAGTCCAGCGTCATCTCGCTGACCCAGAACGCCGTCAGAGCCGTCCCCCTGGGGCAGGACGCGGGCCAGCGCTCCATCGCCACTGTGCGCGATCAGGTGCGCGAAGCCGTCAGGACGGCCCTGTCCCTGGAAGCCGACGAGCTCGGAGCGACGGCCCCGGGGATCGAGATCGCTCAGATGCGCCACGAGCATCAGCGCGCACGCATGTTCATGTCCTAGCCGTCCACCCCCGCGCACGCGGCCCCATCCTCAACAGCATCCGCCATCATCTAGGAGAACCCCATGCCCGGATCTTCAGCCCCCTCATCAGCCGCCCCGGCGCGAACCACCCCCGCTTCGGGGACAGGCCCTGTGCGCATCGGCGTCGGGGGCCCCGTCGGCGCCGGGAAGACCCAGCTCATCGAGCGCATCACCCGCGCCATGATCGACGAGGTCTCGATGGCCGCCGTGACCAACGACATCTACACGATCGAGGACGCCAGGATCCTCGCGAAGAACGGCGTCCTGGCCGACGATCGCATCATCGGCCTGGAAACCGGGGGCTGCCCCCACACGGCGATCCGCGAGGATACGTCGATGAACGACGCCGCCATCGCCGAGCTCGTCGGGAGGCATCCGGATCTGGAGATCGTCTTCGTCGAGTCCGGCGGAGACAATCTCTCGGCGACTTTCTCCCCCGAACTCGTCGACTTCTCGATCTACATCATCGACGTCGCCCAGGGGGAGAAGATCCCCCGCAAGGCCGGGCAGGGGATGATCAAGTCGGACCTGTTCATCATCAATAAGACCGACCTCGCCCCCTACGTCGGGGCGGACCTCTCCGTCATGGAGGCGGACTCGCGGACCTTCCGCGGGAACAAGCCATTCTGCTTCACCAACCTCAAGACCGACGAGGGCCTGGGTGCCGTACTGGACTGGATCCGTCACGACGTGCTCATGACGGACCTCGAGCGGTGAGTGGGAGTGATCGGGCCTGGGCGGTTCCTCCCCCGTCCTGGCCGGTTGAGCCCACGGGCGAACTGCACCTCGCCGTGGGCTCGCGCGGCAACCGCTCCGTCGCGACACGGCAGCACCACCGCGGCGCCCTGCGCGTCATCCGTCCCATGTACCTCGACGACAGCTCGCAGGTCACCTATGTGATGGTCAACCCGGGCGGCGGCTACCTGGGCGGCGACACCTACTTCACAGATGTCGTGGTCGACGACGGCGCGCGCCTCTTGCTCACCACCCAGGCGGCCACGAAGGTCTACCGCACACCGGGGAATCGCGCGCGCCAGCGCACCGAGGCCGTCCTCGGTGAGGGAGCCGTCCTCGAGATCATCCCGGACCAGCTCATCGCCTACCGGGGCGCCGCTTACGAGCAGACAACCCATGTCACCATGGCGCCCTCCGCGATCCTCATCAGCCTCGACGTCGTCACACCCGGATGGGCGCCCGACGGGTCCGCCTTCGGCTACGACAGCGTGCGCCTGCGCACGCGCGTCGACATCGCCGATTCGCCCGTCCTGCTCGACAACCTGCGCCTGGAACCCGCCGACGGCGACATGCGCGCCCTGGGGCTCCTGGAGGGACACAGCCATGTGGGCTCCCTGACCGTCATCGGGCAGAGGACTGACGACGGGATCATCGAGCGGGTCCGCGCGCTGCTGGCCAACGTGGGCGCCGGTGTGCGCGCCGCCGTCACCCGCATCGAGGGCCCCGGGATGCTCGTGCGAGTGCTCGGCCACGACACGGGAACGATCACGGCCCTCCTGCTGGGCGTTGACGCCCTCGTGCGCCGCGAGTGGCTGGGAGCCTCCCCACTCGTACTGCGCAAATACTGACCCCCGCTCTGCCCTGGGCCGCCCGAGGAGGCGTCCCCACCAGACCATCAGGAAGGACCGAGCCATGTCCGCCGCAACCGCATCCCCCACCGAGGCCGCAGCCCTGCTGCCCCAAGTGCTCGGCGCCGGGCATGCCATCGCCCTCGGGCTGGGGCAGATCTTCCTCCAGCCCCGCGCGTGGACCGGGATGCTCATCCTCGCGGGGATCACCGTCCACTGCCCGCTCATGGCGCTCCAAGCGCTACTGGGCACCGTCATCGCCACGGTAGCGGCCCGTTCACTCGGGCTGCCGCTGGAGGCGGGCCTGCAGGGGTACAACGGCGCCCTCGTTGGGCTGGCGGCTTGGTCGACGCTCTCGGCCACATGGCCCGCCACGCTCGTCACCACCGTCGGCGCCGCGGCCTGCCCCGCCATCAGCCGCCTTCTCGCCACGGTCTGCGACCGCTCAGGCCTGCCAGTGCTCACCGCCCCCTTCTGCGTCATCAGCGGGCTGATGACCATGCTGGTGGGCTCGATCGCCCCTGCCCCGCACGCCGGCAGCGCCGCCCCCGACGAGAGCGTCGTCGTGCTGCTGGCCGAGGGCGTGCTCACCTCCGTCGCCGAGGTGGTGCTCGCACCATCATGGATCGCGGGGCTGGTCATTCTCGTCGGGCTGCTCGTCGCAGGCCGGCGGGTCGCCACAGCCGCGCTGCTGGGGGCCACTGTCGGCACGATCATGTGCGACCTCGCCTCCGGCGCCGATGCGGCCCACAAGGGACTGGACGGGTACTCCCCCGTACTGACGGCGATCGCCATCGCCGCCGTATTCCTGAAGGACGGCGCGCGCTCATGGATGGTCGCGCTCATCGCGAGCGCACTGACCGTCATTGTCGAATGGGGGCTGGCCCTCGCGCCGATTCCGATCTACACCTGGCCCTTCATCATCACGACGTGGGCGGTCCTCGCCGCAGTGCGATGGCGGGACCGTCGGCGCCGGGACGGCCCGCCCTGACCCGGTGCGGGGCGGAGGGGAAGGACGGCGCGCGCCAGGAGCCGGGACCGAGGAGTCGTTGTCTGCGCCATCACAGCTGCGGCGTCGGCGCTGTGGGAACACCGTCGTCGGGCTCAGCGCGCTGGGGGCGGGGCGCTGCGCTACGACGGCCTCGAATCGGGGGACACGCGGCGGGGCTGGGTAGGCTGCGCTCATGACTGCTCCCGCGACCACGCCCGCGACGGCTCCCGCCACGCCGTCGGCCCCCTCCCCCACCGCCCATCTCGTACTCACCCTGTCCTGCCCGGACCGCCCCGGGATCGTCCACGCGGTCACGGGGGCACTGGCCCGGCGCGGCGGGAACATCACCGAGTCCTCCCAGTTCGGCGATGAGGAGACCGGCCTGTTCTTCATGCGCGTGACGGTGCTCACCCGCGTGCCCCGCTCGGAATTGGAGGCCGACCTCGCCGAGCTCGCCAGGACCTACTCGATGCGATGGGAGCTGGGCGAGGTGGATCGCCCCCTGCGCACGCTCATCATGGTGAGCAGGGACGCCCACTGCCTGACCGACCTGCTCTTCCGCGCTCGCAGCCAGGGCCTGCCGATCGACGTCGCGGGCGTGGTGAGCAACCATGAGGACCTGCGGCCCGTCGCCGAGTTCTACGGCGTCCCCTTCCGCTGCATCCCGGTCACCAAGGAGACCAAGGCGGACGCGGAGGCCGAGCTGCTGGAGCTCGTGGACGAGCTCGGCGTGGAGCTCGTGGTGCTGGCGCGCTACATGCAGATCCTCTCGGAGTCCCTGTGCGAGCGGCTGCGCGGCAACATCATCAATATCCATCACTCCTTCCTGCCGTCCTTCAAGGGAGCCAAGCCCTACCACCAGGCGCACGCGCGCGGCGTCAAACTCATCGGCGCCACCGCCCACTACGTGACGGCGGACCTGGACGAAGGGCCGATCATCGAGCAGGACGTCACGCGCGCCTCGCACAGCGACTCCCCCGTGGCGCTTCAGCGCAAGGGCCAGGACGTCGAGCGCCGGGTGCTGGCGCAGGCCGTCAAATGGCATGCCGAGCACCGTGTTCTCCTCAACGGCAACCGGACCGTCGTATTCGCCTGACCCTCCTGACCGCGAGGGTCGGGCGAGGGGCCCGAGGGCGGAGGAGGCGCGGAGAGGCCCATGCGGGCTTCTCGGCCAGGGCCGCCGGAGTGGTCATGACGAGCACCGACGCCGTATCCTGAACCCGCGCGCACCGGGCGCGGCGTTGGAGCGAGGAGGCTGCCATGAGCGGGGCTGACCAGGTTGAGACACGGGGGGCGCAGGAGGAACGGGAGGCGCGGGCGCTGAGATCGCTCCTGATCGATGCCCTGGGGCGCTCGCGCGAACGCCTGGGCCGGGCCCTGGAGGGTGTGAGCGCTGAGCAGGCCAATGCCCGGCCGGTCAACGACCTCGCACCGCGGATCGATTCACTCACATGGCTCGCCTGGCACACGGCGCGGGCGATCGACTTGCAGATCGCGCCCCTGGCGGGTCGCGAGCCGGAGTGGACGTCGGGCGGGCACGCGGCGCGGTTCGCCCTGCCCCTGCCCGAGGACACCGAGGATTGGCGGCACGCGCCCGAGGAGTCCGCGAGGGTGACGGTTCCCGATCTGTCTGTGCTGACGGACTACCTCGACGCCGTCTATACGACCGCCACGGCGTTCCTCGAGTCGCTGGACTCGGCGTGGCTCGGTGATGTCATCGACGAGGCGTGGGAGCCGCCGGTGACGCTCGGAGTGCGCCTGGTGTCGATCATCGACGACGCCTCCCAGCACTCCGGCCAGGCCATCTATGCCCGCCGCCTCCTGGGCCTGCCCGGATGACTCCCCGCCCTCTCTCCCCCTCCACCGAGACCGGTCGAAAATAGGAGCGAGACCGGTCCGGGAACCGGTTTCGCTCCTGATAGCGACCGGTCTCGCTCGTCATTTCGACCGGTCTCGCTCATAGGAGGGGTCAGGCGGCGTGGGGGTTGGTGAGGTCGACGTCGGCGCCTCGGCGCATGACCCGCATGGGGGTGAGCTCGGCGTCGGTGACCAGCACATCGGCCCATAGGCCCGGTCGCAGCGCGCCGATACTGGCGTCCCCGAGGATCGTCGCCCCCTGGACAGAGGCCGCGTACACGGCATCCACCAGGTCCACCCCGCCCTTCCAGGTGGTGCGCACGACGTCGAGCAGGTGCGCCGTCCCGCCGGCGATCGCGTCCTTTCCGGTCAGCCGGGCGACGCCCCCGGAGACGGTGACGGCCTGGGGGCCGAGGACGTAGTCGCCATCGGGCATGCCGGCCGCGGCCATAGCGTCGGTGACGAGGACGACGTTGTCCCGCCCGACCGTCTCGAACACGTCGAGCACGATGGCCGGGTCGAGGTGGGTGCCGTCGCCGATCATCTCCAGGACGCACTCGCCCCGCTGGGCGGCGGCCAGGAACTCCGGCACCGGTCCCGGAGCGCGATGGTGCATGGGCCGCATGCCGTTGAACAGGTGGGTCGCCGTCGAGCGCGGCGAGCGGATCGGCTCTCCGGCCGCCAGGCGCGCCGCGATGCGGGCGGCGGCGTCGGCCAGGGCGGCCCGCACGGGGGCGGCGCCGGAATCGGTGTGCCCGAAGGAGGGCAGGGCGCCGCCCTCGATGAGCGCCGCGTTGACGCCCTCGTCGCCGGTGATGCCGGGCCTCTCCGGGGCGATCGTCATCGTGACCACGTGACCGCGCCCCAGCTCGATGAGCTCGCGGGTGAGCGGGGCATCGGGGTCGATGATGTAGGTGGGGTCCTGGGCCCCGCAGCGCTCCACGGAGACGAATGGTCCCTCGAAGTGGATGCCGGCGAGCTCGCCCGCCTCGCACAGCCCGGCCAGGACCGCGGTGCGCTCCTTCAAGACATCGGCGGCCGCCGTCACGCAGGAAGCCACGAGGGAGGTGGTGCCGTGGCGGCGGTGCTCCAGGATGGAGACCATCGCCTGCTCGGGGGCGGTGGCGTTGGGGAACGACTCGCCGCCGCCGCCATGGCAGTGCACGTCCACGAGGCCGGGCAGGAGGTAACCGCCCTCGGGGGCCTCCTCGGCGCCCTGGAGCGCCTCGCCGAATCCCGCGCCCGTCGCCGCCGAGGCCTCCCCGACCCAGGCGATATGGCGGTCGGCGATGACGACGAGGCCGTCGTCGATGATGGCGTCCGGTGTGACGACTCGTCCGCGCAGGGCGGTGGCGACGCTGGTCATGCTCGCAGCATAGACCCAGACATCAGACAACCGCGACCGCGCTGGTCGCGTCAACGGGCCAATCGCTCCTCGATGCGGCGCACAGCCCGCTCCACATCCCTCTCGAGGCGCGCCGAGCGCCGGACTCCGGAGGCCCAGATCAACCCCGCGCCGACAGGCCTGACCGCCACCACGCGCCCGCGGTCCACGAGCAGGGGCCGGAACATCCCGTTCATGGAGGGGCAGATGAGGCTCTCACCGGCGTCGTCGGTCAGGCAACTGCGGTCCCTGTAGCCCACGTGGAGCTCATCGAAGGAGGCCAGGAAGAGCGTCCGCTCGGCATCCTCGCGGTTGGCGGCGAGCAGATCGGGCAGGTCCGCGCGCAGGTGCAGCACGGCAGTGCCGGTCGGCGCATCCTCCCCCGCGCCCAACAGCCGCAGGCTCCCTCGGGCCCCTCCCGAGGCCACCGCCCGGGCCAGCGGCACGGCGCTGGCGCCCGGGTCGGCCGTGTAGTCCTGGGCGTTCGTCATCTCAACGGCATCGGCGAGCGCCCGGGCGGCCTCACCCTTGGGCAGAGTGGTCCAGCGGGAGAGGTCCTCGGCGGTGATCGGACCGTGGCTGGTGGCGTAGCGCCGGGCGATCTCGGCGAGGGCGGCGCGGTGGCCGGCCTCTCCCCTGGCGACTCCCCCGCCACCGCCCGGCCCGCTCTCGGCCCCGGGCAGGGGGCGGGCGTCGATGATGAGGTGCTCGCCGCCCTCGCGCGGTCCCTGGACGAGGGCGCCGATCGCGTGGAGGCCGACGACGAGGTGGCGCCTCGCGTAGCCCTCCGGGGCACCGGAGGCGATGAGATCGGGCAGGACGCCGTCGTCGTCCCATGCCTCGACGATCTCGGCGCGAGTGGCTCCCCGGCGCCCGGCGGCCTCTGCCCGGTCGATCGCCTCCCACGCCGCTCGCGCAGCGCGCTCGATGCCGGCCGAGCCGTGCCCGAAGCGCTCCTCGTCGAGGCGCATCCAGTTGGACAGGCGGTGAACGAGGGCCTGGCGCATCCAGTGGTGGTCGACCGCCGTCGTGACGTGGACGGTGCCGCGCATGGGCCAGGAGCGCACGAGCTCGCGGGCGGCGAAGGCCTCCTCGATCCTCGCGCGCCCCACCTGCGCAACGGTGCGCGAGGCGATGGCGTGAGGGATGGCGGAGACCTGCTGGCCCTGGATGGCGAGCTGGCGCCGCACGGCCTCGACCGGATCCGGGGCTGCGGTCGCGGGCACGAGCCCCTGCGCCACGATCCGCAGCAGCGAGGCCTGCCGGGGCAGGGGCCCGCCCACAGGGGCCTTGCGAGGAGCGCGAGCGGTCATGGGGACCTCACTATCAGAAGAGGCGCGATTCGACGTCGTCCATGCCGCGCATCGCATCGTAGTCCAGGACGACGCAGCGGATGCCCCGGTCCTCAGCGAGCACGCGCGCCTGGGGCTTGATGGTCTGGGCGGCGAAGACCCCGCGCACGGGGGCGAGCAGGGGGTCGCGCCCGAGGAGGTCGAGGTAGCGGGTGAGCTGCTCGACGCCGTCGATCCCGCCCACGCGCTTGATCTCGACGGCGACGCTCGCCCCCGTGGAGTCCTTGGCCATGATGTCCACCGGGCCGATGGCGGTGGGGTACTCGCGGCGCACGAGGCGGTGGCCGGGCCCCAGGACCTCGATCTGCTCGGCGAGGAGCTCTTGGAGGTGGGCCTCGACGCCGTCCTTGAGCAGGCCCGGTTCGGGGCCCAGGTCCACCGAGTCATCCGAGATGATCTCGTGGATGCGGATGACGAGGCGGTCGTCGGTCTTGGTGGAGGAGACCTCCCAGCGGGCGACGACACCGACCTCGCGGTCCTCCTCGTCCGGCTCCAGCTCGGTCAGGCGCGCCGGCGGGCTCATCCAGTTCAACGGCTTGTAGGAGCCGCCGTCGCAGTGGACGAGCACGGAGCCGTCCGCCTTGACCATGATGAGGCGGTTGGCACGGTCCAGGTGGGCGGACAGGCGGCCGGAGTAATCGACGGAGCAGGAAGCGATGACGACGCGCACCGGCCCACCCTAGCGGGTGGCCTCGGTCGCGGACGACACGACGGCGCCCCGGCCAGCCGCGACGCGGGAGGAGTCCCCGTGATCCCCTCCGAGGATCCCCCTCATCCGCCACTGAGCGGGGCTCCTCGACTGGCGAGCCGATCCGCGCACTCGCCCGCGATGGTGGATGATCTGCCTGTTGATCGAGGCTCACCGAGTCCTGAGGAGTCCCACGAATGAGCAGCACGAGCGCCACGGCACCGCCCGCCCCCATCCCCGCCCCAGATCCGGCGAGCTGGCGCCTTCCCCTGCGCCGGGGGCCGTACCTCACCGGGACGGCCGGACCGGATCGGCTCATCGGCCTCGATGCCGCTCGGGGCCTCGCGCTGTTCGGCATGGCGGCCGTCCATGTGGGCATAACGAGCTGCGGGCTCAACACGCTGCCGGGCTGGCTCAACCTGGCGCACGGCCGCTCCGCGGTGCTCTTCGCGATCATCGCCGGGTTCTCGCTCGGGATCATGTCCGGGCGCAAAACGCCCCACGCGGGCGAGCGCCTCGTGCGCACGCGGCTGCGGATCCTCGTGCGCGCGGTGCTGCTCATGGCGGTCGCCGGGGCGCTCATCACCTTCGCCACCGGGGTGGCGATCATCCTGGGCTACTACGCGGCCTGGTTCGCCGCGGCCCTGCCGGTCCTCCACTGGAGGGCCCGCAGGCTGCTCATCGCCGCGGCGGCGACCGCCGTCGTCGGGCCGCTCGTCCTCAAGGTGCTTCCGCTGGCGATGGCGCGCGGGGACCTGGAGCCCTGGCCCTCCGTCTCCGACGGCTCCGAGGCGCTCCTGGGCCTGTTCGTCACGGGCGTCTACCCCGGCGCGGTATGGATGTCCTTCATCTTCTTGGGGATGGGGCTGGCGAGGATGGGGATCAGTGGGACCGGGCGCCTGGCCCGGCTCGCGGCGATCGGGGTGCTGTGCGCGCTGCTCGGCTACGGCGGCGCTTACGTGCTCACGCGCGCGGCGGGGGCGGAGGAGCCGGACGCCTTCCACCTCATCGCTCCCATGAGCCGGGCTGCCTCCGTCGTCGGCTCCGATATGCGCCCGGAGCCCGAGGCCGAGCGGGCCGTCGCCGTCGAGACACCGAGCTGCGGCGACGGCGAGGCGATCAGCGCCTCCTCCGAGTGGCCGGTGCTGCTGTCGGCCAAGCCGCACACGAACAGCTTCTTCGAGGTCGTGGGCTCCGGCGGAGTGGCAGTGACAGTCATCGCACTGCTGCAACTACTGGCCTCGGCGGGGGCATGGGCGAGGTGGTCGCTCGCGCCGCTGGCCGCTATGGGATCGATGTCGCTGACGATCTACAGCGCGCATATCGTGGCGATCTGGGCCTTCGACCTCATGAGCGCCCAGACGAACAGGCCGCTGATGACCATGATGGGCATCCTGGCGGCCTTCGCGATGGCCTGGCTGGCCGTCTTCGCCCGCGGGCCGATGGAGCATGTCATGCATGTCATCTCCCTGCGGGCCACCCGGGCCCCCAGCAGCCCGCCCTCCCCCGCGTAGCAGCGTCACGCCCCTCTCCCCCTCTCACCGAGACCGGTCGATATCGGCAGCGAAACCGGTCCGCCTCCCGCGCTCCCCCAGGTGTCCCGCGCATCTCGCACTGAGCGGTGCCGTGCGCACCGAGCAGCGCGCGCTACCCGCACCAGTGGGTGCGAACGGCACCGCCCGACCGATGCACCGATGCTGGTGCAGGGGATTAGAGGAGGGTGGGCTGGGTGGGGGCGGCCGACTCCATCCAGGCGACCAGGGCGGAGTGGGAGGCCTCGTGCATCGCCAGCTTGTAGCGCTGGCCCGCGATGGTGCAGGGGACCTCGAGGACCTTGCCGTTCTCGAAGCGCCTCACGGCCTGGCCGAGCTCGATCGATTCCCGGGCCCAGTGGGCGGCGGGCCGAGGGGACACCGAGACGAGCCGGTACCACCGCAGGGAGTTATCGGTGAACAGCGCGAGCCCGGAGGTCCAGGCCATGCCTCCAGGCCGCTGCAGAGCGCACTCGAAGGAGCCCACGCGCCCGGCGATCGAGCGCAGCCGGGTCAGGAAGATGGCGAGGACGACGACGGGCAGGACCACCAGCGCGAGAACCACGAGCACCTGCCCCATCATCGTCACTCCGCGCTCGTCGTCGTGCCGCTCAGCCCGCCGGCGCTGACGGCCTCGGCGCCGGGAGCCCCAGCGGCGGCGACCTCCGCCCCCGCCAGATCGGCCGCCACGGTGATCGTGTTGTGGTCCACGGAGCAGAAGCCCCTGGCGACCGGCACCTCGACGGGCGTCCCCTCCACGGTGGTCAGCCGGACGATCCCGGTGCCCAGCAGTGCCAGGACCGGCTGGTGCCCGGGCAGGATGCCCATCTCGCCGTCTTCGAGCGGGACGGAGGCCTGAGAGGCCTCGCCCTCCCAGGCCGTGCCCGCGTTGCGGGAGACGATCTCGACCGTGAGCACTGCGGGCGCCATGGCGCTCACTTCCCGGCGAGCTCGGCGGCCCGGCGCTCGAGGTCCTCGATGCCGCCGATGTTGTAGAAGGCCTGCTCGGGGTAGGAGTCGTAGTCTCCGTCGCAGATCCGCTTGAAGGCCTCGACGGTCTCGGCCAGGGGCACGGTGGAGCCGGGCACACCGGTGAACTTCTCCGCCATGTAGGTGTTCTGGCTCAGGAACTGCTCGATGCGCCGGGCGCGGGCCACCGTGACCTTGTCCTCCTCGCTCAACTCATCGACGCCGAGGATGGCGATGATGTCCTGGAGCTCTTTGTTCTTCTGGAGGATGGACTTGACCCGGGTGGCGACGTCGTAGTGCTCCTGGCCCACATACTGGGGGGCGAGCAGCCTCGAGGAGGAGGCCAACGGGTCCACCGCGGGGTAGATGCCCCGCGAGGCGATCTCGCGGGACAGCTCAGTGGTGGCGTCCAGGTGCGCGAAGGTCGTGGCCGGAGCGGGGTCGGTGTAATCGTCCGCGGGCACGTAGATGGCCTGAAGGGAGGTGATGGAGTGGCCGCCGGCCGACGTGATGCGCTCCTGGAGCAGGCCCATCTCATCGGCGAGGTTCGGCTGGTAGCCCACGGCCGAGGGCATGCGGCCCAGCAGTGTGGAAACCTCGGAGCCGGCCTGCGTGAAGCGGAAGATGTTGTCGATGAACAGCAGCACGTCCTGGTGCTGGACATCGCGGAAGTACTCGGCCATCGTCAGGGCGGACAGCGCCACGCGCAGGCGCGTGCCCGGCGGCTCGTCCATCTGACCGAAGACGAGGGCGGTCTTGTCGAAAACGCCCGCCTCCTCCATCTCGACGATGAGGTCATTGCCCTCGCGGGTGCGCTCACCCACGCCGGCGAAGACGGAGACGCCTCCGTGGTTCTGGGCCACGCGCTGGATCATCTCCTGGATGAGGACGGTCTTGCCCACGCCGGCACCGCCGAACAGGCCGATCTTGCCGCCCTGGACATAGGGGGTGAGCAGGTCGATGACCTTGATGCCGGTCTCGAACATCTGCTCCTTGGACTCGAGCTGCTCGAAGGTGGGGGGCTGGCGATGGATGGGCCAGCGCTCGGTGACCTCCAGGGTCTCGCCCTCGGCGAGGTTGAGGACCTCACCGGTGACGTTGAAGACGCGGCCCTTGGTGATATCGCCGACCGGCACGGAGATGGGGGCGCCCGTGTCACGGACCTCGGTGCCGCGCACGAGCCCGTCGGTGGGCTTGAGGGAGATGGCTCGCACGATGTTGTCCCCCAGGTGCTGGGCGACCTCGAGGGTGATCTCGCGCGCCTCCTCGCCCTCACTGGTGGCCTGGATGGTCACCTTGAGGGCGTTGTACATGGCGGGGATCGCGTCCGGCGGGAACTCGACGTCGACGACGGCGCCGATGATCCGCGTGACGCGGCCGGTGCCGGGGCCCGCCTCGGTGGTGTCCGGGGCGGCCTGGGTGGTGGTGTCATCCATGATGCGCTCTTCCATGTCTGAGTCTGTCGATGCCTATTGACGTTGAGTCGGGTCTTGCGGGCGGCGGGGCCGCCGGGGTTGTCGGTGGGTCTATTCGGCGGCGAGGGAATCGGCGCCGGAGACGATCTCGGAGATCTCCTGGGTGATATCCGCCTGGCGAGCCGAGTTGGCGAGCCGGGTGTAGGTGGTGATGAGCTCCTCGGCGTTGTCCGTGGCCGTGTGCATGGCCTGCTGGCGGCTGGCCAGCTCGGAGGCTGCGGACTGGAGCAGGGCGTTGCGGATGCGCGAGCCCACGTAGCGGGTGAGGAGCGCATCGAGCACCTTGGAGGTGGAGGGCACGAACTCGTAGAGGGGCTGGGTTCCCTTGATGGCGGAGAGCTGGACCGCCTGGGTGGCGGCGATGTCCTCGCGGTTGATCTCGCCCGGGCCGCCCAGGTCCACGACCGTCAGCGGGAGCATCCGGCGGACCTCCGGCACCTGGGAGACCATGGAGACGTAGCGGGTGAAGACGATGTGGACCTCGGCCACTCCCCCGGCGTCGGCGGAGGCGAGGAAGTACTCGAGGAGGAGGGAGGCGACCTCCTCGATGTGCTCGGCGCTGGGGCGGTCGGAATCCCCCGTCCAGGAGTACTCCACGGTGCGGCCGCGGAAGGCGAAGTAGTTCTGCGCGCGGCGCCCGTAGGTGAACAGGATCGGCTCCTTGCCGTCCTCCATGAGGTGCTCGATGAGCCGCTCGGACTCGCGCAGGATGGTGGCGGAGTAGGCGCCGGCCATGCCGCGGTCGGAGGTGACGACGAGCACCGCGACCCGGTTGGTGTCCTCGCGCTCGCGCGTGATGGGGTGGTCGAGACCGGAGTAGGTTCCGACGGCGGCCACGGCCTGGCTCAGCGCGTGATCGTAGGGCCCGGCCTCAGCGGCGCTGCGGCGCGCGGCACCGATCCGGGAGGAGGCGATGAGCTCCATGGCCCGGAACACCTTCTGGAGGGTCTGGGTCGACCGGATGCGCTGCTTGTAGACGCGCTGGTTGCCTGCCACGGGTCAGCCCCTCTTGAGCACGATCTGCTCGCTCGTGCGCTCGGCGACGACCTCGTCCTGCGCGTCGGCGACCTCGCCGGAGAGCATCCTCCCGCCGGAGAGGTAGGTGGTGCGGAAGGACTCGACGGCGGCGCGCAGCTCGGCCTCGGTCTCCTCGGAGAGCTGCCCGGTGTCCCGGATCGTGGCGAGCACGGTGGAGTTGCGGCGCAGGTGGTCCAGGAGGGCCGCCTCGAAGGGCAGGACGTCGGCCACCTCGAGGTCGTCGAGGTACCCGTTGGTGCCCGTCCACACGCTCACCACCTGCTCCTCAACGGGGTAGGGGGTGAACTGGGGCTGCTTGAGCAGCTCCATGAGGCGCTCGCCGCGGGTCAGCTGGGCCCGGGTGGTGGCGTCCAGGTCGGAGGCGAACATGGCGAAGGCCTGCATGGAGCGGTACTGCGCCAGCGTGATCTTGAGGGTCCCGGCGACCTTCTTCATCGCCTTGACCTGGGCCGCTCCGCCGACTCGGGAGACCGAGATGCCGACGTCGACGGCGGGGCGCTGGTCGGAGTTGAACAGATCGGACTGCAGGAAGATCTGCCCGTCGGTGATGGAGATGACGTTGGTGGGGATGTAGGCCGAGACGTCGTTGGCCTTGGTCTCGATGACCGGCAGGCCGGTCATGGAACCGGCGCCAAGGTCGTCGGAGAGCTTCGCGCAGCGCTCGAGCAGGCGCGAGTGCAGGTAGAAGACGTCACCGGGGTAGGCCTCGCGGCCCGGCGGGCGGCGCAGGAGGAGGGAGACCGCACGATAGGCCTCGGCCTGCTTGGACAGGTCGTCGAAGACGATGAGGACGTGCTTGCCGGCGTACATCCAGTGCTGGCCGATGGCCGAGCCGGTGTACGGGGAGAGGTATTTGAAGCCGGCGGGGTCGGAGGCCGGGGAGGCGACGATGGTCGTGTACTCCAGCGCGCCGCGCTCGGCCAGGGCCGCGCGCACGGCGGCGATGGTCGAGCCCTTCTGACCGGTGGCCACGTAGATGCAGCGGACCTGCTTGGCGGGGTCGCCGGTCTCCCAGGCGTCCTTCTGGTTGAGGATGGTGTCCAGGGCGATGGCGGTCTTGCCGGTCTTGCGGTCGCCGATGATGAGCTGGCGCTGGCCGCGGCCGATGGGGATCATCGAGTCGATGGCCTTCAGCCCCGTCTGGAGCGGCTCGTGAACGGACTTGCGGGCCATGACGCCGGGGGCCTGGAGCTCCAGGGCGCGGCGTCCCTCGGCGGCGATCTCGCCAAGGCCGTCGATGGGGCGGCCCAGCGGGTCGACGACGCGCCCCAGGAAGGCATCGCCCACGGGGACGGACAGGACCTCACCGGTGCGGCGCACGGTCTGGCCCTCGTCGATGCCGGCGAAGTCGCCCAGGACGACGACGCCGATCTGGCGCTCGTCGAGGTTCATGGCCAATCCGGCGGTGCCGTCCTCGAAGGTGAGCAGCTCGTTGGCCATAACGCCGGGCAGGCCCTCGACGTGGGCGATGCCGTCGGCGGCGAAGATGACGTGGCCGACCTCCTCGGCGGCGACCTCCGCGGGCTTGTAGGCCCGCGCGAAATCACTGAGCGCCGAGCGGATCTCCTCGGCCTTGATGGTCAGCTCTGCCATCTTTGGTCTCCTTTGCGAAGCATTGAGTCGGTGGGGGCGGCCTGCATCCGGTAGTGGGACACGGGGCTCATCCCGCGAGCTGGGCGCGCAGGTCGGCGACGGCGCTGCGCACGGTGTGGTCGATGATGTGGCTCTTGATGGCGATGCGCACCCCGCCGATGACGGCGGGGTCGATCGAGGTGTTGAGCTCGACCTCGGTGCCGAGCCGCTTGGTGAGGGTGGCCAGCAGCCGGGCCTCCTGCGCGCTGGTCATGGGGACTGCGGTGACGACGTCGGCGATGGTGCGGTGCTGGAGGGCCGCGGCGCGCTCGACGACGCGGCGCAGGTTGCGCCGGGGGCCGCCCTCGGCGTGGTGACGAACGCACCAGCGCACCAGGCTCATGGCGGGCGCGGACAGGTGCGGGCCGAAGACCTCGTCCGCCAGGCGCACCCGCTGCTCGGCGGTGGTGCGCCACGAGGGCTCCAGGGCCTCGCGCAGCTCGCGGTCCTGGCCGATGATCTGCGAGGCCTCGAAGACCTCCCGCTCGATGTCGGCCACGGTGCCATCGGCGTGGGCGCCGGCAAGGATCGCCTCGATGCCCAGGTCATGCAGGGCGGAGACGAGATCGACGGGCTTGGACCAGCGCCCGCGCGCCATGCCGCGCAGAAGCTCGACAACGCGCTCGTCGAGGCGGCCGGAGAAGAGCCGGGAGGCGAGTGCGGCCTTGTCCTCGCCGCTCCGCCCGGGGTCGGTCAGCGGCCCGCGCAGTGGGTGCGCGGCGATCTCGTGGGCCATGGCCAGGATCTGCTGACCCAACTCCTGGCCGTAGGCGCCCGCGTCGCGCAGGACGGGGGTCCATGCGGCGCGGGTGGCGGCGCGGGTCGCGGATGTGCCCTCGTTCACCGGAGCTCCTCCACGGAGGCGCCGCCGTCGACACCCGGGGACGCGGGGGCGGCCTCGAGCTCATCGAGGAAGCGATCGATGACGCGGCTGGACAGCTCGGTGTCCTTGAGCTGCTCGCCGACGATCCGCTCGGCGAGTGTGGAGGCCAGCAGGCCGACCTCCGTGCGCAGCGAGATCTGGGCGGCCTGGCGCTCGGCGAGGATCTGGCGCTGGGCGGCGTCAAGAGCCCTGCCCGCCTCCCCCTGGGCCTCGGCGCGGGCGGCGGCCACGATGGAGGCGGCCTCGCTCTGAGCCTTCTCCCGGATGGAGGCGGCCTCGCGGCGCGCCTCCTCCACGAGGCGGGCGGCCCGCTGCTCGGCGCCGGCCTGGTCCTTCTTGGCCCTGTCCGCGATGGCGAGGCCCTCCTCGATGCGCGCGGTGCGCTCGTCGAGGACCTTCGTGAAGCGGGGCAGGACGTACTTGATGAGCACCAGCGCCACGATGGCGAAGGAGATCGTGCCCCAGACCAGGTCATAGGTGTGGGGCAGGAGGAGGCTGTTCTCCTCCCCCGACGCCGTCTCCGAGGCCGCGGCGAGGGTGGTGATCATGACGGGGGCCATGGGGATGACCGTCGCCGATCAGAAGGCGAAGCCCGCGGCGAAGCCCAGCAGACCGAGGGCCTCGATGAGGGCCGCGCCGATGAACATATTGGTGCGCAGGGCCCCCGCGACCTCGGGCTGGCGAGCGGTGCCCTCCTGCGTCTTGCCGACGAGGATGCCGATGCCGATGCCGGGGCCGAGGGTGGCCAGGCCGAAGCCGATGGTGGCGATGGATCCGGTCATGTTGCTTCTCCTTGAGAGTCTGAACGAGGGTTCTCGTCATCCCCGGGTGGGCCCGGGTGGCTTGCTGGTGTTCGGGTCGTCGATGGGCGGGAGATAGTCGCTGCGGGAGCGATCAGTGGGTGTTGATCGAGGAGTCGATGTACACGGCGGTGAGCAGGGCGAAGATGTAGGCCTGGAGGGCTGCGACGAAGATTTCGAAGAGGACGAAGGCGATCGAGGCCCCGAAGGTGAGCGCCCCCAGGCCCTTGAGCGCCCCGGTGGCGTGGATGAACAGGGCGTTGGTCGCCGCGTAGCACAGCGCCAGGAGGAAGTGGCCCGAGACCATGTTGGCCAGGAGTCGTATGGTCAGGGTCACCGGCCGCATGACGAGGTTCGAGAAGAACTCGATGGGGATGATGAGGATCCACAGCGCCTTGGGCACGCCCCCGGGGAGCACCTGGGAGCGCAGGTATCCGAAGACGCCGTGGTTCTTGATCCCCGCGTAGGTGAAGGCGATGTAGGCGACGACGGCGAAGACGATCGGCATGCCGATGACGCTCGTGGCCGCGATATTGAGCCCGGGGATGACGCCGGAGATGTTGAGGAACAGCACGCCCAGGAAGATCGTGGTGATGATCGGGACGTAGGGCGCTGCCCGGCGCTTGCCGATGATCTCCTCGGCGATGTTGACGCGGGCGAAGTCGATGAGCATCTCGCAGGCGCCCTGGAAGCGCCCCGGCACGACGCGCGCCCGCGAGGCGCCGATCGCGAAGAGGAGCACGAGGACTCCGGTCATGATGAGGCGGATCATCATGATGCGGTTCATCTCGAAGGGCGTGCCGACGAAGGCGAAGCCCTCCGGGAAGAAGTCGGAGATCGACGGCGGCTCGAAACCCTCCCGCGAGGCGGGCGCGAGCGCGCTGGTCACGAGAGTCGCGCTCATTGGCACATGGCCTCCTCAAGGCAGTCCGGGGCGATCGATCAGGGCGAGGGCACCGGTGGCGCCCGCCCGGCGGGCGGCGTTCACCGGCATCGCGCCCACCACACTACTCCACGTCGCCCGGTGCGACGACAGTCATCTCGCATCGGCGGGGCGCAGCATGGCCGCCGAATTCCATGGGGGGCAGTCGCATCGGCGACGATGCCTCAGGGGCGGTCGCCCGCGCCGTCGGATCGCGGCGCCGCGGGATCGGCGCCCTCAGCGCACTCCGAGACCCCTGTGATCTCCGCGTTTCCTGTGATCCCTGCGATCTCGATGGTCAGGGCCCGCCCTCTCGCCAGGGTCACGACCTCCACGATGGTCACCACGATGAGGATGAGCGCCAGGGAGGCGAGGAACCATGGGCGGGAGAGCCCCTCCCGATGGGGCCCGGCCAGCAGGACCACTGCCGCCATGACGGCGATCTTGGCTGCGAAGGAGAGCATGACCCCGGCGGAGGCCATGAGGGGGAAGCGCTGCCACGGCACGAGCAGGGCGACGGCGGTGATGACGGTCAAGGCCAGGCCCGCGCCGGCGCCCCAGGCCGCACCGGCCAGGGCCCGGCCACCACCGGCCGCCCCGGCGGCGAGGCAGGCGGCGGCCAGCGCGGTGCCGATGACGCCGACCCGCCGCCCGGCTGCGCGGAAGGCCGCCTCGGAGGTCCGGGCGGTGGGTCGCCCCGCTCCATCGGGCGCGCTCACGGGCGCTCCCCTGCCGCGGGGACGGCGTCGGGGGCCTGGGACTCCTCGGCGGGGTCGGGGGTCGCATGGGGGTGGGGCAGCCTCCGGGGAGCCGCGGATCGGAGCGCTCGGGAGGCCTGGTGGCGGGCGCGCTTCCTGGCCCCGGGACCGACGCCGGGTATGAGGTCGGTGGTCAGGGCCAGCGCGATGACGACGGCGGCGAGGGCGCCGCAGGCCACGCGCGGCCAGGGCTGGATCGCGAGCGCCACAACGGAGAAGGATCCGATGGCGGCCCACAGGTACATGGTGAGGACGGCCTGACGATGCGAGTGCCCGCCCGCGAGGAGCCGGTGGTGCAGGTGGAGCTTGTCGGGGTGGAAGGGGCTCTTGCCCGCCAGGGTCCGGCGGGTGACGGCCATGAGCATGTCCGTCAGGGGGATCAGGAGGATCGCGACGGGCAGGATGAGGGGCAGGAACACGGGCACGGCCGAGGAACCGGTGATCGTGCCCGGGTCGATCTGGCCGGTGACGATGATCGTGCCCGCCGCGGAGACGAGTCCGAGCTGCATGGAGCCCGAGTCGCCCATGAAGATCGTGGCGGGGTGGAAGTTATGGGGCAGGAAGCCCAGGCATACGCCGATGAGGGCGGCCATGATGGTGGCGGCCAGCGAGGTGTAGGCCTGGGGGCTGGTGGCCCTGGTGAGGATGTAGACGTAGACGAAGAAGGCCGTAGCGCCGATCCCGATGATCCCCGCGGCCAGCCCGTCGAGCCCGTCGACGAAGTTGACGGCGTTGACGACCACGATGATGACCAGCACGGTGGCGGCCAGGGAGAGCCGGGAGGAGCCGATGGTCAGGCCCCCCACGGGGAAGGTGATGAGCTGGACCCCCATGAAGGCCATGACGCCGGCGGCGAGGATCTGGCCGGCGAGCTTCGTCATCCAGTCGAGCTCCCACAGGTCGTCGACGACGCCCAGGAGGCACACGAGTCCCGCGCCGATGACCACCGCCCCGGCACTGGCGTCGATCGTGCTGGAGAGGTAGGGGATGCGCGAGGCCACGGCGATGGCGGTGGCCAGGCCGACGAACATGGCGACGCCGCCGAGCCGGGGGATCGGCGCGGTGTGGACGTCCCGGTCCCGCACGGGGGTGAGCGCGTGGGAGACGAGGGCGATATGCCGTACGATCGGCACGGAGATGTAGGTGGCCGCAGCGGCGATGAGCAGGATGAGCAGGTAGACCCTCATGCGCGGCCCTCCCGCGCCGGCTCGGGCGCCGCGCTCGGGCCCGCCTGGGCGGCGAGCAGGGGCTCGAGGACCTCCTCGATCCGGCGGACCGGGATGAGGCCCTCGCGCAGGACACGGGGCCTGGTGGCGTTGTCGCCGGCCAGGGAGACGATGGTCGAGGGAACGGGGCCGGGCGTGGGCCCGCCATCGATGAGCAGGATGCTGGGCCGGCCGCCCTCGGCCGCGAGCGCGCCGGGGGCATCGGCGACCTGACCGGGGAAGGCCAGCCTCGCGCTGGCGGCATCGGTGGCCGGCGGCTCCCCCGTGCGGTTCGCACTGGTGACGGCCATGGGGCCGGTGGCGCGCAGGAGGGCCAGGGTCAGGGGATGGTCGGGCATGCGCACGGCGATGGTCCCGCCGGTCTCCCCCAGGTCCCAGGCCAGCGCCGGCGAAGCGGCGAGGACGAGGGTCAGGGCGCCGGGCCAGAGGGCGTCCATGAGGGCGAGGGCGGCGGGGGACGGATCGGCGACGACGCCGTCGAGCTGGTCGCGCCCCGCCACGAGGACGGGCGGGGGCATCCGGCGCCCGCGCCCCTTGGCGCCCAGGAGGCGCGCGACGGCGGTCGCGTCGGCGGCGGTGGTGCCGATGCCGTAGACCGTGTCGGTCGGGGTGATGACCAGGCCCCCGGCTCGGGCGCGAGCCGCCGCGGCGGCGATGATGTCCGCGCTCTCGCCGTGGTCACCGCCGTCGCCGTCGCGCTCGGGGGCGGAGGCGCCCATGGGGGAACTCGTCTGGGTCACGCCCCATATCCTCGCACGGATCGCGTGGCGGCTCAGGCGCTGCTCGCGGCCTGTCACGGGGCGATCATCGCACGTCGATGGCGAGGATCACCAGGCGCGTCGCGCCCTCGTCGGCACCGGGCTCCTCGGCGGCGACGAGGGCGCGCACCGGGCCCGGCCCGTTGGAGGCCCCCTGGGGGCGGGGCAGGATCACGAGGTCGGAGTAGCCGAAGGGCTCGCCGGGACCGGTCAGCCCCACCAGTGTCCGCCACTGGCCGTCGGTTCCCCGCATGGAGAGGCGCCCGGCGCACCGGACGACGGGGTCCGAGGAGTGGGACAGGAGGAGCGAGCCGTCGGGCAGACCTGCCATGCCTGCGTTGCAGCCTGGGTCGCTCAGGGCGGGGACCGCCTCGGGGCGAGTCCACGTCATGCCTCCGTCGACGCTCGTGGACTCCAGGCGGGTGCCGCCGTAGGCAGCGTCGCGCGCGCTCATGACGAGTAGGCCCCCGCCGGGGGCTGCTGGGGCGATGGCGTGCTCGTCGGTGCCGCTCGTGGCGGCGCCCCCGGCCAGGCTCGTTGCGGTGGCGTCGACCCGGGGGACAGGGGCGCCGAGGCGCCAGGAGGCGCCGTCGTCGGACAGGAGGCAGGCCGAGCGCAGGGGCCGCGAGCCGTCCTCGCGCGGGGCGAGGGCGACGACCACGGGCTGGACGAGGCCGGTCGGCGTGGCGATGCCGTGACCCGAGACTGGGAAGAGGACGGCGCCGTCGGGCCACTGAGCGCTGGGCAGGGCCGCGTCGGTGGCGTCGCGCCAGCGCCAGGTGGCGCCCTCGTCAGCCGAGACGGCGTGGAGGAGGCGCATGGTGCCGGGCTCGGGGGGCTCGCCGCGCCTCCAGGGGCGCTGGGGAGGGCGGGCGCCGAAGAGACCCGCGCCCGAGCTCGCCGCGGCCAGGAGGTGGAGGGCCCCGTCGGGGGCGGCGATGAGAGAGGGGTCCGAGACGCCCGTGATCCCGGGCAGGACGGCGGGGTCGGGGTCCAGCGGGACCGACTCGTCCCAGGTGGCGCCGCCGTCGGGGGAGCGGCGCAGGCGGAGGCGGTTGGGGTTGGGCAGGTCGTCGGGGAGGGCGCCGCCCGAGGACCGCCATGCGTCGCCGCCCGCGCGCGGGCGCAGGTCGTGGACGAGGAGGAGATCGCCGCCCGGGCGGGCGAGGAGCGCCGGGACGCGCAGGGATCCGGTGGGGGCGCCGTCGGCGCCGCGCGGTGCGGCCAGGACGGCCAGGCGCTCGACCCGGCCTGCGCGCCAGGGATGGGGCATGGGGTTCGGGGGTCCTCTCAGACGATCCGGTGGGCGGCGGCCCAGCGGGTGAGCTCGTTCCGGTTGGACAGCTGGAGCTTGCGCAGGACGGCGGAGACGTGGGTCTCCACGGTCTTGATGGAGATGAAGAGCTCGGAGGCGCACTCCTTGTAGGTGTAGCCGCGGGCGATGAGGCGCATGACCTCGCGCTCACGCGCGGAGAGACGGTCGAGCTCGGAGTCGGCGACGGCCACCTCCCCGGCCTGCGCGCCGAAGGCGTCGAGGACGAATCCGGCCAGGCGCGGTGAGAAGGCGGCGTCCCCGGCGGCCACGCGCCGAATCGCCATGGCGAGGTCGGTCGTGGAGATCGCCTTGGTGACGTAGCCGCGGGCGCCGGCGCGGATGACGGCGACGACGTCCTCGGCGGCGTCGGAGACGGATAGGGCTAGGAAGCGGGTCCCGGTGGCGTCGGCGCAGCTGGCGGCGACCTCCGCCCCTCCCCCGCCGTTGCCGCCGGGCAGGTGGACATCGAGGAGGACGACGTCGGGGGCGAGGGCTCGCACGGCGGCGATGGCGCCCTCGACGTCGTCGGCCTCGGCGATGACCTCGATGTCGGGGGCGTGGGCGGCCAGCTCGGAGCGCACTCCTGAGCGCACGAGGGCATGGTCGTCGACGACGAGGACCCGCAGGCGCGGGGAGGCCGGCGTCGCGGACGCGCGGGAGGAGTCGGATCGGCGCCCGTCCTCGGGCGGCTGAGCGTTGGTCATGACGGGCTCTCCTGGGTCGCGCGGGCGGGAAGCGCGAGCCTGACCTCGGTGCCGTTGTCGAGGCAGCGGATCCGCGCGGTTCCACCATATCGCTCCATCCTGGCGATGATGGACTCGCGCACGCCGTGGCGGTCGGACGGGGCGGCCTCAGGGTCGAAGCCGGGGCCGTGGTCGCGGATGAAGGCCTCGATGAGGTCCGCGGAGGCCTCCACGTAGAGGGAGACGGGGGGCTCCCCGTGGCGCACGGCGTTGGACAGGGCCTCGCGGCTGGCGGCGACGATGACCTCGGCGACGCGGTCCGGGGCGCGGTCCCCCACGCAGACGACATCGATGGGCACGCCGTGGAGGTCCTCGATCTCCCCGGCGAGGTCCCGGAAGGCGTCGGCCACGGAGGTACCGGCCTCGGGGCGGTCGGTGTAGAGCCAGGCCCGCAGCTCGCGCTCCTGGGAGCGGGCCAGGCGCGCCACTGTCTCGGGCTCGTCGGCGCGCTTGCGGATGAGGGTGAGGGTCTGCAGGACGGAATCGTGGAGGTGGGCGGCGATATCCGCGCGCTCGGCGGCGCGCGCCTCGGCGGTTCTCGTGGCGGCCAGGTCCCGGCTGATGCGCAGCCAGAAGGGGGCGAGGATCGTGGCGATGCCGAGGACGAGGGCGCCGCCGGTCAGGCCGCCCGTGAGCATGGCGCGCGGTGGAATGTCGGAGGCGAGCCACATGAGGATGCCGGTGGCGACCAGGACGAGTCCCGCCGCCAGGCGGGCGAGGGCCCAGCGGTCGCGGGGCTCGCTCGTGCCGTGGGCGCCGGTGACGGCGTCGAGCTGGGACCAGGCCAGGCCCGCGCCCGTGGCGATGATGAGCGCGGGGAGCGCCGTCCCGGCGCGCGGCAGGAGTCCGAAGCGCCAGAGCGCGAGCAGGATCGCCGCGGCGAGGAGGCCGACGGCGCCCTGGAGGGCGCGGTTGCCCTCACCGCCGGAGTCGCCGCGCAGCGAGCGCCAGGCGCGCGCCGCCCAATGCTCTCTCCCCGGGGCTGGCCACGGGGCCGGCACAGGGGCCTGACGCGGGGCGAGGCGGGAGCGATCGGCGGGCAGGGCGCCCGGGGACTGGGCGGCCTCGGCCCAGGGGTCGCCTGCGGGCACGAGTACCCACAGCGCCAGGTAGAGGACGGGACCGATCCCGGTCTGGACGCTCAGCAGGATGAAGGCGAGGCGGATGACGAAGGGATCGAGGCCCAGGTGGGCCCCGAGGCCCGCGGCGACGCCGCCGCCCCAGCGCCCGGAGCGCCGGCCGCTACCGGGGGCGAGGACGGGGCGGCGGCCCGGCCGGCGCAGTGGCAGCCGGGACGAGGCGGGGACCTGCGGCGCCCGGGCGCCCAGCAGGGTGCCCGGGCGCAGCGGCTGCGCGGCTCCCCGCCCGGGGGAGCTTCCCACCGAGGCGGGGGCGGCGGGGATCCCCCAGGATCCGGGGGAAGGGGTGCTCGTCGTGCTCACGGCGCCATCGTGGCACGGGGAGGAGCGCAGGGGGATGCCCGGAAGGGCGAACCAGGGGCGGCCCGGGAGCGTTTCAGGGGCCGCTCAGGGTGTCCCCCGATCGTCTCGCGGGGCGGGTCGCGGCCAGGATGGAGCCATGAGCACGACACCCCCTCCCTCAGAAACGCCCTCCTCCGATCCCCTCGGCGGGCAGGGGGCCCCCTTCTCGGGCGCCCCGCAGTCGGACCCGCAGGCAGGCCCCCAGCCCGGCCGCCCCTTCATGGCAGGCGTGTTCGACTCCCTGCGCCGCAGCGGGGTGGTGCGCACCGAGCGCCGTGTCGTCGGCGGCGTGTGCGGGGGGCTCGCCCAGCGCCTGGGCATCGATCTGATCCTCGTGCGGTGCGTCGTCGCCGTTGTCTGCCTCGCCCTGGGACTCGGCCTCCTCGCCTACGGTTTGGCCTGGGTCCTGCTCCCCGAGGAGCGCAATGGGCGCATCCACCTCCAGCAGGCCTTCAACGGCGATGTGAGCGCGGGATTCGTCGGTGCCCTGGTCTGCGTCATCAGCGGGCTGTCCCGCCCCGAGTGGGGCCTGGGCGACGGCGTGGTCCTCGGCGCTCCGGGCTGGGCGGGAGCGACCTGGGGCCTGCTCTGGACCGCCGGCGTCATCGGATCGATCATCTGGCTGGTCAGCTCGCGGCGCCAGCAGCGCGCAGGCCAGCCCCCACAGCCGGCCCGGCCGGTGGCCGACGGGGCATGGTCGGCTCCGGCCGGGCACCCCGGGGCGGGCTGGGGCGCTCCTCAGAGTTCCCCGGCCCCGGGAAGCGGAGCAGCGAGCGGCCCGACCTGGTCGGCTCCCGCCTTCGCTCGTCCCCGCCCGCCGCGCCGCCCGGGACCCGGGCGCAGGATGGGCTCCGTCATCGGAGGACTGCTGCTCCTCGCCATCGCGGGCGTGGCGCTGGCGAAGCGGCACCACATGCTGGACAGCCTCTCCTACTCCCACGCGCTCCTCATCGTCGGTTCGATGACGGCGCTCCTGGGCGCGGGTGTCCTCGTCTCCGGGCTGATCGGGCGCCGCGGCGGCTGGATGAGCGCGCTGGGGGCCATCGCCGTCCTCATCACCCTGCCCATGCTCGCCGCCAGTCCTTTCGCCGCCCATGGGCTGGACCGGCTCGTCGCCGACGACGTCCTCCTCGTCCCCTCCGATGAGCAACTCTCCAGCGATGACGTCGATCTGGGGACCTTCGGCGCCGGCGATACGGTCCTCGACCTGCGGGCTCTGGAACAGCGGCACGAAGGCGTCACGGCGCATGTGTCCATGGGTGCAGGGGACCTGAGGGTCTTGGTGGATCGCGATCAGCCGGTGAGGATCCGGACGCGGGTCGGCGCGGGCCAGGTCGACGTGCTCGGTGACCAGAAGTGGGCGGTTGAGGGCACCCAGGACGGGAACAGCATCCACACCGTCTGGCAGGGCTCTACCGACGAGTCGGGCACCGCAGCATCGATCGAGGGCGTGCACATCGACGCGGTCCTGACCCCCAAGGGCACCGACTCCGACGTTCTGACCATCGACGTGAGCCTCGGCGCCGGGGATGTCACGATCGAGGAGTCCTCCCGCGCCTGGACTGCCTCCTCCCCCACGGCCTCCCCCAGCACGACGGCGGGCGCCTCGCCCTCCGCCTCCCCATCGCCGGTCCTGAGCCCCACGGCGTCCGCTTCCGCCAAGCCCTCGGGCTCAGTAGTCCCGAGCCCCACCCCCACGCACTGACCTCACAGAGACGAGACAGCCATGAGCAGCAGCACGAACAGCAGTCCGACGAGCCCGGACGAGGCCGCCGGAACGGGACTTCAGGCCGACGGCGCCCCCACCGAGTCGTTCACGGAGCCACTGGCACCCACCGATGCCTTCCCCGTCGTCGAGCCCCCCGCGGCGAGCCTCGCCGCCGTCGAGCCGGCCACCGAGCCGCTTAGCGCCACCAACCCGGCCACTGAGCCACTCGACGCGAGCCCCGCCATCCCGGGCGCGCCCGATGGCGCCGTATGGTCGGCCTCCTCCGTGCGCGGCGGGATGCGCGGGGCCAGTGCCAGTGCCACTGATCCCGCCGAGGCCGGTCCCGGCACGCCTGGGATCGGCGCGACCACTACCACCCCTGGGACCGCGAGCGCGACAGGCGCTTCAGGCCAGCCGGGGGCCACGAGCGCCCGTCCGCAGACCGGCCGGACCTTCGATACACGGCACGGCTGGCGCGCGGAGGAGCCCGTGCCGTGGAGGCGCGCCAGCACGGGGACGATCATCTGGGGGATACTGCTCCTGGCCCTGGGGGGCCTGACCATCGCGGCGGGCGTCGGGCTGCGCGTCGACCTGCAGCTCGCGACCATCGGGGTCCTGGGCGTCCTGGGCGTCGTCCTGCTGATCCTGGCGATCCTGCCGCATCGAGACCGGATGGGGCGCCCCTGACCAGCGACGATCTCCAGCATTCACAGTAACGGCCCCCGGCCGCCCTGCTCCAGGGCGGCCGGGGGCTGTCGGCACGCGCTCAGCGCTGGAGGACGACGGCGCCCGCCACGGCCTCGGCAGCGGCGTCGCCCAGGTAGTGCCGGACGATCTCGATGCCGAGCTCGGCGGCGGTGGCCATACCCCGGCTGGTGAGGATGGCGCCGTCAACGACGACGCTGTCCTGGCTCGTGATCGCGCCATGCTCCTCCAGCACGTGCATGAAGCCGGGGTTGGAGGTGGCGCGGCGCCCCTCGAGCAGGCCCAGTTCTGCGAGGATCGAGGGGGCGGCGCAGATCGCGGCCACCGGGCGCCCGGCGCGCACGCGCTCGGTGACGGCCTCGGTGACGACCCGGCTGGCCTTGAGGTTGGGGGCACCGGGGATCCCGCCGGGCAGGAAGAGGAGGTCGTAATCGTCCAGGTCGGTTTCGGCAAGCGTCTTCGCGCAGGTCAGGACGATCTCATGGGAGGAGACAACGGTGCGCTCCTCGGCGACGGCGATCATGTCGCAGGGTATGCCGGCGCGGTAGAGCACATCGACGACGGCGAGGGCCTCGACCTCCTCCAATCCCGGTGCGATGAGGGCTGCCACCCGCTTATCGGTCTTCGCCTCGAATGCCATGGCGCTGTCCTTCCCGCGCGCGGCGCGCGCTCGACTGTCCGGCTGCGGCTCCCGCGCCGCGCCTCCAGGCTACTCCGACGGGCGGGCCCGGGCTCAGTCGTCGAGGATCCCGTTCCAGGCCAGGAAGGAGGCGCTGGCGGTCACGGCGGTCTCCCAGCGATCGTCGCCGAAGCCGTGGCCGGCGCCGGGGATAACGCGCAGCTCGGCGTCGCGCAACTCGCGCTCGGCGCGCTGGGAGAGCGCCAGGGGGACGGACTCGTCGCGATCCCCGTGGACGAGGAGGATGGGGCGCGGGAAGCGGGCGAGCTCGGTGACGGCGTCGATGCCCCAGGCGTCGCGGGCGTAAGCCCTGGATAGACGGCTGCCCCTGTGCTCGAAGCGATCGGGGACCTCGGTCGGGCTCCGGAAGCGGGCGCGCAGGCCGGCGCCGGGCTGGAGCGCCGGGTACCACAGGACGAGCGCGCCGATCTGCGTGGGGCGCCGGGCGGCCGCGAGCGCGGCCACGGCCCCGCCCAGGGAGAGCCCGAGCAGGGCGATGCGGGAG
Source organism: Actinomyces gaoshouyii (assembly GCF_002076915.1). Classification (NCBI taxonomy): domain Bacteria; kingdom Bacillati; phylum Actinomycetota; class Actinomycetes; order Actinomycetales; family Actinomycetaceae; genus Actinomyces; species Actinomyces gaoshouyii. Next base: position 1,649,896 of record NZ_CP020468.1, read on the forward strand.
GAGTCGGCCTCGGGCCAGGCGCTCGCTGCGTCGATGACGGCGAGCAGGTCGGCGAGCTCGGTCAGCGGGGTCATCGCCAGGGGGTCGCCGCCGTTGTCGCTCCCGCCGCCGCCCCGGAAGTCGGGGCAGGCGGCGATGGCGCCCGCGGCGGCCAGGCGCCGGGCGATGGGGGCCACGCGCATCCAGGAGCCGTCCATGCCGTGGCAGCACACGACGAGCGGGTGGGGGCCGGGCAGGATCCGCCCGCTGGGCCCGGCGGGCAGGTAGGCGGCGCCGCCGAGCCGCTGCCCGTCCACGACCAGCTCCAGGGCGCGGGTGGCGAGGACGGTGGGATTCGGGGATGCCGGGGTCACCGGCCCATCCTAGTGCCGCGCTGGGGAGCCCCGCCCCCTGCTCCGGCCGCGCCTCAGCGGTAGGCCTCGTGGGAAGCGCTCTCGTCGTAGCCGGCGACGAGGACGAGCGCGGACAAGGCCCGAGGGCCCCCGACGTAGGGCAGGGCCTGGACGAGCGCGGCGGTCACGCGCTCAAGGCTGTTGCCCGCGCGCACAGCGCCGGCGATGTGGGCGCCCAGTTGGGCGGTGGCCCCGATCGCGGTGATCGCCACGAGGCTGATGATCTCCCGCTCGGCGATGGTCAGGACTCCGCGGCTGTAGTAATCGCCGAAGCAGGCGGTCGTCACGAGCTCGGGGGCCACGGCGTCGAAGGGCGCGGGCAGGGAGGCGAGGACCTCCTTGATCTCAGTGCCGTAGAGCGGCTCCTGAATGGCGGCGCCGGCTGAGTGGCGTCCTTGGGCGTCGTCGGGAGCGACGGTGGCGGCGCCGGGCAGGGGCAGCTCGACGCTTTGCTCGGCGAGCACCTCATCGAGGGCTGCGACGGCGTTGAGGGCACGCGGATAGCCGATGTAAGGGGCGCACTGGTAGAGCGCCTCGCGCAGTTGCAGCGGGGTAGCGCCGGCATTGAGCGCGGCGGCGGAGTGGGCGCGCAACTGCGGGAGGGCCTGGAGGCAGCCGAGGACCGCGACGGTGATGATCTCGCGCTCGACGTCGGTGAGGACCCCGGTGGAGAAGACCTCGCCGAAGATCTGGTTCTGGAGGATCTCGTAGAGCTCCGGGTCGGTGGGGTGCGGCTTGGCCGGGACGCCGAAGAGGCGGGTGAACGTCTCTTGGGCCTGCGGTGCGAGTGCCATGGTGGTGATCCTCCTGGGGCGATGGGCGGTCAAGAGCTGCGGGGGATGGCTCAGGCCCGCGTCGTCGTCGAGCCCGGGGTGGGCCGCTCCCCCGGCCGCTGCAGGGCGCCGACGACGTCGTGGGCGACATAGGGCTCCTCCAGGAAGGCGATCTCCTCGTCGGTCAGGGTCAGGTCAAGAGCGCGGACGGCGTCATCGACGCGGCTGGGGCGCGAGCAGCCGACGATGGGGGCGGCTACGCCCTTGGCCCAGTGCCAGGCCAGGGCGACGTCGGCCATGGGCGCCTCGTGGCGGCGCGCGACCTCGGCGACGCGCTCGATGATCGGCATGTCGAGCTGGCGGTCACGGTCGTACTTGGCGCGCATGGTACCGTCGGTGGTCGAGCGCGTGGAATCGGAGTCCCAGGTCGGCCGGGTCAGGTGCCCCGAGGCGAGCGGGCTGTAGGGGGTCAGCGACATGCCGAACTGCTGGGCCACGGGGATGAGGTCGCGCTCGTCCTCGCGGTAGAGCAGGTTGTAGTGGTTCTGCATGCTGGCGAAGCGGGTCCAGCCGTTCTGCTCGGCGACGACCTGCATGTTGTGCAGCTGGTAGCCGTACATGGCGCTGGCGCCCAGGGCCCTGACCTTGCCGGCGCGCACGAGCCGGTCGAGGGCCTCCATCGTCTCCTCGATCGGGGTGGCGTAGTCGAAGCGATGGATGATGTAGAGGTCGAGGTAGTCGGTGCCCAGGCGCTCCAGGGTCCCGGCGATCTCCCGCTCGATGGCTTCAGCGCTCAAGTGGCCCTCGTTGAAGTAGACCTTGGAGGCCAGGACGACGTCCTCGCGCTTGACGCCGAGGTTCTTCAGGGCCCGGCCGATGTACTCCTCGCTCGTGCCGTGGGCGTAGACGTTGGCGGTGTCGATGAAGTTGACGCCGAGCTCGAGGGCCCGGGCGATGACGGCCTGGGTCGAGGGCTGGTCGATGACCCACTGGTGGAAGTCGGGGAAGACCTTGCCGAAGCTCATGCCTCCCAGGCACAGACGGGAGATCGTGATGTCGGTGGTTCCAAGCGTCGTGCGCTCCATGGTGTTCTCCTCCTGCGAGCCAGCTGCAGTCCCGATTCGTCGCCCCGGCGGTGGGGCGCTCTCGTCCCTAACATTCCCCCATGCCAGGCCTCAGTGCCAGGCCCTGCCAGGCCCCCTCGGCCGTGACTTGCGAATGAGCGCTACTTCCTCCAGCGTCGCAGATGGGGAGGAACAGCGGCCATGTATGGAGAGACCCATGTAGGAGACCGCCTCACCCGCGGTGATGGGGATGTGGACGTGGTTGTGGACGTGCGGCGGGGTTGTGGGCGCATCCCGGGGGCGCGTCGGCAACCCCGCCGCACGTCCACAACCCCGGGGCGCGTCCTCGATGGCCCCCGGGGCGCGTCGAAGCCGCCGGCGCGGACGCGCTTCAGAGCCCTTCGACGAGGGCGATGACGCGCTCGGCGTGCTCGGCGGCGCGGTCCTTGATGGAGGCCAGCGCGTCCGGGTCGGTGCGGGACTGGTAGGAGACGCCGTCGGTCCAGATCGTGCCGACGATCTCCATGCCGACCAGCCGACAGGTGGCCTCGATCGGGGCGCACAGCTCCTCGATCGTGTGCCCCGTGACACCGTCGGGGGCGTAGGCGGGCCCGGGTGCGCCGGTGGTCAGCGAGATGATGAGTCTCTTGCCGCGCAGGCGGTCCCCTGTGGAGCCGTGGCTCCAGCCGTGGACGAAGACCTGCTCCACCCAGCGCTGCAGCAGTGAGGGCATGGAGTACCAGAAGACCGGGAACTGGAGGACGACGACATCGGCCGCCTCGAGCTTGGCCTGCTCGGAGGCCGCGTCGATGCGGAAGTCCTCGCCGTAGAGGTCGGCGAGGGGAACGACGACGGCGCCCGGCATCCGGTCGGAGAGCTCGTCGAGGATGGTGGCGTTGGCGACAGAGCCCCCCTGGCCGGTGTGGCCGGAGACGATGAGGACTCGGGGCATGGTTCCTCCTTGGTGGGGCGCTGGCGAGCACGAGGTTGGAGCGTCTGTCCGCAGAATAGCGAACCGCGTCCCAGGCACGGCGTTCTCAACCACGGCTGGAGGCCGAAGAGCATCGGCCGCGGCACGCGCGCCCCCTCGGTGGGGAGGCGCGCGCTTCAAGACATCTTGACGAGCACCTTCTTCGAGCAGATGCCGAGGACGCCAATTCCAGCATCGCAGTGGCCTGGGACCATGTCCAGCAGCCGCTCCGATGACACCAGTCATCGGCCTTGACCGGGCGGCACAGCACGATGGCGCGATCGGACATGAGATGCTGGCTGACGACGAGAGGCCGGGTTCGGGGGCGCCCATGGGAAGCCCCGACCACCATCCGAGCACGACGGCGGCCGACGCCTCCTACGAGCGCGCCGGCCGCCGTCATGCCTGGGAGCGCCTCACTCCCACTCGATGGTGGCGGGGGGCTTGCTGGTCACATCCAGCACCACCCGGTTGACCTCGGGCACGGCGTTGGTGATGCGCGTGGAGATGCGGGCGAGGATGTCGTAGGGCAGGCGCGTCCAGTCCGCCGTCATGGCGTCCTCGCTGCTCACGGGGCGCAGCACCACGGGGTGGCCGTAGGTGCGCCCGTCTCCCTGGACGCCCACCGAGCGCACGTCGGCGAGCAGGACCACCGGGCACTGCCAGATCTCGCCGTCGAGCCCGGCGGCGCTGAGCTCCTCACGAGCGATGGCGTCGGCGGCGCGCAGCACGCGCAGATTCTCGGCCGTCACCTCCCCGATGACGCGAATGCCCAGACCCGGGCCCGGGAAGGGCTGGCGGGAGACGATCTTCTCGGGCACGCCCAGCTCACGGCCGATGGCGCGCACCTCGTCCTTGAACAGCTCGCGCAGCGGCTCGATGAGCTCGAAGTCGAGGTCCTCGGGCAGGCCGCCGACGTTGTGGTGGCTCTTGATGTTGGCGGTGCCCTCGCCGCCGCCGGACTCAACGACGTCGGGGTAGAGCGTGCCCTGGACGAGGAAGCGGATCTCGCCGCCGGCGGCGCCCACCTCCTCCACGACACGGCGCTGGGCGGCCTCGAAGGAGCGGATGAACTCGCGCCCGATGATCTTGCGCTTGGCCTCCGGCTCAGTGACGCCGGCAAGGGCGTCGAGGAAGCGGTCGGTCTCATCGACGGTGATGACGCGGATGCCCATGCCCTCGGCGTAGTCGCGCTCGACCTGCTCGCGCTCCCCGTCACGCAGCAGGCCGTGGTCGACGAAGATGCACGTCAGCTGGTCGCCGACGGCGCGGTGGACGAGGGCGGCAGCCACCGAGGAGTCCACTCCCCCGCTCAACCCGCAGATGACGTGGGCGCCGCCCACCTGCGCGCGGATCCGGGCCACCTGCTCGTCGATGATGCTGTCCGGGGTCCAGGTGCCGGGGATCCCGGCGCCCACATGGAGGAAGTTGGCCAGGGCGGCCTGTCCGTGCTCGGAGTGGAGCACCTCGGGGTGCCACTGGAGGCCGAAGAGGCGACGGCCTCGATCCTCGAAGGCGGCGACGGGCGTCTGCGCCGTGGAGGCGGTGACGGCGAAGCCCTCGGGGGCCGCCTGGACGGCGTCACCGTGGCTCATCCACACTGCTTGCTCGGCGGGGGTGCCGGCGAAGAGGCAGGACTCGGGGGCCACGGTGGCCGGGGTGTGCCCGTACTCGCGGGTGCCGGTGCGGCCCACCGCCCCGCCGAGAGCCTGCGCCATGGTCTGGAAGCCGTAGCAGATGCCGAGGACCGGCACCCCGACATCGAAGATCGCGGGGTCGATGGAAGGCGCGCCCTCCTCGTAGACCGACGACGGCCCGCCGGAGAGGATGATCGCCGCGGGGCGCTTGGCGAGCATGGCCTCCACGGGCATCGTGTGCGGCACGATCTCGGAGTAGACGGAGGCCTCGCGGACGCGGCGGGCGATGAGCTGGGCGTACTGGGCGCCGAAGTCGACGACGAGGACGGGGCCGGTGGTGCCCGCAGGCGCCTCGGGGGCCGCGATAGCGATCGCCTGGGCGGTGGAGTGGGTGGTCACCGGGCCAGGATAGCCGCCCGGCGACCGGTGGCACCCATCACACGATCGACATCACATGCGGTTGTCTAGACAATTGGCGGAGGAGAGCCCTAGATTATCGACCAGCGGGGGAGCCGATCCCCCACCCCGGGGCAACCCGGATGCACAAGGACCGTGCAGGGACGCACGGCCCGAAGGCCGATGAGGACCCCTGCGCGACACACAGACAGACCGCACAGTCGGAAGGCATCATCATGACCACCACCCTCGAGCGCGCCGCCGAGTCCACCGCGACCGCCGCCCAGACCCGGACCACCCCCGCCGCCACCCAGACGGCCGCGGAGGCCGACCGCCTGACCTTCGCCATCGCCATCATCGCCGTGGCCACCACGATCCTGCTCATGGCCGCCATCGGCGCCATCACCGCCACCCCGGCGATCCTCTTCGTCTCGGCCGCCCTGGGCCTCATCACCGCCGTGGTGGGCGTCTACACCAGCGTCAACCTGCTCGCCCGCTGAGGCCGAGCCTCCCGACCGACCGGATCCCCCGGCGCCTCACCGGCGCCGGGGGATCCGCGTTCTCCGGGCCGACCACTCGTCCCGGTCGGCGGCCCCGAGCACGGCCCTACAGGGACATGTCGACGACGGCGCGTCCCTGGATCCGGCGGTTGCGCAGCGCCTCGTAGCCGGCCCCGGCCTCCTGCAGGGGGAAGCACTGGGACACCACGTCCTTGTAGTTGATGACGCCGCGCGCCGCGAGGTCGACGACGGCGGGCAGGTCCTGGCGGGTCCGCGCACCGTAGGAGCCCAGGATCCTCTGACTGCGGCGCACGGTGCGGTTGATCTCGACACCCGCGGTCTGCACGCCGGCGCCCAGGCCGATCGGCACCATGCGGCCGCCGTCGGCCAGCACATCGAGGGCGGTGGTCCAGGTGGCGGGGATGCCCAGGGCCTCGAAGGCGACATCGACGCCCTTGCCCCCGGTCAGCTTGAGGACCTCCTCGCGGGCGTCGTGAGTCGCAGCGTTGACCACGGCGGTGGCGCCGTAACCCACCATGGGGGCGAGCTTGTCGTCGGAGACGTCGATGGCGATGACCTGACTGGCCCCGAAAGCGCGGGCGATCTGCACGATGTTCGTGCCCACTCCCCCGGTGGCGACGACGGCGACCGTCTCCCCGAAGCGCAGGTCCGCACCGCGGCGCACGGCGCCGTAGCCGGTCATCGCGGCGCAGCCGAGGATGGCGGCGGGCACCATGTCGATCGAGTCGGGCACAACGGCCACGGATGTGGACGGGACGACGGCGTACTCGGCGAGGCCGCCCATGGAGTACATGGCGACGCTCTCGCCCTCCGGGGTGGCCAGCCGGGTGGCGCCGTCGTAGAGGACGCCCTTCAAGCGGTTGAGCTCGAAGAAGGGGCCGCACAGCTCGTCACGCCCCTCGGCGCAGGCATCGCACTGCCCGCAGGGCATGAGGAAGCCCCCGGCCACGTTCTGCCCGACGGCCAGGCCGGTGTGCTCGTTGCCGGGGCCGACCTCGACGATGGTGCCGGTGACCTCGTGGCCGAGGACGGCGGGCAGGGGGAAGGCGATGGCGCCGCCGATGACGTGGAGATCGGAGTGGCACAGGCCGCAGGCGGCGACCTTGATGAGGACCTCGCCGGCCTTGGGCCGGGGGGTGCGCAGGGTCTCGACCTCGAGGCCTTTGGCGGTGTCGCGCAGGACGGCCGCACGCATGGTATCGGGGATGTCGGGGTTCTGGACTGCGTCGTTGCTGGTCATGACCGCAAACCTCTTTCGGTGGTGGCAGGCCCGCCACGCGATGGCCGGCCTCGTTGACATGCACCTCAGCCTACCCTATTTGTCCGGACATTTATCGAGGGACTATTGGCCCGAGCCCCCGGCATTCCGGGACCGCCTCATCCCGCGCCGACACTGCGGGGCAGGCGCAGAAGGACGACGACGAGTACCACGGCCTCGAAGCCGAGCAGCGCGTACGCGGCCGTCACCGCGCCGAGTTCCTGGACAATGATGATCGGCACGAGGATGGTCGCGAACCGCGCGATCGACTCCCCCAGCGCACAGGCGCGCCGCTGCGCGGCGACGAGCCACGGCGGCACCCTGGGGTCGATGGCCCCCCGGCAGGCCGGCTCGAGACCGATCCACTGCGCGGCGACGAGCCCGAGCAGCCCCAGCGTCGTCCCAGCGCCCCGTCCCGCCCCCAGGGGCGCCGAGGCGCCGGCGACGAGGGCGGTGGCCGCCAGGATCGTCAGGGCGACGCCGAGGACGATCCTGGCGAATCGCAGCCCGTCCACCCTCAGGACGAGGAGCAGCGCCAGGGCGGAGACGGCGATCCAGCCGACGGCCAGGGCGAGGGTCCATGCCGTGGGAACCGCGTTCGCGCCTACGGCGTCGGCCACCATGCGCAGCCCCAGCACCAGCGCCGCGGCGCCCAGCGGGGCCTCGCGCGCCAGCACGAGGACGAAACCGGTCAGCACGGCGGCGCGCACCTGGGGAACGCGCAGGTCCGCGCCGGTGAGGGGCTGCTGCTCGGCGAGCATCTCGGCGTCGAGGCGCGCCCAGTCGATCGCGACAGCGGCCTCGAGAGGACCGTGAAGCTCTTTGAGAGCGGCCACGGATCGGTCGAGGCGCCCGTGAGCGGCGTTCCACACAGGCGATTCCGGCAGGCCGGCGGCCAGGAGCGCATGGACCGCCCCCAGGCCCAGGACGAGGAGCCAGGCGGTCATGATCGCATCCGGCGACCACCGGGAGATGAGGGCGCTGGCCGCCGCTCCGGCGGGGATGAGGGCGAGGGCCTGCGGAGTGAGGCGGCGGTGCCCCCGCAGGGACAGCTCGTGGGCGATCTGGGGCAGGACGAGCAGGAGGGCCCCCGCGCCCAGTCCCACGACGGCGGCGCCCGCGAGCGGCCAGGGCCCGGGCAGGAGGGCGGCCCCCAGAGCCGCGGGGGCGACGAGCACCCCGGCGGCGAGGTTGACCGGCCTGCGCCCCAGGTAGTCGCTCGGCCAGCGGGCGACGAGGGCGCCCAGGGCCATCCCCAGGCCGAGCGCGATGACGAGCGCGGGCACGCCCTCGGCGCGGGCGCCCAGGCTGATGGCGATGACGCCGTGGACGGCGCCCAGCAGCAGGCCGGCCAGCCAGGCGCCGGCCCGCAGGCGCAGCGGTCCGGGCGCCGGGATGACCCCGGCGCCCGGACGCGTGTGGAAGGAGCCGGCGATCAGCTGTACTCCTTCTCGAAGCGCATCTCGAGCTCCTCGAGGGAGTCGTACTTCGTCTCGGGCACGACCTTCATGTAGAAGAGGAGGGAGCCGACGTTGATGAGGGCGAAGATGAGGTAGGTGCCCGCCCCGCCGATGTACTCCATCATGACAGGGAAGATGTAGGCGACGATGCCGTTGGCGATCCACAGGGCCGCGACCGCCAGGCCGAGCGCGGTGCCGCGGACCTTGGCCGGGAAGATCTCGGAGACGAGCACCCAGGTCACCGTGCCGGACTGCTTGGCGAACACGAACAGGCACACGATGATGAGCACAAGGACCGGCGCGAATGAGTTGAAGCCCGCGGCCCCGGTATCGATGTTGCCCTCGGAGTCCTGGAAGGGCTGGATCATGAAGAAGAAGACCGCCGAGAGGGCCGTCAGCGAGACCACGATCGAGGCCTCCTGGTAGATGCCCACGTGGCGGCGGGCGAACTTGGTCACCAGCCACAGGCCCACGGCGGAGCCGATGAAGGAGATGCCGCCGGAGATCACGTTGAGGGAGATCGAGTCGGTCACGGAGAAGCCCGCGGCGGCCAGGACCTTGGGCGTGTAGTACATCGCGGTGTTGATTCCGGTGAACTGGTCCGCCAGGCCCAGGATGATGCCGATCCACAGCAGTTTGCGGGTCCAGGGGGTGGCCCAGATCTGGGACAGCCCCCACTTCTCCTGCGTCGCCTCCTGGCGCTGGACCTCGATCATCTCGTCGATCTCGTTGGCGATGGGGCCGTCCTTGGCCTCGTCGCGCACTCGTTTGAGGGCGCCGATGGCCTCGGGGATGCGCAGGTTCGCCACGTACCAGCGGGAGGACTCGGGCATCATGCGGATGCCGATCCACAGGAAGATCGCGGGCAGCGAGGCGATGACGAGCATGTAGCGCCAGGCCGTGCCGTTGCCGCCGTCGATCATCGCCAGGTCGACGGTGTGCTTGACGGCCTCCCACTGCTGCTCCTCGCCGTTGACGTGGACGGCGGGCCCGCCGTGCGCCTGGGCGAGGGCGGCGTTCATGGAGAAGGCGACGAACTGCCCGAAGACGATCATCATCTGATCGAGGGCGACGAGGGTGCCGCGAATGCGCTTGGGCGCCGTCTCACCGAGGAAGACGGGCACGGTGGCCGAAGCACCGCCCACGGCGAAGCCCAGCACGACGCGGAAGACGTAGAGGACCCAGATGTTCGGGGAGAAGGTGCATCCCAGTGCTCCCACGAGGAACACGATGGCCAGGACGGTGATGTTGTGGCGCCGCCCGTACATGTCGGACAGGCGTCCGCCGAGCCAGGCGCCCAGGGCCGCGCCCAGGCACAGCGTGGCGCCGACGAGCCCCTCCTCGGTGGCGTTGATGTTCAAACCGCCCGCATCGGTGGGCAGGTACATGTAGGGCAGCGCCCCGGAGATCACTCCGGTGTCGTAGCCGAAGAGCAGCGATCCCAGCGTGGCGACGATGGCGATCGCGCCCAGCGAGCGCTTCTTCCCGGATGGTGGCGTCTGCTCCACCAGTTCCGTGATCTTGTCGTGGGTGTAGTAGTCCACCGACGTCGTCTGATCGGACATGGATGTGGTACTCCTTGATCGGGACCGGCCCGCGCCTGTGCAGGCCTGGGTGAAGTATCGCGGACTCAGCGCTGAGGCCGCCAGGAGCTGGGGCCGGCCCGTCGGGCGGGCCCCAGCCGGGCTCAGCCGAGCTCAGTCCTGAGCCGTTCGAGCATCGCTCGGTTGATGTCGTCGGCCCGCTCGTGCCAGCCGAAGACGCATACGGAGACGACGCCGTCGAAGCCCACGTCGCGCAGCGTGGAGAAGACGGTGTCCCAGGGGACCTCGCCGTTGCCGATCTCGTTGTGCTGGTGCACGGTGACATCGGCGCCCGGCGGGTTGATGATGTACCGGTTGCCGTCGTTGGCCCGGTGGTTGAACACGTCGGCCACGTGGACCTCGCGGAGCTTGCCCGCGTCGGAGGCCGTGCGGATCATGCGCTCCACGTCGCCCGCGCCATCGGAGAGGTGGAAGGCGTGCGGGCAGCAGAACTCGTAGCCGATCCAGTCCTTGTTGACGGCGCGCACGAGGCGCAGGGCGTCGTCGTGCAGCTCGATGAAGTCGTAGGGGTGGGCCTCCATGTTGAGGCGGATCCCGTACTTCTCGAAATCCGGGATGAGCTCCTCGATCGATCGGAACCACTGCTCCTCGCTGCCCTTGGCGTCGTTCCGGTCCCCGGAGAACTCCGAGGTGATCTCCCGGACGTCGAGGGCATCGGCGAGCTCGAGCAGGCGCCGCCAGTTGGACACCTGGGCGGCCCGCTCTCGCTCGTCGAGGGAGGACCAGTTGAACACGGGGTTGAGGGTGCGGACCTTGACGCCGGTCTCCTTCTGGGCCTTGTTCAGCTCGGCGACGAAGGCGTCATCGGCGGCCGGGCGGTGGTGCCAGAAGTGGAAGTCGGCGTTCGGCGAGAGCTCCACGTGCTCGAAGCCCAGCTCGGCCGCCTTGTGGAGGGTCTGCGGGGTGGGCATCGTGCGGTAGTACATATTGGGGTCGAGTGCGATATCAACCATGTCGTTCTCCTTCCGTGCGGCGCTCAGCGGGGCTCAAGCGTAGAAGCCCGGCTTGTCGATGAGCTCCACGTCGACCAGCGGCGAGCCGCCATCCTCATGGGACTTCACGGCGGCGTCGACAACGCAGGTGGCGGCGTAGCCGTCCCAGGCGGTGGATCCGGTGTGGCGGTCCTCCGCGACCGCGTTGATCCACTCCTGGACCTCCCGGTTGAAGGCGGCCTGGAAGCGGTCGATATGCGACTGGCACATGGCGTTGCGGTTGCCGTGGGAGTCGCGGATGTGGATCCTCTCCTGGTCCCCCAGTCGCACGGCGGCGGTCTCGAGGACGAGCTCGCACTCGATGGAGTAGGCCCACTGGAGGTTGACGTTGACCTCATCGTCGATGCGCACCCCGGACTCGGTGTAGGCCACGACGACGATGGGATCGATGAGGTGGTCGAAGCGGTGGGTGGTGGGCTTGGGGCGGTCGACGCGCACCTTGACGATCTCCTCGCCCAGCAGCCAGCGCATCGTGTCGAACTCGTGGATGGCGGTGTCGTCGATGGCCATGCGCGAGGTGTAGTTCTCCGGCACCGAGGGGTTGCGGTGGCGGTTGTGGACCATGAGGACCTGGCCGTGCTCGCCGGAGTCGAGGACCTCCTTCATCTCGTTGTAGGCGGCGTCGAAGCGGCGCATGAAGCCGACCGTGACGAGCCTCTTGCCGGCCCTCTGCTCGGCGTCCATGATGGCGATACAGTCCTCGGCGGTGGTGGCCAGGGGCTTCTCGCACAGGACGTACTTGCCGGCCTCGATGGCCTTGATGACATCGGGCGCGTGGACCTTGCCGAAGGTGGCGATGAGCACGGCGTCGACGTCGGGATCGTTGATGAGCTCATCGGAGCTGACGTAGGCCTTCGCACCGTAGGGCTCGGCGGCGGACCTCGCGGCGTCGGGGTTGATGTCGGCGACGGCGACGATCTCGCCGCCCGAGAGATCGTCCTGGATGCGGGCCAGGTGGGCGCGGCCCATGCCGCCGGCGCCGATGAGGCCGATACGGACTGTCATTGTCTTCTCCTCATTGAGAGTCGTGGTACGGGATCGTGATGGACAGGGATCAGGCTCGCCGCCCCGGGGTCAGGCCAGCCCCAGGCCGCACTCGGCCAGGTAGGTGCGCATGTTGATGGCGTTGGCCTTGGGGAAGGACGGGTCGCAGGGGTAGCAGTCCTGCTCGCAGATGGCGTAGATGGGCTTGTCGAGAGCCGCCAGGGCATCGACGAACTCGTGCATCTCGGGAAGGCCGGCGGGCGGGCAGACCGAAGCGCCCTTGGTGACGGCCTCGCCGAAGGGCCAGTCCTTCTCGTGGGCCTCGCGGGTGATGGCCTCATCGAAGGCCTTGATGTGGACGTAGGTGATGCGCTCGGGGTACTTCCGGCACAGCTCGACGGGGTCGCCACCGCCGTAGACCACGTGGCCGGAGTCGAGGCAGAGGTTGACGTAGGTCGGGTCGGTGGCGTCGAAGATCCGGGCGATCTCCTCGGGGGTCTCGATGTGGGAGTCGCCGTGGGGGTGGAGGACCATCTTGAGGCCGTACTCGTCCAGCAGCATCTGCCCCAGGGCGTTGGCGTGCTCGACGTAGAGCTTCCAGGCGTCATCACTCAGGACGCGGTCATCGGTCCACTCCCAGGTCTTATCATCGCGGTAGAGCGGGGGGAGGTGGACGATGTACTCCGCTCCGACGGCGGCGTGGGTCTCGGCAATGGCGCGGAAGGTCTTCAGCGTGGTCTCCCAGGCCTCCTGCTTGTGCAGGATCCCCCAGCCGGTGCCGGCGACGACGCGCATGCCGAACTCGTCGCACCACTTCTGCAGTTCCTTGGGGTCGGTCGGGAAGTACCCGTAGGGGCCGGTCTCGATGACCTCGAAGCCGGCCTCGGCCATCTCCTCCCAGGCCTGGCGGGGGTCCATCTGCTTGGGATCCTCGGGGAACCAGACGCCCCACTGGTCCGGGCAGACGCCGATCGTGAGCTTCGAGTACTTCGGGTCGTTGGTGTTGACAGCCTTCGAGATCGTTGTCGTCGTCGACATCGTGGTGCTCCTTCGCAACAGATGCTCCGAATCGTTTCGGAACCATGCTCAGCATACAGCCCCCACCGTCACAGGGGAAGGTTTTGTGCGGACAAAGTTGTTCGAGAGCGCCCCGGGGCGGCGCACCCGGCCCGTGGGCCCGACGGCCCCTCGGCCGGAGCGCGCCGCCCCGGATCCGCTCTCAGCGCGCCGTCACTCCTCGCGCTGGAACGACATGGTGGCGGCGTAGGTCTTCTCGCTGGGCCAGCGGGACGTGATGGCCTTGGCGCGGGTGTAGAACTTGACGCCCTCGGGGCCGTGGATGTGGGTGTCTCCCAGCAGGGACTCCTTCCACCCTCCGAAGGAGTAGTAGGCGACCGGCGTGGGGATCGGCACGTTGACGCCGACCATGCCGGCCTCGACGTCGAGCTGGAAGCGGCGGGCGATGCCGCCGTCGTTGGTGAAGATGGCCGAGCCGTTGCCGAAGGGCGAGGAGTTGACGATCTCGATGGCGTCGTCGTAGGTGTCGGCGTGCACGATGGAGAGCACCGGGCCGAAGACCTCCTCACGGTAGAGGTCGGAGTCGAGCGGCACGTTGTCCACGATGGTGGGGCCGAGGAAGTGGCCGTTCTCGTGGCCGGGGATCACCAGAGCGCGCCCATCGAGGACCACCTGCCCGCCCTTCGACTCGCCCTCGTCGATGAGGCCGACGATGAACTCCTTGGACTTGGCGTCGATGACGGGGCCCATCTCGACGCCCTCGTCCATGCCGTAACCGACCTTGATCCTCTCGGCGTGGGCCTTGACGCGCTGGGCGAGGTCGGGGCCGCAGCCGCCCACGGCCACGACGACCGGCAGGGCCATGCAGCGCTCACCGGCGGCGCCGAAGGCGGCGGCGGAGATGTGCTGGGCGGCGAAGTCCAGGTCGGAGTCGGGCATGACGATGGCGTGGTTGTTCGCCCCGCCCAGCGCCTGGACGCGCTTGCCGTTGGCGACGCCGGTGTTCTGGATGATGTGGGCCACCGGCGTGGAGCCGACGAAGGAGATCGCGTCGATCCCCGGGTGCTCCAGGACCTTGGCGACCATGGTGCGGTTGCCGGACACGACGTTGAAGACGCCGTCGGGCAGGCCGGCCTCCTTGTACAGCTCGGCCGTCAGCAGCGCCGCCGACGGCGTGGCGGAGGCGGGCTTGAGGATGAAGGCGTTGCCGGTGGCAATGGCCACCGGGTGCATCCACATGGGCACCATGGCGGGGAAGTTGAAGGGGCAGATGCCGGCGACGACGCCGACGGGCTGGCGGATGGTGTGGATGTCGACACCGGTGGAGATGTCGAATGAGTACTCGCCCTTGAGGGCGACGTTGATCGACGTGGCGAAGTCGAGGGTCTCGCGGCCGCGCTGGATCTCGCCGATGGCGTCGGAGTAGTTCTTGCCGTGCTCCTCGACGATGAGGCGGGCCATCTCGTCGGAGTGGGCCAGGACCAGCTCGCGCATCTTGAACATGATGGCGGTGCGCTTGGCCAGGGAGTAGCCGGCCCAGCTCCTCTGGGCCTCCCTGGCCACCTCGACGGCGTGATCGAGGTCGGCCTCGGAGGCCTGGATCAGCTCCTTGACCACCTCGCCGGTGCCGGGGTTCTCGACGGGGAAGCGGCCGATCGGGCTGCCCTCGTAATACGCTCCATTGATCCAGTGCTGGATCGTCTTCATCGTCATTGACTCCTTCGAATCGAGGGGTGAGGCCGGCGATCGTCGCTGGCCGCCGTCGAGACCGGCCGCTTCGCGCGGGTACCGGACGTGACGTCGTCACACTACGGCATCCCAGGACCTTTGTCAGCACATTGTGACCTTCGGCCCAGAGTCCGGACAGTGGCCCACGGAGCCCTCCGGCGCAGCCCTCCCTCCGAGCACCGCCCGAGGCGGGGAACCCGGGATCTCCCCCGGCTCCCCGCCTCAGGCGCCCCGATGACCTCCGGCGCCCGCGCGGCGCCTCGGCGCGCTCACAGGTAGTGGCGCTGCGGCCCGCGATCGCGACAGTAGTCCTCGTAGGCCCTCTGCGTGGACTCCAGGCGGGAGACACCGGAGACGGGCACGTCCCACCAGCTCGACCCGGGCGGGTTGGGTCCGTGGAGGTCGGTCTCGATGTGGATCATCGAGGGCTTCTCGCCGGCGGCGGCCTTGGCGTAGGCCTCGCGGAACTCGGCGATGGAGTGGACCTCGTGGACCTCGATGCCCCAGGAGCGCGCGTTGGCGGCGATGTCGACGCCGGGGATCCGCTCCTCGTCGGCCAGATGGCTGCCCGACCCGCGCCGGCGGTACTTGGTGCCGAAGCGCTGGGAGCCGCGGGACTCCGACAGCGACCCGATGGAGGCGAAGCCGTAGTTCTGCAGCAGGACGTAGATGACCTTGATGCCCTCCTGGACCACCGTGGCCAGCTCCATGGGGAGCATCTGGTACGTGCCGTCGCCGACGATCGAGACGACCTCGGACTCGGGGCGGGCGAGCTTGCAGCCCAGGGCGGCGGGCACCTCGTAGCCCATGCAGCTGAAGGCGTACTCCACGTGGTATTGGACGGGCGTGCGGGCCTGCCACAGGGCCTGGAGGTCGCCGGGCATGGAGCCGGCGGCGTTGATCATGATGTCCTCATCGCCCATGAGCTCGTTGAGCGCCCCGAAGACCTCGGTCTGGGCGGGCAGCGGGCCGTGGCCCAGGTGGTAGCACTCGGCGGTGCGGGCCAGCCACCCCTCGCGCTCGGCGGCGATCTCGGCCGAGTAGGCCTCGTCCACGTGGTAGCCGTCCAGCGCCGCTGTCAGGGCGGCCAGAGCCTCGCGGGCGTCGGCCACGACCATCTCGGCGCTCTCCTTGGCGGCGTCGAAGGCGCAGACGTTGATGTTGACGAAGCGGACGTCGGGGTTCTTGAACTGCGTCTTGGAGGCGGTGGTGAAGTCGGAGTACCGGGTGCCCACGCCGATGACGAGGTCGGCCTTGTCGGCGATGTGGTTGCCCGAGTCGCCGCCGGTGGAGCCCACGCCCCCGATGGCGCAGGGGTGGTCGAAGTTGATGGCGCCCTTGCCGGCCTGGGTGTCGGCCACGGGGATGCCGGTGGCCGTGGCCAGGGCGCGCAGCTCCTGCGAGGCCTCGGAGTAGATGGTGCCGCCGCCGGAGATGATCATGGGGCGCTTGGCGGCCTTGATCATGTCCACGGCGCGCGCCAGGGCGGCGGGCTCGGGCAGGGGGCGGCGCACGTGCCACACGCGCTTGCGGAAGAACTCCACCGGCCAGTCGTGGGCCTCGGCCTGGACGTCCTGGGGCATGGCGATGACGACGGCACCGGTCTCGGCGGGGTCGGTGAGCACGCGCATGGCGTTCAGGAGCGAGGGGATGAGCTGCTCGGGCCGGTTGATGCGGTCGAAGAAGCGCGAGACCGGGCGGAAGGCGTCATTGACGGTGACGTCGAGGGTGCGCGGGTCCTCGAGCTGCTGGAGCACCGGGTCCGGGACGCGGGTGGCGAACTGGTCGGAGGGGAAGAGCAGGACGGGGAGCCGGTTGGTGGTGGCCAGGGCCGCGCCGGTGATCATGTTGAGGCTGCCCGGGCCGATCGAGGCGGTGCACATGTAGGTCTGCAGCCGGTTCTTGACCTTGGCGAAGGCCGCCGCCGCGTGGACCTGGCCCTGCTCATTGCGGGGCATGATGTAGGGCATCGGCCCCTCGCCGTCGGCGGGCTCGATCTCGTTCTGGAGGAGCGCCTGACCGATACCGGCGACATTGCCGTGGCCGAAGATGCCGAAGGCGCCGGCGATGAGGCGCTGCTCGACGCCGTCGCGCTCGGAGTACTGGTTGGACAGGAAGCGGATGGTCGCCTGCGCCACGGTCAGGCGGATGGTTCCCGAGTAGGCCTCATTGCTCACGTTCGTGGTCTCTCTCTCGTGCGGCTTCGGACGATGCGCAAAGCATGTCATATCAAACGGTCATTTGGAATGGAGGGGTCGCTGGACGGACGAGCGGCACCGGGCCGGCCCGCCCGGGCATCAGCGCGCCATGGGCAGCCTGGGATCGACCTCCTGGGTCTCCCAGGTGGCACGGATCCAGTGATGGGACGGGTCGTCGGGGGCGAGCCAGACGAGATCCTCATCCGGCCCGGCCATGACGTTGAGGTAGTACATGTCGTAGCCGGGGGCCGCAACGCAGGGGCCGTGGTAGCCGTAGGGCACGAGGGCCACGTCCCCCTTGCGCACGGGCACGCACAGGTCGATGGGGCGGTCCTGGCGCGCGGCGTAGGTCGCGTGAAGGCCGAAGCCGGGGTTGCCCTCGGGGCTGTCGGCGATCTCGAAGTAGTAGATCTCCTCGAGCTCGCGCTCGGCCTCGGAGCGCTCGTCGTGCTTGTGGGCGGGATAGGAGGACCAGTTGCCCCCGGGGGTGAGGACCTCGCAGCACAGCAGGTGGCTGGTCTCGACCCCATTGGCCAGGCAGTAGTTGTTGACCTGGCGCGAGCAGTCGCCGGCGCCGCGCAGGTCCACCCGCACCTGCTCGCGCCCGTAGTAGGCCACGGGCAGATCGCGCGTGGCGATCGCCGAGGGGAGGGCGAAGCGCCCGCCTCCGGGCGAGGAGAGGGTGAAGTCCTTGTGACGGGGGATGTAGAGATAGTCGGTGATGCCGGTGAAGACGCCGGCGCGCCCGTCGAGCTCGTAGCCCCGGCCATCGACCTCGACGGCGCAGCCGCCCTCGAGCGGGAGCACGAGCAGCTCGGACTCCCCGGTGGACAGGGTCTGCGAGGAGCCCGGCTCGAGCACGGCCACGCGCAGCCCGGAGTAGGTCCACCCCGCGCTCTCGGGGGTGATGTCGACGGCGAGGCCGTCGTGGCCGGAGGAGCCGGCGGGGATGTGGATGTCGGTGACGCTGGGGACGGGGATCGCGGTGTGTCCAGTGGTCATGAGAGCAGTCCTACGGTGGAGTCGACGGCGGCGGCGACGTCGTCGTCGGGCGGATAGAGAAGTGAGCGGCCGATGACGAGGCCCTTGACCGTCGGCAGGGCCAGCGCCCGCGCCCAGGCCTCGCGCGCCTCATCGGCGCGCTCGCTGACCGCGCCCCCCAGGATGAGGGCCGGCAGTGTCGACGCCTCCATCACCCGCTCCATCTCCGCCACGGCGGGGAGCTTGAGCCAGGTGCGGGCCGAGGTGCGCCCCAGGCCGGAGGCGATGGCCATCGCGGAGATGACCGCGTCGGGGCTCAGGTCGTTGATGATACGTCCTTCCTCCCAGCGGGAGATGAAGGGCTCGACCATCGCCATGACCCGGTTCTCGGCGAGCTCGTCGACGGCGCGCGCGCAGGCCGCCAGGGTGTCGGCCGTGGCCGGGTCGGAGTAGTTGATGCGCAGGAGCATCTTGCCGCCATCGAGACCGGCCCCGACGACGCCGCGGGCATCGTAGCCGGTGAAGCGGTCGTCCATCTCGAAGGAGGCCCCGGCCAGACCTCCCCGGTTCATCGAGCCGTAGACGAGCTTGCCGTCCAGGGCGCCCAGCAGGGCGAGGTCCTCGATGAGGTCGGCGGTGCCCAGGAAACCGTTCACGCCGGGACGGCCCAGGGCCTCGACGCAGCGCGCGAGGACATCCTCGCGCGAGGACATGGCCAGGGGATCGGGCCCGGCCGAGAGCGCGCCGCGGGCGGGGTGGTCGCAGGCGATGATCATGAGCTTGCCGCCGTCGGTGGGCAGGGCGCCGCGGGGGCGATCGGCCAGGGCCCGGGCGATGCGCTCGGGGTCATTGGCCCGGATCTCGACGAGTCGTTCGGTCAGTCCTGCCATGTCACAGATCCTTCAGGCTCGGGGCGCACCGGTCGCGGTGGCGCCGCATGACGTTGAGGAGCTCGGGCTCGGTGGGCATCGCCGTCGAGCACTCGATGCGCTCGCAGACGATGGCGCCCGCGGTGGAGGCGGCGAAGATCGTCTTCTCCAGGGACCAGCCCGACAGCAGGCCGTGGCAGACGGCCCCGCCGAAGGCGTCCCCGGCGCCCAGGCCGTTCTTGGTCTCGGCGGGGGTCACGGGCATCTCGATGCGCTCGTCGCGGGTCTTGGCCAGGGTGCCCAGCGGCCCCTGCTTGACGATGGCGAGCTCGACGCCGGCCTCCAGGAGGGCATCGGCGGCGCGGTCCGGCTCGGTCTCGCCCACGGCGACCTCGCACTCCTCGCGGTTGCCGATGGCCACGGTCACCTTGGGCAGGATCTTGGCGACCTCCTCGTGGGCGGTGGCGCGGTCGGGCCAGAACATCTCGCGGAAGTCGAGGTCGGCGATCGTGTGCGCCCGGCGCCCCCGGGCGTCGAGCGCGGCATGGTGGGCCCCCCGGGAGGGGGACTTGGTCAGCCCTGTGGCCGAGACCCAGAAGATGCGGGCGTCGCGCACGGCGTCGAGGGGGATGTCGGCGCCGTCGAGCTCGAGGTCAGGGGCGGAGGGCTCGCGGTAGAAGTAGAGGGGGAAGTTGTCCGGCGGGAAGATCTCGCAGAAGGTGACCGGCGTGTTCATGCCCGGCTTGGGCACGACGTAGTCGTCGTAGACGCCCAGGGCGCGCATCTCCTGGCAGACGAAGCGGCCGAAGGGGTCGTCGCCCACGCCGGTGATGACGGCGGAGCGATGACGGTAGCGGGCGGCGGCGACGGCGACATTCGTGGGACTGCCGCCGAGGAACTTGCCGAAGGACTCAACGTCCTCCAGGCCGACACCGATCTGGAGGGGGTAGATGTCGACGCCGCAGCGGCCGATGGTCAGGACATCCAGGGGCGGAGTGGTCGAAACGGTCATGGGCTTCCCTTCCACTTCGTCGGGGCGGGGCGGGCGCCCGCTCGGCACCCTCGGCCCAAGCCTGCCCCCGCTCCTCACCGCTGTCAACATTTGTCCGAACAAATGCGGAACATGACATAGGAGCGCATGGTCGGATAGTCTCCCGCCACACCCTGCGCCATCAGCACGGGACTCGCCGCCAGTCACCGCGCGGGCGGAACCCCGCCGAGCGCACGAGCCGAAGACCCAGAGAACGCCGATCATGCCCGATCCGAGCCCCACGCCGTCGCACACCCCCTCCACCCAGGACAGGGCGCCGCGCGTCGTCGACATCCAACTGGACCGCAAGAGCCCCGTTCCGCTCTACTTCCAGATCTCCGAACCGATCGCGGAGGCGATCCTGAACGGCGAGCTGCCCGTGGGCACGCGCCTGGAGGACGAGCTGTCGATGGCCAAAAGGCTCGCGGTCTCCCGCCCGACGGCCCGTCAGGCGCTCCAGCGGCTCGTGGACCGGGGACTGCTCACCCGCAGGCGGGGCGTGGGAACCCTGGTCTCCCCCACGCGGGTCCGCCGCCCGATGGAGCTCACGAGCCTCCACTCCGACCTCGAGTCCGCGGGCCACAAGGTATCCACCGAAGTCCTGGACCACGACGAGCACCCTGCGGACGCCGCCGAGGCGACGAGCCTGGAGGTGGCCGAGGGGACCCCGATCGTGCGCCTGTCGCGCCTGCGCACGGCCGACGGCGAGCCGATCGCAGTGCTCACCAATCTCATCCCGGCCGATATCTGCCCCTCCCGGGAGGCCCTGTCCGCCGGAGGCCTGTACGACCTCCTGCGCGCCGAGCAGATCATCCCGACGACGGCGCACCAGACCATCGGCGCCCGCCCCGCCACGGCCCCCGAGGCGAGGATGCTCGGGGAGAAGCGCGGCGCCGCCCTGCTCACCGCCACGCGCACCACCTATGACACCTCAGGCCGGGTCATCGAGTACGGCACCCACGTCTACCGCGCCTCCCGCTACTCCTTCACCACCACCCTCTTCTCCACCTGATCCCACCTCCCCATCACCCCTCCCACATGCGAGACCGGTCGAAAATAGGAGTGAGACCGGTCCGCGGACCGGTCTCACTCCTATTTTCGACCGGTCTCGATGAAGAGATTTGTCTGGACAATCGGTTGACAGGGGCGACGGCGTCGGCTTGAATAGGACCCGCAGCCAGGCAACGCCGCCAGGCGACTGCGGTTGAACACTGTGGGAACCCGACCAGGAGAGCAGCAGATGACCATCGAACACACACCCGGCCCACTTCTCGAGGCCGCTCAGAACTTCCCCACGGCGCTGTGGAACGACTCAGCGGATCCCGACGAGCTCCGCCAGTCCATCTCCTTCGGAGGCGTGGGCGCCACCTGCAACCCGACCATCGCCTTCACGTGCATCAACCAGCGCAGGGACGTGTGGCTCCCCCGGATCGCCGAGCTCGCCGAGATGATGCCCGAGGCCTCCGAGTCGGAGATCGGCTGGCAAGTCGTGCGCGAGCTGAGCCTCGAGGCCGCCAAGCTCCTCGAGCCCGCCTTCGAGGAGCACAAGGGCCGCAACGGCCGCCTCTCCATGCAGACCGACCCCCGTCTGGCCCGCTCCGCCAAGGCCCTGGCCGACCAGGCCGAGGAGTTCTCCAAGCTGACCAAGAACATCATCGTCAAGATCCCCGCCACCTCGGTGGGCATCGAGGCGATCGAGGACGCCACCTACCGCGGCGTGTCGGTCAATGTCACCGTCTCCTTCTCGGTCCCCCAGGCCGTGGCCACCGGCGAGGCCATCGAGCGCGGTCTCAAGCGCCGAGAGGCCGAGGGCTTGGACACCTCCACCATGGGCCCGGTCGTCACCCTCATGGTCGGCCGCCTCGACGACTGGATCAAGACGGTCGCCAAGAAGGAAGGCCTCTTCCTCGACCCCGGCCACCTGGAGTGGGCCGGCATCGCCGCCTTCAAGCGCGCCCACGCCGAATTCCAGGCCCGTGGCCTGCGCGCCCGGATGCTCGCCGCGGCCTTCCGCAACGTCATGCACTGGTCCGAGCTCGTCGGCGGCGACGTCGTCATCTCCCCGCCCTTCAAGTGGCAGGAGATCATCAACAAGTCGGACTACAAGCCCGCCAACCGCCTGGATGTCCCCGTCGACGAAGCGATCATGAAGACGCTGCTCGGCATCCCCGAGTTCGTGCGGGCCTACGAGCCCGACGGCATGACCCCGGCGGAGTTCGACACCTTCGGCGCCACGGTCAACACGCTGCGCGGGTTCCTCCAGGCCGATGCCGACCTGGACGCCCTGGTCCGCGACGTCATCATGCCCAAGCCGTGAGCGCGAGTCGGCCGGGGAGGCGGTGAGAGCCCTTCCCCGGCCGACCCCGCCCCACCCCTGACACACAGCAGAAAGAACAACAATGCTCAGAATCGCCGTCATCGGCGCCGGCCGCATCGGCCACGTCCACGCCAAGACCATCGCCGCCCACCCGCAGGCCGAGCTCGCCCTCGTCTGCGATCCCATGGGCACAGCCGCCGAGGACCTCGCCGCCCTCTACGGGGCCCGCTCGTGCAAGGAGGCCGATGAGGTCTTCGCCGACCCGGACGTCGACGCCGTCGTCGTCGGCTCCCCCACCCCCCTGCACATCCCCCACCTCCTCGCAGCCGCCAAGGCCGGCAAGGCGGTCCTGTGTGAGAAGCCGATCGCCCTGGACATGAAGGACGTCGAGGCCGCCCGCGCCGAGCTCGACGCCGTGACGACCCCCGTCATGTTCGGCTTCAACCGCCGCTTCGACCCCTCCTTCGCGGCGGCGCGCGCCGCCGTGGCCGACGGCCGCATCGGCGCGCTGGAGCAGCTGACCATCATCAGCCGCGACCCCGCCGCCCCGCCGGTGGAGTACATCAAGGTCTCCGGCGGCATCTTCCGCGACATGACGATCCACGACTTCGACATGGCCCGCTTCTTCCTGGGCGACATCGTCGAGGTCCACGCCGTCGGCCAGAACCTCGACGAGGACATCAAGGCCACCGGTGACTTCGACGCCGCCGTCGTCACCCTCAAGGCCGCCTCGGGGGCCGTTGCGACCATCATCAACAACCGCCACTGCGCCTCCGGCTACGACCAGCGCCTGGAGGCCTCGGGCCGCGACGGCGCCCTGTTCGCCGAGAACATCCGCGCCACCACCGTGCGCCTGTCCAACGCGGAGGTGACCGACGCCCAGGAGCCGTACCTCGACTTCTTCCTGGAGCGCTACGCCGACGCCTACCGCCTGGAGCTCTCCGCCTTCATCGAGGCCGTCGAGGCGGGCACCGCCCCGCCCACGAGCATCGACGACGCCATCAAGGCCCTGCGACTGGCCGAGGCCGCCACGACCTCCGCCCAGTCCGGCCAGCCCGTGCGCCTGGACTGAGCCGCCGCGGCCCCGCTCAGGCGGGGCATCCCGGCGGGCGCCGTCGCCTCCCATGTCCTCAGGGGGTGGCGGCGCCCGCCGCTCGTCATCACCAGGACGCGCCCGCCGGGGCCGGGCTCAGCGCGGGGCCCGGGCGGTATGCGCGGCCGGAGCGGCCTGACTGGTCCCCCGCATGACGAGCCGGGGCATCACTGAGTACAGCAGCCCGCCCTCGGGGCGCTCCTGGACGACGACGTCGGGCATCGTCGGGGGCGCCACCGCGGGGGCTCCCGCGCCGCGAACCCCCGTTCCCCCGCCGGACTCGCGCGCCTCCATGCGCGCGACCAGGGCCCGCACGGCGACCTCGGCCAGGAGCAGCGCGTCCTGCTCGATGGTGGTCACGGAGAAGGCCGTCAGCCCGGTGGCGGGAATGCCGTCATAGCCGGTGACCGCGATATCCTCCGGCACGCGCACCCCGCACCGGCGCAGCTCCATGAGGGCGCCGATCGCCTGGTGGTCGTTGAAGCACAGGATCGCGTCGGGCAGGGCGCGGGCGTCGAGGAGGACGCGCACGGCGCGCGTGCCGGACTCCTCGTCGGAGCCGCCGTCGAGCACGCGCGCCCGGTCGCCCAGGCCGTGCTCGGCCATGGCCGCGAGGAATGCGGCGCGGCGCATGGGGGTCGAGCTCGCCCCTCCGCCATCGATATGGGTGATCCGACGGCGCCCGGTGAGCACGAGATGATCGACGAGCGCGGTGATGCCCACATCGTCGCGCGAGCGCACGAGGTCGGCGTTCGGCAGTCCCGACTCCCGGCACACCATGACCACCGGCACGCGCGCGGCGGCGTCGGCGACGATGTCGTGCCCCACCCAGGGGTCGACGAGGATGAGCCCCTCGCAGCGCTCGGTGAGCAGGGAGCGCAGCCCCTCGGCCTCATCGCGGTGCGGGGTCGAGGCCGCCAGCACGAGGGAGCGCCCGTGCTGGGAGCAACTGCGGTAGAGGCCATCGATGATGCCGCCCTGGAAGGCCTGGTTGATGTCGAAGCTGGCGCCGATGAGACCGGTGCGCCGCTGCCGCAGGAGGCGTGCCCGGGGGTCGGCGTTGTAGCCGAGCTCAGCGGCCACGGCCAGGATCTCCTCGCGGGTCGCGGGCGCGACGCCGGCCGCGCCGTTGAGCGCCGCGGAGACGGTGGAGATCGAGCGCCCGCAGCGCGCCGCCACCGTGGAGATCGTGACGCGTCCGTCACGGCCTGTGGTCATTGGGGCTCCGTCCTGCTCGAGGATCGCCGGTCGGCTCGCCCCTGTCGGGGCCGCCCGATCGTATCCTGGCCTCGTGAGGACGCCCGGGCCCCGTCCCGGGCCGATCGATCGTCCGCCCAGGTGCGGCCCCGGGCCGGGGCGGCGCGGACCGCGGGGAGGAGGATATGGCGATGCCCGACGGCGCGCCGCGGGAGCACGCGACCCAGTCCGACGTAGCGCGGGCGGCCGGCGTGTCCCGGGGGCTCGTCTCCCTGGCTCTCAAGGGCGGCGGGCGGATGTCCGAGCGCACCCGTGAGCGGATCCTCCAGGCGGCCCGGGACCTCGACTACCAGCCCAACGGCGCGGCGGCACAACTGGCCGCGCGCCGCTCCAGCCGCCTCGTCATCGTGCTCCCCTACCTGGACAACCCCTTCTTCGACATCCTGGTGCGCCATGTCCGCGGGGAGGCCTCCGGGGTGGGCCACAGCCTGGTGGTGCTCGTCTCCGATCTCGAAGCGCGCCTGGAGGAGAGCACGATCGCCGACGCCCTGCGGATGCGTCCCGCCGGTCTCATCCTTCCGGGCACGCGCATGGGGCCCGAGGCCCTGGAGCGCCTGGGGAGTCGTTTGCCGGTGTGCCTGTTGGACCGCGCCCTGCCCGGGCACGTCGTGGCGACGGCCCATATGGACGAGACGAGCGCGGCCAACCAGGTCATGGAGCACCTCTCGGGGCTCGGCACCCGGCATATCGCCTACCTGATTCCGGCACGGATCCTGCATGAGCGGCTCGTCGACGATCGCGGTCTCGCCTGCCGCGCGGCCGCTCAGGAGCACGGGATGTCCTTCGCCTCGGCCGCCTGCGAGGACGGCGCGCTGCCAGCCCTGGACTCGGCTCTCGCCGGCGCGCCGGGCCCCGCAGCGATCGTGGCCTACAACGACCTGCTGGCCATCGACGTCGCCGCGGCCCTGTACCAGCGGGGCGCGCGCCTTCCACTGGTCAGCTACGACAACACGCCCTTGGCCTCGCGCCCGGAGTTCTCCCTGACGAGCGTCGACCAGGACCCCGCAGCACTGGCGAGGGCGGCCGTGGGGATGCTCACCGGCATGGGCCCGCCCCCCGGCGTCGCCACGATCGCCCCGAGTCTCGTCATCCGGGCGTCGACGGCGCCGGCAGTACCGGCCTGACCAGCCCCCTCTCTCGCCCGTGCGCCCCGGCCCTCCTCTCGCACGGGCCCGCGACAGGGCCGCGTTCGTCGCCGCTGGCGCGAGTCCCCGTCATGCCTGTCCGCGACTGGGCTGGGAACGGCTCCGAACCGGTCTCGTTCCTATTTTCGACCGGTCTCGGTGGGAGGGGCGGGGACTCCTTGCGGAGCCGCCACACTTCCTGCTATTGTCCGGACAACGCTGCGATGACGCGCGTTACCAGCATCGCTCCGCCATTTCGTGACAGAGACGTCGGAAAGAAGAAGGAAGTCAGATGAGTTCGAAGAAACCCCTGGGGATCGGTGTGATATCCCTGGGCTGGATGGGGCGCCTCCACGCCCGCTCCTACCGGTCCCTGCCCGAGCGCTTCCCCGAGCTCGGCATCGCCCCCCGGCTCGTGGCCGCCGCCGACCCGATCGAGGAGGCCCGCGCGAACGCCGTCGAGGACCTCGGATTCGAGCGCGCCTACGCCGACTACCGCGAACTGCTGGCCGATCCGGAGGTCGAGGCCGTATCCATCTGCTCCCCCAACTTCCTGCACCACGAGATGGCCATGGCCGCCATCGAGGCGGGCAAGCCCTTCTGGATCGAGAAGCCCATGGGGGTCAGCGCCCGGCAGTCCAAGGAGATCGCCCAGGCGGCCGAGGCCGCGGGACTCGTGAGCGCCGTCGGCTTCAACTACCGCCACACTCCGGCCATCGAGTACATGCGCCACCTGGTGCGGTCGGGCGAGCTGGGCCGCATCACCAATGTGCGCGTGTGGTTCATCGCCGACTACAACGCCTCGCCGCTGGGCCCGCTCACCTGGCGCGCCTCGCGCGAGAAGGCGGGCGCCGGCGTCGTCCCCGATCTCATGAGCCACGGGGCGGACCTCGCCCAGTACGTCGTCGGTCGGATCGCCTCGGTCTCGGCGGCCACCGGTACCTTCATCACTGAGCGCCCCATCCCCACGAAGATGGGCATCGGCCACTCCGGCTTCGAGATCGGCGACGAGGTCGGCCCTGTGGAGAACGAGGACTACGTCGCCATGCTCGTGCGCTTCGACGACGGCACGATCGGCACGATGGAGTCCTCCCGCGTGTCCGTGGGACCTCGCGCCGAGTACGTCGTCGAGGTCTACGGCACGCAGGGATCGGCCCGATGGAACTTCGAGCGCCTCAACGAGCTCGAGGTCTGCGTGGGCATCGACGGCGGCCCCGCCCACGGCTACACCCGGGCCATGGCGAACCCCGCGTGGGGCCAGTGGCACCGCTACCAGCCGGCCATCGGCACCTCCATGGGCTTCGACGACATGAAGTCCATCGAGGCCGCCCAGTTCATCGAATCCATCGCCACGGGAGCCCAGATCGCCCCCTCGGCGGCGGACGCCTGGTGCGCGGCGGAGGTGGACGAGGCCATCGTGGCTTCCGCCGCCGACGGCCAGTGGCACGAGGTGGCGCGCATCGACGGCGCAACGACCTTCGACCGCTGAGCCTCGGCCCCCAGTCCCCCGGCGGTCCTCCGCCGACGGCTCCCCGGCATCGTCGCCGGGCCGGGGACCACCCGGGCGATCCCGCCCATCTCGCAATTCCCTGGCACGCTCGCCAACCACCCAAGGAAACCACCCATGAGTCAAACCAGTACCGGCCTCTCCCTGAGGGGCATCACCAAGGACCAGATGCGCCAGGCCGTGGCCGAGACCCCGCCGTCGGGCAAGCACCGCGGCATCGGCGCCGTCGCCGCCGTCGCCACACTGGGCTCGCTCCTCTTCGGCTACGACACCGGCGTCATCTCCGGGGCGCTGCCCTACATGTACATGCCCCATGACGCCGCCGGACTCCAGCTCACCAGCGGCCAGGAGGGCGCGATCGGCGGCACGCTGCTCATCGGCGCGGCCCTCGGCGCGCTCTTCGGCGGGCGCCTGTCCGACCGCTATGGGCGCCGCCACAACATCACGATCCTGGCCATCGTCTTCCTCCTGGGCGCGATCGGCACTGCCACCGCGCCCAACATCTGGCTGATGTACGTCGCCCGCTTCGTGCTGGGCCTGGCCGTGGGAGGCGCCTCCGCCACCGTCCCGGTCTACCTGGCCGAGACCGCGCCCAAGCGCATCCGCGGCTCCATCGTCGCCATCGACCAGCTCATGATCGTCACCGGCCAGCTGCTCGCCTTCGCCATGAACGCCGCCATCAGCGCGGCCAGGGGCGGCCCGAGGATCACCATCGAGGCGGACCCCTCGGGCTCGGGGCTGGTCAGCCTCGGCGAGCAGTCCTTCGACAACCTCGCCCGCCTCCAAGCCTCCCAAGGCGGGACGCTGTCATCGGCCGAGTACCACGAGTTCCTCAACCAGCTCGTCATCTCCCACGGCAACGGCGAGACCTGGCGCTACATGCTCGTCCTGTGCTCCCTCCCGGCCGTCGCGCTGTGGATCGGCATCCGCCTCATGCCCGAGTCCTCCCGCTGGTACGTAGCCAAGGAGCGCCTCTACGACGCCATCGGCGCCCTCAAGCGGGTGCGCGACGAGGCCAAGGACGGCCCCCTGGAGGACGAGCTCATGGAGATCGCCGAGGCCCGCCAGAGCGAGCTGGAGCTTCAGTCCAAGCGCCTGGGGCTGGGCCACGTGTGGAGCACCCCCTGGCTGCGCAAGCTCATGCTCGTCGGCATCTTCCTGGCGATCGTCAACCAGACCACGGGCGTCAACACGGTCATGTACTACGCGCCCAAGGTCCTGGAGTACGCCGGCATGTCCTCCTCCTCGGCGATCATCGCCCAGGTGGCCAACGGCGTCATGAGCGTCATCGGCTCGGCGATCGGCATCTGGCTCATCATGCGCTTCCGCCGCCGCCAGATCCTCATCGCCGATGTCACCGGCGTCGGCATCTGCCTGCTGGGCATCGCCGCCACCTTCGCCCTGTTCATCGCCCCGCACATGGACAACGGCACGCGCCCGCCGTCCTGGGCGGCCTTCCTCATCCTGGGCCTGATGTCCGTGTTCATGCTCATCGTCCAGTCCTCCAACGGGACCGTCGTGTGGACGATGCTCGGCGAGATCTTCCCCGCGAACGTCCGCGGCATCATGAACGGTACCGCCGTGTTCTGCATGTGGATCGCCAACGCGATCATCACCTGGACCTTCCCGCACATGATGGAGACCCTGGGCGGAGGGATCACCTACACGATCTACGGCGTGCTCAACCTCGTCATCGCCCTCATCCTGCTCAAGATGATGCCGGAGACCTCCGGCAAGTCCCTGGAGCAGATCGAGCACGAGATGGAGAAGCGCTACTCCTGACGGCCCCGCGGCCGCTAGAAGACCCCACAATTGTCCTGACATTGCGGCACACCTGCCGCAGCGGGCTCGCGAGGCCCTCCTCGCGAGCCCGCCCGGCCGCCACCGACGGCGCCCGGAAGCACCCCCGCGAAAAGGAGCAACGATGTCCTTCACCCTCGACCCCACCACCGCCATCACCGACCCCCATGGCATCACCTGGGGCATGCACCCCATCACCTGGCGCAATGACGACATCCCCGAGGTCGGCGCCTTCAACACCCTGGAGGACATGCTCCTCGACCTGGCCGACACCGGCTACCGGGGCACCGAGTGCGCTGGCTTCTTCCCGCCCAAGGAGGAGGTCAAGGCCGCCTCCGAGGCCCGGGGGATCAAGATCGTCGCCCAGTGGTTCTCCTCCTTCATCGTGCGCGACGGCATCGAGACCGTCATCCCGGACTTCGAGGCCACCTGCTCCCACCTGGAGTACCTGGGCGCCACCCGCGTGGTGGTCTCCGAGCAGACCGGCTCGGTGCAGGGCAAGCGCGATGTCTGCATCTTCACCAATAAGCCCACCTTGACCGACGAGGAGTGGGACCTCCTGGCCGATGGCCTCAACCGCTTGGGCGACATCGCGCACGCCCACGGCCTGGAACTCGTCTACCACCACCACCTGGGCACCGTCGTCCAGACCAAGGCCGAGACGATCCGCCTCATGGAGGCGACCGACCCGGCCAAGGTCTCGCTCCTGTTCGACACCGGGCACGCCTATGTGGGCGACGGCGATGTCATGGGTCTCCTCCAGGCCTGCATCGACCGCATCAAGCACGTCCACTTCAAGGACGTGCGCCCGGAGAGGATGGCGGAGTCGAGGGCCGCCAACCGCTCCTTCCTCGACTCCTTCCTGGCCGGGATGTTCACGGTACCCGGGGACGGCACGATCGACTTCACCGAGCCCTACCGCTTCCTCGTGGACCACGGCTACGACGGTTGGATCCTCGTGGAGGCCGAGCAGGACCCGGCCATCGCCAACCCGTTGGAGTACGCCCGCAAAGCGCGCGCCTACATCGAGAGCGCACTGTTGAAGGCGTGATCCCGCCCCGAGGCGCCCGCCCCCTGACGGCCGCATCCGCGCCACTCGCGCCGGCCGCGGCCGAGGATGGCGCCCCCATCCGGTGTCCGGACGGGGGTGCCATCCTCCTCATCGGCTGCGCGGGCGGCGCCTCCGCCACCGTGCCGGTCTACCTGGCCGAGACCGCGCCGAGATCCATCCGCGGCACCCTCGTGGGCATCGACCAGCTCATGATCGTCACCGGCCAGTTCCTCGCCTTCGCCATCAACGCCGCCATCGCCAGGATCACCGGGGGCCCCGAGGCCACCATCACCTCCGTGGAGCCCGGCACCACCGTCAGGATCGACGGTGTCGAGCAGGCCGTCGAGGTCGGCAAGTCCTACAGCTGGGACGTCCTCAAGGGCGTCCAGGACGCCATCGCCGTCGACGGCGGCACCG
Source organism: Actinomyces gaoshouyii (assembly GCF_002076915.1). NCBI lineage: Bacteria > Bacillati > Actinomycetota > Actinomycetes > Actinomycetales > Actinomycetaceae > Actinomyces > Actinomyces gaoshouyii. Next base: position 1,680,336 of record NZ_CP020468.1, read on the forward strand.
GCAGCACCTGGCGCTACATGCTCGTCATCTGCTCCATCCCCGCCGTCGCACTGTGGCTGGGCATGCGCATGATGCCCGAGTCCTCCCGCTGGCACGCCTCCCAAGCCCGTTACATCCAGGCCATCGCGGAGCTCAAGCGCGTGCGCAAGCCCGATGACGACATCGCCGGGGAGATCGACGAGATGATCATGCTCAACCGCCGCGAGGCCGGCACCGAGCACTGGAGCCTGTCGCGCTGCTTCCAGATCCGATGGACGCGCAAGCTCCTCGTCATCGGCGTGCTCGTGGGCGTGTTCAACCAGACCACGGGCGTGAACACGATGATGTACTACGCCCCGAAGATCCTGCAGAGCGCCGGCTTCGGCACGGAGTCCGCCATTACGCTCACGGTGCTCACCGGCATCGCCTCGGTGCTCGGCTCCTCGCTCGGCCTGTGGCTCCTGCTGCGCTTCTCGCGGCGCGGTGTCCTCCTGGGCGGCACCATCGGCCTGACCGTCATGCTGTGGGTCATGACCGCCGTCTTCCTGTTCGACATCAACCCCCACCGCGACGACGCCGGCAACATCGTGGACACCATGCCCACGATGATCCCCTACCTCGTGGTGACGGTCATCATCTTCTACATGCTCTTCATGCAGGGCGGCAATGCCCCCGGCACCTGGGTCATCATGTCCGAGCTCTTCCCGGCGCGCATGCGCGGGGCGGCGATGGGCTTCGCGGTGCTGTGCCTGTGGGTGGTCAACGCGATCATCACCTTCCTCTTCCCCATCATGATGGACAAACTCGGGCCGGTCATCACCTACCTGGCCTTCTCACTCATCAACGTCATCGCGGTCATCTACATGTACCGCAACGTCCCGGAGACGAAGCACTCCTCCCTGGAGGAGTTGGAGGAGGAGTTCCAGCGGCGCTACGCGTGAGCCGGGCCGCCCCACCGCGGGCGAGCGCCCCACGGCCCCGGCTAGACTGCGCTCGCACGCAGCCGCCAGTCAGGAGCCGTATGAGCCAGCGCCCCGCCACGCAGAGCGATATCGCGCTCGCCGCGGGCGTCTCCCGCTCGCTGGTCTCCCTGGCTCTCGCCGGATCACCGAGGGTGGCCCGCCAGACGCGCGAGCGCATCGAGGAGGTCGCCCGGGACCTGGGCTACCGCGTCAACGTGGCGGCCTCCTCGCTGGCGCGGCAGAGCTCGTCGATCATCGGGCTGGTGCTGCCCAACCTGCGCAACGCCTTCTTCGAGCGCATGGCCAAGTGCCTCAACGAGGCCGCCTCCCAGCGCGGCATGACGCTGTTCGTCACCGTGGGCTCGGAGGACCCGGTGGCGCTCCACCGGGCGATCGACTCCCTCCTGGGCGTGCGAGTGGCGGGGATCGCGATGGTCTCGCCATGGCTGACCGGCCAGGACGTGGTTGCCGTGGGCGAGGAGGTCGCCACCTGCGTCATCGGGCGCAGGAGCCCCGGCGGCAGGATCGACGCCGTGCACATCGATGAGCGGGCGGCGGCCGGCCTCGTCGCGGACCACCTGCGCGAGCGGGGGGCGTCGTCGCTCGTCTACGTGCGCCCCCGGACGGGCGACGAGACCTCCCGCCATGAGCGGGAGATCGCCCTGACCGACGCCGCGAGGGATGCGGGCCTGCCGCTGACCGCCTACGGCTGCGCCGACGGGGCGGGACCCGCCGTGCGGGCCGCCGTGAGCACGCATCCCGAACCACTGGGCCTGGTCATGCACAACGACGTCCTGGCGATCGACGCCGTCGCCGCCCTGCGCACCGCGCGGCGCAGTCAGGGCGCCCCCGTGCTCATCGCCTCCTACGACAACACCTACCTGGCCCAGCGAGAGGAGTTCTCGCTGACGAGCGTTAACCAGCCCGAGCCCGTCATGGCGGCACGGGCCATCGAGCTCATCTGCCAGCGGGCGGGACTGGGGACCCAGGATCCCCTGGCCGCCGACGAGCCGGCGCGCAGCGTGGTCCTGGCCCCCACTCTCGCCATCCGCTCCTCATCGGCGCGATAGCGGCGCGACGGGCGAGCCGACCGGCGGAGCCGCGCTCATGTCCGGTCGGGAAGCGCGGGTCTCCAGCCACGCCCTTGACAGGGGAACGCTCCGATGACAACATTGCCAGCACCGATTCACGCGCGTGAATTACGGGGTCTGCCCCCATCGAGCATCCGTCAAAGAGGACAGGAAGGCACACTCATGAGCGCATCATCCGCCCCGCTCTCCGTCGCCGTCATCGGCGCGGGCATGGCCGGCACCACCCACGCCAACGCATGGCGTCAGGTCGGCACCGTCTACGACCTCGGCCTGCCCAAGGTCCGCCTGGCCGCCATCGCCGACGCCTACGAGCCCTTCGCCGTCGACGCCGCCGAGCGCTACGGCTACGAGAGGGCCGTCACCGACTGGCGGGCCATCGCCGACGACCCCAATATCGACATTGTATCCATCGTGGTGGGCAATGCCCTGCACCGGGAGATCGCCGAGGCCCTCATCAGGGCCGGCAAGCACGTCCTGTGCGAGAAGCCGCTCGCGGACACCCTCGACAACGCCAGGGCGATGGCCGAGGCCGAGAGGAGCGCCGGCGTCGTCACCGCGACAGGCTTCACCTACCGGCGCAACGCCGCCGTCGCCGAGCTCGCCAAGCTCGTGGACAGCGGGCACCTCGGCGAGATCAACCACTTCGACGCCCGTTACTGGTGCGACTACGGCGCCGACCCCGCCACCCCCATGGCCTGGCGCTACAAGGGCCCCATGGGCTCGGGCGCCCTGGGCGACGTCGGGAGCCACCTCATCGACACCGCCGAGACCATCTGCGGACCGCTGGTCAGCGTCTCCGGCGCGGCCATGATGACCTCGATCAAGCAGCGCCCCGTCGCCAGCGGCCACGTCACCCGCGGCACAGCCCTGGACACCGCCGACGCAGCCCACGAGGACGTGGAGAACGACGACGTCGCCACCTTCACGGCGCGCTTCGCGAGCGGCGCGGTGGGCACTTTCTCCTGCTCGCGCGTGGCATGGGGACTGCCCAACTCCCTCATGGTGGACGTCCTGGGCTCCAAGGGCCGTGCCTCCTGGGACCTCGCCCGCTGCGGTGAGATCAAGATCGACGACGTCAACTCCCCCACCGGCCTGGGCGGGGCGCGACGGGTGCTGGTCAACCCGGACTTCCCCTACTTCGCCCGCGGGTCCTCGATGGCCTTCGGCGGGGTGGGCCTGACCCAGATCGAGCAGTTCACCTACCAGGCCTATGCCTTCCTCCAGCAGGTCGCCGGCGCCACCGGCGAGGGCGCCCTGCCGCCCTGCGCGACCTTCGCAGACGGCTACCGCGAGATGCGCATCGCCGACGCCGTCGCCCGCTCCGCCGCCAACGGCGGCTCCGAGGTGGACGTCTCAGCCTTCTGAGCCCCGCCCGGCCCCCGCCCGCTCACCTCTTGATCGAAGGAGATCACCCACCATGGCACTCACCTACGGCGCCTACACCGCCTGCCTGTCCGACCGCCCCCTGACCGCCGCCCTCGACGTCCTCAAGGAGGCGGGGCTCACCGGTGCGGAGGTCAACGTCGGGGGCTTCATCCCCTCGCCCCACTGCCCCGTGGACGCCCTGCTCGCCTCGAAGACCGCCCGGGAGGACTACCTCGGGCTCTTCTCCGAGCGCGGCATGAGGCTCTCGGGCCTCAACACCTCCGGCAACCCCACCTCACCGCTGGCCAATGAGGGTCTCAAGCACGCCGAGGACATCCGCAACGCCATCCGCCTGGCCGGGGCTCTGGGCGTGGGGGAGATCGTCACGATGTCCGGCACGCCGGGCACCGACCCCACCGCCAAGTACCCCACCTGGGTGGTCAACCCCTGGAACGGCATAGACATGGAGATCCTGGACTACCAGTGGAGCGTCGTCGTGCCCTTCTTCAAGGAGATCGACGCCCTCGCCCGGGACAACGACGTGCAGGTCTGCCTGGAGCTCCACCCGCGCAACCTCGTGTTCAACGTGCCCTCCTTCGAGAGGCTGATCGAGGAGACCGGGGCCACCAACATCAAGGTGAACATGGACCCCTCGCACCTCTTCTGGCAGCAGATGGATCCCATCGCGGCCACCAAGCGCCTGGGTGGGCTCATCGGGCACGTCCACGCCAAGGACACCAAGATCTTCCCCGGAGCCGCCTATCGCGGCGTGCTCGACACCGACTTCGGCCACGTCGCCGCCGATGCCGAGGGCAAGGTCCCGGTGGCCTACGGCTACTGGTGCAACGCCTGGCCCGAGGACCCGGCCTGGCGCTTCGTCGCCCTCGGCCTGGGGCACGACACCGACTACTGGGCCGACTTCCTGCGCGCCATCGAGCAGGTCGCCCCGGAGATGAACGTCAACATCGAGCACGAGGACGCCGAGTACGGCAACGTGGAGGGCCTCAAGCTCTCCGCCTCGAACCTCCTGGCGGCCGCCGCCAAGCTCTGACGGCACTGCGACCAGGGCGTAGTGTCCTACTCGTTCCCCTGATCAACCCCTTCTCACCCGACGGCGGGCCGGCTATGCGCGACGCACTTCTCCTCCCCCGAGCGCTCGTAGCCGCGCCCGCCGTCGGCCCCCTCCCCGACGCCGTCACCATGGGGCCGACATCGGCGTGGGCCCTGCTCATCGTCAGCGCCCTGCTCGTGGGCCTGTCCAAGACCGCCCTGCCCGGCGTCACCACGATCGCCGTGGCCATATTCGCCCAGGTGCTCCCCGCCAAGGAGTCCACCGGCGTCATGCTCCTGCTGCTCCTGACCGGGGACCTGCCCGCCATCTGGGCCTACCGCCGCGACGCCGACGCCACCATGCTCAAGCGGCTCGTGCCGGCCGTCGCCTGCGGCGTGCTGATCGGCGCGCTCTTCCTGCGCGTGGCCTCCGACGATCTCATGCGCCGCGTCATCGGCTGGCTGCTGATCGTCCTCATCGTCATCACCCTCGCGCAGCGCGCTCGCGGTCGGTACCGAACCGGCGCCAGGTCCCGGGCCACGAGCGCGGGAGCATCATCGAGGGGCGGCACGGGCTCGGCCTCCAGGGCCGGCTCCTCGCCCACCGCCCGCATGGTCTACGGGGCGCTCGCGGGCTTCTCCACGATGGTCGCCAACGCGGGCGGGCCCGTGACGAGTCTGTACTTCCTGGCCTGCCGCTACCCGGTCAAAGCCTTCCTGGGCACGACCGCCTGGTTCTTCTTCCTGGTCAACCTCACCAAGCTCCCCTTCAGCATCGCCCTGGGGATCATCCATGTGGACGCCCTGGCGCTCGTAGCGGTCCTCATCCCGGCGGTGCTGGTGGGAGCCCTGGCCGGCAGGCTCCTGGCCGACCGCATGCCGCAGCGCGTCTTCGACCCCGTCGTCATGGTCCTCACCGTCGTGGCGGCCCTGCCCCTCGTCGCCTGATCCCCCACCCCAGCCCCATGAGCGGCCTGTGGGTGTTCCCACAGCCCGGAGGCGCGCGTTTAAGGGACTTTGGTCGTCCTCGGGCGCGGAGAGGGGCACAATCGGTCATGAGCGCCGGCCGCCGCCCGGCGCCGCCGCTCGACGTCGAGATGAGAGAAGGACCAGCACCGTGGCGCGCAGCATCTACATCGCATCCCCCAACGCAGGAACCGGCAAGTCGACCGTGGCCCTCGGCCTGGTCAACGTACTCGCCAAGGTCGTCGCCAAAGTCGGCGTCTTCCGCCCCTTCGTGGATTCTCGCGCCGAGCACACCTTCCTCGACCTCCTCCTGACCCACTCCGGCTCCTCGCTGCCCGCCGAGCAGTGCATCGGCGTCACCTGGGACGAGTTCCACGCCGACCCCGAGGAGGCGCTGCCCCGGATCGTCGACGCCTACCGCGCCGTTGCCCGCGAGCACGACGTCGTCATCATCGACGGCTCCGATTTCACCGACGTCGCGGGCAACCCGGAGCTGTCCTTCAACGCGCGCGTCGCCGCCAATATCGGCGCCCCCATGCTCCTGGTCGTCTCCGGCGCCGGGGCTCCCGAGGAGGTACGGGCCAGCGTCGAGGTCTCCATGGCGGAGATCTCCGACAACCTCGGGCGCACCGCCGCCGTCCTGGCCAACCGCTGCCCCGAGGCCTCCCGCCGGGCGATCGCCGAGACTCTGGGCGGCATCGAGGGCGTCACCGCCTCCACCCTCCCCGAGGTGCCGCTCCTGTCCGCCCCGTCGGTCGGGGAGATCCTGAGCGCGGTGGACGGCACCCTCATCTCCGGGGATCCCGCCCTGCTGGAGCGCGAGGCGGAGTCCGTCCTCATCGGCGCTATGGACGTCTCCCACCTCCTGGACCATCTCAAGGAAGGCCAGCTCGTCATCGTACCGGCCGACCGCTCGGCCGTGCTCATCTCCCTGGCGGCCGCCCAGGCCTCCTCCACCTTCCCCACCCTGTCGGGCCTCGTGCTCAACGGCGGTTTCAACGTCGCCCCGCACGCCCTGAGCATCGTCAAGGGCCTCGGGCTGACCCTGCCGATCATCACCTCGCCCTTGGACACCTACGCCGCCGCCTCAGCAGCCGGCTCGGTCAAGGGCTACCTGGCCACCGCCTCGAAGCACAAGCTGGACGTCGCCATCACCGCCTTCGAGCAGGAGGCGGACATCGCCTCCCTCATGGCGGCCCTCGAGGTCGAGCCCTCCGATGTCGTCACCCCCATCATGTTCCAGGCCGAGCTGGTGGAGCACGCCAAGGCCCGCACCACGACGATCGTCCTGCCCGAACCCGACGACGACCGCGTCCTGGAGGCCGCCGACGCCATCCTGCGCCGGGGCATCGCCGCCATCGTCCTGCTCGGTGATGAGACCGCGGTCCGCTCGCGCGCCGCCGAGCTCGGCCTGGACATCTCCGCGGCGCGCGTCGTCTCGCCCTCGGACCCCGAGCTGCTGGAGAAGTACGCCGCCGAGTTCGCCCGCCTGCGCGCCAAGAAGGGCGTCACCCTGGAGGAGGCCCGGGAGAAGGTGCAGGACGTCTCCTACTTCGGCACCATGATGGTCCACATGGGGGACGCCGACGGCATGGTCTCCGGCGCCGCCCACACCACCGCCCACACGATCGTCCCCTCCTTCCAGATCATCAAGACCAAGCCGGGAACCTCCATCGTCTCCTCGGTCTTCCTCATGCTCCTGGAGGACCGCGTCCTCGTCTACGGCGACTGCGCCGTCAACCCCGAGCCCACCGCCGAGCAGCTCGCCGATATCGCCATCTCCAGCGCGCAGACCGCCCGCCAGTTCGGCGTCGAGCCGCGCGTGGCGATGCTGTCCTTCTCCACCGGGACCTCCGGCCAGGGCGCGGACGTGGACAAGGTCCGCGAGGCCACCGAGCTGGTGCGCGCCAAGGCGCCCGAACTCGCCGTCGAGGGCCCCATCCAGTACGACGCCGCCATCGACCCGACGGTCGCGGCGAAGAAGGCCCCTGACTCGGCGGTGGCAGGCAAGGCCACGGTCTTCATCTTCCCGGACCTGTCCAGCGGAAACATCGGCTACAAGGCTGTGCAGCGCTCATCGGGCGCCGTCGCCGTCGGCCCGATCCTCCAGGGCCTCAACAAGCCCGTCAACGACCTGTCCCGCGGGGCGCTGGTCGAGGACATCGTCAACACCGTGGCCATCACCGCGGTCCAGGCCCAGGGCTGACCGGTCCGTCGCGGCTTCCCCTCCTCCCCTCCCCCACGAAAGGCAGATATGACCACCCGAACCGTCCTCGTCATCAACTCCGGTTCCTCCTCCATCAAGTACCAGCTCGTCGACCCGGACTCCGGGGCCTCCCTGGCCTCCGGCCTCGTCGAGCGCATCGGCGAGCCCGAGGGCGCCATCAAGCACAAGCACGGCGAGGACGTCACCGAACTGACCGGGCCCGTGGCCGATCACGGCGCCGGCCTGACCGAGGTGCTGCGCCTCTTCGATGAGAAGGGTCCCACGCTCACCGAGGCGAACATCGTGGCCGTGGGCCACCGCGTCGTCCAGGGCGGCAAGCACTTCTCCGGTCCGGCGCTCATCGACGACGACGTCGTGGCCACCATCGAGAGGCTCGTGCCGCTCGGCCCCCTGCACAACCCCGCCCACCTCAAGGGCATCGAGGTGGGCCGCAAGCTCCTCTCCGATGTTCCGCACGTCGCCGTCTTCGACACCGCGTTCTTCCAGGACCTGCCCGAGGAGGCCGCCCGCTACGCCCTCAACCGGGAGGTGGCCGACGCCTACGAGATCCGCCGCTACGGCGCCCACGGCACCTCCCACCAGTACGTCTCCGGCGTCGTCGCCGACATGCTGGGCCGCGACGACCTCAAGCAGGTGGTCCTCCACCTGGGCAACGGCGCCTCCGCCTCCGCCGTCGTCGGCGCTCACGCGGTCGAGACCTCCATGGGTCTGACGCCGCTGGAGGGCCTCGTCATGGGCGGGCGCACCGGCGACATCGACCCCGCCGCCGTCTTCCACCTGACCCGTGTGGCCGGCAAGAGCGTGGACGAAATCGACCACCTCTTCAACCGCGAGTCCGGCATGAAGGGCCTGGCCGGGGACAATGACATGCGCGCCGTCTGGGCCCGCATCAACGCCGGGGAGTCCCAGGCACGCGAGGCCATGGACATCTACCTGCACCGCCTGGTCAAGTACGTCGGCGCCTACACTGCCGTCATGGGCGGCCTCGAGGCCCTCACCTTCACCGCGGGCATCGGCGAGAATGACGCCAACCTCCGCGCCGAGCTCTGCGAGCGCCTCGCCTACATGGGAATGCGGATCGACGGCGAGGCGAATGCTCTCCACTCGGCTGAGGCGCGTATCATCTCGACTCCGGAATCCACTGTCACCGTACTTGTGGTTCCCACCAACGAGGAGCTCGCCATCGCGCGCCAAGCGATGACTCTGGTTCAAGGCTGATCTGAGGCCTCCCTGGCGCCGGCAACAGCGCTCCTCGAACGGGCCCGGCCGCAGCACCCCGCTGCGGCCGGGCCTGCTGGTACCTACCCGGGCGCCCGGTCCACATGAGACCGCGCAGGCTCCCCCGCGCGAGCGCCCTCGGGCGCCGGGGGCCGCTGCTCCGGGCGGAGCGGTCGGGGCCTCAGAAGAGGGTGCCTCGCTCGGCGCGCAAGCGGGCGCGTCGGGCGGCAGTGGCACCGGGCACCGCAGCGGATTTTTCGGCGGACGTCCCGGTGGGAGCCGCAGAGGCGCCGGGCGCTCCGACCGGCCGCGCGGGCGAGCCGGCGCAGGGCCAGCCCGGCCCGCTGGGAACCGCGCCGCCCCGCTGGTAGGCGGTGGCGGCGGCGCGGGCACGGGCATCGGCGGCCTCATTCATGGGATGGCCCACGTGCCCCCTCACCCATTCGAAGCGCACCTGCCGACCTGCCAGGGCCCCGTCCAGGGCGCGCATGAGGTCCTCGTTGAGGACCGGCTTGCCGTCGGCCTTGCGCCAGCCGCGCCTCTTCCAGCCGTGGCGCCACTTGGTCAGGGAGTTGATCACGTACTGGGAGTCCGCCTGGATGAGGATGTCCTCGCCCTCCAATCCGGCGGCGGCGGTCGCCCGCAGGAGCTCGAGGACGGCGGTGAGCTCGCCCCGGTTGTTCGTGGACTCGGGCCAGCCGCCGGCCGCCCAGCAGTCGTCGCTCACGTACCATGCCCAGCCGGCGGGTCCGGGATTGCCGAGGGCCGAGCCGTCCGCGGCGGCGATGATCGTCATGGCGCACACCCTACCGGGCGATGGCGGTTCCCCGGCGGCGCCCCCGAACCTGCGGGGCGCCCCTCCGCTTCGGGAGGGGCGCCCCGCAGGCGCAAGATGCGAGAGCGCCTCAGGCGTCGAGGTCGGTCTCGAGGAGGGCCTTGAGCTCGGCCAGGGCGGCGTCAGCGCCGTCGGCGTCCGAGGCCAGGGTGACGACATCGCCGAAACCGGCGCCAAGGGTCATGACGCCGAGGATGGAGGAGGCGTCGACCGGCGCACCGCCCTCCTTGGCGATGGTGACGGGGACGCCCTTCTCGGCGACGGCCTTGACGAAGGTGGCGGCGGGACGGGCGTGAAGACCGACCTTGGAGGCGATGGTGGCGGTGACCTGAGCCATAGTGGTGCTCCTTAGGATGAGGGACAGGCGCGCGGGCGCAGCGTCCTGATGGTGTGCAGCGATCCCGCTGAACGTGTCACAGCCTATCCGTTTTGCTCCTCCGCGGCATGTCTCTCGTGGGATCAGTCACGGATGGCATGTAGGGGGCGACGACGATCTGGGCGCGCTGAAGCTCCTTGACGTCGCCATAGCCGGTGGTGGCCAGGGTGCGCCGCAGGGCGCCCATGATGTTGAGCGTGCCATCGGCGCGGTCCGAGGGGCCGTTGAGGATCTCCTCGAGGGTTCCCACGGTGCCCACATGCGTGCGGTAGCCGCGCGGGAGCCGGTCGTGGTAGGCCTCCGGGCCCCAGTGGTAGCCTCCGCCCGGCGCCTCGGCCGCCCGGGCGAGCGCCGCGCCGAGCATGACGGCATCGGCCCCGCAGGCGATGGCCTTGACGACGTCGCCGGAGTTGCCGACCCCGCCGTCGGCGATGACGTGGACGTAGCGGCCCCCGGACTCGTCCATGTAGTCGCGTCTGGCGGCGGCGACGTCGGCGACTGCGGTGGCCATGGGCATGTGGAGGCCGAGGACCTGGCGGATGGAGGAGGATGCCCCACCTCCCTGGCCCACGAGGACCCCGGCGGCCCCGGTGCGCATGAGGTGGAGGGCCGCCGTGTAGGTGGTCACCCCGCCGACGACGACGGGCACGTCGAGCTCGTAGATGAAGCGCTTGAGGTTGAGCGGCTCCTTGGCGCCGGAGACGTGCTCGGCCGAGACGGTGGAGCCGCGGATGATGAGCAGGTCCACGCCGGCCTCGATGACGGCGCGCCAGTGCTCGAGGGTGCGGTTGGGGCTGAGCCTGCCCGCGACGACGGCGCCGGAGGCTCGCAGCTCCGAGACGCGCTCGGCGATGAGGGCGTGGTCCACGCGCCGCGAGTACACGTCCTGAAGGACGCGCGTGGCCTCCTCGGGAGCGGCGGAGCGGATGCGCGCATAGGCATCGGCCGGGTCCTCGTAACGGGTCCACAGGCCCTCCAGGTCAAGGGTGCCGATGCCTCCCAGGCCGCCGACGGCGATCGCCGTCCGCGGCGCCATCGCGGAGTCCATGGGGGCGGCCATGACGGGCAGGTCGACGTGGTAGGCGTCCAGTTGCCAGCCGACGCGCACATCACGGACGTCCCGGGTGCGCCGGGAGGGGACGAGGGCGATGTCCTCGAAGGAGTAGGCCTGGTGCGCGCGCTTGGAACGCCCGATCTCGATCTCACCGCTCATGGGGTGATGGTAGCGGTGAGCGGTGAGACGGCAGCGGCGGGCGCTGCGAACGAGGTTCGGGCGACCTTTCCTGGCGCGCGCCCTCCCGCGGGTCGAACCACCTATCCGGCACGCATCCCTCCCCCAGTGCGGACCACCTCGTCACTCCAATGAGGTGGTCCACACGTCAGAAGGTGGTCCGTATTGCGGGAAAGCGGTCCATACCGCGGGAAGCTGATCCGTACCCGGCGCCAGCGGCGCCACCAGCACGGCCGCACGCGCCGCTGGTTACTCCCGCCGCCTCGTGTGCGCCCCGCACCCGATCTACCGCGGGTGCATTAGGAGCCGCCCCTGCACATACCGGATGGCCGGCCTGCCGCCCGACGAGGCCTCCGTGCGCCGCCCCAGCCGCCCCCCTACGCATGCCGGGCAGCCGTTCGTGTCCGAAGGCGGTGGCACACTCGGGGCATGAGCCACAGCACTCCTCACCCTCACTCCACCAGCTCCCCCACCGGGACCGGCAGCCCCTCCCGCACCTGGGCCGACGGACCGCTGCTCGGCTTCGACACGGAGACGACCGGGGTGAGCCCCACCCAGGACCGTCTCGTGACGGCGGCACTCGTCTGGCGCGGCCCGCGGCTGCCGGACGACACCCGCGCTCAGAAGGTGCGCACCTGGCTGGCGGACCCCGGCGTCGAGATCCCCGCCGCGGCGGCGGCCGTGCACGGGATCACCACGCAGCGCGCCCGCGCGCAGGGGCGGCCTGCGGCCGAGGTGCTGGAAGAGGTCGCCGGAGCCCTCGCCACGGCGATGGCCCAGGGAACGCCGGTGGTCGCTTTCAATGCCCCCTTCGACCTCACGCTCATGGAGGCCGAGCTGGCCCGTCACGGCCTGTCCACCCTGCGCCAGCGCCTCGGCGGCCAGATCGCCCCGGTGCTGGACCTGCTCGTCCTCGACCGTGCCGTCGACCGCTACCGCAAGGGCAAGCGCCGCCTGGGGGACGTGTGCGCGGTCTACGGCGTGCAGGTGGACGAGGCGCTGCACACGGCGGAGGTGGACGTTGCTGCCACGCTCGACGTCCTCGAGGCGATGGCCCGCGTGCACCCGCGGGTGGCCGGCACGGACCTGGCGGCCCTGCAGGGCCTGCAGGCCGAGGCACACCGCGCCTGGGCCGAGTCCCTCAACCAGTGGCTCACCCGCCGGGGCCGCACCCCCGACGCCGACCCCTCCTGGCCCCTGGCCAGCACGAGCTGACGGGTCGACCAGGCCCAGCGGCCCGGCCGACCCGTCGCTCCCGACGCCCAGGCAGCTCAGGACGCCTTGGCCAGGGCCTCCTTCCAGGCCATTGCCTTGCCGGTGTGGAGCAGGCCGCGGTCGTAGACGCGCGCGCCCAGGATGATGGCGGCGACCGTGGTGGTGATGAGGAGCACCACGGACACCATCGGCTCCCACCAGGCCACGGAGTCGTCCAGGTACATCCGCACGGGCAGCGCGATGGGCGAGCTGAGAGGGATGTAGCTGAGCACCGTCATGAAGGTCGCGTTCGAGGCGCCGAGGAGAACCCCGAAGTAGGGCAGCATGACCAGCCACATCATCGGCTGCAGGACACTCTGAAGGTCCTCGTTGCGCGACACCAGGGCCGCGCCCGCGGCGAACAGGGAGGCGATCATGACGAAACCGACAATGAACAGCGGGATGAACCACAGCACCGGCCCCACGAGGTCGCCCGCGGGCAGGACCTCGTCATTGATGGCCAAGCCCAGCAGCAGGGCCCCCGCAATGAGGAGGATCTGCACCAGCGCCGCCAAAGAATTGCCCAGGATCTTGCCGGTGAGCAGGGCCCTGGAACTGATGGAGGCCAGCAGGATCTCGACGATGCGCGTCTCCTTCTCCTCCACCACCGACTGCGCGATGGTCATACCGAAGCCCAGGGCGGCGCTCATCCACACCAGGGCGAGGCCCAGCGGCAGCAGGTAGCGGATCGCCGGGTTGGGGGCGTCGGGATCGAGCAGCTCCACCGCCGGGGAGGCCGACAGCCCCTGGATCAGCTTGTTCGGCGGCTCGCTGAGCGCGAGGATCCTCAAGCCCACGGGGTTGTCCGCCTCGGGCACGACGGCGGCGTCGGCGCCCTTGTCCAGGACTGCCTGGCGGGCCGCCTCAGCATCGTCCACCGCCAGGACCTCCACATCCGGCAGGCCCTGCAGAACGGCCGTCTCGCTGGGTGGCGCCGCCACGGTGGTCGGCCCGCCGGCGATGAGGTCGCCGATGCGCGGGCCCAGGACCACCATCAGGAGCATGAGCAGCACGGTGATGACGGTGGAGATGATGAAAGCCTTGGACAGGAACCTGGCCGTGATCTCGCGACGCGCGACGACGGCGACGGTGGTCCGGAAACTGGGTCGGGTGCTCACTTGGTCATCTCCTTGTACGTCTCGTGCAGAGAGCGGGTCACGCGGCGGAAGACCGTGACGGTGCCGCGCTGGAGCGCGTCTGCCAGGACCCGGTTGGCGGCGGCGACGTCGGCGGAGCGGAAGCGGACGTAACCGCCGTCGTACTCGACCACCTCAGTGCCGGTGTCTGCCACCCACCCGGTGTCCGAACCGCTCTCCATCTCCCACTCGTTCGTGGTGGCGGCCTCCAGCAGCTCGGTGCGGGTGCCCGCGGCCCGGATCTCGCCGTCGCTGATGATGACGAGCCGGTCGCACAGGCGCTCGACGACATCGAGCTGATGGGAGGAGAAGAGCACGGGAGCGCCGGCGGCGGCGTACTCGCGCAGCACCTGGACGCAGGCCTCCATGGACTCGGGGTCGAGCCCGGAGAAGGGCTCATCGAGGATGAGGGCCGAGGGCCGGTGGACGAGGGCAGCCGCGATCTGCACGCGCTGCTGGTTGCCCAGGGACAGGGACTCCAGGGTGTCGGTCGGCTCGCCCTTGAGCTGGAGGCGCTCGAGCAGCTCCAGGGCGTGGCTGCGGGCATCCGCGGCCTCCAGCCCGTGCAGGCGCGCGAGGTAGACGAGCTGGTCGATGACCTTCATCTTGGGGTACAGGCCCCGCTCCTCGGGCATGTAGCCGATGGCGGCGCGCTGATCCGCGGTGATGGGCGCCCCGTCGACGAGCACCTGCCCGCTCTGGGCCGCCAGCACACCCAGGATGATGCGCATGGAGGTGGTCTTGCCCGCGCCATTGCCGCCGACGAAGCCGGTCATCACCCGGGGGTGGACATCGAAGGACACGTCTTTGAGGACATGCTTCTCACCGTAATACCGGTGAATGTGACGTACGCTGATCATGGCATCAGGCTAGGTGGGGGCCTGCTCCGCCACCTCCCGCAGCAGGGTGAAAGATCTCCTCCCCCGTGCGGGGGATCAGGCCGCGATGCCGTGCTTGAAGGCCCAGATGACGGCGGCCACCCGGTCGCGCAGGCCGAGCTTGGCCAGGATGTTGGACACGTGCGTCTTGACGGTCTCGGTGCTCACGTACAGCTCGGCCGCGATCTCCGCGTTGGTCATCCCTCGGGCCAGGCACCGCAGCGTGTCAACCTCCCGCTGTGTCAGCTCCGACGGCGTCTGCGCGCCCCGGCCCGCACCCGCGCCCTGGGTGCCGGCGTAGCGGGTGAGAACCCGGCGGGTGACCTCGGGCATGAGCAGGGCGTCACCGCGCCCCAGCACCTGCACGGCCTCGATGAGCTTCTCCGCCTCGGCCGTCTTGAGCAGGAAGCCGCTGGCCCCGGCGTCCAGGGTCTCGAAGAGGAAGTCGTCACGGTCGAAGGTGGTGAGGATGAGCACGGCGGCCCGGCAGCCGCGTGCGACGAGCTCGCGGGTGGCAGCAATGCCGTCCATCACCGGCATTTGCACGTCCATGCAGATGACGTCAGGCTCCAGCCGCATCGCCCGCTCCAGAGCCTCGGCCCCGTTGGCCGCCTCCCCCACGACCTCCAGGCCCGGCTCGCTGTCCAGGATGGTGCGGAAGCCGGCCCGGATGAGCATCTGGTCGTCCACGAGCAGCACCCGGGTCACAGGGCCGCTCCCACCGGGCTCTGGGTTTCTCCCACCGGGATCCGGGCGCGCACGCGGAATCCGCCGCGGGGCTTGGCGCCCGCCTCCAGGGTGCCGCCGACGGCGATGACCCGCTCACGCATGCCCACCAGGCCTGTGCCGGTGCCGGGCACGGGGGTGGGACCGCCGCAACCGTCGTCGGACACCTCCAGCTCCACGAGGTCGGGACGCACCCGCAGGCGCACCGCCACACTGGCCCCGGGGCCCGCGTGCTTGGCCGCGTTGGTCAGACCCTCCTGCGCCACCCGGTACAGGACCAGCCCGATGACGGGGTTGACCTGCACCTCGCCGCCGATCTGCTCGAAGGTGGTGCGGGTGCCGGCCTGGCGGGACTGCTCCACCAGGTCCGGGATGTCGTCCACGGTGGGTGCTGCGTCCTCATGGTCGTCGCTGCGCAGGGTGAGCACCAGGGTGCGCAGCTCGGCCACGGCCTGGCGGGCGGCGGACTCGATCTGCTTGAGAGAGCCGACCGCCTGGTGGGGCGCGTGCGCCTGGGGGCTGCGTTCCAGCAGGCGTCTGGCCGCTGCGGCCTGGACGGACATGGTGGTGACATGGTGGGCGACGACGTCGTGCAGCTCGCGAGCGATGCGCAGCCGCTCCTGCCCGACGGCGGCGTCCACGAGCTCGGCGCGCAGCTCGCGGATGTCCGCATAGGCGTTCTCGAGCTCGGCGAGCGCCACGGCCCGCGCCCACTCACGGTTGCCGAAGTACCAGGCACCGGTGAAGAAGGCGACGTTGATGAATAGCTGGTACACCACGACCGCCAGGAGCGAGCGGACGGTGAAGGCCTCCGTCGAGCCCACGGCCTCGAAGTACAGCCAGACGCCAGCGGCCGCCAGCCACACCCCCATGCCCACGCAGATGATCACGCGCACGCGCGTGGCCCACTGACGCTGCGCGGACCAGGCGCCGATGGAGAAGAAGGACATGAACAGCAGCACCTGAGAGGTGTTGTGTTCGAATCCTGTGAGGTAGCTGAGCACCCCGTAGGTCAGTGCGTGGATCAGCCCGACGCACAGCGGCCACCGCCGACGCCAGATGAGCGGCACCGCCAGCAGCACGCTGCCCATCACCTGCAGGTGCATCTCCTGCTTGAAGAAGCCGGTCCCGCCCGTGAGGGACAGCCAGGACATCAGGGCCCCGAGCAGCGCCAGCCCGGCGGCGGAGATCGCGTCGGTACGCAGGTAGCTGGCGGGCAGTGGCCGGACGAGGGCAGCAGGGCACTGCCGCCCGTCCAGGGCGTCGGCATCGCCCGTCGGCAGTGTGGTCATCCGCGGCCCGAGTAGTTCGGGGCCTCGGCGGTCATCATGACGTCGTGCGGGTGGGACTCCTTGAGGCCCGCCGCCGTGATCCTCACGAACTGGCCGTTGGCCTTGAGCTCACCGATCGTGCGGGCGCCCACGTAGAACATCGACTGGTGGAGGCCCCCCACCAGCTGGTAGACGACGTCCGCCAGCGAGCCGGAGTAGGGCACCTGGCCCTCGATGCCCTCGGGGACGATCTTGGAGTCCGAGGAGACGTCGGCCTGGAAGTAGCGGTCCTTGGAGTAGGAGCGGCGCCCGCGCGAGCTCATGGCGCCGAGCGAACCCATGCCCCGGTAGCGCTTCCACTGCTTGCCGTTGACGAAGACGAGGTCCCCCGGGGACTCGGTGCATCCGGCGAGCAGCGAGCCGAGCATGACCGTGTCCGCACCGGCCACGAGCGCCTTGGCGATGTCGCCCGAGTACTGCAGGCCGCCGTCGGCGATGAGCGGGATGCCCGCGGGGCCGCAGGCGCGCGCGGCCTCGTAGACGGCGGTCACCTGCGGGACGCCGACGCCCGCCACCACGCGGGTGGTGCAGATCGAGCCCGGGCCCACGCCGACCTTGACAGCGTCGACCCCGGCATCGATGAGTGCCTGGGCGCCCTCGCGTGTGGCCACATTGCCGCCGATGACCTCAACGTGGGAGAAGGCCGGGTCGGACTTGAGGCGCGAGATCATCTCCAGGGCCAGGCGCGCCCCGCCGTTGGCGGTGTCGACGACGAGCACATCCACGCCGGCCTCGGCCAGAGCGGTGGCCCGCTCCCACGTGTCGCCCCAGTAGCCGACGGCGGCTCCGACGACGAGGCGGCCCTCGGCGTCCTTCGTGGCGTTGGGGTACTGCTCGGTCTTGACGAAGTCCTTGACGGTGATGAGGCCGGTGAGGCGCCCGGCGTCGTCGATCAGGGGGAGCTTCTCGATGCGGTGCTCGGCGAGCAGGGCCTTGGCGTCCTCGCGGCAGATCCCCGTGCGTCCAGTGACGAGGCGCTCGCGCGGGGTCATGCAGTCGCGCACGCGCAGCTCGGCCCATGCCTCGGTGGGCACGAAGCGCAGGTCGCGATTGGTGATGATGCCCAGGAGGTTGCCGGCGTCGTCGACGACGGGCAGGCCCGAGACCTTGTAGTGGCCGCACAGCTCGTCGAGCTGGGCGATGGTGGCGTCGGGGGCGATCGTCACGGGGTCGGAGACCATGCCGGACTCCGAGCGCTTGACCCGGCGCACCTGGTCGGCCTGCTCCTCGATGGACAGGTTGCGGTGGAGGATGCCCATGCCGCCCTGCCGGGCCATGGCGATGGCCATCTCCGACTCGGTGACGGTGTCCATGGCGGCGCTGAGCAGCGGCGTTGACAGGGTGATCCCGCGGGTCAGGCGGGAGGTCGTATCGACCTCCGAGGGGATGACGTCGGTCAGCCTGGGCAGGAGGAGGACGTCGTCGTAGGTCAGTCCGGTGGGGGCGTAGATATCGGGGCTGGTGATCGAGTCGCTCACGGTCGCATCGTAGGTCGGCGGCGGGGCCGGGCGCATCCCAGGTCCGCCTGCCGCGATGAGGGCCGCTCACCGGGCGGCCGGGGCCGGTCCCAGGCGCCGCAAGTCGGGCCCGGTGCCCGAGGCGCGCGGATCCCCCGGCGGCCGAGACGGCCCCTCCGGGGGATCCGAGGTGCGGGCCGAGCCCGCGGGAGTCACTTCGTGACGATCGCGAGGACGTCGCGGGCGGAGAGAATGAGGTACTCCTCGCCGTCGTACTTGACCTCGGTGCCGCCGTACTTGGAGTAGATGACGATGTCGCCCTCGGCGACATCGACCGGGACGCGGTTGCCCTTGTCGTCGACGCGGCCGGGGCCCACGGCCATGACCTTGCCCTCCTGCGGCTTCTCCTGGGCGGTGCCCGGCAGGACGATGCCGGAGGCGGTGACCTGCTCGGCCTCGACCGTCTGGACGACGATCCGGTCCTCGAGCGGCTTGATGGAGATCGACATTGCGGACCTCCCCTTCTCGCTAGTGGGTGGATGACATTGTCTGCCGCGCTCGATGCGCGCTGTACCGCCGTCGCGGGGGCCGGCAAGCGCTCCCGAGTGCGAGCCGCGGGGCCGGTGGGCCCCGTGCCGAGAACGAATCTACGTCCGCGATTAGCACTCAGTCAACGCGAGTGCCAAGCGTTCGCGGGGCTTTCGCCGATGGCGTGGCCGGGCCCGCCGGCCCCGGCGCTCCTGACAGGCCTGGCGGGCCCATCGGGGCCGGCCGATCGGGATGGCGACGGGGAGCACGGGGCGCATGCCATGATCGGGGGGATGACTGACTCCCAGCGCGACGTCGCCACGACTGAGCCCACCCAGCCCGATCCCGCCTCCCCCTCCGACCCCGCGGCGCTGGCCCTCATGCCCCTGCTCACCCCGGAGGGCTGGGCACTGCTCGGCTCGCTGCCCCCATACGACGAGGCCGAAGCGCTCCGTCTCGCCGAGTCCCTGCGCGAGGAGGGCCACTCCCCCGGACTCGTGGCGGCGGCGCTGTCCCAGCAGCGCCTCCGGGCTCGGGCGGAGGCCAAGTTCGGCCCCTTCGCCGCCACCATGCTCTTCACCCCCGACGGGCTGGAGCAGGCCACGCGCCTGGCCGTCGCCGCCAGGCACGCCGCCCGCTACGCGGCGGCCGGGGCGGGCAGAGTCGCGGATCTCGGATGCGGCATCGGCGGGGACGCCATGGCCCTGGCGGGACTGGGACTCGATGTGCTCGCCGTCGAGCGCGACGAGGCGACGGCGGCGCTCGCCACGGTCAACCTCATGCCCTTCGACCGGGCGCGGGTGCGCTGCGCCGACGCCCTGGGGATCGACCTCGGGGCCGAGGGCGTCGACGCCGTCTTCGCCGATCCCGCCCGGCGCGCCGGCGGGCGCCGCATCAAGGACCCCGAGCAGTGGTCTCCCGCGCTGTCCGAATTGCTGGCCATGCGCCGGGCGGTGCCCGCCCTCGGGCTCAAGGTGGCGCCGGGCCTCGACCACTGCGCGATCCCCGAGGACGCCCACGCGCAGTGGGTGAGTGTGGATGGCGCCGTCGTCGAGGCCGGCCTGTGGTTCGGGCCTCTCGCGCCGGAGGGCCCGGGGCGCTCGGCCCTGTGCCTGCGCACCGAAGGGCCTGGAGGGACCGATGAGGAGGCCGGGGCGGCCGGCGCGGTGAGCGCGGCGGTGCTGGCCGACGAGAGCGGCGCGGCGCCGTCGTCGGAGCCGGAGCAGGCCGAGCCCATCGGGGGCATCGACGACCTGGGAGAGCTCATCATCGAGCCCGATGGCGCCGTCATCCGGGCGGGGCTGGTGGCGCGGGTGGCGCGCGACTCGGGAGCCCGGCCCGTGGGCTCGCGCATCGCCTACCTGACGGCCGACGAGGCGCCGGGCGCGGAGTTGAGGCCCTTCGTGCGCGCATGGCGAATCGTCGAGATCCTGCCGCTGCATGTGAAGTCCCTCAGGGCGCGGGTGCGCGAGCGGGGGATCACCCGTCTGGAGATCCACAAGCGCGGCGTGGATGTGTCTCCCGATCAGCTCAGGGCGGCGCTGCACCTGCGCGGGGGCAAGGCGGGGGACGGCGAGACCTGGCTGCTCACTCGCATCGGGCCCCGGATCGGCAAGGGCCCCAAAGGCGCAGTCCTTGTCGTCACCCCACTCCAATAACCGCCAATTATCGCCGAGACCGGTCGAAAATAGGAGCGAGACCGGTCGGCCGACCGGTCTCGCTCCTATTTTCGACCGGTCTCGCTCATAGGGGGAGGTGATTGGTGGGGAGGGTCAGCGGCTGCGAGCGACGATAGTGTCGAGGGGCATGCCGGAGTCGGGCGCGAAGTCCAGGGGTGAGGGCTCGACTCCGGCGCGCATCGCGGCCGCCCCCAGGGCGGCGATCTGGGCGCCGTTGTCCGTGCAGTAGCGCAGCGGCGGGATGCGCAGGGCGATGCCCGCCGCCTCGCAGCGCTCGGCCGCGAGTTCCCGCAGCCGCGAGTTCGCGGAGAACCCTCCGCCGATGACGAGGGTCCCACAACCGGTGTCGAGGCAGGCGGCCACGGCCTTGGCGGTCAGTGAGTCGTTGATGGCCTCGGAGAAGGCGGCGCAGATGTCATCCACCGGCACCTCCCGCCCGCCGTCCTCCAGGGACTCCACGTAGCGGGCCACGGCCGTCTTGAGGCCGGAGAAGGAGAAGTCGTAGCGGTGGCGCTCGCGGTCCTTCGCGGCGGCCAGCCCCCTGGGGAAGCGGATCGCCTCGCGGTCGCCGGCCCGGGAGCGGCGATCCACATGCGGCCCGCCGGGGTAGGGCAGCCCGAGGAGGCGGCCGACCTTGTCGAAGGCCTCTCCCGCGGCGTCGTCGAGGGTGCCGCCGAGCTCGACGACATCGGTGGCGATATCGCGGATGCTCAGGATGCTCGAGTGCCCGCCGGAGACGATGAGCCCGATGAAGCGGTCGGGCAGGGGCCCGTCGACGAGCTCGTCGACGGCGAGGTGGCCGATGACGTGGTTGACGCCGTAGACGGGCTTGCCCAGGGACGCTGCCAGGGCCTTGGCCGCGGAGATGCCCACGGTGAGCGAGCCGATGAGGCCGGGGCCCGCGCACACGGCGATGGCGTCGATCTCCTCCAGGCCCACTCCGGCCCGCTCCAGGGCGGCGTCGAGGGTGGGGACGAAGGCCTCCAGGTGGGCGCGGGAGGCGATCTCTGGGATGATCCCGCCGAAGCGGGCGTACTCATCCATGGATGTGGCGGTGACATCGCCGAGCAGCTCGCGGCCGCGGACGAGGGCCACGCCGGTCTCATCGCAGGTGGACTCGATGCCGAGGATCAAGGGGGCGCTCACGGCGCTCAGCCTAGCCCCTGCCCGGCGGGCGCCCGCACCGCGCCATCGCCCCGCGCGGGCACCGCCGGGCCGTCGTCATGGCGATGCGGGGCGCGGTTCTCGAAAGCGCCGCCGAGTCTCCTCGAACGGGCGCTGCGAGAACCGCGCCCCGCTGGTCAGCGCGGGCTCCAGTGCGCCTCCGGGCGTCAGCGAGCCCGCGGGCCTCAGCGCTGCCTAGTGAGCCTTCTGCCCCTTCCACAGCGCGTGGCCGAGGTCGCGGTTGAGCCGTGAGATGACCTCGATCGGCACGGACTTGGGGCACACGGCGGCGCACTCGCCGATGTTCGTGCAGCCGCCGAAGCCCTCGGCGTCGTGCTGGTTGAGCATGGAGACCACGCGGGCGAGGCGCTCGGGCTGACCCTGCGGGAGCAGGCCCAAGTGGGAGATCTTCGCGCCGGTGAACAGCATGGCGGAGGCATTCGGGCAGGCGGCGACGCAGGCGCCGCAGCCGATGCAGGCCGCGGCCTCGAAGGCGGCGTCGGCCTTCTCCTTCTGGACCGGCACGGAGTGGGCCTCGGGGGCGCCTCCGGTGTTGACCGAGATGTAGCCGCCGGCCTGGACGATGCGGTCGAGGGCGGAGCGATCCACCATGAGGTCCTTGAGGATCGGGAAGCCCGTCGAGCGCCAGGGCTCGATGGTGATCGTGGAGCCGTCCTTGAAGGAGGGGTCCTCGGCGAGGTGGCGCATGTGCAGCTGGCAGGTGGTGGAGCGGATGGGCCCGTGGGCCTGCCCGTTGATGACGACGCCGCACTGGCCGCAGATGCCCTCACGGCAGTCGGAGTCGAAGGCGACGGGGTCCTTGCCCTCGGCGAAAAGCTGCTCGTTGAGCAGGTCGAGGACCTCGAGGAAGCTCATGTGCTCCTCGACGCCGGTCATCGAGTACTCCTCGAAGTGGCCCTTGGCGCTCGCGTTCTTCTGGCGCCAGATCTTCAGCTTGATGTTCACTTGTAACTCCGCTGCTTGAGCTCGATGTCCTTGTAGATGAGGTCCTCCTTGTGGAGGATCGGGGGCTGGTTCTCGCCGCCCCACTCCCATGCGGCGACGTAGAGGAACTCGTCGTCATGGCGCAGCGCCTCGCCCTCGGGGGTCTGGGACTCGGCCCGGAAGTGCCCGCCGCAGGACTCCCGGCGGTGGAGGGCATCGATGCACATGAGCTCGGCGAGCTCGAAGAAGTCGAGCAGGCGCCCTGCCTTCTCCAAGGCCTGGTTGACCTCCATGGCCTCGCCGGTGACGCGGCCGTCCCTCCAGAACTCCTCCTTGAGGGCGCGGATCTGCTTGATGGCCTCGCGCAGTCCGGCGTCGCGGCGCTCCATGCCGCAGTACTCCCACATGATGCGGCCCAGGGCCATGTGGAAGTCGTCCACGCTGCGGGTGCCGCGCAGGGCCATGAGGCGGTTGATGCGGTCCTCGACGGCGGCCTTGGCCTCGGCGATCTCGGGGGCGCTCGGGTCGACCTTGCCCAGGCGAAGCATGTCGGCCAGGTAGTCGTTCATGGTGTCGGGCAGGACGAAGTAGCCATCGGCCAGGCCCTGCATGAGGGCCGAGGCGCCCAGGCGGTTGGCCCCGTGGTCGGAGAAGTTGGCCTCCCCGCCGACATAGAGGCCCGGGATGTTGGACTCCAGGTCGTAGTCGACCCACAGCCCGCCCATCGTGTAGTGGACGGCGGGGTAGATGCGCATCGGGACCTCATAGGGGTCGTCGCCGGTGATGCGCTGGTACATCTCGAACAGGTTGCCGTAGCGGGCGGAGACGGCGTCCTTGCCCAGGCGGCCGATGGCCTCGGAGAAGTCGAGGTAGACGCCCCGGCGCATCATGCGCTCGGTGCCGTCAGCGGCCTTCTCCTTGATGGCGGGGCCGACGCCGCGGCCCTCGTCGCACATGTTCTTGGCCTGGCGCGAGGCGATGTCGCGGGGCACGAGGTTGCCGAAGGCCGGGTAGATGCGCTCGAGGTAGTAGTCGCGGTCCTCCTCGGGGATCTGGCGCGGGTCCTTGTCGCAGTCCTCGGCGCGCTTGGGCACCCAGATGCGCCCGTCGTTGCGCAGCGATTCGCTCATGAGGGTGAGCTTGGACTGGAAGTCGCCGGACTGCGGGATGCAGGTCGGGTGGATCTGCGTGTAGCAGGGGTTGGCGAAGTAGGCGCCCTTGCGGTGCGCGCGCCAGATGGCGGTGGCGTTGCAGCCCATGGCGTTGGTGGACAGGAAGAAGACGTTCCCGTACCCGCCGGTGGCCAGTACGACGGCGTCGGCCAGGTGAGTGGAGATCTCGCCGGTGACCATGTCGCGAGCGACGATGCCGCGGGCCCGGCCGTCCACGATGATGAGCTCGACCATCTCGTGGCGGCGGAACTCCTTGACCGTCCCGGCGTGCACCTGGCGCTCCAGGGCCTGGTAGGCGCCGATGAGGAGCTGCTGGCCGGTCTGGCCGCGGGCGTAGAAGGTGCGGGAGACCTGGACGCCGCCGAAGGAGCGGTTGTCGAGCAGGCCGCCGTACTCGCGGGCGAAGGGGACGCCCTGGGCGACGCACTGGTCGATGATGTTGGCGCTGACCTCGGCGAGCCGGTAGACGTTGTCCTCGCGGGCGCGGTAGTCGCCGCCCTTGACGGTGTCGTAGAAGAGCCGGTAGACAGAGTCGCCGTCGTTGCGGTAGTTCTTCGCGGCGTTGATGCCGCCCTGGGCCGCGATGGAGTGCGCGCGGCGGGCGGAGTCCTGGTAGAAGAAGACCTGGACGTTGTAGCCCTGCTCGCCGAGCGAGGCCGCCGCCGCGCCACCGGCCAGACCGGAGCCGACGACGATGATGTCGAGCTTGCGGCGGTTGGCGGGGTTGACGAGCTTGGCGTTGAACTTGCGCTGCTCCCAGCGCTGCGCGATCGGGACGTCGTGCGGGGCCTTGGTGTCGGCGATGCTGTCGCCCTCGTAGTAGAGGCCGTCGACGAGCGGCGCCGTCGGGGTGGGGGTCGATGCGGTGGTGTTGCTCATGTCTTTCACTTACCCATCCAGTTGATGCCCGCGTTCGCGGCCTCGACGGCGTACGTCGCGGCGTCCATGGGCTCAGGGGTCAGGCCCAGGAGGATCGCCGTGGGCACGCACATGAAGGCGAAGAAGAGCCCGAAGGCGACGATGAACGCGATGAGGCGGACGAAGGGGATGACGCTGCCGCGGATCGCCCCGAGGGTCTGCAGGGCGGACCACACGCCGTGCCACACGTGCAGGCACAGGGCGACCAGCGCCACCGCGTAGATCAGCCAGACCCACCACAGCTGGAAGCCGTAGTACATGTTCATGTAGGCGCGGCCGTGCTCGTAGCGTCCACCGGGCGTCAGGTGAAGGGTGGTGAACTGCAGGATGTGCCAGATGATGAACAGCAGGAGGATGACGCCGCCCCAGCGCATGGTGCGCATGGCGTAGCGGGAGGCGAAGTACTCCGCGTTGGACTTCTTCACCGCGTAGGGGTCGTTGCCTCGGGCCTTGACGTTGCGGTGCCACAGGTGGAAGGCGCTTCCAGCGTGAGCCAGGAGGCAGAGAGCCAGAACGGCACGGAAGATCCACAGGAACCCGCCGAAGGGGAGGATCGGGACGAGCAGCTCGCGCAGGAAGTACGCGTAGTGATCGTAGGCGATCTCACCCTCGAAGTAGTGGGTGTTGCCGTAGGCGTGGAACAGGACGAAGAGCAGGAACACGATGCCCGAGATCGCCATCATGCGCTTCATGAAGACGGTCGTCGTCAACGCGCTCCGCTTCTTGGAGGGAACAGTCGCTTTGGTCACGTGATGAGCCTACGGATCTGCCGGGGCGGATGTTCGGGACCCTTGGACCCAGAACGTCAGATCATCCGCCCGACCGCGTGTTTCCAGGCGAAACTCAGGACGATTCGTCGCCATGGGGCCCCGATCGCCCCGGCGGAGGGGACCCGATCAACGCCGGAGGCGCTCGGCATTTCGTCACGCCCGCATAAAGGAAATAGTGATGGAAATCCTACCCGACGGCGGCCCTGGGCGACACAGGAGGACGATTCGAGCCGGTCAGACCGCTTCCGAACCCACGGGGCCGATGCCCGCGGTGCGGTCAGCGCCGCCGGTGGTCTGATGACCGGGCCCGCCGAGCGCCAGGCGCATGACGACGGCGTCCTCGGTGGGGGCGGAGTAGTAGCGGCGGCGCCGACCGGCCGGCGTGAAGCCCCGCGAGAGGTAGAGCGCCTGGGCGGCGTCGTTGGAGGCGCGGGCCTCGAGCAGGACGGCGCCGCAGCCGGCGCCCCGCGCCCGGTCGATCAGGTAGTCGAGCATGGCCCGGGCCAGGCCGAGGCGCCGGGCGCGCGCCGCCGTGGCGATGGTGAGCAGGTCGGCGTCACCCCGGCCGTCCCCGATCCAGAGCCCCGCGTAACCCAGGATCGCGCCCGAGCCGTCGACGCCATCGGCGCCATCCGCGCCTTCAGCCCGATCAGCGGCGTCCTCCACGACGATGTAGTGGCGGTCGGCCCCCTGGCCCTGACTGGCGGCGAGCTCGGCGCTCAGCAGCGCCGGGCTCCAGGCCTCGCCCCCGAAGAGCTCGGCCTCGAGGGCGGCGACGGCGTCGAGGTCGCCGGCGCGCATCTCGCGCAAGCGCGCACCGGTGGGCGTGAGGCGCTCCACGGATCCGGAGAGCATCTGGGCGCGCGGGCTCAGCCCGCGAGGGCGCGCTTGCGGCCGGTCGGCACCTGGGCGTCTGCCAGGCGCAGGTAGAGGGGCTCCGTGGCGAGCTCCTCCCCCCGGGCGAGGCGGGCCAGCGCGATGCGGGCCTGCGCCCGGGCGCTGCCGGAGGCCGGGGCGAGCACGGGGCGGCCGTCGGCGATCTCGGGGTAGAGGACGCAACCCGAGCCGGCGGGAACGGCGGCGGGGCCGAGCTCGGCCAGGCGCTCGGCGGCGGCCAGCGGGGTGGTGACCGCGGGAGCCGTGAGGGGCTCGACGTCGTCGGCGCCCCGGGCGCGGTAGGCCGCGCAATAGACCTCCTTGCGGCGCGCGTCCGTGGCCACGAGGACGGTCGCGGCATCGGCCGCCTCGCACCCGTTCTCGGCGGCGATCTCGTCGAGGGCCTGGCGGGCGACGGCGTCGAGGCTCGGGACTCCGCGCGCGGGGATGGAGCGGGCGCGGGCAAGGGCGCGGGCGGTGACGAGGCCGGCGCGCAGGCCGGTGAAGGGCGCGGGGCCGGTGGCGACGACGACGGCGTCGAGCGGGGCGCCGTCATCGGGGGCCGCGAGGGCGGCGGCGAGCATCGGCCCGAGCGACTCGGCGTGACGCCGGGAGTCCTCCTGCGCCTGGGCCGACAGGATCCTCAGGGCGCGCGGGGCGCCGTCGGCGGGGGCGCCGGGATCCGCGTCGCACAGGAGGAGCTGGGTTCCGAGGGATGAGTCGATGGAGAGGATGCGCACAGGGCGAGCCTATCCCCGCGCCCGTCAGGGCTGCTCGGGCGTCCTGGCCATCTCGGGCGTCTTGGTGGTCTCCGGGGCGCCGTCGTGCTGCTTGGCGGGGGCCCGGTCCGGGCGGACGGGTTCGGCCGCCCTCCACGACCTGGTCCTGGCAGGAGGCCTGGCGGGGGAGAGGATCCGTCGCTCCCGGCGCACGGTGATGATGATGAGGAGCAGGCCGATGACCACGGCGGCGGCCACCTGCGCCTGCTGGTCCGGACTGAGCGAGGAGTCCTCGGCCTTGCCGATGACCGGGGCGGGGGACGTCGTCTGGGAGCGCTGGAGGATGGCCGCGGAGTAGTCGCGCAGGGAGATGGGGCCGGCGAGCACCGCCTGGGCGCCGTGGGAGGCCGCCCGGACCCGACCGCCCGAGACCAGGTACCAGTCGGTGGAGTGCCCGAGGACGATGATCGCGCCCTGGGCGTCCGAGGGGAGCGCCTGGGAGGCGGCGTCGGCGATGGTCCGGGCAGAGGCGGCCTCCACGAGCGCGGCGGCGAGAAGACCGTCCTCGATGGCGGTCCCCTGGGCCGTGGAGGCGGTGACGATGACGGCGATGGCGCCGACGGGGTCGCCGTCGACCAGGACGGGCGCGGCCCAGAGGGCGGCGGCCGGCAGCGGGGCCTCCGGCGCGCTGCCGTCGAGGAAGCCGGTGGACCAGCGGTGGGCCTGGACGGGCTCGCCCAGTGCCGCCCGGCCGTCGGCCGCAGCGAAGCTGGAGGCCAGGGATGGCCCTTGAGCCCGGAGCCAGGCGCGCGCAATGCCATCGTCCCCGGGGGCGGGGTCTGCGGCGGCGTGCGGGTCCAGGACCGTTGAGAGGGACGAGGAGGAGGTGGGGGCCACGGGTGCCGTCGGGCGCACGGGCGGTGCGGGTGATGCGGCGGCCCTGGGGACGATGAGGAGGCGCGAGGCGGCGAGCGGCGCGAGGGCGATGAGCACCGAGAGCGCTGAGAGCGCCAGGAGGCGGAGGACCCCGCGCATCAGCCGACCAGCGCGCCGAGGTCCACGTCGGCCCAGCGCCGCCCGCGGGCCTGAATCGTGATGGCGCGGCACCCGTCGTCGACGCCGTCGAGGTCGAGGACCGGATGGGCTGCGGGATCGACGGGACTGGCGGCGGGATGAGCGGGCGCGCCATGGCCATCATCGGCCGCGCCCCCCGGAGCGGGGAGGCCTCCATGGGGGCGGTCGACGGAGATCTCGAGGCGGTCCTCGGCGAGGCCCTCGACCTTGTCCCGCCCCCACTCGACGAGGGTGACCGAGCGCTCCATGGAGGAGTCGAGGTCGAGGGCATCGACCTCCTCGAGACTGGACAGCCGGTAGGCGTCGACGTGGATGAGGTCCGGGCCGTCCCCGAGGGCGGGGTGGGCGCGGGCGATGATGAAGGTGGGCGAGGAGAGGCGGCCGCGCACATCCATGGCGGCGCCGATCCCCTGGGCGAGGGTGGTCTTGCCCGCGCCGAGCCCGCCGGTGAGGAGCACGAGGTCACCGGCTCGGAGCAGGGCCGCGAGGCGCGCACCGAGGGCGCGGGTGGCCTCCGCATCGGCCGTGCTCACCACGATCTGGCGCGGGCTGTCTGACATTGCGGGTCCTCTCAGCTGGAAATGGCGGATCAGACTCTATCCTCCCAGTCAACTCCCAGATAGATTCGGGGCACGCGCGCGCCGAGACGGGTGACGATCTCATAGTTGATGGTGCCGCATACGGCGGCCCACTCGTCCACCGTCGGGATGCCCGCCGGATCAGCGCCATCGCCCCACAGGACGGCGGTGTCACCGGCCCGGGCCGGGGGTTCGCCCCCGGCGGTGTCACCGGCCCGGGCCGCGGGCCCGAGGTCGATGACCACCTGGTCCATGCACACGCGGCCCACGATCCTGGTGCGGATCGGGGGCGGGACGGCGGCGTCGGCACTGACTGATGAGCCGACCGGGGAGGGGATCACCGTGACGGGGGCGCCGGAGGCCGCGCGCGGGATGCCGTCGGCGTAGCCGAGGGGGACCAGGCCGACCCAGCGGCTGGTGGGAGCGGTCCAAGTACCACCGTAGGAGACCGCTTGACCTGCGGGGATGCGCTTGACGAGCGCCAGGGGGGCTTCCAGGCGCATGGTGGGGCGCAGCCCGAGCTCGGCGCTGGTGGCGACGGCCGGGTCGGGTGAGAGCCCGTAGAGCCCGATGCCCGCGCGCACGAGGTCGAGGCGCGCGTCGGGGTGCCAGAGCAGCCCGCCAGTGGCCGCGAGATGGCGGACGACCGGCGCGAGCCCAACCGCGGTGACGCCGGCGTCGGCGGCTCGGAAGCGGGCCAGGTGGTCCTCGGTGGAACCGGAGTCGGGCTCATCGGCGCGCGAGAGGTGGGACCACAGGCCGACGACGACGAGGCTCCCGGCGCGCTCGGCCCCGACGAGGGCGGAGGCCAGCGCGGGGAGCTCGCCGTCGGTCGTGCCGGCGCGGGACATGCCGGTATCGACCTTGAGGTGGACGCGGGCGGCGCGCCCCTCGGCATCGGCGGCGGCCGCGATGGCGCGGGCCTGGTCGGGGGTGGACACGGAGAGGTCGAGGTCTGCGGCGATCGCTGCGCGCAGGGGGGAGCCCGGGGCTGCGGCGTCCTCGGGGGTGAGGACGGGGGCGAGCCAGGTGAGGATGCGCGGCGCATCCGGCGTCGGCAGTGAGCGGAGAGCAGGGGCGGGGCGCGCGATGCCCGTGGCGTCGAGGAGGGAGCGCAGGTGGAGGGCCTCGGCGAGCTGAGCGACGCCGAGCCAGGTGGCGCCGGCGCCGAGGCAGGCGCGCGCGACGGGCTCCAGGCCGTGCCCATAGGCATCGGCTTTGACGACAGCCATCCAGGCAGTGCCGGCGGCCCGGGCGAGGACGGCGGCGTTGTGGGCGATGGCGCCGAGGTCGATGACGGCCCGGGAGGTGGTGGCCGGGATCGGCGGTGCAGTGGAAGGTGTTGTCGCGCTCACGCCGCGATTCTCCCACTGACCCGCCCCCGCCCCCTCCTTCTCCCTTTCATCGAGACCGGTCGAAATTAGGAGCGAGACCGGTCCGCGGACCGGTCTCGCTCCTAATTTCGACCGGTCTCGGCGAGAGAGGCGGGCTGGTCGTGCGGGAGCGCCTGGGCGCGGAGGCGCTGGCGGGCGCAAGGGAGGTGATCGGCGACGTCGAGTGCCGCAATGGGGCGGCCCTCGTGCCCCCACCCCAGCGCCTGCCCGCTGGCCAGGCGGCCGGCGTCGGCATGGAGGCGCACGGACGCGGCGGCCGCGAGCGCGACCGCGTCCTCCAGGAGCAGGCCCGCCGCACCGATGCTGAGCTCACCGCGCTGGTGGCCCTCAGCGCGCTCGCGATCGGCGCGCACGGCCGCGAGCACCGCCCCGAGGGCACCCGCGAGGACGTCCCCACTGCCCGCAGTCGCCAACCAGCCCGGCCCGGCGTCGAGCGAGAGCACAGGCCCGCCACCGGGGCTCGCGATGAGCGCGGGCACGGCTTTGAGGATCACCGTTGCCCCGGTCGCCCCGGCGAGCCCGCGCGCGGCCGAAGCGGGGGCGGCCTCGACCTCTTCGCGCGTCGCCGGCAGCCCGAGGCCGCTGAGGAGAGCAGCGGCCTCGCCCGCATGAGGCGTGAGGACATGCTCTGGGCCGCAGATGAGCCCCTCGCCGAGAAGGTCGGGCAGGAGTGGGAGCGCCCCGGCGTCGATCACCGCCCACTGGCCCTCGCCGCTCCCCCGGCGCAGCGCGGCGCGCAAGGCGCCGCGCAGTTCCTCGGCCCGGGGCTGATCGGCGGGATAAGTGCCGGGACCGACGACGATCGCCTGGCACCGCCCAATCGCCGGGACCGCCTCGGGGCGGGAGGCGAGGACGAGGTCGACGGCACGCCGGGGCGCCTGGATCCGGGCCATGCCGACCCCTGCTCGGATGGCGCCGCTGACGGCGAGGACCGCGGCCCCGGGATAGGCCTCACTGCCCGCATGGAGGCCGACGACGCCGCGCGTGTACTTGTGGTCGGTGGCGCCGGGGGCGCGCAGGAGCGCTGCGAGCAGCGCCGGATCGGGAACCGAGGCGAGAGGCTCGCTCCCAGTCGGCACCGGCAATCCGAGATCGACGACGTCCACGCGCCCGCTCAGGGGTGCCGCGGGCGGCAGGAGGTGGGCGCCGCGCGGGCAGGTGAAGGTGACGGTGCGATCGGCGGCGAGCACAGGCCCCGGCAGGGAGCCGTCGTCCACGCCGACGCCGGACGGGACGTCGACGGCGAGGACGCGGAACGCCCGTTCCCCAGGCGCGCCCGCGGCGATGAGGGGCGCGATGAGCGCGGCGGCGCGCGGGCGCAGGGGCCCGCTGGCGCCGATGCCGGTCAGTCCGTCGATGATGAGATCGGCCGCGGCGCCGACGGGTGAGGGGGCGGGAGCGTCCGCGACCGCGACCCCGGCGGCGCGGGCCTCGCTCAGCGCCGCCCCATGCGGGTGGTCGGTGGCCGGCCGGGCCTCCACGCGGGCGCCACGGCGGGCGAGGAGGGCCCCGGCGAGGAGGGCGTCGCCTCCGTTGCGCCCACCGCCAACCAGGACGAGGACTCGGCTGCCGGCGACCGAGCCGCGCAACTCGCGCAGCTCGGCGAGGCAGGCGCCGGCGACGGCGCGGGCGGCCCGCCGCATGTACTGGTCGGTGCCTGCGGTCAGCGGCGCCTCGGCCCGGGCGATGGCCCGGGCCGGGTAGGCGGCGCGGCGGGCGAGCGTAGGGGTCGCTGCACACTCGGCGGCTTCGAGGACGCGGGCGTCGCTCATGACGGTGGGCATCCGCCCCCTCACTCCACGGTGACGGACTTGGCCAGGTTCCTGGGCTGGTCGATGTCCAGTCCCTTGGCGCCCGCGAGCGCGGCGGCGAAGATCTGCAGCGGGACGACGGTGAGCAGCGGCGCCATGAGGGTGGGAGCGGCGGGGATGCGGATGATGTGCTCGGCGAAGGCGTCAACGGCGTCGTCCCCCTCCTCGGCCACCACGATGGTGCGCGCGCCGCGAGCGCGGATCTCCTGGACGTTGGACAGGACCTTGTCGTGCAGGATGGGGCGGCGGGGGGTGGGCACGATGACGAAGACCGGCAGCCCCTCCTCCACGAGCGCGATGGGCCCGTGCTTGAGCTCTCCCGCCGCGAAGCCCTCGGCATGGACGTAGGCGAGCTCCTTGAGCTTGAGCGCGCCCTCGAGTGCCACCGGGAATCCCACGTGGCGGCCCAGGAACAGGAAGGAGGAGCGATCCGCGAGCTCGGCGCCCAGCGCCCGCACGACGCTCTGCTGCTCATCGAGGATCCACTGGACCTTATCGGGCATCTCGCCGAGCTTGGCGAGGTAGTCGGCAACCTCCTCGGGCCACTTGTTGCCGCGCAGCTGGGCGAGGTAGAGGCCCAGCAGGTAGCAGGCGGTGATCTGGGCGAGGAAGGCCTTGGTCGAGGCGACGGCGACCTCCGGGCCGGCGTGCGTGTAGAGCACGGCGTCAGCCTCGCGGGCAATGGTCGAGCCGTAGGCGTTGACGATGGCCAGGACCTTGCTGCCCTGCTCGCGGGCGTGGCGGACGGCCTGGATGGTGTCCATGGTCTCCCCGGACTGGGAGATCGCCACGGTGAGGGTCTTCTCGCTCACGACGGCGTCGCGGTAGCGGAACTCGTGGGCGAGCTCGATCTCCACCGGCACGCGGCACCAGTGCTCGATGGCGTACTTCGCGACGTGCCCGGCGTAGGCGGCGGTGCCGCAGGCGATGACGATGATCTTGTCGACGCTGCGCAGGACGGCGGGGTCGATGCGCATCTCGTCGAGCTGGATCTCGCCGCGCTCGTCGACGCGCCCGCGCAGGGTGTCGGCGACGGCGGCGGGCTGATCGTGGATCTCCTTGTCCATGAAGGTCTCGTAGCCGCCCTTGACGGCCGCTGAGGCATCCCAGGAGACCTCCCAACCCTTGGGCTCCACGATGCAGCCGTCCTTGTCCCACACGGTGACCGAGTCGGGGCGCAGGAGGAGGATCTGGTCATCGCCGACCTCGGCGGCGCGGGAGGTGAAGGCCACGAAGGCGGCGACGTCGGAGCCCAGGAAGTTCTCGCCGTCGCCCAGGCCGATGACCAGCGGGCTGGAGCGGCGGGCGGCGACGATCGCCTCGGGCGCCAGGGAGGTGACGGCCAGGAGCGCGAAGGCGCCCTCGAGGCGCTCGGTGACAGCGCGCATGGACTCCACGAGAACCTGCGCGGGATCGGCCGAGGGATCGGCGGCGGTCGCCTCGGCCAGGCGGGCGGTGAAGTCCATGTCGAGGATGTGGGCGGCGATCTCGGTGTCCGTGTCGGACAGGAGCGCGCGGCCCGCCTCCTCGACCTCGGCGCGCAGGGCGCGGAAGTTCTCGATGATGCCGTTGTGGACGACGGCGATACTGCCAGCGCGGTGCGGGTGGGCGTTCTCCGTCGTCGGCCCGCCATGGGTGGCCCAGCGGGTGTGGCCGATGCCGGCGGTGGCCGGAGCCGGCGGCTCGGCCGCGATGGCGGCGCGGAGGTTCTCGAGCTTGCCCGCCGCCTTGGCGACCTGCAGCCCTGACGGGCCGACGAGGGCGACGCCGGCGGAGTCGTAGCCGCGGTACTCCAGGCGGCCCAGGCCGTCGAGGAGGACGCAGAGGGTGCGCCCCTCAACCTCGGGGGTCGCGGCGGAGGAGATGACGGGGGCGAGGGGGCGGACATGCCCGACGATTCCACACATGGGGCGATCGAATCATGAGTGGAGGGCTCAGGAAAGCGCCATCCGCCGGGTCTTCTGTGATTCGCGGCAATCGACTGCGCGGACCTGCGCGTGATCTTGACGCATGCGTCAGACTTGGGCAGTGACCTCCTCGCACTCCCCCTACATCGAGTTGTCGCGCGAGCAGTGGCGGGCCCTGGCCTCCTCCACTCCCCTGCCCCTGGCGCAGGATGACGTCGTCAAGCTCCGCGGCCTGGGAGATCCCACGGACCTCACGGAGGTCGACGCCGTCTACCGCCCCCTGACCGCGATCCTCCAGGACTACATCCTCACCTCCCGGGAGCGAGCGCGCCGCACCGCCGGGTTCCTGGGCGTTGATACCCGCCCCACGCCCTTCGTCATCGCAGTGGCCGGATCGGTCGCGGTCGGCAAGTCGACGACGGCCCGCCTCATCGCCCACCTCCTGGCCCGCTTCCCGGGCACCCCTCGCGTGGACCTGGTGACCACCGATGGGTTCCTCCTGAGCAACGCCGAGCTGGAGGCGCGCGGGCTCATGTCGCGCAAGGGCTTCCCCGAGTCCTACGACCGGCGCGCGCTCGTGGAGTTCGTGGCCGCGGTGAAATCCGGGGCGCCCCGCGTCCAGGCCCCCGTCTACTCCCACAAGGTCTACGACATCGTCCCCGGTCGCAGCGTCGTCGTCGAGAGGCCCGACGTCCTGGTCCTGGAGGGGCTCAACGTGCTCCAGCCCGCCCCGAGGGGGCGCGCGGCCGCGGAGCACCCCGATGAGCCGGGAGGCCACCCGATGGCCTCCGTTCTGGCGGTGTCGGACTTCATCGACTTCTCGATCTACGTCGACGCCGATCCTGCCGATATCCGCCGCTGGTACCTGGAGCGCTTCCTCACTCTCAAGCGCACCGCCTTCAATGACCCGGACTCCTACTTCCAGCGCTTCGCGTCGATCCCCGACGACATCGCCCTGACGGCGGCCAGTGGGATCTGGGAGTCGGTCAACCTGGTGAATCTGCGTGAGAACATCGCCCCCACCCGCGGGCGGGCGACCCTCGTGCTGGTCAAGGGATCCGATCACCACATGCGCCGCGTGCTGCTGCGCAAGGCCTGAGTCCCCAGGACCGATGGTGCGGCGCCGCGGCCGCGCGCGCCACGGCCCGGCCCCGTCGGCAGTCCCGCCATGCCGACGGTCCTAGATGACCCCCATGATCTCCCCATTACTGTTGCGCCCACCACCGTCATGCCTGGGAGCCGCTCTCTTGGCGCCGCCGGGGCATGCCTGCTGAGAGGAGCCTCCATGCGCGTGGGAATCCCCTGCCAGGCGCCGGGCCATGCCCTGGCCGCCGCGACGCCGCGGACCGTCGCCCGAATCATCCGCCTGGGATACGACGTCGCCGTCGAGCGCGGCGTCGGGGAGGCGGCCCGCTTCCCCGATTCCGATTACGAGGAGGCGGGCGCTCTGCTCATCGACCGGGCGGGCGCGTGGGGGGCCGATGTCGTCGTCTCCACCGGGGCGCCCGGCACGGCCGAGCTCGACCTCATGCGCCCGGGCGCCACGCTCATCAGCCGCCTGGGCCCCGCGCGCAGCCCCGAGCTCCTCGATGAGCTGCGCCGACGCGGTCTGACGGCCCTGGCGATCGACACCGTGCCGCGCATCTCCCGCGCCCAGGCCATGGATGTGCTCTCGTCCCAGGCGAACCTCGCCGGCTACCGGGCGGTCATCGAGGCGGCCTCACGCTTCGGCCGTCTGCTGGGCGGGCAGGTGACGGCCGCCGGCAAGTTCCCGCCGGCCACCGTCTACGTCATCGGGGCGGGCGTGGCGGGACTCGCGGCGATCGGCACGGCTCACTCGCTGGGCGCCGTCGTGCGCGGCACCGACGTGCGCCCCGAGGTGGCCGACCAGGTGCGCTCCGTGGGGGCAGAGTTCGTGCCCGTGCCCACCGCGCAGGAGGTCTCCTCCGACGGCTACGCCAAGGAGATGAGCTCCGATCAGGCCGCCCTGGCCCGTTCCCTCTACGCCCGGGAATCGGCGGGCGCGGATATCGTCATCACGACGGCGAATATCCCCGGCCGCCGCTCCCCCATCCTCCTGGACCGCGCGGCCGTCGAGGCCATGCGACCCGGCTCGGTCATCGTGGACATGGCTGCCGCCAACGGCGGCAACACCGAACTGACCGTGCCGGGCGAGACCATCACCACCCCCGGTGGCGTCGCCATCATCGGAGCCACGGATCTGGCCGAGCGCCTCCCGGCCCAGGCCTCCCAGCTCTATGGGCAGAACATCGTCAACCTGCTCGCCCTCATGACTCCCGCCAAGGACGGGTCCCTCTCGCTCGACCTGGACGACGAGGTGGTCCGCGGCATCACCGTGTGCGCCGATGGCGAGCTCATGTGGCCGCCGCCGCCCATCTCGGTCTCGGCGCCGGCCGCGCCGGGTGCCGCGCCGTTGCGCTCCCCGGAGGAGGAGGCGGCCGAGCTCGCCGCCGCGGCCCGGGCCAAGGCGCGCTCCCGGCGGCGCCGCCTGGCCGGGCTCATGGTCTCCGCCGCCCTGGCAGCGGCTCTCGTCCTGGTCACGCCGGCCGCTGTGACCAGCCACTACATCGTGCTGGCCCTGTCCATCATCCTCGGGTTCCACATCATCTCCAATGTCACCCCGGCCCTGCACACTCCGCTGATGTCGGTGACCAACGCGATCTCCGGCATCATCCTGCTCGGGGCCATCTCGCAGGTCGGCAATGCGAACCCGCTCATCAGTGCCATCGCCTTCGTCGCGGTCGCGCTGGCCACGATCAACGTTTTCGGCGGCTTCGCGGTCACCCACCGCATGCTCGCCATGTTCAGGAAGGACTGAGCCGATGCACGCAGCACTCGCCCTGCCCTCCCCGGTGGCGCTGGCGTATATCGTCGCCGCGCTCCTGTTCATCGCCGCGGCGGCGGGCCTGTCACGCCATGAGACCGCCGTCATCGGCAACATCGCCGGGGCCGTCGGCATGGGGGTCGCCGTGGCGGCCGCCGTCGGCCTGGCGCTCACCTCCCACCCGGGCCGCGGCGTCGTGGCCACCGCGATCCTCATCGCTCTGGCCCTGGGGATCGGCGCGGTCATCGGCATGGTCCTGGCCGGGCGGGTCGCCATGACCGGCATGCCGCAGCTCATCGCCGTCCTCAACGGGCTCGTCGGCCTGGCCGCCGTCCTCGTGGGATACAACTCCTACGCCGCACCGGACGCCATGTCCCGCGCCCTCGGGGCATTCCACCTGGGCGAGGTGTTCCTGGGCGTTCTCGTGGGCGCCGTGACCTTCACCGGCTCGGTGCTGGCCGCCCTGAAGCTGTCCGGCAAGGTGCCGGGACGCCCCCTGGCCCTGCCGGGCCGCAACCTGCTCAATCTCGGGATGCTGCTCGTCTCCGGCGCCCTCATGATCGCCTTCATGCTCCTGCCCGAGCATTCGCCCGCCGCCTGGGCGTGCCTCGGAGTGATGACGCTCCTGGCGCTCATCCTGGGGGCGCACCTCGTGCTGGCGATCGGCGGAGGGGATATGCCCGTGGTGGTGTCCATCATGAACGCCTACTCGGGCTGGGCCTCCGCCTTCACCGGCTTCATGATCAACAACGACCTGCTCATCATCACGGGCACGCTCGTGGGATCCTCGGGCGCCTACCTGTCCTACCTCATGTGCCAGGCGATGAACCGCTCCTTCATGTCCGTGCTCCTGGGGGGCTTCGGCACCGAGGGGGCGACGGCGTCCGGCGCGTCGGCACCCGAGGGCGCGATCGTCGAGATCGACGCCGCCTCCTTGGCGCGCGAGCTGCAGTCCGCCCGGCGGGTCGTCATCACCCCGGGCTATGGGATGGCGGTGGCCCAGGCCCAGTATCCGGTGGCCGTGCTCACCGAGATGCTGCGCTCCCAGGGCGTCGAGGTGAGCTTCGGCATCCACCCCGTGGCCGGCCGCCTGCCCGGGCACATGAATGTCCTGCTGGCCGAGGCGAAGGTCCCCTACGACCTCGTTCTGGAAATGGACGAGGTGAACGACGACTTCTCGGATGTGGACGTCGTGCTGGTCATCGGCGCTAATGACACGGTCAACCCGGCCGCAGAGGAACCGGGTTCCCCCATCGCGGGCATGCCCGTGCTTCGCGTGTGGGAGGCGGGGCGCGTCGTCGTCTTCAAGCGCTCGATGGCCACCGGATACGCGGGCGTGGCCAATCCCCTGTTCTTCAAGGAGAACACCGCCATGCTCTTCGGCGATGCCAAGAGCACGGTGGAGGACATCATCCGCGCCCTCGACTGAGGCCGCGCCGCCCTTCGCGCGAATGGGGCGGGGCCCGGCATCACGCCGGGGCCCCGCCCCGCATCCATGACTCCCCTCAGAGCGCGAGGCGCTCCTTGACGACACCGGCGAGGCGGCCGGCGACGGCGTCGGCCTGCTCCTGGGTGGCGGCCTCCACCATGACCCGCACGAGGGGCTCGGTGCCCGAGGGGCGCAGGAGGACCCGCCCAGTCTCGCCGAGCTCGGTCTCCGCAGCGGCGACGGCGTCCTGGACGCCCTGGTCCGTGCCCGCAGCGCCCTTATCCACGCCCTTGACATTGATGAGGGTCTGGGGCAGGCGGGTGACGATGCCGGCGAGCTCGGCGAGGCTCTTGCCGCTGCGCTTGACGCGGGCGGCGATGTGCAGGGACGTGAGCACGCCGTCACCGGTGGTGGCGTGGACGGTGTCGATGACATGGCCGGACTGCTCGCCGCCGAGCGTGTAGCCGCCGGCGAGCATCTTCTCCAGGACATAGCGGTCGCCCACGCCGGTCTGGACGGTGCGGATGCCGTGGTCGCGCATGGCCAGGATGAGACCCAGGTTACTCATGACGGTGACCACGAGGGTGTCGGAGCCGAGCGTGCCGTCGGCCTTCATGCCCAGCGCCAGCAGGCCCATGATCTGGTCGCCGTCGACGAGGTTGCCGTCGGCGTCCACGGCGAGGCAGCGGTCGGCGTCGCCGTCGTAGGCCACGCCCATATCCGCGCCCACGGAGGGCACGTAGCGCTGGAGCTGCTCGGGGTGGGTGGATCCGCAGTCGGCGTTGATGTTGAGGCCATCCGGGGAGGCGTTGATGACGATCACCTCGGCGCCCGCGGCGCGCAGGGCGGCGGGGCCCACGGTGCTGGCGGCTCCGTTGGAGGCGTCGACGACGATCCGCAGGCCCGACAGGTCCGTGGCCACGGAGTCGACGAGGTGGTTGATGTAGTTCTGGTCGGCGACCGTCTCGCCTTTGATGACCCGGCCGACGTCGGCGCCGGTGGGGCGGTCCTCGATGCCCCCGAGCAGGGCCTCGATCTCATCCTCGACGGCGTCCTCGAGCTTGTAGCCGCCGCGGGCGAAGAACTTGATGCCGTTGTCGGGGAAGGGGTTGTGGGAGGCGGAGATCATGACGCCCAGGTCGATGTCCTGGGTGGCGGTCAGGTGGGCGATCGCCGGGGTGGGCAGGACGCCGACGCGGGTGACGTCCACGCCGGAGGAGGCCAGGCCCGAGCTGATGGCGTGGTCGAGGAACTCGCCGGAGGCCCGGGTGTCGCGCCCGACGATCGCTCGGGGCCGGGCGCCGCGGGAGCGCGCGCGGGCCTCCTTGGTCAGCACGCGGGCGGCGGCTTCGCCGAGCTGGACGGCGAGGGCGGGGGTGAGCAGGTCGTTGGCCAGGCCCCGAACTCCGTCGGTGCCGAAGAGTCGTGCCATGGATGGGCTCCTCTCGTGTCTGGATTCCGAGGAGCATCCTCCCACTGTCCGCCGCCTCGCGCACCGGCAACGACGCCGTGAGTGCTCCGAGTGCCATGACGGACGCCGCCCCGTCGGCCCCGCATGAGAGCGGGCGGACGGGGCGGCGTCGTCGATGAGGGGCGGCGGCGCGGGGGCAGCCGACCCGGAGCGGATCAGCGCTTGGAGTACTGCGGGGCGCGGCGGGCCTTGTGCAGACCGGCCTTCTTGCGCTCGACGATGCGGGCGTCGCGGGTGAGGAAGCCGGCCTTCTTGAGAGCCGGGCGGTTGGCCTCGCGGTCGATCTCGTTGAGGGCGCGGGCGATGCCCAGGCGCAGGGCGCCGGCCTGGCCGGAGATGCCACCGCCGTGGATGCGGGCCACGACGTCGAAGCGGCCTTCGAGATCGAGGATGGTGAAGGGGGCGCGCACGAGCTGCTGGTGCAGCTTGTTGGGGAAGTAGTCCTCCAAAGTGCGGCCATTGAGCGTCCACTTGCCGGTGCCGGGGATGAGCCGGACGCGGGCGACGGCCTCCTTGCGGCGGCCAAGGCCCGCCCCGGGAGCGGTGATGGACTGCCCGCGGCCCTCCACAGAGGTGCCGCCGGTCTCGGTGGTGTAGCTGGAGGGGGCGTTCTCCTCATCCAGCGCGTCGATGTCGACAGTGGTCTCAGCCACGATGTGTCCTTTGCTTGTCGCGGGGTGCCGAGCGCTGGAGCGCTTACTGGGCGACCTGGGTGATCTCGAAAGCCTGCGGGTTCTGCGAGGCGTGCGGGTGCTCGGGGCCGGCGTACACCTTGAGCTTCTTGAGCTGGGCGCGGCCGAGCTTGGTGTGAGGCACCATGCCCTTGATGGCCTTCTCGACGGCGCGCTCGGGGCGCGTCGCCAGCAGGTCGCGGTAGGAGACGGCCGTCAGACCACCCGGGTAGCCGGAGTGGCGGTAGGCGAACTTGCGGTCGGCCTTGCCATTGGTGAGGGCCACCTTGTCGGCGTTGATGATGACGACGTAGTCACCGCAGTCGGCGTTGGGCGTGAACTGCGGCTTGTGCTTCCCACGGAGCAGGTTCGCGGCCTGAGCCGCGAGGCGGCCGAGAACGACGTCGGTGGCGTCAATGACGTACCAGTTCTTCTCGACGTCGCCGGGCTTCGGTGTGTACGTGCGCACGGGCGTTGCCTTCGTTTCTCTTGGCGAGCGGTCACGTCGACGAGCGTTGAAGCGTCGCTGTTCGACGGGACCGCCATGGTCAGGTGAGGTGGTCGGAGCACTCGCGCCCCGGGGCGAGTGGGATGGCACCGCGGTTGCGCGTTCAGCGTGCTGCACGACGGTTACCCACATTACCGGCCCCTTGTCAGGGGGGTCAAAAGAAGGGACCGCGCTCCCGCCGTGAATCCCGCCACGCCCATGCCCGCCCCTCTCACCGAGACCGGTCTCGATCGTGATATCGACCGGTCTCGGCACAGGGGGCAGGGAGGGTTCGCAGGGCCCTGGCGCGCTCGGCCCGGTCGGCCAGCTCGTCATCCGCGGGGTAGCTCACCCGCTCCAGAGTGAGGCCATGGGCGGGGGCGACCGGCGCCGCGGCGTCCCGGCTCGCGCTCAGGAGGATCCGCGCGGGCCAGTCCTCATCCCTGCGCCCCTGGCCCACCGCGAGGCAGGCGCCCACGAGAGAGCGCACCATCGAGTGGCAGAAGGCGTCGGCGACGACGTCGAGCACCACGAGGCCCTCATCCGCCCCCTCGCGGCCGGTGGTGCCACCGGGGACGCGCGACCATTCCAGGCGCTTGAGCGTACGGATCGTCGTGGCACCCTCGCGGGGCTTGCAGTAGCCGAGGAAGTCGTGCTCGCCGAGCAATGGCGCGGCGGCGCGGCGCATGGCCCCGACGTCGAGGGCCTCGGGGATCCACAGCACGCTCCCCCGCCGCCCCGGATCCCGCGACCCGGCAGCGGGCCCGCCGTCGGCGATCCGGTAGCGGTAGGCGCGCTCGGTGGCGGAGAAGCGCGCATCGAAGCCCTCGGGAGCCTCGCGAGCCCCGTTCACGACGACATCGCTCGTCCCCCGCGGCGCGGTCCCCGCGCCCCCGCTGGCAGCGCTCTCGCGCGCTTCGCGGGCCAGGACACCGGCCAGCCGGGTCAGCAGCGCCTGCCCGGGAGCCCGGTCCGAGCGACCGGGGAGCGACCGCCAGGCCTCCTGCGCGACATCGAAGTGCGCGACCTGGGCCGCGGCGTGAACGCCCGCGTCCGTCCGCCCCGCGACGGTGAGCCGCACGGGAACGCGCAGCACCGTGCCGAGCGCCTCGGTGATCACCCCCTCCACGGTGCGCAGGCCCGGCTGCGCGGCCCAGCCCGCGAATCCCGCTCCGTCATAGGCCAGATCCAGCCGCACGCGCACCAGCGGATCGTCTCCGTTCGGCTCCTTGGAGTCCTCCATGCCCCTATTCGACCACGGGGCGAGCACCTCCCGAGTGGGCCGCGCCCCGGCCCTCGACCAACTCGGGGGCGTCGTCCCGAGCTTGGCGGTAGCGTCGCCCCCGTGAGCACGAATCCCGGAGTCCCGAGCCAGGCGAGCCGAGCAAGTCATCCCAGCCATTCCGCAGCGACCACGTTGTCCGTCGACTGCGGGGGCGGCGGCATCAAGGCCTCCGTCCTCGACGCCGAGGGAACCATCTGCTCTCGCGCCGTGCGCACGCCCACCCCCTACCCGCTTCCGCCGATGAAGCTGGTGGAGACGATCGCCGGCCTCGCTGAGCAGTTGCCCCGGGCCGAGCGGGTCACGGTGGGGATGCCGGGGATGATCCGCCACGGCGTCGTGGTCGCCACCCCGCACTACATCACGAAGGACGGC
Organism: Actinomyces gaoshouyii; assembly: GCF_002076915.1. NCBI lineage: Bacteria > Bacillati > Actinomycetota > Actinomycetes > Actinomycetales > Actinomycetaceae > Actinomyces > Actinomyces gaoshouyii. The sequence goes on from NZ_CP020468.1 coordinate 1,722,513, forward strand.
CCGCGCTCCAAGGTGCTCCCCGAGCTCGCCGAGGCGTGGCACCGCTTCGACATGGGCGCGGCCATCGCGCAGCGCCTCGGCCTGCCCTCGCTCATCCTCAATGACGCGGAGGTCGCCGGCGCCGGAGTCGTCACCGGCCACGGCCTTGAGATGATCATCACCCTGGGCACGGGCCTGGGCAACGCGGTCTTCGACAACGGCGTCCTGGCCCCGCACGTCGAGGTCTCCCAGGGCCCCGTCCGCTGGGGGCTCACCTACGACGACTACATCGGTGAGCACGAGCGACTCCGCCTGGGCGACGCCCACTGGTCGCGCAGAGTGCGCCGCGTCGTCGACGGGCTGCGCCCCATGTACCTGTGGGACCGCCTCTACCTCGGGGGCGGCAACTCCCGGAGGATCACGGCACTCCAGCTCACCCGCATGGGCGACGACGTCGTCGTGGTGCCCAATGAGGCGGGGATGACCGGCGGGGCGCGCTGCTGGACCATGGCTCGCCCCTGAGCCCGGCCGCGCCCGACGTCTCCCGCAACCAGGCGGGCCGGTCGCCCGCCTGGCCCGCCCGCCTGCCGCCGGAGACGCGAGGGGCCCACCCGGATGATCCGGGTGGGCCCCTCGTCCTCAGTCCGGGTCAGTTCTCACTGGCCGGGACCGTGTGGGGATCAGGCGCGGCGTCCGCGGCGGACCAGGAAGAGACCGCCACCGATGACGGCGCCCGCGATGAGCACCGGAACCACGATGCTGGCACCGGTCTTGGCCAGCGAGGGCTTGGAGGTGGGCTGGCTGGTGAACCGGGCCGGGGCAGCGGGGGCCGGAGCCGTGGGGCTCTTGGGAGCCTGGGCGCCGGGCTGCTGCAGGGCCGGAGCCGGAGCGGTCGGCATCGGGGCTTGAGCGGCGGCCTCGGTGGTGGCCGGGTCAGTCGGCATCGGGGCCTGGGCGGGGGCCTCGGTGGTGGCCGGGTCAGTCGGCATCGGGGCCTGGGCGGGGGCCTCGGTGGTGGCCGGGTCAGTCGGCATCGGGGCCGTGGTCTCGGGCGCCGACGCGGTGGTCTCCGGAGCGGGGGCCGTCGTCTCGGGCGCCGACGGCGTCGGAGCGGGGGTGGTCTCCCCGGGAGCGGACGGCGTGGCCGACGGCGTCGTGGTCTCCGGGGCGGAAGGAGGCGCGGTCGGCGGGGTGTTGCTGTCGTTCGGCGTGGTGGCCGTGGGGGTCGGCGCCGGGGTGGCGTTCTTGCCGCCCTGGGCGTTGCCGGAGCCGGCCTCGGTGGCGGTGATGCCGCTGCGCGAGAAGGTCTGGCCGTTCACCGTGGCGGTGTTGGCCTGAGCGGCCTTCGTGGGCTCAGTCGTGGTGTAGAAGCGGACGCGGCACACGGAGTCAGCGGACGGAGCGTCGAACTCGATCTGCTCCTGGGGCCAGCCGGGAGCGACCTTGACATCGGCGACGCCCTGGCCCTCCTGCCAGGAACCGGTGGTGCACAGGACGGAGTTGGCGATGTAGTTGGCACCCGGGTCCTTGACGACCCAGTGGGTGTTCTTGGCGCCGCCGGTGTTCTGGGCGCGCACCTCCCACATGAAGACGTACTTACCCTGTTCGTTGATGCCGTTGAACCAGCCGGACTTGAAGGGGTTGGCCTCAGGGTAGTTGGGCTTGACACCGTCGCAGCCGGTGTCACAGGTGCCATCGCCGTCGGAGTCGCCGAAGACGATGGGCACGGTGGTCGGACCGACCTTGACGGTGCTCCGCTTGAGGTCGATGCCCTTGTTGTTGATCTGGGCCTGGGCGGTGAGCGTGCCGTCGGTGAGCCTGTCCCACTTCTCCGCGCCGGCGGTCAGGGTGCAGGTCATGTCCTGAGAGCCGACGGTGAACGTGCAGTTGCCGACGTCGGAGCCGTCCTGGTCGAGGAGGTCGAAGGCGAGCGAGCCGTGCCACTCCATGCCCTCGCCGAGCTTGACGGTGAAGGAGTCTCCGGTCTTGGGGGCGTCGGCCTCCCACTTGGCCTGGAGGCTCACCTTGTTCCAGGCCTCAACGGTGACGCCGTTGACCGGGCGCTGGCGGGCCTCGGAGGTGACCTTGACGTCGGTCACCTTGATGTTGTTGGAATCGGCGGCCTGAGCCTGTGTGCTCACGGCGACGGGAACGAAGGCGCCTGCGGCAACGAGCGCGCCGGCGGCCAGAGCGGAAGACCGTCTCATGACTCTCCTCATGCGAATAAGGGACTGGTATGGCTGATCTGGGCATACCGCGCCCAAGGCGCGGCCACGCATCCAAACTAACGGAATCAGAGACAGATGTCTCGCCTACGTCACGGATTAACTGGCAGATCACATTTGCGTCACAGGATCCCGTGCTAGCGCAGGTCAGCAAGATTCCGCGAAATATACGGAGGGCTGGAGGCCTTGCGGCCCCCAGCCCTCCGTCAGGATGCGATGTGAATCACAGAAATGTGTTCAGGCGTCGACCTTCTGCGCGGCCGCGCCACCCGCGGGGGCGAAGCCGGCGGCCTCGGCCTCCTCCACGGTGGCGAACCAGACCTCTGCGACTGTGGCGTCGTACCAGCGCGAGCCGGGGACGTGATACTTCATCGAGTCCTCGTTGCCCTTGATGCGGTGCTCGTCGTCGGGAGCATCGGCGGAGCCCTCGTCGAGGTGGACGGCGCCGGCGAACGCGACCTTCTCGGCCTTCGCGCCGGTCTCCTGCGCGGCGAGCGCGGCCTCGCCCTTACCGCCCTTGGCCTCGGCCACGGCCTCCTGCGCGGCCTTCTTGGCGGCGGACTTGGCGGTCTTGACCGCGTCCTCGACAACGGCCTTCTTGGCCACCGGCTCGAGCACGAGGGAGATGACGGCCATGGGGGCGTTGTCACCCTTGCGGGGGGCGGTCTTGATGATGCGGGTGTAGCCGCCGTCGCGCCCCTCCATCTTCGGGGCGATCTCCTCGAAGAGGCGGTACACGGCGTACTTGTCCGTGATCTTCTTCATCACAGTGCGACGGGCGTGGAGGTCCCCGCGCTTGCCCTTGGTGATGAGCTTCTCGGCGTAGGGGCGCAGGCGGCGGGCGCGGGCCTCCGTCGTCGTGATGGACTCGTGGATGAAGAGCTGCCGGGCGAGGTTGGCCAGCAAGTGGCGCTCGTGCTGGGCGGACCCGCCCAGGCGGGGTCCCTTGGTGGGGCGAGGCATTGTTGTCTCCTAGATTGTGACGAGCCGGGGCTCAGGCCTGCTCGTCGCTGAAGGTGGGGTTGGTGTAGTCGTCCTCGGCGAGGTAGTCGAGGGGGGAGCCCTTGAGGGACAGGCCCAGCTCGGCGAGCTTGTCCTTGATCTCGGAGATGGACTTGGCACCGAAGTTGCGGATGTCGAGCAGGTCCGCCTCGCTGCGCGAGACGAGCTCGCCGACCGTGTGGATGCCCTCGCGCTTGAGGGCGTTGGAGGAGCGCGCCTGGAGGTCCAGCTCATCGATCATGAGGGCGAGGTCCTGCTGGAGGGCCTGGTCCATGGGCGACGGGCCCACCTCGATGCCCTCGGCCTCGACGTTGAGCTCGCGGGCCAGGCCGAAGAGCTCGACGAGGGTCTTGCCCGCTGAGGCGAGCGCGTCACGAGGCGTGATAGAGGCCTTCGTCTCGACGTCGACGATGAGTCGGTCGAAGTCGGTGCGCTGCTCGACACGGGTGGCCTCGACGGCGTAGGAGACCTTCTTGACCGGCGAGTAGATCGAGTCGACCGGGATCCGGGAGATCTCTGCGTTCGGGTCCTTGTTCTGGTTGGCCGAGACGTAGCCGCGGCCGCGCTCGACGGTCAGCTCGATCTCCAGCTTGCCCTTCTCGTTGAGGGTCGCGATGACCAGCTCGGGGTTGTGGACCTCGACGCCGGCGGGCGGGGTGATGTCGCCGGCGGTGACGGCTCCCGGGCCGGACTTGCGCAGGTACATGACGACCGGCTCGTCGTTCTCACTGGAGAGGACGATCTCCTTGATGTTGAGGATGATCTGGGCGACATCCTCCTTGACCCCGGGGATCGTGCGGAACTCGTGGGGGACCCCGTCGATGCGCACGGAGGTGACCGCGGCGCCCGGGATGGACGACAGCAGTGTGCGGCGCAGGGAGTTGCCCAGTGTGTAGCCGAATCCGGGCTCGAGGGGCTCGATGATGAACCGCGCGCGGCGGTTCTCCTCGACGACCTCCTCCGTGAGAGTGGGACGCTGTGCGATGAGCACTGTCGGTTTCCTTTCGTCGCGGCGCCCGCTATATGACGCCGTTCCTCATGGTTCTCGCCGCTGGGTCCGGACCTGCCGGAGCGGCGGCCCCGCGCGACGGGGCGGTGCACGGTTCGACGGCGCCCGCCGCACTGGGAGGGAGGGCGGGGCGCCGTCGAACCGACTGTCTCAGACGCGGCGGCGCTTCGGGGGGCGGCAGCCGTTGTGCGCCTGGGGGGTGACGTCCGTGATGGAGCCGACCTCGAGACCGGCGGCCTGGAGGGAGCGGATCGCGGTCTCACGGCCGGAGCCGGGGCCCTTGACGAAGACGTCGACCTTCTTCATGCCGTGCTCCTGGGCGCGGCGCGCGGCGGCCTCGGCGGCCAGCTGGGCGGCGTAGGGAGTCGACTTGCGCGAGCCCTTGAAGCCGACCTGGCCGGAGGAGGCCCAGGCGATGACGGCGCCCGCCGGGTCCGTGAGGGACACGATGGTGTTGTTGAAGGTGGACTTGATGTAGGCGTTGCCGTGAGTGACGTTCTTCCGGTCCTTACGACGCGGCTTGCGCACGGCGGTGCGGGTCTTCGGAGGCATTCTTCCTTCTTCTTCTCAAGATCGGGTTGCGCGGCGGGCATCGGCGCCCGGATCGCGGCTCAACTGCTTACTTGGCCTTCTTCTTGCCGGCCACGGTGCGCTTGGGGCCCTTGCGGGTACGCGCGTTGGTCTTGGTGCGCTGGCCGTGCACCGGGAGGTGACGTCGGTGGCGCAGGCCCTGGTAGCAGCCGATCTCGACCTTGCGACGGATGTCGGCCTGCACCTCGCGGCGCAGATCGCCCTCCACCTGGTAGGTGGAGTCGATGTGGCTGCGCAGAGCCACGAGCTCGTCCTCGGTGAGGTCCTTGACGCGGGTGTCGGGGTTGACTCCCGTTGCCTTGAGGGTCTCGTTCGCGCGGGTGCGACCGATCCCGAAGATGTAGGTGAGCGCAACCTCGACCCGCTTCTCGCGGGGAAGGTCGACGCCGGAAATGCGTGCCACGGTGGTGGTTCTCCTGTGTGCTCCCGGAGGTCGTCACCCACCTCCCCCGCCTCCTTCGGGCGGCCCCGGCCTCCAGGAACCGGGGGTTGCGCAGCGCTGGCCAGTAGGGCTCGGCGCTGATCGCTGGGGTGGGTGCTGATTGACGGCCACAGATCGCGTGGCCGGTGCGCGGGGGCTCAGCCCTGGCGCTGCTTGTGCCGCGGATTCTCGCAGATGACCATGACACGGCCGTGGCGACGAATCACCTTGCAGTTGTCACAGATCTTCTTGACGCTCGGCTTGACCTTCATGATTGTCCTCCGCCGGCCCGGGGGCCGACTTGTCACTTGTACCGATAGACGATGCGGCCGCGCTGGAGGTCGTAGGGGCTCATCTCCACGACGACGCGGTCCTCGGGGAGGATGCGGATGTAGTGCTGCCGCATCTTTCCGGAGATGTGCGCGAGCACGACGTGCCCGTTGCTCAACTCCACCCGGAACATCGCGTTCGGAAGGGCCTCGACGACCGATCCCTCGACCTCGATGACGCCGTCCTTCTTAGCCATGTTCCTCCGTCGGTTCTCTCGCTCGAGTTCTCCGGCGACGACGCCGCCGGTCGGGCGCGCATGCCCCGGCTCGACCGGAAGGGCCGGGTCAGGAGCGGTAGGCGCACCGAGGGCCAACGATACGACACCTCGATACCACACCACCACGCGGGAAGGAGCTCCCGGCCGGTGTTCCCGGACACATCGGCGAACGCGCGCTCGACGGCGATGGGCGGGGAGCGTCGAGACGCGATCAGCCGCGTTCGGGCAGGGGACGGGGCTCGATGCCGAAGGGCGCCAGGCCCTCGACCCCGCCGTCCGGCGCGGTGAGCACCCACACTCCTCCGGGCACGATCGCGACGGTGTGCTCCCACTGTGCGGCGCGCGAGCCGTCCTGGGTGACGACCGTCCAGCCGTCGTCGAGCTCGCGGACCTCGGGCCCGCCGGCGGTGAGCATCGGCTCGATGGCCAGCACCATGCCGGGGCGCAGCTTGGGCCCCTTGCGCTTGATCGAGTAATTGAGAACGTCGGGGGCCTGGTGCATGGCGGTGCCGATGCCGTGGCCGACGTACCCCTGGAGGATGCCGAGCCGGGCCTCGGGACGGCCCTGGCGGGCGGCCTCAGCCAGGGCGCGGTCCACGGTGGCCTCGACGGCGTCGCCAATGGCGTTGAGTCTCGCGGCGCGCCCGCTCGTCCGGCCCTCGGCGGCCCGGGCGACGGCGGCGATCGCCTCCCACAGCGCCTGGCGGGTGGTGGTGTCCAGGAGGCGATCGGAGGCCGAGGCGTACTCACCGCCGACCGCGGTGGTGAAGGCCGCATCGCCGTGCCACTGCTCGCCGCCGTCGAGGATGTAGGCGCCGCAGTCGAAGGTGACGAGGTCGCCCTTCTTCAGGACTCGCGGCCCGGGGATGCCGTGGACGACCTCGTCGTTGACCGAGACGCATACGGTGGCCGGGTAGTCGTAGTAGCCCAGGAAGTTCGAGTGCGCTCCGTCGGCCTCGATGGTGGCGGCGCACACGGCGTCGAGCTCGGCGGTCGTCACGCCCGGGCGGACCGCCTTTCTCAGGGCGGCGTGGATATCGGCGACGACGAGGCCCGCTCGCCGCATGAGCCGGACCTGGTCCGGGGTCTTGATCTCGATGTGCTCGCGCGCCAGCACTGCGCGCCCCCTCTCTCACAGGCAGTGGCGCGGGCCCGACCGGTTCCGCGCCACTGAGGATCGCCCGTTCAGGCCTTAACGCCCGCCGAGGCGAGGGCCGTCATGATGCGCTCGGTAACCTCGTCGATGTCGCCGATGCCGTCGACGCGCACGAGGAGGCCCTTGTCGGAGTAGATCGCGGCCAGCGGCTCGGTCTGCTCGGCGTAGACTTCGAGGCGGCGCCGGATGACCGGCTCCGTGTCGTCGGCGCGGTTCTGCTCGGTGGCGCGCTTGAGAAGGCGCTGGACGACCACCTCGGAGGCGGCGGTGATCTCCAGGACGACGTCGAGGGCGAGGCCCTTGGCGGCCAGCATGGAGTCGAGCTCGTGAACCTGGGCCTCGGTGCGCGGGTAGCCGTCGAGGAGGAACCCGGAGACGGCGTCGTCGGCGTCGATGCGGTCGGCGACCATGGCGTTGGTGACCGAGTCGGGGACGTACTCGCCCTTGTCCATGTACTCCTTGGCCTTGAGGCCGAGCTCGGTGGCGCCGGCGACGTTGGCGCGGAAGATGTCGCCGGTGGAGATGGCGGGGATGCCGAGCCGCTCCGAGATGCGGGCCGCCTGGGTGCCCTTGCCGGCACCGGGAGGGCCGAGGAGGACCATGCGTGCGCTCATGAGAGGAACCCTTCGTAGTGGCGCTGCTGGAGCTGGGAGTTGATCTCCTTGACCGTCTGGAGGCCGACTCCCACCATGATGAGGATAGTCGTGCCGCCGAAGGGCAGGGACTCCGACAGCCCCAGCTCGATGACAGCGAGGGTCGGCACGAGCGCGAGGACCACGAGATAGATCGAGCCGACGACGGTCACCCGATTGATGACGTAGGAGAGGTACTGAACGGTCGGCTCGCCGGCGCGGATGCCGGGGATGAAGCCACCGTACTTCTTCATGTTGTCCGCGATCTCCTCGGCGTTGAAGGTGATCGCCGTGTAGAAGAAGGTGAAGAAGAGGATGAGCAGGCCGTAGGCGACGAGATAGATCGTGTCCGTCTGACGCAGGTTCCGGCCCACCCAGGCCGCCCAGGAGCTGTTCGGGGAGAACTGGGAGACGAGCTGGGGCATGGCCAGGATCGAGGAGGCGAAGATGACGGGGATGACGTTCGCCGTATTGATCTTGATGGGGATGTAGGTGGTGGACCCGCCGTACTGGCGCCGCCCGATCATCCTCTTGGCGTACTGCACCGGGATGCGCCGAGTGCCCTGCTCGACGAAGACGACGGCGATCGTGGCCACGAGGATGACCGTGATGACGATGGCGAACTTTGAGACGCCGCCACTGCCGGTGATGATCGAGCCGAGGTTCTGAGGAAAGCGCGCAACGATCGAGGTGAAGATGAGCAGCGACATGCCGTTGCCGATGCCGCGGTCCGTGATGAGCTCGCCGAGCCACATGATCAGGCCGGTGCCGGCTGTCATGGTGACGATCATGAGGGCGAGGTTGACCGGGCTGCTGTTCGGGATGACGGGGACGGTGCAGCTGCGGAAGAGCTGGCCGTTGGCGGCCGTGGCCACGATGGTGGCGGACTGCAGAACGCCCAGGCCGATCGTCAGGTAGCGGGTGTACTCGGTGAGCTTGGCAGTGCCGGACTGGCCCTCCTTGTGGAGCTCCTCGAAGCGGGGGATGACCACGCGCAGGAGCTGGATGATAATGGAGGCCGTGATGTAGGGCATGATCCCCAGCGCGAAGACGCTCAACTGCAGCAGGGCGCCGCCGGAGAAGATGTTGATGAGGCTCAAGAGGCTCGCGTCCTCGGCCTGGCCCACGCAGGTCTGGATGTTCTTCAGGCTCACACCCGGCGTCGGCAGGACCGAGCCCAGGCGGAACAGGGCCATGATGCCGAGGGTGAAGAGGAGTTTCCTCCTCAGGTCAGGCGTCTTGAATGCCTGGACGAAGGCGCTGAGCACGCGGTCTCCTGTGAGCTCGGGGGATCGGCGTCGATTGGCCCTGCGGGCGCGACGGCGGACGCGCAGGTGCGCGCCGGGCTCACACTACCCCGGAGCAGGGGTCCCCTTCGAGGCCGTGACCCTATCGGAAGGCAAGGCGTGCATCACGCGCCGGGCTCCCGCCTCCCCCGGTCAGCTTCTCCCCCTCCCCTCACCCAGACCGGTCGAAAACAGCATCGAGACCGGTCCGGGCCCGCCGGTCGCCCCTCCCCCGGGCAGGGCGGCGCCCGACGCAGGGTCCGGAACAGGCCCGGCAGCGCCACGAGGCCCCGGTGAGGTGGGCCGGAACCCGCCCTCACCGGGGCCTCGCCTTGCTCGCCTGGAGCGGATCAGCTCTCCGATCAGTCCTCGGAGAGCTCGATCGTGCCGCCGGCGGCCTCGATCTTCTCCTTGGCGGAGGCCGACCAGGCATCCGCCTTGACCGTCAGCTTGACGGAGACATCCCCACCGCCGAGGACCTTGACCAGGTGCCCGTGGCGCACGGCGCCGGCAGCCACCAGGTCGGCCACCGTGACCGTCCCGCCGGAGGGGAACAGCTCGGCGATGCGGCCGACGTTGACCGGCTGGAACTCCACGCGGTTCGGGTTGCGGAACCCGCGGAGCTTGGGCAGGCGCATGTGCAGCGGCATCTGGCCGCCCTCGAAGCCGGGGCGCACCTGGTAGCGGGCCTTCGTGCCCTTGGTGCCTCGTCCGGAGGTCTTGCCCTTGGAGCCCTCACCGCGACCCACGCGGGTCTTGGCCTTCTTGGCGCCCGGGGCGGGGCGGAGATGGTGCAGCTTGACGACGCGCACCTTCTCCGTCGCGGACTCAGCGGCGCTCTCGGTGGCCTTCTCAGAGGCCTTCTTGGTGTCTGCCATCTCAGACCTCCTCAACGGTCACGAGGTGGTGCACCGTCGCGATCATGCCGCGAACGGTGGGGGTGTCCTCGCGAACAGTGGACTGACGGATCTTGCGCAGGCCGAGGGACTTGAGGGTCTCGCGCTGGCGGTGGGTGCCACCGATGCCGGAGCGGACCTGGGTCACCTTGAGCTGCTTCGTGCTCGCGGTCTTGGTGTCAGCCATCACGCCTCCACTCCTTCAGCGGCCTTCTCGGCCTCCTTCTTCTCCGCCTCGGCGCGCTTCTCAGCCTCTCCCTCGGCGCGGGCACGCAGCATGGACTGCGGGGCGACGTCCTCCAGGGGCAGGCCGCGGCGGGCGGCAACCGTCTCGGGCTGCTCGAGCCTCTTGAGCGCGTCGACCGTCGCGTGGACGATGTTGATCGCGTTCGAGGAGCCGAGCGACTTCGACAGGATGTCGTGGATGCCGGCGCAGTCCAGCACGGCGCGCACCGGGCCGCCGGCGATAACACCGGTACCAGGGGAGGCCGGGCGCAGGAGGACGACTCCGGCGGAGTCCTCGCCCTGGACCAAGTGGGGGATGGTGCGGCGGATCATCGGGACGCGGAAGAAGTTCTTCTTCGCGAACTCCACGGCCTTGGCGATCGCGGCAGGCACCTCCTTCGCCTTGCCGTAGCCGACTCCGACCGTGCCCTCGCCGTCACCGACGACGACCAGCGCCGTGAAGGTGAAGCGGCGGCCGCCCTTGACGACCTTGGACACGCGGTTGATGGTGACGACGCGCTCGATGTACTTGTCGTCGTTGCCGCGGCCGGAGTTGCGGTCACGGCGGTCATTGCGGTCACGACGGCCGCGGCTCTCGCCACGGCTCTCGTCGTTGCGGGCCGAGCCGTCGGACGACGCGGACCTGTCTCGCTGCGGTGCAGCCATCAGATTCTCCTTTGCTTTCTCGTCGTCTCAGCGCTCAGAGCGCCAGGCCGCCCTCGCGGGCGCCGTCAGCGACGGCGGCGACACGGCCGTGGTACTTGTTTCCACCGCGGTCGAAGACGACCGCCTCGATGCCCAGCGCCTTGGCGCGCTCGGCCACCAGCTCACCGACCTTGTGGGCGGCGCCGACCTTGTGGCCCTCGACGCCCTTGCAGGCTTCCTCGAGGGTCGAGGCGGAGCACAGGGTGTGGCCGATGGTGTCGTCGACGACCTGGGCGACCATGTGGCGGTTGGAGCGGGTGACGACGAGACGCGGCCGCTCGGGCGTGCCAGTGACGTGCTTGCGCACGCGCTGGTGGCGGATCTTGCGGGCAATCGCCTTGGACTTGCCCCTCTTGATCGAGTAAGCCATGGTCACTTACCAGCCTTTCCGACCTTGCGGCGCACGTTCTCGCCGGCGTAGCGCACGCCCTTGCCCTTGTAGGGCTCCGGCGGGCGGATCTTGCGGATATTCGCGGCGACCTCGCCGACCTGCTCCTTGGAGATGCCGGAGACTGCGATCTTCAGGTTGCCGTCCACCGTGAAAGTGATGCCCTCGGGGGGCTCGACGACGACGGTGTGCGAGAAGCCGAGGAAGAGCTCGATGGCCGAGCCCTTGGCGGCGACGCGGTAACCGGTCCCGACGATCTCGAGGTTCTTGACGAAGCCCTCGGTGACACCGATGACCATGTTGTTGATGAGTGTGCGGGACAGGCCGTGGAGCGAGCGCGAGCGGCGCTCGTCGTCGGGACGGGTCACGAGGATCGTGCCGTCATCCTGCCTGGTCACAGTCAGGGGCTCGGAGATGACGCGGCTCAGGGTGCCCTTGGGGCCCTTGACCGTCACCTCGTTGCCGTTAATGGTGACGTCCACTCCGGCGGGAACCGGAACGGGGAGTCGTCCAATACGCGACATGGTGTTCCTCCGTTCCTTTCTCTCACCAGACGTAGGCGAGGACTTCCCCGCCGACGCCCTTGTTCTCGGCCTGGCGGTCGGTCAGGAGGCCGGAGGAGGTGGACAGGATGGCCACCCCCAGGCCGCCGAGGACCTTGGGCAGGTTCGTGGACTTCGCGTAGACGCGCAGGCCGGGCTTGGAGATCCGCTTGAGGCCCTGGATGGCCCGCTGGCGGTTGGCTCCGTACTTGAGGCTCAGCGTGAGCGTCTTGCCGACCTCGGCGTCCGTGACCTCGTAGTCGGCGATGTAGCCCTCGGTCTTCAGCATCGCGGCGATGTTGACCTTGAGCTTGCTCGACGGCATCGAGACGGTGTCGTGGTAGGCGCTGTTTGCGTTGCGCAGACGGGTCAGCATGTCTGCGATCGGGTCTGTCATAGTCATGAGTGGGCCTTGGCCCTTCCTCGTCGTGGTTTCCTCATCGGACCTGCGACGTAAGTTCTTACCAGCTGGACTTGCTCACGCCGGGGAGCTCGCCACCGAGGGCCATCTCCCGCAGGCAGATACGGCACAGGCCGAACTTGCGGTACACGGAGTGCGGGCGGCCGCAGCGCTGGCAGCGCGTGTAGGCGCGAACACCGAACTTCGGCTTCCGGTTCGCCTTCTGGATGAGAGCGGTCTTCGCCATGTCACTTCTCCTTGAAGGGGAAGCCGAGCCGCGCGAGCAGCGAGCGGGCCTCCTCATCGGTCTTGGCCGTGGTCACGATGGTGATGTCCATGCCACGGACGCGGTCGATCGAGTCCTGGTCGATCTCGTGGAACACAGCCTGCTCCGTGAGACCGAAGGTGTAGTTGCCATTGCCGTCGAACTGCTTGGGGCTCATTCCGCGGAAGTCGCGGATTCGCGGCAGCGAGATCGAGATGAGGCGGTCGAGGAACTCCCACATGCGGTCGCCGCGCAGCGTGGCGTGCGCACCGATCGGCTGGCCCTCGCGCAGCTTGAACTGCGCGATGGACTTGCGGGCCTTCGTGATCTGGGGCTTCTGGCCGGTAATCGCAGCCAGGTCGCGAACGGCGCCCTCGATCATCTTGGAGTCGTGGGCGGCCTCGCCCACGCCCATGTTGACCACGACCTTGGAGACGCGGCCGATCTCCATGACATTGGCGTGCTTGAACTCGTCACGGAGGGCGGGGAGCACTTCCTCGGCGTACTTGGTCTTGAGACGGGGGGTGATCTTGTCGCTCATCAGAGGTCCTTCCCGCTCGCCTTGGCGTAACGGACGCGAACGGTGCGCTTGCGGCCGTTGGGCCGCACGCCCTCCTCAACGCGGAAGCCGACGCGAGTGCGCTTCTTGGTCTGGGGGTCGATGGGCATCACGTTCGAGATGTGGATCGGGGCCTCGACGGTCTCGATGCCGCCGGTGCGAGCGCCCTGGGCAGACTGCCCGACCTTGACGTGCTTGGTCACGCGCTGAACGCCCTCGACGACGACGCGGTCGGTGGCCTTGATGACCTCCAGGACGCGGCCGGTCTTGCCCTTGTCCTTGCCCGCAATGACGATGACCTGGTCGCCCTTCTTGATGCGTGCCATATTCAGATCACCTCCATGGCGAGCGAGACGATGCGCATGAACTTCTTCTCGCGAAGCTCACGGCCGACGGGACCGAAGATGCGCGTGCCGCGCGGCTCCCCATCGTTGTTCTTGAGGATGACGGCCGCGTTCTCATCGAAGCGGATGTACGAGCCGTCCGGACGACGGCGCTCCTTGCGGGTGCGGACGACGACCGCCTTGACGACGTCGCCCTTCTTGACGCTGCCTCCCGGGACTGCGTCCTTGACAGTGGCGACGATCGTGTCGCCGATGCCCGCATAGCGCCGTCCCGAGCCGCCGAGCACACGGATGCACAGGATCTCCTTGGCACCGGTGTTGTCGGCGACCTTCAGTCGCGACTCCTGCTGGATCATAGGGTGTTCTCCTTCGTCGAGCCGGTTCTCGGGTCCCCCCGAGCCTTGCCGAACGTTCTTGATGTTCCTGCGCGCTGCTCCCCCGGCCCGGGGGCAGGAGGAGTCCACGAGGCGTGGGTCCCATCAGACACAGGCGCAGAGGCGCGGGGTCTCTGATGGGCGCGCCGAGGGCGCACGCAACTGTCACAGCCTAGTGCAGCGCCGAAGGCCCCGGATACCACAGGCCCACTCCCACCCTGTGCCCTTCCTCACCAGCCTCCCCCTCCCACCGAGACCGGTCGAAAACAGCAACGAGACCGGTCGGTTTTCCACAGATTTCCCGACCCTCTTTCATGAGCGAACCTCAGCGGCGACGCTTGAGAGATGCACACCACCGACGGCTCCCAGCGCATTCCCCATGTCCACGTCGGCGCACGGAGTTCCCAGCCGGATCGTGAGACCGGCGCCATCCAGGCGATACGTCGTGGCACCGCGATCCGCGCCGACCCGGATGAGCCGCACTGGCGCACATGCTCCCGGGCGAGGGACGCGATCATCGAGTCCTGTGGCGCCGAGGGGCTCGACGGCGTCGTCTGCCAGGAGGCCGCCGCGCGCATCCACGGGGCGAGGGCGATGTCCGAGACTCGGACGATCCACCTCGTGACCTCCTGGAAGCCCGGCGGTCTGCGACGTCGGCCGAGCCCGCGCAACCCGGGCAGGGTCTCATCCCGCGACGCCTCGCGAGCCGAGCGCCGTCGTCTCCTCGAGGCCAGGCCGATCGTGCGTCACCATATGCCGCTGGACGACCGCGATGTCGTCGATCTGAGCGGGCTGCGCGTCACCGGCCTGGAGCGTACGATCCTCGATTGCGCGCGCTTCCTGCAGCCCGATCGGGCGCTCGCCGTCGTCGATTCCCTCTTCGCCGTAGCGGTAGGCGCGGGCGAGCACCCGTGGGATCACCGGCACCGGATCGAGACGGCGTGCGCGGAACTGCGACGTCGGCTCCTCTCGCGGTTGGAGGAGTGGACCGGCCAGCGGGGCTACCGGCGCGCTCAGGCGGTTGTGCTCGCCGCAACCGCGATGAGCCAGTCGGTATGGGAGTCCGAGGCCCGGCGCCTCTGTCTGGCGTCAGGCCTCACTCCCCCACAGGTGCAGATACCCGTGCGCGGGGCCGACGGCCGCGTGTACTTCGCGGATCTCGGCTGGCTGCTCGTTCGCCTCCTCCTGGAGATCGACGGGGAGATGAAGCTCGCGGAGGATCCCGACGGCGAGCTGCGGCGCCGGGAGGTTCGGGAGGGGGCGATCCGCGACGTCGGGTTCGACATGCTGCGTCTGAGTCCCGAGGATCTGAGGGACACGCGCGCCGCGGTGCGCCGCATCTGGGACGCGCTGCCGCCGTCGGCACGCGATGCTCCTCCGATCACGGCGCTGCTGACCACTCATGAGCGCGAATCCGGAGGCCTGCGCCCCGGTGTGCGATAGGCGGCCATCCCGCCGAACCGGTCTCGATCATGATTTCGACCGGTCTCGCTCCTATTTTCGACCGGTCTCGGAGGGGAAGGAGGGAGGGGAGAATGACGACGGCGCCGCGGCGGCCCGCTGGGTGCGGGCGCCGCGGCGCCGTGATGCCGTTGGATCAGCCGGAGGTCACTTGGCCTTCTCGATGATCTCCACGAGGCGCCAGTGCTTGGTGGCGCTCAGGGGACGGGTCTCCATGATCGAGACGAGGTCGCCAACGGCGGCCGTGTTGTTCTCGTCGTGGGCCTTGACCTTCTTGGACCGACGGATGACCTTGCCGTACAGGGAGTGCTTGTAGCGCTCCTCGACGAGGACGACGATGGTCTTGTCCATCTTGTCGGAGACGACGTAGCCGCGGCGGACCTTGCGCTGGTTGCGCTCGGGGGCGGCCTCAGTACTGGTGGTCTGCTCGCTCACTTGGACTCCTGGCTGCTCGGAGCGGTACGGATGCCGAGCTCACGCTCGCGCACGATGGTGTAGATACGGGCGATGTCGCGGCGCACCGCCTTGAGCCGGCCGTGGTCCTCGAGCTGTCCGGTCGCCGAGGCGAACCGGAGGTTGAACAACTCGGCCTTCGCCTTGGTGAGCTCCTCGGCAAGGCGCTCGTTGTCCATGCCGTCGAGGTCGGCGGGGGTCAGCCCCTGGGATCCGATAGCCATCAGACGTCACCACCCTCACGAGTCACGAAACGGGTCTTCATCGGGAGCTTGTGCATCGCACGGCGCATGGCCTCACGGGCGAGCTCCTCGGGGACGCCCCCGAGCTCGAACATGATGCGACCGGGCTTCACGTTGGCGATCCACCACTCCGGGGCGCCCTTACCGGAGCCCATGCGGGTCTCGGCGGGCTTCTTGGTCAGCGGACGGTCCGGGAAGATGTTGATCCACACCTTGCCGCCACGCTTGATGTGGCGGGTCATGGCGATACGGGCCGCCTCGATCTGGCGGTTGGTGACATAGGCGGGCTCGAGGGCCTGAATGCCGAAATCACCGAAGGCGAGCTGGTTGCCGCCCTTGGACATGCCCGAGCGGTGCGGGCGGTGCTGCTTGCGGAACTTGGTCCGGCGGGGGATGAGCACGGCTCAGGCCTCCGTTCTCTGCGTGGCGGCAGCGTTCTCGGTGGTCGGCGCCTGCTCGACCTGCTGCTCGCCGCCCTGACGCGCGCCGCGCTCGCCACGCCGCGCACCGCGGCGGTCGCCGGAGCGACCCCCACGGCCGCGCGGGGCGGACTCGGCCTGCTGGCGGGCGAACTCACGCTCGGTGAGATCACCCTTGTAGATCCATACCTTGACGCCGAGCCGGCCGAAGGTGGTCTTGGCCTCGTAGAAGCCGTAGTCGATGTTCGCGCGCAGGGTGTGCAGCGGCACGCGGCCCTCGCGGTAGAACTCGGATCGGCTCATCTCAGCGCCGCCAAGACGGCCGGAGCACTGGACACGGATGCCCTTGGCGCCGGCGCGGATAGCGGACTGCATGCCCTTGCGCATCGCGCGGCGGAAGGACACGCGGGAGGCGAGCTGCTCGGCAATGCCCTGGGCGACGAGCTGGGCATCCAGGTCGGGACTCTTGACTTCGAGGATGTTGAGCTGAACCTGCTTACCGGTCAGCTTCTCCAGTGAGCCTCGCAGGCGCTCGGCCTCAGCACCACGGCGCCCGATGACGATGCCGGGGCGAGCGGTGTGCAGGTCGACGCGGACGCGGTCGCGAGTGCGCTCGATATCGACCTTGGAGATGCCGGCCCGCTCCATGCCATCGGCCATGAGGCGACGGATCTTGACGTCCTCCTCGACGAAGTCGCGGTAGCGCTGACCGGGCTTCGTCGAGTCCGCGAACCAGCGCGAGCGGTGGTCCGTGGTGATGCCCAGGCGGAACCCGGTCGGGTTGACCTTCTGCCCCATTACCGGGCTCCTTCCTTGCGTGCGATGTCGGCACGATCGCCGACGTGAACGGTGATGTGGCTGGTGCGCTTGAGGATCCGGCTCGCGCGGCCCTGGGCCCGCGGGCGGAACCGCTTGAGGGTCGGGCCCTCATCGGCGAACACCTCGGTGATGAACAGATCGTTCTCGTCGAACCGCTCTCCCGCGGCCTCGGCCTTGAACCGAGCGTTGGCGATGGCGGACTCGATGACCTTGCGCACCGGCACGGCAGCGGCCTGCGGGGCGAAACGGAGCACGTTGACGGCCTCGACGGCGCGCTTGCCGCGGACGACGTCCACGACGCGGCGAGCCTTCATCGGCGTGCAGCGCACGTACTTGGCCTGCGCCTTAGCTTCCATAGTTCTTCTTTGCCTCTCAACTCTCCGCGCGTCAGCGGCGCGACTTGCGGTCGTCCTTGACGTGCCCGCGGAAGGTGCGGGTCGGGGCGAACTCGCCGAGCTTGTGGCCCACCATGGACTCGGTGATGAAGACCGGGACGTGCTTCCGGCCGTCGTGAACGGCGAAAGTGTGTCCGAGGAAGTCCGGCGTGATGACCGAACGACGGGACCAGGTCTTGATGACGTTCTTGGTGCCCTTCTCGTTCTGGGCGTCCACCTTCTTCTGCAGGTGGTCGTCGACGAAGGGACCCTTCTTCAGACTGCGCGGCATATCAAGCTCCTATCAGCGCTTCTTGCCGGTCCGACGACGACGCACGATGAGGCGGTCGCTGGACTTGTTGGGACGACGGGTACGGCCCTCGGGCTTGCCCCACGGAGAGACGGGGTGGCGGCCGCCGGAGGTGCGGCCCTCACCACCACCGTGCGGGTGGTCCACCGGGTTCATGACGACACCGCGGACGGTCGGGCGCACGCCCTTCCAGCGCATGCGGCCGGCCTTGCCCCAGTTGATGTTGGACTGCTCGGCGTTGCCGACCTCGCCGACCGTGGCGCGGCAGGCGACCTCGACCATCCGGATCTCACCGGAGGGCATGCGCAGCGTGGCGTACTTGCCCTCCTTGGCGACGAGCTGGACGGAGGTGCCGGCGGAGCGGGCGATCTTGGCGCCGCCACCGGGGCGCAGCTCGACGGCGTGCACGACGGTACCGGTGGGGATGTTGCGCAGCGCGAGGTTGTTGCCGGGCTTGATGTCCGCATTCGGACCGGCCTCGACGACGTCGCCCTGAGCGAGCTTGTTCGGAGCGATGATGTAGCGCTTCTCGCCGTCGAAGTAGTGCAGGAGGGCGATGCGCGCGGTGCGATTGGGGTCGTACTCGATGTGAGCGACCTTGGCGGGCACGCCGTCCTTGTCATGACGACGGAAGTCGATCAGGCGGTAGGCGCGCTTGTGGCCGCCTCCCTTGTGGCGGGTGGTGACTCGGCCGTTGTTGTTGCGACCACCGGTCTTGTGGAGCGGGCGAACGAGGGACTTCTCGGGCTCGCTGCGCGTGATCTCGACGAAGTCGGCCACGGAGGAGCCGCGGCGACCCGGCGTCGTCGGCTTGTACTTACGGATTCCCATGTCGATCCTTTACCTTCCGTGTCCGTGTCAGTTCGCCACGTCGCCGAAGATGTCGATGGTCCCCTCGCGCAGCGTGACGATCGCGCGCTTGGTGTCCTTCGACTTGCCGAGCCCGGTGCGGGTGCGGCGGGTCTTGCCCTTGCGGTTGGCCGTGTTCACCGAGTCGACCTTGACGTTGAAGATGGACTCGATGGCCATCTTGATCTCGGTCTTGTTGGAACTCGGCGCCACGAGGAACGTGTACTGGCCACGGTCCATGCAGGTGTAGGACTTCTCGGAGACGACCGGCGCGATGATGATGTCGCGAGGGTTCTTGGACTTCTCGAGGCTCACTTGGACTCCTCCTCGCCCTTGCCGAGGAACGAGTCCAGGGCAGCGGAAGTGAAGACGACGTCGTCATTGACCAGGACGTCGTAGGTGTTGAGCTGGTCGGCCCACAGGACGTGCGCCTCGGGGGCGTTGCGCAGGCTCAGGCGGCTCAGGTCGTCCTCGCGGGTGACGACGACGAGGGCCTTGCGGTCCGTCAGGTTGCGCAGCGCGCCGAGGGCCGACTTGGTTGAGGGCTTCTCGGTGGTGACGAACTCGGTGATGACGTGGATGCGGCCGTTGCGGGCGCGGTCCGACAGGGCCGAGCGGAGAGCGGCGGCCTTCATCTTCTTGGGAGTGCGCTGGGTGTAGTCGCGCGGCTGCGGACCGTGGACAGTGCCACCGCCGGTGAACTGGGGGGCACGGGTGGAGCCCTGGCGGGCGCGGCCGGTGCCCTTCTGGCGGTAGGGCTTCTTGCCACCGCCGCGGACCATGCCGCGGGTCTTCGTGGCGTGAGTGCCCTGGCGGGCCGCGGCGAGCTGGGCCACCACGACCTGGTGCATGAGCGGGATGTTGAGGTCGACGTCGAAGATCTCCGCGGGGAGCTCGGCGGTGCCCTTCTTGACGCCCTTGGAGTCGACGATCGTGACGGCGAGGGTCTGGTTCTCAGCCATGGTCTCAGGCTCCCTTCACGGCCGTGCGGACAACGACGACCTGCCCCTTGGGGCCCGGGACGGCGCCGCCCACGAGAAGGTAGCCCTTCTCGGCGTCGATGCCGCGGACCTTGAGGTTCTGGACGGTGGTGGTGGCGTGCCCCATGCGGCCGGCCATGCGCAGGCCCTTGAAGATGCGGCCGGGCGTGGCGCAGGCGCCGACGGAGCCGGGCTTGCGGTGGTTGCGGTGCGCGCCGTGGGAGGCCGAGACGCCTTTGAAGCCGTGGCGCTTCATGACGCCCGCGAAGCCCTTGCCCTTGGAGGTGCCGGTGACGTCGACCAGCTGGCCGACCTCGAAGGTGTCCGCGCCGAGTTCCTGGCCCGGGGTGAACTCCGAGGCGATGGATGTGCGCAGCTCGGCCACGTGGCGGCGGGGGGTGACCCCGGCCTTGGCGAAGTGGCCGGCGAGAGGCTTGGTGACCTTGCGCTCGTCGATCTCGCCGAAGGCGAGCTGGACGGCCTCGTAGCCGTCGGTCTCGACGGTGCGGACCTGGGTCACGACGTTGGAATCGACGCGCACGACCGTGACGGGGCGGAGGACTCCGTTCTCGTCCCAGATCTGCGTCATGCCGAGCTTGGTGCCGAGGAGCGCCTTGGCAGGCGCGGCGGCTGCCGGCTTGTTAAGCGTAGTCATGGCGATGATCCTCAGAGCTTGATCTCGATGTTGACATCGGCCGGGAGGTCGAGGCGCATGAGCGAGTCAACGGCCTTCGGCGTCGGGTCGATGATGTCGATCAGCCGCTTGTGCGTGCGCATCTCGAAGTGCTCGCGGCTGTCCTTGTACTTGTGGGGCGACCGGATGACGCAGAACACGTTCTTCTCGGTCGGCAGCGGCACCGGGCCCACGACCGTCGCGCCAGCGCGGGTCACGACGTCGACGATCTTGCGCGCCGAGGAGTCGATGACCTCGTGGTCGTAGGACTTGAGCCGGATGCGGATCTTCTGTCCCGCCATGGCGCCAAACCTCTCTTACTTTCGGGCGACCGGTCCACGCGCTCGGGCGTGTCGCGAATGCGACGACCCGCGAGGCTCTCTGGTGAGATGAGGGTGGACCGGTCTGGACACACGGAAACCCGATCAATGATCGGCTCCGTCAGACTGGTTCCCGGGGCGGCCCCGGGAGGTGGCCGCCAAGGCTGGCGGGCGCCACCACGACGAGCGCGGCAGCAGGGCCAGGCCCCGGCGACTGACCAACGCTATCAGGGCGGGGCACGGACCGGTCAACCTGAGAGCAGAGCCAGGACTGTGAGACCTACCACCGCCCCACGCGCTCGGGCGTGTCGCGCCGGGCCGAGGGGAGTCATCCGACGGCGCGCCGGCACCTCCTCGAGGAGAACGCGATGAGCGCGCCTGCGATGCCGACCAGCACCGAGCCGGCGAGGATATGCGGGGCGATCCCGCGGCCTCCGGACAGCGGCAGGGTGCCGGCCTGGATGTCGGCAATGGTTAGGGTGTTGACGAGATCCTGCCCCGCAGAGGCCGACACGGTGGCCGTCGAGCCCCCGAGATCACGGGCGTTGAGCACCTCGATCCCCGTCGCGGTGACCTTGATGCGCACCGGATTGGCCAGGAGCTGGTGCCCGGCCGGGGCCCTGGTCTCCACCAGCCAGTACTCGCGATTGACGGGAAGGGCGGAGACGGTGAACTCGCCCTTCGCCCCGGTGGGGGCCACGCCCCCGGCCAATGGCACCGCCCCCGGGCTGGAGGGATCGACCGGGTAGACGTCGAAGGCCGCGCCGTCGAGGTTTCCCTGGCTTCCCGTCTTGATCAAGGTGATGCTGCGCCTGCCCGCATTGGGATCGACGTCCGCACAGGCCGTGTCATGGTTCTTCGTGGTGCTCTTGTCCTTGCCCGCCTCTGGAACGACCCTGTTGAACAGGCCGCGCCCGGGCTGGAGGACCCCATCGCCATCGGCGGCGCAGGCCAGGGCATCGTCGGTGTAGCCCGCGGCGCTCGGATCGATCGAGACGTTGATGCTGACCGTCCAGGTGAGGGTCTGCCCGGAGGCGACGGCCTCGCCGTCCGACACCGGGTAGACGCCGGAGGCATCGGCCGCCACCGCGCGCGGGGCTTCCGAGTCCTTGGCAACCGTCACGCCGTTGATGACCAGCCCCGCGGGGAAGACCGGGGCGTCCTTGACCTGACCGGTGTCGCCGGGAAGAGCGCCCTCATTGACCACGCTGATCGTGTAGGAGACGTCGAAGGTCGATCCGGCGCCGGGGCGAGTCGCCACGACCTTGGAGAATCTCAGCGTCGAGTCGGCGGACAAACAGGCCGTGTCGTCCCCGGTGGTGCGATCGCCCTGCATGATGACCGTATTGACCAGCCCTGAGGGCTGCCCGTCGGCACGCGTGCCGCCGCACCGATAGTCCTCCGCCGCATATCCCGGATAGGAGGAGTCCACTGAGAAGACGACCCGAACGCCGAGGACGCGAGTCCCGCCCCCCGTGGTCGCGCCATCGGGAACCTTGACCAGGGGATCGCCGCTTCCGGCCTCCGCCAGGACGAAGCCCCCGTTCATGGCGGCCTCGGCTCCGGGGATCGTCCGGGTCAGGGCGCCGCCCTCACGGACCTCGACGCGGTCCACCTTGGCTGAGGCGGGCAGTCCCAGCTGGTCGCGGACATCCTGTGCGATCGCCGCATCCACATGCGAGGTGTTGGTCACCGTGACCTCGTAAGAGGCCGTGAACGTGCCCTCACCGGCATCGCGAGTCACCTCCACAGCACTCTTGGATGCCGAGAAGCTCGGGTTCGCGGGGACATCTCCGCATGCGGAGGCCGACACCCCCTGGGCATCCCCCTTCGTCGTCACAGTCGCCGTGTTCCGTATCATGGGAGCGCCGTCGACGCACTGCGCCCCCTGATAGTTCTGCAATCCGGTCAGGCCGGAGTCGGGGGTCGAGACGTTGACCGTCACCGTGTACGTGTGGTTCGCCCCTGCTGCCAGGTCGACGTCCTTGACGTTCCAGGTGAGGCCGGTCACCCTCGCCGGGTGCGCGGGATCCCCGCCGGTGACCGTCACGGAGTTCACGGCCGAGCCCGAGGGAGCCACCGCGGTGTCGTCCACCGAGTAGGCGAGGGCCTGCGCCGTCGAGGGGTTGGCCACGACAACCGTGTAGGTCTGGTCGAAGGTGTCCCTTCCGCCGACGACGGTCGGAGACTTGACCACTCGGTCGAAGGTCTTGGTCACGCCCGCGTGCGGCACGACGGTATTGGTCACGGCGATGGTGACATCGCCGTCAGTGGAGTCGGGCACTGTGAATGACACGCCCGGCCCCACGGAGTCGGTGGCGGGCACGGCGGTGGTCGCCACCTGGGTGGAGGCCCCGCCCTTGCCGACGGCGACCGCGAACGAGGGCTCTCCCCAGGAGAAGCGGCCCCGGTGATCGGGGGACGCCGCCTTCAGGCCGTCGTCGTCGAGTTTCTGCTCGGTGATGACGCATGTGGCGCCCGCCTGAGCCGCGGGCAGGGCGATCGAGGCGCCGTCGGAGCCGACCCTGACAGTGCCCTCCGCCTTGGCGGCCCCGTCCGCACCGGGCGCGCAGGTGTAGTTGAGGGCGTAGTCGGTCAAGGCCGCCCCGTCCGAGGCGCCTGCGACGCTCTTGACCGCCGACACCGGCGTGGTTGTTGTCTTGTGGCGGACCGTGCAGGTGACCTCCGCCCCCTCGGGGAGCGCGAGCTCCTCCCCCGCTGCCACTGGGATGGAGGAACCGTCGGCGGCGGCGCAGGACCACTGACCGTTCTGCGTGTAGCCGAGAGGCCCTCCCGCGGCGCTCAGTTTGTAGGTCCCGGCTGAGGTGGACTGCGCGGTGACCGCCTGATCCCCCGAGACGCCGGTGATGGTCCTCTGACCGTACAGGCCGGTGGACTTCGGCGTGGCCGCGAGGGTCCATTCCGTGGGCGCGGCCGTTCCGGAGTCGACGACATTGACCAGGGTGAGCCGCCCGGGGGCCATGACGTACTCATTGCTCCACGCGCAGTGGATGTCCGTCTCGGTCCGCAGTCGTGCGAGCTTGCTCTGATCGAGGCTCAGCGTGCGCGTGGCGGGATCGAACTGCTTCTCATCGAGGTAGCCGCCGGCCGCGCCACTGAGCTCGAGGCGCTTACTGTCATCGCCGTAGGTGCACGTCACGCCGTTGAGCCTCCAGCCCGAGGACGTCACCGTGCCGTCGGCGGCGATGACAGCGGCCGGCGTCATCTCGCGCTCACGAACGGCGGCCTTGTCATTGGGAGCGAGGAGAGTGTAATTCTGCGTGCTCTCGACCTTGCCCGCCTCACCCCAGTCAGTCGGCGTGAGGGATTCGATCGTCGGCCACGCGTCAGCGCCGTAGGAGCCCGCCTCGGAGACGTTGTCGAATTCGGCGGTCGGGGGTACTGCTCCCGCCTTTCCCGGCACGCGCGCGGATTCATCAGCTTGCACGCTCTTGGAGAAGGTCACGGGCCTCACCTGTTCCAGGGAGCCGTAGAGGCACCCATAGGACGTGGCGCGCTCCTTCGTCACGAAGGCCTCGCTTAGAGCGTTCGGATCGACGGCGGGATCGCATCGGCTGGAATTGCCGATGTTGGTGAATCCCCAGAGCTTGAGCTGGTACTTCACGCCATTGGGGGCTTCCCACATCTCAGTGGAGCGCGTGGCGGTGATGCGCAGATTGTCATCGGAACACTGTCGATTATTGACATCCTTGTTCCCGCGCTCAAGATCATTACCGTCAGTGGCGAAGTAGTAGTAATATCCCTCCTGACGATATTTTCCGCCCAGTTGACCACCACTGTGATAAGCTTGACGCAACTGCCGACCAGCGTAGTCGTAGTAGGTTTTTTGATAATAGGTGCCATCACCGAGCCTGACGAGGCGACCGGCAGCATCCCAGCCCCATTCCGTGGGGATGGCGCTGGGGGAGCCGAACGCTCCCCCATTATGGCCGATGACCATCGAGCCGGTTGAATCGAGGCTCGCCGTGCAATTATTGTACGTGTCCTCCTCGGTCCAGGGGAAGACCTGATTGATGGCGTAACCGCCACCGTGGACGTTCCTGGCGAGCCGGACCCTGATGGAACCCGTGTAGGTCGTCCCCTTGTAAGACGAGACGAACACAGGATTGTTGTCGTGGCGCATGGTGCCGACGAGGAAGATCTGACCCACATTCTTCTCCCCGCCCCCGGCGGGCCTGAAGGACATGGACGTCTGGCCGGTACGGTCCCTAACGGGATCAGTGCCGTAGGAGCCCGGGCAGCGGCTCCCCGACAACATACCGTAGCTGATCCCGGCCCACTGCCCACTGCTGACACTGACCGGTCCCGTGGTTCCGAGGCCGCCCCCGGGATAGTAGTGGCCGCAGTCGGGGTCGTACCCACCCTGCTGGACGCCGGAGATCTCGGCCTCCGTGTCACCGATATCGACGGTGAAATTGGAGTCCGCACCTCTTGCCATCGAAGCACTGACAAGGCCAATGGCTCCGATTGCAGTAGCGACCACGAGGGTGATTATCAGCCACATAGCGCCCGGCCGGAATGAGTGAGAAGAACGATAATGATGCCCGGGGAGCGCACGAGGAGGTAACATTTTTACAACCCAAAGTAGGGGACATAACTCCTGAAGCCGAGAACGGCCTCCTCTAGTCTAATAGAGAGCCCTTCAAGGGCTCCCATCAAGAAGATCACGATTCAATTCTGATACAACCATCAAGTATCGGATTCATCACGAACGACGGCTCGCCTCGGCAAGTGGGGCATGGGTCGGCACGCGGGACTTCGGCATTCGGGGTGTAGCCGGGGAATCGGGCGAGCCCTCGCGGGCCGGCGATGACTCGCCCGCCGTGGCGCAGCGCAGTTCCGCTCCATCACTTGGCTGCCCGAATAGGCGCGGGCAACCAGGGTTCCTGAGCGGAGGAGATGGGGGTGGGGAACCGGCCCGAGCGTAGGGATCGGAGTGCGCGCTTCCCAGAGTCGTCACCGAATCGCGAGTTGATTGGTGTGATCCGGCGGTATGATAGCGCCTCTCGAGGCGTCAGCGTCATTCGGGGCCAAGGGCACCCATCGGATCTCCTCGGGCGAGAGGGCCGACCAGCTCTCGTCCGGTCCGGGAGGCGCCCCGGCGTCAGGGTCCTCGGGCGTCACGGCATTGCGCAGGGAGATCGCGCTGTAGACCCCGATCCGCGCGGGCGTCGCTCCAGCGTCCTCGCTGCGGGCTCCACTGCTATCTGCCGCGTCACTGATGGCGCTGCCTGCGCCGGCATCGCTACTCGCACCGATGGCACTGCCGGCGCCCGCTGTCGTCGCGCTTATCCGGGGGCCGGTCCAGTAGCCCTCCTCGCCATGGGCCGCTGCGCCGTCGGCGCGCCCGGGGCCATGGACGTCCTCGGCGTCCTTCGCGCGGGAGCTGGGGCCGTTCTCGTCGTCGTCATCCTCGGCGGCGGTGGCTGTGGGCGGGTAGCCGGTGCGCCAGAGGTAGAGGCCGACGGCGACGAGGACACCGGTGATCCAAACGGCCCACCAGGGGAAGCCGGGGATCTCCGGTTTGGCGCCGGCGGCGGCGAGGTCATCGGCGGGCGTGGGGGTGATGCGCTCGGCCGTGACGAGGATGCGGTGGGTGTTGATGCCGAGCGGAGTGCAGGTGACGAGGGTGACGAGGTCGCGGTCGGGGTCGGCCCGCAGCGCCTCGGTCTCCTCGGGGGCGACGACTTTCGTCTCGACAACCCGGTAGCTGAGGACCTCGCCGAAGACCTCGAGAGCGAAGGTGTCTCCGACACCGACTTGGTCGAGGTTGGTGAACATGGTGGCGTTGGCGAGGCCGCGGTGCCCGGTGATGACGGAGCGCGTGCCCTTGCCTCCGACGGGCAGGGAGGTTCCTTGGAGGTGGCCGAGGCCGGCCAGGAGGACCTCGTCGGAGGTGCCGTGGTAGATGGGCAGGTCGAGGTCGATTGCGGGAATGCGCAGGCGGCCCATGAGTCCGACGGCGTTGGCGGAGAGGATCTTGTTGTAGTCGAGGGAATCGTCGGGGGCCTCGCCGGCGCCGGTGGGGATGTTGGTGTTGGCCTCGAGGACGGCGCCGGAGGAGAGGGCATCGTTGTAGGCATGGGCCTGGGCGAGCTGTTCCTCGGCGGAGGGCTTCGCCTTATCGACCTGCTCCTCGTAATTTGCAACTACCTTGGACTGGTTGTACTGGCTGATCCAGGCGGCGACGCTGGGGTAGGAGAAGAGGGCGAGGCCGGCCATGGCGAGAACGGCGGGGATGAGATTGGCGACGCGGAGGCGCCAGCGGCGCTCGGCGCGATGGATGCGATGCTCGGATGAGCGCCTGCCAGGGGTGGGGGCATCGGCTCCCGGAGTGGTGGAGGCGCTACCGGGGGTGTTCGCAGCGTCGGCATGATCGGGGCTGGCGGGCCCATGGGTGTCGCTTGCGACGTCGGTAGTGCCGGTGGTGCTGCTCATGGCGTCTCGGGCTCCTGGTGGGTGGGCGAGGTGAGGGCGACGCGGGGCCGGTGGCCGATGAGCCGACGCTTGGTCGGGCGGATGATCGGCTGGGTGTGGTGGTCGTGGGATGGGGCGATGGCGAGGGAGGGAAGCGCGGAGGTGGCGGGGAGGCTGGTGCCTCCCCGCCACCTCATGCGCGGTTGAGGGGCTGGCGCCACCCGGTGCGGGGCGCGGTCACGCCCTTGCCGGAGTGGTCATCAGGCCTCGTTGACGCGGCGCTTGCGGGCTACGAGCACGAAGCCGACGGCGATCGCCATGATCGACAGGCCACCGACGGTCATGAGGATCTTGCCCGCCGCACCCGTGACCGGCAGGGGCGGAACGGTGGTCTTGGTGTTGTCCACGGTGATGTCGGCGGTGGTGGAGACACCGGCGCGGACGGTCACGCCCTTCGTCGCGTCCGCGGTGGCTGGGAGGGTGTAGCCCGCCGGGGCCTTGGTCTCGACGATCACGTAGCATCGCTTGTTGTGATCCGGTGTGACATCAGCAGCACCCGCGACACCCACCTTCTTGTCAACGAACAGTCCCTCAACATTCAGGGTGCCATCAGCGCCCGTCGTGAACTCGCTAACAGCGCCCACGGCGATGGGGTCGCCTTCCTTGACCGCAGTCGAGCAGTCGTCAGCATAGGCGGTGGCGGCACTGGCGTTGTAGACCTGGAAGGTTGCGCCCTCAAGGGCCTTGGAGTTGTCCTTGTCCTGCTTGGCGATCTTGAGATTCCCCCATGTGGAGACCACCTTGTTGCTCGGCGTGCCCGGATCATCGTTCGGAGCGGGAGGTGTGCTCGGGGGCTGGTCCGGCGGGGTGCTGGGGCGATCCGGCGTTCCGGGGATAGTGTCGACGTAAAGGTTAGCGACGTTAGGAATAACGCCGTCAGCGGGCACGGACTTGACATCGGCGGTGAACTCAACGGTGACAGTCGAGCCGAGCTTGGTCTTGAGGTGCTCGAGTCCGGCCTTGGTGAAGGCCACGGTCGACGTCTGGCCGTCAGTCTTCGTGTACTTGTCGGCATCGACATCCGCACCGTCGATCTTGACGGACTTGACCTTGCCGTTCTGCAGGTTCTCGTTGAACGGATCAGAGATGATGAAGTACTTGAAAGCATCATTCGCGCCGATACTCGGCACCTTGGCGCTCACCGGGAAGGTGACCTGCTCCCCGGTCTTGATGCCATGCTTGGTCCCCTCGATGGTGACCTCCTTGGAAGGAGCGTCCACAACGACGTTCTTGGGGTAGACGTTGATGTCGTACAGCCAGTTGCCGTCGTGGCTCGTTGGAGAATTCACCTCATTGTTCGGGAACGGGATGGTGACGAGGAACGGTGCCGCCTTCTGCTTGACAGAGGCAGGCGCGCTCGACTCACACACCAGGTAGGCCTTGACGGCGAGACTATCCTTCTTGGCCGTCCCCTGAGCGTCGGTCTTGGGCAGAGCGATGCCCGCATCGAAGGTGGCGGCCTTGTTGTCCGGCAGCGTGAGGGAGGGAGTGTTCCCATCAGTGCCGCAGGCGGTCACAGGAACCTTGAGGTCGCCGAGGCCGTTCCAGGACTCCTGCTTGCTCAGGTCCAGATTGGAAATCGGGTGCACCGTGAAGACGACATCAGCAACCGGAGTGCCCTGGACGGAAGTCTTACCATCCGGAGTCCCATTGGGATTGAGCGTGCCGGACTGATACTTGTGAACGGTCAGCGAGCCAGTCCTGGCAACATCAATATTGCCATCTGCTGCAGTCGCAGTCGTCGCCACAACAAGTCCGGAGATACCCAGGCTGAGGACGCCGGCGACTCCGAGCGCTCTTCTGGAGAAGCGTGTTGCACGCATGAGTAGGGATTTCCTTTCAGGATCTGCCCGGGGATGGGCTGGCACCACGATTTTGGGACACCGTGCAGGCCCTCAGGCTGAGAGGCCCTCGTACCAATATTTGTGGAAGCTTGCGGGAAGCGCCGATGGGAACCGACTTGGGATCAAGCAACCACTCGATAGCCCCCAGATATCGATCGAGCGCCGACTCAGGATGGGCCATCAGGGTCGAGCATATCGGGTCTCCCGCTCGGTGGGCGCCCCGTACGATTGCGATCCGATCGCTTTTACCGCTACGCGCTCTCGTCCCATGCCCACCGCCTTCCATGGCGGCGGCGGACGATTCAGCCGCCACGGCGGGCAGTCCCGCCGCGCCTAGGACGAAGGAGCTCTCCACATCCCTCCGGTCAGCGGCGACGTGGGAACAAAGAGCATCGAGACCGGCCCTCGTCCACGTCGGAGCAATCGCTGCCGTCGGAGCGCAGGCATCGGCCGGAGAGGCTTGCCGTGGATGAAAGTGCTCCAGCCCGCTCACGAGCTGGTCGCGCGCCGGGAGTTGCGCGCCGGGTCCACGGGCAGGTTCGCCCGCGCCCCACCGATCCAGTCGAAGACCTGCTGGTAATCGCTCGGGCCGCCATCGGGGCTGCCCCGAATGGCCCCCGGATCTGCTCCTGCTGTCCTCGGATCAGAGGGCCCCAGGATGGCCAAGATGAGGAGAGGCGGGCCCTGCGGAGGCCGGCGTCGCGCCCCGCAGGCGGGAGCCGTAGAGTGCCGCGGCGTATGAGGCCGCTGCCTCCGGGAAGGGGACACGATTGCGCCCCTCCAAGATGAGGTGGTTCGGCCCGCCGCGCAGCAGCGGCTGCCGGCCCTCAGGGCGGCCGGCAGCCGCACCGCCCTGAGGGCCGGGGCCTTGAGGGTCAGAGCGAGGAGGCCCTGCGTCCACGGCGGTGGGAAACCGCGACTGCTCCGGCGGCGATCAGGAGCAGGGCGACGCCCGCAGCGCTGAGCAGGATCTTCCCCAGAGAGCCCGTGAGGGGGAGGTTGGGGACGGTTTGCTTGGTGTTCTCGATGGTGATGTTGTCCTCAGTGGTATTGCCGACTTTCACCGTCACCGGGGTCTCCGCCTGCGCAGGCAGGACGTAGCCGGCAGGGGCCTTGGTCTCCACCAGTACGTAGCAGCGCTGGGTGGCGCCGGGCTGATTATCACGATTGGCATCGGTCACCGAGTCGGAGACGAACAGCGCATCGATACTGATCACACCCCGGTCATCGGTGGTCAGCGTGGTCTGGCCGCTCACACTCAGGGGGTCGCCCGTCCTGGTCGCCCCCGCGCAAGAGGCGGCGTAGGGGGTGGCGGCGTTGTAGATCTGGAACTCAGCGCCCTTGAGAGCGGACTTGCCACCTGCCTGAGCTCGGGGGTTCATGAGGAAGGGCATCACGAGCCTCTCCAGAGGCGCTGAAGGGTCGTCTTCCAGATCCCCATCATTTCCCGCGTTCCCCCCGTCCAGGGAGTGGGCGTCCACCTTGGTGATCTTCAGGTCACCCCAGTTGGTCCTGACCTCGGGGGAGGTCAGGGGAGTTCCCGGCGGGGTCTGCGGCGGGGTCTGCGGGTTGGGCGGCTGATCCGCGTAGACGGTGTCGGCGATCAACTGGGCCGTGTTCGGGATGACGCCATTGCCGACACTGGCGACCTTCCCCTGGAACACCGCCTTGACCTCCTGGCCGGCACCGGCCTTGAGCTTGGTCAGGCCCGCGCCGGTGAAGGTGACCGTCACGGTCTGCCCCGTCACCACCACCTCATAGTCGGTGGTCGCCGTCAGCGCGGTGCCACCGAGACTCACCTCGGGCACCGCGAGATCGGTGAGGCGGGAGTCCATGACATCCTTGAACTGGAAGTACTTGTAGTAAGAGCCGGCGTCCAGGGCGGGAAGCGTGGAGGTCACGGGGAACTTGACCAGGGCTCCTGTCGCGTAGCCGTTATTGCGCTGATCATCGATGGTCTTGCTGATCGCGATCCGCTCGTTCTTCGGGTAGACGTTGACGTCGTAGAGCCAGTCTCCCTCCTCGCCCGGTGCGGTGTTGGGGTGGGGCACGGTGACGACGAAGGGCTTCGCCTTCTGAAGGATATCCGAGGGGGTCTTGGTCTCGCAGACGAGGTAGGCCTTCACCGTCAGGCCCCCGATCGTGGCCTGTCCCTGACTGTCGGTATCGCCCGAGGCGGTCCCGGATCCGGCATTGATAGTGTGGCCGGCGAGAGTCGGGGTACTGGGATTCGCGCAGGCCGAAGCGGGAATCGCGCCATCCGCGCTCAACGCGGTCACCGCGCTCCAGCCCTCAACGGTCGTGAGATCGATATCGCTGATCGGGTAGGCGGTGAATTGGACACCTTGAACGGGCTGTCCGCCCTCGACGGCGTTCTGACCGTCGGCTGTTCCACGAGTGCCATCGTTCTGGATGTGCTTATGGATGGTGATGGAGCCGGTGGCGCTCTCCTTGATGTTCCCGTAGTTCGCCTCTTCGGCCGCGGCCGGGGGGACGAGTCCGAGCAGGCCCACGGCGGCGATCCAGGCTACGGCAGCAGCCCGGCTCCCCAGAGTGGAGACGGAGGTTTTCATGTGTTGGGATTCCTTTCATCATCCCCCCGGGGAGGGAGGGGGGTGGAGGATGGCGATGCAGGCGCGAGCAGGACTGCTGCCACCAGCCCCGGGGACGGCGCAGCGCGGCAGGGCAACAGCGCTCACCTGCGATGCGTCGCCCTCCCATGGTTGCCATGACAAGGGGCGAACCACTGAGACTCACTCAGTGGACTCTTCTGGAATCTAACCCAGCTCACGACATAAATAACAAATAATGACCATCCTGTAACCAAAGATATTCATTTGTGACCGGAATTGCCGCAGTTACCTGGCTCTTCCCGGTTGGGAGTGTGGGTTTCGGGTCTGTTGGGAGGGCTCTGGTGCGGGCGGGTCGGTTCCGTGGGTAGAGGTCGGGATTGTCCGAGGATGAAGCTTCCTATGCCGTCCGCCTGGAAGATCTCGGCGTGCTTGACACTGCTTTCACTGATCCTGACCCGGTGGCGTTGTGTTATCCCGACGACCTCGGCCTCGACGTCCTCGGCCAGCATCTGGCCTCCGAGCGCGCCCTCGTGCTGTGCTGCCTGGTCGAGGTCGATGAGCGGTGTCATCGGAGTGGTTGCCATGGTCGTGCCCCGTGACAGCGTGGTGGGTGTGCGAGTTGGCCCACGCCCCGTACCAAACCAACCACCCCACACCCCAACCACACCCCACCCGAGAAGAGCCAGTTACCTTCCTCACGAGTCCGACACCTCGCGCCTCTACCGGGCGGGGCGCCCATCCGACCGTCATCAAAGCGGATGAGGACGAGGCCGCCGCAGGGCACTCAGCCGGAAGGAATAATGACGAGGATCCCCCGGACCCTGACGGGTCCGGGGGATCCTCGCAGCAGCCTGAGCACCTTCGCAGTGCGCCCCAGCGTTCAAGCGGCCGACCGATGATTGACCGCGCAGATCATCACTTGATGATCTTGGTGACGCGGCCGGAGCCGACGGTGCGGCCACCCTCACGGATGGCGAAGCCGAGGCCCTCCTCCATGGCGATGGGCTGGATGAGCTCAACGCTCATCTCGGTGGTGTCGCCGGGCATGACCATCTCGGTGCCCTCGGGCAGCGTGATGACGCCGGTGACGTCCGTGGTCCGGAAGTAGAACTGCGGACGGTAGTTCGAGTAGAAGGGGTTGTGGCGGCCGCCCTCGTCCTTGGTGAGGATGTAGACGTGGCCCTCGAACTGGGTGTGCGGGGTGATGGAGCCGGGCTTGCAGACCACCTGGCCGCGCTCGACATCCTCGCGCTTGGTGCCGCGCAGGAGCAGACCGCAGTTCTCGCCGGCCCAGGCCTCGTCCATCTGCTTGTGGAACATCTCGATACCGGTGACCGTGGTCTTCTGGGCCTCGCGGATACCGAGGATCTCGACCTCGGAGTTGATCGGCAGCTTGCCGCGCTCGACACGGCCGGTGACGACGGTGCCGCGACCG
Source organism: Actinomyces gaoshouyii (assembly GCF_002076915.1). Classification (NCBI taxonomy): domain Bacteria; kingdom Bacillati; phylum Actinomycetota; class Actinomycetes; order Actinomycetales; family Actinomycetaceae; genus Actinomyces; species Actinomyces gaoshouyii. The sequence continues at coordinate 1,755,309 of NZ_CP020468.1, forward strand.
GTGATGGTGAAGACGTCCTCGATGGGCATGAGGAACGGCTTGTCCATGTCGCGCTCGGGGGTCGGGATGAAGGAGTCGACCTCGTCCATGAGCTCCTTGATCTTGGCGGCCCACTCGGCGTCGCCCTCAAGGGCCTTGAGCGCGGAGACGCGGACCACGGGGGCGTTGTCGCCGTCGTAGTCCTGGGAGGACAGCAGCTCGCGGACCTCCATCTCGACCAGGTCGAGGAGCTCCTCGTCCTCAACCATGTCGGCCTTGTTGAGGGCGACGAGGAGGGCGGGGACGCCGACCTGGCGGGCGAGCAGGACGTGCTCGCGGGTCTGGGCCATCGGGCCGTCGGTGGCGGCGACCACGAGGATCGCGCCATCCATCTGGGCGGCACCGGTGATCATGTTCTTGATGTAGTCGGCGTGGCCGGGGGCGTCGACGTGCGCGTAGTGGCGCTTGTCGGTCTCGTACTCGACGTGCGCGATGTTGATCGTGATACCGCGCTGGCGCTCCTCGGGGGCCTTGTCGATCTCGTCGAAGGGGGTGAAGGGGTTGAGGTCCGGGTACTCGTCGTGCAGAACCTTGGAGATCGCTGCGGTCAGCGTCGTCTTGCCGTGGTCGACGTGACCGATCGTTCCGATGTTGACGTGCGGCTTGGTCCGCTCGAACTTGGCCTTGGCCACTGGTGTCCTCCTGGGACTCGGGTAGTGCTCTTCGTCGGGATTCGACTAGCACATGCTAGCCGGTCCCCCTGCCAGAGCCACTACAGGATGGTTGTTGGAAATCTTACTGGAATGCGGGCTCGGCGCCGAACGGCCCGAGCGGTCCCGGGGACCGGGCCGGATCAGTCCGGCCCCCGGGTTCATGGGCCCCGCGCGGGACCGGCGGACTCAGGCGCCCTTCGCCTTGGCGACAATCTCCTCCTGCACGTTGCGCGGGACCTCGGCGTAGGAGTCGAAGGTCATGGAGTAGACCGCGCGGCCCTGGGTCTTGGACCGCAGGTCGCCGACGTAGCCGAACATCTCGCTCAGCGGCACGTTGGCGCGCACCACCTTCACGCCGACGGCGTCCTCCATGGACTGGATCATGCCGCGGCGGGAGTTGAGGTCGCCGATGACATCGCCCATGTACTCCTCGGGGGTACGGACCTCGACGGCCATGATGGGCTCGAGGATGACCGGGCTGGCCTTCTTCGCGCCCTCCTTGAATGCCATGGAGCCGGCGATCTTGAAGGCCATCTCGGAGGAGTCGACTTCGTGGTAGGCGCCGTCGATGAGGGTCGCCTTGATGTCCACCATCGGGTAGCCGGCGAGAACGCCGGTGAGCATGGCGTCCTGGACGCCGGCGTCGACGCTGGGGATGTACTCGCGCGGCACGCGGCCACCGGTGACGGAGTTGACGAACTCGTAGTGGACCTTCTCCTCGCCCTCGGCGGCCTCGACGGCCTCCAGGGGCTCGAAGGACATCTGCACCTTGGCGAACTGGCCGGAGCCACCCGTCTGCTTCTTGTGGGTGTACTCGACCTTGTCCACCTTCTTGCGGATGGTCTCGCGGTAGGCGACCATCGGGTTGCCGACATTCGCCTCCACCTTGAACTCGCGGCGCATGCGGTCCACGAAGACGTCCAGGTGCAGCTCGCCCATGCCGCCGATGACGGTCTGGCCGGTCTCCTCGTCCAGGCGGACGGTGAAGGTCGGGTCCTCCTCGCTCAGCTTCTGGATGGCCACGCCCAGCTTCTCCTGGTCGCCCTTGGTCTTGGGCTCGATGGCCACGTGGATGACCGGGTCCGGGAAGGTCATGGACTCCAGGATGATCGGGGCGCTCTGCGACGAGAGGGTGTCACCGGTGGTGACGTCCTTGAGGCCGATGAACGCGTAGATGTGGCCCGCGGAGGCCACCTCCACCGGGTTCTCCTTGTTGGAGTGCATCTGGAAGAGCTTGCCGATGCGCTCCTTCTTGCCCTTGGTGGCGTTGAGCACCTGCTCGCCCTGCGCGACCTTGCCGGAGTAGACGCGAACGTACACGAGCTTGCCGTAGAAGGGGTGCGTGGCGACCTTGAAGGCCAGAGCGGAGAAATCGGCCTTGGCGTCGGCCGGACGGGTGTCGGCCTCGTCCTCATTGCCGGGCTTGTGGCCCTCGACCGCCGGGACGTCCAGCGGGGAGGGCAGGTAGTCCAGCACGGCGTCGAGAACGGGCTGGATGCCCTTGTTCTTGAAGGCCGAGCCGGCCAGGACCGGGAAGGCCTTGCCGGCGATGGTCAGCTTGCGGATGCCGGACTTGAGCTCGGCGACGCTGAGCTCCTCGCCCTCCAGGTACTTCTCCATGAGGGCGTCGTCGGCCTCGGCGACCGTCTCGACGAGTTCGGCGCGGAGCTCCTCGGCCTTGGACACGAGGTCAGCGGGAATCTCCTCGTACTCGACGACGGAGCCGCGGGTCTCCTTGCCATCGGCATCCTTCTCGGGGAAGCGGATAGCCCGCATCTCCAGGACGTCGACGAGGCCGGAGAACTCGCTCTCGGCACCGATGGGGAAGTTGATGACGATCGGGGTGGCGTGGAGGCGGTCCCGGATGGTCTGGACGGAGAAGTCGAAGTTCGCGCCCAGCTTGTCCATCTTGTTGATGTAGCACACGCGCGGGACGTTGTACTTGTCCGCCTGGCGCCACACCGTCTCGGACTGGGGCTCCACGCCCTCCTTGCCGTCGAAGACCGCGACGGCGCCGTCGAGCACGCGCAGGGAGCGCTCGACCTCGACCGTGAAGTCCACGTGGCCGGGGGTGTCGATGATGTTGATCTGGTTCTTCTTCCAGAAGCAGGTGGTGGCGGCGGAGGTGATGGTGATGCCGCGCTCCTGCTCCTGCTCCATCCAGTCCATCGTCGAGGCGCCGTCGTGGGTCTCGCCGATCTTGTAGTTGATGCCCGTGTAGAAGAGGATGCGCTCCGTCACGGTCGTCTTGCCGGCATCGATATGGGCCATGATGCCGATGTTGCGGACCTTGGTGAGGTCGGTCAGCACGTCGAGTGCCACGTGTGGTGTCCTTCGTTCGAGAGATCTGTGGATTCGCGTCGGCCGGGGCGGGTCCGGTGGCCCGCGAGCGGGATCCTGCGGGACTGGCTCCCGCGAGCGGCGGGCGCCGCCGGGCCCCGCCCCGGCCGACGATGGGCTTTACCAGCGGTAGTGCGCGAAGGCCTTGTTGGACTCGGCCATGCGGTGCATGTCCTCGCGGCGCTTGACCGCGGCGCCGAGGCCGTTGGAGGCGTCGAGGATCTCGTTCATGAGGCGCTCGGTCATGGTGTTCTCGCGGCGCTGCCGGGAGAAGTCGACCAGCCAGCGCAGGGCCAGCGTGGTGGCGCGGTTGGGGCGCACCTCGACCGGGACCTGGTAGGTCGCACCACCGACGCGGCGGGAGCGGACCTCGAGGGCCGGGCGGATGTTGTCCAGCGCGCGCTTGAGCACGGAGACCGGGTCCTGGTCCGTCTTGGCGCGGACGCCCTCGAGAGCGCCGTAGACGATGCGCTCCGCCGTCGACTTCTTGCCGTCGAGGAGGACGCGGTTGACGAGCTGAGTGACGACCGGGGAGCCGTAGACGGGGTCGACGACGAGCGGGCGCTTCGGGGCGGGGCCCTTACGAGGCATTACTTCTTCTCCTTCTTGGCGCCGTACTTGGAGCGTGCCTGCTGGCGGTTCTTGACACCCTGGGTGTCGAGAGCGCCGCGCACGATGTGGTAGCGGACACCGGGAAGGTCCTTCACACGACCACCGCGGACGAGCACGATCGAGTGCTCCTGGAGGTTGTGCCCCTCGCCGGGGATGTAGGCCGTGACCTCGATGCCGGAGGACAGGCGCACGCGCGCGACCTTCCGGAGGGCGGAGTTCGGCTTCTTGGGGGTCGTGGTGTACACGCGGGTGCACACACCACGACGCTGCGGGCTGGCCTTCAGCGCGGGCGTCTTGGACGCGGAGCGCTTGGTCGAGCGGCCCTTGCGGACCAACTGCTGAATCGTAGGCACTACGGATTCTCCATCTTGAGTGCATGCTGACAGTGCTGCTGCCCTCACCGGCCCCGCCCCCCAGTTCGCGACGACGCGCACCGCCAACTGGCGAGGCCGGCCCGCCCGGGGCACGGCCCTCGGACGCCCGGAGCCCTCCGGCCACTGGGGCACGGGGAGGACCCGTCGGTTCCCGCCGCGGCAGACCCGCGTGGCGAAGGGAAGACGCGATTCGCGCCGTACCCGCCCGCTGGGAACGGAATGGAGATCGGAGCCCGCATGCGGGCACCGGGGAACACAGTACTCGGGCGGCGCCGGCCGGGCCAGGCCAGCGGCTCCCGCCGGCACATGATCCTCGCCACGCCTCCCCGCACCATCACCGCCCCTCCGCTTATGAGCGAGACCGGTCGATATCACGATCGAAACCGGTCGCGTATCCACAGCCCGACCAAAACGGAACAAGCGCCGCCGCCCCTGGGGACAGCGGACCGGTTTCGGTGCCGTTTTCGACCGGTCTCGGCGATGAGGCAACGGAGGTCCGCGGCTGGGGCAGATAGCGCTCGGCAAGGCCGAGGCGCAGGGCGCGGACGAGCACTGCCTCGAGAGCACCGAGCGCTTAGACGCCGGCCGACGGCGCCAGCGGCTGCGCACCGAGCTGCCGCTCCGGCGGCGCCCAGAGCGGGGTGTCCCCGCGCGCCGCGCCCATGGCGGGATCAGGCCTCGACGAGAACCGAGACGCCGTCCCCCAGGTCGATGACGTCGCCCGTGCGCAGCAGCGCCCGCTGGTGCTGGGTGAGGCGGCGCGGGGGCTCGGAGGGCCGCATGAGGATCGTGCCGTTCGTGGATCCCAGGTCCTCGACGCTCAGATCCCAGTCATCCAGCCTCACCGCGCAGTGCGACTTGGAGATCGCCTTCGAAGGGCTGATAACCGCCATGAGGCGCGGCTGCGGCTCGCCCTCCGGGGCGTCCGACTTGGGCACGCGCCCGATGATGATGTCCCCGTCGATGGGCAGGGCGGTGCCGTCGGAGGCGTGCAGCGTGCCGAGCACGGGCCGGTTGACATGCCCTGTGCGGCTGGTCAGCGCCCCGCCGCACACCCGGCAGTGCGGGGCATGGATCGGGTTCGGGTGCCCCTCGGCGCAGAACGCGGCGAGGACCTTGACGGCGTTCTCCGGGGCGGGCTCGTCCTCCCCCGCGGGGGCGGGCGACGGGGAGTCCGTCGCCGCGACGGCGCGAACCGCCTGCGACGAGCTCTCGGCGACGGGGCCCTCCCCGCCCGGCGACCCCGCTGCGGGCATGTTGGTGAGCGTCTGCCCGTCATGCGACCAAACCTCGGAGGCCTTCTCTCCGACGGTCCCGCTGGCAACCGCCCCCGCAGCGCCGAGGGCCCCGTCGGCCTGGACGGGGATCGGCAGGACCGGCGTGGGCTCCGCGGTGGCGGCGATCTCGGCCTCCGCGTAGGCCTCGAGCCTCTTCGCGGCACGAGTGAGCTCGGACAGGTCGTTGACGGCGGGGACGTCGTCGGCGCTGATGGGCTCGACGGCATCGGACCGCGCCTGCCCGGCAGCAGCGCCCGCCCCGCCGTCGGCACCGGATCGGCGCTCGGCCTGCCACCGGCTGATGACGGCGTCCTCGGGCGCTCCGATGACGGAGAGCACCGGGGACTTCACCGAGGGCGCATCCACCAGGGCGAGCTGCGGGTCCGCGTGCTTCTCGGCGCCCGCGCCGTCACCGGCGTCGGGCTCAGCGGCGGCATCCTCGACCGGGATGGGTCCCGTGGCGGCGGCCCGGGAGGGGATCCCCACGATCGCGTCGATCTCGGCGAGGTCGGCCTGCGAGGGCTCAGCGGCGGCAGCCGAGGCGATCGGCGCGGCCTGAGCGGCGGCGCGGCGGCCGCTGCGGCCGCGGCCCTGAGCGGCCTCGGCATCGGCCGTGGGCTCAGCGGCGCCCGTCTCAGTGGCGGCGGAAGAATCGGAGTCGTCAGTGGTACCAGCGGAACCCGCTGGTCCAGCCTCCTCGTCGTCGGAGGACGGGGTCTCCGAGCTCGACGACTTCCGAGATCCCTCGGCCAGCGAGCCCAGGGCGACGTAGGATGCCGCGACAACGCCGGAGGCCACCGGCAGCGGGGCGGTGTCCGCGGAGCCGGAGTCGGTGAGGTCCAGGCCGATGCCGCGCACGCCGCGCAAGCGGACCTCCTCCCAGGCAAGCACCTCGGGGGCGGAGATCGTTCGCATGCCCTCGTCAGTGTCGACGATGAGCTTGAGACTGCCGCGCACGGCCGCGGTCAGCTCGCCGTCCTCCAGGACGGCGACGACGAACTCGGGCAGGTCGAAGACGCTCCCGCCATGGGTGTCCATGAGCCCGTGAAGGAGATCGATGAGGGGGGCACCGTCGAGCATCGAGGCCCAGAGCCGGGGGACGTCCTCGACGGAGGCCTGACCGCCGGGAGCGGAGGCGACGGCAGCAAGGCCGCGGTCGCAGATGGCGGTGCGGGTCAATCCAGGGATGTGGAGGGCGGCGGCATGGCCAGGGATGCTCTGCGCGTGCCTCATGCGGGGTTCTCCTTGTTGCTGTGCTGCTCCCGCGCTCGGGGCAGCGTGTCGTGCTTCGTCGACGGAATCGTCGAGCTGTCCACGTCCGTCGCTGCGTCCGGCGCAGCGGGCGGAGCGTGGGTAACGTCAATGACAATAACTGACAATAACTGTCGCATTGTCCTTGCCACCAGTCCCCAGGGCAGTGGCGATCAGCGCATCCGCCGTCTCCTGGGGTCCCTGGCCTCGGCGAATGGCCTCTGCAGGGGAATCGTCATCTATCTCACCACTGATGCCGTCAGTGCACACGATGAGTCGATCGCCGACCCGCGCGGGAATGAGGAAATGGTCGGCGAGGTAGGAGTCCTCGTTGCGGCTGCGGGTGAGGCCGGTATCGGTGGTGGCGCCATGCTCCAGGAGGATCTCGTCGGCGCTCGCCCCCGACTCGCCTGCTCGCGACATCTCAGGCTTCCACTCGCGCCGTGCGCTCGCCCAGCCGGATCGTGGCGCCGATGGGCACGGGGACCATCATCCCGGGTAGCGCCTGGGTGGCGGCGCCGTTGGGCGCCACGACGACCGTGCCGTTGGTGGACTGGAGGTCCTGGATGACGAGGCGGCCGCCGTCGTAGGTGATGACGGCGTGCGTCTTGGAGATGGAGAAGGCGGGGTCGTCCACGGGCACCGGCTGGGCCTGCGCCCAGGGTCCCGCGGCCACGGGGGCGCGACCGATGAGGGAAGTCCGGCCGAGCTGGACCACCTGGCCGGTGTCGAGCGCGAGGCGGAGCGAGGGCGCGCCGATCCCGGCCTGCTGGGCAGAGGAGCGGTCGAAGACGACGGTGGCCGCGGCGCCGGCGGCCTGGGCCTCGTAGGCACCGGTGCTCGGGGCCTGGGGCGCCGGGGCGCCGGCCTGCGGAGCCTGGAACGGCGCCTTTCCGGCGGGCTCGACCCCCTGGGCGGGCATGCCCTGCTGGGCCTGCGGGAACGGCGACTGGTAGGAGGCCGGCTGCTGGTAGCCGGGCTGCTGGAGGGGCTGCGCGGGCTCCGCCGCACCGGGGACCTGGTAGGCCTGGCCGGGGACCTGGTAAGGCTGCTGCGGTGCCTGCGGGAGCTGCTGGCCGGTCCGATAGGCCTGCGCGAGCTCGTCCGCCGGGGCGTATCCCGGCTGGAAGGGTTGGGCGGTCTCGGGGACGGCGGGGCCCCGGTCCCACCCGCCGGGCTGCCAACCGCCTGAGGCGGGAATGCCCTCAGGGCCGGTCTGGGGCGCCTGCGGCTGAGCGGACTGAAGAGCGGAGAGCCAGCCGGCGCCGGAGGGGGCCGCCGGGGCCGACGGCGCCTGGGAGGCCGAAGGAACCTGGGGGTGCGGAGCCGCGTGAGCGCCCCGGGGAGGGGCGGATGGGGCGTCGACCTGGCCCTGGGCGCCCTCGAAGACGGCGCGGGCCGAGTCCTGATCGATGTAGGTGGTCTGCGCCTGGAGGGGGGCGAGCATCTCGGCGGCGTCGGGCGCCGGTGCGAGGGCCGGCCCCGGCTCGGTGGCAGGGGGGCACGGGGCGCCGTCGGTCGCCGGGGCGGAAGCGCCCTGCCAATCGACCTGCCCCATGGCCAGGGGCGATCCGGCGTCGTTGTAGGCGGGGGCCACCGCGATGGGCTCCTGACCCCAGGGCAGGGAGGCATTCTTGGCGTCGGCGGCGTAGATGTCAGTGACCCGGTCGAACCAGAAGCGGTTGTACTCGTCGCGGGTGAAGAGGTAGACGATGACGGGCCCCACCACGGTGCAGCCGATGAGCGACTGGATGATCTTCTTGAGCAGGCCCTGCCAGCCGGGGTAATCGGGGTAGGACCATCGGACCCAGGTCACGCCGGCGATGCGCATGCCGGGCGTGGCCCCCTTCCTCATCAGCGCGAGGAGCCAGTACTTGATGAGCGCCCACAGGACGGGGATCCCGCCGACCACACCCCCGATCACTCCCCCGGTCGCGTCGGCGGCCATGATGCCGGCCCCGACGGCCGCGCCCATGACGAGACCGAGCAGTCCCGTGAGGATGTTGTCGAGCAGGAATGCGATGAACCGCGCTGAGAGCCGCGCGGGCGGGGCGCTTGAGAGATGCGGCGGAAGCAGCCCGGGACCGCTGATGCTGGGGAGGGTCATAGTCACGTCCATCCTGATCGGCGTCGCCCAGTCAGTGACTGGGGCGCAGATTGCAGAGTCAACCGCGCCTCGCGGGCACGGATTCGGATGCGGCAAGCCGACGTCGTCCTGGATGGATGACGGGAGTCTTCGCCGATCCGTGATCCGAGCGTAGCGAGAACCGGCCACTCGCGTTTCCCCCACGAAGGGATGAGGTGGAGCAGGGACGTGGGATATCTCGCCCTCCGCACTGGCGCGGCCCGGAGGGTGCGGGCGGCCTTCGGCCCGTCACGGCCTCACATGCGGGCGGTGGGCGCCGGCACCTTCTCCACGGCGGCCGTGATGACCTGCGTGGCCGTGGCCCCGGCGAACTCGGCGTCGGGATCCATGACGAGGCGGTGCGCCCACACGACCTCCGCGAGGGCCTTGACGTCGTCGGGCAGGACGTAGGCGCGCCCCTGGGACGCGGCCCACACGCGGATCGCCCGGGTCATGGCGATAGCGCCACGAGTGGATACCCCCAAGCGAGTGGAGGAGTCCTCACGGGTCGCCTCGATGAGCGCGCCGATGTAGTCCAGGACGGCGGGCTCCACATGGTTCTCCGAGGCCAGATCGGACATGGAGGCGACGGCGGAGGAGGAGATGACCGCGGAGATCTCCTGGGAGCGGTCAGGGCGGGCGGAGCCGGCCAGCACCTGGGTGAGCGCCGAGCGGTCCGGGTATCCCACCGAGGTCTTCATGAGGAAGCGGTCGAGCTGGGCCTCCGGGAGGCGGTAGGTGCCCGCCTGCTCCACGGGGTTCTGGGTGGCGATGACCATGAAGGGCCGGCCCGCGTCGTGGCGGACGCCGTCGACCGTCACATGCGACTCCTCCATGACCTCCAGGAGGGCGGACTGCGTCTTGGGCGAGGCGCGGTTGATCTCATCGGCCAGGACGATGGAGGAGAAGACGGGCCCGGGGTGGAAGTCCCAGGAGCCGGTCTTCTGGTCGTAGACGGTCACGCCCGTGATGTCGCTGGGAAGGAGATCGGGGGTGAACTGGATGCGCGAGTGGGTGCCCTGAACGGTGGCCGCGATAGCGCGGGCCAAGGCCGTCTTGCCCGTTCCCGGGGCGTCCTCCAGGAGGAGGTGGCCCTCGGCGAGCATCGTGGTCAGGGCGAGGCGGATGACATCCTCCTTGCCCAGGAGGGCCTGGCCGACGTTGTCGACCATCTTGCCGAAGGTCTCGGCGAACCAGGTCGCGTTCTCCTGGGTGATGGGCATGGCTGGGTTCCTGTTCGGGTCACGTGCGAGAGGAGGCTAGGGACGAGAGGGCTCCGCTGGAGCTCAGACCCACTCCCGAGGCGCCCCGCGCGCCAGGCCCGCCTTGTTCAGGGAGATGCGGACCGACTCACAGGATGCCTCCGTTCGCAAAGGATTCTCGCACACTCGCGGGCGCCGACTGCGGCAGACGCCGCCCCGCCAGGCCACGAATTGGACTCAATGATGAATGACCAGGTGAAGCACCACAACAACTGATCGCCCGGAGCGCGAACGATGGCCGTGGGCCGGCCCACGGCCATCGTTCGCGCTCCGGGCTCAGGCCCGGCTCAAAGAGCTCTCCGCGCCCTGGGGGCGGTCAGAACTCCACGTCCTGGCTGTTGAAACCCGTGCGGAAATCGTCGGAGAAATCCGCGCGGAAGTCGCCGCCGAAGGAGAAGTCGTCCAGCGCGATACTCTCCCCCACGCCGAACATGTCCTCGGAGAAGCCGGTGCGGGAGAAGACCTCCGCCCTCGTCTCCTCGGTGGGCTCCACCTCGATGTCCGAGTAGCGGGCCAGGCCCGTGCCGGCGGGGATGAGCTTGCCCAGGATGACGTTCTCCTTCAGCCCCACCAGCGGGTCGGACTTGCCGTTCATGGCGGCCTCGGTGAGCACGCGCGTGGTCTCCTGGAAGGAGGCGGCGCTCAGCCAGGAGTCCGTGGCCAGGGAGGCCTTGGTGATGCCCATGAGTTCGGTGCGCCCGGAGGCGGTCTTACCGCCCTCGGCCACGACGCGGCGGTTCTCCGAGCGGTAGGTCATGACGTCCACGAGGTCGCCCTGCAGGAGCGTGGTATCGCCCGGGTCGAGCACGGTCACGCGACGCAGCATCTGGCGCACGATGACCTCGATGTGCTTGGAGTGGATGTCCACGCCCTGGGAGCGGTAGACCTCCTGGACCTCGTCCACGAGGTGGCGCTGGGTGGCGCCGACGCTGCGCAGGCGCAGGATCTTCTTGGGGTCCACCGGGCCCTCGGTGAGAGCCTGGCCGGGCTCGAGGTGCTGGCCGTCGACCACCAGGAGGCGGCGGCGCGAGGAGACGGGGACCACGAGGTCCTCCTCGCCATCGTCGCGCTTGATGATCAGGCGCTTGCCGTCGGCGTCCTGCTCGATGGCCAGCGTGCCCGCGGCCTCGGCCACGACGGCCTCGCCCTTGGGGGTGCGGGCCTCGAAGAGCTCCTGCACGCGGGGAAGGCCCTGCGTGATGTCCGCGGCGCCGGCGGCGCCACCGGTGTGGAAGGTGCGCATCGTCAGCTGCGTGCCGGGCTCGCCGATGGACTGGGCGGCGATGATGCCCACGGCCTCGCCGATGTCCACGCGCTTGCCGGTGGCCAGGGAGCGGCCGTAGCAGGCAGCGCAGGTGCCGACGGCGGAGTCGCAGGTCAGCACAGAACGGACCGTGACCTCTTCGATGCCGGCCTCGATCGCGGCGTTGGCCTCGGCGGTGCCGATGTCAGCACCGGCGGGAATGATGACATTGCCCTCGGCATCGACGACGTCCCGGGCCGCGGTGGTGCCGATGACCGTGGTGTCGAGGATCTCCGAGACGTCCTTGAAGCGCTCGCCGTCGGCGTCCTTCCAGGTGAAAAGGCGCTTGGCGAGGCCCTTGCGGGTGCCGCAGTCGTCCTCGCGCACGATGACGTCCTGGGACACGTCGACGAGGCGGCGGGTGAGGTAGCCGGAGTCGGCGGTCCGCAGAGCGGTGTCCGCCAGGCCCTTGCGGGCGCCGTGCGTGGCGATGAAGTACTCCAGGACGCTCAGGCCCTCGCGGTAGTTCGACTTGATGGGGCGGTCGATGAGGCGCTGCTTCGGGTCCGCCACCAGGCCGCGCATGCCGGCGAGCTGACGGATCTGGTCCCAGTTGCCTCGCGCCCCGGAGACCACCATCTGGTAGACGGTGTTGCGGTGCGGGAAGTTCTCGCGCATGGCCTCGGCGACCTCGGCCGTGGCCTTGGTCCAGATGTCGATGAGCGAGGAGTAGCGGTCCTCCTCGGTCAGCGCGCCGAGGTCGAACTGCTCCTCGATCTGGGCGGCCTCGGCCTCGTGGCGGGCCAGGATCTCCGCCTTGGCCTGCGGGGAGACGACGTCGGCGAAGGCGACCGTGATGCCGGACCAGGTGGACCAGTAGAAGCCGTTCGACTTGAGCATGTCGAGGGAGGCGGCCACGTCCACGCGCGGGAAGGACTCGGCCAGGGTGTTGACGATATTGCCCAGGGCCTTCTTGTCCACTGTGTAGTTCACGTAGGGGAAGGCCTCGGGCAGCGCCGTGTTGAACAGGGCCCGGCCCAACGAGGTGCGCAGGGTGATCGGGTCGCCCTCGCTCCAGCCCTCGGGGGCCTGCCACCCCTCGGGGGCGACGATCCCCTCGGTGAAGCGGATATCGCAGGTGGCGTTGACATCGAGCTTGCCGAAATCGTGCGCCATGACCGCCTCCGCGAAGGAGGAGAAGGCCGGGACGATCTCCTCGCCGTCGGCGTCCTTGGCGACCTCGACGGCCGGGTCGGGCTCCTGGGTGAGGTAGTAGGTGCCGATGATCATGTCCTGGCTGGGCATGGTCACGGGGCGCCCGTCGGAGGGCTTGAGGATGTTGTTGGACGAGAGCATGAGGATGCGGGCCTCTGCGGAGGCCTCGGCGCCCAGCGGCAGGTGGACCGCCATCTGGTCGCCGTCGAAGTCCGCGTTGAAGGCGCCGCACACGAGCGGGTGCAGCTGGATGGCCTTGCCCTCGATGAGCTGGGGCTCGAAGGCCTGGATGCCCAGGCGGTGGAGGGTGGGGGCGCGGTTGAGCAGCACGGGGTGCTCGCGGATGACCTCGGCCAGGACGTCCCAGACCTTCGGGTTGGCGCGCTCCACCATCCGCTTGGCGGCCTTGACGTTCTGGGCCTCCTTGAGCTCGACGAGCCGCTTCATGACGAAGGGCTTGAACAGCTCCAGGGCCATCTGGCTGGGCAGGCCGCACTGGTGGAGCTTGAGCTGGGGGCCCACCACGATGACGGAGCGGCCCGAGTAGTCCACGCGCTTGCCCAGGAGGTTCTGGCGGAAGCGGCCCTGCTTGCCCTTGAGCATGTCGGACAGGGACTTCAGCGGGCGATTGCCCACGCCGGAGACGGGACGGCCGCGGCGGCCGTTGTCGAAGAGGGCGTCGACGGCATCCTGGAGCATGCGCTTCTCGTTGTTGACGATGATCGTCGGGGCGCCCAAGTCCATGAGCCGCTTGAGGCGGTTGTTGCGGTTGATGACGCGGCGGTAGAGGTCATTGAGGTCCGAGGTGGCGAAGCGGCCACCGTCGAGCTGCACCATGGGGCGCAGGTCCGGCGGGATGACCGGGATGTTGTCCAGGACCATCGACTCCGGCTTGGTGCCGGTCATGCGGAAGGCGTTGATGACCTTGAGGCGCTTGATGGCGCGGGTCTTGCGCTGCCCGGCACCGGAGGCGACCACCTCGGACAGGGCCTCGGCCTCCGCCTCCAGGTCGAAGCCGCGCAGGCGATCCTGAATGGCCTGGGCGCCCATGGCCCCCTTGAAGTAGATGCCGTAGTCCGCCTGCATGTCGCGGTAGAGGACCTCATCGCCCTCGAGGTCCCCGACTTTGAGGCCCACGAAGCGATCCCAGACCTTGTCCATGTGCTCCAGCGTCCGCTGGTTCTTGCGGCGCATGGCGCCCATCTCGCGCTCGGCGGCCTTGCGGAGCTTGTCGCGCTGGGAGGCCTCGGCACCCTCCGCCTCGGCGGCGGCCAAATCCTCTTCCAGGCGGCGCTGGCGGGCCTCGACATCGGCCTCGCCGGCCTGCTCGACGTGCTTCTTCTTCACCTCGAACTCGGAGCGCAGGGAGGGCAGGTCGTCGTGGCGGCCCTCCTCATCGACCTCGGTCACCATGTAGGCCGCGAAGTAGATGACCTTCTCCAGGTCCTTGGGGGCGAGGTTGAGCAGGTACCCCAGGCGCGAGGGAACGCCCTTGAAGTACCAGATGTGGGTGACGGGGGCGGCCAGCTTGATGTGGGCCATCCGCTCGCGGCGCACCTTAGAGCGGGTGACCTCCACACCGCAGCGCTCGCAGACGATGCCCTTGTAGCGCACGCGCTTGTACTTGCCGCAGGCGCACTCCCAGTCCCTGGTGGGGCCGAAGATCTGCTCGCCGAACAGGCCGTCCTTCTCCGGCTTGAGCGTGCGGTAGTTGATGGTCTCGGGCTTCTTGACCTCACCGTGCGACCAGGACTTGATGTCCTCCGCGGTGGCCAGTCCGAGCTGGATGCGATCGAAGACGTTGGCGTCGAGCACAGTTCCTACTTCCGATGGGTCAGATCTCGTCGATGGTGGAGGCCATGGCCCCGCCCGGGCGGCGGCCCAGGTCGAAGCCGAGCTCCTCGGAGGCGCGGCGGCCGTCGTCGTCGGCGTCGTCCAGGCCGATGACATTGCCCTCGGCGTCCAGTGCCTCGACGTTCAGGCACAGGGACTGCATCTCCTTCATGAGCACCTTGAAGGACTCGGGGATGCCGGGCTCGGGGATGTCCTCACCCTTGACGATGGCTTCGTAGACCTTGACCCGGCCCACGACGTCGTCGGACTTGACGGTGAGCAGCTCCTGGAGGGCGTGGGCGGCGCCGTACGCCTCCATGGCCCACACCTCCATCTCCCCGAAGCGCTGACCGCCGAACTGGGCCTTACCGCCCAGCGGCTGCTGCGTGATCATCGAGTACGGACCCGTGGAGCGGGCGTGGATCTTGTCATCCACGAGGTGGTGGAGCTTGAGGATGTACATGTAGCCGACCGAGACCGGGTACGGGAAGGCCTCGCCGGAGCGGCCGTCGAAGAGCCGGGCCTTGCCATTGGGGGCGACGAGCTGCTCGCCGTCGGCGCCCGGGATGGTGGAGTCCAGCAGACCCATGAGCTCGTCGTCGCGCACGCCGTCGAAGACCGGTGTGGCCACGGGGGTGCGCGGCCCGGCGGTCACGCCGTTATCCGGCAGGCGCAGGGCCCACTCCTCCCCCGCCTCGCGGGCCGCCGTGGCGTCCCATCCGCGGGAGGCCACCCAGCCCAGGTGGAGCTCGAGGACCTGGCCGATGTTCATGCGGCTGGGCACGCCCAGGGGGTTGAGGATGACATCGACGGGGGTGCCGTCGGCGAGGAAGGGCATGTCCTCCACGGGGAGGATCTTGGAGATGACGCCCTTGTTGCCGTGGCGGCCCGAGAGCTTGTCGCCGACGGTGATCTTGCGGCGCTGGGCGATGTAGACGCGCACCATGCGGTTGACGCCGGCGGGAAGCTCGGCGTCCTCGCTGGCGGCGTCGAACTCGCGCACGCCGGTGACGATGCCGTACTCGCCGTGGGGGACGCGCAGGGAGGTGTCGCGCACCTCGCGGGCCTTCTCACCGAAGATGGCGCGCAGGAGGCGCTCCTCGCTGGTCAGCTCGGTCTCCCCCTTGGGGGTGACCTTGCCGACGAGAATGTCACCGCTGCGGACCTCGGCACCGATGCGGATGATGCCGCGCTCGTCGAGGTTGGCCAGGGTCTCCTCGGAGACGTTGGGGATGTCCCGGGTGATCTCCTCGGCGCCCAGCTTGGTGTCCCGGGCGTCGACCTCGTGCTCCTCGATGTGGATGGAGGTCAGGATGTCCTCGGAGACGACCCGCTGGGACAGGATGATGGCGTCCTCGAAGTTGAGGCCCTCCCAGGTCATGAAGGCCACCAGGAGGTTCTGGCCCAGGGCGAGGTCGCCCTCGGCGGTGGCGGGGCCGTCGGCCAGGACGGTGCCCTCCTCCACGCGCTCGCCCTCGGAGGCCACGACGCGCTGGTTGTAGCAGTTGCCCTGGTTGGAGCGCAGGAACTTGGCGACCTTGTAGACCGTCTCGGTGCCGTCGTCGTTGGCCACGCGCACGAAGTCCGCGCAGACCTCGGTGACGACGCCCGCCTTGGAGGCCACGAGGACATCCCCGGCGTCGACGGCGGTGCGGCGCTCCATGCCCGTGCCCACGAGGGGGGCGTCGGGGCGGATGAGCGGCACGGCCTGGCGCTGCATGTTGGCGCCCATGAGGGCGCGGTTGGCGTCGTCGTGCTCCAGGAAGGGGATGAGCGAGGTGCCCACGGAGACCATCTGGCGCGCGGAGATGTCCATGAGGTCCACCTGGTCCGCGGGAACCAGGGCGGGCTCGCCGCCGGTGACGCGGCACAGGACGTGGTCCTCGGCGAAGCGCCCCTCCGCCGTGAGCTCCACATTGGCCTGGGCGATGACGTGGCGGTCCTCGTC
This sequence comes from Actinomyces gaoshouyii, assembly GCF_002076915.1. Taxonomy (NCBI): domain Bacteria; kingdom Bacillati; phylum Actinomycetota; class Actinomycetes; order Actinomycetales; family Actinomycetaceae; genus Actinomyces; species Actinomyces gaoshouyii. The sequence goes on from NZ_CP020468.1 coordinate 1,771,481, forward strand.
GTCGGCGGTCAGGTAGTGGGTCTCGTCGGTGACCAGGCCGTCCTTGACCACTCGGTACGGGGTCTCGATGAAGCCGAAGGGGTTGATGCGGGCGAAGGTCGCCAGTGAGCCGATGAGGCCGATGTTCGGGCCCTCGGGGGACTCGATGGGGCACATGCGCCCGTAGTGCGAGGCGTGGACGTCGCGGACCTCCATGGAGGCGCGCTCGCGGGACAGGCCCCCGGGGCCGAGGGCGGACAGGCGGCGCTTGTGCGTCATGCCGGCCAGGGGGTTGTTCTGGTCCATGAACTGGCTCAGCTGGGAGGTCCCGAAGAACTCCTTGATCGCGGCCGTCACGGGCCGGATATTGATGAGGGTGTTCGGCGTGATGGCCTCGACGTCCTGGGTGGTCATGCGCTCGCGCACCTGGCGTTCCATGCGGCTCATACCGGTGCGCACCTGCGCCTGGATGAGCTCTCCGACGGCGCGGATGCGGCGGTTGCCGAGGTGGTCGATGTCGTCGTACTCCACCGGCATGTCCACGATCTCGCCACCGCGCAGACCCTCGATCGTCTCGGCGCCGGCGTGCAGGGCGAGCAGGTACTTGATCGCAGCGGTGATGTCCTCGATGCGCAGCACCGAGTCGGTCAGCTCCGCGTCCAGGCCCAGCTTCTTGTTGATCTTGTAGCGGCCGACCTTGGCCAAGTCGTAGCGCTTGGGGTTGAAGTAGAAGTTCTCGATGAGGGTGCGGCCGGCCTCGACGCTCGGCGGCTCGCCGGGGCGGATCTTCTTGTAGATGTCGAGCAGGGCCTCGTCCTGGGTGATGATCTTGCGGTCCTCGTCCAGGGCGACGGTCAACGCGGGGTAGTCGGCGAACTCCTTGCGGATCTCCGCCTCGTCCATGCCCAGGGCGAGCAGGAAGACGGTGATGTCCTGCTTGCGCTTGCGGTCGATGCGCACGGCGACGCGGTCCGACTTGTCGATCTCGAACTCCAGCCAGGCGCCGCGCGAGGGGATGAACTTGACGTTGTAGACGTACTTGTCAGTGGTCTTCTCGGTGGTGCGCTCGAAGTAGACCCCCGGGGAGCGCACGAGCTGGGAGACGACGACGCGCTCGGAGCCGTTGACGATGAAGGTGCCCTTGTCCGTCATGAGGGGGAAGTCGCCCATGAAGACGGTCTGGGACTTGATCTCGCCGGTGGAGAAGTTCTCGAAGTCGGCCACCACGTACAGGGGGGCGGAGTAGGTCAGGTCCTTCTCCTGGCACTCCTCAGCGGTGTACTTGGGCTCCTCGAAGCGGTGATCGTGGAACGACAGCGCCATGGTCTCGCCGAAGTCCTCGATCGGGGAGATCTCGTCGAAGATCTCCTCCAGGCCCGAGGTCTCGGGCAGGGAGCCGGGGCGGGCGGCGTTGGCGGCGTTGACGCGGGCGCGCCACTTCTCGTTGCCGACGAGCCAGTCGAAGGACTCGGTCTGCAGGGCGAGGAGGTTGGGAGCCTGCAAGGGCTCGGGGATCTTCGCGAAGTTGATGCGCCGTGACGCGGTGCGCGCGGCGATGTCAGCGGCAGTGGGTGCAGAGGTGCGCGAGGCAGCCAAGTGGGGATCCTTCCCTCAGTCCGGGGATCACTCTCGCGTCCGACGGCGTGGCCGGCACCGACTCTCCCCCAGAACGACGCTGATCATGGGCTGATCATGGCAGGGCTCGTGGCAGGCCCTGACCGCGCCGTCCGAGGGGGCCATCGAGGACAGCACGCATACTGGACGCAAAGCGCTAGCGTACACGGCGGGTTTTTCGCCTTCCACATCGAGACAGGACTCGATCTTGCGATTCCCGCCACAGTCGCGCATACTGCCCCACCGCGAAGGGGGATTCCCCACCCGCTGGCGAGGATCGAGGCGGGTGGTGGGTGGCTGAGCGGGCGAGTGCGGCATTGGGGGCGGTGACCCGAGCGGCGGGCGGCCCATCCGCCTCACCGACATCCCCATGGAGTCGCCGTAGAGTCTGCCTCGTGCATGACGAGCCGACCGACGCCCCCGCCTGGGCCGCGCCGCGCGCCATGGGGCCGCTCAACGCCGTCGTGGAGCTGCCGGGCTCGAAGTCGCTGACCGCGCGGGCGCTCGTGCTGGCAGCCACCGCGGCCGGGCCCAGCACGCTGGCCGGCGTCCTGCGCGCTCGCGACACCGATCTCATGATCGCCGCCCTGACCACGCTCGGCGCGCGCTTCGAGGAGGACGGCTCCCCCACGCGCCTGCGCGTCACCCCGGCGCCGATCCCGTTCCCCGTCAGCCGGTCCGCGCGCCCGACATCCGAGGCGACCGCCAGCGCCCCCGCGCGCATCGACTGCGGTCTGGCGGGCACCGTCATGCGCTTCATCGCGCCGCTGGCCGCGCTCGCCGACGCCCCCGTCCTCCTCGACGGCGACAAGGCCGCCCGATCCCGCCCGCTCAGACCACTGCTCGACACCGTCTCCGCCCTCGGAGCGCGAGTCGACTACCTGGCCGCGCCCGGCTTCCTTCCCGTCCTCATCACCCCGGGGGCCCCGGACAACGCGGTGGTGGGAGCGGGGACCGGGCCCCGGGACCTCGCCATCGACTCGACCGCCTCCTCCCAGTTCCTCTCCGCGCTCCTGCTCGCCGCCCCCCTGCTGCCCGGCGGCGCGCGGATCACCCCGACGGGGCACGTGCCCTCCCTGCCGCATGCGGCCATGACCGTGGCCTCGCTGCGGGAGCGGGGAGTACGAGTCGAAGAGCCCGCCGCAGGCATTCCCGAGGGCGAGCGCACCTGGGCGGTGGCGCCCGGTCGGCCCGCGGGCGCCAGGATCACCATCGAGCCGGACCTGTCCAACGCCGGTCCCTTCCTCGCCGCCGCTCTCGTGGCGGGCGGGAGCGTGAGCGTGCCCCACTGGCCGGCCCGCACCACCCAGGCCGGCGACGCCTGGCGGAGTCTCCTGCCCCGGCTCGGCGGGACCACCCGGCTCATCCGGGACTCGAACGGCGCCCCCGCCCTCGAGGCCGCCGGCACCGGGGAACTGGCGGGTATCGACGCCGATCTCTCCGCCGTCGGTGAGCTCGCGCCCACCGTCGCGGCCCTGGCCGTCCTCGCCTCCGCCCAGGGCCGCGCCTCACGGCTGAGGGGCATCGCGCACCTGCGCGGGCATGAGACGGACCGACTCACCGCGATCGTCGCCGAGGCCCGCAGGCTCGGCGCCCCGGCCCGCGAGACCGCGGACGGCATCGAGGTCGGCGCCATGACCGCCGGAGCCCGGCTGCGCCCGGCCCTGCTCCACTCCTACGCGGACCACCGCATGGCGACCTTCGCTGCGATCATCGGGCTGGTCGTCCCCGGGGTGCGGCTCGACGACGTCGCCTGCACCTCCAAGACCCTCCCGGGCTTCATCGGGCTGTGGGAGCGGATGCTCGCCGGCGCCCCACCGGCCGCCCCCGGGCGGGAGGCGCGCTGATGGCCCGCCGCGACATCGGCACCGACGACCCCCGCGTCCACGTGCGCCCGGGACGGGGATCGCGGCCGCGCACCAAGCAGCGCCCGGCCCATGCCGACGCCGCCGAGGGCATGGTCACCCGCATCGACCGGGGCCATTACCGCATCCGCCTGGCCGACCCCTCCCCCACACTCGACGCCGCGGGCGATATCACCGCTATGAAGGCCCGCGAGCTCGGGCGGGGGAAAATCGTCGTCGGGGACCGAGTGGCCGTCGTCGGGGATCTCAGCGGCCGCGACGGCACCCTCGCCCGTCTGGTGCGCATCGAGGAGCGCCGCACGCTCCTGCGCCGCAGCGCCGACGACGGCGACGCCGTCGGCACCGAGCGTCCCATCGTCGCCAACGCGGACATACTCGTCATCGTCACCGCGGCGGCCGACCCCGAGCCGCGCCCCCGTATGATCGACCGCTACCTCGTGGCGGCCTACGACGCCGGTATGGAGCCCCTTCTCGTCCTGACGAAATCCGATCTCGCCGACGCCTCGGCACTGCTCGCCCTCTACGAGCCCCTCGGCGTGCGCTCCCTACCCACCAGCCTCGATGCGGCCTCGCGCGCCGAGGCCTCCTGCGCCGGAGAGGGCGTGGACGCCGTGCGCGAGGCCATCGAAGGGCGGACCGCTGTGTTCGTCGGCCACTCGGGTGTCGGCAAATCGACTCTCATCAACGCCCTCGTGCCCGGAGCGCACCGCGCCACCGGGCGCGTCAACGAGGTCACCGGCCGGGGCCGGCACACATCCACGAACCTGCAGGCCCTCGAGCTGCCCGGCAGCGGCTGGGTCATCGACACCCCCGGGGTGCGCTCCTTCGGCGTCTCGCATGTCTCCAGCGCCGACGTCCTGCGCGGCTTCCCCGACCTGGCCGCCGTGGCCGAGGACTGCCCCCGCGGCTGCACCCACGAGACCGGCGCCATCGACTGCGCCATCGACGACTGGGCCGCCGGACGCGCCCCCGGGGAGGCCGACGACGGCCGGGCCCCGACGCATGGGGCGCATCAGTACGGGGCCGGACCGGGGACGCGCCCGGCCAGGGTCGACTCCTTCCGCCGTCTCCTGGTCCCCTCCCGCCTGGCCGGGGACCCCGCCAGGCCGGTGTCGAGATGAGCGCTGAGGCGAGCACGACGATCTCCTCACCCGCCGACGAGCCCTCCCGGCGATCGATGCCCATCCGCCCCTGGCCCCGTACCGAGCCATGACTCGCGAGGCCCGCTCCAAAGCCGAATGATGAAGCCCCGTGACAGCGGCACTTCCGGGACCTTGGAGACTGTGTTCCGACCTGCGGCAAGTCATAGGCTTCCCCCATGCCCGACTCGCCAGCGGCACCAGCCGCTCCTGATCCCACGGCTGAGCTCCTGCCCCGTCCCACTTGGTCGGATCTGTCTGCCCGAGCCGACCTCACCGTGGCGCGCCGCCGGGTCCTCGAGCTCGTCGAGGCCTCCACCGCCCCCCTGACCGCCGCCGAACTGGCCGACCGACTCGAGCTCCACCACAACACGGTCCGCGAGCACCTCGACGCGCTCGTGGAGGCGGGCTTCGTGACGGCCTCGACGCGTCCCACGGGCAGGAGGGGCCGGCCCGCGCTGCTGTACACGGCGGTCTCCCCCGACCCGATGATCGTCATCGACTCCTATCTCACCCTCCTCGATGCCATCGTCGAAACCTTCGGAACCGGTCCGGAGGCCCAGAGCATCGCCCTGCGCGTCGGGCGCCGCTGGGCCGAGATGAGCCCCGCGCCGGCCGGCAACGAGTCCCTGCCGCCGGGCGCCAGCGTCTCGGACCGGCTCGCCGCGCTCCTCCCCGACCTCGCCCTCATGGGCTTCGCCCCGCAGATCGAGGGCGAGAAGGTCGTCCTCAAGGCCTGCCCGCTCGTCACCCGGTCCCGCGCGCCCCACCCGCTGGTCTGCGTGATGCACGAGGGATTCCTCAACGCCGTCGCCCGGCGGCAGGGCCTGCTGCCGGCGCTGCCCGAGGAGGAGCCCGACCACGGGGACCGCCCCCTGCTCGCCGTCTACCCCCTGCTCGACGACGGCTGCCACGCCCGTTTCGAGGACTGATCCCCCGGGGCTCCCCGAGACCGCCCCCGCGCAAGACCCGTGGATGAGGGACCGGCCGCCCACCGGGAGCCTGCCCGGGCCGTCGTCTAGTCGCTCGTCTTGAGGATCGCCTTGGCGCCCTTCTCCATATCCGCGAAGGCGTGCGTCACCACCGCATAGCTACCGGCCGCCGGCACCACGGCCTCCACGAAGCCGCCCTGCGCCGGCTGGAGGCCGAGTGCCTGCGAGCCGCCCCTCCAGGAGCGGCCGACGCCGTCGGGGCCGCCCAGCTGGTAGGCCCCCTCGAAGAACACCGTGTCGAACTGGAGGCCCACCACGTGGAAGGAGGTGGGCAGGGAGGGGCCCGCGTCCATCACCCAGAAGCGCACCCGCTCCCCCGCCCGGGCCTGGAGGGGCTGGAGGGCGTACTGGAAGGCGACCCCGTTGAAGCACATGAGATCCGGGGTCTTGGCCGACACCTTCGCGGCGTCGGCCTGCCCGCCCTCGGGCCCCAAGTAGATCTCGGATTGGATGAGGACATACTCGCGGTCCACGGCATCGAGCCCGTCGGGATCGATGATGACGGCGCCGTGCATACCGGAGGCCAGGTGGACGCTCATGGGCGCCGTCGAGCAGTGGTACAGCCAGATGCCGGCGTGCTCGGCGGTGAAGGAGTAGACGAGCGACTCCCCGGGATTGATGGAGCGCATGACCGCGTCCGGGGAGACGATCCCGGCGTGGAAGTCGATGGAATGGCTCATGGAGCCGTTGTTGACCAGCGTGATCTCGAATGCGTCCCCCACCTTGCCGCGTAGAACGGGGCCGGGGGCCGTGCCGTTGAAGGTCCAGCGGGTCTGGGTGACGCCCGCGCCCACGTAGGCACCGGGCACCTCGGTGACGGTGAAGGTGTGCTGGTGAACGGTCCCTGCGGGCGCGGGAGCGAGGACGGCGTCGAAGGGGGTGAAGCCGTCGGGCAGGGGCGCCTCGAGGTTCGGGGTGGCGCTCGGGCCATCTGACGCCGAGCCGTGCGCGCCGTGGCCGGTGGCCGCCTGGCTCGACTGGGCCGTGCCCGTCGCCTGCCCGTCGGCGGTGATGCGCAGGACCATGCCCTGGGCGCGGTGCCCGGCGATGGAGCACCAGCCCTCGACGGGCCCGGTGATGACACCGGCGTCGACCCGTGCGCTGGCGCCCGCCGCAACGCGCCCGGTGGTGGCGCCGCCGGCCAGGACGAGGTCATGGACCTGGTCGCCGGTGTTCTCCAGAGTGATGACGAGCCGGTTCCCGCCGGCAACGTCGATCGTGTCGGGCACAAAGCGCATTCCCTCGACGGTGACCGTGACCTCGGTGGTGCGTGCGGAACCGGTGGCGCCGCCCTGGGAGGCGCCGTCCCACGCGTGGATCGCCGTGCCGACGACGGCGGCCGCGCCAGCGGTGGCCACGCCGAGGAGCGCCCCGCGCCGGTCGAGGGCGCGAGCGGGAAGGGCGCCCGCGGCCTTGGAGGCGCCGGGGGCACTCGGCGCACCGGGGGCACTGGTGGCTCCGGGAGCGCTGGGAGCGCTCGGCTTCTCAGGGACATCGGTCATGGTGCTCTCCGGTGGTGGGGGCGCCCGCGGACGCGGGTCGTGAGGGGATGGGATGGGCGCGGCTGGAGCGATGGGGGCCGCGGGCCGGATCACTGGTGCCATGGGGCCGCAGCTCGAGCGCGCATCGCGCCATGCCCACCGGCACAGCGGCCGCGAGCGCGCCCGCCAGCAGGGCCCCGGACAGGCGCATCGGCGTCGTCAGGACGGGGGCGAGGGCGATGAGCAGCCCGGCGTTGGCGGCGGTGACGCGGTAGGAGGCGGCGCGATCGAGGATGGCGTTGGTGGCGCGCGTGGCGGCGGGACCACCGCCGAGCATGACGGGCGTGAGATAGGACAGGGCCCCGATCAGCACCTGGAGGGCGAAGCCCGCGGCCAGGGGGAGGCGCAGGGCGTGGATCGCCTGGCGCACGGCGGCGGCCTGGGAGGCTGCACCGGCGCCTTGCGCACCGTCGGCCAGGGCCTCCACGATCCCACTGCCGAGCAGGACGACGCCGGCGATGAACCAGCAGATAGCGGCCGCAGTGGAGGCAGTGGCGTAGGAGTTCGGGGGCACGCGCCGGGCGGTGCGCAGTGCGGGGCCGAGGACGCTCGCGGCGCCCAGCAGGTAGATCGCCACCCCGAGCGCCCCGAGCGGCGCCCATGTGCCGCTGCCGGCGACGAGCGCGGTCCCCACCACGAGGACCGGCAGTCCCCGGACCGCCCGGCGCGGGGCGTCGGGCTCCATGCGGGTGCGCAGCATCGTGGGCCACAGGACGGTGAGGGTGCCCAGCACCGTGATGCCCACGAAGCCCAGGAGCATCGTCGTCGTATGGGCGATGTAGAGGGCGTCGACCAGGCGCGAGCCGACTGCTCCGACCGCACTGCCGCCTCCGCCGCGCTCCCCCGCCCAGCTGGTGAGCCAGCCGAGGAGGGCGCCCGTGGCCAGGGCGACGAGGGCGACGGCGTAGTGGAGGGCGAGCGCCCCCATCCGAGGCGCGACGGCGCGGCGGCGCTGGACGATGATCGCCGCCACGCCCAGCAGAGCCTGGGCGATGACCACTGCGGCACCGGCCAGGGCGAGCCGGTCCAGGCCCGCGGTGATGCCGGTGAGCACGGCGATGGCGCCGAGGCCGTGGGCGGCGAGCCGGGCGTCGAGGAGCGCGGCGCCGCCCCAGGCGGGCCGGTGGAGGAGGGTGTCGGCGAAGTGGGCCGACCAGGTGGTGATCGCCGAGCCGATGCCGCCCAGCAGCAGGATGTGCAGGGGCAGCCACGCCCCCCAGGTGGCCAGCGGGCCGGCGAGGACGCCCACCGTCACCGCGACCGCCGCGGCGAGCCAGGCCAGGACGACGCCATTGCGGCGCGTCTGGGCGGCGCGTCGGCCCGCGCGCCTTCCCCCGGCTCCGCCCGCACGCCCGGGGCGGGGGGACGGCCTGCCGGGAGCACGGCCGGAGGGGCCGGGCATGGGGATCGACGGCATCATGGGCGGCTCCCGATCCTGCCCGAGGAGACCGCCCGGGTGACGGCGATGAGCATGAAGGCGAGGATCCCGATGATCCCCGCCACGCCGCCGACCTGCCATGGTCCCAGGGCCCCGACCGCGAGCGCGCCCACCCGCAGCGCCAGGCCGCCATGGAGGAGGGCGAACGGCAACCACATGAGGGGGTGGTGGGGCAGTTTCCGGTGGACGATGGCGGGGATGATCGTGGGGGCGTGGGCCAGGATCATGGAGAAGGCGAAGCCCAGGCAGAGGCAGTGGATGATGATCTCGTAGGCGTTGCCCTCCAGGTCCCGGATGGTCCAGACCGCTCCGGCGACCGCGACCCAGAGGTAGCCGGCGAGCATGGAGGCGGCGGAGAAGCGGACGGCGCCGGCGGCCCGGCCCCGGGAGCGGATCGTACGGCGCGCCACGTCGTGGTAGGCCATGGTCACGGCCAGCCCGAGCAGCGCGGGGCCGATGATGATCGCGGCCCAGTCCCCGGCGGGGTGGAGGCAGGCTCCCAGCAGGGCGGTGGCGGACAGCGCCGCCACGACCGTCTCGACGACGCCGTCGAGGAAGGCGACGCGGGCGAGCTCGAGACGCTCGCCGACGATCGTGAGCGTGGGGAGGAGGAGCCACAGGGGGACGCAGTCCTCGATGGGGGCGCCTGCGGCCCACAGCAGGATCCCGAGGATGAGGGCGATGGCGCCCAGGGCCTCGACGTCACCGGCCACTGAGGGGGCGCGGCGGTGGACGGCGATGTAGATGGCGCCCAGGGCGAGTGCCCCGGCGAGCATGATCAGGCGGCCGGCAGTCTGCGGCGCGCCGGCTGGGCCGAGGAGCGATCCGAGGGCCAGCCCGGCCGGGGCCAGGAAGGCCCAGGATGTCCTGGCGGCAACGGCCCGCTCCAGGGAGATGACCGTGCCGAGGAAGCCCACGAGCATGAGAGGGCCGTGGAGGGAGGCGAGGGATCCCGGGGCGAGCCCCGCGTCGGTGACCGGCGCGGGGAGGCTGAGCCTGAGGAGGGCGGCGTCGAGGCCGGTGAGCAGACAGGCGCCGGCCATGGCCAGGGCGAGGAGGCGGGGAGCGAGCCCGGGGGTCCGGGCACTCTCTGCCCCGTCCGCCCTCTCGGGGCGGCTCCGCTCGCCCCGGCCCAGGATTTTAATCACAGGTCCTACCGTATTAAAATCGTGAGGAGGCGAGCAATGCCCGCAGCAGCGGTCCTGCTCACCCGGTGGCCGTCAGGCCGCCGATCACAGCCATTCGGCCGCCGCATGGCCCCTCGGGCCCATCGGCCCACGCGTCCCAAGGAGCACCACATGAGCGAGAACCCGAGCCTCCTGCCGATCGAGGAGAAGAAGTCCGGCGGTTGCGAATGCGGCTGCGGATGCGGCGACGAGCGCCTCTCCCTCGACGCCCGCGCGATCCCCCATCGCCTGCGCCACGCCGCCGTCCTGGGAGCGGCGTCGAGCCTGGCGGTCGGCGAGTCCTTCGACCTCCTCGCCCCGCACGTGCCCACCCCGCTGCTGGCCCAGATCGACCAGCTCGACGGCTCCTTCGCCCATGAGCTGCTCGAGGCCGAGGACGGCTACGCGCGCGTCGAGATCCGCCGCACCGCCTGAGCCCCGCGGCGCCCCCTCAGGTGGGGGTCGCGGCGGGGCCGTCCCGTCGTGGTCCCCGTACGGGGGGGCGCCCCGTATTCTTTGGTTCCATGATCCCTGCCCCTGCTCTCGCCCCGGGCATCGGCACCGGCAGGACGCCCCTGCCGGTGCCACGGCGCCGCGCGCCCGAGGGACCGGGCGCGGTGGGCCCGGAAGCAGACGCCGGAGCCGGCGCAGGACCAGTCGCGGGCGGGCCCGGGGTCGCAGCGATCTCCCGGCCGAGCCCTCCGCCGAGCCGACTGACCGACCGCTACGGGCGCGTAGTGCGGGACCTGCGCCTGTCGATCACCGATCGCTGCAACCTGCGCTGCTCCTACTGCATGCCCGCGCAGGGCCTGGACTGGCTCGCCTCCCCCCTCCTGCTCACGGCCGACGAGATCGGCCGCCTCGCCCGCATCGCCGTCACGCGACTGGGGGTGGAGCGAATCCGCATCACCGGCGGGGAGCCGCTCATGCGCCGGGACCTTGAGGAGATCATCAGCGCCATCGCCGCCCTGCGCACCCCCGACGGCGCGGTCCCGGACATCGGGTTGACCACCAACGGGCTCGGGCTGGACAAGCGCGCCGCAGCCCTGCGCGACGCGGGCCTGGCCCGCGTCAACGTCTCGATCGATGCCCTGGACCGCGAGACCTACGCGGCGCTCACCCGTCGCGACCGGCTCGACGACGCCCTGGCCGGGGCCACCGCCGCGCAGGCCGCTGGCCTGGCGCCCATCAAGATCAACGCCGTCGCCCTGCCGGGCACGTTCGACGCGCAGGCGCCCCGTCTGCTCGCCGAGTGCCTGCGGCGCGGGTGGCAGTTGCGCTTCATCGAGCACATGCCCCTGGGTCCGAGCGCGTCCTGGAGCGCCGACGACGTCGTCGGCGCCGAGCGGATCCTCGCCGTGCTGGCCGATGCGGGATTCGCGCTGGAGGAGGCCGGGCGCCCGGACCGCCGCCCCGCCGCGCTGTGGCGCGTGGCCCCCGGTGAGCACGACGGCGCCGCCCATCCCGCCGGAAGCATGGGCATCATCGCCTCGGTGAGCGCCCCGTTCTGCGCCGACTGCGACCGCTCCCGCATCACCGCGGACGGCCGCCTCATGACCTGCCTGTTCTCCACCACCGAGACCGATCTGCGCGCCCCCCTGCGCTCAGGCGCGACAGACGAGGACATCATGCGCCTGTGGGCGGCCGCCGCCTGGCGCAAGCCCCTCGCCCACGGGTCGGACGATCCCGGCGCGCTGCCCTCGGGCTTCGAGAGGCCGGGCCGGACGATGTCCGCCATCGGCGGATGAGGCCCGGACCGCCCGGCACCCCAGGCGCCTCGCCCCAGCCACACGGAAGGACCACCATGACAGCATCCGCGCACGCCGTGATCGAGCTGCGCTACTTCGCCGCCGCCGCCCAGGCCGCGGGCCGCGCCGAGGAGCGACTGGAGGCCGCGGGCCCACTCACGCTCGCGGGCCTACGCGAGCAGCTGGCGGGGCGCGGCGTCGAGATGGCGAGGATCATCAGCATCTCGACCTTCCTCGTCAACGGCCTGTCCACGCCCGCGGACTCCCTGGCCCCGCTGGCGGACGGCGACCGGGTGGACGTCCTGCCGCCCTTCGCCGGGGGCTGAGCCCGGGCCCGCCCGGCCCTGACCCCCGCCCGAGGCCGGGCGCGCCAGTCAGGCGCAGTTGCTCCACTCGGTGGTGCCGTCGGAGAAGCGCTGGTTCTTCCACACGGGCAGGCGGCGCTTGACCTCCTCGACGGCGGCGCTCACAGCGGCGAAGGCCTCGGCGCGATGGTCGGCGCTGGCGGCCACCCCCAGCGCGGTGTCCCCGATCGCGAGCTCGCCCGTGCGGTGGGCGATCGCCAGCGCGCGCAGGCCGGGGCGCGCCGCGATATCCGCGGCGATCCGCTCGATGACCTCCCCCGCGCTCGGATGGGCGCAGTAGGCGATGGACTCCACGGAGCGGCCGTCGTCGTGATCGCGGACCATTCCGTCGAAGACGACGACGGCCCCGGCCGCGCGATCGGCGACGGCGCGCGCCAACTCGGCGGCGCTCACGGGGTCCTCGGTCATCTCGGCGCGCACAATCCGCGCGCCCCCCTGGCCCGTGGCACCGGTAGCCTCGTGCGCAGCGCCGTAGTCCGCCTCGCGCGCCATCCCGCCCTCCTCGACTGCATGATGGACGCGCCAGACCCTACACCGCCCGCCCCGCCGAAGCGCCCCGAGGAGGAGCCATGCCCAGCCCCGCGATGATCACGCCCGAGCGCTACGTCGACGAGGCCCTGGCCGCCCTGCGCCCGCTCGGCGCTGTCCCCACACGTCTGGAGGACGCGCACGGGCTGGTCCTGGCCGAGGATGTCACCGCCGCACTGCCGGTACCGCCCTGGACGAACTCGGCGATGGACGGATACGCCCTGCGGGCGGAGGACGCCGTCGGCGCCGCCGAGCGGGCGCCCGTCATCCTGCCGGTGGCGGGCGATATCCCGGCGGGCAGCCCTCCGGCGCCACTGCCCCCGGGGACCGCGATGCGCATCATGACCGGCGCGATGCTGCCCGAGGGTGCCGACGCCGTCGTGAGGGTGGAGGACACCGACCAGTCCCCGGGCCCGCGCCCGCTGCCCCGGGAGGTCGCGATCCATGCCGCCCCTACCGTCGGCCTCCATGTGAGGCGGGCCGGCGAGGGCTGCGCCGCCGGGGACCCGGTCATGGGCGCGGGGACCCTCCTGGGCGCCACCGCGATCTCCGCGCTCGCCTCGGTGGGCCGCGACGAGGTGCTCGCCCGCCCGCGTCCGCGCGTGGCGATCGTGTCCACCGGCGCCGAGCTCGTCGAGCCGGGGCAGGGGCTCGCACCGGGAACGATCCCGGACTCGAACTCCCTGCTGCTGGCCGGCCTCATCCGCGAGCACGGCGCCGCCCTCGCGGGCGCGCGCCGCAGCGCCGATTCCGCCGAGGACCTGGCCCAAGCCCTCCTCGAGGCGGCCGGGGGCGCGGACCTCGTGGTGACCTCGGGCGGCGTGTCCGCCGGGGCCTTCGACCCGCTCACCATGCTCGCCGCCGGCACCGGGGCGCGGATGCGGCTCAGTCTCTCCAAGGTCGCCATGCAGCCCGGAAAGCCTCAGGGGCACGGCGCCGTCCTCGCCGACGACGGGCGCGAGGTGCCGCTGCTGTGCCTGCCGGGCAACCCGGTCAGCGCGCTCGTGTCCTTCGCTCTCATCGTCGCCCCCGCGCTCGCCCTCCTCGCCGGCCGCCCGGGGGCCCCCGCCACTGCGGCGGCCCCCACCTCCCACGCGAGGGCCGCCGTCGCGTGGACGGGCCCGGTGGGACGGCGCCAGTACGTCCCGGTGCGAGTCGTCGGCGCACCGGACCCTCTGCCCGAGTCGCTGCCGGCGCCCCCCGATGGGACGGGGCCGATCCTGCCCTGGGTGGAGCCCACCCATCGGCTCGGCTCGGGCTCGCATCTCGTGTCCTCGCTCGGCACCGCCGTGGCCCTCGCCGTCGTCGACGAGGACTCCGCCGGGGCGCGGGGAGGCGACGTCGTCGGCCTCATCCCCCTGCCCTCCTCCGCCCGCCCCTGCTGAACCACTGCTGAACTATTGCTGAAAGAGGAGCCCGAGATGGCTGATCCCGCCCCCATCCGACTGACCCACCTCGACTCTTCGGGCGCCGCCCGCATGGTCGATGTCACTGGGAAGGCCCCCACCGCGCGATCGGCCAGCGCCGCGGCCACCGTGCGCTGCTCGCCGGCGATCGTGGAGGCGCTGCGCGCGGGGACCGTCCCCAAGGGCGACGTGCTGGCCGCGGCGCGCATCGCCGGCATCGCCGCCGCCAAGCGCGTCCCCGAGCTGCTGCCGCTGGCGCATGTCATCGGCGTGCACGGGGCGAGCGTGGACCTGAGGATCGTCGACGACGGCGTGGAGATCCGCGCCACCGTGCGCACCGCGGACCGCACCGGGGTGGAGATGGAGGCGCTCACCGCCGCCGCCGTGGCCGGCCTGGCAGTGGTGGACATGGTCAAGGGCGTCGACCGCGACGTCATGCTCACCGACGCCCGCGTCACCGCGAAGTCCGGCGGTCGCAGCGGGGACTGGACCCGCCCGGAATGATGGCCGCGCTCGACGCCGTCATCCTCGCCGGCGGGACCGCCCGCCGCCTGGGCGGGGTCTCGAAGCCGGATGTGCTCCTGGCCGGTCGGCGCCTGCTCGACCACGTCCTGGAGGGGATCGGCGCCCTGCGCGCCGGCGGGGGGATTCCCGCGGGGCGGACCGTCGTCGTCGCCCCCGAGGGGGTGGCGCTGCCCGCGGGGGCGCTGCGGGCCCTGGAGGACCCGCCGCTGGGCGGGCCGGTGGCGGGGATCGCCGCCGGCCTCGATACCCTGGCCGCGGGCGGCGGGACAGCCGCGATCGCGCCGGTGACCGCCGTGCTCACCTGCGACGCTCCCGGGGCCCCGGCCGCCCTGCCCGCGCTCCTGAGGGCGCTTCGGGCAGCGGAGTCCGACGCGGGAGTCGACGGTGCCTGCGCCCGGGCCGGAGATCGCGCGCAGTACCTGCTCGGCGCCTACCGGACCCCCGCACTGCGCGGGGCGGTGGCGCCGGGGGGCCGACCGCTGCGCGATGTCGCCGTGCGCCGGGCGCTGGGGGCGCTGCGCGTGCGGGAGGTGACCGGCACGGCCGACGCCGCCGCGGACCTCGACACCTGGGAGCAGGTGCGCGCCTGGCGGGGATGACCCGGGACCGGAGGTCCCTCCCGGTCCCAGCGGTTCCCGCTGGGACCGGCTCAGTGGTCCCCGCCGCCGAGCTGCTCCAGCACATGCGGGATGAGCGGCCCGACGACGGTGATCGAGTCCTTGACCCCGCCCTTGGAGCCAGGGGCGTTGACGACGAGGGCGCCGTCGGCGCCGCGCGAGGTAACCCCCACGTATCCCCGTGACAGGCCTGCGAGCGGCGTCTTGGTCAGGCCGTGGGAGCGGATCTGGGCCTCGACGCCCTCCAATCGCGCGACCAGGAGCGGGGCGGTGCCCTCGGGGGTCAGGTCCCTGGGGGTGACGCCGGTGCCGCCGGTGGTCAGGATAACGCGGGCGCCGTCGGCGATGGCCTCCTCGATGGCGGCGCGGACCTCCCGGGCGCCGTCGGGGATGAGGCGGACGGCCTCGACGACGACGCCGTGCTCCGCCAGGAGGCGCTGCGCGAGGGGGCCGGACTCGTCCGGGCGCGAGCCGGACGCGCAGCGGTCGGAGACGGTGATGACCGCCCCGCGCACGGTGCCGGTCATGGGGGCGAGGCGCTTCTGAGCGATGGGCTCGTCGGCCGACGCGGGGTCGGGGCGCACAGTGGCGCTGGTGGCGGGAGCTGGGGGCGTCGGAGTGCTCATGGCCCCACGGTAACGGCGCCGGGACCGGTCTCGGTCCCGTTCTCGACCGGTCTCGCGAGGAGGGGCGAGGCGATTAAGTGACTCATACGTGACCTTAAGGGGAGAGGCGCCACTTCGAAGGGCATGCCCCTTCTGCCGCCCCGCCAGCACCTTTCCCTTTACACCGGGCCGTTCCAGCGTATTTCGGGCATCATGTCCGGGCACCCTTCGCGGGGCCGCTCGCCATGCGCATTCGCCGTGAACGATCACGATGCGCGCCCGGCGACGACGACGCCGTCCACCTCCCAGGAGACATCTTGCCCACGCTCGACACCACCGGCCGAACGCTCACCGGATGGAACCCCGAGGAGCCCGAGAACTGGTCCTCGTCCATCGCCTGGCGCACTCTGGCCATCACCACCTTCTCCCTCATGCTCGGCTTCACGGTCTGGTTCCTGCCGAGCGCCATCGCCCCGCGCCTCAACGAGATCGGCTTCGCTCTGAGCAAGAGCCAGCTCTACTGGCTGACCTCGATGCCCGGCCTGTCCTGCGGCCTGCTGCGACTGGTCTACATGTTCCTGCCGGCCACCATCGGCACGCGCAAGATGATCGGCATCTCCTCCCTGCTCTACCTGCTGCCGATGCTCGGCTGGTTCTTCGCCGTCCAGAACCCCTCCACCTCCTACGGGGTCCTCCTCGGCCTGGCCTTCGCCTGCGGCATCGGCGCCGCCACGTTCTCCGGCTACATGCCCTCCACCGGCTTCTTCTTCCCCAAGCGCCTGTCCGGCACCGCCCTGGGCCTCCAGGGAGGTCTGGGCAACATCGGCGCGGGCATCATCCAGCTCGCCGCGCCCTTCCTCATGTCCACCTCCCTGTTCGGCCTGACCTGGGTGGAGCGCCATTCCGAGGGCGCCCCCATGGTCGTCAACGCGACCGTCTTCTTCCTGCCCTGGTCCGTCCTGGCCGCCCTCCTCGCCTTCGCCTGCCTCAAGGATGTGCCGGTCAAGGCGAACATCAAGGAGCAACTGGACATCTTCGGCAATGTCGACACCTGGCTCATGACGATCCTGTACATCATGACCTTCGGCATCTTCTCCGGATTCGCCGCCCAGACGGCCCTCATCATCAACAACAACTACGGCGCCGCCTCCGCCCTGGCCGACGCCGGCCTCACCGGCCTGCCCAAGGGCGCCAGCTACGCCTTCCTGGGCACCTTCATCGGCTCGCTGCTGCGCTTCGCCTGGGGCCCCCTGTGCGACCGCTTCGGCGGAGCCATCTGGACCTTCGTCTCCGCGATCGGCATGGCGGCGACCCTCGGGTTCTGCGGCTGGCAGCTGACCATGATCGACTCCGCCGGGGACTTCAAGGTCTTCATGGCCGGTCTGCTGGGCATGTTCTTCTTCGCGGGCGTCGGCAATGCCGCCACCTTCAAGCAGATGCCCATGATCATGCCCAAGCGCCAGGCCGGCGGCGCCATCGGCTTCACCGCCGCCGTCGCCTCCCTGGGTCCCTTCCTCGTCGGCGTGGCGCTGGCCGCCATGCCGGCCTCGACCTTCTTCCTCGCCTGCGCCGCCTACTGCGCGCTGTGCGCCGTCATCTGCTGGATCCGCTACGCGCGCCCGAACGCCAAGCGCCCGGGCTGATCCCGACCGGCTCCGGCACCCGGAGCCATCCGCGGTGACGGGGCCGCATCGGGCGGCCACGCCGCCCCTCCCGCCCATCACTCCACCCACTCTCACTGAAGGACCCCAGATGACCAGTCCAGCGGACCCGAGGCACCTCGCCCAGCCGAGCGCCCCGATGATCTCCGAGGATGCGGCAGCGGTGGCCGAGCCCGGCGCGTCCCTGTACAGCCTCGGCTCCTACCTGCGCCGGGGCAAGGCCTCCAACGACGCGCGCAGGCTGTTCCTCGAGGGGGGCCGAGAGGCCGATGCCTTCTACCGCCACCGGTGGAGCCACGACAAGATGGTCCACTCCACCCACGGCGTGAACTGCACAGGCTCGTGCGCCTGGGAGGTCTACGTGACCGACGGCGTCATCACCTGGGAGAAGCAGATCACCAACTACCCGGCCACCCCGGCGGGCATGCCCGACTACGAGCCCCGCGGCTGCCCGCGCGGCGCCGCCTTCTCCTGGTACACCTACTCCCCCACCCGCATCCGCTACCCCTACGTGCGCTCCGTCCTGCTCGACGCCTTCCGCGCCGCCAAGGAGCGCAACGCCGGCGACGCCGTCGCCGCCTGGGCGGAGATCACCGACACCCCCGAGATCGCGCGGGCCTACAAGTCGGCCCGGGGCAAGGGCGGCATGGTCAGGGTCGGCTGGGATGATGCCATGGAGATCATGGCGGCCGCCTACGTCCACACGATCCGCACCTGGGGCCCGGATCGCTGCGCCGGCTTCTCCGTCATCCCCGCCATGTCCATGATCTCCTACGGGGCGGGAGCCCGCTTCCACGAGCTCATCGGCGCCACGATGCTGTCCTTCTACGACTGGTACGCGGACCTGCCGCCCGCCTCCCCCCAAGTCTTCGGGGACCAGACGGACGTGCCCGAGGCCGGCGACTGGTACAACTCCGACTTCCTCATCATGTGGGGCTCCAACATCCCCCTCACCCGCACGCCCGACGCGCACTTCATGACCGAGGCCCGCTACCACGGCACGAAGATCGTGGCGGTCTCCCCCGACTACACCGACAACACGAAGTTCGCCGACCAGTGGCTGCGCGTGGCCCCCGGCACCGACGGCGCCGCCGCCATGGCGATGGGGCACGTCATCCTCAAGGAGTTCCACGTAGGGGCGCGCACCCCCTACTTCCTGGACTACATGAGGAGGTGCACCGATGCCCCCTTCCTCGTCGAGCTCCTGCGCGCCCCCGACGGCACCGGCATGATCCCCGGGCGCTTCCTCACCGCCGACCGGGTGCCGGGCGTGGCCGAGGGCATGCCGAAGAACGAGTTCCGCCCCCTGGTGTGGGACCGCGCCGGCGGCCCGGCCGATCCGCGCGGCACCCTGGCCGACCGCTTCACCGATGAGGGGCTCGGCCACTGGAACCTGCGCATGGACGGCGTCGACCCGGTCATGAGCATCGAGGAGCTGGAGGACGCCGGCCTACGGGTGGAGCCCACTGAGCTGCTCCTGCCCCGCTTCGACCTGCCCGCCTCGGCCACCCCCTCCGGCACCGTGGGCGGCGGCATCATCCACCGGGGCGTGCCCGCCACCCGCCTGGCCGACGGCACACTGGTGACCACCGTCTACGACATCCTCCTGGCCAACTACGCCGTCGAGCGACCGGGGCTGCCGGGGGCGTGGCCCGCCGACTACCAGGACGCCACCGTCCCGGGCACGCCCGCCTGGGCCACCGAGCAGTGCGGCGTCTCCGGACCCGCCCTCATCCGGGCGGCGCGCGACTTCGCCACCAACGCCGCCCAGACCCGCGGACGCTCCCAGATCATCATGGGGGCGGGCATCAACCACTACTACCACGCCGACGAGATCTACCGCACGATCCTCGCGCTGACCTCCATGTGCGGTACCCAGGGCGTCAACGGCGGCGGATGGGCGCACTACGTGGGCCAGGAGAAGGTCCGCCCCATCGGGGGATGGCAGCAGTGGGCCTTCGCCCTGGACTGGGCGCGCCCCCCGCGCCACATGATCTCCACCGGCTTCTGGTACCTGACCACCAGCCAGTGGCGCTACGACACCACCCGGGCCGAGCGCGTCGCCTCGCCGCTGGGCCCGGGCACCCTGGCCGGCAAGACCACCACCGACGTCATGGTCGAGGCCATGAAGCGCGGCTGGGTGCCGTCCTACCCCACGTTCAACCGCTCCCCGCTGCTGCTGGGCCAGCAGGCCGAGGAGGCGGGCATGAGCGCGGCCGACTACGTGGTCTCGCAGCTGACCAGCGGAGAGCTGCGCTTCGCCTGCGAGGACCCCGACGCCCCGGAGAACTTCCCGAGGATCCTGGCCAACTGGCGCACCAACCTGCTCGGCTCGTCGGCCAAGGGCACCGAGTTCTTCCTGCGGCACATGATCGGCGCCGACAACGACGTCAATGCCCAGGAGACCCCCGAGGCGCTGCGCCCGGCCTCCGTCACCTGGCGCGAGGCCCCCAAGGGCAAGCTCGACCTCATGTGGACCGCAGACTTCCGCAACACCTCCACGACCCTGCACTCCGACATCGTCCTGCCCGCGGCCACGTGGTACGAGAAGTACGACCTGTCCACCACGGACATGCACCCCTTCATCCACTCCTTCAATATGGCGATCGACCCGCCGTGGGAGGCCCGCAGCGATTTCGACATCTACCAGCAGCTCGCGCGCCTGGTCTCGCAGTGGGCGCCGGCCTACCTGGGCACGCAGACCGACATCGTCGCCGCGCCCATCAACCACGACACCCCCGAGGCCCTCACCATGGCGCACGGGGATATCTCGGGCCTGCCGGACGGCTGGGTACCGGGGGTGACCATGCCCAAGCTCGTGCCCGTGGAGCGCGACTACACCCAGATCCTCAACAAGTTCAATGCCCTGGGCCCGCTGGCGGACACGGTCGGCATCCCGGCCAAGGGCATCATGCTCATCCCGGACAAGGAGATGGGCGAGCTCGCCGCCGCCCACGGCACCGGCGCGGGCGCGGCGCAGGGCCGCCCCCTCGTCGACACCCCCATCCGCGCCGGCGATGGCGTCATGCACATGTCGGGGGCCACCAACGGGCGCCTGGCCACCCAGGGCTGGGCGACCCTGTCCAAGCGCACCGGCACCGAGCTCATCGAGCTGAGCCAGGAGGAGGCCGGCAAGCAGGTCACCTTCCAGCAGACCCAGGACGCGCCCGTCGGCGTCATCACGACCCCGGAGTGGTCCGGTTCCGAGCACGGGGGCAGGCGGTACACGGCCTTCTGCGTCAACGTGGAGCACGACAAGCCGTGGCACACGGTCACCGGCCGCATGCACTACTACCTCGATCACGACTGGATCATCGACATGGGCGAGTCCCTCCCCCAGTACCGACCCCCACTGGACTTCACCGCCCTGTACGGGGAGAAGCCCGTGGGCCACGTGGGGCCCACGGAGGAGGGCGCCGTCGAGGTGGCGGTGCGCTACATCACCGCCCACAACAAGTGGGCGATCCACTCCCAGTACTACGACAACCTCCACATGCTCACGCTGGGCCGGGGCGGCCAGCAGGTGTGGATGAGCCCCGCCGACGCCGAGAAGATCGGGGTGCGGGACAACGAGTGGGTGGAGGCCTACAACCGCAACGGCATCGTGGCGGCCCGGGCGAACGTCTCGCACCGCGTGCCCGAGGGCATGGTCCTCATGCACCACGCGCAGGAGCGCACGATGAACACCCCGCTCACCGAGCGCTCCGGGCGGCGCGGGGGGACGCACAACTCGCTCACCCGCATCGTCCTCAAGCCCAGCCACTTCACCGGCGGCTACGGCCAGTTCACCTACGCGTTCAATTACATCGGCCCCACGGGCAACAACCGCGACGAGGTCACTCTGATCCGCCGTCGGACCAATCAGGAGGTGACGTTCTGATGAAGGTCATGGCGCAGATCGCCATGGTGATGAACCTGGACAAGTGCATCGGCTGCCACACCTGCTCGGTGACCTGCAAGCAAGCCTGGACGAACCGCGAGGGCACCGAGTACATGTGGTTCAACAACGTGGAGACGCGTCCGGGCGTCGGCTACCCGCGCTCCTGGGAGGACCAGGAGCGGTGGAAGGGCGGGTGGGTGCGCACCCCCGGCGGGCGGCTCAAGCCCCGCTCCGGCGGGCGCCTGCGCAAGCTCGCCACGATCTTCGCCAACCCGGATATGCCGGTGGTCGAGGACTACTACGAGCCGTGGACCTACGAGTACGACAAGCTCCTGTCGGCCCCCAAGGACTCCCCCGCGCTGCCGGTGGCCCGCGCCAAGTCCCAGCTGACCGGCGAGTACATGCCGACGATCTCCTGGGGCCCCAACTGGGATGACAACCTGGGCGGCTCGACCGAGACCATGGCCGAGGACCCGGTGCTCGCGCGCATGAACGAGCGCGTCTCCACCGAGATCGACCGCACATTCATGTTCTACCTGCCGCGCATCTGCGAGCACTGCCTCAACCCCACCTGCGTGTCGGCCTGCCCGAGCGGGGCCATGTACAAGCGCGCCGAGGACGGCATCGTGCTCGTGGACCAGGACGCCTGCCGCGGCTGGCGCATGTGCGTGAGCGCCTGCCCCTACAAGAAGGTCTACTTCAACCACGCCACCGGCAAGGCCGAGAAGTGCACCCTGTGCTACCCGCGCCTGGAGATCGGCATGCCGACCGTGTGCTCCGAGACCTGCGTGGGGCGCCTGCGCTACCTGGGCGTCCTCCTCTACGACGCCGACCGCGTCTCCCAGGCGGCCGCCGTCGAGGACCCCCGCGACCTCTACATGGCCCAGCGCGACATCCTGCTGGACCCCCACGACCCGGCGGTCATCCGGGGGGCCCGTGCCGAGGGCGTCCCGGAGACCTGGATCACCGCGGCGCAGCAGTCGCCGGTGTGGGACCTCATCTCCACCTACGAGGTGGCCCTGCCGATCCACCCCGAGTACCGCACCCTGCCGATGGTCTGGTACATCCCACCGCTCTCGCCGATCGTCGACGAGGCCGTGGCCGCGGGCCTGGACGGGGAGAACCACAGAGTGCTGCTGACCGCCGTGTCCGAGATGCGCATCCCGCTGGAGTACCTGGCGGGCCTGTTCACGGCGGGCGACACCGACGTCGTCGAGAGGGTCCTGCGGCGCCTGGCCGCCATGCGCTCCTACATGCGCGATATTCGCGTGGGGCAGGAGCCCGATGAGAAGATCGCCGCCGCCGTCGGCATGACCGGCGATGCCCTGAGGAGCATGTACGAGCTGCTGGGAGTCGCCAACTACGACGACCGCTACGTCATCCCCACCGCCAAGCCGGAGATCCCCCGCGGCATGGCGGCCATGGGCGAGGACGTGCGCATGCTGCTGGGCGACGGCGCGCCGTCAGCCTGCCACTCCGATGCCTCGGGCCTCCACGGGCAGGCGGGATACGGTCCCGTGCCCCTGCCCCTGCCGACCATCCGCCGCTCCCCCGTGCCCGCGGCGGGGCCGGATGCCCTGGGCGCGGCGCACCGCCCCGGCATGCCCGTCCTCGGCATGCCCCTGGAGGACGACGACACCCGCCCGGTCCCGGTGGTCGAGCGTCTCGGGAAGGCGCCTCGATGAGCGCTCCCGGCGCCCTGTTCGTGCGCCCGCCCCTGGCGCTGGAGCCCCTGGAAGCGGTGGAAATGACCGCCTCCCAGCGGGCCGCGGCGCATATGTGCGCCTCACTCCTCCTGGATTACCCCCGCGAGGGGGAGCTGGGCAGGCGCCTGGACGCCGTTGAGGAAGCGCTGGCGGGCGTGCCCGATCCCGTACGGGAGCGCCTGGCCGGCTTCGTGGCGGATGCCCGCCGGCGAGGCGAGCGCGCCCTGGCCGAGCACTACGTGGACATCTTCGACCGGCGCCGACGCTGCTGCCTGTACCTCACCTACTACGCGGTGGGCGACACGCGCCAGCGCGGGGCCGCCCTCGTGGCCTTCAAGCAGGCCCTGGCCGCCTCCGGCTACGAGATGGTCGGCGATGAGCTCCCCGACTACCTCCCGGTGGTCCTGGAGTTCTCCGCGCGCAGCGTCGAGAGCGGCGACGAGATCGCTGGCGCCCTGCTCGCCTCGCATCGCGAGGGCATCGAGGTGCTGCGCAGCGCCCTGACGGATATCGGCTCCCCCTACGCCGACCTCATCGAGGCGGTCTGCATGACCCTGGCGCCACTGGACGAGCCCACCGCGGAGAGGATCCGCCGGCTCGTGGCGGCCGGCCCGCCCACGGAGACCGTGGGCGTCACTGAGGTCCTGCCCTTCCCCTCAGCGCCCCCCTCAGTCCCCATCTCGATGCCCGTCGCAGGTCCCTTCCAGCAGTTCCAGAGCGAGGCCGTCCTCGGCGTCGCCCCCGTCCAGGAGTGAGCATGAGCACCTTCGAGCACTACGTCCTGTGGGTCGGCCTGCCCTACGCCGCCTTCCTCCTCCTGGCCGTCGGCCTGTGGTGGCGGTGGCGCACGGACCAGTACGGCTGGACCTCCCGCTCCTCGCAGTGGAATGAGAACCGGATCCTGCGCTGGTCCTCCCCCCTCTTCCACTTCGGGGTGCTCTTCGTGGCACTCGGGCACTTCATGGGTCTCGTGATCCCCAAGTCCCTCACCGAGGCCATGGGCATCCCGGAGCGCGCCTACCACCTCATGGCGGTCATCCCCGGCACCATCGCCGGCCTGATGACGACCGTCGGGCTGGGGGGCCTGCTCTACCGGCGCATCGTGGTCAAGTCCGTGCGCCTGGCGACCACGCGCAACGACATGGTCATGTACGTCATGCTGCTCATCCCGATCCTCCTGGGGGCGTGCGCCACCATCACCACCCAGCTCCTGGGAGGCGAGCACGGCTACGACTACCGTGAGACGATCAGCCCCTGGTTCCGCTCGATCTTCCTGCTGAGCCCCGAACCGGCCCTCATGGCGGACGTCCCGATGGTCTTCAAGCTGCACATCGTCGCCGGCCTGCTGCTCTTCGCGATCTGGCCCTTCACGCGGCTCGTCCACGCGGTCTCGGCTCCCGTGGGATACATGTCCCGGCCCTACGTCGTCTACCGCTCCCGCGCACCGCGCACCGCGGCCGTCGCCCCCAGGCGCGGCTGGGACCCGGTGCGCACGCAGGGCACCGGGAATCAGGGCCCCGACGACGTCGCCGCCTCCGAAGGGGCGTAAGAGGGATACTGCGCCCATGCGCCTCCGCGATCTCCTCCCGAGCCGCGCCGTCCTCATCGCGCTCCTCCTCGCGCCCGCAGCGTGCTCCGGGACCCCATCCTCCACGGCCTCCGCACCCATGGCGGCGACGGGGGCCCCGGCGGGCGCCACCACTGCGGTGGCCGGTCAGCTCACCGTCTTCGCCGCGGCCTCCCTCAAGGAGGCCTTCGAGGAGATCGGGGCCGCGCTCACCGAGGACAATCCCGGTCTGACGATCACCTACGACTTCCAGGGCTCCCAGGATCTCGTCTCCGCTCTCGCCAACGGCGCGGCGGCCGACGTCCTGGCCACCGCTGACGAGAGGTCGATCGCCTCGGCAACCGAGCAGTCCCTCGTAACGCGCCCATCCGAGTTCGCCACCAACCGGCTCACCCTCATCGTCCCGCCGGGCAACCCCGGGGGCATCACCGGCCTGGACTCCTCACTGGCCGGCAAGGACCTCGTCATCTGCGCCGACGCCGTCCCCTGCGGCAATGCCACGGACAGGCTCGAGGAGGCCCTGGGCGTCGCCCTTTCCCCCTCCTCCGAGGAGCAGAAGGTGACCGACGTGCGCGCCAAGGTGGAGTCGGGCGAGGCCGACGCCGGCATCGTCTACAGAACCGACGCTGCGGCCTCCGCAGACGCGTCGGATGAGGTCACGATCCCCGACGGCGGCGTCGTCAACCACTACCCGTTGGCGGTGACCTCATCAGCCGCCAACCCTGCCGCCGCCCAGGCATTCGTCGACTTCGCGCGCGGCAGCGAGGGCCAGGCGATCCTCGCGGCGCACGGCTTCGGCGCCCCCGACCAGTGACGCTCGCCCGGACGGCACTGTGGCCGCTGCCGCGCCGCTCCCGGGCCGCCCGGGCCCCGCTGCCCCTGACGGTGGCGCTCCTCGGGCTGGCCGGGGCGGCGCTCATCATCCTGCCGTTGGCGGGCATGGGGACGCGGGTCGCCTGGGGCCGTTTGCCGGAGCTGCTGTCCTCCCCCTCCGCCACGGCGGCGCTGGGGCTGTCGCTGCGCACCTGCCTCGCCTCCACCACCATCTGCGTGCTGCTCGGGGCGCCGCTGGCGCTGCTGCTGTCCCGGCAGTGGCGCGGAGTGCGCCTGGCGCGGGTTCTCGCCGTCCTGCCGATGACGATGCCGCCGGTCGTGGCGGGGATCGCGCTGCTGGCGACCCTCGGCAAGAAGGGCGTGCTGGGAGGGGTCCTGGATGCCTGGGGGATGCGCATCGCCTTCTCGACGACGGCGGTGGTCATCGCGCAGGTCTTCGTCGCCATGCCCTTCCTGGTGGTGACGCTCGAGGCGGCGCTGCGCTCGCGCGATGAGCGGGCGGAGATGATCGCCCGCACGCTCGGCGCCGGGCCGTGGAGGCTGCTGGTCCGCATCACCCTGCCGATGGTCGGGCCTGCACTGGCGCGGGGGACGGCGCTGGCACTGGGACGCGGCCTCGGCGAGTTCGGGGCCACCATCGCCTTCGCGGGCTCGAAGGAGGGGGTCACGCGCACGATGCCCCTGGCGATCTACCTCCAGCGGGAGGAGGACACGGCCACCGCGCTGGCACTCGCCGTCGTCCTCATCGCCGCCGCCGCCCTGGTCGTGGGGGCGACGACGGTGCCGTGGGGGACGCTGCTCCAGCGGTGGCTCCTCCCCGCGGGCCGGTCCCCCGCACCTTCGGGCACCGAGCATCCGTCGGCGCTCCCACCAGTCCCGATGCCCGCGTCACAGGACGAGCCCGCCCTTCCCCACACTCAGCGGAACGCACGCCGCCTGCCGCTCACAATCTCCTTCACCTCCGCCGAGCGCGACGTGTCGGTCTGCCTGGAGATCGGGGCCGGGCGCAGGCTGGCCCTCATCGGCCCCAATGGATCCGGGAAGTCCACGGCCTGCCTCGTGGCAGCGGGGCTCCTCGACGCCACCGGCGGCGAGGTCCGGCTCGGGGAACGCGTGCTCGACGGAACCGGCTTCGTGCCCGCGGGCCAGCGCGGTATCGCCCTGCTCTCCCAGGAGCCGGGGATCTTCGCGCATATGTCCGTGCTGGAGAA
This sequence comes from Actinomyces gaoshouyii, assembly GCF_002076915.1. Taxonomy (NCBI): domain Bacteria; kingdom Bacillati; phylum Actinomycetota; class Actinomycetes; order Actinomycetales; family Actinomycetaceae; genus Actinomyces; species Actinomyces gaoshouyii. The sequence goes on from NZ_CP020468.1 coordinate 1,797,868, forward strand.
CGTCGCCTTCGGACCGCGCTGCCAGGGCCTGGGGCGCCGAGCCGCACGGGAGCGGGCCCGGGCCGAGCTGGTGTCCGTCGGCGCCGAGCACCTCGCCGGACGATCCGGAGGCGCGCTCTCCGGCGGGCAGGCCGCGCGAGTGGCCCTGGCGCGGGCGCTGGCGACCTCCCCTCGCGCGCTCATCCTCGATGAGCCCATGGCGGCCCTCGATGCGGGGGCCCGTCAGGAGATGCGGTCTCTCGTGACCCGGCGGGCGAGCGAGGAGGGCCTGACGGTCCTGCTCGTCACCCATGACGTGCTCGACATCGCCTCCTTGGCCGACGACGTCGTCGTCCTGGAGGCGGGGCGAGTGGTCGAGCGCGGGGAGGCGGCGCGAGTGCTATCGGCTCCGGGCAGTGACTTCACCGCGCGCCTGACCGGCATGTCCATCCTCATGGGCACCGCAGCGGGCAGTCGGGAGGACCCCCGCGTCGATCTGGGGGCCGGAATGGTCATCCATGGGCGCCCGGACCAGGAGGTCAGGGAGGGCGAGCCCGCGGCCGCGCTCATCCCCCCGGAGGCCGTGGCCCTCTATGAGGAGGCCCCCTCGGGCTCGCCGCGCAACGCGCTGCCCGCCGTCGTGCGCACGGTCGAGCGCTCGGGAGCCCTGGTGTCGGTGGGCCTGGAGAGCGGAGGGCACCGCCTGGCCGCCTCGGTAACGGCAGCCGCCGTCGCCCAACTCGGCATCGCCCCCAACCGCGAGCTCATCGCCATCATCAAGGCCGTCGAGGTCCGGGTCGTCCCGCGCGGCTGATCCGCCCGCCCGTTGCGGCCGAAGTGGCGAGGTTCGAGGATTTCTCCTCATGGCACTGCGCCGCTTCAGACGATGGCGCGGATCAGGGGATCGGCATTCGCGCGCGATCCGCCCCCGGCGGCGAATCGCCCGAGCGGTCCTCGAACCCCGCCGCCCTCCATGGGTCACGGCTCCTCCTTGCGCAGACCCACGAACCACAGCAGATACAGGCCCCCGCAAGCGGCACTGACCAGGCCCACCGGGATCTGGAACGGCGCGAGGAGGCGGGCGGCGAGGACATCGGCCAGCGCGAGCAGCAGCGCGCCCATCGCGGCTGAGGCCGCCAGGGCGGTGCCGGCCGAGTGCGAGGCGCGGCGCGCCAGTTGGGGAGCCGCGAGCGCCAGGAAGGCGATGGGCCCGCTCACCGCCACGCAAACGGCCGCCAGGACCACTCCGTAGCCCAGGAGGATGCCCCGGGCCCGCGCAGCACTCAGCCCCAGGGCGGTGGCGGCGTCGTCGCCGAGCTCGAGGATCCCGGCGGGTCGGCCGAGCCACGCGATGAGCGGCAGGAGAAGAGCGGCCGCGGCCAGGAGCGGGCTCACCTGCGCCCAGGTGATCGCGTTGAGGGAGCCGAATTGCCAGGCCTTGGCGGCCTCGGCGCTCTCGATCGTGGCGCGGGTGAGCAGGTAGTCGTTGCTCGCGGCGAGCATCTGGGACAGGGCGATTCCGACCAGGATGAGGGCATCGCCGCTCGCGCCGCGCCGCAGGGCCGCGAGCACGACGAGCACGGCCGTGACGAGGCCTCCCAGAATCGTTCCCAGGGCGATCATCGGCAGGGATGACGCCGTGGACAGGAGGATCACCACCAGTCCCCCGGTGGTGGCGCCCTTGGTGAAGCCGACGATGTCGGGGCTGCCCAGGGGGTTGCGGGACAGCGATTGGAAGACGGCGCCGGCCACCGCGAGCAGTGCCCCGATGAGCAGGGCGGCGAGGGCCCGCGGAAGGCGCTGGTCGAGCACGATGAACCTGTCCAGATCACTGCCGGAGCCGGCGAGGACCGCCAGCGCGTCGGCGGCGGAGAGCCGGTAGGCACCGGTGAGAAGGGCACCGGTGCTCACGATCAGCGCTGCCAGGAGGAGGATGAGGGTGATTGCCAGGGCGCGCCGGTGGAGCAGGATCGAGCGCCCCCGTCCCAGGGGGACGGCGAGCTGCGCCCTCGGGGTTCCCAGGCATGCGGAGGGGCGAGCCGCGCCGGCCGCCTCAGCTCCGTCCCGCCGACTCACGCGCGCCGCCTCGGGCGGGCGAGCACGAGGCCGATGAGGACGGGACCCCCGAGGAAGGCGGTCACCACGCCCGCCTCCAGCTCATCGGGCCAGATGAGGCGCCGCCCGACGACGTCGGCGAGCAGCAGCAGCGCGGGCCCGGCGATGAGGGAGGCCGCGAGGATGCGCCGCTGATCGGCGCCCAGGAGGAGGCGCAGCGCATGGGGGACCATGAGGCCGACGAAGGAGATCGGGCCGATGGCCGCCGTGGTCGCCCCGCACAGGAGTGTGATGGTGACGAGCGCCAGGGCCCGCACCGCGCCGACGCGCGCCCCGAGCGCGCTGGCCTGCTCCTGCCCCAGGGCGAGCGCGTTGAGGGCGTGGCCCAAGGCCATCGCCAGGAGCAGGCCGACCAGGAGGAAGGGCGCGACCCAGGCCAGGACCTCCGCGCCGCGCCCCTCCAGGGACCCCACCACCCAGAAGCGGTAGGAGTCGAAGGCCTGCGTGTCGCGCATGGTGATGGTCCCCGTGATCGCGCCCAGGGAGGCTCCCAGGGCGACCCCGGCGAGGACGAGGCGCGTCGGCCCGGCGCGGCCGGAGCGGCCAGCCATGAGGTGGACGAGCCCGGCGGCGGCCGCGGCCCCGGCGAAGGCGAACCAGAGGTATTCCGTCACGCCGGTGAGCCCCAGCAGGCAGATCGACAGGACGACGGCGAGCGCCGCTCCCGCGTTGACGCCCAGGATGCCGGGCTCGGCGAGGGGGTTGCGGGTGAGGGCCTGCATGACGACGCCGGCCGCGGCGAGTCCGGCGCCGGCCCCGATGGCCAGGAGGGTGCGCGGCATGCGCAGCTGCCAGACGATGATGGAGGGGACGCTGCGATCACGGGCGAGCAGGCCATGCACCGTCTCACCCGCTCCGAGCGGTCGCGAGCCGATGGCCAGGCTCAGCACCACGAGGAGGGCGAGGATCACGGCCCCCACCGCGGCCAGGAGCAGGAGGCGCGCCGCGGGGGCATTGCCGGGCCCGGGGGCGCGCCCGTTCCTCGCGCTCGTATGGGCAAATCGCATGCAATGAGGTTAGCCTACCCACATGGCTCATCTCCACAGTCGACGCACCGTGCTCTCCGCCGCCGCCCTCGCCTCAGCGCTGCCCATCCTCGTCGCCTGCTCCTCGTCCGGCGACAACGCCTCCTCCGCCTCGGGCGGAGCCGCCACCGGCGAGTCCTCGGCCGCCCCCGGCGCCCCGACCCCCACATCCTCCATCCCCACCACGATCCCCGAGGGCATGGGATCGGGGCAGGGCGACGGCATCTTCCCCCGGACGGTCGGCCATTTCCAGGGCTCGACGACGATCCAGGCGCCCCCCAGCAAGGTCGTCATCATCTCCACCGGCCAGCTCGACGCCGCTCTCACGCTCGGGGTCGTACCGGTGGGCGCGGCCGCCGGCGACGGGGCGAAGGCCGTCCCCGACTACCTGGCCAGGGCCTTCCCGGAGCAGGCCGGCGCACTGGGGGCGATCACCGAGGTCGGCTCGCGGAAGGAGCCGAACGTGGAGGCGATCTCCGATCTCGCCCCGGACCTCATCCTCGTCAACAACACGGGCAAGGATCCGGCGGCCCTCTACACGACCCTGTCCAACATCGCGCCCACCGTCGTCACGCAGGGCACGGGCCAGTACTGGAAGCAGGACTTCCTCCTCCTCGCGGACGCCCTGGGGAAGGTCGACGCGGCCCGCACCTGGCTGGACATCTTCCACTCCGACGCCGCCGCGGCCGGGAAGCCGATCGACGGCGCCGGCACCGTCTCCCTGCTGCGCAAGAACGGCGACCGCACGCGGATCTTCGGGGCGATCTCCTTCGCCGGATCCGTCCTGGCGGATATGGGCGTGGCCCGCCCGCAGACCCAGTCCTTCACCGAGGACACCTCCCACGACATCTCCGCAGAGCAGCTCGACCAGGCCGATGCCTCCTGGATCCTCTACGGCGTGCAGGGCGATGCCTCCGCCCTGACCTCGGCGGCACTGTGGCCCACGCTCGGGGCCGTCACCGCCGGCCGGGCGATCCAGGTGGAGGACGACCCCTTCTACCTCAACGCCGGGCCCACGGCCGCCCGCTTCGTCCTGACGACTGTCTCGACGACGGTCAAGTGAGGCGGGGCCTCCACCGTCATCGGGCGCCCGCCCCCGATTTCACGCCCGATGGCGCACCGGGCCTGGCCGCCGAGGCGGTCACGCTCTCCTATCAGCCCCTCCATCCGGTGGTCGAGGACCTCTCGGTGAGCATCACCCCCGGGGAGGTGACGATGATCGTGGGTCCCAACGCCTGCGGGAAGTCGACGCTCCTGCGCGCGCTGAGCCGTGTCCTGACTCCCGACAGCGGTGGCGTCGTCCTCGATGGCAGGCCGGTCGCCCGGATGCGCCCCAAGGCCTTCGCCCGGCGGGTGGGTCTCCTCGCCCAGTCGTCGCTCGCCCCCGAGGGGATCACCGTCCACGAGCTCGTGGCCCGGGGGCGCTACCCCCACCAGTCGGTTCTGCGCCAGTGGTCGCCCGAGGACGACGAGGCCGTCAGCGAGGCCATGGAGCGCGCCGATGTGACGGGGCTGGCGGGCCGCCGCGTCTCCTCGCTGTCCGGCGGACAGCGCCAACGGGCGTGGATCGCCATGGCGCTGGCCCAGCGCACGGACATCCTGCTGCTCGATGAGCCCACGACCTTCCTCGACCTGGCCCACCAGGTGGAGGTCCTCGAGCTGTGCCGCGAGCTCAACGCCTCCCTCGGCACGACGATCGTGGCGGTACTGCACGACCTCAACCAGGCCTGCCGTTACGCCGATCGCGTGATCGCCATGCGCTCGGGGCGGATTCTCGCCCATGGGGCGCCGTCGGAGGTCATCACGGAGGAGGTCGTCGAGGAGGCATTCGGGCTGCCCGTGCGGGTCATGAGCGACCCGCTGACGGGCACGCCCATGGTGCTGCCCCTGCCCCGCCGGCCCTGACGCCCGCCCGGCGGCGGGCCATTCCTGGCACTGAGAGGGCCTGGCTGCGAGTGCGGCGGCTTCCGTAGGCTCTGACGAATCGACCGATTCTTATCAGAGAGGCCCCGCCATGAGCACCACCCCACCGACAGCCCCCGCCCTGCCCGCCACCATGCGCGCAGTCGTCATGAACGCACCCGGCGACGTCGCCGTGGAGACCATCGAGACACCGCGCGTGGCGGGGCCCGGCGACGTCGTCATCAAGCTCGCCGCCGCCTGCGTGTGCGGCTCCGACCTGTGGCCCTACCGGGGCGCCCAGCCCGTCGACCACCAGTACATGGGCCACGAGTACGTCGGCACCATCGTGGAGAAGGGCGAGGATGTCCGCACCCTGGAGCTCGGGGACTTCGTCATCGGCTCCTTCATGCTCTCCGACGGCACCTGCGAGATCTGCCGGGCCGGTTACCCCTCGCGCTGCGCCAACGCCGGGCACTACACCGGCAGCCAGGCCGAGTACATGCGCGTCGAGCTCGCCGACGGCTCCCTGGTGAAGGTCCCCGGCGGCGAGCCGGACGACCCCGAGCGCCTCGCCGACTACCTCGCAGCCTCGGACGTCCTGGGCACCGGCTGGTACGCCGCCGTCGCCGCGAACGCCGGTCCGGGCAAGACGATCGCCGTCGTGGGCGACGGCGCCGTGGGGCTCTCGGCGGTCCTGGCCGCCAAGGCGCTGGGAGCCGAGCGGGTCATCGCCTTCTCCCGCCACGAGGACCGCGCGGCACTGGCCCGCGAGTTCGGGGCCGACGTCGTCATCGCCGAACGCGGCGAGGAGGGCGCGGCGAAGGTCAAGGAGCTGACGAACGGCTACGGTGCGCACGGCGTGTGCGAGGCCGTGGGCTCCCAGGAGTCCATGGACCAGGCGCTGGCCTCATGCCGTCCCGGCGGCTACATCGGCTTCGTCGGCGTCTCGCACGACCAGACGATCGACGGCTTCAACCTGTTCTTCCGCGAGGTCCACCTCGAGGGCGGGCCCGCCCCCGTGCGCCGCTTCCTGCCCGACCTCATCAAGCGCATCGACGCCGGGGAGATCCACCCCGGCCGCGTCTTCACCAAGCGCCTGCCGCTGGACGAGGCCGCCGAGGCCTACAGGGCCATGGATGAGCGCCGCGAGATCAAGGTTCTCCTGGAGGTCTGAGCCCGTGGCCCCCGTTCCCGGCGGCGCCGCGCACCCCGGGAACGAGGGCTGCGCCGCCCCGGCCTACTCCAGGCGCCCGAGGATGGGGCGGTTCGTGGAGGTCAGGACGCTGCGGTACTCGGCGCAGCGCGCCATGAGATCCGTCTCCATCATGCCCAGGCAGCCCATGACGATGAAGGGGACGAGGTAGGTCATGGAGCAGGTGGCGGCCGAGGCCTGGAAGGGGCGCAGGAGCTCGGTGAGCGAGTAGCCCACCATGCGCTGTCGGCCGTATTCCGCGGCGCCCGCGGTGGTGGCGATCATGAGCTCCTTGCCGAGCAGGGCGACGCCGTCGGGCCCGTGGGCCCACCCGAAGGTCAGGACGTCGTCGAGCCATTGCTGGACCAGCGGCGGGGCGGAGAACCAGTGCAGGGGGAACTGGATGACGATGCGGTCCGCGCCATCCATGGCGGCCTGCTCCGCCGCGACGTTGATGACGCCATCGGGATAGAGGTCGTACATCCGGCGCACGGTCACACCCGACACGCCCTCCGCCTCCGCGGCCAGGGCGCGATTCACCACGGAGGAGGTCATGTCAGGGTGGAAGACGAGAACCAGGGTGTTCACGACTGCTCCTTCAGTTGTCCATGAGACCGGGCCGGACCAGGGGCCGGGTCATCCTGGTTCGAGCCTATCGGGAGCCCACCCCGCATGAGAGCCCGGCGTGATACAAGGTGAGCAGGCCCACCCCGACTCGCCGCCACGGCTCATCGCCTCCCGGCGCTCTCCGACGGCGCCGCGCAGCCCGTTGGGCCCATCGGCGGAGAGGCAGCAGCGGTATGGGGGCGCGGGCGGAGCCGCGCTGGGCCGACGCAGTGGCGCCTCAGCAGGGCCGGTCTTCCCACCCGAGCGTCCCACGGGCGCTACCGTGGTGCCATGAGCGCCCCCATCTCGCCCGAGCGCCGCTGGCGCGACGACCTGCACCTGGCCCACACCATCGCGGATCAGGCGGACGCCCTCACGCTGCCCCGTTTCGAGGCCCAGGACTTCAACGTCGAGACCAAGCCCGACCTGACCCCCGTCACCGAGGTCGATCGCACCGCCGAGAAGCTGGTGCGCGACTACCTCGCGCGCGCCCGCGGACGCGACTCGGTCCTCGGCGAGGAGCTGCCGCCCACCGGCCACGCCCCCCGGCAGTGGGTCATCGATCCGATCGACGGCACGAAGAACTTCGTGCGGGGCGTGCCGGTGTGGGCCACGCTCATCGGGCTCGTCGAGGACGGGCAGGTCGTCGTCGGGCTGGTGAGCGCGCCGGCACTGGGCAAGCGCTGGTGGGCGGTGGCCGGCGGCGGCACCTGGACCGGGCGGTCCCTATCCTCCGCCAAGCGCCTGGGAGTCTCCAGCGTCGGCTCGCTCGGGGACGCCTCGCTGTCCTACTCCTCCCTGTCCGGATGGGCCGAGCGCCATCGCCTGCGCGGGATGCTCTCGCTCATGCAGTCCTGCTGGCGCACGCGCGCCTACGGCGATTTCTGGTCCTACATGCTCTTGGCCGAGGGGGCCGTGGATCTGGCGGCCGAACCGGAGCTGGAGCTCTACGACATGGCGGCCCTCGTGCCCATCGTCACCGAGGCGGGCGGCGCCTTCACCTCGCTCGACGGTGAAGCGGGGCCCTGGGGAGGCAGCGCTGTCGCCTCCAACGGGCGCCTTCACAAGGCGATCATGAAGCACCTCGGCTCCGAGACCGACTGATATCCGCACCGATCGGTGCCGTTTCCACCGAGAGGTGCGCCCTGCCCGCACCAGTGGGCGGGAACCGCACCAGTGGGCGGGAACCGCACCAGTCAGTGCGGATGGCGCCGAGGGCTCGACGCCGGTAGCCTTCCCGAAGCATCACGGAGGCACCGGCCCCGTCATCGTTCCTTGATCGGAGTCCCATGAACTGGCTGCACGCCGTCCTGCTCGGCATCGTCGAGGGCATCACCGAGTTCCTTCCGGTGTCCTCGACCGGGCACCTCAACATCGTCGAGAAGCTACTGGGCTACGACATCGACTCGGTGGGCATGACGGCCTTCACCGCGGTCATCCAGGTCGGCGCGATCCTGGCCGCCGTCGTCTACTTCTGGCGCGACATCGTGCGGATCGTGACCGCCTGGTGCAGGGGATTGGTGAACGAGGAGGCCCGCCGCGACCCCGACTGCACGCTGGGCTGGGGCGTCATCCTCGGCTCCATCCCGGTGGCGGTCATCGGGCTGCTCTTCAAGGACTTCATCGAGGTCACGGCGCGATCCCTGTGGATCATCGCGGCCGCCCTCGTCATCTGGTCGGCGGTCATGTGGATGGCCGACACCCGCACGGACCTTGATAAGGGCATGCGGGATGTGTCCATCAAGGACGCCCTCATCATCGGAGTCTTCCAGGCGCTCGCCCCGGTCTTCCCCGGCATCTCCCGCTCGGGTGCGACCATCTCCGCGGGACTCTTCCTGCGCTTCGACCGGGTGACGGCCACGCGCCTGTCCTTCTTCCTGGGCATCCCCGCCCTGCTCGCGGCCGGCGCGCTCGAGGCCGTGACGGCCTTCGACCACATCTCGGACCCGAGCATCGGCTGGAGCGCGACGATCATCGCCACGGTCGTCTCCGGCGTCGTGGCCTACGCAACCATCGCCTGGCTGCTCAAGTTCGTCTCCTCCAACAAGTTCACGGGCTTCCTCGTCTACCGCGTGGCGCTCGGCGGCGTCATCGCGGCCCTCGCGGCCACGGGCACCGTCGCGGCCTGATCGCTCCGGCGACGGCGCCAAGGGGTATCCGGCCCCTTAACGCCTCTCATTCGCGTCAGCGCCCCGTGAGACAGTGTGCCCATGCGGATCCTGCACACCTCCGACTGGCACCTGGGGCGGACCTTCCACGGACGCGCGCTCGACGACGCCCACGCGGCCTTCGCCGACCACCTCGTCGGGCTCGTGCGCACCGAGGGCGTCGACGCCGTCCTCGTGGCCGGGGACGTCTACGACCGGGCGGTGCCGCCCACGGACTCGGTGCGCCTGCTCGACGAGACGCTGCGGCGCCTGAGTGAGCGCACCCGCGTCGTCCTGACCCCCGGCAACCACGACTCCGCCCGCCGCCTGGGCTTCGCCGCCGGTCTGCTGCGCGAGGGCCTCGTCATCCGGGCGCGCACCGACGCCGTCCACCACGCCGTCGTGCTACCCGACGCCGACGGCGGCCCGGGCGCGCTCGTCTATGCCCTGCCCTACCTCGACCCGGACGCCGCCCGGGCCACCCTGCCGCGTCTGCTCGCCGAGCAGCTCGGTGAGCGCAGTGAGGACGGCGGCCCGGCTGCGGGTGACGGCGAGCCGCAGCCGCCCAGACTGGCGCGCTCCCACGAGGCCGTCGTCAGCGGCGCCCTGCGGCTCGTCGCCGCGGACCTTGCGGCACGCAGGGCCGCCTCGCCGGTGCGCACGCCCGCCCTCGTCATGGCGCACGCCTTCGTCGCGCCCGCGCGCACGAGCGAGGACGGCTCGCTGTCCCCCGCTAAGGACGCCCCGGCGACGACACAGTCCGAGCGGGACATCAGGGTCGGAGGCGTGGACCTCGTCCCCTCCCAGGTCTTTGCCACGCTTGGCGGCTCGCCCCTGGCAGCGCAGGCGGGCGGCCTCGACTACGTCGCCCTGGGCCACCTCCACCGCCCCCAGGCCGTCCACCTGCCCGAGGCCCTGCACGCGCAGGACCGGCCCGTCGACACCGTCCTGCCGGTGCTGCGCTACTGCGGCTCACCACTGCCCTTCTCCTTCTCCGAGGCGCCCTGCGCCAAGTCCTCGGTGCTCATCGACGTCGGCGCCTGCGGCGTCAGCAGCACCGAGCTCGTCCCTGCCCCCGCGCCCCACCGGATCGAGACCGTGCGCGCCACGATGGCCGAGCTGCTCTCACCGCGCTACGACGAGCTCACCGACGCCTGGCTGCGCGTCGAGCTCACCGGGGAACTGCCCCACGGCGCTCTCGCCCGTCTCAAGCAGCGCTTCACCCACATGCTCTCTTTCAGCCGGATCGCCCCCACCGCCCGTCCGCATGAACGGGTCGTTATCACACGTCAGGCCGACCCCGTGAAGGTCAGCGAGCAGTTCCTCGCCGAGGTCGGGGGCAGGGAGCCCAGCCCGGCCGAGTCCGCCGTCCTCAGCGAGGCCTACGAGGCCGTCCGCGCCGCCGAGAGGAGCCTGTGATGCGTATTCACCGCCTGACGATGACGGCCGTCGGTCCCTACGCGGGCACCGAGACGATCGACTTCGACCGCTTCGCCGACTCGGGCCGCTTCCTCCTCACCGGCCCGACCGGCTCGGGCAAGACGACGATCATCGACGCGATCGTCTTCGCCCTGTACGGCGAGGTCGCCGACGCCTCGGACTCCTCTAAGGACCGCATCCGCTCGCGCTACGCGTCCCCCGAGCAGCCGACCGTCGTCGAGATGGTGTTCTCCACCGGTGCCGGAGTGTTCAAGGTGCGGCGCACGCCCGAGTACGAGCGGCCCAAGAAGCGTGGGGCCGGCACGACGACGCAGAAGGCGAGCGCCCACCTGTGGCGGCTGACCTCCCTGGACGAGCAGGCCGTCGAGGAGCCGGGCGAGGAGCCCGTCGTCGGCCCGCGCGAGGTCGGCCCGGAAATCACACGGGTCGTCGGGCTCACCCGCGAGCAGCTCACCCAGACCGTCGTCCTGCCCCAGGGCAAGTTCGCCCGCTTCCTGCGCGCCTCCTCCCAGGAGCGTCATGTGCTGCTGCGTGACGTGTTCGGCACGGGTCTCTACGACCGGATCCAGGACGAGCTCGCTAACCGCTCGCGTGACGCCCGCCGCCGGGCTGAGGCCGCCCGCTCCGCTCTCGTCCACGCGGTCGCGAGCCTGCTCCCGCTGCTGCCCCAGGAGGAGGCCGACGGCGAGGCCGCGCCAGGTCGTGCCGACGACGGGGTCGCGGTGGGCAGGAGCGACGCCCTGAGCACGGACGAGGCGCCCGGCTCGCTGGAGGAGACGTCATCCGGGTCAGAGCCCGCAGCCAGTCGTGCTGAGAGGATTCACGCCGCCGCCAGCGGACCGGTCCCGGACGAGCAGGCCCTCTCCCGCCTGCTCGATGAGGCGATCGCCCGCTCGCACGCCCGCGTGAGAGCCCACGAGAGCGTCCAGGAGCAGGCCACCGCGCAGCGCGACGACGCCGCTCGACACCTGCAGGCCACCCGGGACCTCGCCGCTCTCATCGCGACGCGTACGAAGCTCCTCGATGAACAGGCCCGGCTGGCAGATCGCGCCGAGGCTGATGACGCCGACGCCGAGCGCCTCACCCTGGCTGAGAGGGCCGCACGCGTCTCCTCCCCCGCTGCTGTGGCGCAGCGCCACGCCCGCACCGCCCTTGGGGCGCTCGATGCGCTGGAGCCGGCACTGAGCGCATGCGCCCAGGCGGCGTCGGACCACACGTCCACCCCCGCGGATCCAGCGGAATCAGGGGCGTCCGGTGCGCCTGGGCCCCCGGGCACACCGCTGCCCCTCACCGCTGTGCGCGGCGCACGCGCCCTGGAGGCGCTAAGGCCTGTGCTTGTGCAGTCCGCCGCCCCCACGGCCTCCACCGCTGCGGACGGCCACGACGTCGGGGACCTCGCACCCGCAGACCTCGACGCCCTCACCACCGCGTCCAGGGCCAGCGCCAAGGACCTGGAGGCGGCAGCCGACCGCGAGAGGCTCGACGCCGGAGCCCTGCAGGCCCTCGTCGAGTCCGAAGCCTCCCTGCCCTCCCGTCGTGACGCCCTCGCCCGAACGCGCACGGATCACGCCGCCGAGATCGTTGCGATCACGCAGGAGCGCGACGCCCTGTCTGAGCGACCCGCCCACCACGCTCAGCTTCAGGCGTCGCTCGCCGCCGCCCGCGCCGCCGAGTCGCTCGTCCCGACGCTTGTGGCCTCACGCGACGCCGCCCGCACCCGGCATGAGGCCGCCCTGCGCGTCGCCCGGCTCACCGAGCAGGTTCTCGCCGCCCAGGAGGCGACCGACGCCGCACGGCGCGCGGCCGAGCAGGCGGCGGACACGCTCCACACCCGACGTCGTGCCTGGATCGCCCTGACTGCCGGCAGTCTCTCCGCCGACTTGCGCACCGGTGAGCCCTGCCCCGTGTGCGGCTCGACCGAGCACCCCCGTCCCGCCCCGGTCGAGGATGGCACCGTCACCCGCGCCGACGTCGAGTCCGCCGACGCTGCCGAGAAGCAGGCCGCCGCGCTACTGGCCGAGCGGGCCGGGGACCTCGACTCCCTCAAGCGGCAGCGCGCCGACGCCGAGGAGCAGGCCGGCGGGCTCGATGTGCGCGCCGCAGCCGACGCCCTCACGACCACCGAGGCCGCGCTCTCGCAGCACCAGGCGCTGGCCGCAGGCGTCGAGGCCCTCTCCACCGAGCTCGAGGGCTTCGCCCAGCAGACCTCCGCGCTCACGGAGGCCCTGGCCGCGCGCCAGGCCGCCGCCACCACCCAGGCGCAGCACCTGGCGGACACCGAGCGCCAGCTGGACGCCGAGGCCGAGCGCCTGACGCAGGCGCGCGGAGCTGAAGCCTCCGTCAGCGCCCGCGCGAGCGCGATGACGGCTCGCGCTGACGCTCTCGCTTCGGCCGCCCGCGCCGTGCACGGTGCCGTCAATGCCGTACACGCGACCGTGCAGGCGCACGCCGACCTGCGCACCGCCCTGGCCGACGCCGGCTTCGGTTCGCTCGAGGCGGTCCACCAGGCCTCCCTGGCCCCAGCCGAACTCGACGCGCTGCGTGCGCGTGTCACCGCCGTCGCCGCCGCCCGCGAGCACGTGAGGCAGGGACTCGCCGAGGAGGCGGTCGCCTCCCTCACAGGTCAGGAGCAGGCCGACGTCGAGGCCGCAACCGCCGCCCACGCCGACGCGGACGCCGCCCACACGCAGGCGGTGCGCGCCGTCGAGCAGGCACGTGCCGCCCACGCGGCCCTCGATGAGGCCGCCCGGGCCGTGCGCGAGGCCGCCCGGACCCTCAGCCGCACGAGCGCGGACCAGCAGGCCCTGCTGCGCGTCGCCGAGCTCGCCGGCGGGACGAACGACCGGGCGACGCCGCTGGCGACCTGGGTCCTCGTCGAACGGTTCGCCGAGGTCCTCACCTTCGCCAACCAGCGCCTGGAGGAGATGTCCGACGGACGCTTCAGCCTGGCCAGCACCACCGAGGAGGCAGGCTCCGCGCGGCGCAAGGACCGTGGCCTGGGCCTGGCCGTTATCGACCACGACGCCGGGGACGACCCGCGCGACCCCCGGACCCTGTCCGGTGGTGAGACCTTCTACGTCTCCCTCTCCCTCGCCCTGGCACTGGCCGACGTCGTCACCGCCGAGGCCGGCGGCACCACCCTGGAGACGTTGTTCATCGACGAGGGCTTCGGCACGCTCGACCCGCAGGCGCTCGACAACGTCATGGGTGAGCTCTCCCGGCTCCAGGCCGGCGGGCGCACCGTCGGCATCGTCTCGCACGTTGAGGAGCTCCGGCGCCAGGTCCCCGACCGGGTGGAGGTGCGCCGTGCTGGCGTCGGCTCCACGCTCACCCTGCGCGCCCGATGAGTGCGGGCCCGCGCACCGCCGGCCACGGGCCGGGCGGCGCGCCTGAGTGCGCTCAGCCGAGCTCGGCGGCCAGCGCCCGCCTCTCCGAGACGTCGAACCACAGCAGGTCCGCCTGCGCCGCCCGCTCGAAGGCCTCCTCGTCACCCGTGCGGGCGGCGGCGACGTCGGCCCGTGCCTCCGGCTCGTCCACGAGCAGCGCAGCGACGTCGTCCCACGCCACCGGTGCGAGCAGCTCGACCGTGCCGGGCAGGACCTCGTCACCGACCTCGAGCTCGCGCACCACCGAGGCGTCCACGTCCGCGGCGATGACCACGCGGCGGTCCGCCAGGCCGCTCGCGCCCGGCTCGGAGAGCAGCAGGACGGAGGCGTCGGCGGCGCACAGGCTCGCCGAGACCTCCAGGCCCTCCTCGTCCTCATCGGGCAGGGCGGCGGCCAGGGAATCCGTCGCGGCATGGGCCCGGCGGGCGGTGATGGGATCAGCGGCGAGGTCGGCGGCCGTGGCGGGCAGGTAGATGCGCATGGGCCTAGTGTGCCCGTCGGCGGCCGTGGCGGCCGTCCCCGGCGGCTCGCGTGTTCCCGCGCCGAGAGCGGGAGCGGGCGGGCCGCGAGCAGCCGGCGGATGGATCGAGGGCGTCCACCAGCCCGGCCAGGGCCCGCCCCAGCGCCGATCCGGGGCACAGGTCGAGAACGGCGCGGGCCTCCAGGACGCAGCGGTCGGCCGCCTGGGGATCCTCGGGCAGCAGGATCGGATCGGCGACGCCGCCGAACCTGCCCAGGGACTCCCGCACCGCCCGTGCCGGTGAGGGCCCGGCCGCGGAGGCCCGCACCCGGTTGACGACGACGCGCGGCGCTCGCCCTGCCCCCAGGGCCTCCTCGCAGTCGGTGAGCAGCTGGAGGAGGCGGCGCACCCCGATCGGATCCCCCGCGCCCACGAGCAGGACCTCGTCGGCCTGGCGCAGCAGTTCGGAGGCCATGGCCCCACGGCCGGGCTCGAGGGAGTACTCGTCGACGGCGTCGTCGATCGGGCCGCCCGCCAGGTCCACCACCGTCCAGGCGGCCGCGCGGCGCGCCCGCCCCCAGACGGCCTCCATCGCCACCGGCGGCAGCTCCCGCCAGCGCCCCGGCCTGCCGAGCCCGGACAGGAGCCCGACACCCGCGCCGATCGGCACGACGAGCCGGGCGAGCTCCGCATCGTCCAGGCGCCCATGGGCTGCCAGGCGCGCGGCCGTGGCCAGTGAGGAGGAGTCCTCAGGAACACCGAGGAGCTCCACGAGGCTCGGGGCCTCGATATCGGCGTCGACCAGCAGCGCACCGCCGGAGGGGGCCAGACCGTGGGCGAGGCTGGCAGCGATCGTGCTGCGGCCGGGGGCACCGTGGGGCCCCCACACCGCCACGATCCTCCCCCGCCGACCGGCTGCCGGCGCCCCTGGTGGAGGCGGTGCCGCCTCCACCGCCTCTTCGGACCGCGCCATCGGCTCGCCCGGGACGGGCGCACTGCCGATGGTCGCCCGGGCCCCCTGCGGAGCCGAGCCGGTCGTCATGGCAGCGGTGCCCCAGCCTCCGGCGGGAGGCGGGGGCACCGCCCGGCGGGCCAGCGCCTGGAGGGCGCCGCGCACCTCGGCGGGCCGGGCTGCGGCGCTCAGGACGATCCAGCCGGGCATGGACCACTGGGCCTCCTCACCATCGGGAACGAGGAGCACGCCGACGGCACCGCAGCGGGTGATCCGGTCGATGATGGCGCGATCGACGTCGTCGAAGGCCGTCTCGAGGACGACGAGCGAGGCGAGCCCGGCCATGGCCGCGCCCACGAGGTCGGTGAGGTCCGCGCACCGGCGCACCACCCGCAGCCCTGATCCCTGGGCATCGATGGCCCGCAGCGTCTCCGCGTCCGAGCCGGCCAGGCCCAGGAGGACCCCGCTCGCTGGCGCCGCCATGTCAGGAGCCCTGCCCGGTGGGCACGAGCACGAGCGGCCGCCCCGATCCGACGGCGGTGAGGACGTCGGCCACGGATCCCTCGGGCACGAGCACCTCCACCGTTGTGGTCCCGGTGGACACGAGACTGGTGCGCTCCTGGTTGACGGCGCGGATGACGAGGCCCTGGGCCACGACCCGCGCCCGACCGGCGCCCTCCTGAGACTCCTGGGAGGAGTCGCCCGCCGGCGCGGTGCCGACCGAGGGATGGGCCGTCACCGCACTCGCCACGGGGGCTGCCGATCCGGCGGATCGCGGGGCCTGGCCGTCCGGCAGCTGCCACAGGTCAACGCCGTCGCCGGCGCCGGTGCCCTTGGGCAGTCCGAGGGATGCCTCGATGACGATGGAGCGCTGGGAGGCGGCCGAGGCGGGGGCGACGGCGGCCGTGGGCAGCAATTCGCCCTTGCCCAGGGAACGGGTCGCGATCGCGTCGCCGGGCAGGCTCCCCGCCGGGATGTAGGCGCCCGTGCCGGGGCGGGAGTCGACGAGGGCGAGCACGCCGTCGGCGGTGAGGTCCGTGCCGGGGGCGACGTCGCGGGTGAGGATGTAGACCTCCTGGGTGCCCGCGGCGGAGTCGACCGCCCATGCGCCCAGGGCGACGGCGCCGCCGATGAGGGCGAGTCCGCCCGCCAGGCGCGGGTCCCGCCAGCCCGGGCGCCGCCACCTGGCGGGGGCCGGGGATGAGGGGGAGAGGTGCGCGGGAAGCGGGGCCTGGGAGCGCTGGGCGGCTGGCACGAGATCCTCCTTGATGATTCGCAGCCGATCCTGACGATCGTTGATGACTTTTCGTTATCCACAGGGATGCCCGAGGGGTAGCGCGCCCAGGGTGCGCGGTGAGACCATCGTGCCATGCCCAGACGCTTCTTGACCATCGCCGATGTGGCCGACCAGCTCCAGCTCTCGGCGCAGGGCGTGCGCGCACTCATCCAGTCCGGCGATCTGCCCGCCATCCAGGTGGGCGCCCGGCACCTGTGGCGGATCGAGGAGGCGGCGCTGGACGAATACATCGACCGCCAGCTCGACGCGACCAGGGAGATGATCGCCTCCGGCCGGGTGACGAGCGGGTCCTGAGCGCCCCTACCTGCTCCGGACCAGGTCGATGGCGTCGAAGGCGATGCTGATCCTGGTCGGCCGCTCCGCAGCGGCCTCCAGGAGATCGACATGGTCGGCACCCACGCGCACGATCCGCCCCACGACGTCGCCCGCGGGCATGAGCAGGCGGGTCCGCGAGCCCCTGCGCCCCAGCTCCCGGAGCACGGTGGCCAGGGTCGCGCGCGAGGGGCGCCGCGGTTGCGGGGCCGCTGCCACGAGCCCGACCACCACCGCGATCGAGGGGAGCGGAGCAACGGCCTGGAGGCCATCGGGCTCATCGATGAGCACGATCCCATCCCCCATCTGGGTCAGAACGCCGTCGACGTCGTTGCCGCCACGGGTGCGCAGCCGGACCTGCTGGCCGACGCGGCCTCGGAGCCGATCGACGAGGCGGATGAGCGCGGCGTCGGCGGCGGCGCTCTCGACGCTCTGAGCGGCGACCTGCGCCCGCCGCTCGGCGTCGAAGCGATTCTCCAGGTCGTCCAGCATCCGGCTCCAGCCCGCGCCTGCGTCCATGGGCGTAGCCCACCACGGCTCAAGCGGCGGGACAAGACCGGCGAGACAGCAGATCGGATCGACGAGACCCCACATCACCCCCTTGACGCATCTCAAACAATCATGCATCCTTAAACATCATCAAACATGATCATGAAGGGATGAGGGCATGACTGTCGCACACCGCCTCCTTCTCATGGCCGCCGTGAGCGCCGCTGTCACCCTCGCTCTCGCCCTGGCCAGCGCGGACGCCGTGGGCGTCCTGGTGCGCGCCGATCCCTCCCGGTGGGGCCGCGCCGAGCTCAGCGCTGCCCTGGTGGCGGCTCTGGGCGGCCTCGGATCGCTCGGAGCCTCCTGGCATCTGATCTCCGCGGCGGTCGCGATCGCCGCGACCCGGACTCCCAGGGGCGGACTCGCCCGCACTGCCGTGGAGCGCTGGGGCGCGCCGCTGGTCCGCAGGATCGCTGTCGGCGCGCTGCTGGCCGGCGCGGCCGCGCCGGCGGCGGCAGCACAACCGCCCGGCCCGGATGCGCCGTATCTGGGCTGGCGGCCCACGAGCAGCCAGACCGGGCCCACGGCGACCCCGGCGTCCTCGGACTCGCCCGCAACGGACCCCTCGGCGCCATCGGCCGCGCCCGATCCGGGAGCGGGCTCGACGCCCGAGTCGTCGTCGGCGCCGCTCGCCCCGGAGCCACCCAGCGGGGGCGGCGGGCAGGGGGCCGGGAGTCCACGGCCCCGGCAGGACGCCGCCGGTTCCACGCGGGACGCGGGCAGCGCCCCTTCGCCCGGAACCGGGGAGGAGGCCGCGCTCGTCGTCGAGCCCGGCCAGAGCCTGTGGTCGATCAGCGCCGCGAGGCTCGGCCCCCGGGCATCCGCGGCGGATATCGCCCGAGCCTGGCCCCGCCTCTACCGGGCCAATGAGGGGACCATCGGCTCCGAGCCCGGCCTCATCCGCCCCGGCCAGAGGCTCACCGTGCCCGAGGACCTCGCTCCCCCGGAGCGGGACTGATCACGCCGCCCGCTCCCCCACTTGCCCTCCCCGCTCCCCCGCGAAGCCCTGACACGCGTATCCATCCATCACCGACGATGAAACGGAGCCCGTCATGAGCGCCCTCCTCGAAGCCCCCGCCCCGTCCCTCGATTTGCGCCAGACCCAGGCCCTGACCTCCATGCTCGCTCCCGCGAGGGCGGCGCGCCGCATCGTCAACGGTGCGGAGAGGCCGTCTCTCCCCTCGCCGACCCACTCATCGAGCAGCGCCTCAGCGCCCTCCCGGTCGGCGAGTGGGGATCGCACGGACGCGAGCGCCGATGCCGCCCGCGCGGCCCGTGTCCTCATCACCGCGGCCGTCGAAGTGCTCCTCGGCCTGCGGGCGCCGAACCAGCTCGATCGCTGGACAGAGCCGGATCTCATGGACGCCCTCATGCGGCGCGCGGGGCTCGCCCAGCGCCGTTCGGGCGCGGCCCGCAGGCGCGGGCCCATCGTCCGCTCCGTCCACACTCAGCCCACCGCCAACGGGGACTGCGAGGCCGCAGTGCTCCTCGACTGCGGGGACCGGGTCCGGGCGGCGGCCGCCCGCCTCGTCCCGCGCCGGGAGAAGTGGGTGCTGGCGAGCCTGGAGGTGATCTGAGTCCCGCGCCCCCAAGAAGTCGGGGGCACGGGCCTCAACCCTGCTATCGCAACCCTGCTATCGCACTGCCACGGAGCTCGCCGCCGGGGCAGTGGCACGCGTCAGTGGCGCTTGCGCTTCTTCTTGGCTGCGCGGCGCTCGGCGCGGTTGGCCCCCTGGGGGGCATCATCGTCGCTCGCGGAGGGGACGGCCTCGGCCACGGGGCTCCCGCCGCCCATGGCGGGGGCGGCCCCGCCGTCCTCAGCGGGTCCGGAGTAGGAGACCCGCTGATTCATGGCCTCCTGCCCCATGTCCCCCATCACGGTGCCGCGCGGGCGGCCCGCGGCGGCGGTGGCGTCAGCGGCGGCCACCATGCGGGCGGCATCGGCGGTGCCATCGGCCTCGGCGCGCTCGGCGGCAGCCTTGAAGCGGGCGGCGTTGGCGAAGACCTGCTCGACGGTCTCCTCCCGGATGCCCTCCATCATCGCCTTGAACATGTGGGCGCCCTCATTGGCGTACTCGACGAGCGGGTCCCTCTGGGCCATGGCGCGCAGGCCGATGCCCTCCTTGAGGTAGTCCATCTCGTAGAGGTGCTCGCGCCAGCGCTTGTCGACGACGGCGAGCAGGACCCGGCGCTCCAGGGCGCGCATGGGCTCGTTGCCGAGCTGGGCGCGGGCCAGGGCGTTGCCCTCCATCTGGGCCTCGGCGTCCTCGTAGGCGACGGCGGCGTCCTCGGTGAGCTCGGTGGCCAGGCGCTCGGGGGTGAGGCGGTCGATGCCGCCCACGGCCTCCTCGAGCTCCTCGGCGGTCAGGCCCACCGGGTAGAGGTGACCCAGGTCGTTCCACAGGGCGTCCAGGTCCCACTCGTCGGGGCGCCCCTCGGCGGTGTGGGCGCCCACGATGGTCTCCACCGCCTGGGAGCGGAAGTTGGCCATCTGCGGCTCGAGATCCTCGCCGTCGAGCACGCGGCGGCGCTCGTCGTAGACCTTCTCGCGCTGCTCAGTCATGACGTCGTCGTACTTGAGGACGTTCTTGCGGATCTCGTAGTTGCGGGACTCCACCTGGCGCTGCGCCGAGGCGATGGCGCGCGAGACCATCTTGGACTCCAGGGGGACGTCGTCGGGGTAGGCGCCCGAGGCCATGATGCGCTGGGCCGCGCCGGAGGCGAACATGCGCATGAGGTCGTCCTCCATGGACAGGTAGAAGCGGGACTCGCCGGGATCTCCCTGGCGGCCGGATCGGCCCCGCAGCTGGTTGTCGATGCGGCGGGACTCGTGGCGCTCAGTGCCCAGGACGTAGAGGCCGCCGAGCTCGACGACCTCGTCATGCTCCGCCGAGCAGGCCTCCTTGGCGGCCGCCAGGGCGGCGGGCCAGGCCCTCTCGTACTCCTCGGAGTCCTCCTCCGGGTCGAGGCCGGCCTCCTTGAGGGCGGCCACGGCGATGTGCTCGGCGTTGCCGCCCAGCATGATGTCGGTACCGCGACCGGCCATGTTGGTGGCCACGGTGACGGCGCCCTTGCGCCCGGCGAGCGCCACGACGGCGGCCTCGCGGGCGTGCTGCTTGGCGTTGAGGACCTCGTGGGAGATGCCGCGCTCGGTGAGCATGGTGGAGAGCTGCTCGGACTTCTCCACGCTCGTGGTGCCCACGAGGACGGGCTGGCCCGCCTCGTGGCGCTCCTCGATGTCGTCGACGACGGCGATGAGCTTGGCCTTGACGTTGGTGTAGACGAGATCCGGCTGGTCGACGCGGATCATCGGCTTGTTCGTGGGGATCGGGACGACGCCGATCTTGTAGGTGCCGGCGAACTCGGCGGCCTCGGTCTCCGCGGTGCCGGTCATGCCGCAGCGCGAGCCCTCGGGGTAGAGGCGGAAGTAGTTCTGCAGGGTAATGGTGGCCAGGGTCTGGTTCTCGGCCTTGATCTCCACGCGCTCCTTGGCCTCGATGGCCTGGTGCATGCCCTCGTTGTAGCGGCGCCCGGGCAGGACGCGACCGGTGTGCTCGTCGACGATGAGGACCTCGCCGTCGCGCACGATGTAGTCCTTGTCCCGATGGAAGAGCTCCTTGGCGCGGATGGAGTTGTTGAGGAAGCCGATGAGGGGGGTGTTCTCGGACTCGTAGAGGTTGTCGATGCCCAGGTAGTCCTCGACGCGCTCGATGCCGCGGGCCAGGACGCCCACGGTGCGCTTCTTCTCGTCGACCTCGTAGTCCTTCCCCGCGTTCAGGCGCTCGGCGATGGTGGCGAACTCCTTGTACCACTTGTTGACGTCCCCGGTGGCCGGCCCGGAGATGATGAGCGGCGTGCGGGCCTCGTCGATGAGGATGGAGTCGACCTCATCGACGATGACGAAGGCGTGCCCGCGCTGGACGAGGTCCTCGGGGCGCTGGGCCATGTTGTCGCGCAGGTAGTCGAATCCGAACTCGTTGTTGGTGCCGTAGGTGATGTCGCAGGCGTACTGCTTTCGGCGCTCGGCGGGGGTCTGACCGGTCAGGATGCATCCGGTGGTCAGCCCGAGGAAGCGGTGGATGCGGCCCATGAGGTCGGACTGGTACTCGGCGAGGTAGTCGTTGACGGTGACGACGTGGACGCCCTTGCCGGTCAGCGCGCGCAGGTAGGAGGGCAGGGTGGCGACGAGGGTTTTGCCCTCACCGGTCTTCATCTCGGCGATGTTGCCCAGGTGCAGGGCCACGCCGCCCATGAGCTGGACGTGGTAGGGGCGCATGCCCAGCACTCGGTCAGCGGCCTCGGCGACGGTGGCGAAGGCCTCGGGCAGGAGCTCGTCGAGGGTCTCGCCCTCGTCGTAGCGCTTCTTGAGCTCGTCAGTGGCTTCGCGAAGCTCCTCATCGGTGAACTCGCTGTAGGCGTCGGCGAGGGCCTCCACCTGGGTCGCGAGGGCGTCGAGCCTCTTGAGGGTGCGTCCCTCGCCGATGCGAAGGATCCGGTCGACGATCGACACGCTGCTTACTCCCTTGGACGTGGATGGGCCGCCCAGCCCCGAGGCGCTGGATGAGTCCAGATTGGGCCGGGGGCGCGGGCCTTGCACATGCTAGTGGACCCCCGCCCCGCTCCCCAAGGTGATCGGGGACTCCTCTCCAAACCGAGACCCGGCGCGGTCGGCCCGGCGGCCCCACGGGCCCTGCCGCCGGCGGCCCGCGGGGAACCACAGAGCGCACAGCGCCGCCCTCCCGGCGCGTCTCGTGGGAGCGCCCCATCCGCGGCGCGCCCGCACGTCGAGACTGGCGCCATGACACCACTGGCACGACCGGCATCACCGGCATCACCACCGCGCCCAGGGCCGTGGGCATGGCTCGCCGCCCTCCCCACGGCCCTGGGCCTCGCGCTGCCCGAGGCCTGCGCGGGTTGCGGCCGCTGGGAGACGGCGCTGTGCCCCGGCTGCGCCGCGCTCCTGGACGCGCCCCTGGCCGAGGTCACGAGCGCGGCGGCGGAACTGCGCGTCCACGCCGTCCTGGCCTACGCCGGCCCCGGCCGCGCCCTCATCCTGAATTGGAAGAACGGGGCCCGGGAGGACCTCGCACCGGTGATGGCCGCCGTCGGGGCCCGCGCGGGCGAGCGGTGGGCCGCGCTCTCCGGCTGGCCGGGTGACCGGCGCGACGCCGGGGCGCTCGATCCTCCGCGACTCATCGTGGTCCCCGCCCCCTCCGGGATCGCGCGCCGGGCACGCGGCAGGCTCGTGGCGGCATCCCTGGCCGACGCCATCGCGCAGGGGATCGCGCGGGCGCCGGCGCCCCCTCCTGGCGGGGCGGGCGGCCCCGGCCCTCTCATCGTCAGCGCGGACATCCTGCGGCGGGAGAACGGCCGCGCCTTCCGCGGCGCGCACCAGGCCGGTCTGTCAGCCGCGCAGCGCCGCCGCAACCGCCAACCCCCTCCCCGGGTCCTGGCGGATGCCGGCGGCTGGGACGCGCTCATCGTCGACGACGTCGTGACCACGGGCTCCACGCTGCGCTCCTGCGCCGCAGCGCTGAGAGGCGCTGGCGCCCGGCCGCTCGGGGCCCTCGTCCTGGCGGCGACGCCGCCCCCGGCCCGCACTGCCGCGCGGCTTCCCGGCCCCGCCCCCGCGGGGCTGCCGGGCGGAGGCGAGCGGAGGAGGCGCGCAGCCGCGAAGAGGTTCTGATCCGCTCCGTCCGCCCGGGGCGATCGCGGGCATGGACTGCCTCAGGCGCGCACCCTCATGGTGTAAGTTATGTGTCACAAGGCACATGGGGTGCAAGGGTCCGCCGGCGGATCCGCTCCGCCGGCGAGGACGTCGCGGGGCACTCCCCGCGACGCGCAGGAGGTGAGACCACCGCTCCAGAGCCCGCCGCGAGGCGCGGCGGGTGCCCATCGCATCGGGTCCCGGTTCCCGGGCCGCCCAGGTTCCAGAAAGGTTCCACCATGGACATCACCGTCGTCGGCCGCAACGCTGAGATCAGTTCCCGCCTGCGCGACTACATCGAGGAGAAGGCCACCAAGGTCGAGCAGTTCGATCCCCGCGTCCAGCGCGTCGAGGTCGAGGTCACCCACGAGCGCAACCCGCGCCAGGCGGACACCGCCGAGCGCGTGGAGATCACCGTCATCTCCAAGGGCCCGGTCATCCGCGCCGAGGCCAGCTCCTCCGATCGATTCGCCGCCTTCGACATCGCCATGGGGAAGCTGACCGAGAGACTGCGCCGCGCCCGCGACCGCAAGAAGGACCACCACCGCACCGACACGGTTCCGGCCCCCAAGGACCTCCCCGTGGCGGAGGAGACGGCCGAGGTCGCCGATGAGGCCGAGAAGGTCGACGAGGCCCCGAGAGTGCCCACGGAGAAGGGGGTCGCCGTCGAGTCCCAGCTGGGCGACTCACCCGTCGTCGTGCGCCAGAAGCTCCACGACGCCACGCCGATGACCGTCGAGGAGGCCCTGGACCACATGGAGCTCGTCGGCCACCCGTTCTACGTGTTCATCGAGAAGTCCACCAGGCAGCCCTGCGCGGTCTACCACCGCCACGGCTGGACCTACGGCGTCATCCGCCTCGACGCCCAGGTGCTCTAGGAGCGCCGGGCCCGGGCCCGTCCTCCCCTCGGGAGGGCGGGCCCGGGGCATTCCCGGTCAGGGCACCGTCACACGATGGGGTAGCCGGCGTCCGTGACGGTGGTCGAGATGACGCGCCATGTCCCCGAGGCCCTGCCCCACAACTGGCCGTCGGAGTCCGAGAGCAGCATGGTCTGATCGAGGCAGTTGGCGGCGATTCCGGAGGCGGTGGGCGGGCCCGGGGACCGCGAGGCCTCCAAACCTCCCAAGGAGGCGATCACGAGGCTCGCAGTGCCCTGGCCGTCCTGGGACGGTTCGATGGTGATGAGCTCGGTGCCCGAGTACCAGGCGAGCTCATGGGCGCCCTGCCCCGTCAGGCCGGCCACGGGGTACGGATCGCCCAGGCGCGTGGGACGCCCCTCCCCGTCGCGGATGATCGCCGCGACATCCACTCGCTCGCCGGACTGGTTGGAGGGATCGGCGGCATCGCGATGGCGCACGGCGATCCGATCCGACTCCGCCGAGATATCCATGCTGATCACGCCGCGGCCATCGAGCCAGGCGGCGACCACCTCCGCCCGCACGCCCCGCGCGTCGACGACGATGAGCCTGCCCTGGCTGGCCGTCCATATCCAGCGGTGCCTGTCCTGGCGGGGAGGGAGGAGGTCGGCGGCGTCCGCGGGCGAGTCGCCGACGGACAGGATCGAGGCGGCCTGGGTCCCACCGGGCCCGACCCTCAGGATGCTGGGACCCGAGACGACGCACACGCCCCCATCGACTCCCAGGGAGGGGTGTCGGGCGCCCGTGGTGCCCAGCGTCGAGGGCTGCATGAGCACGGCGCGGGTCGTGCTCGTGCCGCGCACCACCGCGCCGCCGCTCATCCCCACGACCGCGCCCGGTTCCGCGGCGGCGTCGAGAGGGGTGACCTGCGCGGCGAGCCGCTGATCCCCGGCCATGACGATGACGGTGTCGATCCCGCTCACCTCCTTCATAGTGGCGGTGATCTGGGCGACGACGAGCGCCTGGACCTCGGAGTCCCAGGAGGAGGCATCCGCGTGCAGGCGCACGGTGGCCGCTCGGTCCACGACCTTGACGTCCTGGAGTCTCGTCCCGCTGGGGATCGCGGTGGTCGCCACGTCCTTCAACCAGGCGGCGGGCCCCATGAGGAGTGCCTCGAGGGCGGCCTCCTCCAAGCGCTTGCGCGACAGCCAGCGGGGGTCGGGGATGGGGCGGTCGTGCGCGGCGTTGAGGAACCTGATGCTCTGCTGGGTGAAGGCGGTGCGCAGCACGGAGCCCGGCACGACGGCGCCCGGCGGTGGCGAGGCGATCCGCCACTGCCTCCGCGCCGCGGTGACGAGCGTGAGCGTCTCGGAGTAGTCGAGCCCCTGAGCACTCAGCACGCCGGTGGAGTCGAGGCTGCCCTCCAGCCTCCCGGAAATGGAGACCCCGCCGTCATCCGCGCGGCGCACGGTCAGTGGCTCGGTGCCGGAGGCGAGCAGAAGGGGGGTCATGGGCTGCCAGGAGTCGGCCGCGCTATCGACGAGGAACTCGCGCGCGGTGGCGAAGCCGTCGGAGAGCCCGGCGGTGCAGGCCCGCAGGAATCCCTCGACGATCGCCACGGGGTCCGCGCCGTCGACGGGGCCGGGAGCCGTCTGGACGAGGACGTCACTGCCCTCGTCGACGGCGTTGGACTGGAAGACGTCCCCTTCCATGGGGAGGCTGGAGCATGCCGCGAGGGAGCCCGCTCCCCCGACGGCGAGCATCGCGATGGCCGCGCGCCGGCTCGGGAGGCGCGTGGGAGGGGGCGAGTCGTGAGTGCCGCGCGGCGCGCTCACGACGGCCTCCCGCCGGACACCTCCGGGGTTCGGGCCGTGGGCGCCTGGCCGGGGGCGATGACGGTGACGTGCCCCGGGGCGACGGGGGCGTCGGCGACGGCCAGGGGCACCTCCCCATCCCCGTGGGGGCGCGCCGAGCGGCGCGAGACGGGCCCGGGTCCGAGGACGGTCCCGGTGACGGCCTCGGGGGCTCGGCGGGGCTTGACACGCGCGACGGCGGGGGCGTCGTCGGGGATGCAGGGCAGGGGGCCGGGCTCGGAGTAATGGCCGGGGGTCCCGCCCTCGCCGAGCTCGCGCGGGAGGGTGAGGAGGAAGGAGGCGCCGTCGGCGGGCCACCCCCAGGCCTGGAGGGAGCCCCCGTGGAGATGGGCATCCTCGGCGGAGATCGACAGGCCGAGCCCCGTGCCCCCCAGGGTGCGCTTGCGGGAGGGATCAGCGCGGTAGAAGCGGTCGAAGACGCGCCCGACCACGTCAGGGCTCATGCCTACGCCGTGGTCGCGCACGCGCACGGCGACGGCGTCGTCGTTGACCGCCATGGTGATATCGATCGGGTTGGACTCGGCGTGCTCGATCGCGTTGAGGATGAGGTTGCGCAGGATCCGCTGGACGCGCACGGAGTCGACCTCCGCCGTGGCGGGCTCATCGGGGGCCTGGAGGCGGATCTCGCAGCCCGAGGACTGGATGTGCACCTCATTGTCCTCCAGGACGCCGGACAGCAGGTCGCGCAAGTCCACCTCATCCGAGCGCAGCGTGACCCGCCCGGAGTCGATCCTGGAGATCTCGAGCAGGTCGGTGAGCATCGTCTGGAAGCGGTCGACCTGGCCGTGCAGCAGCACCGCGGCGCGGCGCACGAGGGGGTCCTCGATCTCCTCGCGCAGCTCGAAGATGTGCTCTGCCGCCATCTTGATCGTGGTCAGCGGGGTGCGCAGCTCATGGGAGACGTCGGAGACGAACAGCTGCTGGGAGACGGACATGGCGTTGAGCCGGTCGATCTGGGACTGGATGGACTCCGCCATCGTGTTGAAGGACGTGGCCAGAGCCGCGAGCTCGTCCTCCCCGTTGACGGCCAGGGGCTTATCGAGGCGCCCCTCCGCCAGGCGCTTGGCGGCCAGGGAGGTCCGCCGCACGGGGATGAGGACGCGCCAGGTGAAGACCGCCACCGCCAGGATGATGATGAGGAGGAAGCCGACCCCTGTGAGGACCACGGAGCGCTTGACCGTGTCCACCACCTGCTGCTGGGACTCCAGGGAGTAGACGATGTAGAGCTCGTAGTCCCCGGCCAGCGGCATGGAGACGCGCGATCCGACCACCATCCCGGACACGGTTCCGGCGCGCTCCCCGGGAACGCTCACGGACTGCCAGTACTGCCGGCCGATCCGGCCATTGCGGACCTCGCGCTCCATGCGATCCGTGATGAGATCGGTCAGGCGGTCATCGGTGGCCAGAGTGTTGATGGCCACCGATGACGACTCCCCGCTGCCCTGGACGACGGCTCCGATCGCCCCGGCGCCCGACGCGGAGTCGCTGATCCCCGACAACTCGGCTTGAATCGCCGCGGAGACCTCCTCGGAGGTGGAGGCCACCGTCGTCGCCAGGGCGGCCTGGGCGGCGACGATGCGCTGATGAGCGTTGGCCAGGATCGCGTCGCGCCGGTCGTTGAAAACGTTCTGGTGGATGGTGACGTTGACGATGCTCAACAGGATGGCGGTGGCCAGGGCCCCGATGATGACCGCGCCCAGGGTCATCCTGGCGACCAGGCTGTGCCGGAAGAGGAGGATCGGGCGCCATCGGGCGCGCCGGGAGCGCACGGGTCAGCGGGCGTCGCCGGCGCGGTACCCGACGCCGCGGACTGTCAGAACGATGGTCGGGTGCTCGGGATCCTGTTCGATCTTGGCGCGCAGGCGCTGGACGTGCACATTGACGAGCCGGGTGTCCGCGGTGTGCCGGTAGCCCCAGACCTTCTCCAGGAGCTCCTCGCGGGTGAAGACCTTCCAGGGGGTGCGGGCGAGGGCCAGGAGCAGGTCGAACTCGAGGGGGGTGAGGGCGATGCGCTGATCGCCACGGCGGACCTCGTGCCCGGCGACGTCGATATCGAGGTCGCCGGCGCGCACGTGCTCGGCCACGGGGTCGACGCCCCGGCGCAGGCGGGTGCGGATGCGGGCGAGGAGCTCCTTGGAGCGGAAGGGCTTGGTGACGTAGTCATCGGCGCCGGCCTCCAGCCCGGCCACGACATCCATCGTGTCGGTGCGGGCTGTCAGCATGATGATGGGGACGTCGGACTCGGCGCGGATGAGGCGGCAGACCTCGACGCCGTCGAGGCCGGGGAGCATGAGGTCGAGAAGCACCAGGTCTGGCGTGTTCTCGCGGAAGGCCTCGAGCGCCCGCGAGCCGTCCGTGCAGAACGACGGCGTGCACTCCTCAGCCTCGAGCATGATCCCGATCATCTCGGCCAGGGCGGTGTCGTCATCCACGACGAGGATATTGGTGCTCATGGGGCGTATCTTGGCACGACCATCCCACCTGGGAACACGCTGACACCCCGACTGATTCCTCCTTGTGATATGCGGGGCGCCTCCCGGGCCCGCTGAGGGCACGGTCTCCTCTGGGCCGCCCATGGGCCGAGACCCCCTGATTCCTCCTCTGGATGGAGGAGAGCGCTGCGCCGCGCGTGACAGCATGGGGGCATGAGCAATGACAGCAGTCACTGGCTGCCCCCCTCTCAGCCCGATACCGAGGACCCTAAGGGCATCGGTACCGGCGGCGAGCAGCCGGCACCGGACTCGCCGGGCGCGAGCGGCACTCCCGCGCGGCCCGCCTATGGCGCCTACGGGACCCCGCCCGCCGGTCAGGCGCCGTCGGCCGAGGGCATGGTCGGCGATCCCCACTGGGGCGCGCAGGGCTTCTTCGTGGCCCCCAAGCCGGGCGTCATCCCCCTGCGGCCGCTGGGCATCGGGGACATCATCTCCGGCGCCTTCGAGTCGATGCGCGCCAATCCCAGGGCGATGTTCATCCCGGCACTGCTGACCATGGCGGTCGTCGGCGCGATCAACGCCGTCGGCAGCTACTCCCTGGGGAACTCCCTGCTGACCATCATCCCGGACCCGGGAACGAGGGAAGCGCTCACCCCCGAGGAGGCTGTGGCGCAGCTGCCCGCCCTCCTGCTCGGCCTGGCGTCCCAGCTGGGCTCGCTGGTCCTGACTTTCCTGGCGACGACCGTGCTGTCCGGACTGCTCATCATGACCGTCTCCCGCTCCGTCCTGGGCAGGGTCGTGAGCCCGAGCGAGGTATGGGGCCGGGTCAGGGGTCGGATGTGGGCCCTCATCGGGCAGGCGGCGCTCATCAGCCTCATCTCCTTCGCCACCGTCGCGGTCCTCGGGGGACTGGCCCTCCTGGCGGTCTACGGCATCATCAGGGATGCGAGCTCATCCCTCCCACCGGTCCTGGCCCTGCTCGTCATCCTGACCGCCTTCGCGGTCGCGATCCTGGCCATCGCGCTGTCCGGAGTGTTCCTGGTCCGTTTCACCTGCGCCCCCAGCGCGCTCATCCTGGAGGATATCGGGATCATCGAGTCGCTCAAGCGCTCCTGGCGCCTGAGCCGGGGCTCCTTCTGGCGGGTACTCGGCACCTTCCTGCTGGCCATGCTCATCACCCAGATCGCCTCGAGCCTGGCGACGCTCCCGATCTCCCTACTGGCCTCCGCCAACGTGCTCGTCGGGAGCAGCACTCTCCCCCTCATGGCGGCCCTGCAGGTCTTCTTGGCCAATCTCGTCCAGGCGATCATCCTGCCGTTCAGCGCCGCGGTGTCCGCCTTGATCTACATCGACCTGCGCATGCGGGGCGAGGGCCTCGACGTCGAGCTGCGCCGCGCGGCCCAGGCCTGAACCATGGCGGAGCGGTGGCGGGATCACGCATGATCGCATTGGAGACGGCGGCCTTCCAGGACTGGGGCGCGCCGGGAGGGCTCGCCCGCGCGGGGGGCCCGCCGGCGACGCCGGATGCCTCGCAGGCCGGCGAGGCGGCCCGGCGCGAGCTGGCGAAGCCCGCCTACGCCGAGAGGACCGACCCGCTGACGGCGATCTGGCAATGGCTCCAGCACCATATCGATCTCGGCTCGGTCATCCCCGGCATCCCGCCGTGGGCCTCCGTGACGATCGTGGTCCTCGCGCTGACGGCCCTCATCGTCATCATCGGCGCGATGGCGAGGCGGGTCACGATCGCCAGGCTCAGCGGCGACGTCCGCGGCCCGCTGTTCGAGGACGACCGCGACGCGGCCGCCCTGACCAGCACCGCGGACCTCGCCGCTAATCGGGGCGACTTCGCCACCGCGGTCGTCGACCGCTTCCGGGCGATCATCCGCTTCCTCGATGAGCTCTCCATCCTCGAGGACTACCCGGGGTTGACCTCCCACGAGGCGGCCGCGCTCGCCGCGAGCGCGCTGCCCGAGCTGTCCGCCGACCTCCACACCGGCGCCCGCCTCTTCGACGCCGTTCGCTACGGGGACGTGGTGGCCAGCCCGGATGAGGACGCCTGGATGCGGGCCCTGGCTGGCGACGTCGAGGCCCAGGCGGGCCGCGCGCAGCCGGGCGCCAGGGCCCGCGCCGGACGCCCCGCTGGCGCTCCGACCGCGAGCGGGGCGCGCCGGTGACCCCCATTGGGGCGCGCCCCGGGACCGCGCCCCTCGTCCCAGTGCCCCCGGAGCCAGGGCCGGCGGGCGCGGGTGGGGGCCAGGTCATCGGCGCGACCATCCATCAGCGCCTGCGCTCCTGGAGGCCAGGGCTCCTCGCGCTGCTCGCCCTGCTCGTCCTGGTCATCCTCGCCCAGGCCCTCAAGCCCCCTGAGTCGACCGAGCCGCTGGCCATCGACAACCCGCACTCGAATGGGGCGAAGGCCCTCACGGCCCTCGTGGGCGAGTGGGGCGTCGAGGTCGATGCCGTCTCGACCGCGCGCGCCGCGCGCGAGGCCTCAGCCGAGGGCGCGACCGTCGTCCTCATCAACGCCGGGCGCCTCAGCGACGAGGAACGGGAGCGGCTCGCCTCGGCCGGCGGCGACGTCGTCGTCCTCGGCGCCCTCGACAACAACCTCGGGGGGCTCACCGAGCTCACGCCCAGCGGCGTCAGCGCCGCCCCCGGCGCCACTGTCAGCGCCCAGTGCGGCGACGTCGACGCCCAGGCCGCGGGGACCATCCCGGCCGGGCGCGGTTCGGTGGGACTGGGCGGCGCGGAGGGGGCCACGGGCTGCTTCCCCGTCGCCGACGGCATGTACGGCTACGCCACGGCGCCGCTCCCCTCGGGCGGGACTCTGCGCGTCCTGGCCTGGCCCGACACCGCGATGAACTCCCAGCTGACCGATCAGGGGAACGCGGCGCTGGCGATCCGCGCGATCGGCGTCTCCAAGCGCGTCGTGTGGTACGACGCCGCTCAGGCGCGGAGCCGGAGCATCTGGGACGAACCATCGATGCCCCGCTTCCTGCCGGTCGTCCTGGTGCAGTTGACCATCGCGGCGCTCGCCCTGGCCATCGTCCAGGGCCGCCGGTTCGGACGCGTCGTCGTCGAGGATCTGCCCGCCGTCGTGCGCTCCACGGAGACCACGATCGGCAGGGGCCGCCTCTACCGGCGAGCCCGGGACCGCGGCCGTGCCGCCACCGCCCTGCGCGCGGGGACGGCCCTGCGCCTCGGCAAGCGCCTCGGGCTGCCCACGGGCGCCGGGCGAGGCGAGCTCATCGACGCCCTGTGCCGTGACGGGCGCCTGCGGCCGGCCGACGTCGACCGCATCCTCTACGGCCCCACGCCCCCCGACGACCGGTCCCTCTCGGACCTGGCCGCCCAGCTCGACCGACTCGAGAGCGAGGTCCACTCATCATGAGCACCACTGACACCGGCCGACCCGATCAGGCCGATCGCTCCCCCGCGGCGCCGGCCCCGCCTGGAAGCCCGAACGCTTCCGGTGCCCCCGGAAGCGCTCGGAGGGCGGAGAGCGCCGGCCCCGATCCCCGCTCCCGCCTCGTCGCCCTGCGATCGGAGATCGGCAAGGCGGTGGTCGGCCAGGATGCCGCCATCACCGGGCTGGTCATCGCCCTCCTGGCCGACGGGCACGTCCTGCTCGAGGGCGTGCCCGGCGTGGCCAAGACACTGCTCGTGCGCTCCCTGGCCCGGGCCCTCGCGATCGGAACCAAGCGCGTGCAGTTCACGCCGGACCTCATGCCCGGAGATGTCACCGGCTCCCTCATCTACGACGCCCGCAGCGCCGAGTTCTCCTTCCGCGCGGGGCCGGTCTTCACCAACCTGCTGCTGGCTGACGAGATCAACCGCACTCCCCCCAAGACGCAGGCGGCCCTCCTGGAGGCCATGGAGGAGCGCCAGGTGAGCGTCGACGGCGATCCCCGCCCCCTGCCCTCGCCCTTCATGGTGATCGCCACCCAGAACCCCGTCGAGTACGAGGGGACATACCCGCTGCCGGAGGCCCAGCTGGACCGATTCCTCCTCAAGCTCGTCCTGCCCCTGCCCGAGCGCGGTCAGGAGGTGGAGGTCCTGAGCCGCCATGCCGGTGGCTTCAACCCTCGTGACCTGGCGAGCGCGGGCCTGACGGCGGTCGCCGACCCCGCCGATCTCCTCGCGGCCCGCGAGCAGGTGCGCGACGTCGGCGCCTCCCGGGAGGTCCTGGGCTACATCGTCGATCTCGTGCGCGCCACGCGCGAGGCGCCCTCGGTGTCCCTGGGGGTCTCCCCCCGCGGCTCGACCGCTCTGCTCGCGGCCGCGCGCGCCTGGGCCTGGCTCTCCGGGCGCGCCTTCGTCACCCCCGACGACGTCAAGGCGCTGGCGCTGCCCGTCCTGCGCCACCGCATCGGGCTGCGCGCAGAGGCCGAGCTCGAGGGCGTGACGGCGGAGGCGATCGTCACCGGCGTCCTGCGCTCCGTCCCCGTCCCCCGCTGAGCCCCATGCGCGAGCCCCGGGCCTTTCATCGATTCCCGCCCTCCACGGCGCCGCTGAGGGGAGAGCCGCCATGTTCCTAGCGCGGCGCACGGCCGTCGTCCTCGCCCTCGGCGCGCTCCCCGGCCTGATCTGGCCCCGGCCCGCGACCATCGCGGTCGTCCTGGCCGCCACCGTGATCGCGGTGGGAGCCGATGCGCTGCTGGCCGCGTCGCCGCGAGATCTGCGCGTCCGGCGGAGCCTGGACGGCGCCATCATGCTCGGCGAGACCGCCACCGCCACCCTGACTGTGACGAACACCGGCTCGCGGACCGCGGTGGCCGAGGTCCGCGACGCCTGGGCGCCGTCGGCCGGGGCGGCCGGTGAGCGCAGTCGAATGACGATCCCGGCCGGGCAGCGGCGCCGGACCCGCACCGCACTCACGCCCACGCGGCGCGGGGATCGACGGGCCGATCTCGTCACCGTGCGGCTGCTCGGCCCACTGGGGCTCGCCGGGCGCCAGGCCTCCCTGGTCGCCCCCGCGCGCCTGAGGGTGCTGCCGCCCTTCGCCTCCCGTCGCCACCTGCCCAGCAAGCTTTCCCGCCTGCGCGAGCTGGATGGGCGCAGCGCCGTGATGGTGCGCGGCGCAGGGACGGAGTTCGACTCACTGCGCCAGTACGTCGTCGGCGATGACGTGCGCTCCATCGACTGGCGCTCGACAGCGCGCCGAGGGGAGGTCGTGGTGCGGACCTGGCGCCCCGAGCGGGACCGCCGCGTCCTCATCGTCCTGGACACCGGGCGCCGGGCGGCGGCGAGGCTGGGGGACGCGCCCCGGCTCGATGCCCAGATGGAGGCCGCTCTGCTCCTGGCCGCCCTGGCCTCGCGGGCCGGCGACCGCGTGGACGCCCTCGCCGTCGACAGCGCCGTGCGCGCCCAGGTGCGGGGCGCGTCCGGCGCCTCCCTCATGAGCTCGCTCGCCGACGCCTTCGCCCCTCTCGAGGCCTGCCTGGTGGAGACGGACTGGTCGCTGATGACCTCGGCAGTGCGCCGGCTGCTCCCCCAGAGGTCGCTCGTCGTCATCCTGACCGGGATCGATGGCTCCGCCACCGATGCGGATATGCTGCACGCGACCTCCGCGCTGGCCAAGGATCACTTGCTCATCATCGCCTCGGCTCTCGACCCCGGGCTCGCCGAGCTGCGGGCGGAGAGGGGCGACCCCGTCTCCGTCTACACGGCCGCCGCCGCCGAGAGCGATCTCGTCGAGCAGCACGCGGTGCGCGCTCACCTGGCCCGCTCGGGGGCCGAGGTCGTCCAGGCCGATCCTGCAGGGCTGGCACCGGCCCTGGCCGACGCCTACCTCGCGCTCAAGGCCTCTGGACGGTTATGACGGCGGCAAGGAGTATGGGAGCGCCGAGCCCGCTCCCGGCACTGGCTGGGCGCCCGGGGCGGGGGCGGGCTCGGCGCCCTGCGGGCATCGTGTCCGGGGGCGGCGCCTGCCGCTCAGCCCGCCTCGGACGCGGCGTAGCCCATCTCATCGACGCGCACGACGTCGTCGCCACCGGCGAGGGCGCGCTCGGCGCGGCGCCCCAGGACGAGCACGGCCGCCCACAGGACCGCCAGGGCGAGCAGCCCCAGTGCCGCCTTGAGCAGCCACGGGATCCGCGCCGCGGTGACGAAGCCCTCCAGGAGCCCGGCGATGGCGAGCGCTCCCGTCAGCCCCACCGCAGCGGTGATGAGCAGCCGGCCGTCCTCGGCGAGCGCCCGTCCACGAGAGCGCGGTCCGGGGGCGAGAAGGGCCCAGAAGAGCCTGAGGCCCACACCGCCCGCGAAGAACACGCAGGTCAGCTCCAGCAGTCCGTGCGGGATGATGAGCGCGAGGAAGTGGAGGAAGCGATCATGGTCGGCCATGACGGCGCCGCTCCGGCCGAGGGCCATGGCATTGATGAGCACGAGGAAGGCGGGCACGACGCCGGTGATGCCCGCACCGATGCAGATCGCCGCGATCCGGGCATTGTTGGTCCACACCAGGGCGGAGAACTCGTGGGAGTCGTAGGTGGAGTAGTAGTCCTCGAAGCTCTGGTCGGCGTACCTGTCCAGCGCGCCGGGCGTCCCGAGGGCGCCCATGGCCTCCGGGCTGCGCAGGGTCCACAGGCCGACGACGACGGCGATCGCCGTGAACGCGGTACCCACGCCGATGGCCCACCAGCGCGCCCGGTAGAGGGCGAGGGGGATCGTCTGCGTGAGGAATCGGGTGATATCCCTGACCCGGATCTCCCGGGGGCCGGTGATCCTCCCCCTCGCTCGGGCCACCCGCGCCGACATCTCGGCGATGAGCTGGGGGTCGGGCGCGGTCGTTCTCAACCGGGACAGGTGCTGCGCGGTGATCCTGTACAGGATGACGAGCTCATCGGCCTGGGCGCCGCTCAGGCGGCGCTTCGCGGCCAGTGCGTCCAGCCGCTCCCACTCATCGCGGTGCGCGGCAGTGAAGGCATCGATATCCACAGTTAGGAGCATGGCATGGAGGATGAAACGATGGCCTCATCCGAGCGGATGATGGAGGAGGTCCGGATCGTCACGGGCGAGGCGGTGCTCCTCGACGCCGCCCCGGCCTCGGTCGCAGTGCGCATGCTCAGCGGCCTCATCGACTACGGCCTGGTGATGGTTGGGCTTGTCCTGTCCCTCATCACGCTCGTGTCACTGCGGCCCATGAGCGCGGCGGCCCCGGATCCACTGATAGTCATCGCAGTCTCACTGATCCTCCTGACCTGGCTCGTCGTCCTGCCGCTGACGATCGAAACCGTCTCGCGAGGCTCCTCCATCGGCCGGTGGGTCCTGGGGTTGCGAGTGGTGCGGGACGATGGCGGTGCCGTGAGGCTGCGCCACTGCCTGGTCCGCGCGCTCGTGGGCATCATCGAGATCTACGCTGCCTTGGCGACACTGGCGATCGCCTCGTGCGCGGTGACCAGGCGCGGCAAGCGGCTGGGGGATCTGCTCGCGGGGACCTACGTGGTCCGTGATCAGGTGGAGACGGCCGCGGCACCGCCGATCCTCATGCCGCCCGAGCTCGCGTCCTGGGCGGAGCAGGCGGATCTGCGCGCCCTGCCGGGGGACCTGGCGCTGGTCGCGCGGACCTTCCTGCAGCGAGCCTCGACGATCGAGCCCCGTTCGCGGGAACGGATCGGCGCCGAGCTCGCCGCGAGTATCTCCCCCAGCGTCTCACCCCCGCCGCCGGAGGGCACGCACCCGGAGAGATTCCTCGCGGCCGTGCTGGCGGAGCGGCGGGATCGCAAGCTCGCCCTGGCATGGAAGGACCGGCGCGCAGCCGAGTCGACTCGCGCCCGGATGGCCCTCCTGCCCCACGGCATCGGCGAGTAGGAGGGCATCCCACCCCAATCACCCATCACCCCTTCTTATGAGCGAGACCGGTCGATATCAGGATTGAAACCGGTTCGGTAACCGGTTTCAATCCTGATATCGACCGGTCTCGCAGGAAGAGAGGGTCAGTCCTCCTTCTCGCCGCGCAGGACCCGGAGATGTCCGCGGCGGGCGATCTCCCCGTCCCCGAGACCCGTGAGGTGGTCGGGCAGGACGTTGGGATCGTGGGTGAGCGGGGCCGGCATGATGCCGCCGGGGCGGCCCACGCGCTCGGCGGGCCGGGCCGGGGGCCTGGGAGCGCGCGAGGCCTCGCGAACGGCATCGGCCAGGGCGAGCAGGTCGTCCTCCGACGGCGGCGCGGGAGCGAACTCGGTGGCCAAACGGATGATCTGCCACCCCCTGGGGGCGGTGAAGGACTCGACGTGCTTGGTGCACAGGTCGTAGGCCTCGGGCCGGCGCTCCGTTGACAGCGGTCCGATGACGATCGTGGAATCCGCGTAGACGCTGGTGAGCGTCGCGACAGCAGGGTTCTCGCAGCCGGGCCGCCGGCAGCTCCTCACATTCCTCACCAGCGCAGGTTATCGCGCCCGGCCAAGCGAATCACTCCGGGCGACGGCGGGGCGCGCACGGCCGCCCCTCGGCCCGGCACGTATGGTGGCCGCGTGAGACGCTCCCGCCCTTTCCAGCCCCGAGCCCTCCCGGCCCCGGCCCCGAGATCGGCCAGGCGCCACCGGGACCGTCACGGGCACGGCCTGCGCGGCCCGCTCATGCCCCCGGTGCTGCCGGCCTGGCGGACCCGTGCCGAGCTCTTCGACACCCTCGTCATCGAGGTCGCCGACGATCTGGCCCGGAGGCACCCCTTCGTCGCGGATGTGCAGTTCGCCGTCGAGGAGGTTCCCCCCTCCGACCCCGCGCCCTGGGAGCCGGGGATCGTCCTGGGGCGCGGTTTCGCTCCGGAGCCCCGCGCGGGGCTGCCCGGGCGGGTGGTGGTCTACCGCAGGCCCGTGGTCTCCCGGACCCGGGACATCACCGAGCTGCGCGCGCTCGTGCGCCACGTCGTCGTCGAACAGGTCTCAACAATGATGGGCCGCCGCCCGGAGGAGATCGACCCGAACTTCTTCTGACGCCCTGCCCGGTCCGCGGTCCTCGGCATCGCTGCCCGCGCCCGGACCTGGTCAGCCGAGGCTGATCCGCGTGGAGGGCTGCGAGGCGGAGTCGGCGATGACCGGCAGGACGGCGATGAGCGGGCCGGCCGCGTCCCCCGAGGCCTTGCGGGTGAGCAGCACGGCGGCGCTCAGGCCGTCGGGCTGCGCAGCACTCAGCCGCACGGCGCTCACACCCGCCGGCACCTGGGCCGTCACGCTCGACCCCGCCGGGATGTCGACGGTGGTCGACCATCCCCCATCGGGACTGGCCAGGTCCACGGTCCTGGCCTCGCTCGCCGTCGAGGAGATGACGAGGCCCGGCGAGACGCCGTCGCGGGGCATGAGGGCCGTCGCGGAGGCGAGAGCACCGGGTGGGGCCGCCTGGCTCCAGGCGACATCGTGAACGAGAGCGCCGGAGCCCGCGGGCAGCTCGCCGCCGACGCGGACCATCCTGGCGGCGGCGCTGACCGGAGCGTCGGAGGTGACCCGGATGCCGTAGGCACCGGGGTCGACACCGGTCAGCGTGATGTCGAAGACAGAGCCGGGATCGATGGTGACGGCCTGCGCGCCGGGCAGTGGGGAGGGGCCGGCGCTGCCGGAGAGCGCGACCGCGACGGTGGCCGTCGTGTCCCCGGGATTGACCACGCGCAGGACGGGCTCGTCGGAGGACTCCGCCCCGTTCACGGCCTCGGAGCCCTGCTCGGCGGCCTTCGCCATGACCACCGCGGGGATGGTCTGCTCGGTGGCGGGCGCGGCGCCCGGGGTGAGCATCTCCACCCCGGCGGGGGTCTCGCCGTCAAGTCCCTCGGCGACGAGGGTGGGGACGATGCTCCCGCCGTCGGATTCGACGGACAGGGCGATCCTGGGGTCGGCGGCGCCGGCGGACTCCAGGAGGAGGGACGAGGTCTTCCCCGCCGCGACGACGACCTCGCCATTGGAGGGGAGGGAGATCGCCCCGGCCGATCCGTAGAGGCGCACGCGGGCGGTCACAGTGGTGACGCCGGGGTTGGTCAGGCGCAGCTCGGCGGAGGAGCCGAGGGCGGTCGAGCCCCCGACGATCCAGGCGACGGGGCGGGCGGGCGCGCAGGGCGCGGCGGCCAGCCCGCGCAGGTCCCCCGCATCGGTGGCCGAGGTGACGGCGCCGGCGGCGCCGGCGGGCGCGGCGGTGAGGACTCCGCCGCCGGAGCCCTGGGAACCGGTCAGCGTCGTCGGCGTGGAGGTCGCGGCACCCACGGCCCTGCCCGCGTAGCTCAGTGAGGCGGGCGATCCGATGGGGAGGATCGTGGTGGTCGTGACGGCCTGCCGCACGTCGACACCGCCGAGGGTGTTGCCGGGGGCGGCGGGGCAGCCGTAGGCCGCGGTCCCGGGGGGCGTATCGACATCGACGGCCCCGACCTCCCGGATGGGTGCCGCGGGAGCGGGGCCGGCCCAGGCCGCCAGGGCGACCGCGCCTGTGAGGAGGAGGGCCCCGGCACCCCATCCGGCGGCGCGCCGAGCGGGGCTGGACCCGAGGCTGATGCGGGGGCTCATGCGGACCTCCTGCGACGCAGCGGGAGCGCGGCCAGGGCGGTGATCGCCCAGACCGTCATGATGGCGACGGCGAGGATCCGCTCGTCGAGAGAGGAATGGGTGAGGGTGAGCTCGCCGCCGCCGGCGGGGACGAGGAAGGCCTGCTGCCACTGGCCCCGGCCATCGGTCCGGGCGGTGGCCTGGAGGGGCTCTCCGTTGAGGGCGGCGCTCCAGCCCGGGTCGGCGCGCTCGGCGAGCACGAGCACGCGCTCGCCCCCGGAGACGGAGTCGGGGATGGTCGTGGTGGTGCCCTGGCCGGTGAACGGGACGGTGGAGGCGCTCGGGCCATCGCCGTCGGCGGTCTCGAGGAGGACGGCGCGCGCCGATTGCGCGGCATTACCGGGGCTGACGCGCCAGGAGACGCCCGCGTCCGTGCGCGCGAGCTCCTCCAAGCCGGGGGTGGAGGCCAGTCCGGCGCGGGCAGTGGCCGTGGTCTCGTCGCCCTGCCTGGTAGTCAGCAGGACGACGCCGATGCCGTGCGCCGAGAGCTCGTCGGCGGCGGTCTCGCCCTGGCCCGCGACGGCATGGGCGATGGCCGCCGCCAGTGAGGAGTCGGCGGTGTCGGCGAGGCCCGCGGACCCGTCCGCGGCCGGACCCGCTGAGGCGGACTGGGCGGCGCGGCTGTCGAGACGCGCGCCGGTGGGCTCGGGCAGCGCATCGGTGAGCAGGAGACCGGCGCCGCGCCAGATGGAGGCGGTCAGGGCGGAGCCGTCCCCGGTCCCTGACGAGCCGAGGACGAGGACGCGACTGGCCTCGGGGGCGCGCTGGAGCTCGCGCGCGATGAGCGGGACCCGCTGCGCTGCCGGCCGCAGGGCCATGAGGGGGGCGCCCGGGTTGGCGGCCCGCGCCTGACCGGGGACACGGTCGCCGTTCGCGACGGCGAGGGCCCATCCGGCGCCGAGCACCAGGGGCGGGGTGAGGACGAGCGCGCAGGCCAGCGGGGCGGCGATCTGGAACCAGCCGTGGGAGCGCTGGACCAGGGCGGCGCGAGCGGCGTCGGCCCCGGCCAGGGCCGCGGCGAGCATCCCTGCCAGGGCGAGGCTCTGCGCGGCGCCGGGCCAGCCGGCCACGGTCATGCGGACGCCGCTGGGCGCGAGATCGGTGCCGATGATGGTCCCGGTGGTGACGACGGCGAGGGCGAGGGCGCCGATCGCCGCGAGGGCGCCCGCGCGTGCTCTGCCGCCCCGGCGCCCGGAGGCCAGCAGGCCGGTGAGGGCGAGGAGTGGGGCGAGCGCCAGCAGAAGGCGGACGGCCAGGAGCGCGTGCGCGCCGGGGATGAGCGAGGCCAGATCGATGGGCGAGCCGAGGAGCAGGTCCGTGCGGCCGGGCGCCGGGGTGACCACGGGCGCGCCGGGGTCGGTGACGAGGAGGCGGAGGGCCGCGGCCCCGTCGCCGGCCTCGCGCAGCTGCCAGGCGCGCCACCACACGGGCGCCGGGGTGATGGCGGCCGGGACGAGGGCGAGCAGGAGGCGCCGTGCCCCGCCGGAGGCACGGATGGGGCCGAGCGCTCCCTGGAGCGCCTTGACGACGATGAGCAGGAACAGCGCGGGGACGATGACGGCGGCCGTGGCGGGCACTGCCGCGGTGATGGCGGCCAGGAGCAGCCCGGCGACGGCGGCGGCCGTCGGGGAGCCGGGGCCGTAGTGCTCGACGGCGGCGGTGGCCCGGGCCTCGGTGGCCGCCTGCTGGATCCTGGCGGCCAGCCGTTCGGACAGGGGATGCCTCGGCGGGGCCTCGACGCCGTCCTCGGCACCGTCCTCCGCATCGTCCGCTGGCGGACCGGGGGCCTCGGAGGCCCCGGGCCCGTGCTGCTCGCCCGACTCCCCGAGTTCCCCGAGATCCTCGATGCGGGCGCTGCTGATGCTCTCGGCGTGGGCGAGCTCGTCGTCGGAGATACGGTGGGCACCCGCGAGGCCCGAGAGCACGCGATCGCGGCGGTCGGCGCCGACGGCGCGGGCCAGCGCCACCAGCGCCCAGGGCAGGATGAGATGGACGATGAGCGAGGCCAGGCGCCCCTGCCCGACGGCGAGCAGCAGGCTGGGCGCGGCCGTCCAGGTCAGGGCTGCCCAGGCGCGCAGGGCGATGCGGCGGGTGACCGTGCCCGCGGCGAACCAGGCGCCGGCGGCGGCCAGGGGCAGCGAGACGAGCAGGAGCAAGTGGACGAGCGCGTCCCCGCTGATCCCCACCGCGCCGGCCAGGGCCATCGGCAGGGCGAGGACCGCGAGGAAGGGCGTCATCGCGGTGGGGTAGCCGTCGGCCGAGCCCGCCCAGGTACTCCAGGCCGCCTCCCACAGGGCTCGCCAGTCCTCGCCGAGCGAGGCGAGCGCCCCGCCCATGACCGAGCGGGCGGTGAGCACATCGCTCAGGGCGGTCAGGCCGCAGATGGCGGCCAGGACCAGGACGACCCCCAGGGTCCGCCGGCGGCGGAAGGCCAGGATCGCGAGCTCGCCCAGCTCGAGCTCACTGGGCGCGGCGGCGCGGGCGAGGCGCTGGCGCTCCTGGCGACCCCGATCCCTCCTGGCCGCGCGGATCTCGGCGGGGTCGAGGTAGAGCTCGGCGAGCACGCTGCGCGGGACGGCGGTGAAGGAGGCCAGGCGCCGCCGGCCGCGCCGGATGCGGGCGGGCCGGGAGGCGACGGTGAGGGCGGCCGCCAGCTCGTCGCCCGCCAGGGCCGGGTCCTTGGTGAGCAGGCGCCAGGCCCCCCGCCCGAGGGCGAGGAGGATCATCCAGGCGAGCAGCGGGAGCAGGGGCCGGGTGGAGATCGTGGCCCAGGCGGCCAGCTGGGCGGTGCGGCGGGCCCGGAAGGAGCGGTCGAGATCCGGTGGATCCGCTGAGGCGGCGGCCTCGGGGGTCTGCCCGGCATCGGGGGACCCGGCGCGCTCTCCCGGGGAGTCCGCACCGGCGGCCTCATCAGCGTTGGTGGGAGCGCCGCCCTCCTTGGCGCCGCGCAGGCCTAGGTAGGTGGCGCGTCGGTGGCGGATGACGGCGCTCGGGACGACGACGACCCTGTGCCCGGCCAGCCGCAGGGCGTGGGAGAGCTCCAGGCCCTCGGCGAGCAGGGGCATGTCGGGCGAGGCGCCGCCGATCTCCTCCCAGGCCCGATGGGAGATGAGCGCGCCCGCGGTGCCCACGGCGAGCACATCGCTGCGGTCATCGTGCTGCCCCTGATCGATCTCACCGGGGACGATGTCGTTCGCGCGGCGCGCCGAGCCCGTGGCCCGCAGCCCGACCTCGAGGAGCAGATCGGGGTTGTCCCAGTCCACCTGCTTGGGGCCGGCCAACGCGATCGAGCGAGCGGTGGTGACGGCCTGGAGGAGCTCGGCGAGGCAGTCGGGCTCCGGGGCGGAGTCGTCGTGGAGAAGCCAGAGCCACTGGGCGTCGGAGGGGTCGAGGTCGAGGCTGAGGAGCGGGCGGCCCTCGTCCTCGTCACCGATCTGCGGGCGGGGCCGGGCCGAGGCCCGCTCCTGGGCGAGGGCGAGCCCCCGGGCGACGGCGCCGCCGAGGGTGGGCGCGGCGGGGGCGCGCA
Organism: Actinomyces gaoshouyii; assembly: GCF_002076915.1. NCBI lineage: Bacteria > Bacillati > Actinomycetota > Actinomycetes > Actinomycetales > Actinomycetaceae > Actinomyces > Actinomyces gaoshouyii. Next base: position 1,840,149 of record NZ_CP020468.1, read on the forward strand.
GGATGCGCACGGCGGTGACGAGGTCGAGGCCGGAGGCCTCCACGACCTCCTCGACGGGGGTGCCGTCGCCCAGGCCGTTGGCGCGCGAGGCGACGTCGACGATGAGGACGGCGGCCGGGAGGACGGTCTGCGCCGCGAGCGCGACCAGCGTCCGGGACAGGAAGGCAGTGACCCCCGCGGTCACGACGACGGCGAGGGTCTCATCCTGAGCGCGGCCGACCCCGGCGCCGGGAATGCCCTCGGCGCTCGAGCGGGCTTCGGGGCCCGGCGAGGTCATACGGCCCGGCGCTTGAGCTTGCGGCGCTCCCGCTCCGACAGGCCGCCCCAGATGCCGAAGCGCTCATCATTGGCGAGGGCATACTCAAGGCACTCCTCGCGGACCTCGCAACTGGCGCACACGCGCTTGGCCTCGCGGGTGGAGCCGCCCTTCTCCGGGAAGAAGGCCTCGGGATCGGTCTGGGCGCACAGCGCGCGCTCCTGCCACGGCAGCGGACCGGATTCGTCCCCACCCCCGAAGAGAAGGATGATCGCAGCGTCGTCAGCATCATCGGGCAGTGCCAGAGGCCCGTCGCCGAGGATGTTCCACACGATAACTTCCCTTCGAAGAGGATCAAGCAATGAAACCAAACTACACGCCTGTAAGACCAGGTATCAAGCCGGGAAAGGCCACATGATCTGCTGAGACCGAGTTGAGACGCACCACTCAAGCCCGCAGATCACCCGATGTTCTGCGGAAATCTCGTCACCCGAACCTCGCTGGCGACCCTCAGAAGTGCCTCGATCTGATTGAATCCGGCTATGAACGACCCCCTCGCCCCACTCCTCCCGACCTCCGCCGACGGCGATCGCCCCTGGCTGATCTGGTACGCGCCCGAGGAGCGCATCGAGCTGACGGGGCGCGTGCTGGCGATGTGGTCGTCGAAGACCGCCGCCTTCCTCGACGCCGAGGCGGGTCCCGCGCCCCTCGTCCACTGCGCGCTGGAGCCCCACTGGAGGACGGTGACCTGGTGGCTGGGAACCTGGCAGGTGGGGGGCGGCGTCCTAGAGGCGGGCGCCCTGGAGACCAGCACCGCCGCCGCGCCCGCCGTCAGCGTCGCCTTCTCCCCCGATCGGCTGCACCGGGACGCCGACGTCCAGGCGCTCGTGGCCCGAGCCTCGCTCGCCCTGCGCTGGCCGGACGGGCTGCCGCCCCTGGTGAGCGACGGCGTCGCCGATCTCATGGCCCATCCGGACTCCTTCCCGGCCCTCCCGGCGGCTCCCGGCGCCCCGGCACTCATCGAGGCCACCGGGACACCCGGCGAGCCCGGCGCGGAGCGGAGCCTCGACCGGGGGGCGCTGGTCGACTCGCTACCTCCCACCACGGGCTCGCCGGGCGCTCCGCCCGGGGCGCCCGGCGCGGTCCTCATCCGCCGCGAGACGATGCCGGCCGCGATGCGCACCATCCTCGCCGCCTGGAGGGATGGGCGCGCCGCAGTGCTCCTCGCTCCGGACGCCGACGACGCGCTCGCCACCGCGGCCGCCCGTCAGGAGGGGGCCGCCTGAGGGTCAGGGCACATCCGCCTGGACGACGCTCCCATCGCCCTCGACGGTGAGGACCCGCTCGTCCGCCCCGACGAACAGCGCCTGCCCCCGCTGGAGCCGCTCGCGCCCCGCCGTCGTCGAGACCTCCACTCGGCCGTCGATGCCGAGCAGGATGCGCGGACCGCGCCCGGGGACTCCCACGGCGCCATCGGCCGCCGCCACGTCGGTGACGAGCAGCTCGAAATCGTCCACCGGCGCGTAGTAGGCGCGGGTCGCCCGCGAGAGGTACTCAGGGGCGGGGCGCACCGGCGGCGCGGCCACGTAGTCGACGCAGGCGAGCATCTCCGGGATGTCGATGTGCTTGGGGGTCAGCCCGGCCCGCAGGACGTTGTCGGAGGAGGCCATGATCTCCACGCCGAGCCCGCCGATGTATGCGTGGACGGAGCCCGCGGGGACGAAGAGGGCCTCTCCCGCGCGCAGGGTCACCGGGTTGAGCAGGAGGGCGGCGGCGATCCCGGGGTCGCCGGGGAAGGCGCGGGCCATCTCCATCACGTTGGCGTCCGCGCGCCGCGACGGCGAGGCCCCTGCGGCCAGGCGGGCCGCGAGCTCGACGACGAGCTCATCGATCTCCTCGCCGCTGGGACGGCTGTCCACGGAGACGATGTCGGTGAATGCCTGGCGGATGCCGAAGCGGCCGGGCGCCAGACGCAGGGTCCGGCGCATGCGGCGGGCCAGGGGGGAGGAGAGCCCCGAGAGCACCTCCGCCGCACGGCGGGGGGCGCGGAAGCCCGCGACCGCCTCGAAATCGGTCAGGGCCAGGACCATCTCGGGCTTGTGGTTGCGATCCTTGTAGTTGCGCACGGGGTTGGCCAGGTCGATGCCGGCCCGCTCCTCGGCCTCGTAGCCCTCGATGGCCTGCCCGATGGAGGGGTGGACCTGGAGGGACAGGGGGCGCGCGGGGGCGATGATCTTGAGCAGGAAGGGCAGCCGGGGACCGAAGCAGAGCATGACGTCCTCGCCCAGGAGGCGGGCGGGCTCGGCGGCGATCCGCTGGGCGAGAGTGTCCGCCCCCTCCCCCATGGTGGCGGGCCCGAGGGGATGGGCCCCGAGCCACTGCTCGGCCCAGGGCTCGCCGTCGGGCGCCTCCCCCAGGAGCTCGGGGATGGCGGAGGCGTGCCCCCAGCCGTACCTCTGCCGGAAGCCGTGGAGTCTCTCCATGGGCACACCGTAGCGGCAGCACCGGCGCTTCCACGCGCAAGCGGGCCGGATGGTACACACTTGGGGACTATGCGAGGCATCATCCTGGCCGGCGGCTCCGGCACACGACTCAACCCGATCACCCTTGGCACCTCCAAGCAGCTGGTGCCGGTCTATGACAAGCCGATGATCTACTACCCGCTGTCCACGCTCATGCTGGCCGGCATCCAGGACGTCCTGGTCATCACCACCCCGCACGACGCCCCCAGCTTCCACCGCCTGCTGGGCGACGGCTCGCAGCTGGGAGTCAACCTGTCCTACGCGGTCCAGGAAGTGCCCAACGGGCTGGCGCAGGCCTTCGTGCTCGGCGCCGACTTCATCGGGGGCGAGAGCGCGGCCCTGATCCTGGGCGACAACATCTTCTACGGCCCCGGCATGGGCACCCAGCTGCGCCGCCACACCTGCCCCGACGGCGGCGTCGTCTACGCCTACCAGGTGGCCGATCCCACCGCCTACGGCGTCGTGGAGTTCGACGCGGGCTTCAGGGCCGTCTCCATCGAGGAGAAGCCCGCCCACCCCAAGTCCGACTACGCGGTGCCCGGCCTGTACTTCTACGACAACGACGTCGTCGCCATCGCCCGCGACCTGGCCCCCTCGGCCCGCGGCGAGTACGAGATCACCGATGTCAACCGCACCTACCTGGAGGCCGGGCGCCTCACCGTGGAGGTCCTGCCCCGCGGCACCGCCTGGCTGGACACCGGCACCTTCGACTCATTGGCGGACGCCACCTCCTTCATCCGCACCATCCAGCACCGCCAGGGCCTCAACATCGGCTGCCCGGAGGAGATCGCGTGGCGCATGGGCTTCATCGACGACGACGGCCTGCGCCGGCGCGCCGAGCCCCTGGTCAAGTCGGGCTACGGCCAGTACCTCCTCAACCTCCTGGCCCGCGAGCGCCGCTGAGAGCCGTCCGCGCCCGCCGGGCCCCGGCGCCGACGAGATGAAGGCAACACGGCCCTCCTGTTCATCTTCTGAATACATGGGACTATTCTCGAACATGCGAGGTTCCCATTCAGATCCGAACAGGAGGCCGCTTCATGCCCGGCACTCTCACCCAGCCCCAGTTCGACGCCCTGGCCGCGCTCCTGCGCGCCGACGCGGCCCTGACCCAGCGGCAGATCCAGGAGTCGACGGGCATGTCCCTGGGCAGCGTCAACGCCGCGGTGCGCGAATGCGAGGCCGCCGGCTACATCGCCGGGCGCGAGCTGACCGCCTCCGGCCGGGCCGCGCTGGAGCCCTACCGGGTGGACAACGCGATCATCCTGGCGGCGGGCCTGTCCAGTCGCTTCGCCCCGATCTCCTACGAGCGCCCCAAGGGCACCCTCAAGGTGCGCGGGGAGGTCCTCGTCGAGCGCCAGATCCGCCAGCTACACGAGGCCGGGATCACCGACATCACAATCGTCGTCGGCTACAAGAAGGAGTACTTCTTCTCCCTGGCCGAGCGCTACGGGGCGCGGATCGTGGTCAACAAGGAGTACGCGACCCGCAACAACAACGCCTCCCTGTGGCTGGTCAAGGACGACTTGGCAAATACCTACATCTGCTCCTCGGACGACTACTTCACGATCAACCCCTTCGAGTCCCACGTCTACCAGGCCTACTACTCGGCCACGTACATCGCCGGCCCCACCCGGGAGTGGTGCCTGACCACCGGCGCGGGCGGGCGGATCACCGGGGCGACCGTCGGCGGGGCGGACGCCTGGACGATGCTCGGCCACGTCTACTTCGACCGCGCCTTCTCCGCCACCTTCCGGACGATCCTGGAGTCCGTCTACGACCTGCCCGAGACCGCCCCCAAGCTGTGGGAGTCCATCTACCTCGATCACATCAAGAGCCTCGACATGGTGATCCGGAAGTACCCCGACGGCGTCATCCACGAGTTCGACTCCATCGACGAGCTGCGCTCCTTCGACCCCGCCTTCATGGAGAACATCGACTCGGAGGTCTTCGAGAACATCTCGGCCGCCCTGGGCTGCGAGCGCAGCCGGATCGGCGCCTTCTACCCCCTCAAGCAGGGCATCACGAACCTGTCGTGCCACTTCTCCGTGGGCGAGGACGAGTACGTCTACCGCCACCCCGGCGCCGGCACCAACCAGCTCATCGACCGCCGCGCGGAGATCGAGGCCCTTCGGCTCGCCGGGGAGCTGGGCCTGGACTCCACCTTCCTGGCCGGGGATCCCGAGCAGGGCTGGAAGATCTCGCGCTACGTCCCCGACTGCCGCAACCTGGACGTGTCCAATCCCGATGAGCTGGAGCGGGCCATGCGCATGGACCGCGCCCTGCACGAGTCGGGCCGCGAGCTCGCACGCAACTTCGACTTCGTGACCGAGGGGCTGCGCTACGAGTCGATCCTGGCCTCCCGCGGCCCCATCGACATCCCCGGCTACGACGAGCTGCGCGCCAAGGTGCTGCGCCTCAAGGAGTTCGCCGACGCCGACGGCTTCGATCTGGCCCCCAGCCACAACGACTTCTTCCCGCTGAACTTCCTCGTGGACGCCTCCGGCGAGCTCTCCCTCATCGACTGGGAGTACGCCGGCATGTCCGATATCGCGGCCGACTTCGGCACGATGGTGGTCTGCGCGCAGCTGGGCGCCGAGCGCGCCGAGGACGCCCTGGGCTACTACTTCGGCCGCCCCCCCACCCCCGCCGAGCGGCGCCACTTCTGGTCCTACGTCACCTTCGCCGGCTGGTGCTGGTACGTGTGGTCCCTGGTCAAGGAGGCCGAGGGCGACGACGTCGGCGAGTGGTTCCTCATCTACTACCGCCACGCCGTCGACTACGTCGACGCCCTCCTGGCCTCCTACGTCTCCGGCACGGACCTCACGGACGCCCCAGCGGCCCTGAACGCGAGGAGGGGAGCCTGATGCGCTACGGAGTCATCAGCGGGGCCACCTGGGGTCTCGACACCGTGATCCTGGCCATGGCCGTCGCCCTCGCCCCGTTCCTCGGGGCCTCGCAGGCGCCCATCGCCAGCGCCCTCATCCACGACGTCATCTCCGCGCTGCTCCTCGTGGCCTACATGGGCGCGCGCGGGCGCCTGCGGCATACGCTCGCCGCCCTGCGCACCCGCTCGGGCAGGGTCGTGGTGCTGGCCGCGATCCTCGGCGGGCCGGTGGGAATGAGCGGCTACCTCATCGCCATCAACAACATCGGTCCCTCCTACACCGCGATCATCTCCACCTTCTACCCGGCCCTGGGCACGCTCCTCGCCTTCCTCATCCTCGGTGAGCGCATGAGTCCGCGCCAGATCCTGGCCCTCCTCGTCGCCCTGGGCGCCATCATCGCGATCGGCTGGTCCTCCTCGGCCGAGTCCGGCGGCGGCAACGCGATCCTGGGCATCATCGCGGCCCTGGCCTGCGTCCTCGGCTGGGGTTCCGAGGCCGTCATCCTCACCTGGGGGATGCGCGACGACTCCGTGGACAACGAGACCGCCCTGCAGATCCGCCAGACGACCTCGGGCGTGGCCTACCTCCTCGTGGTGGCCCCGCTCGCGGGGGCCCTCGGCTTCTCCGCCGGCGCCTCCCTCACGCCGGCCACCGGCGTCATCGCCCTGGCGGCCATCGCCGGGACCGCCTCGTACCTCTTCTACTACAAGGCCCTGGGCTCGATCGGCGCCTCCCGGGGCATGGCCCTCAACATCTCCTACTCCGCGTGGGCGGTCATCCTCGCACTCGTCCTGCAGGGGACCATCCCCACGGCTCTTCAGGTGGTGTGCTGCGTCGTCATCCTCGTGGGCACGGTCCTGGCCGCCACCGCCGACTGGTCCGACCTGCGGCTCACGCGCCGTGCCCCCGTGCTCGCGGAGGAGGCCTGAGGGCGGGGCCGGCCGCGCCCGGCGTGAGCCGCTCGGCACGGCCGGCCCCGACACGTCGCCCCGCGGCTTCCCGGTCGGCTCCCCGCCGGGAGAGGATGTGCCCATGAGCACCACCGGCTACGACGACCCCGCCCTCCTCAAGCGCGTCCAGAGGGCCACCGCCCGAGCCCTGGCCGAGCTCGACCGCCTCTGCAACGAACTGGGCCTGGAGTACGCCGCCTACGGGGGCACCGCGATCGGCGCCGCTCGCCACCAGGGCTTCATCCCCTGGGACGACGACGTCGACGTCGTCATGCCGCGCCCGGACTACGAGCGCCTCCTGGCCGAGGCCGATCGCGTCATCGGCCCCGGCTTCGTGCTGCTCAGTTCCCGCAACTCCCCGGACTACCCCAAGACCTTCGGCGTGCTGGGCCTGGCCGGGACCGCCTTCATCCCCGAGATCGCGCGCGACCGCGCCTACCGGGTTCCCATCGGCGTCGATATCTTCCCCCTCGATGTCCTTCCCGACGACGAGCGCGCTTTCAAGCGGATGGCGCGACGGACCTGGGTGTGGGGGCGGCTCATGTACCTGCGTGGGACGCCCACCGCCGAGGTCCCGCTGCCCGCGCCCGCGAGGCAGGCGGCCGGGCTCGTCCTGCGCGCCGTCCACTGGGGGCTGCGGGCCGCCCGGGTCTCACCGCGCGCCCTGTACGAGCGCTGGGATCGCGCCGCGCGCTCCCACGCGGGCGAGGACTCGGTGTGGCTGGGCGATTTCTCCACCCAGGACCCCAGGCGCTGGTCCATCCGCCGCGATGAGCTGCTCCCCACCCTCGCCTTGCCCTTCGAGGGCATGACGATCCGGATGCCCCGCGCCTACGACGCGGTGCTCACCCGGGGCTATGGCGACTACATGGCGATCCCGCCGGTCTCCGAGCGGGTCAACCACAAACCCTCACTGGTGGACTTCGGGGATCACGACTTCGCCGACGACGCCGAGGACTGAGCCGGCGGCCCGCCCCGCTCCGAGCCGAGCCGGCGGTAGTCGCGGACCAGGAACAGGGACAGCAGCGCGACGGCGAGCGAGTAGGACAGCACGCCGACCCAGCTGACACCGTTCATCCCGAAGGCGTCGACGAGGACCTTCATCGAGACCAGGGAGGTCATCGCCGCGAGGGCGTTGCCCAGGAAGCCCGCCTTGAGATCGCGCACGGCGATGAGCAGGTCGTTCATGAACCAGGCGAAGGCCGTCATGACCGTGCACACGATCGCGGGCAGCAGCAGGTCCGTGTGCCCGATGATCTTATCGCCGAAGATGAGCCGCAGCACCGGATCGCCCAGGAGCAGCAGCAGGGCCGCCGCGACGGCGATGACCACGAGGATCCCGCCGATGGTCCGCCACAGGAGGGCCAGGGCCGAGCGCTTATCGGAGTGGAAGCGGTCCGCGAACTCCCCCATGAGGGGGCTGTAGACGTAGACGGCGCCCATCTGCACGATGACGACGGGCGAGGCCACGGAGTTGTAGATCCCCAGCGCCTCGCTCCCGACGGAGGACTCCAGGTACTGGCGGGGCAGCGTCAGGACGGAGGAACTGCAGACCTGGGCGATGACGAGGGGGAAGAGGGTGACCAGCAGGGACATGGCGGGGCGGAGGTCGATGACGGGGCGCAGGCGCTCGAATTGGGCCGAGCGCGGTACGTCGTAGACGACGCCCACGAGGATGGTCGCCACCGCCATGGCGACGACGGCCACCATGAGGGAGTTCGCCAGCCACAGGACGACGCAGAAGCCCGCCAGGGTGGTCACGCCCTGGAGGATGTAGGACTTGCCGATGTAGTCCATCCGGCGGTGCCGCTGGTCGATGGCGTGGAGGACCTCGATGAAGTTCGTTGCCAGGGAGTAGACCAGGTACATGGCGATGAGCGGCAGGGCGTCGAATGAGGCCGTGGCCAGGGAGTAGATGATGCCGATGAGGAAGGCCAGGGCGGTGGTCAGCACTCGCAGGCCCACGTACTCCCCGGCGCTCCGCTCGCCCTTGGTATCGGTGACCTGGATCGTGCGCAGGCGGTAGTCGGCGAAGGGGTTGATGAGGTTCGCGATCGCCATGACGAGCGCGAGCCCGCCCGCGGCGTCGAACCCGTGCGAGAGGCGCACGACGGCGACCCCCACGAGGTAGTTGCAGACGAGTCGGGTGATCGAGCCGACCGAGCTCCACAACATGTTCGTCCGGAGGGACAGGGCCTCGGGCTGTGCCATCGTTCTCCTACTTGAACAGCGTGTACCTGGCCACCAGCGCGGGCAGGTAGCAGGCCAGGGCCACTGGCTTGTTGGGCGCCATGCGCAGGGCGCCGGACTGCCCGGCCAGGCGGCAGCCCACAAGGTACAGGAGCGTCTCGCGGACGACGCCCTTGAGCGTGGTGGAGCGCTCGGCGCAGTAGCGCTTGTGCTTCCAGTAGCCGATGGGGTTCCGCTTGGCGTTGGCCGCGAAATTGCGGGTGAGCCCATCGGGCAGGTAGTGGCAGATCGTGAGAATCGTGTTATCGGCCAGCATGACGTAGCGCTCGTCGAGCCGGTAGTAGACCGAGGTCTCGGCGATGAAGATCTCCCCGGGGGCGACGTCGTAGGGGTAGTCCCGCAGGACCTCGGTGCGGTGGATGAGGGAGGTGTCCCCTCTGAATCCCATCGTCTCGAAGAGGTCCCAGTACTTCACGTCGCGCGCGCCCTCGGGCATCCACGTGTCCATGGGGGTGCGCTCATCCGTGCCGCGCAGGGCGACGATCCCGGCGTAGCGGTCCTGGCCCTTGATGGTGGCCCAGGTGGCCAGCACGTGCTCGATGGCGCCGGGGAGCAGCCAGTCGTCGGAGTCGACGACGAAGAACAGCGGGCTGGTGGCCCGCTCCACGCCGAGGTTGATGGCCCGGGGCTTGCCGCCGTTGGCGGTCTTGACGTAGTCGATCTCGATTTCGCCGCGCTCGATCCAGGAGGCGACGAGCTCCTCGGTGCCGTCGGTGGATCCGTCGTCGACGATCATCCATACGAAGTCGTGGGAGGTCTGCGCCACGAGGCTGTCGTAGAGGACGGGCAGGATGTAGGCGCGCTCGTAGGTGGGGGTGAAGACGCAGACGGTCCTGGGCGCGGGGCCCGCGTGGGTCTCGGCGATCTCAGGGCTCCCGGGCATCATGACCTGTCTCCTGCCCAGGTGACGGCGCGCAGGTGCGCGGGCGGGCGCTCCTCGGCCGGCGGGATGCGCTCCCAGTCGCCGTAGTAGTCGGTGAGCACCTGGGCCGCCTTGGCGGGGACGGGGTATGTCCCTCCCTCGAAGACCGCGCGGGCCGCGGGGAAGAGTGATCGGGGCTCCAGGGTGTTCTTATCCATGTGGTCGTCCACGAGTAGGACGTAGCGGATGTCGTCGTCCTGGGAGGAGGCGTCCTTGATATTAGCCCCCCGGGCCAGGGCATCGGCCCTGGCGGCGATCCGGTAGGGGTCGAGGCGGCGGGTGGCCGGGTGGATGACGCGCTTGACGAGCTTGGCGGCGCCGGAAGTGGCGTATCGGGGATCGGTGGCGGCCAGCGAGCGCCACCGGACGAGCCGGGCGGCCTTGGCGCGCACCCGGCGCATGCGCGGGTCGGACAGCCTCACGCGCTCCAGGGGGAAGATGTCGCTCCACAGGCCCAGGGCCCGCTCCTCGTCGATGAAGGTCTCCTCGGCGCGCGTGCGGGTGTCCACGAGCTTGAAGAAGGGGTAGATCGAGGTGCGGTCGCGGTAGGAGACCAGCTTGTAGCGGTCCGCGAGGGCTCCCGCGCAGCACAGGCGGAAGAGGGCCTCGTAGTCGTCACGGGGCATGACGACGTCGACGTCGTCGTCCCAGGGGATGAAGCCCTCGTGGCGCAGCGCGCCGATGAGAGTGCCGTAGGCCAGGAAGTAGGTGAGGCCGTGCTCCGCGCATACGCGATCCAGCTCGCGCAGGATGTCGAGCTCGATCTTCTTGATCTCCTCTTGTGAGAGCGATTCCATCGCTGGCCTTTCTCATCGCGGGCGCCGGATCGAGCGGGGCGGGCGCCCGGTCGCACAGATGGGCGCGCCGTCGATGCTACCGCTCCCTGCCCGGCCCCGGGGCCGCCCGGGCGCTCCCTGCCCGGAGCTGCGCCATCGATGGCCCCGCGTGTGAGAGCATTCCTCCTAAGGAGTGCCCTCGCCGCCCGTGTCCCACCGATGGAAGCCCGTATGAGAGTCGCCCTGGTCATCAATACCTATCCGCCCCGCCTGGGCGGCCTCGAGAACCACGTCTCCTCCCTGGCCCGGGGACTGCGCGATCTGGGGCACGAGGTGTGGGTGCTCACCCTCTCGGACGCCCCCGGGCTCCGCGATGACGACGGCGTGCGGGTCCTCACGGGGCGCGGTTATCTCCCGATCGCGGAGGTCATCAGCTTCCCGCGCGTGGGCACGACGAGGCGCATCGCCCGGTTCCTGCGCGAGAACCGGATCGACATCGTGAGCACGCACACGCGCTTCTTCCCCATGAGCCTCGTCGGATTGCGAGCGGCGCGCATGGCCGGGATCCCGGTGATCCACACCGAGCACGGCTCAGGATTCGTGGCCACCCCCTCCCCCATCATCCTCGCGGGCTCGCGGGCGGTCGACCTGGCGATGGGCCGCTACGTGCTGCGCCGCGCCGATCGAGTGCTGGCGATCTCCGCGCAGTCCGCCGCCTTCGTCAAGCGCTTGGGCGGCGTCGACGCCGAGGTCTTCCACAACGCCATCCCCGCGCCCGAGCCCCATCGAGCGCCCGAGGACAGGCCGGGCCACCTCGTGTTCGTCGGGAGGGTCGTGGCCGGCAAGGGCTGGGAGGCCTTCCTGTCCTCCGTCGCCGCTCTGCGCGGGCGCGGCATCGACGTCGACGGCGAGTTGCTGGGCGCGGGCGCCGAGCTGGAGGCGGCCCGGGCGATGGCCCGCGAGCTGGGCATCGATGACGCCGTGTCGATCCCGGGCCGCGTGCCGCCCAGTCAGGTGGGCCGGGCGCTGGCCGGGTCCACCCTCGTCAACCCGACTGTGCTCTCTGAGGGCTTCCAGACCACGCTGTTGGAGGCGATCGCCGGGAGCGGCCGCGTGGTGACCTACGAGGTCCCCGGCGCCCGGATCCTGGCCGACGAGGGGGCGCCCGTCGTGGTCACAGGGGAGCGCAGCGCCGAGAGCCTCACCGACGCCCTGGCGACGATGCTCGCCGCCCCACCGGCCCCGGCTCCCAGCGGCCTCATCGAGCAGTGGACCTGGCCCGTGCGCTCACGTCAGTACGCGGGCATCCTCGCCGAGGTCCTGCGCGATCACCGCGCCTGAGGGCCCGGCCCCTCGCCGTCCGCGAGGTCCATGGACGCCGTGCCCGCGGAGCCCGTGGGAGCCGCGGCGCCCGGGTCCCGCGCATCGATCCCCACCTCGTCGATCCGGGCGGTGAGCCGATCGACCTCGGCGCGCAGGATGGCGATCTCCTCAGCGAGGCGCCGCCGATCCTCGGCGTTGTGGGACAGGTCCACGCTGAAGCGCAGGGAGAGCAGCAGGAGGATGATCCCCGCGACGAAGAAGCCCAGGTTGAGCGGCACCTCGACGCCCAGTCGGCTGGATACCGCGCGCAGGCCGCCGGGGATGAGTGCGAAGACGAAGCAGCCGATGGCGATGATGATCCACCACGTCGCGTAGGCCTCCTTCATCCCGGAGTTGCGCATGCGCAGGAAGATGGAGACCAGCACGATCATCGCGAAGATGACGCCGAGGATATAGGTGGAGCTCATCGCTGCCCCTCCTGGTGGGCCGACGAGGGGCCGGCGTCGGGGGCGGCCCGGTTGGGGCGGCTCAGCGCGATCCCCAGAGCGAGGAAGGCTCGCAGGAGGAAGCGCGCGGCCTTGAGCGGGTTGTGGGAGGGCTCGCCGCCCGCGCGGGGGCGCATCCGCACGGCGACCTGGCGGACCAGCAGCCCGGACCGCTTGGCGACGACGAGCGCCTCGATGGTGTCCCCCAGGTACTCGGCGGGGTAGTCGCGGGAGAAGACCGCCAGGGCCCGGCTGTTGTAGAGCTTGAAGCCGCTGGTGCTGTCCGTCAGACGGGTCCCGCTGACGCGCGAGAGGATCGCGGAGAGCACCTTCATCGCCCAATGACGGGGGCCGCGCACCGAGTAATCGCCCTTGCCCGCGAAACGGGCGCCGATGACGAGGTCCGCCCCCGTGGTGCGGGCGCACTCGAGCATCACGGGGATCTCCGAGGGATCGTGCTGGCCATCGGCGTCGAGCTGAACCGCGTGGGAGTAGCCGTAGCGCACGGCGTAGACGAAGCCGGCCCGCATGGCGCCGCCGACCCCCAGGTTGATGGGCAACTCGAGGACGGTCACCCCGGCGCCGCGGGCGAGCGTGGCCGTGCGGTCCGTCGAGCCGTCCGAGACGACGACGATATCGGCAATGCCCCCGAGCCTCGACTGGACCTCGGCGATCACTCCCGGCAGGGCGATCTCCTCGTTCCAGGCGGGGATGATGACGAGGAGGTCGTGGCGGCGCTCAACGCTCATCGGAACCCTCCGCGGATGGGTCTGCCGATGGGCGGCGCGGGGGATCGATGGGGGGCCTGGTGCCCTGGGCGCCAGTGGCGACGGCGGCACCGGGCATGGCGGGGCCTGGCGGGGCAGTGGTCTCGCGCTGGTCGGCCTGGACGCGCGTGTGCCGCCCCGGCGACCTCCGGGTCACGAAGGCCTCGGCCGCCTCCCGGCACTCCGGCTCGGCCTGGGCGGTGGCGGTAGGGGCGACCGCGGGGGCGGCCGGCTCCGCGATGGGTCGCGCGGGGCGGCGCCATACCAGGAGCGCCATCGAGGCGATGGCCACGGCGTAGACGAGGACGAGCACGCGCCAGGTGTATTCCGGGGTGAGGGGGAAATCCGACCACCACCAGCGCAGGGAGAGATCGAGGCTGTAGACGGGGTGGTCGAGATCGAGGCGCCCATGGGTGTAGCGCTCCATGACCCTCCGCAGCGCGTAGGCGTTGACGATCACCGAGCCGATCCCGATCATCCAGACCTGCGCGCCGACCACATGCCCGCCCTTGACGGACATCGCGAGCCAGAGGAAGAGCAGGATCGCCAGGAGCGGCAGCATGTAGCGGGGCTGGTACTGGTAGACCCGCGAGAAGCCGGCCTGCAGGGAGACGACCAAGGGGACCCCGGCGATGGCGCCGAAGACGATGAGGGCGCTCAGCGCCTTGCGCCGCCCCACCCTCCGGGCGCCGATGAGCAGGCAGGCAACGACCAGGCCGATGGCGATGGTGGACGGGGCGCCATCGAAGGGGATGTCGAACCAGCCCGCCCCCCAGCGCTGTCCGTAGAACCCCGCGAAGTACTCGGGGAGGGAGGTGACCAAGGAGCTCAGGCGCATCACCAAGGGGATGGCCTCCTCCGAGGGGGAGACGGAGCTGAGCGCGCTGGCCTGGCCCGTGGACTGCATGATCCACACACCGACGGCGCTGGCGGTCAGGGCGAGGCAGGCCTCCGGGAGGATCCTCCTCGTCCATGGCGCGCCGACGAGCACGGCGAGCGAGATGACGAGCATGAAGAAGGCCGAGTCCCCGCGCGCGGAGCACGAGACGAGCGCTCCGATCGCCGCGAGCCCCAGGAGCGCCCAGCGGCGCCTCCCCTCCGTGCGCAGCGCGCCGAAGAGGGCGGCGGCATACGCCAACGTTCCCGATAGGGCCCAGGATGTGGGGTTGTTCGAGGCTACGAAGTAGAGCCCCATGGGCATCCATGCCACGAGGATGGTCAGGGCGAGGCTCTCCCTGTAGCGCGATGGCAGGAGCCATCCGATGGAGCCGAGCAGAACCATCGCGATGAGGATGTTGACCCCGCGCATGATGAGCACGGAGCCGGTGACGTCGTCGCTGACGAACAGGTGGTGGAACCAGTAGTAGCCGCCCGGGTAGTTGCCCGCGTCGTAGCGGCGCGAGTACGTGTACTCGTCGTCGGACAGGGCCCCCTTGCACAGCAAGGTCCCATCGCTGTCCGGGTAGGAGAAGCAGGAGGTCCGCTGCGAGACGGTCTCGGGCACGTAGACCTGGACCTCATTGTTGATGACCTTGGTCCCACAGCCCGAGGATTCCACGGGCGGGGGGCACCAGATGGAGCCCAGGTGGTAGTCGTCGTCCGGGGAGCCGCCGACCGGCGAGACCAATGCCCAGCCGAGGCCGGTTCCGAGCACCGTGAGCGCCAGGAGAGCGCCGAGGATCCAGCGGGTGGCGGGCCGGTCCAGCCAGGCGGTGCGGCGGGAGGGGGGCGTGGCCGCCGGGGAGTCGCCCCGTTCGGGGGAGTCGGGAGGATCGAGGGTCTCGTTGGGCCGGGCGGCCGCAGCGGCTGAGGGAGGGGAGTCCTCGCGGTCCCTCACAGTGCCGTGCCTCATAGGCCCGCGATGTAGGCGTCGAGGCGCTCCATCGAGTCGCCGGGGGTGAAGCCGGTGGCCTTGATCCGGGTGAGGTCCAGGGCGGACTTCAGGGGCCGGGGGGCGACATCCTGGCCCGCGAAGTACTCCTCGGTGGTGATGGGAGTGACCTCGGCGGGGTCATGGCCGAGGCGCTCGTAGACGCGCTTGGCCACATCCGCCCAGGAGACCACGGGGCCCTCGCCGGAGAGGTTGTAGGTGCCGTAGGCGGCGGAGGAGGACAGCAGGTGGATGATGCCCGCGGCCAGGTCCGTGGTGAAGGTGAGGCGGCCGGTCTGATCGTCGACCACCTTGGGGGCGATGCCGCGCTCGGCCAGCGAGGCCATGGTGCGCACGAAGTTCTTCCCGTCGCCCACCACCCAACTGGTGCGCACGAGGTAGTGGCTCGGGGCGGCGAGGACGGCGGCGTCCCCACCGGCCTTGGACTGCCCGTACACGCCCAGGGGGCTGGGAGGCTCATCCTCGGTGTGGGGCTCGGTCGCGCCGTCGAAGGTGTATTCGCTCGAAATGTGGACGAGGACGAGCCCGTGCTTGGTGGCGGCGCGGGCGAGGTTGGCCGGGCCGGTGGCATTGGCGCGCCAGGCTGCGGGCCGGCCCTCGGGGGTCTCGGCGCCGTCGACGTTCGTCCAGGCGGCGGCGTTGATGATGATGTCGTAGGCGGACCAGTCGAGCGCGTCCATGGCGGCGGCGTCGGAGATGTCGAACTCGGGCAGGTCCACGCCGGTGGCCGCGTAGCCGGCGTCGGCGAGCCGGCTCATGAGCTCACGGCCGAGCTGGCCGTTGGCGCCGGTGACGAGCACCCGGCGCCCCGGGACGGCGGTCCGGCCGACGGCGGGGAAGGGGGTGACGTCGGCCAGGCGCGGGTGGGCCCTGTCCTTGTCCGACAGGATGGCGTCGTCGAGGGGGATGGGCCAGGGCACGGCGACGGTCTCGTCGGCGAGGTTCAAGAAGGTGTACTGGGCGTCGGGCGACCAGTGATCGTTGACGAGGTAGGTGTAGGCCGTGTTCGGCTCGAGGGTCTGATAGGCGTTGCCCACCCCGCGGGGCACGAAGACGGCGACGGAGGGGTCGATCTCGCAGGTGTAGACAGTCCCGAAGCTGGGGCCCTCGCGCAGATCCACCCAGGCGCCGAAGACGCGCCCGGTGGCCACCGAGACGTACTTGTCCCAGGGCTCGGCGTGGATGCCGCGGGTCACCCCGGCCTCGTCGTTGAAGGAGATGTTGTTCTGCACCGGGCCGAAGTCGGGCAGGCCCAGCGCCACCATCTTCTCGCGCTGCCAGTTCTCCTTGAACCAGCCCCGGTTGTCCCCGTGCACGGTCAGATCGATCCGAAGGAAGCCGGGGATGGGGGTGGTCGCAACACCGAGGGGCTTCGCAGTGGTGGTCATGGGCTGGTAGTCCTCGTTCCTCGTTGCACCCAGCGCGTACCGGGCACTGATTGGGATTGGGCTGAGTCTATCCTCCGCGCGGGGTGGCGGGCACCATGATCGCCGCTACCAGCCTGGGCGCCGGGCGCGGCAGCAGCGCATTAGAGTGGCACCGCCAGGTCCACCCCCGCGCCACGCGGGCCGTCTTGGGAGAGCCCATGAACAACCCGGGATCAGCCCCATGAGCAGCGCCACAGTCGTCGCCGTCATCGTCACCTACGAGCCCGGGCCCCTGGGAGGCCTCCTGGGGGCGCTCACCCCCCAGTGCGACGCCGTTGTCGTGGTTGATAACGGATCAGCCGCTCCCGGGCTCGAGCGGGCGCGCGAGGCCTGCGCCGCTCATGGCGCCGAGCTCATCGAGCTGGGCGAGAATCTCGGGATCGCCGCCGCGCAGAACCGGGGCATCGCGGCCGCTCGGGCCAAGGGGGCACGGTACGTGCTGCTGTCGGACCAGGACTCGATCCCCTCGCCCACCATGGTGGCCCAGCTCCTCGAGGCGATCGAGGAGGACACGCGGATCGCCGCCGTCGGGCCGCTGCCGGCCGAGGAGCGCGAGGGCGCCGACGAGCTCGTCTACGTGGACCGGGGATGGAGCCCCAAGCGCGCCACCAAGGCCGAGTTGGCCAGGCCGAGGCTGGAGGTCGCCTTCCTCATCGCCTCGGGCTGCCTGGTGCGCGTCAGCGCGCTGGAGGAGATCGGGCCGATGCGCGAGGACCTGTTCATCGATCATGTGGACCTGGAGTGGGGAGTGCGCGCCCGGCGCTCGGGATGGCGGCTGGTCGCGGTGCCGGCGGCCCGGCTCACCCACTCGCTGGGCGATGAGGTGGTGCGCCTGCCGGGGCGGGACCAGCCGATCCACGTGCACGCCCCGATCCGCAACTACTACATCCTGCGCAACACGCTCGCACTGGTGGGCCGAGGCTCGCCGCTGCCGGCGCGCTGGCGCGTCCGCTACTCCTACTGGGCGGCGAAGTACGCGGTGTTCAACGCCGCCCTGCCGGATCGGCGCGCCGAGCGCCACCGGATGCTGCGCCGGGGCCTGGCCGATGGCCTGCGCGCCCGACTGGGCCCCTACGCCTCCCGCTACCCCGACCGCTGATCCCCACGAGACCGGTCGAAAACAGCATCGAAACCGGTCGATATGAGCACCGAGACCGGCCCGGAGACAACCCGCCGACATTCCGGCACCAACGGTTGCGGGAATCGGCGCTTGACTCCCCCGCGAGCGCCCGAGCAAACTTGTACTAGATGCCGTACATCTAGAGAGGTCTCACCATGTCCGTCATGACGGCGAGCCAGGCACGCGCGAATCTGTTCGGCCTCATCGAGCGGGTCAACGAGGATGCCTCCCATGTGGAGATCACCTCCCGGCGCGGAGACGCGGTACTCATCTCCCGCGATGAGTTCGATGCCCTGGAGGAGACGGCGCATCTGATGCGCTCGCCCGCCAACGCGGCACATCTACTCGCCAGCCTGGCGCAGGCCCGTCGGGGGGAGAGCGCCGAGCACGAGCTACTGCGGTGAGGATCTCGTTCACGCCCAAGGGCTGGGAGGACTACACGTCCTGGGCGGACACCGATCGACGCATGATCCCGCGCATCAACAAGCTCCTCGACGATGCGGCCCGGCATCCCTTCGAAGGGATAGGCAAGCCGGAGCCGTTGCGTCACGCGCTGGCCGGGGCCTGGTCGCGACGCATCACCGGCGAGCACCGGCTGGTCTACATCGTCGACGGGGATGACATCGTCGTCGTCCAGGCCCGCTACCACTACAAGTAAACGCCGAGACCGGTCGAAAACAGCATCGAAACCGGTCGATATGAGCACCGAGACCGGCCCGGTGCGCCGGCGGGGAGCCCCTCAGCTCCAGATGGCCTGGCGCAGGGCGAGGAGGTAGGTGCGCCCGTAGCGCGTGGTGGGCTCCAGGACAGCCGACTCGGCCCACTCGTTCCAAGCGTTGATGAACACGAGGCGGTCGGCCTCCTCGCGCCCGGCAACGGCCCGGATGAGGCCCGCCACCCAGCGGTGGAAGCTGTAGGGGTTCGAGCCGTACCAGGCATCCGCCTTCCACTGGCGGCGGGCGGTGTTGTCGAAGGTGACCATGGCGCCGGGGTACTCGTGCTCGGTCAGGCGCACCGCGTTGCGCAAGGAGGCCTTGAGAGTGGCCTGATAGCTCATGAAGTTGCCTCGCCACCGCTTGTCCAGGCCGACGTCGAGGGCCGGGCCCGCGATCCACGGCAGGTTGTGGGGGGCGAACTCCAGGGTGCCATCGAGCCCATTGGCGCGGTAGTCCTCGCCGACGCCGTCGAACTCCTTGGCCACGGACACGGCGATGACGTGGAGCTCGCCGACGCCCGCGGCTCGGGCGCGCTCGCGCCAGGCGGCTACAACCTGCGGGAAGTTCTCCATCTGGGCGGGTCGGTAGACGGCGATGAGCGCCTTGCCGTTCACGCGCATGTAGCGGGGGTCCAGGAGGAACTCCATGACGTCGTCGATGAAGTCCTCGGCGGGGACCTTGTCGTAGTCCTGGCCGATGAGGACGTCCTGGCTGCGCCCATCCCAGCGGCGCGTCCAGTTCTCGTTGGCCCACATGATGCAGTACGGGAAGTCGAGGTCCGACGCCCGGAGCTTCTCGATGGGGCGGTTGAGGATCCGCTCGCCGGAGAACCAGTAGTAGTAGTACATGAAGCCGGCCAGGCCGTGGGTGCCGGCCAGCTCGGCCTGGGCGGCGCGCACGGAGTCCATCTCCAGGTCGTAGTAGCCCAGCTCCGTGGGCTGCTTGGGCTGGTAGTGGCCTCGCCATGCGGGCACGGCGCCCACGACGTTGGACCACTCGGTGAAGCCCTTGCCCCACCACACGTTGTTCTGCGGGGAGTCGTGGAACTGGGGCAGGTAGAAGGGGATGACGGTGGCGGCCGGGACTCGCTCGGCATCGCGATCGAAGCGGCGCCAGCCCTGCCGGTCGGTGCCCGGGGCGGCGAGGAGCTCCCGGATCGCGTCGGGCTCCACGGTGCGCAGCCCGGCCTCCTTGGTGACGATGCCGATGATCCTCTCGACGGCGTGCGCGGTGGTGCCGTCCACCTGGCCGGCCTCGTGGTCGAAGTCGGCGGCCTGGAGGTTGAGGGCGCGCAGGCCCTGGAGCACCAGGCCGCGGCACCAGTACATGGAGCCGGAGGCGAACTCGAGCTCGTCGGGATCGATCCTCAGCTCGAGGCGGCGCAGGAGCTGCTCGACGATGCGCTGGTCCCCGCCCCAGAACTGCTTGCCGACGATGGAGTCGGTGGCGGTGAGCACGCCCAGGGCGGGATCGGCGGCGAAGGCGGCGAGGATGCCCTCGATCGTCTCCTGCGAGCCCGCGAGGTCATCCAGGAACTGCTGCTTCCAGGTCTCGCCGCTGCCGGCGAGCTCGGCGTGCTCCTCGCGCCACGGGCTGCGCTTGGTGTGCATCTTGAGGATGAGGTCGTAGGGGTCGAGGATCCCAGAGTTGACCAGGTTGACGGTCGGCAGGATGTCACGGCCGTGGTTGTCCACCTCGACGACGACGCTGGTCCCCAGGTGCTCCAGATCGTCCGGGACCCGGATCCCCCTGCCGGAAGCGTTGGTGATGAACAGGTCGAAGTCGACCGGCATGAGGCGCAGGTGCGTGAAGAGCTCGTCCATGAGCTCGGGGTAGAAGCAGTGGATGACGACGGCGATGCGGGCCGGCGATTCGACGCGGAAGGCGGGATCCACGCGCCACTTGTCCGGGAATCCGGAGTCCTGGCGCCCGCCGAGGCGGTCGACGAAAGCGGCGAAGTCCGCGGGGTGCTTGGGGCGGTAGCCGCGCACTGAGCCCGTGGCGATGAGGTTGGCGGCGGCGTTGCGTCCGCGGGCCGCGAAGTAGGTGGCGCGGCGGGCGGCGCCGTGCTTGGAGATGCGGGTCATGTCTCGTGCCTCTTGCTCACCACTGGTGGATGTCGATGTTGTACAGGCGCTGCAGGTGCTCGGCGCTGGCGGCCGCCTCAGCGGCCAGATCCGGATGGGTCAGGATCGTGCGCTTGAGGAAGGGGGCGCCCGAGGCGATGATCCCCTGCCAGGCGCGGATCGTGGGGTTCTCATACCCGGCCCCGATATCGGTCCCGGTCACCCATTCGTCGATGGAGTAGGCCTCGGAGAAGGCGAGCCTGGACAGGCCCAGCTCGTAGGCCATGACGACGTCCTCCTTGGTCGGCTGGACGCGGATGCCGTCGAAGAAGCGCACCCAGGCCCGCTCGGCGAGGATCCCTCCTCTGAAGGACAGGAAGTAGCTCTGCATATGCCGTCCGAACTGGTAGGAGGTCGTCAGGCAGCGGATGTCGGGGCCCGGGGGCTCGGCCGCCCACTCCAGGAGAGTGTCGATGGGGGCGAAGGGCCCGAGCATGGAGTCGTTGGTCAGCAGGACGACGGGCTTGGACCGCACGCCCGGGATCCAGCCCAGCCCGGTGGTCCAGGAGCCGAAGTCGTAGCCGAGGTTGGGGCGGCGGATGACGACGGTCCGCTCGGGGATGCCGTGCGGGAACTCGAGGGGCTCGCGGCGCTCGCATGTGGACACCACGACGGTGACGTAGCCGGAGGCGTCCAGGGCGGCGAGGTAGCGGCTCAGGGAGAGCGGCTGAACCGGGGTCGCGGAGTACTGGGCGACGATGGCGACCCGCTCGGCGGCGTCGACGGTGCTCCGCTCGCCGCGCTCGACGTGGATCCGGCCCCGCGTGACGTCGACGACGCGCGGCCCCTCATGGGAGGCCTGGCCGTGCTGGGCGCGCAGGAGGCGCCCCGGAAGGGGGCTCACCGGGGAAGCCTCATGCGGATAGCCGACTTGACGAGCCTGACCGGGGCGGTGAGGTGCCAGGAGGTGGAGTGGCGGATGTCGCTGAGCTGCTCCCAGGCGCCGTCGAGCTTGCGCTGCATGATGCGCTGCTCCTTCTCCAGGCGCTGGATTTCGGCATGGAGTTCCCCGGCCTCGGCGTGCGCGTGGCGCAGGGCGGCTCGCAGGCGGCGGATCTCGTCATCCTGACTGATGGTCATCGGTCCCCCTCGTTCAAGGACTCGGACTGTTCGGCCTGGGGCACCCCTGCGGCCTCGACGCTCAGGGCGGGGCTCCAGCGGCCCTCGGGCATGGTGATCAGACCCGGCTCGTCAATGACCCTGCCCTCGTGGATGAGGAGCTCGGTCTGGCGGTCGGAGTAGTCGTAGGTGGCGCCGTCGCGCAGGAAGCAGGTGGTCAGCCACAGGCGGCCGGGATGGAGGACGACGGGGTCCATCGCATAGTCGACGAAGCCGTCCTCGCCCGCTCTCAGGTTGTAGAGGTACCCGGCATGACGGGAGTTGGGACCGGAGATCATGACCCCGCCGTCGGTGATGAAGGCCAGGCCGAGCTCGACGTCGCGCAGGTCCTTGCGGGCGTGGACGTGGATGCGCAGGGTGGCGGGCCTCCCGGTGGTGAGGAAGGGGACCTTGTTGCCCTCGCCGTCGAAGATCTCGACGCCGGTCATGCGGCACTCCCCCGAGCCCTGGTTGAGCCGGAAATCCTTGTCCGCCTCCCGCTCGGCCTCGGTCTGCTCGGCGGCGCGCTTCTCCGCCTCCTTGGCGTTGACGGCGGCGATGTAGGCCGAGACGCCCTCGTCGGCGGGACCGATCATCTTGACGCGGCCGTGGTCGAGCCAAACGACCTCGTCGCACATCTCCTTGGCCAGGGACAGCGAGTGGGTGACCAGGGCGATCGTGGTGCCGTGGTCGCGCAGGTCGCGCATGTACTCGAAGCACTTGCGCTGGAACTCCTCGTCGCCCACGGCGATGATCTCGTCGACGATGAGGATCTTGGGGCGGATCGCCACGGCGACGGCGAAGCCCAGGCGCACGGTCATTCCCGAGGAGTAGACCTTGACGGGCTGATCGATGAAGGCGCCGATGTCGGCGAAGTCGATGATCCAGTCGATGGTGGACTCGATCTGCTTGCGGCTGCGCCCCAGGATAGCGCCGTTGAGGAAGATGTTCTCGCGCCCCGTGAGCTCGCCGTGGAAGCCGGCTCCGAGCTCGAGGAGGGCGTCGACGCTGTCCGAGACGGTGACGGTGCCGCTCGTGGGGCGGTAGACGCCTGCCAGGAGCTTGAGCATCGTGGACTTGCCCGAGCCGTTGTGGCCGACGAGCCCGAAAGTGGTTCCCTTGCGAATCTTGAAGGAGACGTCATCGAGGGCGTGGAAAACGCGCTGCTCGGAAGTGGCGCGCCCGCGCACGAAGCGCTCCTTGAAGGTGGAGCGGCGATCGGCCTGCATCTCGAAGCTCTTCGAGACGCGGTCGACGACGATGGCGTATTCCTCCGGCCCGGAGCCCCCGGGGGTGGTGTGCGCGGAGGCTGTCTCGATCATGTCAGCGCTCATCTCAGATCATCTCCCCCAGGTCGGCGCCCCACTTGCGGGCCACAATGCGCGCCCCGAGGTAGGCGAGTCCCGCCCAGGCCAGGCAGGCGGCCCAATGCGTCAGGGAACCGACCTGTCCCATGTAGACCAGGGATCGGAAGAGCTCGATGTACTCGGCGACCGGCATGTGCTTGACGACGAACTGCAAGGGGATTCCCCATTTGCTCTCCGGCACGATGGTCACCACATAAATGATGGGCGTGGCGTAGAACATGAGCTGGAGGATGACTCCGACGAGCTGGGCGAGGTCGCGCATATAGACATTGCCGATAGCCAGGATGACCGCGATCGCCTGGACGAAGACGACGATGAGCGCGAGGAGCACGGGTACCAGCAGCCATGACCAGTCCAGGAAGCCCAGGAGGGCCAGGACCACCATGAGCAGCCCCGCCTCGATGGCGCTCTGGATGCCGACGGCCAGGCCCGCGCCGAGCACGGGTGCGTAGGCCGGGAAGTAGACCTTCTGGAG
Organism: Actinomyces gaoshouyii; assembly: GCF_002076915.1. Taxonomy (NCBI): domain Bacteria; kingdom Bacillati; phylum Actinomycetota; class Actinomycetes; order Actinomycetales; family Actinomycetaceae; genus Actinomyces; species Actinomyces gaoshouyii. The sequence goes on from NZ_CP020468.1 coordinate 1,863,505, forward strand.
CAGCCCTCCGGAGGACAGGAGCCCGTTGATGCCCGCATTGATCGAGTTCTGGAAGTAGCCCCAGATGGTCAGGCCGGCGAAGAGCCACAGGGCGAACTCGCCGATACCGCCCGTACGATTGTCCAGTGCCGGGGGGCGCATCTTGAACAGGCCGCCGAAGATGACGGCGTAGATGCCCAGGGTGACCAGGGGCACGACGAGGGACCAGAGCCAGCCCAGCAGGGTGCCGTTGAACTTGGCCTTGAGGTCCCTCTGGCCGAAGGCGTTGATGAGGCTCGCCTGCTGGCCGAGGGTCAGGGGTGCCCTCACGTCGATATGCTCCGCCATGGCCTCACTCATCCGGGTCCGGGTGCGAATCCGCCGCCCTGGGAGATGGCGACTCGAAGGCTCAGTCTAGACCAGGCTCGGTGCCGCGCGGGCAACCCGGCCTGTGCGTCCGGCTACGGCCGGCTCGGTCAGGCGATCCAGGCGCCGGAGGGCGCGAAGCGGTAGGTCCTGCCGTCGATCCGCTGCGCACCGGTGACCATGAACCCGGCATCGGGGCGCAGGTAGTACCAGCTGCCGCCGATGCGGTGCCAGCCGGTGGCCATGCCTCCCCAGTCCTCCGCCAGGTAGTACCAGCCCCCGTTGATGAACCGCCAGCCGGTGGCCATGGCCCCGTTGGAGGGATCGAGGTAGTACCAGTCGGGGCCGACCTTCTGCCAGCCAGTGGCCATGGCCCCACTGGAATGCAGGTAGTACCAGCGGCTGCCGTCCTTCTTCCAGCCGGTGGCCATGGCTCCGCTGGAGGGATCGAGGTAGTACCAGTCGGGGCCGACCTTCTGCCAACCAGTGGCCATGCGGCCGGAGCCGGGCGAGAGGTAGTACCAGGTGGAGCCCTGCTCGAGCCAACCGGTGACGAGCTCCAGGTCGTCGGTGTAGTAGTACCAGGCGCTCCCGGACCGAACCCACCCGGGCCTGGGTGCGGGGGCGCCGCCCATCTGGGTGGCGGCGATGGAGCGGATCCGGTCCATGCGGGAGTAGCCGACATCGCCCGGGCACGCGGTGTTGCCGACATCGCGGTGGGCGAGGATGCGGGGCAGGGAGACGACCTGCCCGGCGGCGTACTTCTCGGAGGAGTGGATGGTGAAGTCCGCCCAACCGTCCGCATCCGTCACCCCGCCACGGGCGAGGAACCAGCCGGCGAGCCTGCCGACGCGGTCGAGCTGGGCCTGCGTGGGGGCCACGGCCGAGTAGTCGCCCATCATGGAGATGCCCATCGTCCCGGTGTTGGCGCCGTAGGCGTGGCCGCCCACCGCCATGGTCCCGGGCGCGGAGTCGAGGGTGCCCAGGCGGCCCTCGTAGACGGTGCCGTACTTGTCGACGAGGAAGTTGTAGCCGATGTCCCCCCAGTCCAGAGTGACCGAGTGGTAGTGGTAGATGCCCTGGATGATGCCCATGGACTGGGCGGCGGTGTAGTTGTTCGTCCCCGCGGTGTGGTGGACGACGACGTGCTTCGCGCTCGCGTACTCGACGTCCCAATCGGAGCTGGAGGAGGCGCCCCAGGCCGAGCGCGGGGTGACGGCGAAGGGCAGGCCGGCGACGGCGACCGCTCCGGCGATGCCCGGGAGCGCTGCCCCCACCCCGGCGGCGCCGACGCCCGCGAGCGCGGGAGCGGGGGCCTCGATGGTCCCAGCGGCCCGGCGGGCAGTGGCGGCACGGTCGACGGGCGTGGCGGGCGCGGTGACGGACTCGAGCTCGGAGGTCTCGACGGTCTCCTCCGAGCCGCTGGGGGCGTCGGGGATGAGATGGAGGCGCAGGCCCGCGGGGATGGATCGGGTGTCGTCGATAATGAGAGCGGCCTGGACGGCGTCGGCGCCACCGGTGACGAAGGGCTCGGTGCCGGTGGATCGGGCGGGGCCCGAGTCGCGCCCCCCGGCGCTCTCGACCTCGAGGAGGTGCCAGGTGGACCACTCGCCGCCCTCGCGCACGCGCAGGTAGGCGCTCGCGCCGTCGGGCAGGCCCCCGCCGTTCCAGGTGAAGCCGGCCACCACGAAGCCGTCGACGGCGAGCGGCTCGGTCAGGAGGGCGGCGTCGCGCTCGGGGTCGATGTCGGAGGAGGGATCCGCCGTTGCCAGGGGGAAGTGGGCCGCTCCGACACCGGTGCCAGAGGCGGCGGGCGCGCTGCCGGCCGGGCCGGGGGCGGCGGGCGAGGCCTTGAGGCCCGCCCGGGCGAGGGAGGTGAGAGCGCCGTCCCCCGAGGTCAGCTCCAGCACCTTGGCGGGGGCGCCGTCGGAGGGAAGGGAGAGGGTGCGGGTCGGGGCCGCCGCGGGCGCAGTGGACGCCGCGGACTCACTGGCAAGGCCGAGGGCGATCAGGGGCAGGGTGGACATCATCGCGAAGGAGCGGCGGCTGAGCATGGGGTCCTCTCGTGTCGCGCCACCGGCACAACAGCGCCGATGTGACGATTGGGGCGAATGAGACTATTGGGATCGGCTTGACACCCTACCCGCCCCCAGCGCCCCTCTTCACTGTGAGCCTGGCGACGCTCATCGAAATGCAATGCTCCGCGACGCCTCCGCGGCTCCGACGGCCCGCGCCGCTCGCCCCACGGGGCTGCGGGCCCCACCCCGCCAAGCGCCGCGCCCGGGGCCTGTGGCATGATGGCGGGCGAAAGAATTCGGCGTTTTCACGGCATCGCACTATCCCATGCCTACTGGCCGAGCAGTGTCGACCACGGAGTCCCTCATGAACGTCCTCATCACCGGTGGCGCCGGCTTCATCGGCGCCAATTTCGTCCACCAGACCCTCTCCCGCTACCCCGACGCGCGCGTCGTCGTTCTCGACAAGCTCACTTACGCGGGCAACAAGGGCTCCCTGGCGGATGTGGCGGACCGCGTCGAGCTCGTCGTCGGCGATATCGCCGACATGGACACGGTGGACCCGCTGGTGGCGGACGCCGACGTCGTCGTCCACTTCGCCGCGGAGTCGCACAACGACAACTCCCTCAACGACCCCTCCCCCTTCATCCGCACCAACCTGGTGGGCACCTTCACCCTCCTGGAGGCCGTTCGCCGCCACGGGACGCGCTTCCACCACGTCTCCACCGACGAGGTCTACGGGGACCTGGAGCTCGACGACCCCGCCAAGTTCACCCCGGAGACGCCCTACAACCCCTCCTCGCCGTACTCGTCGTCGAAGGCGGGCTCGGATCTTCTCGTGCGCGCCTGGGTGCGCTCCTTCGGCATCGAGGCCACGATCTCCAACTGCTCGAACAACTACGGGCCGTACCAGCACATCGAGAAGTTCATCCCCCGCCAGATCACCAACCTCATCGACGGCGTCAAGCCGCGCCTGTACGGCGCCGGCGAGAACGTGCGCGACTGGATCCACGTCCTGGACCACAACGACGCCGTGTGGGACATCATCGAGAAGGGCCGCATCGGCGAGACCTACCTCATCGGTGCCGACGGCGAGAAGAACAACAAGGAGGTCGTCGAGCTCATCCTCGAGCTCATGGGCTACGACACGGACGACTACGTCCACGTCAACGACCGCCCCGGCCACGACATGCGCTACGCCATCGACAACTCCCGGCTCGTCGAGGAGCTCGGCTGGAGCCCGAGGTTCACGGACTTCCGCTCCGGCCTGCAGGCCACCATCGACTGGTACCGCGACAACGAGGCCTGGTGGCGCCCGCTCAAGGCGGAGGTCGAGGCCAAGTACGCCGCCCAGGGCCAGTGAGACCCAACCCGTAGGACGTGCAACCGCCTCCACGCTGTGAGGGTGGGCTCCCCTTCTCGGGGAGCCCACCCTCACAGCGTCAGACGCCCAGTCGGGCCCGTCCGGTGCCACCAACCCACGTCAGTCCCGGGCCAACTCCTCCTGATCAGCCGCAGGCGCCCTGAGCACCGCCCCGGCCGCACTCGCAATCGCTCGATGACGGCGCGTGCCTGGCGGGCGTCGATGATGGCGACACGCCCATCATCTTCGCCAGGGCAGCGGCCCTGTCGTGTCCCAGACGAAGATCTCCGTACTCGGCGAACTGCTCATCTCAGTGCTCACGATGACAGAACACCGAGCGTCATCTCCGCCGCGCGTCGGGGCGTGACAAGCTGACTGTCAAGGGCCCGGGCGCAGGCCCGGATCCACGCCGGCGCCAAGCCCGGCGGTACGACGTCCTCCCGGGGCCGAGCCCCGAGAACACGGTAGAAGTCCGCGTCGACGGGGGTCGTCGTCGTGTCGATCGACGCCAGATCGAGGCCCGCCCCCTCAGCGACCCTCATGAGCAGGGACCACGAGACCCGGTAGTCGCCCGCCAGGCGCACCAGCGTCTGGCGCGACGGGCTCTCGTCCCAGGCGCGGCGCACCGCGGCCTCGGGAAGGAGGAGCTCGGCGGCGAAGGCGTCGACCAGCTCCTCCGCCTCGCGCGGCGCCGCGTAGTGGCCCGAGGCCTCGTAGGTATCACCTGCGAGGTGATGGCCGATCTCATGGGCCAGTGTCGCCCGCCGACGACCGGGCTCGACGTCGGCCCCGACGAGCGCGACACCGAGACCCGGCTCCGGGGTCAACGACCTGCCGTCGATGTGCGCCGGCGTCGTCCGGGCCCACAGACCCAGCCGGGAGGCGACATCGGTCATGTCGTCCAGGAACTTGCTCCCCACCCCAAGGTACTCGCGCGCGCGACGCGCCAGGTCCTGGGCCTCCTCGCGGGAACTGAGACCGGAGCCGCCGAAATCCAGCGCCACCGGCTCGATGAGCCCCGCCTCCCGCAGCTGGCACAGGTCCCCCCACGCGCGGTCGAGGTCGATCTCCGCCTGGACCTCCTCGCGCTCGTCGGGCAGGACGGCCTCTTCGACCGGCCGGCGCGCTGCCCGGACGTCCGGAGTGGGACGCGCGACGAGGTCGATGAGGTCCACATCGAGCGCCTTGGCGATCCTCATCAGCTCGAGCGCCGAGACCTTGCGCTCACCGGACTCCGCACGGGACAGGGCCGTGCGCTCCAGACGGCACCGGTCGGCGAGCTGTCCCTGATCGAGCCCTCGGCCCCGGCGGATCCTCCGGATCTGCTCCCCGAGCTGAGTGAAGTCCGTGACCATCTCCATATGTGCGATTTTCGCACACCCCTGTTCGCCGTTCAAGGCGGAGGTCGAGGCCGAGGACGCCGCTCGGAGCCAGCAGGGCCAATGAGACCGGTGACGGGCGTCAACCGCAGGCGGTGATGCGCCAGAGCGTCGCCGTGGACCCGGCGCCCGACGGCGCGGAGTCGACCTCCTCCAGGTACTCGTGGGGCACCTGGTCCATCCGCCAGCCCCACAGCGGTTGGCGGCCGCCCCCGGTGGCGCCATCGGGATGGGCGTCGTCGGAGTAGTAGTGCGTCACCCCGCGCTCATTGAGGATCCGGCACACCTCGGGGTCGGAGCCGAGCTGGTCGAGGTGCTCCCCCAGCCACTCCAGCTCCGGGCTGATCGGCAGGAGCCGCGTGGGGTAGACCGTGCGCACACCGGCCACGCTCCACAAGTAGGCGCTCCCGTTGGACGGGTTGCCTATGACGAGCGCGTCCCCGCCGAGCTCCTGGGGAGCGCGGCGGATCATCGCCAGCTCCGCATCGGAGAGCATCGTGCCGTAGGAGATGCGCTCCGGATCGTGGACAGCCTCCATGATCTCCGCTTTCAGGCCCCACCTCCAGGCGGGCGCGAGGACGAGGGAGATCGCGAGCACGGCCAGCGCCATGCGCTGCGGGACCGATGCCAACCGCCCACGCCATCCGGTGAGCGGGCGCCAGGCGCGGACGAGGCCGCGGGCGCCGAGCGTGGCGAGCACGAGAAGCCCGATCGTCACGAGGACGATGATGCGGGCCCGTTGGGTGTACCACGGCCCGGCCAGTACGCGCAGGGGCCACTGGGGCCCTGCGGCGAGGAGCAGGATGAGCGCCGCCGCCCCGGTGCCGATGGACCATAGGCGCGCCTGCCGGGCCTCGCTGCCCCGGACGCCCCGCCATGCCCCGACCACGGCGATGAGCGCCAGGGCGAGCACCAGGGCGTTGCCCGGGATGTATGGGGAGAAGCGGGCGAGCAGGGGGTGATCGGCGGCCAGCGCGTAGACGGTCTCCGCGAGGTTGCTGGGGGGGCGCTGGTAGGAGAAGACATCCGTCAGCGAGCTCCGCACCCTCCAACCGGCCCCGACCACCAGGACCCCACTGGCGGCAACGGCGCCGATCAGAATGTTTCGGCCCCGCCCGCCGCGGCGCCAGGCCGCGGTCACCGGGCCCCAGAGGCCGCCGACCGCCAGGGGCCCGGCGAGCACGGCGAGGTTGAAGGCGCCGGCGCCGTGCGCACCGACGACGCCGACAGCGCCCAGGCCCGCCAGCACGAGGGCCCGCGCGCGCCGTCGGCCGCCCACGGCGCCGGATCCGCAGGCGCGCGTCACCAGGGCCAGGCATCCGGGCAGGAGGCACAGGGACAGCGCGTAGGGCCACACACTGGTCAGCAGGAGGAGGACGGAGACCACGGAGCCGGACAAGGCGGTCCCCAGCCCCAGGAGCGCGCCCGCACCCCGATCCTCCTCGGGGCCCGTGCGCCCGAGGGTCTCGCGCAGGAGGGCCGCCATGCTCAGTGGCCAGATGGCTGATGAGAGCACCACGACGAGCGTGTTGGAGCCCTCGATGACCCCGCCGGGCAGGAGAGCGGCAATGGCGTGCCACAGCATGGGGTAGTAGATGCGCTGGCCGTCGTAGAGCGGCCAGGTCCCTCCGAACGGGCTCGCGTCGCCCGTCAGGCGCACGAAGGCGGTGGCGGACAGGTGGTAGATGGAGTCCGAGGCCTGCATCGGGGAGTCGAGGGCCCCGGTTGAGCGGATCACTGGCACAGCGGTCATGAGCGCGGCCAGCCCCAGCCCCGCGCACAGCGCGGCCCGGCCCTGAGCATCGAGAGGGGCCGGGCCGAACGGCGGACCGGCGGTACCGGGCGCCAGGGGCGCGCGTCGCGCGAGCAGGCCCGCCGCCGCGCACGCGGCCCATAGCCAGCCGACGGGGCCGATGAGCAGGTGGGCGCGATCCCAGGGGATCCCGAGGGGTTGGGCCAGCGTGCTGCCCACGGCGAGGATCCCCGCGGTGATCGCGGGCGCGGCGCCCAGTGCTGTCACACCGCGCAGTCCCCAGGCCTGGGAGATCGACCAGCCCGGGATGATGAGCCCACCGAGGGCCGCCACCGCGATCGGCGGGGCGGCCGCCCACGAGGCTCCGGCACCGCCGCCCAGGAGGGGCATCAGGGCGAGCAGCGCGATTCCCACCAGCGGCAGGACGACCACGCGGATCGCGGTGGGCCCGATCCGAGCCGCGCGATGGGCGCGCCGGGAGCCGCTCATGGGGTCCGTCCCTCCTCGTCGCAGGCGGTGATGCGCCACAGTGTCGCACCATCGACGTCGGCGACCCTCACGAAGCCCTTCGAGGTATCGACGTGCTGGAAGCCGGGGTAGAGGGCGTAGGTCTCCGGGGGCAGACCCGGCTGCTCGTAGTACAGGGGGATTCCGCCCCGGGCCCTGATGATGCCGCAGACCCGGGCATCGGCGCGGATCTTCGAGAAGTTCTGCGCCAGGTACTGCTGCTGCCAGTTGATGGGGGCGCCGTAGTGCCGGTAGTAGGAGGTGCCGTCGGTGAGCGCCGCCGTGTAGGAGGCTCCCGACTCCGGGGAGCCGTAGACCACGGCTCCGTTGAAGGCATCGTGATCGCTGCCGCGCATGGCCCGGGCCTCCTCGGGATCGAGCCACACGTAGTGCATGAACTTCTGGAAGGAGTAGTAGCTCCAATACTCGGACGATCCGGTGCCCGCCCTGATGGCGGGAATGGCGAGGCAGATCGCCGCGCACAGGGTGAGGATGGTGGTCGCGCGCGGGGCGCGGAGGACCCGTCCGCGCCAGGAGCGCGTGGGCCGCGGTCGGATCCCCCGGATCCTATCGAGGATGATGCCGAGCTCCTGGACGCAGGCGGCGGCGAGTACGCCGTCGATGAGCACGATGAGGGTGAGAACCCTCAGCAGGTCCCGCCACCAGGCCCCGGTGAGCGCGCCGATGGCGGGGTCCGTGGAGGAGGTGGTCAGGGCGAGGACCACGAGTGTTCCCCAGACCGTCAGCATCGCCCAGCAGCCGCGCACGGCCATGAGTATGGCCCCGACCAGTGCAAGGGCGCCGACGAGCTCGAACCATCCGGTGGCCGGCTGGCCCTCGATGGGCTCGAGGAGCAGGCTCATCGAGGCGGTGCGCCCCAGGGTCCTGCTCTCCTCGGGGTAGGCCGCCATGGACTGGAGCACGGGCAGGCGCATCATGATCGCGATGGGGGCCAGGCAGGCCAGGCAGGCCGCCGCGCGCAGGAGGCGCGCCCGCAGCGCGTGGGCGGTTCCCGACTCCCCTCGGATCGCGGCGCGCGCGAGCCCGACGGCGCCGAGCACGCACAGCACGATGACGAACACCTGGCCGCCGCCGGGGTGGGCGGCGGAGATGCCGCCCAGGCAGGCCAGGCCGAGCGCGGCGCGCAGGAGCTGCTGACCGATGCCCCGGGGGCGCAGGACGGCGAGCGCGGTCACCGTCCCGATGAGCAGCTCCACCGACATCGCCGCTGCCAGTTGGGCGTTGTAGAAGACCATGTAGCCCGGCATCCACATCGTGGTGGAGGCCAGGAGGGCGGCGAGCGATGCCGCCCACCAGCGCAGTCCGGCGGATCGGGCCAGGAGCACCACCATGAGGGGCAGCAGCATGGCGCCCAGGGAGATGAGGGAGGCGCTGAGGATGAGCGCGGGGTCGGCCAGGGGGCGCAGGACCGCAGCGATGGCGTGGTAGCCGTCGGGGTAGATCGCCCCGTTGATGGCCCGCGACGCGCTGATGATCGAGGCGTTGCCGGTGCGGTGGATCTCCTCGATGAGGTTCATGTGCAGGACGGAGTCCCGATTCTGGTGGACGGCGTCCACGGCCCCCATCTGACTCGTCAGGGCGAGGATGTGCGTGATGGCGGCCGGCAGGGCGGCCAGGATCGCGGTGATGAGGAGGCGCGGGATCCCGCCTCGGCGGCGCGCGCCCCGGGCGATCCTCTCGACGGCGTCCTTCGCCCGGGGCCCATCCGGCTCCTGGGCGGCCCTGTCCCCGTCAGCGCTCTCCGACTCCCCGGGCTCGGCCTCGTCCGCCGCCTTCCCCGCGTCCGGGGCCTCCTCCTGGGAGGCTGCCCCGACCCGGCCCACGGCGGCAGCACGGGCGGCGAACCGGCGGCGCGCGCCCCGGGAGAGTGCCGGGCCGGCGAGGATGAGCGCGCCGAGCACGATCTGCGTTCCGGCGCCCCATGGCAGCACGAGGCCGATGAGGGTGACGATGAGCACGGTAACGGCGGGGCCGGAGGCGAGCGCGGCCAGCGGGGCCAGCCCCAGGGAGCGCAGGAGGATGGCGCCAGGCGCGACGATCAGCGCGGTGAGCGCGACCGCGAGAAGGACCAAGGCGCTCCAGTCCACTGGGCCTCCCTCACCGCATTCCGGGGACTCAACCCTGTCGATCATAGACGGCCGATAGCGGGGCGCGGCCCATCGACGACGAGCAGGCCCCTGATCCCACGCGCGGTGAGGAGCATCGCGGGGATGGTCACAATGGCATGATCCGCGCCTCCTGGAGGCACCAGGTCGAGACGATCTGGCGCCCCGGTCAACCCTGATCCCCGGCCCGGGCCCGGGCCCGCATGAGCGGCACCGGCCTCAGTCCAGGCGCTGGCCCCCGCCGATGGTCAGACGGGGCGTGCCCGTCCACCTCTCGGCGTCAGTGGCGCTCCGCCCGTCGAGCAGGAGGCGGATGCCGGGCAAGTCGGCGGGGGTGAGCCCGGCGTACTCGGCGTGGTCGGCCTGGACGATGGCGGCGTCGACCTCCTCGCCGAGGTGGTAGGGGACCCAGCCGAAGGCGGCGAGCTCGTCGTCGGAGTACATGGGGTCGTGGACGCTCACGACGGCGCCGCGAGCCCGCAGTGCCTCCACGGTGGGGAAGGCCCCGGAGAAGGCGGTCTCCTTGACGCCGCCCCGGTAGGAGGCTCCGAGCACCACGACGCGCAGGCCCGCCAGGTCCCCGAGAACCTCCTCGGCGCGGGTGACGACGTACTCGGGCATGGTGGCGTTGAAGGCCCGCGCGGTGCGCACGACGGAGGCGTCGGGGTCGGTGGACAGGTAGAGCCGCGGGTAGACGGGGATGCAGTGGCCGCCCACCGCGATGCCGGGGCGGTGGATGTGGGAGTAGGGCTGGGAGTTGCAGGCCTCGATGACGCGCTGGACGTCGAAGCCGCATTTGTCGGCGTAGACGGCGAACTGGTTGGCCAGGCCGATGTTGACGTCCCGGTAGGTGGTCTCGGCGAGCTTGGCCATCTCGGCGGCCTCGGCGCTGCCCATGTCCCACACGCCGTTGGGGTGCGGCAGGTCGGCGCGCTCGTCGAAGTCGAGGACCTGCTCGTAGAAGGCGATGCCGGCGCGGGTGCCGGCCTCGGTGAGCCCGCCCACGAGCTTGGGGTAGCGGCGCAGGTCGGCGAAGACCCGGCCGGTGAGGACCCGCTCGGGGCTGAAGACGAGGTGGAAGCCGTGCTCGCCGTCGCCCTCGACCAGGCCGGAGATCCTCTCGATCATGGGTTTCCAGCGCCCGCGCAGGGTGCCCACGGGCAGGGTGGTCTCGTAGGAGATGAGGGTGCCGGGGCGCAGGTGCTCGGCGAGCGAGGCGGTGGCCGCGTCCATGAGCGCGAAATCGGGCTCCCAGGTGGCGTCGTCGACGAAGAGCGGCACGACCAGCACGACCGCCTCGGCGCCGGGGATGGCCTCGGCGTAATCGGTGGTGGCCCTCAGGGCGCCATTGCCGGTGGCGGGGCTCAGGGCGGCGAGCTTGGCCGCCAGGTGGGCCTCGCCGGGGAAGGGCTCGCGCCCGGCGTTGACGGCCTCGACGGTGGCGGGATTGACGTCGACGCCAATGACCTCGTGGCCCTTCTCGGCGTACTGGGCGGCCAGGGGCAACCCGATCTTCCCCAGGGCTACGACGGCGATGCGCATGATGATCCTTCCGTGCCGGGCGGCGGCTATCACCGTATGGTAAGGCCTCCCCGCGCCGCTGCCGGCAGGCGGTTCCGCGACGTCGGGCGACGGGCCGAACCACTCCTGAGCACGGCGATCCGCTCTCACGTAGGATGATGGGGTGCCCCAGCGCCCATCGCGCCCCCCGCGCATCCTCGTCCTGTCGTTCTCCCCGATCCATCGCGACGCCCGCGTGCTCCGGGAGATCCAGGCGCTCTGCGAGGTCGGCGAGGTGACCTCCGTGGGGTACGGCCCCGCGCCGCCCCAGGTGGCCAGGCACCTGCGCGTCCCCGACTCCGCCCCCTCCCTCCCCCAGACGCCCATGGGCGTGTCGCGCCTGGCGCTGCGCCGCCTGCGGGCGAGTGAGACGGCGGCGCCGGCCGCGAGGGCCGCCCTGCGTCTGGTGCGCGAGGCCGGGCTCGGGCGCTTCGACATGGTGGTGGCCAATGACGCCCGCTCGATCCCCACGGCCTTCGCCATCGCCGATGGGGCGCCGGTGTGGGCCGACATGCACGAGTGGGCCCCGGAGGAGCGCACGCATGTGACGAGCTGGCGACTCCTGGTCGCGCCTCTCATGGACCACATCTGCCGCGCCTACCTCCCGCGCTGCGCGGCGGTGACCACCGTGGGCGACGAGATCGCCGGCCTGTACGAGCGGCGCTACGGCGTCGCGCCGCGCCTGGTGCGCAACGCCGCGGCCTTCGCGGACCTGAGCCCCAGCGAGCCGGCCCCCGGCCGCATCCGCCTCGTCCACTCCGGCGGGGCCGTGCCCGGGCGCGCCATCGAGGCGATGATCGACGCCGTCAAGGCCTGCGATGACCGCTTCACCCTCGACCTGTTCCTCGTGCCCGGCGGTGACCGGGGCGCCTACCTCGACCGGCTCAAGGACCGCGCCGCCGACTGCGAGCGGATCTCCTTCCCCGCCCCGGTGGCCCCGGGCGATCTGCCGCGCGTGCTCAACGCCTACGACGTCGGTGTCTTCTGGATCCCGCCCTTCAACACGAACGCGCGCCTGACCCTGCCCAACAAGATCTTCGATTACGTCCAAGCGAGGCTGGCGATCGCGGTGGGCCCGACCGCGGAGATGGTGCGGCTCGTGGACGAGCACGGACTTGGCGTCCACTCCCGGAGCAATGAGACCGCCGATATCACGGCCACGCTGATGGCCCTCACGGTTCAGGACGTGGCCGACTACAAGCGCGCCTCGCACGCGGCGGCGCACGCGCTCAGCTTCGAGCGCGACAAGGGGACGATCCGCACGATCGTCTCGGAACTGACAGGATCACCAGCAGCAGCGCCGGGCCCCGAGGCGCCGGGCCCCGAGGAGGACTCCCAGCGATGAGCCGACCGGACACCCCCCGCCCCTCCCGGCCCTCCCCCGCTCCCGGGGGCTCGGCTCCATCGCGGCCCCCGCTCAGGGTCATGTCGGTGGTCGGGGCGCGGCCCCAGTTCGTCAAGCTCGCCCCGATCGACCGGGCCTTCAGCGCCGCGGGCATCGATCACGTCATCGTCCACACCGGCCAGCACTACGACCCGCTCCTCTCCGACATCTTCTTCTCCGACCTGGGGATCTCGGCCCCCGATGAGCATCTGGGCATCGGCTCGGGAACGCATGGGGCGCAGACCGGGGCGATGCTCGCGGCGATGGACGAGGTCATCACCGAGCGCGCGCCGCAGTGGGTGCTGGTCTACGGGGATACGAACTCCACGCTGGCCGGCGCCCTGTCCGCCGTCAAGCTCCACGTACCGGTCGCGCACCTGGAGGCGGGCCTGCGCTCCTTCGACCGCCGCATGCCCGAGGAGATCAACCGCGTCCTCACCGATCACGCCGCGGACCTCCTGCTGCCCCCGACGGCCGTGGGAGCACGGCACCTGGCCGACGAGGGACTGGCGGCCAGGACCGTGATGGTCGGCGATGTCATGACCGACGTGCTCCTGGATGTGCGCGACAGGGTCGCGGGATCGCCCTCGCCCATCGTGGCCGGAATGGGCCTGGAACCGGGCTCGTACTCCCTGGCGACCATTCACCGCGCGGAGAACACCGACGACGCCGGGCGGCTCGGCGCCATCCTCGACTCGCTCGCGGGCCTGGGCCATCCCGTGGTCCTGCTGGCCCACCCGAGGCTCGTGGCCAAGTGCTCCGAGCACGGGATCGCACTGGCGGATCGCGGGAGCCTGAGAGTCCATTCGCCCCTGCCCTACCCCGAGCTCATCGCCTCGGCGCTGGCCGCCCGTGGCGTCATCACCGACTCCGGCGGCCTGCAGAAGGAGGCGTTCCTCCTGCGGGTGCCCTGCACAACGGTCCGCCCGGTCACCGAGTGGGTGGAGACGGTGGAGCTGGGTTGGAACGCCCTGGTCGAGCCCGGACCGGGCCTCGTGCGCGCGGCATGCCGCCCCACGCCCGACGAGCCCGCGCCCCAGGAGGCGCACCCCTACGGGGATGGGCGGGCCGCGGAGCGCGTGGCCGCGGAGCTCGCCTCCCGGGCCTGAGCCGCACAGCGGGGCTCCGCTCATCGCGCCCCGACTCGGGCGCCGTCCCCCGGGTCCCGACTCAGGGCTCCTCGGCCTCGGGTGTGGGGGGAGGATTGACGTCCAGGAGTGGCTCCTCGGCCGAGTCCAGGGTCCACAGGTAGCGGTCCGCGCTCACCGGACCGCATGCGGTGATCCGGTAGATGGTCGCCCCGCCGCCGCTGGCGACCTCCTCGAAGCCCTGGGAAACATCGACGCCGTAGAGGCCGGGGGCCCGCTCGACCGGGTCGATGCCGAGGACACGGCCGGGGGCGTCGGCGTAGTAGTAGCCGATCCCATAGTGGCGCACGATCTCGCAGACGCGGGGGTCCGTGCGGATCCGCGCGAAGTACTTCGCGAGGTAGAGCGCATCGGTGTCCAGGCCCCGGAAGGTCATATGGGGGAATACGGAGCGCTGCCCGCCCAGGGCCTGGACATACGCGGCGCCCGCCGCCGGATCGCCGAGCACCATGAGATCAGGATCGAGGCTCCCGGGCAGGGAGCGGATCATCTCCGCCTCGTCGGCGCTCAGGACCTCGACGAGGGTCGGCGCGGCGGCGCTGTACGCCGAGCGGCTGGCGAGCAGGCGCGCGGGCATGGCGCCGAGTCCACCGATGACGAGCGCGCAGATGACAGCACTCGCCATCCGCCTTCCGCTGACGCGATGGCGAGCGGCGGCGAGCCTGTCCATCAGCGCGTCGAGGGCCGCCGCGCCGAGCAGCGCGATCGCGGGGATCACGAGGGGGATGATCCTGTACGGGTCGTTGTACCACAGACCGGTGAGGGCGGTGAGGGGCCGCAGGGGGAAGTAGGCGGCCGCCAGGACGAGCATCGGGGCCGCCCAGGCCAGGACGATCCATCGCCAGTCCCGTCGGCGCGCTGTCACGACGAGCCCGAGGAGGATGAGGAGCGACTGGATGGCGAGGGTGAGGAGGAAGGGGGTCCTCCCACCACCCATGGGCCACAGGGTGATCATCGCGGCGATCCTGAGCAGGAGCCCGGAGAAGCCCGCGTAGGAGGAGCGGCCCAGGCGCCCGAGCACCGCCGGATCGAGGACGAGCGCCGCCGCCGCGGCCAGGGCCCCGATGATGGCGCCCCCCACCAGGTACCTCATCGCGCGCGGGCCGATCCGGCGTCGGATCCCCCGGCCGAGAGCGATGAGGACGCGGCCCAGCAGGGGCAGGCCGGTCAGGCAGAAGGCGAACAGCGTCGAGGGGTAGGCGGCGATGGCGCCCAGGAGCGCGACGGCGAAGATCGCCAGAGTGATGACCACGCGGCGCCGTCCCACCTCCTGCTGGTGCTCGAGGAGCCGGACCACCCGGAGCAGCATCGCGAGGATCGCCGGGAGCACGGCGTAGCCCAGGGCGTTGGGCCACAGCTGCCGGAACGCGATCATGTAGACGGGGTAAGCGGGAAGAAGGGTCGCCACCAGCGGCGCCATCACCGGTGCCCACCGCGAGGCGGGGAAGGCCTCGCGGGCCAGGACGGCGATGCCCAGCGTCCAGACGAGGGGCACGAGGACGACGAGCGTGTTGGTGGTGCCCACGATGTCCCCGCGCCCGACCCCGGCGACGACGGCGTGCCAGACGAGCGGGTAGTAGGCGGGGATCGCCCGCAGGCTGAAGGACCAGGAGGCGCCGGCCAGGAGCGAGGCGTTGCCCGTCTGCTCGATGGTCCAGGCCAGGTTGTAGTGGAAGACGGAGTCGATCTGCTGAACGGGCAGGGCGGGGTCCCACTGCAGGACGATGGGCGCGGCGATGATGAGGGCCGCGCCCAGGACGGCCGCCAGGACCGCGCGGCCGGACGACAGGCGGGGCGGGGCCAGCCCATAGGGCGATCGGGAGGGCAGCGGGCCCAGGGCCTTGCGGGTCAGCAGCACGACCAGGCCCACGATGGCGAGCGCGCCGATCCCCAGGACCCAGCCGTGGTAGCGGATGGAGAAGTGCCTGCAGACGATGCCGGTGAGCGTCACGACGCTGAGGCTGAGCGGCGGCGCGGCGCCCAGGGCGAACAGGCGCCGGTGGCCGGCGCCGCGCAGGATCACCATGCCCGGGGCGAAGAGGATGAGGAGCAGCAGCGCCGCCCTCCCGGTGTACGGCAGCCATGCGAGGATCGCGCTCATCAGCTCTCCCCGGTGAGGGCCTCGGCGACGGCGCGGGCGCGCTCGGCCCAGGTGTTCTGGGAGGCCGCGCGCCTGGCGGCCTCGGCCCGCTCGGCGATCTCCTCGGGATGGTCGCGCAGGCGGGCGAGGAGGTCCCCGATGGCGCGCGGGTCGTCGTCGACCACCCATCCGGCGCCGTTGGCCCCGATGATGCGCCCGGCCTCGGTGCCCCGGGTGACCATGACCGGGCGCCCGTAGGAGAGGTACTCGAAGAGCTTGACCGGCACCGCGATATCCCAGTACTCGGCGGGGGTGACGAGCAGGACGGCGGCGCGGGCGGAGGCGTAGAGCGGCGCGAGCTCACCCGCCGAGAGGTGATGGGCGGTGATGGCCGGGGAGCGCAGGCGCGCGTCGCCCGCCAGGGCCCGCTCCCACTGCTGGGGCCGGGTGACGAGGTCGAGTCGGACCGACGGCGTCGCACTCAGGGCGGTGAGGAAGGAGTCGAGGTCGTAGTGCCCCCCGAGCCCGCCGACGTAGATGAGCCGCAGCTCCTCACCGACCGGCGGCAGGGGCAGGAGGCGTCCGGGGTCCCCGGCCGGGGGCAGGGCGGAGAAGGAGTCGTTGGCGCCGAGGCCCACCAGGGCGGACATGGGCTCGGAGGGGAGGAAGAAGTGGACCCCGTTGCGCCTGTAGCCGGCCAGGTCGAGGCGCTGGAGGGCGTCGGAGCAGCGCCGGTAGGCCCCGCGCCTCCTCAGGGCCGGCACTCGCCAGTAGGCGTCCCTGTAGAAGACGCCCACGGGGATGCGGTGCCGACGGGCGAGCCGCATGATCGAGTAGTCGAGCAGGGGCGCCACACCCGTGCGGATGCTCGTGGCCAGCAGATTCGGCTGAGTGGAGTTCTCGCTGTAGAGGAAGTCGGGGCGCTCGCCCCCGGCCAGGGAGCGCCGCAGGGAGCGCAGCGCGGCACGGCGCTGGGTCACCGTCCCGGAGACGTCGATGACCTCGTAGCCGATCTCCTCGAAGGCCCGGCGCATCCGCAGCGGGCGCAGCCGGGAGGCGGCGATCGGGTTGGGCTCCATCGGGTAGGGGGCGTGGAAGATCATCCGCGGGCGCTCGCTCATGCCCCGCCTCCCTGGAGCCCGTCCGCCAGGGAGCGCAGGCGCTCAGCCATGCTGGCGTACTGGACGGGCGCGTTGAAGCCCTCCTGCCACGTCCGCCGGGCACCGGCGACCAGAGCGGTGTACTCAGCGGCGTCGGCATCGGCGACGCCGAGGATCGCCGAGGCGATCTCCTCCCCCGTGGCGCCGGCGCTCACGAGGCGCCCATTGACGCCGTCGCGCACGATCTCCGCCGTGCCCCCCACATCCGTGGCCACGACGGGCAGCCCGGCGGCCATCGCCTCCATGATCGAGACCGGCACCCCCTCCCCGCTGGATGTGTTGACGAGAACCGTGTAGCCCTCACCGGCGAGCATCTCGCGGGCCCGTTCGTTGGGGACGTAGCCGGGCAGGTCGATGCGGGCCCCGGGGGCGCGCTCGGCGGCGTATGCCCGCAGGGCGTCGCGGCGGGCAGCATCGCTCTCCCCCAGGTGCGTCCAGCGCACGGGGCGACCGGAGCGGGCGATGGCGCCGACGGCGTCGGCGAGGCGGTCGACGCGCTTGTAGGGGGCCAGATGGGACAGGCTGACGATGTGGAGCGGGTCCTGCCGCCCGCCATTGCCCTCGATGGGCGGCACCCCGAGGTGGTGGATCTCGATGCGGGCGGCGTCCCCTCGCGCGTAGGGCGCGAGGAAGGACTCGGCGTAGCGCGAGATCGGGTAGATCTCATCGAGCCCGCCCACGAGCCGACGTCGCCCGGGCACGTGCCGCTGGGGGGCGTCGGCCTCGTCGACGTCGTAGGCGTGGGCGCGGCTGACCGCTGCGACCGGGGCGTCGTGGCGGGCCCGCAGCATCTGCGCGACGCCTCCGGCGTGGTGGAGCCAGTAGCCGTAGGCGATGAATGGGCGGCCGGCCAGCTCCTCGCGGTAGGCGCGCGTGCGCACCAGGGCGTCGAAGCGGTCCAGGACGTCGACGGCGAAGTGGAGCTCGCGGATGGCGCGGGTGGCGCTGCGCCGGGAGCCGCCCCATTCCACCCTGCCCGGGCCGAGGGCCAGGCGGGCGGCGTGGCGGGGGGCGCGGCGCTTCCAGGCGCCCGAGGATGGCAGGGGAAGGAGGATGGCGGTCGCGCCCGGGGGCAGGCGGCGGGTTTTGACCGCGCCGATCGTGGCGCGCATGGGGACGATCCATATCCGCTCGAATTGCCCGGCGAGATAGCGGATCTCCTGCTCGAAGAATTCCTCACCGGTATCGAATGGGTACTGATCGGTGAGGACGACGAGAGGAACCTGGGATTGGCTCACAACGCGACTCCTTGGGAGGGAACAGGACGGCAGGGCCGTCGGTGCATTCTCGCATGCGACGGCTCTCAATGTTCGCCGATACCGGCGGGACCGCTATTCGGGGGTGGATCCTCGCTCGATGGCCACGGGAGTCAGGCCGCGGTCGAAGCGGCGCGCGACGGCCAGCGCCATGGTGATCATGCCCACCAGGAGGAGGGCCATGAGCGCCCCGAGGATGGTCAATGTCGTCATGAACGGCCACGGGCTCAGCCATAGCCAGGCCAGGGGCGCAACGCAGTAGACGATGGCGAAGGCGAGCAGCCGGGACTGGGTCTGCGTGACGACGAAGATGTTGGAGACCGGCGAGGTCAGAACGGTCATGAGGAGCCACGGCGTCAGCGCCCGCGCGCAATGGCCCGCGTCCACCCAGGTGGGGCCGAAGACCAGCGGGAAGAGCCAGGGCGCGAGGATGTACAGGAAGGCGAAGGGGACGGCCGCCGCCAGCAGCGCTCTTAACAGCACGTAGCGGATGAGCGGAGACATCTCGCCGGGCTCGACATCGGAGAGCTTCTTGAGGAAAACCTGGGAAACCGAACCCGCGATCAGCGCCACGGGGACCTGGAGGATGTTCCAGGCGAGCTGGAACTGGCCCAATGCCGCCACGGAGACCGCTCCGATGAGCAGGTTGATGCCGTTGTTGCGCAGGGAGTCCACCACGGCGTTGGGACCATTGAGCAGCGGCATGCGCCGGTAGCGCGAGGCCATCTCGCCCAGGCTCGGCGCGCCCGCGCCGATGGGCTCGCGCAACTCGGGCGCGCGCCGCCGCAGGCCGACATAGGTGAGGAGTTGGCCGACGATCGTGCCCAGCAGGAGGGCGGAGATGCCTCCGTGCAGGGCGAGGCCGAACACGAGTTGCAACCCGGCCACGGCCGTGGACTGGAGCACTCGGTTGCGGGCGATGGCGCCGAACCGCCCCTGGCGGGTGAGCCAGTACTGGAGGTTGGTGACCTGGGCGACGAGGAACACGGTGACGCCCGATCCCATGAGCCACCACATGAGGGGCCCGGAGTGGTGGTAATGATCGCGCAGGACTCTCGCCAGGGCGATGCAGGTCAAGGAGGTCAGCAGGGAGGTCAGGACGATGCACCGGGTGGCGAGCCCGGTGAGGACCCGTGCGGCGCGCTCGGAGGCGGGCAGGACGATGGCGAGGTCGAATCGCAGCGCGGCGAAGGTGATGACGAAACCCGTGACCGACCCGTACATGCCCAGCAGGCCCTTGTCGACGTCGGAGTAGACGCGCGCGATGAATATCTGGAGGATGAGGGTGATGCCCTGGGCGGCGGCGGTGCCCGTCATGAGGGTGAGGATCGCGCCGAGGACCGGGCTGCGCGCGACCAGGGCCTCCCATCGCCTCGCCACCGCCGCTCTCATGACGAGTATTGAATCACGGCGCGTCTTGCGATGAATCGCCGATTGGAACGGCCTGATGGCGGCCCCGCCGGGGCGCGCGGATAATGTGCGCGTGAGCGGCACTGACAGCACCGGCGCAGGCAGCACGGCGCCCGAGATCCTCCTCGCGTCCCCCGGCTGGGCATCCCAGGGCGGCACCCACCTGTGGCGCCCGCTTCGGGGGCAGGGGCCGATCCCGTCGGACCTGCCCGCCACCGCCCCGGCCTCCCGCGCCGGGCAGTGGACCCTCATCGAGCGCGACGGCGAGGACCTGCGCCTGACCACGGATCGCCCCCGTTCCCACCACCTGCTCTTCACCCGCCTGGATGGGCGCTGGATCGTCAGCGATGACCCGCGCTTCCTGCACGAGCGCCTGCCCGCGGGGACCTGGCACCGCGATCGGGGCGCCGCAGAGGCCTTCCTCCACCTGGGATTCACCCCTGGGACGAGCACCCTCATCAGCGGCGTCCATGCCACGCCGGCGGCCTCCACCACCCTCCTGCGCGCCGATGGCGCCTGGGAGTCCCGCACGTGGGAGGAGTACCGCTTCGCCCCGTCGCCGATCTCGGACGGCGAGGAGTACGCCGAGGCCTTCACCGGGGCCATGGACGCCGCCGTGTCGAGGCTCCTCGACGCCGTCGGGGAGCGCCAGCTCGTAGTGCCGCTGTCCGGGGGGCTGGACTCGCGCCTGCTGGCGACCTGGCTCACGCGCCTGGGGGCCGGCAGGATCGCCACCTTCACCTACGGCAAGGCGGATGCCCGGGAGACGGCCATATCCCGGCAGGTCGCCGGGGCCCTGGGGCTGCCCTGGTTCAGCGTTGGGCTCGACCCCGCCGAGATCGCCGGCGCGTGGGCGGGCCGGGACGGGGCGCGGTTCCGGGCGAGCACCTGGGGGGCGACGTCCCTGCCCCATCCCCAGGACTGGTACGCGCTGGAGCGGATGCGCCGCGAGGGGCTCGTGGACGGCGACGCCGTCTTCCTCCCGGGTCACACCATCGTCGGGAACATGCATGACGAGAGCCTGCTCAGCGCCTCCCCCACGCGGGCGCGGGTGCTCTCGGTGATCGCCTCGCACCACGCCATCCTCCAGGGCCGCCCGCGCGTCCACCGCCGCCTGGAGGAATTGCGCGCCGCCGTGCTCGGCGCCGCCCGCGAGCTGGGGGTGGGCGCCGAACTCGCTCCCCGGGACGCCCAGCGGCTCATCGAGTGGTTCAACCTGCGCGAGCGGCAGGCCAAGTACATCAACAACTCGATGAAGGGCTACGAGGCATTCGGCTACGACTGGGCGCTGCCCATGCTCGACCGCGAGCTCTGGGATGTCTGGCTGCGCGGTTCGGAGGGGCTCACCGCCACCCGCCAGTGGTACGCCGGGTTCACGACGAGGGTCTACGCCGAGGCCACGGGGCGGGAGACCGCCCTCTTCGCCCCTGCGCCCGCACGACTGCCGGCGCTCCCCAAGCGCGCGATCCTGGCGGGCCTGCGGGCCACCCGGGGGGATCGGGCGCTCTCGCGCTACCGCTCGGTGCGGACCATGCTCGACCATCCCATGGCCTTCGAGGCGTTCAGCGAGCCGATCCCCCGCCTTGAGCAGGTGTCGCGCATGGTCCTGGGAGCCTCCACCCTCGGGCTGTGGACCCGCCTGTTCCTCGACGGGCGCTGGGGCCCGGGCCTCGTTCCCGCGGATTGATCCCAGGGACGCTCCCCCGGTGCCCTCCGCCGGGCTCCCGCCCGCCCGGTGGGTCCACAGGGCCCGGCCGACGCGGCGGGCTCAGGCGGAGTCGACCCCGAGGCGGCCGAGGCGCTCGGCGAGGCGGGCCACGGCGCGCCGGGGCGAGTGGTTGGCGTCGACCCAGACGCGCCCGCCGATGATCCTCTCGCCGTCCAGGGCCCGGCCGACGCCGTCGACGATCGCGTCCACGAAGTCGGCCCGCGCCACGGGGCCGCCGAGGACCGGCACGTCCCGGGTGGTCTCGTGGGAGCCGTCGTACCAACGCTCGTCGAGGGCCATGATGGTGGTGACACCGGCCCCGATGGCCTCGATCTCTGAGACACCCATGCAGCCCGTCATCTGCCCGACGGCGGCCGAGGCCCCCGCCAACCAGCGGATGTAGTCCGCATGGGGCATCGGCGGGCGCAGGGTGACGCCGTGCTCCCGGGAGATCCGGTGGGCGCTGCGCCCCCAGTCCAGGCCCTCCAGGGCTATCCGATCCCCGTAGGCCCGGCGCAGGGAGGCGACGGCTCTCTCCTGCGCTTCCCCTCCCTTGGCGGCGTCCCATCGGGAGGGGAAGACCACGGTGAAGGGACGCGATCCGTCGGGGCCGGCGTCGGAGGGGGCGCTGGGCAGCTCGGCGGGGTCGACGACAACCGGTTGGAGGGTGGCGCCGGGGCTCAGGTCGAGGGTGTGCTCGGCCAGATCAGGGGTGGTGTAGTAGACGTCGAGGGCCTCCCTCACGGAGCGCTCGACCAGTGCGGCAGAGGCCTGCTCGTAGCGCCGGACGCGGATATCCGTGCCGTGCAGGTGCAGGACGTAGGGGCGTCGGGTCCAGCGGGTGTGCGCGGGCACGGTGCCGCCATGGACGTCGAGCAGGTCGGCGCGCCGGGCCCGGCGGGCCAGGCCGGCGGCCCAGAGCCCGCCCCGCAGGGCGCGGCGGGCGGCGCGGGTGGCCGGGTGCCAGGCGGGATCCGCCCGGGCGGTGTCGTACAGTTCCCAGTCCAGGCCCTCGCTCCGGGCCTGGCGCACGAGCGCGGAGCCGATGCGGGCGACCTCGTTGACGTGGAGAACCTTCACGGTGGGAAGTATCCCATGGCGCCTGAGACTACCCGGGTGGGTGGCCGGTCACCTGGGGGTGTTCGGGGCCTGGCTTGGGTCGATGCGGCTTTGCCTCCACCGGTTGCGCAGGGCGTGAGGGGAGATCTCAAGGATCTCATCCGCGGCACGGCCCATCGCCGCGCGCATCGAGCGGTTGCCGACCACCCATGCCCGGCGCCTGGCGGCCTCGCTCTCCCGCCCGGGGGCCTCGGCATCCGCGAGGGCCCGGCGCATCGCCTCGGCGACGGCGCCGACCTCGTGGTCGCAGGCGTGGCCGAGGCCATGGGCGCCGAGGTCCTCGCGCGCCGGGCCGGGACCCGCGTAGACGACGGGGGCCCCGCAGGCCAGGGCCGCGAGGATCTTCGTGGGGTAGGCGAAGTCGTAGCCCAGGCCGGGCCGGATGGACACGACCGCCGCCGCGGCGCCCCGCAGCCAGGCAGCGGCCTGATCGGGGGGCACGAGCCCGCTGAACGCGATCCGCTCGTCGCCCTGGGCTCGGGCGATGAGACTCTCCCAGTCGCTCCCCTGGCCGAGGAAGACCAGTCGCGCCTCGGGGTGGGTGCGATGGACCAGGCGCAGGGCGTCGATGAACACTCCGGCGCCCTGCCACTCCGAGGCGGTTCCCGCGTAGACGAAGTACGGGGCCGTGGGCGCATCCGGATGACGAGGCCCCTCGGCGGTGAAGACCTCGGTGTCAATGCCATTGGGAACGAGGGCCACGCGCCGCGCCCCCAGCTCGCGCACGCGCTCCGCCACGCCGTCGCTCACCGCGATGACGCTCCGCGCGCCGGCCAGGGCGAGGCGCTCGACGAGGCGCAGGGCCTCGACCACCCAGGCGGGCGCGCCGATGGACTCCGAGGCGTCGGACCACACGTCCGCCGCGTAGTAGGCGTAGGGGACGCCGCGCAGGGCGCAGATGGCTCTGACGACCGCGCCCGTGGTCGGTGGCGGCTCCGCGATGACGACCCGGGGACGGCGCTGGGCCAGGAGCCGAGCGGCCATGGGCGCGTCCACGCTCATGTAATGGGCGTAGCCGCGCACGTATCCGGACTCGTCCCGGAGCGCGGGGACGGATCTCACCTCGATGCCGGGATCCCCCGGGGGTGTCATTCCCGGCGGGGTGGAGGTGAGCACCGTGACGCGCTCACCGCGCTCGGCCAGGGCCAGGGCCAGGCCGCGCAGGCGCTGGGCGGCGGCGGCAGCCTCGGGGGCGTACAGGCGAGTCGCGATGATAACGCCCCGGGCGGGACGGGAGCGGTCCCAGACCGCCAGGGCGAGGCCGAGCGCGAGGCCCTCGCGCAGCCGCCTCGCGGTCACAAGTCGACCGTCCGGTTCTCGGCGGCGGAGGCGAGCACGGCCTCGACGACCTCGAGGGTGGCCACTCCCTCGTCCATGGTCACGATCTCGTTACCGGGGGCGCCCGCGCCGGCCACCACGGCGTCGCGGAAGCGCTCCTGCTCCAGGGCCAGGGGCTCGCGCTTCTCGATGGCGTAGCGAACGACATCCCCCTCGCTGACCCCGCGGAAGGCGGCCACCTGGTCCCAGGCGGAGGTCACGGTGCCGTTGGCATAGAAGGTGAGATCCCCGGTGAGGGTGTCGGCCACGTAGGCGCCCTTCTCCCCGGTGACGATCGTGACCCGCTCCTTGAAGGGGGTGAGCCAGTTGACGACGTGACTGACGATGACGCCATTGGCGAGCCGCCCGACTCCCACGACCATGTCCTCGTTGTCCCGCCCGGAGCGGTGGGCCACGTGGGCGCTGATGGAGGTGTAGCGGGAGTCGGCCACCCAGGCGGTCAGGTCGATGTCGTGAGTGGCCAGGTCCTTGACGACGCCGACGTCGCTGATGCGCGCGGGGAAGGGCCCCTGGCGGCGGGTGAGGACCTGGTAGACCTCCCCCAGATCCCCGGCATCGAGACGGGCGCGCAGTGCCCGCAGCGCCGGGTTGCAGCGCTCCACATAGCCGACGGCGCCCACGAGCCCGCGCGAGGAGAAGGCCTCGGCGACCCGGCGACCCGCCTCGACGCTATGGGCGATGGGCTTCTCCACCATCGCGGCCACGCCGGCCTCGGCCAGGGCGAGAGCCACCTCCTCGTGGTGGACGGTGGGCACGGCGACCATGGCGGCATCGAGGCCTGCGTCGATGAGGGCGCGGACATCGGGCAGGACCGGCAGGCCGTCGGCCACGCCGAAGCGGTCGCCGCCCGGGTCGGCCACGGCCACGAGCTCCATGCCGGGCGTGGCGCGGATGACGCGGGCGTGGTGGCGGCCCATGGAGCCCAGGCCGATGAGGCCGATGCGCAGCGCGCCCATCTCAGGCACCCGCCTTCGCCACGGCGCCGATGGCCTCGATGATCCGGTCGAGGTCCTCGGGGGCGAGCGATGGGTGGACGGGCAGGGAGAGGCACTCGCGGGCGGCCCTCTCCGTGCCGGGCAGCTCCAGGCCGGGGGCGAAGCGCTCCAGGGAGGGCAGTCGGTGGTTGGGGATCGGGTAGTAGACGCCGGTCCCGATCCGCCACTCCTCGCGCAGGACGCGGGCGATCTCGTCGCGCGCGGCGCCCTCGATGCCCTCGAAGCGGATCGTGTACTGGTGGTAGACGTGGCGGTAGCCGTCGGGCACATGCGGGGTGACGACGCCGCTCACGCCGGCCAGCCCGGCGTCGAGCGTGGCGGCGTTGGCGCGGCGCCGCTCGGTCCAGCCGCCCACCTTGCGCAGCTGGACGCGCCCGACGGCGGCGCTGACATCGGTCATGCGGTTGTTGAGGCCGATGACCTCGTTGGCGTACTGCTTCTCCATGCCCTGGTTGCGGATGAGGCGGCAGGCGCGCGCCAGGTCGGCGTCGCGGGTGGAGATGAGGCCCCCCTCCAGTGTGGTCATGTTCTTCGTGGGGTAGAAGGAGAAGGAGCCCCAGGCGCCGAAGGCGCCCACGGGCGCGCCGTCGATGGCGGCCCCGTGCGCCTGGGCGCAGTCCTCGTAGACGGCCAGGCCGTGTCGCTCGGCGATTCCCAGGATGGCGGGCATGTCGGCGGGCAGGCCGTAGAGGTGGACGACCTCGATGGCCGCGGTGCGCTCGGTGATGGCGGCCTCGACGCCGGCGGGGTCCAGGGTGAAGGTGACCGGGTCGATGTCCGCGAACACGGGGGTGGCACCGGCAGCGGCCACGGAGTTCGCGGTGGCGGCGAAGGTGAAGGAGGGGACGATGACCTCGGCACCCTCGGGCAGGCCGGCCGCGAGCGTGGCCACGTGCTGGGCGGAGGTGCCGGAGTTGACGGCCACGCAGTGGGCTCCGGCGACCATCGTGGAGGAGAACTCCTCCTCGAAGGCGGCCACCTGCGGGCCCTGGACGACCATCCCGGAGTCGATGACAGCGCCGGCCGCTTCTCGCTCCTCGGGCCCGATGATCGGCTTGGCGGCGGGGATGAAGCTGCGTTCCATCAGTGGCAGACCTCTCGGATCGTGGTGTCGGACTCTTCGTAGACGGTGCCGGTGGCGGGGCAGCGCCACCGTGGCGCGCCGGGCCCGGTCGGCGCGATGGGCTCAAGGGGCTCACCGGCGCGCCCGACCCAGCCGATGCGGCGCGCGGGCACCCCCGCGACGAGCGCGTGCGGGGGGACGTCCTTGGTGACGACGGCGCCCGCCGCGACCGTGGCCCACGCGCCGATCGTCACCGGCGCCACGCAGACGGCGCGCGCGCCGATGGAGGCGCCCTCCTCGATGGTCACCCCGACGGGATCCCAGTCGGAGGCGGACTTGAGACTGCCATCGGGATTGACGGCGCGGGGGAAGTGGTCATTGGTCAGGGTGACGGCGGGTCCGATGAAGACGCCGTCGGCGAGGCTGGCGGGCTCGTAGACGAGCGCGTAGTTCTGGACCTTGCAATTGGCCCCCATGCGCACGCCCTCGCCGATGTAGGCGCCGCGCCCGATGACGCAGCCGGCGCCGAGGACGGCGCGCTCCCGGATCTGGGCGAGGTGCCAGACACTGCTCCCCTCGCCGATCACGGCCTCGTCCGAGACGTCGGCTGACTCGGCGATCCGGACTGCCATTGCGGCTCCTTGCTGCCCGGCGGGGATCCCGGCCGGGCTCCGTCGTTCGTGCGGGGGATCAGGGGCCACGGGGGATCGCGGCGCCGGACCAGGTCGCGCCGCGACCATTGAGCCATACTACCGCCCCCGACCCCGCATCCTGCGATGATCCGCGCGCAGGAGGCCCGCCCCGGGGCCGATCGGCCCGCACGTGCGACAATGCCGTGGTGAGCACCCCCGCATCCTCCAGGCAGGACTCCTCCCCGGTGACCGATGCCTGGCTCGTCATCCCGCTGTACAATGAGGCCCAGGTCATTGGCAGCGTCATCGAGGCGGCTCGCGCCGCCTTCCCGCACGTCGTCGCCGTCGACGACGGATCGGGGGACGACTCCGCGCGGCGGGCCGAGCGCGCCGGGGCGATCGTCGTGCGCCACCCGATCAACCGCGGCCAGGGCGCCGCGCTCCAGACCGGCATCGAGTACGTCCTGGAGAGGACGAACGCGGACTACGTCGTCACCTTCGACGCCGACGGCCAGCACTCCCCCGATGACGCGAGGGCCATGGTGTCCGCCGCGCGCGAGGAGGGGCTCGGCTTCGTCCTCGGCTCCCGCTTCCTCGAGGGCCCCTCCCCCGTGGGACCGGCCAAGCGCCTCATCCTCGGGCTGGCGGCCAAGGCCTCCTCCCGATCCTCGGGGATGCGGATGACGGACGCGCACAACGGGCTGCGGGTGCTGCGGCGCGACGCCGCCGAGAAGATCAACCTGCAGCAGGACCGCATGGCCCACGCCTCGGAGATCATCCGCCAACTCGCCGGCACCGGCCTGCCCTGGCGCGAGCACCCGGTGACGATCACCTACACCGACTACTCCAAGGCCAAGGGCCAGTCCCTGTGGAACTCCATCAACATCCTCGTCGACCTGCTCTTCAGCTGAGCGAGCATCGGCGCACCGCACCCGCCGCCAGTCCATAGGAGCAGTCAGTGAGTCACCAGATCATCATCCAGGCCATCCTCGTCATCGCCGTCGTCGCGATCGGCTGGACCATGCTGCGCAGCCCGACCGGCGCGCGGCACGAGGCCAGTCGGCGCCTCCTGACACTGACCTTCGTGCTCTTCGCGGTGATCGCGATCAGCCTGCCCCGACTGACCACCCAGGCGGCCAACGCCGTCGGGGTGGGCCGCGGCGCCGACCTCCTCCTCTACGCCCTCGTCGTCGCCTTCCTCCTCAACGTCCACTCCTCCTTCCGCCGCAAGGCCTCCCTGGAGCGGCAGATCACCCGGCTGGCGCGCCGGGTCGCGATCGACGCCGCGCCGGAACCCCCTGCCGAGGCCCGCCGGGAGCGCCCCTGAGGGCGGGCGCCGACCGTCCACGGACGGTCGGGCGCGGGCCCGGGCGAGGCGCCCGGGAGACCCGGGAGCGGTCCCGGGCTCAGCCGCGCCGGGCGGCGCGCACGGCGATCTCCTCTCGCGCGCGCAGGCCGGCGGACAGCGCCCAGCGCAGCGGCGCCCGCCAGGGCGCGGGGTGGGAGGCCCGCATGTAGCGGCGCGCCGAGGCGTGGTGGGCGCGGATCATCCGCTCGGGGCGCGCCTTCCAGCTCACACCCTGCTCGTGGATGACAACCGCCTCGGGCACCTGGAGGTTGACGCGCCCGGAGGCCCCGATCCTCGCCCCGAGATCGACGTCCTCGAAGAACATGAAGTAGCCGTCGTCGAAGCCCCCGAGCTCGCGCCACACGTCGGCGGGCAGCAGGAGGCAGGCGCCCGAGAGCCAGCCCACGGCGTGGGTGACATCCTCATTGCCGCCGTGGTAGCGGGCGGAGAAGGGGTTGGAGGGCCAGACCCTCCCCAGCAGGGCGTGCCCGGTGCCCGCCGCCAGCGAGGGCAGGGCGCGCCCGGAGGGGTAGACGGTCCCGTCGGCATTGAGGAGCCTGGGGCCGAGCGCGCCCGCCTCGGGGTGGGCGATCGCGGCGTCGATGAGGACATCGAGGCTGCCGGGGCGCCACACGAGGTCGGGGTTGGCCACAACGATCCAGTCCTCATCCAGCCCCTGGGCGGCGAGGTTCGCGCCCCCGCCGTAGCCGCGGTTGACGCCGTCGCCGACGACGCGGGCGCCGTGCGCGGCGGCGAGGGCCTCGACGACGCCGTGCTCCTCGCCGTTGTCGGCGATGACGACGGTGACCTCGCGGGAGGTGGCGGCCTTGAGGGAGGAGAGGAAGCGCTCGAGCTCGTCCCCGGGGTTGTAGGCGACGGTCACCACGCGCACGCGCCCGCCGCGGGCACCCCGCCGGTCGGCCCCCGGATCGGGCGCAGCACCGGGCGACACACCGGACCGGCGGTGCTGATCGGCCGGATCCGGCCGATCGGAGGGCGTGGGGACGAGATCGGTCACGGGAAGAGCCTAGACGAGGCGGGGTCTTGCCGAGGCGCTGTGACGCCAGTCATCCAGATCTGAGGAAGATCATGTATCGACGCCGTCACGATGCTGGGTCTCGCCTCACTGATTCTCTAGACTCGACGCGTGCCCAACACCGAGAAGCCACACGCACGGCATTCGATCAAGGACCTGGAGAGGCGAACCGCCCGCCGGGTCGGCTTGGTGTTCCTGTCACTCGTCCTGTTCGTCACCTCCGCGGCCGGATTCGTCTACATGGACCTGCAGAGCCAGGTCAAGCGCTTCGACATCTCCGACTATCTGGACGGCTCCGCCACCCGCACGGACGCCATCGGCGACTCCTACGACGGCCACGCCCTCAACATCCTCGTCCTGGGCACGGACACCCGCAGCGGGGCGAACAACGTCGACGGCTCCGAGGGCAGCGAGGACACCTCCGTCGCCCGCTCGGACACGGCGATGATCATGCACGTGTCGGCGGACCGCTCCCGGGTGGAGGTAGTCTCCATCCCCCGTGACCTCCTCGTGGACATCCCCTCGTGCAAGACCTACAACGGCACCGAGTCGGCCCCCCAGCCGGAGACGATGTTCAACAGCGCCTTCGCCACCGGCGCCGGCACCGGCACCGACTCGAAGGCCCTGGGCATCGGCGCCGCCTGCGCGATCAACACCGTCGAGAAGACGACCGGCGTCAACATCGACGAGTTCATGATCGTCGACTTCCACGGCCTGAAGACGATGATCGATGCCCTGGGCGGCGTCAACCTCTACGTCTCCGAGGAGATCGACGACCCGGACTACACCCAGCTCTACCTGCCCGTGGGCTGCCAGCACCTCAACGGCACCGACGGCCTGAAGTACGCGCGCGCCCGCCACGGCTACGGCAACGGCTCGGACATCGGCCGCATCGCGCACCAGCAGAACCTCATGGCCGCCATGATCCGCACCGCCCAGAGCAAGAACATCCTCTCGGACGCCAATCAGCTCTACTCCTTCGCCCGCACGGCGCTGGGGTCGCTGACCACCTCCGAGAAGATCGGCAATCTCACCAACCTCCAGGGCCTGGCCAGCTCGATCCAGTCCATCGGCATGGACCGCATCACCTTCCTCACCGTGCCCAACGAGCCCGCCAGATGGGACGCCAACCGCGTGGTGGCCACCGATGACGCCAAGCCGATCTGGAAGGCCCTCAGGGAGGACACCCCCGTGCCCACCGGTTCGGTGAGCGGCAAGGCGGATGGCTCCACCGCGTCCCCGGCGCCCAGTTCCTCCGACGCCGCTGCGGGCTCCTCCTCGACCGATGCGGCCGAGCAGACCGATGCCCCCATCGTCGCCGATAAGCCCAGTGGGGCCCCTGCCCCCCAGGCGCCGGCGCCCGCGGCTCCCTCCACCGACCCCGCCGCCCAGTGCAAGTGAGGCGCACGCCCTATGACGTCGAATGACGGTCTTCCTCCCAGCGTCGCCCCGGGCTCTGGAGGACGGGCCCCCAGGCCCCCGAGGCCGCCACGCGCGGTGAGGCAGGGCCAGCAGCCGGACCCCCGGCCCACACCGGAGGCTCCGGCGCGCCGCAGCGTGCTCGGCGGGAACCAGGCGCAGGCGGGCCCGCAGCCCCCAACGCCGACGGCGATCCCCCGCCGGCGGCCCGCGCCGTCCTCCCGCGGCGCGGGCGGCAGCCATGTCAGGCCCGGATCATCGGCTCGCGCGCTCGGGACCGCGCCGCAGCCCCCCACCCCCGACATCACGCAGACCCTCCCCTCGGGCTACCCGCCCGCCGGGCAGGACTATGAGGACCATGGCGCTGGAGCGCCCGGCTACCCGGATGCCCTCCCCGCGTCCTACGGCCCCTCCGCGGGAGGCTGGCAGGACCGGCCCGCGCCGGGCGCGGTCCCCGCGGGCCCGAGCGGCCCGATGCGGCCCGGATCCCCCTCGGGCCCCGAGCCACTCGGGCCGGGACGCCGCGCCGCCCGGCGCCGGCGCCGGGTCCTCGGCTGGGCCACTCTGGCGGTCGTCCTCGTGCTCGGGGTCATCGTAGGCCGAGTGGCCTGGCTGGCCCACGAGGTCGATGACAAGCTCGGCCGGGTGAACGCCCTGTCCGGCGCGAAAGACACCGCCGGGCAGACCTGGCTCATCGTGGGCTCGGACGCCCGCGGTGATGGCGGTATTGCGGAGGATGGCACGGAGGGTTCCCGCGCGGACTCGATCATGCTGTTGCACAAGAACAACGGCCAGTCCTCGCTGACCACCCTGCCGCGCGACACGTATGTGGAGATCCCCGGCTATGGCGGGGACAAGATCAACGCCGCCTACTCCTACGGCGGTCCCGAGCTCCTGGTCCTCACCGTGGAAAATCTCAGCGGCCTGACGATCGACCACTACATGGAAGTCGGGATGGCCGGCGTCAAGGAGACGGTCGACGCCGTCGACGGCATCGACGTCTGCCTCGACTACGACGTGGACGACCCCGACTCCGGGCTGGTGTGGGACACCTCGAAGGGCACCTGCCAGCACGTCGACGGCGAGAAGGCCCTGGCCTATTCGCGCATGCGCAAGTCGGATCCCACGGGGGACATCGGCCGGGGCCTGCGCCAGCGCGCGGTGATCAGCGCCGTCGTCGACAGGGCCGTGTCCGCCAAGACGCTCATCAGCTGGCCGCGCCAGGACAAGCTGGTCGACGCGGGCACGAAGGTGCTCACCGCCGACGACGGCACCGGCCCGACGGATATCGGGCAGATGGTGCTCGGCTTCCGCGCAGCCTCATCCGAGGGCCTCACCGGCGCCCCGCCGATCGATTCCCTCGACTACGAGCCCGGCGGGATCGGGGCGGCCGTGCTGCTCGAGGACAGGACCGCACCGGACTTCTTCTCCAAGCTGCGCGAGGGCCGGCTGACGTCCTCCGACTTCAACAAGGTCGAGATCCCCACCTCCTAACCCCCTCCCCACCGAAACCGGTCGAAAACAGCATCGAGACCGGTCGATATCACGATCGAGACCGGTTCCGAGCGCAGGGGCCGCGGGCGCTCGGGTGGGTTCACCTGAGCACCCGCGCCCCCGTCGTCGTCAACCGGCGCGCTCCGCAGCGCCCCGCGCGCGGCCGGTCAGGCGAAGTGCGGCCGGTTCGGATCTGCTTGCCAGGCGCTGAAGGCCGAGGCGACGATGTCGTCGAGGTCGTACTCGGCCCGCCAGCCCAGGACCCGGGTGATGCGCGAGGCGTCACCAATGAGCTGCGGGGGGTCGCCCGCGCGGCGGTCGAGCTCCTCGGGCACGAGGTCCAGGCCGGTGGCCGCGATGACCTTGGCGACGACGTCGCGCACGGACGCCCCCACGCCGGTGCCGACGTTGAAGACGTGCTCGGCCATCTCCTTGCCGCTGGCGAGGTAGTCGAGAGCGGCGACGTGGGCGGTGGCGAGGTCGCGCACGTGGATGTAGTCGCGGATGCAGGTTCCATCCGGGGTGGGGTAGTCGGTGCCGAAGATCTTGGGGGTCTCGCCCTTGGCGAGGCGGTCCATGACCATGGGGATGAGGTTGAGGGTGGCCATGTCGCCCAGATCGTCCCAGCCGGCGCCGGCGACGTTGAAGTAGCGCAGCCCGGCCCAGCGCATGCCCCAGGCGGTCTCGGCGTCGGCCATCATCCACTCGCCGATGAGCTTGGTCTCCCCGTAGGGGTTGATGGGGTGGCAGTCGATGTCCTCGGGGACCACCTCGATGGGCGGCATGCCGTAGACGGCGGCGGAGGAGGAGAAGATCATCTGGTCGACGCCCGCGGCCTCCATAGCGAGCATCATGTTGGCCAGGCCGCCGACGTTCTGCTGGTAGTACCAGGCGGGACGGGCGACGGACTCGCCGACCTGCTTGCGGGCGGCGAAGTGGATGACGGCGGTGACGCCGCGCTCCCTCATGACATCGGTGAGCCGCTCAGGGGCGTCACCAGCGGCGACGTCGAGCTCAACGAGGGCCGCGCCCTCAACCCGGCTGGGGGATCCGTAGGACAGGTCATCGACGACGATCACCTCGTCCCCGCGCTCGAGCAGCAGACGGACAACGTGGGCGCCGATATAGCCGGCGCCACCTGCGACAAGAATGCTCATGCGCCCAGTCTAGACGTGTCAGCAGCCGCCGGCCGCGTGTATGATGTCCCTACACCATACCCCCAGGCCTCTGGCGCATGCTACGCCCAAATCGGGGGGTCTTCTCTTATGGTGGTGCCGTGCCCGAGCGACCGTCGCAGGCCTACGAGAAGCCCCCGCTCAACGAGAACCAGTTGCTCGACCGGGACCGGTCCTTGCGACTGTTCGTCATGGACACCCTGGAACGTGTCGAGGTCGCGGTGCGAGCCTCGATCTCGAACACCATGTCCCTCAAGGCACCGGGAGGCGCCTTCTGGTACCTCGATCCGCGAAACTTCGACGGCGAGATCCGCTTCAGTGACAGCCTCTCCACCATCTCATCTCGCGGGAGACGCGCCGGCACAAGCAGCGCACCCAGAGACAGGCACCCGAGCACGCGAACACACTCGAGCGCAAACGTCTGTATCCCGTTCTCGTGTCGCTCCAGACGATCCTGTACACCATCAGCCCGCACTCAACGTGGGCAAAGCGGCTGCATGCCCTGCTCCATCACTCCGCCTTCGTCCCTCTGACGGCACTGGGGATGGCGGAGGGCTGGGACAAGGACCCGTTCTGGGCGGGCGTCATCGTCGACGCACATTCCTGAGCGCGGCGCTCGCGCAGGGCCGCGCCCTTGGCGTGGGCGACTCGGCCGAGCTCGGCCTGGAAGGCATGCATGGCGGCACGGATGCGCCCAGCCTCCTCGCCCTGCCCCGCACCGAGGATCCGCGCCGCGAGCAGCCCGGCGTTGCGAGCCCCGCCGATGGACACCGTGGCGACGGGCACGCCCGCGGGCATCTGGACGATGGACAGCAGCGAGTCCATGCCATCGAGATGCTTGAGCGGCACCGGCACCCCGATGACGGGCAGCTCCGTGACGGCGGCGAGCATGCCGGGCAGGTGGGCGGCGCCGCCGGCACCCGCGATGATGACGCGCAGGCCCCGCGCGGCGGCGCCCTGCCCGTAATCGATCATCTCGGTGGGCATGCGGTGGGCGGAGACGACGTCGGCCTCGTAGGGGATGGCGAACTCATCGAGGGCGTCGGCGGCCGCGCTCATGGTGGGCCAGTCGGAGTCGGAGCCCATGACGAGGCCGACGAGCGGCTGGGAGGTGGTGTCGGGCGTGGCAACCATGGTGGGCCTTTCGCTGGGAGGAATGAGACGGACCGGATCGAGGGCAGCAGTGGAGGCGCGGTTCAGGCGTCCCCGCGCAGGATGGCGACGACGGTGCGGGCCCGCTCGCGCAGTCCCTCCACGTCATCGGCCGGCCCGGTGAGGTTGACATGCCCGAGCTTGCGACCAGTGCGCCAGGACTTGCCGTAGAGGTGGATGCGGGCCTCGGGATCGGCGGCCATCGCCCGGGCCAGCGCGTCCTCGCCCGGCTCGTGCCGCCCCCCGATGAGGTTGACCATGACGCAGGCGCCCGCGGTCGGCTCGGTCGAGCCCAGCGGCAGGTCGAGGACGGCCCGCAGGTGCTGGGCGAATTGGCTGGTCACAGCGCCTTCCTGCGTCCAGTGCCCCGAGTTGTGGGGACGCATGGCGAGTTCGTTGACAAACAGGCGGGTCGGCTCCCCGAAGGCCTCGACGGCGAAGAGCTCGACGGCGAGCACCCCGGTGACGTCGAAGCGCTCGGCGATCTCGCGCCCGATGCGCACGGCCTCGTCGGCGGCGGCCGGGTCCAGCCCGGGGGCGGGCGCCAGCGCCTCGGAGCACATGCCGTCGGCCTGGATCGTCTCCACGATGGGCCATGAGGCGACCTGCCCACTGGGAGAGCGAGCCTGGAGGGCGGCGAGCTCGCGTGTGAAGGGGATGGCCTGTTCGACGAGGAGGCTGGTCACGGCCCCGCCGCCGAGGCTGCCACCACCGCCGGTCGCGCCACCGGCGGCGACGGCGTCGATCCACTGGCCGGCGCGGCCGGCCTCGAGATCGCGCTCCTGGCGCACGAGGAGGACGCCATGCCCGTCGTAGCCGCCCCGAGGCGTCTTGAGGATGACGGGCCAGCCGTGCTCGGCGGCGAAGCCTCGGATGGTCGCGCGGATGGAGGCGGCGTTCCCACTGGCCGCGGTCCAGGCGGGCTGGGGCAGGCCGGCGGCGTCCATGGCGCGGCGCATGGCGATCTTGTCGCGGGCGAGCAGCAGGGCATCGGGCGAGGGCCGCACCCTGACGCCCTCGGCGGCCAGCGCGCGCAGGAGCGCGTCATCCTGGTGCTCGTGCTCGAAGGTAAGGGCCCCGGCGCCCGCCGCGAGCGCGGCCACGGCCCCGGCGTCGTCGGCGGCGCCAACAGGCGAATCGACAGTGACCAGCGCCGTCGATCCGTCCGGGGCCTCGACCAGGGCCCGTAGATGGATGCCGAGGGCGCTGGCCTCCTCCTGCATCATGCGGGCCAGTTGCCCGCCCCCGATGACGGCGACGGTGGGTGCGCTCACGGGCACAGGCTACGACAGGGTGTCGAGTCCCGCTCGATCCGCCCGTACCCTGGCCCCGTGTCTGATATCCAATCGCCGGGGAGGCCGATCCCCCGGTCCGAGCAGGCCGGCTCCGACCAGGGAGGGCCCGCGCCCTTGGCTGGCCCCGCCGGCCCGCCCGCTCACGCCCCCGGCGACGCCCGGGCCCCGCGCCCGCCCCGCGCTCTTCAGGTCCTGGCGGTCTGGGGCGCGGCGAGCCTCCTCACCCTCCTCATGCTCAGGCTCGGGGCGCAGGACACGCCGGCGACGCCGTGGGCGGGGCCCGCCCCATCATGGAGCGAGCACATGTCCTTCTGGGACGCGGGCTGGTACGAGCGCATCTTCCGCGAGGGCTACCCGGCGATCCTGCCGGAGGGCGGTGGTGGCGCCGTCGCCCAGAACTCCTGGGCGTTCATGCCGCTGCTCCCCCTGCTGGCCACCCCCTTGACCTGGCTGGGCCTGCCCTTCTATCCGGCGGCGGCCCTAGTGGCGATCATCGCCTCGGGGGTGGGCGCCGTCGTCATGGACCGCTGGCTGGCGCCGCGGGTCGGCGGGGTCCCCTCGCTGTGGGGGGTGGCGCTGACGTGGACCTCCATGTGCGCCGCCGTCCTCCAGGTCCCCTACGCCGAATCCCTGGGGCTGGTGCTGGTCGCGAGCGCGCTCATGGCGGCCGAGCGCCGGCGCTTCGCCATCTCCGCGCTGCTCATCATGGTGGGCGCCATGGCCCGGCCGATCGGCCTTCCCCTGGCGCTCGCCCTGGGCCTGTGGTGGTTGTGGGAGCTGGCGGCAGCGCGAGGGCACGAGGGGCCTGGCGATGATCACGACGGCGGCCGAGCCCGCGCCTGGGCGCGGGGCCTGGGGCCGAGCTGGGCCCAGCTGGGCGGCCGCGGACCCGCGGGGTTGGGGGCACTGGCCGCGGTGGCGCTCGTGAGCGCGCTCGCATGGCCGGTGGCGGCGTGGCTGGCGACCGGGCGCATGGACGCCTACACCGCCACGGAGACCTCATGGCGCGGGGGCGAGCTGATGCCCTTCCTGCCGTGGCTGGATCGCGGGCAGTGGTGGGTCGGGGAGCACCTGGGCTGGCTGCTGGTCGCCTGCGCCCTCGCCCTGGCGGCCCTGGGGCTGGGCTCGCGGGCGTCGCGCTCGCTCGG
Source organism: Actinomyces gaoshouyii (assembly GCF_002076915.1). Taxonomy (NCBI): domain Bacteria; kingdom Bacillati; phylum Actinomycetota; class Actinomycetes; order Actinomycetales; family Actinomycetaceae; genus Actinomyces; species Actinomyces gaoshouyii. Next base: position 1,899,913 of record NZ_CP020468.1, read on the forward strand.
TCCCGCCGCCTGGTTCTGGTGCGTTGCCTACGCGCTCTACCTCCTGGCGTTCTTCGACCCGACGACGTCGCTGCTGCGCATCCTGCTCCCCCTGGCCCCGCTGGCCTGGGCAGCCGCCGCGAGCGCGGGGCGCCGGGGCCGGTGGGCGCTGGCGGTGGCGGGGGTGATGGCCCAGGCCTTCTGGATCAGCTGGGTGTGGGATCTATCATCCGCGATCACCTGGGTGCCCTGATCAGTGGCTTAGCATCTCCCCCGTGAACGACAGCGCGACCTTGACCGCCACGGCCGAGCCGATGAGCCTCTCCAGCCGGATCCGCGCCTGGGTTCATGAGTTCCTTCAGTTCGGGGTCGTCGGCGCGCTCGCCTACGTCATCGACTCCGGCCTGTTCAACCTCGTCCAGCACGGTCCCACCGGCTTCCTGTCGGGCCACCCGAACTCCGCGAACGTCTTGAGCGCAACGGTCGCCACGATCTTCTCCTGGGTGGCGAACCGCTACTGGACCTACCGGGGCCGCACGAGGGAGAACGCCTGGCACGAGGGGCTCCTCTTCGCCCTGGCGAATATCGGTGGCCTGGTCATCACCCAGTTCTGCCTGCTGTTCACTCATCATGTCCTGGGACTGACCGGGCCGCTCGCGGACAATATCGCCGCCTACGTCGTCGGATTCGGACTGGGCACCGCCTTCCGCTTCCTCTTCTACCACTACATCGTCTTCACCAACACCAGTGGAGCGCACGACGGCGCCTCCGAGCGCGCGGTCCCCTCCAACTCGGCGAAGTAACCCGAGGAGCCGTGCGGTCCACGATGCCGCAGGACGCTTCGAGCGTGATCGTGCCGGATACCACATCGGGGATGAGGGAAGGCTCACGGCCAGCACTCCGCCCCTCTCCCTAGCCTTGCCGGGTGACTGCTTCCCTCACGGCTCTCGCCGCGCTCAACGCCGTCGTCCCTGCGGCCCCGATGCCCGCCCTCGGTCCCAAATGGCTCGACGCCGGGGAGATGATCACCCAGATCGTCTCCTGGTTCGGTCCTTGGGCGATCGTCGGCGTCATGCTCGTGATCTTCGCCGAGACGGGCCTGCTCGTCGGCTTCTTCCTGCCCGGTGACTCCCTCCTGTTCACCCTCGGGCTCTTCGTGGCCACCGGCGATGTGGGCGTGCATATCTGGGTGGCCGCCCCGCTGATGTGGTTGGCGGCCATTATCGGCAACCAGACCGGTTACCTCATCGGGCGCAAGGCCGGCCCGAAGATCTTCAACCGCCCGAACTCCCGCCTCTTCAAGCAGGAGTACGTGGAGCGCACGAGCGACTTCTTCGAGCGCCATGGGGGCAAGGCCGTCACCCTGGCGCAGTTCGTGCCGATCGTGCGCACCTTCACCCCGGTGATGGCCGGTGTCGGGCGGATGCACTACCGGCACTTCGTCATCTTCAACGTCATCGGCGCCACCTTCTGGGCCTTCGGGATCACGTGGCTCGGCTACTTCCTGGGCTCCATCGAGTGGATCCAGAAGAACATCGACGTGATGATCCTCGTCATCGTCTTCGTCTCCGTGGTGCCCATGATCGTCCATGCGCTGGCCGAACGCCGCAAGAAGAGCGGGGACGGATCGGCTCGCCCCTGATCAGGCCCACTCCACCGCACAGGCCCCGCAGCGCCGCTGCCCGGTCACAACCATTCACGAGGTACTCATGAACCCGCACCGACCGATCTGCGCGCTCGGCTCCGCGACTCTTCTCGCGGGACTTGCGCTGATCGCGCCGGCGGCTCTCGCCTCGCCGGCCGACGCCGCGCTCGCCGTGGCCCCCACCGCCCATACCGCCCCCGCCGACGGGTCCGCCAATGGGGATAACGCCGCCGGGAGCATCGGCTGGGTGATGTCCCGGGCCGGGTCCTGGTCCTACATCAACCCAGCCGACGGCCGGGCCATCACTGGGTGGCTGCACACAGGAGGCTCCTGGTTCTACCTCGATGACGACGGCGCGCTCGTGACCGGATGGGCCGTCGTCGGCGGAGACTGGTACTACTTCGACGCCGAGGGCCGGATGGTCACCGACTGGAACTGGATCGACGGCGCCTGGTACTTCCTGGGCGACGAGGGAGCCATGGCGGTGGGTTGGAATCTCATCGGCGGCTCCTGGTACTACTTGGCCGGCAATGGCCAGGCCGCGATGGGGTGGCTCTTCGAGGGAGGCGCCTGGTACTTCCTGGGAAACAGTGGGCGCATGGCCGTCGGCTGGGCGAATCACCTGGGTTCCTGGTACTACTTCAATGGCTCGGGGCAGATGCTCACCGGCTGGATCGTGGACGGCTCCACCTGGTATCACCTTGACACGTCGTCGGGGCGGATGATCGCCAGCGAGCCGGTGGCGGGCGCTGCCGGCTCCTCGGGCACCTCCGCCGCTGAGGCGAAGGCCTACGCGAGCGGCCAGATGAGTGCCTGGGGCTGGGATAGCAGCGAGTTCTCCTGCCTGGTGAGCCTGTGGGATCGCGAGTCCGGCTGGAACTACCGGGCCTCCAACACCTCGGGCGCCTACGGCATCCCGCAGGCCCTGCCCGGCAGCAAGATGGCCTCGGCCGGCTCGGACTGGCAGACCAACCCCGCCACCCAGATCAACTGGGGCCTGGGCTACATCCAGGACCGCTACGGCAGCCCCTGCTCGGCCTGGGCGAGCTTCCCGTCCCAGGGCTGGTACTGACGCATCACCGAGACCGGTAGAAAACTCGCGCGAGACCGGTCGAAAATAGGAGCGAGACCGGTTCTCGGACCGGTCTCGCTCCTATTTTCGACCGGTCTCGCTCACGGGGGGGAGGGAGGAGGGTAATCGATGGACAGATGGGTCAGAAGCGGCGGCGGCGGCCGACGTTGACGATCGCCCCTTGCGGGAGGACGGTGTTCGGGTCGAGGGAGCGCGGCACGGCGGCCAGGAGCACTGAGAAGACCGGTGGACGGCGCGCGGTGAGCTCGATGCGGCCCCCGTCGGCCTCCACGAGGTCCTTGGCCAGCGCCAGCCCCACGCCGGTGGAGCCGTGCCCGGACACGGAGCGCTCGAAGATGTGCGGCGCGAGCTCGTCGTCGACCCCCTCGCCCTCGTCGGCGATGTCGATGAAAACGCCGTGCCCGCCGTTGGCGCTGCGCACGGAGACGGTCGTCGTCCCCGCCCCGTAGCGCAGGGAGTTCTCGATGACGGTGGCCAGGACCTGGGCGAGCGAGCCGGGGCTGGCGAGCACCGGCTGATCGACGTCGTCGGTCAGGACCAGCTCGCGCCCGGCCTCGGCGAAGGCCGGCCCCCATTCCTCGCACTGCTGCTCGAAGAGCTCCCCGAGGTGGAGGGCCTCCGTGGTTCCGCCACCGCTGCGGCGCGAGACCTTCAGGAGGTCGTCGACGACGCCTGTCAACCTCTCCACCTGCTCCAGGCAGGCGTGGGCGTCGGCGCGCACCTGCTCGTCGTCGGCGATGAGCTCGATCTCCTCCAAGCGCAGGCTGAGGGAGGTCAGTGGCGTGCGCAGCTGATGGGAGGCGTCGGAGGCGAACTGCCGCTCGGCCGCGAGCCTGCCGGCCACGCGCTCGGCGGAGCGCACGAGCTCGGCCTGGACGAGGTCGATCTCCTCGATCCCGGAGACCCGGATGCGGGGGCGCACCTGCCCGCTGCCCAACTGCTCGGCCTCGGCCGCCAGGTAGATGAGCGGGGCGGAGATGCGCCGCGAGACCTTCGAGGCGACGACGGACGCGGCGGCCAGGGCCACGATCGCCAGGGCGGTGCCCACCGTCACCACGGACAGGACCGTGCGCCAGCGCTCATGATCGTCCGACGCGGACCGCGCGGCGTAGAAGATCGTCGCCGCGCCCAGGGGCACCCCCAGGAGGATGACGGCGACGAGCACCGCCGCCATGGTCATCTGGAGGGTGCGGCGTCGCATCGGATCCCCTGGGCGAAAACGGCCTCAGGCCAGGCGGTAGCCCGCGCCCTCGGCGAGGAGGACGGCGGGGGCGTCGACGTCGTCGCCGAGCTTGCGGCGCAGCCAGGTGGCGTGCATGCCGAGCGTCGACTCCGAGCCGGTGGGGTCCTCGCCCCAGACCTCTCGCAGGATGTCGTCGCTGTCGACGACGGCGCCCGCGCCGCGCACGAGAACTCTCAGGAGCTCGAACTCGCGGACGGTCAGCTGCAGCTCACGACTGCCCACGAAGGCGCGGTGGGCGGCGACGTCCACGCGGATATCCCCGTGGGAGAGCTGGTCGACGGCGGCCTCGCCGGAGGCGCGGCGGACCTGGGCGCGCACGCGGGCGAGGAGCTCGGCGAGCCGGAAGGGCTTGGTGACGTAGTCGTCCGCGCCGGCGTCGAGGCCGACGACGTGGTCGGTGTCCTCGCTGCGGGCAGTGAGCATGAGGATGGGGATGGTCAGGCCCTGCGCGCGCACGGTCCGCGCGACGTCGAGACCGTCCATGTCCGGCAGGCCGAGGTCGAGTACGAGGATGTCGGCCTCGCCGATCTCCTCCAGGGCGCCCTTGCCGGTGCCGTGGGCGCGGACCTCGTAGCCCTCGCGGCCGAAGGCGCGGGCGAGGGGCTCGGAGATGGCGGGGTCGTCCTCGACGAGAAGCACGATTGTCACGATCCAGATACTAGCCGAGTTGCCCGGGGGGTGGCAGTGGCTCCGTCGCCATCGTGAGCGGCACGGGGATGCTCTCGCATGGTTTTCCGCGATATCGCGAGGAAATACCCACCCGAGCAGAACCTGGGGGCGGCCTGATCATCGCCGTCCCGGCCCGCCTAGTCCCGGACGGCCCGCGGCCCTCAGGCGCGCTCGAGCGACCAGGGGGTGACGTTGCCCATGCCCTTGGCAACGACGTCGTGGCACTGGCGCACTCGGTAGCGCAGGGCGACGGGGCTGGCCATGAGGGCGCGGGCAGTGGCCTGGTCCATGCGGATGCCCCCGGGTTCAGCGGTGTCGACCAGTCGGGAGGCGAGATTGACGGGCGGGCCGAAGACGTCGCCGGAGCGGGACACGACGCGGCCCTCGACGAGGCTGGCACGCACGAGGATCTCGTCGAGCTCCGACTGGAGCTCATCGACGAGGGAGGTGACGACATCGGCGGCGATGGTCAGGTCATCGGAGATGTACATGACGGCGTCCCCGATGGTCTTGACGACTCTCGCCCCCCGCGACGTGATGACGTCACGGGCCGTCGTCTCGAAGTCGTCGAGCATGGTGGACAGCTCCATGCGGCTCATCGTCTGGGCGCGCTGGGTGAAGGAGACGATGTCGACGAAGCCCAGGGATCTCACGAGCGGGTAGTAGTCGGGGCCCACGCGCTCGACGCCCCGCCGTGAGATCTCGGCGTCGGTGCGGTCCAGGAGCGAGGCCAGGTGACGGCGCCACACGTAGATGAGCTGGTCGGTCAGGGGGGCAGTGATCTCGTTGATGTGGTCGAGGACGACGAGCCGGGCGGAGGTGTCGTCCAGGCCGAGGCGTTGGCCGACATCCGCCACGAGGGTCTCGAGCTGCCACAGGACGAGTCGGTCCATCGTGTACGACTGGGCTCGGAGCAGTTCGAGGATCGCCGAGGTCGATAGACCGCCGGGTCCGTCCGGACCGGGGCGGCGGTCCTCCTCGGAGTCGATGAGGTCGGCGATGGCCCGCAAGGCGTCGGCGTCCTGGCGGGTGAAGCGGACCTCGTCGTCATCCACGTCCGCGAAGCCCATGGCTCGCCAGAAGCTGCGTGCGAAGAGCGGGGAGACCTCGGCCGCGCCGGCGAGCCGGAGCAGCGTCAGGTCGGGCTCGCCCCCGAGCAGCAGGCGGGAATGGGCGACGGCCGTCGCGCGATCGGTGGTCGATCCGGCCGCGCCATCGGCAGGCCCCGCGCTCCGTTCATCCTCGTCCCCGGGTACGGGGACGGCCCCCTCCGGCTGATCGGGAGGGGACTCGCCGCCTGTTCGAGGACCGGGAGCGCGGTCCCCCGCCCCGAGCCCTTCTCCGTGCGCCGGCGGTGCCTCTGGCTGATCCATCAGGACAGGGTAGCGCAGATCACAGGATTTTGTCAGAAAGACATCAGATGTCCTGTCATCCTGAGGTGATCATGCGAGAAGGCGCGAGAACGTGCGGTCCGCGTTCAGATCACGTACGCCCGTCGGGCTCTGCGGCTCGAACGCTCGCATCCCCGGCCATGATGAGCCTCTCCGGGCCGCCGCCATCCGGCCGCAGTCGGAGCTCGGGCTCAAGGCCGACGGCCGTCCCGGAGACATCGCCGCCCGGGGTGCTCACGCGGATACGGGCCCCGAGGGTCGCGCAGGCCTCGCGCAGGTCCTGGCCAAGCGTACCGGTGGCGGTCAGCGCCCCATCAGGATCCCCGCCAGCAGCCTCCCACTCCCCCAGGAGCCGGAGCAGGCGCGGGGCGACGGCCTCCAGCACGGCCCCGGGGTCCGACCGGGGCCCGCCGGCGCCCAGGCTCCGCAGCGAGGCGGCCCAGGGCACGGGGAGCGCCTCCGGCGGTTGGCCGACGTTGACTCCGATGCCCAGGATGACGACGGGCGCCTCCTCACGACGGACGGGAGCCCCGGCCCCATCCCCGCCTCCGGGCGCGGGGATGAGCTCAGCGAGGATGCCCGCGATCTTGCGGGCGCGCCCCCAGCCGGGCACCTCGCCGTCAACGCCGACCTTCCCCTCGCCAGAGGGCTCGACGACGACATCGTTGGGCCATTTCGTGCGGGCGCGCCAGGGCAGGCCTTCCAGTGCGGGTGCGAGGGCGTCGCGCACGGCCAGGCCCGCCAGCAGAGGGAGCCAGCCGAGGCGATCGCCGGGTACGAGCGGCCGAAGGACGAAGGAGACGGTCAGGGCGACACCCGGCGGGGTCACCCAGTCGCGTCCGCTCCTGCCCCGCCCGGCGGTCTGGGCGAGGGCCCGCAGCGCGGATCCGTGGGGCCAGCGGTCAGCAGCAGCCGCATCGAGGCGCCCGGCGGGGGCGAGCTCCTGGCGCAGATCATCATTGGTCGAGCCTGTGGCGTCGACGGTCACCAGCCGGGTCGTGGTGCTCATAGGGCGAAGGGTACCCGCAGGCCCCGCAACCCGGGCCTGCCGGTCCCACCGCTGGTCGCTGGGTAGTCTGGGGCGGTGATCATTCTCGCCTCGAAGTCCACGGGCCGTCTGGCCACCCTCCGCGCCGCAGGTATCGAGCCCCGGGTCGAGGTCTCCTCGGTCGACGAGGGCTCGGTCCTCGCCGCTCTCGCCGAGCGGCACGCCGCCACTGGCGAGGAGGCCCCCTCCCCCGCTGAGCAGGTGCTCGCCTTAGCCCGGGCCAAGGCGCTCGACGTCGCCGATGCGCTGAGCGGCGATCCCGCCGACGGCGCAGGCGCAGGACCGGGGCCGGCGGGATCCGGTGGGCGGGCCGGGGCGCCCATCGTCGTCGGATGCGACTCGATGCTGGAGATCGACGGCGCCGTCGTCGGCAAGCCCCGCATGCCCGAGGCGGCCCGCGAGCGCTGGCTGGCGATGCGGGGGCGCACGGGCGTACTGCGCACCGGGCACGCCCTGGTGCGCCTGACCGATGGGGCAAGAGCGGAGGGCGTCTCGTCGGCGATCGTCCACTTCGGCGAGCCCAGTGAGGCGGAGATCGACGCCTATATCGCCACCGGGGAGCCGCTGTGGTGCGCCGGGGCCTTCACGATCGACGGGCTGGGCGGCGCCTTCATCGAGGGGATCGAGGGCGACCCGCACGGCGTCGTCGGCATCTCGCTGCCCCTGCTGCGCGGGCTCCTGGCCGAGTTGGGAGTGACCTGGACGGATTTGTGGGGCTGAGCCGCCAGTCGGGGGCAGGGAGGCGGCCGGCCTCAGCCGGAGGGGTTGAGTCGGGACATGATCTCGGCGAGCGCCTCCAGGTCCCCCCGCCCGAGGCGGTCGATGACGTGCCTGCGGACGCCGTCGAGGTGCAGGGGCGCCGCTGAGCGCAGAAAGGCGAGGCCGGGGTCGGTGAGCGCGCAATTGACGCCACGCTTGTCGGAGGGGCAGGAGCGCCGCTCCACGAACCCCTCCTTCTCCAGGCGGGTGACCGTGTGGGTGAGGCGGGAGCGGGAGTGCCCGATCATCTCGGCCAGGCTCGACATCCGCAGCTCCTTGCCGGCGGCCTCGTCGAGGCGCACGAGGATCTCGTACTCGTGCAGGGACAGGCCGACGCCCGTCTCGAGCTCGTGGTTGAGCACGCCGGTGACGGCGGTGGCGGTGTGGAGGAAGGCGCGCCAGGCGCGCATCTCGAGGGCATCGAGTCGGGGCGAACCCGCGGTTCCGCAGCCACCGGCCGCCCGTATGGGGGCCTCGTCCGCTGGGCCCTGCCCGCAGGAGGGGACTGTGGGAGCGGGGGTCCGACCGCAGGCGGGTCCATCCTGCTCCGCGAGTGCCTCTCCGTCCTTCCCGGGCATATCGTTCCTCTCCGCGCTGGTCCGAGACGTCGGACAGCGCCGCGCCGATGGTGATGCGGCCTCGCGATAATCGATCGACCTATGAGATGTCGTTAAGTATTGAACAATCGGGACGGGATTACCAGCGACCATGACAGGGCCCGCCTTTTCAACGGCGTCAGCCGAGACCCGTACTCCGGCGCCGCAGCACCCTTCTGGCCCCCGCGGCCAACCAGCACGAGCCGTCATCGTCCACGATGAGGCCCGCCCCCGTGGGCCCGACGGCGAGCGCGGCCGGGAAGAGCAGATCGAGTCCCGCGGGTTCGGTGGGGGCAGGCGGAGCCACCCCGAGGCTCAGCGCGGCCAGCAGCAGGCCGTGGGCGACGACGTCAGCATCACCCGTCCCAAGGCCCGCCCGCCGGGCCGCGCCCGGGTGGAGGTGGATGGGGTTGTCATCGCCGGTCGCGCCCGCCCAGACGATCGCATCCTCTGCGCTGAGGTGGAGCCGGCGGCCGACGGCCGTGCCGCCTTCGCCGGCGGTGGCAGTGCCCGTGCTGCTCCGAGAGGCGCTGCGGGGGGCCGGGGAGAGGCGCCGGGCGAGGCCGTGATGGACCTGGAGGAGCGGGGCCCCGGCGAGCGGCGGGAGGCGCGCGGCGGCGTCGACAACCACTTCGGCGGTCACCTCGATGAGCTCCCAGCCCCCTCGGATGGTTCTTCGCGTGCGGGGCGGGGCAGGATGAGCGGCGCCTCCGGGTGCCGGAGTGATGCGGCAGCGCCGGTGGATGAGCCCCTCCCAGGGCACGATCATCCCGCGAATCAGGGTCAGGGCGACCAGTGCCGGGGCGATGGCGCCGGCGCCTTGACGGGCGTCTGCCTCGGCGTCATCGACACCGGAGCGGGTCAGGATCCCCTCGATCACCTCCTGGGCATGGCGAAGCCCCACCAGCTCGGGGCTCGTGGGGCTCGACGCGCTCATGCCCGGATCGTATCCGGGCGCGGGGCTCAGCGGGTCTCGCGGTGCTCCGTGTGCTTGCCGCAGCGCGCGCAGAACTTGGAGATCGCGAGGCGATCGGGGGTGTTCCGGCGGTTCTTCTTGGTGATGTAGTTGCGCTCCTTGCACTCCGAGCAAGCCAGAGTGATCTTGGGACGCACGTCAGCGGTCTTGGAGGCCACGTGTCTCTCCTCTGATTGATCCTCGAGCAGCCCGGGGCGGCGATGTGCTCGAACCTTGCGTAGCGGGGGAGGGACTCGAACCCTCGACCTCACGATTATGAGTCGTGCGCTCTAACCAGCTGAGCTACCTCGCCATGTCATGCGGAGGGGGCCGAACCGGCCCCCAACGCATCAGAGCCTCGAACGAGGATTGAACTCGTGACCTCTTCCTTACCAAGGAAGTGCTCTACCACTGAGCTATCGAGGCAACGAGCGGAATCCTAAGCGGAACCGTCATGCCTGGGCAATCCGGCCCCGCGTGGGCTCGCTCACTGCGGACCGCCCCACCGGAGGGGCTCTGATCATCGGGACCGAGGACCCTCCGATCATGGTGGCGGGTGAGGGATTCGAACCCCCGTAGCTTGCGCGGCTGATTTACAGTCAGCTCCCATTGGCCGCTCGGGCAACCCGCCATGCCCCGCGTCACCGAGTCCAGCAGACCCACCGCGCGGTGCCGTGGAAGAATAACAAGCCGACGGCGGAGCGCGCCAATCCCGCCCCTAGGACCCTGCTCACACGACCCTCGAGCCCGAGCAGCGCCGGGGAGGGGCGGCGCGGAGGCGTCGGCCCCCGGCAGTGGGGGCGCCCGACACCCGTGAGCGCTCCGCCCGGATGCCCGTACACGCCCATCAGTGGAAAGGGAAAGCCATGGCCGCAGACTCCTCCTTTGACATCGTCTCCAAGCTCGACCGCCAGGAGGTCGACAACGCCGTCAATCAGACCGCCAAGGAGATCGCCCAGCGCTACGACTTCCGCGGCGTCGACGCCTCCGTCACCCTGGCCGGCGACGTCATCGCCATGGAGGCCAACTCCGCCGAGCGCGTGCTGGCGATCCTCGACGTGCTGCAGTCCAAGCTGTTCCGGCGGGGCGTGTCCCTCAAGGCCCTCGACCTGGGCGACCGCGAGCCCAAGCCCTCGGGGAAGATCTACCGCTTGGCCTGCCCGCTCAAGGAGGGCATCAGCCAGGAGATCGCCAAGCGGATCACCAAGGCGATCCGGGATGAGGGACCCAAGGGCGTCAAGGCAACGATCCAGGGCGATGAGATCCGAGTGTCCTCCAAGTCCCGCGACGACCTCCAGTCGGTCATCGCTCTGCTCAAGGGCCTCGACGTCGACGCCGCCCTGCAGTTCGTCAACTACCGCTGAGACCGACGGGGCCGCAGCGGCGCCGCCCCGTCGCCCTCATGACACCATGACATCCCCTGAGCAGGCAAGAAATCCCGAGAGCGCCGGGCGAGCTGGTCAGTACCCGGCCATCTGCTCCAGGCGCCGGATGCGGTCGGCCATCGGGGGGTGCGTGGCGAAGAGGTTCTTCACGCGGCCGAAGGGGTTGGCGATCATCATCGAGCTCACCGGTTCCATACGCGGGTCTCGGGCCATGGGGGCAGCCGCGATGCCGCCGTCGAGCTTGCGCAGGGCGCTGGCCAGGGCGAGCGGATCATTGGTGAGGAGCGCTCCGTCATGGTCGGCGTCGTACTCACGGGTGCGCGAGATGGCGAACTGTGTGACGGTGGCGGCCAGTGGGGCGAGGAGCGCGAGCAGGAGGATGGCCAGGCCATTGCTCTCGCGGCGGTCGCGGCCGGCGCCGAACCACAGGGCCATGGAGCCCAGCGAGGAGATGATCCCGGCGATACCCGCGGCGATGGAGCCGGTGAGGATGTCGCGGTTGTAAACGTGGGAGAGCTCGTGGCCCAGCACGCCGCGCAGCTCGCGCTCGTCGAGGAGCTGGAGGATGCCGCGGGTGCAGCACACGGCGGCATTGGCGGGGTTGCGGCCGGTGGCGAAGGCATTGGGGCTCATCGTCGGCGCCATGTAGAGGCGCGGCATGGGCTGGCCCGAGGCCGCCGACAGCTCGGCGACCACCTTGTGCATGACGGGCTCCTGGGCAGCGGTGACCTCGATGGCGCCCATGGAGCGCACGGCGAGCTTATCCGAGTTCCAATAGGTGTACGCGGTCTGGGCCACCCCGATCAGCGGCATGATGAACAGGAAGATCGAGGAGCCGGTTCCCCGGGTGAGCAGGTAGCCGATGAGGATGAGCAGGCCCCACATGCCGCCCAGCAGGGCAGTGGTCTTCAGGCCGTTGTGGTGGTTGGTGCCTTGGTGGATCGCCGACATGGCGCCAGGGTAGCCGAGGAGTCTGTGCGCGCCCTGTGCGCCGTCAGCACCCGGGGTGAGCCTCCCCCGCTGCGCGCTTGGTCCGCAGAAACCGCCCTGCCCTGCTGTTGCGCCCTCATCCTCGCAGTTCGAGGGCGCAACAGCGGGCCGGGACGGCATGCGGAGAACGAGGGCGCAACGGCGGGAGGAGGGGGCGGCGAGGCAGCCCGGGCGGTCTCCAGAACCTCCCGACCTCCCCCTCCCCCACGCTCCTTCAGAGACGGTGGGCGACGCGCTCCGGGACACGGGAGGGGTCGGGGGCGCCGATGAGGTCGGCGGGGATCTCAGTGCCGCGCGAGACCGCGGTCATGGCCTCGCGGGACACCACCTTGACGCGCTCACGGGGCCTGGACTCCCCGCTGCTGACCGTCACCTCGCCGTAGGCCTCGCCCAGACCGCGCTCGTAGGCGTCGAGGAGCTCCCAGCCGTCCCAGGTAGTGAAGGGAACGCCGCGCTTGTTGAGCAGGAGCATGACGGCGTCGTGCCCGACCTGATTCTCATCGGCGGTGGTGGCGCGGAGCAGTCCCGCCTGGGCATCGGCCACGAGGTTGGAGATGGTCTCCTGGGCGTCGGACTTGGTCGAGCCGATGAGCCCCACGGGGCCCCGGCGGATCCAGCCGGTGGCATAGATGCCGGTCAGCGGCTCGCCGCCCTCGCCCAGGACCCGCCCGCCGGCATTGGGCAGGACGTGGCGCTCGGCATCGAAGGGCAGGCCCTCGATGGGGCTGCCGGCGTAGCCGATCGCCCGGTAGACGGCCTGGACGTCGAAGTCCCGGAACTCCCCCGTGCCCTCCACGCTCCCGTCGCCGGTCAGGCGCGTGCGCTCGACGCGCAGGCCTCTCACATGGCCGTCCTCGTCGGTGAGGACCTCGGTGGGGGCGGAGAACAGGTGGATGTGGATGCGGCGGGAGGCGGTGAGATCCTCCGGCTCGGCCATGGCGTAGCCCTCGAGGGCCTTGACCACCTGGCGCTGCTGGTTGGAGGCGGCGAGCGCCGCCTGCGAGCCCTCGTCGTACTCGAAGTCCTCCTCATCGACGAGGACGTCGACGTCCGGCTGCTTGCCGAGCTCGCGCAGCTCCAGCGGGGTGAACTTGACCTGGGCGGGGCCGCGGCGCCCGAAGACGTGCACGTCGGTGACCGGGGAGCGGCGCAGCTCGGCGGCGACGTTCTCGGGGACCTCGGTGACCATGAGGTCCTCGGCGTGCTTGGCCAGGACGCGGGCGATGTCGAGGCCCACGTTGCCCACGCCGATGACGGCGACCTCCTTGGCACTCAGGTCCCAGGTGCGCGGATGGTCTGGGTGGCCGTCGTACCAGGAGACGAAGTCGGCGCCGCCGTGGCACTCGGGGGCGTCGACCCCGGGGATGCGCAGGGGGGCGTCGGTGTCGGCGCCGGTGGAGAAGATGAGGGCGTCGTAGTGCTCGCGCAGCTCATCGACTGTGATATCGCGGCCGACCTCGACATTCCCGATGAGGCGGATGTCCCCGCGCTGGAGGATCTTGTACAGCGCGACGATGATCTGCTTGATGCGGGGGTGGTCGGGAGCGACACCGTAGCGCACCAGGCCGTAGGGGGCGGGGAGCCGCTCGAAGAGGTCGATGTTCACATCGAGACCGGACTTGGACAGGATGTCCGAGGCGTAGATGCCCGCGGGGCCTGCCCCGATGACGGCGACGGAGAGAGGGCGGGTGCTCACTGGGTCTGGCTCCTGGTGTGAGGGGTAGGCTGGGGCGATCCTGGCTCAGCGTGCCACGGAAGGCTGGGACGACGACAGGCACAGTCTAGATACTTCGGCCCCCCTCACCAGCAATGGCCCAGGTGGTGGACGCCTCTCAGGCGGCCGGGGCGCCGGTTCATCGACGCGCTCCCCGCCGTCGTCGGGGCGATGGGCTCTCGCGGGCGGGCGTCTGCGGGCGGGCGCCCTTCTACGCCGCGACGAGGTGGCGCTGAGCCCGGGAGGGGATCGGCGGCTCAGCGCGCGGGCTCCCGCTCGTCGTCAGACGACGCGGCCGGCCTCGAGGGTGAGGCAGCGGTCGGCGATCCGACGGGCCTGCTCGTCATGACTGACGAGGAGCACGAGCGCGCCCTCCCGGGCGGCCCGGGCCGCGGCGTCGTGGATGATACGGGTGGAGCGGGCATCTGCGGCCGCGGTCGGCTCGTCCATGAGCAGGATGTCGGGCTGACTGACGAGGGCCTGGGCGACGAGGACCCGCTGGCGCTGCCCGCCGGAGACCTCGGAGAGCTGGCGGTCAGCGAGGTCGGCGATGCCCAGGAGTCCCATCACCTCGCTCACGCGCCGCTTGTGGGCGCGGTTCAGGGGGCGCAGGAACCCGGCATCCCCCCAGCAACCCATGGCGACGGCGGCGCGGACCGTCAGCGGCATGCGCTCGGGGATCGGCGGGGCCTGGGGCACGAGGGCGAGCCGCGCGTCGGCGGGGCGACGCTCGATACGACCGCCCGCCAGGGGCAGGATCCCCGCGACGGCGGCCAGGAGGGTGGACTTGCCCGAGCCGTTGGGGCCGAAGAAGCAGACGACCTCGCCCGGGGCCAGGTCCAGGCTCACGCCGTTGATGGCCAGCACCTCGCCCCTGCGCACGACGACGCCGCGCAGGATGAGGCCGCGCGCGACCGCGTCGTCAGGGCGGGGCGCGGCGGTCGGGCCCCGCCCGGAGGGGGCGGGGGCGGCAAGGATGCCGGAGGAGGCCCGCTGGGGAGCATGGAGACGCATGCGACGAGCATAGCGTGACAACCGCGAACGATTATCGTTACTCTTCGTATGTGCACTACCTCCTCGACCCGCTCTCCCTGGGTTTCTTCACCAACGCCCTGACCGGAGGAGTCCTCGCGGCGCTCATCTGCTCGGTGGCGGGCACCTGGGTGGTCATCCGGGGCATGGGATTCCTCGGGGAGGCCATCGGCCACGGGATGCTGCCGGGGGTGGCGATCAGCGCCCTCATCGGACTGCCCACGCAGGCCGGCGCCGCGCTCAGCGCCACCGCCATGGGCGTGCTCGTCACCCTCCTGTCCCGGCGGGCCCGCCTCTCCCAGGACACCGCCATCGGCATCACCTTCGTCCTCATGCTGTCCGTGGGCGTCATCATCGTCTCCCGGTCCCGCTCCTTCGCCACTGATATCACCGCGATCCTCTTCGGCGACATCCTGGGGATCAGGAGCGATGAGATCACCGTGCTCATCGGCACGCTCATCGCTGTCCTCATCGTGGGCGCCGTCATGATCCGGCCCCTGACGGCGCTGTCCCTCGACCCGGGCATCGCGCTGACCCTGGGGATGCGCCCGGCGCTGGCCCAGGCCGGCCTGACCCTGCTCATCATCGCCGCCGTCGTCGCCTCCTACCGGGCGGTGGGCACCCTGCTCGTGGTGGCGCTCCTCGTCGCCCCGCCGGCCACAGCAGCGCTGTGGTCGAAGTCGATCCTCGCGATGACCGCCTGGGCCTCCATCATCTCGAGCTCCTGCGTCGTCGTGGGCCTCTACATCTCCCTGTACGCGGACACGGCCGGCGGCGCCACCATCACCGCCATGGCCGCGGGCGTCTTCCTCCTGGCCTCCGGGGTCGCCGCCCTGACCAGCGCCCGGCGGCGCTCAGGCCGCCCCCTCCCCTGCCCGGCAACCACGAAGGAGCACGTGTGAGACTCCCCCAGCGCATCCGCGCCAGCCGCACCTGCCGCCCCGACCGAGCCAAGCGGACTGGCCGAACCGGCACCGCCGTCGTCGGCGCCTCACTGGCCGCCGCCGCCGCCGTCCTCAGCGCCTGTTCGGGGGGCTCGCCCTCCGATGCCACCGCGAGCGCCACTGCCTCCGCCGCCTCGACGGGGGCCGGCGCGGCCGCCCGGGAGAGCGGCCAGGGTGATGGACACGGCCATGTCGACGGCGCCACGGAGCTCTCCGAGGCGCCCCTGTCCCTGGTGACCGCCTCCTCCGACGGTCGGGTGAGCCTCCTCGACCTCACCGCCGACGGCGCCCCGGCTCCCATCACCTCGTTGCCCGGCCTGACCGCCACCGCGTCGGACTCCCGATTCGTGGCCCTCACCGGGCCCGATGGCGCGCTCAGCCTGGTGGACTCCGGGGTGTGGACCTGGGATCACGGCGACCACCAGCACTACTACCGCGCCGCCGCCCGGGACCTCGGCGCCTTGGGAATGAGCGGTTCGGCCAGCGTGGCCTCGACGAACGCCCGCACCGTCATCGCCTCGGGAACCACCGCCACGGTCCTGGACCGCCAGGCCCTGGGGCAGGGGAGCCAGAGCCCCCTGACCACGGCCAGCATCGACGCCGGCTCCTTCGCCGCCCCGTTGGGCGAGCGGACCGTCCTGGTCTCCGGGGGCCGGGCGAGCATCATCGACGATTCCGGCCAGGCCATCGGCCAGAGCGCCTCCTGCCCCTCGGCCTCCGGTGGCACCCTCACCCGCGCGGGCATCGTCCTGGGCTGCCGGGGCGGCGTCGTCGTCGCGCCGGAGCCCTCCTCCGCAGCGACCGCCGAGCCGCCCTCCCCGGAGTGGGTCCCCCTGCCGGGCGAGGCCGCCGGCGCGAGGATCGTCTCCCTGTCCAACCGGGCCCGGCGCTCCCAGGTGGCGGCCCTGGACGATGCCGGCGGCGCCTGGCTCCTCAGCGTCAGGGACAGGAGTTGGACGCGCGTGTCCTTCGGGGCACCCGTCGTCGCCGTGTCCGCGATGGACGACACCCGCAAGCGCGTCGTGGGCGTCGACGCCGAGGGCCGGGTGCGCGTGTGGGCCGACGGCGCCGAGGCCACGGTCACCGAGCCCATCGCCGACCCCGCGCTCGCCGCCTCGGCCGGCGTGCGGACCACTCCCAAGCGCGCCTACGTCCCCGGCGCCGACGGCGCCTCCGTCCTGGAGATCGACGCCGCCGACTCCGCCCGCCTCGCCCGAACGCTCCCCGCGGTCGGCATGGTCTCCTTCGAGGTGGTCGGGGCATGAAGCGCCGGGACCTGCTCACCGTCCTCGCGCTGACGCCCCTGGGCGCCGTCGCCGCCTGCGACGGGGCCACGGGCGGCGGCGACAAGCCCTCGATCGTCGTCACCACGAACATCCTGGGCGACGTCGTCACCCAGGTGGTCGGCGATCAGGTGAGCGTCACGACCCTCATGGCGCCCAACGCGGACCCGCACTCCTTCGGCGTCTCGGCCAAGCAGACCCTCACCATGCGCGACGCCGCCCTCCTGGTCACCAATGGCCTGGGCCTGGAGGAGGGGCTGGCCAGCAACATCGAGAGCGCTAAGAGGGATGGCGTCACGCTGCTGAACGCCGGGGAGCAGTTCACTCCCATCGAGTACTCCTCCGATGACGCCTCCGGCCCCGACCCCCATTTCTGGACCGACCCCACGAGGATGATCGACGTCGTCAACGGCCTGGAGGGCGCGCTCGGGAAGGTGCCCGGGATCGACGCCTCCGCCCTGGCCGCCTCCGCTACGGCCTACCGCGACAAGCTCGCCGCGGCCGACGAGAGGATGTCGACCCGATTCAGCACCATCCCCGAGGACAAGCGCGCCCTGGTCACCAACCACCACGTGTTCGGCTACCTGGCGGCCCGCTACGGCTTCCGCCTCATCGGCGCCGTCATCCCCGGCGGCTCCACGCTCGCCGCCCCCAGCGCCTCGGACCTGGAGGAGCTCTCGACGGCGGTGCGCGAGGCCGGCGTGGGCGCGATCTTCGCCGACACCTCCCACTCCGACCAGCTCATCACCGCCCTCAAGGAGTCCACCGGGCAGGACATCCAGGTGGTCGCCCTGTACACCGAGTCCCTCTCCGCCCCCGACGGCGACGCCCCCACCTACCTGGACATGCTCTCCGTCAACACAGACCGCATCACTGCGGCCCTCACCGCGTAAGGGCCGCTCCCAGCCGATGACACGACCCCCAGAAAGGACACTTCATGTCTTCCTCCACCTCGTTGCGCCCGCGCCTGGTCGGCGCCTCGCGGCGCGCCGCCGTCGTCGCCGCCCTGAGCGCCACGGCCCTGGCCCTGGGCGCCTGCGGCTCGGCCTCGAACGACTCCTCGGCCACCACGGCCGCCTCCGCGAGCGCCTCCGGTAAGGCGCACGAGCACCAGCACGGCTCGGACCGCTTCGTCTTCGCCTACGACGGCGGGGTGAAGGTCGTGGACGGCTCCACCCTGGAGGAGGTTGCCGACTTCCCCATGGCCGGCTTCCTGCGCCTCAACCCCTTCGGCGACAACGAGCACGTCCTGATCACCACCGTGTCCGGCTTCCAGGTCCTGTCCACCGGGGCCGGCGGCGGCGAGGCGAAGCTCACCGACCTCGTCTTCCCGGCCAACAAGGGCGGGCACGTGACGCCTCATGGCGACTGGACCGGCCTGTTCGCCGACGGCAGCGGGGAGATCACCTTCGTCAAGACCGACGCCCTGGGGTACGGCGCCGATGAGACCGTCACCGCCCTGCCGGAGACGGAGAAGATCGCCTCCGAGGAGGCCCACCACGGCGTGGCCGTCAAGCTCTCCGACGGCACCGTCATCCGCACCCTGGGCAATTCCGAGTCCCGCAGGGGAGCGCTCGCCCAGGACGCCTCCGGCACGGAGCTCGCCCGAAACGAGGAGTGCCCCGGGGTCCACGGCGAGGGCGTTATGAAGGATGAGGCCGCCATGCTCGGCTGCGAGAACGGCGTCCTGCTGTACAAGGGCGGCGCCTTCACCAAGATCGCCAGCCCCGACGCCGACTACGGGCGCGTGGGCAACTCCTACGTCACCGGCTCCTCCCCCATCGCGGTCACCGACTACAAGGACGACCGCGACGCCGAGGGCGTCAACCTGCACCGCGTCGGCCTGCTCGACTCCGCCGCCGGCTCCTTCACCGTCATCGACATGCCCGCCGGCGCCGAGTACACGTGGCGCGGCATCAAACGCGACGGTGAGGACAACGCCTGGGTGCTCGGCACCGACGGGGCCCTGCACAAGCTCGACGTCGCCTCGGGGTCATTCACCGACTCGGTCCCCGTGATCGCCGCCTGGGAGCCGCCGGCCAAGTGGCAGGACGCCCACCCGGCGCTCCAGATCTCCGGCTCGACCGCCTGGGTGACCGAGCCGGCCACCAACAGCGTCCACAAGGTGGACCTCACCAACGGGGAAAAAACCTCCAAGGCCTACTCGGCGACCCCCAACGAGGTCGCCTTCGCCAAGCACACGCACGCCGATGGCTCCGAGCACCACGACGAGGAGCACGAGCACACGGCTGAGGCCGCGCACTGAGCCCATTGAAGCGGCGGGCCCCACGGCGCAGAGCCGCGGGGCCCGCCTCGCGCGCGGCAGAGGGGGCGGCGGGCCCGCCGGTCCTCCGCGCGGAGGACCGGCCTCAGGCGGCGCGGTCGACGAGCTGGTGGGCGAAGTCCTCGAGCAGCCCCCGCACCACCCGGGCGCGCTCGCGGGCGTCGGCCAGGGCCGTCCTCAGATCGTCTCCGACCACGCCGCCTGAGGCCAGGCGCTCGCGGGTCGCGGTGAGGACGGCCTCCTCCAGGCCCTCCAGACCGGCGATGGCGTCGTCGGCCCAGGATGTCGCCATCCGCCGGGTGCGCTGAAGAACGGGGTGGGCGCGCAGGCGCGCGACGACCCCGGCGAGGACCGCGCGATCGCGCAGGTCCGCGGAGGACAGGTCGGAGAGGATCGACTGGCCCGCGGCGTCGAGCTCCCCCGCGGCCAGGGCGGTGCGAAGCAGGAGGACGGGCATGGTGTCCACGCCCTCGAGCAGGTCCGTTCCGGGGGTCTTACCGGTGGTCTCGGAGTCGGAGGCCAGGTCGATGACGTCGTCGGCGAGCTGGAAGGCGATGCCGATCCGCTCGCCGAATTCCTCGACGATGGCCTCGACCTCGGCGCCCGCGCCGGTGAGCATCGCGCCGTAGCGGGCGGAGACGGCGATGAGGGAGCCGGTCTTGTCCGCGAGCACCTGGATGTAGTGGTCCACCGGGTCGGTGCCCGCGGGGCGGCCGAGGGTCTCGTGGAGCTGGCCGGTGCACAGGCGCTCGAAGGTTCGCGCGTGGGCGAGGGTCGCCTCAGGGCCGAGAGCGGCGATGAGCTGGGAGGAGCGGGCCACGAGGATGTCGCCCGCGAGGATGGCCGCCGAGTTCCCCCAGACTGTCTGGGCGCTGGGGGCGCCGCGGCGCAGCGGGGCATCGTCCATGACGTCGTCGTGGTAGAGCGTGGCGATATGGGTGAGCTCCACGGCCACGCTCGCGTCCCTCACCGCCTCACCGGTGGCGCGCTCGGGGTCGCCGAGCTGGGCGGTCAGGAGCACGAGGGTGGGGCGCAGGCGCTTGCCACCGGCCCTGGCCAGGTGGGAGGTGGGAGGGTTGATGGTCTCGTCGGCGTTGCTGACGATCGCCATGAGCCGCTCCTCCACGGCGTCGAGGGCGGGGGCCATGCGGCCCTCGAGTTCCGGGGCGCTCAGTGGCAACGGTGTGGTCACGGGATGAGCATAGCCGCGTCGCCGAGCACCGTGAGCGCGGCCTGGGGCAGGACGCCCAGGGCGATCGTGGCCAGGACGGCGAAGGTGATCGCGGCCGCGGCCGTGCCCTGGGAGTCGACGACGGTGACGCCCTCGCCCTCGGGGGCGCGGAAGTACATGAGCACGACGAGCCTGAGGTAGAAGAAGGCCGTGGCCGCCGAGCTCGCGACCGCGATGACGACGAGCCAGGTCGCCCCGCCGTCGATACCGGCGACGAAGAGCTGGAATTTCGCGATGAAACCACCGGTGAGCGGGATGCCCGCGAAGGACAGCAGGAAGAATGTCATGGCAGCGGCGAGCCAGGGGCTGCGGCGGGCAAGGCCTCGGTAGTCGTCCAGGCCGGTGGCCTCGGCGCCAGCTCCCCCGCCGTGGGACTCGCGCACGAGGGAGACGACGCCGAAGGCGCCGACCGTGGCGATGCCGTAGGCCAGGGAGTAGAAGAGGATCGCGGTGATCGCGCGCTGGTTGTAGGCGATGATGCCGATGAGCATGTAGCCGGCGTGGGCGATCGCGGAATAGGCGAGCATGCGCTTGACGTCGCGCTGGACGATGCCGACGACGGTGCCCACCACCATGGTGAGGATGGCGATGGTCCATAGGACGGGGGCGAGGTCCCAGCTCAGCCCCCCGCCGACCATGTAGAAGAACCGCACGAGGGCGAGGAAGGCAGTGGCCTTGACCCCGGCTGCCATGAAGCCGGTCACCGGGGTGGGGGCGCCCTGGTAGACGTCCGGGCTCCAAGCGTGGAAGGGCGCGGCGGCGATCTTGAACAGGAGGCCCACGAGCACGAGGGCGACGCCGGCGAGCACGAGCCAGTCGACACCCGCGATGGCGCCGTCCACGGCCGAGGCGACCCCCGGCTGAATCCGGTTCCCGTTCTGGAGGTCGTTGTAGAGCACGGAGCCGGAGGCGCCGTACAGGAGGGCGGAGCCCATGAGGAGGAAGGCCGATGCGAAGGCGCCCAGGACGAAGTACTTCATGGCGGCCTCCTGGCTGAGCAGGCGGCGGTGGCGGGCCATGGCGGCCATGACGTATAGCGGCAGCGAGACGAGCTCGAGCATGACGAACAGGGAGATGAGATCGCTGACCACCGGGAAGAGCATCATGCCGGCCAGCGAGAACAGCGTGAGGGGGAAGGCCTCGGTGGCGACCCACCCGGCGTGGATGGACTCGCTCTCCTCGGCGCTGCCGGGGCGGTCGGCGGCCTGCGCGGCGAACGCGGAGTCGCCGATCTCGGTGCGGTCCGAGATCACGAGGATGGACAGCAGGCCGATGATGAGCAGGACGCCCTGGGCGGCGATGCCGAAGTTGTCCTCGTTGAAGCCGACAACGGGGTAACCGGGCGCCCTGCCGTCGACGACGACGCTCCAGCGCCACACGATGGCGACGATCGCGCCGAGGATGGCCAGCACGGCCAGCATCGTCTGGGCGAGGTGCCGGGCGCGGCGCGGCATGAAGGCCTCGATGAGCACGCCGAGGATGGCGGCTCCCAGGATGATGAGGACCGGGACGAGGCCGGCCCACTGGATGGACGGGGCGGTGAAGCTCACTTGCTGCTCCCTTCCGTGACGGGGGCCATGGCGGCGGGCTGAGAACCCGCCCCGGTCATGGTGGCGGCGGTCTGGGCCCCGACGCCGTCGAGGATGCCGGTCAGGACGGCGGGCGCCAGGCCGAGGACCAGCATGGCGACGAGGATGGGGGCGACGACGACGCGCTCACGGCCGTCGAGATCCTGGCTGCCGACGCGCTCCGGGGCCGGTGCCCCGGTGAAGACCCTCTGGTAGGGCAGGAGCATGTAGACGGCGGCGATGATGACGCCCAGGAGCGCGAGAAGCCCGTAGACGGGCTCGGCCGAGAAGCTGCCGGTGAGGACCATCCACTCGGGGATGAAGCCGGACAGGCCCGGCAGGGCGATGGACGCCAGGCCGGAGAAGAGGAAGGTCCCGGCGACGAGCGGCATGACGCGAGCAATGCCGCCGAGCTCGCTGATGCGCACGGTCCCGGTGCGCCGGGCCATGAAACCGGTGATGAGGTAGAGGCCGGCGATCGACAGCCCGTGGGCGACCATGTAGACCATGGCGCCGACGGCGGCGATCTGGTTGCCGATGAAGATCCCCAGCACCATGAAGCCGAAGTGGCTGATGGAGGTGTAGGAGATGAGCCGGTAGAGGTGGTCCTGGCCGATGGCGGCGAGCCCGCCGTAGATGATGCCGACGATCGCCAGGGGCAGGACGACCGGCGCCGCCCAGCGGGAGGCCTCGGGGAAGAGCGGCAGGACGATGGCGATCATCCCGTAGGTGCCGATCTTGTCCAGGATGCCGATGAGCAGCACTGAGGTGCCCGGGGTGGCCTGCTCGGCGGTGTCGGGCAGCCAGGTGTGCAGAGGCACCATCGGGGCCTTGATGGCGAGGGCGATGAGGAAGGTGACGAAGATGCCCCGGGTCGCGTCCGTGGAGGAGGTGAGCCCCTGGGACAGGTTCTCGATGAGGTAGTTCCCCTCGCCGCCGGGGCCGTACACGGCCAGCGCGACGACGCCGATGAGCATGACGAGGCCACCGGCCAGGGAGTAGAGGAGGAACTTGATGGCGGCGCGGTGCCGGTCGGGCCCCCCGTAGCGGCCGATGAGGAAGTAGACGGGGATGAGCATCGCCTCGAAGACGAGATAGAAGAGGAGGACGTCGCGCGCGCTGAAGATGACGATGATGAAGGCCTCGAGGGCCAGGATGAGCCCGGCGAAGCCGGCCTGGCGGTCCGCGGGGATCTCGCCCCAGGAGGCCAGGATCACGATGGGCACGAGGAAGACGGCCAGCAGGAGCATCGCCAGGCCGAGGCCGGTGACGCCCAGCGCCCAGGAGGCGCCCATGGCCGGGATCCACTGGCGGGTCTCGGCGAGCTGGTAGGCGGTCCCCGCGCGAGGGTCGAAGAGGATGGCGGCCCAGATGCCCAGGCCGAGCTCGACGAGCGCGATGACCAGGCCGAGGCCGCGCGCCTGGCCCCGCAGGGCGGGAATGGCCAGGAGCAGCGCCCCGATGAGGGGGACCAGCACCATGAGGGAGAGCACCGGGTAGGGGCCCGTGGCGACGGTGAGTGTCTGCATGTGGCGGTGTCCTCTCAGAACCTGGTGGCCAGGACGGCGATGAGGGCCAGGACGGTGCCGGCGGCCATGTAGCCGGCGTAGGAGCGCACGTACCCGGACTCGGTGCGGCCCACGAGCCGGCCGAGCGCCGCGGTGCCGCTGGCCAGGCCCTCGACGGCGCCGTCGACGACGTAGCGGTCCGAGGCGGTGGCGGCCAGGACGAGGCCCTGACCGGGCCGCATGGCGATGGCCTCGTTGATCGCGTCCTGGTGCATGTCCTTGCGCGCCGCCTCGACGAGCGCGTTGGAGGGCTGGACGACGGTGGCCACGGGGCGGGCAGCGTACATGAGCCATGCGGCGAGCGCGCCCACGATGACCAGGGCCAGCGTGGCGCCCATGATGACGGTCGCGGGCAGCACCGGCTCGCCATGCTCGGCATGGCCGGTGACCGGCTCGAGCCAGGTGACGAAGATGTCCCCGGTCGCCAGGGCGCCGCCCAGGCCCATGGAGAATACGGACAGGATGAGCAGCGGGAGGGTCATCATCCATCCCGACTCGTGCGGGTGGACGGGGCCCTCGATGTCCTTCTCGGTGGTCCAGCGGGCCTTGCCGTGGAAGATCATGAAGAAGAGGCGGGACATGTAGAAGGCCGTGATGCCGGCGCCCACGAGAGCGATGGAGCCCAGGATCCAGGGCTTGGCGCCCTCGCCGATGAAGGCGGCCTCGATGATCTTGTCCTTGGACCAGAAGCCGCTGAAGGGCGGGATGCCGAGGATCGCGAGCCAGCCGATGCCCATCGTGGCCCAGGTGATCGTCATGGCGGTGCGCAGCGCCCCGAAGCGGCGCATGTCGACCTGGTCGCCCATGGCGTGCATGACGGAGCCGGCCCCCAGGAATAGCTGGGCCTTGAAGAAGCCATGGGTGAGAAGGTGGAGGATCGCGAAGGCGTAGCCGATGGGGCCCAGGCCCGCGCCGAGCATCATGTAGCCGATCTGGCTCATGGTGGAGGCGGCGAGCACCTTCTTCATGTCGTCCTTGGCGCAGCCGATGATCGCGCCGAGAAGGAGGGTGATGGCGCCGACGATCGCGACGGCCGTCTGCGCGGCCGGCGCGCCCTGGAAGATGGCGCCCGAGCGCACCATGAGGTAGACGCCGGCGGTGACCATCGTGGCGGCGTGGATGAGCGCGGACACCGGCGTCGGGCCGGCCATGGCGTCGCCCAGCCAGGCCTGCAGCGGGAACTGGGCGGACTTGCCGCAGGCGGCCACGAGGAGGAACAGGCCCATGGCCGTCAGCCAGCCGGTGGTGAGCCCGCCGCTGGCGGCGGCCGGCAGGACGGCGTCGAAGGCCACGGAGTGGACCTGGGAGACCATCGCCATCATGGCCGCGAGGAGGCCCATGTCCCCCACGCGGTTCATGATGAAGGCCTTCTTGGCCGCGGTGGCATTCTCCATACTCTTGTCGCGCGCGGCGCGCGGGTCGTCGGCGTCGGCGGTGTTCCAGAAGCCGATGAGGAGGTAGGAGGCCAGGCCCACGCCCTCCCAGCCGACGAACAGGGTGATGTAGGAGTCGCCGAGCACGAGGGTGAGCATCGCGGCGATGAAGAGGTTGAGGTAGGCGAAGAAGCGGCGGCGATCGCGGTCGTGGCTCATGTAGGCCACCGAGTACAGGTGGATGAGGGAGCCGACGAAGGTGACCAGGCCGACGAAGGTGAGGGACAGCGGGTCGATGCGCAGGCCGACGTCGATGCGCAGGCTCCCGGCGCTGAACCAGTGCCAGAGCTTGACGCTCATGATCCGCTGGCCCTCGGCCATGCCCGCGACCTGGGCGATGATCGTCAGCCCCAGGACGGCGGTGAAGACGGCGGCCGCCAGGCCCAGCCAGTGGCCCCAGGAGTTGGAGCGGCGGCCGGCGATCAGCAGGATCGCGGCACTGGCGGCGGGCACCGCGATGAGGAGCCAGGCCAGCGCGGCGGCGCCGGTGGCGGCGTGGGTGGCGTGCCCGGCGGAGACGGCGGGTGCCAGTGCGAGGGGAAGTGCGCCCATCATGCTCACGTCAGCCCCCTTCAGTTCTTGAGCAGGTTGATGTCGTCGACCGACACTCCCCTGCGGGTTCGGAAGATGGACACGACGATGCTCAGCCCCACGACGACCTCGGCGGCGGCCACGACGATGACGAAGAAGGCGAAGATCTGCCCCGTCAGGTTGCCGTGGACGCGTGAGAAGGTGACGAGCACGAGGTTGACGGCGTTGAGCATGAGCTCGACGCCCATGAGCTCGATGATCGCGTTGCGGCGCAGCAGCACGGTGAGCGCGCCGAGGGAGAACAGGATGATCGCCAGGATGATGTAGAGGCCGATGCTCACTTGTCCTCCTCCTTCGCCTCGGTCCGGCTGGGATCCGCGGCCGTGGCCTCGGGAGGGGCCGGGGCGGCCATGGGCTGGATGACCGCCGGGGCGGCGGCGCCGGGCATGGAGGCCATGCCGGATTGGGCGATGCGCGCCCCGGTGCGGGCGCTGATCCGGCCGGCCCGGGCGGCGGCCGCGGTCTCGGGCGAGACCTCGGCCAGCTCGTAGCCGAGCTCCCGGGCGCGCAGGACGCGGGGGATGGACTCCTCGACGGCGGTGCCATCGGCGTCCAGGGCGGGGGCGGCGGCGGAGTTGGTGGCGGCGTAGACGCCGGGCATGGGCCGCTGGCCGGGGTGAGTGCCCTTGATGGCGTAGTCGCGCAGCTTCTCCTGGGCGATCCTCGCCTGGGAGCGCTTGGGGCGGATGCGCTGGCGGTGCGTGAGGGTCAGCGCGCCCAGGGCCGCCACGATGAGGAGCATCGCGGTGAGCTCCATGGTGACCACGTGATGGCTGAACAGGGCGGTGGCGAGCTCGGCCGGATCGGCGGCGGAGCCGGAGTCGAGGCCGGCGGGGCGGGGCAGGGAGGTCTGCCAGACCGTCACGCCGAGGGCGCCGGCGAGAGCCGCCCCGATGAGGGCGATGAGCGGGACCTGGG
This sequence comes from Actinomyces gaoshouyii, assembly GCF_002076915.1. NCBI lineage: Bacteria > Bacillati > Actinomycetota > Actinomycetes > Actinomycetales > Actinomycetaceae > Actinomyces > Actinomyces gaoshouyii. The sequence continues at coordinate 1,926,232 of NZ_CP020468.1, forward strand.
ACCTGGAGGAGGTGGCGCCCACGGGCTCCTCGCCGCCGACTCCGACGAGCATGATGACGAATAGGACGAGGGTCATGATGGCGCCGGTGTAGACCACCACCTGGGTGACGCCCAGGAAGGGGGCCTCGTTGGCGATGTAGAGGATCGCCAGGCCGATCATGATGACGATCATGTTGACCGCGGCCGCGACGGCGCGCTTGGCGGTGAGCAGGCCGACGCCGCAGGCGATGGTCACGAGGGCGACGACGCCGAAGAGGATCGTCTCGCCGAGGGTCACCGTCCCGGTGCCGCTGAGGGCCGCGGGCGCGGGCGCCAGCGGGAGGATGATGGGTGAGCTCATCGCACGGCCTCCTTCGGCCTGGCGGGGGCCGTCACGACCTTCGCGGTGGCGAGGGTCGGGTCCTCGGGTCGGTGGGCGCGCACCCAGTCGGCCTGCGCCTGGGTCGGCCCGGTGACGGCGCCGCGGTAGTAGTCGCCGTCCTCGGTGCCCTCGGCCATGGGGTGCGGGGCGTCCAGGGCGCCGTCCGGGACAGGGGCGAGGAGGTCGGTCTTCTCGTAGATGAGGCCGGTGCGGGTGGGGCCGACCAGCTCTTCGATCTCGTGGGTCATCGTCAGCGCCCGGGTGGGGCAGGCCTCGATGCACATGCCGCAGAAGATGCAGCGCAGGTAGTTGATCTGGTAGACGCGGCCGTAGCGCTCGCCGGGCGAGTACTGGGCGCCGGGGGTGTTGTCCGCGGCCTCGACGTAGATGGCGTCGGCGGGGCAGGCCCAGGCGCACAGCTCGCAGCCGATGCACTTCTCCAGGCCGTCGTCGTAGCGGTTGAGCTGGTGGCGGCCGTGGTAGCGCGGCATGAGGTTGGCCGGCTCGAAGGGGTACTGCTCGGTGACCGTGGGCCGGAACATCGAGGAGATGGTGACCCCGTACCCGGCCACGGGCGCGAAGGTCCGGGCCAAGGGGCCGGGGGCGTCGCGCAGCCACCGGTCGTGCTCGGAAGCGCGCGGGTTGGGAGTCTGGTCAGTCATCGGTCCCCTCCTGGGAGGTCGCGGCGGGCTGGGTGCCGGCGGGGCCTGCCGCGGCGCCCGCTGGGGCGAGGGCGGCGGCCACTGCCGCGCGGCGGGCCCTGGGCGTGATCGGCAGGCTCTGGCCGGGCATCGGCGGGACGGGGTAGCCGCCCGCGTAGGCGTCGAATTCCTCGCCGGGAGCCACGAGCTCGCCGGTGCCCTGGCCCGCGCGGGAAGCGGAGCCGGTCTCCTCATCGCCGGCGGGCAGGATGAGCAGGATGAGCATGGCCAGCAGGAAGACGACGGCCAGGACCATGAGCAGGCCCCGGGTGGAGCCGCCGGAGAAGGCGCGGTAGCCCTGGACGACGGCCACCAGCGCGAACCAGCCCAGGGAGACCGGGATGAGGAACTTCCAGCCGAGCTTCATGAAGTGGTCGTAGCGGATGCGCACGAGGGTCCCGCGGGTCCAGATCATGAAGAACATGACGGTCCAGACCTTGGCGATGAACCAGAGCATCGGCCACCAGCCCTTGTCCGAGCCGGCCCACAGCCATCCGAAGCCGGAGTGCCAGCCGCCCAGGAACAGGGTGACGCACACGGCGGAGACGTTGAACATGTTGATGTACTCGCCCAGGAAATACCAGGCGAACTTCATGGAGGAGTACTCCACCATGTGGCCGGCGACGAGCTCGCCCTCGGCCTCGGGCAGGTCGAAGGGCAGGCGATTGACCTCACCGACCATGGAGACGACGTAGATGAGGAAGCTGGGGATCATGGCGATGCCCCACCACATCCTGTCCTGCGCGGCGACGATCCCGGAGGTGGACATCGTGGCCGAGGCGAGGAACACCGTCAGGATCGACAGGCTCATGCTCAATTCGTAGGAGATGACCTGAGCGGCGCTGCGCACGGCGCCCAGCAGCGGGTAGGTGGAGTGGGTCGACCAGCCGCCCAGGATGATGCCGTAGACGCCGAAGGAGGTGACGGCGAGGATGTAGAGGATCGCCACCGGGAAGTCGGCCATCTGCAGGGGCGTGCGGTGCCCGAGGATAGAGACCTCGGGCCCGAAGGGGATGACCGCGTACACCATGAAAGCCGTGAAGGCTGTGAGGATCGGCGCCGCCAGGTAGAGGAGCTTCTCAGCGCCGCCGAGCCAGAAGTCCTCCTTGAGGATCAGCTTGGTGGCGTCGGCGATGGCCTGGAAGAGGCCGAAAGGGCCGTTGACGTTGGGGCCGGGACGGGTCTGCATGCGGGCCAGCCCGCGGCGCTCCACCCATAGGACCATGATGACGGACAGGATGAGGAAGGCCAGGAGGAAGACGGCCTTGAGCAGCGTGAGCCACCAGGTCTCCCCGCTGAAGTCGGCCTTGACTCCCCCACTCGTGGCGACGGGCAGCGCCGCCGGGGCGAGGATGAGTGACGCGGTGCTCATCGGATCACCTCCGCAGTGGACGTGTTTGGCTGGGCGGCGCTGCCGGAGGGCCCGGTCGCACCGCTGATGGGGAGCGACACGCGCACGGGCGAGCCGTGGTGCGCGCCGAGGCTCTGTCGCACGGTCGAACCGGCGGAGCACTCGGGGAGCCAGACGACGCCGTCTCCGACTCCCCCGATGACCGCGGGCAGGCGGATGGCGCCCGTGTCGGTGGACACCTCGACCGTCTGGCCACCGACGACGCCCAGCCGAGCGGCGAGGTCGGCGCCGAGGCGGGCGACGGGCCGCAGGGCCGTGGCGGCGAGGAAGGCCTCGCCGTCCTGGAGGCGTCCAGCATCGAGCATCGGCTTGTGAGTGGCCAGCACTGCGGACAGGCCGGAGGGGGACGACGACGGCGTGAGGGGCCCGGCAGCCGGCTGCGCGGCGGGGGCCTCGCTGAAGGTGACGGCGGGGCGGGCCCCGGCCCACAGGCCCAGGCCGGCGAGCTCGTCGTGGAGGGTCTCGAGGCTGTCCACGCCCAGGTCCGCACCCATCTCCGCAGCGAGCATGCCCAGGACCTGGCGGTCGGTGCGGGTGCGCGAGACGTGGGCCTGCCCGAAGGGGCGCACGCGCCCCTCCCAGTTGACGAAGGTGCCGTTCTTCTCCACGGGCGGCGCCACGGGGAGGACGACGTCTGCGTGCTCGGAGGCCTCGGAGCGGCGCACCTCCAGCTGCACGGTGAAGGCGGAGGCGGCCAGGGCGGCACGGGCCAGGCCCGGGTCGGGGAAGTCGCGCAGGTCGACGCCGCCGATGACGAGCCCGCCCAGCGCGCCGTCGGTCAGGGCGGTGAGGATGGCGGTGGTGTCGCGGCCGGGGGTCTCGGGAAGAGGCCGGGCGTTCTCACCGGTGGCGGGGATTCCCCAGGCGGCGGCGACCTGCTCGCGGGCGGTGGCGTCGGCGACGGGCCGCCCGCCGGGAAGGAGGAAGGGCAGGGCGCCGGCCTCGATGCCCCCGCGCTCGCCGGCGCGGCGCGGCACCCAGGCCAGGCGCGCCCCGGTGGCCGTGGCCAGGGTGTCGATGGTGGTGAGCAGGCCGGGGACGGCGGCTGCGCGCTCGCCGACGAGGATCGTGGCGCCGTCGGCCTTGAGGGCCTCGACGAGCGCCGGATGCGTCTGGGACAGGAGGGCGACGGCACGGGCCTCCTCGCCGGGGACGACGAGGATGGACTCGGCGCTCATCTTGGCCTGGCCGGGGGTGAGCACGCTGGTGAGGGAGGCGACCCTCACGCCGCCGGCGCGCACGCCCTTGCGCAGGCGCAGGAAGAGCGAACCGCACTCGTCCTCGGGCTCCAAGCCGACCAGGAGGACCTGGCCGGCGGTTTCGAGGCTGGTGTAGGTGACGGCGCTCAGGCCCGTGCCGGCCACGCGGGCGGCGAGGAAGGTGTCCTCCTCTGCGCTGTGGTCGCGCACGCGCTGGTCGATGTCATTGGTGCCCAGCACGGTCCGGGCGAAGCGGGACCAGGCACAGGCGTCCTCCAGCGTGAGGCGCGCGCCGGGCAGGAGCCCGACCCCGCCGTCGTCGGCGGCGCGGGCCAGTCCGCGGGCGGCCACGTCGAGGGCGTCGGACCAGGAGGTGGGGACCAGCTCGCCCGCCTCGTCGCGCACGAGCGGCGTGGTCAGGCGGTCGGGGGCGGTGGCCCAGGCGAAGGCGAAGCGGTCCTTGTCGGTGATCCACTCCTCGTTGACCTCGGGGTCATCGCCGGCCAGGCGGCGCAGGACGGTGCCGCGGCGCATGTCGACGCGGATGGCGGAGCCGGAGGCGTCGTGCTCGGTGACCGAGGGGGTGGAGACGAGGTCCACGGGGCGGGCGCGGAAGCGGTAGCGCGCGGAGGTGAGGGCGCCCACCGGGCAGATCTGGATGATGTTGCCCGAGAAGTAGGAGGCGAAGGGGCGCCCGGAGACGTCGAGGTCGCCGCGGCCGGGGTCGATCGGCCCGGGGGCCAGGCCGTCGGCGGCGCCGGGATCGCCGGAGGGGCCCACGAGGCCCTCGGCGGGGGTGAGGCCGTGCGCGCCGCGGATCGGCTGGGCCTCGGGGGCGGAGGGTGCGTCCGGATCGAGGAAGTCGAGGACGGTGGAGTCGAAGCGGCCGATCTGCTCGGAGTAGAGGCCCCCGCTGTGCCCATCGGCGGCGGGGTGGCCGCCGCCGCGCCCCTGGAGGGCGATGAAGGGGTCGCCGGCGATCTGGTCGGCGAAGCGCACGCAGCGCTGGCACAGGATGCAGCGATCGCGGTCGAGCAGGACGTTGCTGGTCAGGCGCAGGGGCTTGGGGAAGGTGCGCTTGACGTCGGTGAAGCGGGTAACGGACTGACCGCCGGTGCCCATGAGCTCCAGGGCCTGGTTCTGCAGGGGGCACTCCCCGGCCTTGTCGCAGATGGGGCAGTCCAGGGGGTGGTTGATGAGGAGGAACTCCATGGTGCCGGCCTGGGCCTTGGCCGCCACCACGCTGGTGGCCTGGGTGGAGATCTCCATGCCCTCGGTGGCGGTCATGGCGCAGGAGGGCTGGGGCTTGGGCATGGGCCGCACGTTGCCCTCGCGGTCCGGCATGGCGACCTCGACGAGGCACTGGCGGCAGTTGGCCGAGGGCCCGAGCAGGGGGTGGTCGCAGAAGCGCGGGATGCGCACGCCGATCCGCTCCGCGGCGCGGATGAGCAGCGTTCCCTTGGCGACCTCGACGGGGACGCCGTCGATCGTGATGTTGACCATCTCAGTCATGACTCACCTGGCGCTTTCGAGGATGGAGGAGGCGCGGTAGGGGAAGAGCTCGCGGGCGGGCGTGGTGTAGCCGGCCTCGAACTCGCCGCGGAACCGCTTGATGCCGGACAGGACCGGGGTGGCCGCGGCGTCGCCGAGGGCGCAGAAGGAGCGCCCGGCGATATTGCCGGCGATGTCCTCGAGCTTCTCGACATCGCCGGGCAGGCCCTTGCCGGCCTCGAGGCGCAGCATGATCTGGCGCATCCAGTAGGTGCCCTCGCGGCAAGGGGTGCACTTGCCGCAGGACTCGTGCTGGTAGAACTCCGTCCACCGGGCGACGACGCGCACCACGGAGACGGTGTCGTCGAAGACCTGGAGGGCGCGGGTCCCGAGCATCGAGCCGGCGCCGGCGACCGATTCGTAGTCGAGGGGGACATCGAGCTCGTCGGGGGTGAAGATCGGGGTGGAGGAGCCGCCGGGCACCCAGAACTTGAGGCTGTGGCCGGGGCGGATACCGCCGGCGAGCTCGATGAGCCGGCGCATGGTGATACCGAAGGGGGCCTCGAACTGGCCGGGGCTGGCCACATGCCCGGACAGGGAGAAGATGCCGTGTCCCTTGGAGCGCTCGGTGCCCATGGCGTTGTACCAGTCGGGGCCCTTGGCCAGGATCGCGGGCACGGAGGCGATGGTCTCCACGTTGTTGATGACCGTGGGCCGCCCGTACAGACCGGCGACGGCGGGGAAGGGCGGCTTGAGGCGGGGGTGGCCGCGGCGGCCCTCGAGGGAGTCGAGCAGCGCCGTCTCCTCTCCGCAGATGTAGGCGCCGGCGCCGGCGTGGGCGACGATCCGCAGCGGCTGGGCGCCGTCGAGCCCGAATCCGGTGGAGAGCAGGCCGGCATCGGTGGCCTCGCGCACGGCGGCCAGCAGTCGCCGGTAGACGTGGGCGACCTCGCCGCGCAGGTAGATGAAGGCGAGGTCACCGCCGATGGCGCGCGAGGTGATGGCGACCCCCTCGATGAGGGCCTGGGGGTTGGCCAGGATGGTGGGGATGTCCTTGCAGGTGCCGGGCTCGGACTCATCGGCGTTGACGACGAGGTAGCGGGGCTTGCCGTCCATGGGGGGCAGGAAGGACCACTTCAGGCCCGTGGGGAATCCGGCGCCGCCGCGGCCGCGCAGGTTGGATCCCTTGACCAGGCCGACGAGTTCCTCGGGGCTCATGGCCTTGGCGCGGGCCAGGCCCTCGTAGCCGCCCACGGAGCGGTAGTGCTCCAGGGTCCAGGAGCGGTCCTCGCCCCAGTGCTCGGTGAGGACGGGGGTGAGGGTGCCCGGTGCGGTGAAGGCGGGGCCGGCGGGCTGGGCGTCGGCGGTGGTGCTCACTTCGTGTCCTCCTTCGGGCTGGTCCAGCCATTGGCCGCGGCGATGCGCCGGCCGAGCAGGCTGGGCTCGCCGGCCGAGGGGCCCTCGTCGGCGTGACCGTCCTCGAATCCGGCCAGGACGCGCTCGTTGGCGCGGAAGGTCGGCAGGGTGTCCGGCCCGCGGGTGGGGCGCGCGCCCTCGCCGCTCTCCAGCGCGTCGATGAGGGCGACGGCGGAGGCGGGCGTCTGGTTGTCGAAGAACTCCCAGTTGACCATGACGATCGGGGCGTAGTCGCAGCCGGCGTTGCACTCGATGCGCTCCAGGCTGATGCGGCCGTCCTCGGAGGTCTCGTCGGAGCCGAGCCCGGTGCGCGCGGACACCGCCTCCCAGATCTCGTCCCCGCCCATGACGGCGCACAGGGCATTGGTGCACACACCCACGTGGTACTCACCGGCGGGGTGGCGGCGGAACTGGCTGTAGAAGGTGGCCACAGCGCTCACCTCGGAGCGGGTGAGGCCGAGCTCCTCGGCGCACAGGGCGATGCCCGCGGGCGAGACGTAGCCGTCGACGCTCTGGATGAGGTGGAGCATGGGGATGAGCGCGCTGCGCTGGTGCTCGGCGGGGTAGCGGCCCTTGATGACCTCGATGTCGGCGAGCAGCCGGGCGGCGGTGGCCTCGTCCCAGGCGGCGGTGAGGGCTGCGGGGATGGCGGCCTGGTCGGCCGCGGGCGCCGTGGTGGTCGGGTTCGTGCTCATCAGCGGTCCACGCCTCCCAGGACGGGGTCGATCGAGGCCAGAGTGGGCACGAGGTCGGCGATCATGCCGCCCTCGGCCATGAGGGCCAGGGACTGCAGGTTGGAGTAGGAGGGGTCGCGGAAGTGGACCCGGTAGGGACGGGTGCCGCCGTCGGAGACGGCGTGGATGCCCAGGAAGCCCTTGGCGTGCTCCACCTGCTGGAAGACCTGGCCCGCGGGGACGCGGAAACCCTGGGTGACCAGTTTGAAGTGGTGGATGAGGGATTCCATGGAGCTGCCCATGATCTCGCGGACGTGCTCGAAGGACTGGCCCTGGCCGTCGGTGGCGATGGCCATGCGGGCGGGCCAGGCGATGGTGGGGTCGGCCACCATGGCGGTGTTCGAGGGGTGATTGCCGCGCGCGGCAATGGCGTCGAGGCGCTCCAGGCACTGCGAGACGATCTTGAGGGACTGGTAGCACTCGTCGACGCGCAGGCGCAGGCGGTTGTAGCAGTCGGAGCGCTCGTAGGTGGGGACCTCGAAGTCGTAGGTCTCGTAGCCGCAGTAGGGGTTGGTCCTGCGCAGGTCGAGGGGGTAGCCGGTGGCGCGCAGGCAGGGGCCAGTCAGCCCCATCGCCATCGCGCCGGCCAGGGAGATCTCGCCCACTCCGATGAACCGGGACTTCAGGATCGGGTTCTCCATGAGGAAGAGCTCGAGCTCGTGGATGTCCTTCTTCATATCCGGCATGACCGAGCGCACGAAGTCCGTCAGGCCCTCGGGCAGGTCCTGGGCAAGCCCGCCGGGGCGCACGTAGGCGTGGTTCATGCGCAGGCCGGAGACCATCTCGAAGACGCGAAGGATGTTCTCGCGGCAGCGGAAGGCGATGGTCATGAGCGTGGTGCCGCCCATCTCGTTGCCGCCGGTGCCCACGGCCACGACGTGCGAGGCGATGCGGTTGAGCTCCATGAGCAGGACCCGGGTAACGGTGGCCTTCTCGGGGATGTCGTCGGTGATGCCCAGAAGCCTCTCGACGGCGAGGGCGTAGCCGACCTCCTGGAAGAAGGGGGCGACGTAGTCCATGCGGGTCACGAAGGTCTCGCCCTGCACCCAGGTGCGGTACTCCATGTTCTTCTCAATGCCCGTGTGGAGGTAGCCGGTGCCCACGCGGACCTCGGTGACGGTCTCGCCATCGATCTCCAGGACGAGGCGGAGCACGCCGTGGGTGGAAGGGTGGACGGGCCCCATGTTGACCACGATCCGGTCGTGCTTGAGGCGGTCGGCCTCGTCACGGGCGGCGATCCGGGCGACGACGTCGTCCCAGTCGCCCCCGGACAGCGTGTACTGCGGGGCGCCGTCGGCGAGGTCGTCGGTGGCGGGACCGGCGGCGGCGAAGGCTGCGGTGGTGCTCATCAGCGGTACGACCTCCGGGTGTCGGCGGGCGGGGTGGTGGCGCCCTTGTACTCGACGGGGATGCCGCCGAGCGGGTAGTCCTTGCGCTGGGGGTGCCCGACCCAGTCGTCGGGCATGGCCGAGCGGGTCAGGTGCGGGTGCCCATCGAAGACGATGCCCATGAGGTCCCATGCCTCGCGCTCATGCCAGTCGTCACCGGGGTAGAGGGAGACGATGGAGGGCACATGGGGGTCGGACTCGGGGCAGGCGACTTCCAGCCGGATCATGCGCGCGCCGTGGGTCAGGCTCATGAACTGGAAGCAGGCGTGGAGCTCGCGCCCGGCCAGCTGGGGATAGTGGACGCCGCTCACGCCCAGGCACAGCTCGAAGCGCAGGTCCTGGTCGTCCCTCAGGGGGGCGACGACGTCGAGCAGGTGCTCACGGGCGATGAACAGGGTGAGCTCGCCGTGCTCGACGACGACCTTCTCAATGGCGGCGGCCGGGTCGACGCCTGAGGCGCACAGGTCTTCGACGAGGGCGTCGACGGCGTCGTCGAACCAACCGCCGTAGGGGCGGGTGGCGGCGGGCGCCAGGGTGACGGCGGACCGGGTGAGGCCGTAACCGGTGGTGTCACCGGCATCGGCGGCGCCGAACTGCCCGCTGTGGTGGGAGATGACCTCGACTCGCAGCTCGGGGCGCACTGGGGTGCCGGCGATCTCGGGAACGGCCGGGCCCGCGGGGGCGGGGGCCTGGAGCTCCTCGGCGGGGGCGCCGTCCTTTGGCGCGGTGGTGTCACTCATGCGAGCTGGCCCTTCATCTCGGACACGGGGGTGGCGGCGAGGGCGGCGGCCTCGACGGCGCGCGCGATGTCCTCGCGGTGCTTGAGCATGGGCTTGACCTCGATCTGACGGGTGAGCTCGAGCATGGCGTTGATGAGCATCTCGGGGCGGGGCGGGCAGCCGGGCAGGTAGATGTCGACCGGGACGACGTGGTCGCAGCCCTGGACAATGGCGTAGTTGTTGAAGATGCCGCCGGAGGAGGCGCAGGCGCCCATGGAGATGACCCACTTGGGCTCGGGCATCGAGTCGTAGACGTTGCGGATGATGGGGGCCATCTTGTGGGAGAGGCGGCCCGAGACGATCATGACGTCGGCGTGGCGGGGCGAGGCGCGGAAGACCTCCCAACCGAAGCGGGCCATGTCGAAGCGGGGTGTGCCGGTGGCCATCATCTCGATGGCGCAGCAGGCCAGGCCCATGGTGACGGGCCACAGGGAGCGGGCCTGCCCCAGGTCGGCGAGCTTCTCGACACTGGTGAGCAGGAAGCCGGGGCCCTCGACCGACTCGATGGCCCGGGCCGTCAGATCATCCCGCTTGGAGGGGATGGAGTTCATCTTGTCGCGGTAGGAGTCCATATTCATCGCTGCGCGCCTCTCTTCCGTCGTGTCCCGCTCAGTCCCAGTCCAGACCGCCGCGGCGCCACTCCAGGATGTAGGGCACCGTGATGAGGGCGATGAAGACGAGCGCGGCGGACAGCCCGAAGAACCCGAGCCGGGCGAAGGCGGTGGCCCATGGGTAGAGGAAGACGACCTCGACGTCGAAGATGATGAAGGTCATGCCCACGAGGTAGAAGGAGACGGGGAATCGCCCGGTCTCGGTGTTGACGGGGGTGGGGTCGATCCCGCACTCGTAGTTGGCGACCTTGACCCTGTTGGTCCGGTTCGGGCTGATGATCGCCGACAGCGCCAGCCCACCCAGCGCGACGACGAGCGCCACCCCGGCCATGATGAGCAGTGAGACGTACGGATTCATGCTGCTGGCACCATCCTTGTCAGGAGCTGGATGAAATGGTCGACGGCGTCACCGCCGCGGCGCTCCCACCCATCGGACAGGAGCTTGGTGACGAGCCTCATGAGGCGCCTGCGGGGAAGCCCGTAGCGGGTGCAGATCCGCATGACCTCGGGGTGCTCGATGAGGGCGACGAAGAGGCGCCCGAGCGTGTAGTAGCCGCCCATCTCCGCGCTCAGGGCGGCCGGGTACTGGGCGAGCGCCTGCTCGCGGCCGGCCCGGGTGGAGCGCACGGCGGCCTGGGCGGCGGCCTGGGCGGCGAGGCGCCCGGACATGAGCGCCTGGGCGATTCCCTCGCCGTTGAAGGGGGAGACCATGCCGCCGGCGTCGCCGAGGAGCATGAGGCCATCGGCGTAGTGGGGCTTGCGGTTGAAGGCCATGGGCAGGGCGGCGGAGGCGAGGCGCCCGGTCTGGTTGTCCTGGGTGAAGCCCCACTGCGCCGGGCAGTTCGCGATCCAGCGGGCGAAGGCTCCGCGGTAGTCGATGCGGGTGGTGGCGGCCCGGGACGAGACCGAGCCGAGCCCGACGTTGACAATGCCGTCACCCACGGGCCAGATCCAGCCGTAGCCGGGCAGGAGGTCGGACTCGCCGGGCTTGCCGTCCCACAGCTCGAGCTGGGACTCCATCCACTCGTCATCACCGCGCGGAGAGCGGAAGTAGGCGCGCACGGCCACGCCCAGGGGCCTGCGCTCGTTCTTGGCGCGGCCCACGGCCGTGGCCAGGCGCGCGGAGACACCGCCGGCGTCGATGACGAGGGGGGCGCTCAGGCGCGAGGGGGCCTCGATTCCGGGCGCCTCGACGCGGGCGGTGGGCTTGGCGTCGACCCCGACGACGCGCCCGGAGGGGGTCAGGACCGGACCGGTGACGGTCACTCCGGTCAGGAGGCGGGCGCCGGCGCGCTGGGCGTGGGCGGCGAGGTCGGCATCGAGCTGGGCGCGGGGGCGGGCCATCCCGTAGGAGGGGAAGGAGGCCTGCTCGGGCCAGGGGAAGGTGAGGCGATGCCCGCCGCCGATGACGCGCAGGCCGACGTTGCGCTGCCAGCCGGTGGTGTCCACGGCCATGGAGGCGAGTTCGCGCACGGCGGAGGGGGTGAGGCCGTCGCCGCAGACCTTGTCCCGGCCGAGCTCGCCCTTCTCCACGAGCAGCACGTCCAGGCCGAGGGTGGCGAGGTGGTAAGCGGCCGATGAGCCGGCCGGGCCGGCGCCCACGACGACGGCGTCGGCGTTCAGATCACTCCCGCGCGAGGGCTGCCGCGCCGCCGGGGCGCTGCGGCTCGTGGGGGCGATCGTCATCGGCCAGTCTCCTTCGGGGATCTCGCGCCATGGCCCTGACGGGGAGTCCGCGGCACTGGCGGCGCGCGGGCAGAGGGTCATGTGACCCATCCGGCACGGCGGGCCTGGGAAGACTCTACCGAGATGACGGCGCGGTCTCGGCCCTCGACCATCCCAAGGATGCCACCTGCGGAATCGCAACGATTCGAGCACTTTCCTGTGACTGGCGACAAGTGATCAGACAAGCGAATTACGTCCGCCGCTCGTATCCAAATGCCGCTTTTCCTAGGACCAGGGTCCCCCATGGCGTCCCCGCTCGCGCCGGCCGGCGCGAGCGGGGACGCCGGCGACTTCCTGGAATGATGGGGCCATGAGCCGAGCCTCCCTCTCCAAGGACCCCCGCGAGGTCGCGGGCATGTTCGACGCGGTCGCGCACCGCTACGACCTCACCAATGACGTCATGAGCCTGTGGCAGGTGCGCATGTGGCGACGGGTCACCCGGGCCGCCGTCGCCGCCCGCCCCGGGACGCGGATCCTCGACCTCGCCGCCGGCACCGGCACCTCGGCCGCGGAGTACGCGGCCGAGGGGGCCGACGTCATCGCCTGTGACTTCTCCCCCGGGATGGTCGCCGAGGGGAGGCGCCGTCACCCAGGCATCGAATTCGTCGAGGGCGACGCGATGGACCTGCCCTTCGCCGACGGATCCTTCGACGTCGTCACGATCTCCTACGGGCTGCGCAACGTGCAGGACACCTCTACGGCCCTGCGCGAGATGGCGCGCGTGACCCGGCCGGGCGGGCGCCTGGTCATCGCCGAGTTCTCCTCGCCCGCCCGGCGGGCCTTCCGCACGGCCTACCGCTTCTACCTCGGCACGGCGCTGCCGGCCCTGGCCCGCCTCGTCTCGTCGAACACCGAGGCCTACGACTACCTGGGCGAGTCGATCCTCGCCTGGCCCGACCAGCGCGCCCTGGCGGCGCTCATGCAGGAGGCCGGGTGGCGCGGCGTGGGCTACAAGAATCTGTCGGGCGGGATTGTCGCCGTCCACCGGGCCACCAAGCCGCGGCCGTGAGCGGTGCCGCGCCCTCCCGGCGCCCCGGGGCGCCGCGGCCGCTGGTCCTCACCGCCGCCGAGGCGGCCGCGCGGCCCCCGCGCCTGTCGTTCCTGACCACCGCGCTGCCGCCCGGCGCCCTCAACGGCACGCCGCTGCTCGACCTGCTCACCGGGCGCGACGACGTCGTTTCCTGGGTTCACGAGGGACGGGGCCTCGTGGGACTCGGCCGGGCGCTGGTCCTGGGCGCGCGGGGGGCGGGACGCATCGAGGAGCTGCGCCGCGCCTGGCGGGCGACGGTCTACGCCTCCTGGTGGCGCGATCCATTGGTCCGTCCGGGCACGGGTCCGGTAGCGGCGGGGACGATCGCGTTCTCGGACCGCTCGGCGGCCGATTCCGTGCTGCTCGTGCCGGAGGTGATCGTGGGTGCCGATGAGAGCGGGGCCTGGATGACGACTGCGGTCGGCGCCCCGGGAGGCGGCGCGGACGGGGGCGGCGGAGAGCCCGCGGAGCACCCCGACCATGGCGCGCTCCTCGCGGACCTGCTGGAGGCGGCATCGGCGGCCCCCGCTGCGAGCAGTCGCGGGAGCGCCGTCGCCCAGGACTCCCTGGACGACGCGAGCTGGCGCGCGGCCGTGGCCGCCACCTGCGAGCGCATGCGCGCCGGCGAGGCCCAGAAGGTCGTCCTGGCCAGGGATGTGCTGGTCACTCCCGGTGAGCCCCTTCCCACGGGGACGATCCTGGGGAGGCTGGGGCGGACGTACCCGTCGTGCTGGACCTTCGCCGTCGATGGGATGGTCGGGGCCTCGCCGGAGATGCTGCTGCGCCTGGCCGGCCGGAGGCTGACGAGCCGGGTGCTGGCGGGCACGGCTCGGCGTCATCCGGGCGACACCCCGCGGCGCACCGCCGAGCTGGCCGCCTGGCTGGAGGGCTCGGCGAAGAACAACCGGGAGCACGCCCTGGCGCGGGCCTCGGCGATCGAGGCGCTCATGCCACTGTGCTCGGTGGTGGAGGCGCCCGAGCGCTTCCTCCTGGAGCTGCCCAATGTCCTGCACCTGGCCAGCGATATCACCGGGGTCGTCGCGGGCAACGCGGGAGCCCTGTCCCTCGTGGGGGCCCTGCACCCCACCGCCGCGGTCTGCGGGACGCCGCGCGAGGCGGCGGGCCGGATCATCGAGGAGGTCGAGGGCATGGACCGCGGGCGCTACGCGGGGCCGGTGGGCTGGGTGGACTGGCACGGCGAGGGCGAGTGGTGCATCGCGCTGCGCAGTGGCTCCATCGCCGCGCCCGGCGGACCGGTGAGGGTCTTCGGGGGCGGCGGGATCATGCCGGACTCCGATCCCGACGATGAGCTCGCCGAGACCCGCGCGAAGATGCGTCCCATGCTCGGCGCCCTCGGCGCGCTCCCTATACCCGAGACCGGTCGAGAATAGGAACGAGACCGGTCTCGGCGACGAGGGTCAGGAAGTCTTCTCGGCGAGAGTGACCTCGATCTGCTGTGACTTGCCGCTGCGGACGACCGTGAGCGTCACCTTGTCCCCCGCCGAGTACTGGCGCACGAAGCCGGTGAGCGCCGCGGCCCTGCTAGTGACCTTGTTGTTGATCCCCGTAATAACATCGCCCTGTTCAAGGCCGGCGTTGGCGGCGGGGGAACCCTGCTCGACGCTTCCGACTTTCGCGCCGGTGCGCAGGACGCCGCCGGCCTCGGCACTGCCGTCGCCGATGCTCACCCCCAGATAGGCGTGCGAGGCGCTCCCGCTGCTGATGAGCTGGTCGGCGACCTTCTGAGCGAGCTTGACCGGGATAGCGAAGCCGATGCCGATCGACCCGGCCTTCTCGCCCGCGGAGCCGGAGCCCCCCGTCGAGGCGATCGAGCTGGTGATGCCGATGACCTTGCCGCTGCCGTCGAACAGCGGCCCGCCGGAATTGCCGGGGTTGATCGCGGCATCGATCTGGATGGCGTTGGTGTAGACCTGCGACGTGGGCTTCTGATCCATATCGAGCAGGCCGCCGAGGCCTCCCTGCTGCGGGGCCTGCTGGGGCTGGTCGAAGTTCCCGAAGGAGTCGCCGGTGTCCTCCTGGGTGGTGACCACAGGGCGGTCGAGCGCCGAGATGATACCGGTGGTCACCGTGGAGGACAGGCCCAGCGGATTGCCAATCGCCATAACGCCCTGGCCGGTCACGAGGGAGTCCGAGTCACCGATCTGCGCCACGGTGAGGTCGCTCGGCGCGTCCTTGATCTTGATGACGGCCAGATCGGTACTGGCGTCAGTGCCGGCGATGTCGGCACCGTAGATGCGCCCGTCGGCAAGGGTCACCATGATCTTCGAGGCGCCCGCGACCACATGCTGGTTCGTGAGGATGTGCCCCTGGGAGTCGTAGATGACACCGGAGCCGACGGCGCCGCTCTCCCCCACGGACACCGTGATGGAGACGACCGAGTTCGACACGGCGGCGGTGACGGCCTGCCAATCGGGGATCGTCCCCTGGGAGGTGACTGTCTGCGTGGTGGAGCCGGTCGCCACGGGGATGGGGCCGTTCGAGGAGAGGGCGCCGTCGGCGCCGTAGCGGACGGCGGCGAAGGTGCCGCCGGAGGCGAGCAGGGCCGCGGCGGCGGTCATGCCGACCATGGCCCCCCAACCGGGCCCGCGCCGCTCTTTCGTCGGGGTCGCCGGAGAGACGGGGAACGCGCCGTCAGCAGCGCCCGTGGCCATGGGCGCCCCGAAAGCATCGGCAGTGGCATCGGAGCCCGGGCGGGAGTCCTGCTCGAAGTTATAGCCGGCGGGGGCGGTTGGGCCCGCGGCCCCGCTCTGGACGTGGGACTGGCCGTTCGACTCGTCGTAAGTGCTCATGCTCTCCTCCTCGGGGCTCGTCCCCATTCATCTGTGCCGGCTGCCGGACAAGCCGACAGGGCCGTGCCGCTCCTCATTCCCGCTCCTTGCGGTCGGCCCGTGCGATGAGCTCCCCGAGCGGAACCCAGCGGCGGTCGCCTGGTAGGCCGTAGCATCATATGTCATCGCATCGAGGGGTCCGGCGATCGAGGCGTCGATCGGTGCAGCAGCGGCGTTCAACGGCCATCGGGCGCAGCAGCGCCCCTCAGCGCTCATCAACAGGAGGGCACGGGACCCTGACCACGCTCGATCCGCGCACGGGCTGAGCCATGACGCGCTCGAGCGAATCCCGGTCGGGGGCCTCGATCACATCCACGCCCAACCCTCGGGCGATATTGGCCACATCCGCGCGCTGCGGGGTGGAGAACAGGCGGCTGAATCGCTTCGGCCCCGGCACCCCCGCGTACTCCAGACCCTTGAAGATGGAGCCACCGGCGTCATCGAGGACGATGACCTGGAGGTCGGGCTCGCACTCGAGCTCGCCATGGCCGAGCGACATGGCGTCGTGGAGGAAGGCCAGGTCGCCCATGAGCGCGCGCACCGGCCTTCCCGAGGCGAGCGCGAGGCCGCCGGCGGTGGCGATCGTCCCGTCAATACCGGCCAGGCCCCGGTTGGCGACGGCGGTCGGCGCGGGCGCGCCCACGGGCGCGAGCCGGTCGAGGCGGCGGATCGTCATCGATGAGCCGACGACGAGCAGAGGGGCATCGGCACCCGCATGATCGAGGGTGCAGGACTCCCAGACGGTGAGGGCGGCTTCGTCCGCCGTGAGCATCGCCCCTCGGGGATCACCGGGGGCGGCGACGGCGCCCCCCCATGGTCCAGAGAGCGGGCTGAGGGCCGCGACGGCACTCGTCCAGTCAGCCGCCCAGGATGGCCCTGCCCGGTCGAGGAGGCCCGCGATCCGCGCCGCCTGATCCTCCAGGCCGTCGGGGGTGCCGGCGGGCTCAACGTCGATAACTCGCCGCGCGGTCCCGGCGACGTCGGTGATCCTGGCCCGATCCGCCAGGATGCTGATCCGCACATCGTCGCGGGCGAGGAGGGCGCTGACGGGGCGGCTGAGGCTGGGGTGACCGACGACGAGGAGGCTGCGCGCCCGCCGCGCCAGATCGCGCCCGCCGCGAGTGGCGAGCAGCTCCGCGTAGCGGGACTGGGCGGTGGCACCGTGGCGGGCGCCTGAAGTCGGTTCGGCGAGGAGCGGCCACCCGAGGCGCTCGGCCACTCGGGCGGCGAGGGCGCCGAGAGCGGGGTCCGGGCAGTCGCCCGCGATGATGAGACCTGGGGCGCCTCCCCCCTCGTCCACGACGTTGGCTGGCGCGCCAGGAGCCTCCCAGACGAGCCGGGGCGCGGGGGCGGCGGGCTCTTTCGCGGGGCCTGCGTATGCGGCACGCGGGCGCGACTCCCCCAGGATGGTCCCGTCGCCCGGCGTGAGCGGCGGGCGGAATCGGGCGTTGATGTGGGCGGGGCCCGGGTCGCGGGTCAGCGTCCCGGCGGCGGCGAGAACGGCCCTGCGGACCTGCCCGGTGATGGCCGCCCGCCCGGCCTCCTCACCCAGTCCGGCCGGGCCGGGGGCCGTGAGATCGGCGGGGATATCGGCGGTCGCGCGCGGGGCGAGCGCGAAGATGCCCGCCTGCGCGGTGGTCTGGTTGGCGCCGGTGCCCACAAGTTCGTGTGGGCGGTCGGTGGAGATGACGACCAGCGGGATGCCGGCGGCATCGGCCTCCGCGAGTGCCGGGTGGAGGTTGGCCACTGCGGTGCCGGAGGTGGTCACGACGGCGGCGGGGGCGCGCCGGCCCTCCAGGATGGCCGCGCGGCTCATGCCCAGGGCGGTGAAGCCGGCACTGCGCTCGTCCAGGACGACCCGCAGGCCCAGGAGCCCGGCGGCCTCCGCCTCGGCCAGGGCGTAGGCCATGGGGGCGGATCGCGATCCGGGACTGAGGACCGCCCAGCGGACACCCGTGGCCACCAGGGCCTCCACGATAGCGGCGGCAGCGGTGAGTGAGGGGGGCTGCATCGGTCCTCGGCTTCGTCGTGAGCGCCGTCGGCGCCGGTCAGATCGGGAGGCCCCCGACGGCGCTCGAGGCGTCGCGCGCCTCCCGCTCCCGCCGGGCGGCCAGGGCCCCGAGCATATGGGTGAAACGGGACTGCCACTGGGAGACGGTCTTCTCGCCGGCGAGCACGGCTCCGAGGATCGCGTTGGACAGGTGGGGCGCGCGCACCGCGAGGGATCCGCCCACGGGGACGGCGGAGGGCACGGCGACGTCGCGCGAGAGCAGGCGGATCGTGCCCAGCCCGCAGGCGCGCCCGAGCACGGGCAGCGCCGCGGCCAGCCGGGCGCCCTCGGATAGGCCGATGGTCGTGTCCAGGGAGGAGGAGACGACGGCGGGCAGCCCGAGCCGCTCGGCCATCGCGAGGGCGCGGGTGACCCCGCCCAGGGGGGCGACCTTGAGGATCGCCAGGTCGGCTGCCCGCAGGCGGGCAACGGCGAGGGGGTCCGGGGACAGGCGGATGGACTCGTCGGCGGCGATCGGCACGATGAGGCGCTTGCGCAGCGCGGCGAGGTCGTGGACGTCGGCGCAGGGCTGCTCCACGTACTCCAGGCCCCCCGCGGCGCGGTCGAGGATGGGGATGTGGCGAGCGGCGGCGTCGAGGTCCCAGCAGCCGTTGGCATCGATGCGGATGCGGCCCTCGGGACCGAGGGCGTCCCGAACGGCCTCGAGCCTCTTGATGTCCTTGCGCATGGAGTCGCGCCGCCCGGCCACCTTGACCTTGGCGGTGCGGCAGCCCGAGGCGGACACCATCTCACGGGCCCGCTTCTCCCCCACCTCGGGGACGGTCACGTTGACGGGGATGTGGGTGCGCACGACGGGGTGCTGGGGGGCGGGGGCCCCTCCGGGCCCGATACCGGTGGAGGTCTCGAGGGCCGCGGCGAGCCACGGCGCGGAGGCGTCGGCGTCGTAGTCCCAGAAGGGGGCAGCCTCGCCCCAGCCCGCGGGGCCGTGGAGGAGGACACCGTCACGACGCGTCAGACCGCGGAAGCGGTTGGTCAGGGCGATATCCCAGACGACGATCCTGTCGATGTCAGCCAGGAGGCCGGTGCGGTCCTTCTGCCGGAGAGCCCCCAGGTCGAGCTCTCCGCGGATCCGCGCATGGGAAATGGGAGTCACGCCCCCAGGATAGCCAGAGCTCAGCGTTCCCAAGCTCGCCCTCCTTGCGGGAACAGGGAGGCGCAGGTCATGGAGGGCACTGCGGTGTTGCGCACCGGACCGGCTCCAGCCGGGAGCCCCACCCCCGTGCGGAGCGCGGGAACCCATGGCCTCCTTACTGCCGCTGCTGGCCGATTCCCGCAGTCCGGGCCCGGTGCCGTTGTCACCGACTGGTGCGAGCAGGACGTACCAGTCGGTGCGAACGGCGCCGCTCAGCGCGGAAGGCGCACCGCCCCATCACACGGCATCGCGGGTGAGAGGGCAGGTCATGCAGTGTCCGCCGCCGCGGCCCCGGACGAGTTCGACACCGGGGGTCTCGATCACCTCGACGCCCGCGGCGCGCAGGGCCTCATTGGCCCGCCGGTTGTGGGCATAGCCGATGACGAGGTTCGGGGCGAGGGCGACGACGTTGCAGGAGTCGCGCGCCAGCTCGCGCAGCGCCTCCGCCTCGTCGGTCATATCAGGGCTGATGATGCGGAAGGAGTCGATGCCGGCCGCCCGGGCCAGGACCTGATCCATCTCGGATCCATCGTGAATGGTGACCCTGAGCGCGGGCGTCGAGGAGCCGTGGGCAGGGCCGGGCTCGATCTCCACGGTGGTGACGTCATCGAAGCCCGCGAAACGCAGGTAGGTGTCCGGGGCGACCATCGACATGAGAGTGTCCAGATGCATGACGGCGTCGAGCTCGGTGTAGAAGGCGCGGTCGGGCATGTGGACGCCGATGACACGATCCGCGATGCCGTCGGCGAAGAGCCTGGAGGCCAGGCGCTCGACGCCCGCGGCGGTGGATCGGTGGGAGAGCCCCACGACGAGCGTCCGATTGCCCATCACCTGGATGTCACCGCCCTCGACAGTGGCGCGCGTGGCATGGTGCGGGGCGCCCCAGAGGGCCGCCCGGCCGGCGATGACCGGGTGGTAGCGGTACACCGCCTCGTAGTTGGCGGTCTCACGACGACGGGGGGCCAGGGCCATCGGGTTGAGGTGGCAGGCGCCGTACATCCACGAGGAGGCGTCGCGTGTGAACAGGTGGTTGGGCAGGGGGGTGATGACGAACTGCCCCTCGAGGGTGGACAGGAAGGTGGTGGCGAACAGGGTCCGGGCATCGGAGGCGTCGAGGCGGTCGCGCAGCTCTGCGCGGGTGAGGCCCGCGAGGAGGATCTCGGCGAGCTCGGCGTCGGGCAGGCCGGAGAGGCAGGCGGTGAGCACCTCGGAGGTGGACAGACCGACCGCCTCGGGGCCGACGGCCTGCTCCAGGACGAGGGCCCGGGCCTCGGGCACGGCGAGGGACTCGGCGAGCAGGTCGCGGAAGTCGTGGACGATGACGCCGTGCTCCCGCAGGATCGCGGTGAGGGCGTCATGCTCGGCCTGGGCGAGCTCGATGTCGAGGGCGTCGTCGAACAGGAGACTGTTCGCGTTGATGGGCGTCAGGCGGGAGGCCTCTGCGCCAGGCCGGTGGACGATCACCTCGCGCAGCCGACCGACCTCGGAGTCGACCCGCCCCCCGCCCTGGTTGGCGGGGATGGTCTGGCGACGGTGGGCGGGACCCGCCGCGGACGCACTCGCGAGCGGGGTACCCGGGGTCGCGTGAGGCGCGGCACCGGCCTGGGACTCTTTCATGACCCCAGCGTAACGGTGCCCCGCTCGGCACTCGCCTACCCTGATGCCCATGACCGCCGTATCGCCCTCACCGGACCCGTCAGCCCCCTCGGCGCCGTCGGCCTCGTCGGCCTCCGGCGCGCCCGCCCCCGTCCATCACACGCCCCGCCGCGTCTCGGAGATCTTCGATCCCCTGCGCTGGCGAGAGGTCGAGGGCTTCGGCGCGAGCGAACTCACCGACGTCACCTACCACCGCGGCTGCGAGCGGGACGCCGACGGCGCCTGGCTGCGGGATCTTCCCGTGGTGCGGGTGGCGATCGATCGCCCCGAGGTGCGCAACGCCTTCCGGCCCCGCACCGTCGACGAGCTCGCCGCAGCGCTCGACCACGCGCGCATGAGCGGCGATGTCGGCGCCGTCATCCTCACAGGCAACGGCCCCTCCCCGCGCGACGGCGGCTGGGCCTTCTCCTCGGGCGGGGATCAGCGCATCCGGGGCCGCGACGGCTACCTCTACGAGACCGATGACGGCACCGCCCACGCCAGTGGTGCCGCCGCGGCCTCCCATGGCCCATCGCCGTCGGGGGCCTATTCCCATGAGGCCGATGTGGCGGCGGCTCGGGCCCACGCGGACACGGCCCGGGCGGGGCGCCTGCATATCCTCGAGGTCCAGAGGCTCATCCGCATGATGCCCAAGGTCGTCATCGCCGCGGTGAGCGGCTGGGCCGCCGGCGGCGGGCACTCGCTCAACGTCGTATGCGACCTGTCGCTGGCCTCCCTCGAGCACGCGCGCTTCAAGCAGACCGATGCGAACGTGGGCTCCTTCGACGCCGGCTACGGCTCGGCGCTGCTGGCCCGCCAGTGCGGGGACAAGCGCGCCCGGGAGATCTTCTTCCTCGCCCGCGCCTATGACGCCCGCGACGCCGAGCGCTGGGGCGTGGTCAATGAGGCAGTGCCCCATGCCGAGCTGGAGGAGCGGGCGCTGGAGTACGCGGCCATCGTGACCTCGAAGTCGCCCCAGGCGATCCGCATGCTCAAGTACGCCTTCAACATGGCTGACGACGGCCTGGCCGGCCAGCAGGTCTTCGCCGGGGAGGCCACCCGCTTGGCCTACATGACCGATGAGGCCGTCGAGGGGCGGGATGCCTTCCTGGCGCGCCGCAAGCCGGACTGGTCCCCCTTCCCGTACTACTTCTAGGTAGATTCCGATCACACATCAACCAAGGAGATCTCCCCATGTCATCACTGCTCACAAGGACCGATCCGGCCCGTCGCCGCATCGGCACGGCGATCATCGTCGGCCTCATCGGCGGCTTCTTCTCCGCCATTGTGAAATTCGGCTGGGAGGTCCCCTTCCCTCCCCGTACCCCGGGAATTCGCTCGGAGACCAATCCCCCGCAGTCGATGCTGGAGTGGTTCGGCATGTCCCATGACACCTCGCACGCCACAGTGACCTTCAATAACAACCCGGCGCCGATCATGTCCTTCATCGTGCATTTCGGCTTCGCGATCGTGTTCGCGCTCATCTACTGCGTCATCGCCGAGTACTACCCCGGCATCAAGCTCTGGCAGGGCGCCGCCTTCGGCATCCTCGTGTACGTGGGCGCGCACGTCGTCGTCATGCCGCTGCTGGGCTGGGCGCCGAGCCCCTTCCCCTGGGTCGCCGGCGCGCAGACCTGGTCCGAGCACTTCTCGGAGTTCTTCGGGCACATCATCTGGCTGTGGAGCATCGAGGTGGTGCGCCGTGATATCCGCAACCGAATCACGCATGAGCCCGATGCCGAGGCGCCCCTGACCGAGGGCGCCCGTTGATACTCCTCCTCGCATGGGCGCGGCCCCGGTACCGGATC
Organism: Actinomyces gaoshouyii; assembly: GCF_002076915.1. NCBI lineage: Bacteria > Bacillati > Actinomycetota > Actinomycetes > Actinomycetales > Actinomycetaceae > Actinomyces > Actinomyces gaoshouyii. The sequence continues at coordinate 1,948,573 of NZ_CP020468.1, forward strand.
GGTACCGGGGCCGCGCCAGTGCTCGCGCCAGGCGCCTCTCAGGCGCGGCCGGTGGCGGACGACGACGGCGAGAAGGCCGGGCCGCTCGTCCCGGAGGACGCTCCCGCCCCATCGCCGCCCTGCCCGCCGACGGCGAGGACCACGAGCGGCGTCGCCGTCGGCTGGGAGGAGCCCCCAGCGGGCTCGGCCGTGATGAGAATGCGCTGCCCGGGCCTCGGCGTCATGGGGAGGAGGGTGAAGGTGGTGCCCTCATCGGGGGAGTAGGCGCCCAGCGAGGTGGTGCCCGAGGAGGGGTCCTCCAGCCATATCTGCAAAGTGGTCCCGCCGACGGGGGCGGGCATCGCCGCCGGGAGTGACAGGGCCGTCATGGACATGCCCTCGCTCCAGGTCAGCGTGGCCACATGCCCGTCGGGCATGGTGTCGGTGACGCGCCGGACGTCCTGGGCCTCGTTGAGGTGGGCGTAGTCGACCATCGGGGTCACGTGTTCCATGGCGGTGTCATGGCCGCCGTCGTAGCCCGACTCGTAGCCGCTGCCGTACCCAGCGCCAAAGCCCGCGGCTATGAGCACAAGGGCGGCTGCCGCCTGAGTCATGTAGCGCCAGGCGCGGCGGCGGCGCAGGGCGATGACGGGGGCGAGCGCCTCGACACCGTCGGCACCGGGACCGGGACCGGGGGAGGCGCCCGCACACCCCATTTCCGGGTGGGCACCGGGCGCCTGGGCGGACCCCTCCTGCTCGATGCCCTTGATCCGCTCCAGGAGCTCCGCGCGCATCCCGGCGGGCGGCTCGACGGGGGCCAGCGATGCGCCGAGGAGGGCGGCGGTCTCACCATCGAGGAGCGCGCGGAACTCCTCATCATCGGCATCAGGTCGTCCTACCGCGCTCATGTCCTCTCCTTCCCTGCTCATCGTGGTTCTCCTAGGTGTGTTCTCATCTTGGCCATCCCATCCCGGATGCGGCTCTTGACTGTGCCCAGCGGCACACCCATCCGCTTGGCGATCTCGGTGTGGGTGAGGCCCGTGAAGTAGGCCAGGGCGATCGTCGTGCGGTGGGGCTCCCCGACGGTGTCAAGGGCCTCGCGGACCCTTCCGGCCTCGATCCGCTCCTCGACCTCGGCGAGCGTGACATCGGCATCGGGCAGGTAGGCCTGCCAGGCATCCTCGCGATCCCTCGCGGCCTGGGCCGAGCGGACCCGGTCGATGGCCCGATGACGGGCCATGGTGACAAGCCAGGCCCTTGCCGTCCCCCTCGAGGGATCGAAGGAGGGCGCTCGGCGCCAGGCCTCGAGCATGACCTCCTGGAGGACCTCCTCGCTCTGCGCGCGGTCGATGACGATGCGCATGATGAGGGCGAGGAGGCGCCCCGCCCAGGCGTCGTACAACTCGGCGAAGGCCTGCTCTTCCCCCTGGGCAACACGTGCCAGGAGGGCGTCGACCTCGTCCCCGCGCTCAGTGTGCCGATGCTTTTCCACACTGCGCATCGTACGGGCCCGGCGGGGCGCCTCCTCATCGCTGCCCCTCCTCTCTCTCCTATTCGCAGCCGGGGACTGCACCCCTCACCCGAAGGTGAAGGAGTACAGGGAGACCCCCGGGTCAACCGTGAGCTCCAGCCGCCCCGATGAGGGCTCGGCCATGCTCACAAGCTCATTGGCGTTGGGCGTTCCGGAGATACGGATCGTCTTCTCCTCACCGCCGTCGTTCCTCCAGGTGATACTGCCCTCTCCGGAGGCCACGAGGTAGACGTGCGCGCCCTTCCAGGATAGGCGAAGGCCTCCTGGGGCGCCGTCGGGGATGATCTTCTGGCCCTCGACCACCCAGGAGCCGTCCAGGGAGAAGGTGCCGTCCTTCTGCTCGGCCGGGAAGGCGAAGGACGCTGCGCCCGGCTTGAGGGCCCCTCCGGCGAAGTACCGGGCCCGGTCCGAGCCGAGGTAGGTCTCGGGGCTGCGCGCCGTGGAGACATCGGGGGTGTTGTCCGCCGCGGTGAAGATGGGCTCGGGGAGCTGGACGGAGGGGTTGGCCTGCCTGAGCAGCTCGCGGACGAGCCTTTCGGTGGTCTCCTCACCGCCCTCGCCGAACTTCACATGACGCAGCTGCCCGGTGGCGTCCACGAGATAGTGGGCCGGCCAGTAGTGGTTGTCGAACGCGGTCCAGGTGGCCAGGTCGGAGTCGACGGCGACAGGGTAGGTGATCCCGAGTTTCCGGGCTCCTTGACGAACGTTGTCGACCTCCTTCTCGAAGGCGTACTCCGGGGAGTGGATGCCCACGACCTGTAGGCCGAAGTCCTTGTAGGTCTCGTAGAGCCGCTCGATGCCGGGGATGGAGCGCTGGCAATTGATGCAGGAGTAGGCCCAGAAGTCGTAGAGGTGCACCTTGCCCTCGCGGTCGGCGGCGGTCAGGGCCTGCTCGCCGGGGGTGTTCAACCAGGCCCTGATGCCGGTGAGCTCCGGGACAGTGCCGCAGTTCGCCAGGTGATCGGCGCCGTCGACGCAGCCCCCTCGGCCCTGGGCGACCTGGCGGGTGGAGTTGAGGGCCTTATCCGTCTTGGCCTGGAGGGAGGCGGTGTAGTCCGGCAGGGAGCGCTGGACGACGGCGGGCAGGTCGGTCACCAGGGCGACGGCCAGGAAGATCATCATGGCACCCGCGGCGATGCGCACGCCTTTCTGGCGCGTGCGGAAGGCCTTGAGGCGCTCGGTGATGCCGCGGCCGGCCAGGGCGAAGAAGAGCAGGGGGAGGGCCGTGCCCAGGCCGAAGGAGACGGCGAGGGCGACCGTGTCGGCGCCGATCCTGCCGGTGGAGCCCGCCACGGAGACGGCGGCGAGCACGGGGCCGGCGCAGGGCACGTAGGCGGTTCCCAGGACGAGTCCGAGGAGGAATCCGTTCGTGGGGCGCTTGCCGCCCCCCAGGCTCTGGAAGTGCGCGAAGGGGCGCTCGATGATCTCCATGACCTTCGGGATGATCATGGCGACGCCGATGAGGGCGAGGAGCACTACACCGGCCCAGCGCAGCGTGTCCTGCGGGAGGCCCAGCAGGTTGAGCAGCGTGGAGCCGATGAGGGTGAAGGTGGTGAAGCTCAGAACGAGGCCGCCGACGACGAGGTAGGGGTGCAGGCGCGAGGGGGCCTTCCCACCCTCGTCCTTGGCGCCCTGAGCGCCGCCGGACAGGAGGATGACGGGCAGGACCGGCAGGATGCAGGGCGATATGCCCGTGATGAGGCCTCCGAAGAAGCCGATGAGGACAAGACTGATGAGCATCTGGGCTCCTACCATGTCGATGCGGTTGATTCATCCCCTGTTCGGGGCCGGGCGGTCGGCGGATCTGTGGAATGACGATGAAGTCGACATGACGAGCATCACATCTGCCGATCCGATCCGGCAGCGCCCCGGCCCCGAACGAGGGATGACGGCTCGCCACGAGGCGAACCCAACCTTGAATCTTCGTAGAGGAGAACACTCATGCACATTCGCACCGCTCTCGCGGCCGGCCTCATCGCCGTTTCCGCCGTTGGCATCGCCGCCTGCGGCTCGTCCAGCGACTCGAAGAACACCAAGCCCGCCGCGACCGCCAGTGCCGACAAGATGAGTGACGGCAAGATGTCCGACGGCAAGATGTCCGACGGAAAAGACAAGATGAGTGACGGCAAGATGTCGGACGCGACGAAGTGACCCCCGCGATGAACGCGGAGTAGAGGCCCCCTCGGCGCTGCCCCTGAGTTGGGGAGAGGGCCGCGCCGAGGGCTCACTTACCTCACGGGCGGCCGACCGCATCACGATGCGGTCGGCCGCCTTCCTCCATGTGAAAAGGGATAAGGGCGCCGTCGTATACGGAGCCTCACGTCCCCACGATGAGGAAGGCCAGCCCGATGACAATGCCGTAGACGAGCTCGTACTGGCCCGCGGCGCGCAGGGCGCCGATGAGCTCACCCCCGGTGGCCCCGGCGCTCACAGCGGTCGTGGCGCGCCAGGAGAAGGGGAACACGACGACGAGGGGGCAGACGACATCGATGATGGCCATGGCGTCCCAGGCGCCGCCGACGGCGATATGCGCCCAGGCGAGCGATCCGCCGGCGATGAAGACCGGCATGAACACCATGACCATGTACGCGCTGCGGGCGCGGGAATCACCGAGGCGCACGGCCAGCGTCCTCTTCCCATGGGCGGGATCGGTGTTGATGTCGCGAAGGTTGTTGACCATGAGCAGGGAGCAGGCGATGAGACCGATTCCGCAGGCGGCGAGCCAGAGCCATCCGGGCACGGCCCCGCCCTGGACATAGGCGGTGCCGCAGGTGGCCACGATCCCGAAGAAGATGAAGACGAAGACCTCTCCCAGGCCGGCGTACCCGTAGGGGCGGGGGCCGCCGGTGTAGAACCAGGCGGCGGCCACGGCGGTGACGCCGATGCCGATGAGCCACCACTGCCCCGTCAGGACCACCAGGGCGAGTCCGAGAGCCGCGGCGATCCCGAAGCAGACGAAGGCGGCGAGCTTGACGGTGCGGGGCGGCACCCGCCCCGAGGCGGTCAGCCTCGGCGGCCCGGTGCGCTGATCATCCGTGCCGCGCACGCCGTCGGAGTAGTCATTGGCGAGGTTGCAGCCGATCTGGAGAGCGAGGGCGACGCCCGCTGCGAGCAGTGTGCGCAGCAGGGAGCCGGTGCCCAACGAGGTGGCGGCGCCGGCGCCCAGGAGAACGGGGGCAACGGCAGCTGGCAGGGTGCGCAGGCGCACGATCTCCGCCCAATTGGTGGCGCGGACGGGCGATGCCTGGTGGGCTGGTCTGCTCATGGGGTCCTCTCGGGGGGATGCGCCTAAGAGCCTATCGCGGGCGGCCGTCTACCCCCACGGCGGGCGGGCCGCGCGGGAGTGCCCGCCTCAGGGCCCCTGCGGATCGGGATCAGTCGCCTGGCCGGGAGGCCCCCGGCCGGCTGGGGCCGGCCAGGAGGGCGGCAACGGCGCGCCGGTCGGGCTTGCCGGGACCGCGCCGGGGCAGCTCGGGCACGACGACGACGCGCTTGGGGGCCCTGGCGCCCGGCAGGGCGGCGCGCGCGGCGGAGCGCAGGGCCTCGGCATCCAGCGCTCCGCCCCCTGTGGGCGCAGGCACGACGGCGGCCGCCACGGCGCTCCCCCACCGGGCATCGGGGATCCCGACGACGCAGGCCTCCCCGACCCCCGGCAGGCGCAGGAGAGCGGCCTCGACCTCGCGGGGGTCCACCTTGATGCCGCCACTGATGATGACGTCGTCGAGGCGCCCGAGGACTGAGAGGCGACCGTGCCCGTCGAGGCGCCCGCGATCGGAGGTGAGCAGGAGGGGCCGCCCGTCACGGGCGGTGAAGCGCGAAGAGGGCTCCTTGGCCCCGGACTCGATGGGAGGCTCGCGGTGGGCGTATCCGAGGGCGAGAACGGGGCCGGCCAGGGCGATGCGCCCCGCGCCGGTGGCGTCGGGGTCCTCGATGGTGGCGGTGACGCCGTCGAGGGGGGCGCCATCGTAGACGCAGCCGCCACCGGTCTCGCTCATCCCGTAGGTGGTGACGACAGGAATGCCGGCGCCGCGGGCCCGGGCGAGCAGGGCGGCGCTGGCGGCGGCCCCGCCGAGGAGGACGGCACTGGCTCGGGCCAGGGCGCGGGAGCAGTCGGGATCCGCCAGGGCGCGCAGGAGCTGAGTGGGCACGAGGGAGAGGTAGACAGGGCCGCCGCTGGAGGCGAGGGCGCGGGCGAGTCCGTCAGTGAGCGCGCCGGTCGTGAACCCGCCGGTGGCGTTGACGACGATGGGCTCGGTCCCGGCCACGATCGAGCGCACGAGGACTTGGAGCCCGGCGACGTGGTGCGCGGGGAGGGCGAGGATCCAGGTGCCGGGCCCGGCCAGGCGCGCGTGGGTGGCACGGGCTGAGGCGGTCAGCGCGGTGGCGCTCATGGCGATGAGGGAGCCGGTGCCCGTGGTGGAGCCGGAGGTGCGCAGGAGGACATCGGCGCGGGAGGCGGGACCGGCCGGGTCGAGACGGCGTGCGAGATCGGCGCAGACGCGGGCCTCATCCTCATGCGGGGAGATGGGGACGAGTAATGGGCGGGCGGCGCCGGGCCCTGGAGCAGTCGCGCAGGAGGCGGGACGGGAGGTTTCCAGGGCGAGCAGAGGGACCAGGGCGGCCCGGAGCCCGGCGACGGCGTCCGGGTCGGTGCCGCCGCGCAGGAGGAGGGGGGCCGGGCGCGCGCTCACGGAGGCATCCTCGCACCGCTCGCCCCGCCGCGTCGCCCGGACTCGGCCTGCCCGCGGTCGACGACTCGGATATGGTGGAGGTGTGCGCGCCGTTCTCATCGTCCTCCTGTTCGCCCTGGCGATCTACGCGGTGCTGGACTGCGCCCGCACACCGGGCGAGGACATGCCCGCGCGGCTCCCGAAGCCCATGTGGCTCCTCATCATCTTGGCCCTCACCGGCGTGGGGCCGATCGCGTGGATCATCACCTCGCGGGTGAAGGCCGCTGAGGAGCGTGGGGGTGTCGTCGAGCCCAACCTATGGTCCTCGCGCGAGGGCGTGGAGTTCCGCCGTCCTGAGAGGCCACGGCCTCTGGGCCCGGATGACGATCCGGAGTTCCTGCGAAACCTGGAGCGGGACATCCGCCGGCGCCGCCGCGATGAGGGTGAGGGCGATGACGCCTCCCCCTCTTCCTCCACCACCCCATAACCCCTCCCTATACCCGAGGTCGGTTGTTGTTGGGGGTGGGGTGGGTTAGTGGTGGTGTTGGGTGTCGTTGGTGAGGTAGGGGGTGAGGCGGTGGATGGTTAGGGGTGGGGTGGTTTGGGTGGTGGTGATGTAGCCGGTGATGGGTTTCCAGTTGGTGGTGTTGGTGGGTTTGTATCGTGCGGTCCAGGTGGTGGTCAGGGTGATGGTGGTGTTGTTGTTGGTGGTGGTGTATTGGTGGGTGATGGTGTGGTTGGGGTAGGGGTGTCCGGGGTCGGTGGTGGTTGTGGTGGTGTTGTCTCCCCAGTTCCAGGTGTAGGTGGTGGGGGTGGCTTCGATGTCGATGGTGGTGTTGGCTATGGTGGTGGTTAGTGTGCGGGTGGCGGGGTTGGTGTGGGCGATCAGGGGCATGTGGAGCAAGATGGTGTTCCCGGGTGGTTGTAGGGTGATGCCTGAGCCGTCGACGATGAGGGTGGCTATGTCGTGGGCGGTGACGATCAGTGGTGGCGGTGTCGTGGTGGCCGGGTCGGGTGCGGGTGCTGTGGGGCGTGTGGGGGTTGGTTGGAAGCGGCATGCACCGGTGTCGTTGCCTTGGGGGTCCTGCCCATCGCAGATGAAATCGCCTTCGATGGGCGCGCTCTGGGGTTGGGCGGCCGAGACCACCACCTGCCCCCCACCCCCGCCGGTCTCACTGTCCGACGAAGAGGGGTCTCCTCGAACAATCACCTCCTCTGTCATTAGCGAATGAGCAATGATAGTATTTCTAGAACCATAAATGTCGAATTCCCTTAGGGTGTCTTCGCCGCTATTTTCAGGCCCTGCACCAGCAGGAGAGCATGGGGCCAAGAATAGGTGAGAGGCCACAAGGGGTGCCATTATTTTCGCTATCATTCTGTGGCCACCTCTCCGATGTGCCAAGAATTGTCATAGTATCGCAATGCGAAGAGAATAGTATTTTCTCCTGCCGATTCTGTCGCAACTTTCCCATCCTCTTTAATGGATGTTGACTCGGTGCTCGTCACGACGGCCCTGACTCCACAGTATTCCTTGCCCGTTCCTGGGGTGATGTATTCGATGTTTGTGATTTTTTGGGTCCAGGGGTTGATCCAGCCGCCTTTGCTGTGAAGATCGGTTATCGCATTGATCACGGAGGCGCAGAATGTGCATCTGTCTTCGCTCATGGCTGCTAGGTCGGTGGTGTCGCCGGTGATGAAGGCGTAGCGGTAGAGGGCCAGGAAGTGCACGGCGGAGTAGACGGCGCCTTGTTGGGTGTTCTCGGTGGCTTCGGTGGGTTTGACTGGTTTGGGTGCGGCCAGGGCGGTGGCGCGTTGGGCTTGTAGTTCGGGGCTGAGCGAGGCCGGCGCGCTGGTGGTTGGTGCCGTGGTGGTGGTGAGGTGGGTGGGTGGGGTTCCACCGGCCTCAGGCGGGGCGGGGGTCTTGGCGCAGGCCGCCAACAGCCCCGACGCCAGGGCGCCGCACGCCAACAGGACCAGGGCGATACAGCGGCGGACGTCGCTGGGACGGCGGCGGCGCCATCGAGGCTCTGCGACGCCGGCGGCGCGGATCAGCAAGAGGCAGTGCACGGGGGTCATGGGCTCTGGGGCCTTCCAAGAGGGGACAGCAGGCGGACATGGACCAATGGACCAGGGTGGTGGTTCGAGGCCCCAGGTCGGCCCCAACGACAGCAGCATCGCCGTCGAACCCCAACCCTAAAACCCCACCCACCCCCACCACCAGAGCCCACCACCAACCTGTGGAAAACCCCCACCCATCCCACCCAGCAACCAACAACCAACCCCACCCCTCACAACAACCGGTCTCGCCCCTCACAACAACCGGTCTCGATTCAAGGGAGAGAGGGCGAGAAGCGCGGGCCGATGCAGCGGGCCAGGGCGAGCATGGTCCTGCCGGTGGCCGGGGACGTCCTCGATGAGCGGGTGCCCGCCGGTGAGGAAGGTGGCGACGGCAATGCGCACCGCATCTGAGATGCCCCGGGATGCGTGATGGTGCCCACCGCCCCATGAGGGGGCGGTGGGCACCATCACCGGTGGCCTGCGCAGGGCCGTGGATGGGTGTGGCGCGGCCCTACTGCCGGGCCGGCTCCGGGGCGAGGACGGCGGCGCGACCGGCCTCGAGGCGCGCCACGGGGACGCGGAACGGGGAGCAGGACACGTAGTCGATGCCCACGGAGTGGAAGAAGGCGATGGAATCGGGGTCTCCGCCGTGCTCGCCGCACACGCCCATCTTCATGCCGGGCTTGGTCGAACGGCCGCCCTCGACGCCCAGGCGGACCATGGCGCCCACGCCGTCGACGTCGATGGACTCGAACGGGGAGGTGCCGAAGATCGCCTCGTCGATGTAGTGGCCCACGAAGGAGGTCTCGACGTCGTCGCGGGAGAAGCCCCAGGTGGTCTGGGTCAGGTCATTGGTGCCGAAGGAGAAGAAGTCGGCCTCCTCCGCCACGTGGGAACTGGTGACGGCGGCGCGGGGCAGCTCGATCATGCAGCCGATCGGGAAGGAGAGGTCGTAGCCGGACTCGGCGCCGACCTCGGCCAGGACGGCCTCGGCGCGCTCGCGGGCGATCTGGAGCTCCCGGATGGAGCCGATGAGCGGGATCATGATCTCGGGGCGCGGGTCTCCCCCGGCGCGCAGGCGCTCGACGGCGGCCTCGGCGATGGCGCGCACCTGGAGCTCGATGAGTCCGGGCATGGTCAGCAGGAGGCGGGCACCGCGCAGGCCGAGCATGGGGTTCGCCTCGTGGCTCTTGCGCACCACGGCCAGGAGGGACTCATCCGCGGGGTCGAGGACCCCCTTCTCCCGGTCGACGGCCACCTTGACGCTGAGCTCGGTGAGGTCGGGGAGGAACTCGTGCAGGGGAGGGTCGATGAGGCGCACGGTCATGGGCTTGCCGTTCATCGTGGTCATCATCTGCGCGAAGTCGTCCTTCTGCAGGGGCAGGAGGACGGCGAGGGCCGCCTCGCGCTCGGCGTCGGTGGAGGCCAGGATGAGGTTCTGGACGAACTTCTTGCGCTCGCCGAGGAACATGTGCTCGGTGCGGCACAGGCCCACTCCCTCGGCGCCGCGGTGGATGGCGTGGCGGGCGTCGTCGGGGGTGTCGGCGTTGGCACGCACCGCCAGGCGCCGGACCTTGTCCGCATGGCGCATGAGGCGGTCGACGCTGGTGATGAGCTCGCGGTTATCAATGTCGCCGGCGCTGTCCAGGGCGGTCTCCAGACCGCGGCGCAGGTAGGTCATGACGGGCGAGTCGGCCACCTCCACCGAGCCGAGGAAGACCTCGCCGGTGGTGCCGTCGATGGCGATGATGTCCTCGCTGGTGAGAAGCTCGTCGCGTCCGGCGACCCGCACAGTCTTGGCTGCGGCGTCGACCTCGAGGGCCTCGGCGCCGCACACGCAGGTCTTGCCCATGCCGCGGGCGACGACGGCGGCATGGGAGGTCTTGCCGCCGCGCGCGGTGAGCACGCCGGAGGCGGCCACCATGCCGGGCAGGTCGTCGGGGTTGGTCTCACGGCGCACGAGGATGACGGATTCGCCGGCCTCGGCGCGGGCGATGGCCTCGGCGTTGTCGAAGGCGATGAAGCCGACGGCGGCGCCGGGCGAGGCGGGCATGGCCTTGGTGAGCAGGTCCCGCTCCCCCGTGGTGGAGAACTGCGGGAACATGAGCTGGGTGAGCTGGTCCCCGGTGACGCGGGTGAGGGCCTCATCGGTGGTGATGAGCCTTTCGTCGACGAGCTGCGTGGCCACGCGGAAGGCCGCGGCGGCGGTGCGCTTGCCCACGCGGGTCTGGAGGAGCCAGAGCTTGCCGCGCTCGATGGTGAACTCGATGTCGCACAGGTCGCGGTAGTGGGTCTCGAGCTTGCGCATGGCCGCGCGCAGGTCCTTGTAGGACTCCGGGTCGAGGGATTCCAGGTCCGCCAGGGACAGGGTGTTGCGGATGCCGGCGACGACGTCCTCGCCCTGGGCGTTGACGAGGTAGTCCCCGTAGACGCCGGAGCGGCCGGTGGAGGGGTCGCGGGTGAAGCAGACGCCGGTGCCGGAGGTCTGTCCCATGTTGCCGAAGACCATCGTGCACACGTTGACGGCCGTGCCCAGGTCGTGGGGGATCTTCTCGCGGCGCCGGTAGATGTGGGCGCGCTCGGTGTTCCAGGAGCGGAAGACGGCCTCGGTGGCCATGTCGAGCTGGCCGCGGGGGTCCTGGGGGAAGTCGATGCCGGCCTGCTCGCGCACGATGGCCTTGTACTCCTCGACGAGCTCGGTGAGGGCGTCGACGTCGAGCTCGTAGTCGAGGGCGACGCCGCGCGAGGCCTTCTTGGCGTCGAGGGCGCCGGAGAAGTGCTCGCCATCGATGTCCAGGACGGTCTTGCCGAACATCTGGATGAGGCGGCGGTAGGAGTCCCAGGCGAAGCGCGCGTCCCCGCTGACCTCGGCGAGCCCCTCGACGGAGGAGTCGTTGAGGCCGATGTTGAGGACGGTCTCCATCATGCCGGGCATGGAGAACTTGGCACCGCTGCGCACGGAGACGAGCAACGGGTCCTCGGGGGCGCCGAGCTCGCGACCGAGCTCCTCCTCGACCTCGCGCAGGGCGGTGGTCACCTGGACAGCGAGCTCATCGGGGACGGCGCCGTCGGCGAGGTAGGCACGGCAGGCGTCGGTGGTGATCGTGAAGCCGGGGGGAACGGGCAGGCCGAGACGGGTCATCTCGGCGAGGTTCGCGCCCTTGCCGCCCAGGAGGTCCTTCTGATCCTTGTCTCCCTCACTGAAGCGGTACACGTACTTGGGCATCCTCGCCCCTTTCAGTCGTCAGTCGCGCGGCATCGCGCTGGTCAGGTCGTCCCACTCTAATGTGACTTCAGTCCCAGGTTCAAACCGCGGTGATTCGGCGGAGGCGCCCCGAGGGACCCATGGCGCTCGGACGGCCTCAGGGCCGCAGGGCGATGAGCCCGGACCTCGGACCCAGGAGCGCGCGCCGGGGCAGGGGCGCGCCGTCGGGCCCGCCCCGGGGGCCCGGCTCCACGAGGCCGGCAGGCAGTCGGGGGCGGGCGCCGCGGGCGCCGTCGAGATTGACGATGGCGACGCCCCGTTCGAAATCGCGCCGCCACAGGCGGCCCCGGTGCCGGGGCGGCCCCAGGGGCGCTCCGAGGTCGGCGTCGAGGGCGGGGAGCCAGGCCAAGCGCGAGTAGTCGTCGTGGCCGGTGGAGGCGAAGGCGCCGCGCCCGCCGCCCAGCACCCAGAAGGCGGCCAGCCCGTAGAGGGCCCGGGGCGATCCCGCGCCCCCGCTGGGGGCGCGCACGATCGTCAGGCCGGGGGCGGTGAGCTCATGGGCCTGGGCGAGCGCATCGGGGGCATCGAGAAAAGAGTCGTCGCCCCAGCCGAGCCAGCACTCGTCGAATCCCCCGCCCCAGGCGCTGTGGCGCTCCCAGCGGCCGGGCTCGCGGCGGGCCTCGGCGATATTGGGGACGAGGATCCGGCCGATGCCCGCCAGGGCGGCGCCGGCCTCGTCCACCAGCATCCCGAGGGACTCGCGCAACGCGGCGGGATCGTCAGCGCCCTCGATGGGCAGGCCGAGGCCGTAGTAGTCGTCGAAGACGTCGTTGTCGGCCATAACGCCGTCGAAGGCGGTGGGGGCGATCCTCTCGCGCACGCGCTCGGCCCAGGCGCACCGGTAGTCAGGGTCCCAGACGGTGGTCTGGAAGTGCCCCGGATAACCATCCCATTCGATGAGGGAGCCGTCGCGGCGCCGGGCGTGCCAGCCGTGGCGGGCGGCCTCGGCGTGGGCTATCCCGGAGGCGAGGCGCTCGGGCGGCTCGAAGTCCCTCGTCGAGGACAGGCACTGGTAGGCCAGGACCGTCATGTGGGGCGCGAGCTCCTTGAGGCGCGCGGCGGCGGCCGTCTCCCAGGGCTGGAGGATGGCGGCCCGGTAGTGCCGGGCCGCCTCCTCCACATCCGCAGCCTTGAGGGGGCCGCCGTAGCGGATCCAGGCGCCGACGCCGGTCATGCGCCCCCTGCCAGCGGCCCGGCGGCCCTCGCGGAAGCGGCGCGGCGCTGACTCGCGAGATCGTTGTAGATCCGGTTGTAGGTGGCGTTGACCAGGCCCAGGTTGAAGGCGGTCTCGACGCGGCGCCGGGCCGCGCGGCACATGTCCTCGTACAGACCGGGGTTGGAGATGACCTGGTGGATGCGGTCGGCGAGCAGGGCGGGATCACCGGGGGTGAGCATGAGCCCGCACGGACCGATGAACCCGCCGTCGTCGGCCTTGATCGGGTCCTCCACCACCGAGCGCAGGGCGCCGACGTCGGAGGAGACGGTCGGGATCCCGGCGCCCATCGTCTCCAGGGAGACCACGGGCAGGCCCTCGTTGTAGCTCGGCAGGACGAACAGGTCGAACTCGTCGAGCAGCTCCCGCACACGCACGGTGCCGCGGATGGTGATGACGTCATGGAGGCCCAGCTCGGCGATGCGGGCCGCGCAGCGCTCGTAGTACTCGGGCACGTGCTCGGTGGGCCCGCAGACGTCGAGGTGGATGCGCATGCCGCGCTCGCGCATGATCTCGACGGCCTCGATGAGGTCGAGCAGCCCCTTGATCGGCACGATCCTCGCGATGTAGACGAGCCTCCACAGGTGGCGGTCGCCCTCGGCGTGGATGCGCCCGATCGCCTCACGGCGGGCGGTCCACGGGGTGTCGAACTCCTCGACGTCGAGCCCGTTGGGCAGGACGACGGACTTGTCCGGGATTCCGCCGAGGTCCTGGGCCTCCTCGATGGCGCGGGGATAGAGGTAGGTCATGAGGTCGGCCTGGGGGTAGCACAGGCGGCCCATCTCGATCCACCAGGCCATCCACATGCGTTCGCGCGCGGTGACGTCGAAGTCCCGGTAGTCGCTCAGGCGCACCGGCAGGTCCATGCGCCGCTCCAGGAGCGTGTTGACGGTGTCGCGCACGTAGAGGTTGTGCTCGGTGAGCAGGAAGGAGGCCCCGTGCTGGCGGGCGGCGGCCGCCGCCAGCAGGGAGGCGTAGCCGGTGGTGTGGGCGTGGTAGACGGCGGCGCGGGGCACGGGGTCGGCCAGGACGGCGTGCGCCAGGGAGAAGAAGTCGCGCAGGCACCAGAAGAGCTCGGACAGGGGCATGCCCAGGTCCGGCATCATCTCGCGGAAGGCCTCCATGAACTCCTGGGTGCCCAGCAGCGCCCACAGGGGGTAGCGGCGGGTGGCGGGGCTCATGCCCTCATCGATGAGCCGCCAGACCTCCTCGCCGTCGCCTGTGGCGGCCAGCTCGATGAGCGCGCCGAGGAGGCGACGCGACAGGGCGCGCCGCTGGGCGCGGCTCATGTGCAGGTCCCGGGGGCGGGCGGCCAGGAAGTCGTCGCGGTGCTCGGCCATCGACAGGTAGAGCACCCTCACCCAGGCCACATTGGACGGCATCCCGTACAGGTCCGTGTGCGGGGCCTCGGAGTCCCAGGCGATGTGGATGATCCCGAAGGTCTTGTCCGGGTTGCCGGAGATGATGTCATGGACAACCGCCGAGACCCCGCCCTTGAGGTAGGGGTAGGTGGACTCCATGACGATGGCGACATCAACGTCCTCGTAGCGGCCGTCGGCCGGGACGCCGTCGGGCCGGGATGCGGCGGGGGCCTGCGGCGCGAGCGGGACGGGGGCCTGCGGGGCGCGCTCGTCGAGCGCCTCCACAGCGGTATCGAGCGCGAGACTCACCATGACAGTGCCTTTCCCCAGAAGAATGCGTATTCGGGCGCGCTCCAGCGCCGGTGGTAGATGAGGGCGCCGATGACGCTCAGGCCCATCGCGGCCAGGGCGATGGGGCCGTAGGCGCCCGCGCCGTCGAAGGCCGCGAAGGAGGCGGCGATGAGGACGACGGCGATCCCTGACAGGGCCAGGGCCGCCCGGGAGCCGCCGGCATGGTCGATCTCATAGGCGAGGAGGGTGAGGACGGCCAGGAGGAGGCTGGCGGCGCTGATGGTCGTCACCGTGGCGATGTCGCCGGGGGCGAGGATCGCGGTCAGGGCGACGACGACGAGCGTCGCGGCGCTGCCCACCGAGGCCATGCGCGCCAAGGACCAGGTGACCATGCGCCGCAGCGCGGATCCCCGCCGGTGCAGGGCGCTCATGGGCTCGTTCTCCAGGGCGTCGCGGAAGCCGGTGAAAGCCTGGTTGATGCGCGGCGAGGCGACGGCGAAGTAGTAGGAGTAGGCCAGGACGGCGGGCTGGAGGCACAGGTAGACCAGCGAGACATCGAACTGCCGGCCCACGGCGACGAACAGGAGGAGCTTGTCGGCCCACAGCACGCCGCCCAGGATGAGCCCGCGCCCCATGTCGGCGATCACCGGGGCGACGGCGAAGCGCCGGGGGCGGGCCAGGGCGCGCAGGTCGGCGCCGATGGCGAGGACCTGGCTCAGCGCCCCGGCCAGCGGGGGCGCCAGCCACCAGCCGGGCGCGATGAGCAGCGCGATCGCGTAGGCGAGCCAGCCCAGCGCCCACAGGTGGCGGCGCGAGCCGAGGTCGGCCACGACGAGGGACTGCACGAACACGACGTGCGCCATGATGAGGGCGAAGTGGGCCACCAGGGCTCCTACGCCCCAGCCGGTGACGAGCCCGATGCAGGCGGTCACGGCGGTCGCCGGCACGATGGACAGGACGAGCAGAGCGGGCCAGATCTCGCAGTAGTGGCGCCTGACGGCGTCGGGCCCCTGGCCGATGGTGGAGCCGAGGAGGCGGTACACAGGGGTTCCCACCACCTGGCTGAGCCAGGGGACGGCCACCGAGGCGGACAGGATGAGGGTCTCGAGGCGGACACCCGCCACGGCGTGCGGGGCGAGGCGGTCGGCAACGAGTGGGAAGGCGCTGCCCAGGAGGATCGCCGGGGACATGACCAGGACCATGAGCCACAGCGATGATCCCCGATCACGGGGCCCGGTGGGACGACCGCCCCTGGCCGCGGCGGGCGGGGAGGTGAGCAGCGCGGCGGCCAGGAGGACCAGCGCCGCGATGAGGGCGATGGTGCTGGCGGCGGGCCAGCCGAGCAGCCAGAGGATGGAGGCGCCGAGCGCGAGCGGTATCACCAGTACGGTGAGGTCGACACGAGGGAGAGGACTGCGGCCCCCGCGCTGCGGCAGGTGGCGCTGTTCGTGTATGCGGCTCATTCTGTTGTGCTCTCACAGGGGGTCGTGAAGGCGTTTCGGGTTCGCCTCTGCGCTGATCAGGGACCAGGACCCTTCCACGATAACCGCGCCATACGCTCCACTTGAAATTACGTACGGCACTCAAAGCGATACGCAATAACTTTCAGGAAACGATCAGCGTTTTCCCAGGTCCGCGGAAGCGCTGGAATCAGGGCGCTATCCTCTCCCCCGGGCCGCCCGCGCCTGGGAGAAAGCCCGGCAACGCGCAACGCAGAAGCCGCTGCGATGTGCGCAAGACCATTTCCCCGAGTTCCTTAATTCGGGACGGGGTCGGACTCGCTCGGCGCGGGTCGGCTCCGCGCGCCCGAGGAGTCGGGGGAGGCGCTCTCGCGCTTACGGGCCTCATCGAGGGCCCTGAGGGCCTCGGTGGTGGCGCGCGTGGCGCGGTCGAGCCTGACCCGCGCCTTGTCCTCCCAGGCCTGAGCCACCTCGACCTCGGCCAGGGCCTCCTCGACGGTCGGCTCGGTGTCGACGAGGTGGGCCGGGGCGCGATCGCGAAGATCTCGGAGACATCGAGGTCGGGGTTCTCCTCCTGGGTCTCGACCAGCTCGGCGACCTCCTCCTGGCTGGCCACGGCCGGCATGGAGCCGGGCAGGGGGCGGCGGGCCGTCTCCTTGAGCCCGAAGATCGCCCCGAGGGCCGCCGCGGAGGTCCCCATCAGCCAGAAGGCGGGCGCCAGGGGGGCTGCCGGTGGAGGCCACGAGGGCCTCCAGGATGAAAGCGGCCGTGCCGCCGAAGAGGGCGACGGCGATGTTGTAGGCAATGCCCATGCCGCCGTAGCGGCAGCGGGTGGAGAAGATCGCGGGGAGGGAGGCGGCCAGGTTGCCGACGTAGGCCGTCGTCGGATAGGCCAGCAGACCCAGGCCGAACAGGATCGACCAGACCTCCTTGTGCTCCAGCAGCAGGAAGACGGGCACCGCCAGCACGATCGTGCTCACCGCCGCGGACAGGAGGACGGGCCGGCGGCCCACGTGATCCGACAGCCGGCCGCAGGCGGGCACGAGGAAGGCCACGAGGATGAGGATGGGCAGGGTCAGGAGGGGCCGTGCTCGGCGTCGAGGCCTAGGGTGGTGGTCAGGTAGGTCGGCATGTAGGAGGTGAGGGTGTAGCCCACGGTATTGGCACCGGCCACGAGGACGATCGCTACGCCCAGCTCCCGCCAGTAGGTCCGCACCATCTCCTTGAAGCCGAGGGGCCCCTCCTCCGGCTTCATGATCTCGGTCTCCACGGTCGCCAGGTCCGCGGGCTCCTCGTCCTCGGTCTCTGCCCGGGCGCCGCGGAAGGCGGGGGTGTCCTCGATGCGGGCCCTCAGGTAGAGGGCGATCGTGCCCATTGGCAGGGCGAGGAGGAAGGGGATGCGCCACCCCCAGGTGGCCATGAAGTCCCCGGGCAGGGTGAGCATGAGGACGGAGACGAAGCCCGCGCCCAGCGCATTGCCGATGTAGGAGCCCCAGTCGAGCATGGCGGCGTAGAAGCCGCGGCGCTTGTCGGGGGCGTACTCGGTGACGAAGGTCGTGGCGCCCGCGTACTCGCCACCGGTGGAGAAGCCCTGGACGAGCTTGAGGCAGATGAGCAGGATCGGCGCCCATACGCCCAGGACGCTGGCCGGCGGCAGGATGCCGATGCCGAAGGTCGCCAGCGCCATCATCATGAGGGTGAAGGCCAGGACCTCCTTGCGGCCCAGGCGGTCGCCGAGCTGGCCGAGGATGACGCCGCCCAGCGGCCGGGCGACGAAGGTGACGGCGAAGACCCCCAGTGAGAAGAGGTTCTGGGCCACGGGGGTGGCGTTGGGCAGGAAGGCCTGAACGAGCACGGCGACGTAGGCGAAGACGCCGACGTCGTACCACTCCATGATGTTGCCCACGACGGATCCGAGGATCGCCCTGCGCAGCGCCGATTCCTCGACGACGGTGACATCGTCGGCGCGCAGACGGCGCCTGCGGCGCAGGTAGGCGAGCCGGCGCTGCTCACGGCGCAGCCGCTCGGCGCGCCTCCGGTCGCCCTTCGCGCTGGCGCGGGATGCTCGTTCCTGAAGGCTCTTCTCGGTGGCAGGGACTTGTTATCCATCGACTTCCAATCGTCGTCTGGCACGGTCGGCAGACGCGCAGGACCAGCGGCCCGACCAGCCGGGTCGGGCGGAGAAGTGGGAGAGCCGGGCCGCGCCTGCCCGCGTCGCGGCGCGCAGGTCGCCGGAACGATCCAAGAGGCTATCATCCGGGCCGCGATGCCCCGTCGGGGCGACAGTCGCACCCGGTGGCTCCCCCGAACGGCGCCAGCGCGGGCCGGGAGAGAGGAGGAGCCCGTCAGATCGCCGTTTCCCCAGCGCCGACGGGCTCCTCGCGGGAGCATTCCCCTGGGGGATCAACCCACCTGGGGAGCCTCGGTGACCTCCGCTGAGCCCTGGCCCCCCTCGACGGCCCTCTCGGCGTCGGCGACGGCGGCCTCCTGCTCGGGGACGGCGGGAATGGCCTCGCCGCGGAAGGTGAACTCCCCGAGGATCCCCTCGCCCCGGGCGTCGACGATGACCCTCTGACCGCGCTCGATCTCGCCGAAGAGGATCTTCTCCGACAAGGCGTCCTCGATGTCGCGCTGGATGGCGCGACGCAGCGGGCGGGCGCCGAGGACCGGATCGAAACCTCGTTCGGCGAGCAGCTCCTTGGCGGCGTCGGTGAGTTCGATCGTCATGTCCTGCTCGCTCATGCGCTTGTCGAGGCGGGCGATCATGAGGTCGACGATCTCGCGCACCTCCGCCTTGGTCAGCTGCGGGAAGACGATGAGGTCGTCCACACGGTTGAGGAACTCGGGCCGGAACTGCTGCTTGAGCTCGCGGTTGACGTGGGCCTTCATCTCCTCGTAGTCCATGGCTCCGGACTCGGTGGACTGGAAGCCCGTGGCCACCGACTTGCCGATGTCCTTCGAACCGAGGTTGGTCGTCATGATGATGACGGTGTTCTTGAAGTCGACCTCCCGGCCCTGGGCGTCGGAGAGGTGCCCGTCCTCCAGGATCTGCAGGAGCGAGTTGAAGATGTCCGGGTGGGCCTTCTCCACCTCGTCGAAGAGCACCACGGAAAAGGGGCGGCGGCGGACCTTCTCGGTGAGCTGGCCGCCCTCGTCGTAGCCGACGTAGCCGGGAGGGGCGCCGAAGAGGCGCGAAACGGTGTGCTTCTCGGCGAACTCGGACATGTCGAGCTGGATGAGGGCGTCCTCGTCGTCGAAGAGGAACTCCGCCAGGGCCTTGGCGAGCTCGGTCTTGCCCACGCCCGTGGGGCCGGCGAAGATGAACGAGCCGCCGGGGCGCTTGGGGTCCTTCAGGCCGGCGCGGGTGCGGCGAATGGACTTGGAGATCGCCTCGATGGCCTTGTTCTGGCCGATGATGCGCTTGTGGAGCTCGGCCTCCATGTTGAGCAGCTTGGAGGACTCCGCCTCGGTCAGCTTGACCACGGGGATGCCGGTGGACATGGCCAGGACCTCGGCGATGAGGTTCTCATCGACCTCCGCCACCTGATCCAAGTCCCCATCCTTCCAGGCCTTCTCCTTGGCGGTGCGCTCCTCGGCCAGTCGGCGCTCGTCATCGCGCAGGGCGGCGGCGCGCTCGAAGTCCTGGTCGTCGATCGCGGATTCCTTTTCGCGCTTGACCTCGGCGATCCTCTCATCGATGTCGCGCAGCTCCTGAGGAGCGGTCATGCGCCGGATGCGCAGGCGGGCACCGGCCTCATCGACCAGGTCGATGGCCTTGTCCGGCAGGAAGCGGTCATTGATGTAACGGTCGGCGAGCTTGGCGGCGGCCTCGATGGCATCGTCGGTGATGACGACGCGGTGGAAGGCCTCGTAGCGGTCGCGCAGCCCGGTGAGGATGCCGATGGTCTCCTCGATACTGGGCTGGTCCACGGTCACCGGCTGGAAGCGGCGCTCCAGGGCGGCGTCCTTCTCGATCTTGCGGTACTCCTCCAGCGTGGTGGCGCCGATGGTCTGAAGCTCGCCCCGGGCGAGCATGGGCTTGAGGATGGAGGCGGCGTCGACGGCCCCCTCGGCGGCGCCGGCGCCCACGAGCGTGTGGATCTCGTCGATGAACAGGACGATGTCCCCCCGGGTGCGCACCTCCTTGAGGACCTTCTTGAGGCGCTCCTCGAAATCGCCGCGGTAGCGCGAGCCCGCCACGAGGCTGCCCATGTCCAGGGAGTAGAGCTGCTTGTCGCGCAGGGTCTCAGGGACGTCGCCGTGGACGATGGCCTGGCTCAGGCCCTCGACGACGGCGGTCTTGCCCACGCCGGGCTCCCCGATGAGGACGGGGTTGTTCTTGGTGCGCCGGGAGAGGATCTGCATGACCCTCTCCATTTCCTTGTGACGGCCGATAACCGGGTCGAGCCTGCCCTCGCGAGCGGCCGCGGTGAGATTGCGGCCGAACTGGTCGAGGATGGCGCTGCCCGACGGCGTCCCCTCCTTGGAGGGGCCGCCGGCCGTGACGGCTTCCTTGCCCTCGTAGCCCGAGAGCATCTGCATGACGGTCTGGCGCACGGAGGACAGGTCCGCGCCGAGCTTGATGACGACCTGGGCGGCCGTGCCCTCGCCCTCGCGCAGCAGGCCGAGCAGGATGTGCTCGGTGCCGATGTAGTTGTGCCCCAGCTGCAGAGCCTCGCGCAGCGAGAGCTCGAGGACCTTCTTAGCGCGGGGGGTGAAGGGGATGTGGCCGCTGGGCGCCGCCTGCCCCTCGCCGATGACCTCGACGACCTGGGCGCGCACGGCGTCCAGGGAGATCTGCATCGACTCCAGGGCCTTGGCGGCCACACCCTCGCCCTCGTGGATGAGGCCGAGAAGGAGGTGCTCCGTGCCGATGTAGTTGTGGTTGAGCGCCCGCGCCTCGTCCTGGGCAAGGACGACGACGCGGCGGGCGCGATCGGTGAAGCGTTCGAACATCGCGGGTTATCTCCTCGGCACGCGCGGTCGGTTGGGGACGCCGGACAGCCGCGTGCGCTCAATGAGCGCGAGCGGGCCCAGCGCGGGCACGTGCTGCCAAGGCTAACGGCGGCGTATGGGGCCCATGCCCCTGTTCGCGGTAGGCGTGAGCCAGGATTAAGCCCGGCGGACTCATATCTCGCCGGGATGGGGCGCGCCATCGGTGCGCCGGGAAGAGCCGTCCGCGCCCACCGGTGCGTCCCGCCCGCACCAGTGGGCGCCGACCGCACCGGTCGGACGGGCCGCCGCCCCGCCTACCGCCCCAGCAGGGAGAGGATCCGCGCCTTGAGGTCCTGGTAGTCGGCGGAGGCGGGAGCGGCGGCCAGGAGGCGCGGCACCTCGAGATCGGCCACCACATGGGCGGGCCTCTCGGACAGGACAACGACGCGCTCGGCCAACCGCAGCGCCTCGTCGACATCGTGAGTGACGAGGATCGCGGTGAAGGCCTGGGAGGCCCACAGGCGGGAGAACTCGTCCTGGAGCCCCAGGCGGGTGAGCGCGTCGAGCTTGCCGAAGGGCTCGTCGAGGAGGAAGAGCCGGGGCCGGTTGACCAGAGCCCTGGCCAGGGCTGCGCGCTGGGCCATGCCGCCGGAGAGCGTCGAGGGATAGGCACCGGCGAAGTCGCGCAGCCCCACGATCTCCAGGGCGGCGTCGATCCGCCTCTGGTCGATGGCCAGGCGCCCCCGTGCCTGCGGCCCGAGGGCCGCATTGTCCCTCACGGTCCGCCACGGCAGGAGGGTGGCCTCCTGGAAGGCCATGGCCCGCTCGGGAGCCGGGCGGGTGACCCTCTCGCCATCGACGACGACGCTGCCGCGGGTGGGCGCCTCCAGGCCGGCGAGGAGCCGCAGGATGGTGGACTTGCCGCACCCGGACTGACCGACGACGGCGACGAACTGCCCGGACGGGATCGTCAGCGCCACGTCGTCGAGCACGTGGAGGGAGGACCCCTTGGCGGCCTCGGCCTCGTGGCGGGCGCGGGCCGCGGGCGAGACGCGGCGGATCGCCCAGGGGACCCAGCCCTGGTCGAGCTCGTGGTGGAGCGGGTAGCGGTGCGAGACGCCGTCGAGGACCACCTCGGCGCCGCGGGGGCGCTCAGGGCCGATCGCGGCCCCCGGGCCGGTCGCCGCGGGGGCGCTGGTCGTGTTCTCGGTCATCATGGGTCACCACCGGACGAGGTCGTGCTGCCAGGCGAGCAGCGAGGAGCGGAGCTTGAACAGCAGGATCATGAGCGCGCGGCAGAAGACGACGAGGACGACGAGCCCCACGTACATCCGGGGGTAGTCCGCCCAGCCCTTCACCCAGTTGATGTACCAGGCCAGACCCTTGTCGACGCCCACGAGCTCGGCGGTCATCAGGGCCGCGAGCGACGTGCCCAGGCCGGTGAACAGGCCGGTGAGCATGTCGGGCAGAGCGGCGGGGACCGCCACGCGACCCACGAGGAAGCCCTCGGAGGCGCCGAGCGTGCGGGCGGCGTCGATGTAGCTGCGGGGCACGGCGCGCACGCCGGCGCGCGTCATCGTCGCCATGGGAAACCAGGCCCCGAAGGCGATGATGAGCACTGCGGAGGCGAAGGTCGACGGCGCGACGAGCAGCGCCAGCGGGAGCAGGGAGGCGGCTGGGACCGGGCCGATGCTCTGCAGGAGCGGGTGGAGCCAGTAATCGGCCCGCCGCGACCAGCCCATGAGCAGTCCCGTGGCGAAACCCATCACCGAGCCGAGCGCGTACCCCGCCAGGAAGAGCAGGGAGGAGGCGCCCAGGCTCGAGGCGAGGAGGTCGGCATCCCCGCGAAGCGCCTCGATGAGGACCTCCGGGGAGGCGAAGTAGGGCGGGGAGAGCCAATCGAGCTTCGCCGTCGTCATCTGCCACAGGATCATCCACGCCCCGCCCAGCGCGATCCACGGCAGGCGGTGGGCCAGGGCGAGGGCGGCCGATGACGCGGGCCGGGCCAGCGCCCGGGCGAACCACATCGCCAGGAGGGCGATCCAGGCCCCGACGACGATGAGGAGCGGCCGGTGGTCGGCCGTGCGCAGCGCGGTGTCCGGGACGGCGACGATGATCACCGGATGCGCCGCCCACAGGGCCAGTGCGAGGGCGCCCTGCACCAGGAGGCCACGGCTCCGGGACTCCGCCGTCGGCCCGGCGGCGCCGGCAGGGGCCGGGCCGTCCGGGCCCGCCAGCGGCTGGGGCTCCTGTTCCGCGGCGCTCATCGGCCGATCCCCAGGTCGGCGTAGACGGCGTCGGCCAGCGCGCCGGCCGCGATATCGGCGGAGATGAAGCCGGTCTTCTTGAAGCGCTCGATCCCCGGCTCGATGGCGGCGCGGAAGCGGGTCGCGGAGGCGTCGAAGTCGTAGGTGCGCAGGACCTTCTCGACGACGTCCCGCTCGGTGGCCACGTACTCGTTGTCCACCTCGAGCCCGGCGATCTCCTCGATGTGGTCGGGCACGTAGGCCGCCCCCCTGATCCACGCCTCGGTGAGCGCCTTGGCGCTCTCGGGCCGCTTGGCGATGAAATCGCCGTTGAGGACCACCGAGCAGCAGAAGTCCTCGGCATCGTTGTTGGCGATCTCGTGGCCGGTGCCGCCCAGGACGGGCAGGAGGACACCGGGATCGGAGCCCATGATGACGTCCACGTCCCCCGAGGACAGGGACTGGCCGAGGGAATCGGAGTCGACGGTGCGCCAGCTGATGTCCCCGCCCGAGGGATCGGGGTTGATCCCGGCATCGGACAGGCCGATGGAGAAGTAGGCGAAGGCGGAGGACGACAGCGAGGGGACGCCGATCGAAGCGCCCTTGAGATCGGCCAGCGAGGAGTAGGGGGAGCCCTCGGGGGCCACCACCCGCAGGCAGCCGGCGTGCAGGCCGGCGGTGAGGCGGGCGTTGAGGCCGTTGTAGATCGGCTCCAGCCAGGAGAAGAAGATCCCCGGGGCGCCGATGTACTTGCCGGCGCCCACGCCGTCCTTCGTATCCTCGGTCTGCTGGGTGCGCACGAGGGTGACGTTGAGGCCGACGTCGTCGAAGTAGCCCTGATGGTAGGCGGCGTAGAGCGGGGCGGCGCAGATATCCCCGCCGATGACCAGGGGGATATCCTCGGCCGCTCCGATGACGCCCTGGTTCGTGCGGCGCAGGGTGAGCCAGGCTCCCCCGGCCACGAGGGCCGCGGCGGCCGCCGAGCCGCCGATGAGGAGGCTCCGGCGGGAGGCGGAGCGCTTGGCGAGGGCGGCGAGTTCGTCGGGATCGTCGGCGGCGGCGAGGATGTCCGCCGCATTGCGCGGGGTGACGGACTCATCAACGCGATCCCCCGCGGTGGAGGGGCGCGCGGCGGCGGTCCCCTCGGGGCTGGGGGCGGAGGACGGCGAGGGGGCAGGCGAGGGTGATGAGGATGCGGACACGATGGTCTCCTTGTGAAAAGCGGGGCGAGGTGGGGCGAATGAGCCCGGGGGGCACCGCAGTAGCGGCGGCCGGCGACGGTGGCCCGTGGCCATGGCGCGGGCGGCGCCCCTGAGCGCTCGCCCCGGGCGCGGACCTTCTGCGCCAGGGGCTCGGCAGGGCCCGTCCGGCGCGGAGGCGGGGCCGCGAGGGGAGCGGCCCGGGGCACCCGGCCCGGAGGGGATCGGAGTGGCCCGGGGAGGGCGGCGCCGTCGACCCGCCGCCGACTCAGCCCGTCAACGGACGGCGACGGCGGTGCCCGGAATGATCAACAGGGCCGACAGCTGGGCATGGAGCGGCGACAACAGCGCATCATCCGCGCGCGGCCGATCATCGCCGACGACGCGAGGGCGTCGTGGCCGGCAAGGATGCGCGTGGTGTGTTCCATGCAACAGAGCCTACGCACCGGGCGCGGGCGATGTCATGGAGGCGCCCGGAATGCGGACGCCCGCGGGCCGCGGGTCGGGGCCGATGACGCGGGGCCGTCGAGCGAGGTCGGCCTCACCGCCCCACCGGCCCGCGGGCACGACGACAGCCGTGGCAATGGTGTCCTCGGCGAGAATCCACCTCCCCTGAAGGCGCCTCGTCCTCCCACCGGGCCGGGGATCGGTCAGATCCGCGATGAACTCGCCGTCGCCGAGGCGCACCAGGGCATCGCCGAAACCCAGCCATCGCATCTCCCGCGGGTACCAGGCCTTGTACAGGCTCTCCTTGGCGCTGAACAGGAGCCTATCGACGGCGGCGTCGGGCCTCTCGGCGGCCAGACGGCGAAGGCCATCGAGCTCCTCCGGCGCCGTCGCCACCCGCACCAGCACGCCCGCCGGGAGCGGCGCGTTGGGCTCCGCATCGATGCCCAGGCAGTCCACGTCCTCCTGGCGCGCCACTGCGGCGGCGCGGTAATGCTCGCAGTGGGTCATGGAGCCGACGACACCCGCGGGCCAGGCCGGCTCGCCCGCACTACCGGGCACCATGGGCGGACGCCGGAAGCCCAGGTCGCGCAGGGCCCGGCGAGCGCAGCCCCGGACGGTGGCGAACTCCCGGCGCCGCCGGTCGACCATGCGCTCGGCGAGGGCGGCTTCTTCGCGGTGGAGGATCTCATCGAGCTCCTCACGGGTCTCGGCGACGCTGACCGAGCCGGGCACCAGCTCCGGCAGGAGCCGCGCCGGGCCACCGATCACTCAGGCCTCCACCAGGATCGTCACCGGGCCGTCGGCCTCCATGTCGATGCGCATATCGGCGCCGAAGCGGCCCGTGGCCACCTCCAGGCCGCGCCCGCGCAGATCCTCCACGACGGCGTCGACCAGCGGCTCGGCCACGGGACCGGGGGCGGCCGCGTTCCAGGTGGGGCGCCGCCCCTTGCGCGCGTCCCCGTAGAGGGTGAACTGGGAGACGACGAGCACGGGCGCGCCGGCCTCGGTGACAGAGCGCTCGCCGGCCAGGAGGCGCAGGTCCGCGATCTTGCGGGAGATCGTGGCCACCTGCGCGGGGCCGTCGTCATGAGTGGCGCCCACGAGCACCATGAGGCCCGGACGCGCGATCTCGCCGACGACGTCGCCGTCGACCCGCACGGCCGCGCGCGTGACGCGCTGGAGGACGGCGCGCATCAGCGCCACCGGCCCTTCGAGCCCCCACCGCCCGAGCGGCGGATCCGCGAGCGCACCCGGATCGGGCGGTACACCTGGAGGGCGGGGCGCACATCGGCGAGGTAGACCGCATTGGCCACCATCCCCAGCAGGCCGAACAGGGACATCTGCCCCATGAGCAGGATCACCGCGAAACCTGCGGCGTTGAGGCCCATCCAGAAGCCCTTGCTGCGCCTGCCCGCGGCGACGTAATGATCGGCTCGGTGGATGGTGCAGTCCGCCAGCGCCCAGAGCCCGAGCGCGATGCCGACCACCTGGAAAGCGAGCTGCAGATAGCCGACAGCCTCGGCGAGGGCATGCGCGGTGCCGATCAGAATGCTCACGCCCCTACCTTAGCGGGGCGGCGGGGCGGGGCAGGGGGCCGCTGCGCCCGGGGCGAACCCGGGCGGTTCAAGCGGTTCGGGCCGTGCGGGGCCCGCCGGCCAGGCCGCCGGTCGATCCGCCGTTGCCGAGCCCGATGCTGCGGCCCGCGGCCCGCAGCCCCGCACCCGGCCGCTCGGCGGGACTGGCCTGCGCCCGCCCCTCGGGGCTGACCAGCGGCTCCTGAGCGGCATCCACCGCGCCGACGATCTCGGGGGGTGCCGCGCCATCGCCCTCCCCTGCGTCCCCGGGCTCGTCGGTCTGCCCGACATCGACGAGGAGAGGCGCATCCACGGGCACGCCCCGGCGCAGGAGCGCCAGGGCGATCGGCCCGAGCTCATGATGGCGGGCCACGCTCGTCACGGCGCCCACCACGCGCTCCCCCAGGCGTACGGGAGCGCCGGGAAGGGGCGCCTGGCCCGTCAGTCCGTCGAGCTGCAGAAGGCAGAGGCGCCGTGGGGGGCGCCCGAGGTTGAGGGTGCGGGCCACCGTCTCCTGGCCCGGGTAGCAGCCCTTGTCCAGGTGGACGGCGGTGCGCAGCCAGTCGAGCTCGTGCGGGATCGCGCGCTCGTCGGCCTCACGGGCCCGGCGGGGGCGCCCCGCCTCGACGCGCAGCGCCTCCCAGGCCAGCGCCCCGGCCATCCTCCGCCCCGCATCCCCAGCCAGGAAGGACCGGGCGATATCCGGAACCCGCCCGGCGGGGGCGAGCACCACGACCGCGCGATAGCCCTCCCCCGGATGTCGGGAGGTTTCGAGGCCGACGTCGTAGCTCGTCCCACCGTCGACGACGCCGGGCCAGGGGTCGCGCCAGGTCATCGGCGCTCCCGGGAGGAGCGTCGCGGGAGCATCCGACTCCGCGAACGGCTCATCGCCTCCGGGGAGGGCCGCGCGGACCGCCTCCTCGAGGGCGGTGGCGCCGCTCCCCAGCGCGCCCAGGGCGGCGACGTCGTCGCGCGGGGACACCTCGACGCGCAGCGTGAAGCGCATCCTCTCCAGGTGCTCGACGAGCGCCGGCCCCCCTCCCGCGTCGACGACGACCCAGGCGGTGGCGCCGTCGTCGAGGACGGCCAGCGCATGGCGGATCCGCCCCTGGGCGTCCAGGATGAGAGCCTCGGCCCCGCCGTCGCCCGGGGCCAGGGAGGTCAGGACCTGGGTGGTCAGCGTGGTGAGCCAGGAGAGGCGGTCCGGACCGCTCACCGCCACGACGTCCCTGGCCAGTGCGGCGATCGCCTGCCCGTCGGCCAGGGCCGCCTGCTCGCGCAAGGGATTGCCGTAGTGCGCGGGGACGGCGGCGTCGGGACTCGTGGCGTCCTCGGCGATCGCCTCTGGCCAGTCCAGCAGTGGTGAGCGGCGCATCACTGGGCGGCCCCGTCGTCGTCGGCCCCCTGTGCGGGGGCATCGGCCGGCTCGGAGGGCTGAGGGCCATCGGGCAGGAGCGCGCCCGGCCGGGCGGCGGGGTCCTCGGGGTCCTCGACTCGCCCGAGGCGGCCGGAGGCGTAGCTCTGCAGGTCCTGGTCGAAGGCGGCCATGTCCTGCGCCCACATGAGATCGCCGCCCACGAGCCCGAAGACGCGGGTCATCTCGGTCAGGGGAGCACTGGTGCGGGTGCGGCCCACGGCCTGGGTGCCGATCTGCGCGCGGGGGCCCTGGATCCAGCCCTCCCAGACGCCGACCTGCCCGGCCGGGTCGGCGGAGACCACCTCGAGGCGGGTGATCGGGGTGCGGGTGTCGGCGTCGTCGGCGTCGGGCCGCTCCTGGCCGACAGGGCGCCAATAGGCGGTCTCCGAGGACCAGATCCGGGCCGGGGCGATGCGCGTGGCACCCTCGAGACCGGGGACCTCGAAATCGAGGTCCTCCGATCGCGTGGCGTCCAGGGTCCACACGGTGGTGGTCTGGTGCAGGTAGGGACCGCCGTCGTGCTCGAAGACGATCTCCTGGTAAACCGCCTGCTCGGGAATGGTCTCGCCGTAGGTGAGCACGCCGTAGCCGCGCCAGGTGCCGACCAGCCAGGCGAGCGGGTAGAGCTCGGGGGCCAGGTCCTCGGGGAGGGAGAAAGTCATGCCCCCACCCTAAGCCGCCCCGCCCCCTCCATCGGGACCGGTCGAGAATTAAGGGGCGAGACCGATCCGGGAACCGGTCTCGCCCCTTATTTTCGACCGGTCCCGGCACGGCTAACCGGCAACGAAGCTGCCCATGAGGCGGGCGATGGCGTACGACGGCGCTCCGACGGCGAGGATCGGCACGATGGCGCTGGCGATCGCTGCCCGTCCACCGGGAACCCACTGGTGCGTCCACAGCACCCGGTTGGCGGCCGCCATGAGGACGCCGGCCGTGAAGCCCACGATGAGGCAGGCTCCCCCGGACTGAGCGGCCTCGCCGAGCCCCGTGTGCGCCGGCCCGAAGAACCCGATGACGGCGAGCAGACCGCCGACCGCGCCCGAGATGACCGCGGGCAGCGTCATGGTGAGCGTCTCCAGAACGCTGGCGCGCACCTCCAGCGTGGTCAGCAGCGCGCCGATGAACAGCGCCAGACTGCATGGGACGATGACGGCGGGGTCGGCCACGCCGGGCTCCAGCGCGCACCAGGCGGCGCCGGCGATCGCCACGAGACCGCCGGAGACCGTCGAGGACAGGCTCTCGAGCAATCCCCTCCGATCCCCCTTGCGGAGCATCTGGGCGACGAATGCGATGAGGACGGACAGCGCCATGACGACACCGGCGGCGCCGTAGTCCTGCCTCCAGGCCACGGCCAACGCGCCCGCGACCCCCGTCAGGGCGATCACCGCTGTCGAGCCCGTATCGTGGCGGGCCCGGACGAGGGCCGGCCACCCCTGCGCCATGGCCAGGACGAGGACGACGATGAGAACCATCCTCGCCCACACCGCCATCGGGGCCGAGGCGGCGAGGAGAACGGGGATGAGACCGGCCACCGCCAGACGGGTCCAGGCGGGGTCCACGATGCCGGGCTCCTTCGGCACGCCGCTCCCGCGCCGGGTGCCGTATCCGGGGCGGGAGGAGGCGGGAGCAGGCGCCGGGCGCCCTGGACCGCTCTGGAGATTGGCAGGGGTATCCACATCTCGTATCGTCGCACACCCCGGCACGATCGCATGACGTGTGCTTGACTTGGGCAGGCCCCCCGAGGGCGTCCGGGCACGCGCCCCGCGCCACTCGGGACGGCCTGTCCGGCAATGCCCAGGAGGGTTCCCGAGGAGAGGGATCGCATGCGCGTCGTCATGTTCACCCACGCCGCCGATCCCGCGGATGCGCTTCCCGCCGCATCGTTCCTCGACGCGACAGTCACCTGTCTGCCCCCGCTCCCCTCGAACTACGGCGCGGTCGACGACGCCGACGCGGTCCTCATCGACACCAGGGCGGACCTGACCCGGGCGCGAGCCCTGTGCCAGCTCCTGAGTGGGCCGATGGAGTGCGGACCGATCCTTCTCGTCGTCGACGACGGAGGGGCCGCGGCGCTCCAGGACGACTGGGGGGCCTCAGACTTCGTCATGGCCGGGGCCTCCCCCGCCGAACTCGCCGCGAGACTGCGGATGCTGCGCCGCGCCGCGCCTCCCTCCCAGGCCCCCCGAGAGGACCGCCTGGAGGTCGGCGACCTCGTCATCGATGTCACCGCCTACACGGCCAGGATCCACGGGGAGATCCTCGATCTCACCTACAAGGAGTTCGAGTTGCTCAAATTCATGGCGATCAACCAGGGCCGGGTCCTGACCCGGGAAACACTTCTGGACGAGGTCTGGGGCCAGGACTACATCGGCGGAGCGCGGACGGTGGACGTCCATGTGCGCCGCCTGCGCGCGAAGCTCGGCACGGAATACGACCAGTTCATCGGGACGGTCCGCAATGTGGGCTACCGTCTCGATGCCCCGGGGATCATCTAGAGGCATCCAGGGCGCGCAGCCATGCCAGGCAATGCCAGTCCGCGAGACCCCCGCCGGGGCCGCCATCATCGGCCCCACCGCCATTGCCCCCCGGCGCCTTTGGCGCACGCGCGACGCTGCTGCTACCTTGAAGCCGACGCCGGGTCGTGACGGGCCCCGGGCTCCACCTTGTGCCGCCACGAGCGGCATTCGCGCCGACTGGCGCTCTTGCGGCCCGGCGTCCTCAACCACGATTCCTTCTCGAGAACGACACCGCAGCCGAGAACCCGCACCACACCTGAGATCCCGATTACCCGTGCTCACCTGAATCGACCATCTCCCGAAGCGGCCACTATCAGCAAGCCGACCGCCTCAGGACCCCCGCCCCGGGAAGAATCCGGGGCCGCGCATTCATGACAGGAGCGGCGATCCGAGCCGCCCAGACCAGCAAGGAGCCATCCGTGCGCATCCACCCCCGCAACAATGACGAGGCCCTCTTCGACCTGCTGTCGAGATCCGCTCGCCACCTCGTCAGCGCCTGCGATGTCCTCGAGCAGATCATCAACGCCGACCGCGAGGAGCGCGCCAGCCTCCGCGAGACCCTCCACGCGGAGGAGCACGCGGCGGACAACTCGCACCACGATTTCCAGCGCCTCATCAACGCCACCTTCGTCACCCCGCTGGACCGCGAGGACCTCCACCTGCTCGGCTCCACCATGGACGACTGCATGGACCTGGTCGACGAGGCCGGCGACTGCATCGTCCTCTACCACGTCGGCGTCCTGCCCCAGGCCTGCCACGAGCTGGTCAATATCCTCAAGCAGTGCGCCGAGCTCACCTCGCAGGCCATGCCCCGCCTGAAGTCCCTCAAGGACATGGAGAGCTACTGGGTGAAGATCAACGAGCTGGAGAACCACGGGGACCAGATCTACCGCGCCGGCATCGGCAGGCTCTTCGAGGAGGAGATGGACCCCGTCAGCCTCATCAAGCGCAAGGAGATCATCGAGCGCATGGAGGCCGCGATCGACGCCTTCGAGTCTCTGGCGAACACAGTCGAGTCGATCGCCGTGCGCGAGTCCTGACGAATCGGCACCGCAATGATGACAGCACTGGTCATCGCGATCCTCGTCGTCGCGCTCATCTTCAACTTCACCAACGGCTTCCACGACGCCGCGAACGCCATCGCCACGTCGGTCTCCACACGCGCGCTGTCCATGCGCACGGCCCTGCTCATGGCTGCTGTCATGAACGTCATCGGAGCCATGCTGGGCACCTCGGTGGCCCACACGATCGGCTCGGACATCGTCTCCATCACCTATGGCTCGGATGAGGGGAACATGATCGCCCTCATCGTCGTCTTCGCCGCACTGTTCGCCGCGATCGCCTGGAACCTCATCACCTGGTGGTTCGGGCTGCCCTCCTCGTCCTCCCACGCGCTGATCGGGGGCCTGGCCGGCGGAGGCATCGCCTGCGGGCTGATGGTCCACTGGAGCTCGATTCTGGACAAGGTCGTCATCCCGATGATCGTCTCGCCTCTGGGCGGGTTCATCGTGGCCTACATCGCCATGATCATCGTGCTGCGCCTGTGCGCGGCCCTGCCCTACCACCGCACGATGCGGCGCTTCCGGTGGGCCCAGACAGTCTCGGCCGCCGCCATGGCCCTGGGCCACGGCCTCCAGGACGCCCAGAAGACGATGGGCGTCATGCTCATCGCCCTGACAGCCGGTGGGCTCCACTCCTTCGACCACGGCGTGCCCGCCTGGGTGAAGATCGCAGCGGCACTGACGATCTCCCTCGGCACCTACTTCGGCGGCACCCGCATCATGGCGACCCTCGGGTCCAAGGTCATCGATCTCGATCCCGCTCACGGGTTCGTCGCGGAGAGCGTCGCTGCGGGCTTCCTCTACGTGGCCGCCATGGGCTTCGGCGCCCCGGTGTCAACGACGCACACGATCACCACCTCCATCATGGGCGTGGGCGCCACGAAGCGCCTGAGCGCCGTGCGCTGGGGCGTGGCCGGGGACATCGTCGTGGCCTGGGTGATGACCCTTCCCGCCGCGGCGGCGATCGCCGCCGTCGTCTCCTTCATCCTCCGGGCGGCCCTCCTGTGAGAGCGGCGGTGCTCCGCGATCATCACGGGGCACCGCCGGCGGCGCCGGCATCGCCGCCAGCACGGCATCATCGGGCCCGGCCCTGCGGTTCCCCCGCGGGCCGGGCCCGACTCGTTCTCCCCACTCCGGCCGATGCCATCCACCGAGCCGGAACCGGCCGCCGCCGTGGCGGCCCCACCACCAGGCGCCGACGCTCGCCTCCTCCTCCCCGATATCACGTCCTTCTCGTCTGCGACAAGGCGGCTCCCCGCTCATCGCCCACCCCATGCCCGGCCCGGCGCCCCGCCGCCTCCCAGCGGCTCCGGGCGCCTCCCAGCGGCTCCGCGGCTCGCACCCTGCCCGCACGAGGAGGGGGCACGGACGACGGGGTGCGCGCAATACGCTGCCCCCGCGCCGAGTCAGTCCAGGAGGCCCGCCCGGGCCCTCACGGCGGCATCGGAGAGCTCGTCGGCGGTGGCCAGGAGCGCGGAGTCCCGGCGGGTGACGCGGTCGGCGAGGGGGTCGGCGTCGTCGTCGATCCACTCGGGGGCCGAGCCCGCGGCGAGCGCCGCGAGGAATCCGGAGGTGGTGGAGAGCAGTGGGGCGAGCGCGGGAACGGAGCCCTCCAGCGCGCCGGCGAGGACGGCGTCGAGGCGCGCGCGCAGCTCCTCGGGTGAGATGACCGGGCGTCCCTCGGCGAGGGCGGCGTCGAGGCGCGCTGCGAGGGCACCGTCGCCATCAGGGCCGGTGAGGTCGACGACAGTGGCGTAGCGGCGCCCGACGAGCGCGGCGTCGCGGCGGATCCACTCGCGCACGAGGAAGAGGCGCCACAGGGCCCCTGGCAGGGTGGTGGCCGGTGAGTCCGCCCAAAGCTCGGCGACGTCATCGACCCCCTGCCCGGCGACGGCGTTGATGACCGCCTCCCGGGTGATGGGGTCCTCCGGGGCGGCGGGGAAGCCGCCGACGAGCGCCTGGGCGGCGCGATGGGCGAGCTCGGAGGCGACGGCGGTGTCCGCGCCGCCCTCGATGGATTCGGCGGCCTCGGGGTCGAGCCGGGCGGGGCGGTGGAACTGGCGTGCCATGGCGTTCTCCTTCGGTGCGCAACGCGCCCATTGTCTCGCACGCCCGCCGTGGCGTGTCCTGCGCGCCCGGGTCCGGCTATGCTGCGCGTGGTGCCGGCCCCCGGCGCCGCGCCCCCTTAGCTCAGTTGGTCAGAGCTGCGGACTTTTAATCCGAAGGTCGTGGGTTCGAGCCCCACAGGGGGTACCGCCGCGCCCTCGGCCCGCTGGCCACGACGCTGCCCCTTCCTGGGATTCGACTCCGGGCACGGGGCCCGCTCAGTCGTCGACGACGACGATATCGACTCGAATGTTGCCGCGAGTGGCGTTGGAGTAGGGGCATACCCGATGCGCGGCATCAGCGAGCCCCTGGGCGACCTCGTGCGGCAAGTCCGGAATGACCACCTCGAGGGTGACGGCGAGCCCGTAGCCTTCGCCGGCCCTGCCGATGGAGACTCGCGCGCCCACCGAGGAATCGCCGAGCTCCTGCTTGGCCTGCCGCGCCACTCCCTGAAGGGCGGAGTGGAAGCAGGCGGCGTAGCCCGCGGCGAAGAGCTGCTCCGGGTTGGCGCCATCGCCACTGCCGCCCATCTCCTGCGGAATCGCAAGATCCAAGGAGACGCGGCCATCCGCGGTCTGGACGTGTCCATCACGGCCCGCGCCGGTGGCAATGGCCTCAGTGGTGTAAATGGGCTCGATCTCGTTCATGGGTTCTCCCTGCTCACTGCTCCTGCTGCCCCGGCACTCCGAGGAGGCGGCCCCTCGGCCACCAGGCCAATATAGTGCACAATTTAATTGCACACAACTCATCTGTCTGAGGTAGTTTCAACGGCATGCCCCACGATCCGCTCGCGCTCGACCGCCAGCTGTGCTTCTCGCTCTACCGCGCCAGCCGGGCCATCACCCGCGCCTACCGCCCCCTCCTGAAGGACATCGGCCTGACCTACCCCCAGTACCTCGTCATGCTCGCGCTCTGGCAGTGCGATGAGCCGATGAGCCTCAATGACATCGGCAGCAGGCTCAGCCTTGACAGCGGGACCCTCACACCACTGCTTCGCCGCCTGGAGGAGGCCGGCCTCATCACTCGCGCCAGGGATCGCACGGATGAGCGCCGCCGCCTCATCGCCCTCACCAGCGCGGGCCGCGACCTGCGAGAGCGGGCTGCCGCCATCCCCGGAAGGATGACCGCGCTCTACTCCCAGCCCCGTGCGGACCTGGAGCGCCTGAAGTCCGCGCTCGACGACATGGCCGCGCGGCTCGCCTGACCCCACAGCCCGATCGGGGCGGCCCGCGGCGGGCAGTCGCGAGGAGGTCAGCGCCCCGGGCGACGGCCCCGGTGCGAGGAATGCTTCTGTCCTTGCTGCGCCTTCTGCCCGACCCCGGTGCGACGCCCGCCATGACGCGCCCCGTGGCGGGATCCGGCGAGGGAGGACCCACCGGCCCTGCGGCCGTGCGCGCCGCGGGCCGGCGCCTGGACGCCGGCGCTGGTGGGCCGGCCTCCCTTGATGGCGACGCCGTCGGGCATGTCCTCGGCGGCCACGCGCTCGGCCCGCTCGCCAACAAGTGCGGTGACGGCGTCGTCGTCGGGGCGCACGCGCTCCATCTCGGCCTTGATATGGGCCTTCTTGAGGAGCACCTGGACATCCTTGCGCTGCTCGGGCAGGACGAGGGTGACCACGGTTCCCGAGGCGCCCGCGCGGGCGGTGCGGCCCGAGCGGTGCAGGTAGGCCTTGTGCTCGGCGGGCGGATCGACATGGACGACGAGCTCGACGCCGCTGACGTCGATGCCGCGGGCGGCGATGTCCGTGGCGACCATGACGCGCACGGCCCCGGAGGTGAAGGCCCCCATGGCCCTCTCTCGGGCGCCCTGGCTCATGTTCCCCTGCAGCTCGACGGCCGGGATGCCGGCGCTCACGAGCTTGCGGGCCAGGCGGCGGGCGAGGTGCTTGGTGCGGGTGAAGAGGATCCGCTGGCCGGTGCCGGAGGCGAGGCGGGTGACGACGCCGTCCTTGGCGGTCCTGTCCGCCAGGAGCCACACCCGGTGATCCATGTCCGTCACCGGGGAGGAGGCGGGGTCGACGGCGTGCTGGAGGGGGTCGTGGAGGAACTCGCGGACGATGGCGTCGACGCCGTTGTCGAGGGTGGCGGAGAAGAGCATCCGCTGGCCGCCGGCGGGGGTGGCGCGCAGGATGCGGCGCACGCTGGGCAGGAAGCCGAGATCGGCCATATGGTCGGCCTCGTCGATGACGGTGATGCTGACCTCATCCAAGGAGCAGCGGCCCTGGGCGATGAGGTCGAGGAGCCGCCCGGGACAGGCCACGACGATGTCCACTCCCGCGCGCAGCGCCTTGACCTGGGGGTTCTGGTTGACGCCGCCGAAGATCGTGTTGACGGTCAAGTCGAGTGCCGCGGCCAGCGGCTTGATGGTCTCGGTGATCTGGAGGGCGAGTTCACGGGTGGGCGCCAGAACGAGGCCGATGGGATGGCCGGCGCGAGCGCAGTCCTCGTCGGCCAGGCGCTGGACAAGGGGCAGCGAGAAGGCGAGGGTCTTGCCGCTGCCGGTGCGCCCCCGGCCGAGGACGTCGCGGCCGGCGAGGGTGTCGGGCAGGGTCGCGGACTGGATGGGGAAGGGGGAGGCGAAGCCGCGCGCGGCGAGGTCGGCGATGAGGTCGGGGGCGATGCCGAGGTCGGCGAAAGTAGGGGCGGGAGCCTGGCGGGAGGCCGAAGCGGAGGAGGCGGGCGCGCTGGGGCGCTTGCGGGTGGCGGGCACGGGGGTCCTGTCTGGATCGGGGCGGCGCCGCGCCGGTGGGCGGGCGCAGCGCTGCGGGGTGCCGGTATCGGGGATCGACGGCGTCGCCAGCCCTCACGGGGCGTGGGGCGCCGGGGCACCAGCCTGGCCTCGGCATGCCGCCGGGCCGAGCGCCATCATCTCAGGCCCAGGGCCCGCCCCGCCATGACCCGCGCCGCTCAGCAGCCGACGAGGCCTGTGACGCCCGTCGCGCCCGCCACGCCTCGTACAGGAGCCTCAGGACGGTCATCCGTTGCTCTCAGGACCTCCCGGCGAGGGCGACGGCGAGACTGACGAGGACGAGGCCGGGGAGTTCCCCGATATCGGGCATCTGGCGCAGCATGACGATTCCCACGCCATCGAGGTCGCCGGCATGGGGGAGGCCAGGAGGCTGAGCGTGTCAGCACTCAGGCGCCCCAGGTTGATCTGGTCGAGGGCGCAGGGGATGACCGTCGAGAGCACCGCCAGGGCCGTCCCCGCTGAGCTGTAGGCCCCAGACGCCGTCGGAGCCGCCAGGGGCGTATAGAACAGCGCGCCTGCCGCCATCCCCGCCGCGAGCGCGTCGAGCCCCGCCGCCAGGGCCAGGAGCACGCCCGCCCGATGGGCGGGATCGGAGATATCCAGGCCCGCCACGGAGATCGAGGCGTAGAAGAGGACGGTCATCGTCGCCGTGGCCACGCCGAAGGAGGCCGCCGCTCCCAGCGCCCCTCAGCCCAGGATGGACGCCGCCAGGAGGACGACCGGCGCGAATCCGGCCGTGGTCAAGAGGACCGTGTCGCGAGCGAGGTCGGTGGCGCGCTCATAGCGCGAGGCATACATGAAGATGTTCTGCGCGGTGGGCAGGCAGGCCGTGGTGACGGGCACGAGCAGCACCTGGCCCCGCAGTCCCATGAGGCCGCCGACGGCGAGAGCGAGGAGCGGCGCGACGAGCAGCTTCCAGCCCACCGCGCACCACAGCGCCGGACCAGCGGGACCGGTCACCCTCCCGAGCGGCCCCATCCGGCGCTCGCGCTGCGAGTCGGCCAGGCTCAGCCCCAGGGAGAGCATCATGAGGGGGACCGCCATGCGGCCCAGCATGCCCAGGACCTCGGCAGGGCTCCCTCCTGCGATCCCGGCCGGCTCCCAGCCGGCCAGGTTGAGGACGGTTCCCGTCACCACGCCGATGAGCAGCGGGTTTCGCAGTGGCGCGGTGGCGCGCCGCAGGGCGGTCCGGCCCGACTTGCCGGTGATGACGTCGAGGATCGCGAAGGAGCCCGGGGTCAGGACAATGAGCTGGAGCAGCAGGATCGGGGCGATCGGTGTCACGTCGCCGACGACGAGGAGCGCCACCGGGATCCCCAGGTTCGCCGCGTTGACATAGCCCGAGGCCAGCGCCCCGATGAGGGCGTCGGCGGGGTTGCGCCCCAGTACCCACCGGTGCACTGCCCAGGCACCGGCGATCGTCAGCAGCTCGGCGATGATCGCGGCCAGCGCTCTGGCCGAGACGACGGCATCCAGGTCGGCGCCCGCCAATGTCGTCAGCATGAGGGCGGGGGTGGCGGCGAAGAAGGCCAGGCGGGTGAGCACGCGATCGGATCGGGGCGGGAGCGCGCCAGTGCGCCCGAGGACCCACCCGATCGTGATGACAACGGCGAAGATCGCCAGTCCGCTGATGATCCTCAGCATCGTCTCATCACGGTCTCAGCACGGCGCGCTCACGGGACCGGCTCGAGGTCGGCCCAGGCGCCCACATGATCGGAGACGACGAAGGCGCGGGTCCCCCAGGCGACCGCGCGCAGGAGGGGCGCACTCGGGGCCTGTGAGGATGCCTGCGCGTCCATGCCCGGCATCCCGTCGGCGCTCATGGGCCAGGGATCGGTGAGGAGGTGGTCGATGCGCTCGCGCGGCGCCCAGGCGGGGAAGGTCGGTCCCTCTCCCAGGGGGCGGGCCACCCCGGTGGCGGCGACGCCGCCCGGCCCCATGTTGAGATCTCCGGCCAGCAGTCGCGGCCCGGGCAGGGTGGTCAGAGTCGCCCAGGCGGCGGCGAGCTGCCGGGCGGCCATGCCGGTGCGCGTGGCCAGATGCGTGGAGGCCAGGGTGATCGAGTCGAACCCGCCATCCCCGGGGATATCGATCCGGGCGGCGAGCATGGTGCGGGCGGTGGAGGTCTCGAGGTGGTAGGAGCGGGGGCTCCAGGCGCGCTCGCCCCGTCGGCTGAGGGTGGCCGGGCCCCTGCCGAGGCGGCGCACGTGCCAGGAGCGCACGGGCAGGCGGGACAGGATCGCGTTGCCGAATCCGGCGGGCCCGCGGCCCCTGATCAGATGGACGGGGGCGAGGACATCATCCCAGGCGCGCTCCAGGGACGAGCGCAGCGGGCGGCGCCGCATGCCGACCACGGGCCCGGCCCAGGCGGCGGCGAAGCGGTGGTGCTCCCAACCGAGAAGGTGGGCGAGCTCTCCGGCCTGGTCGATACCGCCGGAGCGCCTCTGGCGCATGTCGACCTCCTGGAGGGCGACGATGTCGGGGGCGAGCGCGGCGATCTGGCCGGCAAGCGCCTCCAGCACGGTCCGTGCGGCGGCGGGGTCGGTGATATCGGCGCCCGCCAATGAGGCGGTGCCGCTGTCGTGCTCGGCCCCGGCGCCAGGCAGGCAGTGCTGGAGGTTGAGGCTGAGCACCCGGATCACGAGGACCGACTCTATGCCCGCCCGACGCGTCGAAGCCAGTGGCGCCGTCCTGCGTCCCCGTCCGCAGCGGCCTCGGACTCGCCGTCATCGCCATCGGAGGAACCACCGTCGGCCTCGAAGGTGAGGCTCACGGAGTTCATGCAGTAGCGCTGGCCGGTGGGCGTGTGAGGGGCGTCGTCGAAGACATGGCCGAGGTGGGAGTCGCAGGCGGCGCAGCGAACCTCGGTGCGAACCATACCGTGGGAGGTGTCGCGCAGGAGGGTGACCGCCTGGGAGTCGGCGGGGTCGTAGAAGGAGGGCCAGCCGCATCCGGACTCGAACTTGGTGGTCGAGCGGAAGAGCTCTGCCCCGCAGCCCCGGCACCGGTAGATGCCGACGCGCTTCTCATCCAGGAGGGCGCCGGTGAAGGCCCGCTCGGTGCCGGCCTCGCGCAGCACGTGGTACTCCATGGGGTCCAGGAGGGCGCGCCACTGGGCGTCGGTGCGGGCGATGGCCGCCGGGTCCAGGCGGGGGATGTCGGTTCCGGCCTCCTCGGCAGGAGTGCGGTCTGGTGCTGGCGTGGTCGGATTGCTCGTGGTGCTCACGGGCCCATGGTTGCCCGCCCGCGCCGATAGCGCGAGCCCGACGGCGCTGTTTTCACGATCCGGGAACCGCGCCATCCGCGGAGGCCGTCGGCTCCGAATCATCCGATCCGCCGTCGTCCTGGCCCGGGCCCTCGACGCCGGGCCCCTCCAGGTCGGCGACGGCGGACGCGCCCTGGGCCGACTCGATGCGGATACGGGTGCGCGGCAGGGCCTCAGGGGCCTCGCGCTGCAACCAGACGAGGATCTCCTCACGCACATGGGCGCGCAGATTGGCGACGTCGGTGGGGTTGCGCCCGGAGACGGCGATGCGCAGCATGACCGTCGCGGTGGAGGTGTCGAGGACGGAGAGGGAGGCCAGGCGCCCGTCCCACAGCGGTGTCCCGGCGACGACATGCGCGAGCTGGGCCCGGATCGCCTCGATGGGCGCGCGCCAGTCGAGAGCGAGGTCCACCGAGCCCGTGTACTGGGCGGAGCGGCGCGACCAGTTCTCGAAGGGGTTCTGGGTGAAGTGCGTGGAGGGGAGGATGAGGCGGCGGTCGTCCCAGGTCCGCATGACCACGTAGGTCAGCGTGATCTCCTCGATGACGCCCTGTTGATCCTTCTGGACGACGACGGTGTCCCCCACCCTCATGGCATCGGTGCTGGCCAACTGGATGCCGGCGAAGACATTGCTGAGGGCGGACTGGGCGGCGAGACCCATGACCACCGAGAGGATGCCCGCGGAGGCCAGGAGGGATCCCATGGCGACCCGGGCGGCGGGGAAGGTCATGATGACGCCGACCAGCCCGCAGATGATGATGATGGCCTTGGCGACGCGCCGCAGGATCTGGGCCTGGGTCGTCACCCGGTTGGTGCGCCCGGGCTCGCCGCGGGCGCGCACCCCCTCGACGACGAGCGCCTCGACGGCCTTGGTCAGGGAGACGACGAGGAGGGTCGACGCCGCGATGACGCCGATGAACAGGATGTGGAGGGCATCGCCGGTCCACGCGGGCGCATCACCGTCCCCGGCGGCGAACCGGCAGCCGAAGTAGCCGCCCAGGGCGCTCCCCAGGATGACCAGCGGCGTGCGGCAGTGCTTGACGAAATGCGTGTAGTAGCTGCGGCGCCGCGCCATGATGCGCAGGGCGAAGACGATGGCGACGGCGGTGAGCGCTCCCACCAGAGCGAACAGCAGGCCGGCCCCGGCGAGGGCCGCCACATTGAAGGTGGTCTCGACGGCGGCCTCGACGGTCCCGGGGGTGGCGGTGGCGCTCGGGGTGGGTGCGGCCGAGGGGTCGAGCGGGGGCGAGGGGATGGGGGTGGCCGACGGACTGGGGACAGGGGTTGGGGAGGGAACCGGCGGCGTAGTCATGAGTACAGCGTACTGAGGAGGATCGGGGTCGCCTCATGAGAGGATCGATGGAGGATGGCCGATGGGCCCTCCGGCGTCGCACCGACTGCCGCCACCGCCCGTGGCACGGGCTCGCGAATGCATGAGAATGCGCGAAACCCCTGGAGCCTTGTGAGTTCCAGGGGCTGTCGCCGTGGCTCCGACCGGCGTCGATCCGGTGACCTTTCGATTTTCAGTCGAACGCTCTACCAACTGAGCTACAGAGCCGTCGGGATGCGATCGGCCCGATCATCATCTGATTGATCGGGCCGACCCTTCCGCGACCTCGACGGGACTTGAACCCGCGACCTCCGCCGTGACAGGGCGGCGCGCTAACCAACTGCGCCACGAGGCCTCGTGCGGCACGAAGCCGGACTCTATTCGAGTTCTTCCACTCGCACGAGCCGTACCCCCAACGGGATTCGAACCCGTGCTACCGCCGTGAAAGGGCGGGGTCCTAGGCCGCTAGACGATGGGGGCCCAGATGCCCTTGGCGTCGCCGCGCCTCGAACCAGGTAGAACCTTAGGCGGCGCCGATGAGCTCGCGCAAATCGGCTGAGCGTGAGTCGTCTCACCACGGCGGAATAGCGACATGACACCATGGGCGCCATGGCACCAGCCCACCTGACCGCCGAGGAGTTCGAGGACGCCGTCGACGCCGGACTCGGCCTCATCCCCGACGCCCTCCTCGACCAGATCGACAACGCCGCCATCATCATCGAGGCCGAACCCGACGCCGAGCTCCTCACGCACGAGGACTACGATGACGACGGCCTGCCCACGCTCCTGGGCTACTACGACGGCGTCCCCCTGACCGAGCGCGACGAGGGCTGGTCCGGGGCCCTGCCGGACCGCATCCTCATCTTCTCCGGCCCCCTGGAGCGCTGGTGCAACAGCCGCGAGGAGCTGGTCGAGGAGATCGCCGTGACCGTCATCCACGAGATCGCCCACCATTTCGGCATCTCCGACGAGCGCCTCCACGAGCTCGGCTGGCAGTGAGCCCCGCCGCGCTCCGCCGCTCGCTGCCGCCCACTGCCCCATCCCGGCGCCATCCTCTAGGGTCCTGGGCATGACGTCCCTCGACCCGCGCCCCGCCCCCGCGGCACGTACCTGCTCAGCGGGATGGAAGCGCGTGGGCCGACGCCCCATGCTCTTGGCCGCCCTGCTCGGAACAGCGGGCCTGGCCGCCTGCGGCGAGGGCCCCTCGGACCCCGCGACGGCAGCGCCCGAGCACAGCCCGCCAGACGTCTCCTCCCCCGCCGAGACGACGTCGCCCGCCCAGGAGCCGGCCGCCGCGCCGTCGGGGACGACAACCCCCGACGACCCGCTCGCGGGCTGGTCCCTGGAGGAGAAGGTCGGCCAGCTCCTCATGGTGGGCGTGAACGCCACCACCCCCTCGCAGGCCGCCGAGGACGCCGTGACCGCCCACCATGCGGGCAATATCTTCCTGTCCGGCCGCTCGTCCGCCTCAGCGACCGAGATCGGTCGGACCGTCTCAGTGTTCACCGGGCTCACCGAGTCCTCCACCCACGGCGCCGCTATGCTCGTGGCCACCGACCAGGAGGGAGGGGATGTTCAGGTCCTGTCCGGGCCCGGGTTCTCCTCCATCCCATCGGGCGCCGAGCAGGCGGGGCAGTCGCGCGAGCAACTGGTCGCCTCCGCCACGGCCTGGGGCCAGGAGCTCGCGAGCGCCGGGGTCACGATGAACCTGGCGCCGGTCGCCGACCTCGTCGACATCGCCGCCCCCACCTCCAACGCCCCCATCGGCCAGTGGCACCGCGAGTACGGCCACGACGCCGCCACGGTGAGTTCCCAGGCGAGGGCCTTCGCCGAGGGGATGCGCGCCGCCGGCGTCATCCCCACCTTCAAGCACTTCCCCGGACTGGGCCGGGTCAAGGAGAACACGGACACCGCCTCCGGTGTCACCGACTCGGTGACTACGCGCAGCGGGGACCCCGCCGTCGCGATCTTCGGGGACGCGATCGCGGGCGGCGCCGAGGTCATCATGGTCTCCTCCGCCTACTATTCGCAGATCGACGCCGGCGCGCCCGCCGTCTTCTCCTCCACGATCGTCACGGACATGCTGCGCACCGAGATGGGCTTCACCGGCGTCATCATCACCGATGACGTCTCGGCCGCCGTCCAGGTGCAGGACTGGGGAGCGGGCGAGCGCGCGGTGAAAGCCGTGAGCGCGGGCTGCGACCTCGTCCTGGCCTCAGCCGATGCCTCGGTGGCGGCCGCCATGGCGACAGCGCTCGTCTCGGCAGCGCAGTCCGATCCGGCATTGGCGGCGCGGATCGACGAGTCGGCCCGGCGGATCCTGGCACTCAAGAGCGCCAAGCAGGGCGGATGACCAGGAGCCACTATCTCGCTCTCAGGGGAGGGCGGGTCATGGGGACGGGG
Source organism: Actinomyces gaoshouyii (assembly GCF_002076915.1). Lineage (NCBI taxonomy): Bacteria > Bacillati > Actinomycetota > Actinomycetes > Actinomycetales > Actinomycetaceae > Actinomyces > Actinomyces gaoshouyii. The sequence continues at coordinate 1,991,651 of NZ_CP020468.1, forward strand.
TGACAGCTAGGCTCGGAGGATCATGCGATTCCTGCCCGTACCGGACGCGCCGCTGGCCACACCGCCCACGCGCTCCACCCGCGCCGTCCTGGCCTGGCTGCTGCGGCGCGCCGCAGCCCCCTTCGCCGTCGCCTGCGCGGCCTCCATCGTCGCCAATGTCATCCAGGCGATCGTCCCGGCGTTCCTCGGCGCCGCCCTCGACTCGGGGATCGAGCACGGCCTGACGCCGCGCATCTGGGCCCTCGCCCTGGGCCTGCTCGCCCTGTTCTGCGTCTACGCCGTCGGGGACACGATGCTGTCCTACTTCTCCACCCTCGTGCGCCTGCGCATTTCCTTCGACATCGACCGCCTCGTCGGCCGCCAGGTGACCACGACCGGCGCCGCCCTGGACCGCCAGACCTCCTCAGGCGAGGTCTCCTCGATCGTCGCCTCGGACTCGGACTCCATCGGCACCTTCTTCCAGCGCGCGGTCCCGGTCATCGGGGCGGCGGTCTCCTTCGCGGTCGTCGCCGTGCTCATGCTGCGCACCTCCCCGCTGCTGGGCACGATCGTCATCATCGGGATGCCGTTGACGGCGTGGATCGTCACCCTCGTCATCAAGCCCCTCCAGTCGCGCCAGTCGCGCCAGCGCGAGGCGCAGTCCGAGGTCACCACGATCACCACCGACACCGTCGCCGGATTGCGGATCCTGCGCGGCATCGGCGGGGAGGAGGTCTTCGCCGACCGCTACCGGCAGGCCTCTCAGGAGCTGCGGCGCCGGGGCGTGCAGGTCGCCGGAACCCAATCGATCCTCATGAGCCTGCAGGTCCTCCTCCCAGGGCTGTTCGTGGCCGCCATCGTGTGGGCCGCGGCCAGGCTGGCCATCGAGGGGGAGATCACCGCCGGGGAGCTCATCACCTTCTACGGCTACACCGCTTACCTGTCCTGGCCCCTCATGGTTTTCTCCTCCTCCGTCCAGGAGTACACGCGCGCCGTGGTGGGCGTGCGCCGCCTGCGCCGGCTCCTCGAGACCGCCCCCACCGCCGGGACCGCCGCCGAGCGCCAGCACCTGGAGCGCGACATGCGCTCCGCCGAGCCCGTGACCGGCCAGATCCACGACACCGCCTCCGGGGCCCGCTTCGCCCCCGGGCTCATGACGGCGATCGTCGCCCCCAACCCGGATATCTCCGCCGCCCTGGCCACCCGCCTGGGGCGTTTCAACGACGGCGCCTCCCCCGTCACCCTGGACGGCGTCGACCTGCGGGAGATGGGACTGGCCCGGGCGCGCGCGAGCATCGTCGTGGCGGGGGCCGAGGCCCAGCTCTTCACCGGGACGCTGCGCCAGGCCCTTTCCGGGCGGGACGCCCCCGACCCTGTTCCCGTGGGCCCGGCCGAGCTCGCCGCGGCGGAGGCCCGGAGGGCCGGGGTGGCCGACGTCGACCAGCAGGTCCGCCCGCAACCACGCCAGGCCGATGGCGACAACCGGCTCCTGGCCGCCCTGGAGGCCGCCGACGCGAACGACATCCTCACCTCCCTGCACGCCGGCCTCGCCGGGATGATCACGGAGAAGGGGCGCTCCCTGTCCGGCGGGCAGCGCCAGAGGGTCGCCCTGGCCCGCGCCCTGCTCACCGAGGCGCCCGCCCTCGTGCTCATCTCCCCGACCTCCGCCCTCGACTCCCATACCGAGGCGCGGGTGGCCCAGCGGATCCGCTCGGCGCGCGCCGGGCGCACCACGGTGGTGGCCACCGAGTCGCCGCTGGTCCTGGCAGTCTGCGATGAGGTCGTCCTCCTGGGCGAGGATGGCCGCGAGCGCGCTCGGGCCACCCACCGCGAGATGCTCTCGCGCGCGAGGGCAGGCGATGAGTCCGCACTGGCCTACCGGCGGATCGTCGCCCGAGCCACCGGCTCTGAGGACGCTCCCGACGGCAACGACGCGGGCGGCGCGGACGCGGCTCCCGCCGCGGCGTCCGAGCCCATCAGGGGGGTCGATCGCTGATGGCGCTCCCCCTGGCTCCCGGTCGCGTCGCCATGCGCAAGGCGCTGGGCATCATCTCCGCCTACCGCTGGCGCTTCGCCGGCGTCCTGGCCCTCCAGATCGCCGCGGTCCTGGCCACGCTCGTCGCCCCGCAGCTGCTGGGCCGGCTCGTCACCCGCGTCTCGCAGGGAACCGCGAGCGCCTCCTACGCGGACGGCGTCGTGGGGGCGATCGTCGTCGTCACGCTGCTGGGGGCGCTCATCAACCGCTACGCGCAGATGCACGCGCGCACTCTGGGCGAGTCGGTGTTCGCCGACCTGCGCGAGCGGATGATGACGCGGGTGGTCCACCTGCCCCTGTCCGCCGTCGAGTCCGCGGGCACCGGGGACCTCGTGGGCCGCACCACCAACGACATCTCCCGCATCGAGTTCCTCGTGAGGGTGGGGATCCCCCAGATCATGGTGTGCGTGGTGACGATCGTCTTCACGGTCCTGGCCGCCTTCACCGCCGATTGGCTGCTCGCCCTGGCCCTGGGCGTCATCGCGCCGCCCGTGTGGCTGACGATGCGCTGGTACCTGCGCCGCGCGGTGCCGGTCTACCGGGCGGACCTGGCCGCCGTCGCGCGCCTGAATGGGACGGTCTCGGAGACCGTCGAGCACGCCGAGACCGTGGATGCCCTGGCCCTGGGGGCGCGCCGTGAGGCGGCCCTGCGGGCCGATATCGCCGAGGCCTGGAGCCTGGAGGAGCTGGCCGCGCGCCTGCGCCTGGTCATGTTCCTCATCCTCGACATCGCCTGGCGCGCCCCGGTGGTCGTAGTCCTGCTGTGGGGCGGATTCCTGGCCTCACGCGGCTGGGTGGGCCTGGGGGAGATCACCACGGTGGCGCTGTACGCCATGGAGATCCGCAAGCCGATCGGCCAGCTCATGTTCTGGATCGACCTGCTGCAGGTGACCCAGGCGGCGCTGTCGCGGATCATGGGGGTGGAGGAGGTCCCGCCGGACCGCACCCCCACCGGCGAGGTCCCCCGGGGCAAGCGGATCGTTCTCGACGACGTCCGCTTCGCCTACCGCGAGGGCGTCGAGGTGCTCCACGGCATCTGCCTGGAGCTCGTGCCCGGGGAGAGACTCGCCGTCGTCGGCCCGTCCGGATCGGGCAAGTCAACACTGGGGCGGATGCTCGCGGGCATCAACCCGCCGACCTCGGGGACAGTGACCGTCGGCGGGGTGAGCCTGACCGACCTGACCGAGACCGAGCTGCGCGGGCACGTGGCCCTCGTGACGCAGGAGCACCACGTGTTCGTCGGCTCGATCGCGGACAACCTTCGCCTGGCGCGCCCGGACGCCGACGACGACACCCTGCGCCGGGCGCTGACCTCCATCGGGGCCGATGCCTGGGTGGATTCCCTTCCCGACGGGATGGGCACGCGCGTCGGCTCGGGCAACCTGGCGCTCACGCCGGCCCAGGCCCAGGAGGTGGCCCTGGCGCGGCTGGTCCTGCTCGACCCGCACACCCTCATCCTCGATGAGGCGACCTCCCTGCTGGACCCCGGCGCGGCCCGGCGCCTGGAGCGCGCGCTGTCCACCGCACTGGCCGGGCGCACGGTCATCGAGATCGCCCACCGGCTGTCGACCGCCCACGACGCCGACCGGATCGCCGTGGTCATGGAGGGCAGGATCACCGAGCTGGGCACGCATGACGAGCTCGTGGCGCTCGGCGGGGAGTACGCCTCCCTGTGGGAGACCTGGAGCCGCTCCTGAAGGACTAAGGACGATGGACCCTTTCCCCCTCGGCGCGGCGGCGCGGCGCCCATGCGTGCACGCGTCGCGCACCGCGCCGCGCGGTATGACATCCTGTGTGGAGCATTCGCGCACCGCGCCCGACCGCGCATCCGACCAGGAGGGTCAACCATGAGCGAGACTCCCACCACGCCGCCGCCACTGCCAGGCGCCCCCGGCTCCTACAGCCAGGGCGGCGCGCGCGGCCCCCAGCCGACGATCGGCGAGCTCATCGCCCGGATCTCGGAGAACATCTCCGGCCTCATCCAGGGGGAGATCGACCTGGCCAAGGCCAAGGGCAAGCGCATGGTCACGAACCTGGGGCTCGGCGCGGCGCTTCTCGGCGCGGCGGGTGTCCTCGCGCTGTTCGCCCTCGGGATCCTCCTGGGGGGGATCGTGCACCTGCTGGCGCTCGCGCTGCCTTTGTGGGCCGGCTACCTCATCGTGGCGCTCGTCCTGTTCATCATCGTCGCGATCCTGGCGCTCCTGGGCGTCAAGCGCCTCAAGAAGGGCCGCAGTGACGTCCCGGCGCCCCAGGAGGGCCTGCGCTCCAGTGCGGAGACCGTGAAGTCCGCCGTCGCCTCCGGCCTGAGGAAGGGAGGCGAGGCGCTATGAGCGCCCAGCCCGATTACGGCATCATGCCCGGCGGCCGGTCGGAAGCCGCGGGAGCGCCGGGAGCGACCGCGCGGTCGACGTCCCCCGCACCCCCCGCAGCGCGGGTTACGGCGTCGCAGCCCGACCGGCCCATGCCCTCGGCGGTCCCGCCGATGCCGCCGCACCCCGCCGCCCCTCGGGCGCACGCGCCCTGCTCCGATGCGGCGGAGGGCGCCCCCACCCGGCCCGAGGCGCCGTCCGCGCCGTCGAGCCCCGAGGAGATCCAGGTGGCGCTCAATGCCCGCCGCGCCGCCCTGGCCGCCGACGCCGAGGCCTTGGGCGAGCGCCTGGCGCCCGCCGCCGTTAAGGCCGTCGTGAGTCGGAGGGCATCGGCCGCCGTGACCGCCGCGCGCGGCTACGCCGAGGAGGCCGGCGCCCAGGCGCGCTCCTTCGTCGCCGCCCACCGGCACGACTCCCCCACCCAGGCCGCGAAGAGCGCCGCCATGCGCGTCAAGCGCTTCCTCGATGACGCGGCCGATGGCGATCCCCTCGCCCTGGGGGTCGTCTCTCTGGCCGGTATCGCCCTGGCCGGCGGCGGCGTCGCCAGTCTTGCCAGGCTCGCCCGAGCGGACCGGCGCCAGGCCTTCCCAGCGGAGTAACAGGAGCACCTATGAGCGAGCAGAGTGGGTCGGCGGCGCCGACCCCCGAGGAGATCGAGGCCCGACTGCGCGCGCAGCGCGAGGCCCTGGCGGGCAGCGTCGACGAGTTGGCGGCCCGCGTGGACCCCAGGGTCCAGGCGCGTGCCGCGGGCGAGGAGCTCAAGGAGCGGGCGCAGGAGACCGCCTCGGGCCTGCGCGAGCGGGCCGAATCCCTGAGGGACCGCGTCTCCGGGACCCTACACCGCGCCAGGGCCGGGGACGCCGAGGCGATCCGCTCCACCGCGACCGTCGCGGCGGTGACCGGCGGCACCATCGCCGCGGCCGTTGCACTGGGGCGCCTGCTGCGCCATTGACCCGGATTCCCGGCGATCGGGCCCGCGCCGGCGGGGCCCGGAAATCCCAACAGCCACGCCAGTCCCGCCCTCCGAGCGCCGAATGGTGCTCATGCTCGGTGACGATGTACGGTTGCCTCACGACACATTAGCCCATGCACGCGCGCGCCTTGAGCGCGCTCAGAGACACGTTGGAGGGGGTCGAGCCTATGGGGCGCGGCCGTCAGAAGGCCAAGGCGACCAAGGTCGCCCGCAAGCTCAAGTACTTCAGCCCGGAGACCGATTACGCGGCGCTCGAGCGCGAGCTCTCCACCGCATCGGGTCCTGAGGCCGACGACCAGATCGATTACGAAGCGCTCGCCTCCAAGTACGACATCCCGGACGAGGACGCCGAGTGGGATGCCCCCAGCGAGACGGCGCCCACCCACGGCACTCGGCGCCGCTGAGGCCGCCGCTGGCGCCCTGCCCCGCCGCGTCCTCGCGGGCGCTCCACTGAACGGCGCGCCGCCCCCGGCAGTCCCCGGGCGGTGGCGCCGGGGCGTTCTCCCTGTCAGTGCTCACGCAGCCCCCACCGCGCTCCCAGGTTCGTCACCCTACGGTTGACCCGCTCTTGAACAGCTCAAGAGTTGTCGCCCGCTCTCATGCGGGCGCTCCGAGCCGGTGCGCCCGCGCCTCATGCCCTGCCGGACGGGCCACGTCGGCTGAGAGCTCATCTCGACGAAGGGAGACACTGTCGATGGCACGCAAGGACGAAGCTCAGCCCAGCGAGTGCGGTGCCTCCGCGCCCCAGATCAGCCCTCTCAACGAGGCTGAGACCGCGTGGATCGACATGCTCGTGTCCCAGGCCGACCAGGCCGGGCTCATGACGTCACCAGCCGCGCTCCAGGAGTTCCTTGTGGCCGAGCGCGCCGCGTGGTCGTCGGTCGCCCCCGAGGAGCGGGAGGACCCGAACCCGACCGTCTCCATGATCGGCGCCGCCCTGGGCCAGATGCTCGTCAACCAGTGCGGCCTCTCCTGGGCCCTGGTGACCGACGAGTACGGGACCGATGCCGCGGTGGTCGGCGATCCCGGCCAGATCACCCTGTTCCCCATCAACGCCGTCGCCAAGCGCTGGACGGGGCAGAGCGAGGGGGACCTGGCCGACTACGTGGAAGGCGCCCGCCGGGCCATTGAGCGGCGCCGGCGCGCCGAGGCCACCGCCTAGCCGGGGGCGCCCCGCCCCACACAGGACTCTCGACGCCGGCAGCGTCGATCCCCTGACCCTGAGCAGCCGGTCCACCTCCTTGATGCGCGCGATCCCTGATCGCGCGCAGGGCCGGGTCCCTGAGAACGGCGCCGGGCGCACCGTGGTGCGCCCGGCGCCGTCATGCTCGCGAGCCGGCGGACCAGTCCCCCGGACGGGGCGGTCCGGCGAGCCCCGGCCGCCGGCGGTGCTCGTCACGCCCGATACTGGCCGTGGATGTCGACGGAACCGCCGTCGACGCCCTTGGCGCCGGCCACGACCCGTCCACTGGGCGCGTAGCCGGCGGCGTCATGGACGGTTCCGAGCACCCAGGCCTCGATGCCCGCCGCCCGGCTGGCCGCCATGGTGGCGTCAGCGGCCTCCGGGTCCACCACCGCCACCATGCCGACTCCCAGGTTGAGGGTGGACTCGAGGTCGCCCCAGGGCACCTCCCCCAGGGCGCGGACGAGGTCGAAGACGGGCGGGACCGTCCAGGCCGAGCGGTCGACGTCGCCGACGAGGCCGGTGGGAAGGACTCGGGAGAGATTGGCGGCCAGTCCCCCGCCGGTGATGTGGGACAGCGCATGAACGCTCATCTCGCCGGAGCCGTCATCGGGGCTGACGCGCTCGAGGATGCCCAGGCAGGCGGCGGTGTAGAGGCGGGTGGGTTCGAGGAGCTCGGCGCCGAGCGCCCTGCCGAGCTCGGGGACCTCGCGGTCCAGGGACCAGCCGGCGTGCTCGATGACGCGCCGCACGAGGGAGTACCCGTTGGAGTGCAGGCCGGAGGAGGCCATGGCGATAAGCGCGTCCCCCGCGCGCACGCGCTCGGCGCCGAGGACGCGGTCGGCCTCGACGACCCCGGTGGCGGCGCCGGCGACGTCGTAGTCATCGGGGGCCATGAGGCCGGGGTGCTCGGCGGTCTCCCCGCCCAGCAGGGGCGCGCCGACGGCGGCGCAGGCCTTGGCCACGCCGCGGACGATGTCGGCGACGCGCTCGGGGACCACGCGGCCGCAGGCGATGTAGTCGGTCATGAGCAGGGGGCGGGCACCGACAACGACGATGTCATCGACGACCATGCCCACGAGATCCTGGCCGATGGTGTCGTGGACGCCGAGGGCCTGGGCGATGGCGACCTTCGTGCCGACCCCATCGGTGGAGGTGGCCAGGAGGGGGCGGCGGTAGTCGCGCAGCCCGCTGACGTCGACCATGCCGGCGAATCCTCCGACGCCGCCGACGACCGCGGGCGTCATGGTGGCGGACACAGAGGCCTTCATGAGCTCGACGGCGCGGTCCCCCGCCTCGGTATCGACGCCGGCGGAGGCGTAGGTGATGCCGGTAGATCCTGTGGTGCCTGTGGTCCTCACTGGGGGTGTCCTTCCTCGGGGGCGGCGGGCGCCGGGTCGGTGGTGGGGCCGGCGGGCGCCCCGGGGCGGGCGCCGTCGGGGACGCGGACGGTCTGCGGCTGCGGGGCCGTGCGGCGCTTGGGGGCGGTGGCCCGGGTGGAGCCGGTGGCGAGGTCCGGCATGGTGATGAGATCCGGGCTGATGTAGCGCGGCGCGCTGGGCACAGCGGGCCGGGGCTCGATGGCCTCCCGGCCCTGGTCGGCCGAGGCGGCCGAGGCGATGACGCCCTCGCGGGGCGGGGTGATGGGGTAGGAGCCGGTGAAACAGGCCAGGCAGAGCTCGTTGCCCGGCTGCCCGCTGGCCTCGATCATGCCGTCCACGGACAGGTAACCGAGCGAGTCCGCGCCGATGGAGTCGCGGATCGCGTCCACGCTCATCGAGGTGGCGATGAGCTCGTCCCGGGTGGCGAAGTCGATGCCGTAGAAGCAGGGCCAGAGCACGGGCGGGGAGGAGATGCGGATGTGGACCTCGGCGGCGCCGGCCTCGCGGAGCATGCGCACGAGGGCCCGCTGGGTGTTGCCGCGCACGATGGAGTCGTCGACGACGACGAGGCGCTTGCCCTCGATGACCTCGCGCACGGGGTTGAGCTTGAGGCGGATGCCGAGCTGGCGCAGGGTCTGGGTGGGCTGGATGAAGGTGCGGCCCACGTAGGCGTTCTTCACCAGGCCCTGGGCGTAGGGGATGCCGGAGGCCTGGGCGTAGCCGATGGCGGCGGGGGTGCCGGACTCGGGAGTGGCGATGACGAGGTCGGCGTCGACGGCGTGCTCGCGGGCGAGGATGGCACCCATGGTGTTGCGGGCGGTGATGATGGAGCGGCCCGCGATGCGCGTGTCGGGGCGGGCGAGGTAGACGTACTCGAAGACGCATCCGGCGCGGCGGGCGGCGGCGAAACGGGTGGAGCGAACGCCGCCGCCATCGATCTCGATGAGCTCTCCGGGCTCGATCTCGCGCACGAAGCGGGCGCCGACGATGTCCAGGGCGGCGGTCTCGGAGGCGACCACCCACCCGGCGTCGAGCCGGCCCAGGACGAGGGGGCGCACGCCGTGGGGGTCGCGGGCGGCGTAGAGGGTGTGCTCGTCCATGAAGACCAGCGAGTAGGCGCCGCGCAGCATGGGAAGGACGAGCCGGGCGGCGGAGGCGACGTCGGGGGCGGGGCCGCCGTTCGCGTCCCCTGCCGGGGCGCCATCGGGGGCCGGGAGGAGGCCGGGCCAGGCCTCGGCGCGGTCGGCCGCGTGGTCCCAACCCGCGGGGGCGCCCGCGATGGAGACGAGGTTCATGAGCGCGGCGATGACGGCGGTGTCGGTGGACGAGCCCCGGCCGAGCTCCCCGGTGAGGTCCTCGCCGCTGGCCGCGTGGACGGCCTCCATGAGCTCGCGCGTGTTGGTGAGGTTGCCGTTGTGGGTCAGGGCGAGGGTGGAGCCGGCCACGGGACCGAGCATCGGCTGGGCGTTCTCCCAGGTGGTGGCGCCGGTGGTGGCGTATCGGACATGGGCGACGGCCATGTGGCCGGCGAGGTTGGTCAGGACGGGGTCGTCGAAGACCTGGGAGACGAGGCCGAGGTCCTTGTAGACGCGGATGGAGGCGCCGTCGGTGGTGGCGATCCCGGCGGATTCCTGGCCGCGGTGCTGCAGGGCGTAGAGCCCGAAGTAGCACAGCCGGGAGACCTCCTCCCCGGGGGCCCAGACGCCGAAGACGCCGCACTCCTCGCGGATCCCGGGCTCGTCCTCGACCCGCGGATCAACGGTGCTCGGGCCCGGCGCCACCGCGCCGGCCCCGAGGTCCGCGGGGCGCCCGGGGCCCTCCGGGCGCCCAGGCGCGCGGTCGCCTCGGGAGGAGGCGGATGGAGTGGTGGAGCGGAAGGACGCGAGCGTGGGGATCTCACCGTGACGCACAGAGGCATCCTCCCACACCCCGTCCCCTCTTCAGACGACGAGCCACATCGCGGCGGTCAGGAGGAACCCGATCAATCCGGCGATGGTCGACAGCGCCGTCCACGTCCGCAGCCCGTCCTTGACGGACAGGCCCATGTACTTCGTGACGATCCAGAACCCGGAGTCGGAGATATGCGACAGGCCGAGCGCCCCGAAGCCGATGGCCATCTGGATGAGGACGACCTGGAGGGGCGAGTAGCCGCCGGTAGCGACGGCGTCGGCCAGCAGTCCGCCGGTGGTGAGGATCGCGACCGTGGCCGAGCCCTGCGAGGCCCGCAGCGCCAGGGAGATGACGAAGGCGGTGACCAGGATCGGCATATTGGCGTCCACGAGCACCCCGGACAGCGCCTTGCCGATCCCGCTGGCCACGAGGACGGAGGCGAAGACGCCCCCGGCGCCGGTGACGAAGACGATCGTGGCGACGTCGGGCAGGGCGGAGTCCAGGACCGTGCCGCGCTGCTCCAGGTCCCAGCGCTGCTGGTGGCCCACCACGACGTAAGCGAGCAGGACTGCGGTCAGCAGCGCCGTCGTCGAGGAGCCGATGAAGCCCAGCACCCCGTGGGCGGTGCTCCCCTTCTCGACCATCATCTGCCCGACGGTCCCCAGCATCATCTGGACGATGGGCTCGATGATGAGGAGGATGACGGTGAGCGGCCCGGTGGCGCGGGGACGGGCGATGGCCCCGCCCGGCGCGTAGGTCGACTCGGCGCTCTCCTGCGCGGAGCCCAGCGAGCTGCCGTCCAGGACGATGCTGTCCACCTTGAACAGCTTCGAGGCGTAGTAGGAGGCGACGGCGACCAGGGCGCACACGGGCAGGGAGGCCATGGTCAGCAGCCCGACATCGGCCCCCAGGGTCGCGGCGGAGGCCACCGGTCCGGGGTGGGGCGGGACGACGACGTGCAGCGCCATGAGGGTGGCGGCGACCGGCAGCCCGATCCTGAGCGGGTTGATCCTGGCGATGTGGGCGAAGCCGAAGACGATCGGCGCAAGGATGATGAAGCCGACATCGAAGAAGATCGGGATGCCCAGGATGAAGGAGGCCGCGGTCACGGCTGCGATGACGCGTTGCCTGCCCAGCATGCGGGTGAAGCGGTCGGCGAGGATCTCCGCGCCTCCGGCGGCCTCGATCACGCGCCCCAGGATCGCCCCCAGGCCCACGATCATCGCCACGGTCCCCAGGGTCTTGCCCATGCCGTTGGTCATGGTGGTCACGACGTCGCCCACGGGGATGCGGGCGGCGAGCGCCAGGCCCATGGAGACCAGGAGCATGGCGACGAAGGCGCTCATCTTGGCCTTGATGACCAGGAGGAGCAGAACGGCGATGGCCGCTGCGGCCAGGAGCAGCAGGACGGGCGCGGACAGGACGGGCTCGGGGGGTTCCTCGCCGGCCATGGGCAGTATGGAGGCGAGCACCGGGGCCAGGCCCGGGCTCAGCGCGACGGCGCTCATGCCGGCGCCTCCCCGGACCGGTCGGCCCCGCCCGCCTCTCCCCGGCTCGGCGCCACCACCGTGATGATGCTGGAGTCGTCCCGGGCGGCCAGCCCGCGCAGGGCGCCCTGGAGGTAGAGCTGCTCGGCGGCGGCCGCGACGGGGGTGGACAGGCCGGCGCCCTTGGCGGCCGCGGTGACGATGCCCATGTCCTTGACGAAGATGTCGAGGCGGGAGCGGACCTCGGCGCCCTCGGCGTCGTAGGCCTGGAGCATGCGGGGGCCGCGGTCGCCGAGCATGAAGGACTCGGCCGCGCCGGCCATGAGGGCCCGCAGGGCCGCCTCGGGGTCGAGGCCGAGTGCTCGGGCCAGGGCGAGGGCCTCGCCGGCGGCGGCGATGTGGACGCCGCACAGGAGCTGGTTGACGGTCTTCATGGACTGGCCGTAGCCGGGGGCGTCGCCCACGCGCACGAGGGTGGAGGCCATGGCGTCCAGGACGTCGTGGGCGCGCTGCCAGGCGTCGTCGTCGGCGCCGACGACGACGAGGAGGTCCCCCTGGCCGGCGCGCGCGGGGCCGCCGGAGACGGGGGCGTCGATGAGGGCGAGGCCCGCGTCGGCCAGGCGCGCGGCGACGTCCTTGACGCCCTCGCCGACGGTGGAGGTGAGCAGGACGATGGCGCCGGGGCGCATGGCGGAGGCGATCCCGGTCGGGCCGAAGAGGAGTTCGTCGAGCTGGGCCTGGTTGCGCACGGCGACGAGGACGACGTCGGCTCCGGAGGCGGCCTCGGCGGCGCCTGCCGAGGGCGCGACCCCGGCCCGGGAGGCGAGGTCCATGCGCTCGGGGGCGATGTCGAAGCCGGTGACGGTGAAGGCGGTTGCCAGGTGGGTGGCCATGGGCAGCCCCATGGCCCCCAATCCGAGGACGGCGACGGTAGTGGTCATGATGATCTCCTGATCTGGTGGGGGCGCGGCTTCTCAGGGGGTTGTGTTGAGGGTCTTGACGACGACGGCGAGGGAGTCGTCGTCGCCGACATTGCCGGCGAAGACGATGTAGGGGACCCCGGCGGCGGGCCCGTCCTGGGGCTCCCACAGCGAGACGATCCCGGGGAGCATGGGGCCGCGGACGATCGCCCGGCTGATGCCCAGGCCCTTGGAGGCGACATCGGATGAGGTGATGCCGCCCTTGGCGATGACGAAGCGGGGGCAGCGCGCCGCGACGATGCGCTGGACGACCTCGACGACGGCCGCTGAGACGCGCCGGGCGAAGTCGAGGGACTCCTCGGGGTCCTTCCCGGGCACGAAGGCCCCGCCGCGGCGCACGACGACGTTGCCGTCCTCCAGGGTGGCGGCGGCGCGGTGGGCGATATCCAGGACGTGGGCATCGCGTCGCTGCGGGTCGAGGATGGTGGGGACGTCGAGGACGAGCTCAGGGGTGGCGGTGTCCGCGTGCAGGGCGTCGACCTGCCGGCCCGTCAGGCCGACGTGGGAGCCGACGACGATGAGGCCGCCCCGGGCGTCGGTGGCCGGGGCCGTGCTCGCGGGCTGGGCCTGGTCGGGGGTGAGCGGGGGGTGGGGCCTCTGGCCGATGCGGGCGCGCACGAAGGGCGGTCCGACGCGGTAGACGAAGGTGGACCCCGACTCCTCGGCCCTCTGGAGGGCCAGGGCGAGCAGCAGGAGGTCGTTCTCCTCGGCGCAGTCCACGGCGATGGGGGCGCGGTCCCGTGCGCCGCGCAGGGCCGCGACGACGGCGTCGGGGTCGGTGCGCAGCGCAGCCAGGTCGATGACGATGACATCGCCGGCCGCCGTGGCGCCCCCGGTCTTCTCCTCGACCCAGGCGGCGAGTTCGGAGGAGCGGTAGCCGAAGGTCCTGTCCCGGGCAAACTCGGTCTGGCCGACGGGGACGTACCCGGTGGTCGGGGAACCGGCGTAATGAGTGCCGTGGACGGTGATCCGCCCCGCGTCGGCAAAGGCCGGCGACAGGATGATGCCGTCGACGCGGGCGCCGTCGGCCTCGACGAGGTCGGCGATGGTGTCGGGCTCGAGGGGGTAGTGGCCGCGCAGGGTGGAGTCCGAGCGGGAGACGAAGGCGACGGCGCGCCCGGTCGCCCGGGAGGCCTCCAGGGCGTGGGTGACGACCTCGGTGTTGACTCTGGCCGCGTCCCGGGGGTCCAGGGACCGCGAGTTGGTCATGACGTAGACGGCGGGGGCGCCGGTGCTCAGCGCCCAGGTGAGGTCGGCGACGCTCCAGCCGGTGACCACGGGCAGGTCGGCGACGGACTGGGTGCCGGTGGGGTCGTCGTCGAGGACGATGAGGACGCGGTTGAGTCCTTCGGTGATGGCGGCGCGGTCGACGCGGGGGCCCTGCGGGATCCCTGCGGTGAGCTCGTCGAGGGTGATCATGCTCGCTCCTTTGCGACAAATCCTCTGATGAATATCTGGCGAGTATGCGGGGCGCCTCGGGCGGGGTGGCGCGGTTCAGGAGCCGCGGGGAGTCGGAAGGGCCGGGAGGACCGGAGGGGCGGGGTCGGGCGGGCACGTGGGCGGCCCGCCGTCGCAGCCCTCGATCGGCCCCGATGCGACCGGAACGGTGGGGACGATCGGGGTGTGGGAGAGCAGGTCGTTGCTCGTCTGCTCCATATGCGCCCGCATGGCCGCCTTGGCGGCATCGGGCGATCCGGCGCGAAGGGCGAACAGGATACGCTCGTGCTGCTCGATGGCGTGGCTCCTGACCTCCGGGTGGGCCGAGGTCACGAGCCTGGCGCGCATGAGCTCCTCGCGCAGCGGGGCGTAGGTGCCCACGACGAGCGGGTTTCCGGCCGCGTGGATGAGCAGGTCGTGGAAGTCGAGGTCGGCCCGGGCGGCGGCCTCGACGTCGTCGCGCTGGTGGGCGCGGCGCAGGTCGCCGATGGCGCGGCCCATGGCATCGAGCTGGTCCGGGGTACGGCGAGCGGCGGCGAGACCCGCTGAACCGACCTCGAGCATGCGGCGCGCCTCGAGCAGGGCCAGGCCAACCTCGCGCTCGTCGCGGCGGGCGCGCTCAAGCATGAGCAGGCCCGCCAGGTCCGTCCAGCGGTCCGGGTCGACGACGTAGGTGCCCGAGCCCTGGCGGGAGCGCAGGACGCCGCGGGCGACGAGGACCTTGATGGCCTCGCGCACGGTGAGGCGCGAGACCTGGAGGTCCTCAGCCAGGGAGGCCTCGGCGGGCAGCGCGCCGCCCGGCCGGTAGGTGCCGGCGACGACGCGGGCGAGGAGGGTGTCGACGATGACTGCGACGATGCTGACGCGACCGCTCATGCCGCCTCCCGTCCCCTCAAGTCCTCAGATGACTTGATGTACGTTACGGCAGTCACACCTGACGCGCAAGGGCTCGCGCCCCTCCACCCGGGCTCCGCGCCGGGAGCGACCCGGCCGCCGCGCTCACCTGTCCGCTTCCAGCCGGAAGCGCGTCCTACCGGCGGCGACGTCGACCGATTCGAGCCGGACGCGCACGTCCTGACCGACGGGCAGGCTCCGGCCGACAACCGTGCCGCGCACCGCCGGATCGTCGAGCATGACCTCGCCGCGCCCGTCGCGCTCGGAGGTGATGACGGCGTCGAAGACCTCCCCCTCGTGCCCGGCCAGGACGAGGGCCTCGATGGCGTCGATGGCGCCCCTGCTGGCGGCGCTCGCCCGCCGCCCCGTCGTCGCCATCGTCTCGGGCAGGCCCGGCAGCGCCTCCACCACCCAGTCGGGCGCACCGCGCCCGTCGCAGGCGGCGAGGCAGGCCTCGAGGCCGTAGCGGTCGACGAGCCTGCGCAGCGGCGCGGTGACGTGGGCGTAGCGGGAGGCGATGGCCGCGTGCTGGGCCTCGCCGTCGGCAAGCGGCTCACCGCCGGGCAGGAGGGTGAGGTAGCCCGAGCCGCGGAAGAGGGTGAGGGCGTGATCCATGAAGGCCAGGTGCGCGGGGTCGGAGGCGTCCAGGCCGCGCACGAGCTCGGCGTAGGGGACGGTGGCGGGCCAGTCGATGCGCAGCGCCCGGGCGACGCGGCGCAGCCGGCGCCGATCCTCCTCGGCGGCGGGCGGCATGGTGCGCAGGACACCGACGCCGGCGTCCGCCATGATCCGCGCGGCGCAGATCCCGGTGAGCAGGGAGATCTGGGCGTTGAAGCCCTCGACGGCGACCGGCACGCGGAAGACGAGGCGGTAGGCCTCGCCGTCGCGCTCGATCTCGTGCTCCGGGGCGGGCAGGGACACGCCTCCGCGGGCAGCCTCGCGCTGCTGGCGCAGGGTGCCGATAGTGGCCAGCAGGGCGGGCAGTTCGGCGGGGACGGCGCCCGGGAGGGGCGTGCCGGTATCGAGCGCGGCCTGGACCTCCTGGTAGGTCAGGCGCGCGCGCGAGCGCACGAGCGCCCGCTCCACGTGGGCTGCGACGATGGCGCCGGCGGCGTCGAGGTCGATCGTCCACAGGCAGGCGGGGCGCTCCTGGTCGGGCAGGAGGGAGGCGGCGCCGTGGGCGAGCACGGGCGGGTGCAGGGGCGTGGAGGCGTCGGGCAGGTAGACGGTCTCCCCGCGGCGCGCGAGCTCGGCGTCGAGGCTCCCGCCGGGGGTCACGAAGGTGGCCAGGGAGGCGATGGCGTAGGAGATCCGGTAGGCGGCCCTCCCCGCGCCGGGGTCGGAGGCGGCGCCGCGCGGCCCGGGGGCTCCCCCACTCGCCGCGGCGGGCCCCGGGAGCGCGTCGGCATCGAGGCGCTCCAGGGCGACGGCCTGGTCGAGGTCCATGGAGCCGGGCGGATCGATGGTCACCAGGGGCAGGTCACGGGCGTCGCGGGCTCCCGCGGCCAGGAGGCGCGCCGGGCCGCCGGCCCGCCATGCGGCGGCGGCCGCCTCCGCCTCGGCGAGCGCGTCGGCGGGGAATCCCTCGGCCCCGGAATCGGGGATCTCGTAGCGCTCGCGCAGGGCGGCGAGCGCGGCGACGACGGGTCCGGGCGGTGCGGTGAAGCTGCTGAGGCGGGCGCGGCTCATGGGGCGAACCTACCGCGTCGGCGGCACGCACTGGTGGAGGCGGGATCAGGCGGGCATGAGGGGCAGGTAGGGGCTGAGGTCGCAGCGCTCCCCCGAGGCCATCAGGGCCCCCGAATCCGTGGCGTCCTCCCAGGCCAGGCGGCCGGTGGCCAGGGCGAGCCAGGTGTCGGCATCGGTCTCGACGACGCTGGACGGGGTGCCGCGCCGGTGGGTGGTCCCGGCAACGGCCTGAGTGGCTCCGTAGGGCGGGACGCGGACCTCGACGCTGCGGCCCGGCGCGCAGGCGGCGAGCTCCTCGAGCATGTAGCGAACGGCGGTGGCGAGCACCCGGCGATCGACGGCGGCCGACCGCGCCTGGGCCCCCTCCCTCGCGCCGGCTCCGGCGACGGCCCAGGCGCGAACGGCGGAGGCGCCGTCGGAGGGGTCGATGCGTCGTCGTGCCGGCATGGGCTGAAGATACCCGAGCGCCCAGGACACGCGGAATGCGCGAACCGACCCGCAGTAGTGCCGCGATGGCGCCCAGCCGATGCGAAATGTCCCGGGCCCCGCTCGCGACGGCGAACGGGGCCCGGGACGTCGGCGCGGCGCGGGGATCAGGCTGCGGCCGCAGCCGCCTTGCGGTGCCCGAGGCCCTTGAGGGCCACCACGAGCGCTGAGGTCACCGCCACGCCGGCGAGAATCGCCAGGAGGAAGCCCACCACGTTGGTGATGGCGAAGGCCACGAAGAGGCCGCCGTGGGGGGCACGGGAACCCACGTGCAGGGCCATGGTCAGCGCACCGGTGACGGCACCGCCGGCCATGGTGGCCGGGATGATGCGCAGCGGGTCGGCGGCGGCGAAGGGGATGGCCCCCTCGGAGATGAAGGACAGGCCGAGCAGCCAGGCGCTGCGGCCGTTCTCGACCTCGGCCTTGGTGAACAGGCGGGGGCGCAGGAAGGTCGCCACGGAGACGGCCAGCGGCGGCACCATGCCGGCGGCCATGACGGCCGCCATGATCTCGAAGGAGGCGGTTGTCTGCGCGGATAGGCCGGCCGTGGCGAAGAGGTAGGCCGCCTTGTTGACGGGTCCGCCCAGGTCGAAGCACATCATGAGACCGAGGATGACGCCCAGGAGAATGGCCGAGCTGCCACCGGACATCGAGGTCAGCCCGTCCTGGAGGGAGGTCATGAGTGCCGCGAGCGGCCGGCCGAGCACGAGGTACATGAGCCCGCCCACGACCAGCGTGGTCCCCAGCGGGATGACGACGACGGGCATGAGCCCGCGCAGCCAGCGGGGCACTGCGAGACCCGCGAGCCAGGCGGCGACGTAGCCGGCGAGGATGCCTCCCACAAGGCCGCCGATGAAGCCGGAACCGACCGCGGTGGCCACGACGCCCATGGCGAAGCCGGGGGCGATGCCGGGGCGACCGGCCAGTCCGAAGGCGATGTAGCCGGCGAGCGCCGGGACGAGGAAGCCCATGGCGGCCTGACCGAGCATGAACAGCACGGAGCCGAGGTAGAGGAGCATCCCCGAGTGGATGCCCTCGCCGACAATGGCCGTCGGCGGGTTGGTGAGCGAGTAGTCCTTGACCACCGAGGCCGCGATGGACTCGCTGGCGCCGTCGGGGGTGAGGGCGACGCCGTATCCGCCGAGCAGGAACCCCAGGGCGATGAGCAGACCGCCCGCCGCGACGAAGGGGATCATGTAGGACACGCCGGTCATGACGGCGCGCTGGAGGCGCCGGGCCCAGTGGACGGAGCCCTGGTCCTCCTCCGCGGCGTCCTGGCCGCCTGCGGCGTCGGCGGGGACGCGCTGGGCGGCGGGATCGTCGATGGCGGCGAGGGCCTGGTCGATGAGGCTCCCGGCATCGTTGACAGCGGCCTTGACGCCGACGTCGATGACCGGCTTGCCGGCGAAGCGCTCGCGCCCCTTGATGGGCAGGTCGTGGGCGAAGACGACGGCGTCGGCGCGCTTGATGAGCTCGGAGTCGAGGGCGTCGATCTTGCCCGAGCCCTGGCCCTCGATGCGCACGGTGATGCCGCGCTCGGTGCCCGCCTGCTCGAGGGCCTCGGCAGCCATGAAGGTGTGGGCGATGCCGGTGGGGCAGGAGGTGGCGCCGACGATGATGCGCTCGCCGGCGGGGGCAGCGGGAGCGGCGTGGGCGGGAGCGCTCGCCTCCTCGGCGCTGGCGCCGCCCTCGAGCAGCTCGGGCTGGACCTGTTCGGTGACCATGCGGACGACCTCCTCGGCGCTGCCCGCGCTGCGCAGGGCGTCGGTGAAGTCGGTGCGCATGAGGCCGCGGGCGAGCTTGGCGAGGAGCTTGAGGTGCATGTCATCGGCGCCCGCGGGAGCGGCGATCATGAAGATGAGGTCGGCGGCCCGGCCGTCGGCGGCGCCGAAGTCCACCGGCTCGGCGAGGCGGGCGAATCCGAGGCTGGCGGCGAGCACGTGCTCGGAGCGGCAGTGCGGGATGGCGATGCCGCCGGGGATACCGGTGGGGGCGGTGGCCTCTCGGGCCAGGGCGTCGGATGCCAGGCCCTCGGGGGCGTCGGCCCGCCCGGCCCCCGCGACAACCCCGGCCAGGTAGGTGATGACGTCGCTCTTGTCGGCGCCGGGGCTGGCGTCGAGCGCGACGAGCTCGGGGACGATGAGCGGCGCGGTGCCGCCGGTGTCGATGGTCTCGGTCATAGTGCTTCCTTGGATCGGTCGGTGCCGGGGATGCCGGCGGATCGGGTCATCGGGTCGTGGGGCGCCGGTGGTCGGGCTCGGTCTCGCAGCCGAACGCTCAGGCGAGCCGGGTGACGGCTGGCGGGGCTCCCGGCAGATCGGCGGGGGTGGGCAGGGTGGTTCCGGGCAGGGAGGCGGCGGCGGAGCCGTAGAGCATGGCGGTGGCCAGGCGCTCGGCGGGGCCGTCCCCGCGGGTGTCGGCCAGGACGTAACCGGCGACGGAGGAGTCGCCCGCGCCGACGGTGGAGACGACGTCGATGGCCGGAGCCGGGCAGTGCCAGGCGCCCTCGGCGGTCACGAGGACCCCCCCGGCGGGCCCGAGGGTGGCCATGACGGCGGTGACACCGCGGTCGACGAGGACGCGGGCGGCGTCGACGACGGGGGCGAGATCCCCGGCGAGGGCGCCGTCCTCCAGGGCCATGGCGCGCTCGGCAGGCAGTCCGGCGAGCTGGCCGAGCTCCTCGCCGTTGGGCTTGATGAGGTCGGGGGCGGCCTCCGGCAGGGCGGCTGCCAGGGCGGCGAGCGGGGCGTCCGAGGTGTCGACGGCGATGCTCACCCCCGTGGGGCGCAGCAGCGCGACGAGGCGGGCGTACCAGTCGGTGGGGGCGCCGGGCGGCAAGGAGCCCGACAGGATCGCCCATTGGGAGCCGTCGTCCCCGACCGAGCCGCCCCCGGCCCTGACGGCCGCGAGCAGAGCCTCCTCGATGGCGGCGCGCTCGGGCCAGCCCAGCTCGGCGCCGGGCTCGTTGATCTTGGTGGTGGTGCCGTCGGGCTCGGTGACGGCGGTGTTGACGCGCGCGGCGCCCGGCACGGTGACGGGGGCGACGGTCAGGCCGGGCTGTGCGACGGCCTCGAGGGCGACCCGCAGGGGGTCGTGCTCGGCGGCGGGCAGGACCGTGGTGGCCTCCAGGCCGGAGGAGACCAGGACGCGGGCGACGTTGACGCCCTTGCCACCGGGGTCGGTGACGACGCTGGTCAGACGGTTGACGCCGCCGCGCACGAGAGGCCCGGGCAGGGCGACGGTGCGGTCGAGCGAGGGATTGGGCGTGAGCGTGACGATCATGCGATGCGGACCTCGGTTCCTGTGGTGGACAGATGACTGGCCAGAGAGTCGGGCAGGGGGGCGTTGGTGATGAGGAGGTCGACGTCGGCGGTGTCGGCGAAGGAGACGAGGTGCTCCTGCCCGATCTTGGAGGCGTCCGCCAGGGCGAGGACGCGGCGCCCGGCTCCCACCATGGCACGCTTGACGGCCGCTTCGTCCGGGTCGGGCGTGGACAGCCCGTGCTCGGCGCTGATCCCATTGGCGCCCAGGACGGTGGCGTCGGCCCTCAGGTGGGCGAGGGCGTCGAGAGCCTCCGGGCCGACGGCGGCCTGCGTCATGCCGCGGACCTGCCCCCCCAGGACGCGCACACTGATGCCCTCCCGGGGGGCGAGGAGGGAGGCGATGAGCAGGGAGTCGGTGATGACGCGCAGGTCGAGGCCCGTGGGCAGGAGGCGGGCGAGCGCGGCGGTGGTGGTCCCGGCGTCGAGGAGGAGGCTCATCCCCCTGCCCGGCTCCAGGGCATCGAGGGCCGCCGCAGCGATGGCGGCCTTGGCGGGGGCGTCCGCGAGCTCGCGCTCGGCGACGCCGGTCTCGGGGGAGGCGCTGACGGGGGCCGGGACAGCACCGCCGTGGACCTTGCGCAGGGCCCCGGCGCGGTCGAGGGCGCCGAGATCGCGGCGAATGGTCTCGACGGTCACGCCGTAGCGGGTGGCGAGCTCGGTGACGTGGACGCGGCCCTCGCGCGCGACGGCCGCGACGATGCCCGCTTGGCGTTGCTCGACGTTCACGCTGCCCTCCTCGACGACACTGTCCCGGATGCCCTGGAGCCCATATCAATGCCCGAACGGGCATGGATATGGGCTCAATAAGCCCTAACAAGCACAATCGTACGCCCGTTCGGGCGTCGCGTCACGTGATCTACACCACATCCTAGCCGAGCCCGCGCGGCGGCGCCCGCCACCGGCGGGCAGGTGGCGGGCGCCGTCAAGAGTCGGAGCCGGCAGCGCGGGGCCGCCGATCCAGCGGGGCGGGACTCAGACGACCCCGTGGGCGATCATGACGTCGGCGACGCGGGTGAAGCCGGCGGCGTTGGCCCCCAGGACGTAGTCGCCGGGGCGGCCGTACTCCTCAGCGGCGGCCACGCAGGAGTCGTGAATGTCGGCCATGATGGCGGTGAGCTTGGCCTCGGCGGTCTCGAAGCTCCAGCGGGTGCGACCGGCGTTCTGCTCCATCTCGAGGGCGGAGGTCGCCACGCCACCGGCGTTGGCGGCCTTGCCGGGGGCGTAGAGGATGCCGGCGGCCTGGAAGGCCTCGATGGCCTCGGGGGTGGAGGGCATGTTGGCGCCCTCGGCGACGACGGCGCAGCCGCCTCGCAGCAGCGTGGCGGCGCTGGAGCCGTCGAGCTCGTTCTGGGTGGCGCAGGGCAGGGCGACATCGACCGGGACGTCCCAGACGCGCCCCTCGGTCACGAGGCGGGCACCGGGGCGGCGGGAGACGTAGTCGGCGACACGGCCGCGCTCGACCTCCTTGACCTGCTTGAGGAGGTCGAGATCCACGCCGGCCTCGTCGACGACGTAGCCGGAGGAGTCGGAGAAGGTGATCGGGGTGGCGCCGAGCTGCTGGGCCTTCTCGATGGCGTAGATGGCGACGTTCCCGGAACCGGAGACCGCGACCCTCTTGCCCTCCAGGCTCTGGCCCCTGGTGGCGAGCATGGACTGGGCGAACAGGACGGTGCCGTAGCCGGTGGCCTCGGTGCGCACGAGGGAGCCGCCCCACGCCAGGCCCTTGCCGGTGAGGACTCCGGCGTCGTAGGAGTTGCGCAGGCGCTTGTACTGGCCGAAGAGGAAACCGATCTCGCGACCGCCCACGCCGATGTCGCCGGCGGGCACGTCCGTGCTCGGGCCGATGTGGCGGGAGAGCTCGGTCATGAAGGACTGGCAGAAGCGCATGACCTCGGCGTCGGAGCGGCCGTGGGGATCGAAGTCGCTTCCGCCCTTGCCACCGCCGATGGCCTGGTTGGTCAGGGCGTTCTTGAAGATCTGCTCGAAGCCGAGGAACTTGATGATGCCGGCGTTGACGCTGGGGTGGAAGCGCAGGCCGCCCTTGTAGGGGCCGAGGGCGGAGTTGAACTCGATGCGGAAGCCGCGGTTGACCTGGACGTTGCCGGCGTCATCGACCCACGGGATCCGGAAGATGACCTGGCGCTCGGGCTCGACGATGCGCTCGAGGAGCGCGCCCTCGGCGTAGTGCGGGTGCTTGGCGATGACGGGGGCGAGGGAGTCCAGCACCTCCCGGACGGCCTGGTGGAACTCGGTCTCCCCGCGGTTGCGGGCGACCACCTGCTCATAGACCTTTTCAACGACTTCAGCCATGACGGACTCCTTCGCGTGCTCGCGTCCTCATAAAAGGCACCGTGCTTCTGCCCCGGTGCCGGATTCAAGCGTCCCATCGCCACATTTCGCTGAGATGAATGATCTCACTCAGTGACTTCTCTGCGGCGCGGGCCACAGTCCTCGCGTCGGGGCGCCCCCGCCAGGGGCAGTCGGCGCGCTGTCCCGGGGCCTCGATGGAAAGAGAGGCGGCCCCACCACCGCGGCCCCCGGACCCGCCCGGGATCATGCGCCGGTCGGCTCAGGCCTTGGCTGCGTGGACGACGACCACCGACCAGGGCGCGACGACGACCTCGCCGTCGAGCACCTGCCCGGTCCCCTCGAGCCAGTAGTTGCACTCGGGCTCGGCCCAGGCGGCGGTGTCGGCGATCCGCCGCCACTGGGCGCCTCCCTCGTCGCCGGGCACCTCGAAGACAACGGCGTCGCCGGCCATGTTGATCATGGCGCAGAAGGCCTCGTCGGGGGCGTCGATGACGACTCGCAGGGCGCGGTCGCCCTCCTGCGGGGAGCCGGCTCCGGCCGGGGCGCGGAAGAGGTAGGAGACGTCGTCGCCGCCGACCTGGTCATCGCCCCAGGAGGCCTGGCGCAGGGCGGGGTGGTCATGGCGCAGGCCCATGAGGAAGCACGCGAAGCGGAAGAGCGGATTGACATTCTCGCTGGGCGCGTCGAAAGTGCCGAGGTTGTCGTGGTACGAAGCCTCGACGTCGGCCTCGACGGGGACGCCCTGGGGGGCGCTCGTGGACACCATCGCGTAGTTGGTGCGCATGGCGACGGTGTCGATGGCCCACGGGTTGTTGTTGCCGTTCTGGGTGCGGCCCATCTCGTCGCCGGCCACGACCATGGGCACGCCGCGCGAGAGCATGAGGATCGCCCAGAAGTTGCGCAGGCGCTGGCGGCGCAGGACATGGTCGCCGCCGGAGTCCCAGGACATGTTGTCGTCGTTGCCGCCGTCGGAGGGGCCGAAGGGGGCGGGCAGGGCGTTGTTCTTGGCGGGGTAGCTCACGAGGTCGGCGAGGTTGAAGCCGTCGTGGGCCACGACGAAGTTGACGGACTTCTGGGGACCGCCATTGTCGTCGAAGTGGTGGTAGTCGCCATTGACGACATCGATGAAGGCCCCGGTATTGCCGTCCCCCTTGGCGAAGCGGCGCACGGCGTCGCGGTAGCGGCCGTTCCATTCGCCCCAGCCGCGCGGGAAGTTGCCGACCTCGTAGCCCCACAGGTCCCAGGCCTCGGCGATGACCTCGATGTCCTGCTCGGAGGCGAGGTCGGCGATGCCGGTGAGCAGCGGGGGCTCGTTGAAGAAGCGCTTGAGACTGCCCCAGTCGTCGGCGGCGGCCTCAGCGGGCATGCGGCCCAGCACGGTGGCCAGGTCGAAGCGGAAGCCGTCCACTCCCATCGTCGTGCACCAGTAGCGCAGCGAGTCCAGCACGAGTTGGCGGGCCACCGGGGAGGAGTAGTTGATCTGGTTGGAGGTGCCGGTGGCGCCGTCGACGAGGATCTTGTCGGTCGTCATCTGGTAGTACTCGGCGGTCGCGAAGCCGCCCAGGCTGGTGAAGCCGACGGTGTTCACGTCGCCGCCCCAGTTGCCGCCCTCGGCGGTATGGTTGTAGACGACGTCGAGGTAGACCTCGATGCCGGCGGCGTGGAAGGCGTCGACCATCTCGGTGAACTCACGGGTGGGGCCGCCCCAGCCCTTGTCCGCGGAGTACTGGCGGTTGGGGGCGAAGAAGGACAGGGTCATGTAGCCCCAGGCGTTGGTCTTGCCCTCGCGCCCGGACTCCGAGGCGTTGGTCTCGTGGACGGGAAGGAGCTCGACGGCGGTGAAGCCGGCGGCCTTGAGGTAGGGGGCGAGCATGCCGGCCCCCTTATAGGTGCCCTGGTACTCGGCGGGGATATCCGCGACGTCCTCGAAGCCGGACTCGCCGGCGAGTAGGTCGCGCAGGCGCGCGGCGGAGGGATGCCCGGTCAGCTGCTTGACGCTGGCCTCGTAGACGATGGCCTGCTCGGCGGGCAGGTGGGGTTTGGGGGCGGTGGCGGCATGGGCGGCGTCCTCGGGCAGGACGACACCCTTGGGGGCGTAGGGGGCGGTGTCGATCTGGCGACGCGGGACGGTGGCGCCGGCAATCTCGATCTCGTCGCCGCCGGTGCCGAAGACGCCGTCGTTGACGCCGTAATCGTCCAGGCGATCGGTGTAGACGGTATGGGTGATCTCATGGGAGTAGGGGTCGAAGAGGACCTTGTTGGGGTTGAAGCGGTTGCCCTGCTCATCGAGGTCGGCGAGGAAGCCAATGGCGGAGCCGGGCGTCCAGGCGGGGTCGTAGGGCCAGTTGGGCCCCCAGGCGCGCCAGCCGAGGAGGGCACCGGCCTCGAGGCCGGCGATCTGGGCGCGCCAGACGCCATCCTCGCCGCGCGCGGGCAGGAAGGTGCTCGACGCCGTCGCCCCGAGGGCCTCGGGGTAGACCTCGAGTTGGAGCCGGGTGGCGGCGGGGCGTGGACGGCCACCGTGACCCCATCGGGGCCGAGGTGGGTTCCGAGCGGCCAGGTTGCACTCGCCCAGGCGGGTTCATTGACGGCAATGGTGAGACATGAGGTCGAGTCCGCCATCACCGCCTGGGAGCCCGCTGTGGGGGGCGGCGCCGGTCCAGCCCGAACCGGGCAGGCCCAGACCGCACCTGCACCCAGAAGAGCCTGAAGACCACCTACACCGTCATGAATATGATGGCGGAAACGATGATGGCGACCGCAAAGGTCGCGGCATAAACGAACAATCGCCGGGACCTCTTCCACCGCCCCCTGCCAGCACCGCCCACCATCATCCTTGATGAATAACTCGGAAAAGGCCAGTATCACCAGAAAGGAGAGAATCCACGCCCACCACGGAATGCCGCGATTGAAGAGCATCGCAACCGCAGTGATGGACGCAGCCAGCAGTGCGTTATACCCATGGTTCACACGAGGTTGGGACATAATTTGGGCCCTTAACAAGAAATTGCGGTCACAAGAGCTCCCCCTGCGGCCTCACAGGCGGAAGCCGTAGCAATGCCCGCATCGGGGTGGCGAGTCCACTAGAAGAGCGCGGGGAGGGTAGCCTCCACACCGTCACGCAGCTCGGCGAGATCGAGCATGAGCGGGCGACCGGCACCGCCGTCGGTCAGCAGGTCCGTGCCGGTGACGACGAGCATGTCCCCGCCGGTGGTGCCGATGCGCGCCCACGGCACGCCCTCGGCGCCCGCGGCGGCCTCCACCACCGGCACGGCGGCCTCGTGGACGGCCACGAGCGCGCGCGCCCCGGACTCGGAGAACAGGGCGGTGACGTCGTCGACGCCGTCGCGACTCGCGATGGGGGCCAGATCCACGCTGGCCCCCACGCCGAATCGCAGCGCCGAGTCGACCAGGGTCTGGATGAGACCACCCGTCGAGCAGTCGTGGGCGGCGCGCACCAGCCGAGAGCCGTCGGGCAGGTCCGCCTTGCTCAGCGCGAGGAGCACCCGCCCCAGGGCCATCTCCGCCTCGAGGTCCACCTTCGGGGGCAGCCCGCCGAGGTGGTCGTGGACGACGCGCGTCCAGGCCGAGCCGTCGAGCTCGTCGGCGGTGGCGCCCAGGGCGATGATCGCCAGGCCCTCCTCGTGCCAGCCCGAGGGGTTGGCACGGCGCACGTCGTCCATGACGCCCAGGACGCCGACGACGGGCGTGGGGTTGATGGAGGAGTCGATGAGCCCCTTGACCTTGCCGTGAGAGTTGTACAGCGAGACGTTGCCGCCGGTGACGGGCACGCCCATCTGCCGGCAGGCGTCGGCCAGGCCGGTAATGGCCTCGACGAGCTGCCACATGGCGTCGGGGTCCTCCGGGGAGCCGAAGTTGAGGCAGTCGGTGACGGCCCGCGGGGTGGCGCCCACCGTGCACACGTTGCGGTAGGACTCGGCCAGCGCCTGGGCCGCGCCGGTGGCCGGGTCGAGCTTGGTGAAGCGCCCGTTGGCGTCGGTGGCGATGGCCACGCCCCGGCCAGTGGCCTCGTCGACGCGGACGACGCCGGCGTCGTCGGGCTGGGCCAGGGCGGTGTTGCCCCGCACGAAGCGGTCGTACTGGTCGGTGACCCAGGCGGTGGAGGCCTGGTTGACATCGGTGACGACGGCGAGCACCTGCTCGGTGAGCTCGGCCGCCGTGGCCGGGCGCGCCAGGCGGTCGGAGGAGTCCGCGTTGAGGCCGTCCTGCCAGGCAGGGCGGGAGTAGGGGCGGTCGTAGGTGGGGCCCTCGTGGGCGACGGTGCGCGGGTCGACGTCGACGATGCGCTCACCGAAGTGGTCGATGGTCAGGCGGCCGGAGCCATTGACCTCGCCGATGACGGCGGCCTCGACGTCCCACTTGTCGATGACGGCCATGAAGTCGTCGAGCCGCTCGGGGGCGACGACGGCCATCATGCGCTCCTGGGACTCGCTCATGAGGATCTCGCCGGCGGTGAGCGACGGGTCGCGCAGGAGGACCTTCTCGAGGTCGACGTGCATGCCGCCGTCGCCGTTGGAGGCCAGCTCGCTCGTGGCGCAGGAGATGCCGGCGGCGCCCAGGTCCTGGATGCCAAGGACGAGGTCGGCGTCGAACAGGTCGAGGCAGCACTCGATGAGGACCTTCTCCATGAAGGGGTCGCCCACCTGGACGCTGGGGCGCTTGGCCGGCATGCCGTCCTCGAAGGACTCGCTGGCCAGGATGGAGGCGCCGCCGATGCCGTCGCCGCCGGTGCGCGCGCCGAAGAGGATGACCTTGTTGCCCGCGCCGGAGGCGTTGGCCAGGTGGATGTCCTCGTGGCGCAGGACCCCCACGCACAGGGCGTTGACGAGGGGGTTCTCCTGGTAGGAGGGGTCGAACTCGGTCTCGCCGCCGATGTTGGGCAGGCCCAGGCAGTTGCCGTACCCGCCCACACCTGCCACGACGCCGTGCACGACGCGGGCGGTGTCGGGGTGGTCCGCGGCACCGAAGCGCAGCTGGTCCATGACGGCCACGGGCCGCGCGCCCATGGAGATGATGTCGCGGACGATCCCGCCCACGCCGGTCGCGGCGCCCTGGTAGGGCTCGACGAAGCTCGGGTGGTTGTGGGACTCGACCTTGTAGGTCACGGCCCAGCCGTCGCCGATGTCGACGACGCCGGCGTTCTCCCCCATGCCGACCAGCAGGTGCTCGCGCATCTCGGGGGTGACCTTGGCGCCGAACTGCTTGAGGTGGATCTTGGAGGACTTGTAGGAGCAGTGCTCGGACCACATGACGGAGTACATGGCGAGCTCGGCGGCCGTGGGGCGGCGACCGAGGAGGCGCTTGATGCCCTCGTACTCGTCGGCCTTGAGGCCGAGCTCGGCCCAGGGCATCGCCTGATCGGGCGTTGCCGCGGCGTCGGCGACGGTGTCGGGGTGCTCGACGGGACGGGGGGCGGTCTCGGCGGTGCGGGCTGTGTGAGCCATGCGACTGCTCCTGGGGGTGGGCGGGAGGGTGCCGCGCCTGAGGATACTCGGCGGGTGGGGGCGAGCGGCCATGAGTCCCCCAGGTGAGCCGGCCGGCGAGCACGATCCGCGATTCGAGACGAAGACGCGCCCCAAAGGTGCGGCCTCTCACACGCGGAGAGGGCAAGATCGTGCCATGAGAACCATCGACGTCGCACCGCTGCCCCTGTCAGAGCTCGAGCCCCATCTCGATGAGATCGCCGCGCACCGGCTCCGCGACGGCGTGGCAGCCGCGCAGGCGCTCCTGGAGGGACGCGTCCTATGGACCGTGACTCCCACGGACCAGGCGGGCGCCGGCCCCGTGGAGACCGTGGCCCCCCTGGTGGGCTACGCCCGTGGCCTGGGCGTCGACGCCCGGTGGCTGTGCCTGGACGCTCCGGCGGAGTTCATCGCCCTCAGCGGGCGCCTGCACTCGTGGATCCATGGGGACATCGGGGACCGAGGCCGCCTGGGGGACAAGGAGCGCGACCTCTACGAGCACACACTGGCGTCCAACGCGGAGAACGTCGCCGGGGACATCTGCGAGGGTGACATCGTCATCCTCCATGATCCGGCGACCGCCGGCCTGGCGCGCCCCCTCAAGGCGGCGGGCGCCGTCGTCGTGTGGCGCTGCCACGCGGGCGCGGATCTGGCCACCGCCGACCCCGAGGGCGTGGAGGACGCCCAGCGCGCCTGGGCCTTCCTGGACCGCTATCTGGAGGACGCCGACTACGTGATCGTCTCCTGCGAGGAGTACCGGCCCCCCTTCACCGAGCCCGAGGCCTGCGCAGTCATCCCGCCCTCCATCAACCCCGACAGCCCCAAGAACCGGGTTCTCGACATGGATGAGGCCTGGTCGATCGCGCGCCTGGCGGGGATCTTCGACGGCGAGCCCCCCTTCGACGCCTTCCCCTTCATCCGCGGCGACGGACGGACGGACGCGCTGCGCTCCGCGGCGGCCGAGAACGGCGAGAGCGGCGTCATGCGCGCCGGGGGCCCGGTACCGCTGGGGGCGCGGACGATCACGCAGGTCTCGCGCTGGGACCGGCTCAAGGGCATGAGGGAGTTGGCGATCGCCTTCGCGGAGAACCTCGGGGCCCTCCCCGACGACGCGCACCTGCTGCTGGTGGGGCCTCGCCCCGGGAGCGGCACCGCTGCGGCGCGGGTGCTGGACGAGGTCGTCGAGGCCGTTGAGCTCCTCCCCGCGGCGGCCCGTTCGCGCATCCACATCGCGGCGGTGCCCGCCCAGGACCGGGAGGTCAACGCCCTCGTGGTCAACGCCGCGCAGCGGGTGAGCTCGGTGGTCACCCAGCGCTCGATCGTCGAGGCCTTCGGGCTGACGGTGGCCGAGGCGATGTGGAAGAAGACCCCCGTGGTGGCCTCCGGCGTCGGGGGGATCCGCACGCAGGTGACCGACGGCGTCGACGGCGTCCTCGTGGACCCGCATGACGGCGCCGCCTGGGCTCAGGCCGTGGCGGACCTGCTGCTCTTCCCCGAGCGGGCGGCGGAGATGGGGGCGACGGCGCACGAGTCGGTGCGCCGATCCTTCCTACCGGACCGGCATCTCCTGCAGGTCGTCGACGCCCTCGCGGCGGCCCTTGAGAGGTCCTGAGGTCCGGCCCCGGCGGTCGGGCGCGCGCCTCCCCCCAGAGTTTTCCACAGGCTTCCTCCACAGGCATGTGCGCAGCGGGGGACGAGCCGCGAGATAGCGGGCCTCCGCCTGTGAAGGCGACCTCACATCCACGATTGTGCCCCCGTATGTACCACACACGGGGGCACAAGTCTCTTTTCAGGGTGCGTACAGGGTCTTGCCAGGATTGGTCAAATCCCCGAGATTATGCGGTTTTCCTCACGTTTTGAGCTCCTGGAGCCCCGTTTCCCGCAGCAGGCCGCCATTCCGGGAGGAGGCCCGGGAAGCCGGCCCGGCATGGGGGCGCCCCTGCCCGATCACGATGCCGACACGATTCCGGCGCTTCGGTCTCAGAGCGATCAACACAGGCTTGTCCACAGCCCGCCGGGCGGCCTTGTGGATAACTCCCAGGCTTCTCGCAGGTTCCCGATCGTGCCCCACGCGCGCAGCCGGGCGCCCGCTGCCCGGCCCCCGTCATGCCGGGCACGCGATCCGCCCCGGTGGGCGCGCGGCGCGCCCACCGGGGCGGATCGATGAGAAGCGGCTCAGGCGGCCACGAGGGAGCTGATGACCGACTGGAAGATGCGCAGGCCGTCAATGCCGGTCCGGGGGCCGGCGGGCGAGTCGGGACCGAAACCCGGCTCCACCGCGTGCTCGGGGTGGGGCATGAGGCCGACGACATTCCCGCGCTCGTTCCTCACCCCGGCGATGTCCCTCGCCGAGCCGTTGGGGTTGTCGATGTAGCGGAAGACGACGAGGCCCTCGCCCTCGAGGCGGTCGAGCTCCTCGGGGGAGGCGATGAAGTTTCCCTCGCCGTTCTTGAGCGGGACGACGATCTCCTCGCCGTCGTCCATGGACGCCGTCCAGGCGGTCGTCGTCGACTCCACGCGCAGGCGCTGCTCGCGGCAGTAGAACTTCTGGTGGTCATTGCGAATGAGGGCGCCGGGCAGCAGATGGGCCTCGGCGAGGATCTGGAAGCCGTTGCAGATGCCCAAGACCGGCATCCCGGCGCCGGCCGCGTTGATGACCTCGCCCATGACGGGCGCGAAGCGGGCGATGGCGCCGCAGCGCAGGTAATCGCCGTAGGAGAAGCCGCCGGGGACGACAACAGCGTCCACGCCCCTCAGATCGGCGTCCTTGTGCCACAGGCTCACGGCCTCGCCGCCGGCCAGGCGGATGGCTCGGGCGGCATCGACGTCGTCGAGAGTGCCGGGGAAGGTGATGACTCCGATGCGGGCGCCGACGGGGCTGTCACTCACGGCTCAATCCTCCTCGAGCGGGCAGATGGAGACGACGTCCTCGATGATGGGGTTGGACAGCAGAGTGCTGGCGGCCTGCGCGGCGGCGTCGAGGTGCTCCTGAGTGACGGGCCCCTCGACGGCGAGCTCGAAGCGGCGGCCCTGCCGCACTGCGGTGAATCCGGTCAGGCCGATCCTGGGCAGGCTCCCCATGACGGCCTTGCCCTGCGGGTCGAGGATCTCCGGCTTGGGCATGACTTCAACGACGATGCGTCCCAATGTGCTCTCCTGGGAGTTGGGGGAAGTGCGGCGCGACCAGTGTAACCAGTGCGCGCCCGCGCCTCCGAGGCCGTCCACCGCCACCGACGCGCCCTCCGAGCCTGGGACAGCCCGCGCGAGGCGCCGCAGGGCCTAGATGCGGCCGAGCCAGTCCCCGGCGAGCCTGAGGGCGAGGATGCCACCGATGGCCAGAGCGCAGGTGCCGATGAGCCAGGCGGGCCCCAATATGAGGGCGATGACGGCGCAGACCACGGCGGCGGCGAGCATGAAGCCGCCGACGGCGCCCGCCACACCCGCGGGGGCCTGGCTCGACTGATCCACCGTGGAGGTCCCCATGAGGGGCCTCGGACCCGAGCCGACGGCGACACGCGGCCCTGCCCCGGTGGGGGCGAGCCCGGCGGGATCGTTCTCGGCGCCTGAGGTGAGCAGGTGCTGGGGGTCGGCGACATCGACATCGCCATTGGTCAGCCCGGCGGCCACATCCACCAGGCTGGGCTCCCAGCGCTCGGCCTCGCCGCGCACCGGCGTGCCGCCGGCCCAGGCGAGGTACCCGGCGGCGGATACGAGTCCCGCGCCTCCCAGGACGACGACGAGCCAGGGCGGCACCCAGGGATGCCCGGCATTGGCGGCGGTGGCCAGGCGCATCGCCGAGGTGGTGGCCAGGACGAGGCCGACGAGGGCGCATGCGATACCCGCCAGGCGCTGGCGCACGAGCGAGGCCGGCCAGGGGGTACGGGCCCTTTGCAGCGGCGTCGGCTCCGTGGAGCGGCCGCGCCCAACGCCCCAGTCGGTGCCCCGGGGATTGCGGGGTCCCCCGGATGGGGCAGGGCCATCCGGGCCGGGGGCACCGGGCCCATTGGACTCCGAGGGGCCGTCGTCCGAGGCGGGGTAGGAGGGGCGTCCGAGGACATCGGGGCCCAGGTCCACGTCGGCGTCGATGATCTCGGCCTCGGACCAGGTGGTGCGCTGCCTCCTGCCGGATCCTCTCGAGGGGCCCGATTGGCCCCAGTTGACGGGCCCCCGATCGGACGCGGGCCGGCGATCCCGGCCGATCGGCGGGCTCACTCAGATCACCTGCCCGAGGATGGAGGCCAGCCCGAGGGAGATGAGGAGGAAGCCGAAGGCTGCCACGAGGATCTGGCCGAGGCGCAGCAGGGACTCGCCCATCGTGGTACCGGAGAGGCGCTCATCGACGGCGCGGCCCAGCGAAGTCGAGACCAGGGCGGTGGACACGGGGCCGGAGACGACGTCGAGGGCGGTGAGCTCGCGACGGACACTGGGCTCGGGCAGCGCGATGGCGGTCGAGCCGCCCGAGGCAATGACGGTCAGCTCGGCGCCGGGGGCGGCGGACCGCCCGAGACGCCCATGAGAGCTCGCCCCACCGGTGCGGGCCGATTCGGCCGTGGCGCGCTTGCGGGCGGCTGCGGCGCGGTTGCGATCCAGCCGCAGGCGCGGGGCGTTGACGACGAGCGAGCGCGCGGGGACCCGCAGGGCGGCGATGAGCCCGAGGCCGACGACGAGCAGGGCGATCCCGCCGAGGATCGCGGAGGTCCCCCGGGCTCCCAGGGCGCTGGCGAGCGCGGCGGCCAGGGCGAGGATGACGACGAGCATCGCCGCGACGACGAGCACGGCGAAGCCCCGCCCGGGACTGAAACTGCGGGCCACGCGGGGCGCAGGGCCCCCGGGCGCGCCTGAGGCGGGACCGCCGGGCACGGCGCCCGGACCGGCCGTCGTCACTGGGCCTCCCCGAGGTCGAGGGGCGCCCCGGTGAGGCGCTCGTAGGCCTCGAGATAGCGCGCGCGGGTGCGCTCGACGACGTCATCGGGCAGAGCGGGGGGCCTCTCGCCGGAGGCGCGGTCCCAGCCGGAGGCCGGGGAGACGAGCCAGTCGCGCACATACTGCTTGTCGAAGGAGGGGGTGGGCCTTCCCTCCTGCCACTCCTCGGCGGGCCAGAACCGGGAGGAGTCGGGGGTGAGGACCTCGTCGCCCAGGACGAGGGAGCCGTCGGGGCCGGCGCCGAGCTCGAACTTGGTGTCGGCGATGACGATGCCGCGCCGGGCGGCGATGTCGACGGCGCGCGTGTAGAGGGCGAGGGTGACGTAGCGGAGCTTGGCGGCGGTGGCCTCCCCCACCATCTCGACGACGCGCTCGTAGGAGATGTTCTCGTCGTGCTCACCGACCTCGGCCTTGGCGGCGGGAGTGAAGATCGGCTGGGGCAGGAGGGAGGCCTCGGTCAGGCCGTAGGGCAGTGGCAGGCCGCAGACGGTCTTGTTGAGGCGGTACTCGATGAGGCCGGAGCCGGTGAGGTAGCCGCGGGCGACGCACTCGACGGGGTACATGTCGAGGCGGCGGCAGATCATGGCGCGCCCGATGACCTCCTCGGGCACGTCAAGAGTGACGAGGTGGTTGGGGACCACGTCGGCGAGCTGCTCGAACCACCAGGCGGACATGGCGGTGAGGATGCGGCCCTTGTCCGGGATGGTGGTGTTCAGGACGTGGTCGTAGGCGCTGATGCGGTCCGAGGCGACGATGAGGAGGACGTCCTGGCCCGCCCAGGGGCTGGTGGCATCGGGGGTGTAGACATCGCGGACCTTGCCGCTGGAGCGGTGAGCCCAACCCGGGACTGTCAGGGGGGCGGGGCCTGGCGTGGTGCTCATGCGCCCATCCTGCCACCCTGACCTGCCCGCGCGCAGCGAAGATCTGCCCAAAGGCCCCATAGCGCGCGGTAGCGCGGGGCGAACGAACGGGGCTCAGCGCCCGGCGGCTATGTCAGTGCGGTACTGGGCGCCGTCGAGATGGATGCGGCTGATCGCCTGGTAAGCACGTTCCCTCGCGTCGGAGACCGACTCGCCGAGGGCCACGATGGACAGGACCCGCCCGCCGGTGGCGATGAGGGCGCCGTCGTCATCCCGCCCGGTACCGGCGTGAAGGACATGGACGCCGTCGATGCTCTCGGCCTCCTCTATACCGGTGATGGCCCCGCCGGTGGTGATGGTGCCGGGGTAGCCGGGGGCGGCGAGGACGACGTCCACGGCGGCCCGGGCACTCCAGGTGGGCTCGGGGGCCTCGGCGAGGCGGCCGGTGGCGGCTGCCAGGAGGAGCTCGGGAAGGGAGGAGGTCAGGCGCGCGAGGACGGCCTGGGTCTCGGGGTCGCCGAATCGCGCGTTGAACTCGACGACGCGCAGGCCCCTGGAGGTCAGGGCGAGGCCGCAGTAGAGGAGCCCGATGAAGGCGGTGCCGCGACGGGCGAGCTCATCGATGACGGGCTGGGCGACGGTGTCGACGACTTGCTCGGCGAGGTCGGCGGGCGCCCAGGTCAGCGGCGTGTAGGAGCCCATGCCGCCGGTGTTGGGGCCGGTGTCCCCGTCCCCGAGGCGCTTGAAATCCTGGGCGGGGGCGAGGGCGCGGACGGTGGCGCCGTCGCAGACGCAGAAGACGGAGGCCTCAGGACCATCGAGGTAATCCTCGACAACGACGCGCCCGCCCTGCTTGGCCAGGCAGGCGAGACCGTGGTCGAGGGCCGTGGCGCGATCGGGGGTGACGACGACGCCCTTGCCGGCGGCCAGGCCATCGTCCTTGACGACGTGCGGAGCGCCGAAGCGGTCGAGGGCTGCCTCGAGCTCAGCGGGGGTGTCGCAGACGGCGGCCTCGGCGGTGGGGACCCCGGCGGAGGCCATGACCTCCTTGGCGAAGGCCTTGGAGCCCTCCAGGCGGGCGGCCCCGGCTCCGGGGCCGAAGCAGGCGATGCCCGCGGCGCGGACGGCGTCGGCGACTCCGGCGACGAGAGGCGCCTCGGGGCCGATGACAACGAGGTCGGCACCCATCTGCCGGGCGAGCGCGACGACGGCCTCGGGGTCGTTGGCATCGGCGCTGATGTTGGTGGCGATGGCAGCCGTGCCCGGGTTCCCGGGGGCGACGACGAGCTCTGTGGTGGCGGGGTCGGATGCGAGGGCGCGGGCCAGGGCGTGCTCGCGCGCGCCGGAGCCCAGGAGCAGGATCTTCACGTGGCCAGCGTAGCCGGGTGACCGGCACCGTGGCACCCGGCCGGGCAGGAGGCACGAGCACCGTCCCGGCGCCCGTAGAGCGCGGGCGGCAGCGAACGGGGGCCCGGACCGTCGGCACGGTCCGGGCCCCCGTCGGAGCCCGCCTCACTCAGGACGGCGAGGCGATGTCAGCACTCAGGCCTTGGCGGCGGCGATGCGCTCGCGGAACTTCGCCAGCTCCTCGCGGATGGCCGCGGGGACCTTGTCGCCGAACTGGGAGAAGTACTGCTCGGTGTCATCCATCTCGGCGGCCCAGGCGTCGGGGTCGATGGCGTACATCTTGTCCCAGTCGGCCTCGCTCACGCCGGCGCCCTCGAGGTTGAAGTCCTCGCGCTTGGGGTAGATGCCCGTGACACCTTCGATGCCCTCGACCTCGCCGGAGGCGCGGCGCACGATCCAGTCCAGGACGCGGCTGTTGTCGCCGTAGCCCGGCCAGAGGAACTTGCCGTCCTCGTCCTTGCGGAACCAGTTGACCTGGTAGACCTTCGGGAAGCTCTCGCCCAGCTGCTCCTGGAGCTCGAGCCAGTGGCCCCAGTAGTCGGCCATGTTGTAGCCGCAGAAGGGCAGCATGGCGAAGGGGTCGTGGCGCAGGGAGCCGGCCTTGACGTCCGTGGCGGCAGCGGTGACCTCGGAGGCCACCGAGGCGCCGATGAACACGCCGTGGGCGGGCGAGTACTGCTCGGCGACGAGCGGCACGTTGGAGGCGCGGCGGCCACCGAAGAGGATCGCGTCGATGGCGACGCCCTCAGGAGCCTCCCAGTCCGGGCAGATGATCGGGCACTGCGAGGCCGGGGTGGTGAAGCGCGAGTTCGGGTGCGCGGCCTTCTTGCCCTCGGCGGCGTCGGCCGGGGTGAAGTCGTTGCCGAGCCAGTCGATGAGGTGCTCGGGCATCTCGGCGTCGATGCCCTCCCACCACACGTCGCCGTCGTCCGTGAGGGCGACGTTCGTGAAGATGGTGTTGGCCTTCATGGTCTCCATGGCCATCGGGTTCGTCTTGTAGGACGTGCCCGGGGCGACGCCGAAGAAGCCGGCCTCCGGGTTGATGGCGCGCAGGCGGCCGTCCTCACCCTGACGCATCCAGGCGATGTCGTCACCGACGGTCTCGACCTTGTAGCCCTCGATGGTGGGCTGGAGCATGGCGAGGTTCGTCTTGCCGCAGGCCGAGGGGAAGGCGGCGGTGACGTGGTACTGCTTGCCGGACTTCTCGTCGGTCAGGCGCAGGATGAGCATGTGCTCGGCCATCCAGCTGTCGCGGCGGGCCATCGTCGAGGCGATGCGCAGCGCGTAGCACTTCTTGCCCAGCAGGGCGTTGCCGCCGTAGCCGGAGCCGTAGGACCAGATCTCGTTGGTCTCGGGGAAGTGGGTGATGTACTTCTCCTCGTTGCACGGCCAGGTGGTGTCCTCCTGACCGGGGGCGAGGGGGGCGCCGACGGAGTGGACGGCGGGAACCCACGTGCGGCCCTCGTTGATGAGGTCCATCGCCTTGGTGCCGATGCGCGCCATGATGCGCATGTTGACGACGACGTAGGGGGAGTCGGTGATCTCGATGCCCAGCTGGGAGATCGGGCCGCCCAGGGGGCCCATGGAGAAGGGGATGACGTACATCGTACGGCCGGCGTAGGTGCCGTCGAACTTCTCGTTGAGGATGGCCTTCATCTCGGCCGGGTCGTACCAGTTGTTCGTGGGACCCGCGTCCTCCTCCTTCTCGGAGCAGATGTAGGTGCGGGACTCCACGCGGGCGACGTCGCTCGGCAGGGAGCGGGCCAGGAAGGAGTTCGGACGCTTCTCGGGGTTGAGGCGGGTGAACATGCCCGACTCCACCATCTCGGTGGTGAGGCGGTCCCACTCCTCGTCGGAGCCGTCGGCGAAGTAGACCTTCTCCGGCTTGCCGAGCTCGGCGATGCGGATCGCGAACTCGACGACGTCCTCGGGAGCGTTGGCGGGCGCCGCAGCGCGAACGTCCTGGGCGGTCACAGTCATGTGTGAGTCCCTTCCTTGGGTTGGTTGACTCTCAATACGGTCGAGGCCAATCCTCCCCCACAACGCCCTGGGAGTCACGCGCACCTTGGTCCTATCGGAGCTCTTTCACCAGAAGCGCAGAGGTGACAGAGGTGACATGGACCCATGGCCTGCGCCACATCCAGGTCATCCTCATCGCGCCCACCACCAGCCCCGACATCCTTGCCAGCCGGGGTACAGTCGCGCTGTGACGACCACCGGCCCCGACCGAATCGCCAGCATCGCGCGAGCCCTGCGCCGACGGGGCCGCTCGGCCGTGCTCGCCGCGCCCCTGGCCGTGGCGCTGAGCGCCTGCACGGCCAACCTCGAGATGGAGATCGGCGATGACGGCCGCTACAGCGCCGCCATCGAGATGCGGGACTCCACGGGCAGAGTGCTCAAGTCCAAGGAGGACTGCCAGAGCCTGGCGGATAAGGCCGTCGCAGGCACCTCCGCGAGTTCACAGGCCGAGGTCCTCGAAGCCGACGGCACTGAGGTCGCCTGCAAGATCACCGTGAGCGGCGTGGAGATCCCCGCGTCCGACCAGGGCGCCCCGAATGCGCTCGTCGTGCGCAAGGGCGATCTGTACGTGGTCGATCTGACGGCGCTCACCGATGGCCTCACGGCCCCGGCGGGCGCCGCGGTCCCCTCGGGGGGCGACGGCTCGCAGGGACTCCGGGGCTCCGCGTCCACCGGCGCCGCGGTCGGGCCGACCGCGGCGCCGCTCAACTCGAGGATTTCGGTGACCTTCCCGGGCGCAGTCGTCGACGGCGGCGGCGGCAGTATCGACGGCAGGACCGTCACCTGGAGGAGCACGGACACGATCCTCGCGGGGATCCATGCCACCGGGTACACGAGGGCGAACGCCGGCCTGGGCTTCTGGGACCGCTACTCCTGGTGGGTTATCGGCGGAACTGCCGCACTGGCTGCGGCCGTGGCGGCGGCGGCCCTCAAGCGCCGCCGAGCGCGGACTTGACGGCCCCGCAGCGCTGTCCATGCCACGGCGCCATGAGACGTGCTCCCCGCAGCGCGCCGGGGCTCTCTCATCCGTATGCTAGGCCCATGGCTACCTCCCCGCAGCGCCGCAAGCTCACAGCGGCCCTCCTCCTACCTACCGCCGCTCTCGCCCTCGCCGCCTGCGGCGGAGACGTCGACTTCGTCATCCACGACAACGACACCTTCGACCTGACGATGGTCGCATGGGACAGCACGAACTCCGGTCTCCTGACAAAGCAAACCTGCACGGAGGAGACAATGGCCGGCCAGGGATTCAGCAGCTCGAATCTCCCGGATGGGGCTCAACCGACCTACACCTTCGGGGACAAGGACGGCAGTCCTTCGTGCACCCTGGAGATGAAGGGGATCAAGCTGAGCGACACGAACTCAAGTGGCAGCAACGGCATCAAGCACGAAGGCGACACTTACGTCTTCAACTGGGACGCATCCGACATGCAGGACAGCTCGCAGGGCGCGCTTCCCGGGGTCGCCGTCTCACTCAATGTCACCTTCCCCGGCGAGGTGATCGAGCACAATGGCAGTTCCACGGTTGATAGCACGAAAGTGACCTGGAAGAACATCATCACCGAGTCCGAGTCCACTCTGCACGCCGTTGGCAAGGACAAGGGCTCCGATTCGTCCCCAGGCTCCTCCGACTCGAAGCTCCCCCTCATCCTGGGCATCGGCGCAGTCGTGGCCCTGCTCGTCATCGGGGGCATCGTGGCGGCGGTCATCACCTCCAAGAAGAAGGCCGCCGCCTCCGCGCTGCCCTACGGCGCGCCCGCGGCTCCCGGCCAGCCGATGCAGCCCGGTTACGCCCCCACCGTCGATTACGGCGCAGCACTGCCCGGGCAGCAGCAGTACGGCCAGGTCGGCTACCCGCAGCAGTACGGCCAGCCCGGACAACAGCCGTACGGCCAGGTCGGCTACCCGCAGCAGAACAGCCAGGTCGGACAGCAGGACGGCCAGCAACCGCCCCAGCAGCCCTACGGCGGTCAGCACTGAGACCAGTTGAACGCGGCTCCGGCCCTTGGGGCCGGTCACGCGATAGGAGTCCCCGGCATCGACGGATGCCGGGGACTCCTGCCGTCTCGATCGGCCTCGCCCCGCGCAGCCGACGCCGCGCGAGCGGGCGGGCGCCGTCAGCCGAGGAGCCGGTGGCGCACGATCGTCGCCTCGCGCCCGGCGCCCACACCGATGGCCGAGACGCGGCAGCGCGACAGCTCCTCGATCCGCTCCACATAATCCCGCGCAGCCCGGGGCAGATCGGAGAAGTCCCGGGCGCCCGTGATGTCCTCGCTCCAGCCGGGCATGATCTCGTAGATGGGCGTGGCGTGGTGGAAGCCGGTCTGGGTCAACGGCATCTCATCGGTCCGCTCACCATCGACGTCGTAGGCCACGCAGATGGGGATCTCCTCGTGCCCGGTGAGGACGTCGAGCTTGGTGAGGACGAGATCAGTCAGTCCGTTGACGCGCGCGGCATACCGGGTGACGACGGCGTCGTGCCATCCGCAGCGGCGCGGGCGGCCCGTGGTCACGCCGAACTCCCCCCCCTCGGCGCGAAGGCGCTCGCCCATGGCATCGGTGAGCTCGGTCGGGAAGGGGCCCTCCCCCACGCGCGTGGTGTAGGCCTTGGCCACGCCGATGACGGAGTCGATGCGCGTGGGGCCGACCCCTGTGCCGGTGCAGGCGCCGCCGGCGGTGGGGTTGGAGGAGGTGACGAAGGGGTAGGTGCCATGGTCGATGTCGAGCATGGTGGCCTGGCCCGCCTCGAAGAGGACGGTCTTGCCCGCATCGAGGGCGTTGTTGAGCTCCAGGCCGCAGTCGATCACCATGGGCCGCACGCGGTCGGCGTAGGACAGCAGCTCGTCGGCGACGGCGACAGGGTCGATCGCGGGCCGGTTGAAGAGCTTGGTGAGCAATCCGTTCTTCTGCTCCAGGGCGGAGGAGACCTTCTGACGCAGGATCGAGGGATCGAAGAGGTCCTGGATGCGGATGCCGATGCGGTTCATCTTGTCCGCGTAAGTGGGGCCGATCCCCCGCCCGGTAGTACCCAACTGGCGGGCGCCGAGAAAGCGCTCGGTGGTGCGGTCCATGATCCGGTTGTAGGAGGGGATGATGTGGGCGTCTGAGGAGATGCGCAGGCAGGAGGCGTCTTTTCCACGCGCCTCGATCTCCGCGATCTCCGCGAAGAGGACCTCGAGGTCCACGACGACGCCGTTGCCGATGATCGGGATGACCCCCGGGGTGAGAACGCCGGCCGGCAGGAGGTGGAAGGCGAACTTCTCGCCATCGATCACGACGGTGTGGCCGGCATTGTTGCCGCCATTGAACTTGACGACGTAGTCGACGTCCTGGCCGAACTGGTCGGTCGCCTTGCCCTTCCCCTCGTCTCCCCACTGGGCTCCGACGACGACAATGCCTGGCATGTCTCTCTCCTGGTGCTCTTGGGGCCCGCCGATGCGCGCGCCTTCCTCCAGGCTACCCGAGGGCCGGGGCGCCACGGCCCCGGTCTGCGCTCAGACGGCGTCGGGCGCGCTGGCGGCCCGGCGGAGGCGGTCGATGATGCCGCGCTGCACGACGGCGATGAGGTAGGCCTGGAAGCCGACGCCGATGATGACCATGAACCAGGCGACCGGGCCCACCGCGCCCGGCAGGACGAGGACGAGCGCTGCCGGGGCCGCCACGATGGCCAGGCAGAGGGCGGTTCGGCCGAGCGCCCCGACGGCCAGTCGCATCGCATTGCCCATGTGCCTCACCGCGGAGTTGTCGAAGAAGGCCACCAGGGGCAGGAGCCAGCAGCCCACGCCTGTCAGGATCAGGGAGCAGGCCAGCACCAGGCCCGACGCTCCGGAGCTCAGGCGGGCGCCGGCCGCGCCGTCGGCATGTGAGAACAGGAGGAGCTCAGCGCCCATGAGGGCGTTGAGCGCGAGCGCGGGCAGCCACCACACCAGCGAGCCGCGCAGATTGGATCTGAAGGAGCGCCACCAGGAGCGCACCGTGTAGACGTCCTCGTCGCGCGCCATCTCCATGGCGACGCGGTGGCAGGCGACGAGGGCGGACCCCGCCGTCAGCACGGGCAGGCACCCCAGGAGGGTGAGCCCGTTGATGACGACGAGATCCGCCGCTGCCGACCACGCCCTGTGGAAGGGCGAGTCGATCCGGAGGAGTCCGGCCATGTCAGCCCTTGACGGCGCCTGCGGCGACGCCCTCGATGATGTGCTTCTGGCTCACGAGGTAGAAGGCGACGATCGGGATGATCGCCAGGACCAGCATGGCCATCTGCGCGCCCAGGTCCTTATTGCCGTTGGATCCGGTGAGCGCCTGGATGACGATGGGGATGGTCTTGTAGTTCTCATCGTGACCGATGACCAGGTAGGGCAGGAGGTAGTCGTTCCACACCCACATGGTGTTGAGGATGGCGACCGTGACCGCCGTCGGCTTGAGCAGGGGCATGACCACCCGGAAGTAGGTCTGCAGCGGCGAGCAGCCATCCATGTATGCCGCCTCCTCGATCTCCATGGGGATCGACTTGATGAAGCCGGCGAAGAGGAACACCGACAGCGCCCCGCCGAAGCCGAGGTAGAGCACGATCATGCCCCACGGGGAGGCCAGTCCGAGCATGTCGGCCACCTTGGAGGTGGGGAACATGACGAGCTGGAACGGGGCGATCATCGAAAAGGCGAAGACGTAGTAGATGACGGATGTCCACCAGGTCTTCACACGGGTGATGTAGTAGGCGGTCATAGCCGTCAGCAGGAGGATCACCGCCACGGAGCCCACCGTGATGAACAGCGACCAGCCGATGGCTTGCGCGAAGCCGTTGAGCTTGAGGCCGGAGGCGTAGTTGGTGAATCCGGAGAAGCGCTCCCCCACGGGCAGGGAGAAGGGGCTGTCAGAGATGTAGAAGCGGCCCTTGAAGGAGTTGATCAGAATGAACACCAGCGGAACCAGCCACACGAGCGACAGGATCGCGAGGATCCCCGAGGTGATCATCCTCCCGGGGCGCCTCTCGCGGAGAGGAGCGGCGGCGGCCGTGCTGGCGGCGCTGGCCGTGCTAGCGGTGCTGGTCATACTGGCGGCGCTCATGCGTCGACCTCCTTGGCACGGGTGGCGCGCAGCTGGATGAGCGCGATCGCGGCCACGATGAGGAAGAAGATCACCGCGGCGGCCTGCGCCTGGCCCATCTGGTTGCGGGCGTGGTACATGGTGTTGTAGATGTTCAGGGCCGCCATCTCGGTCTGCTTGAGCGGGGCGCCGTTGGTCAGCGCCAGGTTCTGGTCGAACATCTTGAAGGTGTTCGCCAGGGTGAGGAACAGGCAGATGGTGATCGAGGGCATGACCATCGGGATGGTGACATTGCGCAACGTCATCCAGCCATTCGCGCCGTCGATCTGGGCGGCCTCGATGAGCTCGGGCGGGACGTTCTGCAGGCCCGCGATGTAGATGATCATCATGTAGCCCATGAGCTGCCAGTTCACCAGCAGAATGAGGCCGAGGAGGCCGAGGTGCCAGTCATTGACGATGGTCTGGCCCCAGTGCTTGAGGATCGCGTTGAGCATGACCTGCCAAGTGAAGCCCAGGACGATGCCGCCGATGAGGTTGGGCATGAAGAACACCGAGCGGAAGAAGTTGGTGCCCTTGAGCTTGCGGGTGAGCAGGTAGGCCAGGGTGAAGGCCCCGAGGTTGACGGTGATGATGGAGATCACCGAGACGATGACGGTGAACCACAGCGCTGAGCCGAAGTCCGACTCCAGGACCTTGGAGTAGTTCTCCAGGCCCACCCAAGTGGCGTTCGTCAGGGTCTTGAACTTGGTGAACGACAGGTAGAGCCCCATGAAGAACGGGACGAGGAAGGCGATGAGGAAGGCCAGGAGCGTGGGCCCGGCGAATATCGGGAAGTACTTCTTGAGTGCGCTGTTCATGATTCCTCTTGCGGCGCCCGGCGTCTCTGCCGGGCCGATTGGAGGCGGGAGGCGGATGGCTCGGCCGACGGCGTCCAGTCGGGTGACCGGGCGCCGTCGGCGGAGCCTTGTCGCGAGAGCGGAGGATCAGGCCTTGCCCTTGCCCTCGGCCCAGCCCTTGACGAAGTAGTCCTTGACCGCAGTCCAGTCCTCCTTGCCGGAGGCGTACTGGGACAGGTGCTGGCCGAGCTGATCCTTGAACTCCTGGCTCGGGAAGGTCTGGAACACCCAGTTGACGGGGGAGAGCGCCTCGTTGTTGAGGTAGGAGACGATCTCCTTGCCCAACGGGTCGGCCGGGGTGAGGCTGGAGAACGCCGAGTAGGGGGACACGGAGACGACGGACTTTTCGACGAGCATCTTGGCGGCCTCGGCGTCGGTGAGGAGCCAGTTGAGGAAGGCCTGCGTGGCCTCCTTGGCGGCGTCGGAGGCCTCGGCGTTGATCGTCAGGTAGTTCTCGGTGCCCAGGGCGATGCCGCACTTCTCCTCGCCCTCGACGCCCACGTAGATGGGCAGGAAGTGGATGTCCTCCTCCTTGACGGTGTTGCCCCCGACCTCGGAGATCTGAGACCAGGCCCAGTTGCCGTTCTGCACGAAGGCGCACTGGCCGAGCGCGAACTCGGCCATGGAGTCGGTGACGGCCTTGGCGGAGGCCTCCGTGGGGGCGATAGTGGAGTTGTTGAGGTAGAGGTCGAAGATCTGCTTGTAGTTCTCCGAGTAGGTGAGCTTGAGGTCGTTGGAGTCGGTGACACCCAGATCGCGCAGCTCGTAGAAGACGGGGTAGTTCGCCAGGTGGGTCTGGAAGCGCCAGTCCTCGCCCGGGGAGAGCGAGGTGGCGGCGAAGGCGCCGCTGATGCCGAGATCGTCCTTCTTGGCCTGGATGTCCTCGACCACCTCCTTGAGCTTGGCGAAGCCCTTGATCTCGTCCACGCTCGCGGCCTTAGCGCCGTCCATGGCGAAGTACTTATCGAGGATGGCCTTGTTGTAGATGATGCCGTAGCCCTCGGTGGCCAGCGGAACGCCATAGATCTTGCCGTCGTCGCCCTTGAGGGCGAGCGAGCTGTCCGTGAGGGCCTTGGCGGCGGCGGTGTCGCTCAGGTCGGTCGCGTAGTCCTTCCAGTTGGCCAGGCCGACGGGGCCGTTGATGTTGAACAGGGTGGGCGGGGCGGACTTGGCGACCTCGGAGGTCAGGGTCTCCTCATACTTGCCGGCGGCGGCGGTGACGACCTTGACCTCGACGCCGGTCTTGGTCTTGTAGGCCTCGGCGATGGCCTTGAAGGCCTCCTCGGCCTCGGGCTTGAAATTGAGGAAGTAGACACCACCCTCACCAGAGGATGCGGACTCACCGCAGGCTGCCAGGGTTGCAGCAACAGCGAGTGCGGCGGAGCCGCCGAGCACAGAGCGGCGGGAAACGAGTCGCATGAGGTCCTCCTTTGGACAAGACAACCGCGAAGGCGAGGAAAGCCCCGCGTGAGCGACTGCCCGCTCGACGAGCCAGGGGTAGGTCCGATGTCGCGGGCGACGCCCCATCATTGCACAACCCGCCCCCCTTGCTGCAAATCTTGCAGGCCACGCGCCGCCTCGCTGCGGCGAAGCATGGCGCCTGGGCCCCTGGCCTGCGGCGGGGCAGCGCGACCCCATCCCGATGGCGTTCCGGAGTCCCGGACACGCCGGTGGCCCCGATGCCGCATGGGCATCGGGGCCACCTGTCATCCGGATGGCGGACGGGAGCGTCAGGCGGGTGACGGAGTCACATCCGACGC
Source organism: Actinomyces gaoshouyii (assembly GCF_002076915.1). Classification (NCBI taxonomy): domain Bacteria; kingdom Bacillati; phylum Actinomycetota; class Actinomycetes; order Actinomycetales; family Actinomycetaceae; genus Actinomyces; species Actinomyces gaoshouyii. The sequence goes on from NZ_CP020468.1 coordinate 2,036,459, forward strand.
TCCGCGCGACTGGTCAGCGCTTGGCGGAGCCGACGGAGCCGAGGCGCTCGCAGGCCTCGACGACGCGGGCGGCCATGCCGTTCTCAGCGGCCTTGCCCCAGGCGCGCGGGTCGTAGGTCTTCTTGTTGCCGACCTCGCCGTCAATCTTGAGGACGCCGTCGTAGTTCTTGAGCATCCAGTCGGCCACGGGACGGGTGTAGGCGTACTGGGTGTCGGTGTCGACGTTCATCTTGATGACGCCGTTGCGCACCGCGGTGGCGATCTCCTCGTCGGTGGAGCCGGAGCCGCCGTGCATGACGAGGTCGAAGGGGGAGTCCTGGGTGCCGACCTTGGTGGACAGGCGGTCGCCGAGGCGCGCCGCGACGTCGTCCTGGATCTCGCCGAGGATCTCCGGGCGGAGCTTGACGTGACCGGGCTTGTAGGCGCCGTGGACGTTGCCGAAGGTGAGAGCGGTGATGTAGCGGCCGTTCTCACCCAGGCCCAGGGCCTCGACGGCGCGCCAGGCGTCGTCGGCCGTGGTGTAGAGGTTGGCGTTCTCCTCGCCCTTGATGCCGTCCTCCTCGCCGCCGACAGCGCCGATCTCGATCTCGAGGACGACGTTGGCCGCCTTGGCGCGGGCGAGCATGTCGACGGCGATGTCGATGTTGTCGTCGAGGGACTCGGCGGATCCGTCCCACATGTGGGAGTTGAACATCGGGAGCTCACCGCGCTTGACCTGCTCGGCCTCGATCTCGAGGAGCGGGAGGACCCAGGGCTCGAGCATCGACTTGGGGCAGTGGTCGGTGTGCAGGCCGATCTGGACCGGGTAGAGGTCGCCGACGGCGCGGGCGTAAGCGGCGAAGGCGATGGAGCCCTTCACCTTGTCGGCGCGGGAGGAGCCGGACCAGTAGGCGGCGCCGCCGTTGGAGATCTGAACGATGCCGTCCGACTCAGCGTCGGCAAAACCCTTGAGGGCGGCGGAGAGAGTCTGGGAGGAGGTGACGTTGATGGCGGGGATGGCGTACTTGCCAGCCTTCGCGCGATCGAGCATGTCCGCGTACGACTCCGGGGTTGCGATGGCCACTGGGTGCCTCCTGGGTGAGATGTGGCAATGGTGCGTCACCGATTCTTCCACGGATCGAGTCGATCGGGTACCGGGCGATGGTCCCGGGACTCCGGCTCACTCCGACTCCGACGCGGCAGGGCGGTGCGGCGGCGCAGCAGGATGACCCGGCAGCGCTGGCAGCTGTGCGGTCAGTCGGGCGCGGGGCCGCCGTGCTGGCGGATCCAGGCGTGCATGGCCACGGCGGCGGCCGCGGCCACGTTGATGGATCGGGTGGAGCCGTACTGGCCGATCCGGTGGAGGCGGGAGCAGCCTGCGAGGAGCTCCTCGCTGATGCCCTGGCCTTCGGAGCCGAAGATCATGAGGCAGCGCTCGGGGAGGCCCGCCTGTTCCAGCGGCGTCGAGCCGGGACCGTTGTCGATGGCGATCGGCTCATAGCCCTCGGCGATCGCCCAGGCGAGGAGGCCTTCCGGGCCGGGATGGTGGCGCACGTCGAGGTAGCGGTCGGTCACCATGGCGCCGCGACGGTTCCAGCGGCGCCGCCCCACGATATGGATGCCGGAGACGTTGAAGGCGTTGGCGCTGCGCACGATGGACCCGATATTGAGGTCCTGGCTGACGTTCTCGATGGCCACCTGGAGCGGGTGGGCGCGAGAGGCGAGGTCGGCGCGGATGGCTTCCACGCTCCAGTACCGGTAGCGGTCGACGACGTTGCGCCGGTCCCCGCCGGAGAGCAGCTCGGGATCGTAGCGGGGATCATCCGGCCAGGCCTCGGGTCCGCCCGGCCACGGCCCCACCCCGACCTCGCGGACGTCAGTGGGACGGTCCTCCTCCGCAGGCAGGCCGGCCCAGTAGTCGCACTCGCCGGGACCGTATGACTCGTGAGCAGCGTCAGCCACGGCGTCGCGTCCCTCGTTGTTGGCGCTTCTTCCGCAGCCCATCGACGATCTGGTCGTAACCCGTCGGGTCGGAAGGACGGACATGACGGTCGCGCTCCTTGTTGCCAGGAAAGAAGAAGGGGCGAGGAGACACAGATCAGACCAGCCCGTCCAACAGCTCGATGTCGAGCTCGTGAGGGTCGACCACCTCATCGTCATCGTCGCGCTCGCCCTGCGCAGGCAGGCCGAGCACCCAGGAGAGCGATGCCTGAGGAGCCTTTCCGTCCGCAATTGCACGACGCAGCCCTGTGACGACCCGTTCAGGGAACCGACGGCGAGCGGAGTACTGCACACGCGCCGACACATCGGCGGGCGTCGCCACCGATGATGGGAGCGAGGTTCCCAGCAGCGCCTCCGTCGAGCGGGCCAACGCCGAGCGCGCTTCGTCGCCGGGCCTCGCGCGCAGGTACCTCAGCCTGACCTCCAGGGCTTGGGTGGACACGCCGAGCTCCCAGGACACCTGGGCGACGGTCGCGGCCGTCGCCCGCTCCCAGTCAACGGAGCGGACGCGCTCCACGGGCATGAGCAGGTCGGCGGCGAAGGCATTCGCCATGTTCTCGGCCGCCTGATCGTCGTGTGAGGACTCGCCCCCGACGAGGAAGTGCCCGAGCTCATGGGCGAGGGTGAAGTTGCTTCGGTACCAGCGCCTCGTCGCTCCCACAACGACGACCTTGTGCCCCCCGAGAGTCAGTGAGTAGCCGTCCCCGGACAGCGGGACGACGATCACCTCGACTCCGAGGGCGTCCTCGACCCTGTCGTAGAAGCAGGAGACGAAGTCCTCCCCCAGGGCGGAGCGAGCATCTGCCGCGACCTGCTGGACCCTCAGGTTCCTCACGTCAGCTGCACCTGCCGGTAGACCAGGGCGATGTCCTCGAGCACCTGCAGGTCGGCGGAGGAATCGCACGAATAGGTTCCCGTGGGTCGGTCATAGCTGTGCCGCGCAGCCACGCGGACCTCGAAAGGATCTGCCTCACCGGTGACGAGCCAGTGCATCGTGACACCAAGATGCTCGGCGATGAGTGCGGCCTCGATGGACGACAAGGAGCGGGTCCCGGCGAGAGCCTTGGACATCGCCGACTCGCTCAGGCCGACGGCGGCAGCCAGAGCCGCCTGAGTCTGATCGCGCTCGACCAACGCCTCTTTGATGCGCGTACCGATGGAGCACATGGCCTCAAGCGTACAGGCCAGTTTCGATTATCGAAAGATGGGCGACCGCAGAGTACGCCACACCGCCCTGGCGGACCCGGCCGTCTATTCCACGAGCAGAGCACAGGATGACGAGCCCTCACGGACTGGACCGCGGGCTCAGTCCAGCCCGAGGTCGGTCAGGCCCAGAGCGGCGCAGTACGGCACGCCGGCAGCCTCGATGCGCTCGCGGGCACCGGTGGCTCGGTCGACGACGACGGCCACGGCCAGGACCGTCGCACCGGCCTCGCGCAGGGCCTCGACAGCCTCGAGCGGGGAGCCGCCGGTCGTCGAGGTGTCCTCGAGGACGACGACACGGCGCCCCTCGACGGACGGGCCCTCGATGCGGCGCTTCATGCCGTGGTCCTTGGCCGCCTTGCGCACGACGAAGGCGTCCAGATCGAGCCCCCGGGCGGCCGCCGCGTGCAGCATGGCGGTGGCCACCGGGTCCGCGCCCATCGTGAGCCCGCCGACAGCGTCGTAGTCCTCGGTGCTCAGGCCCGCCTCCTCGAGCATGTCGAGCATGACGTGGCCGATGAGGGGCGCGGCCTCGTGGTGGAGAGTGGCGCGACGCATATCCACGTAGAAGTCGGAGGTCAGGCCGGAGGCCAGGGTGACGGTGCCGCGCACGACGGCGAGCTCGCCGACGAGCGCGGCCAGCCGTGCGCGCTGGGGATCATTGGTGCTCACGGGCTCAAGGCTAGACGATCCGGGCCCTGGGCTCCCGCTTGGGGAGTCCAGGGCCCGGCTGGGAGCGGGCGACTCAGGAGAGCGCGGCGATGGCGGCCTCGTAGTCGGGCTCCTGCGAGATGTCGGGGACCTGCTCGGTGTAGAGCACTGTGCCCTGCGCGTCGAGGACGACAACGGCGCGCGAGAGCAGCCCCGCCATCGGAGTATCGGTAATGGTCACGCCGTAGTCCGTCCCGAAAGTGGAGCGGAAGCTCGAGGCGGTCAGGACGCCGTCGATGCCCTCGGCGCCGCAGAAGCGGGCGTGCGCGAAGGGGAGATCCGCCGAGACGCACAGGACGGTGGTGTTCTCCAAGGAGGCGGCGCGCTTGTTGAACTCGCGCACGCTGGTGGCGCACACACCCGTGTCGATGGACGGGAAGATGTTGAGCACGAGGCGCTCGCCGCGCAGCGACTCGCTCGTCACCGGCGCAAGGTCGGCTCCGGCGAGCTCGAAGGCGGGCGCCTCGACTCCGACGGCGGGCAGGGTTCCGATAGTCGTGATGGGGTCTCCATGACGGGTGATCTCAGCCATGACGCCATCATGGCAGGACTATCGTCCTCCATCGACTGCAGTCCGCCTGCCGCGAACCGGAGCGCTTCGGCCCCCGTCGGTGCCCAGCCGCCCACCGGGGCGCGGGCCGTGAGCGTCAGTACTGCGTGCTGGCCGAGGCGTGCCCGGCGACACGGCGCACGAACCATCTCGGCGCCAGCCTCAGCGCCGCATTGCCCACCTGGTAGCGGGCCGACGGCGTGCAGATGACCTGGCCCCGGCGCACCGCCGCGAGCGCGGCGCGGGCGACATCGGCGGCGTCGAGCCACATGACCGCGGGCCACTGGGAGCCATCCATGCCGGCTCGGTCGTGGAACTCGGTACGGGTCAGACCGGGATTGACGACGGTGGCGGTCACCCCGGTGCCCGCCAGCTCGGAGGCGATCCCCTCGGTGAAGGTCCGCACCCAGGCCTTGTGAGCGGCGTAGGTGCCCATGGCGGTCAGCGCGGTCATGCTGGCGATGTTGAGGATGGCGCCGTGCCCACGACTCACCATGCCGGGAAGGGCCCGGTGGGTGAGGGTCATGACGGCGCCGACCATGACGTCGAGGGCGCGCCTCTCCTGGCCCAGGTCGCCGCCGATGAAGGCCTGACCAACGGCGAACCCGGCGTTGTTGACGAGCAGGTCGATGGGGCGGGCCGCCACCTGCTCGGCGCTGTGCACGCCCTGCGCCCCGGCGACGGCGCCGGTCACGCCGCCCCGCAGGCGGGAGGCCACGCGCTCGAGGTCGTCGGGGACGGAGAGGTCGGCGTCGATCACCTGAACACCGACGCCCGCTGTCTGGTGGATCTCCTCGGCGACGGCGGCGAGCCGTGCCGCGTCCCTGGCCACGAGCACGAGGTCGTGGTGGGTCTCGGCGAGCTGCCAGGCGAGTTCCAGGCCGATGCCCGATGTGCCTCCGGTGATGAGCGCTGTTCCCATGCCCTCAGGCTAGCGCCAGGGCCCATCGCCCCCCGGGAAGGGGGCGCCGCGCGCTCCTCCCGGGGGCGGGGTCGCGCTCCGGCCGGTAGCCTCCTGCCATGCGCATCGCCACATGGAACGTCAACTCGATCCGCACCCGAGTCGATCGGGTCGTGGACGTCCTGGAGCGCCACGGCGTCGACGCCCTCGCCATGCAGGAGATCAAGTGCCGCCCGGACCAGTTCCCGCGCGAGCCCTTCGAGGCGGCGGGCTACGAGCTCGCCATTCACGGCCTGGACCAGTGGAACGGGGTGGCGATCGCCTCGCGCGTGGGCCTGACCGACGTCGCCACATCCTTCGCCGGGCAACCCGCCTGGGCGGCCAAGGAGGGCACTGCGGCGGTCGTGGAGGCGCGCGCCGTCGGGGCAACCGTCGGCGGGGCGCTGGAGGGTGAGGCGCCGGTGCGCCTATGGAGCCTGTACGTGCCCAACGGGCGCGAGCTGGACCACCCGCACTACGCCTACAAACTCGCCTGGTTGTCAGCGCTGAAGGACGACGCCGCCTCCTGGCTCTGCGTCGATGCCTCCCTCCCACTGGCACTCGTGGGCGATTGGAATGTGGCGCCCCGTGACGAGGACGTGTGGGATATGGCCGCCTTCGAGGGCGCCACGCATGTCTCGACCCCCGAGCGGGAGGCCTTCCGCGCCTTCGAGGCGCTCGGGATGGTGGAGGCCACGCGCGGGCGCGTCACGAACTACACCTACTGGGACTACCAGAAGTTGCGATTCCCCAGGAACGAGGGGATGCGCATCGATTTCGTCTACGGCTCGCCGGCCTTCGAGGCGCGGGTGTCGGGCGCGCTCATCGACCGCGATGAGCGCAAGGGCAAGGGCGCCTCCGACCACGTGCCGGTCATCGTGGACCTGGATTGACCGGGGAGGCCGGGCGCCCTGGCATGCCGGCCCAGGCATCGCGGCCCACGAGCGCCGCCCTATCGGATTAGGCTCGTGACATGAGCCCCGCGACGCCCCTTCCAGCCGAGTCATCAGTCCCCTCCGCTGCGCCCTCGGCATCCACCGCGCCGCGGGCGCTGCGCGAGCCGATGACGGCGCCGGTACGCAGCGCGACCATCGACGCGCTCCTGGCGCACCGCACGATCCGCGCCTTCACGGACGAACCGGTGGGCGAGGAGGTCATGCGGACCCTGCTGACCGTCGCTCGGGCCTCGGCCACGTCCTCCTACTTCCAGCAGGCGACGATCATCCGCGTGCGCGACGCCGCCGTGCGCGAGGCCGTCCACGCCGCCTCCGGGCAGCCCTACGTGGGTGGGGATCGCGGTGAGTTGCTGATCCTCGTCGTCGACCTGCACCGCAACGCCGTCATCCGCGAGCGCGCGGGGGCCCCGCTCGAGCCCCTGGAGCGCACCTACGCCTTCCTCCAGGGATGCCAGGACGCGCTCATCGCCGGGCAATCCATGGTGGCCGCCGCGGAGTCGCTGGGCCTGGGCACGTGCTACCTCGGCTCGATCCTCGGCGATCCCGCCGGTCTCATCACTGCCCTGGGGCTGCCCGAGCGGACCTTCCCCCTCCTCGGGCTCCTCGTGGGCCACCCGGCGCAGGAGCCGCAGTACAAGCCGCGCCTGCCGGAGCAGATCACCGTCGGCGTCGACTCCTATCCCCCACTGGAGGAGCACGACGCCGAGCTGGCCGCCTACGACGAGCGCGTCACCGAGTACTACGACCTGCGGGACGCCTCGCGCCGCGTGGACAGCTTCACCGAGCAGATCGCGCGGATGGTCGGGCAGGGACGGGCCGCACAGGCACCCGTCCTCGACGTCCTGCACCGCCAGCGGCTCTGCCTCCGCTGATGCCGGCGAGGAGGCGCAGATGACCAGCGACGCGCTCCCGGCACTGGGGCTGTTCGACTTCCCGACGGCGCTCGTCGTCACCGAGGGCGGCCGGATCATCGCCGAGGCGGGCGGGGTCGACACTGTCTTCCCCTTCGCCTCCGTGACCAAGCCGATCGTCGCCTGGGCGGCGCTCATCGCCGTCGAGCGCGGCATGCTCGGCCTTGACGACCCCGCCGGCGAGGGGCTGGACGGCGCGACGATCCGCCACCTGCTCGCCCACGCCAGCGGTATCGCCCCCGACTCCGGCGAGCCGCTCGCCGAGCCGGGCACGCGGCGCATCTACTCCAACCGCGGCATCGAGATCCTGGGACGGCGTCTCACCGAGGCCACAGCCACGAATCTGGAGGCCTGGGTGGAGACCACCGTCCTGGAGCCCTTGGGCATGTCCAGCGTGCTCATCCCCGGCTCACCGGCGCACTCGGGGCAGGGCAGCGCCCGCGACCTGTCGATCTTCGCCCGCGAGCTCGCCGCTCCCCGCCTGCTCGGGGCCGAGCTCGCCGAGCGGGCATGTGCCCCCGTCTATCCCGGCCTGGCCGGCGTCCTCCCCGGCTACGGGAAGCAGAACCCCAATCTCTTCGGCCTGGGGGTGGAGATCCGGGGCAACAAGCAGCCGCACTGGACCGGCACCGGCAACTCGCCCGCGACCTTCGGGCACTTCGGCCAGTCCGGCTGCTTCCTCTGGGTGGACCCGGTGGCCGGGCGCCAGGCGGTCTTCCTCGGCGAGCGCCCTTTCGGTCAGACGCACCGGCGCGCCTGGGCCGCGCTGAACGACCAGATCCTCGCCCTCCCATAGATGCCGAGACCGGTCGAAAATAGGAGCGAGACCGGTCCGGGGACCGGTCTCGCTCCTATTTTCGACCGGTCTCGATGAAGGAAGATGAAGGAAGCGGGGAGGGGGCGGATACGATGCGGGGGATGCCCAGTTCCGCCTCCGCCCGACCGCTGGCGCCGGGCTATGCCGTCGTGGACCTGGAGACCACGGGGCTGTCCCCCGGCGCTGACGCGATCCTCGAGATCGGCCTCGTTCACCTCGACGCGCGCGGCGAGATCGAGGGCAGTTGGACCTCCCTGGTGGACCCCGGCCCGGGCCCCGACGGGGCCCGCGAGGTCGGCCCCACATTCATCCACGGACTGACTCCCGCCGACGTCACCGGAGCGCCCCGGATCGCCGATCTGGCCGACCTCATCGCCCGGGACCTGGCCGGGAGGGTCGTCGTGGCGCACAACGCCCGCTTCGACCTCGGTTTCCTCGGTCATGCGCTGAGCGGCCTCGGCATCCTCGACGCCGACGTCCCGATCCCCCAGGTCTGCACCATGCGCCGGGCCCGGGACTACCTCACGACGCCGTCGCGCCGCCTCACCGCCTGCTGCGAAGCGGCCGGCATCCCCCTCGCGGCGCACCACACGGCGCTCGACGACGCCATGGCCTGCGCCGGCCTGCTGCGCCACTACCTGGCCACAGGCCGCGAGCGCGGACAGGATCGACCGGCCTGGGGCGATGCCCTGGACGCGGCCGCGGTCTTCGCCGGCCTGCGCTGGGATGACCAGCGAGCCGACGCCGCCCGCTCGCACCTGATGATGCGACGCTGGTCGGGGGCGGCCCCGCCTCGTTCCACTGGCGCCGGTCGCACCCACTAGCACGGGCAGGACGCACCAGTGGGTGCGACCGGCGCCACTCGGCGTCACGCATCGGGGCCCGCGCGGAAACTGGGAGTCCCCAGCCCCGCGCGGGCCCCGACCAGACACCGCCGGAGACGCTCAGCCGCGCCAGCCCCCCGTGACGGGATCCATGTAATAGCGGCTCGGGCCGACCGCGACCCAACCAGTGGCCATGGCGCCATTGTCCCGCAGGTAGTACCAGGAGCCGCCCTCCTGAAGCCAGCCGGTGGTCATCGCCCCACTGGCCCCCAGGTGGTACCAGGTGCCGGCCAGGCGGATCCAGCCGGTGGTCATCGCCCCACTGGCAGCGAAGTGGTACCACTTCCCGCCGTCCTTGGCCCAGCCGGTGGCCATGGCGCCGTTGTCCTGGAGGAGGTACCAGGCGTCGCCATCCTTGACCCACCCCGTGGCCATCGTCCCGTCGGCTCGCAGGTAGTACCAGGCGTCTCCATCCTTGAGCCACCCGGTGGCGAGACCGCCGTCAGCATTGCGGTAGCGCCAAGCGTCACCATCCTTCTCCCAACCAGCCTTCGGGGCGGGGGCAGGAGGCTCCTCGGGCTTGGGCTCAGGGCTCGGGTCGTCCTTGAGGGCGGGGCACTCACTGCCCAGCCAGGCCAGGGAGAAGTTGCGGTAGACGATCTGCCGATCGTTCCCGTCCTCGCTGAGCAGGCCCAGCGAGCCATCGGACTGAACGGCCAGCGTCGTGTAGCCGACACGCTCAGCGCGGAAGACCTTGCCCGTCCAGGTGGCGCCGTCGTCACAGGACAGCGAGATCGTGCCGCGGTCACGCGACCATGCCTTGGGGTTCGGCGAGTGGCTCAGCAGGAGGACCTTGGCGCGGTCCGTGCCCGGAGCGGCGTTGGGGAAGGCCCGGATGATCTGGGCGTTGTTCACTGAATCGGGCAGGTTCTTGTCCGAGATCGGCTTTGACCAGGTCTGGCCGCCGTCGGTAGAGGTCGCGATCTTCCGGTAGCGGGAGCCGTCGGAGACGCGCGAGTTCATCATGAGGCGACCGTCGGAGAGCTCCACGACCTTGTTCTCATCCATGCCGGTACCGGCCGGAGTCCCAGCCTTCCAGGTAGCGCCGTGGTCATCGGAGTAGACGGACACGGCCTGAAAGGCCCCGCTGGCGAGCTTGATGGTGAACTGCTGGACGAGGCGTCCCTTGTACTGGCCGTGCTGGATCTGAATTCCCTGGCCGGAGGCGGCGAAGCGGGAGATCCATGAGGGATCATTCGTGATGTCCGGGGTGATGACGCGGTGAGTCCAGCTGTGGCCGTTATCCGTGGAGGTGGAGACCTCGGCATGGATGACATTGCGGGCCTGCGCGTCCTTACCGGGCTGAGACGCCGCAAAACCGACGTCATAGGACTTCACGTGGAAGTTGAAGATCGTGCCCGTGGCGGAGTCGACGACGTAGGAGGGGTCGGAGTAGCCCTCCTTGGTCCCGGTCTCGACGCCCTTGTGGATGTAGGTGGGCGCGCCCCAGGTCTTCCCGCCGTCGGTGGAGCGGCGCTGGACGATGTGGTTCGGGTTGGGCGAGTCGCCTCCCTTATTACCGTTGTCCGTGGGCCGCACGTCATACGCCACGAGAAGGTCGCCATTGGGCGCGGTGGTGATGGCAGGAATGCGGACATTGTCCGTGGCGGTGCCGGTGGCCACCGCGGTGCCGTCACTCATCGAGGCCGGCAACGACACCGAGGCGTCCGGCAGGGGCGCGGGCTCGGCCTTGGGGAAGTCGCCCTTCTCCTCCTCGGGCTCCTGCGGGTCCTTGGGCGCGTCCTGTCCAGGAGGGGCGGCCTTGATCGGCACAGCCTCGCCGCGGACCGTCTCAGGAGTGTTGAGGGCATCGCCTTTGTACTCGGGGGCGCGGACAGTGTAAGAGATCTCCGGGGTGAAGGAGCCCGCATCGAGGTCAGCCTGGGTGATGGTGTGAGTGGCGTAACCCGTGCAGTCGGTCTTAGTGGCCTTGGCAGCGATGTTGCGCCACTTGCAAGCGGTGACTCGGCCTCCGAGATTGGTCTGAGCGACCTCGAAGGAGCGCGCCTCTGCGTCCAGGTTGGTGACGTTGATGTTGAAGGCCAGTGTGTCCCCAACGGCGTAGACGCCGTCATTGGCATCAGCGACCTTGGTGATGCCGATGTCCATGCGGCCATCGGTGGTCTTGGCCGCCTGCGCCGTCGGGGCGATGGTGAGCCCGGTGAGCGCGATGGCACCGGCTCCCAGGATCGCTGGGATACGGGGGTGGTGAGTTCTCATAAGAGGATCCGTTCAGTGCTCGGCAACGTTGCCTGGGGTCTTAGCGGACGGGAAGCGTCAGATGTCTGACGATTAAAACGATAATGCCCGCATGCGGATCGGTGTCAAATCAGCATCACCTATGGCAACAGTACAGGTCAACCTGTATCAGGAATAACCGTCTCGTGTGGACGATCGGGCACGGCGTCGGCTCCCTCAGAGAATATCGAGGCCGACGAGGAAACCGTCCTCGTCGACGATGACGCCTCCCGACTCGCGGGCGATCGTGGCGGCCACGTGCTCGATGAGCTCCCGTGCTGCGGCGCGCTCGCGGCGGCGCGTGCGGCTGGGGGCGAGGGCGTGGGCGTGGGCGATATCGACCGGCCGCCAGACCACCGAGGTGACGACGACGCCGTCGGCGGCCCAGGGCTCTCCGCGCACGGCGATCGGCAGCTCGTTCGTCCCCTCGACGCGGACCTCGATGCCGCCCCAACCGGGGGTCTCCGCGTCGATCGGGGCAACGACGGCGTAGCCCTCGCGGTATTCGACGAGCTCCTCGCCGGCGGCCAGGGCCTCGGCCTCCTCGCGCTCGGCCTGGGCCCGCTCGCGCTCCGTGCGCCGCCAGACCGCATCGAGGACGTCGGCGCCGATGGTCTCGGTGAGGCGCTCCAGGTCGTCGTGGGAGAGGGCGTCGAAGCCGACCGCGCCGCGCGGGGCTGAGGTCTCCAGAGCGGGCACAGCGCCCGGGGCGATGGGGGCGAGGAGAGCGGCCAGCGCGTCGGGGGCGATCCACACCGGCGCGTAGATGGCGAGCATGACCGAGGACTCCGGGTCCGGAACCACCAGGGTGATGCGAGCCTCACCGTCGTCGGGAGAGGTGTCGACCAGGCGGATGGCGCCGGCGAGGCGGCGGGCGATGGCGCGCAGGTGGATGAGGGCGACGAGCTCGGCGCCGGTGGGCATGGCCGTGGGAAAGGCGTCGGCCATCGGGTCCACGCCGGCCAGCTCGGGAGGCAGCGCGCCGGCGCGCTGGGGGACGCACTCCAGGAGCATGACCTGGGCGACCCAGTCGGGCAGGCCCAGCATCCGGCGCATGTCATCGTCGAGGGCCCACGGGCCGTGGAGCTCGGCGCCCGGGAAGAGCTGGAGGCGGGAGGCCCCCACCCAGCCGGCGCGCTCGTCCAGGGACAGGGCGAGGGCCTCGATCTCCTCCACGGCGACGTCGTCGGCCAGGACGAGCAGGTGACGGGAGTCCACGAGGCCGACCGGCAGCATGGAGGTGGCCGTGAAGGTAGTGGTATCGACGGGCAGGGAGACCGCCAGGTCCCCGGAGGAGGCGCTCATTCGGACTCCTCGACGGGAAGGCCGGCATCCTCGATGCGCAGGCGGTCGAAGCTCAGATGCGAGCGGGAGGCCGTGGGGCCGCGCTGGCCCTGGTAGCGCGAACCGCGCGCACCCGAGCCATAGGGGGCCTCGGCGGGACTGGAGAGTCGGAAGAAGCAGAGCTGGCCGATCTTCATCCCGGGCCAGAGCTTGATCGGCATGGTGGCCGTGTTACTGAGCTCCAATGTGACGTGACCGGTGAAGCCGGGGTCGATGAAGCCGGCGGTGGAGTGCGTGAGCAGCCCGAGGCGCCCGAGGCTGGACTTGCCCTCCAGGCGGGCGGCGACGTCGTCGGGCAGGGTGACGCGCTCGTAGGTGGCGCCCAGGACGAACTCGCCGGGATGCAGGACGAAGGGCTCGTCGGGACCGACGTCGATGAGGTGGGTGAGCCCATCCTGCTCGATAGCAGGGTCGATGACCGGGTAGCGGTGGTTGTCGAAAAGCCGGAAGGAGCGATCCAGCCGGACGTCGATGGACGCGGGCTGGATCAGCTCCGGGTCGCAGGGGTCGAGGACCACGCGACCGGCGTCGAGCTGGGCACGGATGTCACGGTCGGAGAGGAGCACGGGACGATTGTGCCAGGCGCGGCGACCGCCAGGGGCCTGCCGGACGCCAGGCGCAGCCGCCGGGCCCGGCGATTCCACATGCGCGCCGCGGTGGGGTATGCTGTTTGCGCGCACCTCGTGGTGAGCATCTGCGGATGTAGTTCAATGGTAGAACCTCAGCTTCCCAAGCTGATAGCGCGGGTTCGATTCCCGTCATCCGCTCCACATGAGGGAACTCACGGTGCCGTGAGTTTTTCCTGCTTCCGCCCGACCGCCTCCTCCGGTGAAACGTGCGCACAGATGCGCAGCACCTTCCACCCCTCGGCCTGCGCCATGGCGTTCGTCTCGCGGTCCCGCTCGATGTTCCCGGCGAGTTTCGGCCGCCAGTAGTCGGTGTTCGTCGCCGGCGTGGTCACGCGCTCGGGGCAGCCGTGCCAGAAGCAGCCATCGATGAAGACGGCGAGGCGCTGCCGCGTGAACACGATGTCCGCGCGCCGTCATCAGTCACGAAGGCCTCCGTGGACCGCATGTGAGCCCGACGACCCACGTACTGCCCAGGAGCCTTCACCTTGACCAACCCGTTCACAACCTCCGGGGGAAGGACACCTAGGCCGGTGCGGCGGAGGCCCGCCAGCGCCACGCGCCTACTACGACGCCTCCGGGCGTGCCCCGGGGTTGCCGACGCGCTCCCGGGACGCGCCCACAACCCCGGGGCACGTTCACAACCCCCACGCACGGCGTCAACCAGTCGACGGCAGATCCGGCCAGACACCCACGACCAACAGAAACACTCCCCAACGAGCCCGGGCCGCAGGCATTCGCGGGGGCAGGCCACCGTCCGCGCGACGATGGCGAGCGCGAGGCCCGCAGGGGCGCAGGGGTTCGCCGAAACGCGCCCTGGACGCCTCCAGGCCGTTGACAACACCCTGATACGTCGTGCTTTCAACGGTCTGGCGGCCCTCACGACGGCTCACAGGTGCTTTCGTCAGCGCGGAACACGGAGCGAGGCGATCCTCGCGGGCAGAGGGCCTCATCACCGGCGCCCCGAGGAAGGCCGCCCCGTGCGGCCTCGTCGTCGGGCGACACGCGCCTTCTCATCCGCTCCAACCGGGCGGCGACCAACCAGGCGCGACGCCCGCGTTCTCCTAGCACCATGGGCGCATGAGTGATGACACCAGCCCCGCCCTTGGCACCGCCCCCCCCCGGGCGACCCCGCCCGCCGCGCCCAATACCTGTCCAACCGCTACGGCGCCCAGCCCCGAGGACCTGGAGTGGACCCCTGCCGTCGAGACGGTGCTGACGCACCGCTCCGTGCGGGCCTTCGCCCCGGAGCCCCTCACCGAGCGCCAGCTGGCCACGATCATCGCCGCCGCGCAGTCCGCGCCCACCTCCTCCAACCTGCACCTGTGGAGCGTCATCGTCGTCAATGACGCCGTGCTGCGCGACCGGATTGGGCCTGGCCGACTCCTCAACCAGTCGGAGAACTTCGTGTTCATCCAGCAGGCCCCCACCATCCTGCTGTTGGTGGCCGCCGCCTCCCGCAATGAGGACATCATGACGGCCGCCGGAGCCAGCACCGGCAGCCTGGACTACCTCGACTCCTGACCTCACCGTCTCCATCGATGCCGCCATGGCGGCGCAGAACGCAGTGGTCGCGGCGGAATCCATGGGCTTGGCGCCTGTTACCCGGGATCGATGCGCAATCTGGAGACCGCGCTCTGCGAGCTGCTCGCCCTCCCCCGCCGCTCCTACGAGGTGGTCGGCATGGCCAGTGGCCCGACCGAGAGTGCCGATCAGCGCCGACGGCGGGCGCCCCGCAGCACCAGGAGCGCCAGCCCGGCGACGAGCGCGCCGTTGGTGAGCGCCCCCTGGAGCTTCTGGGAGCGTTTGAAGCCCTCCTCCTTCCAGAAGGCCTGGCCCTGAATGGTGGTGGGGATGAGGGACAGGATGAGGCCGCCCGCGGCGCAGCGCGTCCCCACGCCCGCCACCAGCGCGGCACCGCCCACCATCATCGCCCCGCCGTTGAGCAGGACGAGGTCCTTCCCCGTGACCTCGCGGCCCAGGAGGGCCTGAGCTGTCGGCCCGGCGGAGGTGTTGAGGGCCTCGGCAATCGGCTCGGCCTGGCGGGCCAGGGCGTCCGCGCCGCCGACCTGGGTCCAGCCCCCGTGGATGAAGGGCCCGGCGAGGAGGGCGCGGATGGCAAGCGGTGCGCGGGACATGGTCGGGACTCCTTTCAACGGGCCGATCAGGGAAAATAGATCAGCAGGGTCAAGTGTGCCACCACCCGGCGGCCCGTGCGGCTCCGCCGAGTCGCTGCGGCCCGCACCCCGGGGACCGCTCTTCGGCGCCCGCGCTCCGGGGACCAAGCCGGCGGGCCGGGGCGAGCGGGACGCTTATGCCCATCCGGCGCTGCGCGCCAGGCTCCAGGCGGACCACGCCGTGGCGCCGGCGATCACCAGCCACCAGGTGCCCAGCCAGAACCAGCCCGGCAGGCGGGTGAGCCCGGCCAGCGAGCCGTGGTCCTGGTTCGGGTCGTGGCTGGCGGCGACGTCGCGCAGCGCGTCCCAGGCGCCCAGGAGGAGTGCCAGACCGGCCCCTGCTGTCAGGGCCTCGCGGGGCGCGAGGGTCAGCGGACCCGCCCGCACGACGCTGGAGCCCGCCCACCACAGGGCGGTGGTGGCGGCGATCACGAGGAGGACGAGGCAGAGAGTGCGCGCCGAGCGGGACTTGATGAACAGCACGAGCTCGGCGATGAGGGCGAGGGTGAGGATCGGGCCGGCCCAGCCGCCCAGTGCCGCCTGCACGAGGAGGCAGCCGATGAGCGCGGGCATGGGGTAGCCCGCCCACACGGTGGCGATCCTGCCCGGCCCCCGGCTGCGCCCGCTGGTGATCGCCCGGCCCCCGAGCCCGGCGTCCACGGTGAAGCCCTCGAAGCGACGGCCGACGAGGAGTCCGACGCCGGCGTGCCCGGCCTCGTGGATGACGGTCACCGCCGCGCGCCCCCAGCGCCGCGCCGTCGGCATGGCCAGGACGAGGACAAGCAGGAGGATCCCCGGTCGCGCCGCTGCCGGGTCCGGCGCGGTGGACGGGAGGATGCGGTCGACGGCCTCCAGGAGGAACCCACTGAGAGTCACGGTGGGATTGTGCCCCATGGGCCTATGCGCGCCCCGTGCACTCCGGGAAGTGCGCGGCCAGGGCTCTACAGTCAGCGCATGAGCGCTCCGGTCCGCCCCGTTCCGCCCTCCTCCGGCCGCCTCGTCGTCGCCGCCGCAATCCTGGATTCCCTGGCCCGCCCGACGGCGATGCTCTGCGCCGCCCGCTCCTACCCTCCCCAGCACGCGGGCCAGTACGAACTGCCGGGCGGCAAGGTCGAGAACGGGGAGGAGCCGGTGACCGCGCTGGCGCGCGAGCTCGCCGAGGAGATCGGGGCGTCGGTGCGACTGGGCGCCGAGGTGGTGCCGCCCGCCGCCCTGGCGGTTCCTCCTCCCCCGACGCGGCGCGAGCAGCCGGGCGACGACGCCCCGGCCTGGGCGGCGATGAACGGGCACCGGATGAGGGTCTGGCTCGCCGAGCCCGACGGCGATCGCCCGCCCCGATGCGGGAAGGCGCATCAGTCGCTGGACTGGGTGCGGCTGGGGGAGCTCGACGCCCTTCCCTGGCTGGAGGCGGACGTGCCCATCCTTCGCGCGATCCGGTCGGCCCTCGCGCAGGGAGCGCACTCCTGATAGCGAGGATCAACATCCTCAGCGTGATTTCCCGCACAACCGCGGCTTCCGCCCAGGCCGCGACCCGCAACGATATCCGTACTTGCTGACACCGAGAACTACAACGTCACGTCGTGAGTTAGGCTAGCCTCATGCCGAAGATCATGGGTAGCTCCCTCGCCGAGCACCGCGAGCGCACGCGCAACGCGCTGTTCGAGTCCTTGTCCCTTCTCATGAGCCAGCGCTCCTTCGACAAGATCACGCTCTCCGACGTCGCCGCGCGCGCCGGCGTGGGCCGAACCGCCGTCTACAACCATTTCGCCGATAAGGAGGACCTGCTCCTGGCCTTCATGGAGCACGAGGTCGTCCGCTACTCCGAGGAACTGTCCATCGCGCTGGCAGGTATCGAGGACCCCATCGACCGCCTGCGCGTGTACATGCGCCAGCAGGCCCTCCTCAAGCGCCACTTCCACTTCCCGACCACCGGGCCGCTGGCCAGCTCGGTCTCGCGCAGCACGGCGGGACGGCTGCGCGCCCACGGCGGGCTCATCAGCCAGATGCTCGCCTCGATCCTCACCGACGCCATGGATGAGGGCCTCATCCCCCGGCAGGACCCGGCGATGCTCATCCCCCTGCTCAACGCCTGCGTCATGGGCGGGCGGCCCACCCCTCAGGACCCCGCAGCGCGGGCAGCCTACCTCGACGCCCTGGACACCTTCGTGCTGCGAGCCGTCGGCGCGCGACTCCCGGACCACGCGGTGCCCGCGATCCGCCGCACCCACGCCGCGGAAGACGTGTCGCCCCAGAGGACCCAGGAGGCGCCGCACGAGCGGGCCGCCGTCGGCTGAGCCGACGGAGCCGGCCCGAGGTGACCCGGACCCGGCCCGAGGCGACCCGCCTCGCGGCCTCGTTCCGGCGCCGCGCCGCTGGGCACCGCCCGTTCACCAGCGGCGCTTGGCGCCGTCGTTCGGCCCCGCCGTGCGCCCCTCGCGCCCCTGGTTGCGGCGCTGGAGCCTCTTCTCCTTCTCCTGGCCCTCCGTGGGCGTCGGGCCGGCCGAGCCGCTCTTGCCCGGAGTGGGCGCGCTCGGCCCGGAGGAGGTCGGCTCCGCGGTCGGCAAGGAGGATCCCGAGGCGCTCGGATTCGTTGACGGATCACTGCTGGGACTCTGGGACGCATCCGGGGAGGGGGACCCGGAGGCGCTCGGGGTCTGGGTGGGCGGGGCGGTCGGCGTCGGGGTCTGGGTGGGAGGCGTCGTCGGCTGGGACTGCGGGGACTGCACGGGAGGCACCTCGCAGTCGCCCGCGGCCTCCTTCGCGGCGTCGACCTGGGCCTGCGCCGCCGTCATGTCCCCCGACTCCTGGGCCTGCCCCGCCAGGGCCATATGCGCCACGAAGAGGTTGATGCGGGTCATGCACACGCCGGTGCGCTGCCGGATGACATTGCCCTCGGTGTCGTAGGCGATGTCGATGACCTCCTGGGGGGCGTCGGGCAGGGAGGACTCCAGGTCGGCGATCGAGCGGTCGTAGTCCCCCGCCAGGACCTCGGCGGTGCCCAGGTTGTAGCGCACCCGCCACTTGTGCAGCCATGGGTTGATCGTGCGCACCATGCGGTAGCGGTCCACCGCAGCGGAGTAGTCGCCCACGTACAGGGAGCGGTTCGCCAGAGTGGTGCCCGTGGACACCGCCGCGAACCACAGGCCCACGACGAGCAGCATCGAGGTCAGGCCGAGCCCGATCAGCAGGCGGCGGCGCCTCGGCATCGGCTTGCGCGCTCCCATCACCGACCCCCTGCCCGCACCAGGCGGCGCACCTCGATATCGGAGCGCACGAGCGCCGCCGCCTCCCAGGTCATGAGCGCGAAGGCCAGGAGCGCCAGGGGCCACGTGAGATAGCGGCTGGAGCGCTTGCCGTGATGCCCGTCGGACAGGATCTGCTCGACGTCGACGCTCGTGAAGGCGCTTGTCGGGTCATCGCCCTCGCCGTCGCGCTGGTAGTAGGGCAGGCCGAGGTCGGTCGCCACCGTCTGCAGCTCCTGGGCATCCGGAATGGAGACGGCGTCGGCGGTCTGCCCCTCCTCCTTGATGTAGGGCATCTGGTCGGCGGGGGTGGTGCCGCCGTCGTACTCGCGCATCCTCCCTCCCTGGGCGGTGCCGTAGCCCAGCACCGCGCCGCCGTCGACGAGGGGGGCGAGGTCCTTCCAGGCCACGCCCTGAGAGGCGGCGTCCTTGGCCCCGGCGCCGTCGTCGGTGGTCTCGCCGTCGGAGAGGATGTAGACGAGGCGGGCGTCCTGGGGGGCCACCTGCTCGGCCTCGGTGAGGGTGGCGTTCAGAAGCGGGAGCATGCGCGCGAGCGAGGAGCCCGTGGATCGGCTCGTCACCTCCTGCCGGAGTGTCTTGATCCACGAGTCGACGGCGTTGATGTCGGTGCTCAGCGGCATCTCCCTGGCCGCCGTGGAGTCCAGGGCGAGGATGGAGAAGCGGGCTTCGGGCAGGGCCTTGCGGATTGCCTCCAGGTCCGCGCGGACGCCGTCGAGCCGGGTCCCGGCGCCGCCGGCCCAGTCCTCAGCGGCCATGGAGCCCGTGCGATCGACGACGAGGTAGACCTCCACGGTGGAGGTGACCCGCTGATCGTACTGGTAGGTGCTGGGGCCGGCGAGCATGAGCACGAGTGTGACCACCAGCGCGGTCCGACGGGCGACGACGAGGCGCGCCGAGCGCGACAGCGGGCGGCGGGCGGGCAGCGGGCGATCAGCCTCTCCTCCCGGCGGGGTCGGACCCGCGTCCCGTCGGCCGTGGGGGACGGGGGCCGCCCGGGGGCGCGGCCGCACCGGACGCAAGCGCCACCAGTTCAGGACGACGGCGCCGATGCCGATGAGGGCGACAAGGATGGCGAGGGGCCATCCGAGCAGCGGATGGAATGTCATGCGCGCCTCCAGGCGGCGATGAGCAACAGGGAGCCTGCGGCCAGCACCAGCCAGATGGCGCCCGCCCTGGGGGTGTCCGTCAGCCGCACCTCATTGTCGGCGCTGTACTCCTGGACCTGGGTCTTCTCCAACTCCTCGACGATGCGCCCAGCCGTGCCGCTGTCCCCCACCTCGTAGAACTTGCCGCCGTTGTCCTGGGTGGCCGTCTCCAGCTCCTGACGGGCCGACTCGACCTGGGCGGCGAGATCGCCGTAGTCGAGCTCGTCGTCGAAGCCGTAGATGGAGAACAGGCGGATCTTCTTGCTCGTGGCGAGCTCGGCGGCCTCGGGCAGGGAGTAGAGCTGGACGTGCGAGTCGTCGAAGACGAGGTTGTCGGTGGCCAGGATGATGGAGCGGGGGCGCTCGTCGGCGCTGGCGGCGCCGGAGTTGTCGAAGGCCTGCGTGCAGGAGGCCAGGCCATCGCCGGCCAGCGAGGAGGCGTCGAGTTCCTCCGCCATCGTGCCGGAGAACATCCGCAAATAGCGGCTGCGCGCCAAGGACGGGCTGGTGAACACGGAGCCCAGGAGATCGGTGATCTTGCCCATCTCGGTCTTGAGGGTCTCGTAGTCGTCGGTGAGGGGCACCATCGTCTGCGCCGTCGTGTTCCAGGCGATCAGCGCCACCCGCTCCCCGTTGAAGGAGTCGATGAGCTCGGTGTAGGTCTCCAGCACCTGGGAGTCCAGGCCGAGCATGGAGCCGGAGACGTCCAAGCACAGCACGATGTCGCGGCTGGCCAGGGCATCGTTGCGCACGTCCTTGCTCACGGGGCGGCCGGCGAGCAGCGCCGAGGAGACCATGGCCGCGATGATGAGCGCGCCCAGGAGCGCGTGGAGTGCGCGGCGGCGGCGCAGGCGGCGCAGGACGGCGGGCGAGCGCAGGAGGGGCATCGCGTTGGCGACGCGGCGCGTCGGGACGAACGGGGCCCGCTCGCCCCTGCGGGCGGCGCGCAGCGCGGCGATGCCGATGATCAGCGCGGCGGCGGCGATGAGGAACCAGGGGAGCCAGGGCATCACCATCTCGAGACCACCTCCCTGGCGTGCTCGATGGCCTGGGCGGCGGCGGCGTCGGAGTCACGGTCGAAGGAAGGCTGCTCCCAGATCGCCAGGAGCTCCCCAACGTGCCCCAGGGGGTCGGTGTCCAGGGGCTGCGAGGCGGTCCTGGCGCGCTTGAGGCGGGTCTCGATGTCCTCGGACTCGGTGGACGCGGACATATCCATGATCTCCGTGACGGTCGCGGTCGTCAGGTCCTCACCGCTGCGCTCGGATCCGAAGCCCCGCAGAGCGGAGGCCAGCTCGAGGTGCAGGACGCGCAGGTCGATCTGCCCGGCGTCGTACTCCTTCGCGGCGCGCTCGACGAGCCTCATCCAGCGGCGGCGCTCCCCGGGGGCCATGGGAATATCGCTGATGAAGCCGTCCCGGACCCGGTGGCTCAGGAACGACCAGAGCAGTCCGGCGACGGCGAGCAGGAGGATGACGACAGCGGTGACCGCCATCCAGGTGGGCATGAGCTGCGGGGGGCTGAGCTCCACGGTCATCGCCTCCTTCGGGCGGTGGCGAGGCGCTGGCGACCGAGCACCTCGGCGATGGAGTCCACGAGTCCCTCGTCGGAGGCGACGACGGCATGCTCAATGCGCCGCGAGTCCAGCAGCGCGGTGACGCTGGCCCGCCGGGCGGCGTCGATCCGGGCGAGCTGGGCGCCCAGGGCCGTGTCGTAGCGCAGGAACACCGGCAGGTCCTCCGCCATCTCCACATCGCGGACCGCGCCGGGATCACCGGTGATGGGGGCGTCGTCGGCGATCTGGATGACGACGAGCTCGTGCTGCGCCGACAGCCTGCGGAGCTGATCGTGGGCGGCGGCGTCCGGATGGGAGGTGTCGGTCAGGAGCACCACGAGGCTGCGACGGCTGTGAAGGCTGATGACCTTGCCGAGCAGGCCGGGAAGATCGGAGGCGGGCGCACCGGGGACCAGCTCGCCGATGGCGGCGCCGCTGTCCCGCCGGGACGAGACCTGCCCGACCCGCACTTGAGCGCTCGCCGGGGCGCCCCGCGGGGACTCTGTGAGGGCGGAGTACTGCCGGGCGATGAGCCACAGGATCATCTCGGCGTGCTCGGCGCCCGACCGGGGCGGACGGGAGAGCATCCGGGAGGCGTCCCCGGCCACGAGTGCCACGGAGTCGCCGCGCAGGCGGGCCAGGTAGGCCATGACCTCGGCGGCGGCGAGGGCGAGCTCGCGCTTGTCCTCACCGCTGGGGGCCTGGGCGGCCATGGTCCGGCCGGTGTCGATGGCCAGGACGAGGGGCAGGTTGGACTCGCGCTGGTAGCGCTTGATGACGGGCTGGCCGAGGCGCGCGGAGGCCTTCCAGTCGATATCGCCCACGTCGTCGCCGGGGCGGTAGACGGACAGATCGTCGAAATCCTGCCCGTGTCCCAGGAGCACCGACCTGTGCCGCCCGTCGAGCAGCCCGGTGGCGCGGCGCAGGGCGGGCAGGGCCAGGCGCCCCCGCACGCGGGCCAGGCGCGACCCGCGCTGCGTTGGCTCGGCCGGCAGCTCGATGGCGCCCGCCGTGGAATGACGGCTCACGGTGTGGGGACCGCCGCGAAGACCGCGTCGATGATGGCCTCGGGGGCGATGCCGTCGGCGAGGGCGTCGTAGGTCAGCACCAGGCGGTGGCGCATGACGGCGTGGCGCAGCAGGCCGACGTCGTCGGGGGTGACGTAGGTGCGACCGACCTGCAGCGCGAGGGCCTGGGAGACTCGCATGAGGGCGATCGAGCCTCGCGGCGAGCCGCCGACGCGCACATGGCGCTCCAGGCCGGGCACGGGGCGCGGGCCGCCGCCGCGGGAGGTGTTGATGATGGCGACGATGTACTGCTTGATGACCGGGTCCACGTAGACGCGCTCGACGGCGCCCTGGAGCCATTCGACGTCATCGGTGCTGATGGGCTGGACGCGCAGGGGCTCCTCGAAGGCGCCCGAGGAGATTTTGTCCAGGACGTCGACCTCCTCCATGGGCTTGGGGTAGCTCAGCACCTCCTTCATGAGGAAGCGGTCCATCTGCGCCTCGGGCAGGACGTAGGTGCCCTCCTCCTCAATGGGGTTCTGGGTGGCGAGCACCATGAAGGGGCGCGGCAACGGGTAGACGACGCCGCCGATGGAGGTCTGGCGCTCCTGCATGGCCTCGAGCATGGCGGACTGAGTCTTGGCACTGGAGCGGTTGATCTCGTCGAGCAGGACGATATTGGCATGCACCGGGCCGAGCTGAGTGGTCATCTCCCCGGTGGCGTAGTGGAGGACCTGGGTACCGACGATGTCATTGGGCATGAGGTCCGGGGTGCACTGGATGCGGGTGAAGGAGCCGGAGACGGCTGAGGCGAGTGTCTGGGCGGCAGTTGTCTTGGCCAGGCCCGGGACCGATTCCAAGAGGATGTGGCCACCGGCGATGAGCGTGGTTATGAGCGCCAGGCGCAGCTGCTCCTGGCCCACCAGGCGCTGCTCGAAGACCTGGTGGATGCGTTTGATGAGGGCGTCGGCGCGCTCCACGTCCTCCTCGGGTTGGCGGGAGCGGGAGGAACGGGCGGCCTCGGCGCGCAGGGTCTCGCGCGTGGGCAGGAGGCCGGTCGGCGCGGGGTAGGCGTGCTCGCGGGGGACAGTGAGGACGGTTCCCGACTGCGGGGCCTCTCCCGGGGCGGGGCTGGCAGCGCGCCGCGCGCCGGGGGCGATCGACGGCGGGACGGCGGGCACCGCGCCCCTGAGGGGCCCAACCGCGGTCGGTTCGGCGGGCTGCCGGTGCGGCGCGGGGTCGGTGCTCATACGTCTCCTCATGAGGTGCGGTCGGCGCTCTGCCGCACGCAGGCTATAACGGAGCCCTGCTGAAGCGATACCTCCGGCGATGGGTATCCTCACCCACATTCCCGCTCCGTCCGGGCGATTCTCCGCCCTGCTCGCGAGACCGAGACCGGTCGAAATCATGATCGAGACCGGTTCGAGAACCGGTCTCGATCATGATTTCGACCGGTCTCGCAGATAAAGAGGGATTATGAGGCTGTGGGGCCGGCAGATCGGCGTCCGAAGCCTCGACCCCCGCCAGCGCCGTCCTGCCGGCAATCGGCCATGCTCCGAGCCGCGGAGACGCGCCCCACCCACGAAGCGCTTCACGGTCGGGCTCACGCCGCGCCTCACTCGCTCAAGGTCACGTCGCTGCCGGCGAGGCATATCGCCAGGCCGTTGTCGGTGACCCTGACCTGGCTGATCCGCAAGCCCCGGGGAAGCTGATCGGGCGTGATCTCCACACCGCCGATCGGGATGCCCAGCAGCGCGAGAATCCTGCCGCCCTCGGAATCGGGGCCGTCAATGGGCACCTCGACCCCGTCGGCCTTCGCCGAGCTGACGGTGATGCTCAGGCCGCCGTCGTCCGTGACCCGCGGCTCGAACACGAACTCGACGGCGGAACCGTAGCCGACGCCGGAGGCGCGGGCACTGCCGGGATCCGTGTCCGTGCCCGGACGCACCACGTCCACCGTCACGTAGTTGGGATTGATATCAGCGGTGGTCACCAGGTCGCTGGCCCCCCGCCAGTCGATGAGCCCCGTGGCGCGCGCGCTGCTCGCGCGATGCGGCCCGGAGGTACTCACACCGGTCAGCTCCACGTGGACGTCACCGATACTCAGGGTGCTGGCCGTGTCCGCCCTCACGGGCAGGTCGAGTCGGGAGGCGTCGATGCCGATCGAGTCGACGCGGCCGTGGAGGAGTTGGAGGATGAGGTCGTCACTCGTAGTGATGGAGGCGTTCTCGTCGAGGCCGGGGAGCGCCTGGCGGATGGCGGAGGCCACGCGCCCGGAGAGATAGGAGTCCAGGGCCGGGCGCACCACGAAATTGCCCACGACGAGCAGAGCAACGGCGCAGACGGCGGTGATGACCAGAGCCCGCCGACGGCGCGGGGCGGGGCTGGGAGCGGACGGGGCGGAGGAGGGAGTCAGGGAGGACGCGAGCGAGGAGGTCTCAGACACGGTCGGCTCCCGCCCCCTTCGCGGCGGCGCCCACCTTGGTCGGGGCGGTGATCACGGGCGCGGCGGCCGCCCGGTTGGCGGCCAGCTCGTCATCGAGCATGGGCAGATCCTCGGCGGTGACCATGAGCGTGAAAACGGCGTGCTCGACGAGCGCCGTGCGGCGGTTGGAGGCGGCGCCCTCGGCGCGGCCCCTGCACAGCCCCCGCACGCCGACGCGGTCGAGCTTGCCGCAGACGTCGTCGAGCTTGCGGTTGAACTTGGTGATCGGCCAGCCCAGGCGCGCGGCGGCGGCCTGCGAGGAGGGGATCTCCGCGGCGCCGGTGCCAGCGCGGCGCAGCACCGGCTCGGACAGGGCGAGGATGAGCAGGAGCTGGGACCGGGTCATCGGGGTGACGCCGATCGTCGTCCGACCGGTGGACTGCCTGACGCCGTCGATCCCGGCGAAGTGATCCTCTCCGGCGCCTATGAGGTCGATCTCATAGGCGGTGGAACCGGCTGAGAAAGTGAGGATGACCCGCGGAAAGACCAGGGGCATGCGCGCGCCCGGGGCGAGGCGGGACTGGACGAGCCCATCGCCGTCGGTGAGAGTGGCCGACAGGCGCGAGCCCTCGTTGGCGATCCACCACAGGCCGTTCTCACGGGCGAGCACGATGAAGCGACGGTGCAGGTAGGGGTTGTCGTCGATGTCGAGATCCCCGCCGCGGCCGATGACGAAGGTCTCGTTCGGGGCGATCCTGTGCACCTCGCCGGAGAAGTCGAGCACGAGCTCCTCGGGGCGGTCAGGATCGACGGAGGGCGGCGATTCCGTCCACGTTGCGTCGCTGGTCATGAGGAGAATCCTTTGTTTACGGCTGGTAGTGCTGGGATGGGCGGATCGAGGGCGGCGAAGGCTGCGACGGGACCCATGGGTCGGGGTTGACGAGGATACAAGGCGGCGTGGCCCGCGCCCGGCCCTCGGGGGCGCGACCCTCATCATCCGGGGCCATCCAACGCACCTCCCCCTGACCGCTCGGGAGCCGTGACGACGCCGACCATCGACGGGCGCTCCACGAGATCGACGACCATCGCCGTGGCGTTGTCATGCCCGCCGTTCTCCAACGCGGCGGCGACGAGGGCCTCGGCGGTGCGCTGCGGGGTGAGGCCGGCGCCCAGGATGAGGGCGAGCTCGTCGTCGTCGAGCTCATCGCTCAAACCATCGGAGCACACGAGGAAGCGCTCGCCCCCCGTGGCGGGCAAGAGGCGCGCGCTCGGGGTGAAGGGGCCCGCCAGTCCCCCGCCCAGGGCGCGGGTGACAATGTTCTTGCGGAAGTCGTCGCGGGCCTCGGCCCGACTGAGCTCACCGGACTCGATGAGCTCCTGGACCTTGGAGTGATCGGTGGTGACCTGGTGGAGCTCGCCATCGCGCAGGAGGTAGACGCGCGCGTCACCCAGGTTGAAGACCAGCCAGGCGGGGACGCCGTCGAGGTGGAGCAGGGCGATGCCGGCGATAGTCGCGCCGGGCCGGTGCGAACCGGAGGAGGGCAGCGCGTCGACCTCCTCCCCGGCCTCCTCGATCGCCTCGATGACCTGGGCGGCGTCGCTGATGACGCTCCCGGCCAGGGCGGAGATCCTCTCCAGGGCGGTGCGGGCGGCCAGGCGCCCGGAGGAGTGCCCTCCCATGCCGTCGACGACGACGTACACGGGCTCCAGGGCCAGGTAGCCATCCTCATTGGCGGTGCGCATGCGACCGACATCGGTGGCGGCACCGACGATGGGGGCCTGGGACGCGGACGCGTCGGCGACCGGCTCAGTGGTCTCGCTCATTGGTTGGTCCCGCCCTCCTTGTTGCCGCATTGGGGGTGACCATACCGTTCCTTCCGCCTCCCTATGGTCATCAGGGCTCCCTCAGGTAGGCTCGCAGCCGCTAGTGCCCCCCGGCACTCCGGGATCCTCGCCTCCTCCCCCCGGCGCATCCCGGCCCCCCGATCGCCGCTGAAGGACCGTCATGTCTCAAGCTCAGGACGAGCTCATCGCACGCGCTCAGGACCCCACGACCCCCTGGGCGGAGCTGCACGAGCTCGCTCAGAACTACCCGGGACTGCGCCCGTACGTCGCGCGCAATCCGAATACCTACCCGGACCTGCTGAGCTGGTTGGGATCCCTGGGGGACGCCGCCGTCGACGCCGCGCTGGCGTCCCGCCCCGATGCGATCAGCCCCATCAGCCCGATCGATCCCGCCGCCATGAGCGGCCCCAGCACGAGAACCATGCCCGGCGCGATCTCGGTCCCGCCCGCGACCCAGGGCGCGTCGGTGCAGCCGATGGACCCCGCATGGGCCGCGCAGCAGGCCGGTCCCCAGGCGTTCCAGCCCGCCTACCAGCCGGGCGCCTACGCGGCGGGCCAGCAGCCCTACGCGCAGGGCTACGACCAGCAGCCGCTCCTTCCCGGAGTCGGCGAGCCCGTGCCTCCGAAGAAGGAGAGCCATCAGCGCTCCAACCTGTTCCTGTGGTTCCTGGCCCTGGTGGTCCTGTCCCTCGTCGGGGGGATCGTCTTCTGGGTCCTCGCCGAGGACGACGACGCCACCAAGGCCAGCCGGGCGAGCACGGACCAGACGAGCCAGGCCTCCTCCCCCGCCCAGGGCGGCGAGGCGCCGGCCCCCTCGGCCAGCGCCTCGCCCAGCGCCTCGGCGAGCCCGACGGGCAAGAAGGCCTTCCCGGCGCCGTCGGACGCCGCCGAGCTCGGGGCCTTCACAGCGCCGTCGGGCAATATCTCCTGCACGCTGACCGACTCGGGCGCAACCTGCATCATCAAGGAGCACTCCTTCTCCCGGGACGGTTGCACATCCTCTCCCTACGAGGCCACCGTCGGCGACGGCGAGGCCACCGGCAAGTGCGCGACCTCCTTCTCCAGCGGGGGCGTCACGCTCAACTACGGCGCCTCGGCGAAGCACGGCGACTACGCCTGCACCTCCTCGCAGTCCGGGATCTCCTGCTGGAGCCAGGTGACCGGCAAGGGCTTCACGCTCTCGCGCGAGAGTGTCCAGAGCACCTCGAAGAACTGAGCCCGCGCGGCGCCGCCGGGGCTCGCGAGGCGCGCCCGCGTCTACCATCCACGCATGCCGTCCTACCGTCGAATCCTGCGCGAGCCCGGCGCCCTGCGCTTCTCCAGCGCCGCGCTCATCGCCCGGTTCCCCATGTCGATGCTGGGGGTCTCCCTCATCCTCACCGTCCAGGCGGTTTACGGCTCCTACTCGGCGGCCGGCGCGGTCAGCGCGGCCTTCGTCGTCGCCTCGGCGATCGGCTCGCCGGTCCTGGCGCGCCAGGTCGACGCCCGGGGCCAGGGCGCCGTCATGCGCCCGGCGCTGGCGGTCTCCGCGAGCGCGCTGGCGGCGCTCATCGCCTGCCTGTCGATGCGCGCCCCACTGCCCGTGGTCCTCGCCCTGGCGGCGGTGGCGGGCGCCTTCACCGGGTCGATGGGCTCACTGGCCCGCTCGAGGTGGACTGTCGTGCTGTCAACCCCGCAGGACCTCCACGCGGCCTTCTCCCTCGAGGCGGCACTCGATGAGGTCGCCTTCGTCATCGGCCCGCCGCTGGCCACTGCCCTGAGCACCGCACCGGCACTGCCCACCGCCTCGGGCGTCATCGTCTGCACCCTGCTGCAGACCGGTGGTGGGGCCTGGTTGCTGTCCCAGAGGGCCACGGAGCCCCCGGCGCATCCCCGCCCCCGGCGCGGGCCGGGCAAGGACCGCGAGAGCGGCGCAGCCCCATCGAGCGCGGGCGCCTCCCGGGCCCCGGTGTTGCGGCACGGGGCGGTCCTCGCGGTGATCGCCGTGTTCATGCTCACAGGCGGGCTGTTCGGGGCGAATGACGTCGCCGCCGTCGCCGTCGCCGAGGAACTCGGGCACCCCTCCGCGGCGGGCCTCGTGCTCGCCGCCTGGTCGGTGGGCTCTCTCAGCGCGGCGCTCGTCTTCGGGGCGCGCACCTGGGGGTGGCCGCTGTGGAAGCAGCTCCTGGCCGGCGTCA
This sequence comes from Actinomyces gaoshouyii, assembly GCF_002076915.1. Classification (NCBI taxonomy): domain Bacteria; kingdom Bacillati; phylum Actinomycetota; class Actinomycetes; order Actinomycetales; family Actinomycetaceae; genus Actinomyces; species Actinomyces gaoshouyii. The sequence goes on from NZ_CP020468.1 coordinate 2,065,210, forward strand.
CCGGGCTGGCCGTCGGATGCTCGGCCCTGCCGATGATGCCGGGCCTGGTGTCGATCGCCGTCGTCATGGCGCTCACCGGAATGGCGATCGCCCCCACGGTGACGATCGGCAACAACATCGTTCAGGTGACGGTGGCCCCCTCGCGACTCACCGAGGGCCTGGCCTGGATCGGCACCGCGCTCAACATGGGGGTCTCCCTGGGCTCGCTCGTGGCGGGCTACGCGATCGACCGCACCGGCTCCCATGGCGGGTATCTCCTCGTGGCGGGCTTCGCCTGGATGGGAGTCCTCGCTACCATCGTCGCCCTGCCGACGCTGCGATCAGCCAAGGTGAGAACCGATTTGGAGAAGCCCGCATGACATCAGCCCCTGACAGCGCCCCGACACGGCGAACCGCGCACGAGCGCGCGCTGGAGACCGCCCTCGGCTCACCCGCCCTCCTCATCCTGGGCTGCGCGGGCCTACTGCTCACCCCCGTCCACCAGCTGTGGGACAACCTGGTGCCCTCCTTCAAGCTCGACGCGTGGATCTACTACCACGCCGTGGCGCAGTGGCATGCCGGAGGCTCCCTCTACGACTGGTACGCGAACCCCGGGCAGAGGGCATGGCCCTTCACCTACCCGCCCTTCGCGGCCTGGGTCTTCACGCCCCTGCTGCTCATCACTGATCGTTCCGCGCAGATCCTGCTCACAGCGCTCACGCCCTGGGCGGCGGCTGTCACCGGCTGGGCGAGCCTGCGCTGCCTGGGAGCGCGCGGGAGGGCGGCCCTCACCGGCGGGGTGTGGCTCGCGCTGGCAGGCTGCCTGGTGGCCGAACCACTGGACAAAACCATGGAGTACGGGCAGATCAACGCGATCCTCATGATGCTCGTCGCGCTCGATCTGCTCGTGATGCCCGCCGGCTCGCGCTGGCGAGGGGTGGGCAGCGCCGTGGCCGCGGCCATCAAGCTCACCCCCGCGATCGCGATCCTCGTCTTCCTCGTGCGCCGCGAGTGGCGGGCGGCGACGACGATGGTCGCCACTGCCGCCGGGCTGACTGCGGCGGCGTGGGTGGCCTCGCCCCGGGAGTCGGCGCGCTTCTTCGGCCAGGCGATGCTCGACCCCTCGCGAGCGGGGCTCCCCGACTACTCGGGCAATCAGAGCCTGCGCGGGCTCGTGGCCCGGACCCTGCCGGAGGGGATGTGGGGCCCGGCGTGGGCGGGGCTCGCGCTCCTGGTGGTGATCGGCGCCGTGCTCCTGACCAGGATCCTGGGACGGGGCGCCTCCGCCTCGGACGGCCTGATCCTGCTGCTCCAGGCCGACGTGGCGATGACCTGCGGGCTGCTCATCTCCCCCATCAGCTGGTCGCACCACTGGGTGTGGTGCCTGCCGCTGCTCATGGGACTCGGCGTCGCCTCCTGGCGCTGGTGCTCGCCCGCCCTCATGACGGTGGCGGCGTCCGGCGGGCTCGTCTTCGCCCTGGCCATGCAGTGGTGGTTCCCCGAGCAGAACCATGCGGAGCAGGACTGGCCGTGGTGGGCGGGACCGCTGGGGTCCTCCTACACGCTGTGGGCGCTCGCCGCTGGGGCTGCGCTGTGGGTCTGCGCCCCGACCGGCGCCGGGACCGACCGGCATCGCCTATACGCGGCCTGACGACGTCGCCGTCGTCCCGCTCGCGACTCTCGGTGCGTGAGCGCGCGCCGGGGTGGCGGCACCCGTAAAATCAGCGGGTGCCGCTCTTCGATATCGCCCGTGCCGTGGAGGACCAGTTCCACCACGACGTCATCCCCGTGCTCAAGCGCCGCGGCTGGCGCCCACGCGTGGTCGCCTACGACGGTTACGGGACCAGCGCCGGCGAACCCGACGGCGCCGATATGGCGCGCGTGCTGGCTCGGATGGTGCTGCGGCCCGTGGACGCCCCGACCGAGGGGCCGTTGTTCCGCTCCCTGCCGGAGCGGCGCCCGGTCTCGGCGGCGGAGGTGATCGACAACGCCCGCATCTCTCTGGCGGACGCGCAGCGGGGCTGGCGCCTGTTCATCGACGCGCCGGTGCCCTTCCTCCCGGTGACGATCACGGTGGGCCGCACCCGGATCCGCACACGGGCGGATCGTGAGGGGTACATCGACGTCGTCGTGCGCGGGCACGGGCTGAGCCCGGGATGGCATGACGCGGTGATCGACGCCGCCGGCGCGGGACGATCCAGCGCGCGCGTGCTCGTGGTGGGCCCGGAGCCGACCCTGGGGATCATCTCCGACATCGATGACACGGCGATGATCTCCCACGTGCCGCGCGTCCTCGTGGCGGCGTGGAACCAGTTGGTCAAGTACTCCTCGGCGCGCGAGCCGGTGCCCGGGATGGCTCGGCTGTACCGGCGCGTTCAACGGGCCCATGAGGGGGCGCCGGTATTCTACGTGTCCACGGGCGCGTGGAATGTCATGCCGACGCTGCGCGCCTTCTTCGCCCGCCACGGCTTCCCCGAGGGGCCCGCGCTCATGACCGACTGGGGACCGACGAACACCGGATGGTTCCGCAGTGGCATCGAGCACAAGCGCACCGAGCTGCGCCGACTCATGATCGATCTTCCCCAGGTGCGCTGGCTGCTCGTGGGCGACGACGGCCAGCACGACCCCCTCATCTACGGCGAGGTGGCCCGTGAGCACGCGGATCGCGTGGCCGCGGTGGCGATTCGCCGACTGAGCACCACCGAGCAGGTGCTCGCCGGGGGCATCGCCGCTCGTCCCATGGGCATCGGGTCAGCGGCCCGCATGCTCGCGGAGGCGGATGTCCCGGTGGTCACGGGAACCAATGGCTTTGAACTGGCCTCCCGACTGCCCACTGCGATCGGTGGCGAAGGACGCTGAAGAGCGAGGACGACCGGCCTGGTGCACCCAAAGTGATGACCAACGTCACGCTGGGACCGAGGATTGAGGTCCCAGCGCCGGGCCTGCGATCCGCCCCCGAGAGGAAGCTCGGCCGCGCCTCGCCCAGGAGTCGTCGGACGGCTAGGCTGGGCATCGCGGTCCCGGCACGACGGGCCCGCCGCACGCATCTAGGAGGCACGCATGAGCAAGCTCCCCTTCGTCCTCGGCCTCGGCGCCGGGTACGTCCTGGGCACACGGGCGGGCCGCGCCCAGTACGAGCGCATCAAGGCGACCGCCCGGGGCGTCGCCGAGCAGCCCTTCGTCCGCACGAGGGTCGACGCCGCCCAGACGCGGGTCGCCCAGGCCGTGCGCCAGCAGGGCGAGGCCGTCACCGACAAGGTCGCTGACGCCGTCAAGGAGCGCCTCTTCGGCGCCCCCGCCTCCCCGGCCCCGGCGAGGGGCTCGGAGCCGGCCGCGGTTGCCGTCGAGGACGCCACGATCCGCCCCATCGAGTAGCGCCGCGCGGCACCCCCTTCTCGGCCCGGCTCCGGTGAGAGCCCCGGCCCTTAGAGGTCCTCGGGGGCGAGGGGCTTGCGGCCGCGCCGTCCTCGGGAGGACCCGCCGTCGCCCGCGCTCGCCCGCCGGGCGCCATCGCCCCTGACGCGCAGGCCCATGAGCCCGCGGCGCCATCCGATCGCGGAGCCGCTCGGGAGCGTCCACTTCGGAGGCCTCTCCCCCCGGGCGCGCCGCCGCATCTCGCGGTCCCCCACCACGGGCAACTGCCAGGAGCGCCAGTAGGCGAGCAGGCACATGCCCGCCCCCACGAGCGTGGCCGCGAGAATGCCCCAGCTCTCGTGGAAGCCGACGCGCACCATCACCACATCGGTCAGCGCCGCCAGGAGCGCCGGGATCGCGTAGAGCTTGTTGCCGCCGAAGACCGCCGGCGTCTCCCCCACCGACACGTCGCGGATCATGGAGCCGCCCACCGCCGTCAGGCAGCCCAGGAGCAGCGCCGGCATGACGCCCAGTCCGTTCGCCAGGGCCTTGGTAGCGCCCGTGGCCGCCCACACCCCCAGGACGACGGCGTCGGCCACCACGAGGAAGCGGCGGGCCGGGCGGGAGGTGAAGGGGACAAGCCAGGCGATCATCGCACCGGCGCAGGCGGCGTAGAGGTAGTAGGGGTCCGTCAGGGCGAAGGGCGGGCCGTTCTGGATCATGACGTCGCGCAGGATGCCGCCGGCGGTCGCCGTGAGGATCGCCAGGACCACGAAGCCCACGAGGTCGAAGTTCTTGCGGCGGGCAATGAGCGCCCCCAGGATCCCATTGAGCAGCACGCCGGACAGGTCGATGGCGCGGAAGGTGACGGGCAGGGCGCCGAGGGCCGTGATCTGCGCGGGATGAAGCGCGATGGGGAGGCAGACCGCTGACAGCACGGCCACACGATAGAGGATGCGCGGCGGCGCAGGCCCGCACGCGGCGAGGACTCACCGGGCAGGCGGCGAGGTCGAGCCGCGCCCGCCCGCTCCGCCCCGCGTCCAGCAGTGCCGCCCACCGCCTCAGGCTCACCGAAATCACCACTGGCGGGCGCAACCGGCCCGGGGGAAGATCGGGCACGTGCCATCACACCCCTCCCCGCCCTCCCGGTCCTCGCCGTCGGCGCCGCGGCGCTCGGCCGCGGGCTCGCGCTACGCCCCGCCCCAAGACCTGTCCAAGTACGCGTGGCTGTCCATCGGGGCGGCCCTGGCCACTATCGCCCTGAAATCGTGGGCGGCATGGGTGACCGGCTCGGCCGGGCTCCTCTCGGACGCGGCGGAGTCGCTCATCAACCTGGTGGCGGCGGTGATGGCCCTGTGGGTCCTCAAGGTCTCGATCCGCCCAGCGGACGAGGACCACCAGTTCGGCCATTCCAAGGCGGAGTACTTCTCCGCGGTGGTCGAGGGCGTCATGATCTTCGTCGCGGCGGCCCTCATCATCGTCACGGCGACCGAGCGGATCATCCACCCGGTCATGCCCGAGAAGCTGGGACTGGGCCTGGCGGTCTCCGTGATCGCCTCGCTCATCAACGGCGGGGTCGCCTGGATCATGTACCGGACGGGGCGCGCCAAACACTCGGCCACGCTCATCGCCGACGCCAAGCACCTGTCCACCGATGTCATCACCTCCGCGGCCGTGCTCATCGGCGTGGGGGTCGTGGCGCTCACCGGCTTGCCAGTGCTCGACGCCCTCGTGGCCCTGGGGGCGGGCCTCAGCATCATGTGGACGGGCTTCACGCTCATCAACGAGTCGGTGGGCGGGCTCATGGACGCCGCCCCTGCCGCCGAGGCGATCGCCCGGGTGGAGGAGGTGCTGGGCGCCCGCCGTGAGCCCGGCCGCATCGACTTCCACGCCATGCGCATCCGCGAGGCGGGCAACCGCCGCTTCATGGATCTCCACGTGCTCGTGCCCGACACCTGGACGGTCAAACAGGGGCACGACTACACCGAGGACCTCATCGACGACCTCGTCCGCTCCGATCCGGGCCTGCGGGTCTCCGCCCACCTCGAGCCGATCGGCGATCCGAAGAGCTACGAGGACCTCGACGATATCTGACCTCCCCGGACGCGCGGCCCCGAGGGCCCGGCAGGGGCGCCGATGCGGGCGGGATGGGGTGCGACCGGCCGGGCCCGGCCCTGCCCCGCCGTCGAGCCCCGTTACAGGACACCGCCCTGCGTGACAGACTCATCCCCATGAGCCCAGCAGTTCTGTCCGCGACCGCTCCGTCCCTGCGCCATCACACCGCGCCGCACCCCGCCCCCTGGCGCGACCTCGACCATATCGGGGTCGAGATCTGCCTGGAGAACGTGGCCAGCGTGCGGCTCGCGGTCCGCGCGGGAGCGGACCGCGCCGAACTGTGCGACAACCTCACCGTCGGCGGCACCACACCCTCGATCGGCGCCGTCGAGGCCGCCATCCTGGCCGCCTCCGAGGAGGTCGAGGCCAAGCGCCAGCGCATCGGCGCGCACTGGGCCTCCTCCAAGGACGGCGCCCCCTTCGGCCTGCGCATCATGATCCGCCCCCGCGGCGGCGGCTTCGTCTACGACGGCGACGGCAGGCGCGCGATGATCGCGGACGTCCGCAGGATCGCCGCTCTGTCACGCGAAATGAGCGAGTACACCCGACCGGTGCCCACATCCAACCCGGCCCGGCCGCTGCCCCCGGCCGTGGACCTGGGGATCGTCGTCGGCGGCCTGACGGACGACGGCGCCGTCGACCGCGGTCTCATCCGCCTCCTCAAGGACCTCGCCGACGGCGCCCCCCTGACCTACCACAGGGCCATCGATGCCAGCCGAGATCCCCTGGAGGCCTACCGCGACCTGCGCCGGCTCGGCGTCGACTACGTGCTCACCAGCGGGGCGGCGGACACCGCCCTCGACGGGGCGCGGACGATCGCCGCGATGGTGGCCGAGGAGGGACCGAGGGTCATCGCCACCGGCACGGTGCGCGGCCACAACGCCGCCGAGGTCATCGAGGCCACGGGCGCCGGGGAGATCCACCTGCGCTGCTCCTTCCCGGACCTGCCCCCGCACCTGCCCCAGAACACCGATGAAGAGCAGGTGCGCGAGATCGTCGAGGCGGCGCGTGCCCTGCCGGTCCCGGGCCGGCCGGGCCGCTCAGAGGGCTGAGGGACCCGGGCCGGCGCAGACCGTTCCAGCGCTCAGTCCTCCAAGCCGTCCCGCACGCGCGCCGCAGCGGCCACGAGGTTCCCCAACGAACTCGTGGTCTCCGCATAACCGCGGGTCTTGAGCCCGCAGTCGGGGTTGACCCAGACGCTGCCGGCGCCCAGGGCGTCGACGGCGCGACCGATGAGCTCGGCGCACTCCTCGGTACTGGGCACGCGCGGGGAGTGGATGTCCCACACGCCCGGGCCGAGCTGACGGGTGAAGCCGCGCGCGGCGACGGCCGGAAGGATGTCCATCCTGGAGCGGGAGGCCTCGATCGAGGTGACATCGGCATCCAAGTGATCGACGGCGTCGATGACCACGTCGAACTCCGAGTAGCACAGGTGCGTGTGGATCTGGGTAGCGCTCACCGCCCCGCCGGTGGCGAGGCGGAAGGACCCGACGGACCACTCCAGGTAGGCGGGCTGATCGGCGCGGCGCAACGGCAGGGTCTCGCGGATGGCCGGCTCATCGACCTGGATGACGCCGATGCCAGCGGCCTCCAGGTCGGCCACCTCGGCGCGCAGGGCCAGCCCCAGCTGGTCGGCCACCTCGGCGCGCGGCAGGTCGTCGCGGACGAAGGACCAGGCCATGATCGTCACGGGGCCGGTGAGCATGCCCTTGAGGGGCTTGTCGGTGAGCGACTGGGCGTAGGAGGACCAGGCGACCGTCATCGGGGCGGACCGGGCGACGTCGCCCCACAGGATCGAGGGGCGGGTGCAGCGCGAGCCGTAGGACTGGACCCAGCCGTGCTCGGTGGTGGCGAAGCCATCGAGCAGCTCGGCGAAGTACTGGACCATGTCATTGCGCTCGGCCTCGCCGTGGACGAGCACATCCAGGCCGATCTCCTCCTGGAGGCGCACCACGCGCTCGATCTCGGCCCTCATCTGGGCCTCGTAGCCGGCTGCGTCGAGCTCGCCCCTGCGGTGGGCGGCGCGGGCGTCGCGGATCTGCGGGGTCTGGGGGAAGGAGCCGATGGTCGTGGTGGGCAGGAGCGGCAGACCCAGGCGAGCGTCCTGGAGCGGCTTGCGCTCGGCGTAGGGCGGGCGCTGCCGGTCGGCAGGGGTGATGGCGCCGACGGCGTCGCGCACCTCGGCGCGCCGCACCCCGGGGTGGGTGGCCCGCTGGGCGCGCAGGCTCGCGTCACGGGCGAGCTCATCGGCGATGGCGTCCCTGCCCCCGGCCAGTCCGCGCGCGAGGGTGAGGACCTCCCCCACCTTCTGGTCGGCGAAAGCCAACCAGGAGCGGATGACAGGGTCGAGGGAGGCCTCGCGCTCGACATCGTGCGGGACGTGCTGCAGGGATGTGGAGGTGCCCACGGTCAGGGGCGTTCCCGCGGGCAGGGCGTTCCGCAGGCGCTCGAGGGCGGCCAGAGCCGCCTCGAGGTCCGTGCGCCAGATGTTGCGGCCGGAGACCACCCCGGCGACGACGCTCTTGCCGCCCAGAGCCGCCAGTTCCTCGGCCCGCGGCAGCGCCCCGGCCACGAGGTCCAGGCCCACGGCCTCGATCCCGGTCGCCCCCAGCACGGGCAGGGCGTCGCCGAGCGAGCCGTAGGCGCCGGTGACGAGGACCTGCGGACGCTCGACGATGGCGGCGATCCAGGTGCAGGCCCGGTGGACGGCGGCCAGGATCTCCTCGCGGGGCACGGCCCAGGTGTCGGCGACGAGGGCGGGCTCGTCGATCTGGACCCACTGCGCCCCGGCGGCCCACAGGTCGGCCAGGAGGTGACCATAGGCACCCAGGAGGTCGTCGAGGCGATCGATCGGCCGGAATCCGGGGGCCGCGCCGTCGGCGGGCTTGGAGGCGAGCAGGTAGGTGACCGGGCCGACGATGACCGGCCGGGGATCCGGCTCACCCGCGGCGAGGGCCTCCAGGACCTGGGCGGCGGGCCCGTCCGTGGGGTCGATGGCGCCGAATCCGGGGACGTAGTCGAGGGGGGTGGAGTCGTCGATCTCGGGGACGAGGTAGTGGTAGTTCGAGTCCATCCACTTCGTCATCTCCTGCGCCGCGAGGTCCCCCTGGCCGCGCGCCACGGTGAAATGACCCTCGAGACCCAGGCCGGGGTGCCCATGCCCGGCCCCGCCGCGCAGGTGGGCGAAGCGGGGCGGCACGGCGCCCAGGGCGCTCGTGACTTGGAGGACCTGGTCGTAGTAGGCGAAGTCGGCGGGAACGGCGGCCGGCCCCGCCAGTCCCAGGCCGCGCAGGCGCTCACGGGTGGCGCGGCGCAGCCCGGCGGCGGCGGCGCGCAGCTCATCGGCGCTGGTGGCTCCCTTCCAGTAGGACTCGACGGCGCGCTTGAGCTCGCGGTCGGGCCCGATGCGCGGATAGCCGAGGATGGTGGCGGCGGGCAGAGGCGTGGAGGGGGCGGGCGTGGTCGGCGTGGTCATGGTCGTCGCTTTCGTCGTCGAGGTTCAGGGGCGCGCGGGACCGGCGTGAGCCGGCTCGGGCATTCGACGATCACCACCGGGCGTGGCGTTGAGGTAGGCGCGACGCACGTCGCGCTGCATGGATGTCGAGACGCGCTCGCCGCCGAGGATGCCGCCCAGACGCAGCTGGCTGACGACGTCGAGGGCGGGGCGGGTGCGGTTGAAGGTGTAGAGGTGGATGCCGGGGGCACCGCCGTCGAGGACCTCGGTGGCCAGCCTGAGGGTGGCGTCGATGCCTCGCGTGACGGTCTGAGCTCCCCGGGCGGGCCCGAGGCTGGCGGCGAGCCCCTCGGGGATGGGCACGCCGGTGAGGTCGGCCAGGCGGGAGAGCCGGGCGAGGTCGGTCATCGGCAGGATGCCCGGCAGCAGGGGCATGGAGACACCGCAGTAGGTGGCGGCGCGGGCCAGCGAGAGGTAGTCCTCGGGATCGTAGAAGACCTGGGTGATGGCCAGGTCCGCGCCGGCAGCCTGCTTGGCGGCGAGGATCTCAACACCGCGCCCGTGGTCGAGCACCGCCGGATAGGCGGCGACGGCGATCGTGAGGTGGCGCTCGCCGTCGTCGAAGTAGTCGGCCTCGACCTCCCGGATGACGCGCACGAGGTCCTCGGCGTGGGCGAGCTCGCCGGGCAACTCGTCGGCGTCGTGCCCGCGGGGAGGGTCGCCGCGCAGGGCCAGGAAGCGGCGCACGCCCAGGGCCAGGAAGAGGCGGACGATCTCCACGACGTCGCGCTTGCGGTAGCCGATGCAGGTCAGGTGCGCCATGAGCGGGGTGCAGGAGCGCGCCAGCACGTGGGTGACGACGTCCTCGGCGGGGTTGTGCTCGCGGATGACCCGCACGGCGGGCTCGGCGGGGCGGGTTCCCAGGACGAAGGTCGGCCGGTAGGTGACGGAGACGAAGTCCGGGGCGGTGGCCAGCAGTCGGTCCAGGGCACTCCAGGTCTGTGAGGCTGCGGCGCCGGCGCGGGGCGGGAAGAGCTCGAGGGAGAGCGTGGGCGGCCCGTGCGGGGCGGGCGCCGAATCGTCTGGGGTGCTCGACATGTCTTCTCCATCGGTCCTGGCGGAAGCACCCTCAGGGGTTGCTGCGACGTCGTTGAGCCAGGTCTCTCGATCGCTCTGGATGGGTGCCCATATCCTGCCAGGGCCGCGCGCGGGCCGACCCTCCGGGTCCGTTCTCTGAGACGCGGTGTCACGCCGTGGGAGTCCGCGCGCGCCGCGCTGCGGCGGCAGTCACGCTTCGAGCGCAATCGGCTGATCTCCCCCTGTGGGGGGATGGTCGGGGCGACGGCGCTGCCCTACCTTGTGCTCATGGCTCATCAGCGCATCGAGGCGCGTATCGACACCGCCCGGGGCATCGGCCTCGCGGTAGAACTCGTACTACCCGCCGGCGTCCCTGACCTCGACCCTGACGATGGACGACAAGTGGCGGACACCGGCGGCGCGATGCCCGAGCGCCCCGAGGCCATCGTCATCCTCGCCCATGACTTCCTCGCCGACCGCCACGGGCCCGGCCACAGCCTCGACCGGATCGCCGCCACTTACAGGGAGGCGGGTCTGGCGACCCTCCAGTTCGACTTCTCGGGCCTGGGCGCCTCCGACGACGACATCATCACCCTTGCTGGCGAGGTCGCCGATCTCCAAGCGGTGTGCGGATGGCTCACCCACCTGGGCTACGCGCGCCAGGGGATCCATGGGCACGGCCTGGGGGCCACGGCGGCGCTCATCGCCAGGCCGGAGCAGGTGCGCACGGTGGTGGCCGTCGGCGCGATCGTCGGGCCGCAGTCGATCCTGTGGGAGGAGGTCTTCTCCTCCATCCAGCTCGACGAGCTCGCCAAGCACGGCATGACCCGCCTGCCGGATGACAACCCCAATGACCGTGCCTGGGATGTCCTGACCAAGGAGACCCTGGCGGACGTGTCGATGCAGCGCTCCGACGGCGTCATGGAGGGCCTGCCCTGGCCGATCCTCATGGTGCACGGCGCGCAGGTCGAGGAGTCCTCCGACGCCGCCGACGAGGCCGCCAAGGGATTCCCCCTCCTGCCCGACGGCTCGCGCATGCTTCAGATCCACTCCTCGGGCGAGGAGGCCGATGCCGAGCTCGCTCGCGCCGCGGTGGACTGGATGGCCCTGCGCCTGCGCTAGTGCCCGCGACGCCCGCGCTAGCCCTCTCACGAGTTCGTGACTTTCGGCGACGAGCCCGCCCCCTGGACCACCTGCGCTCTCCCGACACGTCTGGGACGGTTGGGCGCCGTGGCCTCTGGCTCGGGACGCCGAAAGCACCGTCCGGCGCTCTGAGGCATCGGTGAGCCCCGAGGGCATCGCGGGGAGCGCTGCCCACCGGCGGCCCAGTGCCGCCTCCTTGACGTCTTCCTCCCCGATGCGCCCCCTCCGGCGACTCGGGCTGGAAAGTGCTGCGCCCGCCCTGCTCGGCCCGCGCGCCCCGCCGCATGGGGGACAATAAGCGGCCTATGGATAACACCAGTGCTGCCGGCGACGCCGGTGAGGGCCACGGACACCAGCAGGGGCGCCGCGATCGCCGCGACTCGGGCGGGCACCGGGAGGACGGGGCCCGTCGGGGGCGCCGCCCCGCCCAGCAGCAGGACGGGCATGGCCGTCCGCCCCACGGGAATCGCCAGGGCAGGCGCCCCAGGCGCCCCTGGGCGGGTTTCACCGCGGATCAGCTCTCCGAGCGCACGGCTTCCGTCCCGGAGATCGTCTACCCCGATGAGCTGCCCGTCACCGCCCGCCGCGCTGAGATCGCCGAGGCCATCCAGCACAACCAGGTGGTCATCGTGGCCGGGGAGACCGGGAGCGGCAAGACCACGCAGATCCCCAAGATCTGCCTGGAGCTCGGCCGCGGCATCACCGGGATGATCGGCCATACCCAGCCCCGCCGCATCGCCGCCCGCTCCGTGGCCGAGCGCATCGCCGACGAACTGGGCACCCGCATCTCCTCCGAGGGGATCGTCGGCTACCAGGTGCGCTTCACCGAGGAGGTCGGGGCGCGCACCCTCATCAAGCTCATGACCGACGGCATCCTCCTGGCGGAGATCCAGTCCGATCCCACGCTCGCCCGCTACGACACGATCATCGTGGACGAGGCCCACGAGCGCAGCCTCAATATCGACTTCATCCTGGGTTACCTCGCCCGGCTCCTCCCGAGCCGCCCCGATCTCAAGGTCATCATCACCTCGGCCACCATCGACTCCGAGCGCTTCGCCGAGCACTTCGGCGCCGAGCCCCCACGCCCCGACGGCCTCGCCGTGCCGGATGACGGCGCCCGATCCGACGGCACCGCTCCCACCGCCGCGCGCGTGCCCGCCCCGATCATCGAGGTCACGGGCCGCACCTACCCCGTCGAGATCCGGTACCGGCCCCTCAGCGCGGACGAGCCCGACAACGGCGCGGATGCAGCCGATGACACCGACCGCGCCCCCCGGGCCGGGCGCGCCAAGCGGCCGGAGCCCGCTCCCCGGGAGGACCGCGACCAAGTCACGGGCATCCTCGACGCCGTCGACGAGCTCCTGGCCACCGGCCCCGGCGACATCCTCGTCTTCCTCGCGGGCGAGCGGGACATCCGTGACACCGAATCGGCCCTGGCCGATCACCTCGGGCCGCGCCTCGCCGTCGACGGGCGCTCACGGCTGCCCGGAGGGGTCGAGGTGGTGCCCCTGTACTCTCGTCTGAGCGCCGCCGAGCAGCACCGCGTCTTCGAGCCGCACTCGACGCGCCGGATCGTCCTGGCCACGAACGTCGCCGAGACCTCGCTGACGGTGCCCGGCATCCGCTACGTCATCGACCCGGGCCTGGCCCGCATCTCGCGCTACTCCAACCGCACGAAGGTCCAGCGCCTGCCCATCGAGCCGATCAGCCAGGCCAGCGCCAACCAGCGCTCGGGGCGCTGCGGGCGCCTGGCCGACGGCGTCGCCATCCGCCTCTACTCCGAGGCCGATTTCGACTCCCGCCCCCAGTACACCGAGCCGGAGATCCTGCGCACCTCGTTGGCCAGCGTCATCCTTCAAATGGCGGCCCTGGGGCTGGGCGCGGTGGAGGACTTCCCCTTCATCGACGCCCCGGACCGACGGGCCGTGCGCGACGGCATCGCCCTGCTCGCAGAGATCGGCGCGATCGACCCCGACGGCGCCGCGCGCGCCCAGGGGCCGCGCCTCACCACCGTCGGGCGCCGCCTGGCGCGCCTGCCGATCGACCCGCGCCTGGGGCGGATGCTCCTGGAGGCCGGCGAGCTCGGCTGCGCCGGGGAGGTGCTCGTCATCGTCGCCGCCCTGTCCATCCAGGATGTCCGCGAGCGCCCGGTGGACAAGCAGGAGGCCTCTGACGCCCTGCACCGCCGCTTCGCCGACCCCACGAGCGATTTCCTGACCTACCTCAACCTGTGGCGCTACCTGCGCACGCAGTCCCGCGAGCTGTCCGGCTCGGCGTTCCGCCGCATGTGCCGCGCCGAGTTCCTGCACTACCTGCGGATCCGCGAGTGGCAGGACGTCCACGCCCAACTGCGGCAGATGTCGCGGCAGCTGGGGCTCAACGCCTCCCCCGTCGAACTGCCGACGGCGCGCGCCATCCGGGCCGCCGGGGAGGCCCTGGAGCCCGGCTCGCACGCCGCCCAGATCGCCCACGGGGATGTGGCGGCCGCCGTCGTGGCGCTCGGGCGCAGCGCCGACACCCCCGACGCCGACGCCATCCACCGCTCCCTGCTGGTGGGGCTGCTGTCCAATGTGGGCAACTGGGATGAGCGGCGCCGCGAGTACGCCGGGGCGAGGGGCACGCGCTTCACGATCTGGCCCGGCTCGGGGCTGCGCCGCAAGACCTACGACTGGGTGATGACGGCGGAGCTGGTGGAGACGTCCCGGCTCTTCGCGCGCACCGTAGCGAAGGTCGACGAGCGGTGGATCGAGGAGGCGGCCGGGAGGGCGGGCCTGCTGCGCCGCGTCCACGGCGAGCCCTACTGGTCCACGCGACGCGGGGCCGCGATGGTCCACGAGAAGGTCATGCTCTACGGGATGACGCTCGTAGCGGACCGCCCCTCCACGCTGGCATCGGTGGGCACGGAGTCGGCGCGGCAGGTGGCCCGGGAGATGTTCATCCGCTCCGGGCTCGTCGAGGGCGGCTGGCACGCCCGGCACGGCTTCGTGGAGCGCAACCGGGAACTGCGCGAGGAGCTGGAGGATGTGGAGCGGCGGCGCCGCGAGCACGGCCTGCTGGCCAGTGACGAGGCGCTGTTCGACTTCTACGACGACCGCCTGCCCGAGAACATCCACGGTGCCGCCGACTTCGACGCCTGGTGGAAGCGGGAGCGGAGCCGCCGCCCGGACCTGCTGGACTTCACGCGAGAGCTGCTGCTGCCCGACGATGACGACGCCACGGGCTACCCGGACACCTGGACGCAGGGGGACCTGACCCTGGGCCTGGAGTACGTCTTCGAGCCGGGGCGCCATGACGACGGCGTCACCGTGCGGGTGCCGATTGAGGTGCTGGGGCGCCTGGAGCCGACCGGCTTCGACTGGCTCGTGCCGGGGATGCGCCCCGAGCTCGTGGTGGCCACGATCCGAGCACTCCCCAAGCGAGTACGCCGCCAGCTCGTCCCCGCCCCGGATGTGGGCGCGCAGGCGTGGGCGGTCCTGCAGGAGGAGTACCCGACGCCGCCCGGGGCCTCCTGCCCGGATACGCCCTTCGAGGAGGCCTTCGCCGCGGTGATGGGGCGCCTGCGCGGCGTGGAGATCAGCGACGACGACTGGGCAGAGGCCGCCGAGCGCCTGCCCGATCACCTGTCGATCGCCTTCGCGGCGCTTGACGCGCGAGGGAGGGCCCTGGGGCGCGGCAAGGATCTCGTGGCGCTGCAGAGGCGCCTGTCGGGGCGCACCGAGGAGGCTGTGCGCTCGGCGGTGCGCGGGGCGCTCGCCCAGGCGATGGAGGAGGCGCAGGCCCGCTCCGGCGGGCGCGGCGGTACGCGGGGCCCCGGGACCGGGAAGGAGGGGCAGGGTCGGCAGGGCCCCGGGCGGCGCGGCCGACGCGGGCGCAGGGCCGACGACGGCGCCGATCCCGCGGAGGCGGCGGGCCCGGTCGGCCCGGTGGCGGGCGGCGCCGGGCCGACCGGCATGAGCGCGGGGCTGGCCGAGCGGGCGGGCCTGGAGGAGTGGCCGAGCGGCCTGGCCGGACTCATCGGCCCGGATTCCTCCACGATCCCCGCCACGGTGGAGTCCACCGGCACGGCCGGGCTCGTCGTGCGAGGTTACCCGGCCCTGGTGGCCAGTGGCGGCGCGGCCCGGCTGCGCCCCGGCGGGGCCGGCGGGAGCGGGACTGCCGGCAAGCCCACGGCCCCCACCGCGGATCTGACGATCCTGTCCGACGCCGTCGCCCAGGGCCGGGAGCACCCCGCCGGCGTGATCGCGCTGGCACTGGCGCACGCGGCACTGCCGACGGGCCGGATCACGAGCCGCTGGAGCGGCAGGGAGTCGCTGACGCTCGCGGCGAGCCCTTACCGGTCCACCGAGGCGCTGGTGACCGACCTCCAGCTGGCGGCGGCGCGCGCCGTCGCCGAGCAGTGGGCGTCCGGCACCGGTCGGAGACTCGCCGAGGTGCGCGAGAAGGCCGTTTTCGATGAGCTCGCGGGGGCGATGCGCGAGGGGTTGGAGGACGGGGTCCACCGGATCGCCCTCATCGTGGTGCGCGTACTGGAGGCCCAGCGGGAGGTTCAGGACGCGGTGGACGCGCATACCTCGCTCGCGCTGCTGACCACGCTGCAGGAGGTGCGCGAGCAGGCCGCCGCGCTCATCGCCGATGGATTCATCACCGCCACGCCCGCCAGCCGGCTGCAGCACCTGCCCAGGTACCTGAAGGCGCTGGCGATGAGAGTGGAGCGGGCGGCCTCCTCGCCGTCGGCGGCATCGCAGGACGCGGCCCTGGCCCACCAGGCGCGCGAGGCCCTGGCAGGGATCGAGCGGGCGCGTGAGCGGACTGCGGCGCTCCCGCCGGATGCGGCGCGCGAGGCTGCGCTGGCCGAGGCGCGGTGGATGGTGGAGGAGCTGCGGGTGAGTCTGTTCGCCCAGACGCTGGGAACCTCCCAGAAGGTCAGCCCCCAACGCATCTCCAAACTCCTCGCCACCATCTAGCCCCACCGCCCATCGCCCCTCCCTATCAGCGAGACCGGTCGAAAATAGGAGCGAGACCGGTCCGCGGACCGGTCTCGCTCCTATTTTCGACCGGTCTCGCTGGAGGGGGGCGGGTGCCTCAGCATCAGGCCGGCCGCAGGCCCTCGGCAGCCAGCGCCGCCCGAGCCCTGCCCCAGCGGCGGTCGTCGCGGAAGGCGAGCCAGAGGGAATCGAGCCCCCGATCGGCGACGGCGGCGTAGAAGGCCTCCGGCCCGCGCTCAGCGCCGCGCCCCAGGGCCCGGGCGCTGACGATCTCCTCCTCGGTCCGACCGCCACCCACATGCGCGATGAAAGCGCGCCGATCGGACCACGCGGCGCCAGGATCGCTCTCGTCGAGGTGGAGCCAGCGGTGCCCGGGCGCGATCCCGAGCGCGTCGTCACCCTCGACGGGCGGGGCGATTGGCCCCGTCCAGTCCCGGCCGGCCCGGGTTGCGAGGATCGAGGCGGGCCAGACGACGCCGGTGTCCACGTCCAGCCAGACGCCGTCGCGCTGCCCGCCGGCGGCGATGGAGGTCACCAGTGCTCCCAGGCGCAGCGGTAGGGGCGAGCCGGCGGGGCGCTCCCCGCGCAGCCGGGCCATGATCAGCTCGGCGAGAACGTCGTCGCCGGGCCAACCGCGCAGCTCGAGCTGGGTGATGGTGGAGAGCATCGCGGCGGTCATCGGCTCGCACAGCGCGTAGCCGGGCCCGTTGCTGGCGCGCCAGGTGCCCGCCAGGCAGGCGCCGACCTGCTGGAGGACGTGGCGGCAGTCGGCGCCGGTGAGGGCGGACACGAGCGAGGGGATATCGCGCCTGGCCCAGGCCCTGCGCACCGCGCCGACGTCGACGGGCTCGGCCACGGACGCACCGAACTCCTCCAAGAACTCCAGGTGCCGGGGACGGCCCCGCTCGCCGCGCGGGCCCCGCGGGGCCCGAGGCTCCTCACGATCCGGCTGGTCCCGGCGATCCCTGGCCTCGGCGCGCTCGGCGGCCCTGCGAGCACGGCGGCTCGACCCCGGCTCGAAGGCCTCGGGCGCGGGCCGCGCCCCGCCGGCCCCATTCCCCTCATCATCGACGCGGCGGCCCCCTGCGCCCCGGTGGCGCTCGGCGTCGGGCCGAATCCGGCCGTACTGATCCGGCAGGTCGCCCCAGCCGCGGATCGGCTGCGGACCGGTGATCCGCGGGCCGATGAGCTGATCGACACCGATCTTGTCGGTGACGGTGCAGCGGTAGACCCACCGATCGGACAGGTCGAAGACGTAGCGCATCGTGTCCCCGCGCCCCAGGAGCGGCTTGACCGCGGTGGTGCCGGGCAGGACGCGGTCGAGGATGGGACCGCCGGTGGCGGCCCGGGTCGCGAGGTCGCGCTGGGGGGCGTCGTCGATGATGCGGGTGCCATCCGCGAGGGCGAACTCGTGGTGGTGGGCCCGGTCCCAGCGGGCGAAGGCGAGATCGATGGCGCGGGCGAGCTCGGCGAAGGTGGTCGACGGCGGAGCGATGAGGTCACGCCCAGGGGGCGGGTCGAGGTCAATGCCGCGACCGCCCAGGAGCTCCACGGTGATGACCTGCCAGCGTCTCGCCATGGTCCCGATGCTGCCATAGCCTCGCGGGGCGCGCATGGGCCCCAACCTGGGAAAATCCTGGGGCTGCGCCGTACGGCCCGCTCATGCCCCACCCACCTGCGGCAAGATGCGGACAACCGGCGGACGTGGCACTGAGCACGATCCCGCGGGGCACGATGCGCGGTCGGGGAGCGCACGGCTCCACCACTTAGCGGCTCACAGCACCGAGGACATGAGTCGGCAGACATTGTCGATGTAGCGCAGGTAGCGGGGCTCGGCGGCCCACTGCTCAGCGGTCAGCTCCTCGGAGACGGCCCGGTAGGCATCATCGTTGGCGCGCAGGAGATCGTCGAGGTCCCCGCCGAAGGCCAGCAGCATGACCTCGTAGTTGAGGGTGAAGCTGCGGAAGTCCATGTTGGACGAGCCGATGACCGCCACCTCGCCGTCCACCGTCATGTACTTGGAGTGCAGGACGGTGGGCGGGGGGTAGCGGAAGATCCGCACCCCGGCGGCCAGCAGCGCCGGGTAGTAGGAGCGCTGGGCGTGGTTGACGATGAACTGGTCGGACTCCTTGCCGACGAACAGCTCCACCCGCACGCCCCGGTAGGCGGCCGAGGTGATCGCGGCCAGCAGCGCCTCGTCGGGGATGAAGTAGGGGCTGGTGATGGACACCCGCCGGGTCGCCCCCTGGATGAGGGACAGGAACATCCTCAGGTTCGGCTCCAGGGGGTAGCCGGGCCCGGACGGCACGAGCTGCATGGCGTTGACGACGGCGTCGGGCCGCCCGGGACGGGGCGCGGCGGAGCCCACGGTGGGCGCGGGCTCCTGGCCCACCTCGGGAATGGCCTCGGGCAGGGCCTCGGCGATGGTGGAGGTGGAGCGCTTGTGAACGGGCCGGGAGACGCCGGGCTTGCGCTTGCGAGCGGGACTCAGGGCGAAGACGTCGAGGAGCTCGTCGGCCTCGAAGAGCCAGTCCATGGCGAAGACGGCCTGCGCCTCGGCGACGATCGCTCCTGTGACCTCCACGGTGAGGTCCTTCCAGACGCGCCCCGCCCGGCGGTTGCGGCGCAGCAGATAGGTGGGGTCGATGATGTTGTGGGAGCCGATGAAGGCCCGCTCATTGTCGATGATGAGGAGCTTGCGGTGATTGCGCAGGTCGGGGCGGCGCCAGCGCAGCCGGAAGGGCAGGAGGGGCATCATGAGCCACCACTCGATGCCCGCCGCGCTCAGGCGCTTGCCCAGGGTCTTCCAGCCGGGGTACTTGCGGCTGCCCAGGTGGTCGAGCAGGAGGCGCACCTTGACGCCCCGAGCGGCGGCGCGCTCCAGCGCGCTGTAGAAGACGTCGGTGACGTCATCCCAGGACTGGATGTAGCACTCGACGCTCACCGAGGTGGTGGCCCCGTCGATGGCGCGGGCCATGGCGGCGTAGGTGGCCGCGGAGTCATCGTGCAGGGCGATGACCTCCCCGGTGAGGCAGGGCAGCCCGGTCAGGCGCCGGTTCATGCGCAGGATCGACTCGAGGTGCCTGGACTCGCTGGCCCCGGGCGGGGCGTCGGGCAGGTGCGCGGTGTAGCGCAGCGCCATCTCGTTGACCTCGACCTGCTGGCGGTAGCGCTTGCCGGTCACGCGCGGGCTGCCCAGGAGCAGGTAGAGGGGGAGCCCGACGACGGGCAGGAGGAAGATGAGGATGAGCCAGGCCGTCGACGACGACGGACGGCGGTTCTCGGGGATGGTCCCCAGGGCGATGATCTTGATGACATACTCGATGACGACCCACGCGGTGGCGAGGGAGGAGGGGAGCGTCATCAGCCTCATGGGCGCATGATGCCACGTGGCGGGCATTGTCAGGGGCAGGCCCGCGAGCACCGCCGGCCCGGACCGATCAGCCAGTGACGAGCGGGGAGCCGAAGAAGGCGCGGTAGTAGCCGTAGAAGTTCCAGTTCCCCCAGGTCGTGCAGTCATCCCCGCCGGAGGCAGCGGCGTCGTTGGTCAGATAGGGGGTGTAGTTGTAGAGCCCAGCGGTGGCCTGGTTGGCGGCCGTCACCTCCCCGGACCCGCAGGAGCCGTCCGGGGAGTATGCGATCGTCGTCGGCGTCCCGGCGACGAAGGCGTAGCCGCCGGGGTCGAGGCGGTAGCGCTGGAACTGCCCGGCGGCGCCGTAGAGCTGGGCGAAGAACCCGGCGAAAGCCGGGTCGCACTGGCCACCGTCGGGGCAGGCGTAGCCGGTGGCGGCCTCGTAGTCGTGGGCCGTGAGACGGCTGCCGGAGGCGGTGAGGAGGCCCTGCTCCTTCTGGATGAGCACGAGGAGGACCCGGGGGTTGATGCCGCAGGCCGAGGCGACGCGGGAGATGATGCGGGCGGCGCTCTGCCCGCCGGCGGCGATGTAGCCGCCGGGGCAGGTATCACTGACCTCGCGGGTCTGGGTCTCGAAGACGGCGTCGGCGAGGCAGGGCGTGCCGTCGCGCCCCGGGACGCAGCCCTCGTTGACCTCGGCGATGAAGGCGGCGATCTCCTCCTCGCTCATGGCCTCGGACTCGTAGAAGACCTCGTCGTCGATGATGCGGGAGGCGGTGTAGCCGGTCATGTCCGGGAAGACGGGCGCCGGCCCCGCGGCCTCGGGCGTGGCGGTCGCCCCGTCGCCGAGCGCTATGATCCGGCCCCGGAGGGACAGGGCCAGGACGGCGACGAGCACCGTGATGAGGAACGACAGGATGAGGACGGTGAGCGGGCCGAACCGGCGACGGCGCCGCGCGGGGGCACGCGAATGGGCACGGGCCGAGGCGCTCGGGCGCTGGCCCGCGCCGCTGGGTTGGTCACGGCGGGAACCGGAGGGTGGAGGGGGCACTGGTGCCATGCTGCCATACTCGGGGCGGGGCCTCACGTCCACGGGGCGTCAGGCCTGCGCCCTGGGGACCGTGGGGGCCGGCCGTACCCTTGATCCGTGGATCCTCACGACGCCTCGGCCCTCGCCCGCGACCTCATGGACGCGCACGGCCTGCACGATTGGGAGCTGGCTCTGGACCGCGCCCGGCGCCGCGCGGGCCAGACCGATCACGCCCGGCGCCGCATCAGCCTGTCGCGCGCGCTGATGACCCTCTACTCGCCCTCCGAGGCGCGCGAGACGATCCTGCACGAGATCGCCCACGCACGGGTGGGGCCGGGCCATGGTCACGACGCCGTGTGGGTGGCGGAGGCCCGGCGCCTGGGCGCGAGCGGCAAGCGGCTGGTCGCCTCGGACGCGCCGAGCCTGCCCGGCCGGTGGGTGGGCATCTGCCCGGTGGGCCACGCGGTCGACCGGATGCGCCGCCCTCGTCGGCCGATGTCCTGCGCGCGCTGCAGCGGGCGCTTCGATCCCGCGCACCTGCTGCGCTGGGAGTTCGACGGCGCCCCCGTGGCGCCCGAGCGGATCAGCGCCGAGTACGAGCGGGCGCTGCGGTGCCGGCATACGTCGTTGTAAAGCGAGTGAATCCGTGCGATAGAGGCATGAGCAAAGAACCGACCATTGAAGAATGCGATCGAGCTCGCCAAGCGCGCACGAGAGGAGCGGATCAACGCGATCCGCAGTGTCGGTGAAGCGCGCCAGAACCTCGCGGATGTCCGCGAGGTCACCGAGCGCGAGCTGGCCGAGCTACGGGCGAAGATCACCGAGCGCGTTCGTGAGGCTGAGCAAGCTGATGTGAAGGCGTACCAACGCGGCGCTGAGCGCCGGTTGGTCTGTCGACGAACTGCGCAAGATCGGGTGCTCGGAGCCCGACAAGAAGAAGCGCATGCGCCGCCGCTCCTCGGGGCGGACGGCGTCTTCCCCCTCCGAGAGCGGTCCAAGTGATGCCACCGTGAACGATGGGGAGGGTCCGTCTTTAGGTGCGTAGCGTCACCCTCTGTCCACACGCAGCTGAGCGAACACCGCCACGATACCGAACAGGGCACGCCCCATCGGCGTTGTGGTGTCGATGTCCGGCTCACTCAGACTGCGGATGTTCACGCCGCGCTCGGCCAGGTCGTTGATCGTCTCAATGGCCATCTTCTCGCTGCCCGCGATGCGATCTAGCCGGCGCACGACGAGCGTGTCGCCCTCACGCAGGTAGTCCAGGCACGCGATCCACTGCGGACGGTCCCTGACCCTGCTCGACTCGCCACGATCAACGAACACCCGCATCGCTCCCGCAGCGCGCAGCTCAGCCTCCTGAGCAGCTGGATTCTGCTCGCGAGTCGACACTCGCGCATAACCCACGATGCTCGTCACCGCTCTACTCCCCCGGGCCCCGCCCCATAGCCGGTGCGGTAGGCACCACGCGGCTGGTTCGTGCCGGCGGCAAGCCGCCCGATCGCCTTCGAGGGCGACTGCGGATAACTCGCACTCAGCGACGACCGCGTGCGGCTGACGCCGCGAGTACTCTCCCGCCGGTCTAGGCCACGAATACTTGCCGCCCACACCTTGGTACGTGCCTTAACGGCGTCGAGCTGGCTGGCTGTCAGACCGTAGACCTGCACCTCCTCGGGCTGGATGCGTTCCACGTTGTCGAGGTTCTGGGTGAACCATCCCAAGTCGAAGCCGGCATCCTCGCCGGCGACCTCCAACGCCAGACGCGTGATGTGCCGCTGCTCCTCCTGGTCACCGCTCATACGACCACTCGAAGCTGGGGGAACCGTCCCTCCCACAGGCTGCGCACGCGTGGATCCATGTTCAGGATCGGCCACGCCTCAATGAGCCGATCCCGGTTCATCAAGCGGCACTGCTGGTCGGCAGTCCCCTCGGCGAGCAGCGCCTGATAAGCCATACGACGCCAGCCCGGGTTCGACACGTCCACACCGAGCCGATCAGCCTGCCAGCGCACCCAGTGAGGCAGGTCGATAAGCCCGTCGTAGGGCCCGCGCAGTCCGTCGAGCGACGTGGGTACGTCATAGGGCTTGACGTCGCGGAACCGTACGCGAGTCGCTGTTACCTCAGCCATGAGGCACCCCCTCTCAATGCTCGAGCCTCCATTCCCGTCGTGCTCAAAAACGGTCTAGCAACAGTTTTGGGCAGCATTGGTTTCGGCCCTGAGTTTCGGACCGGCGTGCCGACCTTCATCAGCTCCCGGCCGGTGTCGGCTCAGAAACGATCGTTATCGGGCCAGGGGCACAGCACGGGCACTCGCGAGAAGCCTCGCGGGTGCCGTCCTCGCTGAACTGCATCTCTGAGTGCTCATACGAGCCGTTGGCGTGAGTGATCGCGGCAAGTACCAGGGCAGTCATCTAACGCTCGAGGCCGGGCACGTCCTCGGACAGGTCGACGGCAGGGCCGCTCAGCAGCGACGCGGCGATGCGCGCCAGGCGTTGCTCTCCTCCCAACCAGGCGCCGGTCTCGCGCAGCAGTTCGTCAACGTCGATCCATGCAATGTCGCCGTCTCGGGTGATCCAGGGCGCGCCGTCGTAGACGGCTCGGCCGGATCGGATCAGCGCCGAGTACGAGCGGGCGCTGCGGATGCTGCCCGGGACACTCTTCCCCGAGAGCGCTATCGCACTGACCCGCTGGGCAGTGACTCGGGCGGCCCCGGTCAGGAGAGATGCTGGAGATGGCCGTCAGGACCCTTGACCCCGGCCATGAGGACGAGCCCGGCGATGAGCACCGTCATGATGCCGAGGATCCCCCAGTGGCCGGCGCCCTGCCCCACGAAGCACGCCCCCACCCAGATCGCCGCCCCGTACAGGGCGGGGGCGAGGAAGGAAGCGGCGCGCCCCGTCGTCGCGTACAGCCCGAAGATCTCGCCCTCGCGTCCGTCCGGGATGAGACGGGCGAGGAAGGTGCGCGAGGCCGACTGGGCGGGTCCGACGCAAGCGGACAGTGCCAGGCCGAGCGCCCAGAACACGGCCTTCCCGCCGTCATGGAGGAGGAAGAGGGCGTTGCCGGCCACGACGAGGATGACCAGTGAGCCCATGATGACCCGCCGCGGCCCGATGAGGTCGTCGAGGCGACCGCAGGCGATCGTGGCGATGCCGGCCACCACGTTGGCGGCGACGGCGAACTGGATGACCTGGGCGTCGGAGAAGTCGAAGATGGTGCGGGCGATGATGCCGCCGTAGGCGAAGACCCCGGCGAGCCCGTCCCGGAAGATCGCCGAGGCCAGGAGGAACCGCAGGACGTTCGGGTGGGAGCGGTACAGCGAGCGCAGGGTGCGCCACAGGTGCCGGTAGGACGCGAGGATCGACTCGTGGCGCCCGGCACCGATCACGCCCCCGGTGCTGGGGATATCCCCGGGCTCCGCCGGCTCCGTCCCCATCTCGGGGATCCGCCTGGCGCTATCCGCCCCGGGATCGCCCGCCGCGGGCTCTTCGAGCCGACGGCGCCGCTTGGCGGCGCTGGACTGGGTGAGCAGGACCGGGATCGCCGAGATCCCGAACCAGGCGGCGGCCATGAGCATGGCCACGCGGACGTTGAGGCCGTTGGCGCTGGTCACGCCAAACCAGCCGACCTCGGGGCTGATCAAGCCCGCGTAGACCACGAGCAGCAGGACGATCCCGCCCAGGTATCCCATGCCCCAGCCGATCCCGGAGACCGCGCCGATCCGCTCCTTGGCGGTCACATGGGACAGGAGCCCGTTGTAGTTGACGGAGGCGAGCTCGAAGAAGAGATTGCCCACGCCCATGAGCACGATCCCCAGCCACAGGTAACCGGGAGCGGGCTTGACGAGGAACAGCGCGGCGGAGACGGCCACAACCAGCGCAGTGTAGATCCCCAGGGAGACGACGGCCCGCCCGTCGCGATCGGCCCTCTGCCCCGTGATGGGGGCGAATAGGGCGATGAGCAGGCCGGCGACCGCCATGCCGGCGGACAGCTGCGACTGGTTGGAGGTGGGATCGCCGAAGGACGAGGAGACCAGGTAGGTCGCGAAGACGAAGGTCGTGATAACGGCGTTGAAGGCGGCCGAACCCCAGTCCCACAGCCCCCAGGCGAGAACGGGCCAGGTCAGGAGGCGGGGCTTGGTCTGCCCCCCAGAGGCGATGGTCGCCCCCAGGGATGGATCAGGGGAGGGCATGCCCCGAGCCTACGGTGTGAGCCCTCCGCTCTGCTCGCCCCTGGGGCACAGATGAGACACGGTCCTGTTGGTCATTCCCGCACCTGCCCGTGCCCTCCCGCGCGAGGCGGACGCGCCCTCGCCTACCCGCGCTGGGCGGACGCGCTCTCCTCGGCGGCGAGCAGGGCCTCGACGAGGAGCAGGTCGAACCTTGTGGTCACCTTGAGGGCGCGCGCGTCCCCGGCGACGGCGACGACGTCCACGCCCATCGCCTCGACCAGTCCGGCGTCGTCGGAGGCGGCGAGGCCCTCGCCGACGGCGCGCTGAGCGCCGGCGCGGTGGGCGGCCAGCAGGGTCTCACGCGTGAAGCCCTGGGGCGTCTGGACGGCGCGCAGCCGGGCGCGGTCCGCAGTGGCGACGATCGGCTCGATCGCCTCACCGGGCCGGACCTCCTTGATGGTGTCGGTCACCGGCATAACGGGGATGACGGCCTTGTGCCCCTCGCGCAGGGCGGCGACGACGCGTCGGATGACATCGGGGGGCGTGAGCGCGCGGGCAGCGTCGTGGACGAGTATGAGGGCGGCGTCGGGCTGGGCGCGCAGGGCCGCCTCAAGACCGAGGGCGACACTCGCCTGCCGGGAGGCGGCCGATCCCGCAACCACCTCGACGGCACCGAGATCGGCCACCTCGCGGCGGAATTCCTCGATCCGGCCCTCCGGCGCCGTGACGACGACGCGCTCGAGGGCGCCGGAGGCCAGCAGGCCGTGCACCGCGCGCCGCACGAGCGACTGCCCGGCAAGAGGAACGAGGGCCTTGGGGAGCTCGGCGCCGAGGCGACTGCCCGATCCAGCGGCGGTGACCACGGCGATCACCGGGCAGAGGGCCTCAGGGGCTGCGGCGGTCATGGCGGGGCTCGCTCGGACGGAGCGTGGTAGCCCGGGCGCCGTCAGGCGGCGGCGCCCGAGGCGAGGACCTCGTCGAGGCGGCTCTCGGCCTCGTCCTCGGGGGTCTTCTGCGCCAGGGCGAGCTCGGAGACGAGGATCTGGCGGGCCTTGGAGAGCATGCGCTTCTCACCGGCCGACAGGCCGCGATCGGTGTCCCGGCGGGATAGGTCCCGCACGACCTCGGCGACCTTGATGACGTCGCCCGAGGCGATCTTCTCCTGGTTGGCCTTGAAGCGGCGCGACCAGTTGGAGGGCTCCTCGGTGAACGGGGCGCGCAGGACCTCGAAGACCTTCTCCAGGCCCTTCTCGTCGACGACGTCGCGGACCCCGATGAGCTCGACGGACTCGGCGGGGACGAGGATGGTCAGGTCGCCCTGGGCGACCTCGAGCTGGAGGTAGGTCTTCTCCTCCCCCTTCACCTTGCGCTGGCGAATATCGATGATCCGGGCCGCGCCGTGGTGGGGGTAGACGACGGTCTCTCCGACTTCAAGGGTCATGGGTGAGGTCTCCTCAAGCAAAACAGGAGCCTCAGTTTACCAGTGCGATGCGGCGCGATACCGGGGGAGGTTGCTCACAGCGCGCGATGGCGCCGTGCCCACGGGGCCCGGCGCCATCATCGACGAGCGCGCCCGAGTGCGGGCGCGGGACTCACTTGCCCTGGTTGGCCACGGCCGCGATCTTCGCCTCGGCCTCCGGGTCGAGGTAACGGCCGCCCTTCTTGAGCGGCTGGAGGGTCTCCTCGTCGAGCTCGTAGACCAGCGGGATGCCCGTGGGGATGTTGACGGCGGCGATGTCGTCATCGGAGATGCCATCGAGGTGCTTGACGATCGCGCGCAGGGAGTTCCCGTGAGCGGCGATCATGACGGTCCTGCCGGTCTTGATCTCGGGGACGATCGTGGACTCCCAGTAGGGCAGGAGGCGGGCGAGAACGTCCTTGAGGCACTCGGTGGCGGGAATCGGCTCACCGGCGTAGCGCGGGTCGGCGTCCTGGGAGAACTCACTGCCGAGCTCGATGGCCGGCGGCGGGACGTCGTAGGAGCGGCGCCAGAGCATGAACTGCTCCTCGCCGTACTCGTCGCGGATCTCCTTCTTGTTCTTGCCCTGGAGGGCGCCGTAGTGGCGCTCGTTGAGGCGCCAGTCGCGCTCGACGGGGATCCAGTGACGGTCGGCCGCGTCCAGGGCGAGGTTCGCCGTCATGATCGCGCGGCGCAGCATCGAGGTGAACAGCTTCTCGGGGAGGACGCCAGCCTCCTTGAGGAGCTCGCCGCCGTGGACCGCCTCGGCGCGGCCCTTCTCGGACAGGGGGACGTCGACCCAACCGGTGAACAGGTTCTTCGCATTCCATTCGCTCTCGCCGTGGCGGAGCAGCACAAGGGTGTAAGCCATGGGCTTATCCTGCCAGGCGCGCGCGCCGCGCGCGAGGCCCCAGGTCCCATCCGGGATCATCCGGAACGGGGACCAGGGGCCTGCGGTCAGCGGCGCCCGGGAGCGAGGGCCCTCCCGGGCGGCGCGGCACGGGGCCTCGCGCCTTCGACGGGGCGCGAGGGGCCTCAGTGGGCCTGGTTGTAGGCCTCGCGGATCGGGGCGGGAATGCGCCCGCGGTCCGAGACCTCCATGCCCTGGCTGCGGGCCCACTCACGGATCTTCTGGGTCTCAGCCGAGGAGCTGGAGCCCCGACGGCGGACATTGCGGCGACCGGAGACGCGACGGGCCTTGGAGGACCACTCCTCAATGGACTCGCGCAGCGCGGCGGCGTGCTCGTCATTGAGGTCGATCTCATAGGTCACCCCATCCAGGCCGAAGGTGACTGTCTGCGACGCGGCGGACTGGTCGATATCGTCGACGAGGATGATCTGGGTCTTCTGGGCCATGGTTCACTCTTCTCTTCGTGACGTCGGAGGATTGCCGAGATGAATCCTCTTGCGAGTACCCTGAAGGATAATGGAGGAATACGGGTCGCGCAATATTGCTCCATGATTCGCCGCTTCGGACTCTATACATTTCCTCTGCAAGAACCCTGAGAGCAGCGCTCTTCTGATCGCGGAGGAGGGCCGCGCAGCACGGGATTCGATGAGCGGGCGGCCGATGAGCGCGTCCCCCTTATGCGCCGCAGTCCGCCGAGGAGACCGCGGAGCGGCGCGAGTTCCGGGCGGGCCGATAGGGCGCGCAAGGCGCGGTCGGAGGGAATGGAGGAAGGCCCGCAAGAGGTGCGGACGGGTCGAATTCGCGCACCTCGAGCCCCTGATCGCGGGCCCGCCAAGGAGAGAGGACCCGGGACGGCTGATCCCAGGGCCCTGGTCGAGCCACCTGTGGGAATCGAACCCACGACCTATTCATTACGAGTGAATCGCTCTGCCGACTGAGCTAAGGTGGCGCGCCGCTAACGACGGCGTGAGGACTCTACAGTGCGCAGCGCGCCGGGCGCAACGCGGGAGCCACCGCCGCCCCGTGGCGCTGAGCACAGCCTCGGACCACCTCGGACCATCTCGGACTGCCTTAGACTGCCTCGCACGTGAATCGGCGCGCGATGGCCCGGACGACGGCGAGATACCGGGCATGACGCGCATCGGCGCACGCCATGGCACCTGTCGGCGCACGCTGGCGCACGCCGGCACAGCCACGCACACCGCACCCGATCGGGCTCCGCCGCATTCGCGGCGCCCCCCAGGCCACGTCCTCCCCTGGAAAGGACCAGCAGCATGTCACAGCAGACAGATCCCCTCGCCAGCACGGCGTTCCCCGTGGCGCATGACAAGGGGGACGCCGGTTACAGCAAGGAGTTGAAGAACCGCCACCTTCAGATGATCGCCATTGGCGGCTCGATCGGCACCGGCCTGTTCCTGGGGGCCGGCGGGCGCCTGGCCCAGGGCGGAGCGATCCTCATCGTCGCCTACGCGATCTGCGGCGCCTTCGCCTTCCTCATGGTGCGCGCCCTGGGCGAACTCGCGATCCGCCGTCCCTCCTCGGGCGCCTTCGTGTCCTACGCGCGCGAGTTCCTCGGGGAGAAGGGCGCCTACATCACCGGCTGGTTCTTCTTCCTCGACTGGGCGGTGACGGTCATGGCGGACATCACCGCCGTCGCCCTATACCTGCACTACTGGGGCGCTTTCAGGAGCGTTCCCCAGTGGGTTCTCGCGCTCATCGCGCTCGCCCTGGTCTTCGTGCTCAACATGCTCAATGTCAAGATGTTCGGCGAGGCCGAGTTCTGGTTCGCCCTCATCAAGGTGGCGGCGATCATCTCCTTCATGCTCGTGGCCATCTGGGCGATCATCAGCGGCGCGGAGGTGGGCGGCCACACGGCGGGCCTGGACAACATCACGCAGCACGGTGGTTTCGCCCCCGCGGGAATCGGGGTCGTCCTCACCCTCACCCTCGGCGTCGTCTTCGCATTCGGGGGCACGGAGATGGTGGGCGTGGCCGCCGGCGAGGCCGAGGACGCGATCGCCGTGCTGCCCAAAGCGATCAACTCGATGATCCTGAGGATCTTCGTCTTCTATGTCGGTTCCGTGCTCCTCATGGCCTTCGTCCTGCCCTACACCTCCTACTCCAAGAATGAGTCGCCCTTCGTCACCTTCTTCTCCGGGATCGGCGTCCCCCATGCCGGGGACATCATCCAGGTGGTCGTCCTGACCGCGGCGCTGTCCAGCCTCAACGCAGGGCTTTACGCCACCGGCCGCACGCTGCGCTCCATGGCCGTGGCGGGCGAGGCGCCCGGCCTCGCGGCCGGCCTCAACAAGCACCAGGTGCCCGCGGGCGCCATCGCCATCACCTCCGCGCTGGGCCTCGTGGGCGTCGCCCTCAACGCCTTCCTCGCGGAGGACGCCTTCAACATCGTCATGAACCTGGCGGGCATCGGCATCGCCGGCACCTGGGTGGCGATCCTCGTGACGCACCTGGCCTTCCTCAAGCGGGTCGATCAGGGGCTGGAGGAGCGCCCGGCCTACCGGATGCCCGGCGCCCCCTACTCCAACTACGTCGCGATCGCCTTCTTCGCCCTCATCGTCATCGCCAATGTCCAGCAGCCCGAGGGCCGGTGGACCCTCGCCCTGTTCGGCCTCGTCATCGTCATGATGGTGGCAGGCTGGTACCGGGTGCGGGGCCGGATCCGCAGCGATCTCCTCGACCACGTCCTCGACGAGGCGACCACCGGCCCCGACGACGAGCAGAAGCCGCAGTAGCCGCCCGCGGCGGAGCGGGCGGGAAGGAGCAGGAGGGCCCCATGGGGAGCGTCCACATCATCTACACCGGCGGAACCATCGGCATGGTGGACTCGCCCCAGGGCCTCGTCCCGGGGGCCGATCTCGCCGGTTGGCTCGCCGGTCTCCTCCCCCCGAGCCGCCCGCCGGCCCCCGGCCTCGAGGCACTGGAGTCGACGTCGCTGGCGGCCCTGGAGCCGCTCATCGACTCCTCGAACGCCACGCCGGAGTCCTGGCAGTCGATCGTCGAGGCGGTCCGCGCGCACGCGGCCGACCATCCCGGAGAGCCGATCGTCATCCTCCACGGCACGGACACCATGGCCTACACCTCGGCCGCCCTGTCCTACGCCCTGGCGGGCATGGAGGCGCCCGTCGTCATCACCGGCTCCCAACTGCCGCTCGGGGCCGAGGGCAGCGACGCCGAGGCAAACGTCCTGGGGGCGGTGCGGGCGGCCGTCAGCGGGCGGGTGATCGGCGTCGCCCTGTTCTTCGGCGGCCTGCTGCTGGCAGGCGGCCGCGCCACGAAGTCCTCCTCCTGGGACTTCGCGGGCTTCGCCTCGCCCATGGCCCCGCCGCTGGCCCGCACGGGCTCCGACGGCGCCCCCTGGGAGTGGTCCGAGAACCACGGGGCCTCCGGGGCCTCCACCTCCCCCACCGCCTGGACGGAGCCCAGGCCCTACGCCCGGCACGACGTCGTCGTCCTCGATATGGCACCCGGCATCACCGGGGCGCGCCTGTCGGCGCTGCTCGACCCCCTGCCCGAGGCGGTCATCCTGCGGGCCTTCGGAGTGGGCAACGTGCCCAGCGACGAGCCCGGGCTGACCGAGGCGATCGCGCGGGCGATCCGGGCTGGGACCGCGGTCTTCGTCGCCTCCCAGTGCCACCAGGCCGAGGTGCTCCTCGGGCACTACGCCACCGGGGACGCCATCGCGCGGGCGGGCGCCGTCGGCACCGCCGACATGACCCTGGAGGCGGCCTACGCCAAGGCGCAATTCCTCCTGGCCCAGGGCCTGGCCGGCACGGCCCTCGCCGAGGCGATGGGGCGCCCGATCGCGGGCGAGCTCAGCCCTCGCAGGTAAGGCCCTCGACGGGCATCGTGCCCTTGAGCAGGTAGTCATCCACGGCTGTGGTCACGCACGTGCCCGCGCGGCCGTAGGCCGTGTGCCCATTGCCCTTCCAGGTCAGCAACTGGCCCGAGTCGAGCTGATCAGCCAGCGACTGGGACCACTCGTACGGCGTGGCCGGGTCCCCCGTCGTCCCGATCACCAGGATGGGGTTGGCCCCCGAGGCGTGAATCGCCTTGCGCTCATTGCCCGACGAGTGCCCCCAGGCCCGACAGGAGACATCGGTGTACTGCAGGCTGTCGCCGAAGGTCGGGGAGGCCTCCTTGATCTCCGCCGCCTCCTCATCCCAGGAGGCGGCGTCCCCCGAAACGGGGAAGTCCGCGCAGTTGATGGCGCTGATGGCCTCATCGCCGTTGCCGGAGTATGTGCCATCGTTGCCGCGCTGCGCAGCGGCATCGGCGAAGTACAGGAGCATGGCGCCGTCGGGCTGCCCGTCATCCGTCGTCTTGCCCATCGCCCGGGACAGGGCGATGCTCAGCTGGGGCCAGACCTCCGACTGGTAGAGGGGAACCATGATCCCGGAGATGGCCAGGGAGCGGGTCAGGGGGCGCTTCTCATCCGAGGTCCCGATCGGGGCGGCCTTCAGGGAGGCCAGGAAGTCCTGGATCTGCTTGATCCCGTCATCCACCGAGCCCGTCAACGGGCAGTCCGACCCCGACTGGCAGCTCTCCACATAGGCCCGCAGCGCGCTCTCGAAGCCCTTCGCCTGGCCCAGCGCCATCCGGCCGCCGCCGATCGCGGGGTCGACGGCGCCGTCGAGGACGAAGCGGCCCACGTTGCCCGGGAAGAGGTCGGCGTAGGTCGCCCCCAGGAAGGTCCCATAGGAGTAGCCGAAATAGGTGAGGGCGGAGTTGCCCGTGACGGCGCGCAGGATATCGAGGTCTTTGGCGGCCGAGACCGTGTCCACGTGGTCGAGCAGGGCAACGGGCCGGGTCCTGGCCCGGCACTTGGCCTCGCGCTCGGCGGTCTCCTCGGCCACAGCAGCGCGCTTCTGCTCCCCCGTGGCGTCATCGGGAAGGCTGGAGGACTCCGTCCCGGAGCGCTCGGCATCCAGCTCGGCATCGGTCAGGCAGTCGATCGCCGTGGACGCGCCCACCCCGCGAGGGTCGAAACCGATCACGTCGTAAGCGGTGACGACATCTTTGGAGAATTGGATCGATGTGACCTGGGGGAGGATGTCGACGCCGGAGCCGCCGGGGCCGCCGGGGTTGATGAACAGCGTGCCCGTGGCCGCATCGGCCGAGGCCGAGCGCTTCTTCATCGCGATCTGGATCGTCTCGCCGCCAGGGTTGTTGTAATCCAGAGGCACCGTCACGCGCGCGCAGCTCATCGTCCCAGGCCCCATATCGCCACTGCGCTCAGTCATACCGGCATCCTTCTTACACGGGTACCACTCCACGCTCTGGCTGTAGAACGACTCCAGACCAGCAGGGATGGAGGCAGCGGCAGCGCCGGTGGCCCGGGTGGCGCCAGGGACTGACGGGTTGCCGCAGGCCGACAGCGCCGCTGCGGCGGTGAGAGCGGACAGGGCGGCCAGGATCTTGATCCGGCGGGGACGGGAAGAGGCGTCGAGAGTGCTCACGCCGTCAGCTTAAACGCCCCACTCCGGGAACCCCTCCTCCCCGAGGGGGGAGAACGCCCCGGGGATGTCCTTGCCGAGGAGGACAAGGGCCGCACCGCGCGATCGCTGGGGTCGTCACGGACGCCCGTGTGGTTGTGGACGCGCTTCGGGGTTGCGGACGCGTCCCCGGAGCGCGTCGGCAACCCCAGCGCACGTCCACGACCCCGCCGTGGGCGGCACCCGGCACTGGCGCGCCCCGCCCACGCGTAGCCTGTCCGCATGAGCCGATCCGACGACGTCGCGCCGCCCACCGCTGATCCGCGCGCGCAGATCAAGGAGTTCCTCACCTCCCGCCGCGCACGGGTGACCCCGGACAAGGTGGGGCTGCCCGTCGTCGGGGCGGGCAGGCGCGTGCCCGGCCTGCGGCGCGAGGAGGTCGCCATGCTCGCCGGCGTGAGCGTCGACTACTACACGCGCCTGGAGCGCGGATCGCTGGCGGGCGCCTCCGCCGAGGTCCTGGAGTCCCTGGCCTCCGCCCTCCTGCTCGACGACGCCGAGCGCGAGCACCTCCTCGACCTCGCCCGCGCGGTCTCCCCCGCCGGCAGGCAGCGCCGCCGAGCACGCCCCGGGCGGCGGTCCGCGCTCCGCCCGGGAACCCGCTGGATCCTCGACGCCATGCATGTCCCCGCGATCGTCCGCGACGGCCTGGGCCGCTGCCTGGCCGCCAACACATTGGCCCGGGCCCTCTACGCCCCGCTCTTCATCGACCCGATCCCCGAGATCGCCGACGACACCCCCTCCCTCACGCGCTTCATGTTCCTCGATCCGCGCGCCCACGACTTCTTCCCCCACTGGGACATCGGCGCGGAGGACAGCGTGGCGATGCTGCGCCTGACCAGCGGGGCCGATCCCACGGAGCCGGATCTGACGGCGCTGGTCGGCGAGCTGTCCACCCGCAGCCGTGAATTCGCCGGGCTGTGGGCGCGCCACGATGTGCGCTACATCTGCCGGGATTCCAAGGTCATCCACCATCCGCTGGTCGGGGAGATCACTCTCGCCTGCGAGCCCGCGGCGATGGCCTCGAGCCCGGGGCTCACCCTCGTGTCCTACGCGGCCGAGCCGGGCAGCCCGAGCGAGGAGGCGCTGCGCCTGCTCAGCTCCTGGGCAGCCACCGAGTCGGCCGCGCCGGTCGGGCAGCGCGACGCTCTCAGCGCGCCTGGGGGCGCAACTGGATCATGAGGGCCTCGACGGCAAGCAGCGGCGCGGCGTTGGAGCGCAGCCTCCCGCGGCACTCCTCGATGGCGGCGATGCGCGCCAGTGACTGCTCAGGCCCGGTGGAGGCGGCCGCCCGATCGATCTGCTCGGCCAGGTCGATGTTGACGCGTTCGACATCACTGCCCATCTGCGCGGCCAGGACGTCGCGGTAGAAGGAGAGCAGGTCGATCATGGCCCGGTCGAGCACATCGGTTCGGGCCCGCTTGGCCCGGCGCTTCTGGTCCTCCTCCAGGGCGCGGATCTGGGCGCGCAGGGCGGGTGGGACGCGCCCCTCCCCCTCCAGGCCGAGGGCGCGCATGAGATCGGCGCGCTCGGCGGCGTCACGCTCAGCGGTGCGGGTCTGGGCCTCGGACTCGGCGCTCTCGACGAGGTCGGCGGCGGCGAGCACGGCGTCGCCCACGCTTCGCAGGGACACCGGGGCGTGCAGGAGGCGGCGACGGCGCTCCCAGGCGTCGGGGTCGGTGGCCAGGTGGCGGGCGAGGCCGATATGCGACTGGCTGGCGCGGGCAGCACGGGCGGCGAGAGCGGGGTCGGCGCCGTCACGGCGCACGAGGAGGTCGGCGACGGCGCCCGCGGGTGGGATGCGCAGCGTGATGAGTCGGCAGCGCGAGCGGATGGTGGGCAGGACGTCGTCGGCGCTGGGGGTGCACAGGAGCCACACGGTCTGGGGCGGCGGCTCCTCGATGGACTTGAGCAGGACGTTCGTGGTGCGCTCGGCCATGCGATCGGCGTCCTCGACGAGGATGACGCGCCACCTGCCCGTCCAGGGGCGGCGCTGCGCCTCACCGATGAGCTCCTTGACCTCGTCGAGGGTGATGATGAGCTTCTCGGTGGCCAGGCGGACGACGTCGGGGTGGGCACCGCTCATGACGTCTCGGCAGGGCTTGCACTGGCCGCACCCGGGGACGGGCCCGGTGCACTGCAGGGCGGCGGCGAAGGCGAGCGCGGCGTTGGAGCGGCCCGAGCCCGGCGGGCCGGTGATGAGCCAGGCGTGGGTCATGGCGGACCCGGAACCGGTGGCGCTCGGGGGAGCCTCAACCCCGCTGCCGGCCCGGGCCTCCCGCTGCTCGGCGAGACCCCTCGCGGCCGCGGCCGCCCCGCACAGGACGGAGATGACCGCCTCCTGCCCGACGACGTCGTCCCAGACGCTCATGCCCTCTCCCCCCCGGGGCCGCTCAGGCGCGCCGCGGCCCGGAGGAAGGCGGCATGGGCGTCCGGAACCGCTCCCCGCGATGGCGCTCCCACGCTCACCGCGCCGGGGCGGGCCATCAGGAGCGCAGCAATGCGCCGGTTGACATCCTCGGCGACCTCCTCGATGGTCCGCCGGGCGTCGAGGACGGCGAAGCGCTCGGGCTCGGCGTCGGCCAGGGCGAGGAACTGCTCGCGCAGGGCGGCGCGGAAGGCTGCGCCCTCGCTCTCCATGCGGTCCTTGGCGCCCCTGGCCCCGGTGCGGCGGTCGGCCACGGACGGGTCGGCGTCGAGGAGGATCGTCAAGTCCGGGAGCAGGGAGCCGGTAGCCCATTCGGACAGGGACCGGACCTCGGCGGCCCCCAGGGAGCGGGCGGCGCCCTGGTAGGCGATGGAGGAGTCGAGGTAGCGGTCGGTGAGGACCACCTCGGAGCGCCCCAGGGCGGGGCGGATGAGCTCGGCGACGTGCTGGGCGCGGTCGGCGGCGTAGAGCAGGGCCTCGGCGCGCGGGTCCACCGCTCCCCCGTGCAGCAGGAGGCGGCGGATCCGGGCCCCCAGCTCGGTGCCGCCGGGCTCGCGGGTGAGGCGGTAGTCGATCCTGGCGGCTGCGAACACGGTGGCCAGGCGCTTGATCTGCGTGGTCTTGCCGACGCCGTCGCCCCCCTCGAAGGAGATGAGCAGGCCGGGGAGGGGCGGGGCCGCGGGCAAGGGGGCGTCGGTCACGGATCCAGGGTAGCGGCGCGCGGTCGGGGCCGCGCGCCGCCTCCGCCCCCCTCCTCAACCCTCTACAGCGCCGCGCGACTCCGGAGCGGCGCTGTCCTGCGCCGTCGGAGCGACGCTCGCCGCGAGCGCCCCCGTCCGGGCGGGAGGGGGCGGGGCGCTCAGCGGGCGCCGACGATCGAGTGACTTCCCTCACTCCAGTTGTAGACGCGCATCACGATTGGTACGATTGTACCAATGGTACGCACGTACCAAACAGGAGGGCGATGCCGCCCTCCGGAAGCACTCGGGGCCCCGAGCCCCGCACCATTGACACCCCTGAGACCACACCCTGAATCCATCACCGCATCAGCCCAGGGCGACGCCGCCCCGGGCCACCCCGCGCGCGCCCTCGCCGGGCGCCGCGCCAGATTCCAGAGGAATAGGACGCGATGCTCACGCCATCCATCGACTCAGAGATCGGTCGCCTCCAGACCGTCATCATCCACCGGCCCGGCAAGGAGATGCTGAGGCTGACCCCTGAGAACAAGGACGAGCTCCTCTTCGACGACGTCCTATGGCTCGAGAGGGCCCAGCAGGAGCATGACGAGTTCGCGCGAGTGCTGCGCAGCCGCGGCGCCCAGGTGCTCTACCTGCAGGACCTGCTCGCCGAGACCCTGGAGATCCCCGAGGCGCGCGCCTTCCTGCTGGGCGCCGTCCTGTCCGAGGACTCCACGGGGCTGGCGGCCTCCCCCGCCATCCGCCAATGGGCCGAGAGCGTGGAGGCGCCCGCACTCGCCGAGACCCTCATCGCGGGGATCACCAAGGAGGAGCTCCTCGAGCGCATCCCGGGTGTCTCCTCGATGGTCCTGGCCTCGATGGACCCCGAGGACCTTCTCATCGGCCCCCTGCCCAACCACCTGTTCACCCGGGACACCTCCTCCTGGATCTACAACGGCGTGTCGATCAACTCCATGTCGCGCCAGGCCCGGCGCCGCGAGTCGCTCAACTACCGGGCCATCTACACCTGGCACCCGCTCTTCGCCGCCGGAGGCTTCCCCATCTGGTCCGATGGCACGGTCAGCCCCGCGCTGTCCACCGAGGGCGGGGACATCCAGATCATCGGCAACGGCGCCGTGCTCATCGGCGTCTCCGAGCGCACCTGCCCCCAGGGCGTGGAGCGCTTGGCCACCCAGCTCTTCGCCGGGGGCGTGCGCGAGATCGTCGCCGTCAAGATGAGGAAGACGCGCGCCCAGATGCACCTGGACACCATCATGACGATGGTCGACCACGGCACCTTCACCAAGTACGCCGGCGCGGGGATGCTCCCCACTTTCACCCTGCGCCCCGGTGAGCGCGAGGGCGCGGTGGACGTCATCGAGAATCCCGCCGAGGCCATGCACGACGCCATCGCCGCCGCCCTGGGCATCGATGAGCTCATCGTGCTCACGACTCCCCAGGACAGCCGCGCGGCCGCCCGTGAGCAGTGGGACGACGGCGCCAACTCACTGGCCGTCGCGCCCGGTGTGATCATCACCTACGAGCGCAACGTCAACACCAACGAATACCTCACCTCCATGGGCATGGAGGTGCTGACCATCCCCGGTAGCGAGCTCGGCCGGGGCCGCGGCGGCCCGCACTGCATGAGCTGCCCCGTGATCCGCGAGCCCCTCGACTCGTGACTACTCTTCCTCCCATCGCCCACATTCACCTCAATTCCGATGAAGGACGGATCGACATGACCCACCCTCTGCACAACCGCCACTTCCTCAAGGAGACGGACTTCACCACCGCCGAGTGGATGAGCCTGCTGGACCTCGCCGCCCAACTCAAGGCGGACAAGAAGGCCGGCAAGGAGGTCCAGCGCCTCAAGGGCAAGAACATCGCCCTCATCTTCGAGAAGACCTCCACGCGCACCCGCTGCTCCTTCGAGGTCGGCGCCGCCGATCAGGGCGCCCACACCACCTACCTCGACCCCTCCGGCTCGCAGCTGGGCCACAAGGAGTCCGTGGCGGACACCGCCCGCGTGCTCGGGCGCATGTACGACGGCATCGAGTACCGCGGTGACGATCAGGCGAAGGTCGAGACCCTGGCCGAGCTGTCCGGCGTGCCCGTGTGGAACGGCTTGACCGACGCCTGGCACCCCACCCAGATGCTCGCCGACCAGCTGACCATGATCGAGCTGGTGGACAAGCCGATCACCGAGATCTCCCTGGCCTACCTGGGCGACGCCCGCAACAACGTCGCCAATTCCCTGCTGGTCTCCGGCGCGCTGGTCGGCATGGACATCCGCCTGGTGGCGCCCGAGGAGCTCCAGCCCGAGGCCGAGGTCGTGGCCATCGCCGAGGAGCTCGCCGCCACCTCCGGGGCCCGCATCACGATCACCGACGACGTCGACGAGGGCGTCAAGGGCGTCGACTACCTCTACACCGACGTGTGGGTCTCCATGGGCGAGCCCAAGGAGGTCTGGAACGAGCGCATCGCCCTGCTCAAGGACTACCAGGTCAACGGCGAGCTCGTGAAGCGCACCGGCAATGACGACGTCAAGTTCCTCCACTGCCTGCCGGCCTTCCACGACCGCAACACGAAGGTCGGCCAGCAGCTCTTCGAGGCCACCGGAATGGACGGCCTGGAGGTCACCGACGACGTCTTCGAGACCGAGCGCAACGTCTCCTTCCAGCAGGCCGAGAACCGCATGCACACCATCAAGGCCGTCATGGTCGCCACCCTGGGCGACTGGGAGGACTGACCCATGCGCATTGTCGCTGCCCTGGGCGGCAACGCCCTCATGCGCCGGGGGGACAAGCCCGACGCCCGCACCCAGATCGCCAACGTGCGGTCAGCAGCCAAGCAGCTGGCCCTGCTGGCCGAGAAGCACGAGCTCATCATCACCCACGGCAACGGCCCGCAGGTCGGCGTGCTCGCCCTGGAGTCCGCCAATGATGACCGCCTGAGCGAGTGCTACCCCTTCGACACCCTGGGCGCGGAGACCCAGGGGATGATCGGCTACTGGCTCCTCCAGGCCATGCAGAACGCCCTGCCGGGCAGGCAGGTCGCCTCCCTGGTGAGCCAGACCCTCGTCCTGGCGGGCGACCCGGCCTTCGCCAACCCGACGAAGTTCGTCGGCGAGGTCTACGACGAGGCCACCGCCAACCGACTGGCCTCCGAGAAGGGCTGGACGGTCAAGAAGGACGGCGAGCACTACCGCCGCGTCGTCGGCTCGCCCAGGCCCCAGCGCGTCATCGAGACCCGGATGGCCCGGGCCCTCCTCCACGCGGGCGCCGTCGTCATCTGCGCCGGGGGCGGGGGCGTGCCGGTCATCCGCAATGAGCACGGCAAGCTCCAGGGCGTCGAGGCGGTCATCGACAAGGATCTGACCGCCGCGGTCCTCGCCGAGCACCTCGACGCCGACGCCCTGCTCATTCTCACCGACGTCGACGGCGTCCAGGAGGGATTCGGGACGCCCGAGGCCAAGCGCGTCGACCGCGCGACCCCGGCCTCGCTGCGCGCCATGGACCTGCCCGCGGGCTCCATGGGCCCCAAGGTGGAGGCCGTGTGCCGCTTCGTGGAGCTCACGGGCGACATGGCCGCCATCGGCCGCCTCGAGGACGCCATCGGGATCATCGAGGGCACCTCCGGGACGATCGTGACCCCGGGCGGGAACTACGGCGGGCCGGACGACATCCGGCCGCCGGTCCCCGACCGCACGACCAACTGACCGGGCGCCGATCGGCCGTCAGCGCCCGGCACGCCCACGAGCCCCAGGAAGGAGGTCTCCCTTCCGCTAAGCGGATACGTCAACCATCCATTCGATGCATCGATACCCGCGGCGAACCGCCGCACTCACAAAGGAGTGATTCTTCCATGACGAAGATCGTGAACTCGTGGAACGACTTCGACCCCCTCAAGCACGTCATCGTCGGACGCGCCGACTTCTCCGTCATCCCGCCCGAGGAGCCCGCCACCAGCGAGAAGGTGCCGATCGACTCCGAGATGCGCGGCATGTGGGGCCCCCGCCCCACGGAGACCGTCGAGAAGGCCAACGCCCAGCTCGACTACCTCGCCAAGGTCTGCGAGGACCACGGCGTCATCGTCGACCGCCCGACCCCGCTGCAGTGGAACCAGCCCGTCATCACCCCGGACTTCCGCACCGACTCGATGATGACCTGCATGCCGCCCCGCGACATCCTGCTGACCATCGGCAACGAGATCATGGCCTCGGCCAACTCCTTCCGCTGCCGCTACTTCGAGTACCTGGCCTACTGGCCCCTCATGAAGAAGTACTTCGACGAGGACCCGGAGTTCAAGTGGACGCAGGCCCCCCGCCCGCGCCTGACCGACGCCTCCTACAAGCACAACTACTACGACGAGAAGATCTCTCTGGAGGAGCGCCTCGAGCGCACCGCCGCGAAGGACTTCGTCACCACCGAGGCCGAGCCCATGTGGGACGCGGCCGACGTCCTGCGGCTGGGCAAGGACCTGTTCATCCAGCACGGCCTGACCACCAACCGCACCGCGATGGAGTGGTTCAAGCGGTACTACCCGGACCTGCGCATCCACGCCGTCAACTTCCCGGGTGACCCCTACCCGATCCACATCGACGCCACCTTCGTGCCGCTGCGGCCGGGGCTCATCATCAACAACCCCCACCGTCGCCTGCCCGAGGAGCAGAGGAAGATCTTCGAGGCCAACGACTGGCAGATCGTCGACGCCGCCATGCCGGCGCACGAGACCCCGCCGCCGCTGTGCTACTCCTCGGTGTGGCTGTCCATGAACTGCCTGGTCCTGGACCACAAGACCGTCATCTGCGAGGCCAGCGAGGTCCACCAGATGGAGCAGATGGACAAGCTCGGCATGAACGTCATCCCCGTCCCGTTCCGCGACGCCTACCCGTTCGGCGGTGCCCTGCACTGCGCGACGGCGGACGTCTACCGCGAGGGCGGCTGCGAGGACTACTTCCCGAACCAGGTCGAGGACCCCACCCTCGTCTGACGCACCGAGTCCCCGGGGGCCGGTCCTCCCACCGGCCCCCGGGGGCCACCCACCTGACCAGGCGATCGCGCCCGGTCCCTGTGCCCGCCGGGGCCTTCCAGGCAAAGACGCCTGAACCGGATCCACCACGTGCAAGGACGCATAGGACGCACCCCCATGAACGACACCTCGACCACCCCTGACCTCAAGGCCGCCGATTCCACCTACGTCATGGACAAGAGGCTCGGCGCCATCGCCATGATCATCTCCGCCACAGGCATGGGCCTGGTGGGAACGTTCAGCCGGGGCGCCACCGATGGCCTCATCCCTGACGACAAGGCCGTCATCGGCTCCTTCCTCGCCTCGGGCCGTATGCTCACGGGACTGGTGGGCTTCACCGTCCTGCTCCTCGTGACCCGCAAGACCGCACTGTTCCGCGCCACGCGCCTCAGTCCCGCCATCGTCATGGGAGGGATCTCCATCGGCCTGTCCCTGGGCTGCTACATCTCCTCCACGCTGCTGACCACGATCGCCAACGCCGTCTTCCTCATCTACACCGGACCGCTGTTCTGCACGATCCTGGCGAGGATCTTCCGCAAGGAGAGGATCAGCCCGCTCAGCGGCCTCTTCCTGCTCATCGTGTTCATCGGCATGCTGATGACGATCGGGATCATCGACTACACGGACGGATCGTTCTCTTTCGGGCTGGACCTGTCAGTGAGCTCCTCCGACTACCCGAAGAAGACCCTGGGGGACCTCCTGGGCCTGCTCTCCGGCGTCTTCTACGGCATGGCCCTGTTCTTCAACGGGTACCGCAAGGACGTGGACTCCATCGTCCGCGGCGCATGGAACTTCGTGTGGGCCTCCGTCGCGGCGCTGGGCATGGCGCTCATCCTGCGCCCCTGGCACGGGGTGAGCGCATTCACCGGCTCCAACTGGGGCTCGGCCGCACTGCTGTTCATCTTCAGCGGACTGGTCGCACTCGGGTTCCTCGTGGTCGCCGGGAGGAACCTGCCCGCCGTGGAGATGTCCACGATCTCCTACTGGGAGTGCCCGGTAGCGGTCATCTGCGGCATGCTGATCTTCCACGAGCAGCTGACCCCTATCGGTATGATCGGTGGAGCCCTGATCGTGGGCGGAGGCTTCGCCCCGATCATCGTCGATGCCCTCGCTCGCGCCGGTAAACGCTCTGTCGCTACCGCCTGAACTCATCGACGGCCGCTCCCGCCCTCCCATGGCACGAGGAGCGGCCGTCGCCACTGAACAAGCCTGACAGTCCACGAACCCGGAAGAGGCACCCCATGACCACCGACGGCAGTACCGCTCCTCCCCCCTCGACAGCGATCAGCAGCAGCACCCGGGGGGCGACGGTGCGCCGAGCGGCGGCGGCGTCCTTCATCGGCAATTTCATCGAGTGGTTCGACTACGCCTCGTACGGGTACCTCGCCGTCGTCATCGGCAAGGTCTTCTTCCCCGAGAGCGACTCCTCCGTCCAGCTCATGTCCACCTTCGCCGTCTTCGCGATGTCCTTCCTCCTGCGGCCCGTCGGCGCCGTCGTCTGGGGGGCCTGGGGGGACAGGTTCGGACGGCGCTGGGCGCTATCGTGGTCGATCCTCATCATGTCTGGCTCCACCTTCCTCATCGCCTTCCTGCCCGGGTACTCGATGATCGGCCTGGGCGCCGCCGTCCTCCTGCTGCTCCTGCGCCTCGTCCAGGGATTCTCCGCCTCGGGCGAGTACGCGGGCGCGGGCACCTTCCTGGCCGAGTACGCCCCCGCGGGCAGGCGCGGCCTGTATACCTGCCTCGTGCCCGCCTCCACGGCGACCGGGCTGCTCGCGGGCTCGACCCTGGTGGCTCTGCTCCACTGGCTCCTCGACGATGCCTCCATGGATTCCTGGGGCTGGCGCATCCCGTTCCTGCTTGCCGGCCCCCTGGGCATCATCGGGCGCTACATCCGGGTGCACTTGGAGGACTCCCCCGCCTTCCAGGAGATGAACGCGCAGCTCGAGGCCGCTTCCGGACCGTCGCGGCGCACGCCCGTGCTCGATGTGCTGAGCAGGCACGGCCGGACGGTAGCCATCGCCTTCGGAGTCTCCTGCCTCAACGCCGTCGGCTTCTACCTGCTGCTGAGCTACATGCCCACCTACCTGCAGGAGGAGATCGGCATCGGGGAGGGCATCTCCAACCTGCTGACCTCGACCATGCTCTGCGGCTATATCTCCTCGGTCTTCCTCATGGGGCACTTCTCGGACACCGTGGGGCGACGCACGATGCTCATCGGCGCCTGCGTGGCCTTCATCGCCCTGTCGGTGCCGCTGTTCTGGATCATGGAGGGCGGGAACATCTGGGTCATCCTCGCCTGCGAGCTGCTCTTCGCGGTCATCCTGACCGCCAACGACGGAACCCTGGCCACCTTCCTCGCCGAGTCCTTCCCCACCGAGGTGCGCTACTCCGGCTTCGCCCTGTCCTTCAACACGGCGAACGCCCTCCTCGGCGGCACGGCACCCTTCCTCGCCACCTGGCTCATATCCGTCACCGGCTCCCCCCTGGCACCCGCGGTCTACCTCAGCGTCGTCGCGCTGGCCGCGCTGGGCGCGATGATCGTTGCACCGGAGCGCTCCGACGCCGACCTCACCGCCTTCACCCAGGAGGGCCCGAAGTCCCCGGCCTGCACGTCATCCCACTGAGCGGCCTCGCCCCGTGCCGACGGCGGGCGGCCGACAGGC
Source organism: Actinomyces gaoshouyii (assembly GCF_002076915.1). Classification (NCBI taxonomy): domain Bacteria; kingdom Bacillati; phylum Actinomycetota; class Actinomycetes; order Actinomycetales; family Actinomycetaceae; genus Actinomyces; species Actinomyces gaoshouyii. Next base: position 2,108,554 of record NZ_CP020468.1, read on the forward strand.
ACGAGATCTCGCAGGTCCCGGGGGTCTTCTCACACGCCGTCATCTCGATTCACATCCCAACGGCGCCGTTTTGGCCTTATCGTGTCAGCATGTGCAGCGCCGTGGACGTGACCAGTGACCGGCGGGAGAAGGCGTCGACCGCCAAGGGGGAGGCCCGCAAGCAGGCGATCATCGACGCCGCGGCCGCCATCATCCGCGAATCCGGCCCGAAGGAGGTCACTCATCGAGCCGTGGCCCAGCGCGCCGGGTGCTCGTTGTCGGCCACCACGTACTACTTCGACGGCCTCGATGACCTCCTCCACCAGGCCGGCACGCTCAACATCAGCCTGTGGGCCGCGCGCGCGGAGCGGGTGGCCGACGCCGTCGAGGCCCTGGAGCACCGGCCCGACCCCGATGAGCGGATCGAGTACCTGCTGCGCGCCACCCTGCCGAAGAGCGGCCCGTACCTCGGCCACTACCTCCAGCTGATCTCCGCCGGCGCCTCGGCGCCTGTCGGATCGGCCTACCGCGAGGGGCGCCAGCGGCTCAACGCCGCCATCAGCCGCATTGCGGAAAGCTTCTCGCTGCGCTACTCGGCCGAGATCATCATCGCGGTCGTCGACGGCGCCGCCGTCACCGCGCTGTCCGAGTGCCGCGACGTGCGCGAGACCGCGGCCGCCCTCGTTCGCGCCCTCGCCGAGACCGGTCGAAAATAGGAGCGAGACCGGTCCGCGGACCGGTCTCGCTCCTATTTTCGACCGGTCTCGGCGGAGGTGGACTTCTTCTTCGCCGTCGTCTTCTTCGTGGCGGTCTTGCGGGTGGTGCGCTTCTTGGCCGGGCCCTTGGCGCGCTTCTCGGCGAGGAGCTCGTAGGCGCGCTCCGGGGTCACGGTGGCCGGGTCGTCGCCACGGCGCAGCGTCACGTTCGTCTCGCCGTCCGTGAAATAGGGGCCGAAGCGGCCGTCCTTGATGACCACGGGCTTGCCGGTGGCCGGGTCCGTGCCCAGCTCGCGCAGGGGCCCGCGCGCGGCGGCCTGACCACGGCGGGTCTTGGGCTGGGCGAAGAGCGCGAGCGCCTCCTCCAGGGTCACCGTGAAGATCTGCTCCTCACTGGCCAGGGAGCGCGAGTCCGTCCCCCTCTTCAGGTAGGGCCCGAAGCGCCCGTTCTGCGCGGTGATGTCCACGCCCTCAGCGTCCTGGCCCACCACGCGCGGCAGGCTCAGCAGGTCGAGCGCCTGCTCCAGGGTGACGGTGGACAGGTCCATGGACTTCAGCAGGCTCGCCGTGCGCGGCTTGGGCCCGGCGGCCTTCTTCGCGCCCCGCTTCCTCTTCGCCCCCGACGCCGTCGCCTCCTGCGCGTCGGCCCCGCCCTCCGGGGCGGGCAGCACCTCCGTGACATAGGGCCCGTAACGACCATCCTTAGCGATAATCGTGTGCCCTGTAGAGGGGTCCGTGCCCAGCTCACGGCCATCATCGGCAGCCCGCTCGAACAGCTCACGCGCCTTGACGACCGTCAGCTCATCCGGGGCAAGGTCGGCGGGCACGTTAGCGCGCTTGCCCTCCTCATCCTCCAGGTAGGGGCCGTAGCGCCCCACCCGCAGGGTCATGCCCTCACCAATCGGCACGGAATTAACAGCCCGAGCATCGATCTCCCCAAGGCTGTCAAGCATGGCGCGCAAGCTGCGCTCGCCATCCTGGCCCCCTCCCCCAACACTCCCAGCATCCTCCACGGACCCCACAGCATCCGACAAACCCGCCCCATCAGCCCCGAAATAGAAACGGGCCAACCAAGCACCCCGATCCGCCTCCCCAGCAGCAATACGGTCGAGGTCGGCCTCCATGGAGGCGGTGAAGTCGTAGTCCACCAGCTCGGCGAAGTTCTCCTCCAGCAGGCGGGTGACGGCGAAGGCCAGCCAGGTGGGCACGAGGGCTTGGCCGCGGTGATCCACGTAGCCGCGGTCAGAGATGGTGGACATGGTGGCTGCGTAGGTGGAGGGGCGACCGATCTCGCGCTCCTCCAGGGCCTTGACCAAGGAGGCCTCGGTGTAGCGCGGCGGCGGCGTGGTCTCATGCCCGGCGGCCTCGGCGCCGAGGGCGGCGAGCGCCTGCCCGGCGATCATGGCGGGCAAGCGCGTCTCGCGCGGCTTCGCGCCCCCACCTCCGGCGCCACTGCCCGTGGTGCCCGCCCCAGCAGCGCCGCCGGCCTCACCGCTGCCGCCGGCCTCACCGGCACTGCCCGCCACGGCCTCGGAATAGCGCTCGGCATCGCGCCCCTCCTCGTAGGCGGCCAGGAATCCGCGGAAGGTGATGACGGTGCCCGAGGCGGTGAAGGAGGCTGTGGAGAAGGTCTGCCCGGAGTCTCGCGAGCCGCCATCGGCGGGCGCCAGGGGCACCTCCACGCGGACGGTCGCGGTGGAGCCGACGGCGTCGGCCATCTGGGAGGCGACGGTCCGCTTCCAGATGAGCTCGTAGAGGCGGAACTGCGCGCCACTGAGTTCTCCACTGACCTGCGCAGGGGTGCGGAAGTGGTCGCCGGCGGGCCGGATGGCCTCGTGGGCCTCCTGGGCGCCCTTGGTCTTCGTGGCGTAGACGCGCGGCTTGGCGGGCACGTACTCGGGCCCGTAGAGCTCGGCGACCTGCGCGCGGGCGGCGGCCACGGCCTGGCCGGAGAGCACCGTGGAGTCGGTGCGCATGTAGGTGATGAAGCCGTTCTCGTACAGGCCCTGCGCCACGCGCATGGTCTCACGCGGGTTCATGCGGAGCTTGCGGGAGGCCTCCTGCTGGAGGGTGGAGGTGGTGAAGGGAGCAGCAGGACGCCGCTTGTAGGGCTTCTCCTCAACCTCGGCCACGCGCGGGACGGCGCGCATAACGGCCTCGGCGATGGCCTTGGCCGCGCCCTCGTGGAGGTGGACGGTGCTCGCCTTGCGGGCCGACGCCGTCAACTCGCCGCCGTCGGTGAAGTCGCGCCCGGTCGCCACGCGGCGCCCGTCGAGAGCGGCCAGACGGGCAGTGAAGGAGCCCTCAGCGCGGGCGGCCGCATCGAGCCCGCTCAGGCCCGTGCTCAGGCGGGCCTCAACGCCCCAGTAGCCGGCGGGCACGAAGGCCATGCGCTCGCGCTCGCGCTCCACCACGAGGCGGGTGGCCACGGACTGCACGCGCCCGGCGGACAGGCCCGCGCGGACCTTGCGCCACAGAACGGGGCTGACCTCGTAGCCGACGAGCCGGTCGAGGATGCGGCGGGTCTCCTGGGCGTCCACGCGGTGGGAGTCGATGTCCCGCGTGGAGTCCAGGGCGCGGGTGACCGCCTCCCTGGTGATCTCGGTGAAGGTCATGCGCTTGACCGGCACCTTGGGCTTGAGGACCTCCAGGAGGTGCCAGGCGATGGCCTCGCCCTCACGGTCGTCGTCGGTGGCCAGATAGAGCTCGTCGGCCTCCTTGAGGGCCTTCTTGAGCTGGGTGACGGTCTTCTTCTTGTCGGGGTTGACGACGTAATACGGCTTGAACCCGTCCTCGACGTCGACGGCGAAGCGCCCGTAGGGGCCCTTCTTCTCCTCGGCGGGCAGCTCTGAGGGTTGGGCGAGGTCGCGGATATGGCCCACGGAGGCCTCGACATCGTAATCGGGGCCCAGGTATCCGGCGATCGAGCGGACCTTGTTGGGGGACTCGACGATGACGAGCTTGCGGGGCACGGGGAACCTTCCTGCGACGTTGGAAAACCGCCGTGCGCGCATCAGCGGACGGCACAACCTCGACGCCCCTTGCGGGCGCCCGAACCGACTCTAACCCATCGGCGCCCGACGATCCCCGCCCTGCCGGGGGGATCTTCCGGAGTCAGGACAGTTGGCCGAGCGCGGTGACGATGGAACCGATGAGCCGGTGAGCGGCGGCGGAGTCGAAGGGCAGGTCGATCGTGCGGCACTCGGCGGCCAGCGCCGCCATCGGCCGCACCTCGGGCGCACCCTGCTGGGCGAAGGAGCGGACCTCCCGCATATCCCGGTCGATGGTGCCGGCCGGGTCGACGGCGCGCGTCGCGGCTCTGTCATCCACCCACTGACGGGTGCGCCGGGTGATCCGGTCGATCTGCGGGGTGACGGCGCGCAGATCGGCGTCGAGGGCCTCCGCGGCCTGGCGGGCGCGGGCGCAGACGGCGTCCATAGCGCCGACGACAGAGTCCAGGGACTCGCACAGGTCGGAGATGGAACCGACCGGGTCCTCCTCACTGCCGTCGAGGATCGAGCGGGAGAAGCGCCCGACCATGAGGGTCATGAGCCGCATGAGGGCCACTGAGAAGCGCAGGTCGAGGACGCCGTCACGCGCCGCGCTCATCCGTTGCGGCAGCGCCCGCAGGGCGGGGGCGGCCCGGCCGGACAACTCGACGACGCGCTCGGCGATCTCGTCACTGCGCATGCGCTGCCAGGAGGTGCGGTCCTGGGCGCCCAGGACCCGACCGGTGAGCTCGACGCGCTCGGCGACCTGGAGCATCGATTCCCTCGTTGCCTCCAGGGAGCCCAGGAGCCTGAAGTACTCCTCGAGCTGGAAGACGAGGCGGTTGGTGGAGCGCTCGAGGTCCGCAGCGGCGCGCAGGATGTCCGCGACGGGCCCGCTCACGCCGGCGGCGTCCGGCACGCGCACACCCGCGGAGACCAGGGCGCTGACCTCCGCGGGCAGGAGAGCGCGGGTGGCGTCGATGAGCGCGGGATAGCCCAGGCCGGCCAGCTCGATGGCGAGCTCGACGGCACCCATCTCACCGATCTGGGAACGGGAGGCCCCCCGGCCGGCGAACTCGCGCTCACGGGCCCGCACGCGGCGGTAGGCCTCCTCGATGGCGCGCCGGGCGTCCTCGCGCAGAGGCTTGGTGCGCACGGAGAGGAAGCCGCCGCGGATCGGGACGACGGTTGCGAAGACGCGGTAGTCGACGCCGTCGGCGGCGCGGTTGAGGACGTAGGCGCTCACGGGCCGCCCGGCGCCCAGATCGTCCCACATGAGCTTGAACAGGCCGGCGGGCATATCCAGGTGGCGGACGATGCTGTGCGGCGCGCGCTGGAGGCGCTCCCGCGAATAGCGCGACAGGGAGTCGAAGGTCCGATTCGTACGACGGATGACGCCCTTGGGGCCGGTGGTCGAGAAGAAGATGTCCTCAGGGTCGAAAAATCTCTCGTAGCCGATCTGCGATTCCATCGTAGATGTCCTTTTCTGCTGCACCAGGGAAGAAGCCGACGAGCGCGGGGAGACGTCGGCATGACAGGAACCTACCAACGAAGGTCGCTTTTCGGACACGACTTCCTGCAAAACCCCTCAATACTGCTACCGAATCGTTATCCAGACGGTGCGGGAGCTGTCGTGAAGAGCAGCGCGGCGACGGCGCAGCGCTTAGCCGAGTGCCGCGAGAGCGGCCCGGATCCGCTCGACGGCGCCGCCCAGGGCCTCGTCGTCGATGCTCAGGTCGAGGCCCCGGTAGCGCCCGGCGAGGTTCGCCAGGTCGGTCATCTCCGGGTAGCCCTGCTCGGAGAGGGACCCGGCCTCCTCCATGAGAGCGGCCACGTCCCCCTCGGCGCCCTCACTGAGGACGGCGCCCTCGTCAGTGAGCGCGCGCAGCCAGCGGTCGTAGGGGCGGCGCGTCCGATCGAGGTCGGACACGACGGAGGCCATGGCCGATTCGAGCTCGCCGACCCGGGTCTCGACGACGTCCCGCACCGGGCCCAGAGAGCCCAGGTCCGCCTCGAGGCCCTGCACGAGCTCGCGCATGGCGCAGGGGGCGTCGGCCTCGGCCCCGTCGACGACGGAGGCGGCGTAGGCGCCCAGCACGAGGGTGTGCAGGCGGATGAGCGCCATACTGAAGGCCATCGACGCCATGGCGTCGGCGAAGGAGGCCACGGAGTCCTTCAGCCCGGTCACGGCGGTGGCGGCCCGCTCGGAGCGCTCGATGATCCGCTCGGCCAGCCCAGGCGCGGAGGACTCCGGATCCTTGCTGGTCAGAGTCCGCATGAGCACGGCGATGCGCTGGGCGCGGTCTCGGATGGACCCTGCGCCGTCGAGCCAGGAGCCCAGCGCGGAGACGACCTCGCGGAAGTCCCCGATGCGGTCCACGAGGCTGTCGCTGGAGACTTCGACGCGGCGGGCCGCGCCCAGGATCTCGACCGCGGGGCCCTCGGCCCCCTCGCGCGCGGGAACCCTCACGCCCTCGGCCAGCAGGCGCTGGGCCTCCGAGGCGAGGGCGGCCCGTCCGAAGGCGGCGAGGGAGTCGTAGCCGAGGGAGGCCAGCTCCTCCGCCAGCAGCTCGGCGCCGCGCTCAGCGGCCTCGCGGCGGTTGGCGCCCGAGTCCATGCACTCGCGCTCAGCAGCGCGCACCCGGCCGTATGCCTCGCCGATCGTGGCGAAGACGGCATCGTCCAGGGGCTTGGTGCGCACGGAGACGTAGCCGCCGGAGGTCGGGGTCACGGTGGCGAACACCCAGTAGTCGAGCCCGTCCTTGGCGCGGTTGAGCACATAGGCGCCCACGGGGCGGCCCGCGGTGAGATCGTCCCACATGAGCTTGAACAGGCCGCCCGGCATGTCGTCGTGGCGGATGATGCTGTGCGGGGCGCCGATCATCTCCTCGCGCGGGTAGCGCGCCAGTTGTAAGAATGTCTCGTTCGCGCTGCGAACGACGCCTTTGTCGTCCGTCGAGGAGAAGAACACGTCCTCGGCGTCGAAATGGCGGCGGTTCCCGATGATCGTTTCCACTGCAGTTGCTTCCTTCAGGGCATATGAGGGATCGGCCCCATCTTGCCCCATCCCCTCCGAGTGAGGACAGCCTGAGCCCTCCCGGAAATGGTCACAGTTTCACAGCGCCGACACAGGCTCGGAGTGTTGGATAGGGGCATGAGTACTCTCGCCGATCCCTTGACCCGAGCCGACGGCTCCCCGGTGCGCGTCCTCGTCGTCGACGATGAGCGAATGCTCGCCGATCTCCTGGCGTCCGCCCTCCGCTACGAGGGCTGGGAGGTGACGACCGCCTCCACGGGCGTATCCGCGGTGCGCACCGCCAAGGAGATCCAGCCGGACGTCGTGGTCCTGGACATCATGCTGCCCGACTTCGACGGGCTGGAGGTCATGCGCCGCATCCACGACCACACCCCGGGTGTCCCCGTGCTGTTCCTGACCGCTAAGGACGCGGTCGAGGACCGCGTGGCAGGCCTGACCGCCGGGGGTGACGACTACGTCACCAAGCCCTTCTCCCTGGAGGAGGTGGTGGCCCGGCTGCGCGCCCTGCTGCGCCGCTCCGGGGCCTCGGCCGCCGAGCCGGCCAACGTCCTGACGGTCGGCGACCTGCGCATGGACGAGGACTCCCACGAGGTCTGGCGCGGCAGCACCGAGATCCGCCTGACCGCCACCGAGTTCGAGCTGCTGCGCTTCCTCATGCGCAATCCCCGCCGCGTGCTGTCCAAGTCCCAGATCCTGGACCGGGTGTGGAACTACGACTTCGGGGGCCAGGCGAATATCGTTGAGCTCTACATCTCCTACCTGCGCCGCAAGATCGACAAGGGTCGCGAGCCGATGATCCACACGATGCGCGGCGTGGGCTACGTCCTCAAGCCCGCCGAGGCCCAGGAGCACTCCGACGGCGCGGTGAGCTCAGCGGCCCCGGGCGGCGCGAGCGCCGGGGCCCGGGGGTGAGCGGGCCCCGCAGCCTGCGCGCGCGCCTGGTCGCGGGCGTCCTGGGCATCGTCCTCGTCATGGCCGCCGTCATCGGCACCATCTCCACGCTTTCCCTGCGCAACGGCCTGATCGAGCGCCTCGACAGCCAGGTGCGGGCGGCCGCGAGCCGCGTCGAGTTCCGGCGCCACGGGGACGTCCCCAAGCAGGCCTTGGAGGAGCGGTCCGATGAGGACGAGGCGGATAACGGGATGCGCCCCGCGCCCCCCGATGATGACGACGACCCCCCGGTGCCCAAGGGCCTGGACGCGGCGGGGCAGCGGGTGGGAACGCTGACCGTCGTCGTCGCCGGCGAGAAGGCGGATGGCAGCGCCCCGGCCGCGTCCCGTGCGATCACGGCCGGCTATATCCGCGAGGACGGGAGCTATCGCGCGCTGAGCGCCGCGGAGGTCTCCTCCCTGCTGGACCTGGAGGAGACCGGCGAGCCGGTGAGTGCGCGCATCGACTCGCTCGGCGACTACAGGGTGCTCGTGGGCCACGACAGCCGCACCGGGGACAAGGTGATCACGGGCCTGTCCATGGAGGAGGACAACGACCTGGTGCGCGACCAGATCCTCTTCCTCGGGCTCATCGCCCTGGCGGGTGCGGCGATCGCGGCGTTCAGCGGCCGCGCCCTCGTGCGCTCCTCGCTGGCGCCCCTGGAGCGGGTGGCGTCCACGGCCCAGCGCGTCGCCTCCTTGCCCCTGGCCCACGGCGAGGTGAGCATCAACGAGCGGGTCGACGACGCCGACCTGGCGACTTCGCAGGAGGTCAGCCAGGTCGGCGGGGCCCTCAACACGCTCCTGGGGCATGTCGAGGCCGCCCTGGCGGCCCGCCAGCGCTCGGAGACGCAGGTGCGCCAGTTCGTCGCCGACGCCTCCCACGAGCTGCGCACCCCCCTGGCCTCGATTCGCGGCTACACCGAGCTCATCCGACGCGGGAGCGGGGAGCGGCAGGACCCTGGCGGAACCGGCGCGCCTGAAGCCGCGGGCCGGACGGCGGGCCCGCTCGGGCTCTCGGAGGAGGCCTCCTACGCGCTGGACCGGGTCCACTCGGAGTCCCTGCGGATGACAGCACTCGTCGAGGACCTCCTCCTGCTGGCCAGGCTCGACTCCGGACGCCCCGTGGCCCGCGAGGAGGTGGATCTGGTGGGGATCCTCGTCGACGCCGTCGCCGACGCCCGGGCGGCCGGCCCTGATCACGAGTGGTCCCTCGACCTGGCGATCCTGACCCCCCCGGAGGGCATGAGCGAGGAGGAGGCCGAGGACTTCGAACCCGCTCCCGCGATCGTGGGGGGCGAGGAGGCGCGCCTGCGCCAGGTGATCGTCAACCTGCTGGCCAATGCCCGGGTGCACACGCCCGCGAGGACGCGCGTGACCACCACTCTGAAGCGGGAGGGCAAGCGCCTGGTGATCCGGGTGGCGGATAACGGCCCGGGGATCGAGGAGTCCGTGCGGGATCGCATCTTCGTTCGATTCGCCCGCGGGGACGCCTCCAGGGAGCGCTCGACGGGCTCAACGGGCCTGGGCATGTCGATCGCACTGGCGATCGTCGTCTCGCACGGAGGCGCCCTCACGGTGGAGTCGAGCACGGATGAGGCCGACCACGGGACGGTGTTCACCGTGGAGCTGCCCGCCGCCGACGTCGAGTAGGCCCGAACCAGGCGAGCGATCGCGTCAACCATGTCCGCTCACCCGCCGAGCCGTTTCCCCTTCCCCGCGGACTCGCGCGCCTGCCTCTCGGCCTGGTCACTCGGCCTGGCCACGGCCCCGACCTCCTCCCTTGCACCTTCGACGACGTGGCCGGGGGTTGTGGACGCGGGTTGCCGACGCGCCTCCCGGGCACGTCTGCGGCCTTCTCAGCGGCGCGGCGACGACGGCGCCACAGAGCGGTGGCGATGGACAGGACGAGGATCGTCAGGATGATGGCGACCGCCCAGATGATGATGACCTGCCAGGTCTGCATGGGGGCCGGTGTAGCGGCGGCGATCTCGGAGTCGGCGGTGGCGGGGTCCATGGGGACGCGCTCGCCGGTGACGAGGAGGCGGTGGGTATTGACACCGTAGGGGGTGCAGGTGATGAGGGTGACGAGGTCGCGGCCCGGCACCTGGTTGAGCGACTCGGTCTCGCTGGGGAGGACGACTTGGATGTCGGTGACCTCGTACTTGAGGGTCTTTCCGAGCACGGAGATGTAGAAGGAGTCGCCCTTCTTGAGGTCTGTGAGGCGGTCGAAGAGGGTGGCGGTGCCCAGGCCGGTGTGGCCGGTGAGCACGGAGTGGGTGGAGGTGCCGCCGATGGGCAGGGAGGTCCCGAAGAGGTGCCCGATGCCCTTGGTGAGGGTGTCGGTCTGCGTACCGTGGTAGATCGGCAGGTCGGAGTGGATGGAGGGAATGACGATGCGGCCCATGACCTCATCGATGTTGAGCTGGTTGAGGTACTCCTGGTACTGGGGGGTGTCCGGGCGCTGGGACTCGAGCCAGGGGTCGAGGATCGGGGAGGACTCGAGATGGGCGTTGTACTCCTCGGCCGCGGCCTGCTGCTGGGCGACGACGTTCTCGCCGGCCTCCTCGACATGCGAGGTGTACATGTCCGCGAGGCGCTGCTGATCGGCGTTGTTGTGCTGGGTCGCGACGACGGGGTAGATGAGCACGCCGACGCCGATGAGGACGAGGACGACGGGCAGGATCGTCATGAGGCGCCGGCGGGAGCCCCAGCGCTTGCCGTGGCGGCGACGGGAGTGGGAGGCGACCTCGGCGGCGTTGGCGGTATCAGAGGTCCCAGCGGCGCCAGCAATCTCGGTGGCCTCGAGGCTCTTGGCGGGGCCGTTGTCCGGGGCACCGCCGGTCATCTGCTCTTTGAGGGGCAGTCCGGGCCAGCGTGACGGCCGCGATGCCTCGGAGTCGGCTGACCGCAGCGCGGTGGGGGCGTCGAGGTCGGTGCTCATCTGCTGCTCCTGGACGGGTGGGGGCGGGTCGAAAGCGCCCCGGTGCCGGGGAGGCGATCCCTCGCCTCCCCGGCACCGGGTTGCTCAGGCGGTGTCAGTGCCTGTTGTCAGTGGTGATCAGTGGTTCTGACGGCGCTTGTTCACGTAGGCGATGCCGGCGCCGGCCAGGACGAGGAGCCCGCCGACGACCGTGAGGAAGACGACGCCGGAGGCACCGGTGAGCGGAAGGTGGAAGCCCGCGTTCTTCGGGACATCGGTGATCTCCACTGCCATCATCTCATCCTTGTTATCCGCGGAGGCGGCGAGGATCCGGAAGGGAACCGGCTCGGCCTGGAGGGTGTAGCCCTCGGGGGCCTTGGTCTCGACGAAGCAGTAGTAGTCGTCGTTGGTCAGCTGCTTAGTGGCGCCGTTCTCCCAGTCGTTGGCGCGGAGAGCGTCGACGACGACCTTACCGTTGTCCTGGGTGATGAAGGTGCTGGCGTTCTTGACCGTGAGCGGCGTGAGGGCGGTCGCGTCAGTGGCGTCGGAGTCCCTCAGCTGTGGAGTGGTGTCTTTGTTGCCATCCCACGTGCACTGGTAGATCTGGAACTCGGCGCCCGGGAGCAGGTTGTCGGTGTCCGAGCCCTTCTTGCTCAGCTCGACCTTGCCGTACTTGCTCACGACGGGGTCGGTGCCCGGAATGTTCGTTCCAGGAGTGGTCGGGCGGTCCTTGTCCCAGTTGAACTCAGGGGAGTCCGAGGGGATGAGGAACGCTGTGTTGGAGATACCGCCGTCGAGGCTCGTGTCCGCGGCGAAGGTGGCGGTGAGGATCACCTGGACCTTCGTGGTGTTGTCTCCGTTAGCGCGGGCTGTCGCGATCTTCTTCAGACCCTCAGCGGTGAAATCGACCGTGAGGTAGTTCTTGTCGTCGTTGCCCGCAGCGACGGTGACGGTGTAGTCCGTGTCGGCAGTGAGCGCCTGCGCGTTCGTCCCGACAATCGCGACGCGCGGGTTGAGCTGATCAACTCCCGTCCCCTTCTGAACGCGGGGGTCGAGTTGATCGATGACATTGAACCGCTTGATCGTCTCACCGCCGGCGACATTCACCTTCGGGATAGCGGCATCAATGGTGTACTCGAGGCTGTTCCCGGAACCAGAGGCCTTTCCGGTGTCCACAACCTTCTTCTCGATTCCGGAGAGGGTGTTCTTCGGGTAGACGTGGACGTCGTAGTTCCAAGCATTGGTGTTGCCCGGGCTCGTCATCGGCAGGGTGACGATGAAGTCGGCGCCGGGAATAGCGCCTTTGGCATCGTCGGTCGCACCACCGCGGTGGACCTTGGCGCCAGCGGTGCTGATCTCCTGGACGAGATAGGCTCCGACATCGGTCTTATTGGCGTCGAAGGTGAGGGTGCCATCCGCAGCGGTCTTGCCCTCAAAGGTGGTACTGGTCTTGTGAGCAGCGCTCGCCGTGTTGACATCGCCTTTCGCGGCCGCGAGCTGGGTCCAGCCCTCCTGAGTACTCAAGTTGTAGTCGAGTTTGGTGATCTTGTATGTCACGCCCTCCATCGCGTTGCAGTCGGCCGGAGCCTGCTGCAAGCCTGTGCCAGCAGCAGTGCCGTTGGTATCCGTCTGCTCGCACTTGTGAATGGTGAGAGTCGTGTCAGCATCCTTCTGAACAGTCGCTGCGGCGGGTTGATTCGGGTCGGCAGGGGCCGCCAGCGCACTTGGAATGACAAGCGCACTCGCCGCGCAGGCGGCGGCGAAGAATCCCGCGCCTCGGCGCATCCTCTGGGAACTCATGGTATCTCCAATATCTCGTGGATGAAGGGATGGATGGGGAACTCAGACCCAGGAAGGCCGAGCCATTGCCCTCACCGAGACGCGTTCCGACGCCTGATGAAGGAGAACAGGGCGAGTGTACAAGCAGCACCAATAGCGAGGACGACCACAAGCACATTCGGAATGATCCCGTGACCACCAGACAGGGGCAGCGCGGCCGCCTCGATATCCTTGATCGCCAAGGTATTAGTGATCCCGGAGGCGGCATCCGAGACGGATGCCACAGCGGCGGGCGCACCGAGCTCATTTCCGTTGAGCACGGTGACATCCGTGTCAGTCACGCGAATGCGCACGGGCCTGGCCAGGAATTGGTGCCCGGATGGGGCCCTCGTCTCCACGAGCCGGTACTCGCGGTTGATCGTCAGAGCCGCCGTGGTGAAGATTCCGTCCTTGGAGCAGACCATGGCGCCCATATTCACCACGGAGATCCGGTAGGACACGCTGAGCGCGCTCCCCTGGCCGCTCGCCTCGCTCGCCACGATCGCGGAGAAGGCGCGCTGCTCCTTGGCGGTGACGCAGCCGGTGTTGCTGTTCCCGCCGTCGGTGTCGCCCGTCATGGACACGACGTTGACTGGGCCGAAGGGCTTGCCATCGGCGCGCGCGGCGCCACAGATGTAATCAGTGGCGGTATCACCCTGAGCATTGGGATCCACCTTGAAGGCGACCTGAGCGGTGAGGACGCGGCTGCCGCCCTTGCCACCAGGCGCCGGGGCCGCAGCGAGCTCGGTCTCATCGAGCCGGAGCGTGCGGTCGACCAGGCCCACCGAGTCGGACTGATCGAGGCGCTTGCCGTCCCTGCGCATGAGCGGCTTCTTGTCGGAGCCGTATGTGCAGCTCACCACCGTTAGCTTCCAGCCGGATGCCGTAGGGGTGTAGGCGGGGGACACCGCGTTCTCCCGGATCTTCGCGGCGCCGTTGGGGGCGAGCAGCTCATAAGTCCTGGGATCAGTGGCGGCGCTCGCCTCGGCGGTGAAGCGGTCCTCCAGCGCGGCTGTGGCCCCGTCCGGGGTCGCCTTGCAGGTGGCATTGGCGGCGTTAGCGGCAAAGCCCCGCAAGCGCAGCATGTACCTGATCCCGGTACTCGGGTCCGTCCAGGACGTCATCGAGCGGTCGGAGGCGATCACCAGCTGATCGACAGAGCAGTCTCGGCCCTTCTTGTCGTGGACGTCCTTGCCTCTGACGAACGCCGGGCCGCCGAGGATGATCTCCCCCTCCTCATCAAACTGCATACAGCACCGGGAGTTCGAGGTGTCGATCTCCTTCCAGGGGAAGCTCACGCGAATCTGCCCCTGCGCCATGGAGACGGACAGGTCGCCGCAGTAGGTGATCCCAGGACAATCCGACCCCATGCCGCCGGGGCAGGGGGACGAGAAGAACAGCTGAGCGCCTCCGGGCATGGCGTGCCGCGTGGACGGATCTGGGGAGCATGAAGAACCGTTCTGCTGGAGGACCGGGCGCCGCCGGGGATACGGCACCGCGATGACGTGCTCGAATGAGCCTAGGCAGCCCTACTCGCCCCCAGCATCAGAGTTTGCTGTATCGATACATCACAATGTCATCTCGTCATAGTCTCAAAACTCGCCGATCAATGCGATTTACCGGCCTTTTTCCAACGATCCGTCCGATCATATTGTGCCATTCGTTGCAGCAACGGACCCCTCGTCGAGGTCTCCCCCGCCGACGCCGGACGCCGACGAGCCCGGGAGCGCCACCGTCCTCTCCCCGCCGGCACGCAGTCCGGATCACCGCCGTCGCCGCCCAACGTCGCCCAGGGCGCCCCGACGACGATCGACCGGCCGCGAGCCGAGACCTAAGGGGTCTCCGGGGGCAGCGAAGCCCGGGCGTCGTCGTCGGGCACGAGCGCCACGAGCCCCGCCATGGACAGGCAGCTCGCCGCCACGAGGGCGACCGATCCGGTGGCGTAGGAGGCGAAGTACTCCCCTCGCCCCAGGGGCGAGCCCATGCGGGTCAGCACCCACAGGCCCAGGGCGAGGGAGATACCGGCGCAGAGCGCGCCGACGATCCACAGCGCCGTCAGTCTGGGCGCGGAACCGCTCCCACGGCCGTAGGGGCCCCTGCGCGTCTGCCGCCTCGACTCTCCGTCGTCCCGCTCCTCATGCGCGAGGCTGGGGACGAAGCCGGGTCTGGCGGGATCGGCGATGTCGTCGGGGGACGCATGGGAGGGGGACTCCCCGTCACTCCACGCGCCACCGGCGACCGCGAGGGCGCCCCAGCCCACCGCCAGCAGCACGGCGGCCACGACATCTGCCGGTCGGTGCCACTGGCGCACCAGCGTCGAATAGCCCATGGCCACCGTCATCGCCGCGCCGAGCCAGGCGGCGGGAACCCGCCAGCGGGCATCCACGAGGAGGATGAGCGCCACCGCAGCCGACGCCGCCATCGTGGTGTGCCCCGAGGGGAGCGTGTTGGCGTTGTCCCAGCGCGCGGTGATGCCGTGGTCAGGGCGGAAGAGGATCCAGTGCTTGAGGATCTGCGCGCTGGCGCTCGCCCCGATGACGGCGATAATGGCCCAGCTGGCGCGCCGGTGACTGCGTCGCAGGAGGCCGACCAGCAGGATGACAACGACGAGGAGCACCGCCGCCGGCATTGAGATGGCCGAGAGGACCACGCGCGCGTGCCCGTCCACCCGGTGCGAGCCGATCTCCGAGCCCGCCAGAGCGGCGGCCTCGAGGAACTGGCCCGGCAAGGTGTCCACGAAGGCCCACCACAGCACGAGGAGACCGGTGAAGCACGCGACCGCCAGGGCGAGACCCTTGGCGCGCGGGTGCGCCGGGGCGCTCTGGGCCGGTCGGGGGGATCGCATCCAACGATGCTAAATCCCGGCCGCACCGCGGTGGCGCTCGGGTATCGCGATTCGCCGTGGCGCACACCACCCCGCGCCCCATCCCCCCTCGCCGAGACCGGTCGATATCAGGAGCGAGACCGGTCCGCGGACCGGTCTCGCTCCTGATATCGACCGGTCTCGGACATAGGGGTGACCGACTAATGATCCGACATACAGGAGTTGCACTTATCGATTTGGGACTCTACCCTAGTTCTCGACAGAGGGCGTCTCCTCTGGTCGAGCAGCGTTTCACCACCACTCAGGAGGTTCTCCCATGGCCGTTCTCACCATCGGCGACCAGTTCCCCGCCTACGAGCTCACCGCCGTCATCCCCGGCAACCTCAAGGACGTCGAAGCCAGCAAGCCCGAGGACTACTTCACCACCGTCTCCTCCGCCGTCCCCGCCGGCACCTGGCGCATCGTCTTCTTCTGGCCCAAGGACTTCACCTTCGTGTGCCCCACCGAGATCTCCGCCTTCGGCGACCTCTACCAGGACTTCGAGGACCGCGACTGCCAGATCGTGGGCGTCTCGGTCGACAACGAGTACACCCACTACGCCTGGCGCCGCAGCCACGAGAAGCTCCAGAACCTGCCCTTCCCCATGGCCTCCGACCTGAAGCGCGAGCTGGCCGCCGCCACGGGTGTCCTCAACGCCGACGGCGTCGCCGACCGCGCCACCTTCATCATCGACCCCAACAACGTCATCCAGTCGGTGTCCATCACCTCCGAGTCCGTGGGCCGCAACACCGATGAGACCCTCCGCCAGCTCGACGCCCTGCAGTCCGACGAGCTGTGCGCCTGCAACTGGCAGGCCGGCGCCGCCACCATCGACGCCCTGGGCGAGATGACCCACTGAGACCGCATCGCATCACCGCGCAGACGAGCAGCGAACCACCGACGAGAAGAGAAAGCAGATATGAGCATCGACAACCTCCGCTCCGCCCTGCCCGCGTGGGCCAAGGACCTCTCCCTCAACCTGTCCACCCTGTCCCGCTCCTCCACGCTCACCGAGCAGCAGCAGTGGGGCACCTTCGTGGCCGCCGCCGCGGCGACCCGCAACGAGTCCGTCCTCGTGCAGGTCCTCGAGGACGCCCGCGCCCACCTGAGAGAGGAGGCCATCAGCGCCGCCCTGGGCGCGGCCTCCATCATGGCGATGAACAACATCGCCTATCGCACCCGCCACTTCCTGGGCGACGCCTATGAGAACGAGCGCATGGGCCTGCGCATGAACATCATCGGCTCCTCCGGCGGCGTCGAGAAGGTCGACTTCGAGCTGTGGAGCCTCGCCGTATCCACGATCAACGGCTGCGAGCGCTGCATCACCTCGCACGAGGCCACCGTCCGCGGCGAGGGTCTGAGCACCGAACAGGTCTGGGAGGCCGTGCGCATCGCCTCCACCCTGACCGGCGTGGCCCAGGCCGTCGCCGTCGTCGAGACCATCGGCTGAAGGCCTCCCGCTGCGCACCGGCCAGCGCGCGACGGGGCCCCTCGCACCAACTGCGGTACGAGGGGCCCCGTCGCACTCGACGCCTCGAGAGCCGCGGCGCGGACCGCTCAACGGCCCCGGTGGCTCAGTGCTCAGGATCGACGTCGATCGCTCCCTGGACGTCGTTGAACAGCAGGTTGGAGAGCTCGACCTGCACGGCGGCCACCGACGGCACGTCCTCCAGGATGAGGGGATCACCCGCGCTCGTCTCCAGGCGCAGGGTGCCGGCGCCGAAGATCCGGTCGGTCAGAGCCCGGTCCTGCTGGACATCGCTGATGCGCGACAGCGGCAGGTCATGACCGCGCTTGTTGAGAATGCCCGAGCGCGTGATGACGCGCTTGGAGGTGATTGTGTAGGTCGTCGTCGCCCAGGCTAGCCAGGGCAGGAGGAACACGGGCACCGAGACCGCCAGGACGATGATCCAGACGGCGAGGTGGCTCCACGGGGACCAGTCGCCGGGCAGGAGGACCGACGCCGCGATACCGACGGCGATGAGAACGACCTGCGCCATGATCCGCCACAGGAGGACCTTGGGGTGGGTATGCATGTGCCGGACGATGACCTCGTCCTGGCTCAACTGCTTCTTCGACAATGCCATGGCCCCATCGTGCCAGCAATCACGTCCAGGGGCGAGACGGCCGCGAGTGGCGCCGGGACGGCGGCGGGCGCTGAGCGGCGAGGAGCCGTGGCCGGGCCCGGTAGGCGGCGAGCCAAGACCTCAGAACTCGATCTCATCGAGGCTCGCGACGGTGGGCACCGCGCGCGACGGCCCCTGATCACCCCGCCGCAGGTGGACCACCGGCATCCCCACGGCCAAAGCGCCGTCGACGTCGGAGCCGACGTCGTCGCCGATCATGAGAGCCTCGGCCGGTGCCACTCCGAAGCGCGCGCATGCGGCGGAGAAGATCGCGGGATCGGGCTTCGTGGCGCCCATCTGGGCCGAGGCCAGCATCTCCCAGCCGGCCACGCGGGCGCCGGCGGCGGCGAGCTTCTCCTCCTGGCTGGGGGCGTCACCATTGGTGAGGTAGGCGACCACCAGCGGCGCGGCGGGCCCACCGGCGGCCGCCGCCCGCCCGCGGGCGGCGCGCAGGGCCTCCAGTCGGGCCAGAAAGGAGGGGACGTCGTCGTAGGCGCGCCACAGACGGCGGTAGATGGCGCGGTAGGCGGCCATATGGGCATCGGCCTCGGCGTCACTGAGAGCGCTCCCGCCGGGCACGAATTCGCGCACCCGCTCGCGCAGCTGGCCGCGGAAGTCGAGCTCGCCGGCCTGGTAGCGGGCGAAGTGGCGCCGGTCGATGGCCTCCCACAGCTCGGCGGTCTCCTGCGGGCCGAGCTCCCAGCCCTCCAGGCCACAGGCCCACAGGTAGGAGGCGCGGTCGGAGGCGTAGCGGTGGTCGACGAGGACGCCATCGATATCAACGAGCACGGCGCGAGTGGGCGCCGGCAGGCGGAAGGGACTCATGCGCCCAGTCTGCCCTGCTCATCCGGCCAGGATGTCCAATCCGGCACCCGCGACCACGGGGACGATGCCCAGCAGCACGAAGGCGGGCAGATGACACAGCCCCAGGGGGATGACGAGGCGGACGGCGAGGCGCTCAGCGGCCTCCTCATCGGCGGCGCGCCGCCCCGCCCGGATCGATGCGGCCGTGCAGCTCAGCAGCGACGATGGCGATGCTCCGTCCTCCCAGCCGGGCCGCAGGCAGCGCTCGAGGCGATCGCGCGAGGCCCGCCAAACGGCGTCCTCGGGCGCGTCCCAAGCCTCCTGCCAGCTCGCGCCGATGAGGAGGGCGCGGGAGACAACGCCGAGCTGATCCTCGCCAAGCGCCCGGCCGAGGGCGCCCAGGACCCCGGGCAGGGAAGCGCCCGCCCCGAGGGCGGCCGTGGCGAGGTCGAGAACGAGAGCCTCGTCGACCGGCTCACACAGCGCCGGATCCCGCCGGCCGCCTCGCCTCCATCGGCCCGACGCCGCAGGGCCGTGGATCGCTGCGCGCACGAGTCGGCGGGTGAGGAGATGCCCGACGGCCATGAGGCCGATCCCGGCCGAACCGAGGGCGCTCCCCCAGGACCCTCCCAGGAGAAGGTCCTCGGGATGAGCCCCGACGAGCGCCCCCAGGGCGAGCGCCACCAGCGGCAGGGCGGCCAGGAGGCGCGCGGTGGTGCGGGGCCCGGAGAGGGCGGACTGCCGCGAGGCCCGGGCCCGGCCCGCCTCGGAGACGCCTTCGGCGACGGACTCCAGCACTCCGGCCAATGGCGAGCCCAGGGCGCGGGTGAGGCGGCAGGCGGCGACAGCTCCGGGCACGGCGGCGCGCATGGCCTGATCCGCCGCGACAGCTCCTCCGAAAGGCGGCCGCCACGCCCAGCGCCCCGCGTCGCGCCGCGGCAGCCAGGAGGGCGCCGGGCCACCTGCCAGGGCGGTCAGAGCGGGTGGGACGCCGTCATCGGCAGGGGTGAGGCCCGCGTCCTGCGGGACTCCCGACCGGCCCAGGGCCCGGGACCAGGCCCGATCAGGGGTGGCCCCGGCCCGCAGCAGGGCCGCCACCTCGGTGAGGGTGAGCCCGATATCCGCTCCCCCAGCGCGGCCCCGGCGCTCTCGCGCACTGGCCCGGCCTCCTACCTCGCCGCCTGCGTCCCCCTCGCGCGAGCCCCCTGGCGGCGGGCGCATCCCGCGGCGGGCGGGCAGGAGCAGAACGGCCACCGACGTGGCGGCGAGGAGGGCCGTGAGGAGGGGTATCGAGCCGCCGACCGCGCCGCTCATGACTGCGCCCCCGCTCCACGCGCGCCACCCGCCAGGGCGGCCGCTCCCCCGGTGAGCGCGACTAGCCCCTCGTGGGCCGCTCCCGCCTCCATGGCGCCATCGGGTCGGACGCGCAGGCCCTCGCGGCAGACCAGCCGGCCATCCCGTTCACGGCAGAGCAGACCCAGGGAGGAGATGCGACGACGCACCCCGGATGAGCGGGCCTCGCGCCGCAGGTGGATGACGGCGTCGAGGGCGCTGCCGGCCTGCGCGGCCACCGCGATCTCATCGAGGCCCGCGAGCGCTCCCAGCGCGGTGAGGCGGGCGGGGACATCGGCCGGGGAGTTGGCGTGGAGGGTGGCCCACCCGCCCTCGTGGCCGGTGTTGAGAGCGGTGAGGACATCACGGACCTCGGAGCCGCGGCACTCCCCCAGGACGATGCGGTCGGGCCTCATGCGCAGGGCGGTGCGCACAAGGGCGGTCATGGGGACGGAGCCGACGCCCTGGACGTTGTCCCCGCGCTCCTGGAGATGGATGACATGGGGGTGGTCCGGGGCGAGCTCGCTGGCCTCCTCGATGCACACGATCCTCTCATCGGCGGGCACGAGCCCGAGGAGCGCGGCGAGGAGAGTGGTCTTGCCGGTCCCGGTTGCGCCGGTGATGAGGCAGGAGGCGCGCCGCTCCACGAGGGCGGCGAGGATCCGATCGAGACCGGGGGCGATCGTGCCGGCGTCGACGAGCTCGGGCAGGGTGAAGGCACGGCGGCGCTTCGTGCGCAGGCAGATGAGGGTGCCGTCGGCGCTGAGCGGTGGGAGGACGGCGTTGAGACGGGTGCCATCGGACAGAGTGGCGTCGACGATCGGGGCGGCGTCGTCGAGTCGGCGCCCGGCCGAGGCGGCCATGCGCACCGCCAGTGCCCGGGCCTCGGGCTCGTCCAGGCGCGCCTGCGGGACGGGCTCGAGGCCGCTGCCGCGGTCGATCCAGGTCATCCCGCCGCCGACGAGCACGTCGGTGACGCCCTCCGCCTCGAGGAGGGGCGTGAGGGCCGCCCCGGCGCCATCGACGTCGGCGTGGACGAGACGGGTGAGGGAGGCGATGCCCGTGGCGCCGGTGGTGGAGCCGGCCCCCTCGCTGAGCGCCCGCCCGAGACCCGCGCCCCGGGCGAGGGCGCCGCGAATGCGGACGAGGTCCGGGGCGATGCCGTGATCGGGGAGCTGGGCGCCGCGCGGGGCGGGCTCCGGGCTCATGACCGTCCCTCCTCCGGCTCGGCCTCCCAGGGGGCTCGCGAGAGGACGGCATCGTCGCCCTCCAGGAGCTGGGCGGCGAGCGAGCGGATGGCTCGGCGCAGGGGGCCGCGGCTGCGGGCGGGGTCGTCGCCCCGGGCGATGCGGGAGGCGATCGAGTGATCCGACGGCGCCCGCCCGAGTACCTTCGCACCGGTGAGCCCGGTGATCTCCTCGGGGGAGAGGTCCTCCCCGATCCGGCGCAGGACCAGGCCGAGGCATCGCGGCCCCTCAGCGCGCTCCTGTCCCAGGATCTCCGCCGCCGGGCGGTCGCCATCCTCCCGGCCCTGCCTGCCCCTGCCCAGACGGGCGACGATGGACTCGGCGGCCTCGGCGGAGCGGACATCGCATCCCATGACGATGACGACCTCGGCCCCCGGCGGCGGCTCGGCGCCCCGGGGGAGGTCCACCAGGACGACGTCGTGGCAGGCCCCGACCGCCGCGAGCGCGGCGGCGACCTGCGGGGCGCTCACCGGGCCGCCGCGGGGGTCGCCGGTCAGGAAGCGGATCCCCGACCATCGCGGCAGGGCCTCGGCAAGGCGCTCGGGGTGGTAGGCGCTCTCCTGCTCGGGCAGGTCCCTCCAGCGCAGTCCGGGCCGGGCCCCCTCACCCATCATGAGGTCGATGCCGCCTGCGGGGTCGAGGTCGACGATGGCTACACCGCGCCCCGCCGCGGCCATGGCGCGGGCCAGGAGCAGCAGGATCGTCGTGGTCCCCAGCCCTCCCCTGGCCCCTGTCAGGGCGATGACGCGGGCGCGCCCCGGGTGGCCGGTCGCGATGATGAGGGAGGCGAGCGCCCCGGACTGCGGGGCGTCGAGCGCCTCGTGGAGCGTGGCGGCGGAGATGTCCGGGCGGAGCGACAGGCTCTCCGCCAGGGCGGGGAGGTCGTCGGGCACGAGGATGAGGGCGTGGGTGGCGCCTGTGCGACGGCGCAGGGTTCTCGCGCGCTGGACGAGGTCGGAGGCCGCTCGGGGCGCCTCGGGATACGAGCAGACCAGCGCCTGGGGCTCCAGGCCCGTGCAGGCCAGGACGATATCGGCGGCCCATCCGGGCAGGGGTTCCTCAGGAGCCCCGTCCTGGTGGCCGGGGCGGAGCAGAACGGCGACGACGACGTCATCGGCGAGGGCATCCCCCGCGGATTCACCCGGCGCCCCGGATCCCCACTGCTCGCGCTCCCCCGGAGGCCAGTCACCGGGATCCTCCTCGCGGGGCCGCCCGCTCTCAAGGCCTCCCGCCCCTGCGGCGCTGCGGGCGCCGAGGGCGGGCGCTTCCGGACGTCCGCGCAGCGCTGGGAGGCCTGGATGGGTGGAGCGGGGTGCGGCATGTCGCATGGTGGACTCCTTCGCGGACGGATCGGCGGGGCGCGGTACCGCTCCAGGGTTGCCCACCCGGGATCACCCGGGGTGATGGCCTCCACATGAGGGGCCGGAGGCGGCGCGTCCGAGCGCATGTGGTTCCCGGCCGCCGCGGCCCGGCGCGACCCGCCGCGACCACGACCGGGCGCGGCGGGGCAGCGTCGGGCGCTTCGCCGTCGCCCGCTCACTCCGCCCGCCCCGCCTGGATCGCGCGGCACAGCTCGACGCCCTGGGTGATGCCCACGAGGATCGCCTCGGCCTGCCAGATCGTCCAGGCGATGACGCCCTCGGCGTCGCCTCGCGCATAGGCGGCCGCCGCGTCGCTGTAGGCCCCGGGGGCGCGGCGCGCGTAGGCGTCGGGGACGGCCACGCCCGTGGGCTCCAGTCCGTCGCGGGCGATGAGATGGCGCACGAGGAGGCGGCCGAGCGCCGCGTTAGCGGCCGTGAAGGGGCGCGCGGCGATCATCTCCCCATGGACGACGGCGGCGCGCACCAGCGCCGGGACACCGGGGGCGGCGATGATCGCCAGGAGCGCGTCGAGCCGCTCGGCCAGGGCCCGCCCCCGGGGGGCCGTGCCGGGCCCTCCCTCGCGCGGCACCGCCCCCAGTGCCACGGAGCCGACGGTCCCCCCGCTGCTCCGCGCGCCCGCGACGCCGTCGCCGCCCTTTGCCCCCTCGGTGCCGCCCCCGATGCCGCTCCCGCCCGGCGGGAGCGCGGTACGCGGCACGGCCACCTCGTCGAGCCCGATGGCCCCCGATGCCGCCAGGGGGCCCGCGAGATCGCGGTGCAGGCCGGCCAGGAGCGATCGTGGGGAGGGCTCGGCGGGCCGGGCCTGCCCGCGCAGGTCCGGCATGAATCCGGTCAATCGCACGCCCGCGCGCCAGATCCCGGCGACGGCGTCGAGCGAGGGGTCCCCACTCAGCGGCCGCTCCAGGCGGCCCGCAACCACATGCTCGCGCAGCGCGGACGCGCTCACCAGCGCCCCCTCGATCGCTCCCGAGGCGATGGCCCCCCGGATTACGGCCTCCGCCCGAGCCTCGCGCCAGCGCCGCCGCAGCGCCTCGTGCCAGCGCAGTTGCGCGCTGGCCTCGCGCACCGCCTCCTGTGCCTGGGAGACGCGAGCGTCCTGGGCGATGGCCGCCAGGGCGCTGACGAGAGCGCGATCGGCGCCTCCCGCCCCGGCACCGCTCACGCCGGCTCCTGGCGCGATTCGGGCGGGCGCGCCAGTGCCACCGGCGAGCCGCGCTCCACCGATCCCACCGGGAACCGCGGAGCCACCCGGGCGCCCACCCGAGGCGCCCGACGACCGACCGATACTCGCTCCCATGGTGATCACGGCGCCACTCTACGGGCCCGCTGGAACTACGCTGAGCACGTGACCTCCTCGGAATCCCTTCCCCAAGGCGCCCGTCCCAGCGCGGTGCCGCCACCAGGCAGTGGAACAGCCACCGGCGCTCCCCAGCCCAGTCCCGCCGGTGGCCCCGCACCGCGCGGGCGCCGCCACGACCACATCGCCGCAGCGGTACTGGGCGCCGCGGTGACGCCCCTCACCCTGACGTTGACCGGGCTCGCCGGCCAGGCCTCCTCGCAGGGCCACCTGCTCGTGGGGGCGGGGCTCCTCGTGGTGCTCGTCATCGCGAGCACGGTGGTGCAGGCGGCCTTCGGCCGGCGCTCCTCCCTGGGCGGTCTCATCGGCGGCCTCGTGGCGCTCGCCGCGCAAGCGGCGATCCTCGCCTCCAGCGAGTGCGCCGCCTCCGCGCCGCAGGCCTGGGCCCGCCAGCTCATCCCCACCGGCGCCGTGCTCATCCTGGCGGGCCTGCTCATCGGCGGTTCCCTCGGCCTGCGCCGGGCGCGTCGCGCCGGGCGCGCGTGGGCGCGCCTGTCCGCGCTCCTGGGGCGCTCCGACCAGGAGCAGGGCAGTACTCCAGCCGCCCCGCCGTCGCGCCGCAATGATCACCTCTTCTCCCTGGCGTGGGTGACCGTCTGCTCGCTCATCTCGGTCGCCCTGGCGGACCGCGCCTACTCCGCGATCGTCGCCAGCGGAGACGCGCCCGTCTCCCCGTGGGCGCTGGCCGGAATCCTCCTCACCTCGATCGGGGCGGGCGCCGGCGTCACGCGCTCCTCCCTGGGCGCCAGGGTGGCGGGCCCGATCGTGTTCATCGGGGCGCTCCCGGCCTTCCTGTCCGCGTCAGCCTCAGACCGGAGCGCGATGGTGCCCCATCTGACAACCGACCCCACGGCCAGCGCCGTCCTCATGCTGGGCGCAGTCGTGAGCGCGATCGGCTGGGGGGCTCATGTGGCGCGCCGCCAGGGCATCGCCGATGAGAAGGACTCCTGGGCCGATCAGCGCGCCGTCGCCCTGGAGACCTAGCCGGGCTCCGAGGAGGGGCTCACTCCCGCAAGCGCGCGAGGCACGGGCCACCGGCACGCCTCCCGGGCCCGGCGCCCGCCCGCCACTACGGTGGTCCCGAAGAAGGAGGCCCCGTGACCACCAATCGTCCTGACCAGCCCGATGAGCTCGGTAGCGCCAGCACTCCCGAGCAGACCATCGAGTCCCTCGATTCGGCCGGCGAGCCCGTTCCTTCCCTGGAAGCGCCGGCGCCCATCGTCGGCGACGACGGCGAGAGCATCACCACTGGCAGCTCCGCCCTTCCCGACGGGCTGCCCGGATCGATCCCCCCGGGTACCGGCGTGGTCCTCGCCGCACGGCGCGGCCAGGAGGCGCGGGACGCCGAGGGGGCTTCTCGCGACGGGGGCATCCAGGACGATCGGGGTGACGGTGGGAGCGACGGCGGCGCCGAGCCGACCGCTGCCGTGGCCCCGCCGGACGAGCCCGTCATGACAGGGCCCGAGGCCACCGCCGTCGCGCAAACGGTCGCGGCCCCTCCTCCGCTTCCCGGCGCCCCCATCCGGCGCCGCAGCCGCCCCCGCGACCCGGATGAGGAACGTGAGTCGACGGCGGTGCGGCGCCGCTCGCTGTTCTCGCCGATGGTCCCCGTCGGGGACGCCGCGGAGGACGGCTCCCAGGCCCTGGACGACGGTGGGACCGCCACACCCTCCGATGATGCCGGGATCTCGGGCGCCGCCGTGAGCCCCACCAGCGCCGGCAGTGCGAGCAGCCCCTCCAGCACCACCAGTGCCACCAGTGCGCTCACCGGCGGCTCCGCACCCACACCCGGCGCCGGCACCCCCTCCCTGCGCGTCGAGGCGGCCAGCGCCCCGGACGGGCCGGAGTCCTCCGGCCCGCACTGGACGAGCAAGTCCAGCTGGACGCCGGACCCCTCCTCCAGTCCCCTTCCCCCCGCGCCGCCGCTGCCCTCCTCGACGGTCGCGCCGGTGGCCTCGTCCGAGGAGGCCGCCCCGGAATGGTCCTCCGTCATCGCCCCGGGCGCGTCCGACGACGAGGCCGACAGCGCCTCCGCCTCGCCTGCCGCACCCCCCACCCGGCGCCGTCGTCGCGCGGAGGCCCGCAAGCCGGCTCCCGTCGATGAGGAGACCGGCGTCGACGACGACGTGCTGCTGGACGGCTCGACCGTCGTCGGCAAGCCCGCCTCTCGCTTCGGTGCGCACTGGGCGGGGATCCTCATCGCCGTCGTCCTGCTGCCGCTGTCCTGGTTCTTCGGGCACACGGCGCGCCACTCCTTCGGGACCACCGCCGCCCGCAACCCCGAGGGCACGATGAGCGTCAACGGGGTCATCGTCATCGCCCTGAGCGCCCTCTGCCTGGGCATCGGGCTGTGGATGGCGCGCCGCTCCTCCCTGGGCACGATCCTCATGGGCGCTCTCACGGCGCTGGCGGGCATTCCCGGCCTCATCTCCCCCGCCGCCACCCATCGGGTCCTCGAGCAGGCCCTCGGCGCGGCGGCCGACCGCACCTCCCTGGGTAAGGACCTCCTGGAGTTCCTGTGGCTCGACCTGTCCCGCGGCACCTTCCTCCTGGTCGGCATCGTGGTGCTCATGGTCGGGATCGTCTCCCACTCCGCGCGCCGTGCCGGGCGCCGTGAGCAGGAGGTCATCGACCGCGTGCGCAAGGTCTCATGACGGCGCCCGCGCCCGCCGCCATGGCGAGCGCCAGGGACGCCGCCCGCGATGCGACTCCGATCGTCGTCGGCTATGTGACGCTGGGATTGGCCGCGGGGATGCTGCTGGCGGCCCAGGGCCTGGCCTGGTGGTGGGCGCCGGTGTGGAGCGTCGTCATCTACTCGGGCACGATGCAGATGCTGCTCGTGCCGCTGGCCGGGGCGGGCGAGCCCCTGGGGGCGATCGCCGCCTCGACGCTGTTCGTCTCCGGGCGGCATGCCTTCTACGGGCTGGGCTTCCCCCTGGATCGCGTGCGGGGCCGGGCACTGGTGCGCCTGTACGCCGTCCACGCGATCACCGATGAGGTCTACGCACTGCTGTCCGCCAAGGACCGCCACGCGATGACGAGCCGGTACGTGCTCACCGTGGAGGTCATCAGCCACTCCGCCTGGGTCTCGGGCGCGACGGCGGGGGCGCTGGCCGGGCAATGGCTGGCGGACGCTTTCGGCGAGAGGATCAGCCTGCTGGGCTTCGTGCTCACCGCGCTGTTCGTCGTGCTCGCCATCGAGAACTGGCGCGCCCACCCCGATACCGCGGCCCTGTGCGTCGGGATCATGGCGGGGGCGGTGGGCCTGACCATGGGCGGTTCGGCGGCACTGCTGAGCGCACTGGGAGCACTGGCCCTCGGGCTCATCGGGTTGTACGCCGTGCGTCACCGTCGCGCGCCTGGCGCCGAGGGCGCCGGCGACCGGGGCCTCGGGCGCGTCGGCGCGGGCCGGGCCGGCCTGGAGGCGGCCGATCGGGACGCGGCGGGCCCGGAAGGAGGCGCGTGATGCCGCTGTCGAATCCCGGGATCGCGTTCGCCGTCGTCGTGGTGGCCGTGATCACCCTGGCCTGCCGCCTCGCTCCCTTCGCGCTGCTGCGCGGGAGGCGCTCGCCACTGCTGGCCTTCCTCGCCGACGCCATGCCGCTGGGCGTCATGATCGTCCTGGCGGCCTACACGCTCGACGGCGTGAGCTTGGCCCCGGCGTCCTGGCTTCCCGCCGTCGCCGGCATCGCGGCGACGGCCGGGCTGCACCTGTGGCGCCGCTCGATCGGGCTGTCGCTCATCGGCGGAACGGCCGTGTACGTGGCGGCGAGCCTGGCCATGGCGTAGGGCGGGCGCGCTCCCTCAGGCGGCCGGGGCGATCTCCGCCAGGAAGGGCAGGATCGCCTCGACGAGCTCGTCAGGGGCCTCCTCGGCCGGGAAGTGGCCGACGCCGCGCAGCACCGCTTTGCGCATGAGCCCCGAGACGTGGTGGGTGTCCCGGGCGTGGGCCTGGGCGGGTTGGACCGGGTCGCTCTCCCCCTGGATGGACAGCACGGGCACGGCGATCGGGGCGGCCAGGGCGCTCATCTCGGCGCGGTGCAGCCGACTGCGCTTGACGGTCTCGATGGGGCCGCGCGCGGCCCCGGGCCGGGCGAGCAGATCGGCGTAGTAGTCGCAGGAGGCCAGGACGCGGTCCACCCGGCCATGGCCGACCAAGGAGCGCAGGACCCGCTCCATGCCCCGGTGCGTCGTGAGGGTGCGCTCGGGCAGCGCGGGGATGCGCAGGGACAGGTGCTGCAGGGCGGTGCCGGAGAAGAAGGCCCGGCCGCGCAGGGAGCGCACCGCCACCGGGTGCGGCGCGGCGACGGGCACGATCCCGGCGACGAGGTCGGGGCGCATCCCGGCCATGACCCAGGCGACCTGCCCGCCCAGGCCGGCGCCGACGACGACGGCCCGCTCGTGGCCGAGGGCCGCGACGACGCGCACGGCGTCGTCGGCGAGGGTGTGCAGATCGTAGCCGGAGGGAGGGCGGTCCGAGCCTCCGAATCCGCGCAGGTCCAGGGCGGCGACGCGGTGCCCGGCCTCGGCGAGGCGCGGGATGACGTGGCGCCAGGCCCACCAGCACTCCGGGAAGGGGTGAAGGAGGAGGACGAGCGAGTCGGAGCCCTCCGGCCCGGCCAGAGCGGCGTGGAAGCGGGTCCCGCCGGCGGTGAGGTCGCGGTGGGCCCACGGACCGGGGCGAGTGATGGCGACTGGCATGCCCCCACTCTATCGGCGCCCCGCCACCCCTCCCATCGCCTCCCCCTATAAGCGAGACCGGTCGAAAATAGGAGCGAGACCGGTTCTCGGACCGGTCTCGCTCCTATTTTCGACCGGTCTCGGCAATAGGTATGAGTGATGGAAGATCATGGAGCAGCGCGCCGCTACACCCCGATGCGGGGGCAGAGGGCCTCAGCCACCAGTGCGCAGTCCCCGCAGCGCGGCGAGCGGGCGCGGCACACGGCCCGGCCGTGCTCGATGAGCCGGTGGCAGCCATCGGTCCAGCGCTCCGGCTCCCACAGCGCCGCGATGTCGCGCTCGACCCGCAACGGGTCGGCCCACTCGGTCCACCCCAGGCGCCGCGCCAGCCGACCCACATGGGTGTCCACCGTAATCGCGGGGATGCCGAAGGCGTTGCCGAGCACCACGTGCGCGGTCTTGCGGCCCACCCCCGGCAACGAGGTGAGCGCCTTGCGATCAGGCGGGACGACGCCGTCGAAGCGCTCCATCAGCCCCTGCCCCAGGCCGATGAGCCGTGCTGCCCGGGTTCGCTGCATCCCCAGGGGGCGGATGATCTCCTCCAGCGCCTCCGGATCAGCGCCCGCCAGCGCGACGGCGTCGGGGAAGCGCGCGAAGAGCTCCGGGGTCACCGTATTGACCCGCGCATCCGTGGTCTGCGCCGACAGGACCGTGGCCACCAGCAGTTGATAGGGCCCATCATGGTCCAGCGCACAATGCGCGCCCGGGTAGAGCACCGCGAGCTCGTCATCAACGGCCCGAGCCCGCACCGCAAGCGATTCCCTCATCCATCCCTCCGCATCGAGCGCCGTTGCATCGGTCGCCAACTGTTGCGAGACTACAACCCGCGACCGCGTGCCTCATATCACAAGGCATGGCAGGATAGGCGCCAGCGCTCGCCCAGTTGCCTCCGGGAGCCCCCGGCAGCGATTCGGACGCCGTTGCGAGCCCGAGTACCACCGCACCGATAGCACCGGAGGAGCTTCGTGGAAGACAGCATGATTTCCAGGATCCCACTTTTCGAGGGCATCAACCAGGAGGAGCAGGAGGAACTGCGGGCCATGATGGCGCAGACCACTCTGCGCCGCGGCGAGACCCTCTTCAACGAGGGCGACCCCGGTGACCGGCTCTACATCCTGCTCAGCGGGAAGATCAAGCTCGGCCACGCCTCAATGGACGGGCGCGAGAACCTCCTGGCCGTCCTCGGCCCCGGCGAAGTCGTCGGCGAGCTCACCCTGTTCGACCCGGGCCCTCGCTCCACCACGGCCACCGCCGTTGCCCCCACCGAGCTGCTGGCCCTGGAGCACAACCAGCTCATGAGCTTCATCGAGACCCACCCGGCCCTGGCCAAGGACATGCTGCGGGCGCTCGCCCAGCGCCTGCGCCGCACGAACGTCGCCCTGGCGGACCTCGTCTTCTCCGATGTGCCCGGGCGCGTGGCCAAGGCCCTCCTCGACCTCGCCGACCGCTTCGGCTCGGCCACCGACGACGGCGTGCACGTCCCGCACGACCTCACCCAGGAGGAGCTCGCCCAGTTGGTCGGCGCCTCCCGCGAGACCGTCAACAAGTCGTTGGCCGAGTTCGTCTCGCGCGGCTGGATCCGCCTGGAGGGCCGGGCCGTCACGCTGCTCGACGTCGACCGCCTGCGCCGCCGCGCCCGCTGAGGCCCCGCCGCGCCCACTCGTGCGGGCCCGCACATTCGCGCGCATCAACCACGACGAACGGCCGAGGGGCCGGCTCTCCACGAGTCGGCCCCTCGGCCGCGAATCCGTCCGGCGTCGGCGCGCGCCCGGTGACTCGGGCGTCAACTCCCCTGGCGCTGTCGGGCACCGAGGCTCCTCGTCGGTTCAGGCGCGGGGGCGCTTCATGTAGGCGACCAGGTTCTCCGAGCCGGTGGGGCCGGGGATGACCTGCACGAGCTCCCAGCCGTCAGCGCCCCACTGGTCGAGGATCGCCTTGGTGGCATGGGTGAGCAGGGGGACGGTGGCGTATTCCCAAGTAGTCATACCGCCAAGCCTACGAGCTGGCGAGACGGCCGGGAAGCGGCGGCCGACGGGGCGCTCAGCGCACTCGCGCCAGGATCCTGGGGGCACGACGGGCGTGGATCTCAGCGACGAGCTCGTCGTCCTCCCGGCGCAGCCACTCGCCCCAGTCCTCGACCTCGGGGAAGCGCCGCAGCAGGGCGCGCCTCTCACGCTCGGTCAGACCGCCCCACACCCCGAAAGACGACTCGGAGTCGAGGGCCTCAGCCAGGCACTCCATCCTCACAGGGCAGGTGAAGCACAGGGTCCGCGCGTCACGCTGCTCCGCGCCCTTGCCGAAGAGCTGGTCAGGCTCCGCATCCGCGCAGGCCGCGCGCGCCGCCCAGGTCTGGTCGATCATCCTCATCCCATCTCCAGCGGTCAGGTCCAGCATCGTTGTCAGACCCGTCACATACCCCGACGGTAAGGCAGTCGAGCCCATTCCACCAAATCCTCTCCGACTCGCGCCGTCGTGCAAGCCCGGCTGGAAAACGGCCGATAGCCGCCTGGGTGCGACCTGGACAGGAGGCGCCGTCGCGGAGCCGGTCATCCAACACTCGGACAGGAGCCGGGGCGCCGGGTGCGACCCGTACCACCCACCCCTGCATCGAGTCCGCCGACCACGTAGTCTGGGGGCATGTCGAAGACCTCTGCGCGTACCCTCGACTCACAGCAGCTCCTGTCTGCGCTCCTCGCCTTCATCGTCATGTCCACCGTCGGCGGCCTGCTCGCCGCGGGCTTCGCCGTGCCCTTCGTGGGGGCGGCGAGCGTGATCTCGAAGGCGTCCCTGGAGTTCTTCGAGGACCTGCCCGATGACTTCAAGGTGCTCGAACCGAGCCAGGTCTCGGTCCTGCGCTCCTCCGACGGCACTGAGATCGCCCAGTTCTACGCCGAGAACAGGATCGTCGTGCCGCTGAGCGATATCAGCAAGAACGTGCAGAACGCCGTCATCGCCGTCGAGGACCAGCGCTTCTACCAGCACAAGGGCGTCGACCCCACCGGAATGCTGCGCGCGCTGGCCTCCAACGCGGCAGGCGCCGATCGCCAGGGCGCCTCCACCCTCACCCAGCAGTACGTGCGCAACGTCCTCGTGGAGGCCGGTATCCGCAGCGGCGATCCCACGAAGATCCGCGCGGCCACCGAGACGACGACGGCGCGCAAGCTCCGGGAGATCAAGTACGCCCTGACCCTGGAGAAAACCCTGCCCGACGCCAAGAACCAGATCCTGGAGGGGTACCTCAACATCGCCGCCTTCAGCCCCTCCACCTATGGGGTGGAGGCCAGCGCGCAGCACTACTTCAGTCATTCGGCCAAGGAGATGAGCATCCCCGAGGCGGCACTGCTGGCCGGCCTGACCAACGCGCCGGGCGCCTATGACCCGGTGACCTATCCCGATCTGGCCAAGGACCGCATGGACTGGGTCCTCCAGAAGATGCTGGAGAACGAGTTCATCGACCAGGCCCAGTACGACCAGGCAGTGGCGACCCAGATCAGCGACATCCTCCACGTCACCAACCAGGTCGGCGGATGCGCCTCGGCGGGGTCCGCGGCCTACTTCTGCGACTACGTCGTCGGCGAGATCCAGAACTCCGAGCTCTTCGGCAAGACGGCCACCGAGCGCAACCAGCTGCTGCTGCGCGGGGGCCTGCAGATCACCACCACCCTGGATATGAACAAGCAGAAGGCCGCGGACGACACGATCGCCAACTACGTCCCCGTCGGCGATCCCTCGAACGTCAAGGGAGCCATCGTCGCCGTCGAGCCCGGAACGGGCAAGATCCAGGCGATGGCCCAGAACACCACCTATGGGACGGACAGCAACGACTCCTCGGTCACCCAGATCTCCTTCTCCGCTGATTCCAAGCACGGCGGCATCGAGAACAACGGCTTCCAGCCGGGATCCTCGTTCAAGCCGTTCGTACTCGCCCAGTGGTACCAGATGGGCCGATCCGGGTACGAGACGATGAACACCGATCCCACCACCTTCCCGGCCGGCAACTGGAACATCTCCTGCAGCGATGACTCCTACGTGGAGCAGTGGAAGGTCGGCAACGCCAACCCGGGCGAGGGGGGCTCGCACTCAGTGCTGCAGTCCACGGCCATGTCGATCAAC
Organism: Actinomyces gaoshouyii; assembly: GCF_002076915.1. Classification (NCBI taxonomy): domain Bacteria; kingdom Bacillati; phylum Actinomycetota; class Actinomycetes; order Actinomycetales; family Actinomycetaceae; genus Actinomyces; species Actinomyces gaoshouyii. The sequence continues at coordinate 2,140,910 of NZ_CP020468.1, forward strand.
GTCGCCTACGCCAAGATGATCCAGCAGATGGACATCTGCGCGGTGACGGACCTGGCCGCCAAGATGGGCGTGACCAAGGCCGATGGCAACCCGATCGACCCCCGGCCCTCGATCACTCTGGGCACCATGAACGTCCCCCCGCTCAACATGGCCAACGCCTACGCGACCTTCGCGGCGCATGGCGTCTACTGCAAGCCGATCGCCATCAACAAGGTGACGGACCACAGCGGAACCGAGATGGCCGTGCCGAGCGCGGACTGCTCGCAGGTGATGGACCAGACCGCTGCGGACAGGGTCGCCCTGACCCTCACGCATGTCCTCGGAGGCCAGGGAACCGCGAAGAACTACGCCCTGGCGGGGCGGCAGGCCGCGGGGAAGACGGGCACCACGGAGGAGATGGACAACGCCTGGTTCGTGGGCTTCACCCCGCAGCTGTCCTCCGCCGTGTGGATGGGCCACTCCGAGGGCACCAAGGCGATGAATGGCCAGTACATCGGCGGGCGCTACTACGCCACCATGTACGGTTCGGACGCTCCCGCGCCCATGTGGAAGCAGTTCATGGACACCTCGCTGTCGGGGACGGGGGCGGAGCCCTTCACCCAGGTGAGCCTGGGCGCGGCTCAGCCCGCGCAGCCGTCGGGCGGCAACGCGAGGCGGGCGTCCGGCCAGGTCCCCGCCCTTCCGGGCGACGCCGGGGTCCAGGCGGGCGCGCAGGCGGCTCAGGCAGCACCGGCGGACCAGTCCGGGGCAGTCGCGCAGGCTGACGCCGTGCTCCCGGCCGGGCAGGTCCCGGGCTCCGCGCCCACGGCGGCCGGCCGCCAGGAGTTCACGTCCAACCTGAGCTCCTCCGGCTCCGGAGGCGCCGCGGCGACCGGCCCGGCCGGCGGCAACGGCTGACCACTGGCGAGCACTCACGATCCTGGGGCCCTTCGACATGACGACTGCTATGACCGCGCTCCCGCGCACATCCTCCTCCCGCGCACGGCGCCTTGGCGCCGCCCGCGCTCTGGGTTCCCTCGCCGCTCTTGGCGCAGGCGCCCTGGGCTACGCGCTCCTCGAGGCGCGCCTGCCGGTGCTGCGGCGCTTCTCCGTGCCCGTCCTGGCCGACGGCGAGGAGCCGATCACGATCCTCCACCTGGCCGATCTGCACCTGACCGACAGCACGGAGACGCGCGTGGCCTGGGTGCGGGGCCTGGCCGCCGAGCACCCCGACGTCGTCATCTCTACGGGCGACCACCTGTCCTTCGCCTCGGGCCTGGAACCGCTCCAGCGGGCGCTGGAGCCCTTCGTGGGACTGCCGGGGGCCTTCGTCCTGGGGGACCACGACTACTACTCCTCCGTATTCAAACTGCCGACCCGCTACCTGCGCCGCGACCCGCGAACGGCGGACGCCGAGGACGCGCGCGAGCACCTCGTGGAGCTGCCCTGGCGGGAGGTCATCGAGCTGCAAGCCTCCGGCGGCTGGGCGGACCTGACGAACGCGCGGGGGACCCTCACGGTGCGCGGGCGGAGAGTGGACCTGGTCGGCGTCGATGATCCTCACGCCGAGCGGGACTCCTACCCCGTTCCGGACGACGGCTCCGACGGCGCGGCTTCAGCCGCCCTCCTCCCGCCGATCCTCGACCGCTCGGGGCGGGCGCTGCGCCTGGGGCTCGCTCACGCCCCCTACCAGCGAGTGCTGGACGCGATGGCGGGTGACGGCGTCGCCCTCGCCCTGGCGGGCCACACTCATGGCGGCCAGCTCTGCCTGCCCGGTTTCGGCGCGCTCGTGACGAACTGCGACCTGGATCGGCGGAGAGTCACGCAGCGCCTATCGCAGTGGCCGGGGCGCATCGGGGATCCGAGCGCAGCGGGGGACATGTACCTGCATATCAGCGCGGGGCTGGGCACGAGCCCTTACACGCCCGTGCGCGTGGCCTGCCGCCCGGAGGCGACGCTGCTCACCCTCGTCCCGGCGCGCTGAGGGCCACCTTGAGGGCCGCACTGGGAGCTCGGCGGAGCTCGCCCAGCTCTAGGTGGAGCGCCTAGGAGCGCCAGCGGGCGAAGCCCCCCTCGGAGTTGATGACCTGACCGGTGATCCAGCGGGCGTCGTCGGCCAGCAGCCAGGTGATGAGTCGGGCGGCGTCGTCGGGCTCCCCGAATCGTCCGAAGGGGAGCATGCCGCGGAGGGAGTCGAGGGCCTCGGCGGTGAGGTACCCGGTGTCGATCGGGCCGGGGTTGACGGTGTTGACGCGGATACCGTGATCGGCGAGCTCGTCGGCGATGGTCAGCGTGATGCCGGCGATGGCGGCCTTGGCCGCGCCGTAGGCGATCTCGCCGGGCAAGGGCCCCTGCGCCTGGCCGGAGGTCAGGAAGATGATGGCGCGGGTCGGGTCGGAGGACGGGACGGCGGGTCCCTCATCCGCTTCCCCGGCCCGTTCCCCGACGACGGCGCTGGCGAAGGCCTGGGCGAGAAGGATCGAGGCGCGGGCGTCGACGGCCCAGTGCCGGTCGAGGACGTCCTCGGTGATGTCGAGCAGGAGGGCGTCGGGCTCGCTCATGGCCTGGTTGCACACGAGAGCGGTCAGCGGGTGGCCGGCATCGGCGGCGGCTTCGACCGCGGCGGCGACGACGCGGGCGGGCTGGCCGGAGGTTGCGAGGTCGGCGCCGATGGGGGTGAGGCGGGCGCCGTCGGTGAGATGGGAGGCGATGGAGGCCATGACGGCGTCGATGTCGTCAGCGCCCCAGGCCTGAGCGGCGTCATGGGGCGAGTAGTGGTGGGCGACGATGCTGGCCCCCTGGGCGGCGGCGCGGCATGCGATGGCATGGCCGATGCCGGCGCGGCGGCTGACCCCGGTGACGAGGACCGTTCGGCCTGCGAGTGGCAGGGGATCAGGGGACAGGTCTGCGCTGGTCATGGGGGAAGTCAAGCGCGCCGCGCGGACGCGGGCAAGGGACGGCCGTCCCCGATGGCACCCTCCCCCGCAGGACTCCCAGTGATGGACGACACCTGACGGGCGACCGATGGTGATTTCCCTCGGCGCAGGCGGCCCGGCTATAGTTGCCGCTGCACACACACGGGGTGTGGCGCAGTTTGGTAGCGCGCTTCGTTCGGGACGAAGAGGTCGTGGGTTCAAATCCCGCCACCCCGACCAGCATGTGGCCACCATCACACGATGGTGGCCACTTTTCATTGGAACCACGTGGAGGGTGGTGCCGCCCAGGACTTGACCCACACAAGATGTGACTACTTTGCGACTACTTTGTGACCACCTTCAGCCTAGGTGCCTTCGATGAAGATGTTGATGGCAGCCCTGGCGTCCGGCCCGCGGTGCTCCGGCGCGATGTAGTGCGACAAGGTGACTGCCGGGTCCGTGTGCCCCAGCTGGTCAGCGGCCTGCCTGGTTCCGAGCTCGCGGGCCAGAAACGTCGCCAGCGTGCGCCTGAGGGTGTGGGGAGTGACCTTGAAGTCCAGTCCTGCTTCCGCGACTGCAGCACGCAGCGAGCGACGCAGGTTCGCCGGCGACATGCAGGCACCTGTACGAGTCACCAGAACAGGGCCGGTCTCCCTGGGACCGTGCTCGACGAGGGAGACGACTACGAAGTCGGGGAGATAGAGCGTCCGACGACTGCGATCCGTCTTCGGTGCCTGCTGCACTCCTCGCTTGCCCGAGGGGCCGTCAACGTAGGTCGCCTCCACCCGCAAGATGCCAGCCTCGAGGTCAATCCGGTCCCAGGTCAGGGCGCAGGTCTCGCCGACGCGGATGCCGGTGCCGAGCATGAGGTCGACAGCGCAGGCCAGCGTGGTGGTCGCTCGAGGGCCGTAGCGTCGGGTGCTGCCCCAGGAGCGTACGGCCTCGCGAAGGCGGTTGACCTGGTCGGCAGTCAGTGCGTCAGGTTCATGCCGCTCAGCCGGGGCGGGCACGACGGTGTCTGACACCGGGTCGCTGGCGATGGCGCCGTCCAGGCGGGCGTAGGAGAATGCCTGCCCCAGGATCGTGCGGACCGTGTGCCGCTGGCCAGGCGTAGCGTCCAGGATGAGCGCCTGGACAGCCGCGGCCGTAACCTCCCCGATCAACCAAGCCCCGAGTGCTGGGGACACAATCGAGTCCGCGACCCTGGCGTAGCCGTCGATGGTCTGGGGACGGACCCTGCCCAAGGCGCGCACATGCTCCAACCATGCGGACAGGAGCTGGTCTACGGTCGTGGACGGTCCCATGAGGCCCGTGGGCGGGCGGGTTCGCCCTGACAGAGCCCGCGCCAGGGCTTGGCGGGCGGCGGCCTTCGTGGCGGCTTGGGCACGTACCTGGCGGCGGACCCCGTCGGCGTCACGCACATAGGTCCTCGCCTGCCACGCGTTTCCCCTCTTCGAGACGGTGACCTTCCCCCAGGAGCCAACGGGCAGTCGATGCTGTGGCATGCGCTCCATGGTGCCACGCACCGGCTCCAGGGTCTGCCTTATCGTGGGTTGTTGTCGGGGACGGACAGCGTCTGATGGCAGCGGCGGCACATATATCCCCTCCAGGTCATGCGCTCAACAGGCCACGCGGTCCAGTGCTCGACGAAGACTGGGCTGTGTCGGCCCCGGAGGGCGCAGATAGCGCCGCCGATGGCGATGCGCAGGTGGACGATGGGGTCAGTCGGATTCATGCTCAGCTCCTGCTGGTGATGGGGTGGCAGGGGTCGGTCGCCAGAGGTACTACATCGCGTCGCGCTGGCGAAGCAGGTCACGGATGTAGCCGGACGCCTCGGCCCTCGTCATACCTCCCTTCTTTTCCCGCTGGGTGAGGGGGAGGTCTGTCTGCGACAGGTACTTCGCAGATGCTCCGTTGACCTGGTTCCACAGGTCGATGATGTAGTCGACCTGCTTGTCGGTGGCCTCCATGGGTCCTCCTACTGGTGTCCGTGGTCTGTCATTCAGAACTGCTCGCCGCACTCTGCGCAGTAGCTGCCGCGGATCGGCAGGCCGCACCAGTGACAGGTCCGCCGACTGGGCATGGGCGGGGCGGCGAGGATGAAGGCCTCGGCGGCCTTCCGGGCGGTCTTCTCGTCAGCGTGCTCGGTGATGACACCGGCGCCGTTGAACTTGTAGCAGCGGGTTCGCCAGCCGCTGCCCTCGGCGGGGTGCTCGGGCGGGAGCAGCTGTGCCATCCAACCGTTCCGGTAGACGAAGGGGATGCCGCTGATGGCATCCGTCTTCCATGTCCCCACCACCTGGTTGTCGTGGTCTGGGGGTAGCTGGGTGGCGGGCGGTCCTGCGGGTCTGGTAGTGAAACGCCCCCGCTGGTCACGGGCGAAGTCATCCGTCATCATGCCAACTCCTCTGCCGTCTAGGGACGGGGTGCGGATAGCCACTGGGCGAGCGCTGGGCCGACTGCCCTCTCGACCTGGTCGCGCAGGCGGTCGTAGCGCGCGGTCTGAGCCGACGAGATGTGGCGGGCGCTGATCATGACGAGTCGCTCGTCGATGCCGGCGGCCAAGGCGTGTGTGATGAACCCGGTCCTGAGTCCGTAGGGGGTGACGGTCGGCAGGCCGGCGTCGTCCAGAAGACGGTGGAGGCGGGCCCGCTCGGAGGCCGCGGTCCATGGCCGGCCGGTGCGGGGGTGGAGCAGGAGAGGCCCTCGACGTCTCCCACCGGCAGCCTCCCTCAGGAGGCGAGCCGTGACGTCAGGCAAGGTGAGGCGCTCGCGGCCCGGGCTCTTGGTGGCCGGCACGCCCAGCGTGGAGCGCCCATCGCTGCTACCCAGATCCTCGACGCGCAGGCCCCTGGGCTCGCCTGGGCGCAACCCGGACAGGGCCCACAGGTGGACGTGGGCGGCCAACTCACCGCCCGACCAGGTGCGGGACGCGTCGAGCAGACGTCTGGTGTCCCCTCGTCCCAGCCAGGCCCTCTCGGAGCGGCCGTAGCAGGGCGAGTCGACCAGGGAGGTCGGGTCGTCGGGACGGATGCCCTCCCGGAGCATCCACCGGTACAGGCCTCGCAGGTGCGACAAGTTGGTGGCGGCCGTGCGGGCACTGACGCCGCCCTCGCGCCGCTCGGCCAGCCACTCCTCAACGTCCTGGCGACTGGCGGCGATCAGGTCAGTGCCTCGCTTGACCAACCACCGGTCCCACAGGGCCAGGTCGTCGGCGTAGTTGCGGCGGGTCCGGCCCGACAGGCGGGCTAAGAATCGGGGGAGCATGGTCATGGCCGGCGCCTTCCGCTCAACGACTCGAGGGTCTGCACCTGCTGACCCTCGAGCCACGCCACCACATCGCTCATCCGGTACCGGACCGTGCCCTCGATCCGGAAGTAGGCCGGCCCACGGCTTGCGGACCGCCAGTTGTCGAGCGTGCGCGGCGACACCGACAGGGCATCAGCCAGGTCACACGTGGTGAGCATGGTCTCCAGCCCGTCAGATGAGGGTCGGGCGGTGACGGTGATGGTCATGCTCACCGCCTCCGCCCAGCGGACGCCACCATGTACAGGCCGACTGCGATGCCGACCGTGTACACGGGGTGCTGGAGCACCCACCCTTGAGTGCTGCGGGCCAGGGCCTGCAGCAGGTCGAGGAGTGCAGCTGTGGTGGTAGCGAGTAGGTCGCGCATGCACCAGTAGTGGGCGGACAGGACCTCTGTTGCTGCACGCCCGTGCCCGGAACCGACAGCGTCTGCGGATACCGTCGCCCTGATGGCGTTCACGGCGCGCTCGGTTCGGGTAGCGGTACCGCCCAGGGCGCGATGAGGTACTCCGAGCCGACTCGGTTGTTGGCCGCGGTGTGGCGCATGCTGATCTCGACCACGTGCTGGTCCGGGTACAGGGCCTGCACGGCCGGGCTGGCGTCGTAGCTGGCCACCCACGGTGACGGGCACGCCCTCAGCGCAGTCGCCAGTCGGGAGTGCTGCTCCTCGCTCATCCCGTGCGCGTAGAGGCGGTTGCCGACGTCGGTGTAGGGAGGGTCGGCGTAGACGAAGACCTCGTCCTCGATGCCGGACCCGGCCAGTGCCTCGATCGTCTCGACGCCGTCGGCCTCGTCGAACCTCAGCCTCCCTGCCTCTGCGAGGTCGCAGATGAGCCTGAGGCGCTCGGCCAGGCCCGTTGGGTTCCAACGGCTCAGGAGCGTCCAGGGTCCCGCCTGGGCCTTACCCCCTATGGGACCGACCGTGGGGGTGAGCATGCCTGAGCGTGAGCAGCGGTTGACGACGAGCGTGGCCAGCGCGAGCTCCGCCTCATCCTCTGCCCCCGTGCCGGCCAGCGCGTCGGCCACCGTCTTCCGGGCGGTGTAGAAGCCGTCGAGTGACGGACGGGTGCGCTCAACACGGTCCGCAAAACTGGTCCCGTCGGTCAGAGTCTGCTTCCAGAATGCTGCCAAGGCCGGGTTGAGGTCAGTCAGCCATGCCTCGGGCACGTCGTGGCGCACGAGCGCCTCCAGGGCTGCCCCGGCACCTCCGGCGAAGGGCTCGATCCAGACCTCGATCGGCTCGGGCAGCGCCCAGAACGCGGTGGCGAGATGCTCCCCGAGGAGCGCCTTGCCACCGGGGTAGCGCAATGGCGATAGCCACCGTGGCCCTCTCACGTCTCCTCCCCCGGCAGGGTGCCCGACGTCTGGCCAACGTGTACACCCATACGCGACAGGCGCGTCGCCGCGAGTCGTCGCCCGAGGGCCAGCGCCGTCTCAACCCGACCGCGGGAGATCCCGAGCTTGCGTGCGAGCGACGCGACAGTCGTGGCCTCATCACCGATCCACACGGTCTCCAGCCACGACTGGACTACCTGCGCAGCCCGGGAGTCGACGTCGGCGACGTCGGCGACGACGGCCTCGACAAAAGCGCGTCCCTCGAAGGGGGCCACCACGTAGCCGGCCTCAGGTCCCATCATGAGCTCAGCGAGCTCCCCCGGGTCGAGAGGGCCTGGTACCTGCAGCGCCTCGTCGTCGATGTCTCTCGTCGTCACCTCGATCTGGAGGTCGGTGACGCTGTAGACGCCATCCTTGTGTCGGGATCCAGTGAGGATCTCCACCGCCTCCGTAGGGGTCAGGCCGTGGTTGGTCATGCGCTGGATGGCCCGGCGCCGGCGCAGTACTGAGCTCATGCCCGCTGCGGGGGCGTGGCCGGCCTCGCTGTCCGTCCAGAGCCGGACAGCATTGCGTAGGCGCATCACCAGGTGCGCGTCGAACTTGTAGACGGCCCGGGAGGCGCCCGAGCGCTCATCGTCGATCATCCTGGCGACCTCGGTCCAGGCGAGAGCGACGACCTCGTCGAGCTCGTGGGGCCGGTTGACTCCGACACGACGGGCCTCTGCTATCGCGACGGCCCTCACGTCCGGCGCCCATGACGACAGCAGGGCGTCCAGGTCCTCCTCGCCCGCGAGCGCGGCGCGCAGCCGCTCGGTCTTGTTCACCGGTGCCACCCCTTTGGGGCGGGCGTGAACGGGAAACCCGGCCAGGTGCATGTTGGCTCGAGGGCGTCCGCGTAGGCGGCCAGGCGTCGGCCGTGGCTGCGAGGGTCGGTGACCCATCTCAGCGTCGGGTCGAAGATGCCGCCGTGCGTGTGCCTAGCGCGCTTCATAACCGCGATCGGAGTGCGGTGTCCTGCGGCTCGCAGCAACTGGGAGATGTGCAGATCTCCTGCTGCTTCCTGGGTTGGTGCCGAGCGCAGGACGTCCGCGATGCTCAGGAGTCCGGCGTCGACCGCGGCCAGGAGCCTGGCCTGCTCGAGCCGGCTCATACTTCGGCTCCGAGGTAGGTGTCTTCTGCGCTCTGCGCGCAGGCCAGGTGCTTGAGCCGGTACTCAGGCTGCTGTGTCGGCGAGGCGGTGCCGGCCAGCAGCGCGCGGGCCGCTCGAGAAGGACCGATCCGGTTGGTCCGGGAAGCGCCCCGGTTGTACAGGTCGATGAGCCGCTGGAGGTCCAGCGGCTCATCGCGGTGCATCGCGAGCAGACGCCGGATCTGCGGGCCGGGGAGGACGTCGCCGATGGCCCGTCCGACGGCCTGGTCAGCCTCCCGGCGCAGCATGGTGCGGATCCACAGCTCCGGGTCCGCCCGGTCAAAGCACGACGGGCGCACGACCAGCGTGAGCATCCGCTCGAAGAACCCGCGTGGGGCGAGCATGAGCTCGCCCTCAACTGCCTCCAGTGCCGGTCCGTCCAGCAGCGGGGTGTCGTCGCGCTGCATGTTCCGAGCGATCTCCGCACTGCGGACGGAGTGCGCAGCAGCTACCGCCCCGGGCGCCCAGCGGCTGAGTTCGGTGAACAAGCACCACCGGGCATCCCGGGCCTCGCTGCGTAGCTGAGCTACGGTCACGGGCTCGGGCTCTGCGCGCACGTCCAGGGTGACGCCGGGGCCAACGACCTGACCTGTGCGCTCCTCGGGGCTGTCCGCCAGGACGTCCCAGTGGACGCGGTACGGCATGAGCCGCCTGCTCCCCTTGCGCCCATGGCTGGTCGTGCCCGGCGCCCACGTGAACGCCGCGACCCTCCACACGCGCGCGTCATCTGGCGTGTCAGGGGCGAGCTCGGAGGCGGCGACGAGCGAGTCCAGTGCAGGGATGAACCTCCCCAGCCAGGGGTGCCTGGGGAGCGTCATGAGATGCCCAGGTGGGTCAGGACCTTGTCGGCCGCCAGAGCTGTCAAGCGACCGATAGGCCTCGCCCGGGCCGCAGCGACGGCGACCGACTCGCTGTAGGTGACCGCTCCGAGGCACGGAGCCGGGGAGAACAGCGTCGACGCCTCCGTCGGACCGAGGACGGCAGCGGACGGCGGGACTTTGTTCAGCAGGCCGGACACTCGCCCTGGCGCCAGGCGGGTGGCCCAGGACACGAGACGCCGTGCGCCTGCCACGCCCTCCAGGGACGGGTCGGTGACGACGAGGATGCTCGCGCCTGCCTGCAGCCCGGGAGTGATAAGCCCGTCTGTGATGCCGGTCGGATCGCTCTGCCAAGCAACACAGGTGTCGACGACGACTAGGTCGGATACGGGTGTGAGCTCGTCGATCACCTGCCGGTAGCGGTCCGGGGAGCAGGCGGCGGCTGTCGCCTGGTCGGGGTCAGGCGCCAGCACGCAGGCGAAGCCAATACGTACCCCGCCCGCGCGACGCAGGTCGTCGGGGCCAGTTACGACCTGCTGGACGCTTGCGCCCGTACGCAGGTCCGCGATCGTCGGCAGCCGGGAGGCCCCGGTGTCGCCGATCGCCCGCAGGTTCGTGGCGAGGCCTGCCTGTCCGACGTTGGCGTCGACGAGCACGACATTGCGTCCCAGGTGGCTGGCCGCCCGTTCGGCAATCGCGACGCTCATCGTGGAGCGGCCGACGCCACCTCGCCCTGAGACGAGGAAGAGGACGCCGGACCAGTCATGCTCGTGGGGACGGGACGCGCCCCACGGAGCGGATCTCTTCGGCTGTTCGAGAGCGGGCGTGGAGGAAGCCGGCGGACGTGGGCGGATACGACCGCGGGCTCCCCACGGAGCAGGACTGCCCGTCTCGGGCTGGGCCTCCCGCACGTCCGGGGCGGGCGGTTCTGCGCGCCCTTCTCCGGCGGCGGCCGATGTCTGGTCTGGGGCACTGTCTGCCGTGGCCCCGTCCAGGGTCCCGTCGGCTCTCACCGTGACGGTGTCGTCACCGGCCTCGGGCTCGAGGCCGAGCTCGGTCAGCAGGTCGGTGAGACTGCATCCCGCCTCGAGGCTGGTGACAGCCGGGCCCCACTTCCCGATGCCGACGAACCGTGCGGGCGCGAACTCGGCTAGCGAGCGCGCCCAGACATCCACCAGGTCCGTTTCCCGGCCACCGGCATGCACGAGCAGGACGGCGTCGACGTCACCGCCGTGCAGCAGCGGGGAGATGGCAGCGACGGCGGTTCTGACGTCGTCGCCGGTTGTCAGGCGGGCACCTCGGTCGGTGAGGACCTTGACCAGGGCGTCTGGCGCTAGAGGCAGAGCGATTCGTCTCATGCCCACTACTGGCAGCAGCAGGCAGAAGTCAGCCTCCAGTCCCGGGCCTGAGGCCGCATGCGCGGGTCATCCCACGGTTCGACCGCTCCGCGTTCTCCGCGTTCGGGTCAGTCCCACCACAGCCAGGTCCCCAGCTCGCCGTGGGACCACTGCCGCCGTCGCACGGACATCTCGTCCGGAAGGGCCTGGGCGTCGAGGTCGTAGCGCTCGCGCACGGCGTCCCACAGCTCACGGCAGCGGCAGGCGTCGTCGTGACGGTCGTGGACCTCCATCTCAAGCAGGTCGGGGTCGGCGACCCACATGGCCTCGACGCTCACCCGCTCGTCCACGCGCTGGGGCCCGATCCCGTACCCGGACAGCCTCACCCGCCCCTCAGCCCTCACGCAGGCGCGCAGCAGCGCCCCCAGGGTCGGTGAGAGGTTCTGACGGTCCTCGAGCTGCTCGGCGGGCAGGACCTGGAGCAGGCACCTGGCCGCGCGCGGCCCCATGTCGTGGAAGGGCGTGTAGTCATCGACCGGCTCACCGTGCTCGATCAGGCCGGTCGGCTCCAGGCCGTGGGCGGCGGGCACGGCCTGCGAGCGCATCTCGTCGTAGCAGTCGGCCAGGACGTCCCACACGCCCGCACTCACCGTCCACCCCCGTGGACCGTACAGACCGAGCCCTGGGACGACGGGTGTGGAAGAGGGTGTCTCAGTGCTCATGCCCCAGTAGTGGGCGGACACACGAGACCAGGCTGCCGCCCACTACTGGTGCATGGACATCACCATCCAGATCGTCATTGACCTCACTTGCGGTATCAGCTCCGCCCGAAACCTTGGCGCCCCCGAACGCGACCACGCCCGCCGGGGCGTCCTACGAGACCTCGTGCGAGCGGCCCGCGCCGGGCTGAGGCTGCCCCCTGACGTCGTATTGGTCCGCGGGGACCTCGACGTGCCGACCGAGCTGAAGGAGTTGGAGACCGCTGTCTACGAGCGGGTCGTTCAGCTCGCGGCGCTCCGAGACCCCGGCGGTGCCGACGGGCCGCGGGCTCGCTACCTGCTGTACGACCTCGTCGCGTACGAGATCTCCCCCGTTTTGGAGGAGGCCCGATGAAGATCCGACTGTTGGCGCTCCAGCGCGTCAACAACTATCCCGGCGAGTTCGCACCTGAGGTGCTCGCCGTCGCCGACGAACGATCATGTCCGAGGACCCCGACCTGTGGGAGGCCCAGATCTCCGGTATCAAGCATGATGTCGGAGACGAGGCGGCCGCCTGGGCTGAGATCGAGGTGGAACTCAACGACCAGGACCTGGCGGCGACGCGGGCGCCCACGACCGTGCGCGCCCGCTTCCTCGGCGCGGCGAGCCGTGATGTTACGGGCAAGCGTCCACGCTGAGGTAGGTCTGGCCGTCGATCTGGTCGCGGCCGGTCGTCTGGGCCTAGGCCTCCAGGTCCACCCGTCCTCGCCGATCATGCGCCAGCCCCTCCAGTGCCCGCGCTCGCGGCCTCCTCTGGTGGGGAGGCGGCGTGACGGGGTGGCCGCCATCGACCAGCGTGGGTCCTCACTGACCGTTGAGTCGGCGGAGCGTCTTGATTTGGCTGCTCATCTGTGCCGGTCGGGGCGCGCACTTCGGGGTGTTCCGAGGGCCAGCGCGCTGGCGGAGGGCCGGGAGGCTAGGCCTGAGCCCGCGTTGAGCATCATGAACCAGCACCGCACGTCGCTGCGTGCCGACTTGGACAAGCAGCTCCGTGAAGCGGTCGCGGACGGTGGCGCCCGTGGCCGTTGCGTCGAGGGTGACGAGGTCGTGGAGGTGCGTGATGGTCGCGTTCGCATCTACTGAGTCAATGTGCTTCGTCGAGCCCGAGCTCGTGGCGCCCGGCGTCGTCGACGGGGTCGTCGAACTCGACGTGGACTGGCACGCCGGGCGTCACGACGAAGGCAACATCGCCGTCGTCGGTGCCGCAAGCGAGCATGAGTGTCTCGCCGGTATCGAGCTTGCGGCGGTACATGGCGAGAAACGTCCGTGCCTCAGCGTCGTCCCAGCTGAAGTTGTAGTTCCCATAGTGGATGGTCGCCATGACTCCTCCTCGGTAGGCGGTGACGACGCCGCGTGTGGCTGTGCGGCGTCGTCGGGTAGTAGTGCCTCGGAGCCTACCGAGGAGGATCCCTCGGGCCTCGGTGAGGGGGTGGCGTGATGCGGCGGGGTGAGGTGCCTGGTACTGCGCCTGGCGCTGCTGCTGGGGTGGAGCGCATGCGTTTGTGGGGGCTGGTGCTGCTGGCGGCGGCGTTGCTGTGCGCGGTGCTTCAGGCGGCTTCTGCGTTGTCGGGTTTGGGCCCGGCGCTGTCAGGGGTGGGGGTGCTCGCTCTGGTGCTGGGTTTCACCGGGTCGGTGATGGTCGTGGGGGCGCCGGGTCTGTGGGCGGCTGGAAGTGTCGATGTTGAGGGGGAGATGGCTGATGAGGACTGAGCTTGATTGGAGTGTGTGTCAGCGTTGCCGTGATTGCGGGCGCGAGATGGTGCCGCAGCGCAGGAGGCGCGTGCGCTCGGGCAGGGCGGTTCACGCGGGTGGTGGGCGCTGTGAGGCGTGCGCGGTGCGCCGTCACCGGCGGCGCGCTGCGCTGGGCCTGCCGGTGGGGGCGAAGCCGTTCATCTCCGATGAGGAGGTCGCTGACTGGCGGTGGACGGCCTCGGCCGCGTGCGCCGGCATGGAGCGGCTCTTCGCGCAGGAGGGGCAGGCGGTGGCTCGGACGCGTGAGGTGTGCGGCCGGTGCCCGGTGCGTTCCCGCTGCTTGGAGACGGCTCTCGCCCTGGAGTTGGGCACCCGCAAGGACGGGCGCTTCGGCATGTGGGGAGGCAAGACCCCGCAGGAGCGCACGGAGTTGGCCAGGTCGCGCGTCAGGGCGGTCCGTGACGGTTTGGGGATCGGTGAGGCGGCATGAGCGTGTTCGTCGAGGTCGTCGTGGACCTGCCCAAGCCGGTGCTGGTCCCGTTGCGGGGCAGTGCTGCCAGGTGGGCCGATATGCGCAGGGCGTGCGTGGTCGTCGAGGACGGCGAGACCCGCATGTCGTTGATGGGCGTGGCTCTGCACCAGGACGGCTCGGAGGGCGTGTACCAGAACGTGCCGTGCGATGGGGCGATGCTGGCGGGCCTGGGGGTATCGGAGGAGGACAGGCGGGCTGTCGAGGTGGCGCGCCGAGCCGCCGTCGAGGCAGGCCGTTGCGCGGAGGCTCTGCTGTGAGCGGGCGGCCTGCGCCGATGAGTGAGCGGGACGCGGCGTGGATCCGGGCGCACGTGTGGACGCCGAGGATGCGCAAGACCTACAGGAAGAGCCCCGTGTTCAGGACCTCGTGCCCCTGTTACGACGGGCCGTGCTTCCACTGCCGGCGCGGCGCGCATCGTGAGTGCACCTTCGAGTGCGATGACCAGCGCTGGCACAAGCATGTGGCGGACATGAGCATCGGCTGGATCGTGAGCTCAAGGGGGTATGCCCTCGATCCGGAGATATGGGAGGCGGGTGTGACGCACCGGGGCAGGTGCTCGTGCCACGACCGGGGGCATCGGCTGCCGGGCCGGGAGTACGAGGCGGATCTGTACGCGCCCGGTGCGCAGGGCACTGGTTCATTGTTCGAGCTTCTGGGATGACTGGGAAAGGGGATGAGGCCGTATGAGCGCCCGGGTGACGGTGACGATGACCGCGATGGGCCCGAACATGGGGCGGGTCTCCTATACGCGCGAGGCCCTGCTTGCCGACGGCGCGGACCCGGTCGGCATGGATGACGCGGTCGCCAGGGTCGCCGACGAGGCGCGGAGGGCCCGCTGGATGCTGCTCGGCTGCCAGGCGGGGTTGGACCGCCACCTGGCGAGGATGAGCGGCGAGGCGTTGGGGTTGTGGGACGCCTCGTCGGCCCCGAGCGGGGGTGGGGCGGCATGAGGATCGTCGTCTACTCGCGCCCGGGCTGCACCGCCTGCGCCCAGACCATGCGGGCGCTGACGCGAGCCGGCGTCGGCTTCACCGAGCTGAGCGCCGATGAGCATCGTGATCGCCTGACCGCGGATCTGGGTGCGACGGGCCTGCCGGTCGTCCTCGTGCTGGACGGGCAGGAGCCCGTGGCCCAGTGGCAGGGCCTGCGCCCGGATCTGATCCGCTCGTGGTCCAGGCGCTGGCGGGCCGCGTCGGCGGCGGGGCCCGAGGGGAGGATCGCATGAGCTCGGTGGGCCGCCCTGCCGGGCCGGTGTGGTCGAGGGACTTCACGATGCTCGCCACTGAGGCGTTGAGCCTGAACGACCGCCGGCCCCGCATGCGGGTGGCGGCGCGGGCCCGTGAGCTGCGCACGCTGGGGTACTTCGAGGCCCGCCGCAGCGGGGACCCGGCGCCGCGCCTTGAGCGGGCCCTGATCGTCGTCACGGTGCTGTTCTCGACCAGGGGCAGGCGGGACCCGCACAACTTCGCGCCCACGGTCAAGCCGATCGTTGACGGCCTGGTGGCCTCCGGGCTCTTGCCGGATGACGACTCGCGTCACCTCGATCTGCGTATCGAGGGGCGCCCGGAGGAGCTGAGCGAGCGGGTGGCCGGCCGGGCCGCGACCACGTTCCGATTCGACGTCTACGACCTGGGAGGAGGACAGGCGATGAGTGACGCCCGCGAGACGGCGCCCACTGGGTCGGCGGTGAGGCGCCGGCCGCGTCGATCTCCTGTGGCAGGGTGATGATCAGCGCGAGATCGAGCAGCGGACCACCCTGCCCACCGTCCCCGCCCGGACCATCAGCCGGCTCACGCCCCGCCCCGCCCGCCACCACGCCACCACCGAAGACAACCAAGGACCAACCATGACCACCACCCACGCCCCCACCCGCCACGCCCCACGCCACCGCACCTGACGACCCCACCGGGCGCGACAGCGCCCTGCGCGCCACCATGCTCACCGAGCCAACCGCCCACGAGCGCGCCAAACGCGGCCTGCGCGGCCGCCTCAACCGCCTCGGCCTGACCCTGCCACCATCAGCATGGGAGCTCGCCGAATCCGCCCGCCTCCTCCTAGCCGAGCTCACCGCCCTCAACACCCACACCGCCCGCCTGGCCCAACAAGCCACCGTCATCGTCTCCAGGGCCTCCAAAGACGAACCCGACCCACACGACCTCGTCGAGCGCTTCAACACCATGACCCGCTCCGCCGTCGCCATCCCCTACGACCCCGCCATGGCCAGCAGGCCCCTGCTCTGGAACAACCTCGCCCCCACCACACGCCGCGCCTGGCTCACCGCCACCGCACGCGCCGTCGAACCCCTCAACACCCACCACTGACCCCGCTCCCGCACAGCGCCGGGACCCGCCGCTCTCGTATGGTGGTCAGCCCGTGCCGCCGCGTAGGGCGAAACCAGGCAGCGGCACCGGGCTGTCCACGGCCCCGGTGCGGGTCCCGCTGTCCACCTGTGCGTCGCCGCCGGCCCGGCGATAGCCGGCGGCGTCCACAGGTGGGCAGGGGGCTCCACCGCGCCCAACACTCCCAAGTGTCGCCCGCCGGCGCGTGAGCGCCACCGGCCAGCGGCCGCCACCGGCGCCCCCCCCGGGGGCCGCCACCCCGCCACAGCCCGACCTGCCCGTTTTGGTTTTGGGGGTTAGTGGCGCCAGGCCCATACGTGGGTGCGGGTGGTGATGGGGGCGTCGGCGGGGCCGCGTAGGTAGTCGTCGATCCATTGCAGGCGCCGGTGCTGGTGGCCGGGGCCGTGGGGCTGGTGGGTCCAGTGGCCGCGCACGACGTGGCGGGTGGTCAGGCGCCTGCCCGACGGGGTCGCGGTGTCGTGGGGCTCCAGGCGGGCTCGGCGGGCGGGGCGGACATCGATGACGCTCACGTCGCACGGGCCTGGCCGGCGCGCGGGCCCGTGGGCGCGTGGGGCGGGCGCCGCGGGGGCGGTGGTGGCCACTGACGGGGTGCTCATCAGGACCCAGGCGGCCTGCAGCAGGGCGAGCACTCCGACGTGCTCGGCGGCGGTGGCCACGCCGGCGGGGGCCAGGACCGTGCCGCCGGCGTCCAGGGCCGCCGGGATCGGCTGGGTGATGGTGGTGAAAGGCACCAGGAACGGGCACTGGTGCTCCATCAGGGGTAGGGGCAGGCGGGCGGGGCGGGTGTGCAGCTCGACGCGGATCACGGCCCCGGCCTGGGCGTGGGCGCGGTGGTGCGGCGCGGTGATCGCCCATGACAGGGCATCGACGGGCACGGGGTCGTGATAGGGCACGTCGGTGCGCGCCCCGTCGCGCAGGGCCAGGCCGTCGGTGCCGGTGGTGTCCCAGGCTGGCAGGGGCTCGGCGAAAACCATGAGCCCGTGGGCGGCGGGAGCATCAGTGGTCAGGATCGCGGGCACGTCCTGACTGGCGTCCATCGCGAGTCGGGCCATGGGCCCGGCGACCCAGTACAGCTCGGCGGCCTCGACTGTGGCGGCACCGCGCTGAAGGGCCCGCGCGGAGTCGTCTAGCTGGGCGGCCAGGTCGGCCCGCCCGATGGCCCTGGCCCGCTGGGCCACGCCGGCCAGGCGCACGGCCTCGGCGCGGCCCGCGCGCACCAGGGAGCGGGCCATGACCGGCACGGTCGTGGCCGACCACGGCGCCGGCCTGGAACGCCGGCTCACAGCGCCCACTCCCGATCGCTCATCGTGCTGCCTCCCTGGTGGTGATGTGTCGCGCCCGGGCGGGGAGTCGAACCCCGCCTGCGACCATCCGGGCTGCCATTAGCGTGCGGCTAGTCGATCAGACCGCGCTCGGCGGCCAGGACCTCGCGCAGGACCTCGGCGTTGGCGCGGTCCAGGGCGGCGCGGTACTGGCGCGAGACCTCGCCCATGGCTCGCACCGGGGTGTGCAGGCCCTCCTGCTGCATGGCGCGCAGGGCGCGCGCGGTCGCAGCGGCCTCGATGATCAGGGGCAGGTCGATGGTCTCGATGGCGCTCTGCTCGCCGTCGTAGCCGATGACGGTATGCGTCCAGGTGCCATCCTCATCCACCAGGGGGCGGGCGGCCCGGATGGCGCCATCGAGCAGGTCGCCCCACTCATCGCCGCCGGCGGCGTGAAGCGCGCTCAGCTCCTCAGCGGTCCGAAACTCCTTGTAGTAGAGGAAGTGCGACGCGACCTCACCGACGATCGCGTCGCGGCGGGTGATCTCGTCCAGGATGCTGATGCTCATGGTGTCCTCCTTCTGAGGTGGGGGGCAGCTTCTCCGTCCCCTGTTGAGATAATAATATCTCAGTAGGGGGCGGGGGTCAAGCCTTTTCCCGCGTCTCGTCCGTCGTGTGGCCGGGGATGATGCGGGCGTAGGAGCCCTGGTTGCGCAGGTCGTGCCAGGCGCGGGCCGCGGCCATGCGTCGCATGGCCGGTGAGGCTCCGCGCTCGACCTCGTCGGGGCGAGCTGCGCGGTAGGCCTCGGGGGCGTCCCATACGGGTACGACCCCGGTGGTGGTGCCGTCGTCGACGGCCTGGTCGCGCAGGTCATTAGCCAGGGCCTCCAGGGCCTCGATGGCGGCCAGCACGCCGTCGGGGTCGCGGGGGGCGCGCCGTCCGGACTCCCACTGGGAGATCACGCTCTGACCGACGTCCAGGATGCGGGCCAGGTCGGCCTGGGTGGCGCCGGTGGCCGCGCGCCGGGCGGCCAGCTCGACGCCGGTGATCGCCGGGGTCCGGTCCAGGCAGGATGCCCAGTCGGCGGCGGCGCTGACCGCGGCGGGCGGCGAGCCGTGGCCGATGATGGCCGAGGCGTCGGCGCGCTGCCCCCTCCATGCCGCCCCGGTCAGGGCCCCGGTGTCATCCAGGCGAGGGGTGATGCTCAACGCGGCACCCCAGGGGCCGGAGATCACCATCTTGTCGACGCCGTCCACGACGGCGGGCCACTGCTCGTCGACGCCGTCGGGCACCGAGTCGATGACCTCGTCCCAGACGCGCTGGTAGAGGTCGGCCACGCCCTCGGGCACCGGACGGGATATCCCGTCCTGGTCCTGGGCGGCGCGGATGCTGACCATCGGGTCGTGATGGTCGCGTGTCCCGCTCCCGCCCATCACTGGCCCTCCTCGGCGGTGCCGGCGCCCTCGACGAGCAGGTCCTGGGGGACAGCGGCGTCCGGATCGAGACCGAGCCACCCGGGCAGCTCGTAGACCCAGGGGTCCCCCACGACCGGGAGCCCGTTACGGGTGAGACACTCGTCATAGGCCTCCACGTGCAGGATGTCGCGGCCGGTGACAATCCGGGCGTGCCGGGTCCCGGCGTCGATGGTCACCTCGAGACCATCGGCCAGGGCGGGACCGCGCAACGTGAGGCCGGCGGCAGCCCCGCCCTCACGGGCGGCAGCGACCAGGGCGCGCACGGCTGCGCTCTGAGTCCGGCACGCCCGGGCCACCTCGCCGGCGGCGGCGCGGACCGCCCCCAGGGCCTCGGGAGAGTCGATGTCCTCCCAGAAGGCCCCGGGGGTCCCCTCGTCCCTGTCGCGCTTGACTCGCTCGTAGCGATCAAGCACCTCCCTGGCCCCGACGGTCGTGGCGTAGGCGTCATGCGCCCGCCTCAACACCTCGTCGAGGGTGGCACCAACAAGGGTGGCACCAACAGCGGGGGCTGTAGTCGCAGTTGCCATTGTCTCCTCCTATGTGTCATGACCATGTTCAGCGGCCAGGGTTCTTCAAGCTTCGCGGCGCGCCTTGAGGAAGTTCTCGGCACACTCCTTGCGGGTGCGCCCCCAGGCCACGGCATACTGCATACGGTCGTGCTGATTCGCCATCGCGTCGGCGTGCGACGGCGAGCGGATCGCCATCCAGTTGCTGTCCGAGGTAATCCCAGGCCACCAGATGTCGTTTCGCTCCAGAGTGGCGACACAGTCGCGCTTGCCGTCGACGATGACGGCCAGCGATGCCAGGCCGGAGGAGATCGTGGAGATCACGTAGTCGAGGGTGGTCATGGTGTCCTCCTTCTGAGGTGGGGGCAGCGTTCTCCGCCCCTTGTTGAGATAATATTATCCCAACAAGAGGGGTGGCGTCAAGCCCTTTTCGTGCCGACCCCACCGAGTGGTATGTGATGGCGCTCACATGTGATGGTTCGCTGGGGTGCACCCCAGCGCGACATTCCGGTGACGCCGCCGGCCCGTCGCGATAGGGCCGGATATGGCTGTTGTGCGACGGATGTGTGCGAGGCTCTAGACATGCAGCACCACACTCGGCCGGCGCCCGCCGGCCAGCGCATCGGCTACGCCCGGGTCTCCACGATCGATCAGAACCTCGACCGCCAGATCGCCGCCCTCGGCGACGTGGACCGGCTGTTCACCGATGAGGCCTCCGGCTCATCGCGCGACCGGCCGGGCCTGGCGGCCGCCCTGGCTTACGTGCGCGCCGGGGACGAGCTCGTCGTGACCTCCATGGACCGCCTGGCCCGCTCCGTGCGCGACCTGGCCGACCTGGTCGACGAGCTCACCGGCCGCGGCGTGGCCGTGACCTTCCTGCGCGAGGCGCAGACCTACGGCGCCGGCCAGGCCGACCCGATGAGCCGGCTCCTGCTCGGCGTGCTCGGGGCCGTGGCCGAGTTCGAGCGGGCCATCATCCGTGAGAGGCAGGCCGAGGGCATCGCCGCCGCCAAGAGGCGCGGCGCCTACACCGGGCGCGCCCGCGCCCTGAGCGAGGCGGATATCCCCCGGGCCAGGGCGCGCGTGGCCGCGGGCATGCCCAAAGCGGTCGTGGCCCGCGATCTGGGCGTGCACCGCTCCACCCTCCACAGAGCACTCAACCAGCAGACCGAGTAAAAGGCCAGGGCGTCCAACGGCTGGGCGCAGCCCGCCTGCCGCATCCCCTGGGCGGCATCGTGGCCACGACGCGGCCGTCACGCTCCCGAAGGACTCTGTGAGCCCGTTGGTCAGCTCGCCGCGGCCATGTCGATGGTCAGGTCGAGGTTGAGCGCATGGGCGATGCGCCACAGCGTCGAGACCGAGGGGACCTGGCCGCCGTTCTCAACGGCGGAGATCACGGACTGGGTGGAGCCCATGCGGTCAGCGAGCTCGGCCTGGGTCAGCCCGGCGCGCGTGCGGGCGGTGTAGACGAGCTCAGCCAGGCGCAGGCGGGTCTCCTCCTCGGCCTGGGCGGCGTCGAAGCGGGCCCGCTCGCTGGGGGTCATGGCGGCCAGGGCCTGGGCCTCGGCCTGCCTGAACGGCGTGGTGGTCATGGTCGCTTTGCCTTCCTGTGGGTGGCTGCTCGTTCGGCCTCGTGGGCCGCCTGGGCTCTGCGGGCCCGCAGGATCTGGGCCCGCTCGTTGTCGCGCTGCTTACGGAATGTGGTCAGGGTCACGGCGCGGCGGTCGGGGTCGAGCACGTAGGTGATTCTTCGGGCGACGCCCTCGCAGGTGAACCGCAGCTCGCGCAGGCCGCCGCCGAGCTGGCGCGACAGCGGCATGCCGAGCATGTGGCCCGCTTCCTCCAGGCGGGCCAGTACGCGCCCGACCGCCGCCTTGCCCTCGGGGCTCAGGCCCTGGTACCAGGCCAGCACCTCGTCGGAGAGCTCAACCGTCCATCGCATGAACAAATTATATCATGAAAGCGATATCGGTGGCGGGGGATATTCTGGGGGCTGGCCCCACCACTGGGTGGGACCAGCCCCCGTTCGTCCTAGAGCTGCTCGCCGCAGTAGTTGCGGCGGCCTTGACGCCCTCCTGTTGGTCGGTGTCACCTGGCCATCTCCCCCTCGTGCCCGCTGGACGGGGGGGGCTGCGCCCCGTCCAGCGGCCTGTGAGCGCTCACGCCCGGGGGGTGGGGCCCTGGCACACCTCGGAGTAGCGGCAGTAGGCGACCGGCTGGCCTACCGCGCGGCGGATAGCGGCCAGCGCCATATCCCAGACCGTCGGGGAGGTCTCGCCGGTCAGCCGCTCCAGGTCGGCGGACTCCACGTGATCGACCGTGAGCTCACCACTGCCATAGCGGCGGGTCTCGGCCAGCACGGTGCCGTCCTGGGCCACGAACACCCCGCGGTAGCGGAAGCGGCTGCGGGTGGGCCTGCCGGACTCGTCGCGAGCGGCGTGCCAGGCGATCTGCGCCCACCGGGCCAGGCCACCGGCATCGGCGGGATCACCGCCCGCGCGACGCATCCACTCAGCGGCCTTGATGATGAAATAGGGGTGAACGGCGTCAACATCGCTCATGATAATTCTCCTTCTAAGAATCGGGGGCGGGGCTGTGGTATTCGCAAATGCTTGAGAACTGCGGTAGTGCTGCTGCGGGAGGTAATGCCGTGGCTGGCGCCCACCTGCCGTCGGATCCGCGAAGGTTCAGGTTCTCGTTGAAGCTGCTCGCTGCCGATCTCCTGAGTACTGGGGTTCGAGGTCGTAGACGCCAGTCTCGGCGTTGAGGCGGTGCCGCTCGAAGATGTCCTCTTCGACCAGTCGGGCTGCTTGCCGTCCGATCGGAGAGTCGACGCCGTCACCGATGTACGTCCCCGGGGCGGTGTCGAGCGTGACCCGCGGGCCCATGATCCACACCGTCGCCCCGGCGTCTGCGTGGACCGTGCCGGCCCAGGCGTAGACCGTGGTGCCAGGACGCGCCCTGACCGAGCCGTCGGCTCCGTACAGGTGGGCTGTCGTCCCCTCGTGCAGGTCAGCCCCTGCCTGGTCGTGGACGTCCACGGTGGAGGCGTAGGCGTGCACGCTCGCCCGGCCACGTGCGATCAGACGCGCCCCGTCTCGAACCTCGAAACGCCCTTGGGAGCGATCCGAGGTACGGCACACGCTCCCTCCCCTGACAGTCACGACCGCCGCGGTGTCCGGCAGGTAGACGTTGTAGGCGGGATGCTCGACCTCGACCACGTCGTCGGGGCCGAAATCACGCCCACCGGTATGCATGGCATAGTCGATCGCTGCCTGGGGTATCGCGCGCGCCCCTTCAGGGTGGGCGATCCGCAGGGTCACGGCCTCCAGGCCTGTCAGGTTCGCCGCCGGCGCGGCGGGTGCGTGGGTGGTCCAGCGCCCGTCAGCGCCGCGGGGATGGGCTCGCTCGTCGAACACGCTCACGCCTCCTCCTCCCCAGTGGCGGGCTGAGTTTCGCGCCCACGGGTGGAGGCGGTCAGTGCCGCCGCCCACAGGTCGTCCGCACTTGTCGGGTGGGAGGCCAGAAGGTCGCACACCGCATCCCGTCCCTCCTCGTCAGCGGCGTCGAAGGGCGCGAACAGGGCAGTCGTGCCGTCGTCCTCGACGGCCTGCCCCCACCGGTCTACTGCTCCCAGCACCCCTCCTGGGTAGTCATCCATCGTGCGGCGCGCCCATGCGGCCGCACGCGGAGAGTGCGTCCGTGCCCGGACTCGGGGGACTCGGCCACCGCCATCGGCCTCACGCAGCTCGGCCAGTGCGTCCCACGCGTCGCGGCGCGCGCTGCTACGGCCGGGCCCGTTCAGCGCTGCCTCGACCCTGCCTGTCGCCGTCGCCGGGTCTGCTGCCGGCGCTCCCTCAGTCCCGGCCCACAGGCCGGTCCCCTCGACAAGGGCGCCGTCGTCGCGGTGGATACTGCTCGGACGTGCCATCCGCGCCTTCCTCAGCAGGTCGCGTGACGGGCGGTGCCGTGCGTCTGGCCACTCCTGGCGCACCCTGTCTGCGAGAGCCTCCTCCTCACGCCAGGTCAGGCCCCGCCCCAACTCCTCCTCCCGGGCGCGCCTCAGGCCAGCGAGGGCCGACAGGGCTCGGCGGTCGGTCGAGCCCAGGCTGGTGTGGCCCTGGGAGCGTGCCAGGGTCCTGGAGACGACCTGGCGGATCGGGGCCAAGGGGATGCGTCCCCACCCGTAGGTCTTGCCGATCTCCAGGCAGGCGTTCTGAACGACCTCGTCGACATCGGATGTGTCCCCTACCCGGTGTTGCTGTTTCAGCACCATCGAGGCGACGACCCGAGAGAGGTTCTGCCCGTCGATCATGCGCGCCGACTCCGGCTCCTCGAGGGATGCCGTAGGCGGCCCAGGCGACCTGACATCAAACCGTCCCGCGCTGTCGCGGCTGACCAGGCTCTCGTCGAAGGTGCTCATACACGGTCCTGTACGGCGCCGTGCCCGCCCTTCTCAGGGCCGCGTGCTGGGCTACTCGCCTCCTCCATCCCAGGTCTGTCCGGCCTCGACGTGCCAGGCATCCAGGAGCCCGGCGTCGGCCAGAGATGTCACCAGGCTGACCTCCGTGTAAGGGTCGATCGGGTGGACTTCCTCCCCCTGCGGTAGTGGCACATCCGTGTACGGCGCGTGACATGCCGCCAGCACGTACAGAGGCAGGTCACTGGTCCACTCGGTCACCTCGGTGACCGGCCGCCTGCCGCGCGCGGAGAGGGCGAACCTCTCCGAGTCGCTCATGGCGGCGACCCGGTGGGGGTCTAGCCGGTCGTGGCCGGCAGCGATGAACGCCAGGGCCAGGTGTCGGCGTGCGGCGAAGGCCGCGTGGTCACCGGCCGCACCCTCGGACAGGTAGGCCGGGTCGAGTGTCCCTACCGCCTCCTGGGGCGTGTCGAACAGGACCAGACTGTCGTCCTGGTTGTTGCGCAGAGCGATGAAGTAGTGGGTGTCGGGGATGTTCTCCCCGACCTGGATCGTGGCGGCCATATGGGCGCTCCTCTCTGGAGAGTTGTGTTGCTCCCAGTGGTGCGCGGCAGGTGCAGACGCCGGCACGTCATGCGCTGCTCTGCACCCCGCAGAGCGTGGTGGCACACCTGCCATGGGGTTGTCACAGGTCCAGGT
Organism: Actinomyces gaoshouyii; assembly: GCF_002076915.1. Classification (NCBI taxonomy): domain Bacteria; kingdom Bacillati; phylum Actinomycetota; class Actinomycetes; order Actinomycetales; family Actinomycetaceae; genus Actinomyces; species Actinomyces gaoshouyii. The sequence continues at coordinate 2,165,494 of NZ_CP020468.1, forward strand.
TCTGCACCGTGTTGGAAGAAGAGGACCTCCGGTGGTTTCTCGCCTGGCTGACGGCGAACTCGTGGGCGGCTCGGGCCGCTCCCCTGAGCTCGATCACTTCCCCTCCTGGGTCACCGAAGCCTCCTTCGTTCTCCAGTCGCGAGGGAACTTCGTCATCGGTCCCGACGGCGTCATCGAGGCTCGGGGTGTGGGCGGCGATCTGAGCGGCGGTGGGCTCGGGACGCGAGCAGCGCGGCACGCCAGCGGAGAGCAGGTGCTCACGCAGCTGCTCGGTGGTGGCGAAGTATCCCTTGAGCACCGCCGGGGCCCTGCCCTCGAACTCGGCGACGCCGGTGCCACGGGCCGCAGTCTCGTCGGCGCGGATCCACTCGGGCACGCGGGGTACGTCTCTCGGGTTGCTCAGTGCGAAGCCTCGGGCGGACTCGGAGGGGTTGGCTCCCCACAGGACCCGGTGGGAGAGGTTGGCCTTGAGCGGGCCGTCGAAACCGGTCTTGGCCTGAGCCATCTGGGTGGAGATGACCACTCGAAGACCTGCGAAACGCATCTCGGCCGGGATGGTGGCCACGCGCTTGATGAGGGTCTGGGTGACCAGATTCTTGTTCAGCGCGTCGATGACCAGCGGGTGGTCCTTGGGGATGCCCTTGGGAACCGGCTCTAGCATGAACAGGGCCGTGGCCTCGTCAATGACGATGAGCACCGGGGCGGGTCGCAGGTGCACAGGCAGATCGGCGACCTTCTGCGCGTGGTGCTCCTTGAGCAGGCGGGCAATGGCTTGGCCATGCTCGTAGACCAGGTCGAGGGCGGTTAGTGCCTGCTCCTTCGAGTCGCACCCCCACCCACCAGGTCGGCAGAAGTCCTTGCACCACAGGAAGTCCACTGCCTTGTGTGGGGCATCGATGACCACGAGCTCCCAGCCGCGCAGCAGGGCGCCGGTGATGATGGCGTTGACTCCCACGGACTTGCCGCTGCCGGCGGTACCGGTGGACAGCATGCCCGGGACGTCATCGAAGCCGATCGCGAGCTCGCGGTTCGGGGTGCCCCCGGAGCCGAGGGCGAGGCCGAGAGGGATCGACCAGGTGTCGTTTGTGGGGGCGCCCCACGGGTAGAGGGCCCGGTCAGGGAAGGTGGGTAGGGCGCCGGCACGCACCTGCATGGTCAGGGCCTGGGCGTTAATCGTGAAGTACCAGCCCGGTCTGCCGATCGCCATCGTGACCGCCTCGTTGATGCGGAGGTCGTGTCGGGAGGCCGAGTAGGAGGCTGGCAGGTGCACGTCGAAGCCGCCGTCGACCTTGTGGACCTGGACCTGCCAAGGCTTGACACCGAGTGCCGTGGCGAGCGCTTCACGGGCTCGTAGCTCATCGGAGTCGAGACGTTCCATGATGGCCTGACGCAGGTAGGGGTCGAACTCGGTCATGACCCACCCCTCGCCGGGGTAGCGCAGGTCGAAGGCCTCGGCGAGCAGGGTGGCCTGCCTGTCGCCGTCGCCGGGGCGTACGTCGGCGGGTAGCTGCGCGCCCTTGCGACCGTCACGCTCGACGATGGTGGTCACCATATCAGCGGTGACGAAGTAGGCCTTTCCTGCCTCGACGTCGATACTGGCGAGACTCCACTGCTGTCCCTTGAGCTCGCGTACCCGCGCCTCCAGTCTGGCCTGGTCACGGGCAGGGTCAAAGCCTCCGGGCAGGGCGACGGGGAGCATCTTTCCGGTCATGACGGTTCCTGGGAGCGCCGCGGACGAGTCAGGGCCGATGTGCTCACGAGGCGCTGCCGTCCACCACTGAGGTCGAGCGCACTCGACCTCAAGGAGACGCACATGGCTGACATGGCTGAACCGGATACCCCCGCCCCCGCTCCCACGTCGGTGCGACGCCGACACGTCGTGCTCATCGCCCTGGCGGGCGCGACCGTGGCGTTCGACATCGCCGAGCTCGCCGTCGCGCTGCGGGTCGGGCACATGACGGGGCTGGCCCTTTGGGCGTTGGCCCTGACGATCGCCACCGTCGTCACGGCCTACGCCCCGGTCGAAGGAGGGGTCCGGTGACGGCCATCGACTGGCGTGACGGGCCCGTCGAGTGCGTTGGAGGCTATGGGCGCCAACTGCGCCCCAAAGGCGCCAAGGAAACGGGCAAGTGGGCAGGCACCGTCGCCCACAAGGCACGTCGCCTGTGCGCCACGTGCTACGAGCGCCAGCGCGAGCTCACCTGCGAGCCGCAGCCGTACCGGATGGTGTGGCGCTGGCAGATGCTCGCCGACGCGCCCGTGCTCCACCAGGAGTACGAGGCGATCGCCGACCTCATGGACGTCCTGCGCGAGATGGGGTGCGTGCTGGCCGCCAGGCCGGCACGGCGCCGTGTGGTGCACGGGGCGACCCCGTTCATGGAGCTCGACTACCGCATCCGCGACTGTACGCCGGCCGAGCGGACGGTGCTGGCACCCCCTCAGCCAGACACGCCGGCGGGTGGGACCGACGTGGCAACGGTGGTGACGGCATGAGCCTGACCATCACCGACCTGTTCTGCGGGGCGGGAGGATCGTCGTCCGGCGCCGTCCAGGTGCCCAGCACGCAGGTTGTCATGGCCGCCAACCACTGGCGGCTGGCCGTGGACACCCACCAGGCCAACCACCCGGGCACAGACCACGACTGCGCCGACCTGTCCCAGGTGGACCCACGCCGCTACCCGGCCACGGACGTGCTGTGGGCCTCCCCGGAGTGCACCAACCACTCCCTGGCGCAAGGCGTCAGCCGTCTGCGTCAGGCCGAGGCCCGCCGCACCGACCTGCTGGGGCTGCTCGAGGCCGGCGCCGTCCTCCCCGACGACGCGGCGATGCGCAGTCGGGCCACCATGTGGGACGTCGTCCGTTTCACCGAGCACCACCGCTACCGGGCGGTCATCGTGGAGAACGTCGTGGAGGCGGCCTCCTGGGTGCTGTTCCCGGCCTGGCGCGCCGCCCTGGGCGCGCTCGGCTACGAGTTGCGGCTCGTGTGCCTCAACTCGATGCACGCCCACCAGCATGGTCTGCCGGCCCCGCAGTCGCGCGATCGGCTCTACGTGGTCGCGTGGAGGCGCGGCGAGCGGGCGCCCGACCTGGAGCAAGTGGTCCGCCCCTGGGCCTGGTGCCCGGACCACGGGTGGGTGCGCGCTATGCAGGCCTTCAAGCGCCCCGACCAGCACGTGGGCCGCTACCGCTCCCAGTACGTCTACCGGTGCCCCCAGGTGGAGTGCCGTAACCGGGTCATCGAGCCGCCGACGGTACCTGCTGCCAGCATCATTGACTGGACCGACCCGGGCGTGCGGATCGGCGACCGGAAGCGGCCTCTGGCGGACAAGACACTCCGGCGCATCCGTGTCGGGATCGAGCGGTACTGGTGCGGGCAGTGGGCGCCGGCCCTGGCCGTCCCGGTCGAGGGCCGCGGCGGGAAGACCCCGGACACGGTCGCCCAGGTGCTGCGTACCCAGACCACGCGGCGCGAGACCGCCCTGGCCATGGCCCCCCAGCACGCCTCGCCCTCTAAGGGATGGGCGCTGCACCCTTTCATCGCCGAGCTGCGTGGGGGCGGCTCGTGCGTGCGTGCCGTATCGGACCCGCTGGCGACGGTGACGGCCTCGGGCAACCACCACGGCCTCGTGACCTCCTACTACGGGACCTCCTCGTCGGCCGCGCCCACCTCGGACCCGCCGGCCACAGTCACGACCCGTGACCGCCACGGGCTCGTCACCGCGCCTGCTCGGACCATCACCACGGCCGGGCACCAGTCGCTCCTGACGGGTCAGACCATCGAGGTTGACGACGTGCACTTCCGAATGCTCACCCCCGGTGAGATCACCGCCGCGATGGCTTTTCCTTCCGGTTACCGGATTCTCGGCACCAAGAAGGAGCAGGTGAGGCAGGCCGGCAACGCCGTCACCCCACCCGCTGCCAGAGACCTTATCGCGGCGGTCGTCGAGGCGGTGACGTCATGAGATTCCGACCGAAACGAACGGCAGCAGTTCCTTCCACCTGTCTTACTCCCGAGGAGGACCACTGATGGCATTCGATATCACCAGGACCCGCACCAGCCGGGGTGCGGTCAAGTGCGACACCTGCCTGCGCCCCCGACCACGGCGGCGCGCAGACCGACCCGTGGGGCGCCCGCACCGCCGAGCCCCCGTTCTGAGCCAGCAACCCATAAGCCATACGCAACCCTTATAGGAGCGCCCCCGTGAGCACCACCTCCACCCCCACCGCCGCGGCCGTGGTCGCCGCCGCACACGCCAGCACAACCGGACGGTGAAGCAGCCATGACACGCCACGTCACCACCCGCCAGCGCACCAGCAGAGGCAAGGTCCGCTGCAACCACTGCGGACGCACCATCGCCAAGGGCACCTCCTACGACGAGGAGCACCTCGTAGACATGGGCACCATCTACACCCTGCGCTGCTGCCCCGCCTGCGTCGCCGCCTTCCTATGGGCGCAAGACCCCCACATCGAGGAGGACATCGACCTCCACGAGTGGTCTGGCGACCTCCTCAGCCTCGACAGCTACTACACCCCGTACACCCTCTTCCACGAGCTCAGCGCCCCCGCCGTACGCGACAGGCACGACTACATCGCCAGCCTCTACCGGCAGCTGGGCGAGGCCGCCACCCAGGCCGAGGAGTGGGACCGCACGGACCCCGACCCGGAGACCGTCGCCGCCTTCATCTGGCGCATGCGCACCAGCCCCGCCATGCACCCTCAGGGGGTGAAGGAATGAGCCGCTACTACGAGGACGAATGGGCGACGGTGTGGGCCGGTGACTGCCTGGATGTCATGCGGGCCCTACCCGCCGGGTCGGTGGACGCGGTGGTGACCGACCCACCCTACGCCCTGTCCTTCATGGGTAAGAACTGGGACCACCCGGCCACACTTGGCCGAGGAAACGAACGTCGGGGTGTGGAAGACGCGGGCCTCCAAACCTTCCAGGAGTGGTGTACCGCGTGGGCGTCCGAGTGCCTGCGGCTCCTGAGGCCTGGCGGGTACCTGACGGCTTTCGGCGCGCCCAGGACCTGGCACCGCCTCGCCGTGGGCGTGGAGGACGCCGGCTTCGAGATCCGCGACTCGATCGCCTGGCTCTACGGGCAGGGGTTCCCCAAGTCGCTCGACGTCGCCAGGGCCATGACCACCTCCGGTGAGAACAAGGGACTGGCCAGCCACGGCGTGGAGCTCGCTGGCCAAGCGCGCCCCTGGCAGGGGTGGGGAACGGCTCTGAAGCCCGCACATGAGCCGATCCTGGTGGCCCGCCGCCCCCTGGACGGTACGGTCGCCGACAACGTTCTGGAGCACGGGGTCGGGGCGCTGAACATCGACGCCTGCCGGGTGTCCATGAGCCAGACCGGCGCCAAGCAGGCCGGAATGGACCCAGAATCCTATGAGCGGCGCCCGGGGGTGAGTCTACGACTGTCGACCGATCCGCTGCCCCTGAGGCCCGTCCTGGCTCACGAGGCAGGACGGTGGCCGACCAACGTCGTCCTCGACGACACCGCGGCCACCGAGTTGGACGCGCAGTCCGGCGAATCGGCCTCGCGGCGGGGCCGTCCCCGCACGGCGGCACCCGGGGCAGGCTGGGGCATGCGCTCAACGGGCGCCGAGTACGACGACGCCGGCGGTGCGTCCAGGTTCTTCCCCACCTTCCGGTGGGAGCCCAAGGCACCCTCCTCGGAGCGCCCTAGCTCAGGCGGCGTGCAGCATCCCACCGTCAAGCCCCTGGCCCTCATGCGCTGGCTCATCCGCCTGGTGACTCCGCACGGCGGGCTGATCCTCGACCCGTTCGCCGGCTCCGGCACCACCATCGAGGCGGCCCTGCTCGAGGGGATGCACTGCGTCGCCGTCGAGCGCGAGGCCCAGTACCTGCCGCTGATCCGCCAGCGCATCGACCGCGCGCGAGAGGTGCCCATGGACCTGTGGGGAGGCGACGGCTCGTGAGACGCGTCGTACTCGACGTGCCCAGGAGCTTGTGGATGAGCGCGAACCGTCCGGTGACCAATCATGCCCACCGTGCCCGGATCGTGCGCGACCTGCACACGCTGGCCGCCTTGGTCGCCCGCCGGTCGGCCCTCGGGGTGGTGGGTGAGCCCTGCTCAATCATCTGGGAGATCGCCTACCCCAAGGGCACCGGGGTCAAGGCGGACCCGCCCAACGCCGCGCCCACGATCAAGGCCGTCCTGGACGGGCTCGTAGCCGCGGGGTGCCTGTCGGACGACAACCCGGATGTCGTCGTGGCTCAGACCTTCGTCCGTGCTCCCAACACGAGGGTGCGCGGCCTTCACCGGATCACCATCACCTTCATCGAGGAGACACCATGAGCCCTACTTTCCCGACGCTCCTCTACGAGGACGACGACCTGACCGTCTGCGGCGTCCTGCTCGCCCCCGACACCGACGCCGCCCAGAACGACGTCATCACCGCCGACATCCCGAGCTACCTCGACCAGTGGGAGGACGACCGCATCGATCCCGACCAGGCGCCGGTACCCACGACCTGGTTCATCCGGCGCGGCCTGTGGGTCTGGGAGGACGACCTCAACGTGCCCGGCATCAGAGGCCGGCAGATCCTGGTACCGGCTGACCCCGAGCAGGACAGCGCGTTCCCTGCTGTCCTGCTCGACCGGTACGACCCGTGGCACAAGGTCTGCGCGCACCACCCCGGTCTGCAGGCCGATACCGGCATCCTCAACCCCACGACCCCGAACGGCTATCCCTACACCTACCTGTGTCGGGACTGCGCCAGCAGGCACCGGGCACAGCGCGACGCCTGGAACGAGACGTTCCTGCGGCCGCTGGGCGCTGGTCTGCCCTATGGCGTCATCACCGGTCTCCTTGAGGCCGGCCCTACCGGGCGCCTCGTGCCAGACGAGGCTGACGGCCTGAGCACCGAGGATCTTAACGCCCTGCCCATCGGGGCCCATATCTCCTGCCGGGGCAGTACCTGGGAGCGCGTGCCCTACGACGTCAGGATTCCAGGGGGCATGTGGGACGACGCCCAGGGATGTGTCACTGGGCAGCAGTTGGCCCAGGACGGCCCGGTCCACCTGCTCGTCACCTACCGGGAGGGCGCGTCATGACTCCCAGGAGGGCCCAACGCCGACGCGTCCACACCCGCGCCCAGGCGCAGGCGCGTGCGACCGAGCTGTTCCGCCAGAAGCCCACCAACGACCTCCTCGGCCAGGTGATGGCCGAGGTGGAACTGCGCGGCCACGACCTCATGTGCTGGTGCCCGCCCGACGCCCCGTGCCACGCCGACGTCCTCCTTGAGGTCGCGAACAGGGAGCCCGTGTCATGAGAATCCGCACCATCAAGCCAGACTTCTGGCGCAGCGATGACATCGCCGCTCTCAGCATCGAGGACCGTCTGCTGTTCATCGGCCTGTGGTCCTACGTGGACGACAACGGCGTCGGTCGGGACGAGCCACAGCTCATCCAGTGCGACCTGTTCCCCCTCGACCCACTCAATGAGGGCTCACTGAGGGTTCACGGAGGCCTCACACGGCTCTCAGAACGAGGCCTCATCACCCGGTATGCGGGCCCCGACGGGCGCCGCTACCTCCAGATCAACTCCTGGGACAGGCACCAGCGGATAAACCGGCCGTCCAGGCCACGATTTCCCCGTTATGACACCGAAACCTGCACCCTCAGTGAGGGCTCACTGAGTCCTCACGACAGCCTCGATGAAGGCTCATCCCCGGAACAGGGAACAGGGAACAGGGAACTAGGGAACAGGGAGACCCCCCATACCCCCCGAGGGGGCGAGGGTGATGACGCGACCAACCTCGCGGTCGCCTCCGCTGCCCGCGGCGGGCCGCGGACAAGGACCGAGCGTGAACCGGAGGGCTTCGCCGAGTTCTACGACATCTACCCCCGCCACGTCGCACGTCGCACCGCCGCCAAGGCGTACGCCAAAGCCCTCTCCCGGGCCACACCCGAGACCATCCTCGCCGGGGCCAGGCGCTTGGCGGCCGACCCGAACCTGCCCGAGAGCAGGTACATCCGTTACCCCGCCACCTGGCTCAACGCCGACGGCTGGAGAGATGACCCCATGCCACCGAGGAATGATCACCGCCGTGACGGCGGCCAGGCGTACTTCGACCTCGCCGCCAGACTCGCCCAGGAAGGAACCTGACCGTGCCTACCGCACCGGCCGTCGCCCTGGCCCTCGGGGTCCTCACCGACGCAGGAATGCTCAGCCCGCTCGATGGCGACCACGCCGAGGCCCGCACGCGTTCATGGCACACGCTCCTGTCCGAGGACATGACCGACAAGGTCCTCGCTACGGCCGTCCGGTTGTTGGCCGCGGGCGACATCGAGATCTACGGGCAGGTCAAGGTCTCGGACGTCAACCGGGCCGCCAGACGTGTCCGTTCCGAGCGGGTGCGGGACTGGCGCCAGAGGCACTCACTGCCAACCGGGCGCAGGACGCCGTTCCAGCAAGCTGCCTACCTACGCGGATTCCTGCGGGCAGTGGGTGACGGCCTTGACGAGGTGCAGGCCGACCGTCACGGCCGAGCAGCGATGGCACAGGCCGAGCAGGTCGCTTCCGCAGAACCTGGCACTCCGCTGTCCGAGGTTCTGGCCCGCATGGACACGGCCCTCAATGCCGGCCGGTTGCCGTGGGCCCGGACGCTACCGCCAGCGAGGCCCGTGGCTGAGATCGGCTGCGAGCCCGAGGCTGCTACCGGAACTGAGACCGGCGCCGCCAGAGCACGGGCGGTGCTCGCCGCGTTGACGAGCACCGCAGAGCCACCGTGATCCCCTCTCAGGCGCCCTCAAACGCCCCCACAGGCTCTCTCTGGCCCCCTCCTGGCCCGGGGACGCTGAGAGGCCGTCAGATCGGCGTATACGCGTTCAGCCATCCGGCTGGCGCGGTGTCCTGGGCCGTGCGTCAGCGACCGTCTCGTCCACCCACTACTGGAAGTAGCAACCCAGCCTGAGGAGACACCATGCGGCTCATCAACAGCACCCCCCACGCTCTCACCATCGTTGATGGTCAGGACCACCCCGTCCTGACCATCGCCCCGTCGGGCGACATCGCCCGGGTCGTCTTCAAGGACCTGGGGCAGACCCAGGTCGAGGTCGACGGCCTGGAGGTCGCCATCAACCTCGGTAAGCAGGCCACCGACGTCATCGGTGTGCCCGAACCCCACGACGGCGTCCTCGTCGTCGTGAGCCGTGTCGTGAAGGCGGCTCTGCCTCATCGGGGCGACATAGTCGTACCCGACGACCTCGTCCGTAACAGGTGGGCCGCGTCATCGGCTGCCGCCGCCTGAGCCTCTGACCACCGACCCTAGCCACCGATAGGAGACACACATGGCTGGCGACACCGTCATCACGATCATTGGCAACCTCACGGCCAAGCCGGAGATCCGTTACACCAGCAGCGGGGCGCCGGTGGCGTCCTTCACGATCGCCTCGACGCCGCGGACCTTCAACCGCCAGGCCGGCGAGTGGCAGGACGGCGAGACGCTGTTCATGCGCTGCTCGGTGTGGCGTGACGCGGCGGAGAACGTCGCTGACAGCCTCGACAAGGGCATGCGCGTCATCGCCCAGGGCCGCCTCACGCAGCGCTCGTACACCGACCGTGAGGGCACCCAGCGCACCGTCGTGGAGATGCAGGTCGACGAGATCGGCCCGTCCCTGCGCTACGCCACCGCCCAGGTCGCGCGCCGCACCCCGGGCTCCTCCTCGGGTGGTGCCGCCACCGCCGGCGGCGGGCAGGGCGCACCTGCGACGCCGTCGGGCTACCAGCCGCCCGCGCCCGAGAGCACCGGCGGATGGGGTGGCAGCGGGTTCGGAGACGAGCCGCCGTTCTGACCCACCCACGCACCCAGACACCTTCCGCACTACCGATTGGGAAGCCCATGACCACCGACACCCTCACGCAGGCCCTTGGCGATCTTGCCGCCGCCGTCGAGGCGCTCAAGACCCAGCTCACCGCCGCCCGGAGCGACGCCGCCCCCGCCCCCGTCCCTGAGGGCCGGTCGTGGCCGGCCGAGGACGTCATCCTCATCACCGCCCTCGCCCCTGGCGCCGTCGACGTCCCACTGCCGGCCTACGCGGTGCGCACCGGGGCCGACTCCTACCAGCTGGTCGACGGCAACGTCCTGTGGCAGGAGGACGGCGCGATCACCTCGTGGGAGCCGCTGTACCGCCGCAGCGACCTCCTGCGCTTTCACACGCTCGCGGACCTGCCTGCCGGGGCTCAGGTGCGCGACCGCGACGGACGAGCCTGGACCCAGATGACGGTCGCGTGGCAGGCCACCGACACCCTGGACCAGCTAGACGACCAGGAGCTGATGCTCAACCGCGGGCCCCTGACCCTCGTCCACGACCCGCGAGCGCAGCAGTGAGCGCCCTGCTGCCGGGAGCGCACCCATTCGCCTCGGCGCCGATGAACGCGCAGCTCCCGCGGATCACGTTCCGTGCCGTGGGCCAGCTTCCCCGTACACCCCACACCAACCTGGAGGCCTGGCAGGCCTCGCTCCCGGAGGCATGAGCCATGACAGCAGTCACCGTCACCAACCAGGCCGAGCTCGACGCCGCGCTGGCCGACCCGGACGTGCTCAGCACGCTCCGCACGATCGAGATCCGCTCGTCGGGCGACACGCGCCTGGAGATCAGAAACGGCCGCGGGCTGACCGTCCGCGCCTACGGCCACGCGAGCGTCCACGCGTACGACTACGCGAGCGTCCACGCGGAGGACGCCGAACTCTCGGGTCGCGTCCTGCCCGCTGAGGGGGTGGCGACATGAGTGCGCCTGTGCTTGCCGTGCTGCCTGGCGTGCTCGTGCCGGTGGACCACATCGCGGTGGTGGAGCCGCCGCCTCCGGGGGGCTCCTACTGGGTGGTGACCCGCCTGTGCCGCCCAGAGGACCCCGTCCCGTGGGACCCGCTGACGTTGCCGGTGACCGCCCCCGTTGAGCTGGAGGCGGCGTCGACGGCGCCTAGCACGTGCCGGGTCTGCGCCGACCGCTACCAGCGGCCCGACCGCTCACCTGTCGCCGTCAGCACTACTGACTCCGACGACCTCAGTACCCCGTCCCTCCTGTCCCTGCTGTGAAAGGAATCCAACGTGTCTAGTAGGAAGGCGCCCGCGAGGGGCGTGAGCGTCCACGCCACCTACGCCACCCACGAAGGAGCCCCGATGAGCTGGTTCGTCGTCGATGACCAGACGTTCCAGAACCGCAAGGTCCAGGCGCGACAGCGCCTGGACCTTGCAGGTGATGCGGCGGCTGCGTGAGGCCCTCCGTCGGGTCCTGGACGCCCTCGACCGCCCCGAGGGGGCCTCATGGTCGGACTCCATCGACCAGGCCACCACCATCGCCGAGACCGCCCTCGGCCTGAGGAAGGACGCGTGATGAACCGCTGATCGCAACCCGCTCCACCGCGCGCTCGCGTCCTCCCCGTCCGACCTCGACGACGGGGAAGTGAGCGAGGTTGGGCCACGGGTGATACGACGTCGTGCAGCGACAAGCCCTCATTCTGAGATCACCCCTGATCCCGGCGCCTGGCCGGTGACGATCTCATCCGCCTGTCCCGGCAGGATCGCCTCCTGCCGGGACAGGCGTGTCTAGGTCGTGAGGATCTCTCTGCGGATGTTGCGCCGGACCCGCTCTGCGGAGCGAAAGGTGGCGCTACCCTCACTCTCCCTGCGCACCGCCCGCACAAGGCGGTCCGCCGCCTCGTTGAGCACCTGACCGGAGTGCCCAGGCACCCACCGGATCTCGACTCGACCCCGGTGCCCGGCCACTGCTTTCCGCACGGGTGCGCGCAACCGGTAGGGCACATTCTCCAACGCCCGGGTCGGACACGACGGGTGCGCTTCCGTGGTGTCCAGCGCCTGCCGAATGATCCGGCGCGCAGCCTGGGAGTCGGTCAGCACCACAAGGTCGTGCGTCGGGAAGGCGCGCAGGACCATGCAGATCGCCGTCGTCTCGGCGTCAACAATCCTGCCCGACGGGCACGGGCACTCGCGGGCGTAGGCGTAGCCGGCGTCGGTGACGAAGCCCGCGGACGCAGCCCGGGTAGCAGGGTTGAGGCTCCCGTCCGTCGCCACGGTGATGGTGCGCGACGGAAGCACGATCGTGTCCGAGCGAGCCAGTACCCTCGCCGGGTCCGTGCTGATCCTCCGCATCGTGCTGTAGGGAAACCCGCGCTCGACCTCGACGTCGACGCCGGCAAGCCAGTCCCGGGCACGGCCGAGCGGCATGCCCGCGCGGCCGACGAACAGGCGCCGACGCCCGGGACACCGGGAGACCAGATCCTTCCCCAGCCGCTGTAGTGCTACTGCTCTCTCCTCCAGGGTGAACCGCTCGAGGTTCACCACCACGTACGCAGTGTCCGCACCAGGGGCAGCGACGGCCATGAGGTAGGCGACCACCACCCGGTCTGGACCTCGTACCGCGACAACCGCCGCGACAGTCTCCTGACCCGGGTGAGAGACGAGGGTTTCGGTGGTGCTCATGGCCCAGTAGTGGGCGGGCGCCTCCCCGGATCACTCCCACCCCAGATGCCCGCCCGGGAGTACCGGCATCCCGCCTCCGCCCACTACTGGGGCATGAACGTCATCGCAGGAGTCATCGGCGGTGTCGTCGGGGCGGTCCTTGCCCTGACGGTCCGCCTCGTCATCACCCACCCGCTGGCCTGTCTCACGGCCCTGGCGGCACTCGTCGCCTTGGCCGAGGGCGTACCGGCCTCGGTCGTCATCGCCGCCCTCGTGACCGTGGCTCTGGTCGGCGACCTGCGAAGGAAAGCGCCGTGATCTCCAACGGGGCGGGGTGCGCGCTCGCGGCCCCCTGCCACCCACCACTGAAGCACAAGACCACTCCACCCCGCCATGAAAGGAAGGCAGCCTTGAAGATCGTCAAGCTCGAGGCAGAGAACATCAAGCGGCTCAAGGCCGTCGAGATCACCCCCGATTCCACGGTCCAGGTGGTCGGGGGCCGTAACGCCCAGGGCAAGTCCAGCGTGCTGGACGCTATCTGGCTCGCCCTGGGAGGCGGCAAGGCCGCCAAGGCCGTCCCGCGGCCTGTGCGTGACGGCGCCAACCACGCCACCGTCAGCCTGGACCTGGGTGACCTGAAGGTCACCCGCACCTGGGATGCAGCTGGAAAGTCCACGCTTCGGGTGGAGGCCGCCGACGGCGCCCGCTACACCAGCCCGCAGGCGATGCTCGATCGCCTCGTCGGCGGCCTGTCCTTCGATCCTCTGGCGTTCACGCGTTTGTCGGCACGCGAGCAGCGTGAGGCGCTGCTCGACCTCGTGGACCTGGACGTCGACCTCGACGCCCTCGACCGCGAGCGCGCCGACCTGTACGCCCAGCGCACCGACGTCGGCCGGCGCGGCAAGGCCCTGGGCGACGTCATCGTCGACGAGTCCCTGCCCGTTGAGGAGACGTCAGCCGGCCAGGTGCTCGCCGAGCTGCGACGGGCGCAGGAGCACAACCAGCGCCTGGATGTCCTGGCTCTCAAGGCGTCCCGTGCCGAGGGCGCCGTCGCCGACGCGATGAAGGCTGTCGAGGCGGCTGAAGCCGCCCTGGCTGCCGCCAGGAGCAGGCTGGAGTCCGCCCAGGCGGACAGCCGGGCTGCTGCCCAGCAGGTCGCAGACGCGGGCGACCGGGTGGGCACGGACGAGATCGCCTCGCGCCTGGAGCGCCTGGAGGCGGACAACGCGCGCGTGCGCGCCAACAACGAGGCACGCACTCGCGCCGCCCAGCGTGACGCCCTCCGCCACGACTATGAGGCCTTGACGGCCCAGATCGCGACGATCGATGAGAACAAGGCGAAGGCACTGGCCTCCGCCGTCTTCCCTGTCGAGGGCCTTGGCTTCGACGACCAGGGCGTCACCTACCAGGGCGTGCCCTTCTCTCAGGCCTCCTCCGCTGAGCAGATCCGCGTCTCGGTGGCCATGGCGATGGCCCTGAACCCCGAGCTGCGGGTCCTGCGGATCATGGACGGCTCTCTCCTCGACGACGAGGCGATGGACGCGATCCGCACCCAGGTCGCCGACGGCGACTTCCAGCTGTGGATCGAGCGCGTCGGCGACGCCGACGCCGGCGCCGTCGTCATCGAGGACGGCCAAGTCGCCCGGTAACCGCACCAACCCGCACCCCCGGCCTGCACTGTCGCCGGCCGGGGTGCGGGCCCCAACCGTAACCCCACCAACACCTGAGGAGACGCCATGGTGGCGACTACCGAGACCCGCCCAACCACCGACGACGCCGACAGCGTCGTGCCCAAGGAGCCCATCGTCCTGGGGCTCACCGACACCGCGTACCACGCGGACACAAGCACCCTGTCGTCCACCGGGGCGAAGCGACTGCTGGACTGCCCCGCACGCTTCCGGTGGGAGCAGGACCACCCCCGCCCCTACACGCCCGCCTTCGAACTCGGGCACGCCGCCCACACCCTCACCCTGGGCACGGGCACGGGCCTGCACGTCGTGCAGGCCGACTCGTGGAGGACCAAGGCCGCCCGCACCGAGCGCGACGACGCCCTCACCGCGGGCCTGACCCCGCTGCTGGAAGTAGAGTTCGAGCAGGTGCAGGCCATGCACGACACGCTCACCTCGCACCCCATCGCCGGCCCCCTGTTCGAGCGCGCCGACCGGGTCTGCGAGGCCTCCCTGTACTGGACCGACCCGGCCACCGAGGTTGCGTGCCGGGCACGCCCCGACTGGTGGAGCCAGGACCGCACCCTCGTCGTCGACCTGAAGACCACGAGCAAGTCGGCGGACCCCGCGGACTTCGGACGCCTGGCAGCCCAGTACGGATACCACCTTCAAGCCGCCTGGTACCTGGAGGCCGTCCGTGCCGTCACCGGCGTGGAGGCGTCGTTCGTGCACGTCGTGCAGGAGACCACGCCCCCGTACCTGGTGTCCGTCGTCCAGCTCAACGCCGAGGCACTCCAGGTCGGTGCCGAGCAGGCCGACCGCGCCCGCCGTCTGTACGCCAACTGCCAGGCCACCGGGCAGTGGCCCGGCTACACGCCAGCCGTCCACCCCGCCCACCTGCCGGGCTGGTACCTCGCCCAGCACGACGCTCTGGCCGAGCAGTGGGCCGCCGAAGTCGAGACCGAAAACCTCAAGGAAGGAACATCATGAGCCAGACCATCACCCCCGCCGCCCTGACCGGGCACGCCACGGGCAGCGAAGCCACCGTCGTCGAGCAGACCCGCGCCGTCGCCGAGGTCCAGGCGGCTATCACCGTGGCCCGCGCCTGTCCCAGGGACCTGGATCGGGCCCGTGCCGAGATGCGGCGTGCCTGCGCCGAGCGGGCGCTCGCGGACCGGGCCTTCTACTCCGTTCAGGGCCGAGGCCAGGGTCCGTCGGTGCACTTGGCGCGCGAGCTCGCCCGTATCTGGGGCAACATCGACTACGGCGTCCGCGAGTTGCGCCGTGACGACGTCGAGGGCGTGAGCGAGGTCCAGGCCTACGCCTGGGACCAGGAGACCAACGCCCGCACGATCCGCTCCTTCCTCGTTCCCCACGCCCGCACCACCCGCAAGGGTCGTCAGCGCCTGACGGACTTGGGCGACATCTACCTCAACAACCAGAATCAGGGGGCGAAGGCGGTGCGCGAGTGCATCTTCGCGGTCCTGCCGACCTGGCTGGTCCAGGAGGCACAGAACCTGTGCCATGCCACGGTGCGCGGAGAGGTCGTGGCCGACGGCCTGGACAAGGCTGTCGAGAAGTCGACGGCGGCGTTCGCCTCGCTGGGCGTGACCGCCGCGATGCTCGAGCAGCGGGTCGGCCGCCCCAGGAGCGCGTGGACTGCTGACGACGTCGCTCGCCTGCGCACCGACTACACGTCGCTGACCCGCGATGGCTTCACCATTGACGAGCTCTTCGAGGCCACCACGGTCGAGGTCGCCACCCTTACCGGCAGTCCGGACGGGGCTACCGCGTGAACGCCACGACACAGTCGCTCGCCGACGGGCGCCCTCTCACCGAGGCTGAGCTAGACGCCCTGCCGGTGGGCTCCCTCGTCATCGCTGGCGGCCAGACCTGGGAGCGCATTCCGACGTCGGACGGCCACCCTTGGGCGGGAGTCTGGGCCACGCAGGACCGTGAGACCTATGGGTGGCGGCTGGCTCGCTACCATGGCCCGGTCATCCTCAAGGAGCGCTCATGACCATGCAGATCCACGAGGGCCCCGTCCCTGGCACCTGCGCCCGCTGTGGCATCGACGGACAACTGCGCATCGAGTACCGCATGGAGGCCAAGCCTCTGGGCACGTTCTCGCTGGCGGGTGCCCAGATGAAGGTCGCCGCGACCCGTTGGCCGTGGATGGTGTGCGGCGCGTGCGGGGCCACCTGCCGCGGCGAGCCCGCCTGACGTCACGACCGGGGCTCTCTCAAGGTCTTGAAAGCGAATCTCAGAACCGGTCGCCCGTACTTCATCACTACCGTTCCCGCTACGGAAACGACGCTCGCGGCGAACTTGGCGTTCTTCTCCCGGTGCTTGCCCCGGTGGTAGGCGCACATGGTCTCACCGGTCTCGATGTCCCTGCCGCACTGGCTGCACGTCGGCACGGGCCCGCGAGCAGGCCCTTCCTCACTGGACGCACCGGTATCAACGCCACCGGGAGACGGCATGAGCACTGCCAGCGGCTCCGCCCCGCAGATCTCGAGCGCGCGGTCATGGGACGAGAGGACCTGCGCGAGGATCGGCTTCTGGTCCTCGCGGGCGAACGAGCTGATCACCGTGACGACGGCGTCGTCCTGACCGTCTACCGCAGCGGCCAGGGGTGGCTCGTCTCCGACGAGGGCTCCACCATCGCCCACCTCGCCGACGGCGGCGCAGCTACCGAGGCTCCCGCCTTCGCCGACGCGTGGCAGAGTCTTGCTCGGCCCAACGGCTTCACCCCAGGCGACGACGCCGATACCTGGACCATCGCAGCCTGGTGCGACGATGCTGCCCTCGGGCAGACCCTCCACGACGTCGCAACCGCAGCCGTGCGCGCCGAGGGGCTCATCCACCTGCGCGAGGCTGCCGAGGTCTCCGTGCTCGTCCCCGTCAACGACGTCCGCGAGCTCGACGGCGCCCTTGCAGAGCGCATCGAGAGGTACCCGCTCGCCGCCACGACCCTGCCGGCCGGCTGACCGCCTCCTCATTCTCGTCAGTGGTCGTACGTAACCTCCCCGCGTGCCCCGCCCCACCCTTGACGCGCTGCTGTCCCACTGTGAGGCGCAGGGCGTTGCCGTCACCTGGGCGCCTCTGCCCGCAGGCTGGGAGGGTGCCTGGCACCGCCGCCGGCGCACCATCTACCTCGACCCCTGCCTGGCCGACTGGCAGGCCGTGCCCGTCCTGCTGCACGAGATGACCCACGCCCACCTCGACCACGACGGACACCAGGGCCCCGCCGTCGAGCGCAGGATCGACGAGGCCGTCGCACGCACCCTGCTCGACCACCACCAGGTCGCCCGGGCCGAGGCCGCCGTCGGCCACCACCTCGGTGCCCTGGCCGCAGAGCTCGACGTGCCCGTGTGGGTCATCGAAGCCTGGCACCGCACCCTGCGCGCCGGGCGGCACATGGAAGGCCTGCGGCAGGTCCCTCCTCCGGCGTAGCATCGCGACGCACTGCCCGCCACGAGAGGCCCCCGTGAATCCCGCCACCGCCGCGAGACGGTCGACGACGTCTGATGGTTTGGGTTGCACTGTGGGGACCGCTGCTTGTGGCTAGCTCTTGCTCGTTGACCGGCCGAAGACGAAGCCGAGGGCGGTCGTGACAACCATCTTCAAGGTGTCCATCGCGCTACCGATCAGCGATCCGTCACGCGGAGCGAAGTGCTGACACAGAGCCATGACGAACAGGACGAGGACGCACCAGCCGATCAGTTGCTGAGCGAACGTCAGTCGCGACAGCGACATCTTCTCCTCCAGCGTCCTCGGCTCCCACGCCGGGGCGCCGGTCGCCTCGCCGGCGGGCTCGACCGCGTCGGGCTCGGGTATGAGCTCCCCGTAGATGTCGCCGGTCTCTGACAGGCGGAGGTCGTCGTCGCCGGTGACCCTCGGGACCGGCTTCTCATCGGCCGGAGAGGTCACCGGAGCCTCAGGGCGGCGCGATAGGTCCTGTCTGCCATGATGTCCTGGTGATCGAGGGTGTCGCGGTTCTCCTGGTACGCCTTGAACCACGCCGAGTCGCGGGTGTGGGTGATCTCAGACAGCCGTACGGCCGTCATCTTCTTGGCTGCCTCCCACACCTCGTCCAGGCAGTCACGCAGGTCGGGGTCAGAGTCCTCGTCGATGATGAGAGCCTGACCGGAGGCGTCTCGTGCGAACTTCTTGATGCCCTTCTTGGCGAAGGGGCGGAACTCGTCGTACACCGCGTAGGAGACGGGGCCGAACCTCCAGGTCTGGAACCGCTCGTCCAGCAGGACGTGCCCGGTCCTCTTGGCGTACTCGCTGGCGACGAAGTAGAGGATCTTCTGCAACTTCATCGGCGTGATGTAGCGCCGCTCCCTGAAGGAGCGCATCAGGACGTTGTTGGCGACCACCGTAGGGCTGTAGCCCATGACACCCTCCTTCCGCACGCGTTGCCTGACGGGCATCTCGAGGGTACGACGGCTGTCAACCCGTAAGCCTGCCGCCTCGCACGGTCGAGCTCGGCGATGAGCCCAGCGGCCCCGCGCACGGGGGTCCTCAGTGCTCGTCACTGACGCCCTCAGCTTCTCCACTGACCACCACTGACAAGGAGGCTCGCACAAGATGGCCGACCAGATGGCCGACCAGAGCGGGGGCGTGCGTCCCGTTCTGGCGCGATCACGCCAGTAGACACTCTCCGCACCGGCTTCCTTGTAAACAACGGCCGATCACCCCGCAGACCACCCCATGCGGCAGTAGCCGCCAGCCCCTCCCTCAAGAGGGGGAACCCGAAGGGGCTCCACCCCTCCGCAGAAGACTCCCCCACACGCCCAGCACCCACCCTACCCACCAACCTCCAAGGCCTCACCGGCCCCGCCCTCGCCCGAGCCGTCCTCGCATCCCTCCGACACAGATAACACCCTCCCAACACCTACCCCCACCCGACTACCATCAGAACCATGGAGACCACGGAGACACTCGCCCAGGTCCTCGCCATCACCCGCATCAAGAAGCGCGGCCTGTCCCAGCCCGACCGCGTCCAGGCCCTCCTGGACAGCGGAGACCCCGCCACAGTCCTCGCCGACCTCACCGGCCCCGCCCTGCTGGACGACCCGCTACTTGTCCAAGCCCGTCAGGACATCAACAACTGGACCCGCCAGGGCATGGGCATCGTCTCCGTCCTGTCCGACGAGTACCCCACCCGACTGCGCGACGTCCGCGAAGCCCCTGCCCTCCTCTACCACCAGGGCACCCTGACCCCCGACGACCAGGGCGTGTGCGTCGTCGGCTCACGCGACGCCGACGACGACGCCCTGAACGTCGCCACCCACGTCTCCACCGCACTCGTCCACGAAGGACTCACCGTCATCTCCGGCCTGGCCGCCGGCATCGACACCGCTGCCCACACCGCCGCCCTCAACGCCGGCGGACGCACCGTCGCCGTCATGGGAACCGGCCTGGAGCGCACCTACCCGGCCACCAACAAGCACCTACGCGAGCGCATCATCACCAACGGCGGCCTCGTCATGACCCAGTTCGAGCCCGGCGCCACAGTCACCCGCGCAAACTTCCCCATGCGCAACGCCGTCATGAGCGGCTACGGCATCACCACCTTCGTCGTCACCGCCACCGAGCACTCGGGCACCCGCACCCAGGCCGCCAACGCCGTCAAACACGGACGCGGCGTCATCCTCGCCCGCCGCGTCGCCCAGACCACCTCCTGGGGCCAGGAGCTCGCCCACACCGGCCAAGCCCGCGTCGCGGCCTCCACCAACGACGTCCTGGACCACGTGCACACCCTCCAGGCCGAGCGCACCCACGCCGAGGACCTGCTGCGCGAGCTCGTCGCATGACAGCACGGCTACCCGACTACTACTGGGCGACGACGGTCCCCGAGCAGATGCGCGCCCGGCAGTGCACCCTGTGCCGCACGCCGGTCGACGAGGGGTACCGCTTCTGCTTCAGGTGCCATGAGCAGGCCACGGCCCACCCCGACCTGGCGGGGTTCGTCACCTACGCCGTCCGAGGCCGTCAGCCCGGCGCCGAGATGTACCGCTACAAGAACCAGCCGCCCTCCCACCAGGCTATCGGTAACGTCCTGCTGCTCCTAGAACACGGCCTATCCCACATGAGCTGCGCGGAACACCTGGTGGGATCGCCCGTTAGTGCGGTCGCCGTCGTCCCCAGCCGCAGCCGCTACCAGGCCGGTGTACCAAGCATGCTCCAACGCATGTGCACCCGCACACTGCACGACAACATGCCGCTGGTAGACATCCGTCCTACACCGGGCTCGACGTCCGACCGGTGCGTGCACGGCGACGCCTTCGACGTCATCACCCCGCCGCACGCGTCACACGTCATGCTCATCGACGACACCTGGGTCAGCGGCGCCACCACCCTGTCAGCCGTCGCCGCGCTGCGAGCATCTGACGCCCACCACGTCTCCACGCTCGTGCTCGCCCGCTGGCTCGACCCCGGCTACGGACCCACGAACAGCTTCCTGACGACCATGCAACAGTACGCATGGCACAACCCCCAGGACGTCTGCCCATTCACCCCCGACGGAACCTGCCCTCGCTGACCAACCCGGCGCCGAACCCGCACGCCACGACCACGCCGCCGCTGGGATGACGACCAGCGCGCGCCGGGGACGGGAGCGCTGCAATACGGTGCGCTAGCCCCACACCACGGCAACGACGAGGTCGTTGCCCTGCAAAGAACACCCGGACGTCCGTCACCTGCCGCAAGAGCAGTCACGACTCTCCCGTGCACACTCCCGCTACCGCCGGTCTCTTCCCCACCATCTCGCGAAGCGCGCACAGCGCAGCGTCATGCTGCGAAGCAGCAGCGCCTGCGCCCCACGCACGAAGCCCCTGCCCCGCAACACCAACCGGACACACCGCAGAGGAACACCTCTGAGCCCGGCTCTCTGATAGCCATCCCTGACGACACCACTCCCCGGACGCTCGGATCCGTCCAACGACCTCACGAGCCCTCATCGGCCCCGCCAGCCTCTTCTCCAAGCGAAGCCTCTGTGAAGTTCCTGAATCTGTGTTCCTTGGGATTCTGCCGTTTCGTGGGTGTCGAGATCGGTGGGCTGAGCATCTTTCGTTTCTGCCGTACAGGAGGGGGTATGAGGATGTTTAGACCTGCTGGCGCTTGGCGCCTGTCTCGGACCGGTTCGATCGCAGAGTTCCCTGACTATGCGGCTCAGGCGGAGTCGTTCGCTGCAGCGTTGAAGGGGCCGTGTGCGCTTGTGGTGCGGCGTGAGGGTGATGAGCTCATCGATGTCCTGCTGACTCGTCATCGTGATGGGTTCGTGGCTGATGCGCTTGCGGTGGCGACGGGTGCGGAGGCTGTGCCTGTTGATGTGCCGGTGCCGTTGGCGGGGGTGCGTGCGGTGGCAGTTGTCTGTGGTGATGGGGTGACGGGTAGGTCGAGTCTGGCTGGTGTGGATCCGGCGAATGCGTCGCGTGTGCTGGATCGTGTGCTTGGTGACGGCGAGGAGGTGATGGTGGTGCTTGCGCGGATGAGTTCGCGTCAGCGTCGGCGGTGGGCGGAATATGCGCGGACGTTGGAGGGCAGCACGGAGCATCATTCGGTGAAGAGTCATGTGCCGTTGTGGGCGACGGTGGTGACGACGGCGGCTGACGCGGGGCGGGCGGCGGATCTGAGGGCTCGGGTGGTGGATGCACTTCCGGGGTGGGATACGGCGACGCGTGCGGATACTGGTGACCGGCGGTGGGCGGCACTGCTGCTTGCGGCGTGTTCGGTCGCGGCTGTGGTGGCTGCTGCTGCTGTGCCTGGTTCTTGGCCGGGGGTGTTGGCGGGTGTGCTGCGTCTGGTGGCCGGTGGTTTCGCGTTGGCGGCTGGGTTGCGGTGGCTGGTGCCGAGTGGGCCGATGCGGGTGGCTCGTGCATGTGCGCGGGGGCTGGTGGCGGTGCCGAGTCCGCGTAGGAGGTTGGTTGATCGTTCGGGGTGGCCGGTGGGGCGTTTGGTGATTCCGATGAGTGCGCCGGTGGTGTGCTCGTTGGTGGCGCCGCAGGCGGGGGCGGCGACGGGGGCGACGTCGACGAGGGCTCGTACGGTGCCGCCGCCGCTTCTGGGTGTGCGGGGCCCGTGGGTGGGGACGGACTCGGCGGGTCGTCTGGTGCGTCTGGATGTGCGTCACCTGTGGGGTGGGGTGGCGGCTGTGGGTGCGCCGGGTACGGGTAAGTCGGAGTTGCTGCGCGCGTTGTTCGGGTGGCTGATGGTTGACCGGGAGGAGCGTCCGCAGACGGCTGCTTTGGTGGTGGAGACGAAGCCGGACGGGTTGGCCGGGTATGAGCGGGTGGCGCGTGCGGCCGGGCATGCCGAGGAGGTGCTGGTGGCGGAGGTTGCTGACCCGGGGTCGGTGGCGGTGGACATGTTCGCGCGTGCTGGTGATGACCCGTTGACGAGGGCCGCGTTCGTGGCGGACACGTGGGCGGCGGCGTTCGGTGATGGGGCGATCATGGGGCGTTCTCGGGAGGTGATTTCGGCGGTCGTGGCGGCTGGCCTGGTTCTTGACGAGCAGGCTTTTGATGCGTACGACGCGGCTCGCGCTGAGGGTGAGGGTGTCGAGCCGTTGCCTGAGCGGTCGTGGTTCTGGGCCGGTGCGGTGCTGACCGGGCGCATGGGTGAGGACAGCGGGCGGGCGCTGGCGTCGTGTCTGCACGATCAGGCTGTGCGCGAGGGTGAGGAGTCGTGGGCGGCGCGCGCCTATGCGGGTCTGGGCATCATCTGGGGGCCGCAGGTGACGCCGGCGGCGCGGCGCACTTTGACGGAGGCGGCCCGGAACAAGTTCGACCAGCTGCGTGAGGCCGCAGACTTCCTGGCGCCGGTTGGGCGTGATGCGGTGACGTGGGATGAGTCGATCGCAGGCTTCCACGTGACGGTGCTGGGGACGGGGCCCGCTCGTGACGGTAGCCGGCAGATGACGGGGACGATGACGCGCTGGCTGACGGCGATGGCGGGGTACACGATGCAGTCGGCGGTGGAGCGCACCTGCTACGGGTGGGATGAGGCCGGCCGTCGGGTGGTGGTGATGTGTGACGAGTTCAAGTCCTTCGCGGGGTGGGCGCCGGACGTGGCCAGGTGGTGGAAGGACGATGGGCGGTCCTACGGGGTGGTTCCGTGGTTCGCGACCCAGTACCTGGAGCAGCTTCGTGCGGTCGACCCGGCGTTGTTGACGAGCTTCCTGTCGTATCAGACGTTCGTATCGCTGCGGCAGGATGATCTGGGGGCGGCCGAGGCGGTGGCTCGTCAGATGGGGCGTGACGGCACGGTGTGGGAGCCCAGTGAGATCGCGACGCTGCCGCAGTGGGTCGCGGTCGTGTCGACGCAGAGTGGGGGGCGGACTCTGCCGGCGTTCACGATGTCGACGTTGGACGTGACGGGTGACCCTGTGGGGTTCGTGGCCGGCGTGCGGGGTGCTGTATGACGGCGTTCGCACAGTTGGAGGCGCCTGCGGGGGTCGTGTCTCCTGCGGAGCGGGCAGACATGTTCTTCGAGGGCATGTGGCGGGCGAGTGCGACCACGGACTGGTTGACGACGCCGTCGATCCGCGGGGCGGTGCGGGCGGGGGTGGTGCGCCTTCCGGTGGATATGACGCCGTCGGATGAGCGGCCGTTGCGCAACGCGGGGTCGGCGCAGCGTCGGTGTGCGCTGTTGGCGGCGGCTCGGATGTGGGGGTCGTTGACGTTGGAGCAGGCTGCCACTGTCACCGGGTACCCGCTGGCGGCGTTGACTCGGGACGCGAAGTGCCTGCTGCGTGCGGGTCTGGTAGACGTCGGCGCCCCTGAGGTTGCGTCGTTGCGAGGCTGGTCCTGGAGGCCGACGACGTTGGTGGCTGCGGGGCGGGAGTCGGAGGTGCGGTCGCACCTGGCTGAACTGACGTGGCCGCTGCGCCTGGCGGTGACTGCAGGGCGCGCGTGGGAGAAGGCTTCGGCGTCGGCTAGGCACAACGCGTTGACGACGGAGCTGTGCCTGCGGGCAGCCACGTGGTTGGGGGTGCCGTTCGTGGCCGGGGAGATGCTGTCGGGGGCTGATGACCTGTTCGGTACGGGTGCTGGTGGTAGTCCGGTGTCGTGGTCGAAGCGTGCGGACGCGACGATCATGCGGGCTGATGGGGTGCGGGTCGCGGTCGAGGTGACCGCTTCAGCGGGGCCTTCGTTGGACCGGAAGGCTGAGGGGTGGGCGAGGTTGCTGGCTGCTCACCCTGCTGCGGGTGTGATCGTGCTGTTCCTGGTGGCGGACCCGGTGGATGCCTCGCGTACTGACCTGTCGTTGCGTACGCGGGGGTCGGTGTCGTCGGCGGTGCGGGCTCACCCGGGGCCGGTCTCCTCCCCGGTGGCTGACCGTATGGCGGTTGCCCGGTGGGTTGACTGGTTTCCGCGGCATGGTGAGGTGTCCGACGGCTTTCGGGGCCTGAGCGCCCTGTGCCGGCGGGGTGGGTCCTGGGAGTCGGTGGATCTGCTGAGCGTGGAGTGTCGTGGCGGGTCGACGGCGGCCGTAGACGCGTCGGGGCTGTTGGCTGGGGTGCCGTGGTGGTTGCGGCATGACGAGCTCGATCCCATGGCGCCGCTGATGGCGCCCTACGGTGTGGGCTTGGAGCGGGCAACGACGAGGTTCGGGGTGGTGGACTACCCCGAGCTGCTACGGACCCCGGCCAGTGCCTTCGCGCACCGTCGCCTGTCACGTGCTGAGCAGCGCGCTGGCTGCCGTTGAACTAAGGCTCGTGCGAGCGGGCGCGCTCCCGGCTGGCGGTGGCCTGCCCCTGACTCGTGTCGGCTGCTGCCAGTAGCCGGTATGACCGACACAGATCTGCTGGAGAGCATCCGTACCTTCCTCGAGTCCCGCACTGGCGCATTGGTTGCGGGAGCGGTGATGGCCGCCACTGTCGTGGCCGGTGGCGGCCTGGTGATCGGTGACCTGCTGTGAGCGGGGCCGTCTACGGCAGGGCCGGGGAGAACCTGTCCTCGTTCTCGGGTGATGCCGGGCGTGGTGGGCAGGAGCGTGGGCGAAGGGCGGAGGGGGACACGGCCGAGCTGCTGGACGCCTGGGCTGAGCGTGGCCTGACCGTGTTCCACTCCGTGAGGGTGCGGGGCGGGGCGGCGGATATCGACCACGTGCTCGTCGGCGCCCGAGGCGTGGTCCTGGTTGACACCAAGGCGTGGAAGCCTGGGGTGTACCTGACGGTGGGGTCGAGGACCTACCGGTGGGTGCACGGGCGAGCCCTGCCTGAGCGTTTCCCCCCGGGGGAGTCGACGTCGCTGGAACGCTCAGCGAGGCAGATGCGTCAGGCCGGCATTCCTGTGGTTGGGGCGGTTGTCGCGGTCTGGTCGACGGGCTCGGACCGGGCCGTCCTGGGGCTGGCCCGTTACCCGGGGGCGCGACGGATCACGGCGGCACACAGGGCGGTACGGGTCGCGGGACGCCTGGCTGGCGGAGGCGCCGCTGACCCCACCCTGGTG
Organism: Actinomyces gaoshouyii; assembly: GCF_002076915.1. Lineage (NCBI taxonomy): Bacteria > Bacillati > Actinomycetota > Actinomycetes > Actinomycetales > Actinomycetaceae > Actinomyces > Actinomyces gaoshouyii. The sequence goes on from NZ_CP020468.1 coordinate 2,191,078, forward strand.
GCGCAGGTGACCGAGTGGGTGCGGGCCAATGAGGGGACGCGGACGTGACCGTGAGGAGGCGACAGGAGCAGCCGAGTCGTCTGCCGTTCGTCCTGTCAGTCCTGGCCGCGGCTGGGGGCGTGGCACTGCTGTGGGTGCGTCTGCCGGGCCTGACGTTGACTCTCGTCGGCCTCGCTGTGGCTGGTGCCGTGCACCCTGCGCCAGTGCTGACGGGGAGACAAGGTACGGGGGTAGGGCGCAGGCCCGTCCCGGCTACGCCTGCTGAGAAGCGGGCGCTGGCCCGCCACGCTCGCCTCAGGAAGCTGCGGACGCTACCTCTGCCGCTGGGACTGTGGCCAGTGCAGACGTCTGGGGTCGCCGGCGTGGGAGCTGCCCTCATCGCGGGCTCGCTCCAGGTGATCCCCACGGGATGGGCACCCTGGTTGGAGTCGTGGGGTCCGTGGGCGAACGGGGTGGCGGCATTCCTCCTGGTGTCGGGGCTCGAGCGGGTGTGGCGGCTCACCCGCAGCGGAAGCGAGCCAGGCCCGGGAACGCCGATCGTGCTGCTGGCCGACGCGTCCCTCTGCCGGCTCGTGGTGGTGCTGGTGTCGATGATCGTCGGCGTGGGGTGCGGTGTCGCCGCGTGTGCGCCACTGCGATGGTGGGTGTCCTCCCCCGGTCTCACCTGCGCGGGAGCATGCCTCGTGGGTGCTGCATGCGGCGTGTGGGCGACCTGCAGGAGGAGATCGTGGCGGCCGTGGCGGCTGCGGGAGACCGCCCGACGTCAGTGGGAGCCACGGTGGGCGATGGTCCCCAAGGAGGATCAGCCCCCGGAGCTGGTTGATCGAGTGGTCGACGGGCCGCTGACGGTTGACACGTTCAGGGCCCGGCCGGGGCGAGACCTGTCCTACTACGTCAAGGCCAGCTCCCAGCTGGCGGCCGCAGTCGGCGGCGGAGCGAATGTGCGCGTGATACCTGCTCCGGCGGTCAACGGGGCGGGAGATCCCGAGCCGGGCACGGTTGACCCCGTGCTGTTCCGGGCCGCGGTCCTGGCCGCGGGTGCCGAGGTGGCGCAGGTGGAGGACCAGGGGCTGGTGGCGGCTTTCCAGTGGGCGGGCCGGTGGGCCGGTGTGCCCAGGGTCGAGCCGGCACCTGTGTTCGTCAGCCGCGAGGTCGTGGGCCCTTACACGGTGGACATGTTCGACAGTCCGGGCAGGTCCTCAGCCGAGATGCTCAGGGCAAGTGACCGCCTCGCCGTCGGCGTGGGCGCCGGCCTGTCCGCAGTGGTCATTCCCGTGCAGGAGGAAGGGGCCCCGGGATCGATCCACCCGACCCGTTTCCGTGTCGCCGTATGCGACCCCGGCACGCAGGTCGACGTCGCCGAGGCCGACGAGGACGTGGTACGGGTGCGGTTGGAGTGCTTCCTGACTCAGGCTGCCGACTACCTGCACCAGGACGTGGTTGCCCTGGCTGGGCTCGAGCTGCTCACCGTGGACGGGCCCCGGGTGTGGCTGATCGAGCTCGGAGACTCCTCGTCGGCGAGCCGCCTGGCTGGTCTGATGAGGCAGGTCGCCCCCACGCTCGTGGACGGCACGGCGATCATCCTCGGCAGCACCGAGGGTGGGGTGCGGTGGCGCGATCCGGGTATGGCCGATCACGTGGAGGATCTTCGAGTCGCAGCCGAGTGGACATCGCACTTCAGCGAGGTCATAAAGGCGGGTGACACGCCGCCGGTCGCGCAGGCGGGATGGTTGGAGGAACTTGACGCGGGTGGAGTCGCCCTTCACCGGTTGCCCTTCGCCTCCCCGCAGGGCAAGGACATCGCACGCGACTACCTGCGGCTCGGCCAGCGCCTGCGCACCACGATGCCGCAAGCACCGTTCCTCCTGGTCACCGCGATCCCGCCGACAGAAGGGGCAAGTGCTCCCGGCGCCCGTAGCGACAAGTTCTTCGAGGTGGTCTGGTCGACGCATCCGGTCGCCTCCAGCCCTGCTGATCTGGCGCCGAGCTCGCCCTCATTCAGCCGTATCGATCCGCGAGATGGTGCGACTCTCGTCCTGGCAGGCATGGTCGATGCTGCGTTCAGGTCGGTGTTCAAGGACGACCAGGCGCCCCAGACAGTGGACGCCGAGTGTCTGACCACCGGGGCGCCGTGGATCTGGCGTGTGAGCCTCCGGCTCTACGGCGGACTGGGCCTGGCGGACCTGCGTAGGAGGGTAGACAGGATCGCGGCCCTCATGAGGGCCGACTGGGTCCGTGTGCGGGCCGACGGGGACCTGGTGGATCTGTTCGTGGGAGCGCGCCCCGTGGCGTGCGAGGTCGCGGCCGGGTACGAGCGCACGGTCGCCGAGCTCGACTTCGAGCAGGCCTGGGTTGCCGCCAAGGTGTTCACGGCTGCGGGTGAGGTGCCGCGCATGGAGTCCATGGTCCCGCTCGACGGCAACGCGGCCGTAACCGTCTACACGTTCCGCCTGCCGGCCGGTATCAGCGGCACTGATGTCAGGGATGGCCTGGGCAAGGTGGCCTCGACAACGGGCGCCGGGTTCCTCCAGGTGGCTGCCCAGGACGACCCGTCCAAGGTCGTGCTCATGTCCGCGGCACGCAACCCGATCCCGGTTCGCGCCCGGTACGACTTCGAGTGCGCCGACGCGCTGGTCGGGCGGGCTGACCGCGCCGGTTCCGCCCTGTCCATTCCGTGGGGTACGGGGGTGGATGGGCGGCCTGTGACGTGGAGGGTCAAGGACACTCCGCACGCTCTCGTTCTGGGCATCACAGGTACCGGCAAGTCCGTGGCCTTGCTGGCGGCGGTGTATGCCGCGCTGCGGGCCGGCTGGGACGGGCTCGTGATCGACCCGGTCAAGGGTGGGGCCGACTTCGCCGGGCTCCGCCCGTGGCTGCGTGGAATGGGCGGCGGCAGTGTCGCGGAGGCGGACGCGATGATGAGAGCCGTCTGGGCAGAGGTGACTCGCCGCAAGAGGCTCGTGGCGTCTCACGGGGCTCCCGACGTCGATCACCTCCCCGACGAGCTGCGGCCACCGCATGTCCTGGTCGCCGTCGACGAGTTCACTTCTCTGATGCTTCACGAGCCCGTGCGGCGGACCAGGACGACGGACCCAGAGGTGCTCGCCGAGTATGAGCGGGCGGAGCGTGAGAACGCCCAGAGGGCGTCGATCGGGTCGCTGGCGGGTCGAGTGGCCCGGGAGGCGCGCTCCTCCGGCGTCCACCTGCTGCTGGGCACCCAGGTGCTCAAGGCGGACACGATCGCGGCGATCCCCGGCGGCGACCTGAAGAACAACCTCGGTCGTCTCCTGCTGGGCACCCCGACACAGGGTGAGCGGCTGAGTGGTCTGCGCCAGCCCGAGGCGGCCCCGCTCCTGACTGAGGCGCCGATCGGCCGCGGCGTGTGGGAGGCCACGACCGACCCGGCCGTGGAGGTGCAGACCTGGTACGCCACGGCGGAGGAGTACGCCCAGGCGCTGAGCCGGCGCGGGGTCGGCACCAAGGACGACTGGGACGTGGCGGCGTTCATGCCTGCTCAGGAGGCGTCGGCCTACACGGAGATCGACCTCGCCGGTAACGACGTCGAGGTCCTCGACGAGCTCATCCTGGACGACCTCTGACCGGCACGGCCCCAGTGGCGCCCGGAAGAACATCTCGTATGCATCTGCACCGGTGAGAGGGCCCGGATCGCGGGCCCGGTCTTACCGGAGGTGCCCATGGAGCACACAATTGCCCTGGACCCTTCGCCGGGTGTCGGGCTGTTCATGCCCGACCTGTGGGCCGCGGTGGGTGGGCAGGACACGGAGGTCCTCGGCAACGCCCAGTGCCACCAGCGTCTCATGGCGGCGACTGGTCTGCCCGCACGCGCGGTCGCCTGCCCCCTGTGGGCGTCGTGCGCTGTCCCCGTCCTGTCCCCTGAGTACGCACGGGTGGTACCCGTGGACAACCACATCCTCGGTCACCCCTTCCTGTGGATGCCGAAGCGCCTCCTCAACCGGTTCGAGCTCATCTCTCCCGACGGGACGTCCCAGACCGAGGGACGCGACGTGTGGGTGGCACGGGTCCTGCTCGAGGCCATCGCGGCCGGCTGGTACCAGCGCGCAACCGGCAGGTGGATCGACGTGCTCGCCGACATCGACAGGGATGCCGGCCACGTGCGCTCCTGGATGGTCGGCGCGGTCCAGGACCCGGTCCTGGACGAGCTCGAGGCTCCGCTCTCGCCTGACCCGCAGTGGGCGATCGAGGCAGCGCAGGGCCTCGTCGGCCATCTGCGTGCCGCGTCCGACGCGCTCGCAGCGGCGAAGGTGGCGGCGGCCCTCCGGGACAAGAACCTGGAGACCGTGCGCGCCGGCGCCCTCGCCGCGGGCGTCATCGGAGCCGTCGACGGACAGGGCAAGCCATCCGCGGTGTGGGAGCAGCTCGCCATCACACCGTCCGACGCCGGGCTGATCGCGCAGGCCCTGGCTCACCTCGATCAGCTCAGAGAGGCCGGCAGTGACTCTCTGGACGAGCTGACAGAGGTCTTCCTCAGCCCGGGCGGCATCGACGCATGAGCCCGCTTGCGAGGGTGCCGCGCACTACCGGTCGTGTGAGTCATCCCCGCTCGTTTCCCGGGACCCCCGTGTCCGTACAGGACAAGGTCGACCTCCAGGCGACCGAGACGTGCGCGGACCCGGGGGTCCCTGACATCTGCCTCACCGACCGTCTCACACCTCTGCTCATCGCGTCAGGGCTAACGGAGGCCCTGGCCGCCTGGTGGCTACGCACGCACCCTTCGAGCAGGGCCGAGCGCGAGGACTTCGCCTCAACGATGTTCCTTCATCTCGCCGGCCACCTGGACACCGTGGACCGACGGCGCATCGCTGACGGTGCCTCCTTCTGCGGGTGGCTCCGATCCTGGGGCAGGACGGTGGCGCACCAGGTCGAGCGTGAGATCACCGCGACCACGAGCCGCTCGGTGATCCCCGCGGACAAGCTCGTCAGCCTCGACGCGTTGACCGACCCGACGAACGGCATCCCCATGGACCGGCTGCCCTACATCACTCCACCGGAGGCCAACTGCGACCCGGATCTGGTGGATCCCGCAGCCGTGCGGGCGTCACTGGCGCGCAGACGGGGAGCCGGACGCATGGAGGTGATCGCTCGCGTCGTGCATGACGCGCTCGGGACGGTCCCCCCGCTGCTGCGCCCGGAGGACCCCGCGGAGACCCAGATGGTGCGCCGTCTGATCATGCAGTGCCCGCGGCTGGCTCGCATTTCCCTGGACGAGTTCTGTGACCGCGTCGACAACGACGGGCCGGGCGGCCCGCATGTCGCCCCTGAGGCGATGGTCGCCATGTGGGACGCCACCACCGTCACCGACCGGCAACGGCTTGCAGCGATGCCGGATCGCCTGCTCGCCCTACTCGTGGAGGACGTTGTCCGGCTGGCGCCGCGACCGCGGGCCGCGGTGCGTCACGCGGTCAGGCGAGCGCTGGCCTCAGCGGCACGGCAGGCTCCGGCGCGTCTACTCGATGAGCTGGCTGACGTCTTCTGGGACGAGGCGACCGAGCCGGTCTCCGACCACCGGACCGACATCACCGACGCCGAGCGCCAACGCGTGCGTGAGGAGGCGGATCGAAACGCGCGCCGCCTGCCCGCTCTCGTGGCCGAACTCGTGCTGGTACCTGGGCAGACGGTGGGTGGGTCTGTCGGCGAGGTACGGGCATTCCTGCGGCAGGCGTGGGCGGCTCGTGAGGCGTCCTGACCTCGGCTGCAGTCGCGCCGTACAGGAGATGGTATGAGGGACGACAACGAGAACTCGCGCCAGGAGCCTGGGGCAGCCCGGGAGATCATCAAGGGTGGGGTCACGGGAGGCGTCAAGGGCGCGGCCGTGGCCGGTGTGAAGGCGCTGGTGAGGAACCGCAGGGCGGTCGGGGTGGCCGGTCTGGCTGCCCTGATAGTCGCGCTGGCCGTGTTCGGCACGATCGGTGGTTCGACCGTCACCAGTGGCGTCTCCCACGTCAACAACGTCGCCCTGAACGGGTCGGCGACCAGCGGCTTCGAGGGTGCCGCTCAGGAGTCCGGCCTGGGTGACGACGCCGTCGCGATCGCCGAGTACGCCGAGTCGGTAGGTGTGCCAGCCGAGCTGGTACTCGCGCTCGTGGACACGACCAGGGGACCGTGGAGGGCCGCTGACGGTGATGTGGTGGGAAACGCGCGCACGGTTGCTGACGCGCTCGAGGCGGCCAAGGACGCCACGTCGGCGGACGCCGGCTGGGACATGCTGGCGGGAACGATGGCGTGCAGCGGCGACGTGCTCGTCATCGAGGGGCAGGCCTGCCCCGACGGCTTCCAGACGGACGAGGGGGACGGCGCACGCCAGGCTCGGCTCGTGCGCGAGGCCTGGGTGGCTGCCCTCATGGCGATGGGTGAGGGGCTGGGCGCACCACAGGCCGGGGCGGGATCCGCGGGCGGGAACGCGGACGCTCTCGCAGCTCCCGACGAGCTGGGAGGGGAGCCCTCGGAGATGATCACCACGCTGGCGACCTCCACCTACGGCCTCGACGCCTCCGCGGTGAGCGTCGACGGCGACCAGGTGGTGGTCTCGACGGAGCAGCCGCTTCCGCTGGCCACGACCATCGTGTCCCGTCACAAGGAGATCAGGGTCTCGTACCTGGAGGCTGACGGCCAGTCATGGGATCCGGTCTCAGGCTGGCAGCCGATCCAGCCGGAGGCCGGCCCAGACGTCGAGGACCCGACGGCGGCCTCTCACGTGCGCGTGTGGACCTGCTCGTCCAGCACCGGCTCTGACTGCTCCGACGAGCCCACAGCGGAACCGGTCGGCCTGACTCGTGAGCAGGCGGATGAGGTCTACAGCCGGGCGCTGGCATGGCGCCTGGGCTCCACGACCGGCACGTGCACCACCCGGTCCACCGCGTCCGCTTCCTCGTCCGTGTCGTCCGTAGCCTCCTCAACCACGGGGGAAACGATCGAGATCACCCCCGCCCGGGCCGGGTACGTCTCGGCGGTGATCGACGCTGGCCGACGGGCGGGCGCCAGCGACGACGGGATCGTCGTCGCCCTCATGGTCGTGCTCCAGGAGTCCCGGCTGAACATGTACGCCAACTCGGCCAACCCGGAGTCCCTGGCACTGCCTCACGACGCTGTCGGCTCCGACCACGACTCCGTAGGGCTGTTCCAGCAGCGGGACTCATGGGGGTCGACAGCGGAGCGCATGGACGCCTCGACCAGTGCCGACCTGTTCTTCGCCCGCCTCGTGGCATGGATGGACTCTCACCCAGGTGCCGGTCTCGGTCAGATGGCGCAGGCTGTGCAGGCCAGCGCGTTCCCCGACGCCTACGCCCAGTGGGAGGAGGCTGCCCGCCAGCTCGCCGGAGGGGTCGTCGGTGGCGCGGCAACACCCGGGTGCACCCAGGCGGTTACCGGAGCCGGTTGGCTGTACCCGATCGTGTCGGTGGGGACCATCACCTCCGACTGGGACCCGGCCCGTATGCACCCCGTCCTGGGCTACACGCGCCCCCACTGGGGCACCGACATCGCAGGACTGCCCATCGGCACCGACCTCGTCGCTGTCGCCGACGGGACGGTCACCCACGCAGGCTGCGACTCCTCGGGACTGTGCCAGATCAACTACGACACCACCAACGGGTGGCGCATCCGCTACCTGCACATTGTCGCCGGGTCCTGGACCGCGAACGAGGGAGAGGGGGTCACCGCAGGGCAGGTGATCGCCAAGCTCGGCAACACCGGCATCGGTACAGGTGCCCACCTGCACGTCGAGACCAGTCCCCTGAACAAGATCGGTGAGAACCAGTGGTGTGCCTTCGACGCCTCGTGGGCGGACCGGTGCACCAACCCCGTCGAGACGTTCGCCGCCCACGGGGTGGACCTGGCCACCGGCGCCGTCAGCTCCGGCGCGTCGGGGGGCTCGAGCTCGGGCGCACTCGACTTCGCCCGGACGAAGGTGGGCGGACCCTACGTGTGGGGCGGTAACGGGCCGACGGGCTACGACTGCTCCGGCCTGGTCCAGGCGTCCTTCGCGTCGGTGGGTGTGTCCCTGCCGCGAACGGCTCAGGAGCAGTGCCGGGCGGGCACGCCTGTGGACGCCTCTCAGGCACAGGCCGGCGACATCGTCTGCTGGGGATCTCCCGCCCACCACGTTGCCATCTACGACGGCAACGGCGGCATCGTCGGCGCCCAGAGCTACTCCGACGGGATCGCCGCCGTCCCCCTGTACGGGGACTACTACTTCCGCCGGCTCACGAACTGAAGGAAGGGATCGATCATGACCACACTGGTAGGCCGACGCGGTCTCCTGAACACCGTATCGCTCACGGCCGTCGCACTCGTGCTCGCAGGATGCGGTGAGGACACGCAGCCCTCTCAGGTGCCCGGAGGCCGCGCTGCTGGCACCGAGCCCACTACGGCGATGACACCGACGGTATCCGCCAGTGCGACGTCGCCGACGGTCGTCGAGACCAACGTCGACATGGCCCCGGCACGCACTGTTGCTGTCGCCCTGGCCACGGGCAACCAGTCGGAGGTGGACGTCGCCCAGTACCTGACCGGTGAGGCGGTCACGCAGGCCGAGCAGATCATCGCCGCTGGCCGGGAGGCGAACGACCGGACTCTGGCTCGCTTCGGTACCGTCCACCACGCTGTCACCCTCGACGAGCTTGAGAGGTCCGAGCGCTCCGAGGTCAACGGCGTCACGATGCTGACCGTGGTCACGTTCGGGTGGGACGCCCCACCCGACGACAGTGAGGTCACGCAAGCGGCCCGAGTGCACATGACAGCCGGTGGACCGGGCACACTCGCCTGGTACCTCACCCTCGACGAGAGCACGGGGCTGATCGACGGGATCTGGACCAGTGAGGAGCTCGGCAGCTTCGACTGACACGCCGCTGAAGCATCGGTCCGCGCGTCCGCCCACCACTGGAGGTGAACCGGGGGAAGTCGTCCCCTCGAAGGCAGAAAGACCTCCACCATGACCACCGTCGCCTCGCCCGCACCCAACACGGCCGGCGGCTATGTCGACCCCGACTCCCAGTGGGACAACGGGGCGTCCTGGGTAGCCGCGCGGGTGCTGGGGCGCATCGACCTGAAGGAGATGCCCGACTGGGAGGCCGAGCTCCTCGGCCTCGGGAGTACGAGTGACGGCGAGTCCTGAGAGGTCAAGGGAGTGGGGGCGTCACATCAACCCGGTGTGGGACGCCCCCACTCCCCCGTGTCCGTCAGCCGTCGAGGTCGCGGAGCTAGCCCATGAGCCGTGTCGCGGCCTCGGTGACCGCCGTGGTCACTGCCTGGTCGACGCCCTTGTCGGCGGCCTTCAGAGCCAGACGGTACAGACCTGACAGGGCGCGCGCTATGCGGGACTTGCTCTCCTGGTCCTCCGCCTCGTCGAGCTGCTCGAGCAGCTCCTCGATCTTGTCCTGCAAGTCCTCCTGCCCCTCCAGGGCCGCGTACAGGTCGTTGACGGCGATACGCAGGCCGGCCATGGCCTGGTCCACGTTGATGGTCGTGACCTCCTGGTAGACGTCGCCCTGGGAGGCGACGGCGACGTTCTGCGCCTGGACCCCACCGTTGATGGTCGTGTTGAACACCGAGGGCGCCCAAGCACGACTCTCTTCGGGAACCAGGATCGGGTCTCCCTTGCGAAGGACGGCTCGCCCCTTGGAGGTGACGCGGGACGGGATGACGAGCCCTCCTTGATGCCCCTTCGTGCCGTCGATCAGATCCAGGTCATACAGCTCCTTGAGCGCTTCCTCGACGCAGCGGTCGGGCAGGGGCATGCCGAAGACGGTGATCCCGGCGTCCCGGAGAGACTCCGTCGTCATTGAGCTCGCCCGGTCCTTGTGGGAGTGCATGTAGTACAGGACCATGGCTGCCACCACGGCGGTGAGCGCGTGCTGGTTGCTGTCGACCGATGTCTTGAGGCGCTCGGCCAGCTCGCGCCCAGGATTCAGCACGGTCACGTTCCTGGTTCCAGCGATGCTCAGGTCGCGGGTGATCAACTTTTCCTCGTGCAGTGCGGTGATGTCCTCGTCCAGGCAGGTCGGTAGTCCGCTGAACACGGGTTCGAGAGCCTTCGCGGCCGCGTCGGGATCGACATCCTCCCCCGCGCTACTGGTTCGTGCGAGCTCGGCGAGTAGGGACAGGCGTCGCAGGTCCGCCATCGGCGCGGAGAGGGGGTCGCGGTTGATCGGCATGGGGGCCTTTCTGGGAGACGTGCTCGCTCGACACGGCCATGCTCCTGCTGGCCCTTGACGTTCGCCGACGAACCGAGCCCTTCGAGATCATCTCGCAACACGACGTGACCGTCTCCTACGCGCCCCGGGATACGCCCTGAACACGGGTGGGGCTGACCGACGTATCTGTCGGTCAGCCCCACCTGGGCGGTCGTGGTCGCCCATATCCGGACTGTCACCCAGCGAGCGGCCTGACCTTCTCGATGTCGTCGTCGAGGGGTAGACGGCCGTCAGCGCCGGGCCGGGATCGCCATCGTGGCGGCCGGCTCACGGGCGGGCGTGTGCGGGGGTCAGAGCGAACAGGTCCGCGCAGTTCAGGCAACCTGTGCGGCCGGCTGCGAGCCGAAGTACCTCGGCGTGCTCCTGGTCGCCGAGGTTGTAGGCGGTCCACAGGGGGTCGAAGTACCCCTGGGCGTTGTCGCACAGGCGGCGCCCCTCGCAGATACTCGTCTGCTGGCCGGTTGAGCCGACCATCGGGAGCCGTTCGACCTGGTAGATGTGGCCATCCTTGGCGCGGTAGCGGGTCGGTGGGACGTACGCGGTCATGGGCTGGTCCTTCCTGGCTATGAGACCCCAGCGGCTAGGCCTCACAGCCAGTAGTGGACGGAGGATGAGCAGCGTGTTGCTCGGTGGCCTGTGAGACGGTGGAGCGGCTCCTGACACGGGCCCTTCATGTGGAGGCGCTAGCGGATCGAGCGGCTCTGAGGGCGGAGCAACCTGCACCTCAAGGGCCAGGTCCTCGGCGCAGCTGGGGGCACACTTGCCATGTGTCACAACCGGGCATACTATTCCAGGTGTGATGACGATGAATATTATGCCTGCCCATCACATGGTTGAGAGGGTGTGTCAGGCCGCAGCCGACCTCACACCCGCCCTGTGGGAGGCGCAGTCCAACGCCATCGTCGAGGCCCATACACGCTGCGCCGGTCTCACCGGCAACAACGCCACCGTCGCCAACGCGTTCATTACCAGGTCCCTGTTCGTCGCCGGCCTGCGCGACATCGGCCTGCCAAATGGCTGGACCGTCACCGAGACCGGCACGAAGGTTACCCTCGAGCACCCGAGCTTCCTGCTGCGATACCTCAAGGAGAAGCCAGGCGCACGACGCGCACCAGCAGCTGGTCACAACCAGGCTCGCCGCACTCAATGGGCGGCACCGCTGTTCGACGTTGACAGGCAGAGCGAGCTTCTACTTCTTTGGTCACCAAGCCTCATCACCGAAGCGGGCCTTGATGGCTTCGCTATGCGGGTCGCTCACCCTAAGTCAGCAGGGGACAACGGCCCTACCGTTGATGTGGATCTGTCTATCAGGCTTCAGCCCGAAGCGGGTCTCGATGACTACCGACACTTCGTCGGAGACCCGTCCGAGGAAGATCTCTACGCCCGTATCGACGCTATCGACGCTATTCGCGATGGCATCTTCTGAGGTGTTTCTTGGCCATCGCCTCCGAGCCCTCGCCGACATCGAGTGTCTTACTGTCACGAGGCTCGCCGAGGAGCTCGGGGTATCTCAAGGATACTTGTCCAAGCTCATTAAGGGCACCGTCCCCGTTCCGGCGCGGGTTGTGGAGAGAGCTATGCGCCGATACCAGCTCCCACTGTCATTTTTCTCGGTTGAGCCAAGGCTCCAGGATTTTGCCGCTGCGACCTTCCGTAAGCGCTCAACGAGCAGAGTGCGTGAGGATCGGCGTGTCAGCGCGCTTCTGACCGAGGCGAGTCGGTTGTGGCACTCGGCATCTGAGCGCTCTGGCTACTTCACGCGCGACCTACCGGATCCGGACGCCTACGACGGGGATATCGAGCTGACCGCACAGGCGCTTCGGGACAGTGAGGGCCTGGGAAGTGAGGATCCCGTCCTCAACCTCACGCGACTGGCGGAGCGGCACGGAGTCGCAGTCGTCAACGGCCTCGACCCTGATGCTGGCGATGACGACACCCACTCTGGCGTGAGTCGCCCTTCGCGGCACGAAGACCGCCCCCTGATCGCGACGGTCGCCGCCCAGCCGGGTGCAGTCGCTCGCATGACTTTGGCACATGAACTCGGGCACATCGTCTTCGACGACGACCTGGCCACACCGCCCAGTGCGCGCGACATGGAGGAGCGCAGAGCGTTCCGGTTCGCTGGAGCGCTCCTGCTGCCTGAAGACGGGATACGTCGCCACATCACACCGGAGACCACTCTGCAGCAGTACCTACGCGTCAAGGCACTCTACGGTGTGTCCGTCGGCGCGATTCTTCATCGGGCCAAGGAGCTCGGCGTCATCGGGTCCGACCGGTATCGTTCCCTCACGGTCCAACTGAATTCACGGGGGTGGCGCTCCAACGAGCCGGTAGACGTCCCGATGGAGAAGCCCGTCCTGTTGACACAGTCGTTACAGCGAGCCTGGCCCGTGAACACGAGCCGTGCTGCCAGCGAGGACACAGGAGTTGCCTACTTTCTGGTCACCAAGTGGGCCCACCTCAAAGAAGCGCCCCCTCCGAGTACGTCTTTCAGCAACGTCGTGACACTGCACAGCAGACGACCCTCGAACCGGTACTGAGCCCTCGCAACCTCCCCAGGGAGCAGGTCAGCCGTGGGCAATCCACCAACTGCCACCGATCTGAGTCATACCGAAGCCGCAACCTGTGTCGAAACCACGGTCGGCGGCTGCATCAGCGACGTAGGCATTAACGAGGAGTCTACCCTCGGGAATCGAGTTTCCCTCATGGTCAACGATGCCGTTTTCTCGAACCTGCTGAGAAGTTGTCCCAGAACATTCCTCACCACTCAAGTAGTCCCCATAGACATAATCGCAAGTAACATTATCGCTGGAGCACAAGATACTTGCGTCAACCTCGGTCAGATCCTGGGTGTCATTCCAATCACGATAGGCATCATTGCTGATGAAGTAGCGGGCGGCGTCCTCGGGCCGGCCTTCCTCGCGCAGGCGGATGAGCTCAAGGATGAGCGACTCGGGTGACGCCTGCACGTCCGTGGCCTCCACCGGACCCGTCGCATCCGCCGCCGGCGACTCACCACCAGCGCAGGCCGTAACCAACCCCACCGCCAGTAGCGCAGCAGCGAAAACAGCAGCAGCACACCTCATGACAACCTCCCCAGCGACAAGCAGGACGACTACGAGTGTAGCCCGTCCTACGCACCCCTGGGGAGGGCCCGCCCAGGTCAGGGCTGCTGGTTCCTAGCTGCCATGGCCTTCATGCGCTCAAGCACCTGGAGCGCGAGCTCATCACCAGCCTCAGGCGTCGGCGTGAGGGGCGGTGTGCCGACGGGGGTGCCAAGCCGGGCGACGAGCTCGTCGACGCGCTCCATCCGCACGGCCCCGGCCCCGGGCTGGACCGGCGCCTCGACCGAGACGGGCGGGAGCGCCTCCTCCAGCCCGACCGCCTCGACGGCCTCAGCCGACCCCGGTGCCGGTGCGGCGAGGGCGCTGCGACGCACCCACCCAGCGCCGGCACCGGCCGCGAGGATCCCCGCCGCCACCGGCACCGCCCCGGCCGCGAGCGCCGCAGCAGCACCGGCTGCGACAGCCTTCTTCGCGGGCATGGCGCGCAGCGCCCCCGCTCCCGAGGCCGCAGCCCTGGCGCCGGCGGCGGCGGTGCGCCAGCCCGCGACCCCGGTCGCTGCCGCGGCGCGCGCCGGGTGGTGGGTGGCCCAGCCAGCCAGCGCGCCCGCGGCGTCCAGTCCCTGGCCCGCACGCGCGGCGGTCTGCGCCGCCCCTCGGCCGACGGCACGCACCCCCCTGCCGGGTAGTCCCAGGACGTCACGGCCCGCGGAGGCGAAGGAGGCCTTGAGCTCGTCGCTGCTGGCCCGACGCAGTCTGGCCCGGGCCTTGCCGGTGTAGTCCTTCCAGGCGTCGGGCTCTCCCAGGTGACCGTCCGCGCGGGCGAGACGGCGGGCCTCGTCCTCCACCTTCTGCCTGCGGTCCTCACGCTCGGTTCGGGCCTCGTCGAGCAGGCGCTTGCGCTCCTCACCCTGCCTGAGGCGCTCGGTGGCAGAGCGGGCGGTGAACAGGGAGCGGTTGGTACCGCCCCGGGTGGCCTTGTCCGGGTCGATCTCGCCGGGCTTGCGTCGCCCGTCGCCCGGGCGGGGCCGCATGTCGTGGCGTCCGGTGGCCCTCCTGGCGGTCTCACGTGCGTTGGAGGCGAGGCCCACGACCCCGGCGCCGACGGCTCCGCCGATGACGCCGCTGGTGATGCCCTGCCCCCAGGCCATGGCGCCCTTGATGGAGAACGGGGAGGGCACGTGCATGACGGACTTGAACAGCCAGTGCAGGAGCAGCACCCCGGCGGCGGGGCCCATGCAGGTCGCCAGGACCGCGCCGGTGGTGCCCGGGGAGAAGAACTCGGCGCCGGCCCGGGACACAGCGCCGGCGACCATCATGATCACGGCGATCATGAGACCCGCGCAGGAGGATACGAAGGCGGCTCCGACCAGCTGCAGACCGGTGCGGCGGAACAGGAGCCCGTCGTCGCCGGGGGTCAAGGAGCGGACGAGGGCGAAGAAGAGTCCCACGACCATGAAGGCGACGACGAGCTTGGAGGCAAGCTGGAGGACCGACAGGAGCAGCAGGATGCCGCCGGAGACGAGGGAGCCGATGAGGTAGGCGAACATGACGCCGCCGACCTGGGTGCCGCCCTTGCCGTGCACGGAGGCGACGTAGTTGTAGACACCGGCGCTGCCGGCGGCTTTCTTGGACACGGACTTCTCGTCCCAGTCGAGGCTGGTGCCGTTGAGGTTCGCCCCGCGCTCCCCACCGACCCACCACGTCTTGCAATGCTCGGAGTTTGTTTTTTCAGCGATGGTGTTGACCCAGTCGCCGCGCGGTGTCGCCCCCTCAGCGCTAGGAATGCAGGCAGCCCAGCCGAGCAGGGACTGGTCCTCACCGTTACCGCCCTGGCTGATCTGGGACTTCGACGCCGCACCCCAGTGGTCCTGCATCTCGACCGTCATCCCCAGACGCTCACCCAGGTAGGACTGGAGGTCCTCGTTCGAGGCCGTCGTCGCGTGCGACCTGGCCTCCAGGAAGAAGCAGTACACGTGGTCCGTGTAGGGGTTGTCCGACCCGAACTGGGAGGCGGCCCACACCGGCAGCACACCCGCTTCCCACATGGTGGACACCATCTCGGGCAGGGCGGAGGCCCGAGCGTCAGCGGACCCGTCCTGCGCGTAGGAGGCGTTGTACTGCTTGTGCAGCCAGTCCACGTACCCGGTGGCCTCCCCCGTGGTGGTGCAGGTGACCGGCCAGTCGGAGGCCGTGCCCTCCTCCGGGTACAGGGGCTGGTATCCCAGAGGACTGCTCGTGCTGTTGATCGCGGCGGACGCCAGCTTGCTGGACACGGAGTTGACGACCGTGTTGGCCTGCTGCACCCACCACCAGGGACTACCTTTCCCGGGGGCGGCATCGGTGGAGCTGGCGGCGCCGAGGACCATCGTGCTCATCAGGCCCAGGACGGCGCCGGTCTTGAGGGTCTCGGCCAGGACGTGCCCGGCCGCGTCACCACGGCGCACCCCGACCAGGGCCGTACCGACGGTGACGACCACGAGTGCGGCGACCACGCCGCTTGCGCTCAGGGCCTTGCCGACAGTTCCGACGAGGGAGTCCAGCGGGCGGCCCAGGATCTGGAGGGGGCAGAAGGTGGAGGACGCGTACAGGGCGTCCGCGCCCAACCGCCAGGAGGCGTTGCCGATCTGCATGAACGCCGCGTCGCGGCCGTTGCGGTTGATCTTCTCCGCCAGGTCGTTCCACCCGTCGGCGTCGAGCCGGTAGTGGAAGCTGGTGGTGGCCTCCGACCACCGCTCGACGGGCAGCCACTGGGTGGGGCGGGCGGTGGTAGAGGTGCCGCAGACGCTGACGGCCTGGCCGCCGCCGCTCGACGGGGCGGTGGGCGCGGCCCAGGCGGTGGCGCTGGTGAACAGCAGGAGGACCACGGCCAGGCCGAGGAAGACCTTGGTGACCTTTCGGGTCACGCCCGCTCACCCCCGTCGACAGCGGTCGCGGAGGGCACCGTCCGGTAGAAGGAGGTCGGCCTCATCTCCAGAGGCCTGCCGCAGAACATGAAGGTCCGGTCGCAGGAGCGGACCTTGTGAGCGGCTCTGCGCCAGGGCGCCTCGTCGGCGCCGACGGTCAGGGCGACTGCTACCGGTGCTCCGAGGAAGGTGCCGAGCAGGGCCATGGGCCCGAGGAGCGGCACGAGGGGCAGGGACAGGAGCATGCCCGCGATGAGCCCCCACAAGCCCGGCCAGGTCCAGGAGGCGGGTACCTGCCAGATGCCGATGATCGCGGCGCGGTTGCGGTCGGCGTGGATGCCGGTGAGCTCGGTCAGGTCGAACATGGCGGCCATCAGATGCCCACCCCGCTATTGCGCAGGACCTGGATGACAGCGTTGCCGACGAGGTCGATGACCCACAGGGCGGCGGGAATGACGACTTTGGGTGCGACCAGCAGCGCCCCGGCAATCACGGCACCGGTGATCTTGCTGTTGTCGTGGCCGCCGAAGACCTGCCCGCCGCGGCGCTTAGCGATCAGGGTCGCCATGACAGCGGTGATCACGATGACGGTTCCTGCCACCGACAGGACGGTGAACAGGGCCTTGGAGCCAGTTGCGGCCTCGATGGCGCTGAGGATGGTGTTCCATCCTCCCTTGAGGTTGAGGTCTCCGCCCATGGTCATTCTCCTTCTCGTGCGAGAGCCCCGGACTGGGCTCTACCTGTTCCTGTACGGCGACCTTCGGCGGATTGCGCGGGCCGGGTACCGGGTGCTGGCGTCGTGTCCTGTGCAGGGGCTCTCAGGGCGCGTACGAGCGCGATGACCTGTGGATCGGTGCTGGCCTGGTCGGGGTGCTCGTGGGCCAGGCGCAGGGCGTTGAGGGCGATGCGCAGGAGGCCTCGGGCAGGTTCGGAGGCCGTCCGTGGTGGGAAAGTGCTCATACACGGTCCTGTACGGCGCCGTACAGGACCGTGTATGAGCACCTTCGACGAGAGCCTCATCATCCGCGACGACGCGGGCCGATTCGCTGGCAGACGACCCGCACCCCCAGCAGCAGAGCTGGCCGACCGCCTCAGGGAGCTGCAGGAAACTGGGGCCGTAGCGGCCAGGTCGATCCTGCGGCACCAGGCCGGGACCGCCCGCACCTTCTGGCGTGATGCCCGCGCCACCGCACCGATCGACCTGAGGCACCCGGCCCCGAAGATCAGCCCCGCTCCTGGAGGGATCCGCTACCGGGTGCGCACCTACCAGGGCACTGGGGGCAACGTCCTGCGGATGCCGTCCGTGGCGGCCCTCAACCGCATGGCCGAGGCTGGAACCAGCTCGTTCGATGTCCCGGTCCAGGCAGGGGACGGGGACGGCCACGTCTCCGGGTGGGTGAGGGTCACACGTTCACGGCACGGCGTGTGGACAGCTCGCGCCCACTCGATGGACCCCGAGCACGCCCGGTACGCCGAGCGGCAGGTCTCCTGGGTGCTCGGCGCCGACCACCCCAGCTTCGCGATGAACGAGGCCGGCACGTTCAACCAGTTGCTCGCTGAGCAGGAGCGACGCCGTGGGGTCGCCCCCGTGCCCGTGAGCTCGAGCGCCGTCAGCGAGATCGCCTACGACGAGCACACCGGCGCCTTGTTCGTAACGACGAAGGAGGCCGGCGGCGGACCGGGGTCGACCTATGCCTGGCAGGCACCCCGAGACACCTACGAGCGGATGCTGACCGGCAGCGCCGGGCGCATCATGTCCACCGAGCTCGTGCGCCGACGCCCCAAGGTCGACGCCGAGCAGTGCCCCCGCTGCGGCCGCTTCTGGGCGGTCACCGGTGGACGCGACCACGACTGCCCGGCCCTGGAGGCCCGCGGAGACGCGCCCGTGGCCCGTGGTGATGATCGGGCCCTGGCCGCCGCACTGGTCGCCGCCGGTCACCGTGGGCCGCGCACGAACCTGGTCGAGGCGCTCGGGGACCACGTCGTGGCCCCACCGGTGTCCCGGTTCTCCTCCATCGAGATCGACCCGTCCCGCCTGGGCGGTGCCACCCGCTTCAAGGACCTGACGGGAGAGGCGTCTACCAGGGTGATCGGCGCCCTCGGGGGCCAGGCGTACCACCGGTTCCCCGCGCCCGCGGAGGTACTGGCCGCCAGTGAGCACGACGACCGGGTCCACGTCGCCGGCCGCCTCGACTACGACGGGGTGTCCATCGAGGAGATCACCTGGGAGTGCGACGCGGACAACGCCGAGGAGGCCTGGGTCCAGCTCAAGGCCGTGCACCCACTGCCCACGACCGACGGCTACGACGTCGGCCGCCGCGACCGACAGGGCCGGTGGCGCTTCTACTTCGCCTCCACCGCCCTGGTCAAACGGACGGCCTGACCTGCCCCGCCCCTAGACGGCAGAGGAGTTGGCATGATGACGGATGACTTCGCCCGTGACCAGCGGGGGCGTTTCACTACCAGACCCGCAGGACCGCCCGCCACCCAGCTACCCCCAGACCACGACAACCAGGTGGTGGCCGCCGGTGCCATGGGAGTCGACGACCTGCGACGCCTGCGCGCCTGGGTGCGCGACGGGGGTGGGACCACGCCTCAGGGCGGTACGGTCACGGTCAGCCGCTCGCCTGACGGGTGGACCTACGTCGAGGTCACCGACCCCCACGGCTGGGTCTGGGACGCCGACTGCCCTGCGGCCGTGTCCCTGGACGGGGACGGCCGGGTTCGCCTCGTCGAGTGGCGCCAACAACCACCCGAGGAGATGGTCGAGGTCAGCGACGGAAGCCCCGACGGGCTCTACGCGGTGCCCGTGCGCGAGACAGGTCCGGCGCTGACGAGCTTCGACGCGCAGGGTCACCTGCTGGAGCAGGTCACCACCGACCCCGACAGCGGCGCCGTCACCCGTGCGACGCTCCGGGGCCGGCTCGTAGACCTCGGCGATCACAGCCACGACGGCGACCTGGCCAGCCCGTACAACGCCCTCCTGAGGGCCGCACGCACCGGCGACGACGGTCGGGCGGCAAGAGCATGAGCAAGTTCGATGAGCTCGAGGTTAACCGCGACCCCCGAGGTCGTTTCGCCCCACGAGCAGCAGGACAGCCCGTGGTGTCCCTGAGCATGGGCGCCCTCGGGGAGCCCTCGACGTCAAAGGTGCCCACTCCCCCACGACGCCCGTCCACCAGGCGTCTTACTCGTATCGGCGTGGTCAAGCAGTCGCCAGGAGGGTGGAAGGCATCGACCGAGCTCGAGGCCATGGACAGGGCCCTCACCCGTCTGGGAGCCAGCCAGGCGAGGCTTCGTCGTGCCTTGGCCGGGCGTGAGCTGGCCCGGGCCGGTGTCGCCTCGGCCACCATCGAGACCGACGGCCGTGGCGGGCTCGAGGTCACCCGGGTCGAAGCCGGCGGCCACGACCCGGTCGACCTCGACGCCCTGCAGGCCGCCCTGACCCGCACTGTACTGGCTGACCTACCCGGACAGGCCGGCAGCACCGGCGCAGCACGGGACGACGTCGAGCTAGTCTTCGGCGGCCCCAGAGGAACCAAGATCCACGGGCAAGACGAGACAGGCAGGGCCCGAGCCGCCTATGAGCGCTGCGTGGAACGCGTACGCCAGCAGGCGCACCGAACCGTCACCGCGCTGTGTGTCGAGGCCGAGTACCAGCACACCTGGCGCCTGGACATCATCGATGGCGACGTCTACACGCCGGACGGGCGGCCTCTGCACGACGAGACCGGTCAGCGCGCCAGTCTCGGCGACCTGACAGTCGAGCACCTCACGGGCATACCCGGTACCAGCCACGACGACGACGGCATGCACATCGAGGTCAGCACCCACCTGGAGGCCGCTGACATCCAGGTGCCAGGGCAGACCTTCATTCGCCTGTGACGGCCTCCCGGGCGGCAGCTCGGCGTGCCAGGAGCACGCCCGCGTTCGTCGTCGTCATCTCGAGGAACCTCGGGGGCAGGACGATCTCGACCGGCACACAATGCCCGTCGAGATCCGCGTAGTAGGCGACTGCGCCGCGCGCGACCTGCTCCGACCCGTCAGAGGTTCTGACCGCCCGCCCTTCGCCGTCCCTCGCCACAAGGTGGTGCATCGACGCCCAGTTGGGGACGACCGACCTGCGCTCACCCTTCGTGGCCTTCGCCCGAAGTCGCTCCAGGCGTGCGGGGGTCACCAGGTCAGGACCTGCGATGCGAAGCGCGACCTCGGCCTCGGCCCGGTCCCTCAGCGGCAGGATGAGCGAGCGTGAGAAGTAGCCTTCCAGGCCCGCATCACGCATCTCGCTGACCTTCTGGTTGAACATGACCATGCTGACCCCGTACTCGCGCATGAGCCGACCCGCCTGGTCAAGCTCGCTGCGGCCTGCCAGGAGGAAGACCCACGCCTCGTCGAGGTAGATCGACCCGCCCCTCTCCCTGAGCGCGTACACATAGGTGTTGATCAGGGCGCGCACGAGGGTGACATCCACCCGCTGCGATAGGGTCGCGTCCCCCTGGGCGAGGGCATGCTCGTCAGGCAGGTTTAGGGGGCTGGAGCCAACCTGGATATGAGTCCAACCGCGCAGCGTCTGGTGTCCTGCACCGTCACCTGAGCCGACGAACGCGCGGAACTGGGGGTAGGCGTCCGCCAGGTCGAGGATGGCGCTCACCATGTCGGCAGGCGCCTTCCCCGCTTCCTCGGCGACCTTGAGGGCTCGCCCGGTGGTGCGGGCGCCGGCCACAGCACCGTAGCGCAGGGCCTGGACCAGGATGGACTCCCACCGGCTGCGCTCTGCCACCGTGCCCCAGGGGTTGACGGACAGGATGTTGGCCGTCGCCCGCGCAACCGCGTCGGAGACGTCATCGGAGTAGCCCAGCGGGTCCAGGATCCCGTCGACGCTGGTCAGGTCAGACAGGGTGACGGTGCGAGCACGCACCTGGGTGCCGTCGGTGCCGACCTGCCCGTTGATGTTGCCCACCAGCAGGTCGGCGCTGGACATCGCCTTGGGGCTGACGGTGACCACGTCACGGCCCGCCAGCGCCTCCTGGCTCGCCATCCACAGCAGGAGCTGGGTCTTGCCGGTGCCGGTGTCGCCAGCGACGAACGTCGCGGGGGCCGTGTCCTCGTTGCCGGCGCGGGTGGGTTCGTACCCGGCGGTCTCCTGGTCGTGCTCCGCAAAACCGATCACGACCGTCGAGGACGGACCGTCCCCCACGACGGAGGTGTCGCCGATACCGGAGGCGCCCAGCACCTGCACCGGCCAGTCCCTGACGTGCGGGTTCTCGCGCACCGCCGAGCACAGAGCCATCTCGCTGCGCAGCTCCTCCTGACGTCCAGGTCGCGGTACCAGGACGCTGCCCGTTCCCGCGGCGATGAGAGACGAGTCGGTGAACACCCCATCGAGAGCAACCGTCACGCGGACGTCCGTCAGGGTCGGAGGAGGCGTGCGGGCGTAGGCCCTCTCGGTGGCAGCGAGGTTGGCAGCAGCGGCCTCGGATTCGGCTTTGTCCATGCGTCCCTGCTGCTGGGCCCTGCGCATGTCGGCCTCGTACTCGCGCCGGTGTCTGCGCATCTCCCCTCGTGTGACCTCCGGGGGCTCGACGAGGGCGCGCACGGAGATCGCCCGCGCGCCACCGTCGCGGTGCAGACGCGAGGCCCACGCTGCCTGAGGGTCGGTGGAATCGATGTCCCACCCGCCCTGGATCGACTCCAGGCACCCGATGGTCAGGACCGAGTGGCCCTGAATGTCCCAGTGGGTGCATTCCACGTCGTTGGTCACGGCGCGGTGCGCCATCTGCGCGGCCGACCACGACTCGAAGGTGTGCAGGTGGTCCCCGTGCGGGTAGTGGATGACGTCAGGCACGCAACCATGGTTGAACCATGCCAGCGCCCGCTCGACAGTGCGCACGGACGGGACCGTGTACCCGTTGCGGTCAAACACAGCCCGCATGGCGCTGACGTCAGCCAGCCAGTCCTCCAGGGCGGCTCCTCCCTGGATCATGGACTCGGTGAAGTCGTCGATGGCCTGCCGCAGGGTGTTGCGGCGCATGGTGGTGCGTAGCCTGATGCCCAGGAGGAGACTGCGGCGAAGGAGTGGCATCGTCGAGAAGTAGTCGTTGAGGACTGTGGCGTTGGGGTGCTGCGGCGGGGCCGCCCACGTCCCGGACGCGACGGTGGACAGCAGGTGGATCTCCCGGTACCCCTTCTTGTGGAGGCTCCGCCTCTTCAGCAGGGTCCCGGTCTGGCTCGCCAGCTCCGAGACGAGGCCGTTGATCGGGGCGGACGCGATGTCTCGGTCCTCCAGAGTGCGCGCGTCCGTGACGGGTGCCAGCGGGACCTCTCGGTAGAGCCAGGCCGACCCGTCAACTCCGATGAGGAAGCCCGGGTCCTCGCGCAGCGGGGCACGAAGGACCGAGGTCGGGCTGTCGATCGGCTCCATATCGTTCTCCTCTACCTCTGCGTCGGTGTGCTCGTCGGCTTCGTCGGTGTGCCGCCAGTAGGGACGGCCTCGCCGCTAGCGGAGGGTGTCGGTGCGGCGGGTGACGGTGAGCTGTCTCCCGTGGCGCCGGCAGACACCGCGTTGCCGTATGGCAGCAGGGTCGGGCCGGACCCCGAGGCTCCCCACGCGGTCACACGGGCGGCCCCGGTGGTCGGGTCCGTCACGAGCAGGTCGAAGGACATGGGCACAGGCCGGGACATCCCGTCACGCTCCACCGAGAGAGTCACGGCCACCATCATCTGGCTGGTGTCGGGGTCGTCGCCCCTGGCGTAGGCCCGCCACGCGGCGCCGTCAACAGTCGGGGTCACGGACGTGAACCCGCTGACTGGCAGGTATGAGTGGGTGGTATCCGGGTCTGCGACCACCGTGGTCAGCGCCGCCGCGTCACCGGAGATGTACGCCTGCGCCCAGGCGCGCACCGCGCGGACCACCGTGTCTGAGGCCGGCGCTGAGCTCGTCCCCGGCCAGCGGGCGCCGCCGCTCGCGGACGGGCCTCCGGCGGCGGAGGGCACTACCTCCAGGCTGGGAGCACCGGTGGCCGCAGCCCCGTCCGCGCCTACCACGACCTGCACTCCCGCCACGTAGACGCCGGCGTCGGAGGACACGAGCACGCGCGCCACCCACGCCTCCCAGGTGCGGTCCTCCTCCTCGGTGAACTCGGGCCACTCCAGCCTCTCGGCACCGTCCCAGCCGGCCACCTCGGCGTTGGCCAGAGGCGGGTCGTCAGAGCCGAGCCACTCGCCTACAGCGCTGAGCGCCTCAGCCCGCACGACGGTCGGCACGCCGTCTCCGCCGGTCGTCCCTGCACCTCCGGACTGGGACGTGACGAGCTGAGAGACCACGATGATCAGGGCGAGCACGGCGACGGGGAAGGCCACGAAGTTGGCCCTGACCAGCCTCCTCCAGCGCTTGGCCCGTACGGCATGCGCTCCAGCCTCCCACCCGGCGGGCGTGGGGGCCATGGCCTCCCTCGCCCAGAACTGCTTGGTCCTGCCTCGTCGCATGTCACGCTCCTCGGAAGCTGGTGGACGCCGGTGCAGGTGCCAGCCCCGAATGCAGGTCGCGGACCAGGTCCTTTCCGCTGACCGGTGGCATGGTGAGGTCCTCGAGCCAGCCGACGACCCGCAGGTCACCGGAGGCCTCGGCTGCCTGCTCACAGTCGGCGCACCAGTCTCGGCCCGGTGCCGGCTCGTGCCGGCACGCCGCCCAGCATCGCCTGCAGGCACGCGGTTCGTGCACCGGGTTGTGGTGGCCATCGCGCAGCCGGTACATGCGGCAACGGTGCCTGTTCATCCTGATCACCATCACCCGAGCAGGACGCGTGCGGTGGACAGCACGTCCTCGACGTCGACGGCGGCGCCGGCGAGCTGGCGGGCCGCCTGGACCGGGTTGGTGTCCAGAGTGTCGGCACCGTCGGACAGGGCCTGGGCCAGGTCCCAGGCGGCGCGCAGCCGCTTAATGCCCGCCGGGCCGACAGCGAGGGTGAGTGCCGCCATGTCCCGGTCGGCGTTATCCCTGCCGGCAACGTCGAGCAGGTCCTCCATGGCCTGGGCGTGCTTGACGCCGGCCCCGGCGACCACCGTCACGGTCAGGGTGCGGACGTCGTGCTCGGTCGAGCCGAGCACGGCGGCCACAGCACTCAGCTCGTCGGCGGTGGCCGCCGAGAGGGCCTCGTAGCGGTCCAGGACGGTCTCCGCCTGGCCACTGGTGACCAGCGTGCGGCTGCGCCGTCGCCCACGGGCGCGTGTACCGCTGCTGCGGCGCGCAGCCTTGACAGGCTCGGGCTGGGTATCGGTACCGGAGTCCGCGTCGTCCCACTGAGGCTCCGTGTCCGTGTAGTAGTCGCTCATGATGGCCTCCTAAGGTTGGTCGTTACTGGTGAAGATGCATACGAATCAGTCTGGTCAGCCCCACACGGCCACAGCCGCCGCTCCTAGTGCGGTGTACAGGCCCAGGGCAGCGCCGAGCAGGTCCTCACGTCGGCTGCCCGCGTCACCCAGCAGAGGCAGTCGGAGCCGAGGGCGGCGCACCAGCGGCCACAGCGGGTGTTCCACGCCCCTGGTCGTCAGGGCGTCACCAGCCCGGTGCACCCACATGCCCAGGGCCACGGCCGCGGGCATGAACCACAGGGCGGTTGCAGGCAGCGTGGCCCCCCACACCAGCCCGATGCCTCCGGCGCCCCACAGGAGTCGCGGGCTCGATGCTCCCAGCGTGCGGGCGGCCAGAGCTGCCAGGAGTGCGAGCAGCAGCCCGTTGCCCGGGCGGACCGGTAGCCCGTACAGCACCACGGTCGGGGCAGACACCGCCGCCGACATGACGCAGGCGAGGAGGATCCCGGCCAGCGAGTGCGTCAGCGTGCGGTGCCCCGGACGAGCCAGCAGGCGGCTGATCACTCCAGTCAGGGGAGGCAGGCACGTTGAGACGTAGGAGGACGGGGTGTCCCAGTCAGGCAGCAGTGCTGCGACGGCCATGGTCAGGCACATGAGCGCCGTGTACACGCCGTCCATCTGTCCGAGCCCCAGTGCGAGGGGCAGCGTGTCGGGCAGGTCGTACCCTGCGATCGTCAGGTCGGGTAGCGGTACCGACAGGGTGGAGAACAGTGCGACGCCGGCAGCAGCCCCGCTGACGGCGTGGTTCCTGGCCATCACGGCCGTTCACCTGCTCTCGTCCGCCACGGTCAGGTCGACCTGCCTGGCGGCACTGGCTGTCACCTGGATCGTGCCGGTGCCTACCACCTGCATGCGCGTGCTCGTAGGGTCCGTGGCCAGCAGGCGGGCGTGGGTGAGGGGGCCGTCGACCGTCAGTTCGACATCGGCGTCACCGGCGGCGGTGAGCACGAGCGTGCACTCGCTCTTGCACTGCACGCTCAGGGAGCGGGAGGCCGCAGCGGATCCGCTGGCGTCCACCGTGGGCGACGCCGTTTGGTCCGTCACGACGACGTCCGCCGGAGTCGCCGTCGTGACGGTGGGCTCGTCGGGTGACGGGGTGCGAGCTCCGCCCACCCGGGAGGCCACGATCAGTACGACCATGAGCGCGATGGCCGCGACAACGGCACCGAGGATGGCCGGGGCATGCCGCCTGGCCTCGCGTCCGGGTGTGCGAAGCAGCGGGTTCGTCTTGTCCATGGTCTCTCCTCCGTCGTCGCCGAGGCGGTGGGGCCGGGGTGGCCCGCACTCGCCTATTACTGGCGATGCCGGGTGAGAGTCAGGCCCACGTCGTGGACCTGTGCCGGGTGCTTCAGCCCATGCGTCCTGTTGCTCAGTCGGCGGCCGCGGGTGTGACCACGTTGCGACCACCATCGGTGTGGTACGGAGTGAAAAATCGTGAAGCGTTCGCCCCAAAGTAGTCACATGTCGAGCTCGTCAGGACGGTGACGCACCCCCTCATAGTCACCAAGTTCCCACGTTTCCGTGGACGTTCCCTTTGGTTTCGCCCAGTAGAAGAGGTCGTGGGTTCAAATCCCGCCACCCCGACCAGCATGTGGCCACCATCACACAATGGTGGCCACTTTTCGTTGGAAACATACACGGGGCAGCGTCGACCAAGACTCCACACGAGATTGCGACTACCGGGCAACCACCTTTTCGTCGCGGTCGCCCGTTGCCTTGTTGGTGGTCGCCGGCGAAGGAGTGCCGACGGCTAGGCCAGCGGTGGTCGGCATGATGTCTCGCCCCTGTCTTTCCAATGATCGGCCTCGCGGATCCAGCGGAAGGGATTGTGGGCCGCAGGCCGAGCGGCACCGGGCCATCAGGCTCCTCAATTCGCGGGACACGGGCACCCCGGCACGGCCCCCGGACTCCACCGCCTGTCCCCGGAGCATCGCCCGGCGTCTCGGGGGCAGGGCCGGACGGCGCGCGCCGCCGGGCGAGAGCTAGCCTTGCCCTGGAAGGAGCCCGATGAGCACGACGAGCAGCACCCGCGCCGCGACACCGGAGGCCTCCCGGCCGGCCGATGCCCGCGCCCGCCGGGAGATCGCCGGGCGGGCGATGGAACGCGTGCTCGCCGTCGTGCTGATGCTCGCCTTCGCCATCTGGACCCTGCTGGTGGTCACGGGCCGCACGGCTCATCTCGACACGGCCTTCGCACGGACCTCCCCCCTTCTCCCCCGCTCGGCGGGAGCCCAGATCGCCGAGGCCTACGCTTTCCTCACCCATCCCGCCCTCATCACGGCGGCCATCGTCGGCCTCGCGATGTGGTCCTTCAAGGAGCGGATGCGGCGCCTCGCACTGGCCCTCCTCATGGCCGCGGCGGGGATGCCGGTCCACTGGCTCATCTCGAGCGCCTTGGACATCAGCCACCCGCATTCGCATCTGCTCGATTCTCTGTCCGTCGTGGGCGGCACGTACCCGAACGCCCAGATCTCGGCCGTCACCATCGTCTCCTCGATGCTGCTCGTGCTCACGCGCGCCCACCGGCGGCCCACCTCGGATATGGCAGCGTGGTGGCTGGCCGGCATCGCCGCGATCATCGCCGCCTGCTACAGCCAGTGGGCGATGGGCCTGGCGCACGCCTCCGACCAGATCGGCGCCATCCTGTGGGGCGCGGCCGTGACCAATGCGAGTCTCGCCCTGGGCGGCATCGACACGATCCTGTCCTCCTGGGCGCGCCTGGGCCTTCCCACGCGCAGCGTCGACAAGCGCGCCGCCGTCATCTACAACCCCGCGAAGTTCTTCGACCTATCCCTCCTGCGCCGCCGCATCGAGGCCGAGGTCCTGGCCGCGGGATGGCGTCCCACCCAGTGGCTGGAGACGACGCCGGAGGATCCCGGCCGCTCGATGGCCCGCCAGGCCCTCGCCGGCGGCGCCGACCTCGTCCTCGTCGCGGGAGGGGACGGAACCGTGCGGGCGGTGGCCGGCGAGCTCGCCGGGACCGGCCTGCCGATGGCGCTCATCCCATCGGGCACCGGCAACCTGCTCGCCCGCAACCTCTCCATCCCCCTGGACACCGACGCCGCCCTGCGCCTGGCCCTGTCCGGCGATCCCACCGCCATCGACCTGGTGCGCGCCGCATGGGACGACGGCGAGGAGACCTTCGCCGTCATGGCGGGCCTGGGCCTGGACGCCCAGATCATGGCGGACACGAAGGACGAGCTCAAGAGGGTCATCCGCGCCGGGGCCTACGCCGTCGCCGCCGTGCAGCACGCCAGCCCGCGCCCCTTCCGGGCCACCGTCGCCCTCGACGGCGCCGCCCCCGAGGAGCACGACATGGTCATGGCTCTGCTGGGCAACGTCGGCACGATCACCGGCGGCATGACGATCTTCCCACGCGCCACCCCCGCCGACGGCAGGGTGGACCTCCTGCTGGCCCGCCCGGACCGGGCCATCGACTGGGCGCGCATGGGCGCGATGATCCTCGCCGGCCGGGTCCCGTCCGGGCTCACACTCGCGCAGGCATCGCGCGTGTCCATCCGCACCGATGAGCCCGTGCCCATCGAGCTCGACGGCGATATCGCCGGCACCACCCGCACCCTCGACATCGAGGTCATTCCCGGGGCGCTCTCGGTCATCGCCCCGCCCCGCCCCTGAGCCGGAGGAGCGGTCGGGCACGGCCCTGGGCGCTGGATAGACTCGCGCCCATGACCTCCTCACCATCCCTGCGCTCCGGCCTCACGGTCGCCCTGGGCCGCGCGGCCCGCGTCGCCGCCCGCCTGCGCGGTGGCGGCAGCGGCGGAACGGCCTTCCCCGGGCTCGTCATGGAGAAGGCCGATCCCGGCTTCCTCGCCCGCGCGCTCGGCCAGCTGCCCATGGGCGTCGTCGTCGTGACCGGGACCAACGGCAAGACGACGACGACGAAGATGGTCGTCCAACTCCTCGCCGAGCAGGGGCTGAGGGTCGTCACCAACCGCACCGGCTCGAACTTCGTGCGCGGGGTGCTCGCCTCCCTCCTCCACGACGTTGACGCCGTCGGCCGCCTGCGCGCCGATGTGGCCGTGCTCGAGCTCGACGAGGCCCACGCCGTCCGCTTCGTCCAACTCGTCAAGCCGCGCGCCTGCCTGCTGCTCAATGTCATGCGCGACCAGCTCGACCGCTTCGGGGAGATCGACTACACCGCCTCCCTCCTGCGCAAGGTCGCCCTGGCGACCACGGGCGCCGTCGTCACCAACGCCGACGACCCGCGCCTGGGCGCGCCCGCTTTCACCGAGGGCCTGGCCGCCCCCGTGACCGCCTTCGGCGCCTCCCCCGAGCTGCGCTCCCTCTTCCTGTCCGACGATGAGCTGCGCACCGGCGCCGCTGACGCCACCGCCGCCCGCCATGTGAGCCCTCGCGTGGTCCTGGAGTCACTGAGCGGCCAGGACGCCACCGTCCGCGTGGACGGGGTCGCCCACGAGGTGCGCTTCGCGATCCCCGGCATCCACAACCAGCTCAACGCCTGCGCCGCCCTGGCCGTCGCCCTCGAGGCCCTGGGAGATCGCGCCGACACCGCCCTACCGGGCCTGCTGGGCACGCTCGGGCGGGTGCGGGCCGCTTTCGGCCGCGGCGAGGTCCTGCGCCTCGATGGCCGGGAGGTCCAGCTCTGCCTGGTGAAGAACCCGGCGGGCTTCCGCATGGGCCTGCTCACCGCCGCCACGGCGCCCGGCCCTGAGTCGATCATGGTGGCGATCAATGACGAGTACGCCGACGGCCGGGACATGTCCTGGCTGTGGGACGTGGACTTCTCCGGACTGCGGCAGACGGGCGCAGCCGTGGTCACGGGCGTGCGCGCCTGGGACATGGCCCTGCGACTGCGCTACGACGAGGTGGATGCGGGGGCCGTGGAGCCGGACCTGGCCCGGGCCCTGGACGCCTTGCGCGAGGACTCGCGCCGCACGGGCCGGCCCATGCGCGTCTTCACCACCTACACGGCGATGCTCGCGCTGCGCGCCCGCCTGGGGGAGCTGACCGAGGTCGAGGAGGTCATGAGATGAGCGCCCAGTTCTACGAGCACTCCGGCGAGGCGGGCGGCGCGAGCGCCGGCGCCCTGCGCGTCTTGCAGCTCTACCCCCGGGACATGAACATCTACGGGGACTGGGGCAACACCCTCGTACTGGCCCGCAGGGCCCAGTGGCGCGGCTACGACGTCGAAGTCCTCTCCTACGACCCCGGCGACGAGCTGCCCGACGGCGTCCACCTCGTGGTGGGCGGCGGCGGCCAGGACTCCGGCCAGGAGCGCATCACCGCGGATCTCCAGGCGCGGGCCGCCGAGCTGCGCGCCTGGGCCGCCGATGGAGTGCCCATGCTCGTCATCTGCGGCCTCTACCAGCTCTTCGGCCACCGCTTCCTGACCGCTCGGGGAAGCGAGATCCCCGGCATCTCCGTATTCGACGCCGAGACCGTCGCCGGTGATGGGCGCCTGATCGGCAATATCACCACCACCAGTGAGGTCTTCGGCGGCATCGTCGGCTACGAGAACCACTCCGGGCTGACCACCCTGGCCCCCAACCAGGCGCCCTTCGGCCGAGTGCGCTCGGGCGATGGCAACAACGGCCAGGACGGCACTGAGGGGGCGCTGGCCCACCACGTCATCGGCACCTATCTGCACGGCTCGCTGCTGCCGAAGAACCCGGCCGTGGCCGATTGGCTCCTGGAGCGGGCCGCGAGGGCCGCCGGCCTGGAGTGGGTCGGCGACGCCGTGGCGCACCCCGGCCTCGACGGCACCTGGGCGGACAGGGCCCGTGCAGTGGCCATGTCCCGCCCGCGCTGAGCCCTCGGCCCGGCCCGCAGGCGGCGCGGGGAACCACAGGGATTCGCAGGGCAGGGCCGCCTTCCGAGTTGCTTGATCGCCAGGATAGGCTACCCTGATAACCTCTGATCATCGGCGGCCCGAGCGGGCCCCCACGAGGACACCACCCAGAGATTCACTGTGAGCACTTCAGCCTTGACTCGCCGCGCCGCGGACGCCCGATCCGCCGAGACCGCCGATACTCCGCTCAGTGACCTGCTTCCCGGGGCACGAGCCATCATCACCGCCGTCGGCGCCGATGCCGCGTGCCTGGACCCCGGTGCGCCGCATGGCCGACTGGCCCGCCGCCTCCATGACCTCGGCCTCATCCCCGGCCGCGCCATCACCGCGCGCAGACGGGCGCCGCTGGGGGACCCGACTGTCTTCCAGGTGGCCGACTACGAGCTGTGCCTGCGCCGCCACGACGCCGCCCTCGTGACCGTCCGCGTCATCGACGATGCCCCGGACCCCGCCGCGCGGGCGGCAGGAGCGGCCTCGTGAGCGCCGACCACTGCGGGGACTCGGCCTCCTGCCACTGCGGGGGCTCGAGCACCGCCGTCGCCGTCGGGGATCGCCGGGTCGCGCTGGCCGGCGCACCCAACGCCGGCAAGACGAGCATCTACAACGCCCTGACCGGCCTGCGCGCCAAAACCGGCAACTACCCGGGCGTCACCGTCGCCCGCTCGCAGGGGCGCTGCGTCATCGATGGCACGGGCCTGACCATCGAGGACCTGCCCGGCGCCTACTCCCTGGAGCCCATCAGCCCCGATGAGCAGGTCGTGCGCGATGTCCTCACCGGTGGCCTCCGGGAGGTGAGCACCCCGGACGCGCTCGTCGTCGTCGTCGACGCTACGACGCTGCGTCGCGGCATGACCTTCGTGGCCGAGGCCCTCGCCCTGGGGCTGCCCACCTGCCTGGCCGTCACCATGACCGACGAGCTCGCGCGGCGCGAGGGCAGGCTCGACGTCGCCGCCCTCGGCGAGGCCCTGGGCATCCCGACCGTGCGCGTCCTCGGGCACCGCGGCATGGGCATCCCCGAGCTGCGCGAGCGGCTGGCCGAGGTCGCCACCTGGCCGCGCACGCCGATCACCCCTCCGAGCGATCCCGCCGAGCTCGCCTCCTGGACCGACTCGATCCTGGCCGCGGCCGACTACGCCTCCCCGGCCTCGGACCGCACGACCGCCGCGATCGACCGCGTCCTGCTGCACCCGGTGGCCGGGACCATCGTGTTCCTGTCGGTCATGTACTTCTTCTTCCAGTCGATCTTCACCTGGGCCGCGCCCTTCCAGGACGCGATCGAGAGCGGCATCGGCTCCCTGGGCGAGTTCGTGCACGGCCGACTGGACGAGTCCCACCCGCTCCTGGGCGGTCTTCTCGCCGACGGCCTCATCGGCGGCGTGGGGGCGGTTCTCGTCTTCCTGCCGCAGATCGTCATCATGTTCCTCATCATCGCGATCCTGGAGGGCGTGGGGTACATGTCCCGGGCCGCCTTCCTCATGGACCGGGTGATGGGCAAGGCCGGGCTGGAGGGGCGCGCCTTCGTGGCGCTGCTGTCCTCCTTCGCCTGCGCGATCCCCGGCATCATGGCCACGCGCACCCTGCCCAGCGCCAAGGACCGCCTGGCCACGATGCTCGCCGCGCCCCTCATGACCTGCTCGGCCCGCCTGCCCGTCTACGTCATCATGATCTCCCTGCTGGTGGACTCCGAGGCCCGCATCGGGCCCTTCGGCGCGCGCGGCACGATCATGTTCGGCCTGTACCTGCTGGGGGCCCTCTCAGCGATGGCGGTGGCCTGGGTGGCCAAACGCCTGACCGACCGCGACGGCATTCTCCTGCCCTTCTACATGGAGATGCCGCCCTACCGCCTGCCCCGACCGCGCACGGTGGTCCTCATGGTCTGGGACGCCTGCAAGGGCTTCCTCAAGAAGGCCGGCACGATCATCACTCTGACCACCGTGGTGCTATGGGCGCTGCTCAACGTGCCCATGCGCTCCGAGGCCGACTTCGAGGCGGCCTGCGCGCGCAGCGCCGAGTGCTCCGCCATCACGGCTGCGCTCGACAACCCGGCCGCCTCCACCGTGCTGGGCGACGACGGCGAGCCCATCACCGACGCCGACGAGCTCGACGCGCTGCTGGAGGCGCAGAGGACCTCCCACACGATGAACAACTCCTGGGCCGCGAGCATCGGGAGGGCGGTGGAACCGGTCTTCGAGCCCCTGGGCT
Organism: Actinomyces gaoshouyii; assembly: GCF_002076915.1. Lineage (NCBI taxonomy): Bacteria > Bacillati > Actinomycetota > Actinomycetes > Actinomycetales > Actinomycetaceae > Actinomyces > Actinomyces gaoshouyii. The sequence goes on from NZ_CP020468.1 coordinate 2,223,677, forward strand.
TCGACTGGCGCGTCAACGTGTCCGTCCTGTCCTCCTTGGCGGCGCGCGAGACCTTCGTAGCCACGCTCGGCCAGATCTCCGCCGCCGAGGACCCCGAGGCGCCCAGCGCCCACCTGGCCACGATGACCTACCAGGAGGACACCCTCACCAACAGGGCCGGCGATCCCCTCTTCAACCCCGCGACGCTGGCGGCGATCCTCGTGTTCTTCGTCTACGCCCTGCAGTGCATGGCGACGGCCGGCGCCATGCGCCGGGAGACGGGGACCTGGAAGTGGCCGCTTGTCGCCTACGGCTACATGTTCGCCACCGCCTGGGTGATGGCCGCCCTGGCGCGCACGATCGTCGCGACCCTCCTATGAGGCTCGCGCGGCGGGGGCGCGGGCCGGTGCCCACCCATCCGCTGGCCACGCCCGATCCGGCAACCCTGCGCTGGGTGATCCCCGATGGGCTGCTGCCCTTCGCCGGGCCCCTCGCCGCCGCCCCTGCCGCGCTGCAGGCCCTCCTGGACGACGGCACCCTGGCTGCCGTGCAGGTGGCGCCCGGGGCCGTGCTCACACTGCTGGCGGATGGCCGCGCCTGGGCGGATGAGGGAGCCCGGGTGCGCGCCGCGCTCGTCGAGGCGCTGGGCTCGCCGCAGGCCTGGCGGCCGGCGGAGCGGGCCAGGGCCGTCGGGCCGGATGAGGCCCTGAGGACCGCCGCCCAGGAGATCGCCGCAGGACGCGTGGGCGCCTTCGCCCGCAGCCATGGCGGGTCTCTCGAGGTGCGCGCGGTGCGCGACGGCGTCGTCGAGGTGGCGATGGAGGGGGCCTGCCATGACTGCGCGGCGGCGGCCATCACCATGCATGCGCGCTTCGAGCACCTACTGCGGGTGCGCTGCCCTTGGCTCGTGGAGGTGCGGGAGGCCTCCTGAGCGCCGACCGGCCGGCGCGCCGCTGGGCGCGCCGGAGCGCTCGATCTTGCCTCGCCGGGCCCGCCTGGGCGCGCAGCGCCGTGGGCCGCCGTCCCAGATCACCGCCGGGGCCCACCGGGGCGAAGGGGCGACCCACTCGTAGACTCGCCCCATGGCGACTCCGGAATTCATCCTGGCCCTGCGTGAGAGAATCGGCCACGATCAGTTGTGGCTGCCGGGGGTCAGCGTGGTCGTCGTCGCCGGGGATGGGCGACTGCTGCTCGGGCGGCGCGCCGACAACGGCCAGTGGGCGGTGGTCTCGGGGATTCCCGAGCCGGGCGAGCAGCCGGGCGCGGCGGCGGTCCGCGAGTGCCTGGAGGAAACCGGGGTGGCGATCGAGCTGCTGGGCCTGACGCATGTGGGAGCGGGTGAGCCGAAGACCTTCCCCAACGGCGACCGCTGCGTCTTCATGGACATCGACTTCGTGGCGCGGCCCGCGGCCGGGGCGGGGCTCGCGAGGGTGGCCGATGACGAGTCGACGCAGGTCGGCTGGTTCGCGCCGGACGCGCTGCCCGAGCCCCTCATGGGCTCGGCGCTCCGCCGCATCCGCGCCGCCCAGGCCTGGTTGGCCAGTCCCGCCGCCCCCACCGCCTTCGACTGACCCCTCCCCCCTATCAGCGAGACCGGTCGAAAATAGGATCGAGACCGGTCCGCCCCGGGGGCGATCACGACGGCGCGCCCCGCGACGGCCGAGCCCGCGCACCCGGCCTCACCGCGGAGGCTCGATCACCAGCGGCGCCTCACCGGGGGCGATCACGACGGCGCGCGGCGCGGGAACCAGATCGAGCTCGACGCGCAGGCGCTCCCCCTGCTCACCGACGGCGTCATAGCGCAGGTGCTCATCGGTCAGCCCCGCGATCTCCGTGCGGGCGCGCACGAGCCAGGGGTGACGGCGCCGCAGCCCGATGAGGTCCTGGTGCAGGCGGAGCATCGGCGCTCCCAATGGCGAGAGGCCCTCCGGGGCGGTGGGCAGCGGCGGGCGGATCTCGTCGTCGCCGCCGATCTCATCGCGCTTGACGCCGGTGAAGGCCTGCTCGTCCCCGTAGTAGATGGAGGGGACGCCGCCCACGGTCATGAGGATGACGACGGCGAGGGCCGCCTTGGACGGCCCCACGCGGCTGGCGATGCGGGTGACGTCGTGGTTGCCCACGAAGGTGGCGGGCAGGAAGGCGTCCATGAATTCGTTGTGGCGCTTGAGGCACCAGTCGAGCTCGAAGAAGTTGGCGTCGTTGAGCGAGCTCCAGACGGCCTTCCACAGCTCGTACTGGGTGAGGCTGTCCACACCGGAGGCCTCGACGATTCCCGCGTAGTCGCCGTGGATGACCTCGGCCATGAACCAGGCGCTGGGGTGGCGCTCGCGCACCGCGGGCAGGACGCGGGCCCAGAAGGCGGGCGGGACGGCGTAGGCGGCGTCCAGCCTCCAGGCGGTGGCGCCGCGGTCGAGCCAATGGTTCATGACGTCGCCCACGAGCCGGGCGGTCTCGGGGCTGTCGTGGTTGAGGATGGGCAGCGAGCCGTGCCCCTCGAAGACCGCATAGGAGTCGTCCGCCCCGGCTGACTCAGCGAAGTGGAAGAGCTCGCGCTCCGCGCCGCCGGCCAGCGCCGCCTGGAACAGGGGGTGGTCGTAGCCGACGTGGTTGAAGACGCCGTCGAGCATGAGGGCCAGGCCCCTCCTCCGGCAGGCCTCGGCGAGGCGGTCGAAGGCGGCGTCGTCGCCCAGGCGCGGGTCGATGGCGAAGTGGTCGGTGGTGTCGTAGCCGTGGGTGGCCGAGCGGAAGATCGGCCCGAGGGACAGGCCGTTGACGCCGAGCTCGACGGCGTAGTCGAGCCAGGGCTCCAGGCGGTCGAGGCGGGCGGGGGCTTCGGGATCGGGCGCGGAGGGCGCCTCCCCCGGGGAGGCTCCCTCTCCTGCGGCGGGCCGTATCGGCGCCCCGGTGGCCCCCAGCGGGTAGATCTGCCACCAGATCGCGTGATCCACCCATGCGGGGCCTCGGCTCGATGGGCTCGTTCCAAGCTGATCGGGACTCATGCGGTGAGCGTACCCATCGATCGGGGCCGGGGATGAGGAACCGCGGAGCACCGCGAGCACGGTCCCGCCCGACGCCAGGGCGCCCCTGGACCGGTGCGCCCGAGGCCCGGCGGACCGCGCGGCCAGGGGCGGGAGCGGGGCCTTGAAGACCAAGGCGTGAGAACTGTCCCTGCTCGAGGGGGTGCGCCGAAGGATACGATCGGGCAACAATAGTGAGCATGCTCGCCACCGTTGCCCTGCCAGCCCTGCAGATCGTCCTGATCCTCGTCGTCGGATTCCTCGCGTGGCGCGCCGTCCAAGTGGCGGCCCAGGCACGATCGGAGGCTCAGGCGGCCAGGTCGGAGGCCTCCGCAGCCCGCGCAGCAGCGTCCGGCTCGGGTGGGGGCGTGCCGCCGGAGGCTCTGTCCCGGATCGAGGAGCAGTTGCGCCGATTGGGCGCCACACGGGCAGCGGACGCGGGCGAGCAGCATCACGCGGCTCCCAGCGAGCGCTTGATGAGCGAGAAGGCGGACGCCTACCGCGGCTTCCTGCGGGAGATCGCCTCCGAGAACACGTATATCGGTACCGGCCTGCCCGTGCGGATCTCCGATGCTGCCGAGGAGGCGCTGAGCCGTCTGCGCTCGGTGACCGTGCTCATGGGCTCGGAGGAGATCCTGCGCTCGCTGCGGAACTTTTCGATCATCCGCGGCCAGCGGCCCCGCACGCGGTGGACTGAGCCGGCGATCATGGCCTACGCGCGCCTCCAGGTATGCCTCGTGCAGGCGATCCGCCGTGACCTGGACACCGCCAGCGAGCCCTTGAGCCCGGAGGAGACCTGGGCCTCGATGAGCGCGGGGACGGCCGATCCCGCCTTCCGCCTGGCCATGCTCACCCCGATCTCGGAGGTGCTGCACCATGCGGGTCAGGACCTGTCCCTCTACGATCTGCGCGAGGAGCCGACGGCGCACGCGTGGCGCTCGGCGGCCAGCGCGCGGTCGGCGGCCAGCGCCTCATCGGCGCAGCGGGCGCAGACCGGCCCGATCACCCCGATCGAGCAGCCCATCGCAGTCGAGCCCACCGCGCGGTCGGCCTCCGGGTCGGCGTCCGCTCCCGTGGCCGAGCGCGCCGCTGAGCCCATCGCCACCGCGCTCCAGGCCGAGCCCACCGCCTACCAGCAGCGCATCAACCGGTCCGAGCCAACCGATTACGGGACGCACGGGCGCGCGTCAGCCGGCAGCGCCCCCTCCGCCGCGGCCCCAGAGGCGGCCGCCCCCGTCGCGGCGGACCCGGGTCCGGCCAGCGCCTCGTCGCGCAGCAGCAGCGCCCAGATCCCGCCCACCGAGGCGACGATTCCCGACACCGTGTCCTCGCCGACGGCACCGGGAGCCGCCTCGCGGCGCCCCGTCCATGCCCCGGGGCGCGCAACGCACAGGTCGGCGGCCTCCTCGCCCACGGTGAGGTTGTCAGCCTCCTCCGCCTCGTCCATGACCGTGTCGGTGTCCTCGGCCGCCTCGGCGGCCTCCTCGCCCACCGCCTCCGGCCCGGCGGCCGGAGCCGATGAGCCCTCCGCCCCGGCCAGGCGCGGCCCGAGCCGGCCCGGCGCCCGCGGGCAGGCCGCCGCGGGACGAGCGAGGGCGGCTGCGGGGGCCGGATCCGCCTCCTCCTGGTCCCAGGTCGACGGCGCCCGCCCCCAGTGGGGCCTGCGTCAGTTCGCGCAGGAGAGCCAGTCGGGCCGAGGCAGGTCCGGCTCTTCCGGCTCCCAGGACCGTTCGGGCCGCCCGCGGCCGGGGCGGGTCACCGCTCCCAGGAAGTAGGGCCCCGGCTCATCGCATCACGTCCCGGCGAACCGCGAGAGGCAGGCCGACGGCGCCCGCCGCCCCATCCACGGGGCGGCGGGCGCCGTCGTCGAGGTGCTCGCGGCCACCGCTCAGCCGGTGACGCCGCGCCGTCAGTTACTGCGCCGGGCGCATCCAATCGGGGATGGTGCCGGGGTCCCGGGGGAAGTGGGAGAGCTCGTCAGCGCAATCCTTGGCGCTCACAGGCGGGTCGAGATCGGGCTTGCGGTCGTAGTCGACGTTGACGCTCAAACGGTAGCTTGGGGCGGTCATGGTCAAGTGCGCCCAGGTCCATGTTCCGCCGCGGGGGTGGGCCATGGCCACGCGCAGCTGCACGGCCTCGTGGACGATCTCGCCGGGGATGACATTGTCCTGCTGGGCCCCGTTGATGAGGGCGGTGGTCCGAGCGGACGCGCGCAGGCCGACGGCCTCGATCTCGATGCCGGCCTCGGTGGCGCCGACCTGCTCCATGAACGCGGCGAGGTTGCCCTGGAGGCCGCCGATCGCCTGCGACTGGGCCTCAAGGCCTCCGCCCATGGGCCCCATGCCGCCCATCATGTCCATGCCCATCTTCGGTCTCCATTCGTAGGTGTCATGAGTTCAAGTGCTGTGACTCGTCTACGGTATCCGCAATCGCACCATGGCACCATCAGTATCGGGAATCTGGCGCATGCATGGGCGGGGCAGGAGGCCGACATCGTCACGCCTCCGGCGAGAAGCAAGCGGCCTGCGCGATGCGCGGGCGCCTGCCGCGCTGGACCCAGCTCCCCCGACCGGGGGGCATGCGGGCCGGACGGGTTCCTCCCAGGAGGGCGCCCTCATGGCGGTCGCCATCCATGAGGAATCCGGTTCCGCCATTGTCTCGCAGCGCCAGGAGGACGGGATCGTACATGGCATGCGAGGCGCCGGCGGTGGGGCGGGCGAGGACGACGTTGAGTCGCAGGTCCCTGGCTGAGGGCAGGTGGGGGACGATGGGAGACAGGATGTTGGTCCCTCCGGAGGAGAGGATGTCGTAGTCATCGATGACAAGGACGATGCGCGGTCCATCAGCCTCTTCGCCCTCAGCTATCAGGGAGGCACGGCGGTCGAGCTCAGAGGCGATGGCGGTGGAGAGGCTGCCCGCGGTGGTCGACGAGGTCGCGTGGCCCCCGAGGTAGGGCTCAGGGCAGGCGCGGGCGACGTCGCGTCGCACGTCGTAGATGCCCAGCACGAGCTCCTCGGGGGTGGAGCGCGCCACGAGCCCCTCGACGATGCCGCGCAGGACGGTGGACTTCCCGCAGCGGGCATCGCCGAACACGAGCAGGTGGGGGTCGGTGCCGCCCAGGTCCAGCTGCAGGGGCGACATGGTGTCCTGGAAGATCCCCAAGGGGACCTGGTCGGGGCACTCAACGTCATCGGGCAGGGTGGCGGGGTCGATGATGTCCGGGAGCTGGCGCACCGCCATGGGACGGGAGCCGGTCCAGGAGGCGTTCATCTCCTCGGCGAGTTCGTCGAGAGCGGCGCCGACGCCCCGGTCCTGCTCAATGCGCTCGACGGGCAGGGCCAGGTGGCCGAAGAGCTTGTCGGGGCGCAGCACTCTGCCGGGGGCATCGGGGGCGAGAGTCTGGGAGAGCTTGCGCGCGATGAGGGAGTCAGCGGGGTCGTTGAGCCGCAGTTCGAGTCGGGTGCCGAAGAGCGGCTGCTGGGCCATCTTGAGATCATTGGCGCGGGCGAGGGTGGTCACGATGTGGACTCCTAGGCCTCCGCCGCGCCTGATCAGCTCGTCGATGCCGTCCTCCAGCTCGGGGAAGTCGGCGCGGATGAGGCCGATGCCATCGATGAGCAGGACGACGTCGGCGCTGGCCAGGCCGTCGATCCGCCCCTCTCGGTGCTCCGACCGCATCATCTCCAGGGAGTCGATGCGGTTGGCCGCGATGATCCGCTCGCGTTGGTCGAGCATGGCGACGGTCTCGTCGAGCACGCGTCGCATCCGCTCGCGATCACCGCGGGTGGCGATGCCCCCGACGTTGGGCAGGTGACTCAGACGGCTCAACCCGCCACCGGTGGCATCGATGCCGTAGAAGGAGAGGCGCGAGGAGGGCAGCGCGAGGGCGGCCGACGTCGCCAGGGTCATGAGGAAGGTCGTTCGGCCGCTCTGGGGCGCGCCCATGAGGGCGATGTGTCCGCCGCCGACAGTCAGGTCGAGGTCCCAGATGTCCTGGCGCTGGTGGGCGGGGTCATCGACGAGGCCGATGGGCACGGTCAGGCCCGGAGGGTCCCACAGCGCGTCGGGGGCGCGGGGCGGCTGCCCCGGCTTGCGGCTCAGCTCGCCACGGTACATGCCGGTCAGGGAGAGCTGACGGGGCAGTGGTTCGAGCCAGACCGGCGTATTGGCCGGTGCGGCCCGGGAGAGCTGAGTGACGATCGAGTCCACCACAGTGGCGCGGATGGTGCGGGTCTCCGGGAGGGGCTCGCCGGCATCGGCTCCGGCCTCGCCCTCGCTGCCGGCCTCCAGCTCGTTGTACACCGGCAGGAGGAGCGGGCGGCGATCGGTGATCTCCTCCGGTTCTGGGATGTCGTCGAGCTCGTCGAGCGGGCCGGAGACGAAGCCGGAGCGGAAGCGGGTGTAGATGGAGGTATCCACTTTGAGGTAGCCGTAGCCGGGGGCGGAGGGGAGGTGGAAGGCGTCGCCGTTGCCGAGCACGGTAGCGGACTCCGACTCGGTGAAGGTGCGCAGGCAGAGCCGATAGGACAGGTATGTGTCCAGGCCGCGGAGCTTTCCCGCCTCGATCCGCTGGCTGGCGAGCAGGAGGTGGACGCCGATCGACCGGCCGATGCGCCCGATCATGAGCAGGAGGTCGATGAAGTCCGGGTTGGCGGTCAAGAGCTCGCCGAACTCGTCGATGATGACGAAGAGGTGCGGCATGGGCGCCATGCTCGGGTTCGACTCGCGCAGATGTCGGTAGTGGCCGATGTCGGGGGAGTTGCCGGCGTCTCGCAGTTGCTCCTGGCGGCGGAGCACCTCACCGGCGATCGAGGAGCGCGCCCTCTCGGTCAGGCCGGCATCATCAGCCAGGTTGTCCATGAGCCCGACGATGTGCGGCATGGTGGCGAACGGGGCGAAGGCCGCGCCGCCCTTGTAGTCCACGAGGATCATCGAGAGGTCGTCTGGTGAGTGCGTGGTGGCCAGAGCAGCGATAAGCGTGCGCAGGAGCTCGGATTTCCCCGAGCCGGTGGCGCCGATGCACAGGCCGTGGGGGCCAACGCCCAGTTGGGCGGACTCCTTGATGTCGAGGAGCACGAGCCTGCCGTCGTCGTCAGAGCCGATGGGCACGCGCAGGAAGTCCCGCAGCGGGCGCTTGGCCCACGATGCGCGAGTGTCGACGTGCCGGGGGTCGGCCACGCCGAGGAGGTCGCTGAGCGAGGTGGTGGCGGCCTCCGACTCCTGGCGGTGGGCCGCCGCTCCCAGCGAATGAGGCGCGAGGGCGCGCGCGAGTCCCTCCATGAGGGCCGGGCCGACGGCGTCGGGCTCGCAGAGGAAAGGCTGGGGTGTATCGGGAACCGACGGATCCATGGATGCGCCGGGCCGCTGTTGAGTGCGCAGGTCCTCCACGAGGATGCCGTCATCGGTGACGGTCAGGCGCCAGGAGGGCGAGGAGGGCTCGTCGAGGCGGTCCTCGACGAGGTGGAGGGTGGTGACCCCGATATCGCCGGGGGTGAGCGATTGGTCGGGGATGCTCAGTGCCTGCGCCGGACCATTGAGCTCGGAGACGACCAGGAGGCGGGGGGCGTGGTACGCGGTACGGATCCATGATCCGCGCGATCCCACTTCCTTCGTCGCGGCAGCGATGTCGGGCCGGAGCAGGCGCTCGAGCTCCTGGTGGTTCGGGGCGACGCGGCGCAGGGCTATCGGGCCGTCAAAGGCCCCGGCCACGCGCAGGTGCGGCAGTCGTGCGGCGCAGTCCCAGGCGCTGGCCCGCTCCGGCTCGTAGGCGAGGGCGACCAGCAGGTCCTCGGGGGCGTGGAGAACAGCGGCCTGCGCGAGTAGGGCGCGGGCGATGGCCGCGGTCGAGTCCCTCGGGCCGATGATCGAGACGTCACCGGCGCAGTCGAGGTCAAGCGCTGCCGGCAGGCCGTGCTGCACGCTGTGGCGGCGCAGCACGGCCTGCGCCTCGGTCATGAGCAACGGGTCGATCTGGGGCGGCATCCCGCCGCCGGGAATGCGCACCATGGGGACGGGGAGGTCGGCGATGCCCAGGCGCAGGTGGAGGAAGTCGCTGTCCGACAAGCGCCGTTCCCAGCGCCGTTCCGGAGCGCGCGCCATGATGACCAGTGCTGAGGGATCGGGCTGGGTCTGGAAGAGGTCCTCCCGGTACTGCGCCGATCGCGCGGCAGCCTCGCTGTCAGTCGAAGAGAGCTCGTCGAGGTATTGGTCCCTGCGCTCTCGACGCTGCCGCCCCTGCCCGGAGCGCCGGGAGATCATCATCGCCCCCATCCCGAGCATGGTGACGACCATGACCACAGCGCCGAGCATCGCGAAGATCGGGTTGCCCCGCATGACGGTCATCATGAGCATGGATGAGCCCGCGCCGGCCAGGGGCAGGAGCATCTGGAAGGGGAAGGGCTGGCCCGCACCGGTATCGGTCAACTGGGGCGGGATCGGCAGGAGGGCCCCTTCCGGGGGCTCGACGGGGGCGACGACGCGCCCGGGCCTGTGAACGACCTCGATCATGGGGATACCTTCCCGATGGATGGCAGGAGCTGGTCGCGACCGCCGAGTCTCCTCTCGCTTGCGAGCGCTCGGCGGGAGCGCCGCGAGAGGGCGGCGATGCAACCGCTGATCGACGTGGCGGCAACATCGGCGATGGCGCGGGAGGTCAGTGGGTCGAGGAGGCCGGGCGCCGAGGCCGAGCCCCCGTCCCCGGCAAGGGAATGGTCGAAGGGCACGAGGCTCTCCCCCACCCCGAGCTCGGGCACGAGGGGGTAGCCGGGCCTGGTGGCGACGACGACGTGCAGGAGCGCGCCGCGCTTGCCCCGGGCATCGCTGAGCAGGCGAGCGGCCAGATCGCGTCCCCTGTCCATGCTGGCGCGCTGGGCGGGGGAGACGAGGATGGTGCTGTGATGGCGCCGATGGAGATCGAGGAGCGCGGGGCCGAGGTCGTCGGCGGTCCCGGTCTCGGTGACGGCTGTGTCGAAGAAGCGCAGGTAGTCGCACTGGGCGCGGGCCCAGGAGAGCATGAGCGCATCAGGGTTGTCCGGGCCCTCGGGCAGGCGCAGACAGGACAGGAGGCCGTCGGGGCTGCTCCCGAGGGCCTCGATGGCCTGGGCGACCGTCCTTGGAGCGCGCGCTGCGGGCATCTCCGCGGCGCTGGCGGAGTACGGGAGGAGATCGGCGGCGGAGCGGGGGCCGGGCGACGCGCTGATGAGCAGGCCTGGACGGCGTCTCTCCCGCGCCATCAGGGAGGACAGCAGCAGTGCGATGGTTGTCGCCCCGGCACCCGGGGCCGTGGGCACGACGAGGATGCGGCCTGTGAGCGGCAATGGCCTGCGAATGGCCCGCGATGTCTCGATCGCACGGGATCGATGCCCCGCTCCCCCGCCGATGAGCGTGCCCCATCGTCGCAGTGCGCCGAGAGGCCCTCCTGCCGTGCGCCGCGCCCGCGCCGTCATGCGAGCACCGCCAGTAGATGCGAGTAGAGGCCAGTCAGCCCGCATAGCAGGGGAAACGTGGCGACCGTCGCCAGCGTCTCGAGCCTGTCCCCGATTCGCCGCAGGCGGATGCGATCACGCGCTGGTGGATTCAGCAGGCTGGTGGTCGTGATGAGGATGGCAGCCGCGCCGATCGCCCATGGCCTGGAGATCTCGGGAATGCGTGCGGACAGGACGAGGACGGGGATCAGCGCGGCCATCCATAGCGCGGCGACCTCGGTGGTCAGGGGGAAGGCGCGCGAGCGCAGGAGCACTGCCAGGCTCAGGCACAGGGTCAGGGCGATCGCCCATGGGTCGGTGCTCGCGGCGAGAGCGGAGATGGACGCGCCCAGGCCGATCGCGGTGACGAGGACCGCGCTGAGAAGGTGGTCGTGGGCGCGCTTGACGCTCCGGTGGAGGCGGTGGCGGTCGGTCAGGCGGCCGGCCATGGCTTCGTCGTCGAGGCGGGAGATCCCCGAGGACGTCAGTGCCGACCATGGCAGAACTCCCAGGATGATGAGGCAGACCAGTCCCATGGCGCCGTGGGCGATCGCGCTGGATGCCGCGGCCCTGTCGAGGGCGACCCATATTCCGACGAGCCCGAGCCCGAGCAGCGTCCCCGACGCCCAACCGATGCGATGCTGGCCCAGGCAGTGCGCGCCCGCGCACACGAGGAGGAGGACGATCGAGGCGATGGTGGCGCCGGCGATATGCGCCGCCCAGGCTCCCGGCAGGAGGAGGCCGCAGGCGAGGAGCCCTCCCAGGGGGCCGACGACGGCGCGGTACCTGTTGGATGCGGCCGCGATGATCGACTCGGCGACCATGGCCAGGGCGCCCGGCACGAGGGCGGCCCATGCTGGGGAGGCACTGGCGCCGGCGGTGTCGGAGGCCCATGGCCAGATCGCTGACGCGAGGGCGATCGCGGTGATCGAGCCGACCAAGCGCATGCGGTCGCGCTCGGACCATCGATCCGGGTGGGTGTCAGTGGCCTCGGCCAAACCGTTCGAGATGTCGGCGACCTGCATGGGCGCGGGGGCCTGGTCATCGGCGACGACCCTGATGATCTCGCCGTCGAAAACGGATTGCGCGGCGAGGTCGAGCTCGAGATCGACCAGCGCGCCATCGGGCCTGACGAGGCTGACGGAGGGGATCTGGTGTCCGGCGGTCAGCCCGAGCAGATCCATGAGCATGGGCATTTGGATGCCCATCGGCTCATCCGACGGCAGGACCGCCTCCGCGCGGGAGCGCTCGGTGACGAGGGTCAGTCGGGTGTAGGGCATCACTGGTCGCTCACCCGTTCCGAGGGGCCTGGGTCTGATTCAGCGCCCGGGGCCGCGTGCGGGGTGGCGGGGGCCTGCACGGGCTCCGGGGTCGTGTACGGGGTCGCCTCGCGCATGGGGGTGCCGCGCGTCCCGGATGGGTTGCGGATCGTGTCCAGGTGCGTGGAGAGATAGCCGTAGCCGACGCAGCCGGCGCTGATGAGTGCGGCGACCACCAGCGAGCCGATCATCGGGGGCGCCGTGCGCCGGACGGCCGTCGAGGATCGCCCTCGCAGTAAAGCGATCCGCAGCCGGGCGTGGTGGACCTTCGCGGATTCCAGGATGGCGGAGTCGTTGTCACGCGGCATGCCGTCCACCTCCTGCGGGTGTCGCGCGCGTGGCTCGGATCATGCGGGGATCCTCTCCAGCTCGGCGGACAGTCTGACCGTGCCCAGCTCGATTGTGCAGGGAAGGGGGATGCGGTATCGCGTCGAGGGTGCGCATTGCTGGATGGCGCCGTTGAGGCCGATGATCCGGGTGCCGCCGGCCGAGCCGAGATCGGCCAGGTAGAGAGAACCGTCAAGGAGCTCGAGATGCGCATGGTTATCGGAAAGAGCAGTTCCCATTGCCGGGATGTCCACGGTCCCGTGAGGGGCGAGCGCTGGGATCTGCCGCGTTGCGCCCCCGATGATCGTGGGCGAGGACAGGAGCCACGTCCATCCATGGACGGAGCGCAGGCGGAGCGCGTACCTCGGCGAGGGGATGGGTGGCGCCGAAGGACGGGCGGGCTGCGGGGGCACCGCGGGCGGCAGGCTCGAGGGGGTCGCCGTGGGCACCGCTGAAGGCGCGGGGGCGCCGATATCCATCTGGGACGATCGGGGCCCGGGAGCGCTGGAGGCCGGTGGTTGTGAGGCGGGTGGGGCGGGGACGGGGTTGAAGGCGGCCGCGGTGGGCGCGGGCGGGAACGGTGGGGGCGGGATGTCGGAGGGGCGCGGTGTCCGCGGTTGCGGCGCGGCCCATGCGGCCTTCCGGGGGACGGCCTGGGTGGCGGGGACTCCGGAGGACTGGGGCTCGATCCTCGGCGTTTCACCGAGGGGGCCGCGAGATGGGTCGGGGCCGCGGCGCATGTCAACGGTCGTCGCCCCCATGGCGTGCCCCAGCGCGACCTGCGCGATGAGACCGCGTGGTGTTCCCGTGGGGAGCCCGGCCTGCTCGTCGACCGTGCGGAGACCGAGAAGCGCCCCTCCTGCCCACCGCCCGCGCCGACCATGGCAGTCGAGGAGGTGAAGGAGGGCGAGGGGGCACACGATGATGAGGACGAGTCGGACCCAGGCCGGACCCGGCAGGATGACACCGACCGCCAGAGGGACGACGACGAGGACGACGTCGATGATGTCGGCGGCGAGCACGGCGATGAGGGCGGCGGGGACCCATGGCCGACTGTCCGAGGCGGGGTGGGCGCGTGCCTCGGGGTGGGGTGTCATGGGGCTCCTTCCTGGGGTGGTGGGCCGGTGGCGGTCTGTTGTCACTGTAGCGATGGGGGTGGGCGTGCGGTATGTCCGTTGTCCCACGTTGGTGTGGGGATTGTCCTGGTGGGAGTTGGGGTGTGAGGGGTGCGGACGGGGTTCGCGGTGGGATGGGTGGGATAGAGCGGGGCGGTGGGCCGGGACGCGCAGCGGAGGGGTCTCGTGCCTGATGGGAGGGTCTGCTAGGGTGCGGTTGCCGCCGCGTGTTGCGGTTTTGTGATCGGGTTGGCGGGCGGGGCGCCCGTCGGCCTTGAACACGTCGAGTCCCGGAGGATGGAGGTCCTTGGTATGAAGTTCGATATGGCAGAGTCGGCGCTGGCGGAGTTGGCGAGGAAGACGTCGACGTCACATGACGATCTGGGAAGTCTGGTCAAGAAATTGGTGGCGGCGGCCGAGCCGCTGGAGGGGCGGTTCAATGGGGCCGCTCGAGCGGCGTTCGACTCGTTCAAGGGGCGGACGGACCAGGTGGCCAATGATCTGAATGGGGCGTTGGCGTCGGTGCTGGGCGGTATCAAGGGGATGGATTCGGCATTCACGAGGGGCGTGGCCGATATGGTCGAGTCAACGAGGCGGGCCGAGTCGGGGGCGAATTTTGATGGGGCCTCGTTCGGGCCGAGGGCCTGAGGCGCCTGTCGGATACTGGAGGAGTTTGAGATGGCGAACAATGTTGAGCAGCGGTCTTTTGACATGGGGGCGTCCAGTGAGGCGCAGTCGAATTTTGAGTCGGTGGCGTCTCGGCTGGAGTCGTTGATCGATCAGCGCGATGCCGACGTGAGGGCCGCGATGGCGCAGTACCAGGCCGACGGAGTGTCGGAGGAGTATCACGCGAAGGAGCAGAATTGGAGGACCGCGGCATCCGAGGTGAAGTCGATCATCACGACGCTGCGCTCGTCGATGCAGTCGAATGACGACACTGCGTCCGCAGCGTTGAAGGCGGCCGCCGCCGCGGTCCAGGAGATCGGCGGCTGAGACGCCGCCCGCTATCGTCACTCGGGAGGCAGAGCCCGGGTGAGCCGCGACTGCACGCGAGCCGCTTGACGGCTGGCACTGCGGATTTCGGCAAGCTTCGGGGACGTGAGACGGTGCGGGGGCCGAAGGCCATGTGCTCGGGCCCTGCATCGCCCCCGTGTCACGGCCGTGGGGCTCATGCCGGAGCCATGGGTGCCGATGGCGCTTGCCCGGTGGTCGTGTCCCCTGTCTGCTCGGTCTGCTTGGCTGCTTTTTCGGCCCTCTTGGCGGCTCGGCGGGCGCGGTCGCGCTCCCGGCGCCGGGCCAGGGCGGCCTGGCGCTTCTCCCACTGGGCCGCCCCGGCGGCCATCCAGTCCGGGATGAACTCCGGATCACGCGGATGACGCTCCAACTCCACATAACACGAATGCGGCTTCGGGCGCTCGGGACCATGGCCATCATCGAAGACCGGTTCCCTCATCCAATCCAGCTCACTGCGCAGCACCCACTCACCGGCCACCATCCAGAAATGAGCGCACGTCCACGCCCCACGACCAGGCAACGCCTGCCAATCACGAAGATCCGAAAGCCCGAAAGCGATATTGGGGGGGATCCTGACAGTTTTTTTCTCCCCATCGACCGTGAGCCAGTCTTTGCAGCTTATAGAACGTCCGATCCCGAGCATTTCAGAGTCGAAGCGCTCAAAACCCGGCACCTGCTGGACCCACTCACGGATCGCGGCCTCAAGACTCTCAAAATCCTCATACTTCCTTCCCGGCACACCATCGAACCCGTTAACCATTAACGCACACCACCCTCCAAGATCGCCTCATTCGGATAAATTTTCCTCCCGTCCGCGCCCCGTCCATCGACCCAGGAGACATGGAATTCTTCTGGTATGCGGGCTGTGGGGTCGAGGCCTCTGAGGGACCCGGTGGGCGAGGTGATACCAGGGTCGGCGTACTTGACTGCGATGCGTATGTCCCTGTAGTTGCCGGGATCATCACGGACCCTCCGCTCGAAGGTGTGGAATGTGTCGGTGTTCTCGACCGGCAGGTTGACGTCCTTGTGCATCGGAACCACGTTGATCGCCTCCGGCGGGCCCCCGAAACCATGAGCAGCCAGATGACCGCCCTGATACCCGCTGTCCCCGCCGAGCTTGCCGATCTGGGCCTGCATGCTCTTCGAACGCTTGCGCCACTGCGCCACCTCGAACCCATCAGCCTCCACCAGAACCGTGCGCCCCGCCCCATCAGTCGTGTAATGGAACGTCCCATCCACCGTGTACGTCACATTCGGCAACGGATCATTCAAGTCCTTATTCATCGGATTGACCCGCTCACCCCACACATGGAACCGCTCCACAGCCGACGACAGCTCCGCATGCCTGATCTGCCCAGACGCATCAGTGTAATAGTCACCCCTGCCTTCCACATGGTAGACCGCATTGGGCTCCAAATCCACACCACGACCAAACGGCGTACGAGCCCCAGGCATCAGCGCATCACCAGCCGAAACATCCACCCGACGCCGCTCAACGCCCTCGGGCAACTCCGGGCGATGAGCCCGATTGAACCCATCAGCATCACCAGCCACCCGCCGCTGCTCCAAATGCCGCCTGATCACCTCCGAACCACCCGACACAGGGCCCCAACCGTCTCACCAGGAATGGCAGGCGCTCCATCCGCGCCGTCGAGACCTCGCGGGGCGGGTCGCAGCAGGAGCGCCCCCGGTTCTCGGTGGCACGGAGTCCTGAGCGGCAGGTAGCGTTGTCCCGTCCTTGATACGACTCTTGCGGAGGAGAAGGCATCATCGGAGCGAGCATGATGGACCATCCGAGCCCCGGCGGCGCCGATGCGCGGAGCCAGGCGATCAGCGACGTTGAGAGCCTGCTCGCCGGTTACCTGCGTGATACCGGCGCGGCGCAGCTCGGCATCAACGTCGAGGCCGTCGGGCTGCGGTTCAGCGCCCACTCCGCGGTTCTCATCGATGGCGCCTGGCATGCCGACGCGGTCCCGCCCCCTCTCATCCAGGCAGTGGTCGGACTGCGCGCCGCGATGGCTGATCCCTCGCGGGGTGCGTGGACCTGCGCGCGGTTGGAGCTCGCCACCCCGGATGACCGGTTGAGCATGGAGGTCGACTACAACCGCGCCCCGGTGCTCGCCCCGCCGATGACCCCCGACGACGTCGCTCAGGAACTGCGGCGGTTCCCCCGTGAGGCGACGGCGGTACCGGAGTGGATGCGGCCCGGGATGGTTATCGCGGAGACGCCCGGTGCTCGCGGCATGGCGGCAGTGCCAGGGGCGCCGATGGTAGCCCCGGCTCGGCCCCGCCCGCCGCGGGTCGGCGCGCTCTGGCGCTGGGCGTGGAGGACATTCGCGCGCCATCCGCTGATGGCGGCGATCCCACTGAGTGGCGGGGTGGTGGTGGTCGGCACCCCGCGGCTCGTCAACGCTGTCCTCGATGGTGACGCCGCCGCTTTCGTCAGCGTTATCTCCGCATTGGTCATCATTGCCCTGACGATCACAGCGTGCGATTGGGCGGCGCTGCGGGCCGCCCGCCCCGGGGACCCGAGGTGGGCGAGGAGGCTCCTTCCTCTTCAGCCCGTGCGGACCGCGCTGCTCACGATCCTTCTCGTTCCCGGGTACATTGTCGCTTTCGTCGTCGGCCTCGTACCACTGTTCGTCACCCTGTTCTTCTTCCAGGCGGCGCCCGTGGTGTGCATGGAGGGGCGAGGCGGGGTGCGGTCCTCACTGAGGATCTCCTTCCGCACCATGCAGGACGCGGGAGGCGTGGCCGCCCTCTGCGTCGTCCTGTGGGCCCTCACCTGGATCCTCGGCGTCACGATCATCGTCCCGCTCCTGCTCATGCCGGTGGCCAGCCTCATGACGGTAGGCCTTTACCTGGCGCTGACCGACCGTCCTATCGCCTAGCCCCGGGCAGGCCCGGGTCGGGCTCCCAGCGCCCATCGGCCCCGCGATGCCACGGCCAGTCCTCGGGCGGGGGCATGCGGCGACCGTTGAGGGAAACGATCCCGCCGCTCATGATGGCGGCGTCCTGGACGATGTCCAGGTACGGGTCGAAGAGCTCGCCGGCGCCCACTGTGCACACGGTGAGGATGACCGGCCGCCACTCCGGCGGTAGGTCGACGTCGTGCAGCCTCAGGACCTCGCGCGGGTCGGAGACGATGAAGGGGCGTGGCACGTGGAGCGCCGGTGTGAGCGCGTCGGCATCGTCGAAGAGCATGACGGCGCTGCCGTTCTCCTCGCGGCGGATCGTGGCGTGCTCGAGCCGCGCCATGGCGACGCCGAGGATGAGGGTGACGTCGGGGACGTCCGGGGTGATGATCGTGGCGATCCTGGGCACGTTCGGCTCCTGCTCGGTGAGTCGATTCGGGGCGTGACTCGCTCACGCGCCTGGCGCGGGGTCGGTTCTCCGGGATGCGGGGCCCCCGGGTGGGGCGTCGTCGGCCGGCTCGGGGCGCCCGAGCACGCGGGCGACCGTCGTCGTCCCCTCCTGATCAAGCGTTTCGATGAGGTGGATGAGCGGCGCCCAGTCGCCCGGCGCCGCAGTGGTGAGGGGTGCCACGAGGTTGAGGCGCTTGCCCGCGCCCTCCACGGTGCCGCCGTGCCGCTCGGCGATGGCGGACGGGTTGACGCCGAGTTGTTTGAGCCCCGCCCGGCCGACGAGGACGGCGACCGGGGAGGCGGGAACGCGCGCGGAGGTCGGCAAGGAGGTATCCGGGAACCCCTCGGTGCGGGTGACGAGGGCGAACTGCGGCCGGGTCTCCTGGGAGAGCGCGCGCAGCAGGGCCAGGGCCCGGGGCTCGTGCTCAGAGGCATCCCTGCCCGGCACGGCGATGGCGAGCTCCACGTACTCCTCGATCCCCAGGCGGGTCCGGTTGACGCTCATCGTCCCGGTGGCGGTGAATCCCTCGCCGTGGAGGGCGATGGTGAGGTCGATGGCGGGCATCTTGCGGCGGGCGAGCGAGGTGATCCCCGCTCGGTCCCAGGGGGCGCCGGCGGGTTCGTAGCGGCCCCAGGAGACGCCGACCTCGCCGTGCGGGGCGAAGGCCTCGGCGATGAGCTCGACGCTCCGGCCCACCATCGTGGAAGTCCTGGCGGGATGGTAGAGCGATGCGGAGACATATATCACATCAATGAGGCCCCGGCGAATGAGGTGGCGAGGGGAGAGGGACGGGGCGCTCGTGGGGCCCTGGGTGAGGAAGTCTGCGACGCGGGGGGCCCATAGGCCGCCGCGCATGAGCCGGTAGCCACCGTCATCCCTGATGAGCGGCAGGGCGCCGGCCATCTCAGTGAGGCGGTCGAAGGCGGGCGTGACGCGGGCGGAGTCGTTCAGGATGAGCACGGGCACCCTGCCGCTGGTCCGGCGGACGGCGCTAAGGAAGTCGCTCAGGCCCTCGTCGAAGCCGACGATCGCGCTGTCGAGGAACGTGACGGCACCGGTGTCACCGCTCTGGGCGTCGTAGTAGTGGTGGGCGGAGCGGACGGCCATGGATGCTCCTCGCTGTCAGTGCCGTGGGTGTGGCACGGGTTGTGATGCGGGTGCCCCGAAGGCGCGATTCGGGGAGAGGGCGCGCGTTCACCATGCTAGTGGCGATGAGCCCTTGGTGGCGTGGGTGGTTCTTCTGGGTGGACTTGGTTGACGTGACCTCCCTGTGACAGGCGATGATAGGGGCCGTGCATGCGCTGGGGCGTCCCTTCCCTGATCAAGGGGGCGGTTTCAGTGTCGGCGACGTGGTTGGTAGGGCCTGCGAGGAGCGTGGAGCTTTGAGGATATTGAGAGGACGGCGAGATATGCGGGGCAGTGCCCACCGGGGCGGGATGAGGCAACGCGTTGTCGGCGCGCGACGAGTGGGAGGATGTCTGAGATGAGCTCATGGGACATCAATCCGGCGTCGGTAGCCTTGATTATCGAGTCGGTCAGGACGACGGCCGAGGAGGACCTCATGACCGCTCTGACGGGTATCGGCACCCAGGAGGATGCGGTGATCGCGCCGTGTACTGAGCCGTCCCCGTTGTCGGGCAGTGGTAATGCGCCTTTGGTGGCTTCGGCGATCGGGACGTTTTTTGAGAATCGTAAGAGTCGGTTCGAGGGGTTGGGGGAGCGGGTTTGTGCGGCGCTTAACGGGACGGTGAGTGCTGTGACTGCTTATGTCAACCAGGATGAATCGGGTGCGCTGGAGTATCAGCGCTCGGCGGCGGGTAGTTCCTGAGCCTGGCCGGGTTTGTGCTGCTTCGGCGGTTCAACGAGTGCGGCTCATTGTTGTGTGTGCTCTCGCCGAGCGTGTTGTTTCGGTAGGGCCTTGAGTGTTTGCGAGAAGATCCTATGGTTCAGAGCCCTTTTGATGAGACTAAGATTCCTTGTTTGTCCTTCGATATCGCTTCGGTGGACAGTGCTGCGTCCACGATGAAGACGAAGGCGGCAGATCTGCGCGCCGCGGGGAAGACGATCCAGACCACATGGTCCGGGATCTCCGGCTGTTACTCGGCCCCGGAGCAGGAGACCCTGTACGCCGCGATGGATCCGGTGAAGAATGATTCGGATGATCTTGCTAAGGATTTGGAGTCTCTGGCCGGGGCGCTGGGTGTTTTCGCTTCCACTGTGTCGGACATTAAGGCCCGTGCTCAGGTGCTTGAGGGTGATGGGATCGCGTTCAAGGCGAAGATCGCGGGGGATGATAAGTGGGATCATGATCAGGATAAGGTTAACGAGAATAATGCGTTGATCGCGCGGGCTAATAAGATCCAGACGGATTTGTGGGCCGCCGAGGTGGAGTGCGCGAACACGATTCGTGCTTTGGATGGTCTTGGGGACTACCACACGGATCCTTCTAGTGATGATGATCAGCTCGGTTATGGTTACAGTGAGATTCCTGCTGGGACGCAGGGCCTGGCGTGGGGCTCGCCGGTGGGACGCAAGGACGAGTGCCCCAAGGCCGCTGGAGTGCAGGTAAAACGCTTCGTGTGGGATGGCGTGGTGTGTGAGGGGCTGGGTGGCACGCTGCGCGGCCTGGGTAATCTGGTGGGCCTCGATGACAGCGGCCAGGACGGGTGGACTTGGAGCGGGCAGACGGCTTTGAACAGCTGGAAGGCCCTGGGAGGTCTTGTTGGCCTGCGCGAGGACGAGAACGGTGATTACTGGTGGCATGGCTCCGAAACTAGTTTGAGCACGATCCGGGGTTCTTGGGGCGGGGCCGCGAAAGGGTTCGTGTGCGCGGATCAGTGGGACGATGACCCGGCGCGCGCTCTGGGGGGCACTGTTTTCAATATTGCGACCGTGCTCATCGGTGTGGCGGCCGGGGCCAGCAAGGTCGGCAAGCTCGGGGCCGCGGGCTCGAGGATGGCTCGCGCCGGCAAGGTCGCGGTTACAGCCGATCGCGTGCTGACGTTCCTGGATCCCGTGGGCAGCGGGCTGGGCAAGCTGAGCGGGATTCCAACCGGCTTTGTTGTCGGTAAGATCAAGAAGACACTGGACCTGGACTTCGATCTCAGCGATACCATCGCTAAGTGGACCGGGGCGGATACCGTCTCCGGGATCGATGCGCCACGCACGAGCATGGACCTTCCCGATCACGCGACGCTCAACACACCCGCCATGGACGCGCCCGAGGCGGGTGGAGGCGCTCCCAAGGGCGAGAACATCGACGTCCCTGAGCCCGGAACGCGCTTGGAGTCTGAGGCCGCTGGCTCCCATGAGCATGACGGCCGCGGGGCCCACCACGACAGCCAGGCCGGCGCTGGTCATCGTGGGGCTGATACAGACGCCGCCCACAACGGTGAGGCGGGCAGTGCTCACGAGGACGCTGGTGGTCGGGATGGTGCTGATGCCGGCCACAACAATGACATGGGAAGCGCCCGCGATGGGGCTGGTGGCTCGCATGTGGGTCACAACGCCCGTGATGGGGCGGACTCGTCCCACCATGATGCCCATGGTGCTGGGGGCCCTGTGTCGGGTGGTTCGGAGGTGATCAGGCGGCATTTGGAGCAGCGGCGGGTGGCTGGTGATGCTGATGGGTTCAATCGGGCTCATCGCCCGGAGTTGCCCGAGGGCGTTGAGCGGCGTCGGGTGGATGTTTCGGCTGGTGATGCGCTGATGCCTGGGGCTCGTACGCCGTTTGGTCGTGGTGTGGATTTGGAGCCCAATGCGGTCTACCATGTGGAAGGCAGGGGTGACTATTACACTGATGCGTCTGGGCAGATCAGGCATGCGGAGCTGTCGTCGGCTGTGGAGCGGTTCCATGTGTGGGGTGAGCGGGTCAATCCGATGAATAAGGACTTGAATGATCCGTTGCCGAATGTGACGTACACGGTGGATGGGACGTTCCATTACACGACTGATGGGGCGGGGCGCACGGTTCTGGTGGAGGCTGATGGGTTCGAGGTGGCGCAGTGGCGCAAGCGTTCGAAGAGCATGCAGGCCCAGATCGGCAAGCTCGGCGGGGACAGCGGGTATCAGGGCGGTCATCTGGCTGCTCATGGTTTCGGGGGCCCGCCGGAGGCGATCAACGTGGTTCCGATGCACAAGGACGTCAACCTGCCGGTCGAGAACACCGACACATTCCACACCTTCGAGCGGAGGGTCCGTGATGATCCCGGCAACTACAGGGACATACGCATCGCAGTCAAGTACGCCGACCCTGGTATCACCTCGCCCACCGGGTCCCTCAGAGGCCTCGACCCCACAGCCCGCATACCAGAAGAATTCCATGTCTCCTGGGTCGATGGACGGGGCGCGGACGGGAGGAAAATTTATCCGAATGAGGCGATCTTGGAGGGTGGTGTGCGTTAATGGTTAACGGGTTCGATGGTGTGCCGGGAAGGAAGTATGAGGATTTTGAGAGTCTTGAGGCCGCGATCCGTGAGTGGGTCCAGCAGGTGCCGGGTTTTGAGCGCTTCGACTCTGAAATGCTCGGGATCGGACGTTCTATAAGCTGCAAAGACTGGCTCACGGTCGATGGGGAGAAAAAAACTGTCAGGATCCCCCCCAATATCGCTTTCGGGCTTTCGGATCTTCGTGATTGGCAGGCGTTGCCTGGTCGTGGGGCGTGGACGTGCGCTCATTTCTGGATGGTGGCCGGTGAGTGGGTGCTGCGCAGTGAGCTGGATTGGATGAGGGAACCGGTCTTCGATGATGGCCATGGTCCCGAGCGCCCGAAGCCGCATTCGTGTTATGTGGAGTTGGAGCGTCATCCGCGTGATCCGGAGTTCATCCCGGACTGGATGGCCGCCGGGGCGGCCCAGTGGGAGAAGCGCCAGGCCGCCCTGGCCCGGCGCCGGGAGCGCGACCGCGCCCGCCGAGCCGCCAAGAGGGCCGAAAAAGCAGCCAAGCAGACCGAGCAGACAGGGGACACGACCACCGGGCAAGCGCCATCGGCGTCGTGAACGGCTCAGCCACTGCCCCGCCCCCTGGGCGGCGAGCGGGATGATCGCCAAGGCACCAGGCCGACGGCATCCCAGGCCTCGGGCGATCCTCGCGACTCCCGCGAGCACCCCTCTCTCACCAGTCTCACCAGCGCGCCGCCGACTGGGCGGAGCCGAGCGAACGCCCCCACCGGGAGCCCGATTTGCGCCCTCACCCCGGCGTTACCGTCTCGGCCCGGCCTTGCGCCCTCGAACTGCGAGAATGAGGTCGCAAGGCCGGGCCGAGGCCGTTCCTGCGGGGCCAGACGGTATCTGCGGGGCCAGCGAGGCCAGACGGCTCCCAGGTCAGACGGTATCTGCGGGGCCAGATCCCTCCCGCCCCGCCTCGGCCACGAGCGCGCTCTCATAGGCGACTCGATCCGTCGCGGAGAAGGCGCAGATGACGATCCGCAGATCCGACTCCGGGCGCGCCGCGAGCCAGGCCCCGATCGTCTCGAGGACGAGTGGGGCCGCCTCCTCCTTGGGGTAGCCGAAGGCGCCCGTGGACACCGAGCACAGGCCCACCGAGTCCAGCCCCGCCCCCTGGGCGGTATCGAGGATCGCCCGGTAGCAGCTCGCAAGGCGGGTTCGATGGCGCTGTTCCACCACCCCGCCCTCGACGACGGGCCCCACCGTGTGGATGACGTGCTCGGCGGGCAGGTGGTAGCCGCCAGTGAGCACCGCGCGCCCCACGGGCTCAGCCCCCTCCCCCCGCTCAGCGCGCCCCGCCATGTACTCGGCGCACTCGGCGCGCAGCCCGGGACCGGCGACGGCGTGGATGACGTTGTCGATGCAGGCGTGGCCGGGCGCGCGGCAGCCGAGCATCCGCTCGTTGGCGGCATTGACGATGGCGCCCGCGCGCAGAGTGGTGAGATCCCCCTCCCACAGCGCCACGCGCTCGCCCAGGGCGCCGGGCACGCCGTGGGTGGCGGCCAGGACGGACAGCGCGAGGGCGTCGGGGTCGCCGGCCGCGGCAGCGCGCTCACGGGATTCGGCGGCGAGCATGTCATCGAGCTCGTCGCGCATGTCCTCATCGTCGATGGGGCGGGGCGGGCGGATGGTGAGCAATCCGTCGAGCAGGCGCCGGCGCTCGGCGAAGGGGAGCTCGTCGAGGGCGGCCGGCGGCGGGAAGGAGGCGACGTCACCGTGGTTGACGGCGTCGGTGGCGAAGTACCGGGTGAGGATCGCGATGCGCCCCTCGGCGGCGGTGCGCGGCCGGATCGGGCTGGGACCGGGCGCTGCGGACGGCTTCATCATGGCCACAGGGTACGGCGCGGGGCCGGACGGGTCAGTCCCCATCCGGCCCCGCGGCCGCACACGGGCAGGATCAGGCGGTGTAGTTCTGGGCGGAGAGGAACCAGCCCTGCTGCTCGAGCTGCTGGGTGTAGTCCTCCAGGATGCCGCTGGAGATCGGGTCCTCGGCATCGACCTCGGCGTGGACAGCGCGCAGGGTCTTCACGACGGCGTCAATGGCCGAGACGATGTAGTCCACGGCCTCGTTGGTGATCACCTGGGAGACGGGGGCCTCGGGGACCGTCGTCTTGGCGGCGATCACCCCGGGGCGGCCGTCGGGAACAACATTGATAGCGCGCATGCGCTCGGCCAGCGCGTCCGACCCGGAGCGAGCGATGTCGACCACCTCGTCGAGGTTGAGGTGGAGGTCGCGGAAGTTGGGGCCGACGACGTTCCAGTGGATCTGCTTGGCCACCAGGCTGAGGGCGGTGACGTCCACCAGAGAGGCCTGGAGGTGATCACTCAGGGTCTCGGAGGCGGTGAAGGACATGCGGACGGGGGCGGAGGTGACGGTCTTAGTGCTCATGGGCTCTACCATACTCTCGATCGGATCCAAAAAGTAATTCGTATGAGACTGGGCTCAGGCCCGCTCGCTGCCGGCGGCGTCCTGCCCGGCCCGCCCCTCCGTCCGCTCCTTGGCGATCTCGGCCTTGAGGGCATCCATGTCGAGATCGCGGACCTGCGCGATGAGCGCCTCGAGCGCCTTGGCAGGCAGAGCGCCGGCCTCGCGGTAGACGAGGACGTCGTCGCGGAAGGCCATGAGGGTCGGGATGGAGGAGATGCCCAGGGCGCCGGCGAGCTCGGGCTCCTCCTCGGTGTTGACCTTGACGAAGGCGATGTCCGGGTTCGCCTCGGCGGCCTTCTCGAAGACCGGGGCGAAGCGCATGCAGGGACCGCACCAGGAGGCCCAGAAGTCGACGAGGGTGATGCCCTCGCCCCGCACGGTCGAGTTGAACTCCTTGCCGGTGATAGTGGTCAGAGCCATGGGTTTGCCTTTCAGATCGACGACAGCCGATCAGGACAACAGATACCCCCAGCGTATATTCCGGGGGATCGTACTCAGCCCCGGGGCTGGAGGTCGGCCCAGGCCTGGGGGTCGAGGCGCCGACCGGTGTAGAAGGGGGTGTCGACGCGCACGTGAAGGCGGGCCTCCGTGTAGCGCTGGTGGTGGATGACCCCCTCGAGACGGTCGAGGGTATCGGCCTCGAAGCTGAGGATCCACTCGTAGTCGCTCATGCCGAAGGCGGCGAGCGTCGAGCCCTTGACGTCGGGGTACTTGGAGAAGCCGTTGCGACCATGGGCCGCCATGATGCGGCTGCGCTCCTCGTCGGGAAGGAGGTACCAGTCGTAGGAGCGCACGAAGGGGTAGACCATGCACCAGTCGCGCGGGGCCGTGCCCGCGAAGCAGGCGGGGACGTGGCGGCGGTTGAACTCGGCGGGGGTGTGCAGGCCCATGCAGGACCAGACCGGTTCCAGGTGGCGGCCGAGAGCCGAGGCGCGCAGCCGGTGATAGGCGTCCTGGAGCCTGACGGGGTCGTCGTCGAGCCACCAGATGAGCAGGTCGGCGTCGGAGCGGAATCCGGCGACGTCGTACCAGCCCCGGGTGGTCACGCCCGCGGCCTCGATGAATCCCGCCGACTCGGCCACGATGCGGGCGCGCTCGGCGTCGTCGGCGGGCAGGGGCGAGGCGAGGCGCAGGACGGCCCACAGGGCATAGTGGTTACGGTCGTTGATGGCGTCGAAGTCCACGTCGACGGCGTCGCGCGGATCGCGGTGGGGGCGGCGCTCCTCATCCTCGAAGCGGTGGATGCCGGGGGCGTCATTGTCGGGCGCGGTGGTCATGAGTCCTCCTCGGAGTGGCGGGTGACGCGATGGTCGCGGGCGTGATCGCCGCCGCTGGGGCGGCAGCAGGAGTCGGGGCAGACGGTGTGGAAGGGGCCGGCGCCCGTCGTGCTGGTCGGGACGACGCTCTCGCCCCGGGCGACGGCGGCCCTCTCGGCCAGCAGGTCGGCCAGCGAGGTGACCAGGGCCGGGTGCGTGCCCGCGGTGGCGGCCCGCGCGTAGGGCATGGCCAGCGCCTCGGCGGTCTCGCGGGCCTCGATGTCCAGGTCGAAGACGACCTCCATGTGGTCGGCGATGAAGCCGATGGGCGCGACGACGATGCCACCGGGGGGCTCGGGCGCCGCGGCCAGGGCCGCGATGCGATCGTTGATGTCGGGCTCGAGCCAGCGGGCCTGCGGCGGGCCGGAGCGCGAGCAGTACGCCAGGTCGAGATCGGGCGGCGAGTCCAGGCCCAGGCGCTGGGCGAGGACCGGCAGCAGGACGTGCGCCAGCCCCAGGTGCTGCTCGACGTAGCTGATCTCCGTGGACAGGTCCGCCGCGACGCCCGGCTCGCGGACGGGAGGCGAGCCGGGTACTGAAGGCGGGCACCGGGGATCGAATGCTCCACTCTCAGCGCCGAGGCCGCCCCCTGGCGCGGAGCCGCGCTCCATGGGGACCGGGATCGAGTGGGTGACGAGGATGAGGTGGACGGCCTCAGCGGGGACCCCTTGGGCTGCGAGCTCGTCATAGGCGGCGACGATGGCATCGGCGCTGGCCCGGAGCATGCCGGGGGTGTTGTAGAAGGGCCGGGTCTTATCGACCACCATCTCGACCGGCCCGCCCCCGGCGCCCCCCACGCGCGCGGCGGCGTCGGCCTCGGGGCCCCGGCCCGTCGCCCCGTCGGAGCCGACGGCGAGGAGGGCGAGCGCGCCGGCCAGGTCCTCGTGGTACTGGCGGCACCCGGAGTAGGAGCCGTAGGCGGCGGTGGTCATGGCGAGGACGCGGCGCGCCCCGGCGTCAGCGAGCCCGCGCAGGGCCTCGGAGACGAACGGGTGCCAGTTGCGGTTGCCGATGGCCACTGGCAGGCGCGAGCCGCGCGCGGCGAGCTCGGCGCGCAGGGCCCCCAGGAGCTCGGCGTTGCGGGCGTTGATCGGAGAGACGCCCCCGAAGCGCCGGTAGTGGACCGAGACCTCCGCGAGGCGCGAATCGGGCACGCCCCGGCCGGCGGTGGCGTTGCGCATGAAGGGCAGGACGTCGTCGGGGCCCTGGGGACCTCCGTAGGACAGCAGGAGGACGGCGTCGTAGGGGGCGAGGGGATCACTCATCGCGTCTCCTGAGCGGGGGTCGGCGCGGGCGAGTCGGGGCCGCCGATGGCCCCCAGGACCATGGGGAGGGCGGCGAGGTAGTCCTCGGCGAGACCGGCCTCCCCCGCGGTGCGGGCGGCCTGGCTGGGAGCATGCATGAGGGCGGCGGCCAAGCGCTCGAGGGCGCGCACGGCGTCGTCGAGGCCCACCCGCCCGTCGTCGGGGCGCAGGCGGGCCGCCTCGCGCACCACCATCTGCTCGGCGCGCCCTCGCAGCGCTCGGATGACGGGATCCATGCGGCGCCCGCCCATGAGCCGGTCGAGGGCGGCCGCCTCCTCGGCGACGATCGCCTCAGCGGCCTCCACCTGGGCGGTCTGGGCGGCGGGCACGGCCTGACGGATGCGGGGCAGGTCGATGAGGAGCGCACCGGGGGCGTCGGCGACGCCGGGGTCGACGTCGCGGCTGAGCGCGAGGTCGAGGATGACGAGGGGTCGGCGGGAGGCGCGCGGATCCTGCGGGTCTGGCTCTCGCGAGGCACGGCGGGCCAGGGCGTCGTCGATGAGCCCGCGGGTGATGACGGGGCCGCCCAGGCCGCGGCAGGTGATGACGAGGTCGGCGCTCGCGAGGCGGTCGGGGAGCTCGTGGGGGCCGACGACGGCCAGGCCCCGCTTGCGGGCGAAGGCGGTGGCGCGGTCGGGCCCGGCGGCGCTGACCGGCTGCGGCTCCCGGGCGCGCCGGGCCGCTTGATTCGGCGGGGCGGCCCGGCGGGAGGAGTGGGAGTGGACGGCGATGTCGCGCACGCCCCTGTCGCGCAGCGCGGCAACGGTGGCGCCCGCGTAGGCTCCGGTCCCGACGACGACGACGCGCGCCCCCTCCAGGACCGGCATGTGCTGGGCCGCCAGGCCGAGGCCGACGGCGACGAGGCTGCGGCCCGCCCCGGCCAGGGCCGTCTCCCGGGCAACGCGGCGGGAAGCCGCCGAGGCCCGCTCGACGAGTCGGCACAGATCGGCCGAGATGGTGCCCTCCTCCGTGGCCCGGACGAGGGATCGGCGCAACTGCCCGGCGATCTCGCGCTCGCCGATGATCATCGAGCGCAGGCCCGCCGCCGTGGCGATGAGCTCGCGGTAGGCGTCGACGCCGCGGACGGCGCTGAGCCCGGCGGAGCCCCCGGGCATGCCCGCGCGGCGCTCCAGCAGGGCGCTCGTCTCACGCACGGCGAGCGAGGACTCCCCCGGTCCGTCGGGAGGGGGGACGGCGCCGTCCGGCTCATCGAGAAGGACCGCGAGACGGTTGCAGGTGGCCAGAACGAGCACGCCGCGCAGGCCCGGGACGGCGGCGAGGATATCGGGGCCGAGGCGCCGAGAGTTGCCCCCCAGACGGGCGACGACGTCGAGGCCCTGGGAGAGGTGGTCGGCTGAGAGGAGATGGATCGTCACAGTGCTTGAATTGAAGCACCGGTCCCGCACGCGCCCATAACGAATCCGGATGATCGGCTCAATAGCGAGCGGAAATCGTCATGTCGGCACGTCAGGAACCAGTGATGACATCGCGTCATCTCTCATTTCCCGCAATATAACGCCAGCAACCCGCCCTTCCCGGAAGGAGGCGCGACCAACGTCATGGACCATGGCGAGGCGGCCCCCAGCCGGGCGATCCACCATCAGCGCACCGCATCGCATCCCATGGGAGGCCCTCATTTCCACAACATTCGCTTGTTTTAATTCAACTGTCCGCGATGACGCCGACACCCTCCCCCCGCTCCTCGCGGCACTGGGCGGTACGCGCCCCAGCCGTCCTCCCGTGTGGTTCATGCGCCAGGCCGGCCGTTCCCTGCCCGAGTACCGGACGCTGCGCGAGCACGGTGCGCGGGGCGCGGGCATGACGGGGATGCTGGGGGCCTGCCTCGATCCCGCCACCGCGGCCGAGGCGACCCTCCAGCCCGTGCGGCGTCACGGCGTCGACGCCGCGATCCTCTTCTCCGACATCATGGTCCCCCTCGCCCTGGCGGGGGTCGCGGTGCGGATCGAGCCCGAGGTGGGCCCCGTCGTCGACCACCCGATCCGCACGCCCGCCGACGTCGCCGAGCTCACCGCCCGCGCCCTGGGAGAGACTCCCACCGGCCCCAGCGGGCTAGCGGCGATCGAGGAGACCGTGCGCGCCGTCGTCGCCGAGCTCGGGGCCCCGGGAAGGCCGGGCGTCACGGGCGGAATGCCGGAGCGGGCACTGGCGGGCCTCGCCCACTCGCGCGGCACCTGGGGATGGACACCGCTCATCGGCTTCGGCGGAGCGCCCTTCACCCTGGCCGCCTACCTCGTGGAGGGGCGACCGAGCCGCGACCACCTGGCCGCGCGCACACTCATGCGCTCCGACCCCGCATCCTGGGACGCGCTGCTGGACTGGTGCGCGCAGATCACGGGCGAGTTCATCGCCCTGCAGATCCGTGCCGGGGCCAGCGCCGCCCAACTCTTCGACTCCTGGGCCGGGGCCCTCAGCCCGGAGGACTACCGCGAGCGCGTCGCCCCCCACTCGGCGCGCGCGCTGGAGATCGCGGGTCGGGCCATTTCCCCCACCGCGGGCGGGCGCGTGCCGCTCATCCACTTCGGCACGGGCACCGCCCGCATCCTGGCGGACATGCGCGCCGCAGGGGCCGACGCCGTGGGCGTGGACGACCGCACGGATCTGGCCTGGGCGATCAGTGAGCTCGGAGGCGAGGGGGCGTGCCCGGTGCAGGGCAACCTCGACCCGGCGCTGCTCGCCGCGCCCTGGACGGCGCTCGGCCCCGCGGTCGACGCCTGCCTGGAGGCGGGGCGCGCCGCGCCGGGACATGTGCTCAACCTCGGTCACGGCGTCCCCCCGGCCACCGACCCGGACGCGCTCACCCGTATCGTGGCGCGGGCGCACGGCGACGAGGAATGGGAGGGCACTGCCCTCGCGGGCTGGAACGGCTGGGTCGGCGCGCCCGGGGCCCCGGTGCCCGGCACCGGGAGTGATCGCGCGTGAGCGCGGCAGGGGCGGGCGGAGCGCACCCATCTCCGCCCTCACCGCCGCCGGAGGCGGACGCGCTCGTCGTCGGCGGGGGCGTCGCGGGGCTGACCGCGGCCTGGGAGCTCGCCCGCGCGGGGCTGCGCCCACTACTCGTGGAGGCCCGCGGGTACACCGGCGGTCTCATCGCGGGCGGTGAGATCGGCGGAGTGCCGATGGACCTGGGCGCCGAGAGCGTCGTCCTGCGGGGCGGGGCCGTGACCACCATGCTCGACGCCCTCGGCCTGGAGACCACCGCCCATCGCGGGCGCCCGAGTCTCTTCCTGCCGCCCATGGCAGGGGCGGGCCCGGCGGTCACCGGCGCCGGGGTGCCCTCCTCGGGCGGCTGGGCCCTCCATCCCTTCCCGCGCGAGGCGATCCTCGGCATCCCCGCCGACCCGCTGTCCGACGACGCCATCGCGCTCCTCGGCGAGGCGGGGGCCCGCCGCGCCGCCCGCGACGGCGAGCTCGCCGCCGGCATCGGCACCTCCCCCAGCGACCCGCGCGACCTCGCCTCACTCGTGCGCGCCCGCATGGGCGAGGCCGTCCTCGACCGGCTGGTGCGCCCCATCGTCGCCGGCATCCACGCGAACGATCCCGCCGTGCTCGACGCCGACGTCGTCGTGCCGGGCCTGCGCGCCGATGTCATCCGCCTCGGCTCGCTCCAGGCGGCGATCCGCGCGCGGCTGGAGAAGCGGCGCTCCCGCCCGGCGGGACAGCGCGGCGAGGTCTGCGTCGTCGGCGGGATGCACCGGTTCACCGCCGCCCTGCGCGCGGCGATCGAGTTCGCGGGCGGGACGGTGCTCACCCGCTGGGGAGCGCGGGGGATGCGCCCGGAGGACGGCCCCGGCGGGCATGGCCCTTGGCGCGTGGCGCTGACCCCGACGGGGCGGGGGGCGACACCGTCGGACGAACCCATCGCCGTGGGAGCGCCCCGCGAGGTCCGGGCGCGCCGCGTCGTCCTGGCCTGCTCGGCGCACGCCGCACTGCGGCTCCTCACCGGGGCCCCGGGGCTCGCCCCGGACACCCTCGACATCGCCATCCCCTCCGGCGCGCCGATCGCGCGATTGACGATCGTCGCCCGCGCGCCGGGACTCGCCGAGGCACCGGTGGGCTCGGGCCTGCTCGTCGCGCCGGCGCCCCCATCCTCAGCCCCCTGCCCCGTGGCGGCGAAGGCCCTGTCCCACCTGGACGCGAAATGGCCGTGGATCGCCGAGGGTCTGCGCGATCAGCACGGCGAGGGCACGGCCGCGCTACGGCTGTCCTACGGGCGGCCGGGCGGGCCGCGGCCCGAGCCCGCGCTGGCCGACGCTCTCGACGACATCGCGGCCCTGACCGGCGTACGAATCGATCTCGATGACGTGTTGGACCACCGCCTCGTCCGATGGGATGGGACACTTCCACCTGCGATGCCCGACTACCGGCAGCGCACCGCGCGCCTGGAGGAGGCCGTCGCGAGCCTCCCGTGCCTGAGCGTCACGGGAGCCTGGGTGGCGGGCACGGGGATCGCGGCCGTCGTCGCCCATGCCTGCGAGCGCGCGGCGGAGATGGTCGGGCCGCCCGGCGCTCGGAACGCTGAGCCCGGAGGAACAGAGGAGGATTGATGACATCCGCTATGCCCTCATCGAGAACGATCCGCTTGGGCACTCGCACATCAGCCCTGGCCACAGCCCAGTCAGGGACGATCGCCCGCGCTCTGGAAAGGGCCGCGGCAGCCGCCGGGGAGCGGGTGAGGGTCGAACTCGTGCCAGTGCGCACCCAGGGCGATGTCGATCCCTCATCCCTGGCGAGCCTGGGCGGGACGGGGGCCTTCGCCGCCGCGCTGCGCATGGCGGTGCTCGATGGCCGGTGCGACCTGGCCGTCCACTCCTTCAAGGACCTGCCGACAGCGCCCGTGGACGGATTGCGCATCTGGGCGGTGCCCCAGAGGGATGACCCGTTCGACGCCCTGTGCGCCCGCAACGGCTGGGACCTCGACGACCTGCCGCGCGGGGCGCGGGTGGGGACGGGCTCCCCGCGCCGGGCGGCCCAGCTCCTCCTGCGCCGCCCGGATCTCCGGATCGTCGATATCCGGGGGAATGTGCCGACGCGCCTGTCACGGGTCCTCGGGGCCGGGGTGTGGCCCGATGGGCCGCTCGGGGTGCGCCGGCCGGACCTGGACGGCGTGGTCCTGGCGATGGCGGGACTGATACGGCTGGGCCTGACGGCTCACGTCACCGAGGCCTTCGACGAGGACGTCATGCTGCCCGCGGCCGCCCAGGGCGCCCTCGCCGTGGAGGCGCGCATCGACGCCGACCCACTCCTCACGTCCTTGCTGGCCACTCTCGATCATGCTGTGACGCGGGCCGAGGTGGTCGCCGAGCGGGCCGTCATGGAGGGCCTGGAGGCGGGCTGCGCGGCACCGGTGGGCGTGCTCGCCCAGGTGGACGAGAGGGGCCTGCTCCTCGACGCCGCGGTCATCTCGGTCAAGGGAACGGAGGCGGTGCGTTCGCGCCTGCGGATCACCGACCTGGATGGCGCCGAGGCACTGGGCCATCGCATCGCCTCCGACCTGCTGGGATACGGTGCGGGGGATGTCGCCGATCTTCGCGCGACGAAACCGCACCGGCCTGAGGCGGGGCAGTGAGGCACGCCCTGCGCGCTGCCGGGCAGGCCGGCCCGCTGGCCGGGGCGCGGGTGCTCCTGACCCGGCGGGCGGCGGGCGACCGCATCGCGACGGCACTGGAGGAGGCGGGGGCGGAGGTCGTCGCGGTGGCGCTGACCGAGACCGTCCCGGGGGACTGCGAGGCGATGGCGCGGGCGCAGGAGCGTCTGGCCTCCGGCGCCTACGCCTGGGTGGTGGTCACGAGCGCGCGGGCGCCGGCGGCGATGAGCCTGGCGGGCGCTCCCGCCTCGACGCGCTTCGCCGCGGTCGGCCCGGGCACGGCCAGGGCATTGGAGGAATCGATCGGCCGGCGGGCGGATATCGTCGCCGACGGCGGCGCGGCGGGCCTCCTGCGAGAACCCCTCCTGGCCGGAGGGCCGGAGAGCTCCGGCGCGCACGGGGAGAGCACGCAGGACGCGAGCAGCGCGGAGCGCCCGGAGGGGCGCGGGCGCCTGCTGCTCCCGGCCTCGGCGATCGCCGACCCCGCGCTGGCCGACGGCCTTAGAGAGGCGGGATGGCTGGTGGAGGCCGTACCCGCCTACTCGACGCGGACGGCCCCGGCCGACTCCCTGCCGCCCGGTCTCACCCGGGCCTGGGGCTCCCCCGCGGACCCGGCATCGGGCGGCTTCGACGTCGTCGTCCTGCTCGCGGGCTCGGGCGCCCGGGCACTGCACGAGCTCCTGGGCCCACCACCCGCGCGGCCCGCGGGCATGGGGCGCCGCACCGCCGTTGTCGCCCTCGGGCCCTCGACAGCGGCCGAGGCGGCCCGGCTCGGGCTCGGGCCGGACGCTGTCGCCGACTCCCCCACGCCGCACGGCGTCCTGAGTGCCGTCAGCGCCGCCGTCTCAATCATCACGGGCCCGCGCTCCGCCCGCCCGCACCACGCACCGACTCCGGAGGAGCCCTCATGACCCAGCCAGTCCTGCCGAACCCGCTCGATCCCGCGACCTCACCGGCCGCCAGCGTCCTGACCAGCAGGGCAGTGCCCGCGCCGGAGCGGCCCATCATCCGGCCCAGGCGGCTGCGCGCAACAGCGGCGATGCGCGCGCTCGTGGCGCAGACGCGCATCGACCCGGCCCGCCTCATCCAACCGCTGTTCGTGCGCGAGGGCATTGATGAGCCGCACCCCATCGAGGCGATGCCCGGCCTCGTCCAGCACACGCTCGACTCGCTGCGGCGCGAGGCGGCGGCCTGCGCGGCCGCGGGTATCGGGGCGATCGACCTGTTCGGAGTGCCCGAGCGCCGCGATGAGACCGGGTCCGGCGCCTGGGCGGCCGAGGGCATCCTCAACCGGGGCGTGGCGGCGGTGCGCGAGGAGGTGGGCGACGCGCTCGTCGTGTGCGCGGACACCTGCCTCGACGAGTTCACGAGCCACGGGCACTGCGGCCTGCTGCGCCCCGAGGGCGATCCGCGCGCCGGCGAGGTGGACAACGACTCCACGTTGGCCTGCTACCAGGCGATGGCCGTGGCGCAGGCGGAGGCCGGGGCGCATATGGTCTCCCCGTCGGGGATGATGGACGGGCAGGTCGCGGCGATCCGGGCGGCCCTGGACGCCACCGGGCACGACGACGTCGCGATCCTCGCCTACTCGGCGAAGTACGCCTCGGCGTACTTCGGGCCGTTCCGGGAGGCGGTGGGCTCCACGCTGACGGGTGACCGGCGCACCTACCAGCAGGACCCGGCCAACCGCCGTGAGGGCCTGCGCGAGGCGATGCTCGACATCGCCGAGGGGGCGGACATCGTCATGGTCAAGCCCGCGGGCCCCTACCTCGATGTGCTGGCCGACGTGGCGGCGGCGAGCCCGGTGCCGGTGGCGGCCTACCAGGTCAGCGGCGAGTTCGCGATGGTGGAGGCGGCGGCGCAGCACGGCTGGATCGACCGCGAGCGCGTCATCGCCGAGTCGGTGCTGGGGATCATGCGGGCCGGCGCGGACACGGTGCTGACCTACTGGGCCCGCGAGATCGCCGAGGGACTGTGAGGCCAGGACCCGGCGGGCCCACGGGTTGAGCACCGTTGACCCCGGCCCAGTTGCTCTCCGCGCCCCGTGCTCTCCCCCGCTCCCAAGCGCGGGGCCGAGCGATTAGGCTCATCCCCGGAACCCGCACGCCAGGAGGCCCGCATGCCCGATACCACGGCCAACAGCACCAGCACCGCAGCCGGCCCGACGAGCACGGCCCTGTTCGAGGCCGCCCGCGCCATCATCCCAGGCGGCGTGGACTCCCCCGTGCGCGCCTTCGGCTCCGTGGGGGGCGCGCCGCGCTTCATCGCCTCGGCCGGCGGGGCCCGCGTGCGCGACGCCGAGGGCCGCGACCTCGTGGATCTCGTGGGCTCCTGGGGGCCGGCGCTCCTGGGCCACGCGCACCCGGAGGTGGTGGCCGCCGTACAGGAGGCCGCCGCGCGCGGGCTGTCCTTCGGCGCGCCCACCGAGTCCGAGACCATCCTGGCCGAGCTCGTGCGGGACCGCGTCCCGGCGGCCGAGCGCGTGCGCTTCGTGTCCACCGGCACCGAGGCGACGATGACGGCGATCCGCCTGGCGCGCGGCGCCACGGGCCGAGACGTCGTCGTCAAGTTCGCAGGCTGCTACCACGGGCACAGCGACGGCCTCCTGGCGGCAGCGGGCTCGGGCGTGGCCACGGGCGGGCTGCCGGGCAGCGCGGGCGTGCCGGCGGGCATCACGGCGCTGACGATCGTCCTGCCGTACAACGACATCACCGCCCTCCAGGAGTGCTTCGCCGAGCGCGGGAGCGAGATCGCCGCGGTCATCGTGGAGCCGGCCCCGGCGAATATGGGGATCGTCCCGCCCGAACCCGGGTTCAACGAAGAGATCCGCCGCCTGACCGCCGCCAATGGCGCGCTCATGATCGCCGATGAGGTCCTCACCGGCTTCCGGGTGGGGCCCGCCGGCTTCTGGGGCCTGGAGGCCATCGACGGCTGGTCCACCGATCTCCCGGATGGCGGCGCGGGGGTGGCCCCGTCGTGGCCCGGGGCCGACTGGCGCGAGCGGGCCGCCTGGGTGCCGGACCTGCTGACCTTCGGGAAGGTGATCGGCGGGGGGATGCCGCTGGCCGCCGTCGGCGGGCGCGCGGATGTCATGGACCTGCTGGCCCCGATCGGGCCCGTCTACCAGGCCGGAACCCTCTCGGGGAACCCGCTGGCGACGGCGGCCGGGATCGCGACCCTGCGGCTGGCCGACGACGCCGTCTACACCTCCGTGGCCTCCGCCTCCGCGCGGATCCAGGCGGTGGTCTCCGAGGCACTGACCGCTGAGGGCGTGGCGCACCGGGTCCAGCGCTCCGGCTCGCTGTTCTCGATCATGCTGGGCGCGGATGCCGCCGAGCGCGGAGTGCGGGACTTCGGACAGGCGCAGGCCCAGGAGACGCACTGGTTCCCACCGTTCTTCCACACCTTCCTCAACGCCGGAGTGGCGCTGCCGCCGAGCGTCTTCGAGGCCTGGTTCGTCTCTGCGGCGCACGGCGCGCCGGAGATCGAGACCATTGCGGCCGCCGCCCCCACGGCGGCGCGGGCAGCGGCGATGGCCGGCGCGGGCGCTCGCCTTGACCGCGGTCGATGAGAATGGCGGGGTTTGAGGATTGCTTTTTCCGACGCAGCCACTAGGCCATCTGTTATCGCAGGTCAGAAGCTTATTGCGACCCGAGCGTCGAGAGCGCGGACCCTCAGGGGCCCGAGCAATCCTCAAACCCCGCCACTTCCGCGGGTGATTCAGGCTCGCAGCTCCGCAGCGACCAGCTCAGCGAGCTCGACGGCGTTGAGGGCGGCGCCCTTGCGCAGGTTGTCCCCCACGACGAAGAACTGGAGGCCGTGGCCGGGCTCGAAGGCCTGGTCGGCGCGCAGGCGGCCGACGAAAGTCCCATCACGACCCGCTCCCTTGAGAGGGCTGGGGACGTCCTCGTAAGTAACACCGGGCGCGGCCTCGAGCAGCTCACGGGCGCGCTCCACGCTGATCTCCCGCTCGAACTCCGCGTTGACGCTCAACCCGTGCCCTGAGAACACGGGGACGCGCACGCAGGTGCCCGAGACCAGCAGGTCCGGGATCTCCAGGATCTTGCGGGACTCGTTGCGCAGCTTCTGCTCCTCGTCGGTCTCGCCGGAGCCGTCGCCCGCGTCGCCACCGGCCCATGCCACGGCGTTGAAGGCGATGGTGTCCACGTACACGCCCGGCTCGGGGAAGTCCACGGCCCGCCCATCAAGGGCCAGGCCCTCCAGGTCCTGGTCGGCGACGGCGCGCACCTGGCCCGCCAGCTCGGCGACGCCCGCGCGCCCGGAACCGGAGACGGCCTGGTAGGTGGACACGATGAGCCGCTTGAGCCCGGCCTCCTCGTGAAGCGCCTTGAGGGCCGGCATGGCGGCCATGGTGGTGCAGTTGGGGTTGGCGATGATGCCCTTGGGGCGGGTTGCCAGCGCGCGCGGGTTGACCTCGGAGACCACGAGCGGCACTTCGGGGTCCTTCCTCCAGGCGGAGGAGTTGTCGACGACGACGGCGCCCGCCGCAGCGAAGCGGGGGGCGTGCTCGCGGCTGGCGGCCCCGCCGGCGGAGAAGATGGCGACGTCGATCCCCGCCAGATCCGCGGTGGCGACATCCTCGACCTCGATCCTCTTGCCGTGGAACTCCACGATGGTCCCCGCGCTGCGGGCCGAGGAGAAGAAGCGGACGGCGCGGGCCGGGAAGTCGCGCTCCTCCAGCATGGCGCGCATGACGCGTC
This sequence comes from Actinomyces gaoshouyii, assembly GCF_002076915.1. Classification (NCBI taxonomy): domain Bacteria; kingdom Bacillati; phylum Actinomycetota; class Actinomycetes; order Actinomycetales; family Actinomycetaceae; genus Actinomyces; species Actinomyces gaoshouyii. The sequence continues at coordinate 2,261,096 of NZ_CP020468.1, forward strand.
CCACCTGGCCGGTGGCCCCCACGACGGCGACGACGACCCCGTCACCTGATCCGATGTACTCGTTGACTGGGGCGCTCATCGGCCGGTCCCTCCGTAGACGACTGCCTCCGCGGCATCGGCGTCGAGGCCGAAGGCGGTGTGAACTGCTCGGACGGCGTCGTCCAGGACGGCGTCATCCACCACCACGGAGATGCGGATCTCGGAGGTGGAGATCATGTGGATGTTGACCCCCGTCTCGGCCAGGGCGTTGAACAGGCGGGCGGAGACGCCGGAGTTGGATCGCATGCCGGCGCCGACCAGTGAGAGCTTGCCGATATCCGGGTTGAAGTGCAGGGACCGGAAGCCGAGCTCATCCTTGGCGGTCTCCAGGGCCTCACGGGCCGCGGCGGAGTCGCCGTCGGGGCAGGTGAAGGAGATGTTCGTCAGGCCCGTGCCCTCGGCGGAGACGTCCTGGACGATCATGTCGATATTGGCGTCGGTTCCGGCCACGATCGCGAAGATTCGCGCAGCGGCGCCGGGGATGTCGGGCACGCCGACCAGGGTGATCTTGTCCTGGCTGCGGTCGTGCGCGATCCCTGAGATGACGGGGGCTTCCACGTGGTCCTCCTTGGCGGACGGGCGGGGCCGGGCCGCGGCCCGGGTGGTGATGGCGTGGCGGTGGGCGGCATCGACGCTGGCCGATGAGGGAGCCCCGGCGCCCTCGGGGGCGACGACGCGGCCGGACAGGCCGTCGAGGACCGGGGCCTCGGCCGCGCTGAACGCGGGGCGGGGCTGACGCTCTGCGGCACCGGCAACACCGGCCGGGCGATCGGTGCCGGCCGCATCGGCGGACTCAGTATCTGCGGCGACGACCTCGTTGAGGCGCTCGGCGGCGGCGGGCGGCACGAAGGCGCCGGGGCGGGTGCCGTCGTAGATCCAGGTGCCGGTCCTGTCCGAGAAGGAGGAGCGCACGTGGAGGGGCACCCCGAAGCGGCGGGCGTACTCGACGGCGCGCAGGTGGAGGATCTTGGCGCCGTGGGCGGCGAGCTCGAGAGTCTCCTCGCTGGAGAGCGACCCGACGCGCCGGGCTGTGGGGACGATCCGGGGGTCGGCGGTGAACAGGCCGTCGACATCGGTGTAGATCTCGCAGACGTCGGCGTTGAGGGCGGCGGCCAGCGCGACGGCGGTGGTGTCCGAGCCGCCGCGGCCCAGCGTGGTGACGTCCTCGACCTCGTTGATGCCCTGGAAACCGGCCACGATGGCGATAGCACCGGCCTGGATGGCGCGGGCGACGCGCTCGGGGAGGACTCCGACGATGGATGCCCGCCCGTACTTGGAGTCGGTGAGCACGCCGGCCTGGGCGCCGGTGTAGGCGCGCGCGGGCACGCCGAGCTCGTCGATGGCCATGGCCAGCAGCGCCATGGAGATGCGCTCGCCGGCGGACAGCAGGATGTCCATCTCGCGCGCCGGGGGCGTGGCGGTCAGGGCCGCGGCCTGGTCGAGGAGTTCATCAGTGGTGTCGCCCATGGCGGAGACGACGACCACCACCGTGTTGCCGGCCTCGCGGGTGGCGACGACGCGCTTGGCGACACGTCGAATCGCCTCGATGTCGGCGACGGATGATCCGCCGTACTTCTGGACGACCAGGGCCATCGGGTTCTCCTCACCTCGGGGCCGCGCCGCTGGGGCTGGGGCGCGGCCAGGGCCCGCGGGGCCCTTCGGCATCGGCCCACGACGACGCAGCGTGAGCCCAGCATACGGCCAGTCCGATGACCGGCCGGTTACGTCCCCCATGGTGGAACCCGTGCGGGAGGCGAGCAGGCGCGCCCTGCGCTCGGGCCCTCCACGGCGCACCGGCGCTCTCCCGCCTCCGCTCCCGCCCGCTCGGGGGACGCGGGAGCGGATGGCAGTGGCGGGACGGGGTCACTCGACGCGGCGGCGGCCCTCGAAAGCGCGGCCGAGCGTGACCTCGTCGGCGTACTCCAGGTCGGATCCCACCGGCAGGCCCGAGGCGAGTCGGGAGACGGGCACGGACATGGTGCGCAGCATCCGGGTCAGGTAGGCGGCGGTGGCCTCCCCGACGACGTCGGGATCCGTGGCCAGGATGACCTCCTCGACCTCCCCGGAGCCCAGGCGGGCGAAGAGCTCGCGCACGCGCAGGTCATCCGGGCCCACCCCGCTGATAGGGTCGATGGCGCCGCCGAGCACGTGGTAGAGGCCCCGGTACTCTCGGGTGCGCTCGATGGCGACGACGTCCTTGGGCTCCTCGACGACGCAGATGACGCGGCCGTCGCGGCGAGGGTCACGGCAGATCGCGCACTGCTCGGATTCGGCGATGTTGCCGCAGGTGGCACAGAAGCGCACGCGCGCCTTGACGGCTCGCAGGGCGTCGATGAGCCGCTCGACCGAGGCCGAGTCGGCGGCCAGGATGTGGAAGGCCATGCGCTGGGCGGATTTGGGGCCGATGCCGGGCAGATCGCCGAACTCGTCGATGAGATCCTGGACGGCGCCTTCATAGACAGCGGGCACGCCTCAGCGTCCTTCCTGAGTGACAGTGACCTCTTCCAGGACGGTGGCGCCCAGAAGCCGCTTGACGACCTCGAGGCCGACGACGCCGGACTCCTCGGCGTCCTCATCATCCTCACTGGGGGTGTCGTCCTCCGGGGACACGGCCGGCGAACCGGCGCCCCCGGCGGCGCCCGGCGTGCCGGTGCCCGCCTGTCCGGACCGGTTCCGGCCGGGCGGGGCCTGGCCGCGGGCGGCGGCGCGCGCAGCGGCAACAGCAGCGGAGACGCCGGGGGCGGGCGTCCAGGTGTCCGTGTCCTCGGGGGCAACGCCCTCGCCGTCGTCCGCGGGCTCGTCGGGGATGGGCACGCCGTCGGAGAAGGAGGAGGGGCCCTCCCAGCTGACCGCCGGGTGCGGGGCGGGAGCGGCCGGGGCCGAGGCAGATGCGGCGCTCGGCGACGGCGCGGCGGCCGACGGGGAGGCAGCGGTGGGGTGCGGGATCTCGGGCAGGGCGTGGAGGCGGTGGACGGTGGCCAGCGGGGCGTCGTCCTCAGGGGAGGGGGAGTCCGGGGCCGGGACGGCGGCGGGCTCCACGGGGGCCTCGGGCGAAGGGGTGTCCCAGGCGCGGCCCGCGGGGGCGGCAGAGGGCGATTCCGCCTGCGGCGCGGCGGCCGGGGGCTCCGGCTCGGCCTTGGCGGCCGCGAGCGCGCCACCGGGGATGGCGACCTCGCCCCACCCGTCGTCACCGACGGCGCGGGCGGTCGGAGGCGACGGCGGGACGGGCGCGGACGGCGCCTCGGGGGCGCTGGGCTCCCCCGATGACGGCGCGCGGTCGCTCGGGATGCTCGGCGCTCCGCCCCAGACGGGAGCGCCGGATTCGGGGTTGGGGCCCTGCGGGGGCTCGGGGGCCTCGTCCATCGGGGGCTCCGGCCCGAAGGGGGCGGGCTCGTCCCAGGCGGTGGGGGTGGTCTGGTGGCTGGGGCGCCCAGCCGGGGCGGCGGGGGCGCTCTGGGCGCCGCGCGGACTCCGCGGCGCCGGGGCCGGCTGGCGCGGCGGGCCACCGGGACCTCGACCGGACCCACCGCCCTGCCCGGCCGGGCCTCCCGGGCCCGCCCCGTCACCACCGGTGACGACGGCGCTCACCTGGAGCTCGAGGCCGAGGGCCTGGTGGATGGCAGTGGCGAGGATGGGTCCGTGCCCACCGTTGTCGAAGGCACCGACGAGACCAGGCGCGGTGAACAGGAGCGTGAGAGTGCCGCCGCTGATGGGCCCTGGCTGGGCGTTGGGGCCGACGAGCGCCCACGTGGCGCGGCGCGAGCGCTTCGCTGCGTCGAGCACCTCCTCCCAGCGCGCGCGCAGCATCTCGGCATCGGCGGCACCGGCGCCGGCTGGCGCGGCGGGCCGGGATGGGGCGGAGGGCGCCGACGGCGCTCCGGGCCGGGCCGCCTCGCCCCAGCCATCGATGGGGCTCGATGACTCCACCGGGGCGGAGGGCGTGCCCGGCGCCTCGGGGGTGGAGGGCGCCATGGGCGCGCTCGCTGCCATAGGGGCGGCAGAAGCCGCGGAGGCGGGTGCGGCTGGCGCTCCCGCGCCCATGCCGGGCGAGGCCGGGGCGTCCCAGTCAACGGCGACCGGCCGGGCGGGCTCCGGCTCATGGGGGGCAGCGGGCCGTGCGGCGCTCTGGGCAGGCGCGACCGGGGCAGCCGGTGCACTCGGCGCGGCAGGTGCGGAGGGCGCCGATGGCCCCTGGGCCCCTGAGGCCGCGCGCTGCGCGATCTGGGCGGCCATCTCCCGGCCGGAGCCGGCTTGGGGGGCCTGCGCCTCCCCGCCGGGTGCGCGGCCCGACTGGCCCGCGCCGCCCGTCTGCCCTTGCTGCCCAGGCGTTCCAGCCCTGCCCGTCGGCGGCGTCGGGCCCCCTGCCGTCCCAGCGCGCTGGGAGGGGACGAGGAGGCGCGCCATGAGGAGCTCGAGCTGGAGCCTCGGGGAGGTGGCCCCGACCATCTGGCCGAGGGCCTGGGCGGTGAGGTCGGCCGCGCGGGAGAGCCCGGCGGCGCCGACGGTGCGGGCCTGAACCTCCATGCGCGCCAGCTGGTCCGCGGGCAGGGAGCCCAGCGCAGGCCCTGCCTCGGAGCCTGCCAGGGCGATGACGAGTAGGTCGCGCAGCCGCTGGAGGAGGTCCTCGACGAATCGGCGGGGGTCGTGCCCGGAGGCGACCACCCGGTCCACGACGCGGAAGACTCCTGCGCCGTCGGCACCGGCGATGGCGTCCACGCAGCTGTCCAGGAGGGTGACGTCCGTGTACCCCAGGAGGGCGACGGCGCGCTCGTAGTCGACGGCGCCGCCGATGGCGCCGCCGATGAGCTGGTCCATGACGGACAGGGTGTCGCGCACGGAGCCGCCTCCGGCGCGCACGACGAGCGGGTAGACGCCCGGGCCGACGCGCACGCCCTCGGCGTCGCACAGGTGCGCGAGGTAGACCTCCAGGATGTCCGGGGGGACGAGCCGGAAGGGGTAGTGGTGGGTGCGCGAGCGGATGGTGCCGATGACCTTCTCCGGCTCGGTGGTGGCGAAGATGAACTTCACGTGCGCCGGGGGCTCCTCGACGAGCTTGAGTAGGGCGTTGAAGCCCTGGGGGGTGACCATGTGGGCCTCGTCGAGGATGAAGATCTTGTAGCGGTCCCGGGCCGGGGCGAAGGCGGCGCGCTCGCGCAGATCGCGGGCGTCGTCGACGCCGTTGTGGGACGCGGCGTCGATCTCGACGACGTCGAGGCTGCCGGGGCCGCCGGTGGCCAGGTCGCGGCAGGAGGAGCAGGCCCCGCAGGGGGTGTCGGTGGGGGCCTGCTCGCAGTTGAGGCAGCGGGCGAGGATTCGGGCGGATGTGGTCTTGCCGCAACCGCGCGGGCCGGAGAAGAGGTAGGCATGGGTCACGCGGTCGCCGCGCAGGGCCGCCATAAGGGGGGCGGTCACGTGGTCCTGCCCGATGACGTCCTGGAAGGCATCCGGGCGGTAGCGGCGGTAGAGCGCGGTGGTCACCCTCCGACTCTAAACGGGAGGGATGACGCCGCGCGAGGCGAATGGGGCGAGCGGGGGCAGCGCCATCCGCACCGACCGGTGCCGTCTGCACCCATAGGTGCCATCCGCGCCCACAGGCGCGGGCAGGACGCACCATGTCGGCGCGCACGTCACCACTCAGCGCGCAGTGCCGGCCATCGCGCCTTCGCCCGGCACGTGAGGACCCCCCGTGCACCCGCCAGAGCCCGCTTACCCTTGCTACCTTCCGGTCCTGGGGGATTCACTGGATGACGCCGCACGAGGGGCCGGGCAACACCATACCCGACGTCGCCCCGCCCCGTCGCCCTCGGCGCCCCGGCCGCCCTCTCAGAGCGTCGCGTCGGATTGCCGCGGCGGGACGAAGGCGGGCTCGACCGCGGGCCGCCTCCCCGGCGCTCACAGGGCCGGCGCCCTCAGGTGCTCGCCAGACCCGCTGCCGGCGGAGTCCGCCTCCGAGCCCTCACCGATGCGCGTGACCGATCCCACCGGCGCCGGGACCAGGTCGAGTGGCGCCGATCCGGAGGGGTCGGTATATTCGCTCTCCGTTGCACGTGGCCGCTGGCCGCGTGGAGCGCCTGGAGGATTCGCCTAGTGGCCTATGGCGCACGCTTGGAAAGCGTGTTGGGTGCAAGCCCTCGGGGGTTCGAATCCCCCATCCTCCGCCAAAGGACCGGCGCCGCGACGAGTCGACGGCCCCGTCGCGGGGGGTTTGTCGATTCTGCTGCCGTGCTCAGGGGCCGGCCGATCGACGCCGACGACGATTGCTGGAATCACACGGATCGCATGAGCCTCCTCCGCGAGGTCGAGCCCGCACGGCAGCAGAATTGACACCTCGATCCCGTCGATTCGTGCAATGCCGCCGCTCCTCCTCATCCCTGGGTCGATGGTCGACTTGGCTGTTGACAGCCCCTATCTACCCTGCTCCTTGTCGAGGAGGCGGAGCATGTACTCGGCCACGCTGCATGCCTCGCGCACGACCAGCCAGGTGAGTTCCTTCGAGACTCCGGTCGGAAGCGTCCTCCCATGCCCCGTTCCCTGAAGATTCCGGAGCGCGCTCACATTCCGAGCGATATCCCACGACGACTGATGGATCTGACGTATCTCCTTGTAACCTGCGAGGTTTGTATCGACGTTTTTCGGAAGAACACCTAGGCGCTCTTGCGCAACATGCCACAGTTGATTGAACGGCGCGCCTTTTCGCACACCCATACCCAGCTCTTCAAGAACGAACTTCGCCACCGACTCGAGAAGATCCTTCGCCGTCCCGATCGCGAGCGCTGGGTCATCAGAACTTCTGCGCAGGCGTTCAAGGGCCTCATCGAGAGCTTCCCTTCCCCCGGTAGCGAGATCGATATCACCCACGACCCTCAACTCGCCCTGAGGGCTCAGAGTCCAGCCATCGCGATGGAGGGCGTCGCGCAGTCGAGCAGCACCCTGAGTCAGTTCACCGTCAGGTGACACGATTAAAGCACGATGGCGGAGAAGCGACAGGATTTTCTCCAGGAGGTCACGCGAGGCGCCTCGACGAGCGGCCGCCTGGAATCCTTCAGGAAGGAGTCGACGTCATCCTTCGTCACCCTGTGCTTGGGGCCGTAGAACTTGCGCTGCACCGCGCACATGCCGCTGCCATCCCGGCGCCGGGCCACGAGGTCAATCCCACGGTCCGGGCGCCCGCGCCGCCCGCGCGCGCTCCAGGTCAGAGAGGGCCCATGATCGATTCTTGGCCACGGCGGGGCACGTCACCTGGTACCGAGGGGCTTCCTCCCGCCGGTCTCCCCTCACCTGAGGGTCGCACGACGTCCCTTCTGTCCTCCGCCAGTGGGGAGGGCACGCCCGGGACTGCACCCGCACCGACTCCTCGTTGTGAACGCGTTGAAGCCCGTCATCGGCGCCGTCTCGGATGCGTATAGGGCCCGTGAGTGCGCGTTCGAGGCCCGGCACCCGCGCCCCCCCGGCAGGCCATCCCCATGATCCGCCCTTCCCGCCCCCGCATGAGCGTGCCGAATCGGCCCGGACGCTCTCACAGGGACTGCACAACGCCGGCCAATGGAGGCCTTACGCTCGCCGGTCAGGCTTCCTGCCATGACCAGCACGCATAGCACCGCCATCACGCCCGGCTCCGAGGACGCCGCTGGCGCCACCGTCCCGGGGGCCGCCGCCCACGCAAGCCCCTCCTCCGCCTCCAAGCGCCGCCACAGCCGCCGCCGCTTCCTGCTCGGCGGCGCCGCCGTCCTCGGCGTCAGCGCCGCCGGGGGCTCGGCCTGGGCGCTGGATCGCTTCATCATCGACCACGTCGAGGTCACGGACGCCTCCGCCTATGAGGCCGCGAACTCCATCGTCACCAATGCGGCCCAGGCCACCGCGAGCGCGGAGCAGATCACCCTGACCGACACCTCCTACGCCTCCCCCACCACCTCGATCCAGATCGGTACCACGGCCACTGGATCCGGCTCGGACACGCTCACCTACTACACGGCGGACATCACCGTCTCAGACGCCACCGCCGTTCGCAGCGCCTTCGCCTCCAACCGGTTCGGCCTCAACATCACCGCCAAGCCCAGCGATATCGCCTCGGCCAACAACGCCATCTTCGCCATCAACGGCGACTACTACGGCTTCCGCGAGACCGGCATTCTCATCCGCAACGGCACGGTCTACCGCGACTCCCCCGCCCGCGAGGGCATCGCCTTCTACACCGACGGCCACGTGGAGATCTACGACGAGACCGCCACCAACGCCCAGGCCCTCGCCTCCGCCGGGGTCTGGAACACCCTGTCCTTCGGACCGGCGCTCGTGCGCGATGGCCGGGTCGTCTCCGGCATCGAGTCCGTTGAGGTGGACACGAATGTCGGCAACCACTCCATCCAGGGGTTGCAGCCCCGCACCGCACTGGGATGCATCGACACGAACCACTACATGCTCGTCGTCATCGATGGCCGCTCGAAGGGCCACTCGCGCGGCGCCACCATGACCGAGCTCGCGCGGATCATGGCTGATCTGGGCTGCCAGTCGGCCTACAACCTCGACGGCGGCGGCTCATCCGCCATGTACTTCAACGGCTCGATCATCAACCGGCCCTCCAACGGCGGCGAGCGGGCCACGTCCGACATCCTCTACATCGCGCAGGGGGCCTGAGATGAGCAGCACGCGAACCCTCACCGCGCCGGGGCCGATCACGGGCGCCGCGAGCGCCGCCACCGATAAGTGGGCAATGCCGCCGACGCCTGGTCGGCGCTCGCCCCGGGCGGATTCCCAGGAGCCGGTCGGGGAGGCGACGGCGGTGCTCCTGGCCGTGCTCATCCCCGCCTACCGCCCCGATGCGCGCCTGGCCGAGCTCACCGCGGACCTGCGCCGGGAGCTGCCGGGATGCACCGTGCTCGTCGTCGATGACGGCTCGGGACCCGAGTACTCGCCCGTCTTCGAGGCCGCCCGCCACCAGGGCGCCATCGTCATCGGCTACGAGGGCAACCGGGGCAAGGGGCACGCGCTGCGCACCGGACTGGCCCATGCCGCGCGGCTGCGGCCCGGGGCCGACGTGGTCTGCGCCGACGCCGATGGGCAGCACAGGCCCGCCGATATCGCTGCCGTTGCGACCCGGGTGCGCCGGACGCGGCGCATGGCGCTCGGCGTGCGCCGTTTCACCGGCTCGGTACCGCTGCGCAGCCGGATCGGGAACACGGCGACCGCCCTGCTGTTCCGGGGTGCTACCGGCTGGGCGCTCGGCGACACCCAGACCGGGCTGCGCGGCTACCCCGCCGGGGCGTTCAACTGGCTGCAGTCGGTGCCCGGGGACCGCTACGAGTACGAGCTCAGCGCCCTGCTGCGCGCCCGGGAGCTCGGGATGACCGTGGAGGAGGTGGAGATCACCACCGTCTACGAGCCCGGCAATCCGTCCAGCCACTTCCGGCCCATCGCCGACTCGGCCCGCATCTACACCCCGCTGCTGCGGTTCATCGCCGCCTCCATGAGCTGCTTCGCCATCGACTGGGCAGCCGTCATGGCGCTCTTCGCGATGACTGGGAACCTGCTGGTGGCGACCGTTGGGGCGCGCCTGGTGTCCGGGAGCGCGAACTTCTTCATAAACCGGCGGGTCTTCCGGGCGGCGCCGGGCACTGTGCACCGCACGGCCGCCCGCTACCTCCTGCTCGCGGTGACGCTGCTGGTCGGCAGCTACTTGGCGCTGCGGATCCTCACGGGGTTCGGGATCCCACTGGGCGTCGCCAAGATCCTGGGCGACGGCGCCGTGTACGTCGCCTCCTACCTCGCCCAGCGCAGGCTCGTCTTCCGCGACTCCGCGTGAGGATCCGGCCGGCGTCGGGAGGGGATCGGTGTCCGGGGCGCGCGGAGCGGGGCGGGGCGCACGGGTGCCAGGGGAATGCCGGGCGGGAAGCACCGAGCCCCGGTCCGGCCGTTCAGGGCGGCAGGACCGGGGCTCGGCCCGCACCGATGACCAATCAGAGATCGTCAGGGTCGGCCATCGGGTCGGTGCGCGCCTTCAGGGGGCGCGGCTCATGTCACGGCGCGCGTGCCGTTGATTCCTACAGGGACCAGGACCCAGGGAGATCAGGGCTCAGGGATCAGGGACGAGATCCTGGGATAGGAATCGGGCTGCGCGGGTACTCGAGGAACGAGCGGAGGTGTGCGATTGACTCGGCGGATCCCCCATGTGATCCAACTCGCCATCACCTTCCTGTGTACACCATCCTTTCGCTTCTCTGTGCTCGTGACATCGTGCGGGGTTCGGGGTGCCCCGCGACGACTCAAAGACTATGCGGCGCTCCGCGGCTCTGCAAGTTCCCTACCAATCGTTACATCCTGAGAAGAAGGTCCTCAGAGTTTAGGCCTCCGACCTGGGGATTCACCCTCCTGCACGGTCGCTTCCACGTCGCAACGACACTGAAAAGTTGCCGGAGAGGGCATTTCAGACCTCCAAACGAGATCGGTCCTTAAGAGCACCGAGACCGTTGTTTCCCCGGCGATACCGGGACTTGCTGCCCCTGAGACACTCCGTTTCCCGCCCGAGATCAGGCGTGTCCCGCCTGAGATCGCCGTAGCCGCGCCGCGATCGCGCCTTGCCATCGCCGAGACATACGGGAAGCTCCCCGCCGGGGTCGGCGCTGTCTCCGGCGCCGCCCACTCGGCCCCGGGGCCCGCGCCTCAGGCCGGCCGGTAGGTGAACCGATCCCAGCCGAGGGCCTCGATGGCCTCGGCCATGCGCTCGCACCGGGCGTCCCAGCCGGGAGCGACGACGTCGAAGGCCCCGCTCGTCCCCCTCCCGCGCGCCTGCTGGAGGGCGTAGACCCGCGCCCCGGCATCGTGGACGCGGCGGGCGACCTCGACGGCGTCGTCGGCGGTGACGTCCCCCGGCACCACGGTGGTGCGCACCTCGAGGCCCGGCCCCCCGACGGCGCGGGAAGCCACGAGCGCGGCCAGGCAGGACCAGGCCTTCTCCCCCGCACCGGGGCGGCCGACGACGGCCTCGTAGTGCTCGGGCAGGGCTTTGATATCCAGGCCCACCCAGTCGATGAGGCCGGAGGCCACGAGGTCGGCCAGCCGCCTCGGGTAGGCGCCGGCCGTGTGCAGCCCGACGGCAAAGCCCATCGAGCGCACCTCGGCCGCGGCGCCGGCGAGGGCGTCCTGGCGCAGGGCCTCCCCGCCGGTGAAGACGACGCCGTCGAGCAGACCGCGCCGCCGCTCCAGCAGCTCTCGAACCTCCTCCCAGGCCACCGCGCCCGGGGCGCGGGCGGGGATGAGCGCCCGGTTGTGGCAGTAGAAGCAGTTCCAGGGGCAGCCCTGGCAGAACACCGTGGCCACGAGGCGGTCGGGCCAGTCGACGGTGCTCATGGGCACCAGCCCCGCGATCACCAGGGAATCAGCGGGACCGGCGAGCCGGGCTCTCGACCCGTCCGCCTCAAGCATCAAGCCCGAGCTCCGCGACGATCTCATCGAGGCGGCGGGTCTTCAACTCGCCACCCCCGTCTCCGCCGTGGGCCCTCACGCGCTCACGGCGGTCAGTCGGGAGGCGACGGGGCCGTGCTCGGCGGCGGCACCCTCGGTGAACATCCGGCGCTCGGCGTACTCGCCCTTCTTGCCGATGTTGAAGGAGCGCACGGGCCGGAAGTAACCCATGACGCGGGTCCAGACCTCGCACTCGGTGGGCTCGGCGTCGGGGTGGAGAGCGGAGCACTTCTCGCAGGTGGCCTGCTCGCCGGGCAGGTAGCCGTGGACCGGGCAGATGGAGAAGGTGGGAGTGATGGTGATGTAGGGGGTGCGGAACGCCGTGAGCGAGCGGCGCACGAGCTCCTTGCAGGCGGCGGCCGAGGAGATGCGCTCGTTCATGTACAGGTGCAGAACGGTGCCGCCGGTGTACTTGGTCTGCAGCTCCTCCTGCATCTCCTGAGCGGCGAAGGGGTCGTCCGTGTAACCCACCGGCAGCTGCGAGGAGTTCGTGTAGTAGGGATTGGCGGGAGTGCCGGCCTGGAGGATGTCCGGGAAGCGGCGCAGATCCTCCTTGGCGAAGCGGTAGGTGGTGCCCTCGGCGGGGGTGGCCTCGAGGTTGTAGAGGTGTCCGGTGGCCTCCTGGAACTCCACCATCGCGGCGCGCACGTGGTTGAGGATGCGCACGCACATGGCGTGGCCGCGCGGGTCGGTGAGGTTGTACTCATCCGCCGTGAAGTTGCGGACCATCTCGTTCATGCCGTTGACGCCGATGGTGGAGAAGTGGTTGTCGAGAGTGCCCAGCCAGCGCTTGGTGAAGGGGAAGAGGCCGGTGTCGATGTGGTGCTGGATGACGGTGCGCTTGAGCTCGAGGGTGTCGCGCCCCAACTCCATGAGGTGGTCGAGGGCCGCGGTGAGGGAGGCTTCGTCACCGCGGTGGAGATAGCCCAGCCGCGCCATGTTGATGGTGACGACGCCGACGCTTCCGGTCTGCTCGGCGGACCCGAACAGGCCGTTGCCGCGCTTGAGGAGCTCGCGCAGGTCGAGCTGGAGGCGGCAGCACATGGAGCGGATCATGCCGGGGTCGAGCTCGGAGTTGATGAAGTTCTGGAAGTAGGGCAGGCCGTACTTCGCGGTCATGGTGAACAGCCGCTCGGCGTTCTCCGATTCCCAGTCGAAGTCCTTGGTGATGTTGTAGGTGGGGATGGGGAAGGTGAAGACGCGGCCGTCGGCGTCGCCGTCGGTCATCACCTCCATGAAGGCGCGGTTGATCATGCCCATCTCCTCGGCGAGGTCGCCGTAGGTGAAGTCGCAGAGCTCATCGCCGACGAGGGGGTGCTCCTCGGCGAGGTCGGCGGGGCAGGTCCAGTCGAAGGTGAGATTGGTGAAGGGCGTCTGGGTGCCCCAGCGCGAGGGGACGTTGAGGTTGAAGATGAGCTCCTGCATCCCCTGCCGGACCTCCTCGTAGGTCATGGAATCGAGGCGGACGAAGGGGGCCATGTAGGTGTCGAAGGAGGAGAAGGCCTGGGCGCCGGCCCACTCGTTCTGCAAGGTGCCCAGGAAGTTGACGATCTGCCCGACGGCGGAGGAGAAGTGCTTGGGAGGGTTGCAGGCGATCTTGCCGGGGATGCCGTTGAAACCCTGCTGGAGGAGGGACTTGAGCGACCAGCCGGCGCAGTACCCGGCGAACATGTCGAGGTCGTGGATGTGCAGGTCGCCCTCGCGGTGGGCCCGGCCGGCCTCGCGGGAGTAGATCTGGCTCAGCCAGTAGTTGGCGATGATCTTGCCGGAGGTGTTGAGGATCATCCCGCCCAGCGAGTAGCCCTGGTTGGCGTTGGCGTTGACGCGCCAGTCGGAGCGGTCGAGGTACTCGGTGATGGTGGCGACGGCGTCGACGACAGGGCGCTCCCCTCCGGCCACAGCGGAGTCAGCGGCGCCTTGGGCCACGAGCTCGGGGCGGGCCGCGGGGGAGAAGCCGACGGGCTCGGCGGGGCGGGCGGACTGGTTCTCGGGCTGTGCGGGCACTGCTCTCTCCCTCTGTGCTGTCTGCGATGACGCTCGCGGGCCCCACTGGGGTGCCGCGCGGCCGACGACGCGACCGACCTTACCCCCGAATCACACTCATGCAACACACTATGTGGGCATGTTGACTCCATCAACCACAATATCTTGTGGTCTCATACGGTTGCGAAGCAGTAACTCTCACACCGATAACCATCGACTTTTCGGCGGGACGACGGTGAAACCCAGCAGCGGGGAGGGGCGGTCGGCCGACCGATGCTAGGCGAGCGGATTGAGGCGCGCGTCACACATCCGGCGACCGGGCGGCGCGTCGACCTCGCCACTTCGGGGATCAGGCGGCACCCGCACCGCGCGCCATCGCCAGGGCGGCGGCCGCGGCCTCGCGGCCCTTGTCCTCCACGGATCCCTCCAGGCCGGCCCGATCGAGCGCCTGCTGCTCGTCGTCGCAGGTGAGCAGGCCGAAGCCCACGGGGACGCCGGTGTCGAGCATGACGCGCATGAGGCCGGCCGTGGCGCCATCGCAGACGTAGTCGAAGTGCGGGGTGCCGCCGCGGATGACGACGCCGAGGGCGACGACGGCGTCGTGGTCCGCCGCGGCCCGCTGCGCGCCCAGAGGAAGCTCGAAGCTGCCGGGGACGCGAATGATATCGGGCGTGATGCCGGCCTCGGCGGCAAGGCGCGTGGCGCCACCGATGAGGCCGTTCATGACGGCGTCATGCCACTGGGCGGCGACGATGGCCAGGCGCAGGGGACGGCCGGCGAGACCGGGGGTGATGGCAGTGGTCGGTGCTCCGGATCCGGACATGGCTCCTCCTTCAGGACAGGTGGGTGAGGGCGTGGTTCATGCGATCGCGCTTGGTGCGCAGGTAGGCGAGGTTCTGCGGTCGCGCGGGGATCTCCAGGGGCTCGGCGCCCACGACATCGATCCCAGCGCGCCGCATGGCCTCGACCTTGAGAGGATTGTTGGTGAGCAGGCGGATGCGGCGCAGCCCGAGCTCGGCCAGGATGTCCGCGGCGTCACGCCATTCGCGGGCCTCACCGGGCAGGCCGAGGAGCTCATTGGCCTCGACCGTGTCCGCGCCCTGGGATTGGAGGTGGTAGGCGCGCAGCTTGTTGACCAGACCGATCCCACGCCCCTCATGACCCCGCAGGTAGATGACGGCGCCTCCCTCGGCCTGGACGCGCGCCATGGCGGCGTCGAGCTGCTGGCCGCAATCGCAGCGGTGGGAGGCGAAGACGTCACCGGTCAGGCACTCGGAGTGCAGGCGCACGAGGGGCACCGGGGCGGGGCGGGCGCCGGGGGCCGCGAGGCTCAGGTGCTCGGCCGGGGCTCCGGCGATCTCGGCAGGACCGCTGGCGCCCGACTCGGAAGCGCCGATCGCGTCTGCGCGGCTCCAGGCGATGGCCTCGAAGACACCGCGGTCGGTGGGCAGCTCGACAGCCTCGCTGCGCTGGAAGGCGGACAGGCCGCGCAGGCAGGCGGCGAGGCGATCGATGCCGAGCATGGTCAGGCCGTGCTCGGCGCTGAAGGCGCGCAGGGCTTCGACGCGCATGAGGGCGCCGGCGTCGTCAACGATCTCACCGATGGCGGCCACGGGCTCGAGGCCGGCCAGGCGGCACAGGTCCACAGCGGCCTCGGTGTGCCCGGGGCGCTCGAGGACGCCGCCGGCGCGGGCGATGAGGGGAAGCACGTGGCCGGGCCGGTGCAGGCTCGTGGCGGTGGAACCGGGGTCGGCCAGCGTGCGGATGGTCAGGGCGCGGTCGGCAGCGCTGATGCCCGTGGTCACGCCGCTGGCGGCATCGCAGCTGACCGTGTAAGCGGTGCCGCGGGGATCCTGGTTGTCGGGGACCATGAGGTCCAGGCCGAGGCTCCGCGCGCGCTGGCGGGTCATGGGGGAGCAGATGTAGCCGGAGGTGTGGCGCACGAGGAAGCCGAGGGTCTGCGCGGTGAGCAGGCCCCCTGCGGCAATGAGGTCGCCCTCGTTCTCACGGTCGGCGTCGTCGGTGACGATGACGGGGCGGCCGGCGGCGAGCTGCTCGACAGCGCGGACGACGTCGTCGAACCCGGCGGGGATCGCGGAGGCGCTCATGCGGTCTCCCCCGTCTGCGCGGAGTGGGCGGCCCCGACGTCGGCGAGGCGCGCGACGTACTTGGCCACGACATCGGTCTCCAGGTTGACGAGGGCTCCCACCCGCGCCTCACCGAGGGTGGTGGTGGCCAGGGTGGCGGGGATGAGGCCGATCTCGAACCAGGGCTCGCGCTCGTCGGCGGGGCTCACGCCGGTGACGGTGAGGGAGACGCCGTCGACGGCGATGGAGCCCTTGGCGGCGACCTGACCCGCCAGGGGAGCGGGGAGGCAAACGCGCATGAGCATCCACCCGCCCTGGTCCGTGATGGCCAGGACTGCGCCAACGGCGTCGACGTGACCTTGGACGATGTGACCGTCGAGGCGGCCGCCCGCGGGCACGCAGCGCTCCAGGTTGACGCGGCTGCCGGCGCCGAGGGAGCCGAGCGTGGTGCGCTGAAGGGTCTCGCCCATGAGGTCGGCGGCGAAGGCGCCGGGGGCGGGCACGGCGGTCAGGCAGACCCCGTTGACGGCGAGCGAGCCGCCGTCGGGGAGGTCGGCGATGAGCTCGCCCGCATCGATGATGAGCCGGGTGACGCCGGGGCGATTAGTGGGCGCGAGGTCGAGCACGGTACCCGTGCCGGCGATGATGCCTGTGAACATGGGGGTCCTTCCGTATGGGGTCAGTGGGCGCGCGGGGAGGCGGTGCAACGGATGACGATGTCGTCGCCGAGGAGGACGGGCGGGCAGTCTGGCTGGAAGCGATGGGCGCCGGCGAGGGTGGCGATACCGAGGTCGCCGACGGCGCCGCGGCCGGAGCCCAGGAGGAGGGGTGCGATGTGGACGATGAGCTCGTCGACGAGATCCGCGGCGAGGAAGGCGGTCAGCACGGTGGCACCTCCCTCGATGAGGACGTGTCCGATGCCGCGCTCGGCGAGAACAGCGAGGGCTTCGCGGGGATCGCGGGTGGGCAGGTGGAGCCAGTGGTCGTCGGCGCGCAGGGCGGCATCCGAGGGGACGGGGCGCAGGCCCATGACGCAGCGCAGCGGCTGGTGGATGGGGGACGTGGAGGCGCTGGAAGCACCCGAGCCGACGCGGGCGGTGAGGCGGGGGTTGTCGGCAGCGAGGGTGCCCGAGCCGACGAGGATCGCGCCCGCCCGTGCGCGCAGGTCGTGGCCGGAGGCTCGGGCGGCGGGGCCGGTGATCCACTGGCTGGTGCCGTCGGCGGCGGCGATGCGCCCGTCGAGGGTCATGGCGGTCTTGGCGGTGACGAAGGGGCGGCGGGCGCGGGCGCACTCGAGCCAGCGGGCGTTGAGGACGGTGGCCTCGGAGGCCAGGAGACCGCTGCGGACCTCGACGCCGGCAGCGCGAAGGGCGGCTGCCCCACCGGAGGCGGTGGGGTTCGGGTCGTCGATGGCGTGGATGACGCGGGGGATGCCAGCATCGATGATGGCCTGGGCGCAGGGCGGAGTGCGGCCGGTGTGGCCGCAGGGCTCGAGGGTGACGAGGAGCTCGGCTCGGCTGAAGTCCGCTCCGGCGTGGCGGGCGGCGTCGATGGCGTCGACTTCCGCATGGGGCGTGCCGGCGCCCCGGTGGTGGCCGACCGCGATGATCCGCCCGTCGATGAGAATGGCCGCGCCCACGAGGGGATTGGCGCCGCGGGGGCCCTGGCGGGCGGCCTCGAGGGCCGCGGACATGGCCTCGCTCTCGGCACGCGTCCAGGTCGATTCGCGCGGGTTCCCGCCTCTCACTTCCTGCTCCTCTCGGCTGCGGGGCGAGGGGAGGGCGGCGCGTTCTACGCGAGGCGCGTTGGGACGGCGGCCCCGGGTGGGGCCGATGCGGCCAGCGCGCCCATGCTCCCTCCCATCCAGACTTTCACTGTCGGCTCTGGAGTTCCACCAGATCAGCCGGTTGTCGAGCGGATCGACCACCGGGTCGCGGGCTGTGACCGCCGGTACGGAATCTCACCGTCCCCGGGACATGACGCGAACAGTCTGCCACAGGCTGTGGGAGCGCGCCATCGTGCTGTGCCGTCCGGTCGAGGCCGATGAGTGGTGTCATCGGAGCGGTTGCCATGGTCGTGCCCCGTGACGGTGTGGTGGGTGGGCGAGTTGGCCCACGCCCCGTTCGGCTGGCGGCCGATGGTCCTGCGGGTGGGGTTGCGCCGTGAGCGCCTCCCCGGCTGCGCGCACATGTGGCGCCAAGACCCCACCCGCGCCGCATCACCGGACGGCATTCAAGACCTGACCGGCCACCCACCCCCCGACATAGCGCGACAGCCCCTCCCCCGCGCCGAGCATCGACGATCGCGCTCAGGAGCGCAACGCCCGCATCGCTGTCACGGTCTTCCCCTCATCATGCTCGCGGCCCTCCTGCCGCGCTCCTCGCCCCCGCGACTTACCGACCGCTCGCCGAGCACATGACGCCGCTGCTGGCCGTGGCGTACATGGTGGTGCCGGCCGCCCTCGACGCAACCAGCACCACCACCGTCGTTCACAGCATGCAGCTCACGCAGCCCTGGACCTCGGTTCCCTCGAGGGCGGCCTGGCGCAGGCGGATGTAGTAGAGCGTCTTGATGCCCTTGCGCCACGCGTAGATCTGGGCGCGGTTGACGTCGCGGGTGGTCGCGGTATCGGGGAAGAACAGCGTGAGGCTCAGGCCCTGGTCGACGTGCTGCGTGGCCGCGGCGTAGGTGTCGATGATCTTCTCCGGGCCGATCTCATAGGCGTCCTGGTAATACTCCAGGTTGTCATTCGTCATGTAGGGCGCCGGGTAGTAGACGCGCCCGATCTTGCCCTCCTTGCGGATCTCGATCTTGGCCACGATCGGGTGGATCGAGGAGGTCGAGCCGTTGATGTAGGAGATCGAACCGGTGGGCGGCACCGCCTGGAGATTGCGGTTGTACAGGCCGTGCTCCCTGACCTTGGCGGCCAGGCGCGCCCAATCCTCGCGAGTGGGCACGTGCACGCTGGAGGCCTCGAAGATGGCCTTGACCTTCTCCGTGACGGGGACGAAGTCCTGGGTGGTGTACTTGGTGAAGAACTCGCCGCTGGCGTAGGCGGAGTCCTCGAATCCCACGAAGGTCCGGCCCCGCTCGATCGCCAGGTCACAGGAGGCGTCCAGAGCCGCGAAGAGGACGGAGGCGAAGTAGACGTTGGTGAAGTCCAGGCCCTCCTCGCTGCCGTAGAAGATGGACTCGCGCGCCAGGAAACCGTGCAGGTTCATCTGACCCAGGCCAATGGCATGGGACTCGTGGTTGCCACGGTCGATCGAGGGGACGCTGGGCAGATGCGTCTGGTCAGAGACGGCGGTCAGTCCGCGTACAGCCGTGCGGATGGTGCGCGCGAAGTCCGGGGAGTCCATGGTCTTGGCGATGTTGAGGGAGCCCAGGTTGCAGGAGATGTCCTTGCCGATATAGGCGTAGGACAGGTCCTCGTTGAGCCGACTGGCCTCGGAGACCTGCAGGATCTCGGAGCACAGGTTCGACATGACGACTTTGCCCTTGATGGGGTTGGCCTTGTTGACCGTGTCCTCGAACATGACGTACGGATAGCCGGATTCGAATTGGATCTCGGCCAGCGTCTGGAAGAAGATGCGGGCGTTGATCTTCTTCTTCTTGATCCGGCCGTCGTCCACCATCTCGCGGTACTTCTCGGTGACGTTGATATCCGAGAAGGGGACCCCGTAGACGCGCTCGACGTCGTAAGGGGAGAACAGGTACATGTCCTCGTTATTCTTGGCGAGCTCGAAGGTGATATCCGGGATGACGACGCCGAGCGAGAGGGTCTTGATGCGGATCTTCTCATCGGCATTCTCGCGCTTGGTGTCCAGGAAACGCATGATATCCGGGTGGTGCGCGTGCAGGTAGACCGCCCCCGCGCCCTGGCGGGCGCCGAGCTGGTTGGCGTAGGAGAAGGAGTCCTCCAGGAGCTTCATCACCGGGATGACGCCGCTGGACTGGTTCTCGATCCGCTTGATGGGGGCGCCCATCTCACGCAGGTTGGTCAGCAGCAGGGCGACGCCGCCACCGCGCTTGGACAGCTGGAGGGCGGAGTTGATGCCGCGGGCGATGGACTCCATGTTGTCCTCGATGCGCACGAGGAAGCAGGAGACGGGCTCGCCGCGCTGAGCCTTGCCCTCGTTGAGGAAGGTGGGGGTGGCCGGCTGGAAGCGGCCGGTCATCATCTCGTCGATGAGGTCGAGGGCGAGTCGCTCGTCGCCGTCGGCCAGGGCGAGGGCCACCATCGTGACGCGGTCCTCGAAGCGCTCCAGGTAACGCTTGCCGTCGAAGGTCTTGAGCGTGTACGAGGTGTAGTACTTGAAAGCGCCCAGGAAGGTCTCGAAGCGGAACTTGTGGGCGTAGGCGGCCTTGAAGGCGCTCTTGACGAAGGCCGGGGCGTACTTGTCGAGGATGTGCTTCTCGTAGTAGCCCTCCTCGGTGAGGTACTCGAGCTTCTCCTCGAGGTCGTGGAAGAACACGGTGTTCTGGTTGACGTGCTGGAGGAAGTACTGGCGCGCGGCGGCGCGATCGGCGTCGAACTGGATCTTGCCGTTCGCGTCGTAGAGGTTGAGCTTTGCGTTGAGCGCGTGGTAGTCGAGCTCGGGGGCTCCAGAGGGCTCCAGACCGGTGTCCGTCAGCGTGTCTGCCAAAACTGTTCCAATCCTTGTGCGACGCGATCGACGTCGGTGGGCGTGCCGAGCAGCTCGTATCGGTACAGGTAGGGCACCCCGAGCTTGTCGGCGATGATGTCCCCGGCAAGGCCGTAGGCCTCGCCGAAGTTGGTATTGCCGGACGCGATGACGCCACGGCACAGGGATCGGTTGTGCTCGTCGTTGAGGAAGCGGATGACCTGCTTGGGCACCGCCCCCTTCACGGCGCCACCACCGTAGGTCGGCACGACGAGGACGTACTCGTCGTCAACCCTCAGGGGGGACTCCTTGGGAAGGAGGGGGATCCGCTTCGTCGGGAAGCCGAGCTTCCCGACGAAGCGATGCGTGTTCTCCGAGACGGAGGAGAAGTAGACGAGGAGGGGCGCGTCAGGCACGACTCGCCGCCGCCTCAGATCGCGACGGCCTCAGCAGCCGCGACGAGGCCCTTGATCTTGTCCGGGCGGAAGCCGGACCAGTGGTCCCCACCGGCGATGACGACGGGGGCCTGGGCGTAGCCGAGGGACTTGACCTGCTCGAGGGCCTCGACATCGACGGAGATGTCCACCGTGCTGTAGGACAGGCCGGCCTTGTCCAGGGCGCGGTAGGTCGCGGTGCACTGGAAGCAGTTGGGCTTGCTGTAGACGGTGATCGGCATGGCCGGACCTTCCTCTTGATCGGAGCCCCCTGCGGCCGCCCCGGCCTCGCTGCGATGAGGAGGTTCCACGGGCGTAACCACACGGTTGTCATTCTTGGGAGGGCGCGAGTCCCTCGCAGTCCTGAACACTACCCCTGGGGGTGGGGATGGTCCACCACCCCAAGATGATGTGTCCACCACGCTGCTGTGCATAGCACTCCTCCTCCCTGTGGACAGCGGGCCTCGGCCTGTGGACAGCAGGTGGACGACGCTGCCCGACGATCCCGGCGACGATGGGGCCCGGCCCCTTCGAACCCGCGCCACCATGCTGCCGCGGGGGTCTGACACGAATCCGGGGGCGTTAGCCACAGCCGCGGGAGGCGCCGCGCGCGCGGCGCCTCCCCACCCTGGGGATCGAGATCGAAAAGTCATCTGCATCGCAGTGCGGCGTCGGCGTGTCGCCCCTCCCGCATCCCATGGCTCGGGCCGGGCTCATTCCGGACCCGGCCCATGGGATGAATTCCATGCGCCACTCTCACCGTTCTCACAGGCTCTCCATGGGATCAGGCTTTTCACTAGTCATCACCAGCCAGTTACGACACTCAGGAGTGATCCCCATGACCACCCTCTCCCTCGCCTACATGGCTGCCGACATCACCGCGCTCGGCATCCTCGTGGGCGCCCTCTACTCCCGCCGGCACCACCGCAAGGACCTCGTGGCCGCGTACATCGGCGTCAACATCGGCGTTCTGGCGGTCACCCTCCTGCTCTCGACGGCGTCTGTGGCCGCCGGCCTGGGGCTGGGCCTCTTCGGTGTTCTGTCCATCATCCGCCTGCGCTCCACCGAGCTGGAGCAGCACGAGGTCGCCTACTTCTTCGCAGCGCTGGCTCTCGGCCTCCTCGGCGGGATCCAGACCGCCCCACTGGCAATGGTCGCCGCCCTCATGGCGCTCGTCGTCGTCTCCCTGTGGATCGGCGACCACCCCTCGCTCCTGGGGCGCAACCGCCACCAGATCGTCACGGTGGACCGCGCCATCCCCAACGAAGCCGAGCTCAGGGCCCGCCTGGAGGCCCTCCTGGGCGGCACCGTCCGCAGCCTCACCGTGCAAAGCCTCGACCTCGTCGATGACACCACGCTCGTGGATGTCCGCTACACCCTCCCCAGCGCGCCCGCCCCCGCCGCCCCGGCCATCCAGCCGCGCTACGAGCCCCTCACCGCGCTGCGCTGAGCACGCCGCGCCCCACCCCACCACGACGCCCCTGAGAGGAGGGGATCATGACCGCCGCAACCACAACAGCCACCAGCCTCTCCCCGAGCACCACCCCCCTGACCCCGGTGGCGCGCACGCTCACCGGCCATCTCACCGCAGCGGCCACGCGTCCGGCCCTGAGCACGCGGGCCCTCGACGCGATCAGCCTCGACGAGCTCAACGCCACCGCGGGGCTGCTGACCCGCATGGACCGCAAGTACCTCGTGCCCATCGAGGCGGCGCAGGGCCTCCTGGACGCGCTCGCCTCAGGGATCGCGGGCAGGTCCCGAGCCCTGGAGATCAAGGGGCAGCGCTCCTTCGCCTACGCCTCGACCTATTTCGACACCCCCGACCTCGCCGCCTATCACCTCGCGGCCCGCAAGCGCAGGAGGCGCTTCAAGGTGCGCACCCGCTCATACCTCGACTCCGACCTGTGCTTCCTCGAGGTCAAGACCCGGGGGCCCCGCGGCGCCACCATCAAGGAACGCATCCCGTGGGCCCTCGACAACGCCGACCGCCTCACCCCGGAGGGGCGGGCATTCATCGCCGCTCTCCTGTTCGGCTCGGGCGTGTGCCGCGCACGGGACGGGGCTGAGCGGATCGCCGCCGCACTCACGCCGGTCATGGGCACCACCTACGAGCGCACCACCCTCCACTTGCCGCAGGCGGAGGCGCGGGCCACCATCGACACGCGCCTGGCCTGGATGCCCATGCGGGCCTCCCGGCACTCGGCCACAGGCGCGACCCGGGGAGCCGGCCGACCCGCAGGACCGCAGGCGATCATCGAGACGAAGAGCCCCGGGACACCGTCGCCCGCCGACCGCTTCCTCTGGAGCCTGGGGCACCGGCCGGCCAAGATCTCGAAGTACGCCACCGGCCTGGCCCTCCTCGAACGCGACCTTCCCGCAAATAAGTGGCACCGGGTCATCACGAACGATCTGGCCGGCGCTGCGAGGCCCCCCGAAGCGCAGGCGCACGACTGAGCCCTCGCAGCCGCGAAGGAGCAACCCCCACCCACCGCATCAAGACGCCCAGATCCCCGGCGAGTGACCGCCCCATCGCTCCGGGATCTGGGCGCACCCGTTCTTCTCCTCGATGCTCGCGCCGGATATGGCCGCCGATGCCGTGATCGGCCTGCGACCGCCCCCGCATTTTCGCAGCCGCGTCATCCGCCATTCACAGCGGCCGCATAAGCCGTCCGGGAAGCATCGGTGGTGTCACCGACCAGGACCCACCCCAACGGGTCCCCCAGAGGAGCTCATGATGAACACACCCCTGACCACCAGACGCGCCATCCGCCGAGCGGGAGGAGGCGTGGCGGCCCTGGCCTGCGCGGCACTCGTCGCCGCTTGCGGGACGAGTGCCGCCTCCATCACCGGGGCCTCCGGATCCAGCGGTTCCACGAGCTCTCACAGCTCCGGGGCGGCCGTCGGAGCCGACTCGTCAACCACCGCCTGGACCGAGATCCCCGCGGAGACGGCCTCGGCCTCCACCGGCGCGACCGCCGCGATGATCAACAGCGCCAATGCCGAGGTGGCCGCCGACTCGACCGCGGCGGAGGACGCAGGCGGCTACGACGCCTCGTCCGCGACCGCCATCACCCTGTCCGGCACCAGCGCGAGCGTGTCCGGCTCCGGGGCCTCGGGGTCGGCCGGAGCGAGCGTCGACGGCTCCACGGTGACGATCAGCGCGGCGGGCACCTACGTGGTCTCCGGTGAGCTCACCGACGGCGAGATCATCGTGGCCGCTCCGGACGCGGATGTGCGCCTCGTCCTGGCCGGCGCCACGATCACCAACGCCGACGGGGCGGCGATCGATATCCAGGACGCGGGAACCGCCGTCATCACCCTGGCCTCGGGCACCACGAACAGCCTGTCCGACGGCGCAGCCCGTGCCGATGCCTCGGACGGCGCCGCCGACGCGGCCCTGTTCTCCTCCGACACCCTGACCATCACCGGCACCGGCGGCCTCACGGTCAACGGCGGCTATCAGGACGGTATCGCCTCGAAGAACGGGCTCATCGTCACCGGCGCCCCCACGATCAACGTCACCGCCGCCGACGACGCCATCCGCGGCAAGGACTACCTGGTGATCAACTCCGGAACCATCACGGTCAGCGCCGGAGGGGACGGCCTGAAGTCCAACGAGGACAACGACATCACCAAGGGCTTCGTGCGACTCGGCGCCGCCACGATCACCGTGACCTCCGCGGACGACGGCGTGGCCGCGGCCACCGATGTCACGGTCGAGAGCACGACCCTGCAGATCACCGCGGGCGGGGGCCAGGCCAACGCCGTCGATGAGGGGAAGGGCGACCCGGGCCGGCAGCGATCCTCCAGCTCCGAGGCCACCACCCCGAGCCCCAAAGGCATCAACGCGGGGGTCTCCTTCACCCAGGACTCCGGCGCGGTCACGATCGACGCCGCGGATGAGGGCGCGCAGGCGGCCTTCGTGAACATCAACGGCGGCGCCCTGCGCATCACCTCGGGCGACGACGGCATCAACGCCTCGAGCGGCGATCACACGATCGGCGGTTACGGGGAGGTGGACTCCGAGTCGGACGACGGCTCCGTGCTGACCATCAGCGGCGGCGAGGTGCAGGTGGGCAACGCGGGCTCCGATGGACTGGACTCCAACGGCTCGGCGCATGTGACCGGCGGAACTGTCCTGGTCTCGGGCAGCGTCGGTTCCATGGATGGCGCCGTGGACGCCAATGGGGAGACCACCCTTGTCGGGGCGAGCGCGGCCACGGCGATCGCCACGGGTGACGCGGTGACGCTCACGGACTCCTCCGGGACGACGACGATGAGGGCCGCCTTCAGTGCCCCGAGTGTCACTGTCCTCGGGCTGAGCGAGGGCACCACGTACACGGTGTCGACCACGTCCGGGGGCTCGGCCTCAGTGACCGCCACCGCCCTGACGACCGGTGGCGGCCCTGGGGGCCCGGGCGGCGGCCGGGCCCCGGGGAACGCCCCGGCGGCACCTGGCAGCGGGAGCTGAGCCCTTCTCAGGAGGGAACTCGGATCCAGGCGGCGGCGTCGGCGGGCAGGATGACCTGCCCGCCGGCGCGCGCCTCAGGAGCCGCGGGGGCGACGGGGGCCTCCAGGGGCGCGGAGGCCAGGAGGACGTCGCCGGCGGGCAGGGCGACGGGGCCCTCGAAGGCGATCCAGCATTGAAGGTCGCCCCGGGCGAAGGCGAGGGCGCTGCCGCCCGTCTCCAGCCAGCGCGCTTCACGGCCTGCTTCCGCCCACGCGCTGCGCCGCAGGGCGAGGCCGGCGCGGTAGAGGGAGAGCATGGAGGAGGGTGCCGTAGCAGGCCCGGGCATGGCGGAGGATGCTGCGCCTGCTCTCCCCTCCCCATCGGCCTCCCGGATCCTCCGGGTCTCCTGGGCCTCCTGGGTCTCGATCGCGAAGGCGCCCCACCCGGCGGGCTGGGGCAGGTGGGGCTCGGCGGCACCGTCGGGGCCGAAGCCGTGGGAGCCGCCCCCTGCGGTCCATGGCAGGGGGACGCGGCAGCCGTCGCGGCCCTTCTCCTTGTCCCGCATGCGGTGGGCGATGGGGTCGGCGAGGCGGTCCTCGGGGATGTCGGGGACCTCCGGCAGGCCGAGCTCGTCGCCCTGGTAGATGTACATGGAGCCGGGCAGGGCCATCTCGACCATCGCGGCGGCGCGAGCGCGGCGGCGGCCGAGGGCGGCATCGCAGAAGGGGGCGGCGCCGTCGTTCATGAGCCAGCGGCGGGCGATGCGCTGGCCGATCCCGCCGAGGTAGTCGGGATCGCAGTCCTCGGGGGCGTCGTCGGCGGTGAGGTCGAAGCCGAGGCGGGTGGCGACGCGCGGGGTGTCGTGGCAGCCGAGCACCCAGGTGGTGGAGCCGGTGGTGGCCAGGTCCGCCAGGCCCGCCTCGATGGCCCAGCGGAAGGAGGCGGCGGTGAAGTCAGCGTCCTGGAGCTGGAAGTTGAAGGCCTGGCCGAGGCTGGCGGCGTAAGCGGCGCGGCGCGAGGGCCAGACCCCTGCCTCGGCGACGGCGAAGCGAGGCGGATCGTAGGAATCGAGGAGGGCGCGCCAGTCGCGGTAGATGGCGTGGACGGCGTCGCGGTCGAACAGGGGGTGGGAGCCGTCGGCCGGGAGGGGCCACCAGGGGATGCGCTCGAAGGGGCGGAAGGGCTCG
This sequence comes from Actinomyces gaoshouyii, assembly GCF_002076915.1. Taxonomy (NCBI): domain Bacteria; kingdom Bacillati; phylum Actinomycetota; class Actinomycetes; order Actinomycetales; family Actinomycetaceae; genus Actinomyces; species Actinomyces gaoshouyii. The sequence continues at coordinate 2,287,355 of NZ_CP020468.1, forward strand.
GTCAGGTCCTTGGCCAGGCCGGGCGCGACGTCGACGCGGAAGCCGGCGACGCCGCGGTCGGCCCAGAAGCGCAGGGTGGCCAGGAAGTCGGCGCGCACCCGGGGGTGGTCCCAGTTGAGGTCGGGCTGCTCGGGGGCGAATATGTGGAGGTACCACTGGTAGGGGCGGGCCGTACCGGGGCCGGTGAGGGGACGGCCATCCGGACCGGTGTCCTCGATGCGCTCCCAGGCGGGGCCGCCGAACATGGACATCCAGTCGTTGGGGGGTTCGGTGCCTCCCTCGCCGGTCCCGGGGCGCACGTGGTAGAGGGCGCGCTCGGGGGCGTCGGGACCGCCGGCGAGAGCCGCGCGGAACCAGGGGTGGCGGTTGGAGGTGTGGTTGGGGACGATGTCCACCATGACGCGGATGCCGTGGGCGGCGAGGGTGGCGACCATGCGGTCGAAGTCCGCCAGAGTGCCGATCTCGGGGGCGACGTCGCGGTAGTCGTCGACGTCGTAGCCGCCGTCGGCCAGCGCCGAGGGATAGAAGGGGGACAGCCAGACGGCGTCGATTCCGAGGGAGGCGAGGTAGGGGGCGCGGTCAGTGATACCGGCCAGGTCCCCGATGCCATTGCCGTCGGCATCGGCGAAGGAGCGGGGGTAGATCTGGTAGACGACGGCGTCGCGCCACCAGTCGGGGTCAGGGGCCGATGCGGGCGAGGCGTCGGCGAGGGCGGCGGGGGTGTTCACGGGGCGATGGTCACGAGCCCGGCGCCGCCGATCTCACGCTGAGAGCCGCCGCGAGGTGGGGTTCAGGTGCTCGGCGATCCAGGCGGTCACGGCGTCGGGCATGTCGGGGCCGGCGGCCCAGGCCTCGCGGAAGCGCTCAACGGTCTCATCGACGACGTCGAGCACGTCCTCGTCCCCGACGCGGAGTTCCTTCTGCAGCCGGGCGAAGTGCTCACGCCCGACGTCGGCCAGCCGCGTCGCTTTGAGGAAGGGCAGCCCGAGCTCGGCATGCCCCTCATAGGCCCCTGTGCACACGAGGTCATAGGCGGGTGAGAGTTGGGCGCGACGGCCGTCGGGGTAGATGAGGGACCAGTTCTTCAGGTGGGCGTCGCCGTTGCCGACGAGCAGGTTGAAGACGGTCCTGCGCACCGCCTCCTGGAGCGAGTCGTAGTCCTGGCCACGATAAGCCAGGCCGAGGACCGTCTCGACATTGGACAGGTACTTGGCTCTCCCCGCCCCGTGGCGTCCGAGGACCTGCGCGAAGTCCTCGATGTGAATGCGTCCCGCGGGCGAGCGGTCGAAGCGGCGCACCGCGTAGGCCTGCGGCTCCTGCGAAGGCCAGGCGCCGGGGCCGAGGTCATCGACGTCGTCCCGGTGCCACAGGTCCACCTCGGGCACGTCGATCCCCACCTGACGGGCCAGGCTCATGACGGCGCGCTCATTGGCGGGCAGACCCGGGAAGGACTGGTCCGGAGTCTTGAGGATCCAGTCGCCGTCCTCGCCATGGACGGGGACGGCGAGGCGGTCCCCCTCTCGGCGCACGGAGAACTTGAGCGCCATCCCCGCAAGCGAGGCCCGGCGCGGGCCCGCGACCGGCACAGGTTCCCGCCCTGAGGTGGAGACCGCGTCATCGAAGGAGGTGTCGACTGGCTGGGCGGGGTCCAGCACGACGGACACCGCTCCCGGCAGGTCGCGGCCGATCCGCTCGAGCAGGTCCATCTCGCGGTACCCGGACACCGCCTGCTCCCGAGCGATGAGGTCGCGCAGCCTCCCCTCGGGCAGGAGGTTGGAGAACCAGGCGGGGACGCTGTTCGTGGCGTGCTGCTGCTTGCGCGGGTGGTCCTCGAACCAGCGCCCCAGGACCATCCGGTGGGGGCGGTCCCAGTAGTCGGCGTCGAAGACGAACTTCGTGAAATCCCCCCGGCGCTGGAGTGAGCCCACGTGCTTGCCATGGAGGAGGACCGCGTAGACAGCCTCGTTCATGCGCCGACCTCGGCGTCGTCGACGATGTAGTCCTCCAATGGCGGGGTGTCCTCCTGGTCCCAGGCGGTTCGCACAGCCACGAAGCGATGCAGATGCTCGGCAAGAAGGTCGCCCCGAAGCCGGATCGCCTCAGCACCGTCGTTGTTCTGCAGGCATGCGACGATTCCCTCGGTCAGGAGGAGGGAGCCCAAGCGCTTGACGTCGCCGCCCAGGAACTCCATGACTTCCCGTCGATCCAGCCCTGAGATCATCCGGTTCGCCGCCACTGGAACGCCCCCGGCAAGAGTATCGGCCGGCACAAGCTCCGTAAGGGCGGGGCTCGGCGTACTGCTGGACACCAGCATATCCGCGAGGGCCTCAACCGTCAGGGGCTCGCCTGTGCGCAGATCGGTGGGCTCAAGGCTCCACAGCGCACTGGCGATGACCTTGGAGTCGGAGCGATTGGCCCGGAACACGCTCAAGTCCGGCAATGGCGCCTCGTGCTCCAGGCGGGCCGCTGCGAGAAGGCGCTGGATAGAGTCCGACTCCTGATCCACCACGAGGCAGGCGGCCATGCTCCGCAGATCGGTCTGCGATCCGCTGATCCCGAGCTCGTCGGCGCCCACGCTCGTGCGCCACAGCCAACGGCCGAGCAGATCGAGGTTGCGATCATGCGGGCTGGGGAAGAGCGCGAAGAAGCGGGTGAGGACCAGCAGTTGGAATCGGAAGGGCAGGAAGGTCCAGTGCGGAACGCCTTCCTCCTGGAGGAAGCGGACAGCGGCGAGCAGCGCCGCCTCCGTGCCCCGGTACGCCTCCTCCTCGCTCTCGTCTGGGAAGTCGCTCACCCGGCGTCGGGAGTCGGAGAACTCACCGTGAAGATCCCGGGTGATATCCGTGTGCCGACGCACGAGGAGCGCCTGGACGACTGCGGCGCCGGGAAGCAGACCGAAACTCGTTCGGGAGGCGACAGAGGCCCGTATGCCTTCAATGGTCAGCCCCTTGCCCGGTCCTCCGTGAAGCGCGTCGAATACCTCGGCGTCGCTGAGCGGCTTGCCTCGATTGTTGATGCGGTCGAAGACCTCCCTCAAGATGCTCTCATCAGCGTCATCCATGATGGTCGCCGCGATCTTCGCGCTAGTCAGCCGGGTGACCGCCTTCTGGAGGCGGTCGGCCGCCTCTGCCGCCTCAGGATGATCCCCCAGCCAGGCGAGTGCCCGGCCGAGGTCGAACAGGTCGGGAAGGGGGACCACGGAGTCCTCCTCCGGATCGCGCCGCCGCACTACCTTCCCGGTCTTGAGGGAATACCCCAGGGCGAAGCGTCGATCACGGCCGCCGTCCGGGTCCACCGCGTTGACGAGACTCGTGATGCGCTGCTGGCCGTCGACCACCCACAGGGCATCGGGCACCTCCGAGGCTTCGACGTCGAGCGCGCCGATCCGCAGGCGAGCGGCCTCGGCCGGCCGCTTCCACAGCAGGAGGCTGCCCACGGGGAAGCCTCGCAGGAGCGAGTCGAATAAGTCGAGGACGTCCTTGGTCTCCCACCGGAAGGAGCGCTGGAACTCGGGCACGCGGATGCGCCCCGCGCGCGCAAGGGCGTGCAACTCACCGATGGTGTAACTCTCCGCCCGGGAGATCGCCTGGAACTCGTCCATGCGCCCATCATGCCAGGCCGCACCAACACGATTTCGGGCGATGGGCCACGCCCCGACTGAGCGCGTCGAGTTCCTAGGTGTGGTGACGAGTTCGGCGGGCGGGGGACAGGCTCGTCACCAAAAGCACGAAGTCGCAATGGAGCGGGCCGGGCAGGGGAGCGCTGCCCATGACGATCACCCCGTTCCCACTGACGATGACCATGTCCAGGTCGAGCAACGCCCCCCACCGAAGCCACGGGCGCCCGCCGCCTCTCGGGACAGCGGGCGCGTCGGTGCGGCGTCAGTGCGGCTCAGCGCACCCAGGCGCCCGAGGCGTCGAGGAAGTACCACTTGCCGCCGTCGGCGATCCAGCCGGTGGCCATGGCACCACTGGCCTTGAGGTAGTACCAGTGACCGCCCGTGGCGATCCAACCGGTGCGCATCGCGCCCGACGCATCCATGAAGTACCAGCTCCCGCCGTCGGCCACCCAGCCCGTGGCCATGGCACCACTGGCCTTGAGGTAGTACCAGTGACCGCCCGTGGCGATCCAACCGGTGCGCATCGCGCCCGACGCATCCATGAAGTACCAGCTCCCGCCGTCGGCCACCCAGCCCGTGGCCATGGCCCCGCTGGGGCGCAGGAAGTACCAGTGACCGCCGATGAAGTGCCAGCCGGTGACCTTGGTGCTCGTGGACGGGTCGATGTAGTGCCAGATCGAGCCCGAGCGGACCCAGCCAGTCGCCTGGGAGGCGGCGGGCACGGGGCGCCCCGGGGCTGCGACGGCTGCCGGCCTGGAGCCGGAGAAGGAGTTGCTCGACGCCCCCACCTGCGAGCCGGCGGCCGGCGTCAGAGCGCCGACGTTCGCAGGGTTGCGATAGAGCGCGAAATTCTGGGTGGCGTACCAGGAGCGAGTGGCACTGTCATAGTGGACGGCAATGCCGATATGGGTGAAGGACGGGTCGAGCATGGCTCCCAGATGGCCCGGGGAATGCAGCCACTGATTGAATAGCGAGTACCCCTGGTTGCCATTCTTGTGGCCGTAATAGTACTGCCAGGCGATATTCTCGGATCCACCGCCCCAGCCGGAAGGATACAGATCCCAGAAGTTCTCCGGGGCACCCTTCTCGGTGATGTGGTGCTGGAATCCCTTGGGCAGATTATTCGATCCCACGCCGTAGGAGGCCATATGGGCGCTCCAGTCACGCGCGACGGTGTCGAGCTTGACCGCGCGCTTGACCGGGTTCAGCCCCTGCTCGACACGGAGCTGGTTGACGCGGTCGAGGATCTGCTGCTCGTAGACGGCTATGGCGGAGAGCGACCACCCCAGCGCGTCATCCTCGGCGACCGTTCCCTCGGGGACATCGTTGACGGAGGACGAGACCGTGACCTTCTTGGCGGCGGATCCCTCCCCCGAGATCACCGTGGTGGCTCGATGATCCTTGGGATTGGTCTGGCTGGGATCCGACACGACGGGGGCGGACAGAGCTCCGACCGTCCCCGGGGTGTCGGCGAAGCCCAGTGGATCCCCGTAGTTCTGGACGCATGGCAACGAGCCGCCGCGCGAGCCATCCACGGGCATGATCGAGGCCGTCGCACCCGGCACCACCGCCAATCCCAGGAGAATTGCGGAGGCGAGCGCGGTTACCAGTCGCGATCCACGAGACGCGACGTGCTGGGATTCTTTCAAGGAGGAAGACATGGGGATCTCTCGGGAAGGGATGGCAGGGGCAGGGGCAGGGGCAGGGGCAGGGGCAGGGGCAGGGGCAGGGGCAGGGAGAGGATGGGAGGAGCGGTCGCAGGGAACCGGAGTCCTGAACTCCAGGCGATCGGGCGAGGACGATGCTAGCAGCGCCCCGGCAGCCTGAACATCGAGATTTCCCCGTGATGGCGCCGGTCGGGATAACGAATCATCGACGGCGCCCGACGACATTCCTGTCACGCCCATTCATCGCGGGGCGGACTCGTATTCGTCACGGTTCGCCGATGACCTGGTCCGGCACCGGGGCCACTGCGGGAACGCGAGCGCGCCGCGGGGATATCCCCGACCGCGCCCCGTGACCGCGGTGAGACCGGGAGGACGCGATGGCGCCCGGCGACTCGCCCTTTCACAGGGCCCGGCACCGGGCGCCATCGTGATTCTTCCGCAACGGCCACGAGACCGGAGAGCGACGGGAGAGCCGCGCGGTGCCCGCCCGGGGCGCCGCGCGGCTCGGGCGGGCGCTCAGTCGGTGGCGCGCACGAGCCACCAGGCGGCGTAGGGCGGCACGGGGACCATGCCGTCGCCGTCGCCCTCGAGAGTCGCCGTACCCGCCGGGATCGTGTCCGTCAGAGCGTCGACGGCGCCGAGCACACCGTGCTCCGCCAGCCGCCAGGCGGGGATCCTCCTCCAATCCGGAGTCACGTTGTACACGCCCACAAAGCTGCCCAGCGGGTGGTCGCGGAAGGTGACGAGCACGCCGTCGTCATCCAGGGGGGCCACCTGCGTGCGCACATCAGCGCTGAGCACGGGCAGGGAGGCGCGAACCCGTCCCATGTGGGCGAGGTCGGTGAAGACGCGGCCCTCGATGGTTGAGCGGTCCCAGCGGCCGGCCATGAGGCGCTCATCGAGGCGGGGGCGGCCCGCCCAGCGGGAATCGGTCTCGTGGCCGGGCTCAGTGTCCCAGTTGGGGTCGTTGAACTGGGCCAGCTCGTCGCCGGACCAGATGACGGGGACGCCGCCCCATCCGTAGAGGATCGCGTTGGCCATGCGCAGGGCGTTGATGCGCTCCTCGCGCCACCGCCGCAGGGAGTCGACCTCGTGCTCGGGGGTGAGGTCGTTGATCCCCTCCCAGGCCTCGGCCACGGCCTCCAGGCCGATGAGCGAGGCGGCGGTGCCCGAGATGCGGCGGTCACCGGTGGCCGGGTTGTGCTGGAAGACCAGGCCCCGCGCGTCGGAGAGCGGGTAGAGGCCCGCGTACCAGTCGGACAGGAAGGCTCGGTGCCAGTAGCCGGACAGGCCCACGGCATCGGCGTCGCCGTCGTCGATCGCCCAGCCGATGTCATCGTGGCAGCGCAGGTAGGTGATCCAGGTGGAGCTGGGGGACTCGGCGGGGAGGTGGCGCAGGGCGTGGGCGCCGAGCACCGCGTTGCGCGCCGCGAGCATGGACCAAACCTGCACCATGAGGGAGTTGTGGTAGGCGAGATCGGAGACCTTGTTCGTGTACCGGCCCTGACCGAGGTACTGAACGAGCTCCGTGGGGGCGACGATCGCCTCGGCCTTGAGGATGATGGCGGGGCAGGCGACCCGGGTGATGGCGCGCAGCACCTGGGTGATGGCGTGGACCTCGGGCTGGCCCTGGCAGTCGGTGCCCTTGCGCTTGATGGTGAAGGCGATGGCGTCCAGGCGCAGCACCTCGACGCCGCGGTTGGCCAGTTCCAGGATGATGGAGACGAATTCCTCCATGACGTTGGCGTTGCGCCAGTTGAGGTCCCACTGGAAGGAGTTGAAGGTGGTCCACACCCAGGAGTCGAGTTCCTCGTTCCAGGTGAAGTTGCCGGGGGCGAAGTCCGGGAACACCTCCGGCAGATCGCGCTCGTACTCGTCGGGCTCGACTCGGTCGGGGAAGAGGAAGAAGTAATCCTGGTAGCGCTTCTCCCCCGCCCGGGCGCGCCGGGCCCACTCGTGCTCGGCCGCCACGTGGTTGAGGACGAGGTCAACGACGAGGCTCATGCCCTCCCCGCGCAGGGAGCCCGCCAGGTGCTCGAGGTCGTCCATGGTGCCCAGGTCCGGGCGGACGGAGCGGTAGTCGGCGACGGCGTAGCCGCCGTCGGAGTCCCCGGGGCGGGGGGTGAGCAGCGGCATGAGGTGGAGGTAGTTGACGCCGAGCTCGCGCAGGTAGGGGATGCGGTCCTCGACGCCGCGCAGGTTCCCGGCGAAGCGCTCGGTGTAGCAGGCGTAGCCGATGCGCGAGGGGTCCTGGATCCAGGAGGGGTTGAGCATGCGCTGAAGGTCCAGGTGGCGCAGCTCGGGGCTCCGTTGGGCGTAGGCGGCCGCCGCCTCGGTCAGCAGGATCGTGGCCGCCCGGGTCGCCGCGGGCTCGCCGTAGAGGGTGACCAGGCCGTCGATGACATCGGGGTACCAGCGCTCCAGGCGGGTCGTGAAGATCTCCTGCTCCGTGGGGCTGAGCCCTACCAGGGGGGTGGCGATGGCCCGGGACACCTCGTCGGGGATGCCGACGGGCGGGGTGGGAACGGGCTGTGTCTCGGGGGCGCGGCGCTGGGAGCTCATGTGATCATGATCCCCCACTCCGGGCCCTCGTGACAGCCGAACCGCGATTCGGCCTCGGCCGACCGCGGGGCTCAGGCGCGCACGCGCCGGGCGAGGTCATCGACGGGGAACCACACCATGCGGCGCCCCTGCCTAGCGGAGATCAGCAGCCCCCGGGCCTGAAGGTCCCGCAGATCGGTGCGAGCCGTCTGCGGGATGGCGCCGTGGGTGGTCCGATGGGCCTCCACCGAGACGCTTCCAGTGGAGTCGCGCAGGAAGGAGTCGATGACGGCGATCTGCCGGTGATTGAGCCCAGCTCCCCGCAGGGCCCGCGAGGCCTGGCGCAACTGGCCGGCCTGGCGCTCCAGGTAGACGTCAAGATCGTCGATCGCCCGGGCGACCACGCGGGCTTGCGCGAGGAGGAAGTGGGTGAGGTCGCCCTCGTCACTCTCGGTGAGCAGGAGACTCCGGGCGTACCGCGCCGGCGCGCGGCAGCGGGCGCGAGATGGGAAGGAACTCAGTGAGGAAGAAGCCCTGGTGGAGCATCGCCCAGTAGAAGACCGCACGGGCCGTGCCCATTGCCGTCGGCGAAGTAGTGGTCGTAGCCCATCATGAAGTGCAGCGTGATGGCGCGGATCAGCGAGGGCATGTAAGGGGCTCCCTCCGAAGGGTCATCCGCAGCGTTGGCGAAGGCGCACAGCCGCTCCATCCGCTCAGGCAGGTCCTCGGCGGCCGGTGGGATGTGGAGCACCTGCTCATCGTCGGAGACGCCGTAGATGCGCACCCGCTGCTCCCCGGGGCGCTGGAGGCGCCCGGCGTCGTCGGGATCGTCGAGCGTGCCGTCTGTGACCATGCGGTGGATCTGGGTGATGAGCGCCGGCGACAGAGGCTCATCCTTGATCTCCACGATCCGTTGCATGGCCCGGTAGTTGTTGAGGATCATGCGCTCGGAGCGGTCGCGCGGGGAGCGATCCTCGCGCAGCATCTGCTTGGCGCGGACCCGGGACGTGGAGGCGCCCTTGAGCTGGGAGGAGGTGATGGCCTCCTCGATGAGGGAGCGCACGAGGTAGCGATTCCGTGTGGCCGTATTGGCGATCGGCTCGGAGAGCTCGACGCGCCCCCGGGCCCGGCTGGAGACGTCGTCGATGAGCCGCAGGAGTGGATCGGGCAGGTTATAGGTGAGCGGCGCGCCATCGGTCATGGTCAGGGGCGCGGGTCCGGCGGCCCTCGCGGGCGAGCAGGCTCTCCTTGGTCGCCGGCCCATAGCGGAAGCCGCCCAGGGAGCCGTCGGCGCGAGCCACCCGGTGGCAGGGGACGAAGAGCGCGGCGGCGTTGAAGGCGCAGGCGCCGGCCGCGGCCCGCACCGCCCGGGGGCTGCCGCACAGAGCGGCGTACTCGGCGTAGCTCACCAGGCGCCCCGGGCCGATGCCGCGCAGCACCTCCCAGGCCCGCTCGCGGAAGGGACCCGAGCGCTGGAGGACCGGAACCTGGGCGGGGGCGCCCAGCTCGCCGTCGTAATAGGCCTCCAGGGCAAAGAGCGCCTGGGCCAGGGCCCCGGGAACGGATCCCGACGACGCCTCCTCCAGGCGCCCGGGGCGCAGGCCGGGATGGATGAGCGCGAGGAGCCCGGCGGGATCCTCGGTCCACCCCGAGGCCAGCACGGCGCTGCCCGCGATGATCGTGAAGGGGCCATCCGCGGTGGGCACCGTGGCGACGGAGGCCGTCAGCCCGTCATCGTCCAGGTCCCGCTGAGGTCGCGTCATGCCCCTATCCTCCTGCACCACTCATGCCAGTGCGAGGGACAGGGCGGACGTCGCCTCATCCCAGGGCAAGCGCTCCTGCTCCAGGCGCAGGCCACAGTCGATGATCATCCGCCAGGCGCGCATCTGCTCGTAGCCGAGACCCTCGGAGCGCAGGCCGTCGCGGCTCGCCCGCTCGCCGGGGTCGGCCACCGCCAGGGAGCGCCAGCGCTCCAGGGTGGGGGCGTCCATGAGCACCGGCACGATCCCCGGGAGGCGCCGGCTGAGGCAGGCCAGGATCCTCATGCCGTCGCCATCGAGATCCCCCCAGTAGACGACGCGGCGCGCGCGGCGCGCCCAGGAGAGCCGGGGGAGCGTCTGGACGATCTTGCTGCCCGCGCCCCAGACGGCCACGGTTCGCGGCCGCTCCTCCAGGGCGAGGAACGTAGCCAGGTTATCCACGGCGACGACGTCGATGAACCCCGCCCGATCGGCCCACATGCGGCTGATCTCCTCCACCGGGGCCTCGACGTCGCGCAGGCCCCCGGCAGCCAGGCCCGGGTCGAGGATCCGCACGCGCACGGTCGTGGGAGGGCGGCGCAGGCCCAGCCCGGATTCCACGAGACGCTCCCCGCCCCGAGCCGCTCCGAGCAGGCGCAGCACCACGCGGCGGTGCCGTTCCAGCCATGCGGTGTCCAGGCCGGCGATCGGCAGTTGGCGCAGGTAGAGGCCGGAGGACGGATGCGAGGCCAGCCAGCCCACGGCGGCGACGAGGCGCTCGACGTCATCGTCCTCGTACTCGACAACCTCGCCGATGACGGCGGCCACCGCCTCGGCCGCGCCGTCCCGCCCCGACGGGCCAGTGGGCCCCGCGCCCAGGGCCTCGAGCATGCCCGCGATCATCCCCGCCCGCGAGCTCGCCAGCCCCCAGTGGCCGGCGCGGCCCGCCGCCGATGCTATGGCATCGGCTCCCACGAGCTGGGCGCGCACGGGCAGGTGCTGGGTGCCCGGTGATGCCCAACGGCGCCCCTCCCAGGTGACGGTGCCGGGGGCGGAGCGCTCCCATTGGCGCCATGCGTCGATCCATGCGGCGACGCCGTCGGCGTTCGCGAGCGCGAGGTCCTGCGTGGGCGGGTCGAGGGGCAGGGGCAGCACCTCGGCGCGCGCCTGGTCGGGGTTGGCGGCCCAGGCGGCGTAGACGCGCTGGTAGCGCACGGCGGCGCGCGCGGCGAGCTCGGCCGGGCCCCTCACAGTGCCTCCTGAGTGAGGCCCTCGAAGGGGTCGCCGGTCCGCTCGGGGCCGCCCCAGACGGCGATCGCGGCCTGGTCCGAGCGCAGGAGGCGCAGCCCGGCGTGGGCCTCAGGACCGGCCAGGAGGCGGCTCGCGCTCAGGGCGGCGACGCCTGAGGACCGGGGCATGGCACCTCCTTCAGGGCGGGGGCGGCGGCTACGAACGCGCCGCACGGTACCCGCCATCCCTGACACCCGCCTGAAGGCGGGCAGGCGCCCAGGGGCTCCCGCTACTGGGCGCGGACCGGTTCGTCGGCCTCAGGGGTGGCGGGACCCGGGCCGTCGCCATCGAGGTCGGCGCGGTCGACGTCGTCGAGATCCACCTGCTCGACGGGATCCGGCGGATTGTCCCCGGCGGACAGGAAGAGGCTCACCCAGGCGGCGCGCCGATCGGTGTCGATGAGGAGGGCCTTGACGAAGAGGGTGAGCGGGATGGCCAGGATCGCGCCGAGCGCGCCGATGACCTGGGACCAGAACAGCAGGGAGATGAAGGTGACGGTGGTGTTGAGACCCACGGCGTCGCCGGTGAACTTGGGCTGGATGATGGACTGGATGACGAAGTTGAGCAGTGAGTAGATGACGATCACCCACAGGGCAGTCCAGGGCCCGGAGTCCACCATGGCCAGGAGGGCCGGCGGCATGACGCCGATGACGAATCCGATGTTGGGGATGTAGTTCGTGACGAAGGCGACGACACCCCAGGTCACGGCCATGGGCACGTCGAGCCACCACAGGGCCATCGTGTCGAGGACGGCGACGATGAGGCCGAAGACGGTGGAGACCAGCCAGTAGGAGCGCACGGACTGCGCGAAGCCGGCCAGTGCCGAGGCGAGACTCGGCTTGAGCATGACGAGGGCGCGGGTGCGCCTCTCGATGCGCGACATGTCGAACATGAGGAAGATGACGGCCAGGCCCATGACCGTGAGCATGGAGCCGATGCCGGAGATCTGCCCGAGGAGCGCCTGGGCGAAGCTGACGACCTTGGAGGTGTCGACGGCCTTGGAGAACTGGGCGATGAGGTCGGCCTGGGACATGCCCAGTCGGGTGAGGCGGTCCTGCAGTTGCGTCCAGATGTCGGCGAACCTGTCCGAATAGCCCGGGAGGGTGTCGATGAGCTGTACGACGGCGATGCCGAGGAATGCGAACAGGCCCACGACGAAGGTGTAGATGATCATGATCGCGGCGAGCGCGGAGACGGGCCTCGGGATGCGGTGGCGGGTGGCCCAGGCGATCAGGGGCCGCACGGTGATGACCAGGGTGAGGGCGAGGAACACGGGACCGATGAGCCCGCGCGCGTAGTACATGCCGACGCAGCACACCGCGAGCGCGGCCACCGTGAAGGCGATCGTCTCCCCCTGGCTGCGCCCGGGCTCCCCGGAGGGCGCGGAGGGCGGCGGTGCCGGGGAGGCGGGCCCCTCCTGATCGGCCGCTGTCACCGGCAGGGGCGGCGTCAACCGCTCTGTCTTAGGGATGGCAGTACTCATGGGCCGTATCCTCCCATGACTACCGCTCCTGGCTCATCCCGCGGTGCCGCCGATGGGAGCCAGGAGGCGCTCGAGCCACGGGTCGACGGCGGCATAGTAGCCGCGGCGCCGGCTGCGGCGGATGAGGTGCCCCGCGCCCTTGATGAGCATGGTGGTGATGAGCGGGTTGCCCAGGGCGCGGGCCTCCTCCAGGCCTCCGGCGCCGAGGCGGGCGGAGCCGGGCTGGTCACCGCTGAGCAGCAGCGTGGGAATCGTCAGGGCGGACATGGCCTCGCGCCAGGGGACCTCGGGGGCGACGACGCCGGTGCGGAGCAGCGCTGGATCCACGCGCTGACTGGCCCAGACCGAGGGCAGGGCCTCGGCCTCGGGCATGGTGGCCGAGGCGAGGGCCCGCAGGACGGCGCCGGCGGGATTGGCGAGCTCGGTGTCGAGGGAGCGCTCCCGAGCGGCGCCGCGGGCGAGCAGATCGGAGGGGCTTCGGGTCCCGTAGAGGGAGGGGTCCTCCAGGACGAGGCCGCTGAGGAGCTCGGGGTGGCGGGTGGCGGCGACCATGGCGGTGGCCCCGCCCATGGAGTGGCCGAGCACGATCGGGGCCGGCGCCGCGGTCAATCCCAGGGCGGCGCGGCCCCGGGCCTGGGTGTCGAGGTCGGCGAGGAGGCCCAGGGCGTCGTCGACGAGCTGATCGCCGGCCCGTGCGAGCCGCGCGTCCTCCCAGCGGGGGGAGAGCCCGTGCCCGCGGGCGTCGGCGGCGACGACCCGGTAGCCGCGCCGGGCCCAGTGGTTGATCGCGTCGGCCTGGGAGATGGCCGAGGAGGTGATGCCGTGCAGGAGAACGAGGGTGGGAGCGTCGTCGCGGCCCACGGTAATCCGCGCCAGGGAGGAGTGCATGGGCGCTATCCTCCCCCATTAGGCTGTGCCCATGACAGGGGACAGAGATACGAATAAGCAACAGGTCGTCACCAACGAGGGCGCACGGACCGGACGGATGAACGTGGAGTCCTTCAATCTGGACCATCGGAGGGTGCGGGCCCCCTACGTCCGTATCGCCGACCGCAAGGAGCTGCCGGGCGGAGACACCCTCATCAAGTACGACGTCCGCTTCTGCCAGCCCAATGCGGAGCACCTTGCGATGAAGGCGGTCCACTCCATCGAGCACCTGAGCGCCGAGCTCATGCGCGACCGCACCGACCGGCTCATCGACTTCTCCCCCATGGGGTGCCAGACGGGCTTCTACGCGCTCATGCTGGGCGTTGAGACCGAGGAGTTCCTGGGGCTCCTGGAAGCGACGATGCGCGACATCCTCGCGGCCACCGAGGTGCCGGCGGCCAATGAGGCCCAGTGCGGCTGGGGCGCGAACCACTCGCTGGGCCAGGCCCAGGACGCCGCGCGAGCCTTCCTGGCCGAGCGCGAGGAGTGGGAGACCGTCTTCCCCTCCTGATCCCGCCCGCCCCGCCCGCCGGCGAGAGCGGTCTCGCCGGCGGGCGGGATTTACGATCAGGGCATGACCGCTGATCCCGCTCCCGCGCCCCTCGCCCGGCACCTCGCCGGGCGGCTCGACGACGCCGAGGCGCCCGTTCTCGTCCTATCCCACGGGATCACGGACTCGGCCGCCTGCTGGATCGAGGCGATCGAGCACTGGGCGCCGCGCCACCGGATCGTCGCGCTCGACGCGCGCGGCCACGGGGACTCCCCCCGCTGGGACAACGCCGACCTGAAGAACCAGGAGACCGCCGGGCGCCGCCTGGCCGCCGACCTCTCCGACGCCCTGGAGGACCTGCGCTCCCACGGCCTGCGCACGTCGCCCGAGGAGCCCTCGGTCGGCCCCCTGCGCGCGCCACTGCTGCTCGTGGGGCACTCCATGGGCGGTGTGACCAGCCTCGATGTCGCCTATCACCGCCCGGACCTGGTGGACGGCGTCATCGCGGAGGACCCCGCCTTCGTCACCCCGGCATGGCGGGCCCTCCTGCGCGCGAACGCCTTCCGGCAGGTGGCCGGGATGAAAGGCATCGCGAAGGATCCCGAGGCCCGCTTCACCGCGGAGACCACCGAGAACCCCACGTGGTCGCACCGGGAGGTGCGCGCGAGCGTGGAGGCATCCTGCGGCGTCGACCTGCGGTTCATCGGCCTGGGTTGCGTGTCCCCGCCGACACCGTGGGAGGAGGTGGTCGACGGCCTGGCCGTCCCCGCGCTCATCATCACCGGCACCGACGGCGTGGTGCTGCGCGGCGACCACTACCTGAACCTGCTCTCGCGCAGGAACCCCCTCATCTCCACCTCGGTGATCGTGGATGCCCCGCACTGCGTGCGCCGCACCTTCCCCGAGCGATTCCACGCGGTGTCAGACCCGTGGATGGAGATGATCATCGCGCGCGGGCGGCGGGCCGGGCGGGCCGCATAGGCTCTCGGCATGACATCCTCTCAGCTCCCACGGCCCGTTCGGCCCGCGCGCCCGGGCCGCCGGGTTCATTCCGTCGTCCTGACCGCGATGGAGGAGGAGGCGCGCCCCTTCCTCGAACGCCTCCCCGCGCTCAACGGCGCCGCTCCCCCCACGCTGAACGGTGACGCATGGGCCGCGAGCCTCACGCTGCCCCCGGCCATCCCGGGAAGCGCCGATGGCGCGGACCCCGGGGCCTCCCGCGAACTCATCCTCATCCGCACGGGGATCGGCCTGGTGGCGGCCGCCGCGGCGCTGGCGGAAGCGCTGACGCGGGTGGCGCCGCGCATGATCGTCTCGGCCGGAACGGCCGGCGGCCTGGCCCGGGGCATCGAAGTGGGGGACGTATGCGCCTCGACCGCCTTGGCGTTCACGGACGCCGATGCGACGGCCTTCGGCTACGCCCGAGGCCAGATCCCCGGCCAGCCCCCCGCCTTCGGGTCGGCTGCCGGGCTGCGCGACGCCGTCGAGATCCACGGCCCCGCAGCGCTGGCCACCGCAACCCCGGCATCGTCGTCGGCGCGCATCCATGCCGGGCAGATGCTCTCCGGCAATTCCTTCGTGACGGCGGCGAACGTGGCGGACACGCGCGAGGCGTTCCCGGAGGCGGTGTGCACCGACATGGAGTCGACAGCGCTGGCGCAGGTGGCGGCCGCCGCGGGCATCCCCTTCGTCTCGGTGCGCGGGATCTCCGACCTGTGCGGGCCCGAGGCGGGCCAGGACTTCCACATCGGCGCCGACGAGGCCGCGGCCCGCAGCGCCGCCGTCGTCATCGCCGCCCTGGCCGCGCTCGGCTGAGGCCGCGCCGACTCATACCGCCCCATGTCGGCGCCCCGAGCCCGCCAGGCTCCCGGCATGACCGCAGCGCGCGACCGCCTCATCGTCGAGGGAATCAGGTCGATCCGACGGATCGGACCCGGGCACAGGCCGCGATCCTCATCGGAACGAAGGCCCCGGGCTGCGCGATGGGGCCCACTGGGTGCAAGCTTGACCCATGAGCACTACTCCCCCCATCGCCCTGACCATCGCCGGCTCCGAGGCCTCCGGCGGCGCTGGCGCGCAGACCGACCTCAAGACCTTCCAGCAGCTCGGCGTCTTCGGCTGCGCAGCGCTGACCTGCATCGTGTCCATGAACCCGAAGGCGAACTGGGACCACCGCTTCGTGCCGGTGGACCCGCAGGTGATCGCGGATCAGATCGAGGCCTGCGCCACCGTCCACTCCGGGATCGACGCCGTGAAGGTCGGGATGCTGGGCACGCAGCCCACGATCGACGCCGTCGACGCAGCCCTGGAGCGCTACGGCTTCCCGATCGTGGTGCTCGACCCGGTCCTCATCTGCAAGGGCCAGGAGTTCTCCGCGGCGATGGCGGTGGACAACGCGCTGCGCGAGAGGATCCTGCCGCGCGCCACGATGGTCACCCCGAACCTCTTCGAGTCGGCGACGCTGGCCGGCGTCGAGGAAATCACCTCTCTGGAGGCGCTCAAGGACGCGGCGAAGCGGATCTTCGACCTCGGCGTGCCCAACGTGCTGGCGAAAGCGGGCCCGAGCCTGGGCACCGGCACGGCGCTGGACGTCTTCTACGACGGCTCCGCCCTGGAGGTCCTGGAGGTCCCCGCAGTGGGCACGGAGCGGATGCACGGCGCGGGCTGCACACTGGCCGCTGCGGTGACGGCGGAACTCGCCAAGGGGGCCACGCCCCTGGAGGCGGCGGTGACGGCGAAGAACGTGGTCTCGGCGTCGGTCAATCCCGGCATGCGCGGGAACATCCCCTTCACCTACGTCTGGCAGGGCAGCTACCAGCACTGAGAGCCCGGCCGCCCGGGACATCCGATACCCCTCGCTCAGAACAGCCCTCCCATCATGGCGAGGTTTGAGGATTGCTCGTCGCCTCACCACTCTCCAGGCAGGAACTCAATCAACGAGCAAGTCGCTGACCTGCAATAATATCGGACCTGCCATCGCGTCAGAAAAAGGAATCCTCAAACCCCGCCATTTTCTCCACTCCCGAGCTCAGGTCTATCGCTCGTGGATCAGTCGCGCAGACCGCGGCGCAGGATGAGGACGACGCCGCCCACGCCCAGCGTGATGATCGCGAAGAGCACGAGGGTCGCGTTGGCGCCCGTCATACCGAGCATCCCCAGCAGCCTCTCCTGCGTGGACCGTGGCGTGCTGGCGGGCTCCGCCGGGGCGGCCACGACCTCGGAGGCCGTGCTCGGGGCGCCGATCGAGTCAGTCGTGCCGCCGGATGGAACGGCCACGGGAGCGGCGGTGGCCGTCGCGCTCGCCGAGGCGCTCGGCGTCGCGGCGGGAGCGGCGGTCGCCGTGGCATCAGGGGTCGCGGCGGCGTCCGGCGTCGGGCTCGCCCCGGGCGCGGGCTGGGCGGCCTCCGTCGAGGTTCCACCACTGGGCGCTCCAGAGTTGTTCGGCGCCGCCGATGGCGAGATGGACGAGCCCCCACCGGAGACTTCGAAGCCCGCCTGGATGTCGTCGGGGTAGGCGGCGAAGTTCTGGGTGGCGTAGATCGAGCCGTTGGAGGACCGGGCGATGCCGATACCGATCGCCGTGGCGTTGCGATCCACCATGTTCTGGTAGTGGCCCGAGGAGTTCGCCCACTGCTGGAACAGGGCGTTGCCGAGCTCCGCGCCGGACAGGCCGTTGCCGTTCATCGCGATGTTCTCGGCCACCCACGTCCATCCCGAGGGGAAGGCGTTGCGCAGGTCGGGCCGGTGGTACAGGTTGTTCTCGGCGGCCATCTGGCCGGACCAGTCCTGGGCGACATCGTCAAGCGCGACGAGCCGGGTCAGCGGCTTGAGGCCGATGCTTTGGCGCAGCTCATTGACGCGGGCGAGGATCTGCTGGGCGGCGGCACTATCAACGGAGGTCGCAGCGGGCAGGAGGACCCCCGCGGCTCCGGGGCTGACCGGCGACACCGGGGCCTGCACCGCGACGGCCTGGGGGGTGGTCCCCACGAGCGACGCGGTGACTGCGGCGGCGGCGAAGAGATGGGCGATCTTCACAGGGCTGAATCTCCATGGGTAGTCAGTTCTGTCGATGACTCACCGGGACGCTAGGAACTCGTGAGCATCAGGCGCGGATGGGGTCCGCGCCTTCATGATACTCATCCCGTGATCTCCATGTTACCTGACGGGCTCAGGAACTTCTTCGCTACGCGCCTCGTCGCGACAGGTTTGGGAGGTGACTCACAGGGCCGCGAGTATCTGAACCATCACGATCTTGACCACGATCGCCAGGGCGAAGAGGGTCGCGTACCCGGCCTCGATCCGCACGTCGTCGCTGCGAGACAGGGCGTAGGAGAGGATCGCCGGCTGCCCCACGAGGCCCGCCAATCCACCGGCGGCTCGCACGGCGGAGAGCCCGGCGAATCTCGCCCCCGTGAGAAGCACCACGGCGCTGACGACGACGACGATCGCCGCGAGCCCGCCCACCGCCATGCCCGTGGAGGAGAAGGCGGCGGCCGCGAACTGCGGGCCGGACGCCAGGCCGATCGCGGCCAGGAAGAACAGGAGCCCGAGCTGGCGGATCGTGGCGTTCGCGGCATGGGGCAGCCCCCACAGGAAGGGGCCGGTGCGCCCGAGGCGCCCGAGGATCATCCCGGCGAGCAGCGGCCCCGCGGCGACCCCCAGCTTGAGGGTGATGCCACCGGGCAGCGGGATGGCGATGAGGCCGAGCAGCACGCCCAGGGCCATGCCGATACCGACGCTGAAGGCGTCGATCTGCGAGATCTTGCGCTCGGAGTCGCCGAACCAGTCGGCGGCTTCCTCCAGCCTCTCGCTGGGCACGACGGCGAGGACCCTGTCCCCGAGCTCGAGCACGAGATCGTCGCGGGCGAGCAGGTCGAGGTCCCCGCGCCGCACGCGGGTGATGACGCCCGCGAAGCGCCCGGGCATGTCCAGCTCGGCGATCGTGCGCCCCGCGACGCGGGTGGAGGAAACGGTGAGCCGGCGGTGGTCCACGGCCCGGCGGTCCTTGGCCAGGCAGGAGCGCAGTTCCGTGCCCAGCTCGTGCATGGCCTCCTCGACTGCGGCGGGCGCCCCGACGACGACGACCTTGTCCCCCGGCGCCAGCTCCTCGCCGGGGTCGACGACGCGCGTGACGCCGTCGCGCTCCAGGTAGGAGATGCGGATGTGGGCGCGGGTGAAGGCCTCCATCTGGTCCAGCCGCACGCGGGTGAGCACGTAGACGCTGGTGGCGGTGATGCCGTCGGCGCTGGCGGGACGGGGATCCTTGCGGCCGGGCCAGCGCTGGCCGATGACGATGGCGACGACGATGATCGCCACGGCCACGCCCACGGGGTAGGCGATGGCGTAGCCGATGGAGGGCTCCTGATTCCCGGCGGCCTCGATCGCGGCATCGAGCACCGGGGAGGTCAGAGCGCCCGCGTAGGCACCGGCGTCCATCGCGGGCGTCACCCCGGTCAGGCGCGAGAAGCCCGCCCCCGCCGCGCCGGCGGCGACGAGCGCGACGACGCACAGCGCCATGAGGGGCATCTGCCGCCCGAGGTTGCGGAAGAAGGTATTCCCCGCGCCGAGCCCCACCGTGTAGCAGAACAGCCCGAGCCCGAGGGCCCGCAGCATCCCGAGGTCGGCGCCGAGCCTGGGATCCAGCGCGCCGACGGCGAGCCCCGCGAATAGCGCCCCGGCCGCGCCGAAGCGGATCGGCCCGAAGGGGATCTGGCCGACGGCGGTCCCGAGCCCGATGACGAGGAAGACCGTGAGCAGGGGGGTGGCGGCGAGGACGTCGATGACGCCCTCAGGGATGAGCCCCGCCGCGACCGGATAGGTCATGTGAATAGCTCCAGGCACATCGGACAGGGTAGGCCACATCAGCGTGCGCCCCCTCCTCGGGGCGCGGCGGGCGGGGGCGGTGGATGCGGTCACGGGCCGAGCCCTCGCCCCATCGGGCGCCGGGCGCCCTCCGGCGCTCCCGCCAGACCTGGTGCCAGCCCCTCGGACCGCATCCACTGCCCCCGCATAGTCCCGGTTTCGCCGGGAGACAAGGCGGCTTGGTGCGCCGCCGCGGCCGGGAGTACGTTCGCAGTGCCTCATATCCGAGGCGGACACGCAGCAGCACCGCAGCGAGGAGCATTCCCATGGCCGACTTCACCGACGACGGCATCGACCGCACCACCACTCTCAAGGTGTCCGGCCTGACGTGCGGGCACTGCGTCGCCCACGTCACCGAAGAGCTCGAGGCGCTCAAGGGCGTCAAGAACGTCTCCGTCGTCCTCAACAAGGGCGGGCAGTCCGTCGTCACGGTCGTCTCGGACGTCGTTCTCGAGGATGCCGCCCTGGCCGAGGCGATCGACGAGGCCGGTGACTACTCGCTGGACACCGTCGAGCGCGACGTCCGCATCTCTTGAGCACCCGCGAGGTCGATCTCGCTGTCGGCGGCATGACCTGCGCGTCCTGCGTGGCGCGCGTGGAGAAGAAGCTGCGCAGGATCGACGGCGTCGAGGCCAGTGTCAACCTGGCCACCGAGTCCGCCCACCTCACCGTTCCCGACTCTGTGACGGATAACGAGCTCATCGCCGCCGTCGCCCGGGCCGGGTACTCGGCGGCCCTCACCGGCCCCTCCGCGGCGGCGAGCACGGCCGCCCCGGCACAGCCGGCACCGCCGTCCTCCTCCGAGGAGCCATCGACCCGGCCCACCGGCGGCGCCCCTGCCGCAGGCGCCGCTCCTGCGACCACGGAGCCGGCGATCGCGAGAAGCGCCCGCGGCTCGCTGGGCGCCTCCCACTTCGTGCGCGCCGAGGACCTGCGGCGCCGCCTGGTCCTGAGCCTCCTGCTCTCGGTCCCGGTCATGGCGATCTCAATGAGCTCGGCCCTCCAGTTCTCCGGCTGGCAGTGGGCGCTGGCCGCCCTCGCACTGCCCGTCGTCACCTGGGGCGCCTGGCCCTTCCACCGCACGGCTCTGGCGGGCCTGCGCCATGGGGCCCTCACCATGGACACGCTCGTCTCGCTCGGCGTGACCGCCTCCACCCTGTGGAGCCTGTGGGCCCTCATCTGGGGCGGCGCGGGCGAGATCGGCATGAGGATGCCCATGGACCTGTCCGGAATGCTCGCCGGCGCCCATGCGGGTGGGCATCACCCGCACATGTACTTCGAGTCGGCCGCCTGGGTGACCACTTTCCTCCTGGCAGGCCGCTACGCGGAGGCCCGCGCCAAGTACCGCTCCGGGGACGCCCTGCGCGCCCTTCTCGAGCTCGGCGCCAAGGAAGCTGGCCGCGTCCGACTCACCGCTCCCTCAGGTTCCACCGACGCCGTCGACGTGCTCAACGACGACGGCGCTCCCCGCCCCGGCACCAAGCGCTGCGAGGAACGGGTCGGAGTCGATGACCTGGTCGCCGGCGACCTCATCGCCGTGCGCCCCGGGGAGAAGATCGCCGTGGACGGCGTCGTCGTCGAGGGCGCCAGCGCCGTGGACGCCTCCCTGCTCACCGGCGAGTCCGTGCCGGTGGAGGTCGGCGTGGGCGACGAAGTGACCGGTGGGACGATCAATACCTCCGGCGCCCTGCTCGTGCGAGCCACGCGCGTGGGCAAGAGCACCACCCTGGCGCAGATCGGCGCGCTGGTGAGCGCGGCGCAGGCGGGCAAGGCGCCCGTCCAGCGCCTCGCCGACCGCATCTCCGGGCTGTTCGTGCCCGCCGTCCTGGGAATCGCCGCCCTGACGCTCATCGGCTGGCTCGTGGTCGGAGCCTCGGCGCAGGACGCCCTCACGGCGTCGGTCGCGGTGCTCGTCATCGCCTGCCCCTGCGCCCTGGGCCTGGCCACGCCCACCGCGATCCTCGTGGGCTCGGGCCGGGCCGCCCAGCTCGGCGTCGTCATCCGGGGCCCGGAGGTCCTGGAGCTCACGCGCTCGCTGGACACGATCGTCCTGGACAAGACCGGCACTATCACGACGGGGCGCATGAGCCTCGACACCGCCGCCAGCGCCGGGATCGGGAGTGAGTCGGCGCTCCAGGGCCGATCCGCCCTCCCCACGATCGACCCCCTCATGCTGGCGGGCGCGCTCGAGGCCCTCAGCGAGCACCCGGTGGCGGCCGCCATCACGGCCGCTGCCCACAAGCGCGCGAAGATCGGGGGCTCCCGGCTCCCGAGGGTCGAGGGCTTCGTCAACCACGAGGGCCGGGGTGTCACGGGCCGGGTGACCGGCACCGCTTCGGAGCCGGGAAGCGCGCGCGAGGTCGCCGTGGGCCGGGCCTCCTGGATCGCCGAGCGCGGCATCGCCCTGCCCGGCCACCTGTCCGACGCGCTGGAGGCCGCCGAGTCGACCGGGGCCACCGGAGTTGTCGTCGCCGTGAATGGCCGGGCCGCCGCCGTGCTGGCGGTGCGCGACACGGTGCGGGCCTCCTCGGCCACCGCGATCGCCGAATTGCGCACCCTGGGAATCCGCCCGATCCTGCTGACCGGGGACAACGCCCGGGCGGCAGCGCATGTGGCGGGTCAGGTCGGGATTGATCCGGCGGATGTGCGCGCCGAGGTCCTGCCCGCCGACAAGCGCGACGTCGTCGCCGGGCTCCAGGCCTCGGGCGCCGTCGTCGGCATGGTGGGCGACGGGGTCAACGACGCCGCGGCCCTCGCCCAGGCGGGCACTCGGGGGCTCGGACTGGCCATGGGCTCGGGGACGGATGCGGCCATCGAGGCCGCCGATATCACCCTCGTACGGGCCGATCTCGACGCGGTGGTCGCCGCCGTGCGGGTGAGCCGGGCCACCCTGCGGATCATCAAGCAGAACCTATTCTGGGCCTTCGCCTACAACGTGGCGGCGATCCCGCTGGCCATGGCGGGGATGCTCAACCCGATGATCGCCGGTGGGGCGATGGCCTGCTCCAGCGTCATCGTCGTGGCCAACTCGCTGCGGCTGCGCAGAGCCGGATGAGGTGCTGAGACGCAGCGGGTTGGCGCGCCGATCCCCGTAGAATCCCGCCATGACCGATGCCGACGCCGAGATCCCGACCTCGGGCAGCGCGCCCGCCGACGCTGCGCCCGCCCTGTCCGCGGCGCCTGTGCCGCCAGCGTCCGATGTCCCGCCGGCGCCTCCGACGCCCGCGACATCCCCAGTCGGCATCCCCCGCATCGGCCTGACGCCCGTGGTGGAGGCGGCCCCTGACCCGGAGCCCGGCCCCCGCTCGGCGGCGCTGCTCGTCGATGAGGCCCCCCGCCGCCGTCGCCGCGCCGAGGACCTGCTGAGCCTCGCCCTGGTGAGCGCGGGCATCCTGTCGGTCCTCGTCCTGGCCACCTACGCGCATGAGACGACCACCGGTGTCACGGCGGATGTCCGCGTGGTGCTGTCCTCCGTGCTGCGCCAGGTGCTCATCCTCCCCCTGCAGACCCTTGAGGGACTGGCGACTTTCCTCATCCCGGTCCTCATCCTCCTCGACCAGCTCCTGCGGGGGCGCTGGCGGGGGGCCGCCGAGAGCGCCGCCGGGGCCGTCGCCGGCTGGATCCTCACCATCACGGCCCTGTGGGCGCTGGAGGCCTGGGCGCCGCCGGCCCTCTCCGCCGGCCTGACCGTCACCGCCTCGGGCCTTCCGCGCCTGGGCGTATCCGTTGTCTTCGCCGCCCTGGTGGGCCTGCTCACGGCCGCGGGCGAGCGGCGCTCGTCGGCCACTGTTCGCTACGGCTGGGTGGCGATCTGGACGATCGTCGGGCTCGCCGTGCTGCGCTCGGCCATCACTCTTCCCGGGGCACTGCTCTCCCTCCTCCTGGGCCGCCTGGCGGGCCTGGCACTGCGCTGCCTGTTCGGGGTGGAGGACCGCTCCGTCCACGGCATCGCCCTCGTGCGGGCGCTGCGCCGGGCGGGGGTCGACGCCGTCCGCGTGGTCCGCGTGGACAGCGCTCCCGGGGCGACGGCCTGGTGGGTGACCACGGACGCCCCACTGGGCTACACCGAGGAGGTGAGGGAGAGCCCGCTGGCGCCCGCGAGCGCCTCGCCCGCGTCGGAGACCAGTGGCGACGCCGCCGGCTCCTCCGCCGTGGCATGGGCGATGACGGCGGCCACGCCTCCGGATACGGCGCCGTCCGCCGGGTCGCCCGCCGAGGGGCCGGGCACGGATCCGGACACGGCCGCTCTGCCCCCCGCGCGTGAGGGCCGCGCCGCGGCGCCGTCATCGACGATCGCGCCGGCGCCGGCGATCGACTCCCCGGCGCTCATCGCCGAGGCCCGCTCGTTGTCCCCGGGGAAGCCCAGCGCCCACCGCATGTACGCGGTCTGGGACCGCATGGGCGCGCGCCACGATCTGACGATCATCGACGCCGACCGGCAGGTCGCCGGCTACCTGGCCACACTGTGGGACAGGATCCGGGTCCGGGGACTGTCCCCCGAGCGGGGCATGTCCATCCGCTCCGAGGCCGAGCACGCCGCCCTCATGACGCTGGAGGCGCGCCGCGCCGGGGTGCGCACGCCCGCCCTGCGCGGGATGGCGGACACCCCTGAGTCCGTGCTGCTCGTGACGGACCACATCGCGGGCTCGCGCGCCCTGTCCGAGCTCGGCCCCGATATTCCCGACGCGGTCCTGACCGGTCTGTGGGATCAGCTCCGCCGCGCTCACGCGGCCGGCCTGGCGCACCGCAGCCTGAGCGGGGACAGCGTCGTCGTGGATGATGCGCGCCGCGTGTGGCTGCTCGGCTGGGACTCCGGGGAGACGATCTCCTCGGAGCTGTCCCGACGCGTCGACCTCGCCCAGGCCCTCGCCCTCCTGGCGGGCTCCGTGGGCGTCGAGCGCGCCATCGCGTCAGCCTCCCGGGTCCTGACCACCCCCCAGCTGGCCTCCATCGCTCCCATGCTCCAGCGCGTCGTCCTGCCCGCCGACACCCGCCGAGCCATGGGCCGCCGTGGACGGGTCCTCCAGGAGCTGAGGGACGCCCTCGTGGCGCTCACGCCCACCGCCCACGCCGAACCGGCCCGCATCAACCGCTTCCAGGCGCGCACCGTGGTCATGGCCATCATCTTCCTCGTGGCGGTGTGGTCCCTCCTGGCCCGCATGAACTTCGAAGAGGTCTCCAACGCCGTGGCCCAGGCCAATGCCTGGTGGATCCTGGGGGCGCTCGTCTTCTCACTGGCCACCTACCTGGGGGCAGGCATCATCCTGGTGGCCTTCACCCCGGAGCGCCTGAGCCTGTGGCGCTCCACCGAGGTCCACCTGGCCTCCTCCGTCGTCGCGCTGGTGGCGCCCGCCGGCGTGGGAGGGGCGGCGATCAACCTGCGCTTCCTGACCCGCAAGGGCGTGCCGACGGCGGTCGGCGTGGCCACGGTGGCGCTCGTCCAGGTCGTGCAGTTCCTCGTCACCCTGGTGCTGCTCGTCATCCTGGCCGCCACGACGGGGCAGTCGACAGGGCTGACCCTGCCCTCGGGCTGGGTGCTGCTGGGAGCCGTGCTGCTGGCCGCGCTCGTCGCCATAGTCCTGGCCGTGCCGCGGGCGCGCATCTGGATCTGGGAGAAGATCGAACCCACGTACCGGCAGGTCCGGCCCCGGCTCGTGTGGATCCTGTCCAACCCCGCGCGGCTGCTCGCCGGCGTGGGAGGGGCGGTGCTCCTGAGCCTGTCCTACATCCTGGCCTTCGGGGCGAGCCTGTGGGCCTTCGGCTTCACCCTGCCCTTCTCCATGCTGGCGATCGCCTATTTCGCCTCCAACACGGTGGGGTCCGTGGTGCCCTCCCCCGGCGGGATCGGACCGGTGGAGTTCGCCCTGACGGCGGGCCTCATCGCTGCGGGGATCCCCAGCGGCACCGCGTTGTCAGCCGCCATCGTCTACCGCCTGGTAACCTTCTGGATCCCGATCCCCATCGGCTGGCTCAGCCTCCAGCGCCTCCAGAAGCTCGGGGAGCTGTGAGCCATCGACGCGGTCCCGTCCTGACAAGGACAGGACTGAGCCCCTCCCACCAGGGGTGAGGCGGAGCGAGACCCGCTCGGCGGGTCCTCGGCCGGCGCCCCGCTCCTCGTGCAGCATTTTCGTGGCCAGTGGTGTCCTTGTTGGACCTTGACTGAGAAGAAAATGGCGAAGTTTGAGGATTCCTTTTTCTAACATGCCGTCATGACTCGCGTTTGCCCAGTCCAGAGGCCTGCTCTTAAGGCAAACGCCGCGGACGGCCCCCCTCGAGGCCCAAGCAATCCTCAAACCGCGCCACTTCACACTCACCACATGAGCCTCGGAGCCCCAATGGAAGGATCACGATCGACCCTCAGGGGCGCCGACGCCCTATCCAGCCCTCTCAGCGCGGCCTCGACGATGATGACGCCACAGCCTCGCATGACATCCTCGTAGGTCAACCGGACAACCGGCAGCCCCATCGAGATCATCCGCTGGTCGCGCTCCCGATCCCTGGAGAGCGCCTCCCTGGAGGAGTGGTAGGCGAAGCCATCCGTCTCAACGAACAGGCGCTGATCCACGAGTTGATCGACCTCACCAACGCCATGCACGATCACCCCGACATCCACCTGATGGCCCGCGTCCTCGAGCTCGATGCGGAGCCGGCTCTCGATCAGGGACCGAGCACGCGGGTTGGCCCGCCCCGCCCTCCGACGCGCGACAGCCGCCTGATACCCATCACCCCCGAGGAGCTCATGAACGTCGTCCAGCAGGACAACGCCCTCGCGGAGCGCGGCGTCCAGTGCAGCGACGGCGTCGATCTCCGGGGAGCACCGGAGCATCCTCGCCAGGACGAGCTCAGGCGGGGCAACGGGCATCTCAAGCGGATCGACCCGGCCGAGATGGGCCTCCCGGTGGACGATCACACCACCGGGCGCCCGGATCACACCGGTACGCGCCGGCACCGCGACATGCAGTGAGCGCGGGCGGCGCACCAGAGGGAGTCCGTAGTGCTCAAGAGCGGATTCGGCCGTCAGCACGCCGCCAAGCGACCGGCTGACGACAATCGCCTGGGGCGCATCCGGCAGGTGGATGGCGCCGCCCGTCCTCAGCACGTCGCCCATGGTCAGCAGGTCGGCCAGCGCTCGCTGGCCGGTGCGGCCCAGGCGCAGGTCCCGACGGCGCAGGGCCCATGGCCTGATCGAAGCTCCCGGAGGATCCTGCTCGCCTCCACCTCGCGTTGTCCCATGCGCCGGATTGTGAAGATCTCCAGGCCCGTCGAGGAGATGCCTCCACAGCGCGGGAGGGCCTGTGGGGGCAGCATCACCTGTGGTTCACGGCGCTCAGGCAGCCTGCGGGGACTCGCACGCCCGCGGATTTGGCGAAGTTTGAGGATTCCTTTTTCTAACATGACGTCATGACTCGCGTTTGCCCAGTCCAGAGGCCTGCTCTTAAGGCAAACGCCGCGCCCGGCCCCCCTCGAGGCCCGAGCAATCCTCAAACCGCGCCACAGTAGATAGGGGCGATACCGAGTGAAGGGCAGTGAAGGGCCGAGCCTCAGCCCCGCTCGACCAGGCTCTTGGCGCGGCTGGAATGGGTCCACCAGGCGGTCGCCATCACAACCAGCCACAGCGGTGAGGCGAGCACCGCCAGCCTGGTGTCATGGGCCTGCGTGAGCGTCCAGATCACGAAGACGAAGAAGACGATGCTCGCCCACGCCGCCGCCCGGTCGCCAGGCATCTTGAAGGCACTGGCCTCGTGGAGCTCGGGATGCACGGAGCGGAAGCGCAGGTAGGAGACGATGATGATGATCCACACGAGGATGAACAGCACGCTCGCCACCGTCGTGACCACTGTGAACGCCTCGATGATCGACGCGGTCGTGTACAGCAGCGGGATCGCCATCAGCAGTGCCGCGCAGGTGACTACCAGCGCGGGCCCCGGAACGGAGCGGGAGGTCAGGCGCTTGAAGATGGCCGGACCGTGCTCCGACCAGGACAGTCCATAGAGCATCCGGGAAGTGGAGTACATGCCGGAGTTCGCGCTCGATGCCGCGGCGGTCAGGACGACGAAGTTCACCAGCGACGCCGCGAGACCGAAGCCGGCCAGGGAGAACATGGCCACGAAGGGGCTGGACTCGGTGACCTCCCTCCAGGGGGTGACCATCATGATCGCGGTGAGCGCGCCCAGGTAGAACAGGAGGATGCGCACCGGGATGGCGTTGATCGCCTTGGGAAGGGTGACCTCCGGGTCCTTGGCCTCCGCGGCGGCGGTCCCGATGAGCTCGGTGCCCACGAAGGCGAAGACGGCGATCTGGAAGGCGCCGGTGAAGCCGGAGAAGCCATGGGGGAAGAGGGCACCGATGGGGTCGGAGGGATCGCCCAGGTTCCCCAGGGAGGCGACAGCGCCATTGGGCGCTGTGAATCCGATGGCGACCATGACGATGCCAACGACGACGAGCGCGATGATCGCCACGATCTTGATGATGGAGAACCAGAACTCGATCTCGCCGAAAGCCCTGACCGTGGTCAGGTTGAGAGCCAGCAGCAGGGCCACGGTCAGGATGGCGGGCAGCCACAGGGGCACGGTGGGCCACCAGTACTGCGCGTACTGGGTGATGGCGATGACCTCCGCAATGGCCGTCACGAGCCAGCAGAAGTAGTAGGTCCACCCGGTGAAGAAACCCGCCCAGGGGCCGATGAGGTCGTGGGCGACGTCGGCGAAGGACTTGTAGTCCAGGTTGGACAGCAGGACCTCGCCGAGTGCCCGCATGACCAGGAAGAGGAAGCCGCCGATGATCGCGTACACGAGCAGCACACCGGGACCGGCCAGGGAGATCGTCTTGCCCGACCCCATGAACAGGCCGGTTCCGATCGCCCCGCCGATGGCGATGAGCTGGATGTGTCGATTGGAGAGACGGCGCTGGAGGTGCTCGCCGCGCTCGATGATCTCGTCGAGATCGTGCTCGCCCGTGTTGGCAGTCATCTATGTCTCCTCAGGGGTGGGTGTGACTGGGGCAGCCTACGCCGAGGGGTGTTTCGAGCATTAGGCTCGTCCGCGATGAGTCCAGTGCCCAGATCCGACAACACCGTTCCTTCCCAGGATGGAGACGCCGCGTTTCCGATCCCGCCTCTGCCGGCCGCCACGTCCGCGCCCCCGCTGCCGCAGGGCCGGCACCTGCCGCCCGATGCAAGGGCGCCGGGGGAGGGCACCGGGACTGCCCAAGCGATCGCCCCGGAAGTGGAGAAGGCACCGCCCTTCCGCCCAGCGCCACCGCATTCCCTCCGAGATCTGCGCGATCTCCTGCCCGCCGCGCTCACCGTCCTCATCGGCGCCTGGGTGCTCATCTCCTACTCCGTGGGCCAGTGGAGGGCGATGACCGTCCCGAGCTGGGACCTGGGCATCTTCTCCGAGGCGGCCAAGGCCTACTCGCATCTGCAGGCGCCGATCGTCCCGATCAAGGGCCCGGACTACAACCTCCTCGGCGACCACTTCCATCCCATCCTCGTGCTGCTGGGCCCCCTGTGGGCGCTGTTCCCCTCGGGCCTGACCCTCCTCATCGTCCAGGACCTCCTCCTGGCGATCTCCGCCTGGCCCATCGTTCGCCTGACCCAGCGCCTGACCCACCCGATCGTCGCGCTCGCGCTGGGCCTTGCCTACGTGCTGAGCTGGGGCTTCCAGGGCGCTGTGGCCGCGCAGTTCCATGAGATCGCCTTCGCGGTTCCCATGCTGGCCTTCGCCTCGGCGGCCTTCGTCGAGCGTAGGTGGCTGGCCGTGGCCTGCTGGTCCGCGCCACTGGTCCTGGTCAAGGAGGACCTCGGCCTGACGGTGCTCATGATCGGCCTGGCCGTGGCCGTGCGAGGGCTGGGCGAGCTGAAGCGGGGCCACCTGGCGCGCCCGGTCGGCCGCCTCACCACCTGGCAGTTCGGGCTCGCGCTCGCGGCCTTCGGCGTCATCATGTTCTTCCTGACCACCATGGTGCTCCTGCCGATGCTCAACCCGGACGGCTCATGGGCCTACTCCATCGGATCGGGCGGCGGCGCGCACCAGGGCCTGCTCACCCGCCTATTCTCCCCGGAGGTCAAGATCCAGACCCTGGTCGTACTCATGCTCACCGCCGGGCTCATCGGCCTGGGATCACCATGGATCACCGTGGTGGCCCCGACACTGGCCTGGCGGTTCCTGGGTTCGGTGGCCTTCTACTGGGAGTGGAAGAACTGGCATTACAACGCCGTGCTCATCCCGGTGGCGATCGGGGCGCTCCTCGACGTCGTCGCCGCTCTCAAGCGGCGGCGCTCGCGAAGGCCGGAGGGTGCGGGCTGGCTGGAGGCGCCGCTGTGGGCCCGCTGGCTGACGCTCCTCGGCCTGGCCGCTCCGATGCTCCTGGGCGTTCTCACCGCTTCCTATCTGCCTCTATGGCAGTTGACCAACCGGGACTTCGGCAAGGCGCCGGAGCGCATGGCCTCCGTGGAGGCGGTCTACGACCTCATCCCCGAGGGCTCGACCGTGGAGACGGACCTGTCCCTCATGGCCTACCTGGTCCCGCGGGCGGATGTCGCCTGGGTGGGCACGGGCAGCGAGGCGCCGCAGTACGTGGTCATCGACGCCCGGTCATCGGCGTGGGGCGGCAATGCCCCTCGCGACGCCGCGGCCTGGATCGAGGGCCGCACGGGTCGCGACTACATCCTCATCTTCAACAAGGACGATCTCCAGGTCGCCCAGCTCGTCGGCACCCGTTGACATGCGCCCCTCCACCGCCCCCGACTGGCCCGCCTTGGCGGTAGTGGGCCTTGGCGGAGCCGTCGGCACCTCGCTGCGGGCCAGTCTCGCCGAGCTCATCGGCCCCTCGCCGTCGGGCCTGCCCTGGGCGACGGCGACGGCGAACCTCGCCGGCGCGCTCCTGCTGGGCCTTATCCTGGGCCGATTCGCGGCGCCCTGGCGCCAGACGGGTAAGCATCGGCTCGTCCGCCTGGGGGTGGGCACGGGACTCATGGGGGCGCTCACCACCTACTCGACACTGATCGGCGAGACGCTTGCCCTCATCGACCAGGGATTCCCGGCCCTGGGGGCAGTGTACCTCCTGGGATCCCTCGTCGCGGGTCTGGCGCTCGCCGGCCTGGGGCTGCGGCTGTCGAGGTTCCTCGATCAGTCGCATCACACCGGTCCCACCGACGGCGCAGGGGTCGGCGCCGCGGGCTCGCAGTCGCCGTGAGCGGGGCATGGGCATGGTCCCTCATGGTTCTGGCCGGAGGCGCGGGGGCCATCGCCCGCTACCTCGTCGACAGCCGCATGAGTGCGGCGGCGACCAGGGCCGCGGCCAGGAGGGCGGCCGCCTCATCCCGCCACGAGCAGGCCGGTCCTGCCGACGGGTCCACCGGCGAGGCCCGCGGGGCCGTCGACGAGCTTCCGGTGCCGGTGGGGACGATCGTCGTCAACATCACGGCATGCCTGATCCTGGGCGTTCTCACCGGTTGGGCGCAAACGGAGGCCGCAGCGAGCGCTGCGAGCCTGACCCGCGTCCTCGGCACAGGCCTCATGGGCGGCTACTCGACCTTCTCCACGGCCAGCGTGGAGGGCGCGCGGCTCGCCGCGCTCGGGCGCTGGCGGGCCGCCGCGGCCCACGGCCTGGGCATGATGGCCGCCTGCCTGGCCGCGGGGGCGCTGGGGATGGCGCTGGGCGCCGGGCTCGCAGGCTGAAGAGCATCGCGGATCCGTCGCGATGGGGCCGATGGCCGACTCCGAGCCAGTGATCTCTGCCAGACTGCGGGCATGACCCTCTCGCCCAAGTCCACCACCGCGCCCATCAGCCACGCCTCGGACGGGGCATCACCGGTCCGGCGGAGCAATCAAGCCGTGGTCATCCTGCTCGTCATCATCGCCATACTCCTTGCCGTGATCGCCGGAATGCTCATCCTGCGCACCACGAAGGACTCCCCGTCCGGCGCGGCCCAGACAGCCTCCACGGCGGGAACGGCCGTCTCGTCCCAGATCGCCGATGGGACAGCAGCCGGAGCCGCTGGCGCGGCCCCCTCGCCCAGCCCCGAGCAGTTGCAGATCCTGCGCAACGAGCCCAAGCGCGACCCGAACGACGCCCGCGCCAAGGGAAGCGCGGACGCGCCGGTCGTGATGACGATCTTCTCCGACTTCGCCTGCCCGTACTGCACGAAGTTCGCCCAAGAGACCGAACCCGGGTTGCGCGACCTCATCGACAGCGGCTCTCTGCGGATCGAGTGGCGCGATCTCGCGCAGATCACCCCGTCCTCGCCGCTGGCCGCGCAGGCCGGGATCGCCGCCGGGAACCAGGGCCGCTTCTGGGAGTTCCACGACGCCGTCTACGCGGCCGCCGATCCCACCGACCACCCCGAGTACACCCAGGACAGCCTCACGGCCTTCGCTCAGAGCGCCGGGGTGAAGGATATCGAGAGGTTCAAGGCGGACATGACCGCTGACGCCACCGCCCTGTCGGTGACCCAGGCCAGGGATCATGCCTACGAGATCGGAGTGAGGGGAACGCCCTTCCTCATGATCAATGACACCTACATCAACGGCTTCGCCTCTGCGGACGCGGTGCGCGCCACGATCGCCGAACAGGCCGCGAAATAGCTCCGCGAGCCACCGGGGCCCGCGATGGCCGGGGCCGGCCCGCAGGGACGCCGTCATTCGGTCGCGGAAGACCTGCGACGCCTGTCACAATAGATGCGCCTCGGCAGCGCACCCATCGACAGACGCGCGCCCACCCGGCACCGCATCCCCCGAGGCATGGCGAAGGAGCACGGCACATGGCGGATCAGACCGAAGCGACCACCGGGACGGCGCAGGACTCGCACGGCGCACTGAGCATCGGCGTGGACGTGGGCGGCACGAAGATCGCGGGCGGTGTCGTCGCCGTCGACGGCGAGGTCCTCGCGACGATCCGCCGCGATTCGCCCGCCCAGGAGCGCCAGGCCATCATCGATACGATCGTCGAGGTCGTGCGCGAGCTCAAGAACGACTTCCCCTCCTGCACGACGGTCGGCATCGGCGCGGCCGGCTTCATCGCCGAGGACCGCAACACGATCGCCCACGGCACGAACCTGGACTGGACGGGCCTGCGTCTGGCGGATGCGATCTCCGAGCGTGTGGGCATGCCCGTCGTGGTGGAGAACGACGCCAATGCCTTCGGCTGGGCGGAGGTGCGCTTCGGCGCCGCCCGGGGCAAGCGCAACGCCCTGGTCGTGGCGATCGGCACGGGCGTGGGCGGGGCGGTCGTCGTGGATGGCAGGCTCCTGCGCGGCGCGCGGGGCTTCGCCGCCGAGATTGGGCACATCAACGTCGTGCCGGATGGACGGCCCTGCGGCTGCGGCCTCAATGGCTGCCTCGAGCGCTACGCCGCGGGCACGGCCCTGGGGGTCAACGGCTGGGAGCAGGCGCGCTTCCGCCCCGCCTACGCCGCGCGCATCATCGAGCTCTCGGGAGGGGATGCCAACAACATCTCCGGCAAGGCGGTCACCGCGGCGGCCCGCGAGGGCGACCCCTGCGCCCTGGAGTGCTACGCCCAGCTCACGCACTGGCTGGGCCGGGGCCTCGCGGATCTGTGCGCCGTGCTCGATCCCGAGGTCATCGTCATCGCCGGGGGCCTGGCCGAGGCGGGAGACATCCTCCTGGAGCCCACGCGCAAGGCCTTCGAGGCCGCCCTCACCGCGGGCACCCATCGACCGCCGATCCCGCTCGTCCTGGCCGCCGGCGGCCAGGAGGCCGGTCTGGTGGGGGCGGCGGACCTCGCCCGCCAGAGCTGAGCCCGGTCCGGGATCCCACCGGTCCCTCCCGGGGCAGGGCAGTCCGGCACGGCGGATGATGACCCGCCATGCCGTCGAAGATGCGTCACGCCATACATCCCGCTCTTCCATAGGCGACCCTGACCTTACTAAGGTTGCCCTTGTCCATTTCCGGGCGCTCACCGCGATCGACCGCCCCCGACGACGAAGAGGAACCCATGCCCGTCTCCCGCAAGTCCTTCCTCGCGAGTACTTCAGCACTGTCCCTGTCGGCGCTCCTGGCCGCCTGCGGGAGCAAGAAGAGCGATGGCGGGGGTGCCAGTGGCTCCTCCGCCGACGGCGCCCCCGGCACCATCACCCATGCCTTCGGCACCACGGAGCTCCCCACCTCGGTGGAGCGGATCGCGACCGTCAACTGGGCGAACCAGGACGTCCCCCTCGCCCTGGGCGTCATGCCCGTCGGTATCGCCAAGCAGGTCTTCGGCGTCGAGGACGGCTCCGGGATGCTGCCCTGGACCAAGACGAAGGTGGATGAGCTCGTCGCCGGCGGCGCCACGGCACCCGTCCTGTTCGACGAGACCGACGGCATCGCCTTCGAGGCCATCGCGGACACGAAGCCCGATATCATCCTGGGCGCCTACTCGGGCATGACCCAGGAGGACTACAACCGGCTCAGCGAGATCGCCCCCACCATCGCCTACCCGAAGGCCGCCTGGGTCACCCCGTGGCGCGAGATGATCACCATGGATGCCACCGCGATCGGGAAGAAGACGGAGGGCGAGGCGCTCATCGCCGCCCTGGAGTCCTCCATCTCCGCCGAGACCGCCAAGCACCCGCAGCTGGCCGGCAAGACCGCCGCCTTCTTCTACATGGGCGCGGGCGACCAATCCTCCATCGGCTTCTACACGACGGGCGACCCGCGCACGGCGTTCATGGAGGACCTGGGCCTGACCATCCCGGAGTCGGTGCGCAAGCAGGCCGAGGCGGACCCCTCCACCTTCTCCTACAACCTCTCTGCCGAGAACGCCGACATGGTCAACGACGTCGACATCATGGTCATGTACGGCACTGCGGAGGACCTGCCCACCCTCCAGGCCGATTCCCTCATCGGGACGATCCCGGCGGTCAAGAACGGGGCCATCGCCTTCGTCGGCAACGGCTCGGCGCTGTCGGCCTCCACCAATCCCGGGCCGCTCTCCCTGCCCTGGGGGCTGGCCGACTACGTGGCGCTCATCGCCGCAGCCGCAGACAAGGTCCAGTGACCACCCCGGCCACGCCCGGCCCGGGCAGGGCCGGCGATCACGGCCCCACGGCCCTGCCCGCGCCCGCCGTACTCGTCGCGCTCCTGGCACTGCTCGCCCTGGCGGCCATCGCCTCGATCGCCTTCGGAGCGCGCATGGTCAGCCTCCCCGAGATCCTCGATGGCGTGGTCGGCCATGACTCGACCATCGGGGCGACCGCCGTCGGCGAGAGGCTCCCGCGCACCGCCACCGCCCTCGTAGCGGGCGCGGCCCTGGGGCTGGCGGGCGCCCTCATGCAGGCCATCACCCGCAATCCCATAGCCGATCCCGGGATCCTGGGGATCAACACGGGGGCGTCCCTGGCGATCGTCACCGGGATCGCCTTCCTGGGAATCCATTCGCTCTTCCAGTACCTGTGGGTTGCGATGGCCGGCGCCATGCTCACCGCTATCGTGGTCTACGCCGTCGGCTCGCTCGGGCCGGGAGGGGCGACGCCGGTCAAGCTCGCCCTGGCCGGGGTGGCCACGGGTGCGGCGCTGTCCTCGGCGATCAGCGCGATCATGCTGCCCCGCGCTCAAGGCCTGGAGGACTTCCGCGCCTGGCAGGTCGGGAGTCTGGGGCGCGGCACCTGGGACTCCCTCGGAGTGGTCCTGCCCTTCATCGCACTGGCCACCGCCGCGGGCCTGGCGATGGCGCGCCCGCTGAACTCGCTGGCCCTCGGCGATGAAGCGGCTACCGGCTTGGGCGTCAACGCGCCGCTCACGAGGCTCTTCGCCGCCGCGGCGGGAGTGGTTCTATGCGCCGCCGTGACGGCGCTGGCCGGGCCGATCGGCTTCGTCGGCCTCATGGTCCCCCACGCGGTGCGGATGCTCACGGGCCCCGATCACCGGTGGCTCCTGCCCCTGTCCGTCCTCGGTGGCGCTGCCCTGTTGACGGCGGCCGATACCCTGGGCCGGGTGATCGCGAGGCCGAGCGAGATCTCGGTGGGCATCATCACCGCCTTCGTCGGGGCCCCCATCCTCATCGTCGTGGCCCGAAGCGCGAAAGTGCGCGAGTTATGAGCGCCCCGCCCCTCGCCCTCGGCTTCACCGACCGGGGCAGGCGCTCCCGGGCGGCGCGCTACTGGGGGGTGAGCGCGGCGCTGCTCATCGGAGTCGTCGCCCTGTGGTGGGCCTGCGTGCTCATCGGGAGGACCTGGTACTCCCCGGAGGAGGTCATCCGCGTCATGATGGGCGAGCACGTGCCCGGGGCGTCGTTCTCCGTGGGCCGCCTGCGCCTGCCGCGCGCGATGGTGGGGCTCCTCGCCGGGCTGGCCTTCGGCATGGCCGGCACCACGTCCCAGACCATGCTGCGCAACCAGCTCGCCAGCCCGGACATCATCGGCATCACCTCGGGCGCCTCGACGGCGGCGGTCTTCTCGATCCTTGTGCTGGGCTGGTCCGGGCCGGCAGTGAGCATCCTGTCGATCGTCGCCGGCCTGGCGACGGCGGCCGCCATCTACGCGCTGTCCGGCTCGGGCCGGACACAGGGCGCCCGGCTCATCCTCATCGGGATCGGCGTGTCCTCGATGCTGTCCTCACTGATCGCCTACCTGCAACTACGGGCCGCCATCTACGACGTCCCCAAAGCGATGCGCTGGCTGTCCGGCTCCCTGAACGACGCCGCCTGGGACCAGGTGGTAATCCTGGCGATCGCGGTGAGCGCCTGCGCGCTGATCATGGGGGTGATCGGCCGGGACCTTCCACTGCTCGCCCTGGGCGAGGAGACCGCCGTCGGCCTGGGAGTGACCACTGGCCGCGCCAGGCTCGCCCTTGTGCTCACCATGGTGGCGCTGGCCTCCTTCGCGACCGCGGCCACCGGCCCCATCGCCTTCGTCTCCTTCCTAGCCGGGCCTCTCGCGGCAGGCCTCGTGGGGCGCACGCATCGCACGCTGCTCCTGCCCGCCGCCCTCATGGGGGCCATCGTCGTGCTCGGCGGCGACCTCCTGGGCCAGCACGCCTTCCCCACGACACTCCCGGTGGGCGTGGTGACCGGTGTGGTCGGCGCCCCTTACCTCGTCCTCCAACTGCTGCGACTCAACCGCCAGGGAGCCTCCGCATGACCCCGTCCATGAGCACAGCCGCCCCTGCGACCCAGGATCGCGCGCGCCCCGCCGAACTGACCACTCGCACCCTGCGCTCGGGGTACGGCGGCCGCGTCGTCGTCGACGGCGTGGATGTCGCTATCCCGGTGGGCCGGATCTCCGTCATCGTGGGGGCGAACGCCTGCGGGAAGTCCACCCTGCTCAAGACGATGGCGCGAGTCCTGACCCCCATGGACGGGCGGGTCCTGCTCGACGGCGAGGAGATCCGATCTCTCCCCACCCGCTCTCTGGCCCGGCGCCTCGGCCTGCTGCCGCAGCAGCCGATCGCCCCGGAGGGCATCGCGGTGGCAGATCTCGTGGGGCGCGGGCGCAGCCCCCACCAGGGGCTGTTCCGGGCCACAAGCGCCGCCGACCGGCGGATCGTGGAGGCCTCGCTGCTGGCCACCCGCACCGAGGCCCTGGCGGATCGCTCCATCGACGAGCTCTCCGGTGGGCAGCGCCAGCGCGTGTGGATCGCCATGGCGCTGGCCCAGCGCACCGACGTGCTCCTCCTCGACGAGCCCACGACCTTCCTCGACCTCGCCCATCAGGTGGAGGTGCTGGACCTTCTCACGGATCTCAACCGCGAGCGCGGTACGACGATCGTCATGGTCCTGCACGACATCAATCTCTCGGCCCGCTACGCGGACCACATCATCGCCATGCGCCAGGGCAGGGTGGTCGCCTCGGGAGCGCCATCGGAGATCGTCTCGAGCGAGCTGGTGCGCGAGGTCTTCGATCTGGAGGCTGATGTCATCCCGGACCCGGTCTCCGGCACGCCGCTCATCGTCCCCAAGGGCCGCTACCACGTGGGCGGCGGTAGGGATCAGGCACCCGGGCAGGAGGGGGCGTGAGCGGCGCGGGGAGGGCCTCTTTTGGCTTCTTCTCAGTCGAAGTGGCGGGGATCCTCGATGTCTCCCCCTCCATGAGGCGCTTCACCTTCGTAGGCGCCGGGGCTGCCGAGGAGGGCGGCGACCCTCTTGCCGACTTCGCGGACCCGGGCTGGGACCAGCGCATCAAGCTCGTCCTGCCCGCGCCCTCGGGCGGCTACGAGCACCTGGTGGACGGCCCGGACTGGTACGCCGACTGGCTCGCCCTCCCGCCGAAGCGCCGCTGCCCGATCCGCACCTACACGACGCGCGCGGTGCGCGGGGCCGTCTGCCGCGGGGGCGCGACGGAGGTGGACGTCGACATGGTGGTCCATCCGGCCGCGCCGACTGGCGGGCCCGGCACCGGGTTGGGGCCGGCGGCGCACTGGATCGGGGGAGCCGTCGTCGGGAGCAGGGCAGTGCTGCTGGGGCCCCGTCGTTCCTTCGACGGCATGCCGGGTGGCGTCGATTTCATCCCACCGGCGCGCACCGGCGCCTATCTCCTGGGCGGCGATGAGACAGCGGCCCCGGCGATCGCCCGAATCCTGGAGGGCCTGCCCACGAGCGCACGCGGCATTGCCGTCGTCGAGATGCCCCAGGAGGCCGACCGCGCCTACCTGCCCGCGCATCCAGGTTTCGAACTGCGCTTCCTGGGGCGCGAGGGCAGGGCGCATGGCGAGTTGCTCACGACGGCGGTCGTTGAGGCGGCGGCCGAGCTGTGCCCGCCGGGCCGGCCCACCCGGGTGGAGGAGATCGACGTCGACTCCGACCTCCTGTGGGAGGTTCCGCGCACAGCGCGCGGCGGGGCGGCGCTGTCACGAACGGATCTGTACGCGTGGCTGGCCGGTGAGGCGGGAGCGGTGCGCGCGATGCGCCGCCACCTGGTCTCGGAGCGGGGCGTCGATCGGCGCGCAGTGGCGTTCATGGGCTACTGGCGCTTGGGGCGCGCCGAGAACTGACGACGGATCAGCGCACTGGAATCGGCGCTCCGCCGGGGAGCGCATCGGTGCTCCGCCCGAGAAGGCCGTTCAGCCCTCGTAGTCGGGCTCGGCGGTGATGTCGCGCGCCATGTTGGAGAAACGGGAGAGGTGACCCTGGAAGGCCACGGGGATCGTCTTGGTCTGCCCGTTGCGGTGCTTGGCGACGATGATGTCGGCCTCCCCGGGGCGCTCCTCCATCGCGTAGTACTCGGGACGGTGCAGGAGCATGATGATGTCCGCGTCCTGCTCCAGGGAGCCGGACTCGCGCAGGTCGGACATCTGGGGCTTGTTGCCGGTGCGCTGCTCGGGGCCGCGGTTGAGCTGTGCGACGGCGATCACCGGGATCTCGAGCTCTTTGGCGAGGAGTTTGAGCGAGCGGGAGAACTCGCTGACCTCCTGCTGGCGGGACTCGACCCGCTTGCCCGAGCTCATGAGCTGGAGGTAGTCGATGACGAGCAGGCCGAGGCCGTTCTGCTGCTTGAGGCGCAGGGCCTTGGAGCGGATCTCCGGCATGGTGAGATTCGGGGAGTCGTCGATGTACAGCTGGGCGTTGGAGACGGGATTGTACGCCAGGGCGACGTCCTGCCAGTCACGCTCATCCATCTGGTTGGAGCCGCGCAGCTTGTTCATGGAGACCCCGGACTCGGCGGCGAGAATGCGCATCATGAGTTCCATGCGCCCCATCTCCAGGGAGAAGTAGCACGAGGGGATGCCGTGGTGGATGGAGGCCGAGCGGCAGAAGTCGACGGCGAGCGTGGACTTCCCCATGGCGGGGCGCGCGGCGATGATGATCATCTGGCCGGCGTGGAGGCCGCCGGTGAGCTCATCGAGGTCCATGAAGCCCGTGGGAACGCCCG
The DNA here is from genome assembly GCF_002076915.1 of Actinomyces gaoshouyii. Lineage (NCBI taxonomy): Bacteria > Bacillati > Actinomycetota > Actinomycetes > Actinomycetales > Actinomycetaceae > Actinomyces > Actinomyces gaoshouyii. The sequence continues at coordinate 2,326,780 of NZ_CP020468.1, forward strand.
TCATGACGCCCTGCTCGCGGCTCTGCCCGGCCTCGATCTCCAGGTTGGCCTCTCCCAGGAGCTCGGAGATCGCGACGTAGTCCTCTTTCTCCCCCTCGGAGTGGGCGACGGAGTAGACCTCGGCCTCGGCCAGGGTGACGAGCTCGGCGATGTCCCCGACGTCCTGGGAGTAGCCGAGCTGCGTGATACGGGTGCCGGCCTGGACGAGGCCCCGCATGAGGGACTTCTCCCGGACGATGCGCGCGTAGTGGGCGGCGTTGGCGGCCGTGGGCACGCTCGCCATGAGGGAGGCGAGGTAGGGGGCGCCCCCGACGAGGTCGAGCTCGCCGCGCTTGGCCAGCTCGTCGGAGACGACGATGGGGTCGGCCGGCATGGAGCGGTTGTAGACGTCGACGATGACGTCGAAGATCGACTCGTGGGCGGGCTGGTAGAACTCGTTGCCGCGCAGGACCTCCAGGACGTCGGTGATCGCCTCCTTGCTCAGCAGCATGCCGCCGAGCGTGGCCATCTCCGCCTCGTCGTCGTGCGGGGGGACGCGGTCGAAGACGCCGTCGAAGCGTGCCGCCGCCGGGCCGGGCGAGCCCTGGCCGCGGTGTTCCCGCGCGGCGCTCACGGCGGCGCGATCGATGACGTCGGTCACGACTCCCCCTCCCCTCTGGCGCCAGGCGGCCCGCGCGACACTAGCCGCCGCCCCAGGGCGCGGCAAACGCGCCCTGGGGGGACGCTGTGGGCAGACCACCGACACCTGTGGAAAGCGGTGGATAACCTGGGGGCGACGCGCCGCACAACCTGTGGATAAATTTGAGGTAACGACCTGCACATTTTTGACAATCGTTGATATACCTGCGTGATCCCGACGTGAAGTTCATGCTCAGAAACCCACAAGCGAGTGCGACAAAGTCCGCACAAAATCTGTGGATAACCCTGTTCTCCTGTGGAATGATCTCATCCTCACCTTCAGGTCTGGACCACTCGGACGCGATTGGCGTCGGCGCGCGACCGGGCGGCGGCATCGCCCGCCCATGAGAGACTGGCCCCCCACGACCCCGGAGATGACGTGACCAGACCAGCGCGCGATGACGGTCCCTCGGACTCATCCGATCGCTACCGGGGCGGCTCCGCGGATTCCCTGAGCTCGGCGGGCCCCACGAGCCGCCATCACCTCGACCGCTCCATCCTGGGGCTGGCCCTGCCGGCGCTCGGCGCGCTCGTGGCCGAACCGCTGCTCGTGCTCGTGGACTCCGCGATGGTCGGGCATCTGGGCCCCACGTCGCTGGCGGGCCTGTCACTCGCCTCCACGGTGCTGACCACCGTTGTCGGCCTGTTCGTCTTCCTCGCCTATGCGACGACCGCGATGACGGCGCGGCTCTTCGGGGCGGGCGACCGGGCGGGCGGCCTGCGCGTGGGGATCGACGGGTTATGGCTCGCCCTGGTGCTGGGCCTCGGCGCGGCCGCGATCCTCGCCGGGACCGCCCCCGCCCTGGCCGAGCTGCTCGGCGCCCGCGGTGCGGTGGCCGGCGCGGCCATCGACTACCTGAGGGCCTCGGCGCCGGGTCTACCCGGCATGCTCGTCGTCTTCGCCGCCACCGGGACTCTGCGCGGGCTGCTCGACACCCGTACGCCCTTCATCGTCGCCTCCGCGGGAGCGGCGCTCAACATCGGGCTCAACGCCCTCCTTCTCTACGGCATCGGCATGGGCATCGCCGGCTCGGGGCTCGGCACGGCGCTGAGCCAGAGCGCTATGGCGGTGGCGCTGACGCTGCCGGTGCTGCGCGCCGCCCGGCTCGAGGGCATCGGGCTCGCCCCAAGGCGTGAGGGCATGCGCGCCTCCCTCGGCTCCGGCCTGCCCCTGCTCGTGCGCACCGTCTCATTGCGCACCGCCATCCTGGCCACGGTCTGGGCGGCGACGGCGCTGGGCGACCTGCCCCTGGCCGCCCACCAGATCGTCACCGCCCTGTGGAGCTTCACCGCTTTCGCCCTCGATGCCCTGGCCATCGCCGCCCAGGCCCTCATCGGCACCGCCCTGGGGCAGGCCGACGCCGCAGCGGACCGCGCGCCGGGCACCGAGGAGGCCACCCGGGCCGGCGGCAGCAGCCCTGCCGGCACTAGTGGCCCGGCGGGCGGGGACAGCGGGGACGTCCCCGTTCTGACGGTTGACGTCGTACTGCGCCGAAGCCTGCGATGGGGCGTGCTCGCCGGCGTGATTATCGGCGTGGTCATGGCAGCGGCGACGCCGTGGCTGCCCCTGGCCTTCACCTCCGAGGCTGCCGTGGCGGAGGCGGCGCGGCCGGCGCTACTCGTGGCGGCCTCGGCCATGCCCTTGGCGGGCGCCGTCTTCCTCTTCGACGGGGTCCTCATGGGCGCGGGCGACGGCCGCTACCTCGCCCGGGCAGGTCTGGCCACCCTCGTGCCCTATCTCCCACTGACCGCGCTCGTGGCCCACGGTGCTCCCTACGGCGGTGCTGCCGGCCTCGTGTGGTTGTGGGCCGCCTTCGCCTGGGTGTTCATGGGGACGCGGGCCCTGACCACTGGCCTGAGGGCGCGCACCGACGCCTGGCGCTCCTAGGGCGCGGCCGGCGCCTCGGGGTGCTCGCGGCCCATTCCTGAGCCACATCCCGGGTCACGTCCCACGAGGGTGGCGAGATTTGAGGATTCCTTCCTCTGATGCTGCATCGCATCTTGCGTGATACCAGGTCAAGAGCCTGGGGACGAAGGAGGAGAACACGCAGAGCGCCTCCGGGTCGCGAGCAATCCTCAAACTTCGCCACCGCCGGGGCACTGATCGCGCAAGGGCCCGCCCAGGCAGTCCTGGGCGGGCCCTCAGCGCGAGTGCTCAGCGAGCGGCGACGACGTACAGCTCCACCGGGGCGACGACGTCGGCGTGCAGGCGAACGGAGGCGCTGTGGCGACCGGTCGACTTGATCGGGGGGGCGATGGTGATCTTGCGGCGGTCGATGGCGGGGCCACCGGCCTCCTTCACGGCATCGGCGATCTCGGCGGTGGTGACGGAGCCGAAGAGGCGGCCATTGGCGCCGGCCTTCGCGGTGATCGTCACCACGTTGTCAGTCAGCCAGGCGCGGGCGGTCTGGGCGTGCTCGAGGGACTCGATGCTGCGACGACGGCGGGCCTCGGCCATCTGGTCGATCTGCTTCTGCGCGCCCTTGGTCCAGGGCGTCGCGAGCTTGCGCGGAACCAGGTAGTTGCGGGCGTAGCCGTCCTTGACGTCGACGACGTCCCCGGCGGCGCCGAGGTGGGCCACGTCGTGGGTGAGGATGAGCTTGGTGGTCATATCCGTGCCTCCTTCTCAGCGAGCAGAGCTCGTGTAGGGCAGCAGGGCCATCTCGCGGGCGTTCTTCACGGCCTTGGCGATCTTGCGCTGCTCCTGGACGGACACGCCGGTGACGCGGCGGGCGCGGATCTTGCCGCGGTCGGAGATGAACTTGCGCAGCGTGGCGGTGTCCTTGTAGTCGATGACACCGACCTTGATCGCCTTGACGGGGCCGACCTTCTTCTTCGGCTTACGAAGCTGAGGCTTCGCCATAGTGGTACTCCTTGTTGCGAGCGCCGACGGCGCTCATACGAGATTGGGTTGTGAGTGTGGGAACGGAGCGCCTGGCTCCCGGGGAGTCAGAACGGGGGCTCGTCACCGAAGGAGGTGGAGCCGCCCGTGGCCCACGGATCGTCCGCGGCGCCGCCCCGGGGGGCGTTGTAGCCGGACTGGCCGCCCTGCCCCTGGAAGCCCTGGCCGCCGCCCTGGTTCCCGCCGTAGCCGCCAAGACCGCCCTGGTTCTGGACGCCGCCTTGGTAGCCGCCGCCCTGGTTCCCGCCGTAGCCGCCCTGACCACCCGTGCGGGTGACCTGGGCCTTGGCACGGCGCAGGGAGGGGCCGATCTCGTCGACCTGCATCTCCACGACGGTGCGCTGAGCGCCCTCGCGGTCGGTGTAGGAGCGCTGCTGGAGGCGGCCCTGGGCGATGACTCGCATGCCCTTGGTCAGGGACTCCGCAACGTTCTCCGCGGCGTCGCGCCAGATCGAGCAGCGCATGAACAGCGTCTCCGCGTCCTGCCACTCGTTGGTCTGGCGGTTGAAGGTGCGCGGTGTGGACGCGATCGTGAAGGACGCGACCGCCGCACCCGACGGGGTGAAGCGCATCTCCGGATCCGCGGTGAGGTTCCCGATGATCGTGATGACGGTGTCGCCGGCCATTTCGCTTCCTTCCCTCGGTGGGCTCAGGCCTCGGGACGCAGGAGCTTGGTGCGCAGGACAGTCTCGTTGAGGCCGAGCTGGCGGTCGAGCTCCTGGGCGATCTCGGGCGTGGTGGTCATGTCGACGACGACGTAGAAGCCCTCGGAGCGCTTCTTGATGTCGTACGCGAGACGGCGCTTGCCCCAGACATCGACCTTGTCGACCGTGCCCCCGTTGCTGGGGACGACCTGCAGCAGCTTCTCGAGCGACGGCGCGATGGTGCGCTCGTCCGTCTCGGGGTCGAGGATGATCATGATCTCGTAATGACGCATGCTTGGTACCCACCTCCTCTGGTCTCAAGCGGTCACGGTCTCTCCGTGACAGGAGGGTTGATGCGTGCGGCGCACCGCCGGGGCGGGGTCGCCCAAAGGCGCGCCGGAGCACGAGCCTACTCCAGGCCCGCCCCCGCCAGGAAGACGGGGGCGGGCCATCGGGCCGTGCAGTGCGACACGCGCGAGAGTCCAGGCAGGGCTCTCAGGCGGTGATCTGCTGCGCGATCAGCGCCCAGGGCGGCCTGGCGCTGCCGCACCCCGGACAGGGCTCAGTACCTATTCGTCACCTATTCGTCCCAGTAGCGGGGGATCCAGCGGCGGGGGCCCCAGCCGTAGGCGTTGCGATTATTCTGGGCGCCCTGGTTTCCCTGCCGGTCGCCCCGCTGGCCTACCCGGGCATTGTCATCGTTGTCCTGGCCCGCCGGAGGCTGCTGCCCACCCTTCTGCTCACCGTTCGGGCTCGACGGTTGACTGCGATCAGGGGTGGAACCCTGGTTCTGGCCCTCGATGAACTCATCGCGCTCCTCCTCCTGCGACGGCGCCTTCCGCGTCGGCTCCTCCTGCGTGGGGGTCACCGGCACCTTGGTGGGCTCGGGCTCAGGGGCCGGGGAGAAGTTGTACGAGGGCGCGGGGGCCTGGGCGCCTCCCAGGGAGCCCGGCGTGTAGGAGTTATCCGTACGGCCCGGGAACTGCTCAACGGGCAGGCCGTCCAGTGCGGACGCCATGTAGGTGGTGAAGATGTCCGCCGGGTAGGTGGAGCCGGTGATCTCGGAGTACTCGCCCCATGGGGTGATCGACTCCTCCTCTCCGTTCGCACCGGTCTGGTAGAGAGTAACGGCGGTGGCCACCTGCGGGGTGTAGCCGACGAATTGGGCCGACTTGTTGTCCGAGGACGAGCCCGTCTTGGCCGCGATGGGCCGCCCGAGCCTCAGAGCGGTGGTGCCGGAGCCCTCGTTGACCACCTGCTGCATGGCGTAGGTGGCATCGGCCATGACGTCGTCGGAGAAGACCTTCTCCCCATTGGTCGGCGCCGTGTAGGAGACGTTCTTGCCGCTGACTGAGGCGACGATATGCGTCTGGTGGCGAGTCCCCCGAGAGGCGAAGGTTGCGTACGCCGTGGCGATGTCGATCGTGTGCGGTGAGGCCGAGCCGAGGACGTTCTGGAGGTTCGCGGGCTCCAGACCCACCGTGTTCTGCGGGTAGCCGGCCCGCGTGGCAACCTCCTTGGTGGTCTCGGGCCCGACATCCTTATTGAGCTGGACGTAGGAGGTGTTCACCGAGTACGCGGTGGCCTTGACCAGGTCGGCCCACCTGAATTGGGCGCCCCCGAAGTTGACGAACCGAGTGCCCTCGATCGTCATGGGCGAGGTCCCGGGATAGCCATTGGCCAAGGTCGCGCCCTTCTCCAGGGCGGCCACGAGTGCGAAGGGCTTGAAGGTCGAGCCCGCCTGGGCGACGGCACCGGTGGAGGAGTTCAGTCCGTCGGTGAGGTAGTCGCTGCCGCCGTAGAGGGAGAGGATGCCGCCGCTGCTGGCGTCGATCGAGACCAGCCCCACCCGCAGGTTGGGCGAGTAGCCCTCCGGCAGGCTCTGGGCGGCGGCGATGGCGGCGTCCTGGTTGCCCTTGTTGATCGTGGTGACGATCGACAGCCCGCCGGTGTCGATCTGCTGGTCGGTGAGCCCCGCCGTCGTCGTGAGCTCCTCCCGGACCATCTGGAGGAGGTAGCCGTTGGGACCCTGGTAGGTCTCATCATTGGTGACATCGATCGTCGTCGGGAGAGTCGCGGAGTCGCGCTCCGCCTGTGTGATGTAACCGTCTTCCACCATGAGGTCGAGCACGCGGTTCCAGCGAATGGTGGCCTGGTCCTTATCGATCGCCGGGTCCCAGGCGCTGGGGGCGGGCAGGATCCCCGCCAGGAGCGCGGATTCGGAGTAGGTCATCTGGGAGGCCGGGTGGCCGAAGTAGGCCTGGCTCGCGGCCTCGATGCCGTAGGCAGCCCGCCCGAAGTACACCGTGTTGAGGTAGGAGCCGAGGATCTCCGCCTTGGTCTTAGAGCGGTCGATCTTGAGGGCCATGATGGCCTGCTTGAACTTGCCCGTGTAGGAGCTCGTCGTATCGACGTAGTAGTTCTTGATGTACTGCTGGGTGAGGGTGGAGGCGCCCTGGGTCCCCCCGCCGCTGGCATTGTTGACCAGTGCCCGCAGGATTCCCTTCGGGTCCACACCGCTATTGGTGTAGAAGGAGCGATCCTCGGAGGCGACGACGGCGTTGCCCACATGGGAGGGAATCGTCGAGGTATCGATAATAGTGCGGTTGACCTCGGCGAATTGCCCCATCGGGGTGGTGCCGTCGGAGTAGTAGACGGTGGTCGTCTGCGCCTGGGCGAACTCGCTGGGCTCGGGCACCTTGATCGTCGAGTAGGCGTAGACGAACAGGCCCAGCACCGCCGAGGTCATCAGGAGGAAGGAACCCAGGCAGAAGCGCCAGCTCGGGATCCAGCGATGGATCGGGCCCTTGCCGCGCCTGGGGTAGTTGAAGATCCTCCTCAGGCCCGTGGGGGCCGGGACGGCGGCAGCGGCCCTGGCAGCCTTCTCGGCGGCCCGGGCGGCGCGCCTGTCGCGGCCGCTCGTGGGAGCCTGTCGGCCGCGCTCCTGCCTTCCGGAGCTGGCCGCCTGGGCGAGCCTGCCGCCATGGGGACGATTGCCTCCTGGGTTCGCGTTCAGTGTCACGCGCTCCTCATTCCTGCAGTGCCGGTCGGTTCGCTGGGATTCAGGGCTGGGGGCCCAACGAGCCATCGTGCAGTGCCAAGTATGGCCGGGAAGTGCCCCCTCGGGGCAAGGGGAATGCGGCGGGATCATGACTCGGCGTCGGCTCCACGGGCCCTGCGGCCCCGCCGATCAGCATCATCACAGGCCAGGGCACAATATGGCGCCTATCACTCAGGTGTCGGTCACACCGCCCTCCTCCCACCAGATCCGGCCGGGCCCGCAGGAGGCTCACAGGATGCCGAGGGGCCCCGCTCACGCCCCCCTAGGCTCGGCGCCATGCGGGCGCGATCTCCCTGCGACTCCAGCTCCTGGGCATCCCCGGCCCCACCGGGGCCACCTCCACGGAGATCGACCAGCCGGTCTCCCCGATCATCGCCCGCGCCCTGTCCTTGCCGGCTGTGTCATCCTGGCCCACACCTGACCCGCCTGACGAAGAAGGAGCTCGGCCTGCCCTCGTGGGAGAAGGCCACGGAGCGCCGGCGCAGCGACGGCATGTGCCACTAGACCGAGGACGAGCGCTACAACGGCGGCAAGGCCTTCAAGTGCTCGGCCCGCGACGAGCGTGGCGTCACCGTCATCGCGGACAACTATTTCGGCTGCTGTAAGAAGGAGGTCAAGACCCAGATCGGGTATTCGGCCAATCTCCTCGGCTGCGTGGAGGAGGAGCACGCCGGTGGCGCGATCGCCTTCCCGCGCTACGACCTGGGCCGCGAGTTCCGCGACGTCCACACCCCCGAGGGGCGCGCCCATCAGGATGTGGAAGGCGCGGGTGGTCCCCGGGTCCTTCAGATCGCCGATGAGCCGCATATCCTCCAACCTGCCCGATCCGCGGGGCGGCCGGGGGCGGCAGCGGGCCCGGGAGCGGGTCAGACGCAGCGGGCGGAGAGCACACCGTCGATCGCGACGAGCTCGTCCAGAACGCCGGGAGCGGGATCGCCCTCGACGTCGACGAGGGTGACGGCGAGATCGCCCCGGGACTTGTTGAGCAGGTTCGCGATGTTCTGGCCGTGCCCGGCGACGAGGGTGGAGACCTGGCCGACCATGTTGGGCACGTTCCGGTTGACGATGACGAGGCGGTGGGTGCCCTCGGCGCGGGCCATGACGGCCTCGGGGAGGTTGACGGAGTTGTGGATCTGACCGTCCTCCAGGTAGCCGCGCAGGGAGTCGGCGGCCATGATGGCGCAGTTGCGCTCGGCCTCCTTCGTGGAGGCGCCCAAGTGCGGCAACGAGATGCAGCGGGGGTGCTTGTGGACGGCCGGGGAGGGGAAGTCGCAGACGTAGCCGCCCAGGGTCTCCTCGTCGAGGGCGGCCACGACGGCGGCCTCGTCGACGATCTCGGCGCGGGCGAAGTTGAGGATGACGGCGGTCTCCTTCATGAGGCCGACGCGCTGGGTGGACACCAGGCCGCGCGTGGAGTCGAGGAGGGGCACGTGGACGGTGAGGATGTCGGCGCGCTTGAAGACATCCTCAATGCTCTCGGCGCGCTCGACCTCGGCGCTCAGGTGCCAGGCGGACTCCACGCTGATGGCGGGGTCGTAGCCGATGACGCGCAGGCCGAGGCCCAACGCCGCGTTGGCGACCTGCACACCGATGGCACCCAAGCCGATGACGCCGAGGGTGCGGCCGGGCAGCTCGAAGCCGACGAACTGCTTCTTGCCGGCCTCGACGGCCTTGGCCATCTCGGCGGCGTCGCCGGTGAGGGTATGGGCGAAGCGGGCGGCGGGGATGAGGTTGCGCGAGGCGATGAACAGTCCGGCCAGGACGAGTTCCTTGACGGCGTTGGCGTTGGCGCCGGGGGTGTTGAACACGGGGACTCCGCGCTCGGTGTACTCGGCGACGGGGATGTTGTTGGTACCGGCGCCGGCGCGGGCCACGGCCAGGACGGAGTCGGGGATGGGGGTTCCGTGCAGCTTGGCCGAGCGCAGGAGGAGCGCGTGGGGCTCGGCGACGCCGCCGCCGACCTCGTAGCGCTCGTCGGGCAGGCGGGACAGGCCCGCCCCGGAGATGGCGTTGAGGGTCTTGATGCGGAAGCGCTCGGGCTTGGGGGGCACGGGGACGTTCATGGTTCTCCTGTGTGGGTGCTGGTCGGGGCGCTGGTGGTGAGTGCGGCGATGGGGGCGGGCGCCCGCCGACCGGGCTCAGCCGTGGACGCGCTCGAACTCCGTCATGTAGTCGATGAGGGCGGCGACGCCGTCGGCCCCCATGGCGTTGTAGAGGGAGGCTCGCATGCCGCCGACGCTGCGGTGGCCCTTGAGGTTGGCCAGGCCCTCGCGGGCCGCACCGGCGAGGAAGTCGGCGTCGAGGGCGGGATCGGCCAGGGTGAAGGGGATGTTCATCCAGGAGCGCGAGCGCGGCTCAACGGGATTGGCGTAGAAGTCGGAGGCGTCGATGGCCTCGTAGAGGGAGCGGGCCTTGGCCTCGTTGGCGGCGCCGATGGTCGCCAGGCCCCCCTGCTCCTCCATCCACTCCAGGATGAGGCCGAGGAGGTAGACGGAGAAGGTGGGCGGGGTGTTGAGCATGGAGTCCTTGTCCACCATGGTCCTCCAGTCCCAGATGGCGGGGACGTCGGGGCGGGCGCGGTCGAGGAGGTCGTCGCGCACGAGCACGACGGCCAGGCCGGCGGGGCCGAGGTTCTTCTGGGCTCCGCCGTAGACAACGCCGAAGCGGGAGAAGTCGACCGGACGGGAGAGGTAGGTGGAGGAGAAGTCGGCGACGAGGGGGGTGTCACCGGCGTCGGGGATGTAGGGGAACTCGACGCCGCCGATGGTCTCGTTGGGCGTGTAGTGCAGGTACGCGGCGTCGGCGGGGATGATCAAGGACGCCGGGTCCGGGGTGGTGGTGTAGTGGGAGGCGGACTCGTCGGCGATGGTGACGACATTGAGGCCCTGGCGCTTCGCCTCCTTGGCGGCCTTGGCGGACCACTGCCCGGTGTTGATGAAGGCGGCGGTGGCGCCCCTGGCGGCGAGGTTGGCGGGAACGGCGGAGAACTGGCCGGTGGCGCCGCCGGCGAGGAAGAGGACGCGATAGTTGTCCGGCAGGGCGGCGACGCGGCGGAAAGCGGCTTCGGCCTGGGCGGCGCAAGCGATGAAGTCCTTGCCGCGGTGGGAGTCCTCCAGGACGGACATGCCGGTGCCGCGCCAGTCGGTGAGCTCGGCGGCGGCGCGCTCGAGCACGGGCAGGGGGAGCTGGGCGGGGCCCGCGGAGAAGTTGTGGACGCGCATGGGGCCAGTATGCCCGTGGGCACAGCATGAGGGCATCATGAGTCCGCGATTGGGGAGCGGGGCGAGGCCGGTGGGCGCGGGCCGCCGCCTTGCACCAATGGGTCACGCCTACGCCCCGCGAGGGTCGGCTCGCCGTCGGCGCCGGGCGCATCGACCCGTGAGAGCGCCCCAGCGACGTCACCTTCCGCGATACCGGTCGGCGTGCAGGGCTAGGGGGTGACAGCGCCTCCCTCAGCGGCGACGGAGTCGCAGCACGACATTCGAGGTACCCGCTGCTAGTGGTTCCCGGCGACGTCCACGACCTCGAGGCCGCAGCGCCGAACGCATGCCGCCATCTGCCTGTCATGAGTCAGCACCGCCACTGGGGCGAGCGGCGAGTCCAGGGCCATCGCCGTAGCGACATGCACCGCGTCCAGGGTTTTGATCGGACCGGGGACGATGCCCGCCTCCCGCAGCACCATGTCAACGCTGAACAACTCGACCTCCGCCAGCGCATTGTCGATCGCCGGTCCCGGCAGCCCGGCGCGAGAGGCAACCTGCTTGAGCTCGACCTCCAGCAGCGCCGACGAGACGAGCGCCTCCTCATCGGCGCCCTCCTGGAGAACTCGCTCAGCCTCGGCCCGCCCCTCCTGGTCGAGAAGGGCCAGGAGAAGGAAGGAGGTATCGACGTAGTAGATCACCGATCAGCGCCCCTCGGTCACCATCGCCATGATGCTCGCCAGACTCTGACCCTCGGGGATCGGCACCGGTGCGAAAGGGAGGTGCTGCCTGCGCCTCGCCTGACGGCTCCATCCCTGGCGGCGCAGCCGCTCGCGCGGCGACTCCTGGCCGGAGTACGGCGAAATCCTGGCCACGGGCCTACCGTTGCGGACCACGACCAGATTCTCCCCATCGTCGGCGACGCGGGAGAGGATGCGGCTGCCCTGCTGGTTCATCTCCGTGGCGGAGACAGTACGGCTGCTGTTCATCATCGGCCTACCCATAGCGTCACGGTAACACCTACCTATCGACCTAGGTAACCCTGGCGGACGCAGCGAATCACCCCGAGGGGCGCAGGCGCTCCGCACGACGCCGGCGGGCCAGGCTGAGATGCCCGGCCCGCCGGCCAGTGGTTCGGCAGCGCCATTCAACGCCGCTCAGTGCGCGGAGAGTGGGGGGACTCCCCGCATTCCGGGCCCTATGAGCCCTTCTCGCCATTCTTCCCCCGTTTGGAGTCCCGGCCCCTGTCCCGGCGCCCGGCCTCGGCGCGGGCGCGCTCCTCGGCGGGCACGGCGGCCCACCAGGCGTGGAGAGCCTCGCGTGCCATGTCCTCGCCGAGCGGCCCCCTCTCCATGCGCAGGTCCATGAGGAACTGGTAGGCCCTGCCGACCATGGGGCCGGGCGGCAGGCCGAGCTCGGTCATGATCCGGGAGCCGTCGAGGTCGGGGCGGATCGCGGCGAGCTCCTCGGCCTGGGCGAGCTCGTCGATGCGCCGCTCCAGGTCGTCGTAGGCGTGGGAGAGCATGGCGGCCTTGCGGCGGTTGCCGGTGGTGACGTCGGCGCGGGTGAGGCGGTGCAGGCGCGTGAGCAAGGGCCCGGCATCGGCGACGTAGCGGCGCACGGCGGAGTCGGACCAGGCGGCGTCGGCGTAGCCGTGAAAGCGCAGGTGCAGCTCGACGAGGCGGGCGACGTCCTTGATAGTCTGCTTGTCGAAGCGCAGGGCGGTCAGGCGCTTCTTGGCCATGCGCGCGCCGACGATGTCGTGGGTGTGGAAGGTGACGGTGCCGTCGGGTAGGAATCGGCGGGTGGCGGGCTTGCCGATGTCGTGCATGATCGCGGCCAGGCGCAGCACGAGGTCCGGGGCGGGCACGGGCCCGTCGGGCCCGGTCTCCAGGTCCATGGCCTGCTGGAGGACCACGAGGGTGTGCTCGTAGACGTCCTTGTGCCGCTTGTGCTCGTCAACGGTCTCGCGCAGCGCGGCGAGCTCCGGCAGGACGACGTCGGCCACTCCGGTGTGCACCATGAGCTCCAGGCCGCGGCGGGGGGCGGGAGCGAGCAGCAGGCGCTCCAACTCGGCGCGGACGCGCTCGGCGGAGACGATCTCCAGGCGGTGGGCCATTTCCTCCATGGCGCTCATGACGTCGGGCTCGACGTCGAATCCGAGCTGGGCGGCGAAGCGCGCGGCCCGCATGATGCGCAGGGGGTCATCGTCGAAGGACTGGGTGGCGGTGACGGGGGTGCGCAGGATCCCGGCCTCCAGGTCCGCCAGACCCCCGTGGGGGTCGACGAGCTCCAGGTCGGGCAGGCGCAGGGCCATGGCGTTGACGGTGAAGTCGCGGCGCGTGAGGTCCCCCTCCAGCGTGTCCCCGTAGGAGACGGCGGGCTTGCGCGAGCCTACCTCGTAGGCCTCGGCGCGGTAGGTGGTGACCTCGACGACGACGTCCCCCTTGCGCGCCCCGATGGTTCCGAACTCGCGGCCGACGTCCCAGCAGTGATCCCCCCAGGCCTTGAGAAGCCCCTCGGTCTGCTCGGGGCGGGCCGAGGTGGTCAGGTCCAGGTCATGGGGGGCCACGCCTAGGAAGGCGTCGCGCACAGGGCCTCCCACCAGCGCGATCTCGTGGCCGGATCGCGCGAAGGCATGCCCGAGGGCGGCCAGCGACGGCGGCAGTCCCGCAAGGGCATCGCGCGCGGTGGGCGTCAGGGAGGGGGTCGGGTGGGCCGGGCAGGAGGCGCTGGTTGGGGAGGTAGTCATCGGGGCAAGCCTGCCATGAGCCCGACCGACCGGCTCCCGCGGAAGTCCATGCGGAATCCATGTGAGGAGCACCTGGCCCGCCTCGGCGCGCACTGCGCCGACCGAGGGGTCCGGACAGCCTAGAGTGTCCCCATGCCCTCTCACCGCGTCCGCAAGCCCCGCGCCGGCTCCTCGCCGCGGAGCTCGAGCGCGCGCGGCCTGCCCGTTGTCGATGAGACGAGCGCCGGCGGGCTCGTCGTCGACGTCCAGGGCGGGCGCGCCTTCGCGGCCGTCATCGCGCGCCGCAACCGCGGCGGGCGCCTGGAGTGGTGCCTGCCCAAGGGACATTTGGAGGGTGAGGAGACCGCCGAGGAGGCGGCTGTGCGCGAGATCGCCGAGGAGACGGGCATCACGGGCCGCGTGCTGCGCCACTTGGCAACGATCGACTACTGGTTCGCGGGCGACGCCCACCGGGTCCACAAGGTCGTCCACCACTTCCTGCTCGAGGCCGTCGGCGGGGACCTGACCACGGAGAACGACCCCGATCATGAGGCCGAGGACGTCGCCTGGGTGCCGCTCGACGACGTCGGCAAGCGCCTGGCCTATCCCAATGAGCGCAGGATCGTTGCCGCTGCCCGCGACATCCTCGTGGGGGATGGATGAGCCCGCGTCGCACGCGGCGCCTGCTGGCCTCAGCAGCGGCCGTCCTGTCCAGCGCGGCCATGATGATCGCCGAGCCGGCCCTCGCCGCACCCGCAGCACCGGCGGGGCCGCCGGTGCGGGGAGGCGCCCCGGCGGTCAAGGTCCTGCCCGCCGATAATGCGCCCAGCGCCCCCGGCCCGACCGCCCCTGCCGTCACCGCCGGCGCCCTCACCCTCACGGTGGACGCCATGGCCCCTGAGATCCTGCACTCGGGGGAGGACCTGCGCATCTCCGGGACCATCACCAACGGCACGACGACGAACCTGTCGGGTGCCTCGATCATCGTCCAGGCGCAGCAAACCACGGAGGTCTCCACCAGGAGCCTCGGCTCCTGGCTCGCCGGCGAGCGCAGCACATCGCTCGTCACCGTGATGGAGGACGCACTCGACTTCGACGTCGCCCCCGGCGCCTCCCAGCGCTTCTCCATGACCGTCAAGAGCTCCGACCTCCCCCTGTCGGACACTGATCAATGGGGCCCGCGCGGCATTCAGGTGACCCTGGCGCAGAGCGGCTCCACGCTCGCCCAGGACCGGGCCATCTCGCTGTGGGACAGCGGCGCATCCGTGGATCCCAGCCGCGTCACCGTCGTCATCCCGGTCACCGCCAGCCCCGCCGAGCTCGCGCTCCTGGCGGACCTGGGAACCACCAAACAGCGTCAGGCGGAGCAGGCCGCTGAAGACGCCGCCAGGGCGACGAGCACCCCGGCGGCCGGCCCCACCGCCACTGATAGCGCCTCCCCGGACCCCGAGGCGAGCACCTCCGCGGAACCATCCGCGAGCGCGACCCCCGCCCCCTCCGCGACCGCCTCGCCGAGCCCCTCCGCGGGACTCGATTCCATCCCGACGGTCGCCTCGCCGGGTTCCGGGCCCTCCATCCGCGCCCTGCGCCAGCGCGTCACGGGAATGCTCGACCTCGCCGGCAATGGCGTCGTCCTGGCCATCGATCCGGCCCTCATCGACGCGCTCGGCATGACTCCCGAGCGCCTCCAGGCCGCCGCCGCGGCGGGCTCGGGAGGCTCGGGGCCGCCGCCGGCACCCGTGCCCAGCGCGTCCGCCGACCCCAGCGGCTCGCCGAGCCCCACGGCCTTCCCATCGGCGGCCCCGCAGGATATGGCGGAGGAGGACCTCACCAGGCTCGCCGGCTCCCTGTACCGGGCTCTGACGGGATCGGGCGCGAAGGGCAAGGGCGATGTCGTCGTCCTTCCCTGGGGCGACGCCGACGTATCCGCCCTGACGCACCTGGGCGCCACGGAGCTCATGACCACCGCCACGACCCGGGCGAGCGGCTCGCTGCTGGCCGGCGCGAGCGCGAGCACCTCCCTGGCCTGGCCCGCGGGTCCCCTGGATGCCCAAACACTGTCGGCCCTGCCGGAGACGGCGAGCGTCGTCGTCGCCTCCCCGGGGGATATGAGCGTCACGGAGCCGCTGACCTACACGCCGTCGGGCATCGCCTCGCGGAATGATCGCACGGTCCTCCTGCCGGATACCGCACTGAGCGCCGGGATCGCGGGGAGCTTGGAGACGCAGGCCTCCACGCAGTCGTTGAGCGAGATCGATATCCGCCAGTACCTGCGCGCCCAGACGGCGATCCTCACTCGCCAGGCCCCGAACCTGGGCAGGGACGCGGTGATCGCCATCGACCGCCGGACCGCCTCGACGACCTCGCCCACGGTCCTGGGAGCCCGGGTCGATGCGCTGAGGCAGACCAGTTGGACGACGCCCGCCGCTCTGGCCGACCTCAGCGCCGACGCCGATCAGCAGGCCTCCCGGAATGATGAGCCCGGCCGCGCCGCGCTGCCGGACATCCAGGTCGCCGACACCGAGTTGAGCGATCCCGAGCTCTCCCAGGCCCGCGCCACCGCGCAGCGCGTGAGCGCCACGAGCTCCGTCCTCCACGACCCCGCGGCGATCATGGGCACGCGCGCCCAAGTGGTCTCCTCCGTATCCGCCTCGGCCTGGCGGTCGGACACAGCCGGCCGCACGGCGCTCATCACCGACGCCGCTGCCGCCGCGAACTCCGTGGTCAGCGCCCTGCAGGTCGCCCCGACCTCGACGATCAACCTCATCAGCGACGAGGCGGAGCTGCCGATCCGCGTCTCCTCGTCCCTCGCACAGGACTCCACCGTGGTGGTCGAGGTCATCTCCGGCTCGCCGCGACTCCAGACCAAGGAGACGGTCTCCGTGGTGGTCCCTGCCGGGGGCCAGGCCGTCGCCTCCGTGCCCGTGAGCGCCGTCGGCTCGGGTAACGCGCGCCTCACAGCGAGGATCCTGGCCCCGGACGGCACCGAGGTCGGCACCCCGGCGAGCCTGCGCATGCGGGTGCGCGCCGACTGGGAGGGCCGGGGCACCCGGATTGTCACCGGCGCCCTCGTGATCCTGCTGGCCGCCGGCATCTACCGAACCGTCCGGCGCGGCAGGCGCGCTGTGCCCGATGCGCCGCACGCGGGCGCCCCCGAGCCGGAGGGAGACGCATGACCCCCGCCCACGCCCAGAATGACCCGATGACGCCCCGGTCGGGCCCGCCGGTCGCGCCGACCCGGCGCGACCGGCGGGCCCGGTCTCCCCGGATCGCCCCTGAGCCGAGCCGGAGGCGGAAGGCCCCCAAGCCGACGTCGATCCTGCGCTCCTCGGCGGTCATGATGGTCGGGACCATGGCCTCCCGCCTCCTGGGGCTCGTGCGCAACGCCCTGCTCATCGCCGCCCTGGGGGCCACGGCCTCCGGCGCCGCCGACGCCTTCAACATCGCCAACACCCTGCCCAACCAGCTCTACAACATGCTGGTGGGAGGCATCCTCAATGCCGTCCTCGTCCCGCAGATCGTGCGGGCGCTACGGCGCGAGAACGGCGAGGAGGTCGTCAACCGGCTGCTCACCGCCGCCGGCACCCTCATCTTGGCCATCACGGCGCTGCTCACCCTCGCCGCGCCCCTGATCATCTACCTCTACGGCGGCGGTCTGGGGCGGTGGCTCCCAGTGGGCTACGCCTTCGCGTTCTGGTGCATGCCGCAGGTCTTCTTCTACGGGCTCTACGCCCTGTGGGGGCAGGTGCTCAACGCCCGGCACATTTTCGGGCCCTACATGTGGGCGCCCGTGGTCAACAACGTCATCTCCATCGCCTCGCTCATCGCCTACATGGCGATCTACGGCCGCTACGCGGGATCCGACGGCGGCCCTGCCGAGTGGGACGCCATGCGCATCACGCTCATCGCGGGAACGACGACGCTGGGCATCGTCATCCAGGCGCTCGTCCTCTACATTCCACTGCGCCGCTCGGGTTTCACCCCGCGCATCATCTTCGGTGCGCGGGGCCTGGGCCTGGGCGACACCTCCAAGATCGCCGGGTGGGCGCTCATCGGGATCGTCGTCGCCGCCCTGGGCGACTGGGCCGTCATGAACCTGGGCTCACGGGCCGTGTCCGCGGCGGAGAAGGTTGCCGACCAGGGCATCATCGTCCCCTCGACGACGATGTACAACAACGCCCTCCTCATCTACATCCTCCCGCAGTCCCTGGTGACGACCTCCGTGGTCACGGCGCTGTTCACCCGCATGAGCGAGAAGGCCGCGGCGGGCGACGGCGCCGGTGTGCGCGATGACCTCTCCCTGGGGCTGCGCTCGGTGGCCGTGTTCACGGTGCTGGCCAGTGCCGGGATCGCCGTCCTGGCCACGCCCGCGCTCCAGGCCTTCGTGCCCTCGGTATCCCTGGCGCAGGCCCAGGCGGCCGCGCCGATCCTCGTGGCCCTGGCGATGGGCATCGTGGTCCAGGGGATCTGGTTCACCACGCAGCGGGTACTGCTCGCCTACGGGGACACCCGCCGCCTTGTGCGGGCAGACATCACTGTGGGCGTCATCCCGGTGGTCTTCTGCCTCCTCACTTACTTCCTGGCCGAGCCCCGGCACTGGATGCTCTGGGCGGCGATCTCCTCGCCGGTCGCACAGGCCGGGGCGGTGGCCGTCGTGGTGCCGCTCATACGCCGACATCTGCCGGACCTCGACAGCCCGCGGGTCATCTCGACGCACCTGCGACTCATCGGCGCGGTCATCCCCGCGGCCGTCGTGGGCATCGGGGTGCGCGAGCTCCTGGGCGACGCCGACGGGCACCTCATGGGGGCCGCCGCCCTCGATGCCGTCCTCGTCGTCCTCACCGTCGGGGCGATCATGACTCTGGTGTACCTCGCCGCGGCCCGCGCCCTGCGGGTCGATGAGCTTGCGATCCTCATGAACCCGGTGGCCGGCATCGTGACCAAAGCCGGGCGCGTGCTCCCCGGCGGCGCCAGCCGGGCCCTCACCCGCCTGGGCGGGTCGCTGAGGATGGCCCCGGCGCGCCCCGCGCCCGCCACGACCGCACCAGCCCCCGCGGTCCCCGCGCCCGCCCGAGCATCCGCACCGCCCGCCCCACCAGCGGCGGCGATGCCCAGCGCCGCGCCCACCGCGAACGAGCCCACCGCCCTCCCGCCGTCCATCGCCCCGGCGGGGGGCCCCGGCGCATTCGCCACCGGACCGGCACTCGCCTTCCCAGGCCCGCTATCACCCGCGGCGATCCCGCGATCCGGGGCTTCAGCAGAGCCGGTCTCCCCATCCGGTCCCGATTCGTTCACTGTGAGCGCTCCGGGGGCCGCTACGATAAGTCCAAGCACACAAATAGCCGACAGCACGGGAGGCAGTGTCCGCATGGACGGCATGGATCAGGCGAAGCCCATCGGGTCGGGGCGCTACGCGCTCACGGCCGCGATGCCCGCCACCCTGCCCCGTATCGTGCGGCATCTCGGCCGCGACGAGATCCTGGGGCGCGAGGTCGTAGTCCTGACTCTCAGTGGTGCCACACCGCATCGCGACGAGATCCTCGATGCCGCCTCCCGCGCGGCCCTCATCGATGACACCCGCCTGCAACGGGTCTACGACGTCGAGCGCGGCAATCCGGCCTTCATCGTCACCGAGTCCGTGGCGGGCCGTTCCTTCGGCGCTCTCGTGCGCGAGGGCCTGAGCCCCGCCCAGGTCCGCACCATCGTCGGGGAGGCGGCCCAGGCGCTGGAAGCGGCCTCCCGCAGGGGACTGCACCATCTCAACCTCGCCCCCGAATCCGTAAGGGTGCTGCCCGATGGCACTGTGCGGATCTCCGGTGTCGGCATCGAGGCCGCGGCACTCGGCCTGGAGAAGTCCAGCGGTGATCCGCTCGACTCCGATCGCGCCGACGCTCGCTCGCTCGTCGAGCTCCTCTACTTCGGGCTGACGCGCCGCTGGCCGGGCAAGCGCGCCGGTATCGCGCCCGCCCCCACCTCCGAGGGCATGCCCGCCCGCCCCTCGTCCTTCGTGCCCGCGCTCGCCTCGGAGAAGGAGCTCGACGATCTCGCCGCCAGGTCCTTCGCAGACCAGGCGCCGATCTCCGCCTCCGAGGTCGCCCACCAGCTCGGTCGTTGGGACACGGCCGATCTCCAGGGCCTCGTACCGCAGGCACCCGCGCAGGCGGTCTCTGCCGCTTCTGCGTCATCGGCCTGGTCCGCAGTGCCGCCCGCTCCGCCCGCGCAGGCGGCCGAAGCCGCCAAGACCGTCCTCGGCCGCCTGCGCGGCCTGTCCGCCAGTCGTACCGGGGCCCTGGGCACGAGGTCGGGCTCGAGCGCCGCTTCCGCCGAGGCCGCCCCCAGCGCGCCGGAACCCGCCACATCCACGGCGGTGCCGCCGCCGGCCCCGCTCCCACCGGTTCCACCAGCCGACGCTGCGGCCGCGCCGCCTCCCGCGGCGGCGCCCGCGCCCCCGGATTTCCTGCCGACCCGCCCCGCGCCGACGCTCATCGAGCCCCTTGACACCACCGGTTCGCTGCCCCGCATCGGCGACGGATCGGAGGATGACGACGCGGAGACGGACAGCCGTGTCTCGACGGGCATCATCGTCGGCCTGCTCGCCATCGTGCTCGTCGTCGCCTATTTCGCCATCACCAATATCCTCCAGCTCCTGGGCATGCCCCTCACGGAGAAGGAGGTGCCCGCCGCCCGCACGGTCCCGTCCGCCGCCGCCCCCGGCGGCGATGGCCGCAGCGGCGGGAGCGAGACCCCGCAAGTGCCGATCACCATCACTGGCGCGAGAAGCCTGAGCGGCCAGCACCCCGAGCTCGAGGGCCGCCTCGTCGACGGGGACACCTCCAAGGAGTGGTACACCCAGTGGGCCAATCGACCCACAGGACTCGGGGATGTGATCATCGCCGTCACTCTGCAGCAGGCCGCTCCCGTCTCCGGTATCAGCCTCCAGGGCACCGGCCAGGGCGGTCACGTCCAGATCCGCGCCACCAGCGTCCAGGACCCCCAGGGGGGCACCGTGCTCGCGGAAGGCCCCTTCACCTCGGGCACCACCTCCTTCTCCTTCGACGCCACCACGACTGACACGATCGTCGTCGTCATCACCGAACTGCCGGTGGCCCCTGATGACGGCAAGAACAAGGCCACTATCACCGAGATCACCCTCCGATAGGCAAGCGGACGGGAACAAGCGGATTTCATCATTGGTTGCAACGACTACCGCTACCCGATCCCTCACACAGGAGAGTCATGATCCACGACGTCGTCATCGTCGGTTCCGGACCCGCCGGCTACACCGCCGCCATCTACGCCGCGCGCGCGCAGCTGAGCCCCATCGTGCTCGCCGGCTCCGTGACGGCCGGGGGCGCCCTCATGAACACCACCGAGGTCGAGAACTACCCCGGGTACGACGAGGGCATCATGGGCCCCGAACTCATGAATCGGATGCAGGAGCAGGCCGAGCGCTTCGGCGCCGACATCCGCTACGAGGACGTCACCGCGCTGGACCTGACCGGTGACATCAAGCGCATCACCACGGACGACGCCGTCTACGAGGCTCATACGGTCATCATCTCCACAGGCTCGGAGCACCGCAAGCTCGGGATCGACGACGAGGACCGGCTCTCCGGCCACGGGGTCTCCTACTGCGCCACCTGCGATGGCTTCTTCTTCAAGGACAAGCCGATCGTCGTCGTGGGAGGTGGCGACTCCGCGATGGAGGAGGCCACGTTCCTGACCCGCTTCGCCTCCTCCGTCACCATCGTCCACCGCCGCGATGAACTGCGGGCGAGCGCCGCCATGGCCGCTCGCGCCAAGGCGGATCCGAAAATCTCCTTCACCTGGAACTCCAAGGTCGTCGCGCTGGGAGGGCAGGATGCTCTTCAGTCCGTCACCCTGGAGGACACCATCACCGGGGAGCGCCGCGAGATCCCGGCCGAGGGCCTGTTCGTCGCCATCGGCCAGATCCCGCGCTCCGAGCTCGTCAAGGACGTGCTCGAGTGCGACGACGCCGGCTACATCCTCGTCGACGCGCCCAGCCAGCGCACGGCCATCCCCGGGGTCTTCGCCTGTGGCGACGTCACCGATCCCACATACCAGCAGGCGATCACCGCTGCCGGCTCGGGCTGTCGCGCCGCGCTGGACGCTGAGCACTACATCGCCTCACTGACAGCCTGATCATCCGTTTCCACTCCCACCCGACCATGAGGAGATCCAATGTCCAACGCGCTCGCCGTCTCCGACGCCACCTACGAGGCCGAGGTCGCCTCGTCCGAGCTTCCCGTCCTCATCGACTTCTGGGCGCCCTGGTGCGGCCCCTGCCGCCAGATGGCCCCCGTGGTGGACAAGGTCGCCGACGAGCTCGGTGAGAGGCTCAAGGTCGTCAAAGTCGACATCGATGAGAACCCGTCGATCGCCCAGTCCTTCGGCATCACCTCCATTCCGACCTTCGCCATCGTCAAGGGCGGCCAGACCGTTCACCAGTTCTCCGGCTCCCGTCCCAAGCCCGCCTTGCTCAAGGAGATTGAGAAGGCCCTCGGCTGACGACCGGCCGCGAGGGAGAGCTCGACGCTCCAGCTGCGCGTTGTCCCGGCATCGCGCGATCCAGAACCGTGCCCTCCACCCCACGTGGGGTGGAGGGCACGGTTCTCTTATCGATGTGGAACATCTTTCACCTTCGCAATATTAATAGGTATTAGCTACTATTTTGAGAGCACCCTCCTTTTCCTGTATCGCAGTGTTTCACGTGAAACAGCTTCTGTGCGATGGGCACTGACACCCCGACAACGGCCATCGTCCTACGATGGGCACGACTCACATTCCACTCCGACCAGCGAGGCGCAGCATGCAGTTCATCTCCACCCGCGGCCAGGCACCTTCCGCCAGTTTCACTGAAACACTCCTCATGGGACTGGAGCCCGACGGCGGTCTGGCCGTGCCCGCCTCGATCCCCAAGCTCAGGGCTGACCATCGTGAGGAGTGGAGATCCCTCGACTACGTTGAGCTCGCGACCGCAGTCATCGGGCTCTTCGCGACCGACATCCCGGAAGCCGATCTACGAGGGATCGTCTCAACGGCCTACGGAGCCGATCGCTTCCCGACTCCCGTGGTTCCACTGAAACCACTCGACGACGTCGCTCCCGGTCTCGCCCTCGTCGGGCTATCCGAGGGGCCCACGATGGCGTTCAAGGATCTGGCCATGCAGTTCCTAGGGCAGGCGATCCCGTACGTGCTCGCACGCGAGGGAAGAGTTCTCAACATCCTCGGTGCGACGAGCGGCGATACCGGCTCGGCCGCCGAGCACGCGTTCCGCGCTCAGGAGGGAGTTTCCGTCTTCATGCTCTCGCCCGCCGGGAGGATGAGCAATGTGCAACGCGCGCAGATGTACTCCCTTGCCGATCCGAACATTCACAACATCGCTGTGGACGGGGTATTCGACGACTGCCAGGCACTCGTCAAGGCACTCAACAACGATGCCGCGTTCAAGGCCGAGCACAGCCTCGGCGCTGTCAACTCCATCAACATCGGCCGTATTGTCGCCCAGGCGGTCTACTACGTGTGGGCGTGGTTGCGAGCCTCCGACGGCGTTGGGCCGGAGGAGAGGGGGGCGTTCCACGTGGACGTGGTAGTGCCGTCCGGTAACTTCGGCAATATCTACGCCGGCCACCTCGCCAGGAGCATGGGCCTCCCGATCCGTCGGCTTATTCTGGCGACGAATGAGAACAACGTCCTCGATGAGCTCTTCACGTCCGGCGTCTACCGCCCGCGCTCAGCCGCCGAGACCCTGGCTACCTCAAGCCCCTCGATGGACATCTCACGCGCCTCCAATCTGGAGCGATTCGTGTGGCAGCTCCTCGGCCCGGAAGAGTTCGTGTCTCGCTGGGCCTCGCTGGAGGAGTCGGGCTCTCTCGATCTCACCGACCGCCTCCGGGTCATGCATGAGGACTACGGCTTCGTCTCCGGCACGTCAACGCACAAGGACCGCCTCGCCGCGATTACGCGCGTCCATGCGGAGGCCGGCGTGCTCATCGATCCTCATACCGCTGACGGCGTCACCGTGGCCCTACGCCACATGGAACAGGGATATCCAACACTCGTCATGGAGACGGCCCTTGCAGCCAAGTTCGCCGAGACCGTGGAGGAGGCCCTCGGTGGGGCGCCCGAACCACCGATCTCCGTACAGGAGCTCCTCGGCAAGGAACAGCACATCATCGAGATCCCGAACAGCGAGGATGAACTGCGCGCGCTGATCACGCGCTCAGCGCTGCATCGAGACTGAGCCGGGACCAGCCCTGAGGGGCGCTGTTTCACGTGAAACACCCCAAGGGTGTTTCACGTGAAACGCAGCGATTCCGCCGAGTTGATTCACCATCGAGCACTCGGTCCATCACGCTCTCACTTCGGGGCCGTGTTTCACGTGAAACACGGCCCCGTTACTCATCCGAGGAAAGGGGAATCGAGCTCAACACCGGGCGTGGCAGACTTGGAGCACGGCAAGGCTGACCGCCCCGAAAGGACGACGACGTGACTGACCCGCAGCATGTGAAAGGGAACCGGCTCGATCCCTGGCTCGACAACTACGCAGCGCGCGCCCATGGTCTGCGTGCTTCAGAGACACGCTCCTTGTTCGCCGTGGCGGCCCGCCCCGAGGTCGTCTCACTCGCCGGCGGCATGCCCAATCTCAAGGATCTGCCCCTCGAAGAACTCGCCGAGGCCACCGCGACGATGCTGCGCAAGGATGGGGGGAAGGCCCTGCAGTACGGCAATGGGCAGGGCCTTCCCCGTCTTCGGGAGCAGATCCCCGAGGTGATGGCGCTGGAGGGGATCGCCGCTGATCCCGAGGATGTCATCATCACCACCGGATCCCAACAGGCCGTCGATATCATCACCGAGCTGTTCATCGACCCCGGTGATGTGGTTCTCGCCGAAGCGCCCACCTATGTCGGCTCCCTATCCATCTTCGCCACGTACCAGGCGGACGTGCAACAGGTCCCTATCGATGCCGAGGGCGTTATCCCGGAAGCCTTGGAGGAGCGCATCGAATCGCTCGAGCGCCAGGGGCGCACTGTGAAGTTCTTCTACTGCCTCCCCAACTTCCATAATCCTGCGGGAGTGACTCTCTCGGAGGAGAGGCGTCCTCGGGTCATCGAGATCTGCCGTCGCCACCATGTGCTCATCGTCGAGGACAATCCTTATGGGCTTCTCGGCTTCGAGGGCCAGACCTATACGGCATTGAAGACGATTGCGCCGGATGATGTCGTCTACCTCGGATCCTTCTCGAAGATCTTCGCCCCGGGCTACCGCGTCGGATGGGCGGTGGCCCCACCAGCGGTTCGGGACAAGATGAAACTCGCCTCGGAGGCAGCCATCCTCTGCCCCTCCTCCATGGGGCAGTACTCGATCTCCACCTATCTCGAGCAGTTCGACTGGCGCGCGCAGATCTCAGAGTTCCGCGGTATGTACCGCCGTCGCAGGGACGCCATGATCTCCGCCCTGGAGGAGTACCTCCCCAGTTGCACGTGGGACACTCCCGACGGCGGCTTCTACGTCTGGCTCGGGCTGCCCGAGGGTCTCGATGCGAAGGAGATGCTGCCCAGGGCCGTCACGAATCTTGTCGCCTATGTCTCCGGGACCGCCTTCTTCGCGAGGGGCCGATCCGGCGAGGATCATCTCAGACTCTCCTTCTGCTATCCCGAACCAGAGGAGATCAGAGAAGGAGTCCGCCGACTCTCAGAAGTCGTGGCCCGCGATCTTGAGCTCGTCCAGCTGTTCGGCCCGACGCATTTGGAGCCGATCCCCGGCGTATCCGCCCCCGCCCCCGACCAGATCTGAGGTACTTCCATGACAATCGCGACATCGCCCGAGCCCCTCCGTATCGCCATTCTCGCTGGTGGCCTCAGCCATGAGAGGGACGTGTCCCAGCGCTCAGGGAACCGTGTGGCGCAAGTGCTCCGTCACCTCGGCCACAGCGTCATCGTCCTCGACGTGGATGCCCGCATGATCTCCTCGCTGCGCGCCTTCGGCCCTGATGTCGTGTGGCCACTGGTTCACGGTGGACACGGAGAGGATGGCGGACTCCAGAATGTGCTCATCGGCCTTCAGCTTCCCTATGTCGGCACGCACTCCGACGGGTGCCAGCGGGCCTCATTCAAGCCGACGGCCAAGGCCACTGTGCGTACCGGGGGTGTTCTCACCCCTGACTCACTCACTCTTCCCAAGGACTACTTCGCCCAGATGGGTGCCCAGGAAGTCCTCGGTATGGTCACCGATCACCTTGGGCTCCCAGTGGTGGTGAAGCCTCATCAGGGCGGCTCAGGGCTCGGTGTCTCTCTTGCCTCGAATGCGGATCAGCTCCGCTCCGCGATGGTGGGTTGCTTCGCTTACGACGAGCGGGCGCTCATCGAGAAGTATGTTGCCGGTACTGAGGTCGCGGTATCCGTTGTTGACACCGGTTCGGGTCCACGTGCGCTCCCACCGGTGGAAGTCTCCTCCGAGGGGGCTTACGACTTCGACGCCCGCTACAACCCCGGCAGGTCCGAGTACTTCGTTCCCGCGCGGCTCTCGGAGGCGGCCATTGAACGACTCAAGGAGACCGCCATCATCGTCCACACGACGTTGGGGCTTGGCCACGTCTCCAGGACCGATCTCATTCTCGATGAGGCAGGAACATCTTGGTTCATCGACGTCAATGTCACTCCGGGCATGACTGAGACGAGCCTCCTCCCATTCGCCGCTGAGGCGGATGGCGACCTTCCCAACCTCTACGACGCACTCGTGCACGCACCGCTCCTCTAGCAATCCCTCCTCGACGGCTGATCGCCCCGGCGCGCCTTATCGCGCGCCGGGGCGATCACTTCGTCCGAGGCATCTCGCCGTCGACCAGAGCGTTCCACGTGAAACACATCGACGGCCGTCGGGCCTGCGGTGACATCAGGCAACTTTCTCGCGGGCCGGCTTGTTTCACGTGAAACCGCCTCCTCGACGCATGGGAGAGCATTGTTTCACGTGAAACGACCGAAGTCAGCTTCCGGGGTCAACGGCGCATCATTGTCCGGCCTCGTCCCCTGTTTCACGTGAAACAGTCGCGCCGCCAATCGAGAGGATTGGCGGCGCGACGATCGAGCGGTCGAGTCGAAAGGCCTTCAGACCTCGTCAAGCGAGGTACCCGGTGCGAGGGCCTCGACCAGACGGGCAAGATCATCCTCACCCGCGAACTCGATAGTGATCTTTCCCTTCTTGACGCCTCGAACCACTTTCACCCGGGTGTCGAAGGCATCCGAGAGCCGAGTGGAGAGCGCGGGGAGGGGAAGTGAGCGACTGCGCTGAGGACTCGGCTTCGCAGCAGTGGCGGGTTCGTCGTGAAGCGCGACGAGCTCCTCCGTTGCTCGCACGGAGAGGCCCTCGGAAACGATCCGCTCGGCGAGGGTCTCCATCGCATCATGGTCCGGCAGCCCGAGGAGGGAGCGGGCGTGCCCTGCGCTGAGAACCCCGGCGGCGAGCCGGCGCTGCACGGTACCGGGCAGCTTCATGAGGCGCAGGGTGTTGGAAATCTGAGAGCGTGAGCGCGCGATCCTCCGCGAGAGCTCAGCATGAGTGCAGCCGAAGTCCTCCAGGAGCGCCTGATACGCCGCGGCTTCTTCCAGGGGATTCAGTTGAACGCGGTGGAGATTCTCCAGCAGGGCATCGCGGAGCAGATCCTGATCGTCGGTATAGCGGACAATCGCAGGAATCGTCTCAATACCAGCATGCTTGGAAGCGCGCAAACGGCGCTCACCCATGATGAGTTCGTAGCGTGTGCCTTCCTCATCATCAATGCGGCGAACGACGATCGGCTGGAGGAGCCCGACCTCCTTGATGGAGGAGGCGAGTTCTTCGATATCCTCCTCATCGAAGACCTGTCGTGGCTGCCTCGGGTTGGGCGAGATGAGCTCCACAGGAAGCTCCGCGAAGGTCGCTCCTGGAACCGGGACGAGCCCGCTGGGATCCTCTCCCTGCCCGTCGTCGTCGCCGCTCTCACTGGGAATCGGCATCGAGCCACCATTCTCGACGACCTCCTCCTCAGCCACCACGTCCTGTGGCTCAGCGGCATTGACATCACCAGGCTGGGGAGGCGCCGCATCAGTGTTCTTCACAGCGGGAGTGTCAGTTTCACGTGAAACCGATGTCTTCCCAGAACGGGAGTCCTTCTGAGCGGTTTCACGTGAAACACCGTCGACGGCCTTCGCCGCCTTCTTCTCGATCTCGCTCGCCGGCCGCCTCGCCGCGACGCTCGTGCGCGCCTCCGTGGTCTCCACGGGCTGCCGACTCCGATTACCCGAGCCCTTCCGCCCATTCTTCGAGGCCCTCTTCGACGGGGCGAGGAGAGTGGCGGCGATATCCGCCGAAGTGTGTGCGGCGTGCCCGGATACCGTGGATTCCTCCACGGTGCCGGGCTCCTTCTCGCCATCTCCGATATTCGCCTTCACGCCGTCGTCCGCCTTGGTGACGCGAGCGGCGCGCCCTTCGGGGAAGAAGACATCTGTGGGGCGCCTGGCGGGCGCCTCCGCCTGGGCCTCCGGGATGAGGGCCTGCAGCCCGCGACCGAGTCCGCGCTTCTTCTGCGCCATCTGTGCTCAGGCCTCCTTGGAATTGTTGTCCGCCGTGCCGGCGTCGTTGCTGTTGTCATTTCCCGTGATCCCCACGTCCTCGACCTCGGGGTTGTGGAAGCCCTCGGTGGCCTCACGAACCACACGCCGCATCTGCCATCCCTCGATGCCGCGGTCGGCGATCTCCCAAGCGAGTCGCTTATAGGCGATGGCGCCTGAAGCACGTGGATCCCAGAACACCACGGGCGAGCCGAAGGAGGGGGCCTCCGCCACTCGAATCGAGCGCGGGATCTTCGTGTCGAGTGTGGCATCGGGGAAGTAGGTCCGCACTTCCGCCTCCACATCCCTGGCGAGAGTGGTGCGCCCATCGAACATGGTCAGGACAATCATCGAGACCGCCAGGGCTGGGTTGTGAATCTCCGCGATCCGCTCGATGGAGCGGCTGAGCAGCGCCAAGCCCTCCAGGGCGTAGTACTCGGCCTGCATGGGGATGAGCACCTCGTTGGCGGCCACGAAGGCGTTGATCGTCATGATGCCCAGGCTGGGAGGGCAGTCGATGATGATGTAGTCCATCCGGGACTGCCCGTCCTCGTATCGGGAGCGCAGATAGTCCTCAAGGGCGAGGCGAAGTTTGGATTCACGTGACGAGGTGTTGATGAGTTCGATCTCGACGGCGGCCACGTCAATCGTGGCGGGCAGGCAGTAGAGAGTCGGGGCGAAGCGCGTCTGAACGACGACGTCCCTGAACGGCATGCCATCCACGAGGACGTCGTAGATCGATGCGTGCTCCTCATCGTGGGGCACGCCGAGGGCAGTGGAGGCATTGCCCTGGGAGTCGGCGTCAATGAGCAGCACGTGAAGACCTGCTTCCGCGAGGGCGGCGGCCACGTTGACGGCGGTCGAAGTCTTGCCGACCCCGCCCTTCTGGTTGGCCACCGCGATCACCCGGGTCTGCTCAGGTGGCTGGAACCCGCCCTCGGCCAGCTCGTTCAGTGTCGAGTGATCAGCTCGGACCTGATCGAAGATGGATCCCGGCACGCTGCTCTCCTCCAACGACGGCGCACGGTACCTCAAGGGGCACCGTCTGTCCCGTCAGTCTACGGCAGAGTACCGCGAGCCACTGGTGGGCGCGAGGCAAACTCAGCGACGCGGGCGCTGAACCTGAACGACTTTCGTCACGTCGTCGCCGGCAGTGACGACTTCATGGACGACAGCGGGCAGGAGCTTCATCTTCTTAATGACGTACTTGGCATCGCGGACCTCGTCGTCCGCCTTGGCCCCCTTGAGGGCGAGGAGGCTCGCCCCGGGGCGGAGCATCGGCGCCGTGAGCCGGATGAGCTTGGAGAGATTGGCGACGGCGCGCGCGGTCACAGCGTCGTACTTCTCCTTCACCTCCTCGGCCCGGGCACGGTGAATCGTCACGTTGTCGAAGCCGAGCTCCTCGACGACATCTGATAGCCACGCTACGCGGCGCTCCATTGTTTCAATAAGAGATACTTCTAGATCTGGTCGGATGATCGCAATGATGATCCCGGGGAAACCCGCGCCGGATCCGACGTCGGCCACGGTCCCCCGGGAGGGGAGGAAGGGCCCGACAGCGGCGGAGTTGACGAGGTGGCGGGACCAGAGCCTGGGGAGCTCCCGGGGACCCAGGAGACCCCGCAACTCGCCCTCGGCGACCAGCATCTGGGCGAAGCGCTCCGCCGCGGGGAAGCCGAGTCCGAAGATCTCGCGCATCTCCTCGCTCGGCTGCTCAACCCCTGTGGCCTGATCCTCCAGGGCGCTCCCGGCGTCCTCCCGGTCCGACCCCATCCTCAGTCCTGGCCCTGCTCGCCGGCCTCGGCGATCGCGGCACTGCCAGCATCGTCGATACCAGGCTCGTCACCCTCCTCGGGCAGCATGATGACGACGCGGCGGTGCGGCTCAGCGCCCTCGGACTCGGAGACCAGCCCTGCTGCGGCGACGACGTCGTGGCAGACCTTCCGCTCGAAGGGATTCATCGGCGCCAAGGACACGGTCTCGCCCGAGGCGTGGACCCGGGCGACGGCCTCGGCGGCGATCTTGGTGAGCTCCTCGCGCCGCTCCGCACGATAACCGTTGATGTCGAGCATGAGGCGCGAGCGGTTGCCTGTGCGGGCCTGGACGGCGAGCCGGGTGAGCTCCTGAACGGCCTCGAGGACCTCACCGTCGCGACCGACGAGGTCGGCAAGCTCGCGCTCATCGCCCTCCTCCGAGGCGACGATGGCGATGGAGGCACGGCCGTGATCGACGTCGATGTCGATGTCCCCGCCGAGGTCGGCGATGTCGAGGAGTTCCTCGAGGTAGTCGGCACCGATCTCGCCCTCCTCCTCCAGGCGCTTGACGGTGTTGGAAACGGCCGGGGCCGCTACCGCATTGTCAGTGTTGTCCGTCACGATCTGTCCGTTCCTTTGCTTCTCAGACTTCGATGCTGGGTGGACTGAGGCTTCGCTCAGCGGTTCTTGCGCTGCTTCTTGGCCTGGGCCTTGCGCTTGGCGGCCGCCTGCTGGCGGGCGCGGGCCTTGCGCTCGTAACGGCGCCTGGCGATCTCCTGCTCGGTGAGCCCACCGTGCTTGGCCGAACCCGACGTCGTCGAGGCGTGCGAGTCGTCATCCGACGCGCCGTCCTCCGAGCCCTTCGCGGCGTGGGCCTCCTGGACGGTGGCCGGCAGAGACCTCTTCTGGCGGTTCTTGCGCACGGGCTGAACGCGCTGGCCCCCGGTCCTGCCGGCGGCCTCGGCCTGCGCGGCGCGCTTGGCGGCTTCCTCCTCCTCGAGGGAGGGCAGGCCTTTGGCGGCGCGCTTGGCGTTCTGCTTGGCGCGGTAGTTGCGCTCGGCCTCCGACCCCGGTGCCGGCATTCGGTGGATCGTGTAGAACTGCTGGCCCATGGTCCACAGGTTGGAGACCAGCCAGTAGATGAGCACGCCGATCTGGAAGTTGATGCCCGTGACCGCGAACATGATGGGCATCACCGTCGTCATGATCTTCTGGGTGCGCATCATCGGGTTGTCGTCCGTCTTGGACGAGTCCGGCATGTTCTTGGTGGTGATCTGCGCCATCGTGTACCACTGGCTCACGGACATGGCCAGGATGAGGATGACGGAGACGATCTGGACCGTCAGATCGCCGTCGGCCCGCATGAAGGACGAGGACAGCGGAGCCCCGAGGACAGTGGAGTCCTGCACCTGCTGGGCGAACTCCTGGGTCAGGGGGCCGATGGAGTAATGACCGCTATACCCCTCACCGCTGGCGATGGGCTGGAGGTGGTTGAGGACTCGGAAGAGAGCCCAGAAGATCGGCAACTGCACGATGATGGGCATGCAGGAGGCCAAGGGGTTGGTCCCGTGCTTGCGGTAGAGGGCCATCATCTCCTCCTGCTGCCGCTGGCGGGAGGCGGGGTCCTTCTTGCCCTTGTACTTGTCCTGGAGGGCCTTGAGCTCGGGCTGCATGAGCTGCATGCCACGCTGGGCGCGGATCTGCCGCACGAACAGCGGCATGATGAGCAAGCGGACCACGATCGTCAGGCCGACGATCGACAGCACCCAGGCGATGCCGGCGCCGTCGGGCAGGCCGATCGCGACCAGGGCCTGGTGGATATGGACCATGACCCAGGCGATAGCCACCTTGAGCGGCCAAAGGAACGAGTCCATCTGCACTCCTTGTATGCGTCTGGCGGGAGGGAACCGCCTGCCGGATGATCCAGCGCTCCCCGCTCAGCCCTCCTCGAGCTCGAAGCGGGGGATGTCGTGTGGGTAGTGGTAGCGCCATTGACC
This sequence comes from Actinomyces gaoshouyii, assembly GCF_002076915.1. NCBI lineage: Bacteria > Bacillati > Actinomycetota > Actinomycetes > Actinomycetales > Actinomycetaceae > Actinomyces > Actinomyces gaoshouyii. Next base: position 2,358,356 of record NZ_CP020468.1, read on the forward strand.
GCGGTCAGGCACATGGTCGACGCCGCCCCTGCTCCAGGGATTGCATCTGAGGATCCGCCAGGCCCCCAGCACGAGGCCCTTGAGGGCGCCATGCGTGCCCAGCGCCTCGACGGCGTAGGACGAGCAGCTCGGATAGTAGCGGCACCTGGCAGGGATCACCGGGGAGATCCACCGCTGGTAGGCGTGAACGCAGGCCGTCATGACCTGGGCCAGGGGCGAGGGACGAGTACTGAGCGAGTCGATCATCGCCGTCGTCCTCTTCTCGCAAGATCGCGGCTGCGGGTCAGCGCGCGATCGAGATCGGCACCGAGCTCAGCGCTCGTGGCGCCGTCGGCGGCGGCGAGCCCCCGGATGACGATTCGCGAGCCGGGCTCGACGCCCCCGATCCTCGCCCTCATGAGGGCCCGGATACGACGCTTGATGCGATTGCGGTGCGTGGCCCTGGCCACCTGCTTCTTCGACACCACGACGCCGACGAGTCCGGGAGAGGTGTCCCCGGCCTCATCGGCGCGGTAACGGTAGTAATGGACGACGAGCCTGCGGCTCCCACTGCGCGCACCGCACTGCACCGCGATCGAGAAATCATCCGATCGCAGCATCCGATGCGCGGCCGGGAGCACCTCAGGCAGCGAGACGCGCGCGGCCCTTGCGGCGGCGCGAGGCGAGGACGGCGCGGCCAGCGCGGGTGCTCATGCGCTTGCGGAAGCCGTGCACCTTGGCGCGACGGCGGTTGTTCGGCTGGAAGGTCCGCTTGCTCACGGGGATACTCCTGGTCGGAAACGTGGAACAGCGCGACGCGGGCCGCGGCGCTGTCGCTCGCGGTGGCTGCTCCAGGGTGGGGGGCGTGACTCCACGCGAACGTCCGCACCACAATACGTTTCGGCGCTCTGACGGGTCAAACTCCCGGTAGTGCTCGAGGGTGAGAAACGGGCCACGTCGGCGCAAGGCTCCCCCGCGCGTTAGGCTCGTCGTCTAGATACGTTCATCATCACTCAGGAGAACCAC